>JADKEK010000019.1 GCA_016718035.1 Bacteroidota bacterium | reverse complement strand
GACGACCAGTATTATACATTGCTCTGAATGTTACGCAATACTTGGTGATTGCGGTCGCTGTTCACCCAAATGCGGTCTACAAATCCCCACCCAGTACATGTATAGCTGATTGGAAATGGTTTTGATTCGTGGGTTCAGTGAAGTAGCCTGCTTTATCTCCGAGTAAACTAACAATGTTGTTGATTGACATATTATACTATTGTTTTAGTGTGACGAGGCAAAAATAAGGAACAAAGGAAACATTTGGCGAGAATGGCAAATAATATAGAGAAAGCATTGAAAACGAGGGCAATGTGGAGGAGCGATGAGTGATGAGTGATGAGTGGTTTTGACGTATTTAACTGATCTGAAAACATGATCATTTGAGTATGAACTGACCTTGAGTTACTTGAGGCAGCACTTTTGAGCCTTAGTGGTAAAGCCAAATCTTGTTCATTACAGTTACAGTGCTCTTGTTTCAAGGAAATGAACAGGTTAACCTATTTATTTCCTTGGCAGGTAGCCGCGAAGTCTCTAAGGGTCTCAAGTTACACGAAGGATGTTTTTAGCAATGATCATCTTAGAATCAAGGACAATCATAACTCATCATCCGCCTGCTTGCGTTGAATCACCATCACCTGGGCAACCGCCGGCGATCACCTATTTCCGAGTATAAAAAACCCTCCTAAGTGGAGGTTGTTGGCCGACCAGGGCCTGAACCTAGACTCTTCTGAACCAAAATCAGACGTCGTGCCAGTTACACCATCAGCCAGTTTCGCTTTTCTGGAAATGAATTTCTGAAAAATTGAGAGTGCAAAAGATATTTTTAATTGTTTGGGAGTAGCAAAAAAAGTTGAAAAAATACATTGCACTAGCGTAGGCATAGGCAGACTAAAGTGCTGATAATTAATATAGCACTCAAAACAAAGTTATTAAATTCCTAAAAATGATTTGGGCGTGTGCCGCAATTAACATTTCAATTCACCATCCACTCGAGCGGCACCGTGCTTTACGCTGCAACAAGCTATTTCATTTCAAATTAAATCCTAATCCGGTTGTTCCATCAGCACATTAGCACATCAACACATTAGCACATTAGCTTGTTTCCGCTACAATCACTCACGCGGGTTTATACTAAACGCTTCATTCGTAAAACTCAATAACATGTTTACTAAAATGTTAATTCAGAGATATCAATCTTTTTTTATTGGTATTAAACTTCACAATAAGACTTTACAAAATGAAGAATAGTAAATATGAAATCAATAAAAATTTCAAGATTTGAATTTGGACTTAACATCATTTTTTTCGGGGATGCGAGCATCCGAAAGTTATTCGGGAGTTAACTCCCTCATGGGACGGGTGTGTGTTGCGGATGGGACATTTATTTCTGTACGAGCAGGGTTGGTGCTTCAATAATAAAATATAATTTCAACACAGTCTTGCGATAAATTCGAAAGAAAAATTAAATCTTTACTCAACGATATTCCATTATTTTCCATGCCGCGTAATTGTAATTTTTTTATGAATTGATTTTTTTCCAGGTGTAAATAACATCATCGGGCATCTACAACATTACGTTTTAATTTTGCACTCATTCCATTCATATAGAAGAAGCCAATGAAGTCGCTAAGCGGCGCTAGTTACGCTAGTGATCCAACACAACCGGGTGCATGACTCCAATTGCCTAATAAATTATATTGCAAAAACTATTCTTAGTGTTGCCGAGGCCTTCTTTGAAACTTTGTGGTGAATTTTCGGATATTGAACTTACCACTATAATGATGAAAAATTAAGTGAAAAATAGATTGTTTATTTCATCAATTTTAATTCGCTTAATTAAAACCCAATTTAAAATAAAAATAAAATGGCATTCTACCTTTTCAGATACAATGCCATTTATAAAACAACCATAGGTATATTATCTAATTACTAATTCCAGTTCCACTCTCCTGTTTTGTGAGCGACCCACTTCGGTATCGTTGGTTGAAATTGGTTTTGTTTCACCAAAACCGGTTGCGGTGAGGCGTGTTGGGGTAACACCTTTGCTCAATAAATGCCTTAATACATCTACCCTTCTGGTGATAAAAACTATATTCATATCATCACCACCAACATTATCGGTATGACCTGAAATGATAAGATTATAATCGGTGTATTCTTTTAACATACTTACCACCTCATCTAACATCGAATTAGATGTAGTTTTTAAAGTCGCTTTTCCAGATTCAAACTGAATGCCACGTGCAGCAAAATTCAGACGTTTTTTCACATCTTCTTTAATAACGGGACAACCATTTGTACTACCTTCTCCTTTGGTGGTTGGACATTTATCGTTAGTATCAATTACACCATCACCATCTGTATCGGCAGGGCAACCTTTCATATCTACTTTAATACCTTTTGGCGTATCAGGACATTTATCATCAGAGTCAATAATGCCATCGCGGTCAGCATCTGCACTACAACCTAAAGCATCAACTTTAATTCCTGCTTCTGTTCCCGGGCATTTATCGTTGGCATCATCAACACCATCATTATCAGTATCGGGACAACCTTTAAACATGTCCAAACCTTTCATATTAGGGCATTTATCCATGGCATCCTGAATACCATCACCATCGCTGTCGCTGTCGGGGCAACCCTGAAACCTAGCTAAACCGGGCACTTCAGGGCATGCATCATCTTTATCTGCAATATCATCTTTATCCTGATCGGGGCAACCATTTAATTTTGCTAAACCCGGAACCATGGCACATTTATCTAAATAATCGGCAATTTTATCGTTGTCGGCATCTACGGGACAACCATTTTCATCCACAGCAACACCTTCAGGTGTATCAGGACAATCATCGCGTTTATCTTTTACACCATCGCCATCGGCATCGTTGCTAAAAGCATTCATATTAGTTCCTGCATCTGCAATAAATAATTCATAATTGTCGCTAACAATTATATCATTTACCAGTGCACCATTTATCTGATTAGAGCAGTTGGTAGGTCAACAATAAAGTCGCCACACCCAATATTATTTTGATAATTCAAATTTCATAAAATAGAGTTTAATAGTTAAAATATTATCACCATTCAAAGATGGTCTTTATCCAAAGCGATTAGTTACATAAATATTTTTTTGTTTTGTATAATTCACTGATTATTGGATAGCGATTATAGACGAAACAACCTTGTTTAAAGGATTAGACCCTTTTTGGTTGTTGAATGTATCCGCAATGTTTATGGTGTAATTAGTGAGATAGTTGTTTGGGTTAAGGAGTGAGTGTCAATATTTGAATAGTATTTCTCCTACCCCATCGCAATTGTCCGATGTTTGTATGGGCGGATGCAATTCGTCCTTACAATTTATAATCAAGGACACCTACGAAGCAATGTATGTCATTAACCCAAAAAACCCACACATGTTCGAGTAAGGCTCTTCCGCAATTAAAAAAATTTATTCTGCACAACCCAACAATTTTTGAAGTTGGGCTTTTATGGTTACTATAAATAACCCGTCTAAATACACCCTCCGAATAATCGCATGGTGTTATTGTTTGTTTATTTTTTTTTGGATGTAAAGCACTCCTGGGACTGAAAACACAGAAGTAATTCTTAAATACTGGTCGAAACAATATTTTCGGGGATGCGAGCATCCGAGTTATTCGGGAGCTAACTCCCTCATGGGACATCCTCGGGGTTTCATGTGACATTCTTCGAGTTTCTCTGGGACATTCTGGGGTTTCATTAGACATTCTTGAGAGTCCGTTTTGTGTTGAAAGTTTATTCCAAATGTTATGGTGGTAAAACTAATTTGCTAAATGTAGGATACTTTTTTTAGGAAATTTACTTTTCGGTATTTATTACTGTTGTATCAACTCATCCAACATTTTTCAAACGATTGCTGATATAATACAAATAAATCCCTGTAGCAGGGCCGTTGAAACCGGTGGAAATTTCGACTACATCGTGTTGTTTATTTAAATGATAGTGGGTGGGAAATCCCATTACTTTATTTAACATCGGTAATGCTTCACTTGCGGGTTTTGGGCAGTCCAGCATTTAAAACGGATAGACGCACACCAAAATGCTGTTTAATTCTTGTTTATATTTTTGCAAAAATGAAACCGCATCGGTTTGCCGCTCAAACTTAATGCTACAATTGCGACAGGTTTACCTTTATATTTTTCTTCAATTTCCTTCATGTAACTGGTCCTCGTCCATACAATTTTGGACACCAGCTGCCCGTTATTAAAATAATAACTGCTTTATCTTTAAATTGTGCATCTTCTAAAGTTACTACTTTCCTGTTTCATCCGGAAATGAAAAATGCAATTTGGAATATCCTTCTTTTAAAATAACAACGATTTTGGGTCTGGTAAAGCAGCTTGCGGATTTAACGAGGCAATAAATGGCGACTGAAAATGTATACCACTGTAAAATATCCAGGGAGGTTTTGTTATCCAGTATTTTTCCTTTGAATAAAAATGCATGTGAACCATCAAAAGCTGTCAAATAAAAATCATCGCCACTTACATAACCATTTAACATGCGATAATCGCCTGTGGTGGTTAAAAATGTGCCTGATAATTTATTTCCTTCCTGTTTAAATATGCCAACTGTATTATCAATAACATCACCATCAATAAATTTTGCATCATAACGACCGCTGATATCTGCAACAGGAGTTGTTAATCCGGGTTTGTATACATTTTCTTTTACAAAAACCGCAGAAAAAGGTAAATAATAATTGCCTACCCGCGATCTATCGTACCATTTTCCGTTGAGTTGCGATTTATCATTATTAAACAATGCAATAATCTCAGTATTAAAAATGGGTGAGGACATTACGATTGAGTCACCTTTTTTTGAACACAATCCTGCAATGGTTTCAACGCCGTTTTCAAGCGTATATTTAACCGGTTCACCGGAAACATTATTATCGATGGTAAAAAAGAAAATTAAATCGCCACCCGGTGTGGTTAAACTACCACGATAATAGGTAGATTGAGCATTTACGGTTAATGCTACGCAAAAAATGGTGGCTATTATTAAAAATTGTTTCATCTACTAAGTGTTTAAGATTGCTAACTTTACAACAAAGCTAATTGATTGTCTAAAGAAATTTCGATAAAGGAGTTTTATCATCCCGAACAAATACCCCCGATAGTGGATGTGTTCGCCAAAGGAATATCAATTGGCGCATATTCCGGGTGCCATCAACATACCATTATTCAACGATGCTGAACGCGCAATGGTAGGCACTACCTATAAACATGAAGGTCGCGAAAAGGCCATTACTCAAGGTCTCGAGTTAGTGGGGCCTAAAATGGCTGAGTTTGTTGCTGAAGGAAAACGCATTTTACATGAACACCAGGCAGGTACATTACTATGCACTGCTGGAGAGGTGGCATGCAGTAAAAGCATGGCTACCCTATTTAATTTTGCCAGCATTCCCACCCTTACTATTACTGGTGGATATAAAGTTTACCGAAATGCTGTGCAACAATCGTTTGCCAACCCTTTGCATTTAATTGTGTTAGGCGGAAAAACAGGTAGTGCTAAAACTGCCATTTTGCAAGCTTTACAACAACAAGGTGAACAAATTATCGACCTTGAAAAACTGGCTAACCACAAAGGCAGTGCATTCGGACAATTAGGCGAAGACCCACAACCCAGTAGTGAATATTTTGAAAATTTGTTATTTGAAAAATCCAACAATTAGACTCCAACAAAACGCATTTGGATTGAAGACGAAAGTCATTTAATTGGTAAAGTTTTTTATCCCGAAACCTTTGGGGAACAAATGCGCAATGCACAAGTAATTTATTGCGATTTTCCAATTGAAGAAAGAATAAATTATTTAGTGACCACCTATGGAAATTTCGATCATGAAGGTGTTATAGAATCGGTTAAGCGAATAACTAAGAAATTGGGCGGTCAGCATGCAAGCAGCATTGAGGCCTATGAAGCAGGTGATTTAAAAAGGCAACAGAGATTGTTCTGGTATATTACGATAAACCTACAATTTTGGACTGAGAAAAGAAATCCTGCTCAAGTCAAACAGATGGACATGCAAAAATTGAGCCGTGGGAAAATGCCAAAATGTTGATAGCCGACTTATTTAATTGAAAATCCGATTTGGTTCATCAATTATCCTGATCAATAATTATATAATCGGATTCTGATTCGTTATTATCTCCTAAAAAATTGGATTAAATACAACCCATCATTGATATTTGACGGCAGTGCAATTAACTCATTTTGCTTATATGTAGATTCAAAAATTAACACCCCATTGTAATTGAAAATAGAAAAATGTCCAGGGAAAGAAACAACAGGCATAATCTCATTTTTGGCCGGGTTAGGAAAAAATTTAATTCCATTATCCTTCTCAAAAACCCAAGGGATAATATTAAAATCAAACCCCTCCAACCCACTGTAGGCAAGGACGTAAAGTTTACTGTGGTAGTAATCTCTGCCGAGTTTAAACCATCCATATGTAGTGTCTGAATCTCCTAAAAGTCTAAATCCCATATATCTTTCTGTGTAATAACCCTAATCACCTCCTCCTCCACCAACACCGCCGTATCCGTAGTAAATTGAGAGTAAATAACAAAACGAACGGTGCTTCCAAATAGTTGTGTCTGTTTCATAATTAACAGTTTCCCCTTCTTTAAAACCATTAATAAAGATACTTTCACTATAAGGATAGTCTTCCAAATTCATCATTATTTCAATATTAGGATTGTCCACATAAACTGTAAAATTAGTATTTACAGTTGTTGATGGAACCATACCAGTTGTATAGCTTTCTACATCAAAATATAAATCCAGTCACCGGTTAAATCATATTTTGAATCATAGGTATAATTTGAAATTAGAATTGTATCTTCAAATGAAATATAATTTTCATTGGTTGTATCCCCACAAATAACCACCTGCGCATTTGTGTTAGATACGATTGCAGCCAAAAAACAAAATAGAGCCAATTGATAGGGATACACCGTTCTCATAAAGGTTAAAATTAATAAATAAATATTATTTTCTGTCATTATTTGGCAATAAAAAAAACTAGGACAGTGATTATTTGGTCGGCACAGTCAGTTTTAAATATTAATTATTGTTTGTATCATTGTATTTAAAGCGAAACAATGTAATTAAGGAACCAATCAAACTCACTCAATATTCGCACGGTGCCGGTTGCGGCTGTAAAATATCGCCTAAGATTTTAGATGAAATTTTAAAATCTGCAGGTAAACAAAATTTATTTCCGCAATTAATTGTCGGCAACGAAACAAAAGACGATGCTGCAGTTTACGATTTGGGTAATGGCACCGGACTAGTTTCCACCACCGACTTTTTTATGCCAATTGTGGACGACCCTATTAAGTTTGGCAAAATTGCCAGTGTAAATGCCATCAGCGATGTGTATGCCATGGGTGGAAAGCCTATTATGGCGATTGCCATTTTAGGTTGGCCTATCGATAAAATTGCTCCTGAATATGCAGGAATGGTATTAGATGGTGCGCGTCAGGCTTGCGCAGAAGCGGGGATTCCATTAGCAGGTGGACATAGCATTGATTGCCCTGAACCGGTATTTGGTTTAGCTGTAAGCGGATTGGTAGATTTAAATAAATTGAAAAAAAATGCAGGCGCTTCTGCTGGTTGTAAATTATTTCTCACCAAAAACTTAGGTGTCGGTATTTTAACAACTGCACAAAAGAAAAATATATTAAAAGACGAACATGCCGACATAGCACCAAACAGCATGATGACATTAAATAAAATTGGCGCTGCGTTTGGTGAACTGGATTATATTGAAGCCATGACCGACGTAACCGGTTTCGGATTAATGGGTCACTTAACCGAAATGTGCGAAGGCAGTGATGTCAGCGCTGAAGTAATATTCGATTTAGTCCCAACCATCGATAAAACAATTTTAAATTATTACCTCGATCAAAAATCAATACCGGGCGGAACTAATCGGAATTATGCGAGCTATGGTCATAAGATAGCCGGATTGGATGATTACAAAAAAGCCATTTTATGCGACCCACAAACAAGTGGTGGTTTATTAGTTGCAGTTCAACCAGATCACGTAATAGATTTTACCATATTCTGTAAAAATAATGGGCTGGATGTCGTTGCTTTTGGAACGCTTGTCGAAAAACAGGAAAGTTTAATTACAATTGTTTAACTTCCAATAAAGGAAAATTCAATTGTAACCCGAATGCAATAATTTGATTGGGTATATTATCATCAGGGAAGTAAAGGCGCATAAATGCCTCTTTTTCAATTTGAAATTTATGGGTGGTTACAGGTTTATCGGGCGTAAAATTGATAAATCTGAAACCTGCATTATATACATATCCAGAAGTAATGGTATTCAACCCATAAATAACACTTTGATATCCCAAGCTGACAAATATACCATACGGTTTTGTAGTAGTTAAAGACGAACCTAATCCATAATTATAATCCACCAAAACCGGAAAGTTTAAGGTTAAATTATTATTATAGGTTTCATTTTTATTAAGGCAAGCTGTAAATGTTCCGCCCAATGAAACAGCATGATTTGCAAAAAGTGGAAATACTATTTTAGGGTTAAATAATAAGCCATTATAAATGGATAATTCTTCCATGGCTTCAATATGAACAGCACCGCCAAAACCATATCTTAACTCCGGTTGAACTTGCGCATAAGCAGGTTGAATTAATACTAAAAATAGGCAATATATGAAGGCTGTTTTCATAACACTATTCAAATTTACTAAAATTTATACGGATATCTCCAAGCCGCCTCAGGCAGGGTGTATAAGCATACATGGCAATAGAAGTGAAGGGCTCCCAAAACGTTTTTAACAAAATCTCCACAGGGGTAACCGTTGATTGGTGGCATTTTACCTTAAAAACAGGGCAAAAACCCTCAAATAAAATGGCAGTCGGAGGCTGAAAACGTTAAAAAAATTGTATTATTTTGCAGCTATGGGTGAAGGACAAACTATGGCTAATCGCAAAACTCAAGGTTTCTGCAATGGCAGAAAATCTAATAGGCTCAGAAATCATCAAACTTGCCGGTGAAGTTAACGAACGCATGAAACGCGGCGAAAAATTTACAATCTGACGATTGGCGATTTTGACTCCAAAAATATTTCCTATCCCACAAGAACTGGAACAGGAAATTATTAATGCCTATAAAAATAATGAAACCAACTACCTTGCAGCAAATGGTATTGAATCGTTGAGGAAAGCTGCACAACATTTTGTTGGCAGTCACAACGGATTAAAATACGACACCGATGAATTTTTGATTGCAGGTGGAGGACGACCATTAATTTATGCTACCTATATTACGCTGTTAGATAAAGGTGATAAAGTAATTTATCCGGTACCAAGTTGGAACAATAATCATTACACACATTTAAGTTTTTGCGAAAAATAGAAGTTGAAACTCAACCTGAAAATAATTTTTATGCCAACTGCGGCTGAAATTGCACCACATATTCAGGAGGGGCAACTTTAATAGCTTTATGTTCGCCATTAAATCCAACAGGAACTGCATTTTCAAAATCTGCGTTAGCTGAAATATGCGATTTAGTAGTAGCAGAAAATAAAAGAAGAAGTCCTGACCAAAAACCATTATACATTTTATACGACCAATTATACTGGACTTTAACCTTTGGTGAAACGCATCATTATGACCCTGTTTCATTACGCCCTGAATTACGTGATTATGTAATTTATATTGATGGTTTAAGTAAAGCATTTTCTGCAACAGGTGTACGTGTAGGTTGGAGTTTTGGACCTAAATACATCATTGATAAAATGAAGAGTATTTTAAGCCATATAGGAGCCTGGGCACCAAAAGCGAGCAGGTTGCTGCGGCAAAATATTTAATGGATGACGCAGCAATTAATCGTTTTTTGACGGAATACAAACAACAAATTCAAAATCGCTTAGAAGGATTTTATCAAGGTATACAATCATTAAAAAACAAAGGTTATCATGTTGATTGTATTGCACCACAATCTGCAATTTATTTAACGGTAAAATGTGATTTACGCGGTGCCATTAAACCTGATGGCAATAATATTAATTCGATGGCAGATGTTGCAGCATACCTGCTAAACGATGCACATATTGCACTTGTGCCATTTTATGCATTTGGCAGCGACAAAGAGAGCCCTTGGTTCCGCTTGAGCGTTGGAACTTGCAGCATGGATGATGTTAATGGCAGTATAGCAAGTTTAGAAAATGCCTTGGGTCAGCTAAAATGGTAATTCATAATTAGCAGTTTTATGATGTTAATCTTAACAAATAATGGTATGGTTAATTGCTATTTCAGGTATAACTAATGCTGAAAATAATTTTTCCTGATACTAGTTATTAAAATATTTGTTTGGGTGCCGATTTTATTTAATGCAATAAATACACCATAATCAGAAGCAGTTTCTTGTAGACCGGTATAACCCCTAATATTTTTTTTATTTCATCATTAAGTTCAATTGCTTTACCTGTGTTGTTGTCTACCATTGCAAAAGTAACATCAGCATCAGCTACTACTTTTAAATCGGACTTTCGTGTGATTACCTGATTAACAGCAGCACTTTTATTACCTATGTTTTTCAGTGTAACACTAATCATTAATTCATCGTTTAGCACTGAAGGTCGTTTATAATTAATATTTATATTAACCACTACAAAACTCATATGGTGTTTTTCAAAAAATCGAAAGTGGTTATTCTGTTTAACCATTCCCAACGGGCTTCTTCCAAAAATTCGAGATAGCGGGCATTATTCACATGTCCAAACATATCACAAATGAAATCCCCTTACTTTAATTGATGCAGCTTCCATTCTTTTTTTACAAAGATGAAGAAAAGGTTTTACATGTTAGTATCAACGGAATTTACAAAAGCAGTAAATTTTACCAAACCGGTATTAGCCCAATTTAATACTTTTTTTAAAAAAAATACCATGTATAATCAATCGATGTTAAAGCGACAGCCTGAAAGGAAAAACAATTGTAGTAACGGGCGGAGGAACGGGTTTGGGCAGAAGTATGAGCCAATATTTTTTAACCTTGGGCGCCAATGTGGTGATCACCTCCAGAAAAACTGGATGTTATTGAAAAAACAGCTGCCGAATTAAGCGCTGCAACAAACGGAAATTGTTTTGCAGTGGCCTGCGATGTGCGGATATATGAACAGGTTGAAAATATGCTGCAAGCAACAATTTCTAAATTCGGACAAGTAGATATCCTGTTGAATAATGCAGCCGGCAACTTCATCTCCCTACCGAAAGATTGAGTCACCGCGCGTTTGACACCGTTGTAGATATTGTTTTAAAAGGCAGTTACAACTGCACCTTAGCTTTTGGAAAATACTGGATTGCAAATAAAATCCCTGCCAATGTATTGAGCATAGTGACTACCTACGCATGGACAGGCAGTGGTTATGTTGTTCCCAGCGCTTGTGGTAAAGCAGGTGTATTGGCACTTACGCGAAGTTTAGCAGTTGAATGGGGCAAATATGGTATTCGCCTAAATGCTATTGCGCCGGGTCCGTTTCAACAGAAGGAGCCTGGAGCAGACTTATGCCACCGGATATGAAAGATGATTTTGACATTGCTAAACGCAATGCTATTGGCCGCGTTGGCGAACATCAGAATTGGCAAATCTTGCTGCCTATTTAATTTCAGACTACGCCGCATACATTACCGGCGAGGTTGTTGTAATAGATGGTGGCGAATGGATTAAAGGCGCAGGTGAATTTAATATGCTCGACAAGGTGCCTGTTAAATTGTGGGATATGATGGAGATGTTGAGGAAAGGTTGATTAATGTGCTGATGTGGGAATGTGCTAATGTGCTGATGTGTTGATGTGCTGATTAATGTACCGATGTACCAATGTACCGATGTGCTAATGGGAACAGCCGGTTTGTTGATAGGGTTATAATTCGTAGCTCCGTAGCCGTCAACCCACGTGTTGACTTACATTTTATATGAATTAAAATGAATTCGGTTTATTGGTAGATTTTTATTGCGATGTTACCGTAACGTCAACCCACGTGTTGAATATCATTTTATTTGAATTATAATGTATTCGGGTTATTGTTAGATTTTAATTTGCAACATTGGTTGTCATTATTTCGTGAATCACCCAAATAAAAAATTAATCACCGCATCCATCCACCCTCCACTTTAGCGGCCCCACATTAGCTAATTTGCTAACTAACCAATTAGCTAATTAAATTCACTTCGGGTACTATGGTAATGCCAAATTTCTCTTGCACACTTTGCTGAATGGTAAACGCGTGTTGCATTATTTCTGCACCAGTTGCATTGCCATAGTTTACTAAAACCAAAGCCTGATTTTTGTGAGCTCCAGTATTGCCAACCTGCTTGCCTTTCCACCCACATTGTTCAATTAACCAACCGGCCGGAACCTTGGTGAAACCAACTGCTGTAGGATACCCGGGCATTTCCGGAAATGTAGTTTTTAATTGCAGATAAAATGATTCCGGAATTTCAGGGTTTTTGAAAAAACTACCCGCATTACCTAAAATATTAGGGTCAGGTAATTTACTTTTTTCTGATGGCTATTACGGCATCACTAATAGCCTTTATTGTTGGATGTATAATATTTTTCTCCGCCAAAACATCTTTAATTGCACCATAACTTATATTGAGTACCGGAGATTTACTCAAACGCAAAGTGACATCTGTTATAAAGTATCTGTCCTTATAAATTGTTTTGAATACGCTACTTCTATATCCAAAATCACATTCCTCTTTTGTAAAAATTCGGTTGGTTCCTTCAATAACATCAAACGCACTTAACGACTCAAAAACGTCAATTAACTCAACCCCATAAGCACCAATATTTTGCATGGGTGCTGCACCAACTGTGCCTGGTATTAATGATAAATTTTCTACTCCGGCAAAATTATTTTGTACGCAATACATCACTAAGTCATGCCATATTTCACCTGAAGCTGCCTTAATAAGCACCGTAGCGTCATCTTGTTCCAATATTGATATGCCTTTTAAGTTGTTCTTAAAAATAGTACCTGCAAAATCACCAGTAAATAAAACGTTGCTGCCACCTCCCAAAATAAGGCACTTATGCGCAAACAACTGATGTTCAAATGCTTGGTTCAAATCATCAAAAGAGCCTATTGCGACAAAGTTGTCCGCCTGAACATTTATGCCAAAGGTGTTGAACGTTTTTAGTGATATTTGATGTTTGATTTCCAATTTCTTACTCTTTTATGACCTGTTAGCGATGTTTAATCACACATTTAAGTGAAACTTTACCTATTTTTACG
>JADKEK010000018.1 GCA_016718035.1 Bacteroidota bacterium | reverse complement strand
TTTGATAGTTCTATTCTCACAATGTTAAAATTTACGTAATAAAAAAATCAATATAACAAATATGTAAAAATTAGATCACATTGTCAAGTTTTATACTGAATACAACAATCTTTCATTTAAAATAATTTTAACTTTTATCAGTCAGTTCTTTTAATATTTATATTAATCAAAATTAAATTTTTACAGATTGAAGAAATTGAATAAATTCTCACTGCTTATTAAATTGATATATTTTCTTTGGTTTTAACATATGAATAAATCTTTACTATTGGGACTGGCGTTTCTTAGCCTGCGACTAAATTTAGCACTCTTGAACAGCACTTGATATTTTTATTACCGACCAAATGGAGAAACAAACATATTCCTGGTGTGAGTGCTGTAATTGTCAAGGATGAAAAACTTGCCTGGGTTGGCAACTATGGTGTATTTAATTTAAGCTGGTCAGCCGGTTGGCTTCACCAATACCATATTTATGCTGGCATCTATTTCAAGGAAACGATTTACAGCCACTGCTATTATGCAATTATATGAAGATGGTTATTTTGAATTGGAAGATGATATCAACCTACATTTGCCATTTGAAATTTACCATCCCTCCTACCCTGATTCAACTATTACAATGCTGCAACTTTTGACGTTCTGGCCATGCGCGATAGTTGGGATATATTAGATACAGTTTATGTTGCGGGTGAGAGATTCACCCCTTGCCTTTAGGTGATTTTATGCAGGTTATTTTGAAGTCAGTGGACCTTATTATTATGCAGAGGATAATTTTTATACCTATGCGCTTGGTGCGGACCCTATAGTTATTGTAATGAAGGTATTTGCTTTATTAGGATATATGGTAGAAGTATTTACCGGGCAACCGTTTAATAGTTATTGCAATGAACATATTTTCGAACCATTGTGCATGACAAACACGGGTTGGTTTTTAAGTGAATTAGATACCAATTTAATTGCACATCCTTATGAGTTCTCTTTCGGGCAGTTATTATGATTATGGTTTATATGGTTTATCCTGATTATCCGATGGTCAATTACGCACCATCATTATCGCTTGCAAAATTTTTTTATGGATGAACATGTTTGATGGTAATTTTAATGGCGTTCAAATATTGGAACCAGAAACAATAAATCTGATGGCTCATCACGAATTCCGTTTAATGATCAACACGAGGATTGGTTTTGGTATAGTTATGAAGATGGCGGCACTTGGTGGGGACATAGTGGCGGTGATTCAGGAGTTTCAGCCGATATGTATTTTAATGATGATACACAAACCGGTATTATTGTTTTGGCAAACAGCGACAACATTCATATTCAAATATGGAATGAGTTGATAGATTATGCCGCAACACTAAATACAGAAAATAATCCGTCAATAACATGTATTATTGAACTGCGTTAAATATTGGACTTCCAATCAAATCAATTTAACTATTTTTCCAAATCCGGCGAGTAGTTTTTGTATATTGAAACAACAGAAAATTTTGATAATTATACAATTTTTTCTGCAGAAGGAAAATTGCAGCCAAGTGGAAAATTATTTTTCAAATAAGATTGATGTAAATGACCTTTCATCAGGGTTATATTATTTACAAATCAGCAATCTTAAGGGAAACATTATTGGTGTAAGTAGTTTTGTGAAGTTGTGAAGAGGTAAATGTGACATTTTTACTATTCTAGTTTTTTTGCACTAGCCGCTAAATAAGCTTTCCAATTTTACTTTAATAAGTTAAACGCCTATTTCACATATCAAATATGGCAATTCATACATTATCAGTTTGAAATGTTTGTGAATTAATTGACTTTTGATGCAAAAGTCAGTCACATGAAAAATACACAACTTTCCAAAAAAATAGGTTATTACTCCTCAATGGCAACAAGTTTATTAGTTGCCGGGGATTTACAAGCACAGGTTGCTTATGTTGATATTGACCCGGATGAAAATATGGGCGGTTATTGGGAACCCGACTATTTAGAAATTGATTTTAATACAGATGGAAATATAGATATAACTTTAAATCAAATTGTATGGTGGGACATATATTGCGATTCATCGACCTACGGAATTACATGTGAGGGTTCTACTTCTCAATTTTTATTTGCAACCGCTGATTCTGCAGAGGTAATCAGATCAATTACTGGAATAACAAGTTATGGTGTTGAAATGTCTCAACCGTTAATTATTGGAGACACAATTTCGTTTGAGGATCCCTATACCAGCAGTGGCTTTGCACGATTAATTAGTAATGGAGGAACCTGGCATAATCACTATTCAGATTTTGGCGTCTGGGGTTATGTAGATTGGGATTTTCAAACCGGTTTATGGCAGTTTCAAAATCATAAATATTTGGGCGTAAAATTTTTAATAGACGGGCTAACGCATTTCGGGTGGATTGAAATAAGTACAATTGAGACTGATGATATTTCACAAAGTGTAATAATTCATTCCTACGCATATGAAACGACACCTGAATTACCAATAATCGCCGGTTTTATTCCAACTTGTTATCCCCCAAATCCATTAACTCCTGTTGCTATAACCGGGACAACTGCAAAAATAAAATGGGAAGTAATTGCGGGTGCCGATCATTATGAATTACAATACAGACAAACAGGTGCAGCAACTTGGATAACCAAAACAGTTGCCGGTATTAAATCTTTTAGAAAAGTGGCAGGTTTAACTTGCGACACCGAATATGAATGTAGCATCAGAAGTTTTTGCAGTGATGGTGAGGTTTCATTATATTCTGATATCCAAACATTTAATACCAATACATGCAGATTATGACAAGAAATATTGGAAGAAAGAACCTCCATTTTCCATATTCAGTTATGGCAGTCAAATTCATATTTACTCGACGAAGAAATCCCCGACTAACTGGAATTGCAAAATATTTAATGTGTGTGGTCAGTTTTGTTATTCAAAGCCAAATATCCAATTCAGAAACTGTTTTGGAAACGGAATTACCTAATGGGATTTATGTGGTTGCTATGAAAAAGGATGGTGAAAATTATGCTATTCAAGTGGGGTTAAATAGGTGAGTTGATCGTCAAAGTAATAAATGAATATTTGAAAATATTGTTAAGCTGAAATGCTAAATGGTAATTATTTTAGCCATTTAACCTGCATTTTGTATAATAATGACCAACATTTTACAGCTAATTTTTAAAATTTGCTAACTATTTTGAGTAATTTCATTACTTTTGGGTTAAAATAGTTACCAAACTGCGCATTATGCCCGTAAAACATCTCCTTTACCGCCAGCGCTCAAACATACCTTTGGGCAATTGGTGAAAACATCCGTCTTGCACGTTTGCGCCGCAAGATTACTACCACTATGCTAGCAGGCGTGCCGGCATGAGCAGAAATACGCTTAGAGCTATAGAGCGGGGCGACAGTGCCGTAACGTTGGGTGCCTACGCCAGTGTATTGTTTTGTCTGGGGTTGGAGAAAGATTTATTAATAATTGCGCAAGATGATGTGGTAGGTAGAAAGTTGCAGGATGTGGCTTTGATGAAGGGTGGGAAGTAAATAACAATAAACATGCGTAACGCAACTCAAAAACGGATTCAGGTATGTGCCCATTGGCAAGGATTAACTTCGCCAATGGTAATGGGAATGCTTGCTGTTGATCAATCAAGAGGTAGCGAAGTGTTTTCCTTTACTTATAATAAGGATTGGCTACAATCGCCATTTGCAGCAACAACTCGATCCGGATTTAGGTCTATTCACCGGAGCCTCAATATCACCAGAAATGAACATCCAATTTTGGTCATTTTTAGACTCTTCACCTGACCGGTGGGGCAAAGTGTTAATGAGAAGACGTGAAGCCCAACTTGCCAGCAGAAGCTAAAAGGCAACCCAAAACTTTATACAGATCAGATTTTTGTTGGGTGTTTATGATGGCCTACGTATGGGCAGACTTTGGTTTCGGTTATCAGAGTAAGCGCCTTTTCTCGACAATAATAAAGAAATGGCAGCACCTCCTTTTTGCAAAACTGAGAGACCTCGAATTTGCAGCAGGTCTGCAATTAGAAAAGATGGTGCTGAAGATGAAACGATTATTTAAAGTGGCTAAAACTTTTTAATTACACCAGGCTCCTCGCTTGGTGGTGCTCGTCCTAAAGCAAGTGTTATTTCACCGGAAGGTGATTTATGGATTACAAAATTTCCGAGTAATAATGATGAAATAAATATCGGCGCCTGGGAATATGTTGCATGGCAACTTGCGATCGACGTCGACATTACTATATCAGATGCACATTCGGAAATTTTCCGAGAAGATCACGACCTGACAAAACGCTTCGACAGGTTAGAAGGTGAACGTCTGCATTATTCTTCTGCGGTGACACAACTGGGTAAAAAAGATGGCGACAATCATGCTACCGGAGTGAGTTATTTGCATATTGCCGAATTTCTCATGCGCAACGGCTCTCAGCCCGACCGCGATTTAGAGCAATTATGGCGACGAATTGTATTTAATATTTGTATATCGAATGTTGATGACCATTTGCGCAATCACGGCTTCCTGCTCGACGAAAACGGTTGGAAACTCTCACCTGCTTTTGATGTAAATCCGACACATTATGGTAATGGACTCACCTTAAATATTTCAGAAACAGATAATGCTCAAGACCTTGAATTAGCAATACAAGTTGCTCCCGATTTTCGCATCCAACACAAACAAAGTAAAGAAATAATTTCCGATGTAATAAATAGTGTGAAGCGATGGAAGGAAGTTGCTAACGAAGTTGGGATTGGGAAAAGTGAAGTGGAGGGGATGGAGAATGGGTTTAGGTTGGTGGGGGGATGAGGTTTTTTTGAAGTTACTTCCCAATACATAAAGTAAGAAGGCTTGATTTGTAAGGGTTTTGCGGGGGTGGGGTACAAATGGGGGACAAAATTGCCATTCCCTTTTACTTTTTAAATTAATAGATCAATTTTGGGATTCAGATTCTTCACCTTTTTCTTTCCATTCCTTTTCAGCTTGTAAAAGAGGCTTATGCCAATCCCACAATTCTTCCAATGATTTGATATTGTCAGGAATGGGATTGGATTCACTAAATGCTTCAATGTGGGGAAGCACAACTGATGCCGCAGCATATTTTTCCCGTTGGGATGGCTTTGAATTTACAGATCCAACCAGAGTAACTCCTATGGGTATGGAAATTTTTACCGCTTCATGGGCCGGTCCCGATATAGCGGCATTTGGAGACACAATCTATGTTGTTTGTAAGGAAAACCCTGAAGATATGGCTCCTGCTTATTGTATCCACTCCTATGACGGAGGGGCGACTTTCTCTGAACCCGTTGTTGTTGATGGAATGTTAGGCGATAATATTTCAAGATTTCCATCAGTTGCGGTAAATGAAGAAGGGCAACCAATTGTAGCATTCATGAGATTGGATAGTGATTTTGGAAATGCCCGATACGTTGTTGCAAGTTCAGATGATTTTGGAAATACCTTTAATATGGATGTTTTGGCAAGTGATTTTTCGGGAGGAGATGTTTGTGATTGTTGCCCGGTTAGCATCACCGCTGACAATAATTATGTTGCTACCCTGTACAGAGATAACTTGGATAACCTTCGTAATTCATGGGCTGGAATTTCAGCGAATGGCGGTGATATGTTTATGAATGGAATACAAATAGATCAAACTGATTGGATGATAAATGCTTGTCCATCCACCGGCCCCGATGGAGTAATTATTGGCGATAGTTTATATTCCGTATTTATGAGTGCGGCGACCGGTGAAGAAAGAATATATTTTTCCGCATCATCATTAATTTCTCTCACCGACCAACCAGACATACGTTTAAGTTGGGAGATATTAGAATTGGATATTGAGAATTATCCACGAATTGCCAATTTTGGTAAAGCAACTGCAATCGTTTGGAAAGAGGTTGAACTCAATACAAATATAATTTTAGAGTTTACAAATAATGTAGAGAATCGGTTTTCAGAAGATAAATATTATGTCATACCTATTGACTTAGAGCCTCATGAACCTATAAATGCTGATGTATCTGTTTCATCGACAGATGTACATGTTGTTTGGCAGGATAATTATAGTGATATGGTGATGTATAGGAAAGGAAGTTATATTGAACCTGATGCGCTGAATGAACAAATAGGAAATGACAGAATTAAAATATACCCAAATCCTGCAAATGAGATTATAAATATTTCATCTGACGTAATTATTACCTCGTGTTCAGTATCCGATTTAAATAACAGAATTGTGTTAGTTGAAGATGCCGCTGATACAAAATATATTACATTACCATTAAATGGATTAAATTCAGGAATATATTTATTGGAGCTAACTGACAGTAATGGAAATAATTATTTTAAAAAAGTAATTATAAATTAACTATGATATCAACTATTTCAATCAGTTGCTGTTTCTTTTAAATATTTATTTAATGCCTTTTCACCATATAAATAAAATACAACAGGTGTTACAATAAGTGCTAAAAATGTACTGCTTATCAAACCTCCTAAAATAACTACAGCCACAGGATGTAAAATTTCTTTTCCCGATGCCTGCCCGTTTAAACTCAAAGGTATTAAAGCTAATGCAGCAACTAATGCAGTCATCATTACAGGAACCAATCTTTCCAATGCTCCTCTTATAATCATTTCTTTACTGAATTTTTCTCCTTCATATTTTATCAAATGGATATAATGCGAAATCATCATTATTCCATTTCTTGAAATGCAATACCAGTCAGAATAATCAAATCCTACCATAGTTGCAACTGAAAATGTCCCACCTGTTAGCTACAGCAATAACGCTTCCTACTAATGCAAGTGGGATATTGAGCATCACCTGCAATGCGATCTGTTGATCGGAAATGTGCAAACAAAACAATAAATATTGCAAGTAAAGAAAAAAATACTTAGGACTAAAATTAATCTTGATGATTCCTGTTGTGCTTCAAGCTGACCTCCGTAGTCTACTATAGTATCCTTCAGGTAATTGCACTTTTGCGCAATTGTTTTCAATCTCATTGCAAGTACACCCAAATCTCGCCCTGCAATGCGAAACTGTAATGTTGCGCTGCATGCATTTCATGCGCTATTAGATAATGGTTGAAGTGTATTCGATCTTTGCAACTTCATGCAATGGAATGAGCGTTCCGTCACCTGTTTGAATTAATGTATTGCGGATGTTTTCAATATTGGTGCGTTCATTTGTTCTGCCCGTAAAACTATATCAAATGTTTTTGCCCTTCAATGATCTGCCCCTCATTTTTCCGTTGTAAAATATTTCCAGGTCTTCCGTTATTTTACCGGGCTGGATGTAAACCTTTTTAATGCTTCCCTGTCAACAGTAATTAATAATTGGGGGACCATTACCTGCTTTGAAATTTGCGCATCGACAACACCATTAATTGGAGTAATTGTATTTTTTATTTCTGATGACTTTGTAATTAATTGATTTAAATCATCTCCATATAATTTAATAGCAACCTGTGCCTGCACACCGCTTAACAGATGTTCCAGCCGATGCGAAATTGGCTGCCCGATAATAATAACACACCTTTTGGTAGCTCAAGATTTTCCCGGATGTCCGCTAAGATTTCATCCCTCCCTCTTTACTGTCTTCCAAATAGATTCCACTTCTATTTCAGATGCACTCACCGGCTCTACATGCTCGTCTAATTCTGCTCTTCCTGTCCGTCGACATGTGTTTTGCACTTCCGTCACTTTTAGAATGAGTTGTTCTGCAAGTGTTCCTATTTTATTGCTTTCTTCCAAAGATGTTCCTGCAGGTGCAGACAAATTAACGGTAAATGATCCTTCATTAAACGCAGGTAAAAATTCTGAGCCAAAGAAAGGAATTGTGGCAGCAGCAATAATAATTAATAATGATGCAATGCCTATGATGAGTTTTGATTTCGGTAAACTAAAATGCAATAATTTAAGATATTGTTTTTTCAGCCATCGCACCAACGGGCTATCTTTTCCTCTTTAATTTTTCATTTTACCCAATAAATAACTGCATAAAGCAGATGTTACCGTTAATGAAACAATTAATGGAACTATAATTGATATTATATGCAATTCCCAATGGTGCAAATATTTTCCTTCAATACCCTGCAAATTAAATAGCGGAATAAAAACCAGTACAACAATAATGGTTGCATATACAATGGAATTTCTCACTTCGCTACTTGCTTCATACACCACTTTTAAAACAGGTTTTGGGTTTTCGCTGCTACGATTTTCTTTTAATCTCCTGAAAACATTTTCTACATCTACAATTGCATCATCCACTAATTCACCAATTGCAATTGCCAAACCTCCGAGCGTTAATGTGTTTATAGAAACGCCAAATAATTTAAAAATGATAGCAGTTATGACAATGGACAATGGAATAGCTGTAAGCGTAATGATAGTTGTCCGGAAATTGAGCAGAAATAAAAATAAAATTATTATGACTAAAATGAATCCATCTCTTAATGCATGATTTACATTGCTAATTGAGTTTTGAATAAAATGTTTTTGCTGAAAAACATCCGGATTTAATTTTACATCAGGTGGTAAAGATTTTTGCAATTCAATTAAAGCGTTTGTAATATCATCCGTTAATGTTACAGTATTTGCGCCGGGTTGTTTTTCCACTGTTAATATCACGGCGGGTTTTGCATTAATACTTGCATCTCCTCTTTTTATTGCGACACCAAATTGCACATCAGCGACCTGTGATAATAAAACAGGAAATCCATTTTCATTCTTAATCACTGTATTTTTTAAATCATCTAATGAAGTTGACCTGCCAACATTTCTAATTAGGACTTCCTGACCATACTGATCAAAAAAACCACCTGTAGAATTTTGATTTGTTAATTGCAATGCTTCATCAATATCATCAACTGTAATTGCATATTGCTTTAATTTTTCACTTGAGATTAAAACCTGATATTGTTTTTTTTCTCCACCTATAGGTATTACCTGTGCAACACCATTTATGCTCATTAATCTTCTGCGCACTGTAAAGTCAGCAAGTGTTCTTAAGTCAGCGGCGCTTGTGCTATCGCTTGTCAAACCAATCAGCATAATTTGTCCCATCACTGAACTGATGGGTCCCATTACGGGTGAAATGCCGTCAGGCAATTTCACCGTTTGTAATTTTTCGGCAACTAATTGTCTTGCTAAATATATATCTGTATTCCAGTCAAATTCAACGAAGACCATTCCTATTCCAATTGCACTGCTGCTTCTCACCACTTCAACATTTGGTGCGCCGTTTAATGCAGTTTCAACTGGTAATACTACCTGAGTTTCTATTTCTTCAGGAGCCATGCCGTTGGCTTCTAAAAATATTGTTACCCGGGGTCTGTTTAAATCCGGTAATACATCAACAGGTAAATGAATTATTGTATATGTGCCATACACAAATATTAATGCAGCAATAGCAATTACCAGTAAACGGTTTTGTAAAGAGAATTGAATGAGTTTATTGAGCATCCTGATTAATTATGATTTCCTTTTCCTTTATAGGAAGAATTATGACTTACAATAATTTTCCACTCTCCATTTTCCTTTTTTAAAACTGAGGTGGCAGCCCCATCTCTTTCAGCGACTGTGCTATCTTCCTTTACCAATATTTCATAATTATAAGTTTCATCAGCAAAGGCATAGGGCATATCAATCGTTACATGGGCTTCATAATTATAGTATTTGAATGTGAGAAATTCTGAAAACTCAGGTCCTATATGTTCGGTTTCGTATTTTTTATAATTGCCTTCATAGCTTCCCGATTCAAATATTTTTGATTCAGTCATATATAATTTTGCTGTGCCTGTTGTATCTAATTTTTCAACTGCTGTTTTGTATTGGTTTAAAACAGCTATCACATTTTGTTTTTCTTTATCAATATCAACCTGATCATTTACTTTTTTACTACATGCTGTAATAAACAGAATTGACAAGTTAAAAATCATTAAGGTTTGTCTCATATCAGTTATTCTTTAATCTTTAAGGTTCTTGCATTGATGGCAACTACTATTGTGCTTACACTCATTAACACTGCGCCTGCTGCGGGGGATAATAAAATTCCATAACTGTATAATACACCTGCAGCTAATGGTAATGCAATTATATTATAGCCGGTTGCCCAAATTAAATTTTGAATCATTTTTCTATATGTTGCTTTGCCGAACAGAATTAAATTCACAATGTCTTTCGGATTACTGTTCACTAAAATTATTCCGGCTGTTTCGGCCGCTATATCACTACCTGAACCGACAGCTATACCCACATCTGCCTGCGCCAAGGCGGGGGCGTCATTTACACCGTCACCTGTCATTCCTACAAATTCACCCTTCTGTTGAAATTCTTTTATGACTTCTAATTTTTGATCCGGCAATACTTCTGCTTTGAATCCTTCCATACCAAGTTTGTCACTTACACTTTGAGCAACAGCTTTATTATCTCCGGTCAATAAATAGGATTTGATATTATTTTCTTTTAGTTTTTTTATTGCATCAGCAGACTCTTCCCGAATGGCATCAGACAAAGCAATAAAACCTGCCAATGCATTATCAATTAAAATAAAGACAACAGTTTCTGCTTCACTTGCTGTATAATACTCCGGAAATGAAATAGTATTTTCATTTAAAAATCCCGGGCTTACAACTTTTATTGACTTCCCATTCACTGTTGCTTCAATTCCTTTTCCTGTAATTGCATTAAAATTTTCTGTCTTCAGGGTTGCAATATTTAGTTCTTTTGCTTTTTGTAAAATCCCTGTAGCAATTGGATGCTCACTGTTTTGTTCCAATGCGGCAGCATATTGTATTATTTCATTTTCAGAATATTTAGTTTCCGTAACATGGATTGCGGATACTTCAAATTTCCCTACCGTTAATGTTCCTGTTTTATCAAAAATGAGTGTTGTTATTTTTCTTGCATTTTCAAATGCAGTTCTGTTCTTAATTAATAATCCGTTTTTTGCAGAGAGTGAAGTAGAAACTGCAACAACCAAAGGCACTGCCAAACCAAGTGCATGCGGGCAACAAATTACAATTACAGTTACCATTCGTTCTATAGCGAATGCCATTGTTTGCCCCATTGCCAGCCAAATAATAAATGTGGAAACTCCGGCAACTATTGCAATTATGGTCAATATTTGAGCTGCCCGGTCAGCAAGTAGATGTGTTTTTGATTTTGATTTTTGTGCATCATTTACCAGCTGAATTACTTTTGACAAGTAGGAATCTTTAGATGTATGCGTTACTTTTAATTTTATTGAACCATTTCCGTTTAAAGAACCCGCAATTAATTTATCGTCGATATTTTTTGCAACCGGCTTTGATTCACCTGTAAGCATTGATTCATTTACATAACTTATTCCTTCTATTATAATCCCATCAGCAGGAATTTTTTCGCCCGGTTTAATTAAAATAATATCATTTTCTTTTAATGTGTCTGTTTTTACTTCATGAATCATTTCCCCCATAACCATATGCGCATCATCCGGCATTAATTGCACAAGTAGTTCCAATTCCCTTGAAGCACCTGCAACACTTTTCATTTCAATCCAATGCCCAAGCAGCATAATTAAAATTAAAGTGCATAATTCCCAAAAGAAATCCATTCCCTGAAAACCAAACACTACGGCAACGCTATAGATATATGCAACAGAAATTGCAAACCCTATTAATGTCATCATGCCGGGTTTCTTATTTCTTATTTCACTTACAAGACCTTTTAAAAATGGCATTCCCCCATAAAAAAATACCACTGATGAAAGAACAAATAAAACATATTGAGAACCTTTGAAATTTAATTTAATTCCGAGCCATTGTTGTATTATGTGAGATAACAATATAATAGGAATAGTAAGAATTAAAGTAATATAAAACCTCCGCTTAAAATCAGCAATCATCATTTTATGATGGTCGTGACCCTGCATACCCATTTTCGGGTTATCATGCTGCATCATATTATGATGCATTTTAGTCATATCAACCTTATGTTCACTGTAATTAGTGTGTTGCATTTTAATTTAATGATGATGTTCTTTATGCTCAATTGTTTTATTGTTATCTCCCTGTGCTACTTGCAAAACAAAATCTACTAAATGAATTTTTCCGCCTGTCTGGAACTGAAAGAATGCACGATAAATCCCTGGTGTTTCAAAATCTGCATGCAGATCCAACCGATTATCTTCTACTTCAGGATGCACATGAATATATTTTTTGGTGTCTGCTGAAATAATTACCATATGCCCTTTTGAAGACATTAAAGTTTCCAGATCATTTGCATTTATTTCTTTTCCGTTTTTGGAAATAATAGCAGCAATATGATTGGTTTCACCTGTAACTAATTTACCGCTTTCCACTTCTAAGTTTACAGTATAACCATCTGCAGTTGCAGTAAGATTTTCTTTATTGTATAATTTCGCTTCCAATTCATTTCCTGTTACTGTTATTTCAAATCGTTCTATTTTATCATCTGCGCCACTTGGCATATAATCAGCGAATAACACATATTTGCCTCCGTTCTTCACCATTGTTTTTACAGTGTATGAACCGTCAGCGTTATACTCCGGATGCAGATGCTGATAAAAACTTAAATCATTGCTTACCAATATGAGGTGTATCTTATAATCATGCATCGTTTCCAGAGGCACAGCTTCGCCTTCGCTACCTTTGATTTTGGGTGTGAGTGAAAAGCTGATCTCTTTACCCGCATCTAAAGATTGCGGTGCTGTTGCGAATTGCATGTAATATTCTTTTGGCATATTTGTTTGCATTGATGTATCTGATGCTGGTTCATTTTTGGCATTGGCTTTATCCTGCGTTGATTTACATGCATACATTGAAAGCATACCCGTAACAATCAATGGGATGAATAATTTTAATTTACTTTTCATAATATTTATATTTACTTATTGGTTTACATAAATCATTTTCATTTGATAGCTTCCGTTTGTTACCACCCGTTCATCCTCTTCAATTCCTTTTTCAATTACTGTATAGTCGCCATTATTTTGACCTGCTGAGATATAACTGATACTATATTTTTCAGCAGCATCTTTAAGAAATACAACAGGCTTGCCATTCATTTCCATAATGGAACTGTTTGGCACCGCAATGTTTCTTATTAAATTATCAGTGAAGACTCTTACAGTTACAAACTCACCTAATTTAAATTCATTGTTTTTATTATCCAATTCAAATAATATCTTTTGTGATTGATTTGTTGCATTTATTGTTAGCGGCAAAGAAATTAATTTTACTTCGCTGCTTGCATGTGTATCATCACTGCATTCAGCAACAAACTTTGTTGCCGATTTTATTTTCGCAGCATTTTCATCATATACCTGTGCTTCAATATATACTTTAGAAATATTGTTTATTGTAAATATTGTTTCATTTGCATTTACAGAAGCACCGGATGATAAATTAAAATAATCAACTACTCCCATTGATGGGGCTCTTTAAATAAATCAATTTTGAATTACTTGCATTTCCGGCATTCAGATTATCAAATACTTTTTTGTTTTCTAATGCTGTATTGTATCGTGCATCAGCTTCATCCAGTTCTTTTTTAGAAACAATATCCTTTATTGTTTGCAGGCGGTCATATTCTTTCTTTGCAGCAACTAATTCTTCGTCCAAAGCATTTTTCTGCGTTAACAGATCCACCTGAGAAGAAGCATCAATGCTTTGCTCAAGAATAGCAAGTATGTCTCCCTGACTAACTGTTTGCCCAACCCTAACATTTACCGTATTGATCTTTCCCGATTGGGGAGATTGCACAGTTGCCCGTCCATTAGATGCGGGAATTACTGTTCCGAACAGGTTGATCGTTTCGGTAAAATCTCCCGATTTAATTTTTTGTGTGTAGATATTAAAAAGAAATTGTGTTTCTTTTGGCACAATAAAATTTCCTGAAAAATTATTTCCCTTGGCATTATCATCATGACCTTCATGTGCGGAAATAGTTTCTATGTTGGCAGGTATCATGAGTGTAATGCATAAAAGAATTGTTGCTGTCGGATTTATTTTTCTTTTTCTTGTAATGATCAGTGTGAGGATAATTCCTCCCAATAATCCGGCACCTATCCAAATACCATATGATTTAAAAAAGGATTCATCACTATGTGTGGCTTCGGCAACAGGTAATTTTTCCCCAACTTTAATATCTTTTATCTGGATTAAGTCGGCGCCTAATTTCGAATTAATTGTAATATTGAGTGCGTAGCTTTTTTGTTCCGGAAATTTGGCGCTTATCTGATAAATACCTTTATCAATCCTTACTGCATCAAATTTTAAATCATTTTCCGATGAGATAATTGCAAGCTTCGCAGAATCAGCCCGGTTCATTTTGTAACATAATTGCTTATTAATAATTGAGCACCGTTTTCGTTTTCCCAGCTCAATTTCAGGATATTTGATAAGTGCTCATATTTATCGGATTATTTTCAGATGAAAGTATGTAAGCGCTGCTTCCTGTTTGGTCTTTTTGCCATGTTCCTCATCGTGCGCATAAAGATGCACTGGCAAAATAAACAGTATAAAAAATATTTTTTTCATCAGTTTCCGTTTAAATAGTCTATTTCGATAACAGAAGAATTATAGTTGCGCAAGGCTTCAATATAATTGAGCTGAATTTCAAAGGCATCATTTAATGTTCTCAGATAATTCATAAAATCTATTTCCCCTGACTCTTTCAGCCGCATTGCTGTTTTTGTAATTTCAGTTGCATTAGGCAATCCTTCTTTTTCATAATAGCGCACCGTTTGTTCATTACCATAATATGCCGTCAATGCATCTGTTTTTTGTTGTATTAAATTCCTTTCCTGTATTCTCAAATTGTTTTCTGCAATGGCAATTTCTGCTTTAGCCGCAGCATTATTGCCGCTGTAGGCATTGACCCATAGCGGAATGGATATGCCTGCTTTATAAGCAGGGGTGTAAACAGCATCTTCCTTCAGAGGGGCTGTATAGCCTAATAAAATATCAGGCATCACCTGCGCCTTTACGGCTTCATATTGCTTTTGTGTAACCTTTACATTTTGCTCTGCATATAAGTAAGAAGGGTTTTGCAAAATCATTATTGAATCATTCTTTACATTTAATTTTGCCAATTCAGTAACAGCAAAGTCATATTGTATAGCGGTTAAAATAGAGATCTGTTTTTTTAGCTTTACTAATTCAGCCTGTTCATTTATAAATTGTTGATGCATCTCTCCATACTTCGTTTCTGCGAATATCTTTTCAAGATAATTTGTATTTCCAGATTCAAACGATTTTGCTGAAGCATCTTTTATTTGATTAAATACAGAATCCTGCAATTGTAAATAATTGAGTTTAGCTGAAGCATATTGCGCCTGCAAATAAAGAAGCCGGATGTTTTTTAGCAATTCACTTTTTGTTACAGCATATTCCTTTTCAGATAATGCAGTTTTCTCTCTATTTAACTGACCTTGTTTTATATACTGAGATGGAAAATCAAAAGTTTGCTCAACAGATAATGTCAATGATTCAAATGGGTTTTGCTCTACAAATATTTCCGGGTCGGAAATATTCCACGATGTTTTTTGCAATGCCCGTTGCGCATCTATTTTCAGCATCGCATTTGATAGCAGATAATTGTTATTCAAAATAGTGTCAATTACCTGCTGTTCGGTAATTGTCTGCTGTGCAAATAATTTTGCACAGGAAATGATGAATAAGATATATAGAATTATTTTTTTCACTTTATATTAATAACATGAAAGCAGATATTCCTACCATTAATAAATCTTCAATAATAGTAACTGTACTCATTGGTAAATTAAATACTGTTCCAAGACAGGCACATTGAATTATTTTTTTATTCATTACACTTTGTACCTGTCGCAAACCATATTTTTTATATATAATTTCATTTCCAAAAGCGGGGCAGAAAAAACTGCCCCTTTCCGCAATTATGAAAAACTATTTCACTACAATAATTTTCTTTGAAGCAAAACCACTTTCAGTTTCTAATTTTAATGTATATGCACCTGCGGAGTATCTTGAAATATCAATTTGCATTTGACGGCCTGTAATTCCGCTTTGGGTATAAATAATTTCACCCAATTGATTTAATACGGTTGCAGTCACATTTATATTTTGATATTGGGTTTCAAAATTGACATGGATTATTCCATTTGATGGGTTTGGAAATACTGAAAAACTATTTTGCAAATCATGGTTGGGAATTGCAACTGTATTTGTAATATTCACCCTGACCAATTCATCCTCATCCTGATCTACAAACCAAATAAGACCATCAGGTCCGATTTTGATTCCCATCAGACCAGTTCTACCTGTTTGCAATCGTTTTAATTCAACTGCCGGTACTGTTGAGATGTCATAAATTATAATTTCCCCTGTAGCGTGATCACCAACAAGCATGTAATTATCAATCACATCAATTCCAACTGGCTCAATTAATCCGGTATTAACAATTTCAACCCAATCTGTATTTTCTATTTCATCAGCTTCAGCTAATGGTTCGTTTGGATGTGAAAAAGTGCCGGTTACATTTCCTGATTCCGGGTTCATTCTAATTATTCTTCCATTTCCGGCGTCGATAACATACAGAAAATTGGAGCTCTTATCATATACTAAATGTGACGGCAAATCATCGTTAATCATATTTACATCGAAATCGATATATTCCCAAACTTTACCATCTGAATGGTCATCATTACCCGGACCATGATCTTCTTGAAAATCATACATGTGTATATATCCGTGATAGTCACAAAACACAAAAAATGCATTGTCTTTCCATGCAGCAATTCCCATTGAGAATGGGCTTTGGTGTAGCATATCCAGGTGACTTCCATTACCACCGGAAGGTTCTGCATAAATATCCATATCACTAGACCATAATGTTGGGCCTGTAAATGTTCCTCCACTATGATTTGCATCTTTAACTCCGGGAGCTGTTGCAAAATTAGTATTCTCACTAAATGCAATTGCGGTTGGCAAACTCATAAAATGCCATGCATTGCCATCCTTTTTTAATTCAGATGTTTGGCTTGGAAGCCCGGCGTTCCAAAAAGTGACTGTCGATCCCCCGGAACCTTCTGTTCCTTTGTTAGTAATCCAAACTTGTTTTTGAGTTAAAATTGGATGAAAATCAAGATCCGTTGGATTATTTATTTCATCGTCAAAGCTTCGCCTATTATTTCATACTCTTCTACAAAAATTAAATAATCGGCAATATTATTTGGTATAGGGTCCCCGATTACAATTTCTTTAGAAGTAAAATCATTTGTTGACAACAAATCATCGTTGCCATTAATTTTCCCGGAAGATAATTTTACATTATAAGTTCCATTAGTTAAAATATTCCAAGAAATGGGATGCACAAAATCAGTTGCAGTAAATGGCAATACATTTAAACCGGTAATTGTTGAAACTGTTTCCGGACCTCCATCTATGGAATAAGCTACTTCAAGTGTATTAATAATAGTTGCACCATAGTTAAAAACGGCACCTTTAATAATTACGTCTCCAGGGTTATTATAAGGGTTTACAATTACAGCAACAACTCCTGCATCATATTCTAGAGGGCTTGCAACTTCAAAATTAAAAGTATTACCTGCTCCCGTACCTGAAAAATTATAAACTTCATAAATATCGTCAAGAATAACGGAGAAAGTCATTCCACCATCACCATAATCATCAACATATTTAATATCGTAAGACCCATTATCAATACAGCCGATATTTTCACTTATAGTGATATTATCGCCATATCCAAATACGGTAGTAGCATCTTGGTCACCGCCACCTGAGCAGCCAACCTGAACATCGTTGCCACCTTCCCAAATTGTTGCCACACCGCAGGAGTTTCCGGCTGGAACTAATTGCCAATACCCTTCGTACCCATAATCGTCAGTACCAACCTCGATTTTTAAATCCATTTGTTCAACGGGACATTGCGCTAACAACCCAGATGGCATAGCACCTAGGAGCATTATTAGTAAATTACACAATGTTGTCCTCATAATTGTAAGTTTAATTAGATTAATTAATATACCTTAAATTTATTATTTCAATGATTGTTATTTATAATTTCACAAAATATTTAGTCAGTTGATTGCCACTAGATTTAAGTTGTATTAGATAGGCACCGGCAGGCAATTGGCTCACATTTATTTCTATATTATTTGTATTATTTTTTTGGGAAGAAATTACTTTTTCACCTATGTCGTTGAATATTTTATACTCAGCATTAGATTCCATAGTAATTGTTTGGACTGTAATAAAATCTATAACCGGATTGGGATAAATGATCCAGTTAGAAAATAACTGCGATTGAATGCTATTTTTAGTTGTATCTACAACAAGAAAACTCCCCATCATGCCGTCATCTTCATGATGCAGCATATGACAATGGTACATATATGGAACTTCATCGTCTGCAAAGTCTTCAAACTTTGCAATTACCTCAACATAACTCATTGGCATAACTAATACAACATCTTTTAATCCTTGCAAATGCAATGGTACCGGCCCACCATTTATATTGTCGATATTAAATTGAATATCATGAATATGAAAAGGATGCGCAATACCGGTATTGTTTTGTATTCTCCATTTTTCAACATCATTAATATAAAGAGTTTCGTTTATTACCTCCATGTCAAAGTGCTCGCCATTTATATTAAAAGGGCCCATCACTTGACCTTCAGGGTCCATCATCACATCAGGTTGCAAATTAAATGTTCTGGTATTATCGTATGTTATTAAAGGTTCATTTGCAACTAATACATCGGGAATTGTTAAAACAGGGTCAGCCGTTTGGGCTACTACATTTATTTGTAAAATTTCAAAATCTGCTCCATTTAATGGATTCAAATTATAATCGGGTATTTCACCACCCATCATTCCTGTAACTGTTGCCGCGCCATAAATACCATTTACCATTTCCGAGCTGTTACTCATTAAATAAATAGTTTGTCCTTCCATGCCTTGCAAGTCCAACAAAATTTCACCTCGCTCGCCCGGTGCTAACAACAATCTATTCATGGGCAGCGAATTATTTAATAATCCGCCATCAGTGCCAATTAAATTAAATTCTTTGTCATTCGTAAATCCAAAATTATATACTCTCATTGAAGACCCGTTTAGTAATCGCAAACGCACCACTTGAGCCGGTGCATTTAGAAATGGGTCAACTGTGGCATTTACACAAACAAGTGTATCATCTTGCGTAGCAATTGCAACTTGGTATAAAATATCGAATGCTTTAGTTTGAACAACAATTGGAAAATCATCAATACCATAACTTCGTGGGAGGTTAATTGCAGCTTCTGCACTATCCTTTATAATAAAAAATCCTGCAAGCCCTCTTGCAACTTGTAAATCTGTTTTACCTAAACCATGCGGATGATACCAGAAAGTACTTGCATTATTTAATATTTGAAATTGCGGACTCCAAGTTGCACCTTGTTCAATAATTTGATGCGGGCCGCCATCTGCCATAGCCGGCACATGTAATCCATGCCAATGCATAGTTGTAGAATTGCCGGTACCGGTTAAACTATTTGTAACGTTTAATGTAACCCAATCCCACTTGTTAACAATAATAGTGGGACCTAAAATATCTCCATTTATGCCATATGTTGGCGTATTAATGCCATCAAAAAACTGTGTCGTTCCATTTTGAACATTTAAGTTGAATGCCGTTCCGGTAATTGCCGGTGGAATGGTAAGTGGATTTTGAGAGCAAGCATAAACAGCCATGCATAAAAAAAAGTTTGCGATTAAAAATTGCTTTTTCATTATAATTAATTATTTATAAATAATTGTTTCCCTTTTACAATTGTTTGCCACTTTAGAATATAAATGAAATATATTCCTGTTTTAAATGAAGCTACATCAATTGACACTTCCGATTGAAAGGATTTTCCTTTAATTAATGCACGTCCTGTTAAGTCGCATACGAAGTATTCAAAGCCATCATTTATGTTAGATGAAATAAGTAGGCTATGGATTTGCGGATTGAAAATAAAATCAAAAATTGATGAAATTTCGTTAATAATTGTAGGTTCGCCTGCAGTTACGATCCAAGTGAGTGTGTCAACTATTTCCGGTGTAGATACTTCCCAAATAGCATATTGAACTAATGAAGATCCCGGAATAACTCCAGGATTAATGCCAACCGACATTAATCCAACATCTCCATTAAATACAGTATCCATAGTGCCGCTGTTAGGAAACCCTTCAAAACAAGTTCCATTGTCACATAAATTTGCAGTCCAACCTATTGGATAAACAACATCCACTTTTTCATAACTAAAGATTAGAGAACCGGTAGTTAAATTATTTTGCAAAAAATTAAAATGATAAATATCATTATATGGAACCCAACCGATAATAGTATCATCCGGTGTAATAGAATAATTTTGCGCAGGCAAAATGTTAGTAACTGCTATCATAATAGCAGTTACCACCATACTTATTTCTAATCTTATGAATTTCATTTTAATGGGATATTACAATTTGCTTAGATATTGTTGTTGTGCCTGCTGTAAATCGCAGCATATACAAGCCGCTTTCGAAAGGATTTGTATCAATACGCTCTACAAATTCGCCCGTCGGTACATATTTAATTTCGTTAACCAAAATTACTTTCCCGGTAATATTAATCAGCTCCATTTTTATTGCTCCATTTTCCAATAAATTAGCTTTAACTTCAAGTTGATTATTTGCCGGGTTAGGCAACAAATTTAAATCTGCAATTATTGAAGGAATATTTATGACACTTGTTTTCTCTCCGAATAGAGCAAGTATAGAATCGGCCATTTCAGTAGTGTCACTATTAACAAAACTTTGTGTAGAGAACATAATTCTATGGTCGGTTCCTCCTAATAAAACAACAGTGGGCATTCCAAAGCCGCCATAATATGCAACCGGGGTTGCACCGCTATCCATTGGCGCATATAATGGCAATAAATTATCCTCCACCCAAGAAATAGAATAATCGCAATCAGTTGAATTTTGAAACGGAAAGGCATATGCTTTTATCATTCCGGGATAGTTTATCAAAATATCATCTGCCATTGTTTGAATTTTCTTAGCAGGTGGCGGGCATGAGCCACAATCAGGCATAAAGAAATGCAGAATAATAGCCTTTCCTGCATCGAGATCAGCAAACATATCAACTGAATTGCCATAGCAATCTAGGCCTTGAATTTGCATGGCCGTTTGCGCGTTGCCTACCATAATAAATGAGGCAATAATAACTGTAAGTAAGAGTAAATTTTTCATAATAAATTAGAATTAAATTTGAGTAAAAACTTAATTTTTAAAATAGTTAAATAATAATGAAAATCCCATCAGGGACACCTGTGAGTTAAAAAAAGGAGAATTAAAATCAGATGAGCATGCTGGAAATCAGCACTGGAATTCCCTCTTTTGCAGGAGGGGGGCTATAACCGGTGTAAATTTGACCGTCAAATTCAGTTTTAGCGTCAAAAAGTCCATCTGCAATTGGGTTTGCAACCATTTATTTAAGTCAGATTCAGATGAAAACACCTTTGCTATATCAGTTATAGCAATAGAAAAAAATTGCCCTGTGGAAAGTGAAAACTCTAAATGCTTGTCTTGACAGTCGCCACTTGGGTTGCTTTTTGATGCAACAGGAGTAAGTTCATTGCTGCAACAACTATGAACTTCATCTACAGTATTGCAACAGCTATAAAGATTAAATGTACACAAGGCAGAACAGGCATAGCTTTGCAACATCCCAAATAGGATTACGATTGCTGTTCCTTTAATTCCTATGTTTACTGCTGCTGACATAACTACTACAAAAATAATATAAATTTTGAAAAAACGCTTGTAAAGCATAAATGCTTCAATTAGCTTGAGCAATTTCGGTGGTTTAGTCGCTGAAAAACTTTCGTGAAGCCAAGCTGGAGTTAGTTTTGGAGGGCATGTCAGTGAATTGTCATTTTTGGGACCGGGATGTTGTTAAGGCTCTTGTGGGTTAATGTAGGATTATTCCTTTTTCCAACCCCACGATTCCAAGAAAACATATGAATTCACCACAAATTCAAAATCAGGAATATTCTTGGTAAAAGCAATTGCATTGTCTGTAGCTAAACTAATTTTCAAGCAGCCCGTTCCATTTCCGATATATGCATTGGCTTGCCAGTTGGTATCGTCCTTCATTTCAAAAGCTGAAAAATAAATTATTCGCGCTATTTCTCCACTGCTTAGTGTGATTGTTGAATCGCGCAAAACATGAACATCTGAAGCTGCCGTATTACTGCCATGGAGGTCACCTTGCAATACTTGCTCCACTGTTTCATAATCGGGCTCATATGGAACATCAAGTGCATAAATAAATCGTTTGCTGGTTTCTTTAGTTTCCCCATTCGGGATGAGCAGACTAATTCGCCCTGTTTCATACGGTGATTGAAAAAAATACCATCCGGCCGGAGATGTTAGTTGATAGCGCATGTTAGGTGCGTTGATAGTTGCTACT
>JADKEK010000017.1 GCA_016718035.1 Bacteroidota bacterium | reverse complement strand
TGCCCGGAAGCGGAACATTTAACAAACGCAGGTAAACAGTTAACTGGCCACGCTGATGGGAAAGGTGATTCATACACCAGGTGCGTACCACCGTTGCTTTGGGCATGGTAAAAGAAATTTGTTCGCCATTACGCATAGTCCAGGGTGTTTGAAATTCGGCTTCAGGGGTTTCGGTTAGTATTTTTTCAGCATTTGCAACCAACCTATCATGTAAAGCTAACAGGTCTGCTGTAGAATTGTATTCTTTGGGTGTGAAATCTCCTTTGGCGAAATCGAGCTCATCGTGTATCAAACATTCTTTCCACCATCCGCTAATTTCTGCAACATGCACGGCCAGGCGCTTTAAAGCCATTGATTTTTCATGGGGCTTAAAATCAGCTTTGTCAAAAGGGACTACTTCAAGTAGTTTACGGGTGCTGGCAGCTTCCTGTTTAAGTTCAGCCAATAATATTTGATTTAAATTCATAAGGCAATGTTTTTTGTTTTTGCAAAAAAGTAGGTTTTTTTTATTGTAGTAACCAGATTAATGTTATCGCAAAACTTTTCTATTTTCAATTAAGGGAATCTCCAATAACCAAAAAATAATTAAATAGAACATCTCTAAAAACCTGCAATTCTTTTTAATTTCAACTGTTTTACTTTCATATTCTTTAAGGCCCCACATCAACAGGTAAATTATTTAAATGGCAAACTACCACATGGTTTAGATGATCAATTTATTAAACTGAACAAAAACGCATGGTCGTCACCGTCTCTTATTTTTTAGATCTTTATCCAGTAAAGTGACTAGTTCCCGAAATTGGGTTCTCAGAAGTTGTTTCGAATTCTTTTTCATGAGGCAAGGGGATGAAATATTTTTAATTTAAAAAATAACGGGTTGGTTGTTTTGAGGTGCATTGTAGGTGGTTCAAAAGGTTGTTTAAATAGGTGGTTAATATATTTATTCTTTATTGAATAGTAAATATATTGGATTTCCAAAAGTATGCAAAAGCAGTGATTTATTTGAAAGGCTTTTCAATGGATTATTATCTTAATTTTGCACCTCATTTATCACCTATAAATTCAGGCATTGGAACGGTTACTAAAATTAAAAAAGCTTTTAAAAATAGAGCGGGACGAAGATTTTCAGCAATACAAGGCGCATTTTTCGGAAATAATATCAACTACCGGAAACAAAATGGTGTAACCTGGTATCCTATAAGCATTACCAATACTGAAATTGGTTTAGGCGAGTATTTGATTCTTGATGTGGAAAGAACTTCCAATCACCATGAACCACATCGGTTTTCCGGAGGTAAAATGGCAGCACTTTTTACCAATACTTATAAGGATACCCAACCCATTAACGGCACCATTAAAATAATGGGACCAAACAAACTTCGTTTGTCATTAACTATTGATGAATTACCCGATTGGTGTGATGCAGGCAAATTAGGCATTAACCTGTTATTTGACGAATCGGGTTTTAAGGAAATGGATATTGCTTTGGATAAAGTGATTGGTGCATCTAATAATCGATTGGCCACTTTAAGAGATGTGATGTATAAAAAAACTCGCCCAACGTTTGATAAGTTAAACGATGAATTAAAAATAGCAACATTAAATCAATCACAAAAACAAAGCAGTTAATAAAATACTGTCAGCTAAAGATATTGCCATTATTCATGGCCCACCGGGAACCGGCAAAACGACAACACTGGTTCAGGCTATTTGTGAAGTATTGAAAACCGAAAAACAGGTTTTGGTTTGCAGTCCAAGTAATACAGCGGTTGATTTGCTCACAGAAAAACTTCATCGAGAAAAAATCAATGTATTGCGGTTAGGAAATCCTGCTCGTATTTCGGAAGAGGTATTGATGAATACGGTTGATGCAAAAGTGGCAGCACACCCTTCTTTCAAGGACATAAAAAATTATCGTAAAACTGCTGATGAGTATTTTCGGATGGCAGGTAAATACAAACGACAATTTGGCCGTGAAGAACGTGAACAACGGCAACTATTTTATCAGGAGGCCAGAAAAATACTACAAGAAGCACGCTCTCTGGAAGATTACATTTAGATGAACTGTTTGATAAGGCACAGGTAGTTACCTGCACCCCGTTGTTTCAGCAGGGCGCATGATGCGTAGCAAGCAATTTACAACCTTGTTTATTGACGAGGCTGCACAAGCTTTAGAGCCTATGTGTTGGATCCCGATTACAAGAAGCGATCGTGTAATTTTTGCCGGCGACCATTTTCAATTACCCCCAACGGTAAAGTCGAAAAAGGCGGAAACCGAAGGATTAAAAGAAACGTTGTTCGAACATTGTATGGACATACCAAATGTTTCTGTGATGTTGAACACGCAATACCGAATGCATCTTCATATTATGAATTTTTCCAACAAACAATTTTACGAAGGTAATTTGCTGGCACATGATTCTGTAAAAGACAGCTTGCTGGACGCAGATAGCATAACTACATTATTGCAAACTCCTGTTACTTTTATTGATACAGCTGGTTGCGGTTATACAGAAATAATAAATCCGGAAAGTTTAAGTATTTCAAATCCTGAAGAAGCGGGCTATTAATAAGGCATTTAAAATCATTGCTGGCAGAATATTACCTTGATGAAAAAACAGCAAACCCATTTCAGTTGGAATTATTTCACCATATAAAGAACAGGTACATTACCTCAACTCGCTTATTGAAGCTGATGAAGAACTAAAAAACGCCAGCAAAAATTGTCGATAAAACGGTAGATGGATTCAGGGGCAGGAGCGCACTGTTATATACATCAGCCTAGTAAGAAATGACACTAAAGAAATAGGATTCCTGAACGATATCCAGAGAATGAATGTAGCCCTTACCCGGGCCGCGAAAACTGGTAGTTATTGGCGATAGTGCAACGCTGGCCAACTCCTTTTTATAAGATTTTATTGACTATGCCGAAACCATCGATGCTTGTATCGGCATGGGAATTATTCAATAAGCTAATATCATGAAGTTTCCGTAATAAACTTTCGCTATGTCCATTTGATTCAAATCATGGTTATTTCGAAGATCTGCAATTTTATACCACTACTAATTTCAAGATAGTCCAATTTCTAAGATGAAATTTAGTAATGTTTATGCCGATAGAGTAGCTGTTATAGTGCAACTTATTGGACTATTACAGATACCGGCATATCAGTATTACCAGCGCTAAATTCCAAATTGATTTTTTTTGGCTAATATTAATAGAGAAAGTACGAAAATAATTAGATATACCTTGCATTACAAATATTTAAAACAGTTATTACCAGTGATATCGGGTATAATACTTGTTGCAGGGAAAATCATACTATCGAAACAGGATAGATTTGCAAAATGTGATTTAATGAGTTTCCATTGTAATTTTGCCTGAGAATGTCATAAACTAGTCAAAACGAATTCTGTTATTTTTTGTTAAATGATTATTAGTCTAATTTTGCCTTAAATATAAAATAAATGATGAGAATACTGATTACCTTAATTATAAGTAGCTTATTTTGTTTCCATGTAAATGCATAAAAGCACCTTTGGAAAAATTTTTCGGTCAAAAAAACCCTTCCCGATTTATAACGGATCATGCCCTTTTTGCAAACGGTAGATTCGGCTTTGCTACTGATTTATATGTGTAAATGATACAACACCAGGTACAAATCTTTGTCTGATAAAACTTACCAATGATGGACAGGTTATCTGGGAAAAATATCTGCCGCTTACTACAGATATGGAAAAGCTATCGGATGCAGTCCAAATGCCGGATAGCACCATAAATATTTTATGTACCTATGATATATCGAATTTGATTTATGATGAAGAAGTTTATTTTGTAAAAATTGATTTGGATGGAAATCTGCTCAATACAGACTTTCAAACATCAAGTGGAATATGCTGCTGGGATGTCGCAGATGGCCGGTTAAACCTGAATCTTAAAAAACAATTGCTGTATACACGACAGTCATATGGTATTTCTTTTTCCAATGGTGTGGTGCAGCTTGCTGATACCAATTACAATTATCTTTTAGGAGCAACGGATGTCAATACCTTGTATCATGCAGCCGTATTTCAGGATGCCGACAGCAGTTACCTGAGTTTTGGGCATGGAGTCTGTTAATCAGGCAAAAGGGCTTCACTGATTAAACGGAACAAGCAATTTACTTTTCAGTGGCAAAAATTATTCAGGCGTTCCACAACCGCTACAAATAAACTCACCATAGCAGATGATGCCATCAGGGTTGATAGCAGCTATTTATTACTTATGCATTTCGAAGATACCCTTGCATTCAATAATATCTACATAGTTAAAACAAACCTAAATGGGGATTCAATTACCTCTGCTAAAATTTTAAGTACCAGTTTGCCTTTTGGCATATATTCACTTGGTAATGATGGATACATTATGGCTTCAAGTAAAGTAAGCAACAACAGTTATTCAAACCTTGAACTAACCAGGCTGGATACTGCTTTCCAGGTAACAGGAACCCGGCAATACCGTTATAAAAACTTTAATGAACGATGCTTCTCCTTCAAAACGGCCTATGATGGAACTTTCCTGGTTGCTGCGAGTGCTGATAGTGTGTTTAACAGAAATATTCATATTTTAAAGATCAAACCTGATTTATGTGTTGATCCGGTGCCTTCCTTTACAATAAATTACAATACCGGTTATGGTCCAGGTGTGTCTGGCATCATCATTAACAACACTTCTGATTATGGAATTGCTGATTCCATAAATACCACAGCCATGATTTATTTTGGTGACGGTGACAGCGCTGATTTTTTTGTTGATTCGCTTTCGCATATTTATCCCGGACAGGGAACCTACACCATTACAGTAGTAATTACCACACCTTGCGGAACACAAAGCTATTCGCAACTGGTTGTTGTGCCATGCTCCGGTCAGCCATCGTCCTTTACCTATACTTCAAATTTACTTACCATCAATACAGGCTACAATTTTTCGGGCTCTTTTTACAACTGGGATTTTGGCGATGGCGGTACAGCCAATACCCAAACTGCAACACATACTTATGGATCGTCAGGTACTTATTATGTTTGCCTGAGTACCGCCAACAGCTGCGGCAATATTCAAATTTGCGATTCGGTAACCGTTGATTGCACAGCACCTGTTATTCCATTTCTGCCTGTTGCAAAAGCATGCATTGGTAGTACGATTAGTATTGATGCCGGATCTCGGTTCAAATTATTTATGGAGCAACGGGCTATCCACGCAGGTTGCCGGGTTTTCAACAGCTGGAGTATATACAGTAACGGTTACCAATAATTGTGGTGTTTCGGCAACAGCGTCTGTTGATGTTCAGTTTAATGCTTTTCCTTCGGTTAATATCGGACCGGATAGCATCATTTGCCTAAATGACCAGGTGATTTTGTCTAATCTCTTTCCGGGAAATAACTATACTTACCAGTGGTTTCGTAATGATGTATTTCAATCCTCAGGAACGAATTTTTATTTTACTTCTTCAAATCCAGGTTTGTTTCACTTCACCTGGTGGCAGTAATGATGGATGTGTAGATTCTATATCAAAAGAAACATATCAGGTACCCCGGATTATTTTGCGGTGCGGTGAGTTATTGTTTACCCTTACAACAACGACTACCCAGGTGATTATGTTAAAGAGTAGGTATCGCAAAACAACAATATTACAGGTGGTATTGGTGAACCCGGATATATTGATTACACTGCGCTACGACCATGCTGAATGCCGGACAAAGTGTTGCCTAGTTCTGATTTTAATGAAGTTAATTTCATTGTATTATAAAGTATGGATTGATTACAACAGGATGGCATTTTTTTTACAAATACCGAAGTACTTTCATCGAATGCTGTTAACCCGGGATTAACAACCGTTTTTATTTCCATATCTGCAAATGCCTGGCGGGCCAACAAGAATGCGGGTAAGATGTGCCGACAGTCCAACCAGTAATATGGATCCTTGTGCAAATTATGGATATGGTCAAGCCGAAGATTACACCCTGTTAATTAATAATGGCGTTGGTGCACCGGTAATAAATTTTACAGCCGACACTACCCATATCTACATCAATGGTGTAGTTAATTTTACCGACCTCGAGTTTTAACAATCCCAATGCCTGGGAATGGACATTTACAGGAGCTGTTACCAATACTTCCACATTAAAAATCCTTCCGGAATAATTATCCCACTCCGGGTTGTTATCCGGTAACCTTAAAGGCATACAATGCCAACGGCTTCAATACCAAAACAGATACCTGTTATATTTTGTTGATTTATCCCTATCACAACAAGATAACATAAAGGAGTTGATCGTTTTAGCATAAACCCCAATCCGTTTAATGACAGGTTCATCCTTACCTATGATATTTCAGAAAATGCCACCCTTGAAATTTTGATGTTACCGGAAGAACATATTAAGTCATGAATTGCAAAATAAATCAAAGTCAATGAAATTGACCTTTCTGCATACCATCCGGTATTTATATAATAAAGATTTGGAACAGGAGAAATATGTTATTTAAATCTACACTGATCAGGTTGGAATAAGTTCTTTTGTATACTAAAGGAATTTAGGTTTGCAAAAATCCGTGGCTATCGGATGCAATCCTTGATCCTTTGGTATT
>JADKEK010000016.1 GCA_016718035.1 Bacteroidota bacterium | reverse complement strand
CTCGTTCAATTCCTATCTTTAAATCATTTAATACTAAAGGAACGTATTCTTGAGTTTGTTCATCGAGTTTTTCAACACTACTTTGATATAAGTAGCTAGCCTCCAGTTCAAAAGTTGAAGCAAAATCAATCATCGCAAATGCAATCGCACCCGCTTTTGGTTGCGTTCCTCCAGAGAATTCCATGCTAATTTTCATCCCTTGGTTTTTGAACCACTCCTTTGCATTTTTAACCAACTTTATAATTTGGTGTTTTCGATACTTGTTGATCAATAATTGTTTTTTTGTGCGCCTAAATTAGGTGATGATTTAACATCCGAATTCGACATCGAACTCTGTTGTGGATAATTCGACGTAATACTTACATCAAATTTCTGGGTCAGTAATAATTGCAGATATAGAACCTTGTCCATGCAATTCAATATGATTATAATACCTGCTTTTAACACAGACCCCATGTTATCCAAATTAATTGCAACTACGCCATTAATAAAAAATTAAATCTAGCTGTTGAGCTATTAATAAATATTCAGCCCCTTCTAATTCTATACCATCAATTAATCGATTAAATGAAAATGAGTATGTGCTTGTGCCAGGATACTTTTTGAATAAGGGATCTCCAGAAAAAAAAACGACCTCATCTAGCATCTCCAACTCTATATTTATAATTTAAGCGCTACCAAAATATTCATTATCCAACTCGATTTTGAAACCCGTATCTATGCTCACTTCCCCCTTCCCAATTTCGTCCTTCCAACAACATTCCGAACGGGTCGTGAGGCAGTGGCTTTGTAATGCGTTGCGGGTTTAGATTATCCATGAGTTAAAATTAAAGAAAATTACAAATTTTTAGTCTTTTTTTGAGGTTTTTTTGGTGAGAAAATTTAACAAATTAATTATAATTTTATTTATATAAAATTTCCAAATAAAATATCTCGGAATTTTGAATATATCCACCACATAATGAAACGAAAAATACAGTGATTGGTTATTAAATACGAGCATTAATCAATCAGTATTTTAATCAGTTGTATGGAGCAACCTGCTGGTAAAACAAAATATCCACCACTAAGAAAATGGTACTCAATGTTGGATTTAGTTTTTTCAGGTACTTTTATTTGAACAAAACTATTACCATCAGATTCAATAGTTTTTTTTCTTAATGCGTAAGGTGTGGTAAGTAAACGTTTGGCAATTAAGTCTCTTTTCTTTGCAATAAGCAGCCATTGACTAGCTACTCTTTCCCTGCCCGACATAGTCATTCAGACGGGCAATTAGCTGCATTCTCCTGAAAATTAATGGTATATTTAATCCTGACACAAAGAGAACTGGATGTTTTTAATTGTGCAATATCTAGTTCACCGCATGGTTACATTTCAGCTTTAAGTGTAACAGAAGGCCTCAAATGGATTAGTCATGTCTTAAAGCTTTACGCAAAAAATTTTGAGCTATTAATTATCAGGTCTTTCTGTTTTATGCAATGGCAAGTTTTACTATATTGGGATATAAACAAGGAAGTAGGTAGATTTCACTTCAAATTTGTTAAGGCATTTTGTAAAATACTTATCAGCGTTAGGACTTGTAATCTTTGTCATATCACTACAACTAATTAAACATCGAATAAATTTACCATTCACATGGGTGGAATTAAATTGATTGTTTGTTGTGCTAATATTTTTATGAATTATACTATTGGGTTTTAGTTTGGTAAAGCCGTTTTTATATTCAGTCTCATTTATTGTAATATTGTCAACAATTAATCCATTTGCCGATTGATACACATCAAATTTCGAAAATATTTTCTTCTTAAATAAAGAGTCAACGACAAAATAAATATTTGGCATAGGACCCGTGTCTGATAATTTAAAATTTGTTGAAGCATAAACATTGCATGATATTGAAATTGTGTCCAATATGATGGGATCAATATTTGCTACATTTCCAGAAGCGTAAAAGTGCGATTGGAAGAAAATGCTTAAAAAAATTGTTTTCATTTTTAATTAGGTTTTTGTATAACTTGTCCTGTCATTAATCCGCCTTCTTCAATATTCAAAGTTGGTCGTTTGTCAATTACTTTATATTCAACTTTTGGCAAATCGCCTTTAATAGCTTTTTTCGCCATTCCTAAAGATTGTTGCTGTTGCAGTAGTTAAAACATACTTGCTTTTTATACCTTCAATTTAAATCCGCAGCAGTTAAAGTTGTCCCTACGCCGCCCCATTCAAGATTTACGCCTTGAGTGCCCATCAATTTATGGGAAATACCTAAAGTATGCAAAATTTCGTGAATGTCAGTCAATAATGGATTTGAGTTATGACGGCTATGTGCACTTGGATCCAAAACTTGAATGTTTCTACCATTATCCGCATATCCTAAAAATCCATAAAATTCAATTTCGGGGTCCTCTTGAAACGTATTTCCTTTACCAGATCCATCTGATTTTCTTGAGTTTTCAGGGTTGTTAGAATTGTTTTTTATGACCCATTTGCCTAGGTCGACATTTAAATACTCTAAGGTTTCATATGTAGTAGTACCTTTAGGCGCCACCTGAACAACATTAATATTATAAACAATCTTATATTCATTTCCTTGGTTATCTACAAAAACATAATCTTCAGATAAGCCATTCAAATACATTGCTGCGTTAGTAGCTCGACTAGTTTCTCTATCGGTTTCTGTATAATATGTAGCGGAAATTGTTATTGTTCGATTATAATCTTCAATGGAGACTGTAAAATCCTTGCCATTTACCTCTTTATAAATAATTGGGTTATTATTAACAAAACAGTATGGTGTTAATTGAGGGTATTTTTTCATTTAGTAAGTCGATGCTTAACCACCGTCCAAGTCTTGGGTCAAAACCCTCGCCCAAAATCAACTGCAACATCATTACCATAAACATCATCAACATTTTCCTTTCCATTAAATCCATATTTATAAGTGGTTGTAGACTGCCAATTTCGTCCCACCAACAACATCCCGAACGGGTCGTGGTGTTTTTGGTTGATTGGTCTTGCGGTTATGGGTTGCATGATAATTTGAAGTTAAAATAACTAATTATTTTGCTAATTGACGAAAAAAAAATCAACCCAAATTAAACTAGTATAGTTCATTTGAAATCTGATTTTCTTATGAGATTTCGTGAACACTAAGTTACTTTTTTACTTCCCAGCTAGCATTGAAGTTGGATAGGTACATGTAGGGGAGAATTTTGTTGTTGATAGATTTATGAATGGAGAGATAGGCTACTTAAGTAATGATGGGCGAAATTAGTTATTGTAAATGTTACAATATGTTTGTTGATTTTGTTATTATAGTTTTAAACAGTTTCACTTTTTATGAGTAAATACATATCTATTCAAATTGTTCGATCCACCCGTCTTTAATATACGGTTTACCATATTCACATCCTATTTTAAAATAAAAATGCTCAAATAAAGTATCTACTTTAGTTAAAGGGTAGATTCTAACATTGTATCATTAAAGATGTAATATCTACCCTCTTTTTCATATTTATTTCTTCTATCGTTGGATATAAATAGCTGCTTGGCTTTAATATCGATGTATTAAGTTCTTTTACATATTCATAGGCTGCCTTATCGTCAAGATGGCAGAACAATGTACATGATTGCACTAATATTATTAATCCAATTGATATAATTATTTTTTTCATTCCTAAATTCATTTATTAATTGAGTTTTCTTAACTATTTTTTATTAGTCCTAAATCAATCCTCATTAAAGTGAATCCCAGTTCCGTCTATTGATATTTTATATGGCACTTGATTTGAATCAGATAAATTTGAACCCGGTAAATTCGCCTCCGCGATGTAATTGTTGACATGGAAATTCCATAAAAATTAATTTTGCTGTTGAAGTCACTAAATTTGTATAATCAAGTTCGGACATACTTAAATTAGCTGCCCCAGTCGACGGATTTGACAATGTACCCCTTAAAAGCCAATTTGCAACATTGGACATAAAAGTGGGATCATTTACCAAGGTTGGATTTATTAAACCAAAATAAGCAGCTTCTCTGATATCAGAATTAATCAATTTCGCATATTTATAATACTGTGCATCTAATTGTCGCATATTCTTTTTAAATATGTAGTTACTTCTAAATTTTAACAACCAGTCAACTCCTTGAACTAATGCCACTGCATTTGAAGCACGATTTAATCGGTTCATTTTGACAAACCTTAACTCATAATTTTCATCAGCAAGGTTTAAGCGTAGGGCTTTTTCCTACATTCGTATTATTATAACTATTGTCGTATGATTGAAAATAATATTTTATTCCAGTTTGAGGCTTAAACTTAGTGATCCCCCTTCAGCAATATGTGGCATATCTAACAAGTTCCTTCAAAATCTGCAGGGTTAATTTCAAATGTAGCCAACCCAAACGTGCCAACGTTATCAATTTGAGTTAATGACCTATTATCAAAGTTGGAGTTTTGAGCACTTTCAATTTTAGATTTTACAATGTCACCATTATTTTCTAAATCGATAACTGTTAGTCCATTAATGTATTTGAACCTAGCATCTTCATTGCTTAAATATTCCAGTCCATCCAAGTCAACACCATCAATTGGCCGATTACTTGTAAATTGATATGGCGTTAACATTGGGTAAAATTTATTTAGTGGGTCTACACTCAAAACTTACCCAACCTCGGATTATAAATCCTAAACCCATAATCATAAATATTCCCATCACCATAAGTTTCTTTATCACTTTCCTTCCCGTTAAACCCGAACCTATACTCACTTCCCCCTTCCCAATTTCGTCCTTCCAACAACATCCCGAACGGGTCGTAATGAGTTTTGCTAGAAGTCAAAAGGTTATTGGAATACATGGGATTAATTATTATTCAAATATTACATTATTTTGCTAATAATCAAAGTTTTGACTGTGATTTTTCGGCGTCAATAAGGGCATTCATTCTTTCATGAACCAAATCAATAAGCCGAGTCAAGATATTGTTGCGCGAATGAAACGTACTGTAAAAGGCCTTGCTGCCGGGTGCGTGACCGAAATTTGACGAACCATTAATTCAGGAACCCCTAACAAAAGCAAATTAGTTATGGCTGTGCGACGCATGGTATGTGTGGTTATCAAATCGCAAAAACGATATGGTTTGCCGTTTTTCAAAACCGTATGTGGAATGCCTTCCTGATTTCTTGACTTTCCGATAACTGAAGTCCAGCCCGCTGCTTCACATAACAATTTGATATTTTATTTAACTGACTATTTGAAATTTGGGGTAAAAGTTTGCCTGTTTTTTTATATTTATTGAAAATGGTTATTACATAATCAGGGAGTTTAAGTATGGTTTCTGTATTTGTTTTACCTGATGTAACACGCAAATAATTACCACCTGAGGAACATTCTATGTTATTGGGCCTTAGGTTCATTAGGTCTCCAAACCTCAAACCTACAAAACAACCCACAACAAAAATGTCTTTCGTTGCAATAAACCTGGCATTCAATGTGGCAGCAAATTTTTCATTCCCCGTGAGAAAAGCAATATGCTTCTGTTCGAGCACAATTATCGGGATCTGCTCTTTACGGATTTAAAACAGTTAATTATAACTGTGCAGTCAATAAGCTTTTCAACAGTTAAATACCTGAAAAACACCTTAATAATTTTAAAATGTGAACTTACATAATTATCAAAACAGCCCTTTGGAACAAGAATTTGGCGTATTTAGCACTTATCCTATCCCATCGTTTTATCTCAGATTTCAAAAGGTTTTTTCCGGCTTTTTGAGGTCGCATATATGTAAATCGATATTCAATTCGGACTCAAATTGAACAATTGAATGCAGTGTATCCCTATATTTGGCAATTACTGATTTTCTTAATCGCCTGCCATTCAATTGTTTATGTCGGCCAGTGTGGGCTACTCACAATAAACCTTATAAATAATGTTTCGAAGTTGTAAATCATATAAGATAATGTTTAATTATATATAGAGGGTAGCTGTAAATAAATTCCATAAACAATTGTTAATTTAATTTATTCAAACACTTATACTTCCAACCTTAATAACTAGTTTTCCATCCGAAGTCAAGCCCTAATTTGTTTTTTTACTTTACTTGTTGCATTGAATAACAAGCACTTAGGTAATTATGTGAAAAAATGACAAAAATATTTTCAAAATAATTTGTTTTTTTAAAAAATGATTATTAAACTTGTTTAGAAAATAGTTGAAACCCTTATACAATAACCCTAATAAACAACAATTAAACCGGAGAATTGAGAACCCTCCAAATTGAAAACAATCCAATTTATTTTTAGCTGACAATACACTTTCATCATCCCCGTTGGCTAACCTATTTTAATTACTGTCACGTTTTGCGACAAACCTAGTGGTGCTTAGGCTACAAAGGATTGGAACTGATTTGTTTACAAATCGGACAGCTAAACTATTATTCATTTTGAAAAACATTTTCAAGATACAGGAAAAGTATTGCCCGTTATTTTTTAATGGGAATTATGACCTTATTTATTAATATGAGTTATAGTCAGGTAAATATTGCAATGAATACAAACAACATTTCAACGATAAATGATTTGTGGAACATTGGTATTGTTTCAATGTATCCAAATCAACAAATTGTTGATGTAGAATTGACAGTATATAGCGAGGATGAGACTGTTTTATATAAGGGTAACAAAACAACAATCGTATTACAACCTTCACTTAATATTTCTATCACACCAACATCAGATGGTATTCATCATGACGTTACTGATTTTCCTAAAAATGATACATTACAACAAGTGGATGCATCATTTATTCCTAACGGTAATTATGTATTATGTGTTTCTGTTTTTGCACATGAACCTAAGGTGGAATTAAACCGAAGCTGTGAGTTTATCACTGTAAAAAATAGCTATCTGGATAGTCTGTTAATTTCAGTTAAAGGGAAAGTGCCAAAAGCCGGCATTCAAGTACATAGTACGGTAGAAATATTTTCATATATTGACGTGTATTCACAGCCCACGCCAACAACACTGCAACACCGAAATACCGGTATATTCTTAAATCCTTCAGTTGAATTATTTGGATATCCATTAAATATGTCTATATTTTATGATACTGATAGTGATTTTTACTATAGTAATATACCAACTTTTCAATTCAATTTTGACACGAAGGCTTACCAACAAATATTACAAGAAAGATTACAAAGTCAACTGGCTTCGAAGTCACCACTTTCGCCTGAAAAATATCAGGAAGCAATGACCATGATAACTTCATTGGAGGATTTTGAAAGCATTACTAACAACCCTTATTTTCAGCAAGAAGTAGCAAGGCTAGATAGTTTAAAAGTGTATGAAAATATCTAAATGATTCTGCTGCGTTGACATTAGTGCAAGCTAAAATTCAACATTTGGACACTTTATCCTTAGAGCAAATGAATAACGATTCTTATGTTTAGATAGCACCACTGTAATGCAACAAACGCAACTTGTAAAGGATTCTTTAATTGCGATACAAGATTCAATTACCAAATACCATTGCTGCTGGTAAAGAGATAATCGAAAAAGCAAAACGGTATCACGAAATTATTCAAAATCAAGCACTTTTGGAGGAACAAATATTGGCAGACTCAAATATTGCAGAAGTAAAGCATACTTCGATAAATTCAACGGTTTTGATGCATCAACATTGAGTGATCCTAACCTAATTACTGCTAAGCTGAAAGAGATTGATCAACTCAAAAAAATTGAAGGATTTATTACCGGATTTGAGTCATTACAATTTGGTGCTACCGTGCCAAATTACTCTGAGTTGTCAATTACCAGTGTGTTGCTAAATGGACTTAATGTAAATTACGCTATAGGTAATTGCTCAGTGATAGCTGTAGCTGGTCGTATAAACGATAATTCTACCTTTTCAAACCAGACAGGGAACAACGCACTTTTAGTAAATTATATGGCAGGATTTGAGCAGCAAATTACTACAAATAGTAAATATGGTTTGTTTGTCTTACAATCCGATTTTAGTGACCAAGACTCATTGTCTTTCTATAATTTCCTTGAAAAAAATAATACCATTGCCGGTAAATTTTCAACGGGATTTTTCAAAAATAAACTCAAGGCTGAAGGTGAGATTGCCATCTCTTATGCTGAAAATAAAGATATTATTGGCTTTGAAGAAGTTGAGGAAGAAGTTACTAATGTCCCTAATTTTTGGTTATTACAATCCTTAGTGCAAAAGGATGATTTAGCTACCGGCACTTTTACTGATAAAGCGGCAATACTAAGCCTCTCCAGCACATTTTTCCAAAACAAAACTACAGTCGCTATTACCGGTAGCATGTTGGCACAGGATTCTATACCCCGGGTAATCCATTTTTGATCAACGATTTGATGAATGTTGAATTTGGAGTCGATCAGTCGTTGTTTAAAAACAAGTTGCAACTCAGTGCGCATGGTATTAAAAACCAGGATAACCTGGAGCAACTAAAAGAAGTGACTACTTCTTACTACAATCTGAGAGCCGGGATGAAATTAAGAATCCCAAAATACCCGATGATTTCTATAGATTATTTACCAAATGTGATAATCAATGAATTTGACCAAATACAAGTAAATACCCTTTCAGCAATTACTGCATACAATTATAGGTTAGGTAATATACCATGTTTGATTTCCTTTAATTATATGGACATCCAAACATTGAGTGCAGAAAACGATAGCACCAATTTTAATAGCCGGTATTATAACATACTTAACAATTTTAATTTTAAAAAATTCGATATACAAACATGTTTTAATTATAACGAAGCAGTTACAGTTACAGAAGCAGTCATATTTAGTATTTACAGTGTCGGCACCAGATTTAGTGCAACTAAGTGGATGGATGTGTATGCAAACTTTCAACTGACCGGCAACGAACACAACAATTATGAACCAGGAGGGCAATTGGAACTCGATTTTTCACCATTAGCAACGATGAAATTAAAAACCGGATTTTATGTATACCCTGAATCAACTTTAGATTATATGACCAATATTCAAAATATTTCAAATACATCAATTTACATTTCTGCAACCTATAATTTTTTAATTATGAAAAAGTTGTGTTAAGTATGTTTAGTTGCCTATTATTTGGCTTATTACAAGCTCAAGTAACGGTAACAGCCGTTCCGCCGGGACCGCGATTTACCCTGGATGATTTATGGCAGGTCACGCTGGTCGAAAATATGACACCAACTAAAGAGGTTTGGTTGAGTGTTAGTCTAAACGTATACGAACAAGCAGGGCCTAAAATACTCACTACTACTTCTCAAAAATTTCAATTTGGTAAAGCTGCTATCATAAATATTAATAAAACCAATTTAGACAATTATGGTCCAATTAGCACAGTATACCACCAACGAAGTTTCAAAAATGAATTAGCGAAGCAAGGCGGAATTTTTCCATCTGGTGATTACAAGGTTGAAGTGATTTGTAATTATGAGGGGAATGGGTTTTCTGAGCCTTTGGGGAAATATCTATATAATATTAATGCTGAGTTGGTTATGCCTATTCAACTGGTGAGTGTGTTTAATAACGATACAATTGAGGATGCATATCCGATGTTTAATTGGACACCTCCATATCCATTACCAACCGGTAATTTGACATATGAAATTGTATTGACTGAAATAAAACCATTAGAAACACCTATTGCGGCAGTTAAGAGAAATCAGCCTCTGATTAGAAACCAACAAGTAAATCAAAACTCATTGATTTATACCACTGTTGAACCGAAACTAATTGCAGGTAAGGAATATGCATGGCAGGTCAATGCCTATACAGAAAGAGGTGATTTTTATTCCGGAAGCGAAACATGGCGGTTTATATAATCCGGAAGAAGACACTATCGATTATCCAGACCAATTTATTTGATGTCATCTGTCATACCAAATACCTATGTTACCATTTTTGACAACATACTGCCAGTTAAGTTTGTGGATGATTACGAGGTTGTAGATACACTAAGTTATTTACATTTATATGATGACAATTTTGCATTGATTGCTACTGAAGAGCAAATTCCAATTGCTCACACCTTAGTACTAATTATTCATATGTTCGTTTTTGTGAAGATGATTTCCCTATCCCAAATGGACTTTACGTTCTAGAAATAGGGGGCGTAAATAAACAAAAATATTTTATAAGATTTCAAAATAACAGCCTAGTGGGGGCCTGTGGTGAATAAAATGAAAAACACTTTTATTATTTATACTTGTCTAGCGCTCTCAAGTTGTTCAACTAAATTAGATAGTTTGAATAACAATGAGTTAAAATCATTTGTTACATCAGATGAAGCAGCGCTTCATGAATCTAAAAATATTAACGGGCAAACTGTCAGCTATTATTATTTGCCAACAGATTATTTAATTGCGAATGAAGTTAAAGGAACAAGTATAGATAAAAATATGTATGATTCGTTATATCAGCTATTTGCGCAATATCATTACTTTGAGATTCAAATAGAAGGTACTGAAGAGTTATTGAGAAACACTGGGTTTGTTGAAAAAGGTATGATCTTTATTGAAACGAATAAAGAAAATGTTTACCCAGCGTTTTCTGTTATTGAGCCGGGATATGGTATACTGCCCTTTAATAAAGTATTAGTTGCATTTCCAAATAATTTTTCAAATGATTCGAAAGTTTATTTAAAAGTTAATGTTGGAAATTCTACACTTTATAAATTCAACGTTGCTTTTTCTAAAATTAAAAAATACCCTCAATTATTAATACAATAAACTAATTGTTATGTTAAACAAACTTCGTAATTCAAGGATTTGTAAAGTGCATCGTAATGCTTACCGATTTTTTGTTGTATTCGATGTATTTACCATAACTAAATTATTTGCATTAACATCAGGACCTTCGCAACCAGAATTTACTGGATTTTCTAATGTAACTTCAAATAATTTGGTAAATCCCTTCACGGAGATTTTTCCTATTCTATTCCTATGCTAGAAATTGGTGGTATTCCTTTAGGCTTAACATACAACGCCGGCGTTGGAATGGATGAAGAAGCCAGTTGGGTTGGTTTAGGTTGGAGTTTTAATCCAGGATCTATTTCGCGCGTGACGTTAGGGCTACCTGACGATTTTAATGGAGAAAATATTATTAGCAATATAAATTTAAAACCGAATACAACTTATGGTGTTACCCTTGGTGCTGAACTTGAATTATTTGGGCTTACTAATAAAAAGAAAAGTAGTGATACAATTGGCAGTTTTAACTTGGGTGCAAATTGGTCTTTTATATATAATAATTACACTGGTTTTGATGTGCAATCAAGTATTTCCCCTTCTATTTCTAGTGCAATTTCCAGCAAATTACCTTTAAGTGCTTCTTTATCCACTTCAATTGGAAGTACGTCTGATGGCAGTGTTTCCGATATTTCAATTAGCCCGCAAATCACATTTACTAGGAATGCAACTCGGGCAGAAGAAAATGGTAAAAATAATACCAGTCTAGGTTTAACTTTTAATTCAAGGAAAGGGTTTCAAGGTTTAACGTTAAGCAGCAATTATTCCGAAACACGAACTTCTGCTACTGATGTATCTTTTAAATACCAAGCTACTAGCGGAAATATGTCGCGTTCCTCAACTGTGTTGCCGCCTAATCGCACCTATAAACCAAGCAATACCAACGATTTTACAAATAACTCATTCACATTTAACGGTAAATTAGGGATTACGGCATTTGGTTTAGATGGTACGGCCAGTATTACTGGATTCATGTCTAATCAAAAACTTGAGGAATCGCAAAAAAAATCTAGTAATCCAGCCTTTGGTTATTTATACTTGAGGGAACCGGGTAATGAAAATTTATTGGATTTTAACCGTGAGCAGGACGGTTCACTTGAACCAACAACAAAAAATTTGGCACCGGGATTTCTGACTTATGATGTTTATTCAGTAAGTGGCCCGGGAATGTCAGGTGTGTTTCGACCATACCGAAATGAAGTCGGATATATCTCAGATCCTGTAAGCGAATTTCACAGCACATCCGGATCCGCAGGACTGGAATTTGCCGGAGGTTGGGCAGTTAGCCCCGGGGTAGACGTTAGTGTTACTAAAGTAACATCTAATTCTGGCGCATGGACAGAACAAAATGCAGTTGATGATTATACGCACTATAACTCTGCATGAAATCAATAAGTTTAGAGAACGTTCTTATTTTGCTTTTGTTGGCGATAATGGTGCTGAAAATAATGAAGAAGTAGTTAACTTATTTGGTAAAAAAAGGCGTTACCTCTTTCGAACTGGCTGTTGATGAAAAAATGCTTCTTTAAAAAGTAATTTTTTAAATGTTGAGAATAGTAACAAATATTTTGATGGCCCTATTATAAGAGAAAATCGAGTTGCAAGAAAAAACGAAATTACTTATTTAACTAAAAAACAAATATCAGATTATAAACCTTACAGACAACCATACCTTTCTACTTCTGCTCTAGATCATCATATTGCGGAAATTACTGTTACTTCAGTTGATGGAACCAGATATATATATGGATTGGCTACATATAATACCGAACAAAAAGAAGTAACATTTTCAGTTGGAAGAGCTAAACACAGTGATCCTAAAATTGAAACCGATGCCAATGGATTTGTATTATATAATAGTGAACAAAACTCACCAATAATGAAACTGGTTTAGACTGGTATTATCAATCAACGGAAACACCTGCCTGCAACAGCTTATTTGCTAACTGAAGTTTTATCGCCTGATTATGTGGATAGATCAAATAATGGGCCTAGTCCTGATGATTTGGGCACATATGTTAAATATATGTATATGGAGAATTTGATGAGGTGACTAACTCCTATACGGCAAATATTAAAACTTATAAATGGAGAACGCCATTGCCTTTGAATAAAGCTGCATACAACGAAGGAATATTCAATAATGCCAGTGATGATAAAGGAAATTATCCTATGGTGTTAAGGAAGTTTGGTATATCTCATCAATTGAAACTAAAGACCAACTAGTAGAATTTTATACTTCTGAGCGTTTGGATGGTATGGGTGTTATCGGCGAAAATGGTGAAGTAGGTGGAGAGAGCATTTGCAAAAATTAGATTCATCATCGTTGTTTTCGTTAATAGATGTACCTGCGAGGTAATGCTTATGGTTATGATGCAGTTCCAATAAAAACTGCACACTTGGAATATGATTATTCACTTTGTAAAAATGTTTTGAATAATTTAAGTGCTGGCTCTGATAATGGAAAGTTAGCTTTAAAAAGGTGTATTTTACTTTAATGGTTCCCGTAAAGCTAGGTTTAACCCATTTTCGTTTGAATATTCAAATTGTAACCCTGATTATGATATTCAGGCATATAATAGATGGGGGACTTTTAAACCAAATAACGATGGAGGAAGTTTACAAGACCAGAATAAATATTTTCCTTATGTAGACCAAAACACAATTGACTCTTCAAATGTAAGGGCAAGTGCATGGAATATCAGCCATTAATTTGCCTTCTGGAGGTAGAATCAGTATTGAATACGAAAGTGATTATGCTTATGTAGGATAAACCAGCAGCTCAAATGTTCAAAGTGTTAGGAGCTACAGATAATATTACAAACGAGTTTAAATCAATTTTATATGCCAAAGACACGATTAGGAATTGTATAATTTTTGATTTGGGTGAAAACTATTTTATCCCCGATTCCTACAATACAACTCAAGCAGACTCAATAATTCGAACAAATTTTATTACCGGTAGTAAGGGTGATTTTAATGGCTATAACGGAATAATAAATAACTTGTATTTTAATTTTTATTTAAATTCCAATGACAGACTTGGTGATGAAGCAGCTTGAAATGATAAATGGTTATGCATATATCGACAACACCATTTCGAATTACGCAGGTGTATTACCCGCTGAAGACAGTTATTATAAAAGCATTTATTAAACTTAAGAATGATGTACTTAAGGATAAAGATAAATCCAAGTATGATGTTCATCCAATTACAAAAGCAGGATTTCAATTCACAAAAGAAAACGCTTCCTATTATATCAGCAACCAAGAGCCTCCTGGTATGGCTGATTTCGACCGGTACCGGAAGCGCTAGATGACCTTGTTTGGAGCAACGGATGGATTATTTAACTCCAATACCTATATGGTAGATAAAGGCTTCTGCAAACATTTTGTGCCAGAAAATTCCTGGATTAGATTGTTAAATCTCTGATGGCCACAAATTAGGTGGAGGCTAGGTCAAATCCATAAAATTATATGACAACTGGAAACGAATTGACAAGAAACGCCGAGAGCATCCACCTATTATGGAACCAATTATTCATATTTAAATACGGATGAATAAGCGCTGGAGTTGCAGCCTATGAACCATCCTTGGAGCCGATGAAAATATTTTACGCAGACCAGAACGATATGGATCTGGATGAAACGAAGAAGTATCAATATATCAAATATAAAATTAGACCATTTGAGAAACCTTTTACCCTGCACCAACTGTAGGCTATTCAAGGGTAACTGTATCTAAATACAATGGACAATGTGCATCAACCGTACCGAGCATAGTAAATGAATTCTATACGGCATACGATTTCCCAACAATTGTCAACAACTCTGCAATTAAATTAAAAGAGCATAAGCTTGGATCCGGTTTTCTGTATCTTTCTTTGAAGGTGGTAATAAGTATACAGCTTCTCAGGGTTACGTAATAGAATTAAACGATTGCATGGTAAAATTAAATCGGGTTCAACTTTAGTATTAAAGGGGAATCTAATTTCCAAAACAACTTATAATTATAAACATGATCCCGATAATCCAAAAAGGCTTAAAAAATATTGTAGATGTTATGGAGATAAGGGTAAAATTACTGATGGATAAGTAAGGCGTTACTTACGATGTTGTTGCTATGTTCAGGCAAATTTTTCATTCATCTTTAGGCACTGCTGCTCAAATATAATACAGACGCTTTTCCTCGCAAGCAATAATTCCTGTAATGACCTTCACCTTGTTTGTCAATACCGATTTCTCAGAACAAACGGTAAGAACTTCTACTATAACTAAGGTCGTTTACAGAACTGGTTTAATAGAGTCTGTTACAATGTTCGATAAAGGTGCTTCAATAACCACAAATAATGAAATTTACGATGCAGAAGCCGTTAATGTGTTAATGACCTCTGCTCCAAATGAATTTGGTGATCGTTATTTTTCCACAACAATTCCTGCGTATTGGTATTACGCAAACATGGGGCCTACATATCAAAATAGTAAGTTTAAATTTTCAGATGGTTTTGAAGATGTTTTAATTAATTACAATAAATTAACAACAGATTTTATATGAGTATTTGCACCTGGTGATGAATTTGGTATTAACTCATTATGATGCAGCAGGAACGGTTGCATTGAATAATATTTATTGTTGGGTTTATCAAACTTCCGCTGGAGATAAATATTTTATTGACCAATTTGTGAATCCACCCATTATTAGAAGGTGCTTACGTTACTGGAATGGTTTTCTGATCAGGCTATAAAAATTTGAGCAACCAGGAGGTAGTGCGAATTTAAGGTTCCACCAAAGGAAAAAAACCTGTAAGGGGAGCAGACCCTTGTATGTTGATAAAACTTATAAGGTAATTCTGCCTCGCTTCAACTTATAGCGTGTTTGGCAGACATTCGTGTTCAAGTTGATGAAGGTGGAAGAAACAATCGATTGTATTTGTAATTCATTGCCAACACCTGAGCCGATGATCTAGCGCAAGTGATTTCAGGATTAATAGATAATTCGAGAGTTTTATGATGGCGGTAACTATTTGTTGCATGATGGCGGTGATTATGTTTAATAATTTCACCTTTTGAATTAAGGTGAGTTTTGAGAGTCAACAATGATTGTGGTATCAATATGTTGTTACCCGACAGGATCTTTTTAAAGGTCTATGGTTGATGTAGCAAATAACCAAATCAAATTAGAGCTTTTAAGACTTCAGACAATTTTCATACATCTATTGAACTGTTGCGGGAGATACCCCCACGAACATTTATTTTGACAGGAAATGATACAACAGAAGTAAGATCATTGTTGGAAAATGATAAAATATGTTCTGTAACATAGGGTATACAATAATGCAGCTGATCCGTGCGGCTCCCGCCGACACTTTAGAGCTCAATATTTGTTACCCTACTGATTATGACGAAGGAACTGAGACGTATTCTGATTATTTTGATACCATTACCGCTTTTGTTACATCTTCATGTTTTTGACGATGTATTGTTATGAACAGATTTTGCCAGGTGCATTTTGTACAGGTACACGGGTAAAGACCAAGTTAACCCTTATACACTTGGTATAATAGGTTCATGGAAACCACACTTTCTGCTTGTGCTTATCTAACAAATCGAACTTACCTGAATCTGGAGTAGACCCCATTATTAGAAGAGATGGAGGTTATAAAAAATTTTCGCCATTCTATACCTGTAATGGATTTACTTGGAGTTGTTGATCAAGAGAAAGTTGGCAATGGACTGAAAAGGCAATGCCCAAGGGTCATATACAGACTTAGTTGAATCACAAAATGCTTTATTCATTCCATCTGCTGTAAACTTTGGCTATTCATAC
>JADKEK010000015.1 GCA_016718035.1 Bacteroidota bacterium | reverse complement strand
GAGTGACTTTCACGGAGTTCCGGATTGAAGCGGCGAAACAATATTAACTAATCCGGATTATGGCGATAAAATTTTGGCCATCGCATTCGACTGTGGATTTAACAATAAGGCTACATTTAATGCAGCATTTAAAAAATGACCGGCATGTCTCCATCTTCCTATCGCAAACAAGCTTCTACAAAAGCAACAGGATAAAAATGAGTGTCAAATCCGATAGGATAGTAGAACCTTTTTATTACTAGTGCAGCACAATTTTTTGCTAAAAATTATGATGTATGAAAATTACTATTTTTGTTTTGTTGCCGCCAATGCAAGCCATTCAGGCGCAATTATTTACTGTTTTTGAAAGTGAAACAGATGATTTAGTGAATGCTCCTGAGCAGTGAGTGGTGCTTATAATTGTTGTTCGTCTGCAGATTATGACAATGATGGTTGGCTCGATTTGTTTTGGGTGAGAGGCTCATTCAGAAATAATGGTGCAGGATTTGAAAAGTTACTGCTGGCGGTTTGAGAACCGATGGATTTGGTAACACCTGGGTCCGATTTTGATAATGATGGCGATATTGATGTTTTGTTTCGGGAGCAGCCCGTGCGGCTCTATCCTATGCATAAAAATAACGGCGATGGAACGTTTACTAAGGTAACAGATGGCATACTCAACGACAGCCTTGCATTGCGTTGGATGGGGAATAGCATTCGGTGATTATGATAATAATGCATTGCACTGATATCGTAATTCATACGGCTCGGATTCAGCTTGGAATTACTGATAACAATAAATTGTTTTCGAATAACGGAACAGGCTCATTTATTGTGAATTGGATACTTCAATTATTTAAGTGTCAAGGCACAGCACCATATACCATTCCATCATGGAGCGATTACGACCACGATGGTGATGTAGATTGCTTTATTAAATCCCGTCCTGCAAATGGAACTGGTAGCTGTTGATTATCTCTATAAAAATCAATTCAAAGAAACAGGGATAGCTAATTATTTTACGCGTATTACCGAAGCAAGGCACCAATCAGCACTCGATTTAGTGGATGGTCAAATTTGGAATTGGATTGATTATGATAACGATGCAGGAGATTTAGAGGATGCTTATTTGACAAATTATTTGGGGTTTCTGTTGGGACTCTGAATGCCTAATAATTTATGTATAGGAATGATGCAGATACTTTTACTAAATGACAGCAGCTGAAGCGGGTCCGATAGAGTGATCCTCGGACTTTCATTAGGTTCGGTTTGGGGAAGATTTTGATAACGACGGCGATTTAGATTGTTTTGTCACCAAAGCATGACCCGCTTTATTGGTGTATTACGAAAAATAATGATGGCGTATTTAAGGTAAGCATTACATCAGAACCTATTACGGATTTTAGCGCCGTACATTATGGCGCAATCGGGTGATTACGACAAAGATGGCGATGTAGATTTGTTTGTTTCTGCGACAAAACCGGGTAAAAATTATTTATTATTAATCCGCATCCGGAAAATGGAATAAATGGATTAATATTGAACCTGCCAGGAGTTGGGTGCAACTTTAATTGCCGGCCTAATTTTTCTGCAATAGGGAGCAATTGCAAGAATTAAAGCAACTATTCATAGAAACAATATGGCAGATGCGAGAAATATCTGCACAAAATCTTACTTAATAATATGCTGTCGCTGCAAGCTGAATTCTGATTAGGAGATGCTACATCTATAGATCTTTAATTGTTGAATGGCCTTCCGCATATTATCGATTATTGTGGAAGTTTATCAGCCAATCATTTTATACCGCGTTTGAAGTTATGCATGCCCTGAAGATATTGTGAAGCATAAACAATACAAATCAATAATATTTCCTTTTTCACTTTCACCAAAGCCGGTGACAGATTTATTGACTATTGTGGCTTTGATGTAAATGGTCAAACCCTGGTAAATAGTTAGCATTACCGATAGTGTTTTGAAAACAAGTTTTGGTTCAACCTTTGCCAGCTTATCACCACCGGTGAAAACAAATTAGATTTTCAACTGAGAAGCTACTCACCGGAGTTTATTATTGCAATATAACTCAAGCGCAACAGCATTCAACTAAACTGTTCAAAACACTAATCCGTAAGGATGCAGGGGGGCAGGGCCCGATTGCGAAAATAACGGGCCTCGTTTTTTTTGACATGCCAAAGTTGATAGAAATAGCAACATTTACAATACATCCTCAAAATAATATTACCTTAGTTGCGCGCTAAAGACTTAGGTACAAAATTAAAATTTTGTGGTGCAGCAGGCACTGTTACAGGTTCTCATTTATTAACGCTCGACAACATTTTAAGATATTATTAGATTGTGGTTTGTTATCAAGCTGGTTACGAAAAATTTTAATGAGAAATTTTATTTAACCTTTCCAGAAATTGATATTGTAGTTTCTATCACACGCACATATCGACCATTGTGGTCGTTTGCTCAAATTAGTTAAAGATGGTTTTAGGGGAAGAATTTATTCCACTATGCTACACGCGACGTAACTGCCATTTTATTACATCGACAGTGCACACATTCAGAACGTGAAAGTGCATTTTCTTACCAATAAACGCAGAAAGACGATAACGAAGATGAGCCGTTGTATTCTCCGGAAGATGGTAGCGTTAACCATGGACTTATTTCTGCACCGTTGATATAACCAGTGGTTTGGCATTCATCCTGATGTTGATGTGGTATTTAAAGATTCAGGACATATTTTTAGGTAGCGCAAGTATTATTTGATAAAATTCGCAGACAAGGTTTGAAAGATTTTATTTTTGGATTTAATAAGCGATATCGGGCCGCCCTAATCGGACCAATTTTGCGCGACCCGAACCAATGCCCGCTTTACATTACTTTTAATTTGTGAATCTACTGATGGTGACAGATTACATGAAGATCCAGTGGAAGAAAAATCATTTTTTACATATCATTAAACAAACTTGTATTGAAAAAAAGGGAAATTAATTATCCCTGCATTTAGTGTTGGCCGCACTCAGGAAATTGTTTATATGCTGATCAATTGGTGAAAGAAAATTTATTACCCAACGTCTGGTTTATGTTGATCTGCCTTTGGCAGTAAATGCTACACGCGTTTTGAAATGCATCCAGAATGTTTTGACAAAGATATTTTATCTTACATGCAACACGTGATGCCAACCCATTTGGTTTCGATAATTTACGTTACACGCGTCCGGGTGGATGAATCAAGAAGTATCAATACAAAAAAGGATGTATCGTAATTAGCGCAGCAGGAATGATAAATGCCGGTCGTGTTAAACATCATGTATTTAATGCCATTGAAAATCCTGCAAATACCATATTAATTGTAGGTTATTGTGCTGATAATACACCTGGAGGCCAATTGCGCAATGGAGCAGAAACCATCCGATTGTTCGGCGAATACAAACAGGTAAATGCGAAAGTAGAAATAATGAGTTCATTTTCTGCACACGGCGATTATCGTGAAATGATTGATTATTTGCGCACACAGGAAAAATCAAAACTGCGTAAAATGATGCTTGTACATGGTGATAAAAATGCATTAGCTGGATTTAAAGACCATTTAGAAGATACTGGGTATCAAAATGTATTTATTCCTCGTTTAGGCGATACGGTTGATTTATAATAACATTATACATGTCATTTTTAGCCAAACAATTTCGTGTTGCACGTCCTACTCAACAATTGGAAAAAGTAATTGAATTTTACACCAAAGGTTTAGGGCTTGAAATAATTGGCGAATTTCATAATCACGCAGGTTATGATGGTGTGATGATAGGGGATAAGCATTTACCCTACCATTTAGAATTCACTTTTCATCCCGCACATACACAAACCCATCCGCCCGGGTAATGAAAATTTATTAGTGTTTTATTTGAAACTGAAACGGAATGGCAGCAAACTCAGGAACAAATTCGTAATTTAGGATATACACCTGTAGCACCCGAAAATCCGTATTGGCTCAACAACAGTGTAACATTCGAAGACCCTGATGGTTGGCGTGTTGTACTTTATAACGGATTATATGCAATAAAATAGCGCAATCCGTTTCCGGATCACGCTATATATTAACCCCTATTCATTCAGCTTTTGATACTTATTGCAAAATTACAATAAGTAAGTGTTATTCAACTTCAGTAACAAAAATTACTTCCACATCAGTATCACCGGTTAAGATATTGCCATCTTTAATATCCGGCTGATGTTTTAAGGTAACAGTTGTTGTGCCTGTACTGGCATCGGTAGTTGCAGCCATGGCATGTAATCCGATAGGATCACCATTAGCATCCTCATCATCGTAACTAATAAATAAATTCAAGCCACCTGAGGTAACATAAAATAATTGGTGATCAACACCTTCTTCTGCTACTTCAACTGTAATATCATCAGCAGGACTAACACTTTCGTTCAATATCGAAACTGTAATATGATAACTGGAATTATCGTCTAGGCGAATAGTATCAAAATCAACAGGCTCACTTCCTCCCGGCCCGTCTGTGTCGCGGAATTCAAAAGTGCGCACATCGCCTGATATCGTATTTTCAAATTCCAAAATTAAAGTGGTAATTAATTCTTCTTCATTTGGCTCTTCCGGTATTTCTTCCTCTTTACAACTTGAGAATAAAAATACTTGAAGGCTCAACAAGCCCAATACACTAAATAAAATTGTTTGCTTTTTCATATTCATTAATTTTTTAAATTGTGAATGGAATTTTAATTCTTAAGGTGATATTTCTTCCGAGATCATCGGCAAAATATCGGAAACGGTTTAAATAATCGCGATAGGCGACATTAAATAAATTTTCTGCTTCCAGGCTACATGATATGGCATGATGCTTACAATTAATATCACTGCCAATGGACAAGCTGGTTAATGTATATACTTCAGGAGCAGGTAAATAATCGGCTTCAGCATAGGTTCGGTTTTGTTTAAATACATGGACCACAGCAACACCGGCATCTAAATTTTCAATTTTACCAAAGCTTTTAAAAATGTAATGCACTTTACCTGTTAATTTATCCGCAGGCATCATTACTACCCAAACATCATTTTCTAAATCGCGGGCACGCAACATCGAAAATTTTGTTTCAACCATAAATGGTTCCGTAATATGATAATGCGCAGTTGCATCAATGCCAAAAATATTGGCATTGGTTTGTTGGTATTCAAATACAGGAAATGCACCTCGTATAGTTAAAGCAGGAGGTAATACCGGTTGCAGATAAATGAAATTTTGCATATAATTATTATAAGCACCTATCTCAATATAAGTTTTTGGCGTTTCATATTCAAATCCGGTAATCAATTGATACGACCTTTCTTGTAATAGACCTGGGTCGCCATATTCCAATGCTGCAGCACCGTGATGCAAACCATCACTATAAAGTTCATTCATGGCAGGTGCGCGCCAAGCAGAACTGAAATTGATGTTAAACGTGGTGTGATTTCTATCGAAATAAGTACTACCAATATTCCAGCTTAATGCACTGTACTGATGTTCCGGTGTTTGTAATTCACCTTCATCATAAAAAAACGCTTTTGTCCATTTATAATCATATCGTAAACCCGCTTCAAGCGACCAGTCATTTAACTGATAGGTTTCTAACGCATAAATACCACCGGAATAATTTTTGAAATTGGGAATAAAAGTACTATAACGCGTAATGTTTTGCTGATTCATTCCGCTTAATCCAACAGAACCGGAAAAATTATTTTTTTTATGATGTTTCCATTCTAATTCTGTGGTAATAGTTCCTATTTCAAAATATAAAGAAGGTAAGCCTAATGATGCAATACTGTCATCAAGCGGAACATGTGTATCATATTCTTTACGAATATTATTTTGCCATGCCGCAGTTAAGTATATATTACCAAATTTATCATTGTGGTAATGCGAAACTGATTTTACTAAATGGTGATTAATTAATTGATAAGGTCGGCCAATATCATAAGTAAAATTACCTGCGATATACGGAGTATCAGATACAAATGCATTTTCTAAATCGGTGAGATTACCAATATGTGATGCAGAAAAAATACCAATTGTATTGTGAAAATAACTATAGTATAATTCTGTTTCAAAATCATTTTTATGATACTTAACCGCAGCCGAACCATTTGCTTCGTGATACGCAGTATTGGCTAAATAATAATCAGGCGTTTGTGCAGTACCTTCTGCTTTAAGGGTGCCTTGTAACCGCCAAGCAAACGGTGAATAATGCGATTGAATGTATGCGGATGCTGCACCACCTTTGGTGTTGGAAAAACCTGCTATTTGAAGTGCACCTCGTGTTCCACCGGTGTCAATTAATGGAGCGGGATTTACTAATATCACACCACCCATTGCATCGCTTCCGTATTGAACACCTGCTGCACCTTTTATTACCGTAATATTATCTGCAATAAAAGGGTCTATCTCCGGACCATGTTAGTTGCCCCATTGTTGCCCTTCCTGGCGAACACCATTATTCATGATTAAAATTCTATTACTATGTAAACCACGAATTAACGGTTTTGAAATACTGTTTCCTGTTTGAATGGTATTTAATCCATTCATATCTTTTAATGCATTACCCAGCGATTTTCTGCGATGGCTTCCAATGCTTTACCTTCCAAATAATCGGTGGTAAGTGTGCCTTTATATGTTTCCATACTTACATGCACTTGAATGGCTTCAAGAACCGAATCCTGATGATTTAATTCAAACTCAAGAAATACCGATTTTTCTAATTGTATATTAACGGTATCGGTAGCACAACCTAAGTGAGAAATTAATAATGTGTAATTGCCTGCGCATAACTCCCCAATGGCAAATAAGGCATTGTCGTCACAAACTGCACCCGTTTGTAATTCCAAAATATAAACTGTAGCATACGACAACAACACTTCATGTTCTTTGTCGGTCACCCTACCACCAATTTGCAAATTACATCCCTGTTGCTGCGCGGCAACGTGAAATTGTAATACAATAATAGAAAATATAAATACCCAAATCTTTCGCATACATTCAAATAATTAAATTGCCCGGCACCATAAATGCAGGCAAAAAATAAAACAATCATCTAAAAATTATGCGATTGCGGGAGGGCCGCGAAGAAGCAATGCGCCAGTTGTTGCAGGTAAATGCGGCACATCAGGTGTTGCAATGGTTAGTGTTTGATGAACAAAAAAGGAGGTGGTTAATGCCTGTTCGTCTGGAGTGGAAAAAATGGAAAAATCAAGGTGACAAAATGCGCAATAATCGCCTGTTGCTGCAACACCTTCATCATGTGTTAAATGTCCATGCTCATCATAGTGTGCATTGCAACCAATGGCATCATGCCAGACAAAACTGTGCATTATTTCTTTGCTATTGATAATACCAATTATCAATAACATGAAAAATGCTGCAACCAGATTTATCCCTTTGACACGGTTTAACATCATTACAAAAATACGTATTTTGCTAAAATGTATATCAAATTGCTGACCACTTGAGCTGAAACCTTATTAAAACCGCCTTTCTTAACATCCTTTAACCTGTTTTAACCGCTCATCCTGCTTTTCGCGCGGTAAAAAAGTTATCTTTGCGCCGTAAAACCAAACCTTACAATGAAAAAAACAGTATTTGTATGCATGGTGCTTGTTGCTGTAGTATTTGCAGCTTGTAAAAGCACTAAAACTGGCGATGAGCAAGTATATAGCCCATTCGACAGCACATCGTTAGATAGTACGGTGAACCCCGGCGATGACTTTTTTGCCTGGGTAAACAATAAATGGCTCGAATCCAATCCAATTCCGGCAGACAAAGCCAGCTTTGGTAGTTTCCACATGTTAGACGACAATAGTTTAACAACATTGCGTATTTCAATGGAAAAAGCTGCAGGCGCTAATGCAGCTAAAGGCACTAACACGCAAAAAGTGGGTGACTTTTGGTTTAGTGGTATGGATACCGTAGCTATTGAAAAAGCTGGTATTGAACCTATCAAACCTTGGTTAGAAAAAATTAATGCTATCAGCACTGCTGACGACATGATTAAAACGGTTGCTCAAATGCACCGCACTTACACTTTTGCTTTATTCACCAATTGGGTTGGTCAGGATGATAAAAATTTGCCGATGTAATCATGAATATGTGGCAAGGTGGTTTAGGTTTACCTGAACGTGAATATTACCTCGCACAAGATGCACAAAGCAAACAAATCAGAACCGATTATATCAACCACATTAAAATGTATTTGTGTTAATGGGTGTTGATGAAGCAAAAGCTACTGCAAATGCGAACACCATTTTAACTGTTGAAACAGCAATGGCAAAAGCAAGTATGGACCAGGTTACCATGCGTGACCCTAATGCCATTTATCACAAAATGTCAGTGGAAGATTTTGCAAAAATGACTCCAAATATTAATTGGAATTTATATTACACAGAATTAAAAACACCTGAATTTAAAACAGGTATCAATGTTGCTCAACCTGAATTTTACAAAGCTTTAAACGGCATGGTAAAATCTGTAAAAATGGATGACTGGAAAACCTATTTAACCTACCACATGGTTGACGGTGCTTTTCCATATTTAAGCAGCAATTTTGTAAAAGAAAATTTCGAATTCCATAGCAAAAAATTAAATGGTATCGAACAAATTAAACCAAGATGGAAACGTGTAGTTGAAACTGCTGACTTTTGTTTAGGTGAAGCACTTGGTGAAGAATATATCAAAACTGCCTTTAGCCCTGAAAGTAAAGCACGTATGCTCGAAATGGTTGACAATATTAAAGTTGCCTTTGGAGAACGTATTAAAACTTTAGACTGGATGACTGACAGCACTAAAACTGAAGCATTAAATAAATTAAGCACATTTACAGTTAAAATAGGTTATCCTGATAAATGGAGAGACTATAGCAACTTAGAAATTGACCGTGGTGCTTATGTATTAAATGTAATTCGTGCTGCTGAATTTGAAGCTAATCGCAACTATGCAAAAATTGGTCAGCCGGTTGATAAAAATGAATGGGGTATGACACCTCAAACAGTAAATGCTTATTACAATCCTTCTAATAATGAAATTGTATTCCCTGCTGCTATTTTACAACCACCGTTTTTCGACCCTAAAGCTGATGATGCTGTAAACTATGGCGGAATTGGTGCAGTAATCGGTCACGAAATTACCCACGGCTTCGACGATCAAGGTCGTATGTATGATGCGAAAGGAAATTTACAAATGTGGTGGAAAGATGAAGACAATTCTAAATTTGTTGAACGCGCAAATCGTGTTGTTGACCAATTTAACAGCTATTGTCCATTAGACAGCGTTTGTATTAAATGGTAGATTAACCTTAGGCGAAAACATTGCCGATTTTGGTGGTATCACAATTGCTTATCAGGCATATACCATGACTGAAGAGTTTAAAGCAGCGCAGGAAATTGCAGGCTTTACTCCGCAACAACGTTTCTTTATTGGTTTTGGTCGCATTTGGGCCGGTCAATATCGCGAAAGTGCTATGCGTACCCAGTTATTAACCAACGTGCATAGCCCTGGCAAATGGCGTGTCCTTTTATTTTTTGGGGATTTGTAGCCCTGTAAATTTAATAGTTGGAAAAAAATATAAATGACCTGATATTCCTAATATAGCTTTTTCGATAGGTTGCATCGCTTCACTAACTCATTAGACTATTTCGCCCTTAAATTCCTGCATTTCACAAAGTTGTGGTTTTTAGGTTAAAGGCCGCTGCGTATTTTTCGCAAGTAATTGTAAGTAAGAACATTATCCCTTGCTTACCTTTTTAAACACACACACAAAACACACACACGTTTATGAAAAATTGTTTTTACCCCTGTTGCTATTTGCAACAACGCACCTATTTGCACAAGCCCCCGCCATTACCTGGCAAAACACGATTGGCGGATCAGATTGGGATGAGATCTGCACCTAAAACAAACATCCGATGGCGGTTGCATTATGGGCGGTGATCCTGAATCCGGTATCTCCGGCGACAAAAGTGAAGCAAGTCAAGGTCTTTGTGATTATTGATCATAAGATTGGATAGCCTTGGTAATATCAATGGGAAAATACCATCGGCGGAAGCGACAATGATTTTTGTAATGTAGTTATTGAAACTGCAGACGGAGGCTTCCTTGTTGCCGCATCTGAATCAGATATTTCTGGCGATAAAACCGAAAATAACATGACCACATCGCGACATTTGGCTGGTAAAGCTGGATGCATCCGGTAATATTCTTTGGCAAAATACTATCCAGGCTGCTTCATCCTGATGAAGTTGGAGATGTTATTGAAAAATGCTGATGGAAGCATCACTATTGCCGGAAGTTCCCTTGGTCGGCGATTTCAGGCGACAAAACGGCCCAGGTTATGGTATGCAGGATTATTGGGTTGTTAAAATTGATGCGCTGGGAAACATACTTTGGGATATGACTTTACGGCGGCTCAAAAATGATAACTGTAAATCAATAGATGCAACATTGATGGTGGTTATATTATTGGTGGTTATTCATTTTCCCAATGAGTGGTAACAAAACCGAAAAATGTTGTTGGCGGTGGCACCAGTTATGCCGATTATTGGGTTTTAAAAATCGACAATGTAGGTAATATCGTATGGCAAAAATACTATTGGCGGCAACAGAGATGATTACTTTGCCTCAGTTGAAGCAACTGCTGATGGTGGTTATATTATTGGCGGAGAAAGTAACCCGGAGCAAATGGCGATAAAGCTGAAATTGTTTATGGTGCTAACCCATTTGATTATTGGGTTGTTAAATTAACCTCTACAGCAATCAGCTGGCAAAATGATATTGGTGGAGTAGTAGATGATTATATGAACGGCGTTATTGAAACTGCTGATGGTAGCTACCTTGTTGCAGGTTGTACCGATAACGGGATTTCTTACGATAAAACAGTAGCATCCGAAGGTCAAGAAGATATGTGGTTGGTTAAACTCGACAATACAGGTATTTATTTGGCAAGATGCTATTGGCGGAAATTGAGTGAATATAGTGGCGGTGTTATCCAAACAAACGATGGTGGATACGCTGTTTACTGCAGTTCATGGTCAGGGGATTTCCGGCGACAAAACCGAAGTGAACATAGGAACTTCTTGATTTTTGGATTGTTAAACTTGAGGCTGATTGTGTTGCTTCTACGGAGATATGTAATAACATTGATGACAATTGTAAGGGAATTATTGATGATGGTGCTTCCGGCTCAATCACCATATCTGCTGCAGGTCCTACATCAGTTTGTCAGGGTACCAGCGTGCCTTTAAGCGCAGTTTACACCGGAACTTCATTGCAATGGTTTAAAAACGACGTGGCAATTCCGGGCGCAACCAATTTCTATTATAGCCCAATCCACACGGGTGGTTATACCTGGGTCAGGTAACCGACGATTGCGGGTCTACCATGTCAAATGAAATTGTCGTACTTTTATAAAACCCTAAATCATCCATAACTGCAGCCGGTCCGACTACATTTTGCCCTGGCGGAAGTGTTACCTTAAACGTTGCCCGGTAGGAGGTTGCATATACCAATGGTTGAAAATGCTTATCCGATTGCCGGCGCTACCGGAACAAGTTATGTGGCTACTACCAACGGTAACTACAAGTGTATGGTAATCAAAGCAGCGACAGGTTGTAGCAGAAATTCCAATGTAATTGTGGTTTCTACTAATTGTAAACTGGAAGATGAAACCGAAACTATTAGTTTATCAGCCTATCCAAATCCTGCATCTGATTTTGTGGCCATAAAGATAAATCAGGTAAAAGAAACAGAGCCGACTTTGCAGATTACCAATACCATAGGGCAAATCGTATTCGACAACTATAGCGGCTAATCAAACAGCAATTGAGATGACAGTAGATGCTTAGCCAATTCCCTGTTGGTATCTACAATCTCCAACTCGTTGGCGAAACAAAGGCTAAAGGACAACAAATAGTTGTTCAATAAACCTATAGATAAGATATTCCAAAATCACCATTTAGTAACGGCGAAGAGAGATAAGCTTCGCCGTTTTTTTATAGATGAGGATGTAAACGGAAGGTTATGAACCTTTTACATACCATTTTAAACTAGCGAATCGTTATTGGGATGTATCTTTAATCTCAAAATCACACCAATGACTATTCAGCAAAAATTTATCAAACTTACCTTGACAGCATTTGTTGCTATTGCAGCGATTACTGTTTTTGCCCAACCCTTATCCAGCCCGATAAGGGATATCACTTATACCTTATATAACTAATATGATGGCACCAATGCCGAGTGCAGTGGTATGGATACCCAAAAGCCAGATGTATGTCACGGTTGTTGCCGGAAATGCGGAATTCCCGCTAGAAGGCTTTTCTCCAGCAGGGACTAATATCTTTAGCGAAAACGCTAACGTAGACGCAAGAGGAATGTGGTATAATACCAAATCAGGTGATATTGAAATTAATGGTGCCGGAGAAATGGGATGTGCATGGATCCATAATAGCCCCAACAAACAGGCCTACAGAACGCCTGAATATATTACCCGGCCAAAATCAGCCTGACTTTCAGTCGATAGGCGTTTACGACGAAGCCAAAAAACAGGTTTGTTTCCTTAATGCCGATGCGAATGGTATCGTTTGTCATTCCCGTAAAAAGCCATCAAAAACCAAGTCTTTCGACCTTAGCTTCACGAGCACCTCATCCGTTAACCTCAATCCATATGCGTTTGGATATACGGGACAGGCAGGATATGAATTTGTTTGTATGGATTACGTCAATCGCAACATGGTGTTTTTTCGACCGTAGTAAGGCAATCAGACAGCTTCAGGTGCCATACCAGGATGCACCGGTTAACGATTGTCTGCCTTCTCATTTGGCCAATGGAAGAGCATTTTTCTACGACAAGGAAAACAGAATCTTGACCGATACAAAGTATTCTAATAATCATATACTAGCCGAAGTTATAAAAGACACCTCCATCTTACCGTCTAAAGGGTAGGGTGGAGGTGTAAACTTTTTGGCTATATCGTATAGTTATGATGTAGCTTGTATTGCCATTTTTAGGAGAGCGAAAAGGACTTAAGCCAGGTTTGTTATCGACTGGTTTTGTTAGGTTGGTAGATGCTCAATTCACATACAAACTGACTTTTCCAACCAACCAATACTTTGCAAAGTGAATGCTTTTCTAAATGGAATTTTATATTTTATGATGTATTAGATAAACATCATAAATAATTGTAAATCAGTTAATTATAAAAAGAGGAAAATTATATACAAAATCGACCTTCCAAATGGCATGTCAAATTCACATTGACATACAAAACTCCCCATTTTTAGTATGTTCCACGGCGTCTGCCAAAGTGACAAAGCACTGGTTTTTGACATGCCGCAACAGGAAAACGGCATACCCTAAAAGTATGCCGTTGGTCTTGTCATTGATAGTCAAATTAATTTGCCTGGTATGTCCCCTCGCGCTGTTGCTTCGTGAAGCCGCCAGTCTGATCACCGCATTTCTCATGCGCGGCCCCTGAGCAGGATACATAATTCAGCCTAAAGAGTTACAGAAGGCAATGAGTCCGGCTGACCGCCATGTAACTCCACCGCAAATGCCAATTTCTTTAATCCGGGCGGGTTTTCTGCCTTGAGTTCACAGCAAACTCCATTACTCTGCCCAAACTCCGCAAGATTTGAGCACTTAAACGGATTGTCTTCTTCAAAACGCCGTTTTGAGTGTAAAATGGTAAAAAACTTGTTCTCTGCATCTTCCCTAGAAAATGAGAATGTATCCTGAGTTAGGTCGTTGGTTCCGAAACGAAAGAACTCCAACGAAGTTTAGTAATATTGCCTACTTCCATACAGGCAACGAACTACCCTCTACCATTGTTCCGAATTTGAACGATAGATTTATATTATATTCATTATCAATGCTTTTGTTTGATATTATCTAAAACAATTTTACATGTCTGTTCTTTCATTGCAAACCCGAGGCACCATAATTTCAGGTCTAACGTCGATTCCTACTCTCTGACATTCGCCTGCCGCCTCCAAAATCGCCCTGATTTGCATTTATAAATCTCGTGATAGGTGAGCCCTAAACGAACTCCCTCTATGTCCAAGCATTGGTTTACTTCATAAATTCATGCACTTTTTGAGCATCTGCTCTTTTTCGCACAATCGCCTGGTCTATCAATTCCAATCCTTTATCGGTAAACGGATAAGCTGAAGTTAGCCTATTGAAATGACATTGATAAACTCCGTTCAAACAGACTGCCAACCCCGCCAAAAGCTTTAAGGTGATGCAATTGATGATTTCATCTTTCAGCACTTCTTCAGTCGGTGTTAACGCGCCATTATTGGAGTGGTCAATAACCTGATTGTCACCGGGCGCGGAGCCATAGTAACTCAGAATTTCTTAAAACTCTGTTTCTGGATTGCCAGGAGACGGAGATCAGGCCTCTTTCGCCTTATCGGTGTTTTCAGCTAATATCATCTCTACAACAATCGGTAAACGATCAACGCCGTTAAACATGCGTCCAGTCCCGCACAGCCTGATCCCTTCTATGGCGCCATATTGCAAA
>JADKEK010000014.1 GCA_016718035.1 Bacteroidota bacterium | reverse complement strand
TAAATGCTTCCATTTTGTTATTATTATTAGTTGATAATAATACCGGTGTTTTGTTTGTTCCAAGAGTAATTACTGCTAATGCTTTTGCATTCAGGCAAGAATAAAATCCTGAATAACGAGCATGTAATGGTGTAAAGTGACCATCACCTGTTCCTAATAATACGTTACCGATACCTGCATCCTGTGTATTGGTTTCAATTTCTGTCTCATAGAAGTTACCATGAGAAACGATATCTAAGTTGCCATCGTTATTTACATCCATTGCTACAATACCGAATGTGCTTGAAATTTGGGCATCATTTGGTAAACGTTTAACCTGGAATTTATTGTTGCCAAGGTTTTCGATATAAGATGAATAAAATGTATTGGCTTTGTAATGTAATTTAGAATTTTCCATTCTTTTTTTGCCATAAAAATCCCAGATTTCTGCTTGGCCATAAGTATGCCAGTCAGGGAATATTGTTTCAACATCTTTTATCTGTTCAATTAAACGCTCTCTTGTTTTTTGAGGATACAATTTATCTCCTTGCCAGTAACCCATAATGATATCATGTGTACCATTATTATCGTAATCATCATAAAATAATTCGATAGGTTTTTCTCTTGGACGATATTTCAGGTTAATACCAAAGTTACCTGCTACAAAATCCATATCACCATCATTATCAAAATCGCCACCGGTTAAACTATTCCACCAGCCTGTAGATTCTTTAAGACCTGTTTGGTCAGTAATGTTTTTGAATTTACCACCATTGTTTTCAATAATAGTAATTGGCATCCATTCACCTGCAAGAATTAAATCATAGTCGCCATCATTATTATAATCGGTCCATAATCCGGCAGAAACCATTCCAATTTCCATTAAATCAGGAGCAATTGATTTAGTTACGTCGGTAAATTTGCCTTTATTATTTTGGAGAATATAACTTGCAGTAGGATAAGGATAATTTCCCGGTATCATACGACCACCAACAAATAAATCCATATCACCATCTTTATCATAATCCTGTGCAGCTACTACTGAACCGCTTGAAATCATTTTTGGTAATGCATCGGCAGCTAGTGTAAATTCACCTTTGCCATTATTGATATATAATCTGTCTTGTAATACAGGTTCATCTTTAGGGAAGTCGCTACCACCACTAACTACATATAAATCTAAATCTGCATCACCATCTGCATCAAAAAATATGGCACCCTGATCTTCCGCTTGAATTTCATTAGCACCTGCAGTAGTATTTACTTTTGTAAATGTACCATTTGCACCTTGAGTATATAATACACCTGATTGGTTTTTAGCACCACCAACATAAAAGTCTTCAAGGCCATCACCATTCACATCGCCAACTGCTAAGCCTGGTCCTAAATTGCTCAATTCGTGAGGAATTAAAAACTCACGGTCGAAGTCATCAAATTCATTTTCTTTATGAACGAAATCAATTTTTAAATCTTCCGTTGCATCAACAAATAATTTATCCTGTGTAGGAATATTAGATTTAGCAGGTTTAACGGCATCGCTGTGATTAAATTTAATAACCTGATTAGCAGCTACATCAGTTGCCACATTTTCTTTACCATCTAACCATAACACAACTACTTTATCTGCTTTTTCATAACTACCCAAACCAAAATGTGCAATTGGTTCAGAACAAGAAAGGTAACCTTTAACGGTTTCCATTTGTACCAGTTGAGTAGTATTACCTGTAGTTACATATACTTTTGCACCTAAACCTTCAGGGTTAGATTTTTCACCTTGTAAATCAACACGTAAATATTTATTGGTACTTAATTTAGTTGAATTATTTCTTGCGATATATGTTTCCATATTCGCGTTATTTAATACGATATCAATATCACCATCATTATCGAAATCGGCATAAGCTGCACCATAAGATGTTGATGGGAAATACATACCCCATTCTTCACGCACATCGTCAAAAGTTAAATCACCTTTGTTGCGGAACATTGCGTTTGGCCATTCGAGTACTGAATTTTCAGGAATTTGTTTTCTGAGTTCATGATATTCAGTTGAATCAGATAAACGGTTAGCGCGAGTGAGTTTGATATACACTTCCATGATATCCATGTGGCTGTCTTTTAAGAAACCATTCGCCACATATAAATCTTTATATCCATCGTTATCGTAATCGGCAAATAAAGGGCTCCAGCTCCAACCAGTGGTACTAACACCAGCAAAGTTGGCAACTTCACTAAATTTACCTACGCCGTTATTTAATTGTAATGCATTACGGCCGTATTGTTGTAAATATCCGCCGTTAACTAAAGTGCGTAAAAAGGTTTGTTTGTTTGATTGCATGAAGGTTTTAGTACCATAGTTACCTTCAATATCCATGTCCACTGTGAACATATCCATTAAACCGTCATTGTTATAATCGGCAATATCGGTACCCATACCGTAATAGGAAGTTTTGTTTAACACTTCGCGGCTGCTTTCTTTAAAAGTACCATCACCTTGATTAAGGTAAGTGTAATCGTGCATGATATAGTCGTTACCAACAAATACATCCATCCAGCCATCGTTGTTAATATCACCTGTTGTTACTGATAAACCGAAACCGTGGTTATTAATACCAACTTCTTTATGGCATTCGGTAAATTTACCATTGCCATCGTTGCGGTAAAAACGGTTACTGGTATTTGTACCTTCTTCAATTTTCTGATAATTTTTCTGTTTGTTTTTGTCTTTGAAGTCGGTAGGGTGGGTTACGATGTAAACATCAAGGTCACCATCATTATCTGCATCAAAAAAGTTAGCATGTGTAGAATAACTATCATCATCAAGGCCAAATTCTTTTGCTTTTTCAGTAAAAGTCATATCGCCGTTATTGATATAGAGTAAGTTTCTGCGTTTTTCAGGATCTTCGAAACGCGCACGACACACGTAAATATCCTTAAAACCATCTTCGTTTACATCAACAATAGTAACCCCTGTGCTCCAACCCGGTTTCTGATTAATACCTGATTTAGCAGTAATATCTTCAAATTTCATGTTGCCTTTGTTGATATAAATACGGTCAGGCACTACGTTTCCGGTATAGTATAAATCCTGCAGACCATCGTTGTTGAAGTCGCCCACACCAACACCTGCGCCATTATAGGAATATCCATAACGGTAGTAGTTAAGGTCGAAGGTTTCCAGAAGTTCATTATTGAAGTTAATTCCGGTAGTTTTACTAGATAAGATGTCGAACATTTTACCGGTTTCCTGGTCGGTAGGCACAATTTTGGCCTTGTCGATGTTTTCGGTAAATTTCCATTCATTGAGGTATTCTTTCCCGTTCTTATTAGAGCCGCAGCTATAAACCAGAACGAGCATACCGATAATTACAATTGGTGTTTTGAAAGATTTCATGCCTTTTTACGGTTTAAGGTGCAAAGTTAACCCCATTATAAAGGCATGAAAGCACCCCTTCTGTAAATGTTTTGTTAACGAAATAAAGCTGCCGTAAAATGATTAATTTTGCGGAGTTTATTTAAATCCAATAAAACTTAACTAAATTTCTAGAGTCATGAGATTCAAACACTTAACTGTAGTATTGCTAACAGGTGTTATTCTTTTGCTGCCGGATGCGGAAAACAATCCGGAGGTGGAGAAAACCCGTTGTATAGCGATGCGTCTACACCATCAAGCGAAATTGATGCTAAATTCCTCCTTGAATGGTGGGATGCCTTATTTGCATTTGTGAGCAGCGAGCGCTTATCACCACCTGATGCTTCGCGTATGTATGCCTACATTGCTGTTGGTATGTACGAAGCACAAATTGCTGGTAGCCCTGATTATTTAACACTTGAAGGCCAATTGGCTGATTTAAAAGGTCTTCCTCGCCCGGAAAAGGGACAGGTTTATGACTGGCAAACTTGCGTTACTGAAACCATGTATTTGGTTCAGGATGGTATGTTAGCGCGTTATTTCCCTGCAGGGGTTAGTACTTTAAATAAATTGTACGACAAACAAATGGAAGAACGCAAAGCTGCGGGAGTTACAGATGAAGTATTAGAACGTTCAAAAGCTTATGGCGAAGAATTAGCAGATGTGATTCTTGAGTGGAGTGAAGCTGACAAATATGTGGAAACACGTTACATGCAGTATAAATCACCAACTCGTGAAGGTCACCCTAGCAACTGGGAACCAACAGATTTCAATCAAACACCACTTGAACCTTTCTGGGGAACTCACCGTACTTTCTTCGTAAAAGATGGTACTCAGTGTGATATTGACAAAGCTCCAGCTTACGGTGGAAAAGGTGATACTACAGGTGAATTATACAAACAAGCTAAAAAAGTTTGGACTGTAGATAAAACGTTAACGGAAGAACAAAGAACAATCGCTCAATACTGGGCTGATGATCCAAGTGAAACTTCAACTCCTGCGGGCCACTGGATGGAAATCATGGGTAATTTCGTTAAGTCTGAAAACATGAAATTGGACCGTGCTTGCGAATTATATGCACTTGTTACAACTTCAATGAACGATGCTTGTATCACTGTATGGCATACTAAATACCGTGTTAACTTGGTTCGTCCTAAAACTGTTATTCAGGAAACATTAGATTCAAAATGGGAACCATATGTTGAAACACCTCCATTTGCAGGTTATACTTCAGGTCACTCAGGATTTAGTGGTGCTGCTGCTACCATTTTAACATCACGTATTGGTGACAATTTAGCTTTTATTGATAGTTCACACGTTGATATTGGTTTATTGCCAAGAAATTTCAAATCATTTAACGATGCTGCTCAGGAAGCTGCTTACAGCCGTATGTATGGTGGTATCCACTTCGATTGCGATATCGATGATGGTTTAGAGCAAGGTAAATGTGTGGGTAATTATTATCTTGAAAATATCAAAACAAAAGCTGCTCATACTGAGAAAAAAGGTACAGAAGCTAAATAACCTAAAAGCGAATAGCAACTATGAAAAAATTATATAACCTTACATTATTAATTGCCTTTGTAACCTTATTTAGCGTTACAGGTAATAGCCAGGTAGTTATGAAAGACTATTTGGTAGCCAATCATCAGGGTGTTGTTGAGAAATCATTAAACAACAATGGAAGTGGTTTATTCTATAAATTTGAATATGTAAGCACTGAAGGTGCCCGTATCAATTATAAACTACATTTATACAAAGACAAAGGAATGTCTACACCTTGGATGAGTTTTGATGTTTTAATGCGCAATCTTAACTGGACTTATTACGTGGATATTACCATGAGTAAAGACGGTGCGGATAAAGTTGCTGCGATGATTTTCAAAAAAGACTTACGTTGGAGCCGTGTTAAATATTCTCCACACGTTGGTTGCTTGAGAGTTGACCCACCGGTATACGAACGTTATACTATTGGTGCAGAAACAGAATCGGCTGAAGTATTATTTGCCGGTTTGTTAAACAACTTTATTGCTCAATTAGACAAAAACGTGGACTTTAATTGTTACGCTGCGGCGAAATAATTTCCACCTTTAGCATATTAAAAGAGGCGTTGTAATAAAAACAACGCCTCTTTTATTTTACTTTGTATCAGATTAATACTTTATGCAACAACAATATATCGCAAAAACACTGCAAGGTTTGGAAAATGTGCTTGCCAAAGAACTTGAAACCCTTGGAGCTAAGGACGTAGAAGTGCTGAAAAGAGCAGTGTCGTTTTCCGGCGATAAAGCGATGTTGTATGCAGCCAATATCTATTTGCGAACAGCCATAAAAATTTTACAGCCGCTTACCACATTTAGAGCAGATGATGTGCAGGAATTATATGACCAAATACTTGCTTTTAATTGGAGTGAAGTAATGGATGTGGATGATACTTTTACGATTGATAATACGGTTTTTTCTACCACATTTACACATAGTAATTACGCCGCATTAAAAATGAAAGATGCACTGGTTGACCATTTCAGAAATAAATTTGGAAGAAGACCAGATGTAAATAAATTGGACCCAACGTATAGGTTCAATATCCGAATAAAAGAAAATGAAGTAAGTATTGCATTAGATAGTTCAGGAGAATCGTTACATAAACGTGGGTATCGCACCGAAACACATGCGGCACCAATGAGTGAAGTGCAGGCTGCTGGATTAATTTTGTTAAGTGGTTGGGATGTTAATCAGCCTTTGTATGATCCCATGTGTGGAAGCGGAACAATTCCTATTGAAGCAGCATTAATTGCCAATCAAATTGCACCGGGATTAATTCGCAAAACCTACGGATTTCAAAAATGGAAAGATTATGATGCCTCTTTATTCAGGCAATTAATGGTTGCTGCAGCAGGGGAGGTGCAACAACGTCGGTTAGCTATTATCGGCTCGGATATTAGTTCCAGAAATATTGTTATGGCAATCAAGCATGCCGGTAACGCGATGCCTGAAAATAGTATCAAGTTTTTTACTAAAGCATTTGAAGATGCAGAACCACCGCGTGATAAAGGTGTCTTAATTATCAATCCTCCTTACGGTGAGCGATTACAACCTGAGCATATTATAGAGTTCTATAAAACAATTGGCAATGTCTTAAAACGCAAGTATGCGGGATTTACCGCATGGGTTTTTAGCAGCAATGCAGAAGCAGCAAAATTTATCGGATTGAAACCTTCTGAGAAAATAAAATTAAAAAACGGTCCGCTCGATTGCCTCTTTTTAAAGTTTGAAATACGTGATGGGAAGTTTGTCAAAAACCCAATGACAGAATAATACATGTCATCTGCACAATAAAAAAACCGCGCCTGTTAAGACGCGGTTCAAATTATAATCTAACTGCTAAGTAATATGAATTGGTTCTGTGTGTATGAATGGTATGAATTAATCGCCTATACGCGACATTAAATCTTCTATTACAGGTTTTTTCAGTGTAAATGAACTTCTTGATGATAAGTAACCATTGTGGTAAATTTTAACGGTATAGGTTCCGGCTTTAAATTCTTCATCCTGTTCCCAATACATACAATGACTTTCAACATCACCACCATCGTAGTTAACACTAATGGCTTTGGAGAATAAATTGTCTTCCGGCTTTTCTTTGTTTACAAATTCACCTGAGCCTTCTGTATTATTAAATAATGTTTTTCCTGTAGGGCCAATTATTTTCACAAAAAATGTTTGTGATTTCCCGGCTGATAATTTATTAGGTAATAAGTCAAAACAAATCTTTAAACGGTCGGTATGTTTGGCATTTTGACCTTCAGAATCGTTACCATTACCTTTTTTACGAACACCTGTTATAGTGATATCTTTACTTAATACAAATCCTCCGATTTCTAAAATTGAATCTTTCGAAAAGGTAAGTCCTTCAGAACGCGATACTTCTTTTTCATATAGAATCTGGAGTTCTTCAAAATCTTCCTGCAATGCTAAGTATTTAGCGTTGAGCTCATCCAATTGTGCCTTGTAAGTAGAACAATCTACCTCAAGCGAAACTACTTCTTCCTTCACCTCATCTAATTTCTTTTGGTTGGTTGTTACGCCACCGTTAAAGAAGTTACAGGTTTTAAGTAATGTAGCAATCTCGTTGCGTTTGGCATCCAATTCGGCTTCATAAACAGCAATCAACGAATCCTTTTGGCTGAAATCGCCAACCTGATCTTGTAATTGTTGTTTGGCCTGACTGTATTGGACCTCCAATTGACTGTAAAGGATGCGGGCTTCTTCAATCTGCGCAGCGCTTTTCTTTCTGTCTTCCTTGTTTTGAAAGGCATTATAGAAAAGCCAGCCATTTAGGCCGAGCAGCAGAAAGATGAGGATTAGGTACAGACCTCTCCCTCTGTTTTCAGACTTCTTTTCTTCATTCATACGTGAACCGGGTCAGTTTTTTGTTTTTTGCCTGTCATACTTACTCAGGCTAAAACTTGACCTATACAAACTTCGCAGATATAAATATTGCGGTATAATAATCTAATGCACACTACTTGCTGATTATTAGCGATTTATGTTGTACAACTATTGTATCCACATACATGTACAGTACATAGGCAAAAAATGAAAGGCTTGATTTTATTGGGTTTTAGCAAATTTGGCTACCTGCTGAAATACGATATCCACCTCTTGTGTACATTTTTATTGGCACGTGTTGATAACGTGTGGATTTAGTGTTAATAATCCCCAAAACAGCAGTCCCCAAAAGGGCGGATTGCCGGACTGAGTAAAGTAGAAACAGTTTTTAGTCCTTAATAGTTCCTATTTTTCGCTGTTCCCAATCGCTCCAGATTTTGGAGTTGTAATAGTCCTTAATCAGCTTATTATACTCAGGAGTTACCTTAAATTTGGTAAGTGCATTACGAGCCGGAGTTGAAAGTCTGTGATTGCTTGAAATGAGTGCATTATACAAGTTAGCCACAGCCGCCTGGTCGCAATAATTAAGATTAACCAAAGCGCCAATAGCTGCATTACGGGTTCTGAATTCATAACCGCTGCTACTATAATTGACCAATTCGTTGATGTATTGATTATTGTTAGTGCGATTGGCAATTTCTAACCAGGTAATACGAATATTATTTGTTGCACCTTTTTCATTGGCAGTTACTTCCAAATATTTTTTGGTTTTATCTGGATTCAATGTGCTTAGGCGTGTTAAGGCTATTTCAATATTGGTGTAATTATTATCAACCAACAATGTTGTTGCAGATTTTTCTAAAGATTTATGCAGCGTTTGAATATTGGAAATAACTGCACGGCGCACTAAAGGATTAGTATCTGTTAATGCTGTTTTTAATAATGCCAGACTTGATTTATTATCGTCGTTAGCTAGCTGACTAATAATTTCGGATTTAATACCAAAAAAATTTTCTTTGTTGTAAATAGCGATTAAATCTTCCCTTTTTAATTCCAAACCTAATTCACGCATCATTACAATAGCATCATATCTATCCATCATGTTTGGGGCATTAAATGCCTGATATTTTAATTCTGTATAGGCTTTTGGGAAATTCACTTTTGCATAAATCATCGAATTAGGGTCGAACAAAACAAAAGCAATTTCTTTTTTATCGGCATTCGGAATGTTAACTTCTGTTGAACTATTTTCCACCCATATTACATCATCTGTGAAACTGCCATCTAAATAGTGTACCTGCACATGTACAGGCATTTTAAATAAATGGATAGTGCCATTTTGTATTTGTTGTTGTTGGATGGTAATTTGTGTAAAATCTGTTTGCTTTTGATATTGTACACTATACACCGGGAAACCTCCTCTATAAATCCATTCATCAAAAAACCATTCTACATTTATTCCCAATGAACGCATAAATTGCATTTCAAAATCATTTGATTCAACATTGTCGTATGGGTAACGAGCTAAAAAGTCGTGTATAGCAATTTTAAATTGTTCGTCCCCAACCACATATCGTAACATATCAATTACAATACTTCCTTTTTGGTAAACCCTTGGAGAGCCTGCACCTGAATGACCTACAGGTAAATTGTTTTTAGGAATCGGCGTCAAATGCCGTATTCATCTCTTCACGGCGTTTCCAGTGGTAGTAATCATCGCCACTAATTTTTTGTCTGAATTTTTTAGCGTAATAAGTGGCAAAACTTTCTTGTAACCAATGGCTGGAACCACTCCATGCTGTAATATAATCGCCGAACCATTGATGCGTTAATTCATGTGCATTAATATCTACATAATTTTTATCCGGAAATGCTCTTTCATCCTGATAAAAGAAATCAGAAAAAATAGTAGCTGTGGTGTTTTCCATTGCACCATATAAAAATTCCTGAACTGGAACATTGGCATAAGTAGTCCATGGGTAAGTAGTATTTGTTTCATCTACCAAAAAGTCCATCATTTCTGCTGAATATTGATACGTATGTTCAGCATAATGTTTTGTCCCGGGATAATAATATTGTCTGGATATCATTCCATTTTTAGAGGTGTAATCCAGATACTCATATTTCCCAATTGCCAACATAATTAAATACAAAGCATGAGGATGTGGCATTTCGTATTTCCATGTTTTGGTGCCATTTGAATTTTCAGTTGCATTTTTTAATGCACCATTTGATACTACGGTATAATTTTTATCGAATGTAATATTTAATGAAGTGATTAACTTATCATTTAATCCATCATAAGAAGGTATCCAATATCTGTTATCTACGCCCTGTCCTTGTGTCCAAATTTGTTTGCGAATAATAGTCGGGTCATTGGGGTCGTCGGTTTTTGCATTGTTCCATCCCACAAAATAAATACCGCGTTTTGGCGTAGCATCATATTGTATTTGTAATATATAATCCTGATTGCGGACTAATGGTGGGTTAAAAAATACGGTTGTTCCAGCACTATCAGTTTTGAAACGGGTTGCCTGTTTATTTAATGTGATATTTTGAATGGTAATTCCGGGGCCATCTAAAAAAACGGAATCAACTTTTACCTGTATGGCATTAAACAAATAGACTGCCACACCTTCCAATTTGCCATCTTCTGGTGTGAATTTTATATCGAGGTCTAACTTTTTAAAATCAACATTATGAGACCGGATTGTTGCATCAGGATCAGGCATATAACAATTTAACTCCGGGCTTTGAGCACTTAAAAAAGTTGATACAAGCAGCAACATGCTACTAACGAATATTTTTGTCATCCTAATTGTTTAAAGGGTAAAATTAGAGTAGTAAGGTTGATACTCAAAATTAATGAAGGTTTAGGTTCATTAAAATCTGTTAACACGAACTTCCTGATTGATGGGAGTGCCGTTAAAAATGTGCTCAACCAACTGTTTTGCATAATAAGGTGCTAATGAAGTTCCTTTAGTGCCTAATCCATTCAGCGTAAACATATTTTCTATTTCAGGATGTCTGCCTACAACAGGTGTTCTGTCTTTTATTGTAGGTCGCACAGCAGCTTTATGTGCAACAACATGATACGGAATTTTTAAAAGTGCTTTAAGGCCATTATCAAGTTCCTCAAAAGCTGCCTGTGTTGGTTCGTTGGTAAGGTCGTTCCAGGTATTTGTTGCGCCAACCCAATAGGTGTTTTGACCAATAGGAACAAGAATTACACCTTTCATGATTATTTCATGCAGCTGCATATTGGGCACTTCAATAATTAAACATTCGCCTTTGGCAGGTTTAAATGATATAAAATTAAACCACGGATTTTTTTGTGCAGCAACACCATCACAAAAGATTATGTTGCGATAACTATTGCCTTTGTAATAAATAGCATGAGGTTCAATTTTTAATGTATCATATACTAATTGCTCTTGCAAAATACAATTTGAAAATGCCGCATAAAACTGCTGTTGCATTAACACCATATTTAAATGAAACGCAGGGTATACGCCAATTGCGCCAAATCTGAAATCGAGATATTTGGCATACGATGTTGAATCTGGAAAGGGATTTATATAAGCAGAAACAGGTTGTGCAGATTTGATTTTAAGCCAGTCCTCAACTACCGATTCGTTTTTATGAATTTTAAAAATACTTTTTTTGAATAAAAAATCAGTGTGTAAAAAATGACCAATTTCAGTGTATGTTTTTTCTGCCAGCGGAATTAATTCATCGATATTCCATTGAGTGGAAAATTTTCTACCGGTAACCGGATTTATTAAACCTGCAGCAATAGATGTAGCGCTGTTATATTTACAGGTATCAATTAAATGAAAACCGGAACCACGTTGATGTAGTTGCCAGGCAACATTAATACCGGCAATTCCACCACCTACTATAAGAAAGTCAACCACGGTGTAAAATTAAATTACTTTTTGGTAGCGCGTAACATTTCGCGTTTTCCGGGAGGGCCTGGGAGGCGTTCCACAAAGAACCCCACGGCTTGTAAATTTCTGCGCACTTCTCCTTTCGCACAATAAGTTACCAAAGTGCCATCTTGTTCCATTGCAGCAAATATTTTTTCAAAATTACTTTTGTCCCACATTTCAGGTTGTGCTCTGGGACCAAATGCATCGAAATACACTAAATTATAATGTGATTCTAATGAAACATTTTCCAGTTTGGCCTCAATTCGGGTAAATGTAAATTGTGGATTTATTTGGAGTGCAATATTTGCAGGTTGCTGATGAATAGATTGAAATAATGCAGCAGATGTAGAAAATTGTTGTGCGTACAAATCAGTAAGTTGTGCAACTATTTCTGATTGAATGGGGAACGGTTCGAGTGCATCATAATTAACATTGATTGGTGAATTTTTCATGGCATTAATCGTCAGCAATAAATTACTTGCAGTGCCTAATCCGATTTCCAATAAATGAATGTGTTGGTGTATTGTCAGCTGATGAATTAATCCATTTTGAATAAACACATGCATTGATTCATTCAGCGCGCCATGAATAGAATGGTAATGTTCATTTAATTCCGGTACGAAAAGAGTAGGAGAGCCGTCACCGGTAATTATCACCTCACGATTCATGGTTTATCAGTTACTTTATCTACAATTTCGTAATGTATTTGAATCGTGTCGTTATTTGCTGAAAGTGCTTCCTCGCTTAGCTCATCCTCAGGTTCGTCTTCTAAAATTACAGGTGTAGGTAAATCCACTTTACGAAAATAGAATGCACTGATTCCACCGCAGATGGCACCCATTAAATGGCCTTCCCATGAAATGGTTAAATCAACAGGAAGCACACCCCAAACAATACTGCCATATAAAAAAACTACAAATAATGATAGTGCAATGGATTGAATATTTTTACGAAATACGCCACTAAAAAATATAAAAAATGCCATGCCATAAATTAATCCGGAGGCACCAATATGATAATTTTCGCGGCCGGTTATCCATAACAACAAGCCACCAAAAAAATAAATAAACAAAAACGATTTATAAGCTACTTTCCGATAATTGAAAATCATCAGAAATGATAAAATAAAAAATGGAACGGTATTAGAAAGTAAATGTTCCCAGTCGGCATGTAAAAACGGAGAAAATAATATTCCTCTTAATCCGATGAAATGTTGTGGTAAAATGCCAAAAATGCCTAAGTCGATTTCGGTAACTACTTCAAATAGTTTGACAATCCACATGAGAATTACAAATACCATAGGTATATATACACTCAGGTAAAGCAATTGTTGCTCTTCCTTTGGTTGTAACCTCGGTCGGTTATCGCCTGTATTTATTTTTTCGAAGGAAAATAGTGCCATTAAGACAAACAATCATTTACAAACGAAAATAGTTCGTTTTGCAAACTAACTGTTTTATTTTGATTATACCAATTTTGAAGGTTTATAACCCAATCGTCGTGAGGAATACCTTTTGCAATGGAGTCGTCAACCAATTGTTGCGCTTCCGCAGGGCGTGGTCCCCAATTCCCTAATTCCTCGCCGGTTTCAGCATTAAAACAGATTAAACGGGGTATAGAACGAGTTCCGCGAAACAGGTAACGGTCAATGAGGTCGGGATGCGAATCGCGCAAAACCACTTTAAAGGATATTTCCAGTTTTTCAGCCACCTTATTAATTACAGGCACTAATTGTGAGCCATCGCCACACCAAGCTTCGGTAATTACGACCCATTGTAGATTGGATGTTTTAGTTATATCCAGGTTCGACCATTCCGGCAGCAACTGAGTAGTTTTGTTTAAACGCGTTAACCGTTGCAGGTTGAGTTTGGTTGCCTGTATGCGCTCTTCGCTTTTTACAGGTCCTGAAGTATTATTATCGGCAACTAATGCGCTTGTCATGTTATAAAAAGCGGTGTAACTCATTGCTGTATCAATCGCGTTGTGCAAGATATTATCTATTAAGATTGGATGAGGTGTCATAGCTAATAGTTGAATGTTTTAACAATACAAAGGTTCATATAGTTCGGGGCTTTAACAGTGATAATTATCACCCAACCTGAAAAAAAGCGTAACAGTGGCATTTAGGCTTTTTAACATCCCATAAAATTGCCTTATTTTTGACCTATGCATGTAAAACGTGTAATAAAATATTTTGCAGGTTATACCATTCCATTAGCAACCGGACTGTCGATATATTTTGGGGGCATTTGGTCGTTTATAACACCTGTTTATGCATTTATTTTATTGCCATTTTTAGAATTATTGATTCCTGCCAACAATAAAAATTTATCAGATGTTGAAGAAGAGCTTGTGAAAAAAGATAAAGTGTACGACTGGATTTTATATTTACATGTGCCGATTCAATATGCTATGCTCTATTATTTTTTATATACTGTAACGTATTCACCATTGCAAGGATATGAATTAGTAGGTTTAATTTTAAGTATGGGAACTTGTTGTGGTGTAATAGGTATTAATGTTGCGCATGAATTAGGGCATCGGAAATCAAAGTCAGAGCAGTTTTTAGCAAAAATGTTATTGCTTACTTCATTGTATATGCATTTTATTATAGAACATAATAAAGGCCATCACAAAAATGTTTCAACTAACCAGGATCCTTCATCCGCAAGGTTAAATGAGCCTTTGTATTTTTTTTATTTTAGGACAATCACCGGAACAATTGCTTCAGCCTGGCATATTCAATTAACAGAATTAAAAAATGCAGGACATTCATTTTTGAGCTGGCAAAATGAGTTGTTGATTTTTCAAATCGTGCAAGTGGTATTTTTAGCATCAATAGCTTGGATTTTTGGAATAACCACTATGTTTATTTTTATACCTGCAGCATTTGTCGGGATTTTATTATTGGAAGCAGTAAACTATATCGAACATTACGGATTGCGTCGTAAAAAAGCAACATCCGGTTTATATGAGCGTGTGCAACCTTGGCATTCATGGAATTCAAATCATGTTATCGGCAGAGTGGTATTGTATGAATTAACACGCCATTCAGACCATCATTATATGGCATCACGTAAATATCAGATTTTGCGACATACTGATACGGCGCCACAACTGCCTGCAGGATATCCGGCAATGATTTTATTATCACTTATTCCACCTTTATATTTTAGGGTTATGAATCCGATGATAACAAAAATTGAACATCAATAAAAAAAACACTACATGATTGTAATTGGTATAGGAGGAGGTTCTGGTTCAGGGAAAACTACATTTGTAAATAAACTCATCAATAGTTTATCACCAAAAAGTGTGTCGTTAATTTCGCAGGATGCATATTATAAACACAATCCGCAAATAGCAGAAACCGAGCGTAAAAAAATGAATTACGATCACCCCGAAGCCATCGAGTGGTCTTTATTGGAAAAACATATTACATCGCTTCAAAAAGGTGATACTGTTCAACAGCCGGTTTACAGCATGCTTACTTGTTTGCGCACCGACCAGCAGGTAACCATTTCACCAAACAAAGTGTTAATTGTTGAAGGTATTTTGATTTTAACGCAACCTGAAATCCGTGATTTGATGTCTATTAAGATATTTATTGATGCTGATGCAGATCATCGACTCATGCGTGTGGTAAAACGTGATATGGAAGAGCGGGGAAGAGACATCGATCAGGTGATGACCAGATACCTAAATACTGTGCGTCCAATGCATGAACAATTTATTGAACCTTCTAAACGATTCGCAGATATCATTGTTCCGGTTGGTGGTGATAATCATGTGGCCATTGACCTTTTAAGCCAATATATTGCTGCCCAATTATCAAATTCAGCCTAATTCTGAATATATTTATACTCGATTTTAAAATACCCAAACCATGAAGAAAACACTATTTTTAATCACCATGCTGCTTCCAATCGCCCTATTGGCGCAGCGCTATCCCACAGGAAAGGGGACTTTTCGGACAGGGGGAGGTGGTTCTTACAGTCAGTCAGACAAGGGCGATTATAACCTGTATAAGCTTACCATAACTCCTAGACTTGGATATTTTGTGACAGATTATTTGTCGTTAGGCTTTCAAATGAACTATTCCATTTCGTACGATACCAACTACACTTCTGCGCTAAAATTCACACCTCAAATAAAAGCTTATTACCCGCTTAACGACCATTGGTTTATTATCGGCAACTTTGAGGTAGGAGTTGATAGAACAACTGTTTTTGCAGACAATAAAACCATTACTGACCATACCAGCATATCATTTGGTCCTGGTGTATCCTACTTTTATAACAGGAGAATAGGGTTTGAATTAAATCCGTTATATCAGATTTACATTAACCCTGAAGACAATTATACTAACCGTTTTTATACAGAGGGTGGTGTTGTATTTAACATTTTAAATAAGAGCGAGCGCAACAAAGCCAATCGCAAAAAAAATGTAGAATACGATGAATCAGAAGATGAATAAATAACTAGTTAATTAAGTTCAGCAAATTTTTTGGTGAACGCATATAACAAACGTACGCCAACTCCGCTGGCACCTTTCAATTTGTAAGGCTCATCATCTTTTAAAATGGCTGGTCCTGCAATGTCGAGATGTAACCAAGGATAATCAGTAAAATGTTCGAGGAACTTGCCGGCTGTAGCGCTTCCGCCAACTGCACCACCGATATTTTTCAAATCGGCGATATCACTTTTAAGCATGTCGGCATATTCGCGCCAGTAAGGGATTTCCCATAAGCGCTCATAAGTTTCGTTGCCACAGGCCATGAGGGTAGGTCTATATTTGGTATCAGTGCCCATTAATGCTCCACCTAAAGCACCGGTAATTGCTGCTGCAGCACCAGTAAGTGTTGCAAGGTCAATTACTAATTCAGGTTGAAATTTTTTCGCGTAACTCAATGCATCACCTAAAATTAAACGTCCTTCAGCATCGGTATTTAATACTTCAACGGTAGCTCCACTATGCATGGTAATAATATCATCCGGAACAAGGGCATTGGAATTTATTCTGTTATCTGTAGCAGGAATTAACCCGATACAATATACAGGGAGTTTGTTTTTTACGATGGCATAAAATGTCCCAACAACAGCAGCCGCGCCCGACATGTCCATTTTCATACCTGGCATCCCTGGTCCGGTTTTGATGCTGTATCCACCGGTATCATACGTTACGCCTTTGCCTACAAATATCAATGGTTTAACGTTTTTGGCATTATCAGGCTTATACTCCAAAATAGAAAAAGTAGGAGGTACTGAGCTTCCCGCATTTACTCCTAACAAGCCACCCATGCGCAATGCTTCGATCTGGCTTTTATTTAAAATATCGGCTTTGAATCCAATTTCGTGACTCATTTTTACGATAAAATCACCAAGGTCAACGGCATTTAGCGATACCACAGGTTCATTGCCTAAATCACGGGCAATTTGGTTAGCAGTAATGATATTATTTAATTCGTCTATTTCAGCAGGTGAGATTTCTGCATCCATTAACGCTACATTGGTTAATGCGTTTTGTTTTTTATCGGATTTGTATTTAAGAAATTGATAATTAGCGAGCGCAATGCCTTCTGTAAAAGCGAGCAATTCTCCTTTTGACACACTATCGCTTCCTCTCACTACTACAGCATGTGCAGACTTTTCGTAGTTAATACGTTTACAAATATTACCACCTCGAACGCGTGCTTCTTCATGAACAATTCCTGTTTCAATATGGGTATTTACTTTTAACGCCACAACAGCTATAATGCGATCAGCCTCGTAAAAAATGGTAATTCCATTGTCCTTATCCTCTAATTTTTGTGATAGGATTTTTTGATAAGGTTGCAGCATCTCATGCGACAAGTCAGCCTGGTTTTTTATCAAAATAGTGATGAAAGAAGCCTTGCTTACCTCTGTCACTGCTAGTGTTATGGTCATCTCTTTGATTGAGTAGTTGTATAAAAATGCAAATTTAAGGGAAAAAAGCCTTAAAACCTGTAATAAATAATCAAAAATGTGACAGGCAAAAACGGAGTAAAATCAGGCTTTCGGGATAATGGTTAACCCCTGAGTTACGGCATGTCTGCTTATGTAGCCGCTTAAGATACGCTGAACATCCGGTGTGTCAGGTCGCCATTTTATTACATCAATTAATATTTCAGGGTCGCCATTATACCAATCTGCATCAAAAAAACCAAAACCCAGGTAATGGCCTTTATCGATATAAATCACACTTTTTTCGTTTCCAGCCCGGCCCTTTCCGACAATAAAATAGGTATCGGTTTCATCGCGGAAAGCTGCTATGGCATTTTCTGCACGTTCGTTATAAGTTTCAGGATTTTCCTTTTCTACACAAGCACCTAAACATATTCCCAATTCGTGATTATAACAGGCTTTTTTTACTTTTTGGAGATGACAATATTTCCCGCATAATTGAAACGCATGCATTTTTTCATTTAAATAATTGCGTGCACTTAAAAAATCAGCAAATACTTTTAGGACTTCCTTTTTTACATTATAGCGTTCAATCGCCATATGGATATATCCTCTTTGGTCAATGTATTTAAAAATACAATAATTGCGGTCCCATTGTTTTTGTGCATTATTAAATTTAGGAAATTTCCGTTTTATCTCTTCGCTTTCGAGCAATAATGCAATTAATTCGTTGCCTGTTAAGGTATAGGTGATATCAAAAACTGAATTGCGTAAATCATTTTCTTTGCCATGATAATCGGCGTAAGTAAAATGCCCGAATATGCGACTTTTAATATTTATTGCTTTGCCAACGTATATAATTTTACCTGCTGCATCATGAAAATAATATACACCGCAAGCCTCAGGTAATTGCTCAAGTACAGCCTTTTCCATATTGGGTGGCAGTAATTGTTCTTTGCTGTTACGTTTTAATGCAGTTGTTACGTGGTTGCCGGTATCCTTTTGTATCAGCATGCCAAAAATTTTCGCAGTTGCCAATGCATCACCTGCAGCGCGATGTCGGTTTTCAATTTGCACACCAAGCGATTCACATAATCGCCCCAAACTATAACTTTTAAATCCGGGAAATATTTTTCTGCTCAATCGAACAGTACATAATTTTTTACTCTTTAATTCGTATCCATTTTCCAATAAATGCGACTTGATAAATCCATAGTCAAAACCTGCATTATGTGCGACAAATATTTTATCGTGCAGCATGGTGTAGATTTCTTCAGCTACGTCGGCAAACTCCGGTGCATCAGCAACCATTTCGTTGGTAATCCCGGTCATTTGAATAATAAACGGAGGAATTTCCCGCATTGGATTTATCAGCGAATGCCATTCGTCCACTATTTTATCGCCATCATGCACATAAATCGCCACCTCGGTAATGCAATTATAAGTAGCATTGGTACCCGTTGTTTCTATGTCGACTATGGCATACATGCTTCAAAATTATCGTTTGTTTATCACACCATTGTTGAATTGGAAAAAGAAATTTATACACATACAAGCCGGCTTGGTGAAGGATTTATAAATTGCCGGTAATTTCGCTTTGTATTTTTAACAGTACTGTTTATCTTGCAGGGTCATGCGGCCAATAATCAATTTTTTAAAACTCCTGTATACTATTTATACGGCAATTATATTTGTTTCACTCGTAATAATTACATTGCCATTCTTTTTTATTTTTTCTGCCATTTTTAAGGACAAGGCATTAATTTATGTGATGACTTTATGCAGAATAATTTCTTTTGGGTTGATGGCTTTTTGCGGAATTATTTACCGTTTTCACACCGATAAACGCATCGATAAAAAAAGAACGTATGTATTAATTGCTAATCACAGATCTAATCTTGATGCACCTGTTGCGGCATATTCCTGGGGAGGGAAAGTACGTTATCTCGCGAAAAAAGAATTATTGAAAATTCCATTATTAAGTTCCATTTTCAAAGTAACAACCGTGAATGTAGATAGGTCGAGTAGAGAGGACAGAAGAAAAAGTGTGGACAGGCTTAAAAAATATCTTTCTGAAGGTGACAACATTTTTATTTTCCCCGAAGGCACCAGAAATAAAACGGAAAATGACCCATTAATTCCATTTAAAGATGGGGCATTTAGTATTGCCATTCAAACTCAAACACCAATTTTACCAATGGTGTATTACAATACCGATAATTTAATGCCGAACAAGTTGCCCTTAATGCGTCCCGGTATTATTCATATTTACCAATATCCACCATTTGAAGTGGCCGGTTTAACGGAAGCTGATCTTCCTGCACTAAAACAACAAATCTATGATTTTATGGAGGCGAAATATCTTGAAGTGAGTGGGAAAAATACGAAATCATAAGATGCAGGTTTTGTAATTCTTCTGTAAAAACAACATAAGCGTTTCACTTGCCTGTTATTTTGTTTAGATTTGTATTGCTTACATGCTGCGGGTTTTTTGGTAACCTAATTCAATAACATGACCGAACAAGCTTCGTTCGACACTTGGACTATTATTTTTTTGCTGGCAGCTGTGCATGGATTTGTAATAGCAGGGTTACTCTTTTTTCATAAACGCGGGAATATTCATGCCAATAATATTCTGGCTTTAATCATGTTGCTTTTTGCAGTCAGTATGGTTTATTATGTCCTATACTGGACCGGTTACGCTTATGTTTACACCTGGACAAATAATTGGATTGACCCCATTCCGTTTTTATATGGTCCGCTGCTCTATTATTATTTGGTTACATTAAATGAACATAAACAAGAATTTAAACTCAAATGGCATCTTTTACCTTTTGTGTTACATTGCCTATTTAAAATTCCGTTTATTATCCGCGAATTATTTAATAAACCACAATGGTTAAGGGATTATTTTTTCCAACCATTAATGCCTTATTTAAACACCATTAATTTGGCATTTATTATTGGTCAATGTGTAAGTATAGGTGTATATGCAGTTATAACCTATCAATTAGTTCGAAGCAATAAAAAAGCGATTACCACATTTGCTATACCGGAAGAAATTACTACCTACAAATGGTTGCGCAATACGTGGATATTTTTTGTGATTTTCAGCATTGGAACAATTAGTTATTGGGTATTGGTTTTTGCCGGATGGTTAAAAATTGAATACGATTATGCCATATCTGTTATAATGACGGCATTTATTTACCTCGTGGGCTATTATGGATTTCGGCAACCGTCGTTGTTTTCTGACAGAATTGTAATGCAAGAAACAGATGTACAAGCGCACATTACAGCTACTCCAATATTCACACTCACCACTTCTGAATCCACTTATAAAAAGTATAAAAACTCTTCATTAAAGGCTGAAACCGCATTAGCACTCAAAAAAAGATTGCTCGAACGCATGCAAACTGAAAAATGGTACTGCGACAACACCTTAAAAATTCAGGATATTGCTGTCAAGCTGGAAGTTTCTACCCATCATTTATCTCAGGTAATCAATGAACTTTGTGGTCAAACCTGGAGCGACTTTATCACGGAGTTCCGGATTGAAGCGGCTAAACAATTATTAGCTAACCCGGATTATGGCGATAAAATTTTGGCCATCGCATTCGACTGTGGATTTAACAATAAGGCCACATTTAATGCAGCATTTAAAAAAATGACCGGCATGTCTCCATCTTCCTATCGCAAACAAGCTTCTACAAAAGCAACAGGATAAAAATGAGGTCAAATCCGATAGGATAGAACCTTTTTATTACTAGTGCAGCACAATTTTGAGCAAAATTCGTGATGTATGAAAAAATTACTTTACTTTTTGTTTTTGTTGCTGCCAATGCAAGCCATTCAGGCGCAATTGTTTACTGTTTTTGAAAGTGAAACAGATGATTTAGTGAATGCTCCCGGAGCAGCAACCGGTGCTTATAATGGTTGTTCGTTCGTAGATTATGACAATGATGGTTGGCTCGACTTGTTATGGGTGAGAGGTGGTTTATTCAGAAATAATGGTGCAGGTGGATTTGAAAAAATTACTACAAGTGGTTTGAGAACCGATGCCGGATTTGGTAACACCTGGTCCGATTTTGATAATGATGGCGATATTGATGTTTTTGTTTCGGGAGGAAATACCCGCGGCTCATCTATGCATAAAAATAACGGCGATGGAACGTTTACTAAGGTAACAGATGGCATACTCAACGACAGCCTTGCATTAAAAGGATGGGGAATAGCATTCGGTGATTATGATAATAATGCATACACCGATATCGTAATTGCTGCACCTTTCGGATTCGCTGGAATTACTGATGGCAATAAATTACTTTCGAATAACGGAACAGGCTCATTTATTAGAATTGATACTTCAATTATTTGTCAAGGCACAGCACCATATACCATTCCATCATGGAGCGATTACGACCACGATGGTGATGTAGATTGTTTTATTGGCTCCGGTCCTGCAAATGGAACTGTAGCTGTTGATTATCTCTATAAAAATCAATTCAAAGAAACAGGGATAGCTAATTATTTTACGCGTATTACTGAAGCACCAATCAGTACCGATTTAGTGGATGGTCAAATTTGGAATTGGATTGATTATGATAACGATGGAGATTTAGATGCTTATTTGACAAATTATTTGGGGGTTTCGTTGGGACTTGGAATGCCTAATAATTTATATAGGAATGATGCAGGTACTTTTACTAAAATGACAGCAGCTGAAGTGGGTCCGATAGTGAGTGATCCGGGACTTTCATTAGGTTCGGTTTGGGAAGATTTTGATAACGACGGCGATTTAGATTGTTTTGTCACCAAAGACGGACCTGCTTATTGCAGGTATTACGAAAATAATGATGGCGTATTTACAGGCATTACATCAGAACCCATTACGGATTTTTACGCTGCACATTATGGCGCAACTTCGGGTGATTACGACAAAGATGGCGATGTAGATTTGTTTGTTTCTGCGACAAATCCGGGTAAAAAATTATTTATTAATTCCGCATCCGAAAATGGGAATAAATGGATTAATATTGAACTCAAAGGAGTTGGTGCAACTTTAATTGCCGGCTCTAATTTTTCTGCAATAGGAGCAACTATAAGAATTAAAGCAACTATTCATGGTGAAACAGCATGGCAGATGCGAGAAATATCTGCACAAAATTCATTTAACAGTATGCTGTCGCTGCAAGCTGAATTTGGATTAGGAGATGCTACATCTATAGATTCTTTAATTGTTGAATGGCCTTCCGGTATTATCGATTATTGTGGAAGTTTATCAGCCAATCATTTTTATACCATGTTTGAAGGTGCATGCCCTGAAGATATGGTTAGCATAAATAATACATCCAATAATATTTCCTTTTCACTTTCACCAAATCCGGTGACAGATTTATTGACTATTGTATTTGATGTAAATGTTCAAGCTCCGGTAACTGTAAGCATTACCGATAGTGCCGGAAAAAATGTTTTGGTGCAAACCTTTGCCAGTTTATCACCGGGTGAAAACAAATTAGATTTTCAACTGGACAAGCTACCTGCCGGAGTTTATTATTGTAATATAACTCAAGCGCAACAGCATTCAACTAAACTGTTCACAAAACACTAATCCGTAAGGATGGTAAGCAGGGGCCCGATTGCGAAAAACAACGGGCCTCGTTTTTTTTTGACATGCTGCTGATGGTGGAAATAGCAACATTTATAATATCCTCAAAATAATATTACCTTAGTTGCGCTAAAGACTTAGGTATGAAATTAAAATTTTGTGGTGCAGCAGGCACTGTTACAGGTAGTTCTCATTTATTAACGCTCGACAATGGGACTAAGATATTATTAGATTGTGGTTTATATCAGGGCGCAGAAGCTGGTTACGAAAATTTTAATGAGAAATTTTTATTTAACCCGTCAGAAATTGATATTGTAGTTTTATCACATGCACATATCGACCATTGTGGTCGTTTGCCAAAATTAGTTAAAGATGGTTTCAGGGGAAGAATTTATTCCACTCATGCTACACGCGATTTAACTGCCATTTTATTACTCGACAGTGCACACATTCAGGAACGTGAAAGTGCATTTACCAATAAACGCAGAAAAGACGATAACGAAGATGAGCCGTTGTATTCTCCGGAAGATGTAGCGTTAACCATGGACTTATTTCGCACCGTTGGATATAACCAGTGGTTTGGCATTCATCCTGATGTTGATGTGGTATTTAAAGATTCAGGACATATTTTAGGTAGCGCAAGTGTTACGATGAAAATTCGCAGACAAGGTTTAAAAGATTTTATTTTTGGGTTTACTGCTGATATCGGTCGCCCTAACCGACCAATTTTGCGCGACCCGGAACCAATGCCTGCTTGCGACTTTTTAATTTGTGAATCTACTTATGGCGACAGATTACACGAAGATTCACCGGAAGAAAAAAATCATTTTTTACATATCATTAAACAAACTTGTATTGAACAAAAAGGGAAATTAATTATCCCTGCATTTAGTGTTGGCCGCACGCAGGAAATTGTTTACATGCTGGATCAATTGGTGAAAGAAAATTTATTACCCAACGTTCCGGTTTATGTTGATTCGCCTTTGGCAGTAAATGCTACACGCGTTTTTGAAATGCATCCAGAATGTTTTGACAAAGATATTTTATCTTACATGCAACACGATGCCAACCCATTTGGTTTCGATAATTTACGTTACACGCGTTCGGTAGATGAATCAAGAAGTATCAATACAAAAAAAGGATGTATCGTAATTAGCGCAGCAGGAATGATAAATGCCGGCCGCGTTAAACATCATGTATTTAATGCCATTGAAAATCCTGCAAATACCATATTAATTGTAGGTTATTGCGCCGATAATACACCTGGAGGCCAATTGCGCAATGGAGCAGAAACCATCCGATTGTTTGGCGAATACAAACAAGTAAATGCGAAAGTAGAAATTATGAGTTCATTTTCTGCACACGGCGATTATCGTGAGATGATTGATTATTTGCGCACCCAGGAAAAATCAAAACTGCGTAAAATGATGCTCGTGCATGGTGATAAAAATGCATTAGCTGGATTTAAAGACCATTTAGAAGAGGCTGGGTATCAAAATGTATTTATTCCTCGTTTAGGCGATACAGTTGATTTATAATAACATTATACATGTCTTTTTTAGCCAAACAATTTCGTATTGCACGTCCTACTCAACAATTGGAAAAAGTAATTGAATTTTACTCCAAAGGTTTGGGGCTTGAAATAATTGGCGAATTTTATAATCACGCAGGTTATGATGGTGTGATGATAGGGGATAAGCATTTACCCTACCATTTAGAATTCACTTTTCATCCCGCACATACACAAACCCATCCGCCCGGTAATGAAAATTTATTAGTGTTTTATTTTGAAACTGAATCAGAATGGCAACAAACTCAGGAACAAATTCGTAATTTAGGATATACACCTGTAGCACCCGAAAATCCGTATTGGCTCAACAACAGTGTAACATTCGAAGACCCTGATGGGTGGCGTGTTGTACTTTATAACGGATTATATGCAATAAAATAGCGCAATCCGTTTCCGGATCACGCTATATATTAACCCCTATTCATTCAGCTTTTGATACTTATTGTAATAATTACAATAAGTAAGTGTTATTCAACTTCAGTAACAAAAATTACTTCCACATCAGTATCACCGGTTAAGATATTGCCATCTTTAATATCCGGCTGATGTTTTAAGGTAACAGTTGTTGTTCCTGTACTGGCATCGGTAGTTGCAGCCATGGCATGTAATCCGATAGGATCGCCATTTGCATCTTCATCATCATAGCTGATAAATAAATTCAATCCACCTGAGGTAACATAAAATAATTGGTGATCAACACCTTCTTCTGCTACTTCAACTGTAATATCATCTGTAGGACTTACACTTTCATTCAAAATCGAAACTGTAATATGATAGCTGGAATTATCGTCTAGGCGAATAGTATCAAAATCAACAGGCTCACTTTCTCCCGGCCCGTCGGTGTCGCGGAATTCAAAAGTGCGCACTTCCCCTGAAATGGTATTTTCAAATTCCAAAATTAAAGTAGTAATTAATTCCTCTTCATTTGGCTCTTCCGGGATTTCTTCCTCTTTACAGCTTGAGAATAAAAATACTTGTAGACTTAATAAGCCAAGCGCACTAAATAAAATTGTTTGCTTTTTCATATTCAATAATTTTTTAAATTGTGAATGGAATTTTAATTCTTAAGGTGATATTTCTTCCGAGATTATCGGCAAAATATCTGAAAACGGTTTAAATAATCGCGATAGGCGACATTAAATAAATTTTCTGCTTCCAGGCTCCATGAAATGGAATGATGCTTACATTTAATATCACTGCCAATGGACAAGCTGGTTAATGTATATACTTCAGGAGCAGGTAAATAATCGGCCTCGGCATAGGTTCGGTTTTGTTTAAATACATGGACCACAGCAACACCGGCATCTAAATTTTCAATTTTACCAAAGCTTTTAAAAATGTAATGCACTTTACCTGTTAATTTATCCGCAGGCATCATTACTACCCAAACATCATTTTCTAAATCGCGGGCACGCAACATCGAAAATTTTGTTTCAACCATAAATGGTTCTGTAATATGATAATGCGCAGTTGCATCAATTCCAAAAATATTGGCATTAGTTTGTTGGTATTCAAATACAGGAAATGCACCTCGTATAGTTAAAGCAGGAGGTAATACCGGTTGTAGATAAATGAAATTTTGCATATAATTATTATAAGCACCTATCTCAATATAAGTTTTTGGCGTTTCGTATTCAAATCCGGTAATCAATTGATACGACCTTTCTTGTAATAGACCTGGGTCGCCATATTCCAATGCTGCAGCACCGTGATGCAAACCATCACTATAAAGTTCATTCATGGCAGGTGCGCGCCAAGCAGAACTGAAATTGATGTTAAACGTGGTGTGATTTCTATCGAAATAAGTACTACCAATATTCCAGCTTAATGCACTGTACTGATGTTCCGGTGTTTGTAATTCACCTTCATCATAAAAAAACGCTTTTGTCCATTTATAATCATATCGTAAACCCGCTTCAAGCGACCAGTCATTTAACTGATAGGTTTCTAACGCATAAATACCACCGGAATAATTTTTGAAATTGGGAATAAAAGTACTATAACGCGTAATGTTTTGCTGATTCATTCCGCTTAATCCAACAGAACCGGAAAAAATTATTTTTTTATGATGTTTCCATTCTAATTCTGTGGTAATAGTTCCTATTTCAAAATATAAAGAAGGTAAGCCTAATGCTGCAATACTGTCATCAAGTGGAACATGTGTATCATATTCTTTACGAATATTATTTTGCCATGCCGCAGTTAAGTATATATTACCAAATTTATCATTGTGGTAATGCGAAACTGATTTTACTAAATGGTGATTAATTAATTGATATGGTCGGCCAATATCATAAGTAAAATTACCTGCGATATACGGAGTATCAGATACAAATGCATTTTCTAAATCGGTGAGATTACCAATATGTGATGCAGAAAAAATACCAATGGTATTGTGAAAATAACTATAGTATAATTCTGTTTCAAAATCATTTTTATGATACTTAACCGCAGCCGAACCATTTGCTTCGTGATACGCAGTATTGGCTAAATAATAATCAGGCGTTTGTGCAGTACCTTCTGCTTTCAGTGTACCTTGTAGTCGCCAAACAAACGGTGAATAATGCGATTGAATGTATGCGGAAGCAGCTCCACCTTTGGTGTTGGAAAAACCTGCAATTTGAACTGCACCGCGTGTACCACCGGTGTCAATTAATGGAGCGGGATTTACTAATATCACACCACCCATTGCATCGCTTCCGTATTTAACACCTGCTGCACCTTTAATTACAGTAATATTATCTGCAATAAAAGGGTCTATCTCCGGACCATGTTCGTTGCCCCATTGTTGCCCTTCCTGGCGAACACCATTATTCATGATTAAAATTCTATTACTATGTAAACCATGAATTACCGGTTTTGAAATACTGTTTCCTGTTTGAATGGTATTTAATCCATTCATATCTTTTAACGCATTACCCAGCGATTTCCCTGCGATGGCTTCCAATGCTTTACCTTCTAAATAATCGGTGGTAAGTGTGCCTTTATATGTTTCCATACTTACATGCACTTGAATGGCTTCAAGAACCGAATCCTGATGATTTAATTCAAACTCCAGAAATACCGATTTTTCTAATTGTATATTAACGGTATCAGTAGCACAACCTAAGTGAGAAATTAATAATGTGTAATTGCCTGCGCATAACTCCCCAATGGCAAATAAGGCATTGTCGTCACAAACTGCACCCGTTTGTAATTCCAAAATATAAACTGTAGCATACGACAACAACGCTTCATGTTCTTTGTCGGTCACCCTACCACCAATTTGCAAATTACATCCCTGTTGCTGCGCGGCAACGTGAAATTGTAATACAATAATAGAAAATATAAATACCCAAATCTTTCGCATACATTCAAATAATTAAATTGCCCGGCACCATAAATGCAGGCAAAAAATAAAACAATCATCTAAAAATTATGCGATTGCGGGAGGGCCGCGAAGAAGCAATGCGCCCGTTGTTGCAGGTAAATGCGGCACATCAGGTGTTGCAATGGTTAGTGTTTGATGAACAAAAAAGAGGTGGTTAATGCCTGTTCGTCTGGAGTGGAAAAATGGAAAAATCAAGGTGACAAAATGCGCAATAATCGCCAGTTGCTGCAACACCTTCATCATGTGTTAAATGTCCATGCTCATCATAGTGAGCATTGCAACCAATGGCATCATGCCAGACAAAACTGTGCATTATTTCTTTGCTATTGATAATACCAATTATCAATAACATGAAAAATGCTGCAACCAGATTTATCCCTTTGACACGGTTTAACATCATTACAAAAATACGTATTTTGCTAAAATGTATATCAAATTGCTGACCACTTGAGCTGAAACCTTATTAAAACCGCCTTTTCTTAACATCCTTTAACCTGTTTTAACCGCTCATCCTGCTTTTTCGCGCGGTAAAAAGTTATCTTTGCGCCGTAAAACCAAACCTTACAATGAAAAAAACAGTATTTGTATGCATGGTGCTTGTTGCTGTAGTATTTGCAGCTTGTAAAGCACTAAAACTGGCGATGAGCAAGTATATAGCCCATTCGACAGCACATCGTTAGATAGTACGGTGAACCCCGGCGATGACTTTTTTGCCTGGGTAAACAATAAATGGCTCGAATCCAATCCAATTCCGGCAGACAAAGCCAGTTTTGGTAGTTTCCACATGTTAGACGACAACAGTTTAACAACATTGCGTATTTCAATGGAAAAAGCTGCAGGTGCTAATGCAGCTAAAGGCACTAACACGCAAAAAGTGGGTGACTTTTGGTTTAGTGGTATGGATACCGTAGCCATTGAAAAAGCTGGTATTGAACCTATCAAACCTTGGTTAGAAAAAATTAATGCTATCAGCACTGCTGACGACATGATTAAAACGGTTGCTCAAATGCACCGCACTTACACTTTTGCTTTATTCACCAATTGGGTTGGTCAGGATGATAAAAATTCTGCCGATGTAATCATGAATATGTGGCAAGGTGGTTTAGGTTTACCTGAACGTGAATATTACCTCGCACAAGATGCACAAAGCAAACAAATCAGAACCGATTATATCAACCACATTAAAAATGTATTTGTGTTAATGGGTATTGATGAAGCAAAAGCTACTGCAAATGCGAACACCATTTTAACTGTTGAAACAGCAATGGCAAAAGCAAGTATGGACCAGGTTACCATGCGTGACCCTAATGCCACTTATCACAAAATGTCAGTGGAAGATTTTGCAAAAATGACTCCAAACATTAATTGGAATTTATATTACACAGAATTAAAAACACCTGAATTTAAAACAGGTATCAATGTTGCTCAACCTGAATTTTACAAAGCTTTAAACGGCATGGTAAAATCTGTAAAAATGGATGACTGGAAAAACCTATTTAACCTACCACATGGTTGACGGTGCTTCTCCATATTTAAGCAGCAATTTTGTAAAAGAAAATTTCGAATTCCATAGCAAAAAATTAAATGGTATCGAACAAATTAAACCAAGATGGAAACGTGTAGTTGAAACTGCTGACTTTTGTTTAGGTGAAGCACTTGGTAAGAATATATCAAAACCGCCTTTAGCCCTGAAAGTAAAGCAGTATGCTCGAAACTGGTTGACAATATTAAAGTTGCCTTTGGAGAACGTATTAAAACTTTAGACTGGATGACTGATAGCACTAAAACTGAAGCATTAAATAAATTAAGCACATTTACAGTTAAAATAGGTTATCCTGATAAATGGAGAGACTATAGCAACTTAGAAATTGACCGTGGTGCTTATGTATTAAATGTAATTCGTGCTGCTGAATTTGAAGCTAATCGTAACTATGCAAAAATTGGTCAGCCGGTTGATAAAAATGAATGGGGTATGACACCTCAAACTGTAAATGCCTATTACAATCCTTCTAATAATGAAATTGTATTCCCTGCTGCTATATTACAACCACCGTTTTTTGACCCTAAAGCTGATGATGCCGTAAACTATGGCGGAATTGGTGCAGTAATCGGTCACGAAATTACCCACGGCTTCGACGATCAAGGTCGTATGTATGATGCGAAAGGTAACTTACAAATGTGGTGGAAAGATGAGGACAATTCTAAATTTGTTGAACGCGCAAATCGTGTTGTTGACCAATTTAACAGCTATTGTCCATTAGACAGCGTTTGTATTAATGGTAGATTAACCTTAGGCGAAAACATTGCCGATTTTGGTGGTATCACTATTGCATATCAGGCATATACTATGACTGAAGAGTTTAAGGCAGCCCAGAAAATTGCAGGCTTTACACCGCAACAACGTTTCTTTATTGGTTTTGGTCGTATTTGGGCCGGTCAATATCGCGAAAGTGCTATGCGTACACAGTTATTAACCAACGTGCATAGCCCTGGCAAATGGCGTGTAAACGGAACAGTGGTAAACATTCCTGAATGGTACCAGGCATTTGGTATTAAAGAAGGTGATAAAATGTATTTACCTGAAACAGATCGTGCTAAAATCTGGTAATAATCGCTTTTAAAATATTTAAAAAGAGCTCCAATTTGGGGCTCTTTTTTTTTGCTCATTTTTTGCTTTAATAATTGAAATGGGTATTTCACATACCAAATCCCATACTTCGCTAAGTAGTATTAGTTTGGCTTAAATATATATTTTAGGTTTGAAGTATGAACAACATCACACCCAAAATCCATTTTGCTATTACAATTGTGGTATTTATTGTAATAAGCACCTTTACAACTAAATTATCGGCACAAGAACCAGTCGTGCAATGGGATCAAACTATCGGAACAACAAGTAACGATAACTTGGTACAAGTAAACCTGACAAGTGATGGTGGATTTATTCTCGGAGGTTACACTTCCGGTGGTATTTCAGGCGATAAAACAGAAGCCAACATGGGAGGAACAGATATGTGGGTAGTTAAACTCGATGCACTGGGCAATATCCAATGGCAAAATTCAATAGGTACATCGAGTTCTGATAATTTAGTGGATATTGTTCAAACTGTTGACGGTGGTTTTTTATTGGGATGTACATCAAGTACCGGGATTTCCGGAGATAAAACAGAAGCCGCTATCGGCTTAAGTGATTTCTGGATAATTAAACTAAATGCATCAGGAGTAATTATGTGGCAAAATACTATTGGTGGAACAGGTAATGATAATTTAACAGATATTGAACCGGTGCCTTCCGGTGGATTTTTATTATCCGGATATTCATCATCCGGAATTTCAGGCGATAAAACAGAGGCAAATATCGGATTGTATGATTATTGGATTGTTAAAATAAATCCATTCGGAACAATTCAATGGCAACATACAATCGGCGGAGATAATAATGATAAATTATTACAAACAGTAAAATCGAATTCCGGTAATTATGTGTTGGCAGGACAATCTGTGTCCGGAATTTCCGGTAATAAAACAGAAGCACAAATAGGAACTGAAGATTATTGGCTGGTAGAAATAGATATTGATGGCAATATAATCTGGCAAAATACTATTGGCGGCCCTGGGTATGATGTTTTTGAATCTATTTGTGTTATAGAAAACGGTGGATATTTAATAGGAGGTACATCTTCATCAAATATTGGGGGTGATAAAACTGCTTTGAGTTTTAATCATATTCGGTATTCCGAAGTTTATGACGGATATGAAGTGGAAGAAACAAATGATATGTGGGTTATTAAATTGGATTCAGTAGGGAATGTAATTTGGGATAAAACATTTGGCTCACAAAATGAGGAACAACTTGGAAATATTGTGCAGGCAAATGACAATAGATTTTGGATAATCGGGGAATCTGGCAGCGGTTCTTACACTTCCGGATTTGCCTACTCCACCTATGCAATTGATTCCAATGGATTAATTATTTGGTCCGATTTGTTAAATGGTGATGTTGTATACGATATGTACGGTGATTCATACCCGTTAAACGGTTTTAGTAATATCTGTAACGGTGTTAATACTTTGGATGGTGGTTTTTTTATCGGAGGATATTCTGATGCAGAAATTGGAGGTGATAAATCAGAAGGAGCAATTGGAGGTGAAGATGATGATGATTTTGGGTAATTAAATTAGCACCTGATACTTGTGCCGAAACATTGTATTATTTGGATTATGATTTAGATGACAATGGGGGTGATATTTTTGTTTCAGGATGTGAATTGCCTGGTTATGATTTTGTAACAAATACAGGCGATTGTGATGATTTAAATTCAAATGTATATCTATCTGCAACTGAAATTTGTGATGGGATTGATAATAATTGTGATGGCTCAATTGATGAAGGATTGATAGATTGTAATAGCGGCCCTTCAATTTTTAATTCCTACACAGTTGGCACAAATGCAATCGATGAAGTAAATATGGGAACTGCACTTGCAGATGGAAATATGTTGTTAGCAGGTAGAGTTGATATTAATGAAGATTTGGTAGGGTATTACGGAGTTCCGGATGCTACTGTAACAAAATTATCAGGAGCAGGTGAAGTAATCTGGACTAAAATATTTGGAGGAACTTCGAGTGATTTCGGCGTAAACTCTATTCAAGGTGTTGATGGCGGTTATATTCATTTGATTAATTCATATTCTAATATATCAGGAAATAAAACTGTTGCATCTTTTGGTAGTCAGGATTTATGGGTAGTAAAAACAAATGATGTTGGTGATATAGAATGGCAAAAGGTTTATGGAGGTTCGCTCACCGATGTTGGTGTTCAAATAGTGGCGACTGATGATAGTTGTTATATTATCGGTGCACATTCTAATTCCGGTATAACAGGAAATAAAACAGAAAATACATTTGGCTTCTATGATTTTTGGATTATTAAAATTGATGCTGATGGTAATATTATATGGCAAAACACAATTGGAGGTGGAGCATATGATTATTTATATAGTTTAGCAATAACTAACGATGGTGGTGTTATTTTAGGTGGAAATTCTAATTCGGAAATATCAGGAGAAAAAACTGCATTGCATTATGGTCTCGGTGATTATTGGTTGGTAAAATTAGATTCAGTTGGAGAAATAGATTGGCAAAAAACACGTGGTGGGACAGGCACAGATGTAATGACGAATATTGTCCAAACACCGGATAATGGATTTGTTGCCTTAGGATATTCCACTTCAACACCATCAATTCAGAAATCAGAAACCTCTTACCTCCAGGATTTATGGGTGGTTAAAATGAATGAGTCAGGAGCTATAGTTTGGGAGAATACTATTCAAGCCTCTGCCAACGAAATAAGTAACGGCTTAGCAATAAATGCCGCAGGCGAAATAATTATTGGCGCTTGGTCAAATGCAGATATTGGTTATGATAAAAATGAACCTACTCAAAATCAGTCTTATGTCGAATATGTGTATAATAATTTTGCACAAGGTTCCGGTTATGATTTTTGGGTGCTAAACCTTTCACCGGATGGTAACATCAATTGGCAAAATACAATTGGTGGTAATATGGATGATAACTTAACTGATGTTGTTTTATTAGCAGATGGTAAAGTAGCTTTAGTTGGAACATCATCTTCATTTATTAGTGCTGATAAACAACAAAACCAAATTGGTGGACTAGGAGAGGTAATTATTTCATTCCCAGATTACTGGTTTTTTGAACCGGTTGAATATGCAGACATCGATATGTGGGTAGTATTATTAAATGGCGAGGATTGTGAATTGTTAGCAGAGCTCTGCAACGGCCTCGATGATAACTGCAACGGATTAACAGATGATGGTGTAATAGAATCTATTACCTTAAACACAGGTGACCCCACAACTTTTTGTCAGGGTGGAAGTGCTACTTTATCAGCAACTCATACTGGTACGTCTTTACAATGGAAAAAAAATGGAGCAACAATCCCCGGTGCAACTGGCGAAAGTTATGTAGCAACAACAAAAGGTAATTATTCATGTGTTACCACCAGTGTTTGCGCCTCAATGGAATCGACACCCATTTTTGTTAATGTAATTAAAAACCCTAATGCCATTATTACTGCAGCAGGTGCAACTACTTTTTGTGTTGGAGGAAGTGTAGTATTAAATGCCAATGCAGGTGCAGGGTTGAGTTATCAATGGTATAAAAATGGCATAGAAATGCCTGGAGCAACAACAATATCTTATACTGCAACTACAGCCGGTATTTATAAATGTAAAGTGATTAAAACAGCATCAGGTTGTTTCAAAATGTCCAATGGAATAACAGTAACAGTTCCTTGCAAAGAAGGAGAAATGTTGAATGGAATATTAACCGTGTACCCGAATCCTGCGACGGATGCTGTGAATATTAGTTTTAACGGTGCTTTGTATACTACAATTGATTTACAAATCTCCAACTCAATGGGGCAAATTGTATTCAACAACAACATACCAAATTACCAAATTGGCGATGTTATAAATGTTGATGTAAGCACATTTCCGGCAGGTATTTATCATGTGCGATTTATAGAAAGTGGTAGTGTTACTGAACAGCAATTTGTAGTACAATAACTAAATATACAAAAACGGCAGAGCCTCATTTTTCGGTTTATAGTTGTTTGTTGTAGTATGTGTATTATTACAGAATAAAATGGGTGTATTTAGATATTTACTAAAATGGCATCTACACAGTTATTACCTGGTTGCATCGCTTCAATAACTCATTTGGCTATTTCGTCCTTAAATTCCTGCATTTCATAAAGTTGTGGTTTTTAGGTTAAAGGCTGCTGCGTATTTTTCGCAAGTAATTGTAAGTAAGAACATTATCCCTTGCTTACCTTTTTTAAACACACACACAAAACACACACACGTTTATGAAAAAATTGTTTTTACCCCTGTTGCTATTTGCAACAACGCACCTATTTGCACAAGCCCCTGCCATTACCTGGCAAAACACGATTGGCGGATCAGATTGGGATGAGATTCGCACTGTAAAACAAACATCCGATGGCGGTTACATTATGGGCGGTGATTCCGAATCCGGTATCTCCGGCGACAAAAGTGAAGCAAGTCAAGGTTTTTATGATTATTGGATCATAAGATTGGATAGCCTTGGTAATATCATGTGGGAAAATACCATCGGCGGAAGCGACAATGATTTTTGTAATGTAGTTATTGAAACTGCAGACGGAGGCTTCCTTGCTGCCGGTACATCTGAATCAGATATTTCTGGCGATAAAACTGAAAATAACATGACCACATCGCGTGACATTTGGCTGGTAAAGCTGGATGCATCCGGTAATATTCTTTGGCAAAATACTATCCAGGCTGCTTCATCCGATGAAGTTGGAGATGTTATTGAAAATGCTGATGGAAGCATCACTATTGCCGGAAGTTCCTGGTCGGCGATTTCAGGCGACAAAACGGCTCCAGGTTATGGTATGCAGGATTATTGGGTTGTTAAAATTGATGCGCTGGGAAACATACTTTGGGATATGACTTACGGCGGCTCAAAAAATGATAACTGTAAATCAATAGATGCAACATTGGATGGTGGTTATATTATTGGTGGTTATTCATTTTCCCCAATGAGTGGTAACAAAACCGAAAATGTTGTTGGTGGTGGCACCAGTTATGCCGATTATTGGGTTTTAAAAATCGACAATGTAGGTAATATCGTATGGCAAAATACTATTGGCGGCAACAGAGATGATTACTTTGCCTCAGTTGAAGCAACTGCTGATGGTGGTTATATTATTGGTGGAGAAAGCAACTCCGGAGCAAATGGCGATAAAGCTGAAATTGCTTATGGTGCTAACCTATTTGATTATTGGGTTGTTAAATTAACCTCTACAGGTGCAATCAGCTGGCAAAATGATATTGGCGGAGTGGTAGATGATTACATGAACGGCGTTATTGAAACTGCTGATGGTAGCTACCTTGTTGCAGGTTATACCGATAACGGGATTTCTTACGATAAAACAGTAGCATCCGAAGGTCAAGAAGATATGTGGTTGGTTAAACTTGACAATACAGGTAGTATTATTTGGCAAGATGCTATTGGCGGAAATTCGAGTGAATATAGTGGCGGTGTTATCCAAACAAACGATGGTGGATACGCTGTTTACTGCAGTTCATGGTCAGGGATTTCCGGCGACAAAACCGAAGTGAACATAGGAACTTCTGATTTTTGGATTGTTAAACTTGAGGCTGATTGTGTTGCTTCTACGGAGATATGTAATAACATTGATGACAATTGTAATGGAATTATTGATGATGGTGCTTCCGGCTCAATCACCATATCTGCTGCAGGTCCTACATCAGTTTGTCAGGGTACCAGCGTGCCTTTAAGCGCAGTTTACACCGGAACTTCATTGCAATGGTTTAAAAACGACGTGGCAATTCCGGGCGCAACCAATTTCTATTATAGCCCAACCACACCGGGTGGTTATACCTGTCAGGTAACCGACGATTGCGGGTCTACCATGTCAAATGAAATTGTATGTACTTTTTATAAAAACCCTAAATCATCCATAACTGCAGCCGGTCCGACTACATTTTGCCCTGGCGGAAGTGTTACCTTAAACGTTGCCCCGGTAGGAGGTTGTACATACCAATGGTTGAAAAATGCTTATCCGATTGCCGGCGCTACCGGAACAAGTTATGTGGCTACTACCAACGGTAACTACAAGTGTATGGTAATCAAAGCAGCGACAGGTTGTAGCAGAAATTCCAATGTAATAGTAGTTTCTACTAATTGTAAACTGGAAGATGAAACCGAAACTATTAGTTTATCAGCCTATCCAAATCCTGCATCTGATTTTGTGGCCATAAAGATAAATCAGGTAAAAGAAACAGGAGCGACTTTGCAGATTACCAATACAATAGGGCAAATCGTGTATTCGACAACTATAGCTGCTAATCAAACAGCAATTGAGATGACAGTAGATGTTAGCCAATTCCCTGCCGGTATCTACAATCTCCAACTCGTTGGCGAAACAAAGGTTAAAGGACAACAAATAGTTGTTCAATAAACCTATAGATAAGATATTCCAAAATCACCATTTAGTAACGGCGAAGCGAGATAAGCTTCGCCGTTTTTTATAGATGATGATGTAAACGGAAGGTTATGAACCTTTTTACATACCATTTTAAACTACCGAATCGTTATTGGTATGTATCTTTAATCTCAAAATCACACCAATGACTATTCAGCAAAAATTTATCAAACTTACATTGACAGCATTTGTTGCTATTACAGCGATTACTGCCTTTGCCCAACCCTTATCCAGCCCGATAAGGGATATCACTTATACCTTATTTAACCAATATGATGGCACTAATGCGAGTGCTGTAGTATGGGTACCCAAAAGCCAAATGTATGTCACGGTTGTAGCAGGAAATGCGGAATTCCCGCTAGAGGGCTTTTCTCCAGCAGGGACTAATATCTTTAGCGAAAACGCTAACGTAGACGCCAGAGGAATGTGGTATAATACTAAATCAGGTGATATTGAAATTAATGGTGCCGGAGAAATGGGATGGTACGGATTCTCAATAGCCCCAACAAACAGGCCTACAGAACGCCTGAATATATTACCCGGCCAAAATCAGCCTGACTTTCAGTCGATAGGCGTTTACGATGAAGCTAAAAAACAGGTTTGTTTCCTCAATGCTGATGCTAACGGTATCGTTTGTCATTCCCGTAAAAAGCCTTCAAAAACCAAGTCTTTCGACCTTAATTTCACGAGCACCTCATCCGTTAACCTCAATCCTTATGCGTTTGGATATACGGGACAGGCAGGATATGAATTTGTTTGTATGGATTACGTTAACCGCAATATGGTGTTTTTCGACCGTAGTGGCAATCAGACAGCTTCAGTTGCCATACCTCAGGATGCACCGGTTAACGATTGGTTCGCCTTCTCATTTGCAAATGGGAGAGCATTTTTCTACGACAAGGAAAACAGAATCTGGACCGGATACAAAGTATTCTAATAGGCTTATACTAGTCGAAGTTATAAAAGACACCTCCAGCTTACCGTCTAAAGGGTAGGGTGGAGGTGTAAACTTTTTGGCCATACCTGTAAGTTATGATGTAGCTTGTATTGCCATTTTTAGGAAAGCTAAAAGGACTTAAGCCATGTTTATAATCGACTGGTTTTGTTAGGTTGGTAGATGCTCAATTCACATACAAACTGACTTTTCCAACCAACCAATACTTTGCAAAGTGAATGCTTTTCTAAATGGAATTTTATATTTTATGATGTATTAGATAAACATCATAAGTAATTGTAAATCAGTTAATTATAAATAGTAAAAATTGTATTAAAAAATCGCCTAAAATGGCATGTCAAATTAATTGACATACAAAACCCCCCATTTTTAGTATGTTCCACGGCGTCTGCCAAAGTGACAAAGCACTGGTTTTTGACATGCCGCAACAAAAAAACGGCATACCCTAAAAGTATGCCGTTGGTCTTGGTTGGCTGATAGTCAAATTAATTTGCCTGGTATGTCCCCGCAAGCAAGGTTGCCTGTGAAGCTGCCAGTCTGGCCACCGGTACTCTCGGTCCTGAGCAGGATACATAATTCAGCCCTAAATAGTTACAGAAGGCAATTGAGTCCGGCTGACCGCCATGTTCACCGCAAATGCCAATTTTTAATCCGGGATGGGTTTTTCTGCCTGAGTTGACAGCAAACTCCATTAGCCTGCCCACACCCGCAACATCTAGTACCTCAAACGGATTGTCTTTCAAAATGCCGTTTTGAGTGTAAAATGGTAAAAACTTGTTCTCTGCATCTTCCCTAGAAAATGAGAATGTAGCCTGAGTCAGGTCGTTGGTTCCGAACGAAAAGAACTCAACAGCTTTGGCAATATTGCCGGCTTCCATACAGGCACGAACTACCTCTATCATTGTTCCGAATTTGAATGATAGATTTATATTATATTCATTATCAATGCTTTGTTTGATGTTATCTACAAACAATTTTACATGTTCAAGTTCCTTTTCATTGCATACCTGAGGCACCATAATTTCAGGTCTAACGTCGATTCCCACTTTCTGACATTCGCCTGCTGCCTCCAAAATCGCCCTGATTTGCATTTTATAAATCTCAGGATAGGTGAGCCCTAAACGAACTCCTCTATGTCCAAGCATAGGGTTTACTTCATATAATTCATGCACTTTTTTGAGCATCTGCTCTTTTTTCACAATCGCCTGGTCTATCAATTCCAATCCTTTATCGGTAAACGGATAGGCCGAAGTTTTAGCCAATTCAGGGTCGGCATTGAGTAAACGCAAGCTATTAAACAGATTACTAACCCCGCCTGCAGTTTCTTTAAGGTGATGCAAATTGATGATTTCATCTTTCAGCACTTCCTCAGTCGGTAAAAACTCATGAATTGGAGGGTCTAATAACCTGATTGTCACCGGGCGCGGAGCCATGGTAATCAGAATTTCCTTAAAATCCTGTTTCTGGATGGCCAGGAGACGAGATAAGGCCTTTTCGCGCTCATCGGTGTTTTCAGCTAATATCATCTCTACAACAATCGGTAAACGATCAACGCCGTTAAACATGCGTTCAGTCCTGCACAGCCCGATACCCATGGCGCCATATTGCAAAGCTTTTTTGGCTGCATCAGGAGTATCTGCATTGGCAAATACCTTCATTTGGGCAGTTTCATCAGCCCAGCTTAACAATAACTTCAATTCATCTGAAAACGTAGGTTCTACGGTTGGAATAATGCCCTGATATACAAAACCGGTTCCTCCGTCAATGGTGATATAATCGCCTTCGTGTAATACTTTTTCGCCAATGGTGGCTTGTCTCAGTTTTACATCTACCTGGATACCTTCAGCACCGGCCACGCATGGTTTACCCATACCTCTTGCCACTACGGCAGCATGCGAAGTTTTGCCACCTCTGCTGGTCAAAATCCCCTGAGCGGCAAAAAATCCATGTATATCTTCAGGTTTAGTTTCTTCCCTCACCAAAATCACTTTTTCCCCGGCATGGCCTAATAATTCGGCTCTGTCGGCATCAAACACCACATGACCGGAAGCAGCTCCCGGAGAAGCCGGTAATCCCTGTGCCAAAGGTGCTTGTTTATGCAAGCTGTCTAAACGTGGATGTAACAGTTGTTCCAGCATTTCAGGTTTGATCCTCAAAAGCGCTTCCTCACGGCTAATCAGGCCTTCTTTAGCCATTTCAACCGATGTGCGCACCATTGCGGTGGTATTCATTTTGCCATTGCGGGTTTGCAGACAGTATAAAATGCCTTTTTCAATGGTATATTCAAAATCCTGCACTTCCCTGTAATGGTTTTCTAATTTATGTCTAAGCGTTTCCAGTTGTTTATATAACTCAGGCATTTCCTTTTCCAGCAAAACCACAGCTTTTGGAGTACGGATTCCGGCGACAACATCTTCGCCCTGCGCATTAACCAGGTATTCCCCAAACATCACATTTTCACCTGTTCCAGGGTCGCGCGTAAAGCCTACACCGGTCGCGCAATCGTTGCCCATATTGCCAAACACCATGGTAACTATGTTTACAGCAGTGCCATTGGCCATTTGAGGGGTAATTTTAAACTCTCTTCGGTAGTCAATAGCTCGGCGACCCATCCATGAGTTAAAAACCGCTTTGATGGCGATTTCCAGTTGCTCATAAACATTGGAAGGAAACGGATTACCGGTATGTTCTTTCACCACCATCAGAAAACGGTTGCAAATTTCTTTGAGGTCATCAGTGTTCAATCCTATATCGGCTTTAACGCCGGCGCGATGTTTTATTTCCTCGAAATGGGCATCAAATTTTTCATCCGGAACACCTAAAGCAACCTTGCCAAACAGCTGGATAAACCTGCGATAGGCATCATAACTGAATCGTTCATTACCGGTTTGGAGTATCAATCCCTGAAGGGTCGATTGGTTTAAACCTAAATTTAAAATGGTATCCATCATTCCGGGCATTGACATAGCAGAACCCGAACGCACTGAAACCAGCAGCGGTTGTTCGCTTCCGCCAAAGGTTTTGCCCGTTTTAGCTTCCATTGCGGCCATTTGTTCACGGACTTGCTCCATAACGCCGGCCGGCAATTGTTTAGTTGTATCTCCAAGGTATTGCAAACAGGCTGCTGTACTAATTACAAAGCCGGGAGGTACGTTTAATCCAATTTGCGTCATTTCGCAGAGATTGGCACCCTTTCCGCCTAAAAGCTGTTTGTTTTTGCCATTGCCTTCTTCAAATGCAAATACATATTTTGTTGAGTTAGCAGCCATAACATCTGCAACTTCCGGTTGAATTTGATCAGTTTCCATATCGTTCATTTTATTACCTCCGAAGGTAGTCACAGGCTTATGCTATTAAAATGACATCTATCCCTTTAAAAGGAAACGCAAGTCATATTTTGGCGATTTACCTTGAAATAAAAAAACGAAGTGCTAAAGTTTTTTAAATAACAGAGGTGGTTTTTAAAACTAGTTTAAACAAGGCTACAATTCAATTATGCCCACCTACTTTTGCCCAAAATCCACTATTTATGTATTTAAACAGACTACTCAAATCAAGTTTATTGCTGTTAACCTTTTTGACAGCAACAACATTTCGAGTTATGGCACAGACCCCTTCTGATGCTGTGATGATGAAATCAGGTGAAATTTGCTTTGGCTTGAATTACGGTAATTCAGCCTGGAGCGAATATTGGGAGGGAGATTCTCTTCGTGAAAACGGTAATATCGGCACACTTACTACACAATCTATTACAGGTGGTTTTATGCTGGGTATTTTAGACCGTGTTAATATGATAGCTATGTTGCCTTATGTTATTACTGACCCTTCGGCTGGTGTAGTTGCAGGTGACAAGGGTATTCAGGACGCTGCTATTTTTGTTAAAGGCCTTATTTATGAACATAAGGCTGGTCCGGGTAATATCAAATTTTTAGCAAGTGCAGGATTATTACTACCTGCATCAGATTATGTTCCTGAGCATCCATTTGCAATTGGCCTTGGTTGTCCGGATGGTATTTTCCGCGGTATTATTCATTACGATGCCGACATGGGACTTTACGGTCGCGTTGATGGTGCTTTCCATTTAAGAGGTAATGCAATCCTTGACCGCAATTATTATTATACCACTTCAGGGTATTATTCCGATGAAGTAGATATGCCGGATGCAATGGATTACAATGCTACAATCGGTTACATTTTCCCAAGTAAACATTTTAAAGTTGAAGGTGTGCTAAACGGATTTAACACGTTTGGAGGCTTTGATATTCGCCGTCAGGATGGTGGTTTCCCTTCAAATGATATGGAAGCTATGCGTGTTGGTCTTAATGCCGATTACTATGATTTATTGGTAAAAGGATTAGCTGTTCATTTTAACTCAAACTACACTTTAACCGGTCGCAATGTGGGTAAATCCATGATGTTCGGTGGTGGTATATCATACCAATTTGGCCTTTGGGGCAAAAAAGATAAAGCACAAAGTTCTTCACCAACCCCTCAAGCAAACTAACATGAAAAAACTAACTACAAAAATATTTTTAGGCACTGCAGCAATAACAGGCTTAATGCTTACGCAGTCTTGCGAAAAAGAAATTCCGTCATACAACGGCTTTGAATCATATACCTATGCTTCTTTAGATGAAGATGGCGGTACTTGGGATCCAATTTTATTAACCAGCGGCGCAGATACTGCTATTGCAGCACCTGAGGACGTAACTTCGGATGCTTATTTAGCTGAGTTGGATGAAGTGAAAGGTTATGTTGGTTCACTTAATGCAGACGAACAAGAGGCAGTTGATTATTGGGGAAATAATACCGTAATTCGCTGGCAGGAAATTGCACAGGAATTAGTAGCGAAATACAATCTTGCACCATCGCCAAATGAGGATGGTTCATATGGTGCTCCTAGTTCTGCTAATCCTTCAGTTTATCCATATTTCCCATTTGCGCATCCACCTTATGCGGTGCGTGCATACGCTTATCTGGCTGCAGCGCAGTATGATGCATTAATTACAACATGGAATTATAAATATGCATATAATCGCCCTGCACCTTACAAAGTAGATGGCAATATTACACCTGCTTATCCGGATAATGATTTACCATCTTATCCTTCTGAAGATGCAGCTATTGCTGAGGTTTCTTCTGAAATGCTGAAATTCTTATTCCCTTTGGAAGTTGATTATATCAATGGACTTGCACAGGAATGTCGCGAATCACGCAAATGGGCAGGTATGAATGTGGAAAGCGATTTAGTTGCGGGTGATGGCATTGGCGGATATGTTTTCCGTCAGTACAAAGCACGTGCAGCTAACGATAGCATGAAATTCGCGCAAGTAGATGCAGCAACTTATGCCGGTTACGAATCTGCTGCTGATTTGATGTTTGGTGATATGTGGCCACATTGGGAAAATTTAGAAGTTCCACAACGTCCGGTTGGTATCACACCTGCATACGGTAAAGTAAAAACCTGGTGGATTGGCAGCCCTGCTGATGTTCGCCCGGGTCCGCCACCAGCAGTTGGTTCTGCGGAATATGAAGCAGCAAAAGATGAAATGTTGGAATACACTAAAAAATGCTACAAGGGAACAAGAGCAATTGGCGTATTTCTGGGGAGATGGTTTCGGAACATATGCACCTCCGGGTCATTGGGACCGAATTGCAGCTGATTATATTGTCCAATATCGGTATAACCCATTACGCACTGCCAGAACTTTTGCTTATCTAAACACCGCCATGATGGATGCAGGAATTAGCTGTTGGGATACCAAATACTATTATATGTATCCTCGCCCTCCTCAAGGCAATGAAGATATTTTATGTTTATTCGGTCTGCCGAATTTCCCATCTTATACATCCGGTCACTCAACCTTCTCTGCAGCTGCTGCTACCGTATTAGGTTATGTATTTCCTGCAGAAGCAAGTTTGTTTGACTCATACGCTAAAGATGCTTCTGAATCGAGAATTTATTCCCGTATCCACTGGCGTTATGATTGTGAAGTCGGCGTTGAAGTCGGCAATACCATCGGCGACATGGCAACTGCAGTTGCAGCCACCGACGGTGCTGATTAATAATTCAATAAATAACATAAAAAACGAGGCTGTTGAAATAAATCAATAGCCTCGTTTTTTTATTTTAATTAAATGTGAGCACTCCAAACAACATTAAAATCCAAAAAAGCGCAGCCCCTGTCCCATGAGGGAGCTCGCTCGCGAATAACACTTGGGTGCTCGCACCCACTTATACTTTTGAGTAATGAATAGCATTTTAAGCATTGATTGCTACCTCGCAATTACCAATTTTCTCAGCACACCAATCAGAATTTCCCATTGGCGTCGCTAAGCTAGTTCCCAACGGAGACTAGTAATTTGGTAGAAAACAAGGCACCCGTACGTCCCATGAGGGAGCTCGCTCCCGAATAACACTTGGGTGCTCGCACCCCCGAATAAACTACTTTTTAGCCACCGGAACATCAAAGTATTTCGTAAAAACCTCCGTTTTAATTAACCCTTCAGTATTAAATCGATAAAACCCAGCACTTGAGTACATATAATCCTCAGCAGTTTTACTTAACTGCCATTTCTCTTGAAGTGGATTATTATGTATGTAATTCAATTTTTGTAAAAGCATATCAGCCGTAAACACCTGAAAATCATGAAATCCATCTTCCCATACTTTGTAAACTTGATTTCGGTCCTCAAATACAAGCCTCGGAATAATATAAGGGGACGTATGTTGTAATTCATTTCTAATTTTAAATGACGATTGTTTTTTAATGTCCCTCATTAAATTGCTTAGCCGGACTTCCTGTTTAAAGTAGAGCAGCAGATGTAAATGATTAGGCATAATAACATACGATAAAACATCAGCATCATACTTTGTTGTGTAGTTATTTACTGAATTTGCGACATGATTATATCCTTTGCTTAACGCTATCAACGGAATATGTTTGTAACAAGAAGTAGTTACAAAGTAGCATTTTGATTCCGATTTGGAATCACGAAAAGAAACTGCCATTAATTTGAATTTAAGGGTAAAACAATATGCTAATTTATAAATTTTATCAAGAAGTATAAATCATTAAAATTTGTTTTTAGATCTAGAGTTTAAATATTACAACGCAAGCTTCAATCACCTTCATATACCAAGCTGCACGCCCAGTGGCTCGACAAACTAGTTCCCAACGGGGACTCGTAATCTACTTCAAAACATAGCACACATGTCCCATGAGGGAGCTAGCTCCCGATTAACCTTAGGGTGCTCGCACCCCCGAATAAAAAATTGGATTAATTAGCTTTTTGAAAACGATAATCCTCGTATTTCAAAATAGTAATTTTTGCATTTTCAATATGATCAATTACACCCGATGCATTTTTCACCGATTTAAATTCCAAAGGATACATCATATATCTCAAAGTTGGATTTACCTTACCACCTGAAAGTGAGAGGTCAGGTCCGTAAGTGTTTAGCATGGTTCCAAAATACATCATAACATCATATCCTCTATACGCATAATCGGAAGGTCGTGTAGCATACCGCGCTTCAAAAGCTGCATTAAATTCTTTCACCTGAGGCAATTTTTGATCTACATAATACCCGGTTGGATAATGAAAATGTAAACTCTCAAAATAATCTAGCGAAACAGATTCCAATGATAAAATATTTTGTAATCCGATTAAAGTAATATCACTACTGCGACCAATTTTAGAAAGGTCGCGAATTAAGCCATTAATATATAACTCATCATTGCCGGCAATAAAAACAAAGTTGCCACCACCATTAATATTCGATGAAATACCTGCAAAATTATTTACCTCTTTTAGTGTTGCTGCACTGCTGCCTTTTTGCGCATTAAATGCCGCCTTAAATTCTTCCGCAATTTTCACCTCAGCCGGTTTGTCGCTGCGATAAACAACAATAAAATTCGCTGCAACATGATTATCCAAAACATAATCCACCATTGATGAAAGTTGTGTTGTAATAGCAGGGTTAGCCATCACAAAATATTTATTACTGTCCGTAAACATATTGCTTGGAGACAGCGGTGAAACTAAATATACCTCCTGATTTTTTGCAACAGCTGCTGCTGCTTTTAAACTTTCATTAAATACCGGTCCAATAATGACATCCGATTTTTTTATTTCTTCTTTTTGCAGCAACATTGCTGTGCTCAGACTATCTTTTAAATGATTAAATACATGAATATTGAGTTTAATACCTAAACGTTCTAAAGTATCTAACGCAATTAATGCACCTTCATAAAATTCGAGTGAAGCTAAAGGCTGGTAGCCGGTAATTTTATCTTCACCCATTAATTTTAATAATTCCCCTTCATCAGTAGAAAATGGCAATACAAATGAAATCGTATAGCGGTCTTTTTTTGCCCACGATTTGACAGGGACAGAAGTTGCAACACTGTCTTTTGCTTTTTCATTACCTGTTTTTGTTTCTGTTGTTGTGGTATTTTCATCAACAGGTACAGTTTTAGTTTCGGTAGGTGGTATAGGAGTAGTATGTGGTGGATTAATTACCATACACGCCGAAAATAACATCAGCCCTAAAATCATTACCATATATATTTTATTCCCACTCAATTGTAGCCGGAGGTTTTGAACTTATATCGTAAACTACGCGATTAATACCTTTAACATGATTGATGATATCAGACGAAATCTGTGCCAATAATTCGTGAGGCAAATGACTCCAGTCTGCAGTCATGCCATCACTTGAATTTACACTACGCAAAGCGATAACATTTTCATATGTACGTTCATCGCCCATTACACCAACGGTTTGCACCGGTAATAATATGGCACCTGCCTGCCATACTTTGTCGTACCAACCCGATTGCTTTAAATGATTGATAAAAATAGCATCCGCTTCCTGTGTAATACGCACTTTTTCAGCCGTAATATCACTAATTATGCGAATAGCTAAACCAGGACCAGGGAATGGATGGCGGTGCAGAATTTCATGCTTGAGTTGTAAAGTTTCTCCAACACGGCGAACTTCATCTTTAAATAAATACCGCAAAGGTTCAATTACTTTCAAGTGAAGTTTTTCAGGTAATCCACCAACATTATGATGCGACTTGATAGTTGCTGAAGGTCCATGCACTGAAACCGATTCAATAACATCAGGGTAAATAGTGCCTTGTGCTAACCATTTTACACCTTCCAGTTTTTTTGATTCTCTTTCAAATACATCGATAAATACTTTACCAATTATTTTACGTTTCTTTTCAGGGTCACTTACTCCCGCTAATGCGGTAATAAATTCATCGGCAGCATCAACACCAACCACATTTAAACCCATGTCCTTATAACTATGTAAAACGGATTCGAATTCGTTTTTGCGCAATAAACCGTTGTTGACAAATATGCTGATGAGGTTACTGCCAATCGCTTTATTTAATAATATAGCGGCCACACTCGAATCAACACCTCCCGATAAGCCTAATACTACCTTATCTTGTTGAATAGATTTTTGCAGGTGAGCTATCGTTTCTTCAACAAACGATTCTGGTGTCCAGGTTTGTTTGCAACCACAAACATTCACAACAAAATTCTCGAGCATTGTTTTGCCTTGTTCTGAATGGGTAACTTCCGGATGAAACTGAATGCAAAACACCGGATTTTCAAATCGACCAGGATCGGAAGCATACGCTGCGACATCGATGCTGGCTGTTTTAGCGGTGATATGAAATCCTTCAGGTAATTGCGTTACAGTATCGCTATGACTCATCCACACCTGGCTTTCATCATCTACACCATAAAATAAAGCGTTATCACGCTCTAAAATATGCAGGAAAGCACGACCATATTCGCGTTTAGATGACGGTTGAACTTTACCTCCAAAATGTTGCGCCATAAACTGAGCGCCATAACATACACCTAATAGAGGGCGTTTATTGAGCACTTTTTCAATATCGAATGCAGGTTTGTCGGCTTGTGATACAGAAAATGGGCTACCTGATAAAATGATACCCTTGATGTCATCCGTAATTTCAGGAATTTTTGTGCAGGGAACAATTTCGCTGTAAACGTTTAACTCCCTGATGCGACGTGCAATTAACTGTGTATATTGAGAACCAAAGTCTAGAATCAGAATTTTTTCAGTCATGCCCAAAGTTACGAATTTGGCAATAGCTTAAAATAGTTAAATTGTGGAAAGTGATAGGAGAGGGCGAAAACACTTCATCTAAATACATATGTATCACGATTTGCCCGCAGCAGGAACATAATTAACTGTTTGTCACCGGTTATAGCAGTTTTTCCGCCTTTACACCTGTGTTTTCAGCTAAATATTTAAAAAATGTGACTTTTTTAGCCCTTTACCAATACTTTGATTGGAATTTATAGGTTGGGAATTTCAATACTGTGACTTGTGGGGAAAATTTCCCCAAAGTGTGTAACTAAATTCCACATCTAATTCCCCACTTTGGGAAGATTGCATAAATCTTATTGTATAATTTACAATTACCATCCATTGCTGGAACGGCAAATCTGGGCAGTCCGAATGCCTGCCACAGAGGGCTTTACAGCAATTTGCGCTTTGAAATTAATTGTATATTAAATTGCAATAAATTGAAAATGAATGAGTTATGGAGTAGTAAAAGCAGACTTACAAAATATTACATAAAAAAAGCAGAGATCACCGTTAAGGTTCCCTCTGCTATCCCCATGAAAACACACACGTAGTCTATAATTCAAATTGCGTGCCAGTCGTTGGAATGACTAGTGGGATGGCAGTTTCGGGACGTGAGGGAGAATTTGGGAATTGAAGATTGGGGAATTTAGGGATTCGGAAAATTGCTAAAAACAAAAAAGCAGAGCCAACTATTTAAAGTTTACTCTGCTATCCCCATGAAAACACACACGTGGACTATAATTCAAATTGCGTGCCAATCGTTGGAATGACTAGTGGGATGGCAGTTTCGGGACGTAAGGGAGAATTTGGGAATTGAAGATTGGGGAATTTAGGGATTCGGAAAATTGCTAAAAACAAAAAAGCAGAGCCAACTATTTAAAGTTTACTCTGCTATCCCCATGAAAACACACACGTAACTTATAATTCAAATTGCGTGCCAGTCGTTGGAATGACTAGTGGGATGGCAGTTTCAGGAAGTTTTGGAAAATTGTGGAATGGCAGATTGGGGAATTTTGGGATTAAGGAAATTGCTAAAAACAAAAAAGCAGAGCCAACTATTTAAAGTTTACTCTGCTATCCCCATGAAAACACACACGTGGACTATAATTCAAATTGCGTGCCAGTCGTTGGAATGACTAGTGGGATGGCAGTTTTGGGACGTGAGGGAGAATTTGGGAATTGAAGATTGGGGAATTTAGGGATTCGAAAAATTGCTAAAAACAAAAAAGCAGAGCCAACTATTTAAAGTTTACTCTGCTATCCCCATGAAAATACACACGTGGACTATAATTCAAATTGCGTGCCAGTCGTTGGAATGACTAGTGGGATGGCAGTTTCGGGACGTGAGGGAGAATTTGGGAATTGAAGATTGGGGAATTTAGGGATTCGGAAAATTGCTAAAAACAAAAAAGCAGAGCCAACTATTTAAAGTTTACTCTGCTATCCCCATGAAAACACACACGTAGTCTATAATTCAAATTGCGTGCCAGTCGTGGGAATGGCTACTGGGATAATGATTTCGGAATGTAATAGCAAATTTTGAAATTGAAGATTGGTGAATTTAGTGATTGCAGTCCGAGGCATTGGGATTTGTGTAAAACAAAAAAGCAGAAGCAACCTTTCAGGCTACCTCTGCTATCCCCATGAAAACACACACATTTATACTATATGCAAACGGTGTGCCAAATCAAATTAATGCAGGAAAAGTACATGAACAGTGCAAAATTTGCAAAAAGTGGCCTCGCATAACGGCATTTATTAAAAAAACGGGTGAAATTTTGACTTTTTCCAAAACCTGTTTTTTATATGTAATTCAAACCCAGTTGATTAAGCGGTATCATATTGGTAAGTCTTAGCGCAAGTGAGCGATTGTGACCGACATTCAATACGTTGAAAACTACTGGGAAAACGAACATAACCAAGTAGGGGTAGTTCAGTTTAGTTTTAATTTATAATTACGCGGCAAAGTTGCACACCACAACATATATATAAATACGTAAAATTTACGGAAAAACGGGTGCTTGCGGAATTGGGAGATAAGCACTTAATAACAATAAAAAAGCAGAGTGCACGGAAGGACTCCGATTCCTCTGCTATCCCCATGAAAACACAAATCTTTATATGAGAACGGCTTAGCCGATATCAAAATTTCATTTTAAAAAAGAACTACTGAAATAGTGTTACAAATGTAAACTAGACGCTGCGAATTTTCCAAATTTTTTTCGAAAAAATCAAAATTTTGTCTTTTTATAACATGGTAAGGAATGTGTAACTTTGAAGTAATAATGAAAAGGATGTTTAAACATAAATTTACCGTGGTATATGCCACACTTTTTTGTCTGTTAGGGGCCTCATTGCTCAATTTTAAAAGTGTTGCGCCTGCTGAAGATTATCAGCCCGAAGCATATGTGTATGAAGTGCTGCGTGATTTAGGTGCAACTTTACCTGCATATTATCCCGAAAAACTTAACCCAGATGACGTTCAACGAGGTAAGGATATCGTATTTTTTGGCCGCACCAAAAACCCGAAAGGAGGGAAGTCGGCCTACATAAGTTTATACTACATGTGCACCAATTGCCACAACACGGTGATGGAAGATCCCAACCTGGCAAACAACAGCGATCCTGAAGCAAGGTTAGACTTCGCCATTAAAAATAATATTCCGTTTTTACAGGGCACTACATTTTATGGAATTGCTAATAGAGAAACTTGGTATAACGACGACTATTATAAAAAGTATGGTGATTTAGTGAAACCGGCCAACAATGATTTACGACAAGCGATACAACTTTGTGGCAAAGAATGTTCAAAAGGTCGTTACCTGGAAGATTGGGAAGAAACTGCTGTGCTTGCCTATTATTTATCTATCAGTTATCGTTTACAAGATATTTTAACAACAGCACAAATTGCTGAGCTCAACAGCAAAAAAAATAATGCTGCTCAACATCCTGAATTAATTAAATGGATTAAAAGTTTTTATGCATTAAAATCACCGGCAGCATTTGTTGAACCACCTTACGAAAACGGAAATAGTTTACCGGTAGGCGATCCTGCTAGAGGCAAAGCATTATATGAATTGAGTTGCCAAACTTGTCACAAAGCATATGGCTGCAGCGATAACGTTTTTGATAATTCTTCATTTACCTTCAAAAAATTTAATCGCGATTTCGACAAAGATTATTGGTGGTTATTTAAATCGGTTCGTCACGGATATTATGGTTATCCCGGTCACGACCCATATATGCCACATTACACTGCTGAACGTATGAGCGATAAACAGGTAATGGATTTAAAGGCGTATTTCCAGCAACAAGCAGGTAGTTGATTGGATAATTAATTTAAAAGTAATATTTAATAATTCTACTTTTTAATTTACCTATAAATAAGCCATTAAATATTTTGGCAGCACATAGCCATGCTGTGTTACTTTTGCATAGCAGACTTATAAAAATTTGTAATTAATGATATTTCAAACAGGAGTATAAATTGTGCCATGCGAAAAGCATGTGCATAAAAATTTGATTAGTGTCAAAAAGCACATTGCTCTTGAACCTATAAATTACTAATTCATTTCAATCAGGTAAGTGCTGCATACAGCAATCGGGAAAACAATAAAGGTTACTTCACCCACTCTTCATTGCGGTATTCACCTAGGATAACTACATCCTTACTTCCGGCATAACGTTTTGCTGCATCTTCCATCTCAGCCTTAGTTTTGCTGCGGATTTTAATGCCTTTGTCCTTTTGCCCTTTATTCAAAACTTCAATATAAAAGCCATCTATCAGCTTTGCACTTCTTGTGGATGGTCGCCCTTTTCCTTTGGTATTCATTTAATCAATTTTTGGTAAGATACGAAATTTTTAACAACGAACAAGTCCTAATAGTTCCGGAATGGTTTAAAAGATTGAAATCTAAGGGGTTGTAAAGCCATACTTAGCCGCCAAAGAGGGCTTACAGGGCTTGTTGTCAATTATTTCCCCCCAAAAAAAGGCACCGTAGGTAAATACAGTGCCTTTTGGAGAATATCAGGTGCCAAAACCGGCTTATTACCTTAAACTTCTACATGGTCATCTTTGTAAGCGTGCATCAATTCCTGCTGTAAATCGAATGGAACCGGCGCATACTCAGCAAACGAACGGGTGAATTTACCACGACCCTGGGTAAGTGAACGTAGTGATGAACTATAGTCGTACAATTCACTCAAAGGCACACGAGCCATTATTTTTTGGTAATGACCTTCGGTATCCATTCCCATTACAATGCCTCTGCGTGTTTGTAAATCGCCGATAACATCACCCATATAATCGCCGGGAACCAACACTACTAAATCGTAAATTGGCTCTAGGATGCGCGGGTCTGCTTCGCGGAAAGCATTTCTGAACGCCATCATACCTGCTAGCTTAAATGCCATATCGTTGCTGTCGACAGGATGCATTTTTCCATCAAATACACTTACCCTTACATCGCGCACATAACTGCCTGTTAAAGGACCATTGTGCATTTTGTCCATTACCCCTTTCAAAATGGAAGGTAAAAAACGCGCATCAATAGCACCACCAACAATACAATTATAAAATACGAGTTTACCACCCCATTTTAAATCGTGTTCTTCGCGACCGCGAACGTTTACATCTTTAGGATCAGGCATACCATCGTACCAAGGTTCAACAATCATATGCACTTCTGCAAATTGTCCGGCGCCACCACTTTGTTTTTTATGGCGATAGTCGGTGTGCACTGATTTTTGAATAGTTTCACGATACGGAATGCGCGGTTTAATAAAATCAAATTTAATTCCGTACGAATGTTCAATTTTCCATTTCAATACTTGTAAATGGAGTTCGCCTTGCGCATTTACTAATGTTTGTTTGAGCTCCATGTTGTGGTCAATTTCCACTGTTGGGTCCTCTTCGTGAATATGGTTGAGTGCAAGTCCCATTTTTTCTTCATCACCTTTATTATGCACTTCAATTGCTGCCACAACTTTTGGTTCAGGAAAATGTATGGGTTCAACCTCAACATCCTGACCTTTTACTGCTAACGTATTATTGGTATGTGTTTTTTTCAATTTAACCGTTGCACCAATATCGCCTGCATTTAATTCATTTACATTTTCTCGTTTTTTACCTTGTAGGATAAATAATTGTGTCATGCGTTCAGGACTTCCGGTATTGGTATTATTTAAATCGATACCGGCAGTTACTTTACCGCTACACACTTTGAAAAAACTCATGTCGCCCAAATGTGGTTCGCTTACTGTTTTAAATACAAATGCGATAGTTGGGTTTGATGAATTGCATGGCAAATCCTGACCATTGGTGAGTTTTTCAGGTTTCATGTGCGCTGCGGAAGGGCAACATTTATCTATGAAACCCATAATACGTCCACTTCCCATATTGTGTTTCGCAGATGCGACAAAAACAGGAAATAACTCGTGATGGCGAATAGACAACATCATGCCTTTCACCATTTCATCTTCTTCCAATGTTCCTTTTTCGAAAAATTTCTCCATTAAACCTTCATCATTTTCAGCAATGGCTTCAATTAATTCATTATGCAATTGTTGCGCTTTTGCCATTTCTGATTCAGGAATAGGTAATTTTTCAGGTTTACCACCATCGGCACCAAATTGGTACATTACCATAGTGTGTACATCAATAATCGCATTAAAATCTACGCCTTGATTATATGGATATTGCACAACGGTAACTTTTCTGCCAAATCGTTCTTTGGCTTGTTCAATGGTATTATCAAAATCTGATTTTTCTTCATCCACATGATTACAAATAAGTATCATGGGTTTTTTAAGATGGTCGGCATATTCCCAAATTAATTCTGTACCAACCTCAACACCATGTGCAGCATTTAAAACTAATAAACCGGTATCTGCAACTTTAAATGCAGCAATAACTTCTCCAACAAAATCATCCATGCCCGGAGTATCAATAATATTTATTTTGGTATCCTTCCATTCGGCATGCATTAACGTACTAAAAACACTATTCCCTCGTTCATGTTCTAACTCATTGTAATCTGAAACGGTGTTGTTTTCTGAAACTAATCCGCGGCGGTTTAATGCTCCGGCTTCAAACAACATGCATTCTGCAAGGGTTGTTTTACCGGAGCCTGAATGCCCCACCAAAACAACATTTTTAATGTGTTCGCTACTGTAAGTTTTCATCATGTCCTCCTTTGTTTTAGAACTGCAATATAAAAAAATAAATCTGCAAGGAAAAATGATTTTTATTGCCTTTGGGAGGGACTTTTAATTGGGTGTTTCACGCGGAGGGGCGGAGTGCTTGTGATTGTGGTTTGTAAGATGTGGTTTGTTTTTGAGGGCGCGGAGCTGGTAAACCAAGTGGGGTGTGTTTCTCGCTAAGGCGCAAGGAGAATTGTTTATGGTTTGTGCGATATGGATTGTTTAAGAAGGAAACAGATTTGGCTGGTTGTTTTGCGCGGAGGGGGAGCTGGTTTCTCGCTAAGGCCCAAGGGGAATTGATTATATGATGTGCGATATGGATTGTTTTCAAGCGCGCAAAGGCTGGGAAACCATTACTATTGATAAGTGAGTAATTGTTTGTTGTAGGGACGAATTGCATCCGTCCATACAATAAAAAATTGCGGTTTGATTTGCCTAAATGAACTGTGAACTGCAATACCACCTTTGCGTGCTTGAATTGGTTTTTTATATAAACCAAGCACATTCTACCAAAACCTTCACTTTGGGCCTTGGCGAGAAATATTTCGAAAATTATATGATGTGTTTGTTTCACGCGGAGGGGCGGAGCTGTTTTTTTGGAGAGCGCGGAATTATTACTGCAATACCACCTTTGCGTGCTTGAATTGGTTTTTTATTTAAACCAAGCACATTTTACTGAAAATTTTAACCTTAGCGCCTTAGCGAAAAACAACACCTTATTTCCCTGTCAGCAACTCCTGGTAGTTATCTGCATTAACCGGATCGAGGCGTGTTAAGTAGGAAACTGCTTTCGATTTTTCGGCTGGCGTTGCTTTTGAATATAAACCTAATAATTCGTCGCTTTTCGCACTGAAAAATAATTGCACAAACATGCTGTTAGGTGAAGTTCGATTTGTGTTGTCCAGCGTTTGTAATGCTTTTGTTACTATTGTTATAGGTTTAGTCTGATCGTTATACATTTGGTCTAAACCCTGACGATGATACTGATAAATCGCATCGCGTATTCCTGCAAATTTTGGGTCAAGAATGTTGGTTACATACCAATATCTATTACGCGTTCCGTCGAAACTTTTCCAACCTTTGCTGTCGCTGTTACTCGCCTGATTGACAATAGTTTGGGCTTTTAAAAAGTATTTATCGCCTCCTTTTTGAGCAAATGAATCGTAATCTAACCCAATGATCATGTAGGCATAATACGCTAACATAGCAGTTAGGTTAGAAGTGTATTGATTGTCGTTATATTCTAATGGCTGGTATTCTGCATAATTAAACTCAAAGTCTTTGTCTACGAAATTTAATAGGGTAGAATTGTAATCGCTGCCATATACAGGACGGCGAGAAACTACACTTGCCTGTGCTTTAAATTTATCGCTGGATAACTCTTCCGTAATAGTTATTAGTATTTGGCATTCAATACGTTCCTCAGGTTTGAAAATATCATCACTCCATTTGCGGGTATTCATGAATTCGAAAATGGAAGTCTCCAGTGTTTTAAAAATCTTGGGGTCGGTTTGGGTAACTTTTTCTGCATTAACAGTAACCACACAGTTGAGGTCCTGTCCAAACATGGACAACCCAACGCCAGTTAAAAGGAGTAGTAAAATGATTTTACGCATTCAGCTTGTTTATTATATGGTTCACAATATCAAAGGCAACGGCCTTTTTGCTCTTCAATTCAAAGTTAATTTGATTATCGAATTTATCCAATATGGAAATTTTATTGGTGTCGTGTTGAAATCCGGCACCGGTATCGTTCATCGAATTAAGGATAATCATATCTAACCCTTTCTCCCGCAATTTCTTTGCCGCATTTGCAAATTCATTGTCCGTTTCTAACGCAAACCCAACAATAAACTGTTTATTTCGCTGCGAACTCAGGGTTTTTAATATATCGGGATTGCGTTTCAGGCTGATGTTTAACGTTTCATCAGGATTATCGCCTTTTTTTATTTTTTTATCCGAAGGTTGAGCCGGGGTATAGTCCGCTACCGCAGCAGCAGCAATAAAGATGTCGGTTTCGGGGAAAATTTGCTGACAATTGTCCAGCATTTCGATAGCGCTGGTAACGCCAACGGTTTTTACGGCAGTATTTTGTGGACTGCTGGTAACGGGGCCATGCACAACAGTAACTATCGCACCTTCAGACGCAAAAGCGTCAGCCAGAGCGAATCCCATTTTACCGGAGGAATGGTTGCCTATAAAACGAACAGGGTCAATAGCCTCATATGTCGGGCCTGCTGTTATCAATACCCTTTTGCCACTCAGGCGTTTGGGTTGGGTAGAAAAAAAATCCTCCAACCAGGAAACAATATGCTCCGGTTCAGCCATTCTGCCTTCGCCAATAAGGCCGCTGGCAAGTTCACCCGATTCAGGGGCAATTACCAAAACGCCATTATTTTTTAATGTGCGGATATTACCTTGGGTAGCCTTATGTTGCCACATATCGAGGTCCATAGCAGGAGCAATAGCCACAGGACATTTTGCGGATAAGTAGGTGGTTATCAGGAAGTTATCGCTGATACCTACACTCATTTTAGCAATAGTATTTGCAGTTGCCGGCGCAATCAGGATTATATCTCCCCACATGCCTGCAGTTACATGGTTGTTCCAGGTGCCATCCGATTCATTATAAAAATCTACAGCAACAGGATGTTTGGATAGGGTAGAAAAAGTTAATGCCCCGATAAAGGCTTTCGCCCCCGGGGTCATCATAACTTTAACTTCAGCGCCTTGTTTTATGAGTAATCTTGTAAGTAAGGCACTTTTATAAGCAGCTATACCGCCACTTACACCAAGCAGGATCTTTTTGCCCTGTAAGGACATTATTTAGTTTCTTTAGTCTCCTCACCACCATCGCGGTCGCGCCAGTATAATTGGCCGTTTTTGAATTCTTCGAGCGCAATCAGGGTGCTTTTAGGCAGTTTTTCGTAATAACGTGAAATTTCAATCTGCTCACGGTTTTCAAATACTTCTTCCAAATTGTCCTGATGGGTAGCAAATTCTTCCAATTTACTGTGTAATTCACCACGAACTACCTGAGTAATTTGTTCAGCACGTTTGCTTACCATGAAAATAGACTTGTAGATATTTCCTGAGCTATTTTCAATAGTTTTCAGGCTCTGCACTTCAATTGAAGGTGATAACTGTGTATTAATTTTCTTTAGTGAGCTCATCGCAATTGATTTTATATGTTGTTATTTCGTTATTGGCTTTGTCTTTTAAGGCTATACTTCTTTCGTAAAGTGATTTAGCCTGGTCGGCTTTGGAACTTTGAGGGTATTGTTTGATAAAATCAAAATAACTCTCAATAGCCATATCATAGCGTTCAGGACGGCGGCAAACCACACTTTGGCCTGCATAACTGAACCAGCTGTTTACTATTTTGAAACTGATTTCCTCGGCATCACGTGTATCAGGGAAATCGAGTAATACGTTCTTAAAGGTAACTGCTGCCGCTTGATAATGCTCAGTATTGTAATAAAGTTCAGCTGAGGCAATCATTTTCGCTTCCAGCTTGGCTCTAAGGTTGTCCATATACTTGTTAGCATCGGTCACCAACGTGCTTTTTGGATATACATCTATAGCAAGTACTGAAACGATTCGATTGCCTTATAGCTGTAAGTTTGGTCGAGCTGGTAACGCGGAGAGGCATCATACATCGACTTAGCACTCATAAACAAAGACTCTTCGGCTTCGCCCGACAATGGGAAAATATTGAATACCTGTTTAAACAGGCTGGATGATGAAAAGTAGTCGCCCTGCCCGTAATAGCAGTAAGCCATGTAGTATCTGATTTCCTTTTCTTCGGGTGTTCCAATCTTTACTGTAAGCAGCTGATCAAGCAATGGTAAGGCTTTGGCGTAATCGCCCTCTGCATAATACTCACGGGCTTTAACCAGTTTTGCATCAAAATCATCACTTTTCATCAACTTATCGTACTGACAGCCGGTGAAAACTCCAAAAGAAATTAGTATAATTGCAACAGCAATAACCCGATTAATAAACATAAGAGGCGCAAAATTAATAAATTTAACCTTAAACGCAGATAATTGATTTTTATTGAAAACTTTGTCTTAAATTTTTAAGACCAAAGTTAAGGTAATATCTTTGCACCCTTAAAAAAAAGTAAACCTAAAGCAGCTATGGATATTTTTGACAAATTAAGAAAAGACAGAGGTCCGCTTGGAAAATGGAGTGATGTGGCACATGGTTATATGATGTTTCCAAAACTGGAAGGCGAAATTGGCCCGAAAATGACCTTTAGAGGTAAAGAAAGAATTACCTGGAGTTTAAACAATTACCTCGGGTTGGCCAACCATCCGGAAGTGAGAAAAATTGATGCTGAAGCTTCAGCGCAGTTTGGTCTTGCCTATCCAATGGGCAGCCGTATGATGAGTGGTAATTCAGACTATCATGAGCAACTTGAACGCGAGTTGAGTGCTTTTGAAATGAAAGAAGATACATTCTTATTAAATTATGGTTATCAGGGTATCATGAGCGTTATCGACGCAATTTGCAGTCGCCACGACGTTATTGTATATGATGCTGAGAGCCATGCATGTATTATTGATGGTGTGCGTTTACATCAGGGCAAACGTTTTGTGTTCCGCCACAACGATATCGAAAATTGCGAAGTACAATTAAAACGTGCTACCGAAATGGTTCAAGGCACTCCCGGTGGTATATTAGTTATCACTGAAGGTGTATTTGGAATGGGTGGCGATCAGGGTAAACTGAAAGAAATTGTTGACCTGAAATCTAAATATAATTTCCGCTTATTAGTGGACGATGCGCATGGTTTTGGAACTATGGGTGAAACCGGTGCAGGTACCGGTGAAGCACAAGGTTGTCAGGATGGCATCGATTTATACTTCTCCACTTTTGCTAAATCAATGGCAAGTATCGGTGCATTCATTTCGGGTGAAAAAGAAGTTATCTGGTATTTAAGATACAATCTTCGCTCGCAGATATATGCGAAAAGCTTACCAATGCCAATTGTAATTGGTAACCTCAAACGCCTTGAATTATTGCGCAGCAAACCTGAATTAAAAGCTAAGTTGTGGGATAATGTAAATAAATTACAAGACGGTTTCCGCAGCCGCGGTTTCGATTTAGGTAATACCAATAGCCCTGTTACCCCTGTATTTTTACAAGTGAGTATTCCTGAAACCATCAACCTGGTTGTGGATTTGCGCGAAAACCACGGTATCTTCTGCTCAGCAGTTACCTATCCGGTTATCCCTAAAGGGATGTTGATGTTGCGTATTATTCCTACCTCTTCACATACAGATGACGATATCCAAAAAACATTGGACGCTTTCTCAGCTATCCGCGAAAAAATTAATAGCGGCGCTTATCTGAAAGAAGACTTAGTTAAAATATAATTTTTTTAAATGCCGGAAAGGTATTTTCCGGCATTTTTACTATATTGCGTCTCCTTAAAACATTTTTGGCATTTGAACCCTGCCAAACATTGTAACTGTTTTTTTTAACACACTTTATTTTATGAACATGCAACAAAAATTTAACCAACTCAAAGCCCTTGTTGCTCTTGCCGAAGAAGACATGATTAAGTATTCCTTAAAAGGTAATAAAACGGCAGGAACCCGCATGCGTAAAAGTCTGCAGGACATAAAAGAAATTTCCACCGAACTCCGTAAAGAAGTACTGGAGTCTAGAAAAATGAAGGTGTAATTTTTAGTCCCTCCTCATTGCGATGTATTTCGCATTCAGATTATTTTGGTCCGCCTCGGCGGACTTTTTTTTTGAGGGTTACGATGTTCGTTTATGCAATTTATTAAACCCAAACCAACAACATGTATTTAAAATAAAAACAAATCTATTTAATAAAAATGAGTTGCAACTGTGAATCACTTTTTAGGTTATTTAGGCGCGATTGCACCTCGTTTATTAAAAACATATAGTTGACACTTTTATTGAATGCATCATAAAATATTGAAAATAGGAGAGGAGGGCATTTTACAATTTCGACCAAACATTGATTTCGGTAGGCAAGTGCAATATAAAATACAATTCACATACTTAAATAGTATTCAACGTTATGCGGCTAATCTACTTCGTTCCTGGTTCTGAATTTGGAAATATAATGTTTGGGTTTTTTAGATAGCCAGATTTTAGTTGCCCAAATTATTCCAAAAATTCCGCTAAGTGTAATAATTATCAATCCTAGTTTTACGGTTTTAGAACAAGGATGCAACAAAATAGGAATAAGCGCTATCGCTAAACCAATTGCAAATGGGAAAATGGCAACTTTAAGCCAATCAACAATGTTTACCAGTAATGTTAGGAATCGATATAACATACTTTTACCACAACAGATTAATTGGTTTAATTCAATAACATAATATTTTCTTGGGTTTGCACCACATTATTGAAAATACGCATGATACGAAGTTAATGAATTTTGCAAAGCAGTTATTGTTTTATTTGCTTCTTCAATACTACTTGCCTGCATAAGCGAATCGGTTAATGCAAGATGCGGATGTAACCAAATATGTAAAACCTCATGACTTTCGCCCGACATGGTACAGCTTTTAATTAGTGCTGCGTTTTTTTCTTTTAGTTGTGTAGCAAGTTGTTTATAATCGTTTGTTCCATTGGCAACATAACTATTCAAAATACTTTCTGCATCTAAAATGTAGGGCTTCATTTCTTCATTCACCAACCACTTTTCTCCATTGTTGAGATAAAGGGTTTTACTTTCCTCTTCGTGCTGTTGTGTAGTTGCAGATTCGTCGTGTGCATGTTTATCCGATTTATTTGCACAACTTGTCAGCAAAACAAATAATAGGAATATGAAACTTGTCGATTTTATATTATTCATAGTGATTTTATTATTGATTAATATTAAAACTAAATAATAACAAAACAGGTTGTATTAGTCGCTTCTCTGTATGATTAATATACAACTCAACCAAGTTGACTTAAATTATAAATGAAAAGCAAATTCAACTAAAAAGAAAAAATAATTTTCCGCATTTTTAAAGGTAAGTTCCATTTACATCTTCCCCATACAATCATCCAGTTGCTTTTCAAGCCCATCACTTATTTTCCATAAAGGCAAGCGCACTTTATCGCCACAAACACCCAGTTTTTTAAGTGCGTATTTTACACCTGCGGGACTTCCTTCTTTGAAAATGAGTTCTGTAAAATCAAGTAGTTTATAATGTAAAGGATTGGCAGTGCTGAATTGATGTTGCAAACTTTCGCGCACCATATTGGAAAAATCTTTCGGATAAGCATTTCCTACCACCGAAATAACACCCTGCATGCCCATTGCAATAAATGGCAAAGTGATTGGGTCATCACCACTTATAACTAAAAAACCTGCCGGCGCATCGCGAATAATGCGCATACATTGCACAAAATTGCCGCTGGCTTCTTTAATGGCAATTACATGTTTCGCGTCATTAGCCAAACGAACAGTTGTAGCTGCCTCCATATTAGAGCTTGTTCTTCCCGGCACATTATATAAAATAATTGGCACCTCAACCACTTGGTCAATGGCTATGTAATGCTGATAAATACCTTCCTGTGAAGGTTTATTATAATAAGGTGAAGCAATTAAAATGGCATCGATATACTTTTTGCCGCTGCAATGTGATTTATAACGTTGAATGCTATGGATAATTTCCATGGTATTATTCCCGCCAAAACCGCCAACAACAGGCACTCTGCCATTTGAAGCTGCCAAGGTGAAATCGATAATTTCAAAGCGTTCCTGTTCCGAAAGCGTTGCACTTTCGCCGGTTGTGCCCATGGCTACCAGATATTCCACACCACCATCAATAACGTGGTTGATGAGTTTGTTTAATCCTGTAAAATCTATACTGCCATCATTATTAAATGGGGTAACCAATGCAACACCGGTTCCTCTAAATTTATGAGTTACGGAAACAGAATATTTATGCATAACGGAAATTTGTAGTTAGCGAAAAATAAAATACAAAGTTGAGTAAAAAAGTGGAGTAATTATACTTGTTGCGTATAAACAAATTCGGGTTTATTTCACCATTTTCAAATAATGTTCCACCTGTTCGAGATAGGCGTAAATATTATCATGTTCGATGCGCATCATAAAGTCGTAACAATACGTTTTTTTTGGGTCGAATTTACCTATACGAAGTGCAGCTTTGCTGTAGGTTGAAATGTATTCCAGTGGCCGGTTTACCTGCATCGAGGTGTTGATTAGCACATCAAAATCTTTTTCAATGAAGTGTTTAATTTTTTGCATCTTGGGAATACCAATCCAGTTCATGTCTTTGTTGGTTACCCAAATAATATCTTCATCTTCAAACGGAGGTAATTTTTTTACATATCCGATAAAGCTGATTTTTTTTCCTTCATCGATATATTTATGCAAATAATTAATGAGTTCTCTCAATGCAATTGGGTCAGAACCATCAACAAGAAAAGCCATTGTTTTAATCTTGGCATATTCCTTTGTTTTTCGCTCATAGGTATCTGTATAAGGTTTTGAACGAATAAACCTTCCGAATAAAATATTTTTGATGCTTTTTATCAATGGCTATAGTTAGGCTTTTGCACTACCTGCATTTAATTCTTCAAATACACCCATTTCGTCAAACTTTTCGATGCGTTGTTGAATGCGCACTTCAGGGTCAATCCCTGCCAATTCTTTCAAATGTTTTTTGAGGTGTTTTTTGAGGAGTTTCGCCATTTCTTCAGGATCGCTGTGTGCACCACCCAGTGGTTCTTTAACGATACCGTCTATGATTTTATTTTTAAAGTTATCAGCCGCTGTCAGTTTCAAGGCTTCGGCAGCGGTTTCTTTGAAGTCCCAACTGCGCCATAAAATACTGGAGCAGGATTCAGGAGAAATTACCGAATACCAGGTGTTTTCAAGCATAAAAACCCTGTCACCAATACCAATACCCAAAGCACCACCGGAAGCTCCTTCACCAATAATTACGCATATTACGGGCACTTTTAATAAGGTCATCTCAAACAGGTTGCGGGCAATCGCCTCAGCCTGTCCGCGTTCCTCAGCTTCCAATCCGGGGTAAGCACCGGGAGTATCAATTAATGTAACGACAGGAATATTAAATTTTTCTGCTAACTTCATGAGCCTCAAGGCTTTGCGATAACCTTCAGGGTTGGCCATACCAAAATTGCGATATTGACGCATTTTTGTGTTGATACCTTTTTGGTGGCCGATAAACATTACTGTTTGACCTTCCAGTGTAGCAAAACCGCCAATTATAGCCTTGTCGTCTTTTACATTGCGGTCGCCATGTAATTCAACAAAGTTTTCAGCCATGTTTTCAATATAAAACAGGGAATAAGGCCTGTCAGGATGCCTGCTGAGCTGGACTTTCTGCCAACCATTCAGGTTTTCATATATGTCGCGTTTCAGGTTAGCTATACGCTCCTGCAATTCAGCAGCAGGAACAGTAATATCAATCTTTTGCTTTTCACCCATCTGCTTCAGCTTCTCCAATTCTTCATACAGATCAGCAATGGGTTTTTCGAAGTCAAGAAATACCATGTCGCAAATTTATCGAATAATTAAGGTAAAAATAAACTCAAATGCACCCAAAATGGGGTAAAATGGTGTTTTTTACCCCTGAAAACACCTTTTAGGTAAGATATTGCTCCTTTTTTACTGTGCATAAATGGTAGCAATAAACCGTTTCCAAAGCTAAAAAATGGTAACTTTATACCATCAATGAAAAAGGTGCTGCTTTGCATTTTCGCTTTTATATACCTCTGGGTTTCCGGTGGAGTGGTTTTTTCTATGCACTACTGCGGAGATGTAATAGCCGATGTTCAGCCTGCCATTACCGGAACTGCTGATTGCTGTTCTTCCATGCCTGAAGATGCAGGATGTTGTCACGACAAACTGATATCCATTAAAATTAATGAAGCACATTATTGTACACCAACTTTACATGTATTTCATCCGGTGACATCTGTGCCTCCTGTTACAGCATTGTCGATACATAATTTGCAACAGCAGGGAACTGAAATAACCAATACTTTTTTTACCAATAATTCTCCGCCAATAACCGATAATCAACGGTATATTTTTATATCTGTTTTCATTATTTAAATTTCATGTTTTTATTTAAACCTGATGTTTGTTTAATTAACTTGAAAAATATTTAATGATGAAAAATTTAATAACCAGCTTACTTTTATTGACAATTTGTTCTTCAGCATTCAGCCAGGCAACGGTTGCTATGGACTGGACAAAAACAGATTGTGTTGCAGGTAATACGTATAATTTATTTGATATACTCAATTCCAATAAAGTGGTTGTGCAGGAATATGTGATGATGGATTGTGCACCTTGTATTACTGCAGGAAATGTATTAATGGATTTACTCGCTGATTATGCCATTACTAACCCGGGTGAAATTGTAGCTTACCAGACTGCATTCGACAATTTTACGGACTGTTCCACATTAAGCGAATGGGCTACAGATAATGGGTTTACGGCTACAACACTGTTTACTATGGGCGACGATGAGATTAATTATTACGGTGCCATGGGAATGCCTACCATTTTAATTTTTGGTGGTGGTGAAAATCATACTGTTTATTATTATCATTTAGGTTCCATATCATCTGCTGTTAGTCAGGAAGAATTTACCACAGCATTAGATTTAGCTTTAGCAGAAACGGATTTTACTGTTGGAATTGAAAATACATTGGCTGATAAAAATATCATTTCTCCAAACCCGGCTGTTGATGTAATTAATATTTCATCAGCTGACAATGTTTTATCCTATACGATAATTGACATCACAGGAAAAACAATGATGACAACTACCGGTTTGGGAAATACTCAAATAAATATCAGCGGACTTACTCCTGGTGTTTATTCTGTTATTGCGAAAGCGGAAAACGGAACAGTAAACAGTACATTTTTTGTAAAACAATAAATCCTGTTTATGCGAAAAATATACTGGGTTGTTTTAACCATAATACCGCTATTTATTTTGCTGACAATTACTTCATGTAAAGAAGATGAAATAATTGAGCCTGATGTTACCTATGACCCAACACCTTATGCATTTGATATACCCGAATGGGTTGCGGTGAATATTGGGGAAATTAGTGCACCTATTGATAATCCTACTACAATTGCAGGTGTTGAATTGGGCAGAGCATTATTCTACGATGAACGTTTATCCAACGATATGACGATGAGTTGTGGAACATGTCATAAACAAGCCAATGCATTTGACGACCCACGACCATTTAGTCAGGGCACCAATGGGGCGTTTGGCAACCGCAATGCAATGGCGATAATAAACTTAGCATGGGATGGTTCATTTTTTTGGGATGGAAGACAACAATCGCTGGAAGCACAGGCACATGACCCTGTTACCAATCCAATTGAAATGGCAAATACCTGGGTAGAAATCGAAAATCGTTTGCGCGATGATGCACAGTATCAGGATATGTTTAAACGCGCTTTTAATACTACTGTTATTGATAGTATTTTAATTACCAAAGCGATTGCGCAATTTGAACGTACATTAGTATCATTTGATTCACCTTTTGACGCTTATTATTATGGTGGTGATGCAACTGCATTAACATCAGATGAAATTAGTGGAATGAATTTATTTTTTGGTGATGCAAAATGTTTTCAGTGCCATAGTGACCCTTTGTTTACAGATAATGCATTTAGAAATAATGGACTTGATTTAATGCCATTAGACAGTGGAAGAGCAAAATTTACCGGCTTGGATGCAGATTATGGCAAATTTAAAGTAACTACATTACGCAATATTGCTAATACGGCACCTTATATGCATGATTCGCGATTTGCCACCCTCGAACAAGTGGTTGAACATTACAGCAGTGGTGTAATTCAGGAATCGCCAAACTTAGATGAACATATGATAGATTTTGGCAGCGGATTAAATTTAACGGCAACTGAAAAGATGCAACTTGTCGCATTTTTACAAACATTAAGTGATAATGATTTTTTAACCAATCAGCAATATGCTGACCCGGAATAATTAATTAAAAAATACGCAACAATGAAATTTATATTTATTGGTACGATGATATTTATAGCAGCTATGAGTTTTTCCAGCTGCACAACAAAAACTGCAAACGCAAAAACCGAACAAATTAAAGTTTGGGGCAATTGCAGTATGTGTGAAAAAACAATTGAAGGTGCTTTAACTTTAGATGGTATTGTCTCTGCCGAATGGGATAAAAGTACAGATATATTAACGGTGTTATACGACAGTTTGAAAATGAATAATCCGAGCATTCAAATGGCGATTGCTAATGCCGGATATGACACAGAAAATGTGTACGCAAACGACAGTGTTTACAGTCAGTTACCCAAGTGTTGTTTATACGAAAGGAAGCCTAAAGAATAAACGGATTTGTAGCAATTAATTACTACGTGATGTGGTTAATAATTGCACAACATGTTTGTCGATGGGCAATGGGAATAACGATGGGGACAAGGTTTCAAGCGGAACCCAGCTAAAAGTTAATCCCTCTGCATTACTAAAATTTAATTCTTCAGTGTTGGCTTGAACCAGGTAATAAATACTAATTACCTGATGTTCAGGATTGAGAAAACTTTGTACAAAAAAATCGGTGGTATAAAAATGCGTGATACCGGTTATGTCAACACCCAATTCCTCTTTGAATTCGCGTTTTAATCCATCGATGGTGCCTTCACCAAATTCTAATCCTCCACCGGGGAATTTTATTACCTGATTATTTTTAATAGGCTCTTTTACAATCAATATTTGATTATTGTGTATCAATAAACCGTAAACGCGAACATTAAACATATAAAATAAATAAAGCCCGGAATTACCCGGGCGTGAAATTATGATAAGCTTTCGAGCACTTTTTTAATAGCCTCAAAATTCGGAATTTCTCCTGCGTTTTCTAATATTTCTGCATATTGAATACAACCATTTTTGTCGATTACAAAGGCACTGCGTTTTGATACACCTTTTAATTCCATTCCCCAACGATCGTAAATACAACCATAAGTTTCAGAAACGGTTTTATTAAAATCGCTCAATAACGGGAAATTGAGTTGTTGTTCTTCTTTAAATACTTTTAATGAATAGGGTGCATCAACGCTGATGCCATATACCTGAGCATTCACATTTTGATAAAATGCTATATCATCTCTCGTGGCACATAATTCGGCCGTGCAGGTGGAAGTAAATGCGAAAGGGAAAAATAGGAGTAATACGTTTTTACCTTGTTGTTCAGATAATCTTACCGCTTGTTTATCGGTATCATACATTAAAAAATCGGGTGCTTGTTGTCCTGTTGCTAATTTCATGTTAACATTTATTTGGTGTAAAATTAATAATCGAATGGAAACTAATGTTATGGTAAACAAGCAATTGATGCTATCGTTCATAACATGGCGATAAATGTTATAAAAATTATTAATCTTTGGGTTTTAATGATTAAGATGAAAAAGTTTTTTGTTGAATTAATCGGTACTTTTTTCCTCGTTTTTACCATTGGTGTATCGGGGAATGTATGGGCAATTGCCACCGTATTAATGGCTATGATTTATATGGGTGGATATATTAGCGGTGCACATTACAATCCTGCTGTTACGGTAGGTTTTATAATGCGTGGAACTATCACTGTGAAAGAGGGATTGGTGTATTGGATTGCACAATTTTCAGGGGCTTTAATTGGAGGTTTATTGAGCATTTGGATAACCGGAACCCCAAAATCAATTGGAATTACAGAGGGGATGTTAGCACAGGCTATTGTCTTGGAATTGTTATTTACATCGGCCATGATGTTGGTCATTTTGAATGTGGCTACCTCGCCAAAATCTAAGGGCAATCAGTATTATGGGTTGGCAATAAGCAGTGTTGTTTTGGCCGGTATGTTAACCGCGGGACCTATTAGCGGCGCGGCTTTTAACCCGGCTGTTTCTATCGGACATAATATTTTTGACCTTGCCGGGCACGGGCTTGACATTGCCGTGCACTTGGCTACTTCACTTGCAGGAGCTGCTCTTGGCGCCCTTGGTTATAAGTTAATTAACGATTGAATAATTAACGAAAATTTAAAATTTCGCCAAATAACCCTATATTTACCATTGTAAACAATCAAATTCATTCAATAACAAATAAAAAAAAGAGTATGAAAATTCGTCTACTTAGCGCTATTACATTTACAACCCTTTTAACAGCCGCATACGGACAAGTTCCGAATGGCACCCTCGAAGCATGGACAACTTACACTTCAGCAGCTTTTGTTGATGTAGATGTACCGGATGGTTGGGATGTGCCTGATAAAATTGCAGCTGACTTAGGTATTACAGACAGAAACTGTACTAAAGAAACTGTTAACACTCATGGTGGTTCAGCAGCAGCTCGTTTAGAAACAAAAACATTAAACGTTTTAGGAACACCATTAGATGTTCCCGGAACAATAACTACAGGTATTATCAGCTTTGACTTCGGTACTTTTACACCTTCAGTTGAAGGTGGTGCTCCGGTTACTTCTGCTTACGAATCACTTGCCGGTTACTATCAGTATGCTCCTGCAGGTGGCGATACCATGAATGTAGTTGTATTAATGTTATTAGATGGAGATACTATCGGAATGGGTCAATACCGTGATGATTTAACTTCAACCAGCTACCAAATGTTCGAATGCCCTATTACTTATTTCGTAGCGGCAGTTCCTGATCAAATGCAAATTACAATTACTTCATCAGGTGGATTTAGTTCATTAGTTCCTGGTTCAGTATTGTATGTTGACGATTTATCAGTAACAGGTGGTATCAATGTTGAAGACTTTGATGGTTACGGAATTGCTCGTAACGTTTATCCTAACCCTGCAAGTTCTTATATCAATATCAACAACCCTGCTCACAATGATGTAACTATGGAAGTTTACAGCATCAGTGGTCAAAGAGTTGACGTTGTTAGCCTTGCACCTGAAATGAATAGTGTTAATCTTGAAGCTTATGCAAGTGGTATTTATACTTTCCGTTTAATTGATAACGGAACTGAAGTTTACAGTAACAAATTCGTTGTTAGAAAATAATTTCGTTGCTTAACCAGCATCTAAAAGCAAAACCCCGACATTATTGTCGGGGTTTTCTTTTTTATGAAATCAACCTTACTACCCTTTACTTAATTGCAATTTTTGTAGCAGCAGTTTCTGCTTTAACTTCTTTTTTTGGTAATTCTACTAATAAAATACCATTTTCATAAGTCGCTGCAATACCTGATATTTCAATAGTTTCAGGTAAATTGAATGTGCGTTTAAAGCTGCTGAATACAAATTCTTTTCTGGTGTAATTTTTTGCTTTTACTTCATCTTTCACTTCTTTTTTAGCGCTAATCGTGATGAAGCTTTTTTCGATGTTTACATCAAAATCCGTTTTTTCAAAACCCGGTGCGGCAAATTCTAATGTGAATGCTTTTTCATTTTCGGCAATATTTACCGAAGGAATAAATTCCCCTTTTTCACTTACATACTTTTCAGGAAAAGCTTGATTAAAGAAGTCCTCAAATACATTTACAAATGCCGGAACTCCGTTTGGTCTGCGTCTTACAGTTAACATAGTCATATTTTGTTTTTTAGTTTGAAAATTTGTTTGACGAAAACCGATGTTCAAACTAAATACCAAGACCAATTTTGCAGATTTTTTATGCCAAAGGTTGTAAAAATCAATTCTTTACAATGACAAAATGACATATTCAAACAAGAAATACTGACAAAATGACTTATTGATGCATTTTACCACGAAGCCCGAGTTCAATCGCTTCGAGGTTGCTTATTTTGCCATCACTAATTACAAAACGCAACATGGTGCGCACTTTATGAAATCCATGCACACCGGCAGCTCCGGGATTCATGCATAACATATTGTTTTTCGGGTCGCGAATTACTTTTAGCAAATGGGAATGCCCGCAAATAAAGAGGTGAGGAGGATGCTGACTGATAATTGGTTTTAGGCGAGGTTCATAACGACCGGGATATCCGCCTATATGCGTCATAAAAACCTTAATACCATCCATTTGAAATGTATTGTCTAAAGGGTAGGAGAGGCGAACATCTTTACCATCAATATTTCCCCAAACACCGCGCACCGGTTTTATTTTTTGCAGTTCATCGGCAAGTTCTATTGTACCAAAATCTCCTGCATGCCAAATTTCATCAGCTTCGTTTGCATGTTTTTTAATGGCATCATCTAAATAACCGTGTGTATCAGAAAGTAATAATATTTTCATGCAGACAAATAATAAAATTCAATAACAATGTTTTTCTATTTCTGATAATTCCGGCTTACACCAAATAAATGATGGGTCGCGTCTGAACCAGGTTAGTTGTCGTTTCGCGTAATTGCGCGTGTGTTGTTGTATAAGTTCAATGGCGCGTTGTAAAGTTATTTTACCATCAAAATATTCAAACATTTCGGTATATCCGACAGTTTGTAATGCATTTACATCTCGATACGGAATTAATGTTTTTACCTCATCTGCTAATCCGTTTTTTATCATAATATTTACGCGTTCATTAATTCGCTCATATAACACTTTCCTGTCTAAATCGAGGCAGATTTTAATATTGGAAAAGTTGCGCGGTTGTTGCACTTTTTTATGATAAGATGATAAAGTATTTCCTGTTTGCGTAATTACTTCTAATGCTCGCAACAATCGTTTTGGATTATGGATATCTACAACTTGAAAATATTCAGGGTCTTTTAACTGAATGGTGTCCTGCAGCCACAACAATCCATTTTGCTCATACACAAGCTGCACCTGTTCGCGAATTTCAGGTAAAGTTTCCGGCAAATCATCTAATCCATCAGTCACGGCTTTAATAAATAAACCGGAACCTCCGCACAAAATAATTTTATCGTGTTGCTGAAAAAGTGTATCGAGCAATTCCAAAACTTCAGCAGCATATTTGCCAACATCGTAAGGTTGTTGAACTGATAAATTATTAATAAAATAGTGAGGCGCAGCAGCGAGTTCTTCAGCACTGGGTTTGGCAGTACCTATGCTCATTTCAGTATAAAACTGACGCGCATCTGCGGAAATAATTACCGTGTTCCATTTTTTCGCCAATTCAATTGCCAATGCCGTTTTACCGGAAGCTGTTGGTCCGGCAATGGTAATTAATGTTTTATTTGACAATTGTGGCATGTATATTTATCTGCAGCTTTAACTGCTGTAAATCGTAAAATTATTGAGCTGTTAATCCCAACTCCGTACCTTTTGCTAACATCAAATCATAAGCTTTGTCGTAATCGTTGGGAATTAATCCATCTAAAATAGATTCGCGAACATAATCTTTTATTAAACCTACTTCTTTTCCCGGTTTAATATTAAAGGTAGCCATAATTAATTCACCGGTAATAGGTGGTTGAAAATTGCGGATATGGTCGCGCTCTTCCACATCTTTTAATTTTTCGCGCACCATCTCAAAATTTTCTTTATACCGTTTAATTTTCAAGCGATTTTTTGTGGTAATATCTGCCTGACATAATAACATCAGTCCTTCTAAATCTTCACCTGCTTCAAACAACAATCTGCGAATGGCAGAATCTGTTACATTTTCTTTGGTAAGTGAAATGGGACGCATGTGTAAACTCACCAGATTTTGCACTTGTTTTAATTCCTGCTGCAATGGTAATTTCATTCTGGAAAATATACGTTTTGCCAATTTAGCGCCAACAATTTCATGTCCGTGAAATGTCCATCCTGTTGTTGGAATATATTTTTTGGTAAGTGGTTTGGCAATATCGTGTAACAATGCAGCCCAACGCAACCACAAATTATCGGTGGTAGCGCTAATATTATCAACTACTTCCAGCGTATGATAAAAATTGTCCTTATGGCCATTGCCATCTATCATATCGGTACCATGCATGGCTTCCAATTCAGGAAAAATATATTCCAGTAAACCGGAATCTGATAAATAATATAACCCGATGGATGGTTTTGGCGATAATAATATTTTATTCAACTCGTCGGTAATTCTTTCCTGCGATATGATAGTAATACGCTCTTTCGCCGATTTAATTCCGTCATAAGTTGTACTTTCAATATCAAAATTTAATTGCGAGGCAAAACGAATAGCACGCATCATGCGCAAAGGGTCATCACTAAAAGTAATTTCCGGATTTTGTGGTGTGCGAATTATCCTGTCATCTAAATCTGTTAATCCGTCAAATGGGTCAATTAAAGCACCAAAGTCGTCTGCATTCAGCGAAATAGCCATCGCATTTATCGTAAAATCTCTGCGCAGTTGATCATCAGCGAGTGTGCCGTCTTCAACCACAGGATTACGACTTTCTTTTACGTAGGATTCTTTTCTTGCCCCAACAAATTCAACATCTATATCATGATATTTGAAATGTGCGGTCCCGAAATTTTTAAACTCAGCAACAAACGGATTGCCGGGTAAAGCAGCGGCAACTTTTCTGGCTAATGTAATTCCACTTCCAACGCACACAAAATCAATATCTTTTTTATAACTGCGTTGTAAAATTTTATCGCGCACATAACCGCCTACTATATAACATGGATAACCCAATCCTGTTGCACATGTTGCAATGGTATTGAACAAATATTTTTCTTCATCAGAAAAAGTGAATTGAGTTATGGATTTTTTTGTCACGCTAACTTTATTTATTTATCTTATACTGCTACAGCGTTTTCTCGCAATGCGTCGTTTAAACTTGTTTTTTTATCGGTGCTTTCTTTTCTTGTGCCAATTATTAATGCACAAGGAACCTGATATTCACCTGCAGGAAATTGTTTGGTATAAGTACCCGGAATCACTACGCAACGTTTTGGAACGCGACCTATATAAGTAATTGGTTCAGGTCCGGTAACGTCAATAATTTTTGTTGATTGAGTAAGAACAACATTAGCACCCAATACAGCTTCTTCTTCAACAATAACACCTTCTACAACAATACATCTTGAGCCGATAAAACAATTATCTTCAATAATTACGGGAGCTGCCTGAACAGGTTCCAATACACCGCCAATGCCAACGCCACCACTCAGGTGCACATTTTTTCCAATTTGCGCACAACTGCCAACTGTTGCCCACGTGTCCACCATAGTGCCTTCATCTACATAAGCACCAATATTTACATAACCTGGCATCACAATTACGCCTTTAGCTACAAAAGCGCCATGTCGAATCAAACCGTGCGGCACAACACGAACACCGGCTGCTTTCAGATTTTTTTTCAAAGGAATTTTATCATGAAATTCGAATGGGCCAACTTCAATGGTTTCCATTGGCTGAATAGGAAAATATAAAATCACGGCTTTTTTCACCCATTCATGCACAACCCAATTGCCGTCAACTTTTTCTGCAACTCGCAATTGCCCTGCATCTAATTGGTCGATTACCGACCTAATAGTGGACTGAACTGCTGCATCCTGCAACATAGTTCTATCGTTCCAGGCCTGCTCAATTATCGTTTTCATGCCGCAAAGTTAATGTTCCCGTGGGCAATTTTTTTATCTTCGCTGTTGTGAATAAACAATGTAAAATTTTACTCGGTCCTATATTGTCAATTATTGTTGGTTACATCTTTTACGCAAACGGCAATACGCCAGTGGTAAGTAAAACTGCCGGTGTGCTCATTTTAATGGCATATTGGTGGATGACAGAAGCAGTAAATATTTATGTCACCAGTTTAATGCCCGTAGTATTATTTCCATTGTTGGGAATCATGGGTATAGATACCATTGCTCCCCAATATATGAAAGATGTAATTTTTTTATACATCGGTGGATTTATGCTCACATTCGCAATTGAAAGATGGAATTTGCACAAACGTTTTTCATTGCGCATATTATTAAAATTCGGTTCTTCTCCTGAAAAATTAATATTTGGCTTCATGGCGGCCACATTTTTTATTTCCATGTGGTTAAATAATACATCAACTACTTTAATGATGTTACCCGTTGCTTTGGCCGTTATTAAACAAATTCATGGCAACGATATGACCAAACGAAGTGGTTTGGCAACTGCCATATTACTCGCCATTTCTTATGCATCTACAATTGGCGGTACGGCAACACTGGTGGGCACTTTGCCGAATATGGTGATGAAAAAATTTTACGATGAAAATTTTCAGGATGCTGCACCACTCGATTTTGCTAATTGGTTTTTATTTGCTTTCCCGCTGAGTATTGTTTTTCTGGGATGTTGTTTCCTCGTTTTTAAATTTATTTTGCTTCCAAAAAGCGACCATCAATTACCTGATAATAATTATTGTAAAGCCGAATATCAGAAATTGGGAAAAATGAGTTTCGAAGAAAAGGCAATAGCGATTATTTTTTCAAGTGCCATTCTTTTATGGTTTACATTAGATGATAAAGATATTTGGGGCGTGCACTTAACAGGATGGAAAACAGTTTTATTAAATACAGGAATTATTCCTGATGAAAAATTTGTCAACGAAAGTTTTGTCGCCATATTAATGGGTATGAGTTTATTTTTCTTCCCATCAAAAAATAAAAAAGGAGAAACATTAATTAGTTGGGAAGATGTAAAACGTCTTCCGCTTGGTATTTTATTTTTATTTGGTGGCGGATTTGCTTTAGCAAAAGGTGTTGAAGTTTCGGGTTTGAGTTTATGGATTGCGAATAATTGCGCGGGACTTAAAGTTTTAGATGAATGGGTGATGATTTTGGCATTATGTGTTATTACCACCATTTTTTCTGAGTTCGCCAGTAATACTGCAACCGTGAGTTTGTTTATGGCTATTTTGATTCCAATTATTCCTGAACTGGGTATTCCACCTTTGTTAGTCATGATGCCGGTTACCATTGCGGCCAGTTTCTCATTTATGCTTCCGGTTGGCACTCCACCCAATACCATTGTGTTTGGTACCGAACTTATCCAGGTAAAAACGATGCTGCGAGTGGGGCTTTGGCTCGACTTAATAGGAGCGGTTGTAATTACTGCTTTTACCATGACTTTAGGCAAACTCATTTTTGGAATTTAAGCATCAACTAACTGTCATAAATTCTTCAAAAACAGTCAATTACGCAATTTGTAGGTGGCAATATTATTTTTTTGTTAACTTTGAAGAACAGGCTTTTAACCTGACAACGGATACTTGATTATTTGCTTGTTAGGTAACATTTATTAAACGCAAAACGACATTATTCACTCCTCAAATTTCAATAATGAAAAAATTGCTCACCCTTTTATTTTGTGCAGGATTAGTCCAACTTCCGGCGCAGTTAATTATTAACGAAGTAGCATCAACAAATTACAACATCACTCAGGATGAGGAAGGCGATTATCCCGACTGGATAGAGCTTTATAATGCAGGTCCCACAGCAGTTAACCTGGCAGGATACGCTGTTTCTGAAGGCAAATCCTTAACTCCGTGGGTGTTTAAAGATTCTATTATCCCTGCCAATGGCCGTGTTTTGGTTTATGCTTCGGGCAAAAACCGCAATTGCCAAACCTGTCCCGTATCTGATATTGATCATTGGGAAACCGCCATTTTTGATGATGATATATGGGAATATAAAAACGGCACATCCGAACCACCATCCAACTGGAACGATGTGTCTTTTGCAGGTGGATGGGCAACCGGTCCCGGTGGATTTGGCATCGGTGATGGCGACGATAATACCATAATTGGCGGATTTAGCACTGCATTTTATTATCGCAAAGAGTTCGAAATTGTAGATAAATCTAAAATTCTTCAAACCATAATTAGTATGGACTATGATGATGGTTATGTAGTGTATATCAACAACGTTGAAGTAGCCAGAATTAATATGATTGGTAGTCCAACGCATAGTAGTTCGGCAAATTACTGGCATGAGGCTTTGATGTATTTGGGATATGCGCCAAAAACGATAACACTTGACCCTGCTTTAATGGAAACCTTGTTGGTAGATGGCACTAACGTGATTGCCGTTGAAATTCACCAATATTTTGGAGGTGATGATGCAACCGGCAGAACCTGGTTACACTTTGGTATGTCGACGCCTGATGTGTATTTTTTTGATAATCCTGACTGGTTTAGCAATCCCGGAACGGCAACTGAATTACATACAGATTTTAAAATATCCAATAACGAATATATTTATTTATATAATCCTGCAGGTGCAATTATTGATAGTATCTACACCGATTATTTGCAGGTGAATCAGGTACGCGCGTATTCCGGATGCAGGAGGATGGTGTTATGCTGAAACTTCAACACCACTAGCTGCAAACGCCGGAACTTGTTATTCAGGTTATGCTGAATCGCCGGTTATTACTACGAATCCCGGGTTTTACGATGGTAGTGTTGATGTTACCGTAACCGGAACTGAAATTTATTATACCACAGATGGCAGCAATCCTGAACCTGGCGGCACTTTATATACAGCGCCTATAACATTTTCCAATACAGGTGTTTTAAAAGCCATTCAGGTAGAGACAGGAAAATTACCTAGTCCCGTTGTTACCGGCAGTTATTTTATCGACGAACCTATCACATTACCTGTAATAAGTGTAATAGGTGACCCTTGCGATTTATTTAACGAAGGTCCCGATTGTATTGGTGCGTATGATAATGCTGAAGGATGGTTTAATCATAATCCGAAAATTTCGGTTGCTGTTGAATATTACGATACAGATAAGGTGAAACAATTTGGCGACAATTTTAAATTTGAATGTGTAGGAAATTATTCGGTTAGTCTTGCCCAAAAAAGTATGCGTTTTGTAAATGATGAAGATTATGGAACACAAAGTGATATTACCTACAATTTATTTGAACGAGATAAACCCGGAATGGAATTTATACACGGATTCAGAGTGCGTAATGCCGACCAGGATTATTATGGAACAAGGATGAAAGATATTACCATTAATCGCATTGGTATGCCAACCAGATGTGTATCTACAGCTTATCAAAATTGTGTGGTATTTATAAATGGAGAATATTGGGGCATGTATGGTGCACGTGAAGAAATGGATGAATATTTTTTACGTGATAATTTCGGGGTAAATCCTGATGAAGTTGATTTAATTAAAACAGGGTGGGAGGAGAAGAAAAACAATGGCCGAAGCGGGCAGTGATACTGCATTTCAGGCATTGTTGGATTTAATTCTCGATAACGACATGACAGACCCGGATGTGTATGCACAAGTAGTAGAAGAAATAGATGTAACAAATTGGGTAGATTATATTGCAACAGAAGTATTTACCGACCAGGAAGAATGGTTGTATATTCTTGAAAATAATATTCGTTTATTCAGGTCGTATGCACCTGATATTAAGTGGCGTTATATGCTGTGGGATTGTACGAATAGTCAGTTTAGCTCTAATGCTAACACCTTGCAAAGCAGTTTGAATAATCCCAACAATAGCTTGTATGGCGATATGTTTAATGCCTTACTCGAAAATGAAACTTTTCATGATTATTTTATTAATCGTTTTGCCGATTTAATAAATTATTATTTCACAGAAGAAAATAACGATGCCATAGTAGATGAATTAAAAGCCGAGATGGAAGGTGAAATACCGAGACAAAACACGCGCTGGGGTACCGGTTCCTATGCATCATGGAATAGTAACGTAAATCAGCTTTATACTTTTTACGATAACCGCAATACTAATCAGCGCAATCATATTAAAACGTATTTTGGACTGGCGGGGCAAGTTGATGTAACACTCGAAGTTAATCCTCCGGGAGCAGGTTATGTAAAAATTTCGACAATTGTCCCAGAAAATTTACCATGGACAGGTGTTTATTTTAATGGCGTTCCGGTAACAGTAACAGCCATACCAAATCCAGGATTTGAATTTGTGAATTGGAGCGATAATCCTTTTATTGATGCACTGGATGCGATTTCTTTTACGAATAATTTTACAACAGCCACCACATTTACAGCCAATTTCATTGGCTCAGCAATTACGAATCCAATTGTGATATCTGAAATTAATTATAATCCTGATGCTTCATTTAATGGTGGTGACTGGATTGAATTACACAATTCGGCAGATGTGGCAGTTAATGTGAGCAGTTATCAGTTAAAAGAAAAATATTTTTATTCTGATTTTACCATTCCTGAAAATTCGGTTATTCCGGCCAATGGATATTTAGTTTTGGCGGAAGATAAAAATATGTTTAATCAAAAATATCCTACTATTACTAATGTTGTTGGCGATTTTCATTTTTCACTGAAAAACGACAGTGATTTAATTGTATTAACCGACATGATTGGTGATACTATTATTCAATTAAATTATGCTGATAATCGCCCATGGCCATTTACAGCAGATGGTTATGGACGCACCATGGAATTAGTAGGCGCTTTGCTGAACCCTGCATTACCGGGCTCGTGGTTTGAGGGTTGTATTGGTGGATCACCGGGAGAAGCTTATACATTATGTATGGAAAATCCATTGGTTGATGAAATCAATTATAATTCTGCAGCCTTTGCCGATGCAGGTGATTGGTTTGAATTATATAATTATGGCACTGATGCCGTTGATATTAGCGGATGGTTTATTAAAGATAAAACCGGACATATTTTTACTATCCCGAATGGAACAAGTGTAGGCGCTGAAAGTTATTTAGCATTTTATTCAGATGCAGCAAAATTTGCTACAGCATTTCCTGATGTAACTAATAAATTGGGTCCGCTTGGATTTAGTTTTGATGGCAATGGAGATGTAATCGTGATTTATAAAGCTGATGGCGTGATATACCAAAGTGTAGGTTTTGATGATGCATCCCCATATCCGCTTGCACCTGATGGTGGTGGAATGGCATTACAAATTGTTGATGTGATGCAAAATATCAATTTCGCTTCCAACTGGAAAGAAAGTTGCCCCGAAGGAACGCCAGGAACTGTTTATTTAAATCCGTGTCAGGTAAATATTGATGATGTATTGGTAGGTGAATTAATGGTGTATCCTAATCCTGCCAATCAAAGTATAACTATCGAATTACCGGAATTAATGAATACAGCCAGTCAGGTAATGTTGTATGATTTAAACGGAAAAAATGTGTATACGAATAATTTTAATGGTTTAAATAATTTACATATTCCTGTTTATCAGTTAATGCCCGGCATTTATATGATTAAACTTCAAAATGGTGAAATTACCTACACCGGTACTTTTGTAAAACAATAAAATAATTTACAACTATCAATCAGGTTATCTCAAAAAGGTAACCTGATTTTTTTTGCCCCAAATAATGTTTAATCTATCCCAAATATTTTCAAATAAACAGCCGAAACCACAGAGCGCCCAAAGAAACAGCCCACGGAGAAACACGGAGGAACCCGTATAGAGGACGCAAAAAAATAAGCCTGTTCAACAAAATCTCCGATTCAGCAGCATCGTGCCTGCTCTGCAAAATCTCTGATTCTGCAGCACCGTTCCAGGACTCTGTCCGACGCACAACACAAATAATATGCTCAACAAAATCTCCAATTCTGCAGCACAGTTCCAGTAATCCATCCTACGCTCACCGCAAAAAACGCTGTGCACTCCGTGGGCTGTTCCCTTTGCATTTCCCTCTGTGGTTTCGGCTGTTAAAAACAATATTCACCACAAAGAAACAAAGGCCTCAAAGTAACTCAAAGTGGAAAGTGATGTAATAAAAAAGGAGGTTATCTAACAAGACAACCTCCTTTAAAAAATTTAGGTATTAATTAATGTGCAACGGTAACATTTGTGGTGGCAGTAGTTCCGTTAAATGTGCTTTTAACGAAATACATACCATCAGCAAAATTACTTGCGTCGATAGTATAAGTATGATTGCCTGCGTTTAATTGTGCATTTGCAACAGCAATTAATTCACGTCCAAGCATATCAACAACAACAATTTCAACAGTTGTAGCTTCCATTAAATTAAATGTATATGTAAAGCTATTGCTTGTCGGGTTAGGAAATACATTTGTTCCGCCTAACATTAATTCATCATCCACGGTATTCAATCCGGTAACCTTTAAAGAAGCCATTTTTTTGAATGCAACATCTTCTTCACCTTCTGCCAAAATATTGTCTGCAGCATCGGTTAATTCAAAATATCCGGATCCAGTTAAGCCATCTCCGGCGTTATCGAAAAATGTAAATGTATAACAGCCTGTTCCAGGTAAAACAAGATCTTCATCAAATACGATTTCATTTTTCATGCTGGTAGAATACGGACCATCTTCATACAGTTCTTCACCAGTTTCGTCATCCACAATATTCCAACGAGTTTGAGTTGGGTAATTATCTGTTTTCACTTTAAGATGCACAATCATTGACACATTGTTTTTATATGTAATATTTGCATCAACTGCATTGTTATCATCATTTTCGTCGGTAGAAATAATTTTAATTTCCAAGTCATTTTCGTCACCTGCTAACGTAACGGTACCAATATTTACTACTTCAAATTCATATAAATCTAAATCACCTGTCCACTCATAGGTTAAAATTTCGATGCCACCACCATCATAAACACCGAAAGTGCAGGCCGTTAAATTATCGAAACCAATGTTTTGGATATTCACTGAAAGATCAACTTCACCGCAAGCAGCAGTAGGTCCAGTATAAGCTATAATGGCAGGGTCGTTATATGTGAATGCCACTTCGCAGCTATTTATACTATTATATAAAGTAGCTACAGCAGCTTGTCCCACTTCTTTAATGATTCTATTAGGACAAACACGATAAATAGTAGGGAAGTAGCCGATATCGTAATCTTGAACTACATCATAACTATCATCGCCTGCATGTGTTAAAATGATTGGATAAGGTGTGCCATCTACCCAGTCGCCCTGAGTGCCACCACCTATTCCGTTCAATTGGTCAATAGTGCTACCACCATCACCTTCAATATAAAAAACCATTACTTCATCAGTCCCGTCCGGGCCATATGTTTCATATAACGTTTCCAAGTTACCACCGGTATGATAGCCCCAGCACGGACCGCACCACACAGCAGAAAAGTCCAGGAACACTGATTTGCCTTCATTCAAAAGCGTATACAGGTTCCACTCAGTTCCATTAATATCAGTGAGAGTCCAATCAGGAGCTACATCACCTTCTTTTAATTGAGCAGCTGCGGGATTTTGCACCATGCCTAGCAATGCAATTGCGAGCAGACTTGAAAAGTAGATTTTTTTCATCGTTTTAAAAATTGTATTCAAAGCTAAACATTTCTTGGCATTTGATGAGTTATTTTCCACCATTGAAATGTTGGGCTCATGGGTAAGTGCATTTTTCAGTATAAAATGCACCTGTTTTGTGAACATGAAATTCGACTGCTTCTTATGGTATACAGGCGTTTTAAGGCAATATAGAAGCGTATATATAGCCGGTGCCATGATGGGTAAACAAGCTTAATTATCGGGCAATAAGCGTTAAATAAGGGTTCTAGGTAACATTACCCCAAAAAATGGCATACAACGCTTAGAAAAGGACTAGATTTCCAATGGTATTTTTGCTTTAAAATGTGACAGGGTAAGGCTTGTGCAACTTTTTATCCTTATAAACATGTTGATACATATATATTTTGATTATAATGAATAAAAGTTTAATTTTGATTAACTTTCAGGATATATTAAATGACATTAATCTTACAATGGGTTGTCCATTGAAAGTTGTAAATTTGTAATCAAAACCTCTTAATTTTTACTAAAATGAAAAAAGTTTTACTCTTCAGTCTCGTAACAATCGGATTGTTACAGGTAAGCTTTGGTCAATACCAGCGTACGGTATTGTTCGAAGAATTCACGCAGGCTAGTTGTGGACCATGCGCTTCACAAAACCCTGGGTTTAATGCATTATTAGATGAAAATAGTGACAAAACATTAGCAATCAAATATCAGGTTTGGTGGCCGGGTTTTGACCCAATGTATTTACAAAACGAACCGGATGTAGATTCTCGTGTTGGTTATTATAGCGTTTCAGGTGTGCCTGATGCTACTATGGATGGTGTGCATATTGCGAACGATTGTGCTGCTTATGTAGGTGCTCCGGCTTGTGTTAGCCAGGATGATATTGATGCTGCTGCGGCCATTACATCACCTTTCTTGATTAATGTAACCCACTCTTTTAATGCGGAATATACAACAGTTAACGTACATGTTGAGGTTACTGCAGGTGCAGATGTTGCAGGCACTTTAAAATTACAAGTTGCCGTTACAGAAAAAGAAATTTTATTCGATACGCCTCCGGGTTCAAATGGTGAAACCGAATTTTATGGTGTAATGAAAAAATTATTGCCTTCAGCTACCGGAACAACTACCGGCGCTTTTTATGGTGGTGAAACAAAATCATTTGACCTTAGCTGGGATATGAGTAATATTTATAATTTGAACAATATTCAGATTGTTGCTTTTATGCAAGATGATGCTACTAAAAAAGTACTTCAGGCTGGTGTTTCTAGCCCTGCAGCAGGATTACCGGTTGTAGATTATGCTGCTAACAGCGTAAGCGCTATCACTTGTTCTTCAGAATATACTCCTGTAGTAAGTGTTACCAATAATTCAGCAGCTGCATTAACATCGTTAGATGTTGTTTATAGCATTGATGGTGGTGCTGCCGCTACTTATCCATGGACTGGTTCAATCGCAGCCGGTGCAACTGGAACTATCTCTTTACCTACAGCTACTTTAGCTGGTGCAGGTGCTCATGATATTGAAGTTGAAATCGTTTCTGTAACAGATATCGATATCAATATGGTTAACGATAACGTTGCCAGCAGTATCGGTTTATTGGATGTTGCTGTTCCAAGTGTTGTTGAAGGTTTTGTTGAAGCTACTTACCCTCCTGCAAACTGGGTGGTTGATAACTTAAACGACGGAACAGGCTGGAGCCGTGCAACAGGTGCTGGTGGTTATGGTGAAAGTACTACTTCTACAAAAGCTGATTTTTATAATATCGCAGTTGGAACTTTCGATTTATATTTACCTAAAATGGATTTCAGCACTTTTACCGGTGATTTAAATCTGGTATTCGATCGCGCTTATGCAATGTATAATGCAACATTTGTTGACATACTTCAAATTCAGGTTTCTGAAGACTGCGGTGCAAACTGGGCCGATTTATATGAAAAATCTGGTAGTGATTTAAATACAGCTCCAAATTCTACCTCATTGTTCAAACCGGATGATGATGAGTGGGAAACTGACGAATTAGATATGTCTGCTTACGCAGGTAAATCTGATGTATTAGTGAGATTCCATGCAATCAGTGGTTACGGCAATAACTTATATTTAGATAATATTCGTCTTGCTGCTCCAACAGGTATATTTAATATTCCTACTTTAAATCAATTCGAATTATATCCAAACCCAACTTCAACCAACTCTGTAGCTTCATTCAACTTAATTGAAGCTGCTGATGTAACTATCAACGTAATTGATGTTACCGGTAAAGTTGTTGCTGCTATCAACGCAGGAAATATGATTTCAGGTAGCAATACCGTTACAATTGAAACTGCTGATTTTGCAGCAGGTATGTACAATGTAGTTATCAGTGCAAACGGTAAAAACGTTGCATTTGAAAACTTAGTTGTTATTAAATAATAAATCAAGCAACAAGTAAACATAGAGGTCGTCCTTTTGGGCGGCCTCTTTTTTTGTACCCCCAGAATTGGGTATTGTAAAAGTGCCTTCTGAACGGAGTTTTGTTCCATCAAAATCACCATTTAACGGTGATATTTTTTAACTGATGTAACAAACCTTTTATTTATGAAAACACTTTTTTTAAGTTTATTTTTTGTTGTAACAACGCATGTTGCTTTTGGACAGGTTACTCCTTACACCACAGCTGTCACTTATCCTTTAATCCTTGCATTTCCAATGGATGTATCCAGTTGCGGGTCGGTAGCATTTAATCCTATAGATATCAGGTATTATACTTCTCGTGTCGGCAATGCTACTTATCCATTACTTACTTTTTATGCAGATGGCACTTTAGCTTTTCAGGATGTAACCGGACAGGATACCAGAGGTATTTGGTGGAATCCCAATACCAACCAATTAGAACGCAATTGTTTTTCAGCTATAGGCTGGTCTCAAATAGTTTTAGATGGCAGCAAGAATGCCACCAGTGCATTTAATATTTTATTTGCAGGCGCATTAAATCCTAATGCACAATGTGAAGGCGCATACGATTATATCAATAATGAAGTTGTATTTTATTTTGGAGGTAATATTTCTCGATACAACAGAGCAACCGGAACGCTAATAGCCACAACAGCAATTACCGGTGTTACATTCACATCTATAAATACAACTGCTGTGATTTATACCGGTGTTACTGGGTATGAATATGGTATATTGGATTATACAGCCAAAAAAGTAATTTTTATTAATCGCGCAACTTGTGCATATGCAGGGGAAACAGCATTACCTGCAACTGCAGTTACTGCTACATCACATCAATTTAGTTATACCAATAATTTGTTGTGGTTATTTAATACAACAGATAATAAATGGTATAGTTATCAGGTTTTTGATTTACCGGTATTAGCTATTGATGATATTATTTTAAATGGTGTGGCAGAGCCTACACAAAACACACTTACTTGGCAAGCTATCAGCGATGCACCAATAACAGTATTTAATATTCTACATAGCAGCGATGGGGTTCACTTTAAACAAATTGGCAGTGTGAATGGATATGATTCAGGCGATGGGTTGTATACCTATACCCATGCAAATCCTACTTCTGTTTTTAATTATTATCGCATACAATGTGCAGATGATCAGCAGGTAGAATTTTTATCTGAAATAATTTGTATTGAAGCAAAAACCGGTAAAAATAATATTACCCTTTATCCCAATCCGACTACCACCTATATTGTAATTAATGATGTTATTGATAAGCGTACTTATCAAATATTAAATAGTTCAAAACAAGTTATTAAAAATGGGGAACTCAATGAAAATGGTAAGATAGATGTGCATTCCTTAGAAGCAGGTATTTATTATTTGCAAATGGATGAGAAGAGTTATCCGTTTGTGAAAAAATAAATTAAGTGGTTTTGTTACAATTAGGGTGCTCATTCGGGCACCTTAATTTTTTTAATGTAATAGCAATTTTCAACAGTTTTTAGCCATAAAAAAAACCAGCCTGAGCTGGTTTTTTATTTTCAATTAATATTTTTTATTTATCCGTTTTTTCTTCTGTAGGAGTAGCACTACCACATTGTTTTAACGCTTCTTCAACCTGGTCCGCTCCCCAGTTTGGATGTAATGCAGAAGCAGGAACAAAAATGGCATATTTTTCTTTAGAGGTTTGTAATAAAGGACAAGCTTTGTCCGCACCGCCACCAAATTGCGGTGGTGTATATAATAAACTTTGACCCATGAAATAATATGCGCGAGGATTGTTAGCATCAAGCGTCATGGCTTTGCTCATCATCATCATACTTTGCATACCATACATTTGACCTCTCGTCATTGGATCAACCATTATACGGCCACCTAAAATCATACTTTTTAATACATAAATTTCTGAATTTTCAGGCATTAATGAATCGGCAGTAGCAGCACTTTTTTCGGCAATATCTAATATCGCATCAATTTTACTGGCATCATTATATACATAAATGGCAGTTGCACGTGCTAAACCTGAATAATAAAATGGCAGCCATTGATTTTTTCAGCCATCGCTATGCGGTCAAACTTATTAGCCATGGCAACAAATGCATCGCCTGTTTTACAGGTGTCTAAATCTGCAAGCGCTTTTGTCATGGCATCATTAAACTTTGGACTTTGACCAAAAGCTGTAACGCCAATGGACATAAAACAAATAATAGTAAGTAGATTTTTCATATTAGTGATTTATTTGATAGTTCTTGATTTGGCAAATATTAAGCCAGTTTATTATTCTTCTGATTTATCTATGTCAATGTCGTTAACCCTGCGGTCTTCGCCGTATAAAATCGATATAAATACGCCGAAGAAAATAGTACTTTTTATTGGGGCTCTGTTTTCTACTCTGGTCATACCATCGCTGGAATACTGGTAGCCGTAAATCTGGTCAAATTGAGGAGCATTATCCCAAGATAAAAATACTACGGTGAAAATTCCCCACAAACTCGTCAGGTAACTGGCACTTATTGCCAAGTTATGTAAATCGGGTGAAACATCTCCCAAAAATTGCGGGTTGTTTGGGTTATAATACGGCCATCCTGATATGTAGCGATAAGTTCCGCTAACTTGTGTATTTATAGTTGGGAAATAATGTTTGTAAACTAAACTAAATATATGTTGTGCTGCAAAGGTTGGTGTTACTTCTTCAGGATAATCTAAAAATTTACGTTTTGTATCTAAATAAGAATAAGAAATCCAATAATCAGCATATTTAATTGTTTTTTTATCTCTGAAAAATACATCAATACCTTTGGCATAACCGGTACCTTCATTAAAATAATTATTGACAAATGGAATATCAGTTGCTTCCTGTGTAACTAAATTATCATAATCTTTATAATAGCCTTCTACTCTGAAAGTTCTATCATTGGTTACATATTGGTAATTACCAATAAAATGTGTTGCTTTTTCATAGGTAAGTGGCGACACTGCAGTGGTGTATAAATAAGTTGGTTGCGGTGTTTGATAAAAATCGCCATAGGCAAAAGATACCTGACTGTTTTTACCGGTTTTGTAAGCTAGAGATACACGCGGAGCGATATTAGTTTTATCGAGTATTTCAGAATATTCGGCGCGAACACCTATTCTTCCTGCTAAATCGTTCGTGATAAAAATATCTGATTCGGCAAAAGCGGCTGCATAGTTTTCATTTACAGTAAATAAAATATCGCCTGCATTTTGGTCGTATGTTTGATACTGATATTCTGCGCCATAACGGATTTTTATTTTTTCGGTAATGGCATTGTTAAAAGCAACTTTACCTTGAGTAGATTGATCGGCGCGGCCAACATCAAATCCATCAGCGATAATATTGTCCTTATTACTACTGTAACTGGTACCAAGTTGCATGCCCCAATTTTTTGTGAGTAATTCGCGGTACGAAATATTGACATAATTATAATTATTGCCGAGACTAATATCATCAGTTAAAGGCAAACTGTCAATATCATTTACACGAACTGCAAAATCACTTGATTCTTTTTGCGCATATAATTTTATAATACCGGTTTTAGAAGTTTTTTGTCTGAAGAATAAACTACCTTCAACAGCCTCAACACTTTTTAAAGACTCGAATGTGGTTGGAACATATACTTCATCAAATAAAGCGAGGTTGGTATAATTAATTCCACCACCTAACGCTGTTTTATCATTTTTAAATTTCTGTGTATGAAATGCACCGACAAAAATTGGCGCAAGACTTAAACCTGATGCACTATACTCAGGCATATCTTCTGTATTTAAAATTACTGCAGATGAAAGCGCCTGCCCATATTCTGCTGAATAACCACCTGTGCTGAAAACAGTCCCCTTAAACATAAAAGGCTGGAAACGGCCGCGTGATGGGATGTCCGGCAGGGTGGAGTAGTAGGGGTTGTTGACGGTCATGCCATCGATTACCGTTTTGGTTTCATAATCAGAACCACCTCGAACGTATAAACCATCATCATTACCTACTTTGCTGGCACCGGGAAGTGTTTCTAATGCGCCGTAAATATCACCATCGGCTCCGGCGGTGGTAACAATATCTAATGGTTTTAAAATGGTATTCTTTTTTTCATCACTGGCCTCAAATGCACCTGCGGTAATTACAACGGCATTCAATTCATTAAACAATTCTTTTAATTCTACATTAATGGTCATAGCACCGGATGTCAGCTCAATGGTGTCTTCATAATTACCATATCCAACAAAACTCACGGTGAATATTTGTTTCCCTGTTTCGGTAGTAGTGAAACTGTATTTTCCGTCTAAATCACTTGTTGTACCATCATAAGTATCCTTCAAAAAAATATTAGCTCCGGGCAGGGTATTGTTTTTATTATCTGTTACTACACCTGAAATAGTAGTTTGGCTAAAAGCACTACCAACAGTTAAAAATAAAAGCAGCAGCGTAAATATTTGTTTCATAAGCGTTTGTATAAACAGTTAGGTTCTTGAGTATTATACCGGTTGCAAAGTAACAGCCATTTCAACATTTAATCAAAATAGATTGGATGATTCTGCCCGATTTGACGATGAATGCAACAAAATTAAAGACAAACTGTTTTAACACTTCAAAAGGCTTTTGGTTGACAAACGGAGGTCTTAATTGACCGTTTTTAGTTAAAATTGCACCAAAACACGATTATGCCAATAGTATTCATCACCGGTGCGAGCTCCGGGTTTGGAAAAGCGACTGCCGAAAAATTTGCACAAGCCGGGTATCAATTAATATTGAATGCCAGACGATTAGATAGGCTGGAGGCGCTTAAAACGCACTTAGTTTCAAGCTATGGCAGTCAGGTGTTGTTATTGCCATTCGATGTGCGCAATAGGGAAGAAGTGGCACAGCAGCTGGATAATATGCCTGCAGCATGGCAAAAAATAGATGTGTTAGTCAACAACGCAGGTTTGGCTGCCGGTCGTGATGCATTTCAGGATGGGAGTATGGACGATTGGGAATTAATGATTGATACTAATTTAAAGGGATTGATGTATGTGAGCAAATGGGTAGTAAAAGGAATGATGGAACAAAAATCCGGGCATATCATTAATATTTCCAGTTTGGCAGGGCAGGAAGTATATCCTCAAGGCAATTTATATTGCGCCACCAAACATGCAGTTACGGCATTAAGTAAAGGCATGCGCATGGATTTATTGCCTTACCATATTAAAGTGACTAATATTTCACCGGGATTGGCAGAAACGGAATTTAGTATTGTTCGTTTTAAAGGAGATACCGAAAAAGCATCCAAAGTGTATGAAGGTTATCAGCCTTTGCAACCTGAAGATATTGCTGATGTTATATTCTTCGCAGCTTCCCGACCAGCCCATGTAAATCTGGAAGAAATTACCATTTTACCAACCGCTCAAAGCGATTCACGAACGGTAAATAAAAACCCCTAAAACTAATAGCACTGCACCACGACTGCAAGTCGCCCGTTGTCGTGGAGTCTCTGACTCCAGACGCCACCCCGGTCTCCCGACCGGTCGTGTGTTTTTGGATTAGGTGTTTGCTAAGTCGTTTACCGAAATTTTTGGCATTCGGAGTAAAAATAATGTCACCCCTAACGGGGTTTGGGTTCCTAGTGCTTAGGTAGTTAAAATAATGTCACCCCTAACGGGGTTTTAGGTTCCTTGTGCTTAGGTAGTTAAAATAATGTCACCCCTAACGGGGTTTTAGGTTCCTCGCAGTTCGGTAGTTAAAATAATGTCACCCCTAACAGGGTTTGGGTTCCTAGTGCTTAGGTAGTTAAAATAATGTCACCCCTAACGGGGTTTTGGGTTCCTCGCAGTTCGGTAGTTAAAATAATGTCACCCTTGCCTTATCCAGCAGGTAAACCTAAAGGGGTTGGATTATTTCGTTAGATGAGATTACTTGGTTAAGATAATGCCACCCCTATCTAGGCGGTAGGTAAACATAACGTGGATTTATTAGCAGAAATAATATAGGTTACTATCAAAAAAATCCGTACTTAGCTGACAAGGCTAAATTATCAAATGGTTATTAAATTTCCAGGCTCCGAGTTGTCGTGGAGTCTTTGACTCCAGACGCCACCCCGGTCTCCCGACCGGTACAGTTTTTATTCCAATAAGTTAATAACCCATCACCGCTTCAACCAAATTTCATACAACGACTTTTGCGCTGCACCCGAATTTTCAAGCGGTGTTAATTTATAATCCACTTTATCGGTATTTTGCAATGTCACATCAAATGTTTGGAGCATTCCACTGCGACTAATTGTAAGTTGAATTGTATCTCCTGCAGATTTATTTTCGGTAAATTGAGTAAGTAATCCGGTTGCATATCGGAAATTATTAATTGCAATTATTTCATCATTTACATTTAATCCGCCTTTTTCACCGGCGCTGTTTTTGCGGACAGATTGAATAGCGTTTTTATCGTTGATAACAATACCTAAATCTAATTCTAATTTGCCTTCGTTTTGGTTGACTAATTGCAAACCGAATGCTGCGAAAATGGAATAATCAATTTGTTTTGTACCAAATACATGATTATCATAAAACCAATCGAGATTTTCGCCAGCGTATTGTTCAATAATAGCTTTGAGTTCTGCTTCGGTAAAACCTTGATTGCGTTGTAAATAAAATTGGTTGTAAGCATCACGAATTACATCATTAATATTATATAAACCTTTGCTGTGACGAATAATCATTAAATCGAGCAGTAAAGCCAAAACACCTCCGCGCACATAATAATTTACCTGAGAGTTATTGCTGTTTTCGTTTTGACGATAATATTTTATCCATGCATCAAAACTTGCTTCAGCAACACTTTGTACATGTTTGCCCGGGGCATTTTCTGCATCGTTAATATTTTTTTCAACTACATTTAAATATTCGTTTTCGGTATAAATTCCGGCGCGGTAAACAATAAGGTCGTCGAAATAACTAGTAAAACCTTCAGCCACCCAAAGGCCTGTTGTATAGTTTTCTTCTCCGTAATTAAATGGCCCCAAAGCTGCAGGGCGCAAACGTTTTACATTCCAAAGGTGGAAATATTCATGGGCACATAAACTGATAAATTCCAAGTAGGAAGTACGTGCAGTATATCCAAAACGTTTAAATATTAAGCTAGTAGAAAATAAATGCTCTAAACCACCTCGTTGAGTATGGGAATTTAATAAAATAAATAAATATTTATCGCAGGGGTGACTTTGAAAAATCTTTACTTCTGTATCAATAATTTTAATTAAATCGGCAATAATTTGTTGTGCATTATGATTGCCTTCTCCATAAATGGCTAAAGTATGCGGAATGCCTGCCGCTTCAAATGTATAGGTTTCATGATTACCAATTTCAATAGGACTATCGTATAAGGTGTCTTTATCCGCTGCAGTTAACTGCCAAATATTATTTTGTGCATTTGGTAACGCGGTTGCAATTTTTTTGAAACTTTCATGCGGATGAATGGTGATTTCCACCCCACCTTCATAACCTGCAACCCATAAAAAACAAGCAGCAGGAATAAGTGATGCGTGACTGCTATCCAACCAACAGGTGCGCACACTTTCTTCAAAAGCATAAATTTCGTAGGTAACCGTAAAATCATTTCCTGCAGCATAAACAGCCCAACTATTTTTTTGTGTTTTAACAACAGGTAATGTATCACCTTGTGCGTCGGTGGCTTGTAGTGCATTTACATTTTTTGCATACTCACGTACCAAATAAGAACCTGGAGTCCAGACCGGCAATTCCAAATGAACAAATTCTTCGGTAACACCCTTTATATGCAGGGTAAATTGGTAAACATGTGTTGCCGGATTCGGCATGGCTACTTCGTATGCAATATGCATCATAATTGATAAATTGTGATGCAAAATTGTAAAACAAAATGCGAATTATTCCACTTTAATGATTTTTAGTTCAACCCGCTGATTTTTTTTCCGGCCCGCTGCTGTGGCATTGTCCGCTATAGGTTGTGTTTTGCCATATCCTTTCCATGTAAGGTGGTCCGGTGCAATGCCTTTTACTGTGAGGTAATCCACAACGTTTTTAGCCCTATCGTTAGATAATTTCTGACAAAAAGCATCATTTGGCAGGCCATTGGTATGTCCGCCGATTTCCACATAAATATTGGGATTACTCTTTAAAAAATCAACCAGTTCATCGAGCGAAGCGGAGCTTTCCGGTTTTAAGTCAGATTTATTCGCTTCGAAAAATATATTGTCGAGTTGAATAATGGTTCCCGCTTTAATAGGAATGAGTTCCACATCGGCAGTTACCTCCGCATATAAAGAATCTTTTGTGCCGGATAATTCATCTGCAATTTCTTTTACAATGGCTTCTTTATCTGTTGTAATGGTATCGGACAATTCTTCATTAATTCTTTTATTCAGTTCCAAGAGAATTTCTTCATCGGTGATTTTATTTTCTTTAATGTCTGCCTTTAAATCTGTTTTAATTTCGTGTTTAATAGTTGCAACTGGGTCTTCAACATTAAAATCAATTTCATCAAAATCTAAATCCTCATCAATAGTTGTCATCACCGGAAAATAACCCGGTTTTTTGATAGTAACATTATAATTATCTTCAGGAATAATAATCTGATAAGTTCCGTTTGTTGACGTAGTTATACCTTTTGGTTCTTCGCTCACCAAACCACCAAATGCAACATCTGCATTAATGGGTTGTTTTGTTTCTGCATCAATAATTTTTCCTTTCAGCAAGGTAACAGGATCCGGTTGTGCTTCAACGGGAAGAGGTATGCGAAATAAATCCGCTTTACCGTACGAATTTTTTGTAGAGGAAAAATAAGCGTAGTCGCCACTTGCAGGAATGGTATAATAATAATCGTGACCTTCGCTATTAATTTTGTTGCCCAGATTTACAGGTTCACTCCAGTTTAACCAGGTATCATCGAGGCGTTTGCTCATAAACATATCGTAACCGCCAAAACCACTTTTACCGTTGGTCGCAAAATAAATGGTTCTATTGTCGGAGGCAATAAATATGCTGCCTTCAGTGGCTGCAGAGTTAATGGTCATACCTAAATTTTTAGGCTCGGTCCACACCTTATTACTTTGTAAAAAACTGACATAAATATCCATGTCGCCATAAGAATCGGGGCGTTCAATGGCCATTAAAATTACATTACCTTCGGTGTTCATGTGGTAACAGGAAAATTCGTTGTCGTTATAAAAATCATTAATTTTTAATGCCTTTGGGAACGACCATCCGTCAGGTGTTTTTTTAGAGATAGAAATATCCTGTTTTATTTTTTCGTAATTATTGGCAAGTAATAATGAGCTGCCATCAGAACTAATCCACGATACATAATTATGTTGCTCATTATTTAAAGGAAAACCGATATTAATAGCTTTGGTCCATTTATTATTCGCCCATTTGGAAACATATATATCATCACGGAGGGCTCCACCGGTATTTTCATGGTAATTTTTTCTGGCGAAATACAATGTTTTGCCATCAGGTGCAATAAATGCAAACATGTCATCCGCATCGCTATTTACTTCTACCCCTAAATTTTCCGGATCGGGAATGGGTTTTGCATATTGTAATTCATTTACAGATGCTTTTATTGGCACTTCACTATTCGAAATACCAATACAATCAATTTGATTCATGCCGGGTATTGCTTTGGTATTTAAAACAACACGCACTTCGCTTACATCATAATCGGTAAGGGGAATAAATACTCGAAATATTCTTCCACCGGTAGTGAATTCAGGTTTGATATTCAGGTTTTCGTAAACGCTGTATTTTTTTCCGGTTGTACTGTAAAGAATTACTTCTTTAATGGTGCCGGGACAATTGCTTTCTCCAATACCAATTTGTTGCACTTTTTGAGGGTTGGCAAAACGGACATGAATAAATTCCCCAGCCGGATTATCGGGAGTGCTTGGTGCCCATGCTACGGCACTTTCGCCGAATGCAGGCAACTTATCCGGTTTGCCCAACACTTGTTTGGCTGCAAATTGTTTACGGGTATATTCAGTCGAAAAACGGACAACTTCCGATGCCCATTGCACTTCCTGTGCAGCGGCAGTTAGGGATAACAAACATAATAGCCATACAAAATGAAAACGCAAAGCTGTAAATTTTGAATTAAACGAAAACTGGTTGTGCATTATTTTGGTAGGGTAGTGCTGTCGTCGGTAACCTCTTCATATTCTGTAAATCCACCATCATTTCCCGGCCTTTGGGTATCAGGTGATTTGCGTTTACGATTAAATAATATAGAAAAAACTTCATCTGACGCCTTGATGCCTCTGAAAATGATATTCAGCATATAAAAAAATGCAAAAAATCCGATGATATATTTCAGAATTGCTGTCTGATATATTTTGTCGATAGTCGCTAATAACCATTTATGTGGCGGTAAATTCGCTATTTCCGGTTTTAAGATGGTGATGATAAATAATACGATACATGCCATCAATAAATACCCATCAAACCGCATTACCCGTACACGTTTGCGTTCAAAATTCATCACTGCACGCCAACGATTGCGTTCAAGATTGCTGGCAATAGTAGCATAAATTACAAATGTTCCGATAATGGCATAGGAAACTGCCGCAAGTGAATAGGTAGCATCCATATGCGAAAATGTAACTAAGGCAGCAAGGCTAACCAGGATATAATAACCGAGGGCTTTGAAAAACAAAAAGGATGAATCTTTATTGATACCCATATCGTTCAGCAGCGAGGAAGTAACTGTAGCCAGGATTTTCCAACCTGTTGAAAACACGATATTAATAACGCCGAGATAAAATATGTATTCGAATATTTCCATGTTTGCGGGTACAAATATACCGTACCGGCATAAAAAAAGCCGCCCCAACGACAGGGCGGCAGATTCAACAGCCTATGGTGAGAATTAAAACGTGCTTGGGATAGCAGAGTTGTGTTTACATGAGACAAGGTTCTGTAAAAACCATAGGGTTTAAAATTCCATTGGTGATAGTGTAATTGAACACACCAAATATATTTTTAGCGTTAACGCGTTTGATCATTCGTTTGCGGTGACTTTCCACGGTATTTACCGAAAGCCAGAGTTCATCGGCAATTTCACGGGTTGTTCTGCCTTTTGCAATGAGGTTCAAAATTTCAGTCTCACGTTCTGTAAACGCGATTGGTCTGAGTAAGCCGGAGTCGATTGCACTTGCCATATTGTTTTTGTGTTTTTGTTTGTGATTGATGATGTAAAGGTATTTTGACCCTATACCCTGGGCAAACCAAATTAGGGGGCATTATTCAATGTCTGACGAACATATTTGTAAAAATTTAATATGTATATGCCTTGGAAGTCAACCCCGTAAAGGGTTTTAAGCGGCTATTTGACGCCATTAACGGTTTTCAGTTAATGCATTTTTCTATATATCCTTAAATTTGCCCATATTTACCTCAACTTATGCCTTTACCCGGAGACGACCTGTTTTTCCTGATTCACGCGCTTAATCCCAGCGAGAAGCGATACTTTAAACTTTTTGCCCAGCGACAGGGCAATGAGAAGAATAAGGTGTACATGAAAGTTTTCGACCTTATTGATGAACAGGAAGAGGCCTATGATGAAGAATTGCTCAAAAAGAAACTCAAAAGCAAGGGCGATATCAAAATGTTGCCTCAACTTAAAATCTATTTGTTCGACCTCATCGTAAAAAGTATGCGGGTGTATCGTTCGGAAAAGAATGCAGCAAACGAAGTATTTGATTTAATACAGGACGAATTGTTTTACACCGAAAAGGGGTTAACCGAGATGCGTGTAAAAGCATTGCGCAGGGCAAAAGAACTGGCGTATAAATTCGACCTTACTTATATGTTAGTGGCCATTTTACAACGCGAACGTGTATTTGCCATTCGGTATTCGGGAGGTGACCCGGTGGCTAAAATTAATTTAATCCACGAAGAAGAACAAAGGGTATTTAAAAGTTTGAATAATGAATCAGAGTTGGGCAAAATTTATTACACATTGTTGGCGCAATTTGTAATTGACCCAAAACTCAACGACCCGCAGAAAATTGAATGGCTGGTTGGATATAAAAACCATCCCTTACTTCAAGATATAAATGCAATTGATACTTATTACAGTAAATTTCTTTTTCTCAAGTGCCATGGATATATTTATCGGTTTAGCAACGATTATCAGGGCATGTACCAAAACAATTTAGCCTTATTAACACTCATGGAGCAATACCCGCAGCATCATTTTAATGTGTTGGGTAATTACATGGACGCTATAGCTTCCGTTTTATCTGCAGCGCATAATTTGGGTAAATACGAGGAGTTTGAGGGCTTATTAAAAAAACTGGATGAGTTGCCAAAAGATAAATTAAAAGATGAGGCAACCATTGCTATGAATATATTGCATTATAAAATGCTGTATTACATGAATACTGCTCAATTCGATAAATCGGAAGAAATTATTAACGAATGCGAACATGTACTGAAAAAATATAGCAATCAATTATCCGATTCACAGTTTGTTTCTGATGTATATAACCTGAGTTTATTTTTATTCTGTAAAGGAGACATCCATAAATCACTACATTATTGTCAGGAAGTATTAAATTTTAAAACAGAATCTAAACAAGATTTACAACACGGAGCTCAAATGTTACATTTATTGTTACATTACGAATTAGGTAATACTGTATATCTGGATTCAGCGTTGCGCAATGGCATTCGCAGCATGCAAAATAAATCGCGCTTCAACGACTTTGAAAAATCATTTACCGGCTATATCAAAAAATTAATTAAAACGGCTGAACGTGAAAAATCGGGTGTATATAAAGAGATGTATGATTTTTATTTAATCATGCATCGTCAGAATAATCATAAACGTTTAGTGCTTATCGAAGAAACACTCGCTTGGGCCGTTTCAAAAGTGGAGAATAAACCTCTTTCAGAAACGATATTTTATAAATATAAATAAGGGTGACTGTTAATCAATCACCCTTATTTATTATATTAGATATTACATGCATAACAATAAGGGCTGTTGAAACAGTCCGCTATTCCCGCGTTAACATTGAGATACACATTACCTGAATAACGGGCAACCAAACGCATTTTTGGCTGATTATTCACCATAACCTGTTCAATTTTTGCTTTGAAGGTACAATTAGTGCTAATATTAAAATAAGAAGTAAAACTATTGCTTCCTATACATACTTGTCCATTAACATCATCGTCCCAACCGTACATTTTATATGTTGTGGGAGATGTAGTACAACCCACAACACAAGGCGGATGATTGCGATTGTTAAAATCATAATATACCGTATCTACCATGGGATTATTGGTATTCCCTTGCGTATATACCGAATTGCTGATTTGTGTTATTGTTAAGCTGTTAACACCGTTATTCACCGTAACATACATCGTTACCGGATAATCAGCATTAATGGAACCTAATAAAGTTCCTTTTACAAAAACCCTTAGTTCATTAGAGGAACATGTAAATGTTATTTCACTTGGGTCTGTAAATGTGAGTGTGTTTGAGAATAAAGAAGGCATGGTTTGTTTTTTTGCAAATCTTGGTTAATTCCTTGCAATTTCCAAATTGCACACTTGCATTTATGAATGTTCACCTAAAAATCACCATTTTTGACTGGCAATTAGCTGGCAGGCAGCAAGTTTATGGAGAAAAAGCTGAAAAAAACAATCCTTACTTTTAACAAAACGAAGGTTCCGGTGCTCACAGGTGAGTTCTGGACTTCTAAACAACGGCAAGGACATAACCTCCATGAGATAGCCTATCGCGCTTGCTTTAAGTCGGCCCTACCACAATATTTTATTTCCCGTTATACCCATCCAGGTGATGTAGTTTACGACCCATTTAGTGGGAGAGGAACAACCGTAATTGAGGCTGCATTACACGGAAGAAATATTATTGCCAATGATGTAAATCCTATCTCTACTATTCTTGCTGAAGGGCGATTATGTATTCCGGACTTACAAGTTTTGCACAATCGTTTGGATGCCATTTTTGCAGAACCGGTGCAACGTGAAAAAAATCATTTGCACATGTTTTACCACAAAGACACTTTTCGTGAATTACTTGTTTTACGACATTGGATTATTACTCGCGAAAAAAACGGTAAACTCGATGCCATAGATAAATGGATACGTATGGTAGCCACCAATCGCCTCACCGGTCATTCACCCGGATTTTTTTCTGTATATACATTACCACCAAATCAGGCTGTTACCCGCGAACGCCAAATTTTGATTAATAAAAAACGCAATCAAAAACCGGAGTATCGCAACATTAAGGCACTTATTGTAAAAAAGACAAAAAGTCTGATAAAGGACTTACAACCAACCGATATTAAACAAGTTCATGCTGCCGCAAAAAAGGCATTATTTATTCAAGGTGATGCAGCAAATACATCAAGTATTAAAAGTAAATCGGTGCAACTTACTGTTACTTCTCCACCATTTTTAGATGTGGTGCAATATGCGCGCGATAATTGGATGCGTTGTTGGTTTAATGGTATTGAAATGAAATCCATCGAAAAAAAAATCACCATGTCGAAAACCATCGATGAGTGGAATATAAAAATGTCGGCGGTATTTAATGAGTTGTTTCGAATTACGAAAAAAGGTGGTTATGTTGCATTCGAAACAGGGGAAGTACATCTCGGAAAAACGCAATTGGAAGAACATGTTTTAGCGATGGGATTAAATGCCGGATTTAAATGCGATAAAATCATCATCAATCAACAACAATTTACAAAAACAGCCAATATCTGGGGCGTAAAAAACAACGTAAACGGCACCAACAGCAACCGCATCGTGCTCTTCACCAAACCCTGAACAACAAGGAACGCGGATGACGCTGATGGCGCGGATTTACGCTGATTTTTTTTATATTAAATACGTGAGAAACTGACGCTTGCGCGACAGTTTGATTACTGGCAGTGTCTTATTTGGTTGATGTTATTTAATTAAGGTTATCTAACTAAAGCATCAAATACATAAAAAAAATGTGAACCTTACTATCAGTAACTCCATCAAACCCATCCTCAAACAATGCTATTAAAACCAAAAGAAACATAAATAAGCAGCATAAATCAATTTAGCTCAACTCTACCAAACCCAATCCGCGCAAATCCGTGCCATCCGCGTCATCCGCGTTCCCTCTTCCACAATCAGCCATCACACCATTTTCCCATCCTGCATCACAATTTTGCGATCGGCCATGTTGGCGAGGTCTTCGTTGTGGGTTACTATGATAAATGTTTGCTGCATTTCGGTCCGCAAACGGAAGAATAAATTATGCAACTCCTTTGCATTATGTGTATCTAAATTACCCGATGGCTCATCCGCTAAAATTACCCCGGGGCTATTAATGAGTGCACGCGCCACGGCAACCCTTTGTTGTTCACCGCCCGAAAGCTGACCGGGTTTGTGCTCAAGCCTGTCTTTTAATCCCAAAAAATCGAGTAATTCTTTTGCTCTGTTGTTGACAACACTTTCTTTTGTTTTGGCAATAAATCCGGGAATACAAACATTTTCCAAAGCCGTAAATTCCGGTAATAAATGATGAAACTGAAATACAAATCCAATATGTTTATTGCGGAAATGCGCGAGCTCCTTTTCATTTAATCCCGACAAACGAATATCATTCATAATCACCTCTCCTGCATCGGGTTTATCGAGTGTTCCTATAATATGTAACAACGTACTTTTTCCCGCACCGGAAGCCCCGACAATACTCACCAATTCCCCTTTTTCTACCTGAAGGTCAACACCTTTCAATACTTGTAATGGCCCGTACGACTTTTGTATTTGAATTGCTTTAATCACGCTTTTGTCATTTAAATGTCTTTATCCCCTTGTCTTCGGTTTGTTAAAACCTGTACTTGGCTATATTTGTGTCAAACTTACAACCATGTTGTCATACATTACTAAAATTTTTACACTCATTACTGTTTATTTTATCGCAACATTAGCGGTATACGCGGGTCCCGGCGATACCATTAAAGTGCAAACCTTTACGTTTGGCTCCCCTCAGGACGCTTGGTTCGAGCTGCCGGGATTAGATGTGGACGTGGAAAAAATCCTGATGAAATACACCCTCAAATGTAATCCCGCTCAAAGTCCGGCTTGTGGCGAATGGGATTATTTGACTTACACCTACTTATATGAACATACGGGAAATCTGGATTCAACCTTGTTAACCCATCCATATTTTACTGCCAATGGTGCTAGTCCCGATGAATTGAATTATTCATCAACTCCAACTTATACCAATGTGCCTTCTTGGCAATATTCAATTGTTTACGACGATACCATTACCTATAACAGTTATCAATCAGGTGTTGCCGATAGTTATGCATTTTATCCTTTTTATACAGCTTATCCGGTAGGCAGAACACAAATTTTATGGCGTGCAGATGAATTAACGGCAGCTGGTTTAACTCCCGGCAATATCACCGGTATGGATTTCGAAATAAATAGCCCGGGTGATGAAATGAAACATTTAAGTATTCGTATGAAATCTTCAGTGCTGACTGAATTTGTTTCCAACGTTTTTGAATCAGGATTTACGGAAGTGTATAATCAAAATACGACATTCGATTTAGGTTGGGATGGTGTAGATTTTACAACACCTTTTTACTGGGATGGTTTATCCAATATTATTATTGAAATTACTTATGATAATACCACAGCAACCGGATTATCATACATGACAAGTATGACAACCACTCCTTATTTCTCATTGCTTACATCAAATACCAACGATAAATATGTTGAATTTTTGACACCTGATTATGCTGATGTAATTGGCAATCCTTTATCCGGATTAAGCGACCAGGTTACTGTTGCATTTTGGTCACAGGGAAATGCAGATTTTCAACCACAAAACGGAACAACATTCGAAGCTGTTACAAGCAGTGGAGCAAGAGTATTAAATAGTCATACCCCATGGAGCGATAGTAATGTGTATTGGGATGCCGGTGATGATGGTGGTTACGACCGTATTAACAAAGCGGCTGTGGCTGCAGATTATGAGGCCAACTGGACCCATTGGGCATTTACTAAAAATGGCATTCCGGTACCGGCAAAACAAAATTGATGGAAGGCATCGATAAATTGCGATTAGGAAAAGGCAATTGGGGTGGCAGCGAAAGTTATGCTGGTAATATGGATGAATTTGCTATTTGGAATGTGGAATTAGATGCAGCAACTATTGCAGCTTATATGTATAAAGATTTAGATGGCGCACATCCTAATGCAGCTAATTTATTATTGTATTATAATTTCAACGATGGCAACGGATTAACAGAACCTGATGTGGTTAGCGATAACGATTTAGCATTGGTTGGTGCTGTTGAACGTTTTATGTATTCGGGTGATATATTTAGAAATATTAATAAAATTTCAACACGTCCAATTGTAAAATTTGACCAAGGCGAATTTGTTAGTCATATCGATTCAGTTTTAGTTGTTGAAGAAGTAATTACCGACCCAATTGCATTAATTATTTACGACCCTGCGGACCCATTAACAGCAACAGATTCGATGTTGGTTTATCCGGCAGAATTTTATGTATACACGTATAATGCAGATGGCACTATTGCCGATTCAACTTTAGTTGATGCAACCGATAATATTGTAAACAGCGATTTGGAATATTATGGCGAACCTTATGAAGTAGTAATTACGCATGAATTAGCACGATATATTACACCTTATGGTATTGGTTTAGATTTAGGTGAAGGATTTACTTGGACTTTCGATTTAAGCGATTACCGTCCTTTATTACACGATTCAGTGCATTTAAATGCAGGTAACTGGCAAGAATTATTAGACCTAGAATTATTATTTATTGAAGGAACACCTCCGCGCGACCCAATTGCGGTGACTAATTTATGGTATGGCTTTTATGGGTATGGATTAACACCTTCATTCGATGATTTAACACCTCCGCAAACAGTTACCATTCCTGCCAATGCAAAAAATTCACGCGTAAAAATTCGCGCAACAGGTCACGGTTTTGGTGGCACGGCTAACTGCTCCGAATTTTGTGCGCGCGACCATTATTTTAAAGTAAATGGCAGCACTGTTTGGAGTAAAGAAGTTTGGAGAGATAACTGCGATGTAAATCCTGTTTATCCGCAAGGTGGAACTTGGGTTTATGACAGAGCAAACTGGTGTCCGGGTGCTGAAGTATGGACCTACGATTATGAATTAACACCTGAAGTTACTCCGGGCAATACCTATACATTTGATTATTCAGCTGAAGATTATACTTGGAATAATGCTGGTAGTGTGCCTACTTATGTTACTTCAGTGCAATTGGTAACGTATGGTGAACCTAATTTTAATTTAGATGCAAGATTGGATGCCATTATTGCACCAAGCGATGATGATATGCAACAACGCAAAAATCCAATTTGTAATAATCCGATAGTGCGCATCACCAATACAGGTGCAACGGCATTAACTAAATTAGATATCACTTTTGGCATTAAAGATTACGACCAGGACACTTATACCTGGACAGGTAATTTAGCTTTTATGGAAAGTGAAGAAGTTACCTTACCTAATTTCGGATGGAATGGTTCAGGTACTGAATTTATTGCAACCATAAGCAGCCCAAATGGTGGAACAGATGAATATGTATATAATAATTCTATCACAACACCATTAGCTATTCCGCCGACATATCCATCAGAATTTATTGTAGAAACAAGAACCAATACAGCATCACACGAAAACGATTTATTTGTGTATGATGAAAATGGGAATACTATTTTAGAAAGAACATCTTTTTCGGATAATACTGTTTACAAAGACACTTTAATTCTTGAAGATGGTTGTTACGAATTGTATTTATGGGATTACGGTGAAGATGGATTAAGCTGGTGGGCAAACAGTGATGGTTCGGGATATTTCAGAACTAAAGAAATTGACGGTACATTTATTAAATCATTTGAAGCCGATTTTGGTGGGTTGATTTACATGCAATTTATTGTGGGTAATTATACTCCGGTTGAAACTTTTGTTAAACCTGCTGATGAAGTGAATTTATATCCTAACCCAGCTCAAAATGAAATATTTATTGATTTGGATTTTGCGCAATTAAGCGATGCGGATATAACAGTTGCAGATATAACAGGAAAAACAATTCATACACAAAGTGTTCAGCGCGTGCAGGATGAAACCGTACATTTTAGTATGGAAAATCAGGCAGCCGGTGTTTATGTGGTAACGATAAAAATGTCGGATAAAATAATCACTAAACAATTTGTACTCGAAAATTAAATGGATGATACTACTGCTTCCCGTTTTGTATTTCACAGCGGGATGCAGTAATCATCGAAACCAACCTGCAGAATCGTCAACAACGCAGTTGGCCGAATTATATGATACCCTCTCCACACCTCAACCCGGAGAATGGTTATATGAGCAACAGGAGTTGGGTCAAACACTGGAAGAGTTTCGCGAGGACACACCAATTGATAGCAATAATGCTGAGGCTACCTTTTATATTTTACCCATCGATATTATTCATGAGGAAGAATTTTCGCTGATTGCCGATGTTGCGACTTATTTAACTACCATTTTTGGTTATGAAGTTACGGTGCTGCCATCTATAAACGCACAATTATTCCCAACCCATTATTTCCGCGATGAACAACTTAATAGTCAGTTGTTGTTAGATGAAATTATTCGCCCTTTATTGGAGAAAGACGCTTTAGGAATCATGGGCTTAACACAACGCGATATTTATCCCGGAGATGGTTGGAATTTTGTATTTGGTCAGGCCAATACCAAAGAAAAAATCGGCATTACTTCCTTCGCCCGATATGGTGATTATGATACAGATAGTGCTCGTCAATTAGTATTGAATAGACTGATAAAAACAACCACACATGAATTTTTGCACATGTTAGGGCTACAACATTGTATTCAGTATGCTTGTGTTTTAAATGGCAGTAATTCATTGGATGAGTCCGATAAAAAACCATCTATTATTTGTCCGGAATGTAAAGAACTCATCTCAAAAATAACTTTGGCGTCTTTTCTACGTCTTCGCTCTTTATCCTTCGTTGCTTGAATTGCCCGTACTTCCTCCAGTATGGGCTGCTTCAAGCGCCTCGGCTAAAGAGCGAATACTTGAAAATACAAACGCAAACCTATTTTTGAGATGAGTTCTAGCAAAACTCGATATTATTTTTCCAACATTTACTGAAAAATATTTTCTGGCTTCATTACAATTTTATCAAAAATATCAATTTAAAGAAGAGCAGGAATTTTGTGAACTGGTTATTCATGAATTGAAATAAATATCGGTAACTTTTTACTACTACTCAATCAATGCTTGAGATCATAATAAGCTGCTTACTTGATTTGTTGTGTAAAACAAAACACTGAACGGGTATTGAATTAATTGTTATTTTTAGCAGCTAAAACCTCAAATGCAAACAAGCCAAAGTAATCAACAACTTCAGCAAACCAATAATGTATCGGTTTTCGATATGTTGGTACTTGAATTAGCTGTTGCCATTACATTATACTTGAGGCTCAACTTGCTCAATATTCCATTCGACCGCGACGAAGGCGAATACGCGTATGCCGGTCAACAAATTTTACAAGGCAATTTACCTTATGATGTTATTTATAACATGAAATTTCCGGGGGTGTATTATATGTATGCTTCGGTATTTGCGGTATTTGGTGAAAGTGTTGCTGCCATTCGGTTAACGGGATTGTTTATGCATTTGGCCACAACATTTTTTTTATTTGGTTGTGTTTCATTTTTATTTTCCAAACGAACAGGTATATATGCTGCGGCAACATTTTTAATTATTTCACTTTCTTTTCCGGCTGAATCAATTTTATCTAATGCGGAAGTATTTGTAGTGTTTTTTGGTTGTGCGGGTTTATGGATGATGATACAATATCTCAGCAAACAAAAATGGTTATGGTTGTTTTTTTCAGGTGTGATGTTATGCCTTTCCTGTTTGATGAAACAACCGGGCGCTATTTATGGCGTAATGGCACTTGTTGTATTTTTAGTTTACAAACCGAAAACCGTATCTTATTTTAAATTGTTAATTTGGGTAATCGGTGGCTTGTTGCCAGCCGCATTGCTATTGGGTTATCTGCAATACCACGACTTGATGGCTAATTTTATATTTTTCTGTTTTATTTATGGCAGAGAATATGCCACTATGGTTAATGGAATTGTGGGCAGATATTTATTCGTTACCAACTACCGCGATATATTTTTAAATAGTTGGGTATTTGTGGTAATAAGTCTGTTGGCATTGGTTTGGAGTATTGTTTTCTATCAACAAAAAAAATGGTGGATATTGTGGCTCATCGTTTTATTATCTGCATTAGCCGTTGTGCCGGGATTGTATTTCCGTAAACATTATTTTATTTTTTTACATCCTGCGGTAGCCATAGCAGCCGCTTATTTTTTGGTGGATGGAAGTAAAATCATCTCCAATAAACTCAAAAATTATTTTGCACCTGCTGTGTTTGTTATAGCCACCTTGCAGTTTTTTATTTTCGGTTTTAGGAATTATGATATGTTCCAAATAAATGGTGAAACATACAGTCGCAAAATGGCCAATTACGCCATATTTGCCGATGCCCCTGCAATTGGAAATTATATTCGTTCAATAAGTGATAGTAATAAAGTAATCGGCACCATGACCAACGAACCGGAATTGTTATTTTATGCCAATCGTAAATCAGCTTCAGGGTATTTGTATATGTATCCTTTGTTTGAATACCATCCCTATTTTGAACAAATGACCAAAGAATATATGGAGCATATTGTTACACAAAAACCCGAAATATTTGTCCGCACCAACATACATAATACCGGCAAAAACAAAAATAATATCGACATCGTATTACAATGGTGGGAGACGTATAAACTCAATTATGAGCTGTTGAGGGTGTATGTAACTACCGGTCCCGAAACACCTTATCAACCGCTCGAAAGCCTTGATAATTATACTTCTTCGGGCTTGTATGTGGAGATTTACCGACGTATTTCCAACTAAAACCCTTTTGTTTGGTGTAATTTTGTTGCGATGCAAATAAATAGGATAGCTGTTTGTTTTTTGTTTTTGGTGGTAATGATTTCATCATGTCGCCATGAAAGTGAAAATGCCGATAAAACCATTTTTCGTTTAAATCTGGCAACGCCTTTAACTTCACTTGATCCTGCATTTGCCAGCGATCAATCGAATACCTGGAGTGTAAATCAATTATTTAGTGGTTTGGTGCAATTAGACACCGCGTTAAATGTAATGCCATGTCTTGCCAAAAGTTGGGAAATTGCAGACGACAGAAAAACCTATACTTTTCATTTGCGCAACGATGTATTTTTTCACGACGATGCCTGTTTCCCCAATGGCAAAGGGCGAAAATTGGTTGCAGCGGATGTGGTATATTCATTTTATCGTTTAATTGACCCTACAACTGCCGCCAGAGGCAATTGGGTTTTTCAAAATATTGTAGATAGTATCAGTCCTTTTTATGCCATTAACGACAGCACAGTAAAAATTAAATTGCAACAACCTTTTGCTCCGTTTTTGCAGCGATTGAGTATTCAATATTGTTCGGTAGTGCCAAAAGAAGCCATAGACCTTTACGGCAAAGATTTTCGTAGTCACCCCGTAGGAACAGGACCATTTAAATTTTTAAAATGGGAGGAAGGCGAATTATTAATTCTACACAAATTTGAAAATTATTTTGAACGCGATGAGCAGGGCAATAAATTACCTTATCTCGATGCGGTGAATATTCAATTTAACACCAATAAATCAACGGAATTTTTAAAATTTTTATCGGGAGAATTAGATTTTGTGAGCGATATTGATGCTGCATTAAAAGATAATATTTTAACCAAGGAAGGTAATCTCCAGGAAAAATATAACGACAAAATTAAACTGCTGAAAGGACCTTATCTGAACGTGGAATATTTTTCCATTTTAATGGATACCAGTCTCCCCATTGTAAAAGAAAATCCACTATCCTTTATCGAAGTCCGCAAGGCCATTAATTACGGATTTGATAAAGACGAGATGTTATTATTTTTAAAAAACAACAGAGGAATTGCTGCCACCGGAGGAATAGTGCCACCGAGTTTATTGCCTCAGGACAAACATCCACATTATGGCTATACTTTTAATCCGGATACCGCATTACAATTATTGGCAGCAGCCGGTTTTGAAAATGGGGTAGGGCTACCCGAAATTGTATTGCACACCACTGAGCAGTATCAGGACATCGCCATTTATGTAAAAGATAAACTGGAAGACATTGGCATCGCCATAAAAGTTGAAACCGTAGACCCAAGATTATTGCGCGAAATGCGATTAAACGCCAGCACCGTATTATTCCGCTCCAGCTGGATTGCAGACTACGCCGATGCCGAAAATTACCTCACTGTATTTTACGGAGGCAGCGAAGCACCACCCAATTACACCCGCTTCCACAACCCCCAATTCGACAGCCTCTACACCATAGCCGTAGCCGAAAGCGACGAAACCCTCCGCAAAACCCTCTACTACCAAATGGACAGCATCCTCATGCAACAAGCCCCGGTAGTCCCGCTATTTTATGATGAGGTATATCGTTTTGTGCAAAACAACATCACCGGCCTAAGGCCCAATGCGTTGAATATGTTGGAGTTGAAGAGGGTGAGGAAGGGGTGAGGGGGGCATATTGTACTTAGTTGGTTTTAACGGGTAAACATGGGTTTTTGATCGGTATTTTGCAATTTTGGTTTTTTGTGACATGGTAAAACAATTAATTATTTGCTTTTATTTGCTTTTATTCCCTATTTAGTAATAATTTTAGTATTTAAATTTACTTTAATTGTGACACATATTAAATTAAAACTGTATTGTGTATTTTGGTCGTATATTTTGTTCGAAACCGTTTGTAATGTATGTTTGAGAAACCGAAAATCCCAATTAAAGCAACCTTTTTTTAGAACATAACAATTTGGCTTAAGAGGCATTAAAATCAATATCTCATAAGGGACATAAGTTGAAGTTCATGTATCACAAATTAAGTTTTAAAAGAAAGAAATGAAAACCTATTCCAACGTTTATAAATCCCAGAAATTTCGCAAACTCTTTTCAGCAGCAATAGCGCTGAAAGAATCATATGATATGAAAGAAACTTTTGAAGTAATTGAGAAACAATTTGATAAATATTTAGAGTTGTTTCAATGGCTTAATGAGAATTTGCCGCTTAATTTTTTCAAAGGATCTCAATTACTGCGGCATTCGAAAGCTTTACATTTTTATATAAAGAAGAAGCAAAAGCCTGAAAAATGTTATAAAGATATTCGAGATATTTGTTATCAAGACTTGATTGAAGTTTTTCAAAAATGGATTATTTTTAAAACGCAACAGGCATAATTTACATGAAAAATGCGGACTTAAATTGCAATAAAATGATTGTAAATAATCAAAAAATGAAAAAACGTTTTTTAAAATTGAAAATTTAATTAATAAAAAAAATTGACTGAAAGGTAATGGCAATTAAAAAATCTGAACTCTACTCTTCTATATGGAAAAGTTGCGATGAATTGAGAGGTGGCATGGATGCCAGCGAATATAAAGACTATGTACTCATTATGCTTTTCATCAAGTACATCAGCGATAAATATGCAGGTGTGCCTTACGCACCAATCACGGTTCCACCTGGTGCAAGCTTTACCGATATGGTTGCTTTAAAAGGCAAGACCACCATCGGTGACGACATTAATAAAAAAATTATTGGACCTATTGAAGAAGCTAATAAATCATTAGGTTCAATCAAAGTGGATTTTGACAATCCTGAAAAGCTAGGCACAGGAAAAGAGAAAGTAGAAAGGCTAACTAAACTGATTGCTATTTTCGAAGGACTCAATTTCAGTAAAAATAAAGCAGAAGGTGATGATTTATTGGATGATGCTTATGAATACCTCATGCGAAATTTCGCAACTGAAAGTGGTAAAAGCAAAGGACAATTTTATACTCCTGCAGAGGTTAGCCGAATCATGGCAAAAATTATTGGTATTAATAATAATAATACTAATGCCGATACTACAATTTATGACCCGACCTGTGGTTCGGGTTCATTGTTGTTAAAAGTTGCTGACGAAGCTGAAAAAAAGATTACTATATATGGCCAGGAAAAGGAAAGTGCTACAGCCGGGTTAGCGCGCATGAATATGGTATTGCACGATTGCCCTACAGCTTTAATTAAATGCACCGGGAACAGTACACTAAGCGATCCTCAGTTTACAGAAGATAATGGTGGCTTAAAGCAATTCGATTTTATAGTGGCAAATCCTCCCTTCTCTTCTAAAAACTGGAGCAATGGGGTTTATGATACCGAAGGAGATGAAAACACCCAACTTTTTTCTAACGGCACTGATTATGGGCGATTCAAAGGCTTTGGTATACCGCCAACTAAAAATGGAGATTATGCTTTCCTATTGCACATGTTGCGTTCATTAAAGAGTAAAGGTAAAGCTGCAGTTATTTTACCACATGGTGTTTTATTTCGCGGTAATGCAGAGGCTGAAATACGTAAGAATTTAATTAAAAAAGGGTATATAAAGGGTATTATTGGTTTGCCTGCAAATCTTTTCTTTGGCACAGGTATTCCGGCTTGCCTGATTGTGATAGATAAGGAAAATGCCAACAATCGCAAAGCAGTGTTTATGATAGATGCCAGCAAAGGTTTCATGAAACCCGGACCTAAAAATCAGTTACGCTCTCAGGACATACACAAGATTGTGGATGTGTTCAACAAACAATTGGAATTACCTAAATATAGCCGCATTGTTCCAATCAATGAAATTGAAGCCAAAGAATACAACCTCAATTTACCCCGATACATCGACAGCCAGGAAGAAGAAGATATACAGGACATTGCAGCTCATTTACAAGGTGGGATTCCCAATGTGGATATTGAAAATCTTTCCCGTTACTGGACGGTTTACCCTTCGCTTAAAAATGTATTGTTTACCTCCAATGAAAAAGCCGAGTATAGCGATTTGAAAATAGAAAAATCCAACATCAAAACTACCATATTTGCGCATCCTGAATTTACCGGCTATGGTAAAAAAGTAGTGGAGGTTTTTGAAAGCTGGAAAAAGAAAACTATTCCGGTATTGAAAGCTATGGATGCAGGTGTAAAACCCAAGAAGGTGATTCATGATATTTCTGAAGATATATTGGAAACCTTTTCAAAACTGAAGTTAATAGATAATTACGACGTATACCAACACTTGATGAATTATTGGAGTGAAGTAATGCAGGATGATTGTTACATCATCAGCGATAGTGGATGGAAAGCGGAATTAGTATTAGTGAAGTCAGCAAGGAAGGAAGAAATATGGGAATGTGAATTAGTGCCAAAAAAACTAGTGATCAAACGCTTTTTTGTAGAGGAGAAAAATCTTATTATTGAAATGGAAGCTAAGCTAGAAGAAATAAAAGCTGCAATTTTGGAAATGGAAGAAGAACATGGAGCCGAAGAAGGTTTAATGGCAGATGCCAAAAATGATAAAGACAGCATTACAGCAAATAGCGTAAAGGAGCGGATGAAAAAAATTAAAGGCAGTAAAGACGATGCAGCCGAATATGAAATTTTAGGTGAATACTTGAAATTGAATGACGATAAGTTAACGCAAAGCAAAATGATAATCGTGTTACAAAATTTACTCGAAGAAAAAGTTTTGGCAAAATACAAGGTTTTAACTATTGATGAAATTAAAACCTTGGTGGTAGATGATAAATGGATGCAATACTTAGACCACTCAGTAAATACTGAAATGCAACGCATAAGTCAGGCTTTAACACAACGCATCAAAGAATTGGTAGAACGATATGAAACACCTATTCCATTGCAGTTAAAGGCAGTGAAAGCTCTTGAAGAAAAAGTAAATGCTCACCTTGTTAAAATGGGTTTTGTATGGAGTTAGTATTAGATAAATATAAACAATCCGAAGTAGGTTTAATTCCAAGTGACTGGGAGGTTTGTAAAATTCAAACACTTATTGATAAAAATATTATAGTAGGACATTTAGATGGAAACCACGGAGCCTTATACCCAAGAACAACTGAATTTGTTGATGATGGGATACCCTATATATCAGCTACAGATTTTCCGAATGGAGAAATAGATTTTAGCAGTTGTAAATATCTAACTAAAGAAAGATGTGAAAAGTTTCAAAAAGGATTTGCGAAAAATGGCGATATACTATTTGCACACAATGCTACAGTTGGTCCAGTAGCAAAATTAGAAACTACCTTAGATTATGTAATGTTAAGTACAACTGCAACATATTACAGGTGCGATAATTCAAGGCTATTAAGTAATTATCTCAAGTATGTATTGCAAGCAAACTATTTTGTAAGACAGTATACCGCGGTGATGTCTCAATCAACGAGATTTCAAGTACCAATTACGGCACAAAGAAAATTTAGTGTTGCAATACCCACCAAAACCGAACAAACCGCCATTGCCACTGCACTCAGTGATTTGGACGACCTAATCAACAGCCTCTCCACACTCATCGAAAAAAAGAAAGCCATCAAGCAGGGGGCTATGCAGCAATTGCTGAAACCGAAAGAGGGGTGGGTGGTGAAGAAGTTGGGGGAGGTAATTAAAGATTTTCAGAATGGCTATGGTTTTTCAGCAGCAGGTTATGTTTCTGATGGAACTCCAATTGTAACAATGGCTCAGATAGGATTAGACGGCACTTTTAACTTTGATGAAACAAAAGTCAACAAATGGGTAACAACTGATTTCGATACGCTAAAGAATTTTCATTTAAAAGATGGCGATTTAATAATTGCAATGACAGATGTTACTCCCGAGAAAAATTTAGTTGGCAGAATGGCTATTGTAAAAACCGAAAAAGTTTTGCTACTTAATCAACGTGTTGGGCTTCTAAGATTGGACATATCAAAAGTCAACCCATACTTTTTGAAAACGTTATCAAATATGAGAGACTGGCGATTATATTGTATTGGTTCAGCTTCCTTAGGGGTTCAAGCAAATCTTGGTACTAAGGATATAATGAATGGAGAAATTACACTTCCATTGATTGAAGAACAGGATAGAATAGCAAACATATTATCTGATATGGATTATGAAATTCAAACCTTAGAACTAAATCTATCCAAACATCAAATGCTAAAGCATGGCATAATGCAGGAATTACTAACGGGTAAAACAAGATTAATATAATATGGACAATACACTTTTAGCTACTATGATCTTAGGCGGTTTGGGTGCGCTTATTACTGCCTATTACTCTTGGCATACAAAAAAAATTGCTGATGAACAAATGCTCAAGCAATTGTTTACTGAATTTAATTTGCGTTATGACTTATTAAATAACTACCTTGTGCAAATAGAACGAGGATATCCGACAATCGAGCAATTAAATCAAGCAAAAAATTCTGAAAAACTAAAACAAAAAGTTATTGACTATTTTAGTTTATGTGCTGAGGAATTTTATTGGCATCATCATAAAAAAAGAATTGACCCAATAATTTGGAAAAGTTGGCAATCTGGAATGAATTATTGGTATAACAATGTCCCGGCTATTAAATCATTGTGGGAAATGGAAGTTGAGGCCAATGGAAGATTGTCCTATTATATTAACAACAAAACAGAGTTTTTTATTACAAAAAAATAGCAAAATGGCCTGTCTCCATAAATTCCATAACTATCTTAATCTTGAACGATTAAACTTTGAGCCGACTACTCTCATAGTAGGAACTTTTAATCCGGAATGGCCTGAAGGTAATTATGCAGAATGGTTTTATGGCAGAACAGATAATAACTACTTCTGGGACTTATTACCCGGAATGTTTAGGGATGAAGGTTTAAGAAATCAAAACCATGTTGAATGGAAAACCTATTGCCGAACACGAAAGGTAGCCTTAACCGATTTAATTTCCAGTATAGATGATGCTGATTTACAAATTGAAAAACATAGAAAAATATTAGGTAAATACACCGATTCTGCTATCGCTTCCAAGTTTCGGCAGCAAGTTCCAAACCCAATTGTACCTTTACTACAAGCAATTCCAACTATCAAAGCTGTATATTTAACGACTACTATAAATACCGGATTGTGGCAAAATTTGCGGAATCCTGTTGAGGAATATAGTAATGTGAATAAATTATGGTGTAGGAAATTGATGACACCTTCTAAAGGTGCTAGATTCTTTATGACAAAGGGTTTAGGCATTAAAATGCCTGTTTTTATTTATAACGATTGGGAGACAAAATGGAGATACCATACTTGATAATTAATAAGAAGATTTTTTAGTATGTTACAAGAAAAATTACAAACATCAATAATATCTGTAGGTCAACTATTGCAATATAGTCAACTTTCTATACCTGTTTATCAACGGCCCTATAAATGGACTCAAAAGCATGTTTCACAACTTATCAAAGATGTGTCCACCTTTCGGAATAAGACTGCCTATAGGTTTGGAACCATTGTTATTCATAATGATGGTTATAAATTCAATATAGTTGACGGTCAGCAGCGTATCATAACCTTATTGCTAATGGTTCAGGCCATACTAAAGCATCATAAAGCTGTTATTAAAAACCCTGAGCTAAAAAACCTACTTCATTTGCTGGAAAGAAAGATGTTTTGTCCTGATTTCAGCAATGATATTTCCATAAGTAATATCAGCAACAATTACCAATTGATAGAAAGAGAAGTAGTAAAGTTTGATGAAGAACTCATTATTTTTTTACTCAATCGTTGCGAAGTAATTCAGTTTGTGTTGAATGATGTTTCAGAAGCATTTCAGTTTTTTGATGCACAGAATGCAAGAGGCCGAGACCTAGAGCCCCATGACCTGTTAAAAGCCTTTCATCTGAGGGAGTTCTCCGAAAAAGATGAGCCACACAAGACTCAAATTGTAGATACATGGGAAAGCATGCAATCTGATGAATTATCGGGTTTGTTTGCTGATTTTCTTTTTAGGGTAAAATGCTGGAGCCGCATGCAAAGTGCGCGGTATTTTACAAAAAATGAAACCGACATCTTTAAAGGCGTAAATATTGACCGCATCGATGCATTTGCATATGCTATTCCCTTGCGCATTGCTCATCGCTTTGTTGATAATTATAACAACAATTTTGAACGCCAGGTGGATATGCAGCACATGCCTTATCCATTTCAGCTTGATCAAACGATTATTAACGGCAGGCGATTTTTTGAATTGATTGCCTATTATAAAAAACCTTTGATACATACAGGCAAAACATAAGCGCACTTCATACAACACTTAATGAAAGAAGCAAGGATATAATAGATAAGATCAACAATTATGAGGGCCGCCATCGGATTGGTGATAGTTATGTTCGTATGCTATTTGATTGTGCATTGCTTTTTTATATTGACCGATTCGGATATACGGAAATTAATAAAGCCATTGAAAAAATATTTATCTGGGCATATAGTGTGCGACTCAATTATCAAAATGTACAGTTGGCATCGGTAGATAATTATGTATTACAAAATTTAAATCTATTCAGGTTAATTAAGGATGCCACCACCCCTCATGATTTTTTTGCTCAGAACATACCATCTGTGGTGGCTAATTATTCTACTAAAACAAAAGATATTGAAAACCTTTTTAAAACCCTGCAATTCTATGGTAACTAAAGGACACAATATTGTAACATTAAATATAGAATCGTTGCTTAATGGCGATGACCATTATGTAATACCTGTTTATCAAAGAAACTACGCGTGGAAAGAAGAGCATATATCCCAATTGATACAGGATATTATTGATTATATTCCGAAACTGGGAAGGACAAGATTATTACATAGTACCTTAGTAGCTTATGAGAGAAAAGTTGGCCCCGAATTATTTTGCGAAACCATTGATGGGCAGCAACGGGTTACCACACTCACCCTACTAACATCTGTAATCAGGCATTTTTTTCCATCAGTAGCTTTGGATTGGTATAAAAAAATTAACCTTGATTTTGCGAGCCGCAAATCGTCATCCGAAACCTTGCATCAAATATTCATGTATGGAAAAGATTTTCCGCCTGACTATACCTGGAATGAAAGTATTATTTCCGGATTTGAACTTTGCAAAGAATTACTGCGAAAAAAATTGTCAGAAAACAATATAACTATTGATGTATTTTCTGGGTACTTATTCAGCCGGGTTAAAATCCTTCGGGTTACAGTGCCCGAAGACACGGATCTTAATCACTATTTTGAGATTATGAATAACCGGGGCGAACAACTGGAAAAGCATGAAATTCTAAAATCAAAATTTCTGGAAATATTAAATGAGCTTGAAGTGGAAGAAAGAGAACTTGCCCTTTCTGTTTTCAATCTTATTTGGGAAGCCTGTTCCAATATGGAGAAGTATATTCAGTATGGGTTTTTAGTACCACAACGCAATGCCTTGTTTGGACAGGATGACTGGAATACCTTGCAACCCTTGGATTTTTTGACCTTACCCAAAAATAAAACAAACCTTCCAATAACAAAAGCAGATGAAGGCCGATTATCTTTAACTGAAATTATACAGGGCAAGAGGTTGAAGTCATCAGATATTCAGAATGATGAAGTACCTGAAAGATTTAATTCTGTAATTAACTTTCCGAATTTTCTCCTTCATGTTTTGAGAATTTATACTAAAAAAGATATACCTCTGGATGATAAACGGCTTATATCCACTTTTGAAGCTGAAATTAAAGTAGCTGATGATAAAATCAGATTCGCTCAAGAGTTCGGCTACGAGTTATTGAGATGTAAATTCCTTTTTGACAAGTATATCATAAAGCGGGAATTTATTGGTGGCATTGACAGATGGAGTTTGAAAAGGATGAAATGGTACAAAGATAATAAGGTAAGTTATGTAAATTCTTTTGGAGCTGCGGATGATGAAGCTAATGATGAAAACCGTTCCATATTGATGCTGCTTTCTATGTTTCATGTATCAACTCCTACCTTGGTTTACAAACACTGGCTGAATGCTGCATTATTATTCGTAATGCAAAAGAACGATTTTGTAGAAGCCGCAGCATACAAAAATTATTTAGTTGCAACTGCCCGTTCTTTTGTCTTTGACAGGTTCTTAAATAATTCTTTACCTAAAGATTATTTTGATATTATTTATCGGTCAGAAGGAAGTATTAAAAGGAGTTTATCACAACTAAATTTGAAAAAACTTGTTTTTGAAGAAGGAATTGATAATATCGTTTTTAATTATCTTGATTATCTCCTTTGGGAGCAACACAAAAATAAACATAAGCAAATCAGCCAGTTTGAGTTTTCATTCAGGAGTTCGGTTGAGCATTATTATCCAAGGCATCCAATGCCGGGATACAAGCTACTAGATGAAAAAGCATTGGATTCTTTTGGTAATCTATGTCTGATAAGCCACAGCAAAAACTCAAGATTGAGCAATCAACCACCCATCGCAAAACGCAGTCATTATAAAAAGCAGAGTCTGGACAGTATCAAACAATGGGTGATGATGGAGGAATACAATGCGGATGAATGGGATGAATCAAGCATTGCGGAGCATGAAGCAAAAATGATTGAATTGCTTACAACGGATTTAACTTCAGATTATAGCAGCATAATTTCATCGAATAAGGATGGTTCGGTAGCCGATAATAAAGCATGGCGTTGGTTCAATCAGTATAAAAACGATGAGCAAAACAATGCATTACTTGCCCGAGCCATTTTATGTTTTGGAGAAATTGAACTTGAAATAGGGTCTACCAACTATTTGAATGAATGGCATCCTAAATATTTTTTGTATGACTGGGACTATATAAAAACAACTGATGCATTCAATTTATTCTGTGATTATGTAGGCATGCAAAATCCATCGGGCTTATCCAATGTAATTCAAGATAATCTAAAAAAGAACAGACAATTACAAAATGACAATTACAGGTACACATTTGTAAAACATCCAGAAATATGGGAGTATAGCGAACAGGGTTATTTTACATGGGTAGATGAAGGCAAGCAGATCCTGCTTCATGAAAAAGAAAGAAATACTGAGAACGTAAGTAGGGACCTGATTATACATTTGCTTATAACCTGGTTTGAAAACAAATATGGTATTGAAGTTTATTCATGGCGGGAGGGATTTAGAGCTGATATAAATTTTGATCAAAATCAAGGTCGATTTATTTTGTCAACAGATGATGAAACAAAAGGGGATTTAATTATTGAATGTGTTGAGGAAGGTAAAATTAAATGTCATATTAAACCAAACAGGAATGCCAGTAATTCTTCATTTGTACAAGGCCTCATTGAATTTGGCTGGCAAAATATTTACGAGAATTTTTATCAAAGAGGGGGGTCTTCAACCTTAGGTGTTTTAACTGGTGATTACGAAAGTGATTTTGTCAGGATTTCAGAAAAATTGAAAGCAGTTATTAGTAACGGATTAAAAATTTAATTATGAGCAATGTAGGCCAAATAGAACGCATACACAAAACCGAATAGTAAAATTATTTACTGATAAATCCGGTTTAGGTATATTACCTGGGCAATTGGGAAGATAACCCCAACAACAGCAATATTGAAGAACTTTACTTAAAAGTATCTTGTAAAAAGGCATGTTATACCGAGGTAATGGCAAGCCGTGCTATTTATAAACTAAAAGCTGAAGCTAACAATGCCGATCGGAATCTCTATAACAACAATAAAGAAGTTTATAAATTATTGCGTTATGGTGTAGAAGTCTCAGAAGGTCCCGGGGAACGGTATCAACGTATTCATTTTATTAATTGGGATGAACCGGAAAAAAACCATTTTGGTATTGCGGAGGAAGTAACCTTCCATGGTTATCGGGAAAAGCGCCCTGATATCGTATTATATGTAAATGGAATTGCTTTAGTTGTATTGGAGTTAAAGAGAAGTACGGTAACTATAGGAAATGGTATCAGGCAGAGCATCGTCAACCAACAAAAACAGTTTATTGAAGAGTTTTTTCCAACTATTCAGCTTGTAATGGCGGGCAATGATACCGAAGGTTTGCGTTATGGAACCATTGGCACTCCTGAGAAATTCTTTCTTTGCGTTGGAAGGAAGATGAGGAAGATAGTAGCCAATTACAGCTCGATAAATACCTTGCTAAAATCTGCAATAAAAAACGGCTACTTGAAATCATCCATGATTTTGTATTATTTGATGGAGGCATAAAAAAATTACCACGATACCATCAGTACTTTGGTATTAAAGCAGCTCAGGAACATATTCGTCGAAGAGAGGGCGGTATTATATGGCATACACAAGGCAGTGGTAAAAGTATTGTGATGGTGATGCTGGCAAATGGATTTTGGAAAACAATCCAAATGCAAGAGTTGCCATTCTTACAGACCGCACAGAACTTGATAAGCAAATTGAACGCGTATTTAATGATGCAGGTGAACCATTAATACGAACGTCAAGCGGCAGAGAGTTGATGGAGCAATTGAGTCAGCCTTCGCCACGATTGTTGTGTTCACTCATTCATAAATTCGGGAAAAAGGAAGTTGAAAATTTTGATAAATTCATCGAAGAATTGAGGTCAGGACCTACCCAAACGGTAGGAGAGCTTTTTGTTTTTGTAGATGAGTGTCACCGAACACAAAGCGGCAAGCTGCATAAAGTAATGAAAGCCATGCTGCACAATGCAGTGTTTATAGGTTTTACAGGTACTCCATTATTGAAATCCGATAAGCAAACCAGTTTGGAAGTGTTTGGCAAATATATTCACACCTATAAGTTCAATGAAGCGGTAGAAGATGAAGTGGTATTGGATTTAATTTATGAAGCAAGAGATATAGACCAAAAACTTTCTTCACCTGAGAAAGTAGATGCCTGGTTTGATGCAAAAACAAAAGGCTTGAATGATTTCCAGAAATCGGCATTAAAACAAAAATGGGGAACCATGCAAAAGGTGCTGAGTTCTCGTTCAAGAATGGATAAAGTGGTTAGTGATATTGTTTTTGATTTCAGTGTAAAGCCTCGTTTAAGTTCACATACCGGAAATGCCATTTTAGTCGCAAGCAGTATTTATGAAGCCAGTAAATATTACGAATTGTTTCAACAAACGGAATTTAAAAACCGTTGTGCTATTATCACCTCTTATAATCCTTCCACCCGTGACATTAATACAGAAGATACCGGAGCTAATACCGAAACAGAAAAAGAGTTCATCTACAAAATTTATACAGAACTTTTAAAAGATGTAGTTCCTTCACAAGGCAAAACTAAAACAGAAACCTATGAAGACAACGCAAAGAATAAGTTTGTAAAAGAGGCAGCCAATATGCGTTTGCTGATTGTGGTGGATAAACTGCTTACAGGCTTTGATGCACCTGCCTGCACTTATTTATACATCGATAAAAGTATGCAGGACCATGGTTTATTTCAAGCTATTTGCAGGGTAAACCGTTTGGATACAGAAGATAAACAATTTGGTTATGTGGTAGATTACAAAGACCTCTTTAAGAAAGTGGAAAATGCAGTTGCCGTGTACACTTCTGAACTTGATTATGACCAGTTTAAAAAAGAAGATTGCGACATCCTATTGCAAGACCGCTTGAAGAAAGGCAGAGAACGATTGGATAATGCTATTGAAGAAATTGCATTACTCTGTGAGCCTGTTTCGCCTCCTAAATCAAAATGGATTATCAGCATTATTTCTGTGGCAATACAGAAATACCAGAACAACTAAAAGAAACTGAAGTAAGGCGCACGGCATTATACAAAGCGGCTGTGGCTTTAATAAGAGCCTATGCAAACATTAGTGCCGAAATGGATGAAGCCGGATATTCAGCTGCAGAGCAAGATGAAATTAACAGAAAGGTTGACTTTTATTTAAAACTGAGGGAGGAGATAAGAATGGCAAGTGGTGAAACACTGGACATGAAAGCCTATGAAGCCGACATGCGTCATTTGATTGATAATTATATTCAGGCAGAAGATCCCAGACAAATTTCTCCATTCGGTGATTTATCATTAATAGAATTGATAGTAAAAAGTGGTATTGCTGAAGCAATCAATAGCATGCCGGCGGGTATCCAAGGAAATCATCAAGCCGTTGCAGAAACTATTGAAAATAATGTGAGGCAGAAAATAATCAAAGACCATCTCATTGACCCTGCATTCTTTGAAGAAATGAGTACCCTACTCGATGCAGTGATAAAAGAACGAAAGGATAATGCTATCACCTACGAAGAGTATCTCAAAAAAATAGCTGCATTGGCTCCAAAGTGCAGACAGGTAAAGAGGCACAACACCCGAACGCCATAAAACACCGGCACAAAGAGCTTTATACAATAATTTAGGTAAAAATGAAGCACTGGCTATTGCACTTCACAATAAAATTATGTTGGTGAAACCTGATAATTGGCGTGATAATGATGGCCCAAGAGAAAAGATGGTTAAGGGTGCTATGTATGAAATACTGAAGGACTTTGCAGAAGTAGAAAGAATATTTACCATAGTAAAAAAGCAAGCAGAATACTAATGGACGAGATAACGCTTGGTGAAATAACAATAGAGGTGGAACTGAAGGATATTAAAAATATCCATCTCAGCGTTTACCCGCCAAAGGGGAGGGTTCGCATTGCTGCGCCAAGCCGTATGAATTTAGATACCATCGAAATGGTGCATCTTCTAGAGCGAAATCACAATGAAAAATTTATAACATACATGAATCATTATCTCCCGGAATGGAAAGAAGTAAGAAAGGAATTAAATAGGCTTCCAGTTAGTCATAGGGAGTGGGGGTATTGATTTTATGAAGTTTTAGAAATTTAATTAACAAACTTATGAATACATTTACTAGTATTGAATCAATTGAACCTCAAGATGTTTATCAAACTGGTAATACCCCGATGAGGGTTCACTGCAATAATTTTGAAGACTATGTATGTAAGTATAATCCGAATTACTCTTCAGCAGACTTGTTAGCTCGTGAATATTTAGCTGCGTCATTTTTAAATATATGGGAATTAAGTCCTCCAGTTTTTGATTTAATATTTATTAAAAGGGAGCATTTGACTCCGGGTCTACCTATTGGGGCAATTAATTATGAATGTCCATGTTTTGGATCGAAATTTAATAGGGAGTATAGGGAGCTAGATGCATTTATCAGTCAAACAACCAA
>JADKEK010000013.1 GCA_016718035.1 Bacteroidota bacterium | reverse complement strand
TTTTGGTCTTCTATTGCATATATAATTTATATGACCCTGATTTTATATTATTAATTAAAAAATTACCTGATACATCTGTCTTTGCAAAGTAATAAGGTTTTGTAGTGGTGAACGACGTATCAGTTGTTTATAATATAAAACTACATATGCTTTTTTTGCTAGTGCCGCAGTTAGTAAATCAACTACTTTTCCGGAAACTTGTAATGAGTCAATATAGGAACCGATTGAAAAAACATAAGTAAAATTTTCCCCTTTACATTTCCCGCAGTATTATCTTTATTGCTTGCCCGAAATTTATGGTATAGGTGGTTTCCGGTTTTAAAGTATCCTTTATAGAAATGGTTATGTTTTTCCTTTGAGTTTATAATCAGGTGTTTCGTTTAATGGTGTTGGTGAAATGGAAATCTGATTAAACACATCATTTAGAATTACATATTCATCAAACTTTATGGAAATGGTTTTGCAGTAAATAATACAGATGCTGAGTCTGGTTCATAATCTAATACTGTTGGTGGTGTGATATCTTTTGGCCTGCCCGAGGGTGCAACCTGATTGGCACAACCCGCTATTATTATTAATACTATCGAAAAAGGAATATTCGCATTGGTGTTGCAAAGATAGAAATTCACTTAACGGCTGTAACGACAAAGTGATTGTTTATTCGAAAATCTTTTACTTAAAAAATAATGAAAGGGGCTTGAAAATATTTACGTAATATTGTTATAAGTTATTGAACATCAATTGTTTACAACAAAATATATTATCTTCCAATATGAATCATCAATACTACAATATCACTTGGTGAAACGCCGCTTATTCTGCTGGCCTGACCTAGGGTTTGGGTTTTATCTTTACTCAGTTTTTCTCTTGCTTTAGATGAAATGGAAAGTAATTGATGATAATTGATGGCATCGTGAATGATGATATTTTCAAGACGCAACATTTTATCTACGAGTTCTTTTTCTTTAGAGATACCCTCTTCGCATTTTTATTGAAATTTCAGCTTGCTCTCTAAATTCAGTTTCGTATTGAAGCAACTCGGCATCGAGATTTTGTTTTAAACCAATTAAGTCGTTGAGCCCAATATGGTCTGCTTAGCAACTGCCCGATTTTAGTTTTTTGCTTAATTACTGCTGAACCTTTGTCTCCAGCATGCCATTTACCTGGTCCGGATCTACCGAAAGGTTGCGCAGGAAATCTATCAATTTTGCTGTAGCTGAAATCTTTTCATTCACTCTTTGTAATCTTCATCAGATGCCAGTCCTATAGCGTGCGACTTTTTGAGTAAGTCGAATATCTGCATTGTCCTGTCGCAACAACACCCTATACTCAGCTCTGGAAGTAAACATCCTGTATGGTTCTTCGGTGCCTTTATTAATTAAGTCATCTACCAAAAATACCTATATACCCTTCACTTCTGTCTATTTGGAAAGGAGCTTTTTCAGCTACAGAAAGGGCTGCATTTATACCTGCCATTAGTCCTGACATGCAGCTTCTTCATACCCGGTTGTGTTCCATTAATTTGGCCCACCTGCGAAGAATAGGTTTTTTATCAATCTTGTCTCCAACGTATGGTTTAATTGCACCGGTGGGAAGTAATCATATTCAATAGCATAACCCGGTCTGAACATCTTCACATCTTCAAATCCCTGTATTTTTTTTAAGGCCGCATACTGAACTTCTTCCGGCAGACTGGTAGAAAAACCGTTTATATATACCTCCACCGTATTCCAACCTTCCGGTTCTACGAATATTTGAGTGGCTTCTTTTGAAGCAAAACGATCTATTTTATCTTCTATACTAGGGCAATACCTAGGACCCAGTCCTTTAATCCTTCCCGAATACATTGGTGACCTGTCGAACCCTGTTCTTAAAACATCATGCACTGCATCTGAAGTATAGGTAATCCAACAGCTTCTTTGTTTAGCCAAGGGCTTAGTATCGGTATAAGAAAACTTGAGGAACTTCATCCCCTAGTTGTTCCCTCCATGAGATTGTAGTTCAAACTTCTTCCATCTACCTGGAGGAGTTCCGGCTTTCATTCTTCCGCTTTCAAATCCCAGACTTATAAGTTGTTCGGTGATACCTGTCGCAGCCTTTTCCGCAACGCGACCTCCACCAAAGTTTTTTTCTCCTATATGTATTAAGCCATTTAAGAATGTTCCATTGGTAAGCACTACCGCCTTAGATGGTATTTCCATTCCCAGACTTGTCCGCACCCCCGCAATTCTCCCATCGTTAATCAGCAAACCGGCCACAGTATCCTGCCAGAAATCTACATTTTTGTTTTGTTCCAGCATGTATCTCCATTCTGCGGCAAACATCATTCTGTCACTTTGAGCCCTTGGGCCCACATGGCTGGTCCCTTACTCAGGTTTAACATCCTAAACTGTATGGCACTTTTATCGGTCACAATCCCCGAATACCCACCCAATGCATCAATCTCCCTCACTATCTGACCTTTCGCCACACCTCCCATAGCGGGATTGCAACTCATTTGGGCTATAGTCTGCATGTTCATGGTCACAAGCATCACCTTCGCCCCCATATTAGCGGCAGCAGCGGCAGCTTCGCAACCGGCATGACCGGCACCCACAACTATAACATCATATTCTTTGAACATCCTGATGCAAAGATAATTAAGTACAGGCGTATTAACGCCCGTAACAATTCTTCCATGTTTCACGTGGAACGTTGAATTTAAAATTCCCTCAAATGTCGGGGCGAAAAACATTTCGCCCCATATAAAAATCTAAAAAATATTCCCAGGCCACCCCCGTATGGGCGTCCCCACGTGGGCGCCCCTTATTTAAATCCATGCCCAACCGTTCCACGTGGAACAATAATTTAAAATCACAATTTCCGCCTGGGCGAAATATTTTTCGCCCCGACGATATCAAACACCCAAAAACCACCCCGTATGGACATCCCCACATGGGACCCTTATTTAAATCCATGCCTAACGTTCCACGTGGAACGTAGAAATACCCCCACCCCTCGTATGGGCGTACCCACGGGCGCCCCTAATTTAAGTCCGTGCCCAACCATTCCACGTGGAACGTAGAAATAACCCCCCCACCCCGCACGGGCGAAAAATTTTTCGCCCCAACCATCCATCCATATCTATAAACCCTCGTAAGGGCGAAAAATTTTCGCCCCAACCACCATCCATATCTATCAACCCCAACCATCCTACGGGCGAAAAAATTTTCGCCCCAAATCCTCCATATTCTAACCCCACCCACCCCGCACGGGCGAAAAATTTTTCGCCCCAACCATCCATCCATATCTATAAACCCCAACCCACCCCGCACGGGCGAAAAATCTTTCGCCCCAACCATCCATCCATATCTATAAACCCCAACCCACCCCGTAAGGGCGAAAAATCTTTCGCCCCAACGCTAAAAAACGCTAAAAACCCCTACTCCGAATTGTAAAACCAACGCATCATATAATATTGATAATCAATAATATACAAATAAAACCACCCCCCTTGAAATAACGAAAATTATCATTTTTGGTATTGACCACCTTTATTTACGCACCTACATTTGCCGCAAAATAAAAACATGAGAAAACAACTATTTACCCTTTTAGTCGGCGCAATGCTGCTGAGCACAACATCAACAAAAGCACAAATCATTGATTTAGTAAACGATTGGACCACCACAGCTTTACCATTAGGCCCAACCGGAACCGGATTTATGGACTATACTGATGATTCTTGTATGTTCGGGTTTACCACCAGTCCCGAATCTAGTGGAGTTGGAATTTTAGATACCAATGGTGTGCTGTTACTTATCCCGATTTGACCGTTTTGGATTTAACTTCTGAAGTGCAAGCTGTGCAGGTAGTCGACAACCATACCTATGTTTCATTTTTCGATGAAGCGGATGCCATTTTTGGTTTAATAAGAATGGATATTGACACTTATGGAATAGCACAAGTAGAAACTGCAATACCGGCACTCTATGAAGAATTCACATATGTGAATTGTTTAAATAACAACCTCGTTGAGGAAACAGTCATTTTTGTTTACATGAAGGCAAAAAATACGTCAACCGGAAAATGGACATCATTATTATTAAAACATACTTATAATAAAATCACCAATGAATTTTCTGAGGGGCAGTTTATTGAAATTAATATGCCCGGCAAGGATACTTATCCAAGCAAACTGCTAAATTTTGAATTCACGGATATAGTTTTTACATCTTATTTTGATGGAGGAAATACAGACATATTAGTGACACGCATAGATGAAAACGGAGAAATATTGTATAAAAACAATTTCCGGATATCCAGGAAAGATGATCTTCCAATTGATTTAGTTAAAGACAACTCGAATAATGTTTTTTGTATTGCACAATCGGAAGACAATGTTGGGGCGAATAATCATATTGCAGTGATTAAAATAAATCCGAATACCGGTAAGGCTGTATGGACTAAACGAGTGGGTGAAGCAACACCTGGAAGCGAAACTGTTGTATGTGCAAGTGGTAATACACTTGGCGGCGGACTGGCGTTTGCGGGCAACGTTACCGATGGCGCCGCAGGAAGGAATGCTAAAATATGGAGAATGAATGCCGCAGGAAATGTGTTATGGAATAAAACTATTAATAATGCAGCACCCGGAAATTTCGAATCATGCAGCGATATTTTATTTGATGAATCAAATGGCGATGTGTATGCATTTGGAACAACAGCAGATAATATTTTTATCTCGCGTTATCAATCCACAACCGGAAGCTCCGGCTACATAAAGCTTGATGATATTAAAGGTGAAAAGGTAAAAGGAGAAACTTCTTTTGGTGATGTAGTTTGTTCAATTTTATCGAACGATGGCACATCGTATTATTTAACCATCAGCAAATATTCAGAAATTAATTTGCGCTTACCCGAAAATGTTGAAGCAACTAATAATATTAATTGTTTTCCAAACCCGGCAAATGCATTGCTAACCATTACCGGATTAAAGGAAAACACTGACCTTCAAATTATTAACGCTACCGGACAAGTGGTGTTCACACAAAATGTTTCCGCCAATAAATTGGATATTGATTTAGAGCAACTACCGGTTGGATTTTACACCGTACTGATTAATAATGAGGGAATATTTGAAACCAAGGGTTTTGTGAAGATGTAAAAAAGATAGAACGCTTTTAATTAATAAGTTCACACTACGTTTTAAGTAAAAAACCACCGCAGGATCATTACCACTCTAATACAAAATTGGAGGGGTAATGATTTCCTTTTTTTTTAATGATCGTAACCTAACTTTTCTTTAATCTACTTTATAAGATGTTTTCTATAAGAATTCATCATTCAAAAAACACCCATTTAACGCTTATACCTAAAGGGTTTGTATAATTGCGATTTCCTTGTAATTAAGTTGTGCAATCACAACAAAATAAAATATATTTATGGTAAATAACTCAATGTATGCAGCTATCAAGACTTCAACAAGTTAGGCTTCGTGAAATATGGAAAAATGAAGCGGGAAATTTCACACCTTGGTTGGCACAGAATGAAAACATATCACTACTTGCAGATGCAATTAATTTAGAGATTGAGATGATTAGTAAAGAGGAAGCCGTAGGGCCGTATAGAGCAGATATTGTTTGCAAAAATCTTGAAGACGATAGTTTGGTGCTCATTGAAAACCAACTTGAGTCAACAGACCACAAACATCTGGGTCAATTGCTAACCTATGCTGCAGGACTTGAAACATTTACTATTATTTGGATAGCCGAAACATTTACCGAAGAGCATCGGGCAACGCTTGATTGGTTAAACAGTATTACTGAACAAAACATAAATTTTTTTGGTGTCGAAATTGCTGTATTTAAAATTGGCGATTCGCTACCGGCTCCTCAATTTAAATTAGTATCAAAGCCAAATAACTGGACAAGAAATTTACAACGAAGTAGCCGCAACAAGCTTAACAGCGATACAAATTTAATCCAACTTGAATATTGGCAAACCTTAAAATCGCTGATGGATAAGGAAGCAAAACCGTAAAAATGCGTGAACCAACACCAACCTATTTTAATATAATTACCTGGGGCAGTGGCGAGCGTCGGATGCGGTTATTTGCAAATGCACGAGATAAAAGAATAGGACTTATTTACATATTAAGAGGTAACAATGCTTCAGCAATTTATCAAAGCCTTGAGCAAAAATACAAAGAGGAGTCCATCGCTATATTTGGCAGCACCCTTGAATGGGATTTTATACCAGGTCGCAACAAACAAAATATTAAACTTCGATTAAAAGAAAACGACCCGCTAAATAAATCAGAATGGCCAAAACAACACCAACAATTAATTGAGTTGACAGAAAAAATGTTTTGGTATTTTTTGGAGAAGGAGTGAAGCGGGTGAAAATTTATAATTGATCGTCTAGCTTTTCGCCAATAGCGGCTAAATATATATTTACCTTAATTTTGGGGTGTTGATTCAAGGGTTGTTTGAGCAAATTTTGCTAGATGTATTAAACACCGTTAGAATAAGTGACAATATTAAAAATTCTTCCTTCAAATACCCCTCTTTCTGCAATTATATACTGAACAGGCCCTAGTTAAGAACGACATTAATATATTGATAATCAATATTTTGCAAGTGTTTTATAAGTTTTTCATACGAAAACAACATATTATTTTGCTTTCATAAAGATTAAGTTGATTTTAAATTTGATTTTGTATATAAAATCACCAATTTAATTTTTAGAATTATGAAAAACACCACCATTTTTTTCTGCCTCATTTTCTTAAGTTTTTTTTCTTTTGGGCAATTTAATTCCGACATTGTCAACCAAGAAGGGAAATTAAATGCAAATGAGTTTATGCTTTCTCAATTACAGAACAGCAATCTTGTTGAGTTTGTAACTGCTCCAATTGAAATAACCTTGCCCAAGGTAGGCGCTGATTTATGGGTAAGCACTCAAGTGAGTTCACCTAACCAAAAAATATTAAACAATGTTTTTGAGGTTTATTATGTTGTTTCACCGGACAATAAGAGTTGGGGTAATTGGCAACAACTTGGGGTGAACCACGACTTGTTTCATAAAACAGATAATGATATAATAAACTTAGAATTAGTTTTTGTAGATGTTAGTTCAAAATTTATTAAGTTTAAAATAATTACGAGCAATGTAATTGATAAAACTCAATTTGAGTATTTAAAATACCGAATTTTTAATTTTAAAGATTCACATATAGACAAAGGAGAATCCTTGAAAATGGCTGGGGCGGAATGCTCATGTGCTTTACCAGCATATGAAGACCGAAGTGATTGGAATTGCCCAGACGGTGATGACGCATCATGTGATGACGGTGAAATTGCTTATACTTCAGTAACCCATTTAATAGTACATCATGAAGCAGGCTCAAATACCGAACCGGCTGGAGGTTGGGACGACCGCGTTAAATCAATTTGGACTACACATGTATATGATAATGGCTGGTGCGATATAGGATACAACTGGTTGATTGACCATGATGGGGTAATTTACGAAGGTAGAGGAGGCGGAATTAATGTTCAAGGCGCACATATGTGTGGTGCAAACGGAAATACTATGGGCATTTGTGTACTTGGCAATATGGAGTTAATATCCATACCTGAAGATGCAAAAAATTCATTAATAAAATTATTGGGATGGCGTTGTTGTTTAAACGATATTGATCCGCTCGGTGAATCTTTTCACGATGATGATTCGCCAGGCTCGAATCTCAAAAATATTGCAGGCCATAAAGATGGTTGCAGCCCTGGTTATACAGCTTGCCCCGGATCTAATTTATATGCAGAGCTACCCGATATAAGAGCATCTGTTGATGACTATATGTCTGATTGCGAATTAGTTGTAGGGGGTGTTGAAAATGACGATCCATGTGATGCTATTGAATTAATAGTTAATACATCTTGTGATGAAGAAACATACACAATTGAGGACGCTTCGGAGTCTGGAATTACAATTCCTACATGTGACGACCCGGGTAATATTGATGTCTGGTTTAAATTTATTGTTCCCGAATCCGGAATAGTTTCTGTTTATACAGAAAGTATTGATATTGTAGGGGCAGATTTGGGTTTGGCATTTTACGAACAATCACCTGATTGTGAAGATATTGATGATATTGAATGTATAGGGAACGGTAATGGATATATGCCTTTTGAAGAAGATATTGACTTGAGTGATTACGCGTGCCAAGAATTATTAATTCGCGTTTGGGAGTATGGTGTAATTATTAATGAAGGTGATTTCAAAATATGTTTATATGCTGACGATCCGGAATGCAATCCACCAACAGTCGATTTAGAATCTTCAGTTTCTGCCAGCCCATCAGATGTTATGTCCGGTGAAGAGGTTACAGTAACTGTAACAGTAGAAAATACAGGAGACGGAGATGCAGGCTCAACCACAGTTTCGTATTATATAATAGAAGGTGAATTGGATTGTGATGATTTTGATCCTTCAGATTACGACCAGGAGGATGACGCTTCAGTTGGTTCATTAGATGCAGGCGATGAGGAAGATATTGAATTTACATTTGATGCACCAACGGTAACTGAAGAAACAATATATACCATAGTTGCCTATGCAGATTCAGAGGAGGATGAAGATGAGGATAATGAAGTAAATAATTGGTCATGTGATTATATAACTGTAAATGCGGTACCACCTCCCCCACTACCTGATTTAGAATCTTCGGTTTCTGCCAGCCCATCAGATGTTTTGTCTGGCGAAGAAGTAACAGTAACTGTAACAGTAGAAAATACAGGAGACGGAGATGCAGGCTCTACCACAGTTTCGTATTATATAATAGAAGGTGAGTTGGATTGTGATGATTTTGATCCTTCAGATTACGACCAGGAGGATGACGCTTCAGTTGGTTCATTAGATGCCGGTGATGAGGAAGAAATAGAATTTACATTTGACGCACCGACGGTAGATGAAGAAACAATATATACAATAGTGGCATATGCAGATTCGGAAGAGGATGAAGATGAGGATAATGAAGTAAATAATTGGTCGTGTGATTATATTACAGTTAATCCAATTCCTGTTGAAGTTCCTGATTTAGAATCTTCAGTTTCTGCCAGCCCATCAGATGTTATGTCCGGTGAAGAAGTAACGGTAACAGTAACAGTAGAAAATACAGGAGACGGAGAAGCAGGCTCAACCACAGTTTCGTATTATATAATAGAAGGTGAATTGGATTGTGATGATTTTGATCCTTCAGATTACGACCAGGAAGACGATGCTTCAGTTGGTTCATTAGGCGCTGGTGACGAGGAAGAAATAGAATTTACATTTGACGCACCCGCTGTAGATGAAGCACAATATATACCATAGTTGCCTATGCAGATTCGGAAGAGGATGAAGATGAGGATAATGAAGTAAATAATTGGTCATGTGATTATATTACAATAATCGTTACCCCATTACCTGATTTAGAATCTTCGGTATCTGCCAGTCCATCAGATGTTATGTCAGGTGAAGAGGTTACAATAATTGTAACAGTAGAAAATACGGGAGACGGAGATGCAGGCTTAACCACAGTTTCGTATTATATAATAGAAGGTGAATTGGATTGTGATGATTTTGATCCTTCAGATTACGTTCAGACTGATGATGCTCCTGTTGGTTCATTAGATACCGGTGACGAAGAAGAAAAAGAATTTACATTTGACGCACCGGTGGTAGATGAAGAAACAATATATACTATAGTTGCCTATGCAGATTCAGAAGAGGATGAGGTAGAGGGTAATGAAGTAAACAATTGGTCGTGTGATTATTTAACAATAAAACCACTTATTATAGAAATCGAAACGTTTAACACACTAAATATTGAAGTCTATCCAACATTGGTTGACAAAGAAATCTTTGTAATATCTCCGAGCTGGCAAGATGTAAATATTTCAATAATAAACGCCGTGGGGCAATTGGTTGAGCCAATAATTACAACTGAGAACCCAAATAAGTTGATATTAAATGTAAGTAATCTGGCATCGGGAGCTTATATATTAATCTTTAATAATGGCGTTAATGTACAATCAAATAAATTTGTAATTATGCATTGACCATCTATAACGATTAATTTGGTAAAGGCACCAAATAAATTGATCATATAAATAACCGGCAGCAGGATTTCATCCCACTACCGGTTATTTTTTTAAAAAAGTCTACTAAATTGACGCGATTGAGCAAAGAATATAATTTTATGTAATAAGCAATTGTTAGGGATAATTTTATAAAATGAGAGATGAACAAGCTTAACGTTAATTTTAATTAATTCTTAAACGCTAAACTCATTGCAACAATTAATAAAAGTTAAATAAATCCTATAAAAAGCAACAAATAAAAAAGAGGCTATTTCTATACAATAGCCTCTTAACATTAGTTACTTAGGTGGAAAAAGAATGTCCCACCACGGGAATAAAAAAGAAAGCACCGGAACCAGTGCAGCTAACTTACCGGCCTTGCCGGATAGGTTGTTCAACATTGTTTGTATCATAAAATCAAATTTTATGATACTAATGTCACTACGATTTTATCGGATACAATGGGTATTCGACCAAGAGGTAAAAGATTCGATGAAATAGATTTTTAATCGACGAAAGTGTTTATTTATGAAAAAATATATTCTTTATTTTTTCTCTGGCCTGAGTAAAACTAACCGGAACCTGCAATTGATTACTCATTACTACTAAGTTGAATTGTTTTTCTGCTTTTTCTATGTAATCGCTATTTATTAAATAACTTTTACTGGTTCTTATTATATTTGAATAGCCACTTTTATTAAAATCATCTTCTAATATGCTCAAACGTTTTGAGACAGTTATATTATTTAATTTTGCGTTCGATGAATACAGGATGGAATAATCTTTATTCCCTTTTAGTGCGATGATTTCTGAAATTTGTATCCGAAAAATCGGTTTGTTTAACTCGGGAAAATAAATGTATTTGGTTTCAATGGTTACCGTATTATTTCGGCGCTTTTCCCAGGCGCGAATGGCTTCGATAAAATCGTCTTCCGTAAACGGTTTTGTCAAATAATACTTGGCGCCCAAGTTCAACGCTTGAACTCCTTTATCCAAGCGTGAGGTATAAATTACATTTAAGTTAAGGTTGTGGTAAAATTTAAGAACATCGATACCTGTTTTTGAGCCGTTTAGTTCTATATCTAAAAACACTAAATCCGGTTTATGGTTTTCTATAGCTTCCAATGCCGTTGCATAACTATCTGCAACCGCCCTAATGTTTAGCAACGGATAAAATTTTTTTAGTAAGTGCACCAAATCGGCAGCATGTTGTGGGTTGTCCTCGATAATTACAATAGAACCTTGCATTACATGAGTTTTAAAGATGAAGGAATGATTAATTCAATGTTGCTACCGTGGTTGAGGCGATTTATTTTAATAAAATCCTTTATTTTCTTCTTTTTACATTCAACACGTAGCCGTTCATAAATAATTTGAATTGCACTTGGCTCTTTGTTTTGTAAAATAGATTCAAGCGTTACGTCTTTATTAAATCCGGGCCCGTTGTCAATAACATTAATTTTAATAAACGATTCATACACTTTTATGGCAACCTCAATATTAATATGGTAATCACTAGCTTCCACAGCATGTTTAATTGTGTTTTCTACCAAGGTTTGAATTGCTAGTGGCGGTTTTATGACAATATCCTGTAAAGGGGCATTTTCAGGAAATATTTTAATTGAGTAATTAAACCTATTTTCAAGCCGGAGGCCTTCTATTTTGATGAACTTCTCAACTATGTTTAACTCTTCACGAAGCGTAATCTTATCTATTTTCGCAAAATGGAAGATATCTGTAGTAATTGAGGAAAGTAAATCTCCACGCAGAATTGCTCGTTCGGGATTCTCGCGCGTATCGCCTTTATTAAGCGCAATGTTATTTGCAATAAAATGGGTGTTCATCCAATACGATAAAAAATTGTTTTTGATTTGCAACACCTTCTTTTTACCAATTTGCTTCACAAGAATAATAATTGAAATGGCTATCACAAAAAACAAGATACTGAACAAAACAAACCTATTTTTTTGTTTGGCACTTTTTTGTTGTTCCAACTCTCTTTGTTGTTTTTCTGATTGAGCTTTTAGCAAGGCCAGACTTTTTTGGTCTTCTGCTTGTTTTACTTTTGCTTTTTCCAATTCAAAGGCCTGATTAGAAAGTTCTGCAGTTCGTTGGAGCGAATCGTTGATAAGTGTGATTACCCGATTCTTTGTTTGTTGTTCTAATAAAGAAATGGATTGTATTCTTAGGTTACGTTCAACCAATTCGTTTCTCAAATTCGTTTCAACCAACATCTTGTCCTTTTCTGCCAGCTGATATTTTTTGTTTAAAGTCTCTATGGTGAAATTGTTTTCAATATTCCTTAAACTGTCTTTGTATATTTTACCGGCGATATAATTTTCCAACGCCGCTTTATAATTACCATTTTCTAAATTAATTTTATAAAGTAGGTTATTTGCCATTGAAATTTCTTTTTGTTGTTTTGCTGTTTCAGCAATAACTAATGCAATATTTGCAAAGCTATCCGCTAAAATCAAATTGTTTGTCATTTGATACTCAGCAGCAAGACTATATTTTGGTAAAAATTTTGCGGTAAATACCGAAACACGTTCACTCATTTCATCAGCTTCAATAAAATATTGTAAAGCTGAAACGTGGTCGCCAAGCCCCGATATCGCAGTAGCTTTAGAAATTAATAATGACCAGGTTGTGCCAATATTGTTTGTTTGCTCGCAAATTGCAATCCCGGTATTGGCATTTTCCAAGGCTTTTTCATAGTTACCACTCCTGTTTTCGATGTTGGCGATTGAATTATACACCCTTGGTATAAGGTTATTATATTGGTATTTTATACAGATATCTAACATGCTATATAAGTATATTTTACCATCTACGTAATTTCCTTTATCCATCAACAAATTTCCAATACGTTGCTTTACAATGGCCAGGTTATAAAAGTCGTATTCCCTCTCAAAAAGTGGGATGCACTTTTCGTAGTAATCAATAGCGGGTTTGAATAGACTTTTTGCTTTGTAAATATCACCTATATCTAGAAAGGCTTGAGCGATTGTTATATTAAACAGGTTTGGCGTTACGTTAATCATTGAATCGCACTCCATTAAAATACTATAACTGCTATCTAAATTACCTTTTAATTTGTAAGCCTCGCCAATTTTAGCATAGGTACTAATTGTTCGATTAGGATCATTTGCTAATTTAAAATATTCAAGCGCAGTTGAATATAACTGAATCATTGAATCATAATTGTTTTGATCGGAATACAATTGGGCCAGATCATAATATATTCTGCCAATAAAATAATATTCATCATTTCCAAATGGTTTTGCAGCATTTAAATAATACAAGGCAGAATCAAATTCGCCTAAATAGTTTTGAATCTCCGCCTTAACTATAAAACCCTTTAAAGGATAGTAATAATCAGAAAAGAAATTATTATTTGAAATGGCCTTATTTATTAATTCATCTGCGGCATCAATACTATCAATAAATAACAAGAGTTGTGCTTTATTAATTTGTGCATAAATTTTGGGATTGGGGTAACCGTATAAATCAGCCAGTTGAATGATACTGTCATACAATAAAAGCGCACCGTATTCATCTGTGTTTGAAAGAAAGTCGGCGGAGTCAATCAGATCGAAGAGGTAATTTGAGTCAATGGTAGCGTGGGTATACTTTGCCTTGGACCCACTTATACTGTTTTCAATGGAAAAAAAGAATGCAGAAGCGGCAAACATAACTAGTAATATCGTTTTCATAGTTGCTGTGTTTTTAAGTGTTCATTTTCATCAATTGGTTTCGTATCCATTCAGATAAATCAAACATATTAAGAAATCTTTTTAAATAGAGTGCATTTTTGTTTTTTTCTGTTCCAAGAAACTTCATTAAATTATTTAGTTCCACAAGGTGAAATTGAATTAGGTTAGTATCCATGATTTTTATGAATGTGTTAATAATGGCTGCTTCTACGGGCGAGGTATTAGGCCTGTTCTGGCACAATTTTTTTAGCTCAAGAACTTGTTTACGTAAACCCGGAATTGTTGTTATATTTTGTTTATTGACTGATATTGTTGATAGTTCATATAAAGAACAGGTATAAACAATATGGCAAACTAAATTTGCGTCTAGTCGGGTATATACCTTTGGCTCGTTCAATAAATAGTGCCACTGTTTTATTTTGGTGTGACTATTTAATAAGATGAAAATTCTCATCATACCAAGTCTTACGTTATCCCTTGCCTGAATCGGCAATTTTTCAAATTGTTCATACAAAATTGGTTCATACTCATTTACCATCGTTTGTAGTTTTGGTATTTCTTTTTTGTAAAATGGAGAAAGTACTTTAATAAATTGTGGGTATAGGTTAAATAAGGAGGATGATTCACCCACTGCCGGCGCTTTGCTCAAAACATAATCTGTTAAAAAGTTGCATTCGGCGTCGTTCCCAAATTTTGCAGAAAAAAGTGCAAGGTCAAGCACTTCTGTTAAATATATTTGAACATACTTGGTATCTAAGTTTTCCTGTTCATTTGTTGCTAATAATTGATATAATTTTTTTTGTGCTATATATTGTTTTTCGTATTGACAAGTTAGTCCAAAAATCCATGATTTTGTTTTTTCTAAATATAAACTTGAAGAGTAGGATAAATTAGGCGTTTCATTTATTATTAAAGGATGGGCGGCGATTTCGTTTATTAATTCCAAGTCACTGCCATCGTTTAATATGGCAGTTTTAAATAATGTAAGTGCTGTATGAGAATTTAATTTATTTATTAAAAAAAATTGGTTTAAATCTTGCGCATCCTGCTCAATTTGGTGCAATAAAGAATATACGTTTTCTTCTAGGTTTTTACCCGAAACTTTTGGCGTAATGTTTAACAGTTTTTGCAAAATCATACTTTTATAAAAAGGTGAAACACAGTGATTTGTTTCAATAAGTGCTTGTTTTAACGCCTTATATGATTCTTCATACATACCCTTTGATGAAAGTATTTCAGAGTGATAAAGCAGCCTTTCTGCCTCACCTCCCAAGTACTTAAAATTGCTCTTTACCAGCACATCCAGTATGATACCTTTCAAAATATACCTTGCGTCAGTAAATGCTTTACTTTCCATTGGTTTTGACTTTTCTTTAAACTGCCTTCTCCAAGCATAGCCTATTGTTTCGATGTTATAGGCGTTTACCGACTGTAACGCACGAAACAATTTTGCCGGATCGCTTTGTAATGCGCGAGGGCCTCTTTGTTTAAATGAAAATTCAACTTCACGAATTTCTAAGGGGGTCATATTTTGAATGAGCGTCCAAATGTTAAAAATATTATCCATTGCTAAATTGAGTGTTTATTCAGAACTATGCAACACGCATATTAAATTTCAATATATCCACTAAATCATTGATAATCAATATATTAAAATACGTATTGCCGATTAATAATCGAAAATAGCAATAAATTATACATTGTTTGGTTTTAAGCGCAGAAATATTTTTAGCCTTGAAAATGGCAGCAAGAAGAAATGGCTAGAGTGGTATTAAAACTCAGGAAAAGGTCAACCGCAGAAATTATTGAATTTGCCAGAGGCATTGTAGCAGACGCTGCAATAAATGCAGATTTTGTTTACCCTCAAACAAGTTTATATACCATAACGGCAGTTGCAACGCTATTAGAGCAATCGATGCTGGAAGCTATAAACCAAGATCAGGAGAAACGTGCCATGGTTAGACAACGAAGAGCGGAATTGGAAAGAGTAATAATTGAACTTGCTAATTACATCAATAGAGAACTTAAAAAAAACAATTTGCTTGAGGTGCCATCAATATTTAAATGAGGAAATACTAAATACCTATAAGAACCCCCGATGAAACAAAATAAAATTAAAAGTTATGTATTGTTGCTTCTTTCTGGAACCGTATTCCTGATGATTGGAATTGGAGTATATTCTTTTTTAAGAGAGACAAAACCACCTATACTCATTATGGTGTTTAATTGGTTAAACATTAACCCCGACAATCATTACCAAATTAAATCTGATAATTATTTTTTAAAATATGTATTACCAGACATGTGTTGGTCTATAACTTTTGTTTTATGGGCAGAATTGGTTATTAGATTTCTAGAACTTCCTGCATATTGGGTGTTTCTTTCAATCACACTTATAATTTTAGAAGAATTTGCACAGCCATATTTGTATGGTGGAACCTTTGATTTTTTTGATATTTTATCTTATACCATTGCCGGCATTTTAACATATTTATTTTATATAAAAAACAACTATCATGAAAAGCCCAAAAAAAATAGTATTCATCGGTTTTTGCTCAATTATGATTTTAATTGCAATCGCATCAGCAACTCCGAAAGAGCCAATGATAGCGCCGCAATTTAATTGGAATCCATCAACATCTGTACAGCCCGGATCGGCGGACTTTACAATCGCACTAATCTCCCCAAATTATATTGTAAACTGGGGAGGAAGAATTCTGAGCCCTTTGCGAGTTATCAAAAAGCCTTGAAAGTGATATGTTAGAACTTCTAACCGAAGGTGGATTTACTGTTAGGGGGCCCTACGCTTCAAGGGACGAAATGGTTTTTAGCGATAAAGAGGCATGTGACATTATTTTGGATCTTTCAATTGACCCTTCATTTAAAACGGTAACAGGCGGATGGAAACCACAAATTTTATCTTGTGGTCAAGGCTCTTATTATTATAAGTATAGTGGTAATGTTTCCATGTATGGAAAAATTAACATGGTAGCCGTTGAACCTATTAGTGGTGAAAAGGTATGGAGTAAAAGCGTTGAAATTCCGGAAGGAGAAACAGGAGAGATAAGATCAAACTATATGGTATGTGGGGGTCCTGGTTCGGTATTGGAATTAATTATGAAGGATGCGACCGTGGCTAATCCCTTTACAATTATGCTGCAAACCAACTATAATGAAGTTTTAACAAAATGTGACAGATTGATAGAACCACAAGAATTTAAACATTTGCAACCAATAATTGATAAACTCAAACAAAAATAATACAATGAAAAAACTGATAATAACTACAACTTTAATATTGCTTATGTGCAATGTTTTTGGTCAATCATTAATTAGAGGAAGAATAAATCTTGATGTGCAAAAAATTGATGATAATTCATACGTCTTTTCTGATTGGACAATTGGATTTGAGTACTTACTTGGTAATGCTGCACTTGGTGCCGATATTGGTATTATAATAGATGAAGGTGACGCCGCTGTTTTGTTTGAAGGGTTGTTAAAGTATTATAGCTCAGGAAGTTTCACGGGACTTGGTTTTGGGGGGTTTTTAGGGGTAGCATCAACCACAGAATATGATTATTATTACGGCTACACTTCTACCGGTGTTTATTTAAGATTAGGCCTTGAAGCTTCTTATGGAATTGCCATATTTAATTCTTTGTTATTAACTCCTGATGTAAGACTGGGTTATGGGCTTAATTCTAATGGCGGTGGACTATATTTTAGTCCAGGAGGCGCCTTGTGCTACACGTTTTAGTTATAGTGAATTGTCAACTAATAAATTAGCCCCAACCGAGAAATTAAGTAAAATGATTGGTTGGGGCTAATATTATTATTTTCAATACAAACGCGCTGAAATTAATTGATAATTTTGTAATTAATATTAATTAAAGACATAATTATCAATTAATGCATGGCTCGTCTAACACCTTTTTCCTATCCCTCCCACAACCGACCCAATCTGCTTTACTAGCATTGAGGGGCTTTATTCTCAATCACCACCCATCCATCACCCCCGAATGGAAATACGGCATGCCGTTTTTTTATTACAATGGAAAAATGTTGTGTTACTTATGGACAAACAAAAAAACAGGACAACCCTATATCGGATTTGCAGATGGAAATAAAAATGGATTTTCCGGAATTAATTCAGGAGAAACGCTCGCGCATGAAAATATTTATGATTGATGCGGAAAAGATTTGCCGGTGAAAAAAATTACTTTGTTGTTGAAAGTGGCAATTGAAATACTGGAAAGCAAATAAAATATTTTGCATAAAAAAAGGTCACCAAATGTGGTGACCTTTTTTATTATGATTTTTTTTATTCTATCACAATCGGTGTAGTGGCGCTATAATTATCTCCAATTAATTGGATAAAATATGTTCCACTGCTGATGCTTTTTTGTAATTGAACATGCATTAATCCCGATTCGTCGGAGGTAGTATTTTCGGAATACACGGTTCTTCCGGATAAGTCTGAAATGATTAAACTAAATGTTGTATTTATTTGTGATGCCGGTAATTGAATATAAATATTTTCGTTTGCCGGATTCGGATATACAGCAATTGTTGCATCATCAATATTACCAAAACGTGGATGCGGATTTAATTTTACTTTTTTGGATGCAATTTCGCAAACGCCTGTTGTTACTATTACTTTGTAATTTCCTGTAAGCGTTGTTACATAAGTGTTTGAAGTAGCTCCGGGTATGTCCACATTATTGCGTTTGCTACTGATAAGTATAACCCGGTTTTAACGGTGTGCTTAAAGTAACAGGAAATGCAACACTTACCAGATTGGATGTAGCTGATACCTGAATAGTAACATCACAATCCTGTGTATAGCACTTAGGAAAAATGCATTACCATCGGAATTAACGGTATCGTTTTGATACGCATTATAGTAGGCACACACCGCTTACGGCTAAGTTGGAACCTAAAACCGAAATCGTGCACAGCGGTTTCATCAAAGGGCCCACTTCACCGGCAAATTTTTTCGCCCCAACGTAAATTACCTGAACTGTTCAATTTTTAGTAAAAATCCATTAGCATAAAAAGAAGCTGAGGGGAATTAGATGTTAAAGCATTGCCATAATAATTTAATGTTCCTGCAAATGCACCTCCAAGAAAAACATTTCCTTTTGTGTCAACAGCAAACGGCGCTTCCGCATCTGTTGGATATTCAGTGATATATAAATCTTCAGCAGATAATTGTTTTATTATGCATAATTTCCTCCGAATTTAATTTTCGTAACAAAGGCATTTGATTTTGCAGGAACCGGAACTAAAATATTAACATCAAATTCGGCATTGCTATTAAATGTGCCATACAGATAAACATTGTCCTGATTGTCGGTGCCAACTGCAGAAACTACTTCTATACCGGCCGTTTATTTCTTTTCCCCAGATACTTCCTAAACTTGAATTCATTTTCCAAACAAAACCGTCGGGAATAGCAAAAGACGGATTCGTGTCGCAAATGCTAAATGCGGTAGGGTCAACATCATTCATACATAATCTGCGGTGACTGCCGGCATAAATTACATTACCGGTTTTAGAGGTGAAAGCGCAATGGACCCACTACCATCAATTGGATAACCGGTTACGCTAAAAGTATTATTCGACCAAACCAGTTGCCGTTTGTGTCAAAACGCATAATGAAGGAACGGTAGAAATTTGTTGAGAAGCCGTGGAAAATGTTTGCGTGTTTTGTTTGATGCCATCAATATAGAAATCGGTAATAAACGAACCCGCTACATAACAATCGCCGGTATTGATCTCACGCGAAGCGACTTAATGTTGCGAAGACGGTCCGTTGATGGTTTTACCCAAATTAGACTGCCGGCAGCATCATACTTGATTACATAGGCATCGTTTGAGCCGTCATTCACATAATTGGGGTATGACACACCGTCAACAACCAGGGTGTCGGCATAATTTCCGCAACCTAATGATTGCCATTTTGGTCCAAATCACTTGCAAATGCCTGATCACCGGTGCCGGTAGCGTCGGATGTCTCGGTCCAGATTAAATTTTGAGTAAAGGCGCTTGCCGAGAGTAACAGGGGATAGCGCGAAGTAAAGGGTTAGATTTTTTCTAATTGAGATAACTTTTCTACAAATCTATCGGTGTATCCGCGGCAGGTCAATACAAAAAAGGTAAAAATATGATATTTTGAATATGTAACATTTGCTCATTAACCTTTATATTTATGGTGCTATATGAAAGAACCACTAAATTTCGAACAGATAAAAAGCCAATGGAAACCTTTTGTTGGAGCTTATTTCAACTATGACCCCAAGTGAAAAGGGCTATTTTATGAAATCGGTTGGGGGATTTAGTCGCGACAAACAAAAACCTATATCAGGTTGCATAAAATACTCGAAGCCAACGGTTTCGAAAATGATGCGGCGATAAGAGCAACTAAGTGTTAAAAAACTAACATTCATAGGCATTGCCAATTTTTTATATGCCCAAATACTTAAAAGCTTAAGGGCTTATCACAAAGAAAAACACACAATTTAAAATCCGTGAACTACTTGATTACGCAGAATTACTTTCCGAAAAAGGATTATTGCAACAAAGTCAGCACTTCACCGATTTAGGAATTGCATTAAGCGACCGGTTACACTTCCGCTTATCAGATTATTTTTCAAACGCAACAAATCCAATTATTGGTTCTTAAGCATGAAGAAGAAAAATAAAAAAACAGATGAAATAGTTTTATCCATAACTGAAAGTGCAGAAATTATTAAACACGCCTATATTACACGACAGGGTTTAACAAAGGCATTGTTTTATGTAAATACTTATTTCATTGCGCAATCAGTTGATTAAAATGGAAGTGTATCAACTATTGCATGAACTCATTTCGTTGCCCGGATACAGAAAAAACAAAATTATCGGTTTAGGAAATTCAAGAAATGCTGCCATTCTTTGTTATACCGTTTACTAAACGATTGGGATAATGCATTACATTATCAGGAAAAAACGATTCGGATATTTGAGCAAATGCAAACGCAATTACTCAATAGAAATATTCCTGCAATTGGCGCATATTATAATTACATTTCTTTGTTTATCAATAAGGGCGATAGAATTAATTACGCCATTCAATTAAAAACTACAAGCATTACCGGTTACGGAAAGGCTGAAGAGCACTATTTGAAAGCGGTTGTAACTCCAACTTCAATTAGATGATATTATTTTTAATAAAGATATTTTTAATGGTAAACAAATAGTGCGGGATACCATTATTTTTTTTGGAAGAAAAACATCCCATCATTAGTATTTACCACGATACATTATTACGATTGGCCGCTTATTTTATTTACGATAAAAATTATGTTGAAGCATTAGACATTATTAATAAACTTTTAAATTCAAATTTCCACCACTCGTTGCGTTCGTTTGTTGTGCACGTAAAATTGATGAATATTCTCTATCACTTTGAATTAAACAACTTTTATTACTCTCGGCTTGATAAGAAGTATTTATCGTTTTATGATGCAACGAATTAAAGTATGAAATTGAAAAAGCTAATATTCTCCAATTTTTTAAACGCACATTCGTAGTAACCAATCCTACGCAACTAGAAAAAGAATTTGAAAAATTGTTGCATCAACTCGAATATATCTCGAACGACTCCCTATGAACAACAAGCTTTGTTATCATTTTTTCGATTATCGATTTTGGATTGCGGCAAACTGAAGGCCCAATGCATAAACCCATATGCCGCCCTACCGGGCTGGAGGAATTGCCTGTATTAAGAAACAATCTTCAGCGATACTTTAACCCAGCCCGCTGGGGCGATACATCGGTAACCCAGCCCGCTAGGGCGACAACGGTAACCCAGCCTACCGGGCCAGCCACCCACACCAACGGGCCTGTCAGGCGGCATAACTTGGCATCATTTATGCGCCTCAACCATCTTTTACAACCAACCTCACGGAAGCATTTTAAATTTCGGACTACTATTATATCTTCCAATTTATTGCTTACAAGGTTAGTTTTTTTATGGTTAGTTATTATTATCGGCAATTGGCTTGAGCGCTGC
>JADKEK010000012.1 GCA_016718035.1 Bacteroidota bacterium | reverse complement strand
AACCATCGGTATAAAGTCCTCACCGTCGTCGTTCTTGGGTGACATAAAATTAAAGTTTATCATTAATATACGCACAATTAAATATTTAAGCTTAATCGGTTGCCAAAAATGATGCTAAGTTGGGAGACTGTTATTCCCCAATTATGCAATGGCGCAGTCCATTTTTTTTGTATGTTTTGTGTAGCTAAATAAATTAATTTTAATAAGGCCATATCACTCGTAAAAGCGCCTTTGGTTTTGGTTACTTTTCTTATCTGACGATGGTAACCTTCGATGGTATTTGTGGTATAAATTAATTTTCGAATGGCAGCCGGATATTTAAAGTAGGTGCTTAATTTGCTCCAATTACGTTGCCAAGATTCTATTACTACCGGATATTTTTTACTCCATTTTTCTGCTAGTTTTTCAAGCTCCATTTCTGCCGCTTCAATATTTACTGCCTGGTATACCGGCTTTAAGTTTTGCATAAATTCCTTTTGGTCCTTGCTCGCTACATATTTTAATGAGTTGCGTATTTGATGAACTACGCAGCTCTGCACATCTGTTTGCGCAAACACTGTAGAAATGGCTTCTGTAAAGCCTTTTAGGTTATCAGTGCAGGCGATTAAAATATCATTTACACCTCTATTTTGTAAATCAGTTAATACGCTTAACCAAAAGTTGGCTCCTTCTGCTTCATTCACGTAACAGCCTAATACATCCTTTTTTCCTTCTGTTGTAACGCCTAAAATATTATATACACAGCGAGTAACCATTTTGTGATCTTGCTTCACTTTATAATACATGGCATCCATCCAAATAATGCAATACAACGACTCTAATGGACGACTTTGCCATTCGGTTACCATGGGTATTACTTTATCTGTAATGCTCGATAATGTTGCCGCAGAGATATCTGTATCATACATCTCTTTTATATGTGCTGAGATGTCTCTAAAGCTCATTCCTAACCCATATAAACCAATGATTTTTTGTTCCAAACTCTCTGCTAAAATCGTTTCTCGTTTACGAACAATTTGGGGTTCAAATTCGCTATCACGATCACGGGGCGTTGATATCTCAATAGTGCCTTCGGCCGTTTTTAACTTTTTTGTAGTTCGGCCATTCTTGCGATTGCCCTGATCCCGCTGGTCTTCATCCAAATGAGCATCAAGTTCCGACTCTAAGGCCGCTTCTAAAAACTGTTTTAATAAAGGCGCAAACGCGCCATCCTTGCCAAATAGGCTTTTGCCAGAGCGAAATTGCTCGATGGTCTTTTTCTTAAGTGCTTCGTAGTCGAAGTCTGGTTTCTGTTTTTCCATTTTTTAACTGGTTTTCAAAATTCATAATAATTTTTGAATTTTGACACAGTTTAATTTACACTCTCAATCTTTAGAGGAAATTACGTCGATTTTATAAAAGAAAATAGATTTAATTTCAACATCTGTTTTATTCGAATAATTATTTATTATTTCTCTGAAGGCTATGAGATTAAAGTCAAATTCCCGAAGGATCTGATTGGCTCTCGTAAAATTAATTGCTTTTTCAAACGCTTGGTTAGAGATTAAATTAAATTTTATTCTTTCATCCACAGAAAGTCTTTTTATTAAATTTTGTTGTGTGATTGTTTCAAATATTTTGATATGGGTCAAGGATAGTAGCAAATATTTTACCTCCATAATAAATCTCTTTTCATAATCCCGTTCTATATTTAATTCCAAGTATAAAAAATCAGTGTCTGTAGTGTAAATATCCTCCAGTATTAAAACATAAGTTTCAAATAGAGCATCTATTAACATCAAACTGTTATCTACGATATTTCTTTCATGTAATGAACTGACTTTTTTTACTAATATTTTCTTATATAAAAATAAGAATAAAGTGAGGCTTGAAAATGAGAGGAAAAAACTGTACCAGCTAACGTAAAATTTTGCTTCTCCTGTCTGGTGTAGGACTTTAAACTCCCGTCTTCAAAATAATTATATTGATATGAAAAATTAGTCGGAAATATTAAAAAAACAATTGCACAAATTAAAATACTTATTGATGAAATTATTATTAAAGCAGTATAATTATTCTTATTCATAAATTTGATTTCATTGTCTTTCATTATTTAATTACTGTATTCCAATCCAAGGATCTTTACTTTTTCTAATTTCACTTTCCAATGAGGTAAGTATATATTGAATTTCACTTTGGTAGTTTTTGTTGAATAAACAAACTTCTTGAAAATAAACCCTTATTTCAGCATGTTCAAGTAGTTTGCTTCTTTCATAGAGTCCGAACGCATAAGTATTTATGTTACTTGGTTTATACAAATGTTCAGTTATCCTGCTGTTCAAATCCTCCCATTTCCCCACACATAAAGTGAATACCAATGCTCTTTTTCAAAGATAGAAGGTATTCTTTATTGTTGATTTTCGATGAATTCCCTTCTACTAGTGAATTTTTCCAATAATCTGCAAATTCAGCCCCACTGTGGAATTTCGCGAAAAAGAATAGCTGGTTTCTACTCAATGGGAAATGAGAATATACGTTTTCGAAATATTCACTTTGCCCATACTTTGATTGACATTAGATTAACCGAATTGTTTAAGCCCTTTTAAAAATGAACCATTCAAAATTATTTTTTACTGAATTTAATTTTGGTGCCACTTTCAGCCATTAGGTCATTCAAGCGCCACCAACTCATTTTGTAACCGTTAGTTTTATTACCACCAGGCTTCCAAACGAGTGCGCCTTTACTTATTAGAGTATCCCTATTTTCTCATTATCGTCCCAAACTTCAAACTCAATATCAGTTTTACCTAAGCGACTTGGGGGATTGGAAAATTTAACATAATGCGCCATATTTGTATATTTTAAAGATTAAAAAAAGTCCAGTTTTCAGATAATTGCAACTCAATAAAATCCGTATTTGCAAATATCTTATTCCTTATAGAATCGATAGTTTCATCAAATTCACAGACAGTATCTATAGCAAGCCCTGTGCCCTTTGGGTTCATTACATCATCGAAGGCAATTGAAGTATTGGGTGAATCTTCCAATTTGTCAATTAAAATAGTAAATAATTTATTGGCATCTTCATCTAAACTTTGAAAGCGATCGGCTTGCATCAATATATCACTTATTTGTGCTAAGCTACCAATAATTTTTAATTGTTTGCACTTCTCGAAAAGCAAATCCGAAAACACCTTTTGCTTTTCCTCTTGTGATTGTGGCACATACAAATCCTTATAATACCAAAAACCAAATAACTGGGCTTTAGATTCATTAATGTGCATTACTGATGTAATAATCATTCCGATTGGTATTTGCATAATTGAATATATTCTAGTTAGTAAAAACGTTACTATTTAAGCATTGTAATTTTTTTAAATTATAATATACTGCAATATACTTATATTATTCCTTTTTCCTGAATTCAAATGTCTCTGTGTCTAATGGATGCTCATCATGAAAAACATCTAAAGTTCTCGCGAAAACTTTTTTATTGTCATTAAAAAGGTTGTACTGATTGTTATATAAATATCCATGTTTTAATATTCTAAATAATACGTGACTTTTAATTGCATTTAATGTATTTTGGAAGAATTCGGCTTTATAAACTTTCCCGGTAGTCCAATCTGATAGAAAAGTATTTCCTTTTAAAGGTTCGGACTCCAAGTTTTCAATTAACCATTTTTCCTTCATATCATGATCTCCATTGGAATTAAGCAATAAGATAGTTGATATTTCATAAAAACCATGTCGTTTTTCCAAATTGCTCAAAACTGAAGACTGGAAAAATTCATTATCAAATGGTAGGGTTGGACAGATAACCGTGAGTGCCTTACAAATAAACTCTCTTGATGATTGATGGCAAGCTAAATTATTAAGTAAGTCGTTTAAGTAATATTCTTTCCCTGTCAATGTAAATGCAGTGGCGAGTAAAGCCGGTATCCTACGCCAACCTATATATTTGTAATCCTTAGTTTGTAGAACATTATCAACAAAGGATATAATTGCGTTTTTAGTATCGTTGGCAACTTGTTCTTTACAATAATAACAAAGCCACTCAATTGAAAGAGAACTAATGTCTTGTGATTTAGGTATTGGTTCTACATCATAATCTTGCTTGAATTGCTCCAATTCTGATGAAATTACAAAATTTACTAAATCTGTTACTGAATTAATGTTCATTTTCTAATTTTCGTTTAAAAAATTCTCATAACATCCTTTTTGAACTATATACATTATCATAGTTTTTATTTATTGACTCTGTAAATAATTTTAGTCATGTGGTCATTTGCCTCGCTTTTCTTTGTGCTTTCAAATTGCATTGGATTCTTCTCATATTCGTCCCTTTGTTAGTTCGTTGTCTAGGAAATCTAAAATCTCTTGGTTCGTTAATTTAGCTCTAATTAATTTCTCATAAATTCCTTTGTTTTCACCAAGTAGAAACAAGTTGAATTTGTCAAAATGTATATCAATATATTCCCAAGTCCAGTCAAGTTTTTCGCAACTCGAAAGGTTGTTCCAGTTTATCTTGCTTTCAAATTTGCTAACCAGTTCCATAGTTATAGGAAGATAGTAGAACGGATAATATTGTAAGTTAAATAAATCGAAATTGGCTAAGATAAATTCTTTTGTAATAATCTCACAGTGGTTTCTTATAAACTCTGATTCTTTAAAGTTCAATTTGTCTTTATATTTTTCAATAAACTCCATCGTCAACTTAGTATTACAAAATTTACAAAGGTTTTCCCAAGGAAAGTATTTGAGGAATTCTTCCTGCAAAAAGTAACTAATGTCGTTTTGCTGTCGTGAAAAAATCCGAAATAGAAATGACGGCAACGCCATTTTCTTCAATATGGGATTTTCAAATTCTTTTGTTTCATAATTTCTTTTGTAATGGCTAAAAACAAAATCAAATGATTCTTTATTGTATATTATTGAAGGATTCCAAACAACCTTTTCCCAGTTCCATTTTTTTGAAGTTGGATGTTTATAAATTAATTCTATACTTTTGGATTTAGTGATAATGCGTCAAAGTCAAGCTGGTCGGTGTGTTTTTGAATAAACTCAACTGATAGAGGAAGATTTTTATTTAATGAAAGTTTTTCCCAATCCCATTTTTCAGCGAATTCCTCAATTACCTTTTCATTAAATTCGAGATTGATACTCTGCGAAACAATACTCCAATCTAATTTATCTTTGAATCGCCTTAGATTGCCTATAGTTGATAATGGCTCCTTTGTAATTAGCCATTTGCTCCAGTCAAATTTGTCACCATATTCTGTGAGTAAATCATCAGACCATTCAATGTTATTAGATAGATAAATTGAACTAAATTCAATTTTGGATTCGTATTTTTTTGAAGAAGGCAAAGTCTAGTTTTGTGTTCTTTATTTTCCAAAGTGCTGACCAATCAATTTTTGCATCTAAGCTGTCGAGTAAGTTAGTGTCCCATTGAATTGAATCATTGTTCATTAAATGATAGCGGTCAAAGTTCAAAACGGACTTGTATTTTAAAACTTCATCTTTTGCAAAAGGATAGAAACGCGAAATCAAATCAACTTTGAGCTGATTTAAGGCAATTTCCTTTTCTTCTTTTTCAAATAGACTTTTCATAACTAATCTTCATTTACAAAACTTTCCTTGTATTCCTTTGAACTAATTACTGTGTCGTACAAACCAACGTCCTCGCCTTCGTGCTTGTTAATTCCGATGTAAACCAAACTTGCATCTTCGTAACGTTTGAATTTATAAACAGCATCGTTCATTAAAGCACTGTTGAATACGCCAAGGCTAACCAACAATTCAAAGTCTTTTACATTCAAACCTGTTACCTTTTTAAAAAGTCCGGGTTCAAGTTGTGTAATTACATCCTTTAAACTTCTTTCTCGGTAGTCTGTTAGGTACATAAATACAGGAACACGGGTGGCAAACTTGATTAGCTTTTCTTGAATTTGTTTGCGAATCGTTTTATATTCTTTTTCTTCATCTGTTAATTCCTTTTTCTCTTTTTTAGAAAGTTCTCTATCGTTTGCTTCACTCTTTGTTTTCTTAACGGATTCTGATTTATTGATAATGGTTTCAATGTCTTGATTCAAATTTCTAAAGCCTTCAATGCTCATTAATGCTTTCATAGCATCTTCGTTGTTCATTAGGCGTTGCAATGTATTGTTGTCAACATTTACAAGCAATGCACTTTCCCAACGTCTTGCCAAAAGGGTAGCGGTAGTGCCACTCATTGCCATATCTAAAATTCCTGCGGCATCAACTTGTTTCATCGAACTGCCGTCATAAGCTAAGACTGGTAAGAAGTGAATAAATTCCTCAACTTTCTTTTCGGGATTGGATTCACCTACATTTAAACGGCAACTGTAATCAGCAATTTGACGCAATGCTCTGTCGGGAGCAAAATCAAAAACATAACATTCTTGTTTTAGAATTTCTTCTTTGTTGGGTGATTTGCTGTCGGGGTTTTTAATTACCCAAGGCGTTTGCACTCGAAATGCTGCTTGAAAATAGGTTTCAGGACTTGAAGAATTACGCAACATAAAAATTCCTGTCCACGGTTTTACTGAAACACCTGTTGTGAGTTTACCACAAGAAAGTGTTATACTTTTTGTTTGAAGTGGATTTTCCATTGCATCTTGAACGGGAGGTAATGCTTCAACACCAACTCCTGCACTTGTTCCTGCTGCAACAACTACTGTATAATCGTGATAGAATTTATTTTGTTTTTGTGCAATCAAATTACTCATTGCGTGGCAAGATGCTACCGTTGGTAAAAACCAAAATGTATGTGAAAGCACATTTAATAATGGAGCGTGAGAAAATGGCAATGGTGGCTTTTTTGCACCTAATTTTAAATTGTCAATTGTTGTTTCAGAAAACGAACCCCGTATTAAGTCTAACCACTTTTGAACTTCACTTTCGTATTTGAATTTTGCTTTTTACCCTCTCCGTCAGCCGAGAAAAATACATTTAAATCAAATTCGTTAAACTCACCTTTCATTGCAATTTCCGAATAGAATCGGGTAATTGATATGTAAGCATTACCATTCTTGGTAAAGAAGCATAAGGGTTTGGATTTCCCTTCCAATTTTCTTTTGCTTTTTGCTCGTCTGAATAAGTCCAGTTGTAAATTTGTTCTTCAATAAATTCGCCTGATGCTATGGCTCTAAAAGGTGTACCTGATAAGTATAAATAATGATTGGTAGTGATAGGCATTGTTTCTTCATCAAAATATTCTATGCCTTCACCTTCGCCAAATTCCAATTCTTTTTCCTTCCGCTTCAAAAAGGTCTTTGGCATTTTCACGCCAAGCACCATAATGATATTCATCAAATACTACGCAATCCCAATTTGTTGCGTGAACCCATTCGTTTCTTGCTTTAATACCACCTGCTTCGTTTTTGCCTAAGTAATCTTGAAAAGAACCAAAGCAAACAAACGGTTTCTTTTTGTCGACATCTTTAAAGTTTAAACCGTTTCGTGAAATGAACTGCCAACCTTTAAAGTCAATATGTGTTTGCAAATCTTCGTCCCAAGCACTTTGAACCGCAGGTTTAAAAGTTAGTACCAATATTTTTGTCCAACCCATTTTCTTTGCCAATTGGTAAGTAGCAAAAGTTTTTCCGAATCGCATTTTTGCATTCCAAAGAAAGTGAGGAGTTTTGTTTTTGTTTTCCTTTTTGAAACTTTTAAAATACTGAATTGTTTTGTCCAACGGCTTCCACTTGTTCTGGTCGCATTGCAAAATCAAGTGTTCGATTGTCTTCGTTTTTTATGCCGCTTTTAATTTCAATTAAAGTTGATTTAATTTCCTTCAAAGAACATTTAAACCATTCGCCTTCAGGATTTTTTATTTTTTCTTTCTTAATAATCTATGAACGTCTTTATCTATAAATGCAGTGCCATCGTTCCGCATAGCAGATTCTTCAAGGAGAATCTTATATTTAATACCTGCTGTTTTAGTTTGTTCATCAATTCTTTTTTCGGATATACGAACTGTATAACCAACTTTTAATAAGCCAATATGCGTTGGTATACCAATCAATTCATAAACATAAATTGTTGGATTTGCATCAGGTCGCTTTGGGAAGAATTCGGGTTTACTCATCGTCTCCGTTATTTTGGGTTAAGTCCATAGGACGAATCATTGAATCAATAAAATCAATTTCTTCTTTTGTAAGTCCGTATTTTTCATAAAGCTTTTTATCAGTCCAAATTTCTTTAAAATCTTGCATCGGAACAAAAGAGTATACTTTCTTCATCGCATTTTGTGTGTTCTTAATAAGAAAACTAAAAATCTAAAAAATTAGTTTCAATATATGAAATCACATTTTCAGCTTTTTGTTTTTTTGAAAATGGACCAATCATTAAGTATGATTCGGTGCAGCAAGTATTTGGTTCTCCAAGAATAGGAATGTTTACTATTTGATGAGGAAAGGTTTCCCCCGCTCCGTATGCTTTTGTTATATAAACTTTATAATCCTTAACCCATTTAATTTTTTTTTGATTTCTTTTTTAGTATCCAAACCTTCTTTTGCCATCCATAATAATAAAATTTACCTATCTTTGAATTTCACGTGCTTAAACTTTGGTTTTACTCTTTTATAACTTCCTTCAACTCTAACATCAAATCCAAATGGGTCATTGGCACTTATTAAATTTGAAAAACTTTCCTCTTTTAATTTTTGAACCTTTCCCAAAATTGAAATAGCATCATTGTATCTAATAAATGTGTCTGCTCCTTTTTCAAGCAAATCTCTTTCTGCAACAGAAACAATTTCATCTCCTTTATGTGTGTTTATTGTGCATCTTCCGTTATGAGTTTTTTCCCATAAAAAGTAACACACTCCACCTTTTATTTCGACTCCTGGAAAACAATCAGTAGCATTAGGAAAATCGGATAATTTTTGATTCTTTTGTCATTTAGCATTTCATCTCGAAATTCATCTAATCCTCGTCCGCCTGTAAACCATCTTGCAGGAATAATCATTGATAAATATGCAGGATTAAGTTTTTTTGCTTGTTGAATGAATTTTGATAAATAGGAATTGCACTTGAACCAATTCCACCTCCATCATTTAATTGATATGGTGGATTTCCAACAATTACATCGAATTTCATATTCTTGAATATTTTTTTGTTATATCTGTGTGAATAAAAGGATAAGCGTATGTTTCTAAAGCATCTTCACGGTCGTAAACTTCTTGGCTTGCTCCGCAATGACTACACTTTCCATTTTCCCAAGTATGTTGTATGAGTTCATAAATAATATTGCCTTGTTCGTTTTAAATTCATCGCAAACAGAGTATTTGCCATTGGCTGTTTTAGAGCAATAAACACTTCTGCGTGAAAGCAAAGAAGTCAATTCTGTTATGGCTATGCCATACAATTGTGTTGTGTAAATATGATTGATGCGTTTTTGCTTGTCTGGAATTTGCTTTTCTAAACCTATCATTAAGCGTTTCGCAATCTCTCTTAGAAATACACCTGATTTACTCACAGGGTCAAGAAATTTTGCATCCTTATTTTTCCAAATTTCTTTTGGTAGTAAGTCCAATATTTGGTTAACCAAATTTGGGGGTGTAAATACCTCGTCATTGCTCAAATTGGCAAGGCAAGAAAGTACATCAGGGTTATAATTCGTTTGTATCATCGTCGCCAAGGTTTAAAAAATGTGTCAATGGAAAATCACCAACAGGTGTTGGAATAAATGCTTTGTCGCCCAAGTCAGAAAATAAGTTCAGCCCTTCAATTGGTTGACTTTGTAATAAATTATGCATTGTATAGTCGCGTCTTTTAATCATACTGCCGTTTACGGCAGACCATTCAGAAAATACAATTGGGTCAGCATTTTCGTCTGGTGTTCTTAAATCCAAAGCATCGCCCCAAAGTATATTTTTGCTTAAAATAAATTCTGCTGACCTTAAAAAATCAGACTTTAGTTCTTTGTAATACTTTTGATAGTAATGAGTGAATATTCCTAAAAGTCTGTCTCGGCAGGTTTGAACATTGTCTTGTAGAATGTCAACACCATAAATGCTCGATAAAGCAAGAATAGCGTATCGTTCGTATTCAATTTGACTCTTAGAATACCGTTGTTCAACAACAGCCAATTTTCTTTTTAAGATTTCAACTAAAAAATTCCCTGTACCGCAAGCAGGCTCTAAAAAACGTGAATCAATTCTTTCGGTCTCTTGTTTTACAAGGTCAAGCATCGCAATAACCTCACGTTGAGCAGTAAATACTTCCCCGTGATCTGTAACCCGCTGTCTTGATTTTACTTGGTTTTCGTTATGTATTTCTTCGGTCAATTCGTTCACTATTTTATTGATATTCACGATTTGCTAATTTAGACTATTATATTGTTACGTTGTTAACTTCGGGGCTGCTAACTTGCTGCCCAGTTACAATATGGTCGTTATTTTGGCTTTTTGAGTGCTGACCTGTATATCTATTGCTGTTTCCTCACAACGAATTTCATAAAGCCACTCGGCCTCTGAATAAACATTTACAGATTGATGCGTTGTTGAGAATGAATTTTCTTTGATATAGTTTTTTTTCTTGAACATTACTTGCTCAATATCGTCAGTATGAAACTGCGTTGACCTGTCTTTTGCTTTTAGATTTATCAAATGAATAATTTGTTGAATCTTTTGCAAATTAGTAATATTTTCCGTCTTGTCGTCTGGCATCAATATGAAAAGATAATCTCTTGCCCTGCTGATAGAAACATTGAGAATGTTTTGCTTGTTCAAAAACATATCGTGTGATTCAGAAATGTATGGCGGTGGATTAAAAAGTGAAATGACAATATCACATTCATCTCCTTGGAAACCGTGAATCGTTCCAACTTGAATTTCAACATTTGCGGTGTCAAATGGACTGGATGTAAAAAGTTTGTCAACCAAAGATGCTTGTGCTTTGTAGGACAAATAATTCCAATCCTATAAAGTTCACTGTGGTTTTTGTTTATCTGTGCTGTAATGTATTTCGCAAATTCGTAAGTAAAGATTGCAGAAAAGATTTGATAATTTGAACTCTGATTTAATTTTTTAGCTCGATAAATACTTTCAAAAGGCGAAACTGGAAACTTAACAATGTTGATGTCTTTTATTTTCAGTCCGTCAAGTTTCAACTGCCTTTGTGAAGATTCCTTTCTGTGGTTCTTCAAAATTCCGTCATAGGTAAAATGACTAAACAAACTCCCGATTGATGGAACGCTTCTATATTGGGTTGGAAGATTAGTTACTTTAAATTTATAAGGTGTAGTCGTTGGGTTTTTAAAATTGTTCAACTCAACAAGAGTGTAAATGTTTTCATCTTTCCATTGGTTGACTGATGTAATCGGTTGAATTTGGAAAGGGTCTCCTGCGATAATAAATTTTGCTTCTGTCTTGTAATACAGAGGGAAAATAATATTCACTAATGGAATCATTGATGCTTCGTCAATCACAATATAGTCCCAATGCAATTCTCTTAAATGCAAACGATGTTCTCTGTCTGGCTGAAAATAATCATAGGGAAATCTTGCAATGGTTGTTACAGTTACATTTCTTGGTTTGGTTCTTATGTCAAAAGTTTTGTCGCAAAAAATTGGACTTTGCTCAATCGCTGAATCACCCGTCAAACCAAAACGAACAAGCCAACTGAAATAACTTTCATCGTCTTTCATTGTTTCAGTAATTCTGTTTACCAAAACATCTGCGGCTTTGTTAGTAGGATGAGAACAAGAATTTTCAAATCTTCTTTTGCTGCATCAACGGAATCAAAACTTCGTTTGAAAGAAAAGTTGTTTTGCCTGTTCCTGGCGGTCCAAAAACAAATTCAATATTTTCAGTCAACATTTTTTTCAAGTTGTCGGAATCTTCAAAAGGTAAGCGGTTAAAGTTTTTCCTTAACTCGTCAAGAATAAAAACTGGATTCTTAATGTCAATCACTGCTCGGTGAATGGTGCTTAAATCAATAGTAGAAATGTCTGCGGACTTGTTTAGTTTGGCTCTCAATGTATATTCCTTCACATTCACAACTTCAACTGAAACTGAAGTGCTGTCGTTGCCATGATACAAACGCACTGTCAAGTCGCCAATATCTTCAATACTTTGAGGAATGTATCTGTTGGGGTTTCGTAAAATAAGTGTTCGGTCTGTTCCAATTTCTTTTTCAACTCTTGTGAATTGAATTGAAATTTCCTTTCCTTGCTGTTGCTTTCAGAACTATTCCAATACTCCAACTCTAACAATGACTTAAACCAAATGAAACTGTATTTCTCTGCTTTGGCTGCTGCCTCTGTTAGTTCTTGAATTCTTGTAAGCTGTTCAATTTCTGCTTTAAGTTGTTCCTCTTTTCTTGAAATTTTCTTTTCAAAATCTACTGACTGTTTTGTGAATTCATCTTCATCTTTCTCCTCACTTTCTTCACTCGTCTTTTCTGGTAAGTTTTCTTCTTTATCTGGGTTCTTAAACTTCTCTCTTATTTTCTTTAGCGTTTTGTCAATCGCTGTTCCTTCATGATCATTCTCATTTGTTGAAGTGTCTGTGTTTCTTCCTGATTGCTTTTGTAAAAGCATTTGTAAGAGTTCAGGCAAATCATTTTGTGTTACTCCTTGTTGCAAAAGTTTTTTCCCAAACTCATAAGCTGCCATTTGTTCGGCTGTAAGTTTAAGTTCTGCATCAGGATTTGAAATCTCTAACATTTCCATTAGCGATTTTGCCTCGGTGTTTAGTATTTCATAACCCTCAGCTAAATCGTCAACAGTTAAAGCAGAAGCAACTGATAAAGAATTTTCCTTTGTGTAAATCCATTCAGATTCAGTCAAGCGGATAAACTCTGCGGAGTTAAACTGTTCTACTCTGTCTGTGCCGTAAAAAAATTCATGCCTACCTTTCAATAGTGCTTTGAAATTCCAAAAGCCATTATGCTGTTTCATTGATTTGCATAAAAACTTCCAAAGCAAGAATGAAAGTTCGGGAGTTAGGTTTTCAATTACTTCTTCTGCTCCGTCAAAATATCTTTCATAATCCCTGCTATATCTTGTCCCATAAGACAATTTGTATTCGTGTCTGTCTTCGTCTGGTATTAGGAATTGATAAATTACTGGTGTTTCATTAACTCCTAAATCCACCATAAATTTTTCAAAAGTTTTTGTCTTTTTTCGGCAATAAAATCGTTGTAAAAAACTAAGTCAAGGAAAGGAGCATCAGTTTTATACTGAAAGTAGAGTTTCAAATCATCGTTCGGGAAATATAATTGTGATGGCGTTTTGAATAGCAATTTGCTTTCATCTTCCTTCGTTCTGCAAGCAATGAATTTGATTTCTTTCAATTCATTTAAGTAATCCTCCCTCTGGGTTTTGTGGGCACTCATCAAAGTATTGAAGGAATGAATTGAAATGTTGCTTTATCAGTTCTGTATTGTTGTAATCAAATTCGTTTTTGTATTGAGGAATGATGTTGTTGTAGATTTCATCTTTCAACCTTGGAGTATCAATTCCAAAAGCAATGAAGAATTGTTTTGAATCGGGGTGACTTAGAAAATCTTTGTTTATTGTTTGATTTGTAGTAACACTTTCAGAAGGAAAAAACAGAACAAGATTTTTTTCAGTTTCCGAATCAAAAGCAGAAACGGCTTTGCCGTTTGTGTTTATGAAAATTGGTTTGCTTCTTAACACACTTCCTTCTTTCTCCCACAATGCTCGTCTTTCAATTAAGTAGGAATAAAGTTTTTTTAGCCACGAAAAAGATTGTTGCTCCACAAATTCTGCGGTAAACTTTCTGAAAATTTTTCTCGGGGTCAAGGTTTGTAATGATAAGATTTGAAAGTGTTCCTCTGCGTTCATCACCTCCGTCAATATACATAACCAAGTCCTGATTTGTTTGTGCAACTTGCTTTCTTCCAAACGAAGGGAACACCCACTTTGCATTTTCTTTTTCCATTAATTCGGAAATTTGGTTGTCGGAAACCAACTCTGTCAATTCGGTATCTGATGCCCAATAGGATAAATTCTTTGAAGAGTATTTATTGTTTTTTGCTGGCAACAAAACTTCACTTTGCAACTTGCCTTTGATTGCTGAATAGAAAGGTCGGAATGAAATTGTATTTCTGTTATTGAAATTTGAGAAGTCGCTTTCCTTGTATGGAATTAGATTCACAATGTTGTCGTCAATTAGAAATGTGCCGCTGTCAATTCCAATCTTTTTAGAATCGGCAAACTTTCAGCAGCCAACACCGAAAGTTTATTGACTAAACTTTCATTCCATGAATCGCCTGCTTTAATTCCTTCTCTGCTGTCTGTGAGCAGAAACGGTGCTTGAATTATGAACTTTAAGTAGGTTGGTTCTTTGGTCGGGAAAAAACAAAAAGCTGAATAGCTTTTTGATGTTTCAAGTTTTTTGTTTTTGTCAAGAAAGAAACCAACGGAATATTTGTGCGAACCTGCTTCCAACTCTCTTGTGAAAAGCCACAACTGTTTTCTGTCGTTGCCGTCAACTAAATTCAAAAGTTGGTAATTGGTTTCACCACTTACTTTTTCATGTGTTGATGTCTTTGTGTATTTGCCATTTTCAGTTGATGTTTCCCAAATAATTTTTTTGAGGTTACTCAAAAATAAAACTGGATGTATAAGCGATTTTAATTTTTGTAGAATGTCGTTTGCTGCTTCTTCCTTTGATTTTGCTTCTAAGTCAAAAGGGAAATAGAACAAAGTTTCTTTTGGTTGTCGTTTGCTGTGGCTTTGCTCTAACTGTTGCGGAACAATAAACCGTTCAATCTTGAAACTAAAATTCGGATCGTAAATGTGTGGCGTTTTTGAATACTGAAAAATAGCTTTGAAGCCAACTCCAAACTTTCCAATTTTCGCTTTGTCTTTTGTAGTGTTTCCTATTGATGTAATTGCGTTGATGTGTCCCAAATTTGTTTCCTTGCTGTCTTTGCCTTCTGTGTCAGGATTAGAAACTGTAAAAGGAATTGTTCCGTTATGAATAAATATTAAACCTTCATTTGAAAGAATGAATTTGGATTCTGTCGCCTGTGCATCATCAGCGTTTTGCAACAACTCATAAATGAAATGTGCTTGGTCTGAATACTTGTCAACGACGCTTCTTTGAACACCTGCCAATGCTGGCTGTTCAAGAGCATTCGCTAATGTCTTTCTGTGTTCAGTTAGTTTCTTAAAAAACTCTTTTTGTTTTTCTATGCTTTCCATTTGGTAAAATTATAAAAGTCAAAATGGCTTGCAACTACTTTTTAGTTTTTGCTCCACTGGCTTTGTGAGTTGCAAAAAAATGTGCTTGCAATGTGCGTTGGTTAAAATATGTTTTCTTGTTTTTCTCGTTTCGTTATTACAACTTTAGTTTCTGCTTGGTCGCCTCCATCAATTTTTTCTATGTTTTCTTCTGAACTGGCAAGCCGTGTTCTTGTTGAAGCAAATTCACGGAAGCCAATCTATTTTGGTTTCATCGTTTGTGCAAGCGGCACAATTTGTTCAATCGCTTTCTCTAAATGTCTAATTGAAACTTGGGTTTTCTCATCATCTTCAACATAGGAAAGAAACATTGCTTCCTTTACAGATTCTTCAATCTCTGCTCCATTAAATAATTTTGACTTGTCGGCTAATGAATCAAAGTCTGTAATACCAGTTTGTCCGTATTTGTTGAGGTGAATTTGAAAAATATTTTTCCTTTCACTCCTTGTAGGTAAGTCAACAAAAAGATTTCATCAAACCTTCCTTTGCGTAAAAGTTCTGGCGGTAGGTCACTTATATTGTTAGCTGTAGCAACAACAAAAACAGGTTTGGTTTTTTCTTGCATCCAAGTAAGGATTGTAGAATACACTCTTGAATTTGTTCCTCCATCTTTTTCACCACCACCAACACTCAACCCTTTTTCCAACTCGTCTATCCAAAGAACACAAGGGGCAACGGCTTCTGCTGTCGCTAATGCTAAGCGAACATTGTTTTCACTCGAACCAACTTCTGCTTGAAATATTTTTCCAATGTCAAGTCGTAATAGTGGTTGCTTCCATAAGGTTGCAACACATTTTGCAGTCAAACTTTTTCCGCACCCTGGCACACCCAGCAAAAGAATTCCCTTTGGTTCGGGAAGTGGTTTTTTGAAAACTACTTTTGCTTTTCGTTCAAAAGCTTTACTTCTCAGTGTTAAATATTTTTTAAGAATGTCCAAACCCCCAACACTTTTTTCAAGTTCTTCATTAACCTGATAGTAGTCAAGGATTCCACTTTTCTTAATGATTTGTTCTTTCTCGTTTGAAATTGTTCGTATTGCTTCTTTTGAATTCAAACCATCTTTCACCTTTGCTAATCTGAAAGCCAAATCTGCTTCCATGTCGGTCATTCCTAAAGCGCATCAATGAGAAATTTTCCAAATCAGGATTTACTTCTTCTTTGTCTTTAACATCGTTTAAGCGAATTTGTAAATCATCCCTATCAGGTAACGGAACATTAACAATCGTCACATATTTTTCTAATTCGTCTGGAAGTTTAAAAAATGGCGAAACCAAAATCAAATGTTTGTTAGAACCTTTAAGTAACGAAGTAAGTTTACGCAAATAGACAAGCACTTTTTCCTCTTTGAAATACTTATGAAAATCTTCAATGAAATAAATTTCTTTAGAAGGAATTTTATTGGTGTCTGCTTCTTCCTTCAACTCACCTTCAATTAAAGCTTTGATTTCGCCAAGTAATGCCTCTGCTGTTTTCGTATTACTATGAAGCTTATGTTTATCAACTTCAACATACTTTCCTGTCTGCTTCTTCGTGTGTGAAGATAATCCTTCAACAGTATCCCAAGAGTTGAATGAGTAATTCATATCAAAAGCAATTCGTCTTACTTTCTGTTTTACTCTGTCATACTCTGATGTTGCGAAATAAAGTAGGGGATAGTTTGCTTTTAGCATTACCCTTAAATCATCAAATGTTTTGTCCATTGTTAGCGTATTTTAATTGTAGATTTTAGTTGTCCGTTTACTGTGCATTGTGTTTTGCCTTGATACTTTGTAGGAACTTCCTTTCTTTTAATTTCAATTCCTTCTCGTCTTTTACTTCCGAAAGCATTATCCATTTTTAGCATTGCTTCATCAGCAAGTTTGTGAATGTCCTCTGGAATATAGTTTGAATCTGTAACCACACTGCCGTCATTCAAAATTGTAAATTGAATTTCAGTTTTGTTTTCTTCTTCGTTTTCCATTTTGGAATAACCAACCATATAAAAACGGTCAACTTCTTCCTCAGTAGGAACAAAATCAAAATCCCTTTTGAAAGTGAAACCAACACTTTCAAACTCTTTGAGAATAGTTTCTTTCGCATAAACAACATTCAATTTGTAGAAGTGGAGTTGCAATTCTGAAACAAACCCCTTAGCGTTCTTCGTATAGTAGTTGTTGTAAGTGACTATATCACCCTTTACTTTCAAAAGATATTCTCCTTTCAAATCTTCTTTCTGATTTGCATTGAGAATAAGCAATTCGTCTTGACGGATTTCATATTTCCAACCTAATTCTTGACACGCTTTTATTAAAACTGCCTGATTCATCACTTGCGGATTTTTCAGGAACTTGGATGATTCAAAACAGGACATAAGATTATTTTTATAAGGTTACAAATTTGGTAATAAAATTTTCATTGTTCATTAGCTGTATTTCTAACTGCTTTGCTTTCTCATTCAATCCATCAACATCAGAAACCAAAACTCCGTTAAGGTCTTTATACATGTAGGCAACTGCAAGAATTAAATTGTCAGGGGATTTCTTTGAAAACTCTTTTGGAAGTCGTTTGAAATTTGCTTTTGCTCTGTGAATGTTTTTATTCTTGTTTAACTGAATTTCTGAAAGACAATGATTGGCAATTTCTTTTAACTGAGAAATGTTTCTGAATCCGTTCAATTCTTCAAGAACTTTTTCAGCAACAATAATCTTGTGCTTACTTGAAATTTTTGAAATTATATTCTGGTCTTTGAGAAAAATGTTCGTGTCAAGAATCAATGAGAAAACTTTTTTAGCTTCTTCAAATTCGGCTTGTTTTGAAGAAATAACTTTGTCAATCTCTTGACATCGTTTGGCAATTTCAGAATCATCAAAAATTATTTCAGCTTTTGTGTTGGTGAAGGACTTTTGAATTTCAACAAACTCTTTTTCATCAACTACTGCTGCAAGTTTGCTTTCAAGTTCATCAATCTCACCTCCCAACTTCTCGTCCAACCTTTCAATTCTGTTTTCTCTGAAAGAATCTATTAGCTCAAGTGCCATAGTTACTGTTTCAAATTGCGTCCCAATGTTTGCAAATGGCTGAAGTTTGAATTCATAAAAATCAAGTTCGTCAAGTTGTGCCTTACTTACGGTTTCTTGCATATCAGTATTTACTGCGGCATCAACTTCTTTGCAAATTCGTGACGCAAATTCATCAGAGAACTTTTCAAGTAAGTAGCTTTCAATTTTAGCTACCCTCTTGTCCCACAATTTTCTTTGGGAAATGTTTTTGGAAAAACCATTTACTGAACCGGATATAATCTCAATGTAAAAGGATTCGGTTTCTTGCTTGCAACAAAGTGAAAAGGCAATTACAGATTGTTGCATTGCAAGTAAATTTTCTGTCTCTTCTGAAAGTGTTTTTAACTGGTCAATTTCTCTCTGAATTGTTCCTGTCATCTCAATAGGGAATACAAAATAAAAACGGGAATTTTCATTTTCTGAGTTCTGAATAATTTCTCTGATACATTTAAAAGTGTTTTCTGTTACAAATGGCAAACTCAAATAGAGTTCTACTTCATCTTTTAAGTTGAGCAATTCATTGAATGAAGAATAGAAAAGTTCCTCGTCAACAAATTCCATTTTGAGTAAATCGGATTTGACACTTTTGATTTTTGTGTTTGTTGGAAATGCTGAAACTTGCTCTGCAATAACATTGAAAACATTATTAGCAGAAACTGAATCGGTTGAATATTTGGCTGAAAATTCTGCTAACAAATCCTGCTTTACATTTTCATTGCCGTGAATCCATTCATTAAATTGTCCGTGAATTTTTGTGTTTGCTGAATCGTAGCAATAAAATTGAAATGACTTTTCAATTAAATTGAAAGTTATTGCAACTAGATATTCAACAACAAAGTTTTTTTGACTTTGCAATACTGCAGCCGTAAATGAGTGCTGCATTTCAGGATTGTATATTTCTGGAATTTGTTTCAATGCAATTTGTTTGAGCACTTCTTCATCAGCGAATTCAATAGCAAAGTCGTTTGGAGAAATACCTCCGCTTACAAATTCAAAAACTTCTTTTGCATTGATGTGATTTCCTGTTGTGTGGTCAAAATAAATTGTAAACGGTTTGTTTTCTGTTTCTTTGAATTTACTTTTCTTCTGTGCATATTCTTTTCCTGTTGTCGTTAATCTGCATCTTGAAAAGTAGATGTCTCCACCTTCAATCATCTTGAAATCATCAGAAGCCAAATCTTGAAGTGCCTCCATTAAAATTTCTTTCTCAGCTAAATCAAGATAGCGTTTCGGATTTTCCGATTTGTAAACATTCATTCCCAAAATATCTCCGATGTTTTCAAAACTAAGTTGTTCTTCAATTGTCAGTAGTTCGCAAATGATTTTATCAAAGGGATTGAAAGGAATTGCCTCAGTGCATGTGGCTGTGTATTCTGCCTGTGTGTAATGAAACGTAAATGGAATATGACCCAAATAAATTTCGGCAACATTCATTTCATGTGAAATGTGTTTGAAGATTTCTATGTCAATCTCGTTACTCATTGGTATTTATTCAGCATTTTATAATTCTCAATTATTTTTCCTTCCTGACGGATAATGTCAATTGCATTTTTGTAAATCCTGTCTCCTTGTTTGTCCTGGTAATTCTCAAAGAAATGGAGGTTGCCTACGACAATTAAAAGACGCCTTGCTCTTGATAAAGCTACATTCAATCGTTCTGGTGATTTTGCAAATCCATAATCCGAATTTATGCTTACTCTGCCACCGCTTTGAATCTTGTTGCTTCTAACCGTTGAAACGATAATTATATTTCGTTCCATTCCCTGAAATTTGTCAACTGTCTTTAATCGGATAGGTATTTCTAATTCTGACTTTGCAAAGCGTTTTACATCTTGCAATTTTTTTACCTGATGGCCATAAAAACTAATAAGTCCAATCTCTTGCTCTTGCATCAATTTGTCCTCATCGTTCTTATATTTATTTTCCCAATGCTTAAAATATTCTTCAAACCCTTTTGACTGTTTTAAATACTTTAAGACGGTTTTGACAACCTCAACTTCCTTTTCATTTACTCTTGAAGTGCCGCTTTGTTCTTCGGGTTCATCAACATTTATCCAAATAGTGTGAATGTCAGGCTTAATAAAACCTTCATTCCAAAAACCGTGGTGTCTTGAAAAAGGGTGATTCAAATCTTCATTTATCTGATTGTCTATTAGCTCCTGTGCAGGGTTCAATCCTGAATCAGTTTCCCCAGTGTAGAACTGTTTAATTACATTATTGATTTTCGGATGCATCCGATACTGAATATTCAATCTTGCTGCGATTGTCTTATTAACTGATGGATTTAGAATTAACCTTTCAAACTGACTTGTTTCTACAAACTCTCTATCAATTACCTCAGCAAGTTCAGTAGCTTTTTTTGAGTTGATAGAAATCAACGCTTCTTTAAATTCTTTTTCACTTAGCATCGGGGCAATTGTCGATGGTCGCCTATCACAACTGACTTGGTTGCAAAACACAATGGAAGCAACATTTCAGGAGGTGTTGCTTTGCTTGCTTCATCCATTATTACAGTGTCAAATTTTACTTTGGTTGATGTAAGCAACGGATAAATTATTCTTTTTGTAAGTTCCTTTAATTTAAGAAACGAAGAGAGTTTTTTGGTTCTTTCATCTTTTTGTTTTCTGTTAAGTTCAGGTTCATCATTCTCTAAATCAGCTGAGTCAAGTTCATTTATTTCATCATAGTATTCTCTACGAAGATTATAGTGCTCATTTAAATCAGGAATTGGAATTTCCAATGTGGTGAGGTATTCAATAATTTTTCGTGTGTTGAAAGGAGCTACCTCCATAACGAATTCCAAATTTGAAAAGATTTTAAAATTCTTAATGAAGGTTCTTCCATATGTTTTATAAAAAGACGGGCTTCCACTTGAACTGCATGTGCTTCCTACCACATTTGCATATTTGAAGTATTTCTCCTTGAAAATAAATTTGGTTTCTGTTTCAGGTTGGGCTAATTCAGTTGCCCAATTTTTAAGAGCAGAATCATATTTCGGATTTCTATTTTGATGCGATTTTTCAGCGATACGTTTCATCCAAATTTGAACAGCATTGTTATTTGGGTTGTCTTGATTTATTTCTTCTTGCTCATCATCTTTACTTGAATCATCTTCAAATTTCTCGTCTTCAAATTTTTCATCAATCCACTTCTCAATTCTATTGACAGAATACCTCTTTCCTTCCTCTTCAAATTTTGTGTCTCTACCGAAGCGTAGGGGTTTTACAAGTGTGTGTTCCTTGTTAAGAAGTTTTTCAAGTGCATTGTCAACCGCTAAGTTTGATTCGGATGTGAGCAATATTTTTTGCTCTTGATTTTGACTAATAAGTTGCCAGATTAGCTCTGCAATTACAGTTGTTTTACCTGTCCCAGGGGGACCCTGTAATAAACAAAGGTCTCTTGCATTGATTGCAGAAAGAATTGCTGCTCTCTGAGAATCATTCAACTTTAATAATTCGTTTCTCTTAACTCTGTTCCACTCCTCACTATCAATTGAAATGTCTTTATAAATTTCTTCTGCTTTGCTTGAATCAAAAATGAATTGACCTAACCTCTCATTAACTGCCTTGCCATTTGGCAATTCAGAAGGGTTTATAATTTTATTCATCGCTTCATGCAGCCATTCAATTTTGGCTTGGTCGCCAACAAGGTTTGCTTGAATAGAAAGAATTGGTTTTCTCGCTGAAATAAAATCAAGGATTTTTTTTGCTGCTTTCTTTTCTTCCTTCCATCTCATTGGAATATTAAAAACCAAAGTCGATATATCAGATTCATAACCATTTAACTTGCCAATTGGTAAAAACTCTTGCCGCCATGAACCTTCCTTCATTGGTAAAGGAATATGAAAATCTATCCCCTTTAATTGTTCAATTCGTTCAGCAGAAATTTGCTTTTCCGTTTTCTTAGCAATGATGTTTACCTTAACCTTGAAAAGAAAATTATCAATGAAAAAACCGTCTTTGTTAAATGGTGTTTTTTTGAAATCAAACTTTCCAATTTTTCTTATTGCAGAAAATATTTTAAAACATTCTTCTTTGTCCTTAAAATCAAAAAATATTGAACTGTCAAATTCATGAATGCTTCTTTCAAGTCCTAAGGGAATCAAGTATCTTTTTAATTCATGCCAAAATTCATCAGGGAATGTTTCAAGTTCTGGGGCTTCAATTTGATAAATATCTGCAATGTGATAGTCCAAAGAAATTAGATTTCTGTCCATCAATCTATGAATTCCTTTCACTACTTAACTCGTTTTTAATTCTTTTTTTCATTTTGCAAAAACCCCTTCTTTTTCGGTTCTGCATAAACTACCTCTCTAATTTCAAATTGAATCTTTCTTTCTTTATTTCTCATCTTTAATTTAATTGCAAAGCCAATAAAATTAAGTTGATATTTATCAATTAAGTTGTCTGGTAAGCTTATTAAGGTTTGATTCAATCTCGGAAACAAGTGAATCTGGTTTTTGTTAGCAACAAAATGGGTTTCTTTTACGGAAAGAATATTTTCTCTTACATCATTTTCTAAGCGATGAAATGTTTTCAATGGCTTAAGAGGAAGGCGACAACCAATTCGTTGTTCCCTTTCAAAAACATTATTGAACTTTCCAAGAATTAAGTTATCAAGTCCAGAAAAAATATCGTTGTATTTGAGTAGAATGCTTCCCTCTGAATCAAACGATTGAAGAATTCCTAAATCAAGAAATTCTTTTTCCAGTAGTTTGTATTCTTCGTCTTGACGAACATCTAAAGCAAATTTTAATTTATATCGGGTGGTTTCTCCCTTTTCATTTTGTGTAGGGACAAGATTAGGGTAGCCCTGAATTCTAAATGGTTGAGAATTCTTTTTGAGTAATAACTCTTGTGCTTCAATATACTTATCCCAAATGTCTCTGTCGGCTTCAATTTGTGTTTTCGGAAGTATTTCAAGACGGTTTACCCGATGCAACAAATCCATGAAATTGTCACTTGCTCTTTTCGGTTCTCTTGAATCAATGAAATGAATTTTGCAGGTATGCTCAATTACATAAGCGGTTTCTGTGGGAACAGAAACAGTTTCGGAAAATTTTGTTTTCTTCTTTCGGTTTATTTTGGCGTTGTAACTGTCAGTTAGAGCCTCCCAATCAACATAAAGTTCAAATTGGCCATTGGGGATCTGAATTATTATTTTTTGCTCACTGTCTTTTACTTTCAAAAAGTGGCACGTAAAATCTGCGTTCTCAAATAATGTTCTGAGTTGCTCAAAGGTTACAGAGTTGAATTTGTTGTAGTCAGCAATAGCTTGCTCATGCCACCGAATTATTATTTCAATGACTTGTCCAATACCAAATATGTCCTCGTGTAATGGCATATATAAATTTTACGCAAGTTAAAGTTTGTCGGGAACAAAGTGTTGGCGAAAACAACCTTTCATTTTTTTTCGGTTTGGGATTGTGCAGAGCATAAAAATGAAAATGTGTTTTTTGCGTTGGCAAAAATTAAAACTTCATTGCTTTGGCTGTTCGAAATATCGGTCAGTCTGTTTGGTTTGGTATAGCAAAATGTTCGATTCATGTTTGTCCATTTAATGTTTGCACTTTCGTCAAAAGGTTTCCGGTACTGCAAAAGGGGTTAAAATTTCTTTTTCGTTATGTTATGCGTTTTTGCTATTGATCGTTCAAGCCACAACTGTTTGAGGTTCGCACGAAATGTAGCTTCCTGCTAGTCACTGTAATTAATCATAATGTTTGTTGCAAAAGTCAACCAATAAGTTTAGAAATTCTTTTTCTACCAAACCTTGTGGCTTTGATAAAAAGTCGTTGTAGATAGCAAGTCGTTGTGCTCTGTTTCTTGTCGGTGCTAACCCAAGGTCTAATTTATCACGAAGCCCCAAACATTTATTTCCCGCTATCACTAAGGCGAATTGAGTTTTGAATTACTTTTTCAGCAAGATGTTTTTTTCCACTTGTAACATAAGCAAGTAAAAGTTTGTCGCTTAATACGCTGTCAAGCAAATTGGGATTATAGAGTTCTTCAAGAATTACACAACGGTCAGTAGTGGCTAATACACTAAGATAAGTCATTACAGGATTGTTTAACCCAAATCTGTTTCTGTTGAAAAACTGAATGATTGGGTCGTGTCCTGAATGCTTTTTTTCCTTATGAAATTTAAAACTGTCATCTGTATTATTTCCATTTAACTTATTTTTCTTGCTTTAAAAAGCGGATAAATAACATATGTGGTAAAAGAACTTCCTCAAGTATTTCTCCTCTTCTTTCTTTACCTGACCTTTCCCATTCTGGAGAAAGTTCAGCATTGATTTCGTTATATAATGCTTTGCCATCTCTAATTCCTAAGTCCAATATCTCCTGCGTCGGATTTCCATTTTTAATTGATGTGAATGCCTGTGTAACTCTCCCATATTTTGAAACTCGCAAACCATACATTTTTAATTTTTCGTCTGACCATCTATCACGATTACTTTGAAAAATTTTATTTGTCTGCATCATTAACTGTAATGCCGCATCAGCAAGCGTTTGCAAGTTTTTTTGTTCTGGCTGTTGAGCCATTACTGCTTCAAGAACTTCACATAGTCGAGTGTCAAATGGTATCATAATATTTAGGTTTAAGTTTTTGCAATCTTGTTTCTTGCACAAATGTTCGGGTTAGCAATGACCCCAAACATAACATAACGGTTTGGGCTTGGCGAAGTTGGCGTTTTTCACCACAAATGTTTAAGCGGAGAACCAATGTTTGATTGACCACAAATGTATCTGCGGAGCACTGAACCGACACTTTTGCCAAACCCGAGTAATGCGATGTATTATCTCTTAACCAATGTCTTTCCATATACTGTCTTATGTGTCGAATGGTCGTTAACCGCATCAATAATTTTAGAAATTGCTTTTTCAGAACAAACCACTTTATGAACGTTTTTTATTTTGTCAAAATTTTCTAGCCAAATATATTTGTGAAATGTCGGATTAGTTGGGTCTTTTATTGGGTTTTCTACTTTAAATTTGTCGTCGGTAACCCAACCTAGATGTTTCATTAATACTTTTAGTTGAACACTTGAAATTGTATATTTTGACTTTTTTAAAACCTCCGCAAGTAAAGTCGAAAGTGAAATGTGTTCTCTCGGAGAAGATGATTTTATTTCACCAACAATTTTATACAATGGCTTTCCTTCTACATCAGAAATTTTCCCGATGTCACCTGCTGAAATGGCATTTAAGATAATATTAAATACTCCTTGGTCGGTCTTGTCAATTTCAATGTCACTGCTGGATAATATATTTTCCTTGCTATTAAAGCCGTATATTTTATTACTTTTGGGATTAATTATTAATACTTCTCTTGGATTAATATTAAACATTTCCGGCAAAAGTTTTGACCATATTTCCATAAACTCTTTGTTCTTTTCATTTGCCTTTATTTGAAGAAATCTATTAAAGTCTTGTGTGGTTAAATTTGCAATTTCATTCTTACTCGAGGTTCTGTATAATATTTCTCCTTTCTTAATCTTATAGTCAGGAAAGTCATTAACAGGAATTAAAACTTGATTTTGTTTTTCAATTAGTAAGTAATAAAATTTACGTGTTCCTGTCTGGAAAGATTGGAGGTCAATACCAACTCCAACTTTTGCAATTTTTTCAAACTTTTGTGTGATTAAATTCAAGTCAACTTTGTTTAGCAACTCAATGTTAGTTAAGTCCAATCCTACATCTTCTAGAGTTCCTTTAGTTTTGTCCTCCTTAATTCCTATAATTATAATGCCTCCATTTCCATTACAAAAAGATAAAATGTCTTTTGCAAAATTCCTCATAAACACATCAACAGGGTCTGTGATACCGAAAAAATTTAATTCGGTCTTATAGTGAAAAAGATTATTCTCTTTAGGAAACAGACCGTGGTTTTTTAAATTGTCAACAGTTATTGAAATTTGCTCTTTAAGTTCCTTTAGTGTCATAGTTTGTGGTTGTCAAAATATAGCGCATAACTTGTTTATTGGACAAGTCACACCCAGAATTCATTCTCAAAACCTTCTAAATGTAGTGTATTAGTAAAATTGGGAAACTAAAGATAATGGATTAATTAATTAAATATATAAGGCTTATTAGAGATTTGAAACCGCTGAAGAAAATTCGGTAAGCCTTAGGTTCAAAAAAGTGAGTAAATCCACATCAAATTAACCCAAAACCCCCAAAATGTTTGCAAATTGTTTGCAAATAAAAAAGGGTTCCAGCTTTAAAATCGCTGAAACCCTTGTGTAACTAGTGGGAACACTTGGATTCCCTGCCCTCCTGCCTCGGGCAGGCGGGTTTACCCAGCTTTTTTCAGATGGGGAACCAAGGACCCTCCGCTTGTAAGGCATAAAAAAAAGGCTAAACTGTTAAGTTTAACCTTTTTTCTTGTGGGAGCACATGGATTCGAACCAAGGACCCTCTGCTTGTAAGGCAGATGCTCTGAACCAACTGAGCTATGCTCCCAAAAACGAGAGTGCAAAGATAAAACGCTGTGTCCAATTTGCAAATTTTGTCCACAGAAATTATATATTTTTTTAATAAGATACGTTTACATTGAGTTGTAACTTTGAACGTGGAAGAGAACCAAAGCATCCAAAACCCCCAACCAAAGCCAAAATGGCGGAAAATACTGCGCGTGAGTCTCATCTCGCTGGGCATTACTGTGGGGGTGGTGCTGCTGGCTGCCGTGCTGGTGCCGATTTTGTTTGAGGACCAGATTAAAGGCCTTTTTATTAAGGAACTCAATAAGAGCCTCGCTACGGAGGTGACCCTCAGCGAAGACGATATACACCTGAGCCTGCTCAAAAACTTTCCTGATGCCACTGTGGTGTTTAATAACGTGGGTATACGTGAAAGTTTTACCGCGTCTAAGAAGAATTTCCTCGAAGCAGAGGAAATTAGCCTGGTTTTTAACGTTTGGGACATTTTTAAGGGAAATTACGATATCGAACATATTAAGGTGAAAAATGGGTTCTGTCAGCTCATTACCGACAAAAAAGGGAATATCAACTACAAATTCTGGAAGGACAGCTCAGGTGAAAGTGCCTCCGATTTTTCGATTAACCTCGAACAGGTGGATTGCGAGAACGTTGATTTTCAATATCTGGATTATAAATATCAGCAAAATGTGGAAATGCTGATCCACGACTGCGGGTTTACAGGCAATTTTTCTTCGGATAATTACCTCATGGAACTGGATGGCAATGTTTTATCGAAACGGATAAAAATTGGCGGAACGGCTTATCTCGTAAATAAAGAAGCACATATTAATACCGGCATCAAAGTAAATGTTCCGGACGATAATTATGCTTTTGAAGCAGGAAAAATTACCATCGATAAAAATACTTTTTTGATTGATGGCAATATTAATTTAAAGGATGAGGATTATTATGACCTCGCCATCAACGGCGATAAAATTAGTATGGAAGGCCTTATGTTATTGTTACCCGGCTCCATCGCCAATAACCTGAGCAAATATAAAAGTCGCGGGAAAATTGATTTCGCTACCACAATTAAAGGCAATTATACTTCTACCAAAACACCTCAAATTACCATCACATTTGATGTAAACGGTGCGAGTATTGAACACGAAAAATTTGGTGGTAAATTGAGTAATATGCAGTTCAGCGGGAAATATTCCAACGGCGAAAAACACAATGCTGCATCATCCTATATTTCGATATTAAATTTTAAAGCAGAACAAAATAATTTACCGGTAACCCTGTCATTGAATTATAAAAATTTCAGTAATCCGAATATCGATTTATTGTTAGATGGCAGTTTTCCTGCTTCACTTATTATTCCGTTGGCGATGAGCAATGCTTCTGATGTAGAAGGAACAATTGGTTTAAATGATATCAATATTAAAGGGAACATCAAAACACTTTCTCAGTCGGCTCAATACGAATAAACCAACAGGTCGATAAATTTTGATGATGTCAGTTTTGGTCATCAACAATAATAAGATTTCTATTCCCACCGGCAAGGCTACTGTGATTAATAATGAAGTTAATTTGAACGGATTAAACATCGATTTTGCCGGCTCTGATTTAAAAGTAGACCTGACTATTAACAATTGGATTGAAAATGTTTTCCCTTCAACAGAAAAACCGGCATTAAATCTGAATGGTAATATTCGCTCAGATAAAATTGATTTAAATACATTAATTGCGGTTTTCGACAGTGGTAGTGAAGCAACTGAAGCAACGCCATCCGCTGATGTCACAGCAGATGTGGAACCTGTTGCGGCTGACCATTATAACTTTAGTGGCAATATTGATTTAAGTTGTAACGATTTCCATTACAATAAAATTAATTTCAAACAAATAACTGCCGGTATAAAATTAGTTCCGGGTTTAATAATTGTCAACAACCTGAAAGGCGCCGCAATGAGTGGGAATTTTGATGTTGATGCAACGTTCAGAGAACTTTCAAGTGGGGATATTATTTTACAAACTTCAGGAACGCTCACTAATATTGATGTTGCACAATTGTTCGAGCAGTTTGACAATTTCGACCAGACTACGCTCACTGAAAAAAATATTAAAGGTAGAATTTCGGCTAACTTATATGAAATGAATATTCGTTGGGATAAAGATTTTAAATTGGATGAACAATCGATTTACACTTTATGCGACATGAAAATTGAAAATGGAGAGTTAATTGATTACAAACCATTAGAGTCACTTTCGGGATTTGTGAAAATGAAAGAATTGCGTCATATCAAATTCTCTACGTTAGAAAATAAAATAGAAATTAAAGACCGGGTAATCATTTTACCTGTTATGCAAATTAAATCTTCAGCCCTGGATATGTCCATTAGCGGTAAACATACTTTTGATGATGCTATTGATTATCAGTTCAAGATGAGTTTAGCAGATATGATGGTCCGTAAATTTTTAGGTGGTAACAAACAGCAGGATAATTATGAAGAAGATGCCGAAGGTGGTGTGAATGTATATATCAGCATGACCGGCACCGTTAACGACCCGATTATTGAATACAATAAACGGGAAGCGAAACAAAAATTAAAAGAAAGCGGATTAGAAGAGCAACGTTTTATAGATATATTTAAACGCGACCCTGAAGAGGAGATGTTTAAAACCAATACAGTTCCTGAAAAACAAACCACTACTTCGCCTGATGAAATTGAGTTTATAGAATATGAAGATGAGCTTTAAGATTAAAACTACTGCGCAAATACCAATAAAAGTGGCTGCTTGGGTTTGTCCTCCTTTTTTACCATTTTTGTTGACAATTAACTGGATAACCTGTTGAATATTTACGAAAGAAAATACCGTTGGAAAATAGTTTTAGTGCTGTCGGCACTGTTTATTGTTGCGGCAACTTTAATTTATACCGACAATCTGGCTACTAAACTTGCAAAAGAAGAAAAGCAGAAGGTTGCTCAAATTGCCAATGTGTACCATTACATTGCCACCGCTACAGATATTACAGATTATGGTTTTTTTGTTGAACTTATTCAGGCTAACACTACTGTTCCAATTATTTCAACCGACAATGAGGGACATATTGTTGCGCACTTAAATTTAGACACAGCTAAAGTGGTAGCAGATTCAACCTATTTGCCCAGGTGTTTGGAGGATATGAAAGATTATGCTGAACCCATTAAATTAGAAATTAGCAGTGGGATTTATCAGTATGTGTATTATAAACATTCTATTTTATACCAGCAGTTATTATATTATCCTTATGTGCAATTATTAATAATTGCGGCATTTTTAATTGTGGCGTATACGTTATTTAATACTGCTCGTAAATCGGAACAAAATCGTGTTTGGGTGGGAATGGCGAAAGAAACTGCTCACCAATTAGGTACCCCAATTTCTTCGTTGGTTGCCTGGGTGGAATATTTAGAACAATCGCCGGAAATGGAGCAAAAACGAAGTGTAGTTGAAGAAATGGGGAAAGATGTGCAGCGGTTGGAATTAATTGCGGACCGATTTTCAAAAGTTGGGTCGCAGCCTGATTTAACAGAAAAAAATCTGATTACCGAACTCGAATATTCTATTGATTACATCAAGCGCCGCTCATCTAAAAAAGTGAGTTTTGATTTTCAATATCCCAATCCGAATATGCAAGTTAAGATGAATGTAATTTTATTTAATTGGGTGATTGAAAATTTATTGAAAAATGCATTGGATGCAATTGATGGCATTGGTGATATTGTAATTAAGGTTGAGGAGGATACCGACCATGCTATTATCGACATCAGCGACAGCGGGAAAGGAATACCGCGGTCAAAACAAAAAACGGTGTTTGAACCGGGATATAGTACAAAAAAACGCGGTTGGGGTTTAGGACTTACGCTTGCAAAACGTATTACCGAAAGTTATCATAAGGGGAAAATATTTGTCAAACAAAGTGCTCCGGGAAAAGGTACTACCTTCAGAATTATTCTTCCAAAATCTTGAGTGATTTTATTTTATTTGTTGGGTATTTATTTGTCATTTCGAGTTAAATGAGTGTATTTTTTTGCCCGCAATTCCGGCGAGCCGGAACGCAAAATTAATTGCACAAAAGACACAAAATTTAATAAATAATCCAATTTATTTATGTGCGGATTCGCGCAGCGTCCGCCGAGGTGGAAACAGCCCACAGAGGTCCAAAGTTTATATGGAAAACCAATTTAGTGTGTATGCCTAGCTTTGTGGTTTCTTTAGTTTGATTTATACAACTTTCAATGTATAAATTATAAATTGTTGCGTTACAATTTTGTTTCACCCAATTCGAGTATTTTGAAAAATTGAAATTCATTAACAGGAGAAACAGAAAGTCGGCTGATACGCACTAAAGGCATATCATCTAATGCCGGGACTTTTTTTATGTCTTTAAGCGATACTTCTTTTTTAAATTTTTTAACAGCAGAAACATCTACTGCAACCCATTCGCCTTCAGTTGCAGTTGGGTCGGGATAAGCGGCTTTGGATACTTTAGCTATACCAACTACTGCACTTACTTTTCCGCTGTGATAAAACAAACAGATATCTCCTTTTTGCATTGCACGCAAATGTATTCTGGCAGCATAATTTCGAACACCTGTCCAAGCATCTGTTTTTATTTTAACAAGGTCGTCCCAGGAGAATGTTTCAGGTTCTGATTTTATTAGCCAGTAATTAATTGCCATAGTTGCGAGATTATTTCACAAATTTAAGAGGAATTAGTTAATTAGCTGATTCGTGGAGCGTCCGCTACAGTGGAAGCAAATTAGCAAATGGGGTGGAGTGCTTTAGCATGCTAAGTTGGTAAACCGGGTTCGCGCGGAAAAAGGGAAAAAGGCGGAGTCGAGAATTGGCTGTTTCCGCCCCGGCGGATGCTTCGCATTAGCACATAAACACATCAACTAATCAGCACATTAACTCACCTGTTTCTCGCAAAGCTGCAAAGGGTTAATGTTTAAATAATGTGTTAATTCAGGCGCGCAAAGTTGATAAACCAGTTTCTCGCGGAAAAAGGCGGAGTCGAGAATCGGCTGTTTCCGCCCCGGCGGATGCTTTGCATTAGCACATAAGCACATTAACATCCGCCTCGGCGGACACATTAGCACATTAAAAAACCCCACCGAAGTGAGGTTTTTTAAATTTACTTAAAATCATTAATTAAGCTTCGTTATCATCAGTAGTTTCTTCAGTTGAAGCATCGGAAACGTCTTCAGATTTTTCTTCAGCTTTTTTAGAAGCTTTAGCAGAACCTTTTGAATCTTTTTCCATTTGTTCTTTTAACTGAGAAAGTACATCAAGTTCGCCTAATGTTGTTTTTTCAACATTTTTCTGAACTTTAGTTAACTGGCTCTTAGATTTTTTATCATCACGCTGACGAGTTTTCACTTGTTCACGTTTTTCTTCATCTGTATTATCTTTTACAAATTTAGTATGTGAAACTAGGATACGTTTGTCATTGCGATCAAATTCAATCACTTTGAATGTCAACATTTCTTCTGCATGTGCAGTTGAACCATCAGCTTTTTCAAGATGTTTATTTGGCGCATAACCTTCTAAACCATAAGGTAAAGAAACTACAGCACCTTTTTCATCTTTACGGATGATAGTACCTTCATGCATAGAACCGATTGGGAATACATTTTCGAAAGTATCCCAAGGATCTTCTTCAATTTGTTTGTGACCTAATGAAATTTTTCTGTTTTCTTCATCAATTTCGAGAATAATAACATCTAATCTTTCACCAATTTTCACAAACTCTGAAGGGTGATTTAAACGTTTAATCCAGCTTAAGTCGCTGATGTGAACCATACCGCCAACGTTTTCATCTAACTCAACAAACACACCGTAGTTGGTAATGTTTTTAACGAGTCCTGAATGTTTGCTGTTGATAGGGTATTTATCTTTAGCGCTCTTCCAAGGATCTTCAGATAATTGTTTAACAGATAACGACATCTTACGTTCTTCGCGATCGAGTGTAACCACTTTAGCTTCAAATTCCTGATTAACAGTAAAGTATTCTTTGCTGTTAATTGGCTGATTGCTCCAAGTAATTTCTGATACGTGAATTAAACCTTCAACACCAGGTAAAATTTCGAGGAATGCACCGTAATCTTCAATGTTTACGATTTTTCCTTTTACTACGCTACCAACCTGAATAGCTGCATCAAGCACTTCCCAAGGATGTGGTGTAAGTTGTTTAAGACCTAAAGAGATACGTTTTTTGTTATCATCGAAATCAAGCACAACCACGTTTAATTTCTGGTTCATATTCAACACCTCGTTCGGGTGGTTAATACGTCCCCATGAAATATCAGTGATATACAATAAACCATCAACACCACCTAAATCGATAAATGCACCGAAGTCGGTAATATTTTTGATAGTTCCTTCCAATACCTGGCCTTTTTCCAATTTGCCGATAATTTCCTGACGCTGAGTTTCGATATCGCTTTCGATAAGCGCTTTGTGAGATACAACGGCATTTTTAATGGTTTCGTTGATTTTAACAACTTTGAATTCCATTTTCTTGCCAACATATCCATCATAATCAGTGATAGGTTTAACGTCAATTTGAGAACCCGGTAAGAATGTTTCAATACCAAATACTTCAACAATAAGACCACCTTTAGTTTTGCTGATGATGTTACCGGTAACGATAACTTCATTTTTATAAGCATCAACGATGTGTTCCCAAGCCTTCATCATTTTAGCGCTCTTACGGCTTAAATTCAGCTGACCTTTGCCATCTTCTTTACTTACAACATAAACTTCTACGTCCATGCCAACTTTGAGGTCTTCGATGTCGCGGAATTCAGTTTTAGAAACTAAACCATCGCTTTTGTAACCAACGTTTAAGATAACGTCAGTATCGGTTAAACCAACAATTGTAGCATTGATAATTTCGTTGTCGTTCAGCGTTTTGAAAGTACCTTCATAGGTAAGTTCCAATTTGCTGCTTTCATCCTTTGAATAGGTGATTTTGTTGCGTTTGTCAACGTTCCAATCGAAATCATCGTGAGCGGTGAGAACTGTTTCAGGGGCTTTTTTCACGGTTTCTACTGTTTCAGTAGTGCCGGTAGTTTCGGAGTTTAGAGACTCCAGATTTTCTTGGTTATCCAAGGTAAAATTTTTAAAAAAGTGAATAAATATGCGGGTTTGAGCCCGACCTCAACACTCCATCATTCAACGGCAGAGCTAAGGGGATGCGAAGATACGTAATATTTATAAAATTGCGAAGAAATTCGCCCTGATAACAAGGCAAATAGTGCATTTGAGGCTTAATGCATGCCTAAAATTACTGATTGATATAAATGCGGGCATATTCTTCCAGCCCGTCCTGCTTCACTACAAAAATGTATTCTACATCGTTGGTATGCTTGTACTGATAAATCTGAAAACCGTCCAAATCCTTTACATAAAAGGTTTTTAGCTCTTTCATGAAGTCGGTGAATACAGACTCTCCGTTGGCTCCTTTTTGATAAGCTACCTCAAATTCCGTCTCTTTTTTGGTGGCGAAAAAGTAGCCGTCTGAAGTGCCGGTTTTGCCATCAATCGTGTATTGAATCCCTAATTCCGCAAAATCGTCTCTCACCTTTGAAATGAGCTTCATATTACGCTCCCAATCGACCAAATTCATCGAAAGCATGGTAATCATGTTGTTTACGGAAACATCAGGGTAAACGCTTCCGGATGGTGATGTATAACGAGCTACACGCTGGGCATCAGCGTTTAATATGCCGCCCCCAATGAGCAACATTAGTAGTATTGTGTGTATTCTCATGCTTTCAAAGTTAAAAACCTTATGGATAAAAGTAAAATTTGGGGCTAAACTTAATTGCGTAGCCCTCAAAATATTCAAATTCTGTCGAATGGCTGGTGACTGGTATCTTCGTAACCTCCCTGCTTAGCACTCATGGCATTTATAAAAAAGTAAGCGATTATTGGTGAAAAAAAACCAAAAATTCCCCAACCCACCGCATTTCTGTTTAATGCTGTTGCTTTGCCAGCACAATATCTTGCAGTTAATATTTTTAATAAAAGGATTAAGAGGATAATTAAAAATGTCATCTTTATCGCGTTTTAAAAATTAAGCACCTATTATTTTTTCTGCCAAATTTAAAGCTATCTGAAATTGCTCAGCAGGTGTAAGATTAGTATTATCAATTACAATGGCATCTGCCGCTTTAAATAAAGGACTATCTGCTCTTGTTGTTTCTTCATGATCGCGTTTAATTAAATTATTCCTTATGTCTTCTTCACTTACTTGAATATCGTTTGATTGTAATTCCAGCAAACGTCGCTGCACTCTGGTGTCCATATCTGCAGTGACAAATAATTTTAATTCAGCGTGCGGAAATACTACGGTGCCGATATCTCTGCCATCCATTACAATACCTTTTTCTTTGCCAATTATTTGTTGTTGTTGTACTAAAAATTTTCGCACAGCACTTACAGCAGCAACCTCACTAACTTTATTAGAAACATGCATTGAACGTATTTCTTCTTCCACATCATCACCATTTAATAAACAATGAATTTTCCCGTTTTCATTTCTTTGAAATGTGATGGATATACTATCTAATACATCATTTAATAATTTATTGTTTACCCAATTAATATTGTTATCTAATAAATACAATGTAACAGCGCGATACATAGCGCCGGTGTCGAGAAACAAATAATGTAAATGTGAAGCTAATTGTTTAGCCAAAGTACTTTTCCCGCAGGCGGCATAACCATCAATGGCGATTAAAATTTTTTTCACGGAGCTAAGTTAATAATTCCGCAATAGATAGGTAGTTGTAATAATTTAATTCTTGGAAATTATTTGGTGTACAATCACCTATTTGAACAGCTCATTGAGATTGGCAGCCAATGTTATATGGTGGGAACCTCCTGCCAATGAATAAAATTCGTGACCGTAATCGATGCTGTATTTGTTTATTTTCATACCAAAACCCATTGAAAATCCGGTAAGACCGCGACGGGTTTCAACCGACATTTCTTTTCTGGTCATATGGTCATATCCAAGTCGGACCATTAAATTTTTTCCAAAATAAAATTCACCCGCCACATTTAAATGTTGTGCGATTTTATCTACGGTGTATTTTTTTTCTTTTGCGGTAGAATCTTCGCCAAATATATTGACTTCCTGTGCGGCATTTGGGTCGTCGTAACGCGTATCAAAAGTTTGAATGTCGTGTAATGTAAAACTCAGTTGTAATGGCAAATGTTTTAATCGTTTTGAAATTCCGATATCAATTGAAAAGGGTAATTCTTCGTAGTTGTTGTCAACAAAAGGTTTTATTTGAGTGCCAATGTTACGCATTACTAAACCTATATTAATTTGGTGAGCAGTATCGATATAAGCAGCTCCTAAATCTGCAGCAATTCCGAAAGAGCTATACGATTCCAGATTTGCATATAACAATTTCATATTAGCGCCATATCGCAACTTTCCTGTTCCATAACCTACACCCCAGTTTGCAGCATATTCACTTGCTTTAAAACTCCCCAGGCGATCACCATTTTCATCTGTAAGTTCAAATGCACCATACGAGCGATATAATATACCTCCGCCCATTGTGACATTCCATTTTGGAGCTTGTTTGCCAATAGCTACATAACCCTGACTCATGCCGGAAGGTATAAATGCGTGACTTGCACTTAGTTGACCATCCATTTTTTCGTTTAACAAGGCCGGGTTCAGGAATCCAAAATTTACATCCTGATCGAATGTGGTAATATTAAAACCACTTAAGCCGCTTAAGCGGGCAGATGGAGGCAGGTTCAAATAAGCATAAGTATAACTTCCACCAAATTGGCCAAAAACACTGGTAAAACAGCTACATAACACAAGTATAATAAGTTGGCGCATCGACGTTCGGTTGGTTGCTTAACGAAAAATCCCGCAAAAAATTTTTGCGGGACGAAAATAATTCAATTTGAGCACTTCAACCTTATTTGGCCTTTGCAGGTGCTTTTTTACCTGTTGCCTTTTTTTCCAAAGCAAGGTGCAAAACATCCATCATATCTTCCACATAATGAAACTTGATGCCCTTAATAAACTGCGGATTGATTTCAATTACGTCTTTTTTATTTTTAGCACACATAATAATATCCTTCACTCCCGAGCGCTTAGCTGCCAGCACTTTTTCTTTTATGCCGCCAACCGGTAATACTTTACCTCTCAACGTTATTTCGCCGGTCATGGCTAAATACGATTTCACTTTTCTACCTGTGAATGCCGATGCAAGTGAAGTAAGCATGGTAATACCGGCGCTAGGACCATCTTTAGGAATGGCACCTTCAGGCACGTGCACGTGAATAGCAGTTTGTTCAAAAATGTCGGGCGATAACCCTAACTCGTCGGCATGTGATTTAATAAATGTTAATGCTGTTGAAGCCGACTCTTTCATAACATCACCTAAATTACCTGTAAGTTGCAAGGTGCCTTTTCCTTTGCTGAGTGATGTTTCAATAAACAGAATATCACCACCAACAGGTGTCCAAGCCAGTCCAACTACTACACCTGGAACGGTTGTATTAAATATACTTTCTTTATCAAATTTCGCTGTTCCCAGAACACCTTCTACTTCCGATTGTTTTAATGTTTTATTATACTTTTCGCCCGTAGCTACATATTTGGCTATACGGCGCATAACGGAAGCAATTTGACGGTCAAAATCGCGCACGCCACTTTCGCGTGTGTAGTTTTCGATAATTTGCGTTAACACATCATCGGTAAGCGCAATATCCCGTTGTTTTAAGCCGTGTTCCTTTTTTTGTTTTGGAACAAGATGACGTTTTCCTATTTCCACTTTTTCCTCAGTAGAGTAACCGCTTAAATAAATAATTTCCATGCGGTCGCGTAAAGCAGGCTGAATGGTATTAATATTATTGGCAGTGGCAATAAATAATATTTTAGATAAGTCGTATTCCAACTCTAAATAATTGTCATAAAAAGAGCTGTTTTGTTCCGGGTCAAGTACTTCTAAAAGTGCACTTGAAGGATCGCCGCGAAAATCGGTTCCTACCTTATCAATTTCATCTAAAATAAATACCGGGTTAGATGATTTTACTCTCTTTATAGATTGCACAACACGGCCAGGCATGGCACCAATATAGGTTTTGCGGTGACCACGTATTTCGCTTTCGTCGTGTAAACCACCGAGGCTCATGCGCACATATTTTCTGCCTAATGCTTTTGCAATCGATTGACCCAATGATGTTTTACCAACACCCGGAGGACCAACCAAACATAAAATAGGCGATTTTAAATCACCCTTTAATTTAAGCACGGCTAAATATTCAATTAAACGGTCCTTAATTTTATCTAAACCAAAATGGTCTTCATCTAAAACAGTTTTAGCATGTTTTAAATCGAAATTATCTGCTGTATATTCACCCCATGGGAGTTCCAGCAACATTTCAATATAATTGGTAATTACTCCAAATTCTGCAGCATTAGGATTGAGGCGTTGGAGTTTTTCAATTTCTTTATTAAACACTTCCTGCACATTTTTCGCCCATTTTTTTTCTGCTGCGCGCAGTTTATATCGTTTAATATCTTCATCCTGACTACTTCCACCCAATTCTTCCTGAATAGTGCGCAATTGTTGATTAAGGAAATATTCTCGTTGTTGTTTATCTAAATCGGTGCGAACCTTATTTTGGATTTTATTTTTGAGCTCCAACATTTGCAGCTCATTATTTAAAAAGTTCAGCACTTGTTGTGCACGTAAATACAAATCGTCGGTTTCCAATAATTTTTGTTTATCGGCAACATCAATTTGTAAATTCGATGAAACAAAATGCATTAAAAAAACAGGACTATTAATATTTTTCAATACTACATTAGCTTCCTGCGGAATATTAGGTGAAATTTTTACGATGCTGGAAGCGAGGTCTTTTATAGCTGAAACAATAGCATTAAATTCTTTTTTATCGCCTTTGGTATTATCTTCTAACAAAGTTATGCTTGCTTGAAGGAAGGGATCCTGAGCAGTAAACTTATTTACGGCAAAACGTTTTTTTCCTTGAATAATAACCGTTGTGCTGCCATCCGGCATTTTAATTTGTTTAATAACCTTGGCAATAACGCCGGTTGTATAAAGCTGACTGGTATCAGGGTCTTCGATATTGCCATCGCGTTGCGCAACAACACCAATCAGTTTATTCCCCTTAAATGCCACTTGAATAGCTTTTATGGATTTTTCACGACCAACTGTTATTGGCAGCACAACACCGGGAAACAATACAGTATTGCGCAAAGGCATAACTGCAATAGTTTCCGGGTATTCAATTTTTATTTGGTCATCATCCTCTTCAAGTGATAATAACGGCAAAAATTCCACATCTTCTTCCATCATAGAGGACAAAAAATTATCATCAAATCCAAATTCTCTCATTTTTTCGCTTTGAAAAGTTAAAACTAACACCAAAAATGTCGGTTGCCAAATTAGCACTCAATTGTCGTGCCTCCGACAGAATTTGCTGACAAATGGAAGAAAAACTGCCAAAAGTCGTTGTTTTACTGACAAATTGATAGATTTGCAATGCAATGGTTGAAGCCCTATTGTATAAAAAACTATTCCTCTACCTCATCCCCCTAAATTTTCTAATTGGAGAATACAATTTTGGGATGCAGTACCGTTTTACAGACGAATGGGCAGTTGATATCAATACCGGTTATATTGGCAATATAGAAGGAACTTATACGAGCACTATTTATGAAAATATTTTTAATAGTGGCACTTTTTATTACAGTGGCCCTTTTATTAAAACCTCAATTTTAGCAGTTGTACCAAGAGGTACAAATCCGCTCAGAACAGATTACAATCAAGTTGAAATTGCTTATAGAATGCTGGGGTATGACGAATTGGACTTTGAGGATAAAACCGAAAAGGGGAAATTATTTAACATCAGTGAAGATATGCAGGCAATCAGTTTATCCTGGAAGGCCGGATATAATATTATACCGCGGGAAGTATTTGAAATAAATGCATTTGTAGGATTTGGCATCCAAATGCGATTTAAAAACACAACCGTAAACAGTTATGGATATAATTATCATTCAGATATGTTTCTTGTTAATGACATAACTGAATCGATGCAAACAACACCCTTATTCCATGCAGGTATTAAGGTTGGATTAAAAACAATTAATAACGTTAAATAAAATACAACTTCAGAAAACATATGCGGAAACTACTTTTGCTTTTACTTACCAACTGTTGCATATTAGCAGCAAGCTGGTCACAACAAATTGATTTCGAAAATTTCACAACACTCAAGTCCGTTGGTAAAATACCTGAAGACTTTACTACCCTGGCGTCAACAAAATTTAAACAAGACGCTGCTGAAATAGCAAGTGAAAACGGTCGCGAAAAAGCTGATAAGGAAATCTTTTTATTGGAATCTAATTTTCTCATTAACGAAATGTTACACAGTGGACGTGTAATTTTTGGAGACCCGGTTACTACCTATCTAAATAACATTAAAGCAGAAATACTTAAAGCAAATCCTGAGCTTGATGACGACATACGTATTTATACGCTCTTGTCTAATGACGTGAATGCATTTACTGCTGATAATGGAATTGTTCTGGTTACAACAGGTTTGGTTGCACAAGCACAAAATGAAGCGGAAATTGCCTTTATACTTTGCCATGAATTCAGTCACTTTTATAAAAAACACGCTATCGACAATTACGTTGAAAATCGTAAAATTGAACGTGGTATTGGTGTCTACAGCAGTTTAGATAATGACGCTGTGGATTTGGAAAAATTCAAATACTCTAAAGATTTAGAAACTGAAGCTGATGTTGTTGGTTTGAGTTATTATAAAAAAACCAAGTATAGCTTAAATGCTGCCGAAAATGTATTTGATGTGTTATTGTATTCTTATTTACCTTTTAATGAAATCACCTTTCCGCGTGAGTATTTTAACGAAGGACCATATGTTTTACCAGGCAAATTATTTTTAGACACATTGGCATCCATAACAGCAGCGGAAGATTATGATGATGAAACCAGCACGCATCCAAATATCAAAAAACGAAAAACCGCAATAACTGATGGTATAGGCAATTTTGGTAATGATGAGAGAATTGATTACCTGCAAGATGTAGCCGATTTTAATTATGTACAGAAAATTTGCAGGTTTCAGGGTTGTGAAATGTATTTATATGATATCGAGTATGAAAACGCTATTTATCAAGCCTTTTTATTGCAACAGGAAGATAGCAGCAACCTTTATTTAAAAAATGTTATTGCACAATCTTTGTACGGCATGAGTATGTATAAAAATGCAAGTGCTTCACAGGAATGGCATCGTTATTATAAAAAAGTAGAAGGCGAATCGCAGCAGTTGTTTTACATGGGTTATAAATTAAACGCTAAAGAACTCAACATATTGGCATTGAAATATGCTTGGGAATTATATCAAACTGATAGTACAAATACTGCCTTATATAAAATTTGTGTGCAGCTTGGCGATGAACTAGTCAATGAAAATAAAATCAAAACATCTGAATTTTTGGATGCCAAAGCAACCGCAGATTATATAAATAAATTTCAGGAACAAGACAGTATGTCTAGCCTTAGGGAGGTTGTAACAACCGACAAACCGAAAACAAAATATGACAAAATAAAACAGGAGAAAGCAGTGCCTGAAGAAAATGTTGAATATTGGAAATTTGCATTTAACAAATATATTGAAGACAAAGCGTTTTTAGCGCTACTCGAAGAAGATGTGGTGATAAATAAAAAATCAAAACGTAAAAAATCTGATGGGGAATACCATTTGGGGCTAGACGAAGTTGTAGTTGTTGATCCGGTTTATTATAGTATTAATGAAAAATTAGAAAACCCAATTCTATATCAGGATGCTGAACAAGCTAAAATAGCATTGAAAGATAAATTAAAAAGTAATGCGGATGAGCTATCATTAAAACTGAAATATCTTGACTACCATGATTTGGAGGCCAATGATACCGAGTTATTTAATGACCTTTCTATACTCAATCGCTGGATGAATGAAAAAATTAGCCACCTTGGAGAAGAAGTATTTATGCATACGTCTACCAACGATGAATTTTTAGCTTTGTCGAATAAATATAATATTGATGATTTTGCCTGGATGGGCATTGTTTCATTTACTGAAGAAGAAAAATATCTAGTTGCAAAAATAGCATTATGTATTTACTTTCCAATAGCACCTTTTCTGATTGCCGATTTAGTAACACCAAACAGAAATACATTCTTCTTTACACTGGTTGCCAATGCAGAAACAGGCAAGTTAACAATGCAATATTATAACAATACCCTGCAAAACGACAGCCACGCTGTTCAAATGAGCAATTTGTATTATATTCTTCAACAAATTAAATCTAAAAAATAATGCGCCTTAAAATAATTCTTGTAACCGCAATTTTGAGTGTAATCACATTTACCTCAAAAGCTCAATCGCCCGGCTATATGGGCAAAAAATTTATTGTTAAAGTAGAATTGCTTACTACACCAACATTTTATAAGTTGAATGACATTAATGGTTATGAAACATATGAAAATGTAACTTCTATAAATGGTTTTGGATTTAGCTTTACCCCTTCAGTAGGTATTGAATATGTTATTGGCAAAGGAGCTTCGGCTGGTATTGCTTTGAGAACAAGTAGCCTTAAAATGCCAATGAATTATTATGAACTGGGCAGTGGTTATGATGAAGAACTTGAGGAGTATTATACACTTGGTTTTGTGGGTGAAACCAAATTAAAAACAAAAATGACCAGCATTTATTTAAAATTTTACCCACACAAAAAACGAGGCTCAATAGCTCCACTTGGCAGATTTCATCAATTTGAACTCATAGTAGGTGGCACTACCTACCAAAACGGTGAAGTGATAATTACTAATCAAACAGACCCTAATGCCCAATTAGTTGGTGCAGGTGACTATCAAAATTATATTTTATACGATGACATTAATGAATTATCATTTGAAGAAAAAATTCCTATTCAAATGTTAAAATATGCATACGGATATGAAACCATAATAAAAGATAAAATTCCGATAGAAATGAGTATGCAAATCGCCTTCAGTGTTGCAGAATCCTTCGCTGAATTAACCGGCAATGTGGTTTCTTATGAATCTTATGGTGAATTCCTGTTTTATGAGAATTTGAATGATCGTTTCAGTCGTTCATTAAACATCACATTTAATATTGGGTTAGGATATTTAGTATTTTAATTATTGTTACCAAATTAAAAAGCGCCTTGCTCTTTAAAAGAACAAGGCGCTTTTTATTATAGTTTCATTTATCTGGCAAGCACTATTGTTTGCGTGTAAACAGTATTATTTGCAGTTAACTTAACTACATACAAACCATCTGTTAATGTAGTAAGTAGTATTTTAGTTAATTCAGCATTTGTTTTTTGTTGCAAAACAATTTCACCCAACTGATTTATCAAATCAATATCATAGTTGATGTTGCCAGCAATTGGGGACTGAATAAATAATTCATCATTTGCAGGATTAGGATATATTTTTAAAGCATTTATAAAAATATTATTGATTGCAACTGTTAAAGAGACAGATTCACTCGTTGCTGTGCAATTATTGATATCTGTAGCAACAACATAATAATCTCCCGATGTTGTTGCTTCGTAGGTAGATGATGTGGCACCTTCAATTAAAACACCATCCAAATACCATTGCCAGTTTGTACCGTTATCGGCAGTCAGCGTATTACCTGCAACAGTAACAACAACATCAAATGCCGGTAATTCATTGATAGAAACAGTTTTTTGTCTTTCGCAACCAGCATTATCGGTAACGGTAACCGTATAATTGCCGGCAGTTAGTCCCGTAATATCTTCAGTAATTGCACCGTTTGACCATTCAATTGTGAAAGGAGCTTCGCCATTAGTGATAGTTAAATCTGCTGCTCCATCCAAAGTTCCGCACAAGTAATCAGTTCCGGTCAATGCAATAACAAAATCACCACATGCATCCTGAATTTTATAAATTTTTCCTGTGCTTAAATCAGCACAATATAATTCCCCATTTACATCTTCACCAATAACTGAAATATCAGTTGCAACATCATCCATACGTTCGTAGCTCCATGGAAGCGGCCCGTCTGCATCTACCCACCACCAATTACCTGAAACATAATCGGCGCATAAATAATATCCATACATGCCGGGATACAAACTACCGCGATAAACATATCCACCGGTAATACTAAAACCTCCGGTTGTGAAATTATGCGGATACTGCAAAATAGGCATCGTGTAATTGGAAACATCGTCATCACAACCGGCATCATTAAAAATTTCAAACCCTTCATAACATCTCCATCCATAATTATGACCACCATCTCCGGCTAATTCAACATCTACCTCTTCCTGCAAATTTTGACCTACGTCGCCAATCCACATATTGCCTGTAAGTTTATCAAAACTAAAACGCCATGGATTGCGATAACCAATTGCCCAAATTTCCGGTAATGTATCAGTTGCTATTGCAAAAGGATTTGAAGCAGGGATTGCATAAGGACTTCCGCCATCTATATCAATGCGATGCATTTTTCCCAATTTGTTCTCGGGATTTTGCGCTCTATCCCCTGGGTCTCCTGCAGAGCCGCCATCGCCAAGACCTATATATAAATAACCATCATGACCAAATCGTAAACACCCCCCATTGTGATTAACAAAAGGCTGGTCGGCAGTAAAAACCTCCAATTCTGTGGTTGGGTCAGCAACATCTGGGTCGAAGGTGCTCACCGTAAACCTAGCAATTACTGTATTTCCGTCTAGGTCGTTATAATGCACAAAAAAGTATCCGTTTTCAGCATAATTCGGGTGGAAAGCCAAACCCAATAAGCCTTGCTCCTGGTATCCCGACTCAACCTGAGTATGGATATCAAGGAAATTGACAGGATTAACACTTCCGTCAGGTTGCACTATTTTGATATAACCATAACGTTCCACCACAAAAAGGCGTTCGTCGCCGGCATGAACAATATCAACCGGGGCAGAAAGGCCTGTTGCAAAATTTTCCAGTTGGATAGCCGGTTGGGCAAAAGTCACTAATGTAACAGCAGTGAAAAATGCAAGAATTGTTGTTTTTTTCAACATTTAATCATATTTTTGGTAAAGATAGCACAAGCTGATTTGCAGAGCATGTCAGCATTGTGTCAGATTTGTGTATAAAATTGTTTGTATATACACAAATATTTGTTACTTTAGTCTCGGATTTCCAAAAACTAATTAATTCTGTATATGAAAAAACTTCTTATTGTGGCAGTAGCAGTAACATCTGCATTGGCATTCTCCTCATGCGCAAAAGACCGCATTTACGGTTGTACCGACCCATTTTCAATCAGTTATAATCCAAATGCAACTGATGACGATGGTACTTGTTTTGTTCCAAGTAGTCAGAAAGTGGCTTTAATGGGCGATTTCACTGCAACTTGGTGTCAGTATTGCGGACAATGGGGTGCTCCAGAATTTGAAAAAGCTATAACAGGTTCCGGTGCTGCAGCTATACCACTGGGTATTCACAATACAGACGAAATAACTAGTGACGTATCTCAAGCATTAACAGATTATTACGGTGCTGACGGTACAGTTTCGGGTTATCCAACTTTATTGGTTTGGAACCAGGGTTCATTTTATGATGGCGAAACCATGGCAGCCGCTGCTTTAACTGAAGCAGGCACAGGTCCGGCTGAAGCAGGCGCTGTTGCAAGCTTTACAGATAATGGAACTTCTATTACCATTTCAGTTAGTGCTGAAACATTTGCTGATGTTACCGGAGATTATTTTGTAGTTGCTTATTTGATGGAAAACGGAATTGTTAAAAACCAAGTAATTGCCGGTCTTCCTGATAATCCAAATTTTGTTCACAACCATGTTATCCGTGCTTCTTCAAATGGTACACCTTGGGGTGAACAATTTGTTTTTGCCGCAGGATTAACCGGATCAACATTCTTAAAAACATATCAAGTTCTCAAAAACCCAACTTGGGTGATTGAAAACATGTATATGGTTGCTATTGTTTGGAAATACGATTCAGCTACAGAGTCATATACTTATATAAATGCACAAGAAACTCATTTATAATTAATCAACTTATTTATACTAAAAAAGCCTTCCAATTCGGGAGGCTTTTTTTATGTTTAATAGGGTATTATTTATTAACGGCAAATAATTATTGTAATAGTCGCTTATACATTTGTATCACATTTTCAATGCCGTAATACAAAGCATCGCTAATAATAGCATGGCCAATTGAAACTTCATCTAAATGTATCAATGACTGTTTGAAGAATTGTAAGTTTTGCAAGCTTAAATCATGTCCGGCATTAATTCCCAACGCTATATCATAGGCAGCCTTAGCTGCTTTCACATAAGGTGCAACAGCAATATTTTTATTTTCTGCATAATGTTCCGCAAACGGTCCGGTATAAAATTCAATACGATTAGTGCCTGTTAATTTTGCTTCGTGCACTTGGTGTATTTCCGGATTTAAAAATAATGATACGCGTACACCATAGCTTTGAATTTCCTGCACGATGTCTATGAGTAATTGTTTATTTTTAGTTACATCCCATCCGGTATTGGATGTGATAACATGCGGTGGATCGGGCACCAGTGTTGCCTGCGCCGGTTTAACCGAGCGAATTATTTCCATAAATCTGGCATCGGGGTAACCTTCAATATTAAATTCTGTTTTTACAACGGGTGCCAAATCATACACATCTTTTAAAGTAATATGTCTTTCATCCGGGCGAGGATGAACGGTAATTCCATCTGCACCAAAACGTTCACAATCTTTTGCAAACTGCACCACGTTGGGCACATTACCACCTCTTGCATTGCGAAGTGTGGCTATTTTATTGATATTGACAGATAATTTTGTCATTGTTGTTTTGATATTGAATTACAAAGAAACAAAACCTTTTTAACCTGCAACACAAATATTGTGGATTTGCCTTTTCTTAGCAATAATAATCTCAGTATTAGGCATAAAAAAAAGGAGCAACATTGCTGTCACCCCTTTTGAAAGCAAGATTAAAAAAATTAATAGCGGTAATATTCCGGTTTGTATGGGCCAGATTTTTCAACGCCGATATAACTAGCTTGTTTATCGCTTAAAATTTCGAGTTCAACACCCAATTTTCCTAAGTGTAAACGTGCAACTTTTTCATCTAAATGTTTAGGTAAGGTATAAACCTGGTTTTCGTAATTACCACCATTTAACCATAATTCAAGTTGTGCTAAAGTTTGGTTAGTAAATGAATTACTCATTACAAAACTAGGATGACCCATTGCACAACCTAAGTTAACCAGACGACCTTCTGCTAATAAGATAATGTCTTTGCCATTAACTGTATATTTATCAACCTGAGGTTTGATTTCATCTTTTGTATTACCAAAATTGTTGTTTAACCATGCAACATCAATTTCATCATCGAAGTGACCAATGTTACAAACAATAGCATTGTGTTTCATATTTTCGAAATGGCGTCCTGTAATAATATCACAGTTACCAGTTGCAGTAACAATTATATCCGCTTCTTTAACAGCGTCATCCATTTTTTTCACTTCATAACCATCCATTGCTGCTTGTAATGCGCAAATTGGGTCAATTTCAGTAATTAAAACTCTTGCGCCTGAACCACGTAATGATTGTGCTGAACCTTTACCAACATCACCATAACCGGCAACAACAGCCACTTTTCCGGCCATCATAATATCAGTTGCACGGCGGATAGCATCCACTAATGATTCTTTACAACCATATTTATTATCAAATTTCGATTTGGTAACTGAGTCGTTAACGTTAATGGCAGGAACAGGTAAAGTGCCTTTCACAACGCGGTCGTATAATCTGTGAACACCGGTAGTTGTTTCTTCAGAAATACCTTTCAGGTGTTTTACCATTTCAGGATACTTATCTAAAACCAGGTTGGTAAGGTCACCACCATCGTCAAGAATCATGTTTAAAGGCTCATTATTTTCACCGAAGAACAAAGTTTGTTCGATACACCAATCGTATTCTTCTAACGTTTCTCCTTTCCATGCATAAACAGGAATACCTACAGCAGCAATAGCAGCAGCAGCATGGTCCTGAGTAGAGAAGATATTACATGAACTCCATTGCACATCAGCACCTAATTCTTTTAGTGTTTCGATAAGGACGGCAGTCTGGATAGTCATGTGAAGGCAACCCGCTATACGAGCACCTTTAAGTGGCTTTGTATTGCCATATTCTTCACGGAGGCTCATAAGCCCCGGCATTTCGGCTTCAGCCAGTTTAATTTCTTTGCGACCCCATGCTGCTAAGGTTATGTCCTTAACTTTGTATGGGAGTTTTTTGTCTGTTGCTACGTTCATTATATTGTTTTTAATTATTACTGATTTGAACTTAGATGCAAAGGTAAAAAATTGCTTTCCCTTTGGCAATGATTGAACCATTTATAGTTGATGTTGGTTCATGGAATAACAGACATTTTTATAGAATAGGTTAAAATCTATCAATCAATTAACTTTGTAACTTAAAATAGCACAAACTATGTATCCAAAAGAACTGGTACAACCAATGAAAGAAGAGCTTACCAAGGTGGGCTTTGAGGACTTAACAACGCCAGAAATGGTTCAAGAAACAATAAAAGGCACAGATGGTACTCTATTACTCGTAATCAACTCTGTTTGCGGATGTGCAGCAGGTAATGCCCGTCCGGGAGTACGCCTCTCGCTGAGCAATGAAAATAAACCTGATAAGTTAGCGACAGTGTTTGCCGGGTTTGATCTTGATGCAGTTGCAGAAGCACGTAAATTAACGCTCCCCTACCCTCCAAGTTCGCCTAGTATCGCACTTTTCAAAAGTGGCAAATTGGTATATTTTATTGAACGTCATCAAATTGAAGGCCGCAATGCTATGATGATTGCCAATGACTTAGCAAATGCCTACAATAAATATTGTGGTGTAGAAGCAAATTAAACATTATTTAAATATTATAATAGAACCCTGTCTTCGGACGGGGTTTTGTCATTTATAAACAAAACAAAAAGGGTAATTTATTTTACGTAACAATACATAAATAATTTCACTAAAATTCCAACAAGCTCAAAACCAAGTAAATACAAAAGCCAATCAACAATTTAAACTAATTTATCAAACTAACTTACGCTGTTTTAGCAGTGAATAGTTATTCATTTATCATTTCTAATTAAATCAATTTATGTTAGCGGCAACACTTTTTTAAAAAATTTACAATCAATAGTATGTTGCACTAGCGTTTAATTAGTAAATTACATCATAAAACCTATAGTTATGAAAATTTACGTAAAAAATATGGCTTGTGAAAGTTGCAAGGTTGTTGTAAAAGAGGCACTTGAAGAATTAGATATCAAGCCCGTAAAAGTTGAATTAGGTGAAATAGAAACCAAAGAAGAAATTTCGGATGAAGACAAACTGAAATTGAATAAAATAATTAAAAAAGTTGGGTTAGAATTATTAGAGAAAAAACAGGGCATTTTAGTCGAAAAAATCCGGCAGGTAATTATCGACTATGTATATAACACAGAAGATAAACCTACAATTAAATTTTCTGCAATATTAAGTAGTGAGTTAAATCACAGCTATACCTATCTCGCTAACTTTTTCAGCGAAATTGAAGCAACCACTATTGAGCAATATATGATTGGACTTAAAATTGAGCGGATAAAGGAACTTATCATTTTCGGTGAACACACCTTATCGGAAATTGCTTATATGTTGCATTATAGCAGCGTGGCACACCTTTCTGCACAATTTAAAAAAGCTACAGGGCTTACGCCAACCCATTTTAAAAAATTAAAAGAAAAACGTAGGATTGCTATTCAAAATATTTAATTGGGCTAGAGTTGCAAGTTATGAGAGAGATTTACCAATTTGATAAAAGAGCCTAAATAGCTAATGCCGAAAATTTTTAAAGAGGATTAAACAAGTGCGTCTTATCCGGAATATCAAATCCTGAAAAGTAGCAAGACTAGCTTATTGGTATACTTCATTAGGGAGATTATTATTTTAAGAATTTTAATTATAATTCAAATTTAATATATTCGTTCTAATTTTCCAGTTATGCAACTCAACCAATATCTCACCGACACCTTTTTATTTAACGATAAAGCCAATAAAATGTTACTCGAAAAGATGCAGCAAATGCCTGATCCGAGTGAGTGTATCAAACATTTTAGTCACCTGATTAATTGTCAGTTTAAGTGGATGGATCGCATTATGATTTATCCTGCAACATCTGCGCTCGATTGGTGGAATCCTGTTTATCCGATGGACGAATTAGCGTCATATTGGGACAAAAGTTTGCAACCCTGGCTCGATTTACTGGGAGAAAAATCGGAAGTGGAGTTACTGGAAAATGTAGTTTGGATTGGCGTTGGCAACAAACCCTATACATCGCCGCTAAAAGACCTGGCTTTACAATTAAATTATCATAGCATACATCACAGAGCTCAAATGCAATTATTCATACGGCAACAAGGGTTAACCCCTGATTTTGTGGATTACATTGGCACCGTTTACAAACCGATCTAAATGGCTTATTTCGCCATTAAAATTTGAATACGATATTTTAATATTTGATAAACGGATAATTGATTAATGTTTCGCCGGATTTGATTTTTAATAGATAAGTCCCTGCGGCAACATTTTTTAGATTAATTACAATACCGTTTGATGTAGTAGTGATATTTGTTTCAATATATTTTCCTTCTACCGTAAACAATGCTGTTTCATTAATTACTACATTTTTATTTGACTCGATTTGAATAAAATCAGTAGCGGGATTTGGAAAAATGGTAATTCCATCCAAACTCATATCAGCAGTTGAAACATTGGCCTGAAACATTTCATAAGAATTACCAATGCAGCCATAATATTTATTTACAGTTAGCGAAACAATATAATCGCCGGCGCCGCTAAATGTATGTGTTGGGTTTTCTTCAGTTGATTGTATACCATCACCAAAATCCCAGAGGTAGTCAGCATTTACAGTAACCGGAGTAAAGGCATAGGTAAGTGCACCTAATTCGGTTATAGTAAATGAGGCATCAGGAGCAGGCACAAAATCTGCAGCCAAGGTAATATCCATCCAATTTAATCGCGCATCAATAAAGTCGCGCAATTCTGTTACAAAATATTCGGGGTCACCTACACCAAGTTCTTGCCATTTCAAAAAATTACGCGCAGCAGCATCACCAATATAGGCATCTACTGAATCAATAAATGCGGTGATATTTTCGTCGGTTAAAATATGCTGACGTACATCATTATATCGGCAATACACTTCATTTCTCCATTCTTCATCATCCTGCAATCTATCCCACCAAAATGGAAAAGGCCATGCCGGATGTGTATTTTCCCAAACCCATCCGCTCACATCCCATGGTGCAAAAGCACGGTCGTAATCCCATGCCGGTCCGATATTTATTTCACCATTTTTATCTTTATATAAAAAGGTGCTTCTGCCATAACTATCGTAGTTCGCACTAAATTCGTTGGTGATTAAAAAATCGACAAATGATTTTACCGAAATAAAATTGCGATATCCGTTTGCTTCATCTAAAAATTCATCTCCATATAATGCATCTTCAAAACTGTCAACATATGCCACAATATAATCAAGTTGTTCCGGTTGAATTTCTTCAACACGCGGATACACCATTTTGTATGCAACCGGCAAACCACATGACGCATAATTTATAGGCAGGTAATCGCTTTCCCAATCGTTTGGTGTAAAATTTTCATTGATTTCAAAAATATATCCACCGGTTAATTCTTCACCTGAAATATCTTCGGGATTTAATTGTGCAATATCTACTCTGTTTTCATCGCGTTTAATTTTTTCCGTAAGGGAATAAACACCTTTATATTCGCCATTCACCATTACCTCACAATATTTAGTTCGTGGAGCATATCGTCCCATTTTGCGATACATTTCATAAGTAATGGCATTTTTCATTAATGAATAATCTAAATATTCTGCTTTTAAAATAAAATCGTTTTCGGAAGGCAATCCTAATAAAACCGTATCGTATTCTAAACCAGCATCATCAACAATATCGAAGTCATAATTTTTTTTGGGATAATATGGACCGGAAAAACCCTGCAATTCAACTAATATTTTTCCTTCAAAAGCATAATTCGTATCGGATGGAATATTGGTTGCTCCCATTCCACCGTCGATTATATAAAAATTAGCCTCAGTTTTGGGTTCATTCATAATTGCACCCAAGGTATTTATTTTTACGATAGGCAAATTAGAGCTATAAAATGGAAAAGGTATTGCAGGATTATCACCAAAAGTAATTGACCAATCTATCATAAATCCTGCGTCGGCAAAAGCCCATGTATCATATACATACAATTTCCAAATGCCATTCGGATTTTGTCCGTTATTCACCGCACCCATATCACCAATAGGTTTCCATTCACCGGTAAAGGGGCCAATACCATCTGAAATAAAAACATCAGCAAAACTATTAAAACACGTATTTTCAAAATTTACTGCAGCCCAACCCACACCGCTCACAAGTACAAAAGAGCTGCCGTCAGGAGCAATTAATAAAACATCGATATCGCTATCCCAGGTATGATTGATATTAAAACAAACGGATTCTAAACCAAAATCACCATCTATAGTTGTAGGCAAACCGGACACATTCATTTCAAACATAATAGATGTGCCATCATCGGGAATATCAATATTTTCTAACTGATAAAAACTTTGAGCAAACGATAAAGCAGTAGCTATTACTAAAAAGAAGGTGAGTGTGTAGCGCATGATATGACGTGTACTTAAATTAAATAATTATTAAGGCTAAGTTAAGCGTCTTTTTAACAAACAAAAAACCCTGTCCGAAAACGAACAGGGTTTTGTATTATTTTGACTTAATAATTACCAACGGTTGAAGTTTTTCTTGCCATAACCACCGCCATCGCGATCGTTATTGCGGCCACCACCGCCACCACCTTTGTTGAAGCCACCGCCTCCACCGCCACCGCGGTTGAAGTTATTGCGAGGACGTTCTTCACGAGGTCTAGCAACTGATACACCGATAACTTTTCCGTCTACTTCAGCTTCGTTTAACGCGTCGATAGCTTTTTGGCCATCTTCATCGTTCATTTCAACGAAACCAAATCCACGGCTACGGCCTGTAAATTTGTCCATAATAATTTTAGCTGAAGATACCTCACCGTACTCTTCAAACAACTGCCTTAAATCGGCGTCATTGAGTTTGAAACTCAATCCTGAAACGTAAATGTTCATTTTTTTCTAATTTGTTAATAATAAAAGATAGGAGTTGCAAATGAATAAGTCCAAAAAACGGCGAGTAAAAAAACTGCAGCAATGAACAAACTAACGAAACTCTTTATCAAAGATACAAAAATATCTGATACGCAATTTTTTCGACAACTATTTTTCACATTCGTGACTTATCGACAAAACGTAGTTGTTGATTACGTCGAGTTTTGCCGCGGCATTATCGCCTGAAAAGCCCTGAATATGGGAGTATTCGACCAATTCCTCATATTTTTTCAGCAACGGATCCGCGATAGGAAAATAACTCCAATGCCACTTTTCTTCATTATATCCTTCGTGCCGGCTTATACCTTTTGAATCGTATGTTTGACAAAAACCATATTCGGCAGCATGTTCGGTAAGCCATTTATACACTTTTGCGCCTGTTGCAGTAGTGAAATAACTGTCTGAAGTACTATTGAGGTCGACCTCTGTACCCCAATGGTGACGGCTGGTTCCGGGCATTGCGCTGTATTGCATAATGAATTTTGCCAGGCTGGTATCAGCAGGATAAGTTGCTTTATTTTTCTTCCATTTATCTTCCCAAATCCACCTTTGTTCTTCAAAAGTTCTGGACGCTGAAATAATTTTCAGGTTAACGCCTTCCTTTTTTGCAGCCTGATACATTTCAAAATATGCAGTATAAACCTCATCTAATAAAAACATTTCAGTCCTATAGGCCATATGAGCCGGAATTTCTACAAAATTTGTATCGGTGTAATAATTATGTTTACCTACCAAAAATTCAGGTGACGACAATTTACTAATAGCTGCAGGGCTGCCGGTAACATCGGCATCAGCCGGTAAAAAAAGCTGAAAATAAAAAAGTAGTGTAGTTAAGAATTCCATTGGCTGTGGTCAACAAACAGAACGCAAATTAGCAATAAATATTGTTTTTATTAAAGTGACTGCAAGAATTGGAGTAATTGTTTGCGTTCCGATTCTTTTAATTGCATAAAGCCGTTTTTAGCATTGGCTGCTTCACCGTCGTGCCATAAAATGGCTTCTTCTAAATTTCTTGCACGACCGTCATGTAAATAGAAGGTATGTTTATTTACCGTTTTAAATAATCCTATTCCCCAAAGTGGTGGTGTGCGCCATTCCGTTCCGCTTGCTAAAAAATCAGGACGATTGTCGGCTAAACCCGGACCCATATCGTGTAATAATAAATCGGTAAATGGCTGAATGGTTTGATTAGACAAGACATTAAATTTAGGATGTGTTCCTGTTACCATTTTATCTACATGGCATGCATTACAATTTAATGCCATAAAAATATTTTTACCGGCTATAACATTTTTGTCTGTGATATCTCTTCTTGCAGGTACAGCTAAAGTAGCTGAATACAAATGTAATTTTTCTAAATCGTCGTTATCAATTTCTGTTTCTCCACCATTCGGAAATGTTGCTGCTTTTTTTTGTGTTGGAAGAATATGCTGGTCTTTAAAATATTGTGTGCGAATACCTATATCACCATTAAAAGCACCTGATATTTGTTGTAAAATTGTTGGTTCATTTGCTTTCCATCCGAAGCGGCCGATTTGTTGTTGTTGTGTAATGTGATTCCAAACATAATTTGCACGACCGCTAATACCATCTTGATTTTTATCTTGTTCATCCACCAATGCCAAAATTGTTTTTTCATCAATGGCTTCCAATAATCCTAGTCCAATCATTTGTGGAGCAACTCTCGGTGAAATCAAAATATCGCTACTCATTTCACCATAATTAAGTTTATCGAAAATAATAATGGGTTTACGTAAATGATAAGTTGTACCATCAGGATAATTGCCGGAAATTTCTTCCCATTGCAATTGAAATATGCCTTCAGCTAATAATCCATCGATGGCATGATCCTGAAATTGAAGTCCGTAATTTTTATCGCCGACAGGTCCGCCATTTTTATCAGTTCCCGGCACACTCAATCGCAATAAAAATCCTTCAGATAATTGTCCAATACTAGCAGGTGGTTGTCCCCTGCCATCTTTAAAATGACATCCAGAACATGATTTTGCATTAAAATAAGGGCCTAATCCATCGCGGGCTGTGGTGCTGGAAGGCGCTTGCACCCAGTTTTGATTAAAAAAAGAATTGCCGACAAAAAATAATAATTCATCTTGCGACGATAATGTTGGAACCGGCAAAGCAAATGCATTTACCGATTGATCAAAAACAGTTGTAGCACCACCAGATAATGCTTCATTAGGTTGATTAACTAAAGCAGTTGCTGCATTATTAGGAACAAAATTTTCGCAGGCAAAAAATGATATACCAATAAATAACACCATTACAGCTGCAATAGTAAAAATGGTTATTTTATTGGAATTGAATTTCATTAATCTGCTGCGTTTACATTTATGGTGATGCCCAATGTTGAGGCTATTATCGAAAATTGTTCACCCAATTGTTGAGTGGTTAAAATGGCTTTCATTACCTGTTCGCGTTTATTTTCTAAAACAATTGCCTGGTCAAACGGGTAATACATATTTTGAATATCGTTATTACATTTTTTTAGTAATAATTCTGTACTGTCTGCTAATTCAGGGTGGTTAATGCGCACTAAATCATCTATGCCCGCACTTTGAATATTGGATTTATCGAAACGCACATAATTGCCAAAATATGCATTAATTATTCCGCCGATATTATTTTGTAAATCGGCTTTGGTATTGTCGCTAAAACAACTTTGTTCATCTTCCTGACTGGCATTATCATAAGCTGTAAACATGCGCTCACCTGCCATTTCTACTTTGCTTAATACGCCCATTCCGGTTAATATTTTTTGCAAGGCGTTATCTGGATTTTCGCTCAAAAATTTTGCTGCGTAATTATCGGTTTTTCCTGGTTGCCATGCATCACACAATTTAGTAAGATGTTCAATCAGCAGTGAAGTATTGAGTTGCAAGAATGTTCTTCTTCGATCGTTACTAACAGTTCCCGGAATAAAATCGGTACATGGTCGCTGTCCGGGTTTTTTATCACTTACATCTTGCCCCCACAACATAAATTCTATTGCGTGATAACCGCAACTAATATTTTCTTCACCGCCTTTTTCATTCAGACTAACTAATAATTCGCGGGTAATTTCTGGATATTCTTGAACCTTATTAATAATGCCGGCATTAGGTTCACCAACAACATAATCCACATAAACTTCATCCAGTGGCCAGGCGTTGAGCAAACCTTCTACTCTTGTTTCTCCATTATCTATTGGACCATCGTAAAATCTGAAAACCTCTGTTTGACCATAAAATGCTCTGGCTGTTTTCCATGATTTTTGGGCAGCTTTCAGGTTTAGTTCAGTTGGGTTGTTCAAAAGAGTATCTACAGCGGTTTGAAGCAGTTTTGCCGTTGTCAGGGCATCTTCGTATGTGGCAAACACTACCTGCGCGTAAGCGGTTACAATCTCTTTTTTCAGGGATGTAGTATCAGGTTCAGCAGGTTTGCAGGAAAAAAACGTTAAAATGGCAGCTATACCAATAAAAACAGGCATTTGCAGCAGTTGCTTACCTAAAATTCGAGCCATTTGTTTATAATAAATCTAAATAAGGCACAAAAGTAACCAATAAAGGAGTCAAAATGTTATACCTTTTTGTAGGTATTCGGATGGTAAAAACCAACCCTTTATTTGGTTGGAGGAGCGCCAGGTGACTGGGGAGGACCATATTTGGCTTTCAGACGGTCGTCGTGTTCATCGCAATAACTACCTACACGGTTGATTGTTGAACGAATTTCGGTGAAATCGATACCGGCAGCTTCACGGATATTTTTGATATAAGCCCAATCTTTGTGAATACTAAAAGCAACGTCGAACATGCCATCACTGAGTTCCAGCAATTCAAGATAAAAACCTTCCCTGTTTTGCGATGGTACAGGCATTACCGGTGCCATCACCTGAAAGTAACTCCTTTGTTCTTTTTCGATATACCATACATCAATCCATACTTCTGCAGAACCCTTATACATCTTCCACATGCCTGATTTATCGCCACGACATTCTGTTGCATTGATGCCAAATGATTCAATTACTGATTCAACAAGGTCGTAATAAGGTTGAAGATTTTCCATAAAACAATGTGCAGCGGCTATTATTTATTTTTTCGGAAAAACCAATTTTGGATAGCCGTAATATCACGAAATTCGGTTGGGACATTTTTTACATTGATAGCAACTTTTCGGATATATGCCCATGACTCCAGTTTACGTGGCACGTCAATTATAAACACACCCTTTTCCATTGGAATATCGTTACAAATGCAATACTGACAACCTGATTTTTTTTCAGGGTCATAACCATTATAGATGAGGGTCATTTTTCTCAATTCTAATAACCTTGGATTTACGGTATCAGATTTTCTGAAAATTTCTATTTTGTAATTATACCCTAAAGGTTCGTTTTGTTTTAAAATCCAGCAGCTGTCTTTTTTGGAATAAGCTAATTGGGTAAATACATAATCTAAATCGTGTTTGCTAGTATCGGTGTAAAATACTTCAGCTATACGAGCTTCAATTTTATCATCGGTTAAGTCGTTACCATTTACTTCAACAATTGTAAATCGAAATTCACTGTAGGGTAAAGTATCCTGTGCCTGGAGAAGCATGGGGATAAAAAATAACATGAAAAGCAGATTGCGCATGTTCTTACTTAAAATTTAGCAACTCAGTCGTATTGCCGGCTATTTCTAATCCTGCATTGCGACCTGTGTCGTTAAAAATAACCTTATTTTCTTGTTTCGAAAAAAGTGTAATGTGAATAAGTGCCCGCATACTTTCTTTTACACGGCCTTCCATTAAACCTAATACAGGGCTGGCCAATTCAGCACCTGCTGCTTTTTGGGCTTGTACGGTTAATACATATTTGGCGTCTTCTAAAACGATATCGATTGTTTCTCCTTCTGCACTTATCGATTTTAATTTAGCGCCGGTATATGTTGCAAAACGAATTAATTTATTGTCTATCAAGAATGCACAAATAAATCCAACAAACGCACCGCTAAGCCATGGAATTTTGGCTACTGATAATTTAAATGAAACGGGTTGTTTAGTAAAATGATTACTCTGCATCCAAATCCACGACGAAGGGAAACTTCTGCCCCAATCTTTTTCGATATATGCTCTTCCGTTTACAAAATCAACTTCATTTTTATTGATGATTAATTTCCCGGTTACTGCACAATTCATGCTTAATACCTGATGGTAACATTCCATAAATGGCACCCATGAATACCAACCCATAATTCCCGGTGCAATAATTTTTTTAGGCCAGAAAAAATGTTCATCAAAATGTAATAAACCTTTTATGCCCGGAATGTCTAATTTAATTCTGTTGGTAGAAAAAGAATTTTCGCGTATGCGTACTTTGAATCTGTTTTCATTTGACCGAAAATCGAGGGCATCAAATTTATGGTAAGCGGCGGTAACATTAACTCCATCCAGCACCTGGATAAAACTTTGTTTTTCACCTGATTCATCCATTGCAATTCCCGGTATTATGGCCAGGGCATGCTGTTCCGATTTATCTACAATTTTGAAATACCAACCTTCAAAAAAACGCTTTTTTTTAAACCAGCCATGATACATTTCATGGTGGAAGCGGGCTTTTACATTTGCAGATAATTTTGACATAAGGAGGAGTCTGAATTTTATTGTGCTGGAATTAAAACTTCAAGTCATAAAAAAAGTTAAAAAAAAATCCACATTATTCTACTGTGCCCAACAGTTAATGAGCATATCATGAGAATAATGTGGATGTTATCAAAAATATTTAATTACAACTTCACAATGTTGTCGGAAACAACACCATTGTTAGTTGTAATTTTTACGCTGTAAACACCTGCTGCAATATTGTTTAATGAGTAGGTATTTGATTGATTATTTTCTAATAAAATTACTTGACCAAATTGATTAACTAATTCAACACTTATTATGTTTTGTTGCCCTTCAACGATAAAATAATCAGTTACAGGGTTTGGATAAATTTGAATTCCTGATTGAGTTGCATCTTCAACTTCAAGAACTGTAATCAATTCAATATCATCGGCATAACGAGGGAATAACTGATATCCTGATGTATATGGTGCATCTGAATCAAATTGATTACCAAGACCTGTCACCATTAGCACAAATGGTTCAACATTTGAAGGAGCAGGCATAGTAGATAATTCATTTGCATCATCTATTCTGATTGTATAGGTATTGGTACCATCTGTTAAATCCACATTAAAAGAACTACCATCGCCCAACCATTGTGTAATATCCACGTAAGTAAGACTATTTTCTATGCTCACTAAATCTGATTCAGTTGATTCATTTAACACGGTTATTTCTGTTGGTGTTTTTAATGTATTACCACCATCAATAAAAATAAGTGTATCAGGTTCAACTTCTGTTAATCCGTTGAATTGAGAAATTGTTCCTAATATATTTACTTTGTCACCTTCAGTAACCGTATATCCAAAAGTATTATCGAAACTAAATACACTAATTCCTCCAGTATTGTCGATTAATGTAAATTGTAATCCGCCGTCCCAAGTATTAATACCATATGCTATACCTGTTAAGTCTACTTTTTCATCTATACTTAATGCATTACCATCAGCATCTTCAGTTGTAACTTCTGCGATATCATATTCAGTATAAATTGGCAGTGGAGTGTCGTCGTTATCGGTAATTAACAATGTAAATGAACTTGGCAAACCGATAGCGCATGCTCCGGAGATATAAGTTAAATCTAAAATCAATGTTTCATCTGATTCATCGATGATATCATCAAATACAGGAATATCAAATGTATAGTCAGTTGGATCTCCATCCAAAAACACAACATCAAATGATGTTAAAGGCACATCAGTAAAATCAGTTGAAGATGCTGCGTTAATACTTACGTTAACTGTACAATTGGTAGTAGCAGTTAAAGAAATATTTCCACTAGCTGTTCCAACACCTTCATCAACTGCATCGGCCGCAGGACTAAAAGTTGCTAAAACCAATGGTTCGCCTTCAACTGCAGTAATTGAAATATCATCAATCGCAAATTCATCGCGGTTACCGTACCGCTTACATCATCACCTGTCCAGCGCAAATAGAAAACGGCGCCGTCAGGAATGGCAAGACCAGTAATGCTTGAACTTTTTGGAGTGATATATGGTGTGAAATCCATTGCTTCAGGTGAGGCATAATCTAAATCAGCAATAGGATTATAGGTTACGTTATCGTAAGAAACGGAAAAATTAAAACTGTTTGAACGCGGCTGATCGTTTAACACATAAATAGTATAAGCAATGGCCAGTTCTGCTACTTCAACGCCTGTATTATTTTGAATTTTTAGTATAAAACTACCTGGCGTAAAATCGTCCGCAACTGGTTGTACCATTAAACCCTGGTTACCGGCAATATCAACACCGTAAACCCCGCCGGTATTCACCAAACCCATAGTGGTGCCTCTGGCAAAATCGCCGGTAATCATGGTGGCTCCAAAATCCAAATCACCTTCACTAAACCCGGTTGCACTCCAGTCGTCAGAATTTAAGGTTCCACCACCTCCACCAGGCTGGAAACCTGCGCCGGAAAAGCCTGTAAAATCTATAAAAACCGGAACATCGGTTGTTGGAATTGAAAGCTGAGCGTTGCTTGTCATAGCTAATAACAAAGCCCCGAATACAAAGTACAATTTTTTCATTTTTTCTCTTTTGCTATATTAAGTTGCATCAAATTTAACAACTATTTGGTTTTTGGGATGTTAATTTTAAGTAATCACTATCCTAAGTAAATGTGGATGGCAGGTTGATAGCCTTTTGAACTGCCTCGAAAAAAATTTGGTTTATACAGCATAATACGGATATTTGACCTGCCTAACCATTAAAACAAACGTGTTATGATTAAAAATAAGGTAAAACCTGCACCAGGCCACCTTTTGTTGAGCGAGCCCTTTATGCCTGATCCGAATTTTAAGCGGACGGTTATTATGTTGTGTGAACATTTGGAAGATGGCGGCACGGTTGGTTTTATTTTAAACAAATCGCTTAACGTGAAGGTTTGTGATGCACTGGTAGATTTTGATGCTGTTACCAACGATTTATTTTATGGAGGCCCGGTGGCAAAAGATACCTTACATTATTTGCATCGTTATGGTGACATCATTGAAGATAGTTTACACATTGCTGATGATGTATATTGGGGTGGTAATTTTGAACAAATAGGTGAATTGTTAAGAGATGGTACTTTAGATTCTAAAAACATCAAATTTTTTCTTGGATATAGTGGATGGAGCCCTGGGCAACTTGATGATGAACTTACCGATAATGCTTGGATTGTTACCAAAGCAAAAAGCGATTACATTTTTGATTCTGCCAACAAAGAACTTTGGAAAAAGGTATTAAAAGATTTAGGTGGCGAGTATACCCAAATTGTGAATTATCCTGAAGACCCGAGCTTAAACTAAAACAAACAGCAGTCAACTTCGATTTTTACCTCGTTTAAAAGCCTAAAGCCATTAAGGGCGGCTCACAAGAAGAGGAATAACATTTCGGTGGTATTTTGTTTGAAAGGCCCGCTATTGCTACGTTTAGCGCAGGTATTAACCCAAAAATAAGGTTTTGCCTATTAGAGTCTTAACATATGTAAAGAATTTGTTATTTTTGATTAACCAATTGTCACACATGCCTTGTTTTAAAAATACAATTCTATTTGTACTGGGAATAGTTTGCTACAGCTGCTGTTCTGCGCAAAGTGTGTCTGAACTTAAGACCCTACCCTCTAATATAGACCGTTATTACGTCGATTATGAAATTGTTGGTATGACCAATCCCACTGCTATAGATGTTGCTGATGTAGATCTTAATCAATATGAAGATTTACGATTACCAGGAGCCTCAATCGTAGTTGAAGATGTTACAACAGGGTATACACTTATTTTATATTCTATAGAACAAAGCATAAAAAACTGGTATGGTAATACCAGCAAAACAGTGAACCGAATTGAAAAATAATTAAATAAAAATGCAGGCCAAACATAAAAATATTTGTCTGGTGTTCCTTACAGGGATATTTAGTTTTGCATCTGCAATTGCGCAAACTTACACGCATCCAACCGCAGGTATCGATGGAACTTACGTGGGGTCTTGTATGGTAAATACATCAACCGGTAATTATTACGATAATGGGGGTGCTGCGTCTAATTATTCCAGTAATATTGGATCAAGTTTTGCTGGCAGTAAAAATGGAATTTACAGGGTATTTTGCCCAAGTTTAGCTTACAATTGTGTTTCTGTTACTTTTAACTCGTTTGACTTAGAATCACATGCAACATGTAACCTGGATTTTTTAACCATAGGTAATGGAGCAACACAAAATTCTACGCTTATTTCAATACCAGGAGTAACACTGGGTTCTGGCAGGATATGCGGTACACCAACTGTTCCATTTACAGCAACAAGTACCGATGGCAGTGGCTGTTTGTCTTTCCGTTTTTTTTCAAACAACTCAAATACTTATGCAGGTTGGTCAGCAACAATAAGTAATGTTGCCTGTGCCGGTGGACCCACAGGCACCGATAACAGTGATTGTATTTATGCAACCCCAATTTGTTCAGATGTTGCTGTAGCTGCAAGTGATGTTGGACCAGGTTTGGTTTCAGAATCTTGTTCCGGTTGCACTGCAGGTGGAGAAAATTATTCCACCTGGTACACTTTTACCATGGCAACAGGTGGTAATATTGGTTTGACAATTGACCCTGTTACTAATAGTGATGATTACGACTTTGCATTATATGGACCAGGTGCTACTTGTGGTGCATTAGGCACGCCAATTCGATGCAGCTATGCTGCAACAACTGGTGATACTGGTTTTAAATCGACTGCTATTGATGTTTCTGAAACAGTAACCGGCAATGGTTGGGTAGCAACTTTAGACGTACTTGCAGGTGAAACATATTATTTAATGGTTAACCATTGGTCGCCACCGCTTACTGGATATACGCTAGATTGGAGTTTAACTTTGGGTGCTACTTTTGATTGCACTTTACTGCCATTAACACTTACCTCTTTTGATGCTGAATTAATTGAAAATAATAGTGTTGCGTTAAGCTGGGAAACTGCTACCGAATTTAATAACGATTATTTTTTAATTGAACGCTCTACTGACGGTATTCAATATACTTCAATTGGCACTGTAAAAGGCAAACAATACAGTGAAGAGCCTACTAATTATTATATGGTTGACTTTTTACCTTATTCAGGCACTAATTATTACCGCCTTTCTCAAGTAGATTTAAATGGCAACAGCAAAATTTTAAAAACAACATCAGTAAATGTTGATTTAAATTCAAGCTACGGTATTATTGAGGTTTATGATATTTCGGGGCATTTGATAGCTAAGGAATTAGTATATCGCCATCAAATTGATTTCCTTATGTCATCACTGCAGTTAGTTCCAGGTATTTATACATATAACTACGTTCAACAAAATGGGTACAGACAAACTGATAAACTTGCTATTACCCGTTAATGATTTTCTTTTCGTGTTAAGTTCGGATACTACCTATTAATTTATAGTTTGTTACTACTAATCCTATTTTGTGTTCTAACCCAAAACGATTAAACTATTTTATAATTTAAATATTTCGCTTCGCCAATTGCATAAATGGTATCAGTTTTTTCCGGGCGAATACTTTTAGCACCTGTAAAACGCCCGAATGCTGGCATTACCATAAAATTTTCTCCTAACCAAAAACAGGGCAGTCGCAGCGACTGCTTTGCAGTTCCACTCAGCCTAACTGCCGGATGAAGATGTCCAAAAAAATTAATGTTACCGTTTTCTATTTCTGGCAATTTATCGTGAGATAATACAATGTTGTCTATTTGTAAAACATTTAGAATGCATTTAATTTTTGCAAAAACATACCATTCGGCAGGTAAAATATCGTGATTGCCGATAATTAATGTCATGTTGAGTGTTTGTTTTTTTCGCCAATTGATGAACTCATTCAATCCATCATTTTCTTCGCTGTGGAACATATCGCCAAGAAAAATAATTTCTTTAGGTTGAAATTGCTGAATTAATTTTTCGATTCGCAATAAATCATGTTGTAAAATACCATGCGGAACTGCAATGCCATGCTTTCTGAAATGTGTTTCTTTGGCAAAATGCGCATCGGCAATTAAAAGCAGTTGATGTTCCGGCCAAAACAAACATTTTTGTGGTGATAAAATAAATGTTTGCCCATAGTGTTGAATTTCCATCACTCAAAGTTATTGATTATCCATTACCATTTTTTGTATGCGGTCACTTAATTTTTCTGAAGTGAGTTTATCGCGAAGACTATCAACCACAATTGGAAATGCGAATGGTGAAAATTTTTCCATAGGCTGAATTATAATTTCACTGTTTTGAATGCGCAACAGTGCAGACCGCAATCGGGCATTTTCCATCTGCCCGTATAGAATCTCACTATATGCCTGCTTCAGCAATAAATTATCAGGCTCATACATACGCATAACATCAAAAATTAACTGAGAGGATGATTGCAAATGTCGTGCACGTTTTAATTCGCCCGGATATCCCTGAAACACCATTCCTGCAATAACGGCAATATCGCGGAATTTTCTTCTGGCCATTTCTGTAGCATTCACCGAATTAAATAAATCGGTTTCCATGTTGGTGGTCTGCAGTATATTTTTAATTAAAGTTGCATCGACAGTTATAGGTTGATTGCATAACAATTCAAAACCATAATCATTCATAGCGACTGAAATACTTACCGGCATTAATTTACTAATTCGGTAAGCTGCCAATCCAGACATCACTTCATGCACAACTCTGCCTTCAAATGGGTAAATAAAAATATGGTAACCTTCTTTACTTTCGGTAGTTTCTACAAGTAGTTGATCCAATTTTGGAATTACAGACCGTTGTTGTTGCAATTTTAATAACGGTTGCAACATGTCAAATTCAATATTGTGCATATTGTCACCGGCAGCTAAATCTAATTGTTTGCGCATCAATTCAGCCATATATCCGGACAATGGCATTCGTCCACCCTGATACGATGCAGTGCCCGCTTTTCGCTCTTTTGTTTTTCGGACAAATGCGGTCATATCTTTCAGCATAACAAATTCCAAACATAATCCTGCAAACCAAAATACATCACCGGGTTTTAATGAAGCGATGTAATATTCTTCTATTGTTCCCAATGTGCCGCCTTTCAAATAAGCAATTCTTACAACAGGGTCACTCACAATGGTGCCTATTTGCAATCGATGTTTGGTAGCTGCTTTTTTATTCATAATCCGATAGCGGCCATCTACTTTTCCTACCTTGCAAAATTCATCATACGCCTGAAAGGTATTTCCGCCTTGCGCAATATTTTTAATCATCCAATTCCATTCTTCCGGAACAATCAGATTAAAAACATGTGTTTGTTTTATTTCCTGATAAATTTCTTCTGCAACAAAACCTTCACCAATAGATAATGTTACTAAATATTGCATCAGCACATCGAAACACATTACCAGCGGTTCCCTTTTTTCAACTTTATTAGATGTAACAGCTTCTTTTATTGCTGAAATTTCAACTAATTCTAAAGCATGTGTCGGAATAAAATAAATTTTAGAAACGGCTCCCGGTTGATGTCCACTCCTACCCGCTCGTTGTGTAAATCTTGCCACACCTTTGGGAGAACCAATCTGAATTACAGTGTCAACCGGACGAAAATCTACACCCAGGTCTAAACTGGAAGTACATATTACTGCTTTCAAAGTGCCTGCATGTAAATTTTCTTCTACCCAATCACGCACTTCTCCGGATAAACTGCCGTGATGCATAGCCAATAATCCGGCTAAATTTTCATCGTAATTTAAAATATGGTGATACCAGATTTCTGCCATTGCTCTGGTATTGGTAAACACCAAAGTAGTTTGTGATGAGCGGATAATATTTACAATTTCAGGTAATAATTTTAATCCGATATGCCCTGACCACGGTAATACTTCAATAGATGTAGGTAATACCGTATGAATTTCCATGTTTTTTTTCCCGGAAGAGCGAATGACAATTGATTTTTCATTGGCAGCATCATTACCTAACAACACTTCCATAGCTTCAACCAAATTGCCTATGGTGGCACTAATTCCCCAAATGCGCAAATGGTTATTTTGTTGTTTGCGAATGGCTTTTAATCGCGATAAAGCTAATTCAACCTGCACTCCTCTTTTACTACCTAACAATTCATGCCATTCATCAACCACAACACAGGATAAATTACCAAATAATTCGCTGTAATTATTTCCGCATAAAAGCACATGCAAACTTTCCGGTGTTATGATTAAACAATCGGGCATTGATTTTTTTTGCGCCTGTTTAGTTTTTTGAGAAACATCTCCTGTGCGCAGTTCAACTTTCCAGCCATTGTCTAATAAATCGCAGGCATCTTGCAACGCGAAACAAATATCTTTAGCTAAAGCGCGTAATGGTGTAATCCATAAAACTTTTAATCCGGGTTGTGTTTTTAATTGTGTTGAAGACATAAAATCCGCAACAATGGGAATCCACATGGCATAGGTTTTTCCGCTTCCGGTTGGTGCATTTAAAATGCCATTATAGCCTTCAGCATACGCCTGAGCTATTTCCTGCTGAAAAGGGTATTGATGCCATTTTTTAGCTGTGTACCAGGTTTGTATAATATCCGCATATTGATGCACAACAATTAATTATGGGGAGTAAATTACAACAAAATTTCAGAATCGGATATTGAGTTGCTCGCCAACAGCTTTAAATTTGAGCAACCATTTTTTATACTCCTGATCACCCAACGATTTCATGAATTTATCATTTCCAATAAAATCCTTGCCAATCCGGAAATATTTATTCTGGATTTTCCACAATCTGAATTTTAATTTTAGTTCATTGAGTTTTATCAGCAAATGGCTTAAAGTATCTAAATGTTGTAAATCATCTACTTTATAGGCTAGTTGGTCAACCATATCATATAAACGTGAAGCAACTGCAAAACCGATATTTTCGGCATCGAGTTCTACTTTCCATTTAATGGCTTCATCCACTAATTGGTCGAGTTTAACAGTATTCGGTTTTACTTCGCTGAACACCTTTTTAATATCCGCATTAATAACGGCAGCTGTGTTGCGCAACAATAATTCAGGAATATGTTTTTTTTGCTGTTGCAACATATTTACCAGTGTAAATGTTTTTTCATATACGGCACGGTAATTATCTTCAGCAATGGCAATATCTTTCGCCAAAATGGAATTGAGTAATTGTTCTTTTGCATCGCCGAATAAATTTTCGAACGAAAAAGTATTTTTAGGGAATGCGTTGCGAATTAATACAATTACTTCATTTAAATTACTCTTTCTGAATGCATCTCTCAGCTTCAAAAATAATTCTTCCAATTGTTCGCCGTCCATGGTTTCATCATAGCCGCCAATTACATGATGCTGACCAAGGTATAAGGCTGCATATTGAAAATCCTGCTGTGCGTAGGTAAAGGTTGAATTAATTACCATGTTACCAATTGTGAGTGTATGTTCACCCGCCAGCATTTTTTCAAAAAACTCGTTTTTGATCGTATAATTAAATACGGCGCACACTTCCGGCATATCTTCAAACAAACTCAAAATGGCGTGGTGTACACCAACCTTTGTAAGTGTAAGTCGTTGAGGGCGAATTTCAGTTTCGTATAACCCTGCTGCAGTAGCATATTTAGCAATATTACTTGGTGCCAGACTGAGCATTTGTAAAAATTCCTGATATAATTTAGAGGATGACTCGTGTTCGGCAATTTGAATTACGCGGTCGGCATATTGCAAAATTTGTTTTGTTTCTATGCGACTCACCTCATCAAAAAACCACCCGCAACTGGTAAACATCAACATGGCATGACGTTGCATTTCCAAAAGTCGAATCATTTTAATTTTATGCGCTTCAGCAATTTTTGTCGGGAAATGCGAGGCAAAAAATTGTTGAATAACAGATTCAGTTCTGTTATTTACTATATCGATATAATGATTGCGTAAATCCCAAGGTGATGGCGTAAACGGCAACATCTCGGTTTCAAAAACCACATCTGCTTTTTCTTTAAGCCAATTTAATGCATTGCGCAAAGGAGCTCTCCATTGTTGGTGGAAACCGGGATTTCCGCCATCTGAACATCCGCAATTACTTCTCCAGCGTTCAACCCCATGCACACAACTCCAACTGCTGTTTTCGTGAATTTGAATTTCATATTGAGGTGGAAATTTGGCTAAAAATTCGCCGTAATTAGTAAGTGTAACTGATTTATTTTTTTTCAGATAATCGATACAACTCGCCAAAGCCATATCGCCGCGATAATGGTGATGCCCATACGATTCACCATCAGTTGCGATGTGAATTAATTGCGGTTGTTCTGTATCGCGAGTAGCTGCAATTAACCTGTCTGCAAATAATTTACCTGAATTGAGCAAACCATTAAATGCCACTTCACGGGAAATTTGTCCGTTGTAAAAAAATAATGCGATGGTTCTGCCTGAAGGTAATTTATACGCATACGGAATAGCAGTATCTAACTGATTTTCATTGATAGTCTGCCATTGGTCATCATTCAATTTACGAAAAGCTTTCGCTTGTCGCGGTGCAAGAATGGTGAAAAGAATATTATGTTGAGCAAGTAATTCCAAGGTTGCAGTATCAACAGCAGTTTCTGCCAGCCACATGCCTTCCGGTTTGCGGTTAAACCGTTTTTCGAAATCCGCTATTCCCCAAATAATTTGGGTATTGCGATCGCGGGGCGTTGCCAGTGGCATAATGATGTGATTATATACCTGTGCCAAAGCATTGCCATGTCCGCCAAATCGTTGTCTGCTCTTCATATCAGCCATAATTACGGCTTCATAAGCATCTTTATCATACAATTCCATCCAACTGAGCAGTGTTGGACCGAAATTAAAACTGATGTCCTGGTAATTATTAACGATGTCAATAATTTTATTTTCCTCATTCAAAATCCGGGAAGCCCCATTCGGGCCGTAACATTCAGCAGCAATACGTGCATTCCAGTTATGGTAAGGGAATGCCGACTCCTGACGTTCAATCACTTCCAGCCAGGCATTTTCACGTGGTGGCTGATAATAGTGACCATGTATACAGATATAACTTTTCACAGGGCAAAAATAGAGATAAGTAGGAGAAATTAGGGGGTGATTTATGTCCTCTTATCACCAAACCTTTCTTAATTACCCATTTTAGTAAAATTAAATGCTGCTATAATTGATTGAATGACCCTGCGGCTTAGTTAAACTTAGTTTTAGAAATACTATTGGATGGTGAGCACTCAGCGGATTAATAACAAAACTAAAGGACTAGGCAAACAATCAAAAAGTGAAGATGATTACGAATTTATTATCCCAAAAAAAATCACTCCCCAAAATTGAAGAGTGATTTATTATGGTATGAAAACAAACTTATAACTTCACGAAATTTTTTGAAATTGTTTTTCCTTCCGCATTTATTTTAATAACATAAGCACCTGGAACAAGCGGACTTACATCTAATGTTACTGATGCATTCGCACTCACTAATTGTGCTAAGCCCACACCTGTGTTATTACCAAAAATATCAAACACCGCAATTTGCGCTAAACTAGCTTCCTTCACATGTAATTTCACAGTAAGTAAATCATGAACAGGATTTGGGAAAATATCCACTTGCAATTTTCCTGCAGTGTTGATTATACCACCAGCAATTTTTAATTCCGGATTTGTTGTGGCTGCAATATTTTTTACTGCAAGACCATAACCAATTGCGCCCATATCGGTAGTAGCACCGGTAGCTAAATCTAAGGCATATAGATGGTCGAAAGTAGCAACACCGGTATTGGCAGTTAAATAGGCGATATTCATGCCTTCTTTATATAAAATATCCATATCGCTTGTTGGGTCGGTTAAATTTTGCATGATACCACTTGCTCCAATGGTAATTAAGGCACCATCGTTTGGCGGATTTTGATTGCTGATTACATTTAACATCTGGTCGTAATCGTATAACGCTGTTGTTAATGTGCCTGCAAAACTATTGGTATAAGCTACAGCACCAATCATTGGGTCTGCTCCGAAATTAATATCAGCAGCACCATAATTTAAATTGAGGTCCGTGAAAAATAATGTACCATCTGTATTCAATCGATAGTTCGCATTGTTTGCTCCAACCACTCTGATTTTATCTACAACAGGATTAAAATCCATTCCAACATTATTACCACCCAACATTAAAATGGTAGGTATAGCATTAACTACTGTTGCTGCACCGGTGCTAACATTAATAGTATATAATTGTGATTCGTTGGTAGTTGAATTATATCCTAAAGCATATAAAGCACCTGTTGCAGGACGAAAATCCATTCCTACTATTACTTGATTTAAAGTAATACCGGTTACTGGAACTGCCTTGCGAATTACAGATGGGTTATTGCTATCATAAGACAATAAAAAATTGTTGCTATTTAATGCATACATTAAATTGCCTGTTAAATCAGGATAACTTCTATCGATAAAACAAGCAATATCATCAATATATAATCCTCCACCAATATTGGTAGTAACTAATGTTCCAACACCTGTTGTTAAATCTACAGTAATTAAACGGTCGGCTTCAAGATTGGAATTTACGGTTAAATAGGTTTTGTTTGTTTGACTAACAGCATCATAAAAAATATCCATGTCGGCAGAAGAAAATGATTTACTTACTGCTCCTCCTAAATTACCAATGGTATTTAATGTTCCATTATTAGGCGGGTCTTGTTTAGCCACAATTTTTAATAACGCATCAACATTATATAATACAGTTGAAGTTGAACCAACATAACTATTGGTATATGCACCGGTTGCGATGTAAGGATTTGCTCCCGCATTTACATCAGCCACTGCATAATTTAAATTAATATCAGTAAATGCAATGGCACCTGTAATAGGATTTAATCGGTAATTATAATCGCGATTACTAGTCACACGAATTCTATCCACGGTTGGATTAAAATCGAAAGTAACATCTAATCTGTCTACACCAACTGGTCCTAAAACCAATGAAATAGGTGTAATATTTACAGGAGTTGCAATTGCAGTAGCTACATCAACTGTATAAATTTGAGCCATTTGGGTATTACGGTCGTAACCTAAGGCGTATAACATGCCGTTTAAGGGACGAAAGTCTATACCTTCAATAGTTTGACCCGGGGTAATACCGGAAATAGTACCATTAAAATTTGCCGTTTCTGGCATTGCGGCATCAAAACTATATAAGCCTCCACTGCTTAATGCATAAATAGTTTGAGCTTCGGATTGTAAACTTAATCCAACTGCAAGTGCCAATGAAAATATTTTCATTTTAGCTGTTGCAGGTTGTTTTCCTTTGAGTAAATTTTTGAGTTGCATACAATAACGTTTAATTGTTAAATAAATATGTTTTACTTGTTAAGTGATGATAGTCATCACCATTGCCTGCTATTTGTTTAAACCACTATTTGAGCGGATATACGCAATTGCATCAAGTTTGGATTTATATACTAGATTTTTTTTTCAATTTTTCCATGTAAACAAGTTGGGGCGACAATCCCTACTTACAATTCCATTGAAATTTTAGTAGTTTTACACGGTGAAAATTTCGCGTGTTTTAATCCTGGTTGGAATTGTTATAAAAGGGCTGGCAGCTAACGCTCAGGCTTCTTTCGACCATAAAGTGGTTGAGGTGGGCAATATGGGTTTTTATGTGACAAATGCGCTTACCCTTGGGCGTCCTGATGTGCGCAACTCACCTTCGGGCGAACCATCGATGGAATATCCGCTCAATTCAGGAATTGAACACCTTTTTGAGGCCGGTTTATGGATTGGGGCTATAGTTGATGGTCAATATTTGGTTTCTACTTCTGCAAAAGATGCTGCAAGCGGATATACTACCGGACAAACAGGATTTGAATTTTCTGCAGAAATTGGCAATACCATACAACAACGCAGCTCATTAACCGCGAGCGATTTTTTTAATTTCGATGCCGTTTCTCATGCTGATATGTTAATTGATGCATCTGATAAAAATGTTATTGTTCCAGGAACCACAATTGCTATTTCTGAACATACTCAACCATTAAATGCAGATGTGCATTTAGAATCTTATGCATGGAATTATTCTTTTGCCGATTATTTTGTGTTATTAAATTATAGCATTACCAATAATTCAACCAATACTTGGGATAGTGTTTGGTGTGGTTTATGGAGCGATTTAGTTGTCCGCAACGTAAATGTATCTACCGATTTTGGTTCTGCATTTTTCAGTCAGGGTGGTTATGGTTATTTAGGAGATTATTTTACGAATTATGCTTTTGATGTTGATGGCGATCCGGGATTTACCAATTCGTACGGTGCATTTCAATTTTTAGGCATCGAATGGCGTGACCAATTTATTCATCCAAATAATAATGCCAATTTAATTGCTGCCGGATTACCCGCTGCAAATGTGAATAGTAATTTTTGGATTTTTAATTCTACTGCTACACCTCCTTATAATGCGCCTGCAAATGATGTAGAACGTTATGGAAAATTGCAAGACGGATTAAATTATGCTGACCCCGGCATTGTAGATTTTTTACATGACCCGTCCACAACAGGAGGGCTAACTAATTTATTATCAGCAGGACCTGTAATTGCTATTGAACCCGGTGAAACTATTCATTTAGTTTTTGCTGCTGTTTGTGCTAAACAAATTGACAATGGCGGAGTTACCGGTGCTGAAAAAGATACACCTGAAGCACAAGCTACCTTAGTAGACCATTTAAGCTGGTCGAAACGCACGTATTTAGGAGAAGACCAAAATGAAAATGGAGTTTTAGATGTAGGTGAAGATTTAGATGCAGACGATATTTTAGACCGTTATATTTTACCTGAACCTCCTGCGACACCGAAAATGAAAGTGATTGCCAATAGTCAGTCAATTGAAATTTATTGGGATAACAAAGCAGAATTTTCTGTTGACCCAATTTCAAAAGAAATTGACTTTGAAGGGTATCGTTTATACCGAACACAACCGGGTGACGATTTTAAATTAAATTTGTTAGGCGATGCCAATATGATTGCACAATGGGATTTACCGGGTAATAATTTAGGTTATAATAATGGGTTACAACTTGTTGCTTTAACAACACCGGAAATAATTGATGCTGATACCTTTTATTACAAATACACTTTAGATAATGTGTTAAACGGATGGCAATATTTAATTATCCTAACTGCATTTGACCGTGGTGATGAAAATTTAAATATTGAAAGTTTAGAATCATCATTTATTGAAAATGCAGTGAGCGTTTTTCCGGGCACTTTAGCCACTTCTGACGAACAAACTGCAATTGGTGTGTATCCAAATCCATATCGGATAAATGCTGCCTGGGATGGCGCAACATCAACAACCAGAAAAATTATTTTTTATCATTTACCTGCTCAATGTGAAATTACCATATTTACTTTAGGAGGAGATATTGTAGCCACTATTAAACACGATGGCGATACCTACAATGGCAATGACATTGCTTGGTTCGATACTTACGGCGGCAATGAAAATGCACGCGAATTTTCAGGAGGTGAACACGCCTGGGATATTTTAAGTGAAAGCAAACAAACCATTACACAAGGCATTTATTTATTTAATGTAAAAGACCTTGAAACAGGCACCAACAAACAAGGCCGTTTAGTTGTAATAGAATAAGTTTTCAATTTTGTTTTAGTCAAAAATTGCTTTTTAAAATTCGGCAATACATCAATTGTTAGCCTATCTTTGTAAAAAATTTACATGTCCGCGCTAACGTCGTATCCTAAAGAAAAAATTCAGATTCTCCTTTTAGAAAATATTGCTGACAGAGCTGTTCAGGGGTTTATCGATTCCGGATATGCACAGGTGAAAAAATTAAGCGGGGCATTAGAAGAAGATGCATTGATTGAAGCCATTAAAGATGTACATTTATTAGGCATCCGTTCAAAAACACAAATTACTTCACGGGTTTTACAACACGCCAATAAATTGCTTGCGGTAGGATGTTATTGCATTGGCACCAATCAGGTAGATTTACAAACAGCAAAAGAAAAAGGTGTTGTGGTATTTAATTCTCCCTACCCTAACACGCGTTCTGTAGCTGAATTAGTAATAGCAGAAGCCATCATGTTATTGCGCAGAATTCCTGAAAAAAACACTGCCGCGCATCAGGGTATTTGGTTAAAAGATGCCCGCAATTGTTTTGAATTACGTGGAAAAACCCTCGGCATAATTGGTTATGGCAATATTGGCATGCAGGTATCTGTTTTAGCAGAAGCTTTGGGTATGCGGGTTATTTATACTGATGTAACTACTAAATTGCCTATGGGAAATGCCCAACAAATTCATCAGCTATACGACCTATTAAAAATAGCGGATGTTGTTTCATTGCACGTTCCGGAAGCGCCATCAACTATTCAGTTGTTAAACGATGCTGCGCTTAGTCAGATGAAAAAGGGCAGTATTTTAATAAATTGTGCCAGAGGAAATGTAATTGATTTGCAGGCATTAAAAACACATTTATTATCCGGACATATAGGTGGTGCCGCTATAGATGTTTTTCCCGAAGAGCCGGAAAAAAACGGAGCTGAATTTGTATCGGAATTACAACAAATCCCCAATACCATATTAACACCTCATATCGGCGGTTCCACTGAAGAAGCGCAGGTAAATATCAGCGAAGATGTCACAGCAAAACTGATTGGTTTTTTAGAAACCGGAGTTACCAGTGGCTCACATACTGTTCCTGCTTTACATTTACCACAACATCCTGACGCTCACCGCATTTTACACATACACAGAAATACACTGGGTGTTTTATCTGCCATAAATAGTGTTTTCTCCAGCAGTGAAGTGAATATCGTGGGCCAATACCTCAATACCAATACCGAAATTGGTTATGCTGTTATAGATGTTAACCGGAATTTAACTGCTTCAACAATAGAAGCATTAAGGAATGTGCCGCATACTATCAAAATGAGGGTGGTATATTAACCTTAATTGTGTACAGTCTTGTAAAAATTTCTTACTCGTGTTAACATTGGTTTGACAAAAGACACTTAAATTTATACCGAACAAAAACTAATTACATGAAGCCTTTCTATTCAACGACACTCGCTTTATCCCTTTTTATCACTTTTAACCTTAACGCAGCCATTTCCAATTTTTGTTTTGTGGATGAATTCGGATATATCGCTGAAGTCACTGCAACAAGAACAGCGCCAGGGTATTATGAATTAAACGGGACGGCAGATGTATTTGCGGGCTACGACTGGATTGTGACCGGTTATTATGATAAAACTTCAGACGTTTGGAGTTTAACTTACACAAACCCATTTCCTGACGGATGTTTGGTGTTCACCGACTATTTTGTTTACACTTCTACCTCTCACACTGCCGGAAATATTAATTTCGACTGGACAAATTATTGCTTCGGTGGAGCAACAGATGTAGGAAGTGCCAGCACAATTTATTTCAAATCTTTATGTGTTTTCCGATTACCTGAATCCACTCCCGCCGGCCCTGCAAGTGCTGATAAATCATTATCCGGAGTAAAACAATTTATTGCAACACCTCAGGAAGGAACACCACTTTTCCGCGATTTGTTATTTGACCAGGAATTTAGTGTGACTACAACAGCTGAAAACAATTATACTATCAGTTTTGAATTAGACAATACATCTGATATTAAAATTGATATTTATAATTATGCCGGTCAATATGTTACTACTGTAACTGAAGCCGCATACAATAGTGGATTTTATAAATTGAATTGGAATGGTAATGATGCTTCCGGAAACGAAAGTAAACCTGGTATGTATTTAGCGATAATGCACTCAGATGCTGAGCAACTCACCTATAAATTTATTAAATAATTGAAATAAACTTTTGAAAAGAGTGCGAATAATATCGCACTTTTTTTTGCCCTTTGATTAGATATGATGATATTAAAACTCTGTCCACTCTTTTTTACGGGTAAGTTTTAAATCCTGAAGTACACTTGCTTTTACATTGACATTAAATATATAACTCTGTCTTGCTCCAAAAGGTATCCATTTAAAACCCATTTCCCAGCAATGTAATTGGCGATAAATATCTATACTGGTATAGGTAAATTTTTTAAGTTGCACATCATATCCGGAAGATAACAATACTTTCCAGTTTGGTGTTAAATTTAAATCACCTTGAAAATAAGCTGATTGTGTAGTATATAAAGAGTCTCTACCGTCACTTGTTGGCGCATTGGTAACTCGTAGATTATAGGAAACACTGAAATTCCATGGAATTTCGAAATCGATATATCCTTCAGGATTATTCCAAACCATTTCCCGTTCGCCTTCCGTACCTGCTGATGTTGCCAATGACGGATTGGTATTTCGTTTCGATTGAAAATCGGTGCTCAAACTTACATTTCCACCATTAAATCTTCCCAAGCGCTGATTAACATCCCACTCAAACTGATTGAGGTTTCTACCTGTTGAATCCAGGATATAAGGATCAAAACTTCCTGAAAAATTAATCCGCACATTTTTAAATAATGTAGTGTATGCGCTAAATGAAATGTCCGACAAATTAAGTGAATCGGCAGCTAAGTTATAGGCTGTTCCAAAGCTGAAACTTTCTAATATTTTGATTTTCTTTTCGTGTTTTACAGAGTCCTTCTTCGAATACACTTTCATTTCCAATGTGTTACTCAAATTTAATCCAATACTCCCTACCTCGCCCCGCGAGGGACCTCCATAAATACTCCCCTCAAAGATGCTGTAGGGAGTGGGTTCTTCTGCAGTTGGAGCAGTGTAATAATCGCCATAATAACCCCACTTTTGTGCACCAAAATCAGGTGTATAATTAAAGGTGAGGGAAGGTGTCATAACATGTCTGATGGCCTTTAATTTTCCCTTAAACTGAATGGTTGAATAAATTTTAGTATTGATACTGGCGCCCATATTAAAATACCTTGCAGCAACAAACCCATTTACGGTATCTACATCTAAGTAAACAGTATCAATTGTAACACTGTCTTCCCCTGTTCCGGTGATAATTGTATCCGTAACAACTGTAAGTTGATAATTCTTCCGAATAGATTCTAAATACCAGTTTTCGGTATAATTATAATATGGGTTAAACGTAAAATATTTAAAAAATTTTAATGGTGCAGATGAGTTAATAGTATGCTGCATACCATTTTCCATTTTATCTAATGTTTCAGGCATAAATAAAAGGGAATCAGGAGAATTAATTTCGTTACGTGTTTTCAGGTTATAGGCAACACTAAATTGATTTAGAAAACCCTCCTTTTTATCGCTTAATTTTCTTAAGGGATAAATTCGGTTCATGCTCAACGATGCTTCAGGCAAAGTGAGGTTTACCATATTGTCGGAAATGGTTTGGGAATGCCGCAGTGCAACAGTTAAATTAAATGGCGTATTGGGAAATGCTTGCGAAAAAGAGATACCTGAGTTTAAGGTATTAGTTAAATAACTGCTGTTGTATGCATTATTTTGTAAATAATCGCTGGAGCTTAAATTCACATTTGCACTAAATGACGAATTTGGTCGTGCTTTGCCATCTTGCGCATGATTCCAAGAAATATAAAACCCGGAATTTTCAGAATAATCTAATGCAAATGGTAATCCCAGTTTATTAACTGCATAATCAACCCTGAAATTACCATTGAATTTATAATTTAAACGATAGGCAGTTGCAGCATGCAACCCCCAGCTTCCGCGTGAATAAATATCGCCGGTTAATGCAAGGTCAAAATAATCGTTCAGCGCAAAATAATATCCGCCATTGCGTAAAAAATACCCTTGTGTAAAATGTTTTCCATAGGTTGGAATAATTAATCCGGAAGTTTGACCTCGTTTAATAGGGAAAATTCCAAATGGTAAAAATAAAGGTGTGGGCACATCTGCAATAACCAAATTTGCCGGACCGGTAACAGCAACTTTTTGAGGAATTACCTTAGCTTTATCTGCAGCTATATAAAAATGCGGATGTTCCAATTCGCAAGTAGTGTAACTCAGGTGATCACCATAATACGAATCATCACCTGTCATTTTTGCAGCTTCTACCTGTATATAACCCTCTCCTTCCTGTGCTCTGAAATAATATATTTTCCCTTTTTTAGTCTCGAAGTTATAACACATATATTCGGCGTTAAACTCTTCATCCCCATCTTTAAAAAACACCTTTTCGCCTTTTTTTCCAGTGCTATCAGCAATTTGTTTAGCACAAATTGTTTTGGCATCCCAGTCAAATTCGATAAAATCTGCTTTCAAAAAAAATGTTTGATAGGTTATTTCACCTTTCGCATAAATGTAGGTTTTTCCTGAATCAAGGTCGTATACAATAGAATCGACCCCTTTATAATTTATCATCTCATCAAGTGCATCGGGTGAAAGGTCGTACCATAAATTATTGCCGTTTAACGTTATACTATCATCAGCAAGTAATTCTGCCTGACTAAGCGAATCAGGAACAATGCTAGTATCAGGAAGCACCTGAGCAGCATAATTCACAACATTTTGGTTGGATTGCTCATTATTATATACAAAAATGCCATCGGATGCCTTTAAAAACATACAATTCACAAAAATCGATATGGCTAAAAGCAGATATTTACTTGGCACAGAGAATTTTGGAATAATTTTAATACTAAATGGGTGTTTACTTACAATTATTGTGCAAAGCTATTGAAATTATGAAAAAAAGGACCGGCAAAACAAGTTTGCTAATTGGAATGTTTGTGGTGACATTTATTGTTTTAACCTCGTTTAAGTCATTTTCGTTATCTCCGGCTGCCATTCAACCGTACAAATTAAAAACGGTAGTCATCGATCCGGGGCATGGCGGGCATGACCATGGATGTAGTGGCAGCAAAAACAACGAAAAAACTGTTGCACTCAATTTATCGCTCAAGCTGGGTGAACTCATCGAAAAAAATTACCCGGATGTAAAGGTAGTGTATACGCGCAAAACCGACGTATTTATTGAATTACACGAGCGCGCAGCCATTGCCAACCGCAATAATGCCGATTTATTTATCTGTATTCACTGTAATGCCAACCCTAGCACATCACCTTATGGGACTGAAACTTATGTGATGGGTTTGCATAAAACAGAAGCCAACCTTAACGTGGCTAAAAGGGAAAATGACGTAATCTTGCTGGAAGACAACTACAATCAGCATTACGATGGTTTTGACCCGTCAAATCCTGCCTCCCATATCATATTTTCACTCAATCAGCATGCGTTTATGGAGCAGAGTATATTGTTTGCCTCAAGCGTTGAAAAATACATGAAAAGTCATGCAAAACGCAGCAGCCGTGGGGTTAAACAGGCCGGTTTCCTGGTTTTATGGAAAACAGGAATGCCAAGTGTATTGATTGAAACAGGATTTTTAACCAATGCCAACGAAGAAAAATTTTTAGGGTCATCCGAAGGGCAATCTGCCATTGCCGAAAGCATTTTTTATGCATTTCGCGATTATAAAAACGATATGGAAAACAATTCCGGCAAGGTGAGTGCTGAAAAAGCCCAGGAATTGGAAGCCCAAGTGGACAAAAAAGAGACTCCAGTTGAAAATCCGGTAGCTGTTGCCGGTGATACTAAAGGATTGAGTTTCAGCGTTCAATTTTATGCAAGTGCAGTGGAAGAAAAAAACAGCAAATTTTCCGCTCTGAGCAAAGAAAACATCACATTTGTGAAGGAAAACGGTATGTATAAATATCGTTTAGGTCCCTATTCTACCTTAGATGAAGCTACCAAAAAACAAACATTTGCCCGCGAAAATGGTTATAAAGATGCATTTGTAATTGCGATAAACGATGGAAAACGTATCTCCATTGAGGAAGCAAAGGCTATTGCGAAAAAATAATTGAACGCAACTTGCCAACTATTTTATAATTTAGCACACTCAAAGACATATCACTTGAAAATATCTAATGAATCGAAGGTAGGGGTTTTGACGGCTATAGGCATAGCATTATTGTTTATTGGTTTTAATTACCTCAAGGGAATCAATATATTTCATAAGGGAACCGATTTTTTTGTTGAGTATCCCAACGCAGGAGGGTTGCTAGTTGGCGACCCAATTATTATCGACGGATTTTCTGTTGGTAGAGTTAAATCAGTCGCCCTACAGGAAGACCAATCCGGTGTGAACGTAGTGCTTAATTTTTCAGAAAATGTAGATTTACCTGTTGACTCGCGTGCACGCATCAGAGGAAATTTGATGGGTGAAAAATATGTGGAGATTTATTTAGGTAATGCTAAAGAAATAGCTAAACCAAATAGTAATTTATCAGGTGAAATCGAATCTGATTTAGCTAATACCATTAGCGCAGAGTTTAAACCAATCAGCGATAAAGTAAAAAGTATGCTTTCGCAAATGGATACAGCTATTACTGTATTGAGAAGTATATTTACGGAAGACGTTCAAAACGATTTACAAAAAAGTATGCAGAGTATTAAATTGACCTTGGAGTCGTTTAATAAATCTGCCGACCGCGTAAATTCCATTATTGTAAATGAAGAAAGTGCAATCGATTCCATTATTTCAGATGTATCAGATATCACCAATTATGTGAACGAGAGCGAAAATGATATCAAATCCATTTTAGCAAATTTAAAATCAGTAACCGATTCACTGAATACCATAGAATGGCAGGAACTTAGCACACAATTTGCATTAGCTGCAGAAAATATCAATAATATTTCTCAGAAAATTAATGCAGGTGATGGCAGTTTAGGGAAATTGGTGAATGATGAAGAGTTATACAACGAACTGCTTGCCTCATTAAAAGCATTAGACTCAGCAGTTGCCAAGTTTTCTGAAGATCCTACCATCAAACTCAAGATTTTTGGCAAATAGGATTGCAACTAGGAATATGAAAAATTTGACATTCAGGTTCATTATTACCGGCATTTTGCTGGTTGCTTGTAGTTTGTCTACCAAGGTAGTGCAAGCTCAAACCAATGTGCCTGTAAAAACAAAAAAAGATTCCAGCGAAATCCAAATCCGCAGCGCCGATTACTTGGAAATTATCCAAAAAAAGAATGTAAGTGTAAACCGCTTAATCAACAATGTTATTCTCGAACAAAATGATTTAATCTTATATTGCGATTCGGCACTGTTATTTAAATCGGAAAACATGGCCAAAATTTATGGTCATGTGCACTTGATACAGGCCGATTCTATTCATGCTTATGGCGACTCTGCCATTTATAATGGAAATACCAAAATTGCCAAGTTATATAGTAATGCAAAAATTACAGATAAATCGATGACACTCACTACCGATAATCTGAGTTACGATTTAACAACAAAAATAGCCACTTATGTAAATGGTGGGCAAGTTACAGATGGTGAAGCTGTTTTAACCAGTCAGTTAGGTTATTATTATGCCAACACCAACGATGCGTATTTTAAAAGTAATGTGGTATTAACACATCCTGAATATGGATTAAAAGCCGATACCTTACAATATAATACGGCGACAGAAAAAGCAATTTTTCGTGGTCCTACAACTATATTTAATAAAGAGAGCACTGTTTATTGCGAAAAAGGATATTATGAAACCAACAGTGGTATAGCCGTATTTCATCAGCATGCAAAATTGGATAATCCACCACAATCGCTAACAGCCGATAGCATTTATTATAATCGTGAAACCGGCATTGGGAAAGCATATTACAATATCATATTTACTGATACCTCTCAGCAAATTTTACAATACAGCAATTTTGCCGAATATGATGAAATAAACGGCACCATATTTTCAACGGGAGGTTCTATTGCAGGATTTGTAATGGCCACCGACACTTTATTTATTGGTGGCGATACCATCCGCTCCGTTCAGGATAGTTTGAAGCGCAAAACGTTGTTGGTTTTCCATAATGTAAAAATTTATAAAAGCGATTTACAAGGGAAATGCGATTCGTTGAGTTATGCAGATATGGATTCTGTAATAAGAATGTATGGCGCACCTATTATGTGGAGCGACAGCACACAATTTACTGCAGACACCATTAATATGATAATGCGCAATAAAACGCTGCAGGAAATTCAATTATTTACAGATGGTTTTATTATTAATGAGGACGACAGTTTAATTTATAATCAAATAAAAGGCAGAAATATTTTCGGCTATTTTTCCAACGAAGATTTGGTAAAAATAAAAGCAATTGGCAACGGTGAAAGTATTTATTATGGCAAGGATGACAAGGACCGATATATAGGCGTAAACAAAATGTTTTGTAGTGAAATCATTATTTTACTGAGCGATAAAAAATTCCATCGCATTACATTTAAAAATGCTCCGGATAGCGAGTTTCAACCCATGCAAGATGCAGTGCTCAGTGACTTCCTATTAAAAAACTTCAAATGGAGTTATAGTGAAAGACCCTTGTCGAAAGACGATTTATTAATTCCGGATGCACCTCAACCAATTGAGGAAACAAAACCCAGTTTAGAAAAATCATCCCAAAACGAAGGATAAGATTTTTTCACCACCCAAGGCTCCTCTATAACAATTTGTGGATGTAATAAACTCAATGGCGCAAAACACATGGCCATTCGATGGTCCTCGTAAGTATCAATTGTAACTGCTGAAGCAGCATTGGTTTTTCCATTTAATTTCCAGGCCTCTCCTTCTTCCCAAAACTCAACACCAAACTTTTTTAATTCAGTTTGTAAAGCTGCAGTCCTGTCAGTTTCTTTAATGCGCAAACTTTCTAAGCCGGTAAATATTGCCTTCACACCTAATCCTGCACAAGTTACAGCTACAGTTTGTGCTAAGTCAGGACAATTGCTAAAATCAAATTCAAGTGTTTCAACACATTTACCGTTTTGTTGTAACACAAGTATGGCATTTTCAAAATGAGCCTCCACACCTAATTGGCGATATATTTCAGGTAAAACACTGTCGCCTTGCAAACTGTTTTCGAATAATCCACTAATTTTCAATTTTGAATTCGGACTTAATGCACATACCGAAAAATAATATGATGCTGCACTCCAATCGCTTTCAGCCTGCATATTTTTCGAATGATATTTAGCAGGATGAACAGTAATAGTATTCCCATCAATTTGCGACATCACACCCAACTCTTCCATTGTTTTTAATGTCATATTGATATAGGGAAAAGAAGAAATTTTCCCTTCCAATGTTAAGTGTAATCCTTTTTCTAAAGAAGGTCCAATCATGAGTAAAGCAGAAATGTATTGCGAACTTACATCTGCGCGTATAGTAACATTTCCCCCTGCTAATTTTTTTCCATGGATGGTAATTGGCGGATAACCATCATTTTGCAAATATTCGATGGAAGCACCTAATTGTTGCAAAGCATCCACTAAAATTTTAATTGGACGTTGTTGCATTCTTGCTGAACCGGTAAGTATTTTTTCGCAATTACGCGTTGCATAATAAGCAGTTAAAAAACGCATAGTTGTTCCGGCTGCACCAACATCACATGTAGTTTCGTCCAGTGTGAGCAAACGTTTTAATGTTGTAGTATCATCAGATGGAGAAAGATTTTGAATCTCAAAACCATCTTCACACAATGCTTGCAAAATCAACAATCGGTTGCTGATACTTTTAGAACCTTCGAGTTGTATTGCTCCATTAATTGATTCCGGAACCGCTTCAAATATTAATTTCATGATAAGGTGCAATAATAAGTTAAAGCTTCGGCAATTAGGGCATCGCTTACCTGAATATCGTAATCACAGTTGCCAATTGCATGTAATAAACTGAATCGAATAGTTTTATTGGAATTTTTCTTATCCTGTTGCATCACATCCATGATGGCAGTTAGTGGGATTTTTTCCAAAGGATATTTACCAAATAACTGAATAAAAGTATGGGTAATTTCCTCTAACTCATTGGCAGGTAACCCATTAACAGCATTGGACAACCAGGCTTCGCATATCATACCAATGGCAATAGCTTCGCCGTGTAAGAGTGGTTGTGTTTCATTTTGTAGCGACCAAGTTTCAATGGCATGACCAATGGTATGACCAAAATTTAAAATTTTGCGCAAGCCACTTTCAAAAGGGTCTTTTTTTACAACATCATGTTTAATTAAAACCGATTGCTCAATAGCAGCACGCCAGTTTGTATTGAGTTGCACTGCATTACCTTTTTGTTGATGCCAATATTCGGCATTATAAATTAATCCGTGTTTTAACACTTCACTAAAACCGCTGCGCAGTTGTTCAAAGGGCAGTGTGGACAAAAATTCAGGGGATATAAAAACTGCTTTAGGATTTTGAAATAATCCAATAATATTTTTTACGCCGTTAAAATCAATTCCCAGTTTACCACCAACAGAAGCATCTACCTGTGATAATAATGTTGTTGGAATATTGATAAAATCAAATCCGCGTTTATAGGTGCTTGCAACAAATCCGCCCATATCACCAATAACACCACCGCCAAGATTAATTAATAAACTTTTTCGATCGGCTTGTGCATCAGTAAATTGTTGCCACAAATATTTACATGTTTCAATATTTTTTTCCGATTCACCCGACGGAATTTCAATACAAGTATGTGTTGGTAAAAATTGTTTGATATGCGGATAACAATATTGTAATGTATTATCATCACACAACACATATACATAACTATATTGATGTTGATTTAGCCATGAAGTAAATACACCGGAATCATCGAGTGCTGGTTGAATATAAATGGTATAATTATCCGGCGAAATTAGCATTTTACATCAGTTTATCCAGCGACCATGCATCGGGGCGTTCGCTAAACATTATTTTAGTTTGTGCCCAGGTTGTTTTAAATAATTCGGAGTTACGGTAATTATCGAGCGATTCAATGGAATCCCATAAACTTAATGTAATAAAAATATTGGGTTGCATAATATCCCTCGTTAAATCCACCCCTTTACACCCGGGAAATGCCTCGATTTTATGCTGTGCCCCCATAAATATGCGAATAAATTCATCTGTTTTATCCTGCATAAATGTCATCTTAACAATGCGTATTATCATTCAAATTCAATTTGTATCATGTTATCCAGGTGCAACCCGAGTAATTGACTGGCATTGCCCTTATTGATAGCAATTTCCAAATTACCTGAGGAGTTGAACAAACAAAGTCTTTCACCTTCCGGAACTTCACTATATGTGCCGGATATTTCGCGAAGTTCTTCATTTCTTTTGTAATTTATAACAAAATTACGGCCGTCACGAATTTTTTCGAATTGTGATTTTGTCACATTTGTTATCAAATTGCCAAAACGGTCGATATATATGATACTAGCACGCATTATGAAAGCATTGTCAGGCGGGCGCAGGTAAGTTTTTGATTCCAGCGCGTTAAGCGGACCCCCGATTGCATTTAGCGGTTTACCTTCCAACAGGTCGGCCACTACCCCACTCATAACATCTTTGGCCATAAATGAAGTATTGAGATTTTCCGGTACCGGAACTGACACTATTTGTTTTGGAGCACCTTCAATCATGAGTGCAAACAGTCCGTTGTCCATGCCCACAAAAAGGTGATTATCGTGCTCAAGTACCACCACTTTGGTATCGGTTCTGGTTTCTGCATGCACACTTACCATATGAATACTTTTTGGCGGAAAATGAGGAAATGTATTTTTAAGCACAAAAGCAGCTTCCTGAATGTTAAATGGCGTAATTTCATGGGTGATATCCACAAGTTGTGCCGAAGGAACACGTGACAAAATTTTACCTTTTACTATGGCCACATAATAATCCTTTACACCAAGGTCGGAGGTTAGGGTTACAATTGGCATAATTATTTAAGTAAAACGAGTGGGTTAAGTCAAAAAAATTAAATTTGCATTGAACAGCACAAAATTATAAGAAAAATTGATTGAAATAACAATTCCTTTAGACGGTATAAGGCCGATTGACTTCTACGGTGTACATAATGCGCGGTTGGGGATCATAAAAAAAACCTTTCCTTATCTCAATATTTCAGGTCGCGGTAGCGAATTGAAGGTTAGAGGCAATGAAAAAGACATTGATGATTTTAAAAGTAAAATCAACAAAGTGCTTATTCATCTCGAAAAATTTGGGAGTATTAGTGATACCAATTTACAAAGTATATTATTTGGTATTGCTGAAGACGAGCTGGTAGACTTACCCGAATTGCCAGATGATGCTATTGTGCATGGCCAAAATGGATTTTTAGTCCGTGTCCGCACACCAAATCAGAAAAAGATGGTGGCTTTAGCCAACGAAAACGATATTGTTTTTGCTATTGGCCCGGCAGGAACCGGTAAAACTTACACTGCTGTAGCGCTGGCAGTTCGCGCGTTGAAAGATAAAGTGGTAAAACGTATCATTTTAACCCGCCCAGCAGTAGAAGCAGGAGAAAACCTCGGATTTTTGCCCGGCGATTTAAAAGAAAAAATCGACCCATACCTACGCCCTTTATACGATGCATTGGACGATATGCTGCCTATGGAAAAACTCAACCTGTATATGCAAAACAGGGTAATTGAAATTGCTCCTTTGGCTTTTATGCGCGGTAGAACCTTAGATCATGCATTTATTATTTTGGATGAAGCTCAAAATGCAACAGATGCACAAATAAAAATGTTTTTAACCAGAATTGGTCCAAGTGCAAAATGTATTATTACCGGCGATTTAACTCAAATTGATTTACCTAGAAATCAAAGTTCGGGATTGTACACTTCATTAAGAATATTAAAGGACATTGATGGAATAGGCACTATTTTCCTCAACGAAAATGATGTTGTTCGTCACCGATTGGTAAAACAAATTATTAAAGCGTACGATAAAGAAAAAACCAGAATAGAAAATCGCGTTAGCGATGACCATCAAGGTTCATAACTAGTAGGTAATAAACCATAGTCTTTCCATTCCTCAATTGGGATTGGTAATTCTTTAATTAATCCGTGCGAAATATCAAGCACCCAACCATGCAATTTGGGGTATTCATTTTTGCGGAAAGCATCATGCATTACCGATGTTTTACATAATTGTCGCAACTGACGGATTACATTTAATTCGCTTAGTTTATTTAAACGCTCTGTTAAATCAGGAATGGCGTCTAATTCTTTTTTATTTTCCATGGCAATATCACGAATATTCATGGTCCAATTTTCCACCATATTTAAAGTAGTTCCTGTATATGCCGCTTCAACACCACCACATCCGTAGTGTCCGCAAATTATAATATGTTGAACTTTCAGCGTTTTAACAGCAAATTCCAATACCGTTAACAAATTCATATCATTCAAAAACACCTGATTGGCCACGTTTCTGTGGATGAAAATTTGTCCAGGTATAGAGCCTGTAAACACGTCAATCGGTAAACGACTGTCACTGCATCCTATGTAAAGAAATGGCGGCTTTTGCCCCTGCGACAACATTTCAAAATAGCTGGGATCGGTAGCCAGTTTTTCCTCTACCCAATTGGCATTGTTTTGCAATAATTGTTTGTATTCAGCTGAATTGCTCATAATATCAAAGATAAGTGGCAGAAAATTAAATTCCTACATTAGCAATATTTTTTTAAAGATGTTAAACTCACTTTTCAGTGATATATCGTTCCTTAATAATTTTCATATGATGTAATTCATGCCCGGCAATTACATAGGCAAATGCATTCACATTCATTGTATTATTGTTGGCCGTCCCTCTGTTTAACACAATAGAATTATTAAAACTTCTAAACATGTAAATAGTGCCTGCACGCACTGCAATAAACTCCCTCACCATATCAATAAAATCACGTTCGTCAATATTGGCATTGGTAACATAATCGTTTTCTTCAAAACCGGGAAGTGGTGTAGTATCTTTTCTGGCAATACGCAATGCACGGTAACACATTATTCGTTCGCAATCAATCATATGCTGCAACACTTCTTTAATCGTCCATTTTCCGGGTGCATAACGATATTCAATTTGGGCTTCAGAAAGTTCTGCTAAATAAGCAGCCGTAGCATCAATCTGACTGCGCATTATTTCAATTAAATCGCCATCAGGAACAAGGCTGATATAATTTATTTGATAAGGTATATAATCACCCTCTTGTGGTTTGCTCCAGTTTATCATCCAATTTTTTTTACAAATGTGCTAAACTTCAGGTATTCAAACAAATATTGCATGCAACAATCAAGCATTAGGATGCTTTAAAAAGTTACGTTTTACTGTGAACATATTGTATTTTCATTAATATGTTATGGACTAAACCAACTGTTATTTATTAATTAGATGCAGTTATTGATTAAACCCTGAAATAATAAGGCTATTGCCAAAAAATTGATACTTTTACTTCAAACATACGTTATGAGTACCTTTTCTAAAAAACTACGTTACGCCTTTGATAATACCATGAGCAAGGGCCCCATTGCATTAATTATCTGGTTGGCTATCATTTCCATATTGGTCATCATTTTGGCTGCATTTGTGCTGATGATAACCGGCATTAATCAACCGGAAGAAGAAGGGTTGAATTTTATGGAAGCAGCATGGCAGAGTTTAATGCGCACATTAGATGCCGGAACAATGGGTGGTGATGCCGGTTGGCCGTTTAGAATAATCATGTTGTTAGTTACCATTGGTGGTATTTTTATTGTGAGCACATTAATTGGTGTTTTATCAAGTGGTATAGAAGGCAAATTGGAAGAATTAAGAAAAGGTCGCAGCGAAGTAATGGAAAACGATTACACACTTATTTTAGGTTGGAGTTCTAAAGTATTTACCATTATCAGTGAATTAGTATTGGCCAACGAAAATCAAAAAAAACCTCGTATTGTAATTTTAGCCGGAATCGATAAAGTTGAAATGGAAGATGCCATTCAATCTAATATTCAGGATACAAAAAATACTAAAGTAATTTGCAGAAGTGGCGATACCACCAATCCACTGGATTTATTAATTGTAAATCCCAAAAAAGCTAAATCAATTATCATTTTGGGCAAAGATGAAAATGAAAGTGATTTCGAAATTATTAAAACAATATTAGCAATAACCAATAATCCGGACCGCAAACCGGAACCCTATCATATTATTGCAGAAATGCGTGAAACTCAAAATTATGATGTTGCACGTATGATTGCTAAAGACGAAGCCGAACTTGTTTTAACTGACGATATTGTTGCGCGTATTATGGTTCAGACTTCACGTCAAAGTGGATTGAGTGTAGTGTACACAGAATTAATGGATTATGGTGGCGATGAAATTTATTATAAAAACGAACCATTATTATCCGGAAAAACATATGCCCAAGCATTAATGGCATATGATACAAGTTGCATAATCGGTTTGCAACAAAATGGTGTTAGTCGAATTAATCCTCCAATGGATACTATTATTGGTAATACCGATGAAATAATTGCCATCAGCGCCGACGATGATACCATCAAACTCAATCAAAAAACACAGTTTGACATTCAACAACAAGCTATTACGCCATCTCTCCCACCTTCAGTGAAAAAAGTGGAACGTATCATTTTATTAGGTTGGAATAGAAGGGTAATTCGAGTAATAAAAGAATTAAATAATTACGTAGGTAAAGGCTCAACCATTCATGTTGTTGCGAATGTAGATTTACCTCAGGAATTAGCACCAAACAACGCAGCACAATACGACAATATTCAAATTGAATTTACCGGAGCCGAAACAGCAGATAGGAATGTATTAGAATCGCTGCAGGTATTTAATGCTGATTATGTCATGCTTTTCAGTTATGAATTAGATAATGATATTCAGCGCAGCGACTCAATTACTTTAATCACATTATTGCACTTACGCGATATGAGCGAAAAAGCCGGAAAAGATTTAAACCTGGTAAGTGAAATGCTAGATTTGAAAAACCGTGAACTCGCTGAGGTTACCAATGCCGATGATTTTATTGTCAGCGATAAAATGTTAAGTTTATTAATTACCCAGGTAAGTGAAAACAAACATTTAATGCGTGTTTTTGAGGATATATTAGATGAGGATGGCAGTGAAATTTACATGAAACCTATTACCGATTATATCGACATTAGTAATCCGGTTAATTTTTACACCCTAACTACATCAGGAATTCAAAAGGGACACACCGTAATTGGTTACCGTCTGATGGTAGATGAACACAGTGCGGCCAAATCGTATGGTATTCGTTTAAACCCTGAAAAGCCGGAAATGATCCAATTTTCAGCTGATGATAAATTAATTGTTTTGGCAGATGATTAACTTTGCCAATAATTATGAAAAAGGTATTGGATTCGGTTAAAAACGTTTTTGACGAAACAACCGGGCTGTTAGGTGAAGGTTATCAATCGGCTACAGGATTGCTGAAGGAAACCCTGAGTAACTTTTATGATGTTAAAAACCTTACCAGCGAAAAATTGGCTGATATGGCGAACGACCTCATTGCCTTATCACCAATTATTGAAAAAACAGGATTTCGTACTAAAGAAATTAATGTCGGCGTTAGTATCCCACCAAGAATTGTATTCCATTTTGAAAAATTTGCCGACGTAAGTAAAGACGATATTGATGCTATTTTAAAAGAAAACGAAGATAAAACTTTACTCAAAGTGATAGTAACCACGCTGGTTGCTGCTGACGATTTTCAGAAAAAACTCACTTTGGGCAATTTTAAATTCAACGAAATTGATATTGAGGTTGGTGTACCTCCCGAAGTAAATGTTAAATTGGTGAACGCTTCGGCACTCTAAACTGTTACGCTTATCTTATGGATGTTCAGGCAATAATAACCCGGCTTACAGTTACAGGAATTGCATATTTTGTATCTGATATTTTTATTCATTTTGCCATAAAAAAGGCATTTTACAACAACCCGAAAAAGGCCATCCGAAATTATTGGATAGGCAATATAACATTGTTCATTTTAGCCTCCTTGGGATTTGTATTGTTGCAATATATGCAACCAACTTTAGCACGTATTAACCTCTGGTTTTTTGGCATCTTTATCTCGTTACTGTTTTCCAAAATGGTGGTTTTAATTATCCTGTTTGGAGAAACCCTAATTCGTTTTTTCGGTAGTTTGTTTGTTATCAGGAAACGCAAAAAACAACAACAACCATTTATGTTAAGCAGACGAACATTTATTGCTCGTATGTCACTGCTTATTGGAGCCATCCCCTTTGCAGGATTTGCTTATGGCATATTTAAAGGACGTTACAATTTTACTATTCATAAATTAGAAATAGCATATGACGATTTACCTGAAGCGTTTGATGGCTTTACTTTAACGCAATTAAGCGATTTACACATTGGTTCATGGAATAAAAGTGCTGAAAACGAGTTGGAATACCTTGTTCAAACCGTTCAGGAATTAAAATCAGATGTCGTTTTTTTTACAGGAGATATTGTAAATAGCCGTGCTGATGAAATGGATGGCTGGTTTGATACATTTAAAAAAATTACAGCACCGTTTGGCGTTTTCTCCATTTTGGGAAATCATGATTATGGCGATTATATCAAATGGAAAACGCCCGCCGACCGTGAAGAGAATTTAAAAAATGTAAAAAACATTCATCCTCAATTAGGATTTAATTTATTGTTGAATGAAAATGTGGCATTGGAAAAAAACGGCGAAAAAATATATGTAATTGGCGTTGAAAACTGGGGTAAAGGTGACTTCCCCAAAATAGGTGATTTAGATATTGCATCCAAAGGAGTGGATGACCAATCGTTCCGCATTTTATTATCGCATGACCCATCACATTGGGATGCTAAAGTATTGGAAAAATCGAACCCGCCGCAATTAACGCTGAGCGGACATACACATGGATTTCAAATGGGAATTGAAACACCAGCCATCAGATTTTCTCCTTCTCAGTTTATTTATGATCAATGGGCCGGTTTATATCAAAAAAACAATGTAGCCATTTATGTTAATCGTGGATTAGGCACAGTAGGTTATCCGGGAAGAATCGGCATTTGGCCTGAAATAACCCAAATTACACTTCGAAAAAAATAAATTAACTTTATACCATGAGACTATTTGTTTTGTTGGCTATCACCACATTAGCATTTTCTGCGTGTAACAATTCTTCTAAACACCTTGATGATAACGGCGCTTTATTAGTTGATTTTTTAACTTATCAGGATGGTAATACGGTTGCCTTCGCTCCAATGAAACATGAAGACAGCGCATTTGTCGCAAATTTCCAACCTGAAATTTGTTTGTTCGAAGGAGAACCATATACCGGCAAAGTAGCACTTTATGATGGTGAAAAATTGAAACTGGATGGGCAGTTAAAAGATGGCAAATTCGATGGGAAATGGGCTTTTTATTATCCTAGTGGTGTGGTTCAAATAGAGGGCACCTATACAAATGGTATAGAAACAGGAATGTGGACGACTTATTATCGCAAAGACTATCCTAAAATGATGAAATTTTATGATGAAAAAGGATATTTACTTATGCGCAAAGAATATTTTGATAATGGTAAAGTGAAAAATTATCAGAATGTAAAATCCCCGCAATTTGGCGATTTGGAAAGAAGAGTGCAATTCAATTATAAAGGCGAAGTTGAATATATTGATGCCGAACGCGAATTGGGCAGACTAGAACCTGCTGCTATCAATAAACTCCTTCAGGACAATGGTTTAATGGTGAAATAATCAGCTGCATTAAATTATAATAATCAATTATTGTTTTACGTTGTTCAGTACACACCTACTGAATGAAAACCCTTCTTCTTATCACCGGTATTTTAATAGCCGGACTTTTTCTTCAATGTGATGGCAACTCATCACTCTTTTTTAATGCCCGCAAAGCAACTGCCGATAGCTTGCGAAAAGCAGATAGTATTAATACTAGTTTATTGTTTTCAAAAGCGGACCTGGCAAAAACATATTGCGTTAAAAATAAATTCGATACTTCTATTTGCCTGCTGCTTAATATGCGCGAACATTCAGGCAATTTTCGATTTTATGTGTGGGACTTTAATACCAACAATGCCGTTGATTCCGGATTGGTAAGTCATGGTTGCGGAAGCCATCCATGGGGTATAGATGCAAGTGCCAACAATCCTGTATTTTCTAATATTCCTGAAAGCCATACTTCATCATTAGGAAAATATAAAATTGGCAAACGCGATGTTAGTCAATGGGGTGTAGGAATTAAATATTATTTATTTGGATTGGAATCAACAAAGAGTAAAGCTTACGAAAGGCAAATTGTTTTTCATTCATGGGATAAAATTCCCGATGTTGCTACCTACCCGATTGGTGCTCCTGAGGGTTGGGGTTGTCCTGCAATTTCAAATAGTTTTTTTAATCGAATTGACAGTATGTTAATCGCAAGCAATAAGCCTGTTTTGCTTTGGATTTTTAATGAATAAACAAAAAAAACGGATAACCAAAAAGTCATCCGTTCCTTTATAAATTGAATTATTTTATCGTAATAAATGTACAGTACCTGAATATGTTTCAGAAATACCATCACATAACATTTTGACAACATAAATATATGTTCCAATTTCCTGCGAACGTCCATAATAATCGTTACCATCCCAACCACCTTTATCAAGATCTTTAAAATAGTCATATATCGGTTCGCCCCATCTTGTAAACACTTTAAAATATTGAACCTCTTCACAAAGATTTGCTGTAGGTGGAACTCTGAAAATATCATTCACACCATCACCATTTGGCGTGAAGGCATTTGGTAAAGCAACTTCAGCTGCAACTATAATGGTTACACAATCTGTTGAAACACATCCTGTAGGATGGGTTGCAGAAACACAGTAAGTAGTTGTTTCGTAAGGATTAATAAGTGGGTTGGGGTCAGTAATATCAGAAATATTATAATCAGGAGACCATAATATGGTATAAGGGTCGTCCAAATTTGTATATAATGTCATGAAATTTCCCATCACTAAAGTGGTATCAGGATAGGCTGTAATTGCCACTGAATCAATCACATCCACTTCAACAAAACCAATCAACTGACAGCCTAAATCATCTGTCACAGTTACAGCATATGTGAAATCATACGGAGGAACAATAATAAGGTCAGGTGTATTTGTAGTTGCAGGGTCGTTCCACTGGTAATTAAGAGTACCGGTACCAGTAGCAACAACACTCATAAACAATTCATTGCCGGCGCAAACAACTGCGTCATCCGGTATCATATCTACCGTTAATTCAATATAAAGTTCAGTTGGGGCTGGAATAACGAGGTTGTTTAAAAATCCGCCATCCGCGCCATCTTGGGCGAAATTAGTAGAGTTGAAACATGGAGATGCAGCACCTTCACCAACAGTAACGCCTGAACTTCCACCATCAGCAATTAATGTAATACCAGCAGGCAACGCACCACTGCTCATCCACAACAAACCTCCAGAACCGCCGCCGCCCGGACCTGCACAATTTACGCCATCTAATGAATTATCAACGTTGCCACCATCACCACCCATAACTTCAACGGTAAGTGCGCTAGCTATAGTACCTACATCAAGCAATACTGTTCCACCACCGCCTCCACCTGGAGCACCATCATCATTGGCAATCGAAAAAATGGTTTCTCCATTAGAGCGGATAGCAAAACCATTACCCTCAATGGTATTTGCTTTAATTAAAATTATTCCACCACCGCGACCGGCAACAGGAGATGAACCTAAGTTTGAGCTTCCACCACCGCCGCCACCGCCCATCCAGATGCGGTTTTCAGCATTGCTATATACCAAAGGCCATCCGCCAAAACCCGGGTAAATTCCACCACAAAGTCCAGCAGGCGCATTAATTAACTGCCCTCCATCACCACCGGGAGCAAAATTAGAACCACCACCGCCACCGGTTTGACGGTCGTTTCCGCCACCGCCGCCGTTTGCCGGAGCTCCACGAGCATAAAAGTTATCTCCGTTTTCAGAAATACCTTCACCCTTTTTTCCCGCTTTATCTTCCGCTAAGGTTGTCACATATCCGTTAAAACCGTCAGGTCCGCCAACTAGACAAGGCGTGTTGATGGTAACATCCGCACCCCTGAAACCTATCGTTTTAGCATCAATATTTTCGTTTAAAGTTAAAGTGCCATTTACAATCATGGCAATTACACCACCTGTTATTCCATTCCATGGCTGACCAGTTACTTCACCTACCACTTTTGCATCACTGTATTCCGGAACCCGCACCAATTGAACCCTTCCGGCAAGCTGATATAATCTGCCAACTACTTCGTTAAAGGTAACTACGTTAAAAACCACAGACTGCACGGTAAACATCTCGTAATTACCGCTTTTTGAAAGATTGATAATAGAACCGTAAGCCGGAGAATTATCTGCTTCAGCATCAACACCACGCATTTGAATAAGTATAACGTGATCTCCGGCTGCAAGCCCTATTGGTGTGACAGGGAGTGTAACATTATTATTACACTTGTCAATTCCTGTAACTTCCCAGTAACTGTTGATTACCCCGGAAATATTCGTTTGAGCATGCGTTAGCACACCGAGGAGGAGTAACACAGCACATAACATTAACCTGATTCTTAACATAGTAGTAGTATGTGTGTGAATTTTGGACGAAGATACATAATAACCACAAATTTCGAAGATTTTGAGTTAATTTGACCTGAATTTGATAGAGCATTTTATTCACAAATACTTAACCTATGACAAGAATTGAGGTCACAAAAAAGATAGATTTTAGCATAAAATTGATGAGTGAGACACTTAGTCAGTTTTCTTCTGAACCCTTTTTTACCAGAAAAAACGACAAATGGAGCCCTGCTGAACAAGCTCAGCACCTCGTGTTATCTATCAAACCATTGCAGTTGGCTTATCGTTTGCCTGGTTTTGCACTCCGATTGCTATTTGGCAAAATGAACAGACCTACCAGAACATATGAAGAATTGCTTGATAAATATCATGCTAAACTGGAAACAGGTGCAACAGCATCTGCAGCTTATGTACCTAAACAATTAAAAACCGGAACCACCTCTGAAGGAGTAATAGTTTCACTTCAAATTGCACATCAACAATTATTAAAAAAAGTAGAAAATTGGAAAGAATCAGACCTCGATAAGTATGTGTTACCTCATCCATTATTAGGTAAAATTTCATTGAGAGAAATGTTATACTTTACCGATTTTCATATATTACATCACAACACCTTAACCAAAACAATTTATTTATCATGAGTGAAGTAAAACATATACAAAAATTATTTGCCGATTTATACGATGGTGTACCTTGGACAGAAGTAAAACTCACAACAATTTTAACCGATATTACTTCTGAACAGGCGGCGAAAAAAATTATACCTGAAGCAAATTCTATCTGGCAATTAGTGCAACATTGTGTTGGCTGGCGCGATAATGTTTTAAGAAAACTTCAGGGTGACGTTTTTAATTCGCCGAAAGATAATTACCTGTCACAACCCGATAATGTTTCACCTCAAGCATGGCAACATTTGTTAGGCCATCTGGAACAGTCTGAAAAAAATTGGGAACGATTTCTTGAACAACTAGACGACAATAAACTCCACGAACCTTATTTACCATCTAAAGGGAAATTTACCATTTATGAAGTTATTCATGGTATACTCCACCACGATAATTATCATTTTGGGCAAATTGTTATGTTGAAGAAATTATTGTGAGAATGTTTACATTTACAGCATCAAATAAACATACATACCATTTTTATGCGCCTGCCTATTTATCTTATTGATGCATTTACAGATACCGTTTTTGGTGGCAATCCTGCTGCTGTAGTTCCATTAACAACTTGGCTCAGCGATGAACACATGCAAAAAATTGCACAGGAAAATAATCAGGCGGAAACAGCATTTTTTGTCGCTAATCCTGATGGCACACAACATATACGATGGTTTACACCACTGGTTGAAGTGAATTTATGCGGACACGCAACTTTAGCTGCAGCGCATGTCTTGTTTAATACAAACGCAATTACCGGCAACGAAATAATTTTTAATTCCCGCTCCGGTAAATTAGTTGCAAAAAAAAATCAACATGGCTTACAACTTGATTTTCCTTTAGATTATTTTTTAGAATCAGAAGCGCCTGACAAACTGATAAAAGGTTTGCGCACCGAACCAAAAGAAATTTATATTGGCAGAGAAGATTATTTATGTGTGTTTGATTATGAAGAAAAAATAAAACGTATTACACCCGATTTTGCCATTTTAGGCGAATTAAAAAGTAGAGGGGTAATTGTAACTGCAAAAGGGAATGATGTAGATTATGTTTGTCGTTTTTTTGCGCCGGCTTTTGGCATAAACGAAGATCAGGCAACAGGTTCAATTCAGACTACACTCACAAATTATTGGAGTAAAAAATTGAATAAAAAATCACTTACCGGAATACAACTATCACAACGTGTAGGCAAATTTTTTACTGAACTACAAGGCGACCGTGTATTAATTTCGGGCCAAACCAAAACGTATTTGACCGGAGAAATTGAAATTTAATCGTTACTGATTAATACTTTCCCGCTAAATCCATCACAATTAATGGTGATAAATCCATCTTCAGATGATATTTGCTGGCCGGTAAAATATTCTTTATAAGAACCATTTTGTTTGTCCACAAATTCGATGTTTTGTTTAATCTTACTATTATTAAGAATTACAACCACTTTTTGTCCTTTATAACTTCTGCTATAAACATAAATATTGTCAACATCGTCGATTAACAGCGGTTTGAAATCGCCTTTTTGTAATGCCGGCAATTGATGTAATTTTCCTAATGATTGATAATAGGCGAGTAATTCTTTTTCAATAAATACCTTGTCCGGATTTGTCTTTTTACTACCATCCCAATTATAAACTTCATCCTCATATTGTAAGTCGCTCCAAATCATAGGCTTCCTGCAATCAGGATCATTTGCACCCCACATGCCTACTTCATCACCATAATACAACATAGGTGCTCCAGGATAGGTGTATTGAAACAATGCCATCAATTGTTGTTTTTGATATGCTAGTGCATCCGGTTTATTGGTTGCATAAACTTTATTGGTAGCTTTTGTTTTATTAAAATAATCGCCCCAGGTGCGAAATCTCGCTACGTCCGGATTATTTAAAAATGAAGTAAAACGTTGGGTGTCGTGACTATCAAATAAATTTTGCATCACTAAACTCATATCGTATCCATAAATGGTGCGGAGTTCATTCAATAAGGAATCAAAAGCCGAAACTGATATTTGTGATTGTTGATTGACAAAAAATTCGGTGGCAATTACTGCAAATGCATAATTCATTACAGCATCAAATTCATCACCATATAAATAAGGTTTAACTACTTCCGGTTTGTCTACTACTTCAGCAGTTAAATACGCATCTTTATTTATTGATTTTACATGTAAGCGCCAGCTTTTCCAAAAATCGTGGTCAACACAAAATGCAACATCCAAACGCCAGCCATCAATACCATTTGCTACAACACCATCCGGTGCCATCCAACGTTGAGTGCAATTAAAAATATATTGTTTAGGGCCTTCTACAATGCCGTTACTGTCCTCACGAATTTCAGGTAAATCCGGAACACCAAACCAACCTTCATATTGAAAGGTGGTTCCCTTCGTTTTATCTTCCCAACTTTTTATGGTAAACCAATCTTTGTAAATAGAGTTTTGCTGATTTTTTACCACATCAACAAACGCGAAACTATTTCTACCCAAATGATTAAATACACCATCAAAAATAATTTTGATATTGCGTTTATGACATTCCTGAATAAGTTCTAAAGCCAGTTTATCAGCACTTGTCCATTGCCATGTAGAAGGGTCTATTGGATTTTCAGCAGCAATAATTGCCTTGTCACCTTCCGGGTCAGGACCAAAAGTTGGTTCTATATGATGATACATAGCGCCATCATATTTATGTAAACTTGGTGCCATAAACAGCGGATTTAAATAAATTGCCCCAACACCAAGTGCTTGAATGTAATCCAGTTTATTGATAATCCCTTGAATATCACCACCATATCTTCTGCGTTGCAACTGATACCAAATGTCTTGCCCATTTTCTTTTTCCCAAGGCTGCATGGCATACCAGTCCGAAGTCCAAGGAGAAATTTCCCAGGCCGCGGTATCGTTGTGTGGCCAACTACATTTTATATCGGCCAGTTGTGGGTCGTTGGTAACATCTCCATTACAAAAACGTTCCGGAAAAATCTGATACCATAACACACCTTTCGACCACTCAGGTACAAGAATTTGCTGAGCATTTATGTTTGATAACATAAAATAACAAAGTAGCAGTCCGGTAACGCGATAATAATTCATACTAAATAGGTTAAATTTGCCTAAAAATAATTCCGAATTGAGAAAAATTTTACTTTTAGTAACAATAATTGCCCTGACGCAGGAATTATTTGCCCAATCTACTCCTTACAGTGTCGTGTACGATGATACTATGGTTAATTCCATTTACATCACTATAGACCCTGATTCGTTAGAGGAAATGTTCGATAATTTAGAAAACGAATACGAATACGCCGTTCAATTTATTTACGACTCACCAGTGTTAAAAGATACCTTAGAAAATGTGGGATTTCGTTTACGCGGAAATACTTCATTATTTTCTGCAAAAAAATCCTTTAAAATTTCATTCAACACTTACGAATCAGGTCGCAAATTTGAAGGCGCGAAAAAACTCAATCTTATTGGCAATCACAACGACCCTACAATGAGTAGAGAAAAAATATATTTTGATATTTATAATAGTTTAGACTTGCCAGAACGCAGAGTGAGTTTTGCAAAAATTTATATTAATAATTTTTATTACGGGTTGTATTCTTTAACTGAAGAATATGATGATGTATTTTTGCGCAACCGTTATGGTGACGATTCAGGGAATTTATATAAATGTGTATATGGCAGTAACTTTGAATACAATGGTGAAGGCCAAGCCGCTTATAGCTCATATGAATTATTGAATAACGAAAGTGCTAACGACAAATCAGATTTAATAAATCTGACCAATGTGTTAGAAAACACACCAATTGCTGATTTACCTTGCGAACTGGAAAAAATATTTAATGTCGACCAATTTTTAAAAATATATGCATTAGATATTAGTACCGGCCATTGGGATAATTATGGTGCCAATCAAAATAATTTCTATTTATATCATAACAATTTTACCGGCCAACTCGAATTTTTAAGTTACGATTGTGATAATGTTTTAGGTGTCGACTGGTTTGGAATCGATTGGACTGAGCGCGATGTTTATGAATGGAATTTTGACGACAGACCCATGGTTGAAAAGCTGATGCAGATTGATGAATACCGCAATCGGTTTAGTTATTACCTCAATTATATTGCATCCATTGCTATGCATCCGGATGTTTTAAATCCACATATAGATGCTATTCGTGAATTGATTGCTCCGGCTGTTGTAGATGATATTTTACACACCTTCGATTACGGCTACACTTACGATGACTTTTATAACGGATTTGAACAAAATAATATTGACGACCATACGCCATATGGAATTAAAAATTTTATTGAAGCGCGAGATGAAAATACCTTATCACAAGTTGAATTAAATAATATAACGCCAATTATTAAATACATTCATCATTATCCTTTAATGCCATCGTCAAGTGACGTTATTGAAATAACAGCATTTATTGAAGATGACGCAGCAATAGAAGAAGTAATATTAAATTGGAGTTATAATAATGTAGATTTTGAATCCACTACTATGTACGATGATGGTACGCATTGGGATGGCGTGAGTGGTGATGGTATTTATGGCAATTTATTAGAATCCATGTTCCATGAAAATGAAACTTTATATTATTATATAACAGCTTCTGATAATGCAGGTAATATGAATGCTTATCCTTTATGTGGTGTTGATAGTATTTATGTTGGATTTTCCCCTGAGCACATAGTAATTAATGAATTTTTAGCAATTAATACCATCACACTTCCTGATGAAAATAATGTTTATTCAGATTATATCGAATTATTTAATCCCACAGCAGCTAATATTTATTTAGGTGATAAATACCTAAGCGATGAATTTGATCGCCCGGGTAAATTTAAAATGCCTGATGTTATATTATATGCAGGTGCTTATGCGCTATTTTATGCCGATGATAATCCTGAAGCTGGAATATTCCATTGTAATTTTAAGTTAGATGGCGACAAAGATGAAATCGGTATTTTTTCAGGACCTGAATATTATTACGCAATAATAGATACCGTTTCGTTCACCAATCAGATTGCCGACCAATCGATAGGTCGAATTCCAAATGGTTCCGGTCCTTTTGTTGAATTAGATGAAGCTAGCCCTAATCAAAATAATGAAGTGATTATCCCACCTATTGATACCGCTTTCGAACAACAATTGCTTATATATGGTAATCCGGCAAGTAATACTACAACCCTGATTATGGGACTTACCTCACTTACTTCAGTGGTATTAGACCTCGTGGACCTCAACGGTCAGGTGGTATTTCGTATTGAAGAAAGTATCAAAGGAGAAGGAAGTTACATCTACCCTATTGACATTTCACATTTGGCCAGTGGCGTTTATTTCTTTCGGCTGACCGCAGATGATAAGGTTTCGGCGCACAAATTTGTGGTATTCTGACAGGAAATCGGTTTCGAGTTGGCAATTGTGCCTGAACAAATTAAATTTGCATCCTCAAAATTACTTTACCAATGGGACGTGCCTTCGAATATCGCAAAGAGAAAAAATTTAAACGCTGGGATGCAATGGCGAAAAACTTCACCCGTATCGGACGTGAAATTGCTATTGCTGTAAAAAATGGCGGACCTAACCCTGATACCAACCCTAAACTGCGTTTGGCCATTCAAAATGCCAAATCTGTTCAAATGCCTAAGGACAGAGTAGACTCTGCAATTAAACGCGCTTCGAGCAAAGAAGAAGGCAATTTCGAAGAAGTAGTATATGAAGGAATTGGACCCGGCGGTGTTGCTATGATGGTAGAATGCGCTACCGATAATACCACACGCACAGTAGCTAACGTACGTTTGTTGTTCAGCCGTGGTGGTGGTGCATTGGGCACAAGTGGTTCTGTAGGTTACTTGTTCGACCGCAAAGGCATCTTTAAAATAGAGGCTACTAAAATCAATTTAGAAGAAATGGAACTTGACCTGATTGATGCAGGTGCTGAAGATATTTATGAAGAAGAAGGCGTGGTATATGTTGAAACAACTTTCAACGATTTCGGAACCATGCAGAAAAAGTTGGATGATATGAAGATTGAAATCATGGGTGCTGAATTATTACGCTTACCTCATGATAAAATTAAATTAAATGCCGACAACGAAAATTTGGTGAATAACCTTATTGAAAAATTAGAAGAAGATGATGATGTGGTGAATATTTTCCATAACATGGATGAAGCTGAAAACTAAATAATTCAAGCATAAAAAAAACCCTGACAATCGTCAGGGTTTTTTATTTCTTTGCTGTGTGTTGTTATTATCCAACAATCTTTACATTAACAGCATTTTTACCTTTACGGCCATCAACGATGTCGAATGTAACGAGGTCGTTTTGTTTTACTTTATCAATCAAACCTGATTGATGAACAAAAATTTCTTCGTTTGTTCCGTCTTTAACAATAAAACCAAAACCTTTGGTGGCATTGAAAAATTTAATTTTACCAGTTTCCATTTTAAAAAAAAATAATAATTAATAAATTGTTTAACGATGCAAAACTATAACATAATGAATCTATCTCAAAATATTTTTGGTGACTTTTGTAAGCGCCGCGAATAAGAATCCGGGATGGAAAATTGGCTGAAACGCGCTAATAGCGGCACATTACAGCCCGTTCCACTTCCTTCCTGACCTCGTCATTTGCGGGTATTTTAACCCCGGCATTTACGTTTTATTAAAAGATGGCCGGGTAACTTTTAGGGCTCACATCATGCATCATGCTGTAGATAGCCTCAAAAATATCCTCTTCATTTGGTTTACAAAAGTAGTCGCCATCACTAGCATAAGCTGAACGGTTATCACGTGCACTCAAACATTTAGGGAATGCATCCAAATACCTGAACAAGCTCTCATCTTTAAATACCTGTTGCATCATATATGCAGATGCTCCACCGGGAACATCTTCATCTATAAATATCACCCTGCTGGTACGTTTTACCGACTCACGAATGATACCATAAATATCGAAAGGCATAAGTGTTTGAACATCAATTATTTCTGCACTAATTCCGCGTTCCGCCAACAACTTACAAGCATCTTGAACAATACGTAATGTAGAACCATAAGAAACTACCGTAATATCATCGCCCTGGGTTAAAATTTCAGGAACACCTAATGGAACTGTAAATGAAGAAATATTAGCAGGAAGTGGTTCTTTTAAACGATAACCATTTAAGCACTCAATAACTATTGCCGGTTCATCGCAGTTTAAAAGGAGATTATACATCCCTGCAGCTTGAGTCATATTTCTAGGCACACAAACATGCACACCGCGACAAGCATGTAAAATCATACCCATTGGTGAGCCTGTATGCCAAATGCCTTCTAAACGATGTCCTCTGGTTCTGATAATGACAGGTGCTTTTTGACCGCCTGCAGTTCTGTATTGTAAGGTTGCCAGATCATCGCTGATTGGCTGTAAACCATATAATAAATAATCTAAATATTGAATTTCAGCAATTGGTCTCATGCCTCGCATTGCCATTCCAATACCTTGCCCCACAATAGTGGCTTCACGAATACCCACATCAAAAATCCGGCTTTCACCATATTTTTCCTGTAAGCCGGCAAAACCCTGGTTTACATCTCCAATTTTACCAAGGTCTTCACCAAAAGCGAATATTTTATCATTTTTCGCAAAATGCTCATCAAAGCATTTATTAATAATCTCAAAACCATTAACAAGCGGAGCATCTGCAGCATATTCTGGTTGAATGACAGCAGCTTTTAACACAGCGTCACTTGAATTACTCCATAAATTGCCATTGTAACGCTCATCGTTAAGCTGGTCGTATTGTTTTACCCAATTTAATAAGGTTGTGCGTTCGCTGCTTGTTTCACCGGCTGTTGCATACAATGCATGTTTAGCCGCTTTCATCACATCGCGACGCACCGGGTCAATAGTCGCCCTCAACATTGATATCGCTTGATTTACCCCGGAAGCATTGTTGGTATTGGATTCCAGCCCTGCTAGTAGAGAAAACAATACATCCATGTCCGCCTTAATAGACAAAAGGTGTTTATTCCAAGCTGATTTTTGTTCTGCCTTGGCTATTTCTTTAGCCTCAGCTATCATAACCTGAATTTGCTCGTCAGTAGCAATACTGGAAGCAATCATCCAGGTTTTCATTTTTTGAATACAATCCCATTCGGCTTCCCATTCCAGTCTTTCCTTTGACTTATAACGTTCGTGAGAACCTGAAGTGGAGTGACCCTGTGGTTGAGTTACTTCTGTTACGTGAAAAAACACAGGCACATGCTCGCGGCGGCAAAGTTCAATACCTTCCTCAAACGTTTGTACAAGAGCAGCATAATCCCAACCTTTCACTTCATAAATTCTAATCCCGTTGCCTTCCTCATCCAATTGGAATCCGGATAAAACCTCTGATATATTTTGTTTGGTTGTCTGATATTTTTTCGGAACAGAAATGCCATAACCATCATCCCACACAAAAAAAGCAAGTGGGATTTTTAATACGCCGGCTGCATTTACTGCTTCCCAAAACACGCCTTCAGATGTGCTGGCATCACCAATTGTAGCGAAAACCACTTCATTTCCGTTTACCGAAAACCCACGGCTATCCGTTTCCGGATTTTGTCTGTAAAGCGTTGAAGCTAAGGCCAAACCAACTGCGCGAACCATTTGTGAAGCCGTAGGAGACGTATCTGATGAAGTATTTTTTGTAGCAGTCTGGTCGGTCCAGTTGCCATTATTGTCCAGTAAGCGTGTAGCAAAATGACCATTCATCTGCCTTCCGCCCGAATTCGGTTCTGAAATTGTATCAGGAATAGCGTACAACTGCGCAAAAAAGTGTTCAGGCGAAGCCATTCCGGAGCTAAACATAAAAGTTTGGTCGCGATAATACCCCGACCTAAAGTCGCCGGCTTTAAAAACCTTAGCCATGGCAATTTGAGCAACCTCTTTACCATCGCCAAAAATGCCAAATTTGGCCTTTCCGGTCAACACCTCTTTACGGCCCAAAAGGCTTACCTCACGGCTTAAACAAGCCATTTTGAAGTCGTTAATAACGTCCTGCTTAAAGGCTTCGAAAGTGATATTATTATTTTGCATTAATTCCGACATATTACTAAAGAATAAGGCTGCAAAAATACATAAATATGCCTGGTCTCTGGCTGTGTAAATGGGTATTTTGAAAAAAAATTGCGGTTCAATGGCTACTGGTATAATTCTTGTATGTTTTCTGCGGATTCAAACCTTTAAACAGGATTTGATATTTTTACATCAGTTAGCGTTAACAACTAAAATTGTATTATATTATGAAAAAATTGTTCTACACACTCCCGTTGATCATGTTGATCGCCAGCGCTTCATTTGCGCAAACTTCAGTTTCTCCTTCTTCAGGTTCAACAACCGCTACCCCGGTTATTAATCCTGATGCCGGTGAATTCCAGTGGGCTGAAGAAACACATGATTTTGGAACTATACCTCAGGGTGTTCCGGTTAAAAACAAATTCTTATTTACCAATACCGGTAAATCACCTATTATTATATCAAACGTTCAAAAAACTTGTGGTTGCACAGTTACTGACTGGACTAAAGAACCAATCATGCCGGGTCAGCAAGGTTTTGTAATGGCAGAATTTAATGCTGCTAAAGAAGGACCTTTCACCAAAGCAATTACTGTTCAGTCTGATTCAAAAACACCTTCAGTGAAATTATATTTCAAAGGAACAGTGTTAAAATCTGAGCAAGCAGGCAGTGTTCCTGAACAAAACAATATTTTTAATCAGGGAGGCAATTAATCTTAATAAACTACCAGTCAATGAAAAAAATATTATCAATAATCGCTTTTGTTGCTGTAACAGGACTTGTTTCAGCACAAACAGCAAGCAGTGTAACTAATCCGAATGCAGCGGCATTTGAATGGGTTTCTGACACTTACGAATTCGGTAAAATTCCGCAAGGCATACCTGCAACGGCAAAGTATGAATTTATTAATACCGGAAAAGAAGCACTCATTATTACAGATGTTCAAAAAACATGCGGTTGTACCAATACCGATTGGACTAAAGAACCAATTGCTCCGGGACAAAAAGGATATATTTCTGCGGTGTATAATGCAGCAAACGAAGGTGGATTTACTAAATCTATTACCGTTTTGTCGAATGCAAGCACACCTAGCGTTAAATTGACTTTTAAAGGCACTGTTATAAAAGATGATGCAGGAAGTGTTCCTGCTCAGGAAACGATTTTCGGAAATTAATACTTAAACGAAATCTGCGACAACTCCGCAAGTCTTGAAGACTTGCGGAGTTTTTTTTGTTGTCAGCTATAGGAGATTGCCGACACCTGACAGGTCTTAAAACCTGACAGGTTTTGTTGTATTAATCTACTATCCATTGCCAACTTTTGGGTGTATTGACACATCGGCACATTATACTTACCTTTGCCCCATGCCGAAAATTTCACAACGCGGAAACCATATGCCCGCATCGCCAATCAGAAAATTAGTACCCTTTGCAGAAAAAGCTAAACTCAGAGGAATTAAAATATATCATTTGAATATCGGACAGCCCGATATTGCTACCCCTACTCAAATGATGGATGCCGTAAAACACACAGATTTAAAAGTATTAGAATATTCCCACTCTGCAGGATTTGAATCTTACCGACGTAAATTAGTGTTGTATTATAAAAGTCGCAACATCGATATCAATCACCATCAAATAATGATTACCACAGGTGGCTCCGAAGCCATTATGTTTGGTATGATGAGTTGTCTCGATGCAGGTGATGAAATAATTATTCCTGAACCTTTGTATGCTAATTATAACGGATTTTCTACCGCAGGAAATATTGTTATAAAACCCATTACTTCGCATATCGAAAATGGTTTTGCATTGCCTCCGGTTTCTGAATTTGAAAAAATGATTACCCCGAAAACAAAGGCAATTTTAATTTGTAATCCAAACAACCCAACCGGATATCTCTACTCGAAAGAAGAATTGATACAATTGCGAGATATCATCATTAAATACGATTTATTCCTGTTTGCCGACGAAGTATATCGCGAATTTGTTTACGATGGAAAAGAACATTTTTCTGTAATGAATTTAGATGGTCTCGACGAACATGTTATTTTAATGGATTCCATTTCTAAAAGATATAGCGCATGTGGTGCTCGCATCGGTGCATTAATTTCCCGCAATAATAAAGTAATGGAAACTGCGATGAAATTTGCACAGGCACGTTTATCTCCACCAACATTGGAACAAGTACTTGCCGAAGCATTTCTCGATGTTCCTGAATCCTATTTTACCGAAGTGGAAAAAGAATATGTTGAACGTCGAAATTTATGTGTGGAACGATTAAATGCAATGGATGGCGTTTTATGCCCAACTCCGGGTGGCGCTTTTTATGCTATTGCTCGACTGCCAATCGACGATGCGGATGTATTTTGCCAATGGTTGCTCGAATCATTTAACCTCAACAACGAAACGGTAATGCTTGCTCCTGCAACCGGATTTTATTCTACACCGGGATTAGGAAAAAATGAAGTGCGTATCGCTTACGTGTTGAATAAAAATGATATTAATAAAGCAATGGATTGTCTTGATGCCGCGCTTAAAGTTTATCCGGGCAGGACAGCTTAATAGTGTTATTTTTTCATCCAGCATAACCGATATTTCCGGTTTCGTCTGTCGTTTACCAGTGTTCAGCTAAAAAATTTGAACCAGCCTTTTTGTGCAATTACATTTGTAAAAAAATCGGTGTTATGAAAAAGCTATTACTCATAATTGGTATCTGTTTAATTAACTCATTCGCTTTTGCACAGGAAATAACAGGCGCTTGGTTAGGGAAATTAAATGTTGGCGTTGAACTACGTGTGGTATTTAATATTAGCGGTTCAAACGATTCATTGGTGAGTTCATTAGATAGTCCCGATCAAGCCGCTTTCGGTATTCCATCCTCTTCAACAACATTTATAAATGGTGAACTTAATATTGCGGTTCCGGCCATAAACGGTGGATACAAAGGCACTTATAATGCCGAAAAAAAACAATTCGAAGGATTATGGTTACAGGGACCAAATAAAATTCCTTTAGCCCTTGTAAAAGTTGATTCTGTCCCTGCGCTAAATCGTCCTCAAACACCTAAACTACCTTATCCATATCAATCAGAAAATGTTACATTTCTCAATAACGAAGCACCAGGTGTTGAACTCGCAGGAACAATTACCATCCCCGAAGGAAAAGGTCCATTTAATGCGGTTGTTTTGGTATCTGGAAGTGGCCCTCAAAACAGAAATGAAAATTTATTAAATCACGAACCATTTTTAGTGCTGAGCGATTACCTCACACGAAATGGTATAGTTGTGTTGCGTTACGACGATCGCGGTGTTGGCGAATCAAAAGGCGATTTTAATGCTTCAACTTCTATGGATTTTGCAAGTGATGCAAGTGCAGCAGTTAATTATTTAATTTCAAGAACAGATATTCCTATTCGCAATATTGGCATTGCGGGACATAGTGAAGGCGGATTAATTGCACCAATTACTGCATCGGAAAATAATGAGGTAGATTTTATTGTGTTAATGGCAGGTCCCGGCATTCCCGGTGATTCTATTTTATTATTACAAGGCGATTTAATTGCAAAAGCTTCGGGTATGTCGGAAGAGAGTGTAAAGGCACTGCATGAATTACGAAAAAATATTATGCAGGTAGCAAAAGATGAAATAGACAATGATGTAATGCGCAATAATATGATTACCCTCAACAAAAATTTTATTGCCAATACACCAAAACATATTCTCGATGAACTTGAAATGACCGAAGATGATGTGGAAGAAGGTTTAGATATATATACAGGCGAATGGATGCAGTTTTTTCTAGCATATAACCCACGACCAACATTAGAACATACCACCATTCCGGTTTTAGCCATAAACGGTACTACCGATTTGCAAGTGCCTTATAAAGAAAACCTCGAAGCGATTGAAAAAGCCCTGATCAAGGCAGGTAACAAAAACTATCAAATAACGGCATTAAATAACCTGAATCACCTGTTTCAATACTCGGTAACAGGCTCACCGATGGAATACGGCACCATTGAAGAAACTTTTAACGAAAAGGCCATGAACATCATCTCCAACTGGATTTCAGCCCAAAAATAAGCCGCTGTCATGGTAAGGTTGCCCTGCTTTTGGTCGCTAAAATCAGGTCGATTTGAGGCGAAGTCACAAATATGTATGCATAGAAACCTTAACTTTGCCCAAGTTTTTTTATCATTGCAATCGCAGTACAATACTGCCGATTGACAAAAACAGCGGGACCAGACCTTGGAGATAGAAATCATAACTGTAGCCGGCCTCACCATTGGCGAACCGGTAACCAGTTTAACAGATATCGTTTTAGCGGTAATTAGTTTTACCTTGTTCGCACGAATCAAAAACAGGCTCAACGAGAGCTTCTTTAACAATTCGTGGCGCATGTTTTTCCTTTTTATGGGTATTTCAACCGGCACAGGAGCACTGGCTCATGCATTAAATGGTTCCGATGCAATTAGATGGTATAACACCTTATTTATGGCAATGACGGTTTTTAGCAGCATAGCCGTATTTTTTGCCCTCAAAGCCACCATTCGATTTACCAAAATGTATTCCGGCATGCGAACGGCTCTTACAATTGCAAATTACACTTTGTTATTAGTGTTTACTATTTATACAGTTGTAACCAACAATTTCGAAATTTTTAAAATTCATGCAGCAGCAGGTTTGTTTCTTATTTTTATTACACACCTCGTAGCCTGGTTGCGCAGTCACACCGGAAGCGGTTGGATTATGTCCGGAATGGGTATATCATTTTTTACGGTATTAATTCACACCAAACAATTTTCATTAAGTCCCTGGTTTAATTATAAAGACATCAGCCACGTAATTATGATGGTAAGTTTAGTTATGATTTACAACGGCATCCACATGATGAGCGAAAATTTAAAACTCAGCGTATTCCGCAACAATCTGCAAAACAAAGCAGTCTGAGTTAATTAAAATAGAGCGCTTAAAAATATTTGGAGTATAACATTCCCGCTACCCCTTCACATTCACCACCGGCTCTCCACTGCAACAAACTAATGTGTAGATTCAGAGTTTAAATTATATTCCTACTCCGTCACGGCTGTTAAATTAGCACATAAGCACATCCTCTAATTAGCACATTAGTTCGTTTCCGTTTCGATCCGGACTAACCGTACGTGAATCAACTCCATGACGTTTTTTGTGATTAGCAAATTTGATAATTAGCAAATTAGCTAATGAGTTTACCCCAAGCCCGAAGTCAACAGCAATCCAAAACATCTAAGCTCACAATGGCACGTCATCAATTTAGATTCGGACTAACCGCACCTGGATATACTCCATGACATTTTTGGTGATTAGCAAATTTGATAATTAGCAAATTAGCAAATGAGTTTACCCCAAGCCCGAAGTCAACGAGATCCTACACATTAGTGGCTGTTTCATTGGTACATCGGTACATTCCCACATTGGTACATTAATCAGCACATTAATATAAATCACATCATAATGCGATTGCCGTAGCCTCATAACCCGTCTACTTTTACAATAAAAAAAATATGAATTACCAGGAATTAGGAATACCCGAAGCCAAGGCTGAATTTATGAAAACCCGATTAAAGCAGATGCTTGAGCTTACACTGGCAAAGGTTGCGGCACATATAAAATCACCGGCAACTTACCCTTTGCCAAGTAACCCAAAAAGTGCGGAGCGTTTGATGTTGAATTTATATCAGCGTTCTCCGAAGCATAAACAATCTTCATTTTTTGACAAAGTAGAAACTGTCACTACTTTAAACCCCACACAAATGCAACAGCGTTTTGGCGATTTAGCAGCAGTTGATTTAAAATCTGATAAAGCCTGTTTTGAACAAATCAGAGCAATTCAAATTCCGGAAACATATCGTTTTACCGAATTGGAAAAAAATAAATTAACTGGTACCGCCGAAAAAAAATTTAGTGGCAAATTAAATATTGGAAGTAAACTGGCTGCCCAAAAAACTCCCCCACAGCCCACAGGCTTAAATCCACGCACACTGAGTTTGTTTGTAGATAGTGTTAAATGTATTAAAACACAAGATGTATTTAAAGATGAAATTAGCATAACAGGATTTACCATAGATGCCTTGGGACAATCAAATGTATTTCAACGCATCAATGTAGGAAAAATCAAAAAAGAAGAAACCAAACAAATTGGTATTGATATTAAAGATTTTGACTTAAGGGCTGCCGGAGTATTTCCTCAAAGTTTCCTTGTTGGATTTGTGGTTACTGATAAAGACCTAGCAAGTGAAGAACAAGTTGCGGAAAATGCAATTGTAGTTGCAATAATTGGTGCAGTAATTTTCGAAATTGGTCTTTCCATGTTGTTTCTAAGCGCTATTCCTGCTCTTGCACCTTTAGCAATTGTTGCATTGTTAACGATGTTACTTGGTATCGGAATATATACTTTCGGTTTTTTAATCCCTGTAGCCATATTAAGCGATTCCTCCGGTTTAGTACCGGATAGTTTTATTTTTAACATTCCTCCGGTAATTCCAATTGGCACCGCATTTTCGCGACAACTTAATGCAGAATTAGAGGGTGGCATAATGGGTCTCAAAGGAAATTATAAATTAAATATCAGATGGGAGCGAACAGCCTGAGATCAATTAGTTTAAAAATCGAACTATAAATCAGGTTTAGCAAAAATTAATTTCGAAATTCATGATATTGCAAGCCAGCAAATTCCCGGCAGCATGTGTTTTAATTATATATTAAAAATCTAGTTCAACTATTAATGCAGTGATTTCAATTGGGCAGCACATTCAAAACAGTTTCTGCGACATAAATACGAAAAATAATATTCGAATGAATATAACGACCGGTCTGGAGACCGGGGTGGCGTCTGGAGTTGAAAACTCCACGACAACTTTGTGTCTGCGACACATAGGGTGGTTGAGTGCTCTGCATTGCAATTCTAAATTAAAATTTTAGTTCTTGCTTCGTTATATGAAGTCGAAGACTTCATTCGTAAATTGTTAAATAAATGAAATAATTTGTCGCAAACCAACGCCATACCCAACACCAAAGAAGTCGAAGACTTCATGTTGTCGTGGAGTTTTCAACTCCAGACGCCACCCCGGACTCCCGTCCGCGACCGTGTATTAATATTCGAAGCTAAAATATTTATTATTTTAATCCACTGTAACAGTATTTATTAATTAAATTAAATGATTACACTTCATTTCACACTTCACCTTAACCATGCCAGCTTCAACACCAAGGGTGGGTTAGTGATAGCTACTGGTATTGTAAGATGAGACCGAAACTATTCTCGTTGGTAGTGACTTTATTTTCATTTTAAATTTTCCTTAACATTCAACCTTACCTATTTTTTCTATTTTTGTTTACCACTATTATGAAATCATCATTTTTTGTCCTCCTCTTCCTAATTGGTGCACAATGTTTTGGAGCACCAATAGAAATTAATACCTGGAACAGCCAAATTTCGGTAAGCGGCACAAAACATATTGTAATGCCTGTTACCATTAAAAAAGGTGAATTATTCCAATTTTATGTCATGCAAGATGGACTTGATGTAGAACTATTACTTATCTCTAATAACAAAGATACTGTTGGATATAAAGACACCGACAACGGAACTTTTGGGCATGAAGTATTATTTTATGAAGCACTAAAATCAGAACAACTTACATTTTATATAAAAAAACTCGAAGGTGATTATAATCCCGATTCAGGAGCCGTGAGTTTTTATGTAAAAAAATTTACCAAAAAAGAAAAAGACGAAAGAGCTTTATTACTCCAGCAACTTGCTGAAGAAAACAAACAAAACGTATTAACAGCTGATATCGATCATTTTTGGATGGCCTTTGATAAACTGGTGAATTGTAAAAATTATTATGACAGTATCTCTGCAATCCAAAATTATTATTTCGATTTAGCAACAAATGGTTTTTTGCAGTTTATCAAAGTTCGCGACTTATATGCGCCGGAATATTTAAGAAAATTAACGGCAGAGTATGCATCCTATGCAGATGTTCGTGAAAATACTTATATGGTTAAGGAAGCATTGCCACTTATTGAAACTGTGTTTGACAGTTTGAAAATTATTTACCCAAATTTTAAACCTTTTCAGGTTTGTTTTGCAATTGGTGCTTTGCGCACAGGCGGAACTACTACCAGCGAATTTATTTTAATTGGTACCGAACTGACAACCACCGGCGAGAAATCCAAAATCCCGCAACGTATTAAAGGTATAGTTGCCCACGAAGCAATTCACACGCAACAAAAATATGTATTAAAACCTGGCGCTGTTGTTTGTAATCAATTAGATGAATGTCTCGATGAAGGTGTTGCCAATTTTATTGGTGAATTAATTACGGGCACTACCAATTATGGCGAAACAGACACCTATGGTTATGCGCATGAAGCTGAATTATGGAACGAATTTAAATCCACTTTATGCGCTGCTAATACTGATAACTGGTTATATAATGGCGGCAATTCAAACAATCGCCCAGCAGATTTAGGGTATTTTATTGGTTACCGTATTGCAAAAACCTACTATCAAAAAGCCAACGATAAAAAACAAGCAGTTATCGATTTAATTGCAATTGATGACCCGCTTTCTTTGTTGGCAAAAAGTGGTTATGATGGAAAGTAATTGTATGGAATAATTATTCCTCAGCTAATTGCTTCACTACTTCCAATGCTTTTGGAAATGTGCTATTAAAATAGCTTTCAAACCATTCTTCAGCTTCCATATTAAGTTCAACCTTAAGAGAAGTTATTCCATCCTTTTCATCCATGAAATAACTTTCGGTTGAAGCACCCCATTGTTTCGGAATTCTTTCTCCGTTTTTAATTTCACCCAAGTGTTTAAATATCATTGTACGAAAGTCATCTTTTTTAACAATCATACTAAACATGCCATCTCCATTTGGTCCCAGAAATAAAATACTGCCTCCCTCCTGCCAGTCGCTAACAGCATGAGAACCTTCATGAAAAACTGCAGTCCATTTGCGGTAAGTAGCATCATCCCAAAGTATATCCCAAACTTTCTCCTTTGGAGCATTAATGGTAGTATTAAAGCTAAGTATTGCCATGATTTTATCAATTTAATTTTATTTAGCGAAAATAATACCGGAACTAATGAATTCCAATTTAATTGCGTCAATAAAACAGGGCGTTTGCGACAAAATTATTTAAAGTTGAAGAATTATATTCTGCTTCCTCAACCAGTCTGGAGACCGGGGTGGCGTCTGAAGTCATAGACTCCACGACAACGGCTGCATGAAATAATTATTTCATGACTTTAAAAATAGTTAAACTTTTTCCTATTTATTTACATCTGTTGGGTATGCCGTCCATGTATAACTTTTTTGCACAATTTTCCAGGAACCTTCATACTTTAAGAGCAAAAAATAGTCAGTAAAAATTCTCCATCCCGGAATAATGATTTCAGCTTTTGCCATTGCAGCATTATTTTCATAGTCTATGGCAATAATACGTCCTATCCTATCCGATTTTTCACCTACTTTTATGCCTTGAATATATTCTTCGCCCGAACGAATACGCAGACTGTCTTCTTGTGTTACAGTATACAAATTAAAATCGGGGTGAAATGCTCTTCGTAACCGCTCAGGCTCCCCATTGGCAGTCCCTTCAATATAATCCATCAATGTAGCTGTAATTTGAGCGAGGTCAGACTGAGTGGTATCGGATTGTGAATACCCATTAAGCGTAACTAACAGTAGCAGAAATGCCAAGAAATGTTTTTGTATTTTCATAAATGTGTAATTTGTGAACTAAATATAAGGGTTATTTACTAATTGCTTTCCAATATAGCTTTCATTTTTTCATTCATAGCTATAAACTTTTGGTAGGTATCCAGGTATATCTTTTTACCATAATTCTTACCGAATATGCCATGCCAGTACTCACCTTGAATAAAAAGTATTTGGGTGTCATTAATTGGCTCAATAATAAAATAATGTTTGGCGCTAAAAAGAAAACCTAACGAACCACCCCATGCTAATTGCTTATCAGGTTCCCACTCCAAAATAAAAGCCGAAAATTGATCTGTAGTAGAATCAGAGTCAATTGTTGTCACCTTAATTTTTTCCTTCAGTGCAACTTCACCATCAATTTTTACAATGTAAGGATGCCAGTTAGTATAAGCATTAAAATTTGTCAGCAATTGCCAGGTTTCGGTTGCGGAGGCGTTAATGGTGATTGTTGTTTTG
>JADKEK010000011.1 GCA_016718035.1 Bacteroidota bacterium | reverse complement strand
ATGTAATGCGCCAGGCTGTTGAAAATACAATAGCAACTGCCATCTATCCAAATCCTGCAAAAACAAATGTAAATATCACATTACCTGCAGAATTTAATGGTAATATTCAAATTACCGATTTAAATGGTAAAATTGTTAAATCCGTAAATAGCACAACTTCAACAAGTGAAACTTTGTCACTGAACATTGAAGGTCTTGCTGCAGGTATCTATACAGTTACTACTACTTCAGCAAATGCAATAAATGCAACAAAATTAATTGTTGAATAATCATTAAGTTTTTGAATAAAGTAAAAAGTCAGCCATGTGCTGACTTTTTTTATGTCGGTAAGCAACCATTTTCCTTGTCACATTTGGCTAAAATTTGTAGCAATATTGCATTCCACCTTCAAACCCTTTGTTGGCTTAATTTCCCAACTCACTTAGATGTATTTAAGCGCTAATCCGGAAACAATAAGGTGTTATATTTTGCCATTATTCGCTAAATTAGTCCGGTTAAACACACACTATGAGGAAAACTACTACTTTAGCTTTGGCACTGCTGCCGGCTGCAACACTATTTTTTGGTTGTGATAAAGGTTCTGATGAAAAAGGCACACCCGATGTTACAGGACCCGAAATTCTATATTACGAACCCGACCCAAACGAAGTATTTGCCGTAAACGACACCATTTTTTTAGAGGCAGATGTTACAGATGAATCAGAATTACAAGATTTTTCAGTCAAATTAATAAAAGGAACAGATACCATTTTAGTTTGGCCTGAAGAGGTGGTGATTTTTGGTAATATTAAAAGTTACCATTTGGTAGATCATACTATTGATACGTATCATATCAACTCTCCAGCAATCATATTATATGAAGCTATTGATAAAAAAGATAATGTTACAAAAATTGAAGTGCCAATTGAATTGACTATGTAAATAATAAAAAAAGAGGCTGCTCAGATAAACAGCCTCTTTTAAATAAAATTAAGTTTAAGCATTAATAAAATTCTAATACAACATAATTTAATCCGGTTGGGTCTATTTCCACAATTACAGCAAACGACATCATAAAATCATTATTAGAAGCACCTTTTACATTAAAAAAAGTGGTTGAATATTCCACTCCATCTACATCTGAAAGATAATAGTCTTCTTTTATTTCCCATGCGTTCATGTCCAAACACTTTTTAATATTTGCAATTAATTCAGCGCCTTTAGCCTTAGTTTCTTCGCTGGTTTCAGGATCATACACATCTTCGCTTGCAATAAAAAAGTCATCTAATTCAAAAGCATTGCCGGGGACTAAAGAAAAATTAAATGTTTTGTAATACTCAACTTGCACACCATCTAATAAATACCACATACATTGCCAGTGGTTGATCATATAGGTTATTCTGCCGCAAAAATCATTTTCAGCAGGCACAGTCATTTGAGCAGCATCTAGTTGGCGCATGCCATATACAAAGTCTCCGGAAGCGCCTGCTACATCAGTAGTAAATATTACATTAAAACTCGTATCCTTATCTGCTATTAAAACTAAAATGGAAGATGTTATGCCATCACTCCCAAGAACAGCATCACCTTGTCTCCAGTTTACCTGGGCATTGTCAATAATATAGATTTGCGGTTGAAACGTAATAGCCCGCATGTAAAACATTGCCCCTTCCCCTTTTTTCATGGTAACAGGTAAATTTTTATAATTTCTGCCATCAGTCATGGTTGGGTCCTGCGCTGTTATATTTGCTTGTTGCTCTGCAGTATACGCTCCAACAGCTACCTGCGCGTTGCTTGTTGCTAACAAACATAACCAGACTAAAAGGCTACAAAAAACTGTAGTAAGTTGTTTCATTTTGTGCGTTTAGATGACAAAGATAAAAATATCAATTATTTTCTATATTGATTATTGTAACTTTGAAGTAGGTAATAAAAATCATTGGCACAACAAAAAAACATTGCTAAAACCTGGTCTGAGCATGCCATTCATGCGCCGGAAACCGATTATTTATACATCGACAACTCGCGAATTGCCGGTGCAGGCCGAGGCTTATTTACTGCCATTACTATTTACAAGGATGAAATAATTGCCGTTTATACAGGCGAAACGATTACCGAAAAGGAAGCTGAAAAAAGAGCGCTAGCAGGTAATGATGATTACTTCATGAATTTACACGATGGCAATACCCTCGACTGTATGTCCAGCAATTGTTTTGCAAAATATGCCAATGACGTGGAAGGCACCAGATTAAAAGCAAATGCATTTATTGGCATGAATGAATTGAATGAAGTATGTTTAATCGCCAACAAAACCATACAAGCCGATTCTGAAATATATTGCAATTACGGTAAAAAGTATTGGAAAAAACGCCGGCACAAATTGACTTAGGTATTACCTTCTCGGACCACTTCTGCGTTGAAATGTTTTTTTACCACCACGATGGAAATTTCCTGAATTCCGCCTCAATTTAGGTTCGTATGCCGGCACCTCACCTAATTCTTCCGGCACTGGCAAACGGTTAATTTCCCCTTCAATTAGCTCTTCAATTTGCATCAGTTTGCGCTGATCGTTCGGCCCTACCAATGTGATGGCCTCTCCTTTTGTATCAGCACGTGCTGTGCGTCCTACGCGATGTATATAATCTTCTGCATCACCCGGCACATCGTAATTGATTACTAACCCGATATTATCGATATCTATACCACGTGATAAAATATCTGTAGCTACTAATATTTGTAATTCTCTGTTACTAAAACTGCGCAACACCGCTTTGCGTTGAATTTGTTCTAAATCGGAATGGATAGCTGATACATTATATTTTAATCGTTTCAACTCCATTTCCAATTGTTTCACCTTTTCTTTGGTAGATGAAAATATGAGGATACTTTTTATATCGCGACCATTTAATATAATTCTCAGTAACGGCATTTTTTGTGTATCGTGCAAAATATAAACACCTTGTGTAACACCTTCTGCAGGTTTCGATAAGGCAATATTAATTTGGTCAGGGTCCTTTAATATCTTTTTGGCGATAGCTCGTATTTTTCCCGGCATAGTTGCTGAGAATAATAATGATTGTCTGTTTTCAGGTAAATAAGAAATAATACGACTAATATCATCACTAAATCCCATATCCAACATCCTGTCTGCTTCATCCAAAATAAGATGTTGCACCGTATCAAATTTTAAATACCCTTGTGAAATATGTGATAATAACCTTCCCGGTGTGCCGACAATAATATCAACCCCTTCACGAAATGACCGTTTTTCCTGTTCATACATTACCCCATCATTACCACCATAAACTGCAATTGAACTCAAATTGGTAAAATAAGTAAATGCCCTTATTGCCTCATCTATCTGAACAGCTAATTCGCGGGTAGGAACAATTATTAATGTATTAATGGAACCATGTCCCCTTTTAATAATTTTATTGATTACAGGTAATAAATACGCAGCTGTTTTTCCTGTTCCTGTTTGAGCGCAGGCTATAATATCTTTATTGCTGAGTATAATCGGAATGGCCTGTTCCTGAATTGGCGTAGGGGCTTTGAAACCCATCGACATCACCCCCTCCATTAATTCTTGTTCAAATCCAAATGTCGTAAAATCCATGTAGTGTTTTTATAATATACATACAAATTTACGCATTTTATAACTAATGAGCTAAAAGGCAATAGTATAGCGCATTTCAGGGACGTAAGCATGCAAATTCTAAGCGGCTTGAAAACAAGCTCGATGCATAAAAACACGAGCTATACTAAGTGATTTATGTTTTCAATATAAATATTGAAAACATAAATCAATGCACCAATCTGTTCAGTCGCAAAATAATTTTATTTCAGGAGAGATGTTATTTAAATGAATAATATTACAAAGCCAACGCAATTTACCTGTTGTGGAGAAAAAAGGTTGAGCAAGTCAATTTAAGGAGAAATAATATCATTAGCATCATCTAAACGCAACGCATTAAAAACAATAAATTTATCAGGAACAAGCAAAACATATTAAATTGCAGTACAAGTTATACAACAAATATGATCTAAATTGTTGGAGATAAATGGTTACAGTATATCAGTTAATAACTCAACCATCTATTGATGTTTACGCTGCACGTATTTTTTTTCTTTTTTCAATAATGGTGCGACGGATACGACTCAAACTTTCTTTTTCCATACCTAGATATGAGGCAATATGATATAAAGGTAAACGCACAAAATACTCAGGTTTAGCCTCAAACAATTTTGAATACCGAGCTTCACCACTCAAATACAAATTGGTGGTGAGATGTTCTGTGGTTATTTGAATAAGCGTTTGCGTAATAAATCTATCAATCCCGGATTGAATAAATAATTCGCCCCTCCTTTCAAATAATTTGGTTACATCTATTACCATTAGTTCGGTTTGTTCAATTGCTTGTAAGCGGAAATGATGATTATTTACCTGGGTATGATTGTTAAGGTCAATCAACAAGTCGTTTTCAAAAAGGAATTGAATATTCACTTCTTTGTTTTGAGCAACATAATATAAACGAAACACACCTGAAATAACTATTGCAACCTGAAATTCAGTGGTTTCAAACTTTGGAAAAAAATCACCTGCTGCAACTGTTTCAGATTCTATACAGGCTTCCAAATTGGATTGATTAAAAATAAAATCAGGCCAGCATTGGTTTAGCTTGCGCGCTATAGTTGGATAGTCATATTTCATATACCATCATTTAATTATTAAATAATAAGCAATAAAAAAGTCGCCTTAAACAGGAAGTGTATTATATGCTGTTTTACAAAAGCTGTAAGTGCAAATAACTGTTTAAGGCGACCGGCCCCCTAAAGGGATAATTTATTTAGCTACACTAAACGTAGTTGTATAGGTTTGTAAGGTTACCAAATCAGTAACTTTTGTGATATATAAACCCTGCGCTAATGATTGCACATTAATATTGTTAGTATTCGCAGATATCATGAGTTTACCTTGCATATCCAATACATCATAACGTGTTTTGTTGGTGGTTACATAATCAATAGTCAACACATCACTTGTCGGATTAGGATATACATGAATGGTATTTGGTGATAATTCAGTAATACCATCTATAACCGTTGTTTTCAATGCACTGATACCAATATCGTTATGACCAAACCATAAATCACCATTAGGAGCAATAGTGAAATAGTTATAGATGCTTGATGGCATATCAGGATCAACCGAAGGATGTAAATGGGTGGTAGTTTCATCAGCGCTGTCATATATATACATGCCGGCATCAGTTCCATTTATACCAAAATAAGTCTTGGTTCCTTTAAATTGAATACTAGTCACAAAATCAAAATCTTCACCGTAAGTAAAATCTGTCCAGGTTGTGCCATCAAAGCGATATGCTTTGCCACCATTTGCACCAAACCATAAATTACCTGCTGCGTCCTGTGCGATATCCTGTATGCTTGAACCTTCTGCTAATGCAGGCACATCATTTTCATCAATTATTTCTTCACTTATGAAATCATATTTTACAATTGCGGTAGTTCTACCTAACCAAATAAGGTTATTCACAGCATCGTATTTTACGCTTAAAAACCATTTGTTTATCGGACCGGTTTCGATTAGGTTAATAGTAACACCATCTTTATATTTAAATAAACCTTCATCGTTAGTAAAGTAAATAGTGCCATCGTCAGTAATATCAAAATCGTAAATATAAATTGATTCATATCCGGCAGCAATTGGAATATGTTGCCATTCAGTTCCATTGTAATATTCAATTAAATTACCATTGTCTATGGTATAAAAATTACCATTTTTAAATCTCAGGTCTATCATAGAACCATAAATAGTAGGCACTGCAGTTACCATATCCCAATCGTCGATAGCTGCATTATATTTATAAATAGTAGTTGCTGACGACATAAAAATATCACCTGCATCATCTACAGTTATACCTGAAATCGAGTTTGAATTGAAATTATATTTTTGTGTTTCAATAATAGTTTGGCCCATATCAGACAATTCCACAACTGTTGGAGGTGCCATATATCCTGAAGTATTTAAATGATGTGTAGTGCCATCAGTAAACATAAGTTTATCAGGGTAAATATCTGCGATGGTATTTTTTAATTCCCAAAGTATCGCCAACTAACTGATATATTTCCATTGAATTTACCAATGCATATAAGTTATTATCAGTACCACGTGTGATATTATTTATAAATGCAAATTCAGGAATACCTATGTTGGCTGGTTCAAAAGTACCGTCTTTATGTTGGAACTCCAGGCTACCACTATTGTTAATTAAATAAGTATCAGCATCTGCGCCATAAATTCTAACCGTAGAAGGAGAACATCCTAATACAACAGGAGATTCGGTATTTGGAAATGAATCGATTGCCATATTGGTTACGGCATCAATTACGAGGCAGTCTTCACCGGTAAATATTAATACGTGATTATCAGGTGTAATATCAAAATCCCAAGCTTCAAACGACCATCCTGCGCCGCCAACTGAGTTGATGAATGTATAGCTAAAATCTGCGCGGTCGAATTTGTATAACCCTGCATCTGTCTGTAACCAGATGTTTCCAAAACCATCCATTTTCATTCGATACATTAAAAATGACATCGGGTAATCATAAGTCAGCCAATTATCACCATCCCATTCCACAACACCGGCGTCATAAGTGCCTACCCAAATAGTACCTGAAGAGGCATCATAGGCAATTTGCTCAACCGCAGAAGATGGCAAACCGGCATCACCTTGTTTGTAATAAGTTTTGGCATTGGTGGTGGTATTTAAATCCAGCACTCCACCCTTTGCGGTAATCCAAAGGTGCTCGCCAACCGGCTCAACGTCGGTAACTGCTGTAAAGTTGCTGTAATTAACCCATTGCTGATCCTGGCCGAAGCTCTGGAAAGCAGCAGCAGTGAGGAGCACTGCCGAAAGGATACTGAATACTTTTTTCATATAATTTCAATTTTCAAGGACAAATTTCATCCTCTTTATACTATAAAAGAAATCAAATTAATGTCATAAATTAGATGTCTGATTGAATATTGCATGATATTTATCCAACTATAATAACCTTTTCATTACTTTTACATTAGAAGTCTATGAAAAACCCTTCCAACGATTTATTCCAGCTTATTCAGTCGCTCTCCAAAAGTGAAAAGCGGTATTTTAAGCTGTTTGCCACCAGACATTTCGATAAAGATAACCAATATTTGAAGCTGTTTGAGGCTATTGAAACACAATTAACATATCAGGAAGCCTTGCTTGTCCCAATCTTTTCGGAGGGGAAATCGGCTGCCCATTTTGCTGTGCTTAAAAAACAATTATATGAATCGCTGCTGGAAGCATTGCACAGGTTTGATGAATTTGATGATGTTGAGCAACAATTGGCAAAAGGTGTACACTATTGCACGATACTATTAAAACGCGGATTATTAACGCAATGCAAAAAACAAATTCTGCGTTACAAACAATTAGGTTATAAACTGGAAAAATTTGAGCTCATTATCGAATTAATTGAAATAGAAAAACGCCTTGGAGCTAAATTACAATATAGTGGGATGGACGAAAATCATTTGCAGGCCATGCATGAAGAACAACTATTTTGTTTGCAACAAATTCAGTTAACGGGATTGTATTGGTTAAAAAGTGCAGGTATTTATCAACTTCACTACGCTAAAAAAATTATTCCCGGGAAAGAAAATGTTATACTCAACACTACCATTGCTGAACCTTTATTTACACAATCCGAAGCAGCTACTACTTTTAAAGCAAAATTAGACCAGCTTCAAATACAAGCCCTGCATGCATTTGTGCAACGTGATGTAAACGCAGCCTTTAATTACAATGCACAGTTTTTACATCTCATGGACGAACATGTTCATCTCAAACAAATTTATGCAGAACGTTATTTTTCTGCATTGAATAATTACTTGATTGACTGCCTCATACTACAAAGGCATGAGGATTTATTAAGTGGCATTATTACTATGCGGCAATTACCATTAATGGAAGAGTTCAGACATATTCAGCATCTGGATGCCAACGTATTCCGATTAAGTTATTTATTGGAAATGAATTATTATGTCGGAAAAAATGATTTTGAAAATGCCTTAACATGCGCCAACTATATTCAGCAGGGGATTAAAAAATATGCCGCTTATATTGCCAAACCCAATATCATCACGTTGAATTATTTGTGTGCCTATACACATTTTTGCAACCGCAATTTTAATGCTTGTCTCGACGTATTACTCAACCTGTTTGCAATTAAAGAAGTAGAATCTATTACCGACTTGTATTGTGATAGTAAAATGATGCAGATGTTGTGTCATTTTGAATTAGGTGATATATTGCTCATCGATTCATTGATTACGGCCTTTAACCGACTTACCACCATCAAAAAAGTGAAAACACAAACGTATAAGGTTGTAATAAAATACATGCGCCAAACCTTGCGAAATCCCGACAAAAAAACAACAGCCGGTTTGCTCACACAATTACAGGAATTAGCAGAAAAGGAGACAGAAAAAAACACCTTTAATAATTTTAATTATTTCTATTGGCTTGAAAAGGTTCGCAAATTGTAAGTGCAAGTAAAAAGCAAAAAAAAACCGGCAGCATTTATTGCTGCCGGTTAAAAAATATTAGGTAAAATTAATGTGTAAAAATAAAAATGGTATGATCTCCTGACTCACTTATATGATCCACTTTCAATTTGGTATCAGTAACTTCATTCAATAGCAAGCGCATTCCGGTATTTCCTGGTAGCGCAATAGTCAGCAAAGTGCCTGCGTCATTTACTGTCCACGTGCCGGCGTAATTATTACCATCTATAGTTAATTCAATAGTTTTATCATTATGGATATTAACTTTGTCGTTAGCATTTAAATCCGGTACTGCAGTTTCAGCACCCATTACTTCAATTGCACTAATGGTCCAGTTATGACATAATTGCAATTCCAAATCAGTTGCAACTTGCGCTTGTATAACCGAATTTCCAATAAAAGAGATAAATAATACACTCAAAATACGGGAGAATCTTTTCATAAAACAGATTTTATTGATATTAATTAAAATTAAATACTCAGCTATTATAGTCAATGAAAATAAGGCTTTATCTGCATTGATACGGTAAAAATAAGGAAATTTCCTCAAATTAGTGGCACAATGTTTGGCAACTTACCCATGCCAACACCCAAAAATATACGCCTATGCGCCTAACATTACCCGGCCTATTATTATGTATTTGCCCTATTGCCAGTAACGCTCAAAGCCTTGTTACTGCTGAAATATTTCATGGTAATGACGCGCAATCCACAGCATCAGTTACTACGGATTTTGACAATAACATGTTATGTTTTACTGGATTTTGGGACGATTTAGATGCCGACCCGGGACCCGGTGTACTCAATTTCAATTCAGTTGGTTCACAGGATATTGCTATCACCAAACTTGACCCTTCAGGCAATTTAATTTGGTCGAAACAAATTGGAGGTGCCGGTTTTGCTGCTGCACAGGTTATTAAAGCTGATGCTGCCGGTAACGTGTTTGTATTCGGCTATTTTAATGGCACTATGGATATGAACCCGGGACCAGGAACAAGCAATTTGGTGAGTAATGGTGGTGATGATGTGTATTGCGCAAAATATAATCAGGATGGCAATTTAGTTTGGGCTGCAAATATTGGCGGAACAGGTACTGAACAAAGTTATGGATTCGATTTAGACGCTGCGGGTAACCCAATAGTATTAGGTTATTTTCAAAACACTGTAGATTTTGATCCAGGGGTTGGGACAGTAAATATGACTGCAGGATTTTCCGGTTCTAATTTTTTATTGCGATTAAATACTGATGGCAGTTATAATAATGTTATTCAAATGTCATCGGCATATGGCAATTATTTATATGTAGATAATAGCGATAATATTTATTTAACAGGATTATTTTGGGGCACTGTGGATTTTAATCCGGGTCCGGCAGTTTATAATTTAATTGCTGCAGGATTTTCATCTGATGCATTTATTGTAAAATTAAACAGCGCATTTATTTTTCAATGGGCAGGAATAATTTCAGGAAATAGTTCTGAACAAGGCACAACAATTTCAGTTGATGAAAATGCAAATGCCGTTATTGTCGCCGGATTTTTTGAAGGAACAATTGATATCAATCCCGAACCTGCTGTTGTCAATATTGCTACGGTAGATTATGTAGATGCTTTTATTGTGAGACTGGATGCCACCGATGGTGGATTTATTTGGGGTAAAAGTATTGGAGGAACAGGCTTTCAGGCCATTTATGGGGTTGGTGTAAATTCACTCGGCAGTATATGGTTGGCGGGAAATTTCAGCAATACTATTGACTGTGATCCGGGTCCGGGAACTGCTTCACTTACTAGTGGTGGCTCTCAGGATATTATGAAAGTAAATTGGGATGCAGATGCCAATTATATTGATGCAGAAAAAATTGGCGGTACCAATTCCGATTATGCCAGTTGCTTGCATATCGATAATGAAGGTGCTGTTATTATTTCCGGAATATTTGATGGTTTAGTTGACTTTGATCCGGGTGATGTTACATTTAATTTAAATTCAGGATTTACAGGATGGGATGGTTATGTTGCAAAATATTGTACTGTTTATACTATTAACAATATCATCAATATTTGTGAAGGGGAAAGTTATTTTGCCGAAGGTGCCAATCAAACTGAATCAGGAATTTATTACGATTATTATACACCTGTTGAAGGTTGTGACAGTATTATTATTACCCACTTAACAGTTGGTAATCCTACAGTCGATCTGGGCGCAAATTATGCCATTTGCAATGGCACTACTACCACATTAAATGCCGGAAATCCGGGTGCTACGTATTTATGGAATACTGGTGCTACTACTCAAACAATAAATGTAAGTACAACAGGCACTTATAGTGTAACAGTAACCGACCCTTCCGGATGTGTAGGTGTTGATGCGATAACAATTACGGTTAACCCGGCACCAAACGTAAATTTAGGTGCGGATATAAATGCTTGCAGCGGAGAAACAATTTTATTAAACGCAGGTAATCCCGGTGCTACTTATTTATGGTCCAATGGTGCTACTACACAAACAATAAATATAACTGAAACGGGCACTTATTCTGTTGTGGTTACGAATGGATTTACTTGTACCGATAATGATGTGATAAATGTAACATTTCATCCCTCACCAATTGTTGAGTTAGGAAGTACGATACAACTTTGTGAAGGAGAAACTGTTGTGTTGGATGCTGAAAATGCTGGCGCAACTTATTTATGGAATACCGGCGCAACTACACAAACTATTTCTGTTAATACCGCAGCAACGTATTCGGTGGTAGTTACTACTGCATTTGGCTGTGATGCTTCAGATGCAGTGGTGGTAAATGTTGTGGCCAATCCTATTGTTGATTTAGGCGATGATTTTACTGTTTGTTCTGATGCCACAATCGTATTAGATGCCAATAATCCGGGAGCCGCTTATAATTGGAATACAGGTGCAACAACACAAACAATTGCCGTTACCGAAAGTGGTACGTATGGTGTAATTGTAACCAATGGTTTTGGTTGTGCAAAAAGTGATTTCGTAAGTATTACCATACATCCAACACCGATTATAGATTTAGGCACAACAATCGATTTTTGTGAAAATACAACTATTACCCTCGATGCAGAAAATACAGGCTCATCCTATTTATGGAACACCGGTGCTGTCACACAAACTATTACCACTGCTATTCCCGGCACCTATAGTGTAACTGTAACTTCCGATGAAGGATGTATTGCAACGGATGAAGTAATAATAAATGCATTGCCTGCACCTGCAATTAATTTAGGTGTTGATACAGGTTTTTGTGATGGCAGCGATTTATTATTAGATGCCACAACTCCGGATGTTTCCTATTTATGGAACACCGGAGCTGAAACATCTTCAATTGTAATTGATGAAGCAGGAATATACACAGTAAGTATTACCAACTATTTTGGTTGTGTGGCTGCCGATGAAATTGTTATTGAAATTTATGCAACGCCAATTGTTGATTTAGGTGATGATGGCACTTATTGTTTGGATGAAGAAATTGTATTAGATGCAAGTAATCCCGACTGTAATTATGTATGGAATACAGGAGATACATTAGCAACAATTAATGTAACAACTTCAGGTGTATATAGTGTATTAGTTACCAATGCCAATGGTTGCAATGCTTACGATGAAATAACCATTTCTTTTTTACCATTACCAATTGCTTCGTTGGGTGATGATATTATAAGCTGCTCCAATGAACCTGTAATTTTAGATGCCACTACTCCATTGTGCACATATCTCTGGAATACAGGTGCAACAACTGCTACAATAGAGGTAAGTATTTCAGGTTTGTATTTTGTGCATATTACAAATTCATTTGGTTGTTCCATTACAGATTCTATACAGGTAGATTTTTTACCTGCTCCTGATGTCAATTTATCGTTGCCGTTTACAACAATTTGCAACAATGTTGCACCGGTAGAATTGACCGGAGGCACACCGGATGAAGGAACATATTTTGGAGAAAATATTGAAGATGGTGTATTTAATCCTACAGGATTATTACCGGGCTCATACACCGTCGGGTATACCTATGTTGATGCCAACGGATGCAGCGATACAGCTTTTCAGGATATAACAGTCACCATTTGTCAATCCCTGGATAATAATATATTTGGTAGTATTGTTATATATCCTAATCCCACTATCTCAACAATTACCATTTCAAATAATACCATTAATAATATTGAAACAATGAGCATTTTTAATATGCAGGGGGAAAAAGTTTTTATATCAACAAACCCTATTGTAATTGGTGAAACGGTCTCAATAAATATGTCTCAATTACCTTCAGGAACTTATCAATTATATTTTGATAATAAATATTATTCATTATTGGTGGTGCAGCATTAAAATGGGTGGTTATTTGTTAAACAGGTTTTCAGAAAACATTTTTTATTAAACTTAACGGATGTCATGTAATGGATTATGGTTACAACTAACTAAATAAACACACAACCTACATTTTAATCAAGGTAGTTCTGAAATACCTTGAAAATACATCGGTATAACTAAAATAGTATCCTCCTTTTGGCAAGTTACCCACGTAAATAGTGGTTTCTCCTTCGGATGCCGATGTTTGGTAAACTATTTGAGCCAGCATATTGTATATCGTAATTGTTCCTGACGATGAAGTCCCTGTGAGGGTCAGGTTATTTGAAAACGGATTAGGAAAAAGGGTATAATCACCAATGTTACCATTGTCGTTTACACCGGTTAAATCAAATTTATAGATTGTCCCTACTTTATGCGCTCCATCTTGATTTGTCATACCATATAAAATTGGAGGCACCGCAATAACTGCACCCTGAGGATTACTGCCTGTTGTTTCATTAAAATGATGTAAAACCGAATAATTACTTCCATCAGTATTAAGACTAAACAACACACCACACGCAAAAGAGCAGTCTGTTGTGGTACCACCCCAGTGTGTTACACCATAGAGTTTGGATTCATACAAAAGCAAAGTGCCTTCAGGGTGACTTCCAAAATCATCATTAAAATGATGTAAAATTTCATGATCTGAACCATCCGTTTTTATTTTAAATATTACACCAAATCCATTTTCCCCACCATTGTATGTCATTCCATACAAATAAGTACTATCCATAATTAAGCTGCCCCAAGGATTTATTCCGATATCAAAATAACAGTCCAAAAGTTTGGTGTAATTAGTTCCATCAGGCATTATTTTAAAAACAGCTCCTTTATCATAGTCACCCCCACCATAAGTCATTCCATATAAATATGCGCCATCATAAACCAAGTCTGCATAAGGGCCATTACCGGTAATCCATGCATCAAAATTGTGTATTTTCTTATAATCAGTTCCGTTAGTTTTGATACTAAAAATTACACCATCTTCATTAGTTCCTCCCTCCATTGTCATGCCATATAATAAACCATCTATATAAATGAGTGACCCAAGCGGGAATGCTCCGTTGGTATCACTGAAATTAAAAAGTCGTGTAAAACCTGAACCATCTTTATGCATTTTAAATATCGTACCCCTATCTTGTGAGCCTCCCTTATAAGTCATGCCATATAATGAGTCTGCCAAAAGCAATAAAGACCCCTTAGGATAGGAGCCGTCATTTTCATTAAAATCATGTAAAATTTCATATGCTGTACCATCAGGTAATACTCTAAACACTATTCCGCAATCACCAAATAAACAATTCGTGCTAAGACCTCCATGTTGGGTCATACCATAAAGGTATTGTCCATCAGTAATAAGCGAACCTTCTGGGCTACCGCCATTCACATCATCAAAATCATAAATTTTAATGTACTGAGTGAAACCATTCAACAGTATCATGAAAAAGATAACAAATGTCAAGAGTTTTCTCGAAGGGCACATAGGTTTTTTTTCAAAATTAATTTATTTTACAGTATTCCATAAGCATTATGCATGGCAAAGGTTTAGTTAAAGCCAATAATGCCATCTGCAAAATAACAAATCATTGCCATAAATTGAAAAAATGAAATGGGAATAATAAATGAGCCTCGTTAAGTAACACATTTATCTCGTAAATGATCAGTAGCTGGTCTCTTTAAAAACAAATTCCTCCACCCAACTTTTCTCTCCATCGTGCAGCAATAATTTAATGGTTAGTACATCGTTGTTTTTTGCATAGGTAATGCCGTTAAAATAAGCAATGGTGCCTTCTATTTTAATTAATTCAAAAGTGGTCCATATATCTTTTTCTTCCCATGGAGAAAGGTCTCTTCCAAAATGTTTTAGTTTGAGATTGATGGTGCCTTCCGATGCTTCCATTATCATGTATTCGGAAAATTGAACAGAGTCGTTACTTGCATATCGGAAAATGCCATGCATCGAATTATCTAGTACCGGCGACCATAATTCATCACAATTTCCGCCAAATCCGGTTCCGGTATAGTATCCTGCTAACCAACTGAGTTCTGTAATTTTTCCCAATCCCGGTTTTTCGCCCTTTTGCAATGTGAGCACTTCTTGTGCAAATAACGATTGTATTACACATAACAACAATACAAAAACTACATTTTGCTTATTCATATGCCTGGTTTATGTTATAAAGATAAAAAAAGGCCGTCAATCAGACGGCCCTCACATATAAATCTAAGCTTCAAACTTAATTTAAAATCAGGTCCTTTTTACGAATAAACAATTCATCTATTTTTTCCTTATCAATTGATTTCATACAAAAGAACCAGTCGATACAATACACACCTTCTTCTTCGCCGTCCATACGTTTTTTTGCTACACCACATGAACCAGCAGGTGGAACAATAACATCTTCACCGGGTTGCCAGTCGGCAGGAGTTGCTACACCATAAGCATCAGCAACCTGCAAAGCAATTAATACTCTTTTAATTTCTTCAAAATTGCGACCTGTAGAAAGCGGATAATAAATAATAGCTCTAATTTTTGCAGAAGGGTCGATAAAAAATACAGCTCTTACTGCTTTTGTATTACTTTCATTGGGTTGTATCATTCCAAATTTATTGGCAACATCCATTCGGATATCATCAATAAGCGGGAATAACACTTCGATATTTTTCATATCACGGAATTCGATTTTTTCTTTAATCGTTCTCAACCAGGCGATATGACTATACAAACTATCTACTGATAAACCGATGAGCTGACAATTCAGCGATTGAAATTCCTTATCCATTTTCGCAAACGTCATAAATTCAGTAGTACATACCGGTGTAAAATCCGCAGGGTGACTAAATAAAATTACCCATTTTCCGGTATAGTCCTCCGGGAAATGAATAGTGCCCTGGGTTGTTTCTGCTGTAAACGAAGGAGCTGTGTCGCCAATGCGCGGCATAACATAGTTTGTTGCCGGATTTGTTATATTATTTTCCATAATTACTTATTATTTAAATGAAAGCATAAAGTTGCGATGGGTTAACCGTGAATTGTGTGATTTGTGTGACATAAGCACTTGATTTTTGTCAACTTCGAAAAATTTTGAGACGTATTTGTAATTCATAATTTAAACAACAAAGCGACCGGCGTATTAGATTTCAAACTTAGTAGTTAGATGGTTATTGTATTATCAGCTAATGCGTTGATTTACATCTTATTAGTAGCTTCTAATTAAACTTAACAACAACGTTTAAGTCTTTGAGCGTTTGGTCTGATAAATGCCATTTTTTGCGATTTTAACAATTCAAAATAACCATTCGCAGAAGATTTTATTATATTTGAATTTGATGTCGTGCACCTATACTACAATTATTAAAAAATTCGGCACCATGGGTGAAAAAACCGGATGGACCTATGTAGAAATCCCATCTGATATTGCTGAGGAATTAAATCCCGGCATAAAAACAGCCTACAGAGTGAAGGGATTATTAGATGCATTACGTGTTCAACAAATTGCCATTTTACCTATGGGAGACGGCAATTTTATTATGCCTCTAAATGCTGCCATGCGCAAAGCACTTGGAAAAAAAAGCGGGTATAGTATAACAGTAAAAATTGCGGTTGATAATAGTCCGTTTTCATTTTCTGATGACTTCATGTCCTGTTTAGCGGATGAACCAAAAGCCCTGGCTTTTTTTAATACATTACCGGGTTCACATCAGCGGTATTTTTCAAAATGGATAGAAAGTGCAAAAACAATATCTACCAAAACAAAACGTATAACCATGGCTATTCGCGCACTTGCTGCTAAACAGGGTTATGGTGAAATGTTACGTTCAAACAAACAAAATACAAGTGTATGAAAACATTATTTGTGGTAGTTAGTGTGATTTTATTTGGCAGCTGCGCAGTTGATGAGGAAATCAATTTTACCAGTTCATTGTGTGAAGCAATTGCGACAAATGACGACAGAAGTTTGCGGACAATTATTGATGATATTTGCGATGAATACCAACCAAATGTAACAGTAAATGATCCGGGCGGACATCAAATAAATTTGCAAAAAGTAATTGAAGATATTAATAACACATTTGATTGTGCCGAGGCTTCATTGGTTTGTTATGCCTGTATTGAAACCTATCCACCCATTTCTGAAATACGTATAGAAACTACTGTAGACAGCGTTTATTATTTTGTAGTACTTGATATTCTTACTCCTGAAAACAGCGAAATGTCATTTCAGGACATGCATTAATTTTTATTACACCGATTTATTTCTCCTGGCTTCACAACGCAACCAGTCTGCGTTATAAAATTGTTTTACACGCGCTAAATCTGCCGGGTCTATCAATGGTTTTTTACTGATAAATCTGTTGGGAATTAATAATGCGCTATATAAAATAATATAACATAACAACATACGTGAACGGCGCCGAATCCATGTTTTATAACGCGGGCCTTCTTTATAAATAGGTGCTGATGAAAATAATTTTTTGCTTACTTTCAACATTACCTTGAGTTGTTTTTCCTCGTAGGAAGTGTGGTGAGGTTCTAAAGAAATGGCAGATTTATCGTATGTGCTGCCGGTATAATTGGCAATAGCATCAATAAACTGAAAGGGTTCTTTTCTTAAATCATCATAAAATAATACCAGCGGTGGGGATGTAAAATATTTTTCCAGAATTTCAATTTTCGGGTAAAACATGGCATCACTTGTTTTCCAAAATCCTTTGTCCTGCACCACATCAAAAAACTCAGTAAAAGTATAAGGATAACCATTTTTTAAAAACCTGCGATATTGTGAAGCAATCCATTGGTCGTTGCGACGCAAAACGATAATGGCATGCGTATCCGGATAAACCTCAGCAAACTTTTTCACCTCTCTTTCGAGTTGCTGGTCCATTTCGCGCGATAAAAACACTTTTTCGGCATTACTTTGAGCAACCAGTTTTTTCCAGGAGCGGAATTTAGTTGGATGGATATAGTGTAAGCCTTTGAGCTTCCCAAACACCTTGTTTTGAAGGTAGGTACTGGCCGTTTTACCCAGTCCAACATGAAAAAATACACTTACCGGTTTGCTCATCGTGAATAATCGCGTGTGAAATTCCATAAAAATATGTTGCGGTGCAAATACACACGAAATGTTAATGAAGGTCAAAACACTGTAAAATTGGGTGTTATGACATCTATTTTACATTATTCTGGTTATCTTCGCCGCAAGATTATGCGCAGAATTTTTACCTTATTTATCCTCCTAACAGGGATTATCGCTGTGGCGAACGCACAAAACGGAACAATCCGTGGATTTGTGTATGATGAAGAAAACGGAGAACCGGTGCCATTTGTCAACGTAATTGTAGCCAAAACCGATAATATTGGTGCCCCTTCCGACATCAACGGGTTCTTTTCTATTCCCAATGTTCCTATTGGCGAACAAAAGTTGGTGTTAACCTATATTGGTTATGATACCTTGTTTTATAATGTGCTTGTAGAAACCGGTAAAATAGCCAACGTTAGACTGAATATGAAACAAAGCGGAGTAGATTTGGATATAGTTACCATTTCGTCCAAAACCACCGCCAAACTGGAAGAAATTCAGATTTCCACAACAACGATTACACCTTTACAAATAAAACGATTGCCATCAGTAGGTGGTGAACCGGATTTAGCACAATATTTACAGGTGCTTCCCGGGGTTATTTTTACAGGCGACCAGGGTGGACAGTTATACATTAGAGGTGGTAGCCCGATTCAAAATAAAGTATTGTTAGACGGGATGGTAATTTACAACCCCTTCCACTCTATTGGTTTATTTTCGGTTTTCGAAACAGATATCATCAGAAACGTTGATGTTTATACCGGAGGATTTAGTGCTGAATATGGTGATAGAATTTCTGCTGTTGTAGATATTACTACCAAAGACGGTAACAAAAATCAAACCCAGGGTGAAGTTTCGGTTAGTCCTTTTCTCGCTCGTTTCCTGATTGAAGGTCCATTAAAAAAATCTACCGATAAATCGTCCAGTTTAACGTATATATTAACTGCCAAACATTCTTATTTAGATAAATCATCAAAAGTAATTTATCCTTATGTGAACAGTCAGGAAGGAATAATTGGCAACAATGGTATACCTTATTCTTTCACCGATTTATATGGTAAAGTTTCTTTGAATTCAGAGTCCGGCAATAAATTAAATTTATTTGGATTTAATTATAGAGATAGTGTTAATTATTCAGATGTAACTACATTTAAATGGAATGCAATTGGCGCAGGAACAAATTTTGTTATTGTTCCATCTGAATCAAACATGTTGATTGAAGGCGTATTTGCTTATTCTAATTATACCATGGTTCAAAATGAAGCTGATGAAAAACCACGTAACAGTTTTGTGGGTGGATTTAATGGCGGGGTGGACTTTACGTATTATCGTCCTCATGGCGATGTGCAATATGGTGTAGAGGTTATTGGCTTTGAAACTGATTATGAATTTTTTAATCGTTTAGGTGTTAAATACTCACAACAACAATTTACTACCGAATTAGGTACTTATGTAAAATACAGAAGGTCGTTTAATAAAAAATTCGTTATTGAACCAAGTTTACGCATTCAGTATTATGCATCTTTAAGTGAATTTTCTCCTGAACCACGAATTGGTATGAAATACAATATTACCGATAGAGTGCGTATAAAATTTGCAGGTGGTTTATATAGCCAGAACCTTATTTCAACCAAAAGCGACAGAGATGTAGTGAATTTATTCACCGGATTTTTATCAGGTCCTGATGATGATTTATATACTATTGATGGCGAAGAAGCTAAGTCGAAATTACAACGATCAACACATGCCATTGCCGGTATTGAATTTGACCCTTCTGATTATATTGAAGTGAACATAGAACCTTATATTAAATATTTTAATCAATTAATTGAAATCAATAGAAACAAAACCACTTTACGCGACCCTGATTTTGCAACTGAAACCGGGCAAGCATATGGTATTGACTTCTCATTAAAATATGAACGTAAGGCAGTGTATTTATGGATGGCTTATTCATTAGGATTTATTGAACGCAACGATGGGGAACAAGTATATCCGCCACATTATGATCGTCGCCATAACCTGAATTTAGTGGCTACTTATTCCATTAAAAAGAAATGGGAATTTAGTGCAAGATGGAATTTAGGTTCCGGATTTCCATTTACACAAACAGCAGGATTTTATGAAAGTGTTGATTTTCTTGATGGCATCAGCACCGATTACACAACAAGCAACGGCTCATTAGGTATTATTTACGATGATGAATTAAATGGTGGCAGATTACCTTATTATCATCGCTTGGACTTAGCAGTAAAACGTACATTTAATTTTGCTAATAAAAATAAAGTAGAAATGAATGCAGGTGTTACCAATGCTTATAACAGAGAAAACATATTTTATTTCGACAGGGTGCGTTATGAACGTATTAATCAGTTACCAATTTTACCATCTTTGTCGGTATCCTATTCTTTCTAACAAAAACATATACTCCTATTAAAAACCGCAATAAAGATTGCGGTTTTTTTTTGTTTTTAACAGTGCCGGAAGCGGGACTTGAATCTGCCTTGATTTCGATGTGCATTTTATTTATGATGTACTTTTATAATAGCCAATTTTCTGATTTTTTTCGCTTAATTTAGTGAAACTAAGTTGAGTATATGTTGTTTTCGTCATTTAATGTCAAGTGTATTACCTCCGCTGTAATGTTAATTACATCTACTTATGTAATTGCACAAGTGCCTGAAATCGACTGGCAGCATAACTATGGCGGTTCCGGTTGGGATATACCTTTTAAAATACTGTCCACTCCTTCTGATAGCGGTTATATTGTAGCAGGGGTATCTGGTTCCATCGATGGCGATGTTACCGAAAGCAACGGCTATGATGATTATTGGGTGGTTAAACTAGATAGTTTAGGAAATATTTTGTGGCAAAACACTTATGGAGGCTCTAGTTTTGATCAATGCAATGATATAGTGTTAACATCGGACGGAGGTTATTTATTGGCCGGATATATTTATTCAAATGATGGCGATATTACATTAAATCATGGAGATGTAGATTATTGGGTGGTTAAAATCAGTGTAACAGGTGTAATCGAATGGCAAAAATCATTTGGTGGTATTGAAACAGATTTTGCGAACCGCATTCTTACACTACCATCTGGTAATTTTATGATTATTGGCGAGTCAAGTTCTAACGATGGGGATGTTTTAGGGCACCATAATACCCCTACAAAGACAAACGATATCTGGGTAATTGAAATTGACCCGTCAGGCAATTTACTTTCGAGTAAATGTTATGGTTCCTATTTTGATGAAAGTGCCGGGGATATAATTTTATTAGGCGATGGCATTGCGATAGTAGGAACCACATTTGGTTCAGGTGGTGATGTTACCTCTCATGATGGTGCCACAGATTTTTGGTTATTTAAAATTGACTTCGATGGCAATATTATCTGGGATCGTTCATTTGGAGGTGATGATTATGATTGGGGATATTCAATAGGTAAAAAAACAAACGGAGATATAGTTATTTGCGGTATTACTTCTTCAGTTGATGGTGATATTATTGATTATAATGGAGGGACAGCTGATGCTTTGGTAGTCATAGTAGATAGTATAGGTAATTTAGAAAGTTCGCATTGTTTCGGTGGTAGTTTGTATGATGAAAGCGATGATCTAATTGTAATTGATAATAATCAAATTCTAATATGTGGTTCAACAGCCTCAATTGATGGTGATATGACAGATAATAATGGGAGTACTGATTTTTGGGTGGCAATGATTGATACAATAGGAAATGTACATTGGCAAAAATCACTCGGCGGTTCAATAGATGAAGCAGCTTATGCTATTGCTACAACTCCAGATGAAAATTCGTATATAACCTTAGGGCGTAGTCACTCATCTGATGCTGATGTCGAAGCAAACTTTGGGAGTTATGATTTTTGGGTAGTAAAATTAAATATTTGTGAAACGCTGTATTTTTTGGATGCAGACGGTGATGGATTTGGCGATATTAACAACGATTCAATTGCATGCGAAATTCCTCTGGGATATGTAAGTGATTCAACTGATTGTAATGATTCCGCCAATTATATAAATCATGGAGCAAAAGAATTGTGTAATTACCTGGATGATAATTGTAATGGTGCTATAGATGAAGGAATGTCCTTTATTCAATCATTTGAAGATTTAGACGGTGATAGTTTTGGTAATGAAGCGGTTGATTCTATATCTTGTGAAATACCATTAGGATTTGTAATAGATAACACCGACTGCAACGACAACAATCCCGACATCTACCCCGGCGCCCCCGAACTCCTCAACGGCTTCGATGATGACTGCGACCAAATAGCAGATGAGGGTTTATCAATAACAGATATTGTAAAAAATACAATAAGTATTTTCCCGAATCCGGTAAATAATATATTATTTATTCAATCGGATGTAACACATCAAATTACAATTGTAAATCAATTAGGAGAAACTATATTATCCAACAACTTATTTATTGGATTAAACACCATATCAGTTGAAAATTTCCCGAGTGGTGTGTATTGGGTGAAAGCGGAAAATGGGGAGATGGTGGTTTGGGTGAAGGAGTGAGTTGCAGTATCTGAATTTCATTAGTCCTAGCCTATCGCAAATGGCCGAGGTTTGTAGGGGCGGATGCAATTCGCCCCTACAAACCTCGACCAATTGCTCAATTTATTTTAAAAATATCATTTTAGGTGAAGACATAACGCTTTTTAATTTCAATTTTTCTACAATCTGTCCTCGATTATAAATTGTAGGGGCGAATTGTATCCGCCCTTACAATTTATAATTGAGGACACCTACGAAGCAATGCATTTCATTAACCCAAAAACCCTCCAATTGTCCGAGCAGGATTCGTGCTTCAAATTAAAAATTATTATTCCATCACAACCCTGCGATTAATAGGATTAAATTCTATAAAAAGTATTTACTACCTTAGTAGTCCCGACAACCTATACATGAAATCACTAATTTTTATCTACATTTTTATTTTTATAGTGCAGTCAACATTTGCTCAGGCACCGGATATTTTATGGGAACATGGATACGGTGGAAATCATGATGACCGCGGATATGAAGTATTAGAAACTTTAGATGGCGGGTTTTTAATGGTTGGACAAGAACAATCAATTGACGGTGATATTATTGATAACCATGGACTAGATGATGTATATGTTGTAAAGACAGATATGAATGGAGAAATTATCTGGAGTAGAGCATATGGTGGAAGTGATTATGATTATGGTAAGGCCGCTTGTTTGGCCCACGATGGAGGTTACATAATCGCTGGAAATAGTGGCTCAATGGATGGTAATCTCACAGGAAACAATGGTTTTAAGGATTTATGGATATTTAAATTAGATGATTTAGGTGATATTGTATGGCAATTTAATTATGGTGGTTCACATAATGAAGGTATAAAATCAATAATACCAACTAGTGATGGTGGTTATCTCGGTGTAGGTACTTCCCAATCGAATGATGGCGGTGTAATAGGACATCATGGTGAATATGGAGCTCCGGATATATGGGTTGTCAAGTTTGATTTGACAGGAAACATGCTTTGGAATAAATGTTTTGGCTCGTCTGAATTCGATTATGTAGAAGGTGCCATCGAAACGCAGGATGGCAATTACATTTTCGTTGGACATTCAGAGGGGTATGATGGTGAGATTGGGATTACTTACGGCGATTACGACGTTGTTTTAATGAAGATATCACCAGACGGTGAGCTTATTTGGAGTAAAAATTTTGGTGGTTCTTGGCCTGATTATGGTGCATCGGTGATTGAATTAGCAAATGGACAACTTATGATTCTTTCGGAAACACAATCAGATGACGGATTAGTTGAAGGATACTACGGTGCAACAGATATATGGTTATTTAAAACTGATGCAAATGGAAATTTCATTTGGGGAGAAGTCTATGGTGGAACAGGGATAGAGAATACCTATGATTTAATTGCTTATACAGATAATCAATTTATTATCGCATCAGTTGCAAATTTTGTGAATGGAGATATCGAATTTACACATGGAGGTAATGATTTTTGGATATTAGGTGTTGATAGTTTAGGTGAAATATTATGGCAAAAATCCATAGGGGGTTCGCTAAGTGACTTGCCTTATTCCATTAAGAAAATTAATGACGATGAAATAATAATTTCAGGCTATTCAAATTCAATTGACTATGATGTAACACCAACGTATGGTTCCCTCAATGTTTGGACAGTGAAGCTTGGTTTTTGTACAACAAAATATTACGCCGATACTGATGGTGATGGTTTTGGTGATATTTCATTTGACACATTAGCTTGCGAAATCCCATTAGGTTATGCTTTAGATTCCACTGATTGCAATGATTTAAATCCCGAAATCCATCCTACATTAACAGACATTTGTAATGCCATTGATGATAATTGTAACGGATTAACCGATGAAGATGCAACATTTGTTACCTATTTTGCAGATATTGATGGAGATACTTTTGGTGATATATTAAATGATTCAACTGCATGTAATGAATTAATCGGTTATGTGTTAGATAATAGTGATTGCAACGATACCAATAATGCAATCTACCCCGGCGCCACCGAACTCTGCAATTACCTCGATGATAATTGCGATGGATTTATTGATGATAACCTAACTTACATCTTATCCTATCAAGATAATGATGGAGATGATTTTGGCAACCCCTTAATAGATTCAATATCCTGTGAATTACCTATAGGTTTTGTAGAGGATAATACCGATTGTGATGATACGAACCCTGAAATATATCCAGGTGCAACTGAAATGTTAAACGGCCTCGATGATGATTGCGACCAAATTGCTGATGAAGGTTTAGCAACAACAGATATTGTAAAAAATACAATAAGTATTTTCCCGAATCCGGTAAATGCGATTTTATTTATTCAATCGGATGCAACACAGCATATTACAATTGTAAATCAATTAGGAGAAGAAATATTACACACAGATTTATTAATAGGATTAAATACCATTTCGGTAGCAGATTTTGCGAGTGGTGTGTATTGGGTGAAAGTGGAAAATGGGGAGATGGTGATTTGGGTGAAGGAGTGAGTTGCAGTATCTGAATTTCATTAGTCCTAGCCTATCGCAAATGGCCTCTGGTTGCAGGGACGCATGCAATTCGCCACTTCAATCCTCGACCAATTACTCAATTTTGTGATACTGTCACAATACGTAAAAAACACCTTTCATGAATTAACTTTTATCTAATAATTGTCATGCTTGGCAAAACAACATTTTTTTCGTGGATGCCAGCATCCGAAAGTTATTCGGGAGTTAACTCCCTCATGGGACGGGTTTGGGTATACCTTCTTGATTTGGTTTTGGGGTATTGTCTCGTCCTAGAAAAACTTTATTAAATTTATAAAAATTTATGCTATGCCCCTATTCCTTAAATGTTTTTACTCATGCTTAATTTTTTTTGTTTGTGCGCTACCTAACACCATTTTAGCTCAGGATTACAGTGTTGAATGGCTTCAAACTACTGGGGGTAGTCAATGGGATGAGTTTAATAAGGTTATAAAAACAAGCGATGGAGGACTTATAGCAATTGGTAAAACTTATTCCAATGACTATGATGTTGAACTCAACAATGGAAATTCTGATGTATGGGTGCAAAAATTCACATTGGATGGTGAATTAATTTGGAGTAAAACTTATGGCGGATCGTTGTTTGAATCTGGAATTGATATTATTGAAAATGAAGATGGTACATTTATGTTGGCTTGTAGAACAAATTCAATAGATGGAGATGTGTCAGTTTATAAAGGAAATTATGATGTTTGGTTGGTGATTATTAGTGCGGTTGGTGATTTGATATCTGATTATACATATGGTGGATCAAATCATGATGAACCTGCAGGAATAATCGGCTCTGAAGACGGTGGATATATAATTGGAGGAACAACAAGTTCTGATGATGGTGACGTAGTTGGTTTTAATGGTGAACCACCTTTCGATGATTATTGGATATTTAAAATTAGTGCCTCCGGTGAAATATTGTGGCAAAACTGTCTTGGCTCAATAAGTCATGAAGATTGTGAAGGAGTAACGAAATCTCCAGATGGAGGTTATTTTTTGACTGGCACATGTGAATCTAATGGTGGTGACGTTACCGGCAATCATTTTTCAATCGATATGTGGGTAGTTAAAGTAGATTCAATTGGAGAATTACTTTGGCAACGCAGCCTAGGTGGATATGGCACTGACCAAGGTGAATCAATTGTTTGCTTAGCGGATTCTACGATTATTGCAGCTGGATATACGTTTTCTGATGATGGTGATATTACTTTTCTTTATGGCGCTACTGATGCTTGGTTAGTTAAATTGTCAAGTGATGGTGAAATAATTTGGTCCAAAACCTACGGTGGCAGTGACTTTGAAATTGCATTCGAAGTTATTTTAACGAGCGAAAATAATCTTCTTGTTGTAGGGATATCGGAATCCAATGATGGATTAATTGCTGAAAACAATGGAACCGAAGATTTATGGATATTTAATTTAGATTCGGTGGGCAATCTAATTTGGGAAAAAAATTGGGGCGGTACTTTAATCGATGAAGGCAAGTGCATCATTGAAGTTGCAAGTAGCAAATATGTTTTTTGCGGTCTAACAAGATCGTCCGATATAGATATTGCCACAAATTATGGTGATTTTGATAGTTGGATAACAAAAATCAGTTTATGCGAAGAAATCTTTTTTAGGGATACTGATGAAGATGGATATGGGAATAGTGACAGTCTGTTAATAGCATGTGATATTCCGGTAGGATATGTAACAGATAGCACTGATTGTAACGACACTGATAGTTTGATTTATCCTGGCGCAACCGAAATTTGCAATTATCTAGATGATGATTGTGATGGATTAACCGATGATAATTTAACTTATATTTTATCCTATCAAGATAATGACGGTGATGATTTTGGTAATCCATTAATAGATTCACTTTCATGTGAATTACCACTTGGTTATGCTGTAAATAATACAGATTGTGATGACACAAACGCAGCTATTTACCCCGGTGCAGAAGAACTATTAAACGGCATTGATGATGACTGTGACCAAATAGCCGATGAGGGTTTATCAATTAATGCCCCTGCAAATAATACCTTCTCACTTCACCCAAATCCAACTTTCTCAACTATTCAAATAAATGCAATATTTAATGAAGTAGGAACGTATATCATTTACTCTTCCACCGGACAATTAATTACAAGTGGGGTTTGGAATAGTGGTGACCAAATCATCTCTGTTATTTCCCTTGCGCCGGGTGTTTATTCTATTCAATTAGAAGCCAGTGACACAATATCTTCCGGATTCTTTGTAAAATTATAATCTCAAATTTTATTTTAGGCTGCTCCGCATACATTACCTATATAAATTTGAAACATACAGGCATAAAAAAAGCCCGTCATTAAGACAGACTATTTTAAGTACCGGAAGCGGGACTTGAATCTGCCTTGGTTTCGATGTGCATTTTATTTATGATGTACTTTTATAATTAGGAAAATTAAATACTATTAAATTCAACATGCGGCAGACAGGCCCGCATACATTGATTACTTAAATTTTAAACTTACAAGCATAAAAAAAGCCCGTCATTTAGACAGACTGTTTTTGTACCGGAAGCGGGACTTGAACCCGCATACCTTTCGGCACACGCCCCTGAAACGTGCGTGTCTACCAGTTCCACCATTCCGGTATGGGTTGCAAAATTATAAAAATAAACGAAATTGTGTGGTTACTCGGATGAATAAGGGTGAAATTAGTTGACCGTTGTTTCCGGTTTAACGGGAAGGGTAAAGTAAAATGTGCTGCCCTGGTCTTCCTTACTTTCTGCCCAAACAGAACCGTTGTGACGTTTGATAATACGCTCAACAATGGCAAGCCCTACACCGGCACCTTCATATTGTTCTTCACTGTGCAGGCGTTTAAATGCAGTAAATAATTTATCCTTAAGGTCCATGCTGAATCCAATTCCATTATCGCGAATAGCAATGGCGGTGGTTGTATTTTTAGTGTATCCAAAAATTTCTATCACCGGGTTTTTGCGCATGCGGGTATATTTAATAGCATTACCAATCAAATTCATAAATGCCTGACGCAACATTTGATAATCGCCATATAGTTCAGGTAAATCGCTGATTACAATTTTGAATTTTTGCAGTTCATCTCTGTCCCTGAACATCGTTAATACATCATCAACTATATCTCTTGTATCCAGCATGCCATACCTTTGGTCAGAACGGCCAATTTTAGAGAATATCAATAGATTATCTATAAGGGATGTCATTTTTATGATGCTTCTCCTTATTTGTCGCACATTTTCCAGACCATCTTTATCCAATTGCTCACTATAATTTTTGTCGAGGAAATAGGCAAAAATATCAATAGAGCGAAGCGGCGTTCTTAAATCGTGCGATACAGAATAGTTAAAGGTTTCTAATTCTTTATTAGCAGACTCCAACATGGATGTTCTGTCGCGAACCTTGTTCTCCAATTGGTCGTTGAGATGGCTAAGCTGCTGTTCTTTGTTTTTAATTTCAGTAATATTCATTGAAACCGAAAGCACTTCAGTAAAACCACCATCATCGTTAAGTAAAGGAATTTTAATTGTTTTAAACCAATACGTTATATTTTCAACCGGATGGAAAATAGATTGTTCTTCAATGAGCACCGACTTATGGGTATAAAATACTTCCCCGTCACGTTCCGTAATTTTTTTAATAATTTCGATAAATGGCGCCTGCTTGTTGCCATTAAAATTGAGTAATTCCTCTGCCGAAATACCCAGGAATTGTGTTAGTGCTGTATTAACCGTTACAAACTCATTATTCGCATTTCTAACATAAATTAAGTTAGGCGTAGCGTTAATTATTTCTTGCAAAAACTTACGCTGATAAATTAATTGTTGCTGATAATCTCGAATAGTAGTAACATCCTGATGTATACCTGATGCACGAACAGGTTTACCTTCTTTGTCCCATTCGGTTACTTTTCCTTTATCTAAAATCCAACGCCATTCGCCATTGCTAGCCAACATGCGGACTGTTGATTCATAAAATGGTGTTTCTCCTCTTAAATGTGCCTGAAATGCTGAATAGGCTTTTTCCTTGTCTTCGGGATGAATAAATTTTTCCCAAAACTGTTGGTTCACAATGGTATTCTCGAAGTAATAACCTAACATTTCGGCCCATCGTTTATTATGCACCATTTTATTTTCGGTGATATAAAAATCCCAAACACCTAAATCTGCCCCTTTTAATGCTAATTCTAATCTTGCCTCACTGTCTTTTAATGCTTGCTCCTGACGCTTGCGTTCTGTAATATCTCTTCCGATTCCCTGCACCCTGCCGTCAGGAAAAATGCGTGCACTAATTTCAGCAATTCGTTCTTCGCCGTATTTATTCACGAAAATTCTTTCACCGAAATAACCGTCTTTATATTTTGAATTAATTCTTGCTCCAGGTATTTTGCCGATAAATCTTTTCGGTACTAAATCTGCTGCACTCATATTTAGCAATTCGTTGCGGGAATATCCCGACAATTTACACATGGCATCATTAACTTCCACGAAACGATCGTCGGAGTCTAACATGATAACGGCATCAGAAGCTTGTTCTATGAGTGTGCGATATAAATTTTCGCGTTTTATTAATTCGTGTTGGGTTTGGCTTAACAAACTACTTTTGTGTGCCAGCGAAATAAAGTCAGCGATTGAACGGGCAAAGGATTGATCTTCCAATGTCCATTTATAATATTTACCTCTGCTTTCTACACAAATAACACCCCAAATTTGTTCGCCCTTGCTAATGGCAATATCCATCATCGAATATATTTGATGTGGAATATTGTACAATTCGTTAAACTCATTTACGCTAGGGTCGTTGATGGCATCATCTGCTACTATTATCCTGTCGTGTAATAAGGTTTTAAAGTATCTTGGAAATTGGTCTATGGTAAGGGCATTACCTTCCACAAATTTCTTTTCGTTGTTGTTATAATTTGCTAAACAATTTAATACAGAATGACTTTCATTAAATGCCCAAACATTCACACAACTTACATTCAAGGTTTCAGCAGTTACCTTCACAATTTTTTCTAAAGCCTGATTGAAATTGCCATTGATAATAGACTCCTCTTTGGTGAGTGAAACAAGTATTTGCTGGTGATGTTTAATTGTGCGTTGAATACGCTTTACTTCTAAGTCCGTAATTTTTTTATCGTGTATATCTCTGATAATACCATTTATACCAACAATCTGATTGTTGTCATCATAAATGGGTTTCAAACTCACTTCAACAAATCGTTGGTCCTTATTGGCAAGTAATAACAGTAAGTCGTGTTGAATATCCTGAGCGCCGTATAACAATAACTTTTTTACTTTAAGTAAAAATGCTTCGTTGCCATGCACATGAAATAAAAAATCGAAACATGATTTTCCAAGGCTATCTGCAATTTCATAACCGGTTAATGTTTTCCATGATGCATTTAAATAAATAAATTTTGCATCTATATCTGTTTGGAAAATCACATCTGTTAGATTTTCTACCAGGTTATAATATTGTTGCCTGCTTTTTACCAATTGGTGTTCAGCATTTTTTCTTCCGGTAATATCAGTGAAGATGGATTTAATGGCAAATTCACCATTGTAGTTAACCGGGAATGCAAAAACTTCTACATCGAGCATACTCCCATCCACTCTGATAAATTGTTCTTCCAAAGGCTCGGCAGGTGAATGATGGTCGATGATCATTTTTATGCGCTGCGCAACTTTTGCTTTAAAAGCATCAGATACATATGGCCAAATTTCTTTTCCTTTTAAACTTTCAGTTTCTGCCAAACCTGCCAATAAATCTGCACGTTTATTCGCATATACGATATGACCGTTTTTATGAATAATTACGCCCGTATTGGTAAAATTGAGCATCTGAAGATGATGCTCGCTTAATTCCTTGATCGGTTGCAGCCGTTCTCTTTTAGCGGTTACATCAATACATGATACGGACAGTAATTCCAGGTGGTCGAAATTTTCATCAATTTGTGACACCTGTAAATCGTAATATTTATTTGTAGCCGGTTGCTTTAACTCCTCAATTAATATGAATTTTGCAGCATTATCGCCTGATTCGGCCGAAAATAGTCCCTGAAGGAAATCCGGGAATACTTCCATTAAATCTTTTGGAGGAAAAACAGCATCAATTTCTTGCAACAAACCTGCGAAGGCCGTATTGAAATGCACAAGCCTGTATTGCCTGTCGACCAATACCACCGGGTATTGTACAAGTTCCAACGCCTGGTACTTGAGCGGCAATTTTAGGGAATGCATTTCGGATGCCATAGGAATATCAAATTTCAGCTATTGAAACCGAAATTTGGCATAAATATAACAAGTTTTGTGACAGGAAAAAACGGGATTAATTACTACTTACCAAAATGCTAGCGAACCCGTTTACAGGCTGTTGCGCGTTTTCAAGCAGCATTTTGATGAAGTCCGGCCCGAACTTCAGGTACCAGGCGGTAAAGTTTTCGGAGCGCTCCTGCAAGCCACCGTTAGGGAAAAGTTTGGTTAGTAATCCTTTAATCTGATTAATCTCCACCTCCATTTTGGCCTTTTCTGCCTTCAGCAGTTTGGCTTCGAGTTTAGCAAATGAGGTCATTACGGCCTGTTGCTCTGCCATAACTGCTTTATCCAATGAAGTATCTATAGAGGTTGCTTTAGTTATTATGCCGGAAAACAATTCGGAAATTGCCGTTTTTTCAGCATCCAGATTGATGGCATCACTGCTATGTGTTTTTACATAGTCGGCAATTACATGCTGCTCTTCACCAAATAAGTGGTCTACAGAAATTTCGAGTTTGTTTAATTTTTTTTGAGCTGCTTCATCTACCAATAAAAACGAATCTCTCAACAATAACATGGGAAACTGAATATGGTGATATTCAAAAAGTGATTTCAATTGCAACCAATATGCTATTTCTCCCCCACCACCAATATAAGCTAATGAAGGCAACACTTTTTGTTGAAACAACGGGCGCAAAATAACATTAGGACTAAAATTTTCAGGATGCAATAGTATTTCTTTTTTGAGTTGCTCCGGTGAAAATGTAATCGACGTATTATTGATTTCAAAAATATCTTTATCCGAATGATAAATAATACGTTCACGCAATTTGGGTTGCAAATAAAACAAATTTACATTGCGCGGTTTTGCCTGTGCTTCATAAGGGAATGTAGCTAATACTTCATTTACAATTTTTTCGGACGATTGATTAAACAATTCATCCTGCATAATAGTAGCGCAGTTTGCTTTAAATTGTGTGTCGTTACCGTCCACAATCACTAAGCCATAATCCTGAAATAAACTATTGAGTAAAATCCTTGTCGCATGTGCTAAATTATGCCCATGCAAATAAGCTTCTGTAAATATGTTTTTTAATGATGCTGCATGTGGTCCATCGCCAATTGCTTCGAATAAGGTGTTACATAATTCGGCAATAGAGGTGGTGGAATATTCGCCGCAAGCCCCGCCCTGTTTGTCTTCCCAGGTAAATGACTTACCAAATACTGAGGTGTGATTTATTTCTTCAAAGTCATGGTCTTCACTTCCCAGCCAAAAAACCGGCACAAACTGATATTGAGGAAATTGTTGTTGTAAAGTTGAACAAAGTTTAATGGCAGAAACCGTTTTATATATCACATACAAAGGGCCTGTAAAAATATTAAGTTGATGTGCAGTTACAATACAAAATGTATTTGTTTTACCAAATGCCTGAATATTGTTTTTAACCAGTGATGAAGTTGTTGTATGAGCATATTGTTTTTCCAGCACTTCAACCAGTTCAGCACGATTGAGAAATTCTTCTTGTTTGCCCTTAATAATTAATTCGAAATTTTTACTATCAGGTGCATAGGTATAATAAGGAGATAAAACATTATCGGCGTTCAAATAATCGGTAATTATTTTGCTGAATCGGCCTGTCTGAATAAATGGCGTAGTTAATTTTTGCATGTTGGTGGACAACACAATTTTATTTACACAGGTTCCCCAAAAAGGTCAAATTCTTCGGCGCGTGTAATTTTTATATTGGCAAAATCGCCTATTCTTAAATAATGTTGAGAGGCATCAATTAGCACTTCATTATCAACCTCAGGTGAATCAAATTCGGTTCTTCCAATAAAGTTACCGCCTTCTTTCGAGTCGATAATTACCTTATAAATATTGCCTACTTTTTCCTGATTTTTTTCCCAGGAAATTTGTTGTTGAACCTCCATGATGCGGCTTGCTCGTTCAGCTTTTTCCTCATCACTCACCGTATCAGCTAATAAATAACCACTGGTGCCTTCTTCATGCGAATAAGTGAATACACCTAATCGTTCGAAGCGCATTATTTTAATAAATTCAATTAATTCCTCTATATCTTGTTCAGTTTCTCCCGGGAATCCAACCAACATGGTTGTTCTCAAACCAATATCCGGAATTTGTGTTCTGATATCCTCAATAAGTTGTGTTGTTTCCGCTCTGGTAATTTGCCTGTTCATTGCTTTTAACATATTATCTGAAGCATGTTGCAATGGCATATCCAGATAATTACAAACGCGTTCACACTTTTTAATGGCATCAATTATTTCCATTGGAAATTTAGATGGATATGCATAATGCAATCTAATCCATTCAATACCATCAACTTTATTTAATTCAAATAATAAATCGGCAAGCGCTCTTTTTTTATAAATATCGAGACCGTAATACGTGAGCTCCTGAGCAATTAGCATTATTTCTTTTACACCAATAGAAGCTAAATATTTCGCCTCTTTAATTACATCTTCAATTGATTTCGAAACATGATTGCCGCGCATTAAAGGGATGGCACAAAATGAACAGGTGCGGTTACAACCTTCCGAAATTTTTAAATAAGCGTAATGCGAGGGTGTGCTGATACTGCGTTCGCCAATTAATTCATGTTTATAATCCGCATTAAATTTTTGCAACATTTTCGGGAGGTCGAGTGTGCCAAACCAGGCATCCACCTCAGGAATTTCTAATTGCAATTCATCCATATACCGATGGCTCAAACAACCGGTTACATATAATTTATCTATTTCACCACTTGCCTTTGCATCGGCATAATTTAAAATGGTATCAATAGATTCTTTTTTAGCATTATCAATAAATCCGCAGGTATTAACGATAATAATATTACAGTCGTCTTTTTCACGCTGGTGATGTGCTTCAACATCATTAGCGCGCAATTGCGATAACAATACTTCGCTGTCCACAGTGTTTTTACTGCAACCAAGCGTTACAATATTGACCTTATCTTTTTTTAATGTTCTTGCTTTCAATTGCGAAAAGTGAAAAATTAATTAAATAATGCGTTTACAAATTCCTTTTTGTTAAACACTTGCAATTGATTCATTTTTTCCCCAACGCCAATATATTTTACAGGAATTTTAAATTGGTCGGCAATGCCTATAACTACGCCACCTTTTGCAGTGCCATCTAATTTTGTTAAAGCAATAGATGTAACATCGGTAGCGGCAGTAAATTGTTTGGCTTGTTCGAATGCATTTTGTCCTGTTGAAGCATCGAGTACTAATAACACATCATGAGGGGCATCGGGATATACTTTTTGAATTACCCTTTTAATTTTAGATAATTCGTTCATCAGATTTACCTTATTATGTAAACGACCTGCAGTATCAATTAATACCACGTCGGCGTCATACGATTTTGCGGCGTTCACAGTATCGAAAGCCACAGCAGCAGGGTCGGCACCCATTTGTTGTTTAATGATAGGTACATCTACCCGCTCCGACCATATAGTAAGTTGGTCGACAGCAGCTGCGCGGAAAGTATCAGCGGCACCTAGTAACACCTTTTTACCTGCTTGTTTAAATTGGTACGCCAATTTGCCAATGGTTGTTGTTTTACCTACACCATTTACGCCAACAATAAGCATGATATAGGGTTTTGCATTAACAGGTATTGAAAATTCGGTGTAGTCCGGGGTATTATTTTCAGAAAGCAGGGTAACAATTTCGTCTTTCAGAATAGTATTCAATTCTTCGGAGCCGAAATATTTTTCTCTGGAAACCCTTTTATTGAGGCGGTCGATAATTTTTACGGTAGTATCTACGCCAACATCGGAAGAAATGAGGATGTTTTCCAATTCGTCCAAAAAGTCGTCATCTACAGTACTTTTTCCGGCAATAGCCTTAGAAATACGGGAGAAGATACTTTGTTTGGTTTTTTCGAGCCCTTTGTTAAGGTCTTCTTTTTGTTCTTTCTTAAAAATGTCGAATAATCCCATAATGGGTTGATTATGTTAAAATTGTGTTCAAAGTTAAAGGTTTGTGCCCATAGGTTAAGCATGGTTTTGAAGGAATTGGGCACAAAAAAAGCCTCTACGTTGATAGAAGCTTTTCAAAGATTTTTTAGTTCGCTTATGCATTGCCTTTAAGCACATCTTGCACTTTGTCTTTGTGCACGATACGTTCTTTAAAGATATAGGCACCGGTTTTAGCAGATTTTTCGGTAACAATTACTTTCACCATTTCTTTACCACCGCCGGCAACTTTTGCTTTTGCACCACCCGATACACGGGCGTTTTTAGATATTTTTCCCATTGTTTATAGTTTTGGGGTTATTTGATTTCTTTGTGAACCGTAACTTTTTTCAAGTTCGGATTATATTTTTTCATTTCGATTCTGTCCGGTGTATTACGACGACTTTTAGTCGTGATATAACGGCTAGTTCCCGGAACATCAGTGTTCTTTTGTTCGGTGCACTCCAGAATTACCTGGATCCGGTTGCCTTTGCTCTTCTTTGCCATAAATCAGCTATTTAAATGTTAATAGTTTTACCTGCTTGACGCAATTCTTTCAGGTATGCACTGATACCTTTTTTGTTGATAGTCTTCATGGTAGTAGTAGCTACCTTTAAAGTTACCCAACGGTCTTCCTCAGGAATATAAAAACGTTTTACCTGCAAATTCGGGTAAAACTTGCGGCGTGTCTTACGATTAGAGTGAGAAACGTTGTTTCCACTGATCGTTTTTTTGCCGGTTAAATCACAAACTCTTGCCATGTTCTTTAAAATGAGAGTGCAAATATCGGATGTTTTAATGAAAAACCCAAAAAAATCGCCGATTTTGCTGAATAAATGGTGTTTATAACCCCTGACAGGCATGGTACAGGCTCAGATTCGCCCGCCAAAGCCTTGATAACTAGCGTAATGTGAGGTTGTTTCCACTATTAATTTTTTCGATTACATCAAACATTTGACTGGGTTCAATTTGGGTAAATGCTAATTCTACCGGTTTCTTAGAGCCTGTTTTGATAGTTTTCAGGCAATAGCTTAATTGGCCGTTTTCATTTCGCAAAGCAAAAATGGTGCAATCGAGGTTATAATCTATATTGCTAACTTCACCTCTGCCCAGTGCAGGCTCAACCCTACCGTTTATTACGATTCGAGCCCCATTTACGATTAGTGACCATTGTGTTTCACCTGTTGTTGGGAAGGAAACCACAACATTTGTATTTGGAACATTATTCTTTATATATCTGTCACAGTTTACAAAACCCAAATTTGCAGTTCCCAAAATACGGTCTGAATAAATTGCTAAGCCTTGTCGAGTTTGCGTTAATTCGGTTATCTTATTATTTAATTCAATTAAAGTATCTATACCCTCAAGTGTAAATGAATTTATTTCACCGGAAGCCTGCTCTTGTTTATTTCTTTTTGTTTTGGAAGCCTTCTTGTCCATTTGCACAATTGCCATATCCAATGCATCAAATCGAACAGGAATATCATAATCCGTATTAACAAATTTGTCATCTTGTGTTGCAGGTTTCCATTGGGGCATTTCGGCAATTACTTTTAAAGCAATTGAGTCATAAGCCGGGTGCAAACTTTTTTTAATTGCCGAATTAGTTACATAACCATTTGAATCAATTATACAGGAAATTATTACCACGCCATCCAGTGTGGGATACTTGTCTAAATCAGGATATTTCAAATTATTTTTAAAATAATTTTGCATTTCAACACCACCGCCTGGAAACCTAGCCGGAGGTCCGTAATAGGTATAAATCACATTAGATTCTTCTGCAGGTTTGATTACATTTTGTGCTGCATACCACACAGAATTACTATCCGTTTCTTTCAAGTAAAAAATTCCCATGTCCTCTTTTTCATCAGCAAATTTTATTTCAATTTGTTTACCCGGCATGAGTTCAAGTTTTGTATTGCCTGCAATAGCCTCAAGGTAAACCATTCCGCCAGACTCTAATATTCCGGCATCTCCAAGGGTATGTAATTTTGCCGTTACAATATCTGCAATATCGTAATATTCAGTTACAGCAAAAGTTAAATCTCCAATATATATATCTTTTCCGTTGGCTGTAAAAGCATCTTTTGGAATAATGAGTTCAGTGCCTTGCAGGCATGTTATTATTTCGCCGTTGCTATTATTAACAGAAAATTTTTGCGGCTTGGGTGCCAAATTGCTTAATATTTCAGCCAAAGATGGTGAAGCCTTGATATCAGTTGGTGGTTCACAAGGTGGCAGGCAATCGGGAATCGGCATAATACTCACATAAAAAGCATTATCGGGTATGTCTTCGGGAACAATTTCAGTTTTAGCATTTCGGTTCTCAGTAGTTATTGTATCAATTTGGATAACAGCTGTGGTCAACGGGTTAGCAGAAATAACAGAAGGCGATTCATCTGTTGCGTTGTTGCTGCAGGCGGACAAATAAATTGTTAGCGCTGCAAAGAAATACGTTGGAAGTAACTTTTGCATAGGAGTAATTTAGGATGTAGATGCAGCACTTGGTTTAATTCCATAAAAAAAACGCTACAATGCTTGAACGAAATGTAGCGTTTTAGTAGTATTGAGTGCTTTAGTTACTTCACAATCTCAAAGTTCTCTTGAACAGTAGTTAAACTTTCAGCGGTAAATTTGATAATATATTTACCCGGCATCAAATAAAACAATTTATTATCTGCTGCCTTTATGTTGGCCACTTCTCGGTAACCTTCAACCGGTAAACCATTCAAATATTCTTCATACGCAGATTTGTATTTTGCATCGAAGGTAAGTGCATAGTCAAGGTAATTTAAGCCGGCTTCACTATTGTCCGTAAATTCATGAATAACAGTACCATCAACAGTGGCAATAGTAATTGTAGTAATACCTGCATTTTTCACGTAATACGGAAATTTATAGGTAGGTTCATAAGGTTTATCGAATACGTTAAATTGTTTACCTGCATTTTCATCATATTGGAATTTTTCGGTAGCAAAAACATGGATGTCTTTATTCGAAATAAAATCCAATGATTGAATTTCATCTAAACCAACTTTATATAAACTTCTTCCGTGGGTAGCAATTACCATTTCATTATCGCGTTCCTGAATAGCGATATCATGAACAGCAACTCTTGGCAAATTACCATTAAATGCCATGAAATTTTTTCCGCCATTTATTGATACGTATAAACCATTATCGGTTCCCACATAAATGATATTCGGATTTTTAACATCTTCTTTTACCACATTAATTGGTTCGTATGGTAAGTCTTTACCTATTTCGGACCAGGTTGCACCATAATCGGTACTCACAAATAAATATGGTAAAAAGTTATCGTATCGGTATCCGTTTAATGAAACATAAACAGTTCCTTCATTGTGATTACTTGCAGCAACACGACTCACCCAGAGCCCGTCAGGAATTGCATTAAATACCGGAGGAGGTGTTTTACTTTTAACCGGAGGTAATTCTTTTTTAATAAATACATTTATTTTATTCCAAGAATATCCGCCGTCTTTACTTACCCAAATATTGCCATCATCAGTTCCGCAATACAATAATCCGAAACGTTTTGGTGACTCAGCAATGGTGGTAATTGTTCCGTAAGGTACATCACCGGTTTTTTTGCCATTGGTTAAATCGCCACTTAATGTGGTCATATTTTCGCCCTTGTTCATTGAGCGATGAAATTTATTTGAACCATAATAAAGAATATCCTGATTATGGCGACTTAATAAAATTGGTGTTTGCCAGTTATAACGCAATGGTGATTCACCAAATTTATGTGAAGGACGAATAGCAATTTCTTCTTGCGCAGTTGCATTATTTACGCGGGCATAATAACCAAATTGATAACCTGTATACACAGTAGCATTGTCGCGGGTATCAACCTGCACCTGCATACCATCGCCACCGTATAACGGTTGATACGGATATTTTCCGGCAGCTTGCCAGTAATTACTTTTTTCGTAATCAGAAGGTCCCCACCATACACCATTATCTTGCAAACCGCCATACACATTATATGGTGTTGCATTATCTACTGCCACTGAATAAAATTGACCTACTGCAGGGTTGTTGGCAAAAAACCAATTGGCACCATTGTCGTATGTAATATTTACACCACCGTCGTTTCCAACAATAATATGTTTGTCGTTTGTAGGATTAAAATAAGCCGCATGATGGTCGGGATGTACATTTGGTCCATCAATATTTTTAAATGTTTTTCCGCCATCTTCACTTAATAAAGCATTAAATGCAGACACCAGAATTTTATTATCATTTTTAGGACTTACTTTAATAGTTGCAAAATAATATCCATAAGTATAAAAGGCACCATCTAAATATCCTTCGTGTGTTTTATACCACGAGGTTCCGCCATCGTCGCTGCGGTAAACTTCACAACCTTTAATCGGTAAATTAAATACATAACCACCGTCGTTTAAATAATCAGTTAAAACAGTTGGTGCATATTCGCCGGTTGCCACTTTTGCTTTGATGGATTGAGCAGTATATTCTTCAGGAAATTTATTATCCTTTAAAAATTGTGTAAGCGCTGTTTCATCGAGTGTAGCAAATTTTGCAGCGGTAATTATTTTTAAACTGTCGAGATTAAAATCTGAGGTATCCAGTTCACGTTCACGCAAAGCCGGGTCTTGTTCTTTCGGGTTTTGATTATCTACCACAGCATACACAATATTATTATGCAGTGGAGCAACTGTAATACCAATACGTCCAACATTACCTGAAGGGAAACCGGAATTTCCGGTAGTTAATAATTGCCAAGTTTCGCCGGCATCAACTGATTTATAAATATCTGATGATTGTCCGCCTTCCACAAAATTCCAAGCACGACGTTCACGATGCCAGGTTGTTGCGTAAAGAAAATCAGGAACATTAGGGTCCATTAATAAATCAACAACACCGGTATTATCATCAACAAATAATGTTTTTTTCCAGGTTTTACCACCATCAATTGTTTTATATACGCCGCGATCTTCGTTAGGTGAATATAAATGACCTAACACGGCAACAAATACATTTTCAGGATTTCTAGGATTGATAGCAATACGTCCAATATGATGCGATTCAGGTAAACCGCAATAAATCCAGGTTTTACCCATGTCTTCTGATTTATATACACCAATACCTGCATAGCTGGAACGAGAGCTATTTACCTCACCGGTTCCAACCCAGATTATATTATTAGTCCAGTCAACTGCTATGTCACCAATTGTGATAACATCTTCATTATCGAATACGGGTTTAAACGATTGTCCGTTGTTATCTGTGTACCATAACCCCCCGCTGGCATATGCCACATAAAATTTAGAAGCATCCTTAGGATTGACATCTAAGTCTGTCACACGACCGCTCATAATGGTAGGTCCTATACTGGTGAAACTCAGGTTTTTAACTAAAGATGCGGTTTCGAGGGCCTTTCTTTTCTGAATTCCCTGCACGCGTTCATTAATAGGTTCAGGTGTTATAGCAGCAGTATCTGCCGGTATGGGGTCCGCCTGTCCGTAGGCAGAAAGCATAAGGGTTAAGGCTGCTACAAGTGTTGTGATCTTTTTCATAATTTCTGGTTTGGGCTAACGATGGCTTAAAAATAGGCCTGTCTTTCTTCTTATAAAAGGCGAAGTCACAAAATTTTACTCGAAATTCAAAAAATTAACAAAGAATTGCATGTCACAAAATCGGTTATTTTTAGCATATTTTTTAGTGAAAATCAAAAATAGTAGTATTTTAACCCATCCAATGAGACCTATCATCCGCACTATCGGTTTATTAGCTATAACCCTGTTCATTATTTCGGGCTGTAAATTATTTCGAAGTGATGACCATGTAACACGAGCCTCAGTTGTTATTGATGAAACAAGAATTGTAAAAACAGATGTAGCTAGTGGAAAAATGTTTGACATATTAACCGCTAAATCGACAGGTTTAGAGTTTCTCAATACCATTCCGGATAATTATGAAGATAATTATTGGCGGTATGTATTTGTTTATAATGGAGGCAGTGTAAATATTGGCGATTTTAATAATGATGGCTTACCGGATATATTTTTTACCGGTGTGCATGTCCCTCATCGTTTATTTATTAATAAAGGTGAGTTACAATTTGAAGATGTAACAACAAAAAGTGGTATACTAAAAAGTCCTACCGATTGGACATCCGGTTCTACTGTTGCTGATGTAAATGGAGATGGCTATTTAGATATTTATATCTGCAATACCCGTCGCGATAATCCTGAAGAAAGGCGCAATAAATTATATATTAATAATGGTGATTTATCATTTACCGAAGCGGGAAAAGCGTATGGGTTAGATGATGCATCTACCTGTTCAACAGCCAACTTTTTTGATTATGATAATGATGGAGATTTGGATATGTATTTAGTTACGCATCCCATGGATTTTATCAATAAATTCAAGACAGTATATTTTCAAAAAATTGAAACACAACAAAATTTAAGCAATAAATTATACCGCAATAATGGCGATGGCACCTTTACAGATGTGCATCTTGAAGCAGGGATAAATAATCATGGTTTCGGACTTGCATGTTCGGTTGGTGATGTAAATGAAGATGGATGGCAGGATATTTATGTAGCCAATGATTTTGGCATGTACGATTTCTTATATTTAAATAAAGGCGATGGCACATTTAGTGACGTTTCATTAACTGCAATTAAACGACACGATGTGAGTTCAATGGGGACCGATATTGCAGATATTGATAATGATGGTTTGCTTGACATTTTTAATGCGGATATTGAAATGGAAGAAAATTATACCTACAAAACATTTCAGGTATCGAGTCAAATTGAAATAATCAGAACTTTAATAAATGCCGGATATGGTTATCAGAAACATGGTAATTCATTAAAATTAAATAATGGCAATGGCACCTTTTCTGAAATATCGCGCACAGCAGGTGTTGGTGTTACAGATTGGGCATGGAGTCCGTTTTTTACTGATTTTGATAATGATGGATATAAAGATTTATTTATATCTACCGGTTACCTGCAGGATTTTAATGTGGATGAAACAGAAACTTACAGCAAACTGCGCAGAGCATGCAGGATTAGCGACAGTATTATTTATTATGAATTAGTGAATTCAATTCCAAGAAATGTGTTGGATCACCCTAATTTTATTTATAAAAACAATGGGGATTTAACTTTTGACGACAAACGTGATGAATGGGGAATTTATTATCCTTCAGTTTCGTATGGTGCTGCTGCCGCGGATTTCGATTTGGATGGTGATATTGACATTGTATGTTCTAATGCTAATGACCATCCGTTTTTATATCGCAATAATGCTTCAAGTATCACGGCAAATAATTACCTCAATATTCAACTTATTGGTTATGCTAAAAACACTAATGGTTTAGGCACTAAGGTGCGCATCTATTATGGTGATGAGATGCAATATGTGCAGCACACCAATGTAAGAGGATATATTTCAACTACCGAGCAGTTAATTCATTTTGGATTGGGGAAAAACAGTACCGTAGAAAGAATTGAAATAGAATGGCCTGACGGAAATCAACAAATTTTAACAAACATAACTGCCAATCAGGTAGTTTCGATTGAGCATAAAAACGCCAAAAAACAAGTCATACCAAAAAAAGAAAAACCGGCACCGGTTTTTGCCGACAATACATCTTCGGGATTAGCTTACGAACATAAGGAAAACGAAAATGATGACTTTTTACGCGAATTTTTATTACCTCATAAAATGAGTGTCTTAGGGCCTTGTATTGCAGTTGGCGATGTTGATGGCAATCAATTGGATGATGTATATTTTGGTGGAAGTGCTAGTCAGCCTGGCAAACTTTATTTACAAACAACCCCACAAAAATTTATTTTATCGCCGAACCAATTACCTGAACCAAAATTGTTAACCGACAATGGTGGCGCATTATTTTTTGATGCTGATAATGATAAGGACAATGATTTATACATCACGGCAGGTGGAAATGAATTTCCTGCTAATGACAAAAGCTACACCGATTATTTATATCTGAATGACGGCACCGGAAAATTCACTTTGCAGCAACAATCTATTCCACAAAGTTATACCCCAAAGTCGAGTGTGAATGCCTGTGATTTTGATGCTGATGGCGATATGGATTTATTTATTGGAGGACGTCAATACCCGGGCGCTTATTTAAAACCGGTAAGCAGTTATATTTTGCGGAATGATAAAGGAAAATTTACAGATGTGACAGCCCAAATTGCTCCTGAATTATTGGAAATTGGCATGGTGACTTCAGCAATTTGGAGCGATTACAATAATGACAATAAAATGGATTTAGTATTATGCGGAGACTGGATGCCATTTACCATTTTTGAAAATACAGGTAAATTATTTAAAAATATTTCAGCAACAATAAATACTGAAAAAACAGATGGTTGGTGGCAAAGTGTTCAAGGTTCCGATTTTGATAATGATGGTGATATCGATTATGTATTAGGCAATTTCGGGACTAACAGGAGATATATGAATACGCCTTCAGAAGTTGATGGACGTAATTTACCAATGGAGGCTTTTCTTTCTGATTTCGATAACAACAATACACAGGATTTAATTCTTTGTCATTACCAGCATGATCAATTATATCCAATTCAATTGCGTGAGCGTTTATTAGAACAAGTTCCCTCCTACCGTAAACTAATGCCAAGTTGGGATTGGTATGGGAAGGCGACTGTAACAGATATTTTTGGTGAAGCTTTAAATGATGCAATCCATAGATATGCTTATGAATTTAGAAGCGTAGTGATGCATAATAAAGGTAATGGCAAATTCGACATTTTACCATTACCTGTTTATGCTCAAATAAGTGTAATGATGGGCAGCGTTGTTGACGATTTTAATAAAGATGGCTTTACCGATATTTTAATGCATGGCAATTATTATACGACTGATATTTTAATTATGCGTCATGATGCCGGCACCGGGTTATTATTATTAGGCAAAGGCGATTGCACTTTTGAGGCAGTAAGAAGTAATACAAGCGGATATTGGAGCGATGGCGATTCCCGTGCTTTAACTACCATAGCTTGTGGTGAAAAAAATCAGCCCTTAATTGTTGGCACCATCAACAATGGTAAAACGCATGTATTTAGTTGGGATAATGGACAAAGCAGTTATTTTCAGGAAGATGAAATATACGCATTGGTGACCTATCAAAATGGAAGTGTCCAAAAAGTAGAATCGTATAATGGGAGCGGTTATTTATCTCAACGTTCGAGATTTATTTCCCTCACTCCAACTATACGATTCATAACATTTGTTACCGAAAACGGTAAACAACGAAAGGTAATTAATTCGCTTTCTCCACTATAAAAAACGGATTTAATAAATTTTCTTTATTGTATTGTAAATCCATTTCCTGACCATAAACTTTTACTCTGGCTCCGGCTTCTAATACTAAAGCGTGACCTGCTGCAGTATCCCATTCCATGGTTGGTCCTAAACGAGGATATACATCAGCTTTGCCTTCTGCAACTAAACAAAATTTTAATGAACTACCTGCAGGAACAAAATTTACCGTAGCAAATTTGCTTTCCATGTCTTTTAAATATGCATCAAATTCAGGTGATGGATGTGAACGGCTTCCAATTAATGCAATTTCATCAGTTTTTGGTTCATTAACAACCAATTTTGTTTCCACACCGTTTTCGTCAATTTTATAAGCGCCTTTATTTTCTACCGCGTAATACATTTGATTTTTAGCAGGAATGCCAACAACACCTAATACCGGTTTGCCATTACGAACTAATGCGATGTTTACGGTGAACTCGCCATTCTTTTTAATAAATTCTTTAGTGCCATCAAGCGGGTCAACTAACCAGAAATAATTCCAGTCTTTGCGGTCAGCATATTCAATCATTTTATTTTCTTCGCTGATAATCGGAATTTGCGGATATTGCTCTTTTAATGCAGCAACAATAACTGCATTACCTGCTTTGTCGGCTTTGGTTAATGGTGAATTATCACTTTTATCGGTAACTGCAAAATCGTCAGTATCATAAATTTGCATAATTTCTTTACCTGCTGCTTCAGCAATCGCAATAATTTTTTTAACGTCAATCTGTTCTAACATTTCTTGTTGTTTTAATAGTTGTATGCATTCTTCCAATGCATTTTCCCAATGCGGGATATTTATTTGTAAAGTATTTATCGTTTTATCGCAATTCATTACCGAATATTTCGGGCGTTTTGCGGGCGTCGGATATTGGTCTGTCGTAATAGGATTAACCTTACAGTTAAGGCCATACAATTCCATAATTTTTTGTGCAAAACCACACCAAGAAGTAACCCCGGAATTAGAAAAATGATAAATACCATATTCTATTGTCGGCAATTTTTTTATGAACTCGAAAATCACCCATGCCAGGTCTTTTGCATAAGTGGGACAACCAACCTGGTCGTTCACAACACCGAGTTCAGGTTTTTCTTTTCCCAAACGAATCATTGTTTTTACAAAGTTATTTCCGAAGGTGCTGTAAACCCAGCTTGTCCTGATTAATATCGTTTTTTGATTGAGTGATAATGCACGATATTCACCTTCAGCTTTTGTTTGTCCGTAAACAGAAATAGGATTTACTGAAGTTGCCACATCGATTGGTGAGGTTGCTGAGCCATCAAAAACAAAATCGGTAGAAATATGAAATAGCACAGCGCCGGCTCTTTGGCAGGCATTAGCCAAATATTCAACACCGGTTACATTGATGAGCGCCGCCATTGTATCATCACCTTCTGCTTTGTCTACCGCAGTATAAGCCGCGCAATTAATACAAACATCAAACTGATGTTGTGCGAAAAACTGTTGAACACTCGTATTATTGGTAATATCCAATTCATCAACATCTACAAATACATAATTATGCTGAGGATGTCGTTTACTTAACACCTGAATTTCGTTACCTAGCTGACCTTTAGAACCTGTTACCAGAATTTTCATTGTGTGTGTTTTATTAATATTGGAAATTATTTAATGCATTCGGGAAAGTTGGCAAATTGGCATCTTTCTCACTCACTTTAATATCGGCAGGATTAATTTTCCAGTCAATGTTTAATGTTTCATCATTATAAAGTATGCCGGCATCATGTTCTTTGCTGTAAAAATTGTCGCATTTATAAAAAAACTCTGCAGTTTCACTTAATACCACAAATCCATGCGCAAAACCTCGTGGTATATATAATTGTTTTTTGTTCTCAGCAGATAAAATAATGCCAAAGTGTTGCCCAAATGTTGGTGAACCTTTACGCACATCAACCGCAACATCCAACACTTCACCACTAATGACACGCACCAGTTTAGCTTGTGCAAATGGGTCGAGCTGATAATGTAATCCACGTAAAATACCGTATGTAGATTTACTTTGGTTATCCTGAACAAAATTTACGTTAATTCCTTTTTCACTAAAAACTGCAGCATTAAAAGATTCGAAAAAATAACCTCTTGCATCTTCAAATACTTTTGGTTCAAAAACAAATAAACCTGGAATTGGGGTGTCTATAAATGGCATAAATAGTTATAATAAAGCGTTTTTTAATTGATTACTATTAAGCAAATGCTGCACATATTCATCCTGTAAAGCATCTTTAAGCATAGGCAACTGCAATTCATTATGAATATCAGTTCCCAAAAAATCTATCATATCGTTAACAGCCAATTTTCTGGCAATTTTTTTCTGGATTTCTCCATATTGGCCCAAAAAAGAACGGATGTTTACCTGTAATAACACATCAGCATCTTTTAATTTTTCGTAATAATTTAATTTACCGTGTTCAAACATATACGGATAGCGTTCACAATGTGCCAGCACTGGTTTATAATTTCGGGAGGTAAGTTCAAAAACGGCTTCTTCCAATTGTTTATCCTTAACCCCCATGCTCACTTCTATCAGCACATAATTATCACCAAATGTCAACAGTGGCATGTTGTTTTTTATTTTTTCAACAAACGATTCATCAACAAAATATTCGGCTGCAGCAACAACATTGGTATGGTATTTATCATTAAAATTTTGTTGCCCGTTTTGAATTATCTGTTCATTGTTGTCAAAATAAGATTTCATTATATGAGGGGTTGTAATTAATTGGGTAAACCCAAGTGCTTTTAATCCCTCAATCATCAACAAAGCAGTTTGTTCATCTTTGGCACCATCGTCAATTCCCGGAATGAGATGCGAATGCATATCTGTTTTTATTACCGAATAATCAACGATATCTTTTTTAGAAAATAATTTGCCAAATAATGAGAGCAACATGATTACCTTGCTGCGTATTGATTATCGTAATATTTTTTATAATCACCACTGGTAACATTGTTGAGCCATGCTTCATTCGCCAGATACCAATCTACCGTTTTAGCAATACCTTCTTCAAACTGCAGTGATGGCTGCCAACCTAATTCAGTATTTAATTTAGTTGCATCAATAGCATAACGCAAATCGTGGCCTGCACGATCAGTTACAAAAGTGATGAGGCTAGCTGAAGTGCCGGGTGTGCGACCCAATTTTTCATCCATTACTTTGCACAATACATGAATAAGGTCGATATTTTTCCATTCATTAAAACCACCGATATTATAGGTCTCCCCTATTTTGCCTTTATGTAAGATAACATCAATAGCTCTGGCATGATCATCAACCCATAACCAATCGCGAACATTTTCGCCTTTGCCGTAAACAGGTATCGGGCGATTATTTTTTATATTATTAATGGCCAGTGGAATTAATTTTTCCGGAAACTGGAATGAACCATAATTATTACTGCAATTAGAAATAACAACCGGCAATTTATAGGTATCATGATAAGCACGAACAAAATGGTCGCTGCTTGCTTTACTGGCCGAATATGGACTATGCGGGTCATACGGAGTTGACTCGGTGAAAAATCCTTCTTCCCCTAAACTTCCATACACTTCATCAGTAGAAACATGATAAAATAATTTGCCTTCGCTATTATCTTTCCAAATATGGCGTGCTGCATTTAATAAATTGCATGTACCCACAACATTGGTAATAACAAATTCTATTGGATTAGCGATACTTCTGTCTACGTGACTTTCAGCAGCCAAATGAATAACTTTTTCGAACTGATATTTTTGAAAGAGTTGCACCATTGCATCACCATCAACGATATCAGCTTTTACAAATTCATAGTTTGAAGCCTTTTCAATGTCGGTCAGGTTATTCAGATTACCGGCATAGGTAAGTTTATCTAAATTCACAATATGGTAATCCGGATATTTATTGACAAATAAACGCACAACATGTGATCCGATAAATCCGGCTCCACCGGTAATAAGCAAATTCTTTTTCATAGTTATAAACTCCAGTAATTTAATTGAGTGATTTTTTTTCTAAATACGCCCTTAATATCTATAAACAAACATTGTTCTTTTGCTATCGACAAGAAGTAACGCTCATCTAAGCCAATATATTCTTTATGAGGCACAGTTAAAATAATTGCATCGTATTTTGTTCCATTAACTGTTGTAAGCGAAAAGCCGTATTCTTTTTCTGTTTCTTTATTATCTGCTTTAGGGTCGGTAACATCCACATGTAATCCAAACGACTTGAGTTCATGGATTAAATCTGCGACCTTAGAATTTCGGATATCGTTAACATTTTCCTTAAATGTTAAGCCCATTACCAGAATTTTCGAATCTGTAAGATTTTTACCTGCGGCAATTAATTGTTGCATACATCTGCGTGCAATATAAAATGCCATGTTATCATTTACCTTTCTGCCACTTAAAATAACATAAGGTTCATATCCGAGTTCCATGGACTTATAGGTAAGGTAATAAGGGTCAACACCTATACAATGTCCACCAACTAATCCGGGATAATATTTGTGAAAATTCCATTTAGTTCCGGCTGCTTCAATTACTTCGTAAGTATTTACCTGCATTTTATCCAGAATTAATGAAAGCTCATTCATGAGCGCAATATTTAAATCACGTTGAGTGTTTTCCAAAATTTTAGCTGCTTCCGCTACCTTAATGGATGAGGCTCGGTATACACCAGGTTGCACAATAGCACTATAAATCTGAGCAATATTTTCAAGTGCTTCCTCATCTGAACCGGAAACAATTTTAATTACATTGCGCAAGGTATACTGTGTATCACCCGGATTGATCCGTTCAGGTGAATAGCCAATTTTGAAATCCTGATTTAACAATAAACCTGATTGTTTTTCAAGAATAGGCAAACAAATTTCTTCAGTACAGCCTGGAAAAACGGTTGATTCATACACCACATAATCGCCTTTCTTTAAAATTTTGGCAATAATTGTTGTGGCTGATTCTAAATAAGATAAATCGGGTACTTTATGTTCATCAACAGGAGTAGGAACCGCAATGATATGAAAACTACATCCGTTTAAATCTTCAACATTATTGGTAAATAGCACATCACTTCCTTCAAAAGCAGTTGCCGGAACTTCTCCATCAGGGTCAATTTTATTATTTAAACTAATAACCCTTTCCTTTTTAATATCGAAGCCAATTACTGAAAAAATTCTACCAAATTCCAATGCAATCGGCAGGCCTACATAACCCAAACCAATTACAGCAATTTTAGTATTTTTTTTACTCAGTTGTTGATACATGGAAATAATAGTTGTTGAAATTAAGCCGGTACAGTAATAAATGATTTAATTGCCTGACAAATGAACTGGATTTGTTCTTCATCTAATTCAGTATGCATGGGCAGTGACAATACTTCGTGAGCAATTTTTTCACTTACTGGAAAATCACCAGCAGCATATCCATAACTAGCATAAGCATCACTCATGTGCAATGGCACCGGATAGTAAATCATTGCAGGTATACCTAAAGCACCTAGATGTTCTTTTAAGGCGTCTCTGTTTTCGGCAACTCGAATAGTATATTGATGAAATACGTGGGTCGCATTTTGTGCGCGCACCGGTATTTGAATTCCGGGAATATTAGCAAGTTGTGCATCATAAAGTGCAGCAGCTTGTTGACGTTTATCATTATAAGTATCGAGGCGTTTTAATTTTGCATTTAAAATTGCCGCTTGCATACTATCTAAACGAGAATTTACACCAATAGAATCGTAATAATATTTTTTAGCTGAGCCGTGGTCACAAATAATGCGTACTTTTTTTGCTAGCTCATCATCATTGGTAAACAATGCGCCGCCGTCACCGTATGCGCCTAAATTTTTAGTTGGGTAAAAAGAGGTTGTTGCAATATGACCAATAGTGCCGGTTTTTTTAGTTGTGCCATCTGAAAAAGTATAATCACAGCCAATAGCCTGGGCATTATCTTCAATCACCACAATATTGTGTTTAGCAGCAATTGCCATAATTTTTTCCATATCTGCACTTTGTCCAAACAGGTGCACAGGAATTATAGCTTTAGTTCTTGGTGTAATTTTAGCCTCAATTGCATTAACATCAATATTAAAGGTATCAGGGTCAACATCGACAAAAACAGGCACCAATTTGAGTAATGCAACAACTTCAACAGTAGCGACAAATGTGAAAGGGATTGTTATAATCTCATCACCTTCCTGTAAATCAAGCGCCATAAGGGCGATTTGTAAGGCATCGGTACCATTTGCACATGGTATTACATGTTTTACATTAAGGTAATTGCTTAATGCTGTGGCAAAGGTTTTAGTGGCCGTTCCATTAATGAATTGAGTGGTATCAATTACTTCCTGGATTCCGGCATCCACTTCTTGTTTAATTTGTTGATACTGAGTACTCAGGTCAACCATCTGTATTTTTCTCATTCCTGTGTCAAATTTCAGGGTGCAAAGATACTTAAACCATAGTGAAGGCGTTTACAAACCCGTCAATCTTTGTAAATTTGCCCGCTTTCTTATGAGATTTAACCACCTGATTTTGCTTTTTTGCCTGTTTGGCACTCGCCTCAGTGCTCAAATAAACCTAAACGACAGTATAGTATCGGCCCATATTATACAGGTAGACCTCGGTGTTGGCGCACCTTTTGGGGATATGGCAGACCGTTTTGGTGTGCATGCATTGGTTGGCGGTGGCTATCAGTACAAAACAGATGAGAACTGGCTGTGGGGGGTGAATGGGGCCTTTATTTATGGAAGTGTTGTAAGAGTGGATAGCATTTTGAACAATTTACGCAACGACGCCGGCTTTATTTTAGGGCTTGATGGACTTCAATACGACCCGATTTTATGGGAAAGTGGGGTAAATTTCAAGGCAGAAGTAGGAAAAATCACGAATATTTGGGGGATAAACCCTAACTCCGGGCTTGCTTTTACCGGTGGGGTTGGTTTTTTACAACACCGAATTTGGATATATATTGATGAAGCGGCAGTTCCCCAACTTGCACCTACCTATAGAAAAGGTTACGACAGATTATCGAACGGCATTATGCTGAATCAGTATATAGGATATTATTTGTTTAGTAATAAGTATTTTGTCAATTTCAGAGGGGGTATTGAAATACAGGAAGCCTTTACTCAAAACAGAAGAAGTTTAAATTACGATACCGGGTTGCCGGACGATGAAATGCGTTTTGATATGCTGGTTAATTTGAAATTGACGTGGAACCTCCCGATTTTTGAGCAACCAAGAAGTAAATTTTATACCCATTGATATGAAGATTGTAGCCATTGTTTTTGTGTTGGGCATTGTCGGCATTATTTCGCTGATTGTTTTCCAGGTGTTTTATTATAATGTAATTACGCGTTTATATCATGCAGGTATTCGAATTGCTGCATTCATTCAACCTAAGGCGAAATTATGGGTAGCAGGAAGAAAAAATATTTTTGGAAAAATCAAACAGGAATTTGTCCGCGATAACAGTAAAGTAGTATGGTTTCACTGTGCTTCATTAGGCGAATTTGAGCAAGGCCGACCTGTAATGGAGCAACTCAAAAAAGAGTATCCAAACATAAAAATTGTTTTATCCTTTTATTCTCCGTCAGGATATGAGGTGCGTAAAAATTTTGAAGGCGCCGACTATGTAACTTATCTGCCGGAAGATACTGCATCCAATGCACAACAGTTTATCCAGCTTATACAACCCGATTTAGTTGTATTCGTCAAATATGAGTTTTGGTATCACTATTTAAATACGCTGGCAACAAAAAAAATCCCGACAGTTTTAATCTCAGCAATTTTCAGGAAAAATCAATTGTTTTTTAAATGGTATGGCCGCTTACATAAATCCATGCTCAAAAAATTTACACAAATTTTTGTCCAAAACGAAAATTCATTACAACTTTTACAATCCATTAAAATTCAACATGTTGCTATCGGCTTTGACACGCGTTACGATCGTGTATTTGAAGTTGCTCAACATGTAAAACAATATCCTGAAATAGCCACTTTTACCGCCAATCACAATGTTATTGTAGCCGGCAGTACTTGGGCAAAAGATGAAAAACTTCTGGCCGAAGCTTTTTACAAAAAATTAGTTTACGTCAACTTTAAAATCATTGTTGTTCCGCACAATATTGACAAAAAAAGTATTTCAAAAACCAAAAAACGATTTAAAAAATACGCTTTAGTTTATTCCGAATTACACAAAGCAACCGAAGCAGATTTAATTGGCAAACGGGTGTTAATAGTTGATACCATTGGTATTCTAAATGCCTTATACCAATACGCCGACGTTAATTATATAGGCGGTGGATTCAATAAAGGTATTCATAATACTTTAGAAGCAGCCGTTTATGGCAAGCCGATTTTATTCGGTAAAAAATACAAAAAATTTGATGAAGCTGTTGGATTGGTAAATGTAAATGCCGCACTGGTAATCAGAGATGCAGATGAGTTACTGAACAGAATAAATTTAATGAATCAATTTCAGTTCATTTATACCGGAGCAGGTTCTGATGCTGAAAAATTCATCCAATCGCACTTGGGCGGAACAACAACAGTGATGCAATATTTAGCTCAAATACTTAAATGAGCAATTACATAAATTTTTGCTGAATCACTTCTGTTAACCGTTCAATAGCTTCCTTGTCTTTCCAATTATATTTATTTGCCAAATCGGCAACAATTAATTGTTTACCTTCTTCATAACCGGTAACCATATTAAGTTGTTTAATGGTGTTTTCGTAAGCTTCTTTATCACCTTTAAATAGTTTATTGATAAAAAACAATTTTTCGTTTAAATCAATTACACTCTTCAGATCTTTGCCCTTTGAAGAAGTAAGTTTATCGGCAAGTGTTTTTTTGTCCTTATACAATTTGTTGTTTAAACCTGCATTAAAGTCCTCCTCTTCTTCTTCGTCGTCTAAAATGGCAAGTGGTTTTTTGTCGTTGCCTGAAACTGGTGGTTTTACCTCTGGTGTTTTTTTAACAACCGGTGTTTCAACTATTTTTTGTTTTTCGATTTCAACCGGAGGAATAATTTGTTCTACCTTTTTTTCTTCTATTATAGGTTGAACAATTGGTTCAATCACAGGTTCTTTAGTGATTGGTGTAATTACATCCTGATTTACAATTGGCTCAACAATTTTTTCCACTTTGGGCACCTCAACAGGAGGAACTGGTATGGTGATTTCAGGGACAATCGTTTTTTCCACTTCTTTTTTCACTTCCTCAACTTTAACAACGGGTATTACCACCGGTGGCACAATATTTTGCACAGATTCGGTGTTGAGCTTATCCTGAAGCTGCTGCACGTATTTCCTCAGCAATTCCATTTCCACTTTGTCGATAACACCATCATTTTTGATCGAGGCAAACAGCAGATTGAGCTTGTCGAGCAGAATTTCTATTTCAGTAATTTTAGTATCCATGTTCAAATAAGTAGTTTTAACTGATAAGTAAAACGTAATTTCGTACCAGAAAAATACAGTACAAATGTATGTTTATTGAACCGCATCTAAAAGGAGAACGTCGTGGATGGATAGAAGTAATTTGTGGATCCATGTTTTCGGGTAAAACCGAGGAACTGATTCGCAGGCTTAAACGCGCGCGTATTGCCAATTTGAAGGTTGAGATTTTTAAGCCCGCTGTAGACACCCGTTACGATGTGCAAAACATTGTCAGCCATGACGAAACGGCAATTTTATCCTCGCCTGTTTCCAATTCGCTAAATATACTTTTACTCTCAGAAGATGTAGATGTGGTAGGTATCGACGAGGCTCAATTTTTTGATGAACATATTGTAGAAGTATGTGAAAAACTTGCTCAAAAAGGGATTCGGGTGATAGTAGCCGGGCTCGATATGGACTTCAGGGGGAAACCTTTTGGACCTATGCCTGAATTGCTGGCTATTGCCGATTATATTACTAAGGTGCATGCCATTTGTATGCAATGTGGCAATATCGCATCCTATTCATTCCGAAAAGTTCAAAATGAAAATCAGGTGCTACTCGGTGAAAAAAATGAGTATGAACCACGCTGCAGAAACTGTTTTCTTAAAGAAAGTTAAACTCAACCCAAACTACGTTAACTTGCAATTATATGACCAATTCCCGTCATAAATAACTATATTTGTAGATAAAATAAACAATTCAACAAAAGAACAGCTATGAAAAAAAATTTTTTACTTATTGTCTGTTTGATAATTGTTACAGCTTTGCATGCACAAGCTCCTCTTAATTATCAAAGTTCAGTTTTACAAGGCTCTGAGCAGATTCGTGATGCTAAAAACATAACTAAAAGCGACGTATTAAAACAAACTGCCGATCAGGGCGACAGAGCGTTAACCTACTATTGGTTAAATTACTCTGATGCTGTAGATTATGCATTTAATGCTTGGGCACTTGAAAACCTTGCTGCACTTCCATTGTGGCCAGACTCTTCAGGTTATGTTGTTACAGGTACTGGTGAAGACTTCTACTGGTATGGACATGGCTACGTGCATATGTTTGACCCGATTTCTAATTTCGTTTCCGATTTCGTTGACGATAACTACACAGTTATTGGTGATGCAAAAGATTGGTTTAACGACGATCATGCATTCGACATCGACTCTGTGCGTTTTTATTACTTATATGACCGTGTTAATACCGGTTATACCGACACTTTAAAAGTTTACCTTTTAGCGCCAAATTCAAACTGTTATGTAGAAAACCTCTACTTTGACAATGATGGCAACGGTGATTTTGATGAAGGCACCGATATTAGTGTAATCCTATCAAAATATTCTTCTGCAGGTAATAAACCTAACGGAACTGTTACTGAATACACTTTTCTATTAGGCGATGCCGACACTGCTAGTGAGAATGTTGCTTTCAAGCAAATGGCTATCGATTATACTATCAATAAAAATTCTCCTGATCATTACCTTGGAATAGCATTCCAATTTGTTCCGGGGCAGCCTTATAGCTTAGGCGATACATTATTAGATTTTTCTGACCCTCCGCTGGCTATCAGCAATCCATTAAACCGTTTCTGGTTATTATGTAATGAAGAAATCTTAGAAAGTACGCCTGCTTCATGGTCTGAATACTCTGAAAACCACAATGGTTTTGCGAGCACAGAAGTGCGTTATGATCTTTCTCCAGGTGCTTGGAATGGCTATTATATCAGCACTTATGCTTATACTGATGTATTTGCCTTCGAACAAGGGTATGTAGATTGGTATGTAGCTCCTAAAGGTGTGAATTTCCTTAGCTCAACACCTTCACCTTGTATCAGTTTAAATAAAAACTTCCAGGATTTATCCAACTTTGCTGCAGTTCCTGACGATGCTACCTATTATTGGGAATTTGGTGATGGTAACGTTAGTTTCGAGCGTAACCCAAATCATACTTATTTAATTCCGGCACTTATACCGTATGTTTAGCCGTAGATTACGGTGGACAAGCTTACGATTATTGCAAAAACGTATCTGTTGATTATTGTACTGCAATTGAGGAAATTGAAAATTTAAGTGCTTTGAGTTTATTCCCTAACCCTGCTGATGATGTATTAAACATCTCATTAGAGTTTGGTAGTGCCCAAGATGCTCAGATTTCAATAGTAAATATGTCTGGTCAGGTTATTGAAACAATCACTACCGGTGTAATTACAAATTATTCAAATGCCATTGATATCAGCGGCTTAGCAGCTGGGGTTTATATGGTTCGCGTTGCTAGTGGAAATCAAGCTACTATTCGCAATTTTGTTGTAGAATAATTATATACATTATAACATTTTAAAAGCCTCCCATTTGGGGGGCTTTTTTGTTTTTGATAGTTACCAGATGCGAAAGTTCTGATTGTTTGATGCCATTGTATAGTTCAACAAAATCAATTGTTTGGAACCAATTCTGCCACCTAATCACGATTGAGCGGGGTTATACTTATCAGAGTAATGGTTTAGATCAACAAACCTAGAAAATCAGTCTCAAATAACAAGATATTATAACCTGAATTGGCCTGAAATCGATGATTAAACAATCAGATAAAGGCATTTTAAACGCTGCAAGACTTAATAACACTGGACCAGTTACCAGGTTATTGGTATTTGAATTGTGGACCGCTAAACCAGTTGCAGCCAAGTTGCGACCTGAATTAATGAAACTTAAATTATCCAAACCTCTAAATTCGGGATGGATATCCTTAATAACTAATCAATTACTTTACTACCAAAAGCGCATCTATGTATAGCCTAGCCGGTTGGAACTTCTAGCTATGAAAAAAGGCTCCTTCGGGTTGAAGGAGCCTTGAAATATTGTGATAGCTGTTTAATTAAATAACTACTAAACGTTTGCTGTTAAGCACTCCATTGATTTCAAACACCACCAGATAGGTTCCCGGAGTTAAGTCGCGAACGTCGAGGTTGATATTTTGAACACCTGATGGATAGTTAGTTGCGCCATAGTTTTTAACAGTAGCACCAGACAGGTTAACTATTGAAATTTCTACAAGAGCAGCTTCATTCAGGATAATATTAGCATTTGTATAAATATCAGCCGGATTAGGTGCTAACGTTATACCTGCAATAATTTCTTCCTGAATTGGACCAGAACTAACTGTTGTGAAGTCACATTCGGCGTTTGCCAAATTAGTAGCTCGGTAAAACCCGTTACCATGTGTTCCAACATAAATACCTAGACAGTCCTTAGCGCGCACCCAATCTTCACGAACTTCAAACACTGGAACGAAGCCTGGGCCAATTTCTCCAACAACAAAGCCATTTTCTAAAGTCCAAGGAGATCCACTTGAAATTGAATAACTCCATATTCCAAACTCAGTTGCAATAAGTAATTTATCGTTATCAGATGACAACATAAGAATGTCGTAAACTGGAATATTTGGAAGTGAACCGCCATCTGCAACACATTCAAAAGTCGCTGCATCGCCATCTAAGCAATTGTCTGTAATCCAAACGTTTTGGTCAACACCATAACCACCAATTGAAATTGCAACTTCATCAGGGTTATTGCGATTGATGCTGATACCGGTAATTTTTCCAGGGAAAATGTTTGCATAGGTAAAAGATGTGATACCTGCAGTAGCTGCATTAAACACACCAGCTGTTTCAGGATTGCCATCAACATCAACATATTCAAAGTTTGCAGTCAACAAGCCACTTACTCGATATAATCTGCCATTTTCAGTTCCAACATAAACTACATCTCCTGAATTATCATATTCAATTGCACTAATAGTTCCAGAGGTTGAAGGTAATATTTTGAACCATGAAGGAGCTTCAGTTGAATTGAATAACGCTCCTGTGGTAACCCAAAGATTGGTTTTAACAGCCTGATATAATCTAGATTCATATAATGAAGTAGCAGATAAAGTAATATCTCTTCCCAGATAATTAACTTCATCACCAATTTCATAAAAGTCGCCGCTACCGGCAGGATATTCTACAGAGCCTCCTGTTAATACAGATTCAAATGTTTTGAATAAATCATAATTTTCCCATAATACAAAAGGTGTCACGAAGTCGGTACCGCCATCAGCAAGTCCGTCTTGCGTACAATTTGATGTTCCACCATCGATATTACAATCGTAAATAGCAGCCATTGATGAGCCTTCATTTACTGAACGACGCAATGCAGCGCCATTTCCATTTGCAGTAATTGAGAAGAATGTTCCGAATAAATATTCAGGACGAATATGAGAGATTTCAGTTTTACCACCATCTCCACCTAATACCTCAACTGATTGCAATTCAGAGTTAAGGTCGAAATTTACATATTGAGTTCCGTTATCTTGAGAACCACCCATTGCTTCACCTTCAATTCCAATTGCGACACCATTAGCTTGATAGAAATTCAAGCCTTTATTGAGCGTTGCGAAATCAGGATATAGTGATGATGCATTTAAAGATCTTGAAACACCACCATCTGAACCATAATACATGATTTCAGGGTTTTCCGGGTGGAAAGTAATAAAATGCTGATCCGCATGGATGTATTTTGGATACCAAGCCGGATATCCTGAGCTGGTCATTGCAGTCCAACTGCCACCTATGCCATTCCAAGTCCAAGCTTGAATTTGACCACCAATATAAATGCGTTGTGGATCGTCCGGTTTAACAGCAATACACATATTCCAGGTAGTGTTTGCACCGGTTCCATTTGGGTTAAAAAATTCGCTTGCTTCTTCAGTTATTTGGGCAAAGTTTACCCCCATGTCAGTTGATTGAAATACACCCTGACATCCATAAGTTCCTGATTTAGCTGAATAGATATATACATAATTGTTATCAGAAGGAGCAATGGCTAAAACGCGACGAGTGCTTCCTACTGGCAATCCTGTTCCAAGTTCATCTAAAACTGCAGGGTCTGCAGTGGTAGTTGAACGATAATATTTTCTTAAGCTGGAAGAAATAGCGTGTAAATAACCTTGGTTATCGAATTTTGCATCATCTGAAACGCTGCTAAGAGGGCTGCCTCCGCCTTCGCAGTTTTCCCAAGAGTTACCGCCGTCTTTAGAAATTTTCAAACCGGTATTGGTTGCAGCGACAACGATATTTGCATCGAGTGGACTACAAGCAATTCTGTTTACGTAAGCCCAAGCCACGCCAGATGTGCTACCTAAATCAGCAGGAGTTGGCACTGTAGCTGATAATTGAGCAAATGTAGGTATTTCGTCACCAGTCACAGCAGGTGCTTTGAATACGCCATCTCCAACAAATCCGTGGGTATAACTACCAAACGAGCCATCAAAATAATCGGCCCAATATTCACCGGTTCCGAAATAGATATCACCATTTGCAGCCTGATCCATTGCACAAATCAGCAAAGAGCTAAATTCTGCATTTTGCGGGTGCGGGAACCATTCCAAACCGCCGTTATTAGAGTAAAATAACCCGCCGCTTGCGCCGCCGGCATACATTCTATCGGGATTATTTTTATCAAGTAATATAATTCGTGTACGTCCACCAACGTTTGTTGGTCCCATAGTTTCCCAAGCCAAATTTAATGTTGAGCCACCGCGCTCACCACTACTGCCTGTTGAAAATATTCTTTCATTTGTTCACGGGCAGCAAAAACATCTGCCATTTCCACTTTTCCTGTTGTAGGGTTAGCCTTCATACTGTTTAGCCAGGTGCGGTAACCTTCAACACGAGCGTGTTTTCTTTCTGCACGGTCATGCAAACCTTTAACTGTATCACTATTGAAAGCAGTAGACTCTTGTTTTCCAAAGCTACTTACCACCAGTAATGATAACATTACCAAACAAATAAATGAGAGACTGAAAATCGTAAAATTCCTTTTCATGAAACGCTATTTTGGGTAAAACTATAAAAAAATATTAAGACTAATTAACAAGTAAATATTTATGACCAACTAATTACATTTATTGATTGACTTTACATGTCAAAACACATGGCGTTCAGCATGGTAAGACGACCTTACGAGTGGTCCACTTTCAACATACAAGAACCCTTTATTAATGCCTATTTCGCGATAATGTTCAAACATTTCCGGCGTGACAAATTCTTTTACTTCTAGATGCATTTTTGTTGGCTGCAGGTATTGGCCTAATGTTAGTATTTCGCATCCGTGAGTAAGTAAATCGTCCATAATAGCATAAACTTCATCTTGTGTTTCGCCCAAGCCAAGCATAACACCTGATTTAGTGCGTTTACCGTATGCTTTTGTTCGCTGGATTTGTTCTAGACTGCGTTCATATTTAGCCTGTGGTCTAACCAAACGGTATAATCGCTTAACGGTTTCCATGTTATGTGAAACAACTTCCTGACCTGGAGAAATCATGGTGATAAGTGCGTCCCAGTTTGCTTTTACATCAGGAATAAGTGTTTCTATAGTTGTTGTCGGGGATAGATTTTTAATTGCAGCCACGGTATCATGCCAAATGGACGCGCCTCGGTCGGCAAGTTCATCGCGGTTAACGCTGGTAATTACGGCATGTTTTACTTTCATTAATTTGATGGCTTCCGCTACCCTGAATGGTTCTTCTGTATCGAGCTCTGTAGGCCGACCTGTTGCAACGGCACAAAAGGAACAGGAGCGGGTGCACACATTACCTAAAATCATGAAAGTAGCTGTTCCTTCGCCCCAACACTCGCCCATATTTGGGCAATTTCCGCTTTCACAAATGGTATGAAGTTTAAATTCATCAACTATTTGCCGAACATTCCGGTAGTTTTCGCCGGTGGGCAATTTTACTTTAAGCCATTTTGGTTTTCTCAGCCTTTCGTGAGCATCTGCAACCGGTAATTCAATCATTGTTTTACGTAATTTTTACCACTTCTTTCCGAACTGCAAACTTAGGTATAAATAAACAAAAAGCGGCTTGTTGTTTTCCTGAATCATAATAGGAATTTCTTTCAGATATAACTCAGCGCCAATGCCGGTTTCGGCAGATTTAACAAAATCGTCGTAGGTTGCCCAATCAAAATTTAATCCTGCCTTGCCAAACAAGCCGGGTACAAATGAAATTTCATTAAATCCGGCACTAAAACCTGAAGCGCCATAAATTTTTGTAGCATCCAAAAACAAACTTTCTGTTTCCGGTGAATATCTAATCGGGATGGTGAGGTTGCCATCTTCTGAATCTGTATTTAATGCTTCGAGATAATAAGGTTTTACAAAACCAGCAGAAAAACCTCCTGCGTAGTTTGCGCTTATTTGAAATCCACTTTTTTCAGCCTTTTCTCCTATCAAGCGTTTTTCACCGATGGCAGCTTTAAGATTAAAAAAAGTGTTCTGTTTCCCATAAACAAAAGGTTTTGGGGGGGTAAACCCGATGGTGAACTCATTAACGCGTTTAGTTTCTTTCGGGTTTTTAAGAAATGCCAGTTCGAAGTACATTACGCGTTTTTTATCGTAATTCACATCTTTAGTAAGATCACCAAAAATGCCCCAACCCGTGGTAGTCACTTTTGCTCCCATACTAAACTCATGTTCATAGCTTAATCCAGAAGGTTTAGTAGCGTTGTTGCCTTTGTTTAGAACAATAGGGTTAGATTTACTTTGAGGTGCAACTACAGTATCCTGAGCCAACACTTGAAAGCAAATCACCATACCTACAAACAGTGCACCTAATTTCATCGGATAATATTACGAATTTTGTCCCATATAAGTTGCCTAATTTTAAAAAAAATTGTCATGTTAATATCAAAAGTTAGTTATTTGGGGGAATTGAGGACTTCAGCTACACATTTAGGTTCAGGTGTTAGCATTATTACGGATGCTCCATTGGATAATCAGGGTAAAGGGGAAGCATTTTCACCTACAGATTTAGTTGCTACAGCAACGGCGAGTTGTATGCTTACATTAATGGGTATTGCAGCAAGAACACACGGATTAAATATTGATGGTACCACAGTTGAAGTAACTAAGGTTATGGCATCCAATCCAAGGCGTATTGCTGAGATTCGGTGCAAGCTGGTAATTCCAGCCGGAACCCTTACCGGTAAAGACAAGCAGATATTAGAAATTGCAGGTAAAACGTGCCCGGTTATTCAGAGTTTGAGCACTGAAATTATTAAAGAGCTTACCTTCGAATATCAATAAAATAAAAAGCCCGATCTTAGTTAAAAGATCAGGCGAAATATGTTTGCGGTTACCTAAAATCAGGTAGTGGTAGTAATTTTTACTCCGCCTACCTCAGTGATTTTGTTTGGACAACCTTCTTTATGGCCGCAAGAAGAAATAGAAACGGTTAATAAAACAGCTAATCCGGCTGCAATAAAAACTCTGGTGATTGAACGTGCTTTGAACATAATACTAATTATTTCTTTGAAACAAATTAACTGTGTGTGCAGTTCATTTGGTGTTTCACTTTATTAATAACGTAAAGATGCAAAATATATTTTAACTCCACAATCCACACTCACACTTTCTCAACAACAACCGTATTGTTATATCTTCGGCGCATGCAAATTCATCTAATAGCTATTGGCGGGGCGGTTATGCACAATCTCGCGCTGGCGTTACACCAACTAGGTTATCAGGTTACAGGTTCTGATGACGAAATATTTGAACCATCGTTATCACGGCTTCAGAAACAGGGCCTTTTGCCGGCGGAAAAAGGGTGGTTTCCAGAGAAAATTCATGATAAATTAGATGCGGTTATTCTTGGGATGCATGCGCGGGCAGATAATCCGGAATTGTTAAAGGCAAAGGCTTTAGGGCTTGCTGTGTATAGTTTTCCGGAATACGTGTACGAACAATCGAAGCATAAAACGAGAGTTGCCATTTGTGGCAGTCACGGCAAAACGACCATCACCTCAATGATTATGCACGTGCTTCAGCAACGCAAAATGGCATTCGATTACCTGGTTGGGGCTCAATTGGCAGGTTTTGAAACAATGGTGCAATTTAGTGATGCTCCGCTGATGATTATTGAAGGAGATGAATATTTTGCTTCACCCTTAGATAAACGACCTAAGTTTTTACATTATCAATCGCAAATAACTTTAATAAGCGGAATTGCGTGGGACCATTTTAATGTATTTCCAACATTTAATAATTACACCGATCAGTTTAAACAATTAATGGAAGGCACAAAGTCATCAGATACATTAATTGTATTTAACGATGATACCAATATTCAATCGTTGATAAATGAAAGCAAAATAGCTGCCACCATAATTAGTTACCAAACACCTGAGTATGTTTTAAATAATCATAAATTTCAAATAAATACTACTACTAATCAATATACATTTTCCATTTTCGGCAGACATAATATGCAAAATATGGAAGGTGCTAAAAAAGTCTGTAATGCTTTGGGAATAAGCGATGCAGACTTTTACACCGCCATGCAATCGTTTAAAGGTGCTGCAAAACGTCTCGAAATTTTAAAACAAAACAACGACCATATTATTTTTAGAGATTTTGCGCATGCGCCTTCAAAAGTAGAAGCAACAGTAAATGCTGTTAAAGAACAATATCCAGAAAAAAATTTAGTGGCTTGTTTAGAATTACATACCTATAGTAGCTTGAATAAAGATTTTATAAATCAATATTATAATACTATGCAGAAGGCAGATGTACGAATTGTATATTTTAACCCGCATACATTAACACTAAAAAAATTACCTCATCTCAGCACTGCCGAAGTTCAACACTATTTTAATGATACCGATATGCATGTAGTTAATGATTCGGCTCAGCTATTATTGTTGCTTCAAAAGCTAAATATTGTTAATACTAACCTGTTATTAATGAGTTCTGGCAACTTTGATAACCTCGATCTTACAATTTTAACATAATTTTGAGCGTAACTATGTTAAAACTTGACAAACCACTTGCTTTTCTGGACCTAGAAACAACAGGGATAAACCTTGGTGCTGACAGAATTGTAGAAATAAGTATATTAAAAATTTCACCCGATGGAAAGGAAGAAAGCCTTACTATGCGTATTAACCCTGGTATGGCCATTCCGAAGGAATCAACTGCTATTCATGGTATTAGTGATGAAGATGTGAAAGATGCACCATTATTTAAAGATGCTGCTGAACAGTTGAATGCATTTTTGCATAATTGCGATATAGCCGGGTATAATTCCAACAAATTTGACATTCCAATGCTAGCGGAGGAATTTCTGCGTGCGGAAAAGGGATTTGATGAAAACCGACGGTACATTGATGTTATGCGGATTTTCACCCTCATGGAAAAACGAACCCTTGAAGCCGCCTATAAATTTTTCTGTAATAAGGAACTCACCAATGCGCATAGTGCTGAAGCTGACGTAAGAGCAACCTATGAGGTATTACTTGGGCAATTAGACCGTTATAAAGACCAATTGAAAAACGATGTTCAATCGTTGCATGAGTTTACCAAGGATGGTGATTTTGTTGATTTTGGCAGAAGAATGATTATGAAAGAAGGCAAGGCATATTTTAATTTTGGAAAATATACAGGCCAAGCGTGTGTCGACGTTTATAAACGCGAGCCACAATATTTTGACTGGATATATAAAAGTGATTTCCCATTGCACACGAAATTGAAATTAAAAATGATTGAATTCAAAATTAAAACTCAAAACACCTAATCCCGTTGCCCGGAACAATAGTCGTAATACCAACTTATAATGAGCAGGCAAATATAGTTGCCATGATTGCTGCTGTACTAGATACTCCTGATAATTTTCATTTATTAATTATTGATGATAACTCTCCGGATGGCACAGCTTTAGACGTTGAAAAGTTACAGCCCAAATATCCTGATCGATTATTTTTACACAAACGAAGTGGTAAACTCGGTTTAGGCACAGCCTATATTACCGGATTTAAATGGGCACTCGATCACGGTTATGATTTTATTATCGAAATGGATGCGGATTTTTCGCATAAGCCCGCTGACTTGCCACGCTTAAAAGCAACATGTGAAGCAGGAGCAGATGTAGCAATAGGTTCGAGGTACGTAAAATCAGGGCGTGTGGAAGATTGGCCGTTAAACAGAATTTTATTATCAAAAGGGGCTTCGTTATATGTTAGACTCATTACGGGTATTCACGTAAAGGACACAACAGCCGGTTTTGTTTGTTATAAACGTGCAGTATTAGAAAAAATTGATTTAGATAAAATTAAATTTATTGGCTATGCATTTCAAATCGAATTAAAATTCGCAGCATGGAAATGTAAGTTTAAGCTAAAAGAAATTCCTATTGTGTTTAAGGACAGGGAAAAAGGCGTTTCCAAAATGAGTAAAGGCATTTTTAAAGAAGCTGTATTGGGTGTAATTAAAATGAAATGGAATAGTTTTTCGGATAGTTATGTAAAACAATAAATAATGACTGCTCCACTAACACATCGTTCTAAAAAACACACCCACAAACGTAAATCAGGCTTACTGCCTGGAACCGCCATCTACACCGGCAACAAACATCCCGAAAACATTTCTATAAGTCGCATAGATTACAGCGAACAACATTTTTCCGAAAAATCTTTTACCCAGGGCGATAATATACCCATGGATGTTGCGGATAATAACATCATGTGGTTAAATGTTAATGGCTTAAACATTGAATCGCTTATTGAAAAAATTGGCGCCCATTTTAAATTACACAATTTAATTGTTGAAGATATTTTAAATGTATATCAGATTCCTAAGGCAGATGAGTATCCGGAGTCAGATATCATTTATATTACGTTAAATGAATTTTATTTTGACGATGCACAACGTTTGCAACGCGACCAAATCAGTTTGGTTTTGGGTGAAGAATTTGTGCTCAGTTTTCAGGAAGAAGAAGGTGATTATTTTGGTATTATTCGCGACAGATTGAGAAATGCCAAAGGTAAAATCAGAAAAAAATGTGCTGATTATTTAATCTATGTACTTATTGATGCCATAGTAGATAGTTACTATGATATTTTGGACCATTATGCGAATGAGTTGGAAGCCATAGAAAATGACATCTTCATTCAGAAAAATAAAAACCATTTATCGCGTATTCATCATGTAAACAAAGACTTGATTTATTTACGCCGTTCTATAGCACCTTTAAACGAGGTGATTTTCAGGTTAATGAAGGAAGAAATTGTTTTGATACAGCCTGAGTCGAAAATATTTTTACGCGATGTACTTGACCATGTGAATCAGGTAGTGAATCAAATTGATGTGGACAGGGAGTATTTGAGTGACCTGGTGCAAACAAATATGGCCAATATGAACAGCCATTTGAACTCCATTATAAAGGTGTTGACCCTCATATCAACCATATTTATCCCTTTAACATTTATAGTAGGTGTTTATGGTATGAACTTTGATAATTTTCCGGAGATTCACTCTCAAAACGGTTATTACATAGTTTGGGGGGTGATGATTGCCATTACCATATTACAACTGTTTATTTTCAAAAAGAAGAAGTGGTTGTAAAAATCATTCACCATTAAAATTATTTTATGAAAAAAATTTCACTCTTTTTATTTGTTACCTTAATAACCGGCAGTTTGTTTGCTCAAACTACTGTCGCCAATAAAAAATCAACCACCTATTTTGGTGCAAATTTCGATTTAGGGTTTCCTTTCGGTTCATTTCAAACAGTAAACGATGAAATAGCCATTGGAGGTGGCGTGAATTTATTTTTCCAGCCCGATAAAAAGATACCGATATTATTAGGTTTTGACATCGCATTTTTTGGCAACGGACATAAGTCGCAAACAGAAACATTAACAGCAACCATTGAAGCCAACGGAACTATTATTCAAACATTGAGTTTTCCGTTACGTGCAGAAACAAGCAATATTATTACCAAGGGCCATTTGAATGTTCGGTTTTTAGCGCCTACAAAAACATTTCAGCCTTATGTAGACGGGTTAATTGGATTTAATCATTTTGGCACATCTACCGCTATTTACGATGAATCACCTGAACATTATTTTACTGAAGAGGATGACGATTTAATTACCTCAAGTTCACAAAATTCGAGCTGGGCAGTTAGTTATGGCGGTGCCGCTGGTGTTATGGTTGAAATCAAAGAAAATATATTTTTAGACCTTCGGTTTTTATATACAATGGGCTCAAAAGCAGAATACTATGTGGAAGATGACATTGAGCAATGGGAAATATCGTATAACTCGTCTATTTTAAGTGAAGAAGAAATAAATGAAGAAGATATATCAATTGCTGCAACTCCAAAAGAATCGCGCACCGATATGATGGTTGGCACGGTAGGTTTAAGCTTCAAATTCTAATTGTATTCCAACATATTTCAAGGGACTGTCTAACAGCAGTCCCTTTTTTATTGATATAAATATGACAGAAAAACCATACAAATTCTATCTTTAGCATCGTTAACAACAACCTGATGTTTACGCATAAACACCCATTAACCAAAAAATTGTTAATCATTTACCTGCTGGTGGTTGGTGGTTTTTTATCTATTACGTTTATGCTACTTCGTTTTATTGGTCCGGTATCAACCTCTAAATTACCGGGCATGCCAATAGATTCGCTCAACAGCATACCGGTTTATTATAATGGCGATATACATCATGTTGGCAAAGAAATTACGGCTGCAAACGGCTATGTGTTAGGTGTGGAATGGCAATGTGTAGAATTTGTAAAGCGATATTATTTTTTACGTTTCAACCATATTATGCCAAATGGGTCTGGTAATGCAAAAGATTTTTTCGATAATCAATTAAGCGATGCTTCGTATAATTATGCACGTGAACTAGTTCAGTATGCCAATCCAAGTTTAAAACAACCTGCAGTAGAAGACATAATTGTATTCGATGGCAGTTTATTAAATAATTATGGCCACATAGCAATTATTTCGGCTGTTAGTGAGGATCATATTGAAATTATCCAACAAAATGGAGGACCGGATGCTCCAAGCAGAATAAAACTTGATTTGGTTTTTGAAAATAGTCGCTGGGAAGTAAAACACAAACGAGTGCTCGGATGGCTGCGGATTGAATAAAAAAAGCCGCAGACACTCCTGACTGCGGCTTGAGAAGCATTTGCTTCGGTCTATGAACTAATTTTTGCGGAAAATTATTCTACTGTATATGTTAATTAATCATAAGTAAATTGACTACACACTTTACTGATGTCATCAATTGATAATTTACAATTCATTTTGAGGAATACGTAAGTATTATCCTTTTCATCTACAAGTACCACCATTCTTTTAATTTTACCCTTTTTATTTTCCTTGATACTGATATTCACCTGTTCCTCTGCAGTTATCACACTCATCAATTCGCTATAATTTTTACGTTCCATGCGATCTAATTTCCGAGTCATTTTTTTATCAGTTCTATCTTTATAATATTCGCCTTCTCGTATACAAATGGTAGTATTTCCAAATTTGCGTAATAAATTAATGGCTTGTTCATCTTCTTCATCATCTACATGGTCATCGGCAATTTCGGCAGCCATTTTCATTAAAAATCCGGGTATCCATAAATTTATTTTTGATGAACTGATATCATCAGGTGTAGTTGTTTCCGGTGCTGCTGCAAAGGTTGTATTGCTTATCAACAAGATGGTTAAAAGCGGGAATATCAGGCGAAAATTTTTCATAATTATCAAGTTTTAGTTTGAGTTCAATTACATTCAGGGTTATTCTTTGTCTTCCACTTTTTTCAATTCTTCTAATCCATTGATATCCATTTCAGACAGTTTGGAAATATCTTCCATGTTAATTTCACCGAGTATACTTATCATTACAAATTCGCCATCGGAATCACATACTAATAACATTTCATTTAATATTTTGTCAGAGGCCATTTTACCGTAAAATTTCACTTTATCTCCTTCTGAATTTACAGTCATTAATTCATCAAAATTTCCAGTAGAAACAGTTGACATAAATTCGTGATAATATTCGCCGGATTTAGCATTGTTTTCGGTATTTTCGAAAACCAAAATCTGAATACCTTTAATGCCATCAACTACATTTTGAATATCAGGATCAGAACCTGTTGCAGAAGCAGCTAGTGCAAATAATTTTTCAGTAATTTTTACAGAAGTAAATCCTTCTTTGCCTTCATATTTTTGATAGAATTGTTCTATTTGAGCATTTTGAGCAAATAGTGATGCTGAGGCTGCAAATAAAATTGCGGATAATAATAATTTTTTCATGCTATAGTTTTTTTATGGTTAAAAATTGCTTGTTACCATAAGTCGAACCAGCGATAAAAAAGTTACAGGGCAGTCGAAAAAAAGTGCAGTAACCTCAAAATTTAACATTTGAGGCGGTGTAATTATTGCTTATTATGTAAAAAAATAGCGAACAGCAACAGTTGATAGTATAGGTTGTCTAAACGCACGGTGATATTAACAGGTGCTTTACTGAGGTCAGCAAATAATACAGGAATATTTTTCAAATCCTTTATTTTCCCCTCAATACTATACACAAACCGTTCAGCATCCCACCCTATATATTTTTCCTGACGTTTGTTAAATATGAGTTGTTTAGCGAGTTGCTTAGGGCCTTCTTTAAGCGTGTTGAATTTATAATTATTTACATACGCTTCTGCAATGGCGTTTGCGCTTAAACCGTTAATGAGTGCGGTAATATTAACCCCTTCCTGGTTGCGGTGTTCCAACATTTTCAGGTTATCGCGGATTTCGCGCAGGATGGCATTTTTAGTAATATCTTTTGACTTAGACCTATCGCTGAGCCAAGTAAACAAGTCTTTAAAAGTGGAGAGTCCGGTCTGGATATAGTCTGGCATTGAAAAAGTTAACAGCGCAAAATAAACAATATCTGACTAATCAGTAGTAATAACACGCCTAATTTCAAGGAATTTTTTGTTGTAGTATTTTTCGCTTTTTTCGTTGCTGATGCGCACTCCGCCCGATTCGGGGGAAGAAGTATGTATAAATGAGAAGCCTGTTTCGGGTTCAAAAGAAAGGACTATACCGACATGTCCGGGATTGCCGGGGCCGTTTTTAGGACCTGCAAACAAGATTAAATCGCCCGGTTGAGCTTCTACATAAGGAATTGGCGTCCCTGCGTCAAATTGTTGCCCTGATGTTCGTGGCAGAGCAATATTAAACTGCTTATACACGTAACAAACAAAACCTGAGCAGTCGAAACCTGAATCAGGTGTATTTCCTCCCCATACATAAGGGGTTCCCATAAAGGTTTTTGCAAAATTGATAATGCTATCAGCTATTTCCTCGCGTTTAACCTCTGCCGAATCGATGCTATCGGTTTGGGCCCACCAGGGAGAAAGCTGCCCAAAAACTCCATGCGAGCTGGCAACCAAAAGTAGGACCGGCATGAATTTTTTGAGCAGTTTCATAATTTAAGGGTGTTGCTTTTTCTTTTTAATCTTGTCGCGTTCCCACCAAACAGGCGTTTGGTCATCAGGGTCGAGATTGTAGTTAACACAAATCTCTTCGCCAGGCTGAATATCGCGAACGGCAACAAATTCAAGAATATTAAGGTCGAAATCAGGCAAATAGCGAGCATTTGGTGCATAGCTATGGTTATAAAGTGAGCCGAATCCAAGTGCCAAAGCACCTTTTCGTCCACTTTTACCCCATTCGAAGTAGTATTCATATAAAAATGTGTCATTGAGTAACAACCTGTCTTTTTCATTAAAAACAATCATGGGTGCTATTTCAATAACTGTGCCCGCCGGAATTAACTTGCTGGTAAACACTGCTCTTCCCCTATCCGGTGTTTTTGCAACAAACAGATTATCAGGTAAAAACGGCGTAAGCGCTCTGATGTTTGTGGTATCTATGTTTTTCGTTTTTTTGGACATCAGGTCGATTATTTTTTGCCGGTTACAGCGTTAATACCTGCCTGTAAATCGGCGTAAAGCGACTTATAGTGTTGTTTTACAGCAGAACGATCCTTCAATTTTGCTGTTGCATTGATTTTGGTCATAGCCTCATCATACAACTTAAATAATTGTTCTGTTTTCTCATCGAACTGACGTTCATCGTTTCCGGTAGTCAGGATTAATTGGTCGATAGCGGAAGCAATTCCACTAACGATTCGTTTTTTTGCACTGCGCTTGCTCATTGATAAAATTTGCGGCAAAATTACGCATATATCTATCTTTGCGCAAAAAATACCCAAACTATGTTTGATTTGAAAAAAGCGATGGAGATGAAAAAGAAGATGGATGAGGTTCAGGCTCGTCTCGAAAACATCTCAGTAGACGGCGAATCCGGAGACGGCAAGTATAAGGTTCAGGTAACCGTTACAGCTACTAAAAAGGTGAAATCGATAGTTATTAGCGATGAATTAATGCAGAACGGCGATAAGGAACATTTACAGGATTTGTTATTAATTGCCATTGAACGTGCCATGGACAAAGCACAAAATGTAGCGGAAGCAGAAGCACGTTCTACAGCTATGGGCGGAGGCTTAAGCGGGTTATTTGGTATGTAAAGATGCAGTTAGCTAACCAGTTGTTTTTCTTCAATTTTAAAAACAACACTTTTCACACGCTGACCATTTTCATCTTCCAGGATGAGCCGTTGAGCACTTTCTAATTCAAATAATTGCTCCATGTTGCGAATTATGCCGACAGGAATATTGTCTTGTCTGCAAGCATAAATAAATTCGTCGCTGGTCATTTTTTGCATTTTACTTTGCAATAAACCGTGCAGGGTATTTCTGTTTATTACTCTGTCGGAATTAGTTGCATATTTATCTACACCACATAAATCGGTACAACCGGCAATTTTGCACAATGCCCTAAATTGCCTGTCAGAGCCAATTGCAAGCACTACCTGTTCACCATCTTTAAATGTAATTATTTCACCATAAGGAGCAATATTGGGATGTAAAGAACCTATACGTTCGGGAAAAACTCCGGTATTTAAATAATTAGCTGCCTGATTCGCTAAGGAAGAAACTGCAACATCAAACAAACTCACGCTCACTTTAGAACCTTTACCGGTTTTTAATTTTTTGATTAATGCAGTGAGCACACCTTCTTTAAGTTGATGTGCAGCAAATAAATCTATAATAGCAACTGGCAATTTAGTTGGTGGCGATGAAGGTGAACCATTCATATACATCCAACCAGTTTCGGCTTGTAATACAACATCAAATGCAACACGGTCCTCTTCTTCACCAAAGGAATTTATATTGGCATAAATAATATCCGGTTTAAGGTTACAAATGGTATCATAATCCAGTTTAAATCTTTCACCGTCGCCTTTTTTCCAGTTGCAAATAACGATATCTGCACGTTTAATTAAACTATAAATGCGTTGTAAATCATCAGCATCGTTATAGTTTAAAAACAGGTGACTTTTTTTATAATTTACGGAAGCAAAATAAGCAGAGGTATTGGCACTCGGGTCTTCATTTGGCAACTTCCAGTGTCGCGTAACATCACCATTAGTTTCAGGGTTTTCAATTTTAATAACGGTAGCTCCCAATTCGGCAAAAAACGCCCCAACAGCAGGACCGGCAAGCACTCCGGCCAATTCAACAATTTGAATGTCTTTAAACATGATGTAAATTTAGTAGGTTTTTAACAGTTATGTACGACCTTTTACATAGAAAACCCTTATTTAGAATGAGTTGCATGTAATTGTCATTTCAAAGTCATTTATCCGCATTTTTAGCCTAACATTGGGAGTTAGTCAAAGCGCAATATTTCCTGTTAAAACAATATCCATTCGATTTGGTCGTCAGAACTAATTAGACTAATAATTGTTAAATTATCATATGCGGACCTTATCCTTATTTGCCTTTGTTATAGGAATTGAATTATATGCTTATCAGGCTTTAGCCACTATATTTCCGGGTAGTAGCATTTTACCTATTATCTATTTTTCTATAACTGCAATTTTAATTGCAGCTGTATTACTTTTTGTAAATGCCGGTTTAAAAAAACGGGTAAACTTGCCGCGTGGAGTATTAACAGGAACCTTCTTCATGTTATTTATTCCTAAACTTTTTACTGCCATTTTATTATTGGGAGAAGACATTGTTCGGCTTGGTAAAACATTAGCAATGGGCATTGTGCATGTTGCGGGAAACGAATCATTTTACCTCGGTACGGAAAGGTCATTAGTTTGGAGCATCATTAGTGTATCCATAGCAGGATTATTAAGTTTATCGTTTGTTTACGGTGCATTATTTAATGTTTACAATTACAAAGTGAGGAAGGTAAATGTCAAATTAATGAAATTGCCAAAGGCTTTTGACGGATTAAAAGTGGTACAAATTTCTGATATCCATTCCGGTAGTTTAACTGATAAAGCTGCTGTTCAAAAAGCAGTAGAAAAAATAAACAGTTTACATCCGGATGTCATTTTTTTCACTGGAGATTTAGTCAATAATTTAGCAACCGAAGCAGTGAGTTTTGTGGATGTGTTTAAACATCTACAAGCACCTCATGGTGTATATAGTGTGTTGGGCAATCACGATTACGGTGATTATGCCGCTTGGCCAAGTGAAGAAAGTAAACAAAACAATTTAAACATGTTAAAAAAGATACATGGTGAAATGGGTTGGCGTTTATTATTAAATGAACATGTGAAAATTGAAAAAGATGGCGAAAAAATAGTGGTAGCGGGCGTTGAGAACTGGAGCGCCAGTGGTAGGTTTCATAGTTATGGAAAATTAGATGCCGCTTTACACGGTATTCAGGATGCCATAACCGTATTATTGTTATCACATGACCCTTCACACTGGGAGGCCGAAATATTAAAACATCCAGCGCACGTTGATTTGACTTTTTCGGGTCATACACATGGAATGCAATTTGGGTTTGAGTTATTTAATATTAAATGGAGTCCTGTTAAATATATTTATAAACAATGGGCAGGACTGTATTCCAAAAACAACCAACATTTATATGTAAACCGCGGATTTGGTGTTATTGGCTATCCAGGAAGAGTTGGTATATTGCCTGAAATAACTGTATTCACATTAGCATCAGATAATAAATAAGGTATATTTGTGAATGACACAGCAACATATTGAAGCATTTAATAAATTAAAAAATAATTACACCAATTTATTGGAATTGGTAAGTATATTAAATGTAAATCAATTAAATAATAATCTTGAAGCTGATAAATGGAGCTGTGGTCAAATAATGGAACATCTTCAAATGTCGTTTGGATTTACCATTCTTTATTTAAATAAAAAAATTTCTCAACCTGAGTTAATTCCTGTTGCCGGTTTTAAAAGTACACTTCGGTATTTGCTGATTAAATTTGTTTTAAATAGCCCGATAAAAGTTAAAGCACCAAAAGGTGTAGATAATGTTCCGGAAGTCACCACAATTGAACAAATTAAACAAGGTGTAAATAAAAACCTGCAAGCATTGGAGGAATTTATCAACCGATATCCTGTTGAGTTAAATCAAAAAGCCATTTTTAAACACCCACTTGCCGGTCGCATTAATTTATATCAAACCATTCAATTTTTGAATGACCATTTGATGCACCACGACCGACAAATAAGGCAAATAATTAGTAAACTGCACTGATTGCTGCCCGAAATGCACTAACTTTGCAGCCGAATTAACAAGATTATAAAAAACAGTTCAACTGTATGACCATCTTTTTTATCGTTTTTATCCTGCATTGGTATCTTTCTTTGTTTAGCCAAACGTTTTTCCTACACCGATATGCAGCGCATAGTATGTTCAGAATGAATGCATTTTGGGAGAAGTTCTTTTACTTTTTCACCTGGATAACGCAAGGGTCATCGTATTTAAGTCCATATGCCTACGGAATATTGCATCGTTTACATCATGCGTTTACTGACACAGAAAACGACCCGCATTCACCAAGTTATACCAAAGGGTTATTTCCATTAATGTGGAAGACCAAACAGATTTACGGTGATATTAATAGCGATAAATTTCCGGTTGATGATAAATTCATGAAAAACCTACCAATGTGGCGTAGTTTCGACCGATTTGTCAGCTCATTCGGCATTCGTATTGCGTGGGGTGTTATATATTTCCTATTTTATCTGGCATTTGCTACACAATGGTGGATGTGGCTGTTGTTCCCTATAACTTGTTTAATGGGACCAGTTCACGGCGCTATTATCAACTATTTTGCACATAAATACGGGTACAGAAACTTTGAAATGGAAGACACCAGCAAAAACTTTTTACCGGTTGATGTGCTTATGATGGGTGAAAGCTACCATAACAATCACCATAAGTTACTTGCTCGTCCAAATTTTGGGGTACGTTGGTTTGAAATAGACCCCACCTACCCTATTATCAGGTTACTCAATTTGATGCATGTAATCCGCTTAAACAAAGAACCGGTTTCCTAATAAACGGGATACCATACCGCGCTTCAGCAACGTTTCCTGTCTTACAATTAACTTTACCAAAAAAAGACAGGCTATTAGACTGCGACTCCTGATATCGGTTTGTATCATTCTTTTTACCACAGTGCATATTAAAGCACAGAGCGGTAATGAACGAGTGCGCACAATTACAGTGGCAAATGATACGCTGACTATTGATACACTCAGCATTATTCCCGGAACAATGACAATTTCATATGTTGAATCGGGAGATACATTATTTACAATTTTAGATAGCAGTTTTTTTAAGGTTGAATATTTTAATTCACGCTTAATTTTCCTCAAGCCTTTTGAAGGTGTTATACGAATTCAATACCAGGTATTTCCATATTTATTTACAAGGACTTATTTTAATAAAAATCCTGCGTTGTTCGACAGTGCCAATATCAACTTCAAACCATATGTAATCGATATAAAAAATTCTGAGCCTTACCTAAATATTTCCGGGTTAGATTATAATGGAAGTTTCGCAAGGGGAATATCCTTTGGCAATAATCAGGATGTAGTGGTAAATTCCGATTTTAATTTACAATTAAATGGGAAGCTGCAAAATGATGTCAATATATCTGCATCGATAACCGATAATAATATCCCTATTCAACCTGAAGGCAATACACAACAGTTGCAGGAATTTGACAAAGTATTTATCCAGTTGTCGAAAAACAGGCAACAGCTCATTATGGGTGATTACGAAATTTATCGGCCTCCGGGTTATTTTATGAATTATTATAAAAAATTACAAGGAGCAAGTTACACCGGAGCTTTTGACCTTTATGGCGGAACATTTACAAGTGGTTTAAGTTTAGCTGTTGCCAAGGGAAATTATTCAAGACAAGACATTCCGATAATAGAAGGTAATCAGGGTCCATATAAATTGAAAGGGAATAATGGAGAAACGTTTATTATCATTTTAGCAGGAACTGAACGTGTTTATATTGATGGCAAATTAATGGTTCGCGGTGCAGAAAATGATTATATCATTGATTATAATGCGGGTGAAATTGCCTTCACCACAAAGGTGTTATTGACGAAAGATAAAAGGGTGCAAATCGAGTTTGAATATTCAGACAAAAATTATTTCCGTTCTTTGGTATATTCAGGAAGCACATTTACATCAGGTGACGATAAACTATCATTACACTTAAATATTTACAGCGAGCAAGACAGCAAAAATCAGCCATTAGACCAAACAATAGATTCCGAGCAACGCAATATTTTATCATCGGTTGGAGATTCATTGAACCAAGCCTTTTCATCAGGTATAGATAGTATTGCATTTGATGCTTCGCGTATCATGTATAAGATGGTTGATACACTTGGATTTGATTCTGTATTTGTATTTTCTACCCATCCCGATTCAGCTAAATATGCTTTATCATTTACCGAATTAGGCAGTAATAACGGAAATTACATCCTCACAACAACTTCCGCAAATGGGCGGGTGTATCAATGGGTTGCTCCTATTGCAGGTGTTCCGCAAGGAAGTGCAGAGCCGGTTATTTTATTAATAGCTCCAAAAAAATCGACCATGGTAGCATTGGGCGGTAGTTATCAGCTGACACCTAATCATACAATTGGCAGTGAAATAGCATTTACCAATAATGATGTAAATACGTTTTCCGAAATTGATAATGCTGATAATTCGGGATTTGCCTATAAGGGAAGTTATAATTTTAATAAAAATATAAGCGCAACAACTAAAATACAAACACAGGCGAATTACGAATTTGCTGCAGCTAATTTCGCTCCACCTGAGCGCTATCGTTCAGTAGAGTTTAATCGCGATTGGAATATATTTTCAACTGAAAAAACGAATGAACATTATGCGAATGCCGGACTCACAATTTCCGGTAGTGAAAAATGGAATTTAGGATTTCAATCATCTGCATTTATTCGCGAAGATGAATATTCCGGTTTTTTACAAGCACTGAACGGTGGATTTACCACAGCCAAATGGAACTTAACAGCAGGTGGCAGTTTTTTACAATCAAGTGATGATAGTAATCAAGCAGTGTTTTTTCGCCCTAAAGCCAGCATAACAAGAACTTTCCCGGCAATTAAACAATGGAAAACGGGTATCTTGTATGAAGGTGAGCATAATGCAATTGCTACACAGGGTGATTCATTATTGAGCACTGCATTTTATTACGATCAGTTACAATATTTCATAGGAAGTTCAGATACCGCAAAAACTGCAATTAAGGGTGAAATAATTACCCGCTTAGATAAATTACCGTTAAACGGAAAATTCACTAACGTTACACAAGGCAATACATATTCCTTAAATGGTGCATTCAATAAAAAAATAAATAATAAATATTCCTGGCAATTAACTTACAGAACCTTATCTATTTTAGATACATCATTAACCTTATTAAATCCTGAAAAATCATTATTAGGTCGATTACAAAACAGTTTTACTGTAAAGAAAGGTTTAGTAACAGGAGATTTGTTTTATGAATTAGGAACAGGTCAGGAACCAAAACGTACATTTACTTATGTTGAAGTTGAACCCGGCTTAGGTGTTTATACCTGGAATGATTATAATGCGAATGGCGCACAGGAATTAGATGAATTTGAAATTGCGGTATTTGCTGATGAAGCCAATTTTGTTCAGGTAATTACCCCAACAGATGAATATATACAAAGCAATTTGACCAATTTCAATTATGCATTAGGTTTGAATCCAAAAGTAATTTGGCATGATAGCAAAGGGTTTGAAGGGTTTGTCGGAAAATTTGCCGCACAATCATCACTGCAACTTTCACGCAAAGTATTAGATGACCAATCGTTGAATGCTTATAATCCATTCTCTGAAATTGCTGATAGTTTGTTGGTGAGTTCAAATGTATATTGGTTAAATACCTTATTCTTTAACCGAGCAGGAACCAAATTCGGAATAGATTATAGTTATTTACGTAATTTCAATAAAATTGTCATTACCGTTGGCCCTGAAAGCAGAGGAAAAGATGAGCATAAAATTATTTTCCGCTATAAAATTGCCAAACCAATAACAGTTAACGGAACTTTTATTAAAGGAAATAAATCGCTGGTATCAGATGCCTTTACAAACAAAACCTATTTTATCCCATATTATTCGGCCGAACCAAAAATTACGTTTATTCAGAATAGTGTTTTTAGAACCACTGCATTCTATCAATACACAACCAGCAAAAACAATGAAGGAGCAGAAACATTAATAAGTAATGAATTCACCTTAGACGTAAGGTATAATGTTGTTGCCAAAAGCACTATTTCTGCTAAATTTTCATACATCGAAATTGCATTTGAAGGTATTGAAGATACGCCAGTGGGTTATGCCATGCTGGAGGGATTAAATAATGGCAATAATCTCTTATGGAATCTAACGCTGGACAGAAAGTTATCACAACTGTTGCAATTAACTGCCAGTTATGAAGGCAGAAAAACCGGCGACAACCCGATTACACATTTAGGCAGGTTGCAAATGCGGGCTATATTTTAAATACCGATGAAAAAGTGGGCAATTCCTTATAATTAGTTTAATTTGCATTATGGATATCACAATCAATACACCGGCCTTATTATTCCCTGCAATTAGTTTGGTTATGTTAGCCTATACCAACCGATTTATGGCTTTGAGTTCGGTGGTAAGAAAACTGCACGATGAATATCAGACCAATAAATCGAATAATAATTTGCAGTTACAAATTAAAAATCTCCAGTACCGTATTAAGTTAGTTCGCCGCATGCAATTTTTTGGTGTGACATCATTTTTATTAGCCATCATGTGCATGTATACCATATATCAGGACAACTTTGAATTAGCCCATATTACCTTTGCAGCATCTATCATCAGCTTCTCGACAAGTCTGATTATTTCATTAATAGAAATCATGCAAAGCACCAGAGCCCTAGAACTAGAATTATCTGATATGGAAGGCATGGAAGGTGAAAATCTGGTAGACTATATACGCAAAAAATTCGATAAATAAAAAAGGCTCACAATTGTGAACCTCTTAGAAATCTGCATGATAAAATATTATTTAATTGATTCGGTAAGATTAGGTTTTGTATGTGTATATATTACTGAATATCTTCCGTTGTAATCGTATAATCCTTTTTCTACATGGTAATCACCTGTAATATTGATTAATCCATTTCTATTTGTTGATTTTATTAAATCTACATCTGCTTTAATATAAACTACTGCATTTTCATCAACAATTAATTCAAGCTGTTCACCGCTTAGATCATTTGCTATAACCTGTGCACCGTAACATGCGCGAATTTTGGTTAATTCGCTGCAAGTAACATAAACAGTAGTTTGTTTTCTGAACATTTTTTTACTTATTCGTAATTGGGCGCCTTTACACCTAATATTTATTGCATTTGCATCTTTATGATCGGCTACATTAACTCCTGGTATATCACCTTGCTGCAGAATTACCGTGATGCCTTTTTCAACTCGAATTGCATCAAATGACTCAACCGGAATATTAAGTGTGGCAACCTGAGGATAATTGCCAGCACTTAATACAGTATTCATGGAAAATAGCAGAAAAAGGGAAAAGAGCATTTGTTTCATAACAGGTAAATATTGTGTGTATAAATATTTTCAATTGATTAATAATCCAAAAGTATTTTCTTTTCATACAACAAAAAAACGGCTTTGAGCGAACTGCCCTAAATTTTGTGTGAAATGGACAATTAACTTAGTAAATACTAAACTGGATGAAGTAATGGCAATAAAAAACCCCTTGACGAATAAACGCCAAGGGGTAGAAATAAAATTAAATATGTTTATTGTTTCACAAGTGAGAAAACCCTTCCAGTTCCTCTCTGCATGTTTATTGCGGTACCAGTAGCATCCAACACTATAAAACGCATATCAGCTCCATTTGTGCAATCTTTTGTTCCTGATACTGTAGACTTATACAAATAACGGTCTGCTGATTCGGTTGCGGTGTAAACTAATTTTGCGGAACAAATTTCAACACCATCAATTGTTTCAGTATAAGAAATATGGCTTACACCGTCAATTGTAGTGCTTTCCATCGTTATAATGTGTGGTTTACCTGTTGAAGCCAGTTGAGTAGCTTTATAGGAGCCATTAGGTACACCGGCATCTTGAGCGTACGAGAACGCTGACACCAACATCAAAATAACAACAGTAAAAAAGTGGCGATTTGATTTCATATGAATATGTTTTGTTGTTTCTGATGCTAAAAATAAACCTTTTGCGTGATTTCTCCAAAAAGCTGTGAGTTTCAGAACTGGTAAACCAAGGTCAGGCCATTGTCGGTATTGATATAAACAGGCTCAAATAGCTGAAAGTATTGGAAAACATAGGCCAATTTCAAAGCCTTGGTTTTGGACAGTGTTTTAACATAGGCCACCCCTAGTTTAACCCCAAAAAAATCTGCCAAGGGTAAAGCGGCTTCAAAATCACTATTAATTAGACCAAAAGTTAAGGGTTCTGCGTCTGCTGCAGAAACAGGATTTCTAAATGTTGCATCAGAATTACTCACCAACTCAGCCATTGGTATCGAAAGTTGAACTAAAATGGCATTGTTGGAAGGCAATAGTTTTGACCAATAAACTTCTGCAGGCATGTAGATTTGTGTCAACCAGAAATTTTGATTTGGGGTGATATTACTAAAATCATAAACTGTTGATTTATATCCTACTCCGGTAATTAAGCCAAACGGTGCCAGTAATAGAGAAGCTCTGTAGCCTGCTTCAAACCCAAACGCATTTGAAGACTGATTTCTGATATTACCTCCCCACGCATATTGAGTTTGTAGATACCATCCATGAGTGACAAGCTTATTTAAGTTATAGTAGGCAGCAAACGAAAGTGCAGGTTCAAAACCAACATTAGATAAAGTTGTAGCACCTTTAATTTTATAGGAAGCCAAATTTGCCGATACCCCAATATTGCAGCTATTGGAAGGTAGAATGAATTCATTTTGGGCGTTTAATGTATCAATCACCTGCGAATTCCCAACACGCAAACAAGCAATAAATAAAGCAACAGCCAGGCATAAACGATACATCAATAATAAACCACTATGCTTTAAATCAGGTTGCTTCACGATTTCAAATATATTAAATTTTTGATACCTTGCTTTATTTTAAATGCAATTGATAATTTTGCAATAAGTATAAATGTATGAACAACTCCTCTTTCTTTGATTTAACAAAACCGATTGTGCTTTCTACATCTGTTGTAGAATTGAGACCATTGCAAGAAGCCGATTATGAGCTATTACTTCCTTTTGCACTTAACGAACCTGATTTATGGACATATTCGCTAGTTTCAGCTGCAGGTGAAGCAGGGATGAAAAATTATTTACAAATTGCATTAAACGCAAAAAATCAACTTCGGGAATATCCATTTATTGTTTTTGATAAAAGGACGCAACAATATGCGGGCAGCACAAGATATTATGATATTCAATTGCCTATGCAATCTTTACAACTTGGGTATACTTGGTATGGCAAACAATTTCAAGGGACAGGTTTAAATACACATTGTAAATATTTATTATTAGCACATGCATTTGAAAACATGGGAATAGAGCGTGTTGAATTTCGCGCTGATGCCAACAATGCAAAAAGTATTCGTGCGATGAAAAAGATTGGTTGTATTGAGGAGGGAATATTACGAAGTAATACCCCAAAATTAACCGGAGGCCGTCGCGATAGCATTGTGTTAAGCATTTTAAAACAGGAATGGGTTGAAAAGATAAAACCAATGTTGGAAGAAAAAATTAAATAAATTCTATGATCCTGCAGGAATAATTTTGATTTTCGTAGTCGAAATTGCAACTTCCAACACCCAAAATTAAAAGTATTAAATTGCACTCAAATCATCGTGGTATGAGGTTGATTATTGACTGAGTTAAATATATTGTATTATCTGGCTACTACTAATCTACCTGCCATTTTAAAATTAGAAATGGTATTTATTACAACAATATAATTACCGGTTTCAATGGAGGTAATATTTAAATCTTCATTTGCATATTGAATATATTGTACGACTAATTGTCCATTTAAATTATATATTTGGATGTCTGCCAATTCATTCACCCCAAAATTAATAAAGGTATCAGCAGGATTTGGAGCAATTTTTAATTCATTTTTACCGAAAGTCGAAACAGCATTTCCATAAGTGCCTTCTGCAATAGTAGCAAATTGATTTATAGGTAAATTAGTAGCTATATCTACATAACCACTAGGCCAATAAATATATACACTGTCAATAATTGTTGCATCACCTAGACCGAAATGCGCAGGCAACATGTTTTGACCACAATACCCTGTTTGGCCGCTTATTTGAGCCATTTGCCATGTAGGTTCGCCATTAATAGTTGCCAAAACTTTTACAACCGCACCTATTGCCGATTTATTAGACATAGTGCCTACACAGGAAATTGTTACCCAATTATTATCATTGCCATTATTATTATACAAATTATTATTTTGAGCAGCACCGTAACAATTAGCAACCACTAAATCCATATCCCCATCGTTATCATAATCTCCAAAAGCATTTCCGTAACTCCAGCCCATATCTGTTACAGTAACATCAGTGGTATTTTTTGTAAATGTGCCATCGCCATTATTGAGGTATAAAAAATTATTCCACATGGTGCCCCAAAATGAATTGGTTACAAATAAATCTAAGTCCCCATCATTATCAATATCAGCAAAATTACTTCCGAATGAATTTCCTCCATCATTACTAACAATATCAGTTGTGGCTTTGGTGAAATTTCCTTCACCATCATTATAAAAAAGTGCATTATTTGCTCCGTCATTTGCCAAAAAAACATCGAAGTCACCATCGTTATCTACATCACCCCAACTTGCACTCATAGTTTTACCTCCATTTAATACCAATGGATCACTAGTCTTTTTTGTAAAAGTACCATCTCCGTTGTTGAGATATAAATTTTCTTGCTGATTTGATTCGTTAGTAACAAACATATCTACATCATTATCTCCATCTACATCAATCCAATTTGCACAACGAGAAACATAAGCTTCAGTTGTAATATCTCCTTCAGTTATTTTAGTAAAGGTGGAACCATCATTGTGATATAAATAATTTTTTTTGATGCTGTCAGAATTTGTTACATATAAATCTACATATCCGTCATTATCATAATCGCCCCAGGCAGCAGTTTCTGAATATCCAAAATCATTAACTGCAATGCCATCAACTATTTGTTCAAATGTTCCATCACCATTATTCGCATATAACATATTATTTTTTCCATACCAGTTTACCACAAACGCATCTATGTCACCATCGTTATCCATATCGGCCCAGGTAGCACCATCGGATGGTTGATTATCCATCACGATAGGATCACCGGTCACTGTGGTAAAATTGCCATCTCCCTGATTAACATATAACATATTATTTTCTCCACCGGCTTTTCCGTTAGAAATAAACACATCTTGAAATCCATCGTTATTAATATCCACCCAATTGCAGCTTCGCGAATCGGAAGGGGTGTTTACTAATTCACCATCAGTAATTCTGGTAAAAATTTGCCCGTCAGTAGTAGTTATAATAAAGGTAGAACCAATAAGTAGGGTAAAATATTTTTTCATTTTCAAAGTGTTAAGCATGCAAGATAAAAAGGTGGCCTTGGTATACTGTTCATTTTAAAGTCATTTAACGATTTTTAACCGGATTTTTAACTGTTTTAGCACATAAAGGCTTTGGAATCAGGATTTCAGCGATAAGAATTGTTAAGCGGTAAACCTTAACACATAGAGAAAACACTTAATTTTGAGCATATTCCAAACAAATGAGATTCTTTACCACTTTCCTTATTATTATTTTAAGTGCAGTATGTAGTTATGCTCAACCATCTGCAATTGTTGATGAAATAGATTCCAAGTATAGCATATTGGCGGCAACCGGCAGGTTTAATGGTACTGTTCTGTATGCCGAAAATGGTAAGGTAGTTTATAAAAAAGCTTTTGGAGTATCTGACGCACGAACAGGTGAACCATTAACTACATCGTCCGCATTTAATTTGGCATCAGTAAGCAAACAATTTATGGCAGCCGGCATCATGATACTTTTTGATGAAGGTAAAATTCAATTTGACGATAATGTAAAAAAATACTTACCCACTTTCCCATACGAGGGTATCACCATTCAACATTTATTACAACATACCAGTGGAATTCCGGATTATTTTGATTTATATACTCAAAATCGCACGCCTATTGATTCATTAACCAATCAGGGTGTACTCGACCTTTATATAAAATATCAACCTGAGTTGGAATTTGCTACAGGAAGTAGTTGGAATTACAGCAATACTAATTATGTATTAATTGCCATGATTATTGAAAAAATTAGTGGACAACCGCTAAATAAATTCATGGAAGAAAAAATAATAAAACCTGCAAAATTATCTGACACGTATTTGTATCATATTTTTATGCCGACCATACCAGAAAATCATGTTTATGGTTTCCAAACAGTTAATGGTAAAACAAGTCTAAACGATTTGTGGCATGTTGATGGCGTTTATGGAGATGGAAATATGTATTCTTCTGTAGAAGATTTATTTAAGTGGGAGCAATTATTATACACGAATAAAATTGTTAAACAAACCACATTTACAAAGGCTTTGCAACCTGCCCCATTAAGCGATGGCAGCACCTATCCGTATGGGTTTGGATGGTTTATTGCTAAACAAGATAGCATTTTTATGCATACCGGTGGTTGGGCAGGATTTTTAAATTTAATTTGTCGCGATGTAGTTAAAAATCGCACATTAATTGTTTTAACAAGTGGAAGTAGCTACATGGGCATACCATTAGGTCAATCATTATTTTTGAATAAACCATTTGAAATACCGGGCACCACACTTATTGAAAATGTTGCTCTTATAGATGGCACCGGAACGCCTCAACGTAATACTTCAGTGCGCATTGAAGGCGATAGAATTTTAGATATCGGTAAATTGACACCATTTAAAAATGAGCAAGTAATAAATGGTAATGGCAAAGTATTAGCACCGGGATTTATTGATACACATAGTCACGTGGACCGCGAATTAAATAATACACCAAATGCACTTGCTGCAATTAGTCAGGGAATTACGACAATTGTTATTGGTCAGGATGGAGAAAGTGACCCTATTGACAGTTTAAAAAAATGGTGTACAACTATTCCGAAATCAGTAAATATTGCCAGCTATACCGGGCATGCAACAATTCGTGCAATGGTTATGGGGAAAGATGAAGTTTATCGCCCTGCAACACAAGAAGAAATTGACCAAATGAATGTGTTATTGGAAGCAGAATTGGCGGGAGGTTCATTAGGACTTTCTACCGGTTTAGAATATGAAGGCGGATTTTATTCTACCATGGATGAGATTATTCAATTAGCTAAAACAACAGCAGCAGGTGGAGGAAAATACATCAGTCATTTGCGCAGTGAGGATATTAAATTAAATGACGCGATTGATGAAATAATTACAATTGGTTACGAAGCAAAAATTCCTGTTCAAATATCCCATATAAAAATTGCATTAAAAGACGATTGGGGTACTGCCACTCAAATTATTGCTAAACTTGAAACGGCACGTGAAGCCGGGGTTGATATTACCGCAGATTGTTATCCATATACTTATTGGAATGCTACAATTCGTGTATTATTTCCTAACAAAGATTTTACCAGTATGGAAGGTGCACGTTATGCAACTACACATTTATTCGACCCAAGTGGTTCTATTATGGTTCGTTATAAACCTAATCCAGAATATGCGGGTAAATCCATTAGTGAAATTGCAGCTATGCGCAATGAAAGTAATGAAGCTACCTTATTATATTTAATTGCAGCAGCAGAAGCTTATGGCAAGTTACATCCGGAGGATGATTATATTGAAGCTATTATGGGCAAAAGTATGAGCGATGAGGATATTATTCCATTTTTAACCTGGACGCATACCAATGTTTGTTCAGATGGGGCGAATGGTGGACATCCAAGAGGATATGGTGCATTTACAAGAGTGCTAGGACATTATATCAGAGAACAACAAATTATGGGATTGCCAACAGCTATAAATAAAATGACAGCTTTGGGAGCAGCACATGTTGGCATAAAAGAAAGAGGAATTATAGCTCCCGGTTATTTTGCCGATTTAGTTTTATTAGACCCGGAATTAGTAAAAGACAATGCAGACATTGAAAATTCAAAAGCCTTGTCAGATGGTATTTTAATGGTGTGGGTAAATGGTGAAATAGTTTATCAGGATAAATCAGCAACCAATCGTTTTCCGGGCGTATTTTTGAGCAAATAAAATAGTATTCGTGAGTACAAAACCAAAAGCTATTGTTTTAACAGGAAGCATTTTGCATGAGTCAGATGCAAAAACAGCACATGGCCTTATTAGAGGTACAGAAAGGTTTGAAATTGTTGCAGTAATTGATACTCAACATGCAGGAAAAGATGCCGGAGAAGTAATTGATGGCGTTTTTAGAAATATTCCTGTGTATGTTGATGTGAATACTGCTATACAGGCAATTGACAATATTGAGTTTTGCATTATTGGAATTGCGACTGTTGGCGGTGTTTTACCTGAAGCATTTTTACCTATTATTGAAACATGTATTAAACATAAGATGTCAATCGTAAATGGATTACATGAATATTTGTCTGACAATAAACATATCTGTTCATTAGCAGCTGAACATCAGGTAGATTTAATTGATGTTCGTAAGCCAAAAGCGAAAAAAGATTTACATTTTTGGAATGGCAGCATACACCAGGTAAAGGCAAATATTATTGCAGTAATTGGTACCGATTGTGCATTAGGTAAAAGGACAACTTGCCGTTTAATTCTGCAGGCTTGTCAAAAACACAATATCAATGCACAAATGATTTATACCGGCCAAACAGGTTGGATGCAAGGTGGCAAATACGGATTTATTTTTGATTCCACATTAAACGATTTTATTTCAGGCGAATTGGAACACGCAATTGTAAATTGTTACAATGAGACATCGGCGGATGTAATTTTAATAGAAGGCCAATCTGCACTGCGCAACCCAAGTGGTCCTGCAGGAGCAGAATTTTTAGTGTCAGGAAATGCGAAGCAGGTAATTTTAGTACATGCCCCAAAACGTAAACATTATGAGCATACACCTTTGTGGGGTGCTATTCATGATGTGCCATCAGAAATCGCCTTAATTAAAATGTACGGTGCAGAAGTAATTGCACTTGCGTTAAATACCGAAGATTGTTCTAAAGATGAAGCATTAGCATTTCAACAAGATTATGCAGCTGTTTTAAAAATACCGGTTTTATTACCGCTTCAGCAAGGTGTAGAAAAAGTTATTCCAATTATACAAGGTTCAATCAAATGAAAATTCACTCGGTAAGCGCATTTTTAGAACGCATTCCATTGGATCAACCCTATGCAATTGCCTACCAGTCGATAGTAGATACTGAAATAATTTATTTTATTGTTACACTCGATAATGGGATACAGGGCTTTGGCGCTTCTAACCCATTTCCTGAAGTTATAGGTGAAACACCTGCTTTAACGCTACAAAATTTACAAAGCGATTTTATTCAGCAATTAGTTGGTAAAAATATTGACGATTACCCGCAAATAATTGCACAATGCCAGCAGCAATTTCCGCATATGCCGGGGACCATAGCGGCAATTGACATTGCATTGTTAGATGCTTATTGTAATTTTTACAATAAGAGGGTTGTAGATATTTTCGGGCAACAAATAACTTCTTTACCAACAAGTATTACCATTGGCATTAAAGAAACAAAAGCCATGTTGGAGGATGCTGAAAAATATTATGCCAAAGGATTTAGAATCTTAAAAATAAAAACGGGCATTTCAGTTGAAGAAGATATCAGCAGATTACATTATTTAACAGAAGGCTTTGGCCAACGAATGAAAATTCGGGTTGATGCAAATTCAGGATATGATTTGCAACAACTGGAGCAATTTTTAAGTGCCACTGAAAAGTTACCGATAGAACTTATAGAACAACCCTTGCCGGCAAATAATAATGCTGCACTGCTTCATTTACCCGAATCCGTTAGAAAAAAATTGGTCGCAGATGAGTCACTAACAGATTATGAAAGTGCAGTAGCTTTGGCAAAACAACCGCTCTCCTATGGGGTATTTAATATTAAACTCATGAAAGCAGGTGGCATTTTTGCAGCACATAAAATTGCCGGCTTAGCCGCTCAACAAAATATCGATTTATTTTGGGGATGTAATGATGAGAGTTTAATCAGTATCACCGCTGCTTTACATATCGCTTATGCATGCCCAAACACCCGGTATTTGGATTTGGATGGCAGTTTGGAAGTTGCAGAGCAATTGGTGACAGGAGGTTTCGAGTTAATAAATGGTGAAATGGTTATTACGGGAAACAGCGGTCTAGGCGTTAGATTTAAAGATTAGGAATTTAATTCCACCATTTCTGATTAGGCGATAAGTCAATTCAAAATTTGTATAAGTAAATAAAAATAAAACCTGTTATTACAAATACTCGTTTAAGTCCGGTCTAAAACCTTTTAAGACTTAAATTGATATTGTAATAACAGGTTTGTTAGTCTGTTTTATTTTATTTTAATATTCCCGCTATCTGCCGTAGAAGTAACTTTAATTCCACCACGTTCAATTAATAAGTCTCCCTGGGTTTTGCGTGCGTTAACACCATCTTGCAACTGGATGTTACCATAAGATGTTTTTAAATCGAAACTCATTTTATCAATATCATTAATAAAATCGATATCAACACTTCCGTATTCGGTATTTAAATTTGCTGCAGAAATCAATTCAATTCTTTCACCAACAATATTTCCGGAATTTGTAACCATATTTAAATCCCCTTTTACATTATTCATTTTAATATTAGAATAATCAGCATCAAACTTAATATTACCCGTAACATCCAGGAGGTCTATTTTCCCTGAATTGAGTTTCCCTTTGATATTGCCCTCAACACCACCCAGACTTAAATTACAATACTCGCTTTGGAAGTTTACATCACCTTTTTGGTTGCCACAAGTTACGTTACATGAGCCAATGTCCATATTTAATGCACCAACGGTTTTTTCTAATAGCACATTTCCATAATCAACACGGACATTTATAGGCGCTGTTACATTGGTAATTTTAACATTGCCTGAAGTAGCAGTCAAATCAAACATATTGGTTATTAAATTGCTAACATCCAAATTGCCATAGTCGTGATTTAATTTAATGGTAGCATTTTCAGGCACATTGAGTGTAAGTGTTCCGTCTGTTTCAAAATTTCCGATTCCTGAAGTTCCCCCAAATAAGGCTTTAATTTTTAATACTGAACCTTCAAGCGTGCAAACAACTTCAATTTTAGGTTCATTAATAACAACACCTTTAATTTTATTTTCTGCTTCTACATTTACATTTACATTGTGTGAACCTGCTTGTCCTTTCATAAATACGTTAAACGAATTGGTATTTATTTCTACGTGGGTAATTCCGGTAAACACAGTATCGATATTTAAGGTTACACTTTTCCCTTTTCTAACCCAAGCATACGTTTCGGGCTGACGCAGTTGAATGCTATCCCATCTTTGTGGTGTGTAGTTATCATTAATTATTTCAGGGTCAGCTTCAATCTGTTCATCTAAAATAGCTAAGGGGCTATGTTTTTCAAGATGTGTAATTGGATTTTCATGTCCCGGGTAATTAGCTGATGATTGATTTGTTGCCGGTGTATCTTCTATTACATTTACGGTTGATGATTGAACAGAATTTTCGCCACCCTTTGCTGAGGTAGTAGTATTGTTTTCGCGATTGGAAAAAGTTAAGTAACTGATTACGGTAACAGTAGTAATAGAAATTATGGCTAAAACTTTCATTGTAATAGATTTAATGGATGAAGAAACAATTTTAGTGGTGCTACTGAGTATAGCGGTAGCAGCAATTGGAGCAGGTTCAATAATATCGAACGCATCCTTATTTTGTAAGATAAAATCTTCGATACTTAGTTTGCTCATGATTTAATCTGTTTAGATTGAATAATTTGAATGAGTTTTTTTCGGGCACGATTGTATTGTGATTTTGAAGTGCCTTCCGAAATATTTAATGCTGCAGCAATTTCGTTGTGGCTGTATTGTTCAAATACAAATAGTGTAAAAACCAATCGGTAACCATCGGGTAATTCGGCTATCGACTGCATAACGGTCGGAATTTCATATTCCGGTTCCTCACTTATTTCATCTGTTTCGGCAACCAAATGTGTTGCGTCATCAATTTCAAATGTGGCATTAGATTTTTTTCTAAGCTGGTCGATGGATTTATTTACCACTACCCTTTTTAACCAATTACCAAAATCGGTTTCGGTGGTAAATTGATGAATATGAGTATGACCGGAAATAAATGCATCCTGAACAATATCCTGCGCAGTAGTAGGATTATTTACAATCCGGGCACTCAGGTTGATCATCTTTTTTGCAAACAACTTATACATGTCCTCCAGGGTTAGCGGAGAATGTGCTGAAGTTGCTGCTTTTGATGACCCCATTTTTGACTTTGTTATTGAGATTTCCATAAGTGCGTATACCTAAATAACGAGGAGGCTCGAAAAGGTTGCACCGGATTTTTGGAATAATTTGAAGTAAATCTAAAACAAAAGCAATTTGCAGGGCAACATAGCGAAATATTGGTTTAAAACAATAATGTAGTATCGATAGGGTTTACGCATTTGTAAGGCAAAAACAGTTACAGGCCAATTCGGGCTTACATAATTGCCAATAAGCGCCGAACATTTCCTATTTTTGCGGGAAATTCAGGTAATACAATGCGAGAAATTAGATTCCGTGAGGCTTTGCGTGAGGCCATGAGTGAGGAAATGCGCAAAGACAGCAACATCTTCTTAATGGGTGAAGAAGTAGCCGAATACAACGGCGCCTATAAGGTTAGTCAGGGCATGTTAGACGAGTTTGGCGAAAAACGTGTTATTGACACGCCAATCGCTGAGTTGGGCTTTGCCGGTATTGGCGTTGGAGCAGCAATGAATGGTTTGCGTCCAATTATCGAATTTATGACCTTCAATTTTGCGTTGTTACCAATCGACCAGATTGTAAACTCAGCAGCCAAAACGCTGGCAATGAGTGCAGGTCAGTTCAATTGTCCGATTGTTTTCAGAGGCCCTTCGGGTTCTGCCGGACAATTGGGAGCACAGCACTCGCAAATGTTTGAAAACTGGTATGCGAATGTTCCAGGTTTGAAGGTAATTTCTCCATCTAACCCTTACGATGCGAAAGGATTGTTAAAATCGGCCATTATTGATAACGACCCTGTTATTTTTATGGAAAGTGAAGTGATGTATAGTGATATGGGATTTGTTCCAGAGGAAGAATATTATATTCCGATTGGCAAAGCAGATATTAAACGAGTTGGAAGTGATGTTACTATTGTATCGTTCAACAAAATGATGAAAGTTGCATTAAAAGCAGCGGAAGAATTAGAAAAAGAAAATATCAGTGCAGAAGTAATTGATTTGCGCACTATTCGTCCTTTAGATATTGCAACAATTGTAGAGTCGGTTAAAAAAACAAATCGTATTGTTGTTGTTGATGAAAGCTGGCCGTTTGGCAGTATTGCTTCAGAAATCGGATATCAATTACAAAAAGATGCATTTGATTATTTAGATGCACCTGTTCGCCGTGTTAACGGAGCAGATACCAGTATGCATTATGCAGGTAACTTGGTAAATGCTTATTTACCTGATCCGGCAAAAGTAATTAAGGTAGTGAAAGAGGTAATGTATAGATAATATTTTTCCAATTAAATAATTCGTTCAAGCTAACCGGCATTTTTTAATGCCGGTTATTTTTTTACCTGAATTGTAGTCTCGAAATCAATTATTTTTTGGGTTAATAAAAATTTGAGCTATGACAAAATAACAGGTGGTGATTTGAGGGGTAATATTTTGGAGGGATATGATTGAAAGGTAGTCCAATAAAGGGTAAAGGCGGTTGAAAATAGACCTGGCAGGTTTTAAGACCTGCCAGGTTTTAAAACCTACCAGGTCTTAGAGCTATCTGACAAAATTTCAGTCGACAAAACCCCCACATTTTCACCCAAAAAAAAGCCCCGCCGTTCCCGAGCGGAAACTAAGCGGAGCTCACATTTGAAAACCCAATTACCCTAAAACTTAAATATCATTATAGACTTAACCCGTAATTATAAATTTTGTTCGGAAACGAAGGATAAAAACCTTCAACTATTACATTCTTTCCATTCATATCACTCAAAATCTTTGCCAAATCGTTATAATTTACAATTTTTTTATCATCAATTGCTGTAATTATAAATCCTTCCTTAATTCTGGTCTGCTGATAAATCTTTCCATTTTTTATTCCGGTAACTTTTACGCCACCATCAACATTGTAATATTCCGCTTCTTTTCCACTAACATCTTCAGTTTCAATACCTAAACTTTTTACAACTTCATTAATCTCTTTCTTTACAATTTCTGTATTCCCTTTTTGGTTCTTAAGTTGTACAACAATATTTTTTCGTTCTTTGTTCCGTATAATACTAACATTAACTTTTTCGCCCGGGCCATATTTACTTAATTGCTCCTGTAATTCAGGAAAAGAATTAATTGGTGCTTTATTAATATGGGTAACAATATCCCCAACTTGAACATCGGCATCTTTTGCACCCGAACCATCTACAACATTACTTACATAAACTCCACCAACATCCTCTTTAGTAACGTCAACTTCTATGCCTAAGTATGCGCGTTGAACAATTCCATATTTTTTTAAATCGGCAACTACTTTTTTAACAATGTTTACCGGCACTGCAAAAGAGTATCCTGCAAAGGTTCCAGTAGGTGTAGCAATAGCCGTGTTTATACCTATTAATTCACCTTTTAAATTTACTAATGCACCACCGCTGTTTCCAGGATTAACTGCTGCATCTGTTTGAATAAATGATTCAACAGGTGTAGAAGCATTTTCTCCAAGAATATCAATTTTTCTTCCTTTTGCACTCACAATACCAGCTGTGACTGTATTTGCTAAATCAAATGGATTACCCACTGCCATTACCCAATCTCCAACGCGAACTGAATCTGAATCACCGTATTTCACATTTGGTAAATCTTTCATATCCACTTTTAAAACGGCAATATCTGTTGATGGGTCCGTTGCCACTAATTCTGCTATAGCAGTATGTTTATCGTAAAATACAACCTGAATAGCATCTGCATTTTTTACAACGTGATAATTCGTAACAATATATCCATCTGCATCAACAATTACCCCAGAACCCGATGCTTGTCCGTTTGGATCTCCCCACGAAAAATCATCGCCAAAAAATTGTCTGAACATGTCGTCACTACTACTATACGAAGTATTTTTAAAAGTGGTTTTTACGTGGACAACAGATGGCGTAGTGAGTGCAGCTGCATAGGTGAAATCAACCGGGGCCATCCCGCTAGGGGCAACCGGAAAACTGGCGCTCGAAAACTGATATGGATTTTGTAATCCATTTTGCGCATCATCATCTCGTAAAAACTTTTCATAAATAACGAGTGAAGCCAGGGAACTACTCAAGGCTACCACCGAAGTTAAAAGAATCATTTTTATTTTCATATCTAATTGATTTATACTTTTTTTGTTAACAAATTTCATGCACTAAACGTCAACTGAAAGAATGTCGTATTTTCGCTTAACAAATTTTAACCCTTTTAAAGGCTTTTAACGCAAAACATGCCATTAAAGTTTTCCAAATACCAAGGAACAGGTAACGATTTTATCATTTTTGATAATCGCGATGGGCGTATTGACCATAAAAATACGCAGTGGTTTAGACATATTTGCGACCGTCGTTTTGGAATTGGTGCAGATGGCGTTATGCTGCTTGAAAATGAAGCAGGATACGACTTCAAAATGGTGTATTATAATGCAGACGGCAATATTAGCTCCATGTGTGGCAATGGCGGACGCTGTCTGGTGAATTATGCTTATCGCCTCGGCATAGTTAAAGATGAATACGCTTTTGTGGCCGTTGATGGTCCGCATACCGCTTATGTAAAAAATGGCATTGTATACCTCAAAATGAATGACGTGCTGTCAGTTACAAAAGGCGAAAATTATTATTTCCTCGATACCGGTTCACCACATTATGTGCAATTTGTTGAAGATGTGATGCAAGTCGACATAAAATCAACAGGTGCTGCCATTCGTTATGCAGAACAATTTAAGCCGGGAGGTACAAATGCAAATTTTATCGATTGCCTCCAAAATCAATTGCATATACGTACCTACGAACGCGGGGTTGAAGATGAAACACTTAGCTGCGGAACAGGTGTAACAGCCTCAGCCCTCGCTTATGCGATTAATAACGCGCTTCAGGATGGTAAACATACTATTACTCTGCAAACAATGGGCGGCGAATTACAAGTTCAATTTGACCTGAAAAACGGGCACTTTACCGACGTATGGCTGATTGGTCCCGGAGAACTGGTTTTTGAGGGCGAGATATAATATATTTGTCTACCTATTTTCCAATTAACCCTAAATTAAACCCTATGCAACTTTACCCGTTAGCAGTTGGCAACAGCTGGACTTACAAAATGAAAGATGGTAATACCTATACCAATTCAATTACTGGTTTAGAAGGTCAACATTATATCATGCTCAATTCAGCATCCAATATTGCTTCAAAAGTGTATGCAGATGGCAATAACTACCTGACGAATGCTTATACCCCTGACCAGTTTCAACCTTTTCTGAAAGAAGGTGCGGCTGTAAATGATACATGGGAAATTCACTTTACAGCAAATGGTATTCAAAGTATTTTGGTCATGACTGTCCGCGAAATTAATAGTAGTATCGAAGTAGAGGGCAAAACCTATTCACAGGTATTATTGCTGGAAGCTGAAAGTAAAATAAATATGAATGGCACTATCATGAGCCTGAATTTCATTACTAAATATTATTATGCTGCAGGAACGGGACTTGTATTAACCACCTCTTCTTATGGTGATTATCATGGGCTTATTGACTGCCAACTCAAATAATATATAGCTCCGAGCAGGCTTAAGCCTGTCTCGACCATTGTGCAGCATCGTCTAAAGCCCTTGCAGCTGTAAGGTTTCCAAAATAAACCCCTGGTTTGTTTGGGAAGATATAAACCCGTATCTTTGCACGTCCAAATTTTTAACCTGCAGATGGAAAGCGATGATCAAATACTACAAAAAATCGAATAACACCATTGTAGAAATTGAAAAGCCTGAAAAAGACTGTTGGATAAACGTATACCCCCCCTTCGACCATAAACGACTTGCTACTTTAAGTGATGCTATCGATATTCCGATAGATTATTTACTTGACTCTATTGATATCAACGAACGTTCACGTTTTGAGCAAGATGACAACGTAAAACTCATCGTGATAAATACACCTATCGAAAACGATATGGAGAATTCTATCGACAACGATGCGTTTTATATCACTATCCCAATTGGAATTATTTTAACGCAGGATTATAACATTATTATTTCTTCTGCTCAAAATAAGGTTATCGACTGGTTTTTTTCTATCGCTATTAAACACCTTTCTCCTAGTGAAAAGGAAATGATTGTGATGAAAATTTTCGAAAAAAACGTGTTCTACTTTATTCAGTATTGGAATGAAATGAATAAACGTCGTTACCTCATCGAAAAAGAGCTCATGCATTCGAGTAGAAATACCGAATTGGCAAAATTGCTCAACATTCAGAAATCACTTGTTTACTTCGTAACCGACTTACGTGCCAATGAATTGCTGATGATGAAAATTCAGCGCACGAATTTCCTGGGAATTAAAACCGATGAAGAAAAAAATGATTTACTAAGCGATATTATTATTGACAGCAGCCAGGCATTGGAAATGGCAACTGTTTATACCAATATCCTTAATGGCACAATGGATGCATTTGGTTCTATTATTTCAAACAATTTGAACTCGGTGATGAAACGCCTCACGTCAATTACCATCATTTTAATGGTGCCAACACTTATTGCCAGTTTCTTTGGTATGAATTTTACAAATTTACCGTTTGAACATGCTAACAGTGGTTTCTTTATAATTATTTTCTTATCGATTTTTGTTTCTGTAATCCTTTATTTGGTATTCAGAAAAATCAGATGGTTCTAATTTTGGCTACCTGATTACTTCCCACACGATATTAATTGCACTGCTTTACTATTAATTAAAATTAAACAGCACAATACATTTATGCTGTAAATAATTACTACATGTTGTTTAGCATGTACTAAACTCATCTCAAATTAATTATGGGAAGATAATCAGTATTTCAACACCTGAACACCATTTATATTTCCTGTTTTGGTGTTGGTAAATTGAATAAAATAAGTTGCATTGGGTAGATGTACAATCTCATATTGCAACAAATTTACACCCTGCATTAATACCCTGTTTTCGCTGATCACTTTTCGTCCGGTAGCGTCTAAAAAGTCAATTTGTATATTTTCGGCTTCAGCAGCGAGGTATTCAATTGTAATTTCATTATTGGAAGGATTTGGGAATACGGTGATTTGTTGCATCACTTCATTATTCAAACGAATGGCAATAATATTACTATAGTCATACGAACCATCAATATCTACCATTTTTAATCTGTAATAATTAATACCCGAACCTGGTGCATCATCGTAAAAAATATAATTCAATAATTCCATTGAATTTCCGGCTGCAGGTGTTGTTCCTATTGTCATAAAATCAATTCCATTTAAGGAGCGCTGAATTTCAAAATAATCAGAATTAATTTCCGTAGCCGTTGTCCAATGTAATTCATTTTCAACGCCGTTATACCAGCCTGTAAACTCCACTAATTCAATTGGCAATAAATCGCAAACTGCCGCAACCAATACAAATTCTCCCTCATCAGCGCCAATATCCGGTGCAGTACCGGTGCCGCCATATCCAACAACACCCTGACGAATTTCGCCTTCATAATCGGTAGTTACTAGTGCTAAAGCTGCTGCGTGACTTTCTGCATAATCGGAAGCACCTAATGTAATTTTTAAGTTATCAGGAACTATAGCACCACCGGCAAAATTTGGCACATCATAAAAACTGCCTGCTTCACGTGAACCACCACCACTCAGCGACATAAAATATTTATAAGAAGTAATATCACTTGCAGTCAAAATATTAAAACAAGGGTCGTTATTTAAATTGTTGGTGACTGATGTTGTTGCACCGCCATAGGCATATCCATTTTTAATGGCAGCTACAGAGCCACCTTCTACATACACATAATTATAAGCATTGCTATTGATATAATAGAAGTTATTATTTGAGGTAGCTGCAACGCTGGTTACCGCCGGAGCTGTACCTGCTGTACCCGCTGTTCCTTTTCTCACACAAGCAGAAACACCGGCGCCTGATGTATTCACATTCAGGTATATGATATTATTTCTCAAATTTAAAATTCCTGCGCCATGATAAACCCCGGAAACACCGAAATCTACACCGCCTGAAATACTGCCACCCTGACCAATTGCAACGGTATTATTATATACGTTGTAAGTATTTCCACCTGCTGCAGTATAAATACCATTTACTGCTAACAATAATGAAGTATTATTAGCATATAATTTCTGTATAAAGTTGTTATATATATTATGCGTTCCCGTACCGGATGTTCCATACATGGCAATAATCATATCGTTTCCAATACCTGAAATTTCATAAATGTGATTATTATAAATATTGGTGGTTACTGTGTTAGGGAACAAATACAATCCCACAACAGTTGCCGAACCAAGTGCATAATTATGTTTTACATTTGAGATGGTATTTCCATAAAAATTCATGTTATTGCCCACTGTCCCACCACCGAAATTAAATCCTTTTAATTGAGTAGGTGCAGATCCGGTCGTGATAACACTATCTACACTATTATTACCACAGTCAACAGCATTTAACGCATAAATAGCAATACCTGCCATTTGAACACCGTTTGAAGTAGAAGTGATGTTATTTACCTCATTACCGGTAAATGTAAATACTTGATTGAGGGAGGTGTTTATGGAATTATCATCTGCACAATTTATTCCGACAACATTCGCAGCTGAGCTTACATTATTTACAGTATTATTAGTAACAGCCGAACCTGTTGGCATTTTATCGATATACATTCCACATGTCCAAGCTGTTGTTCCTGAGCCTGCACGAATATTAGTAATGGTATTAGATGCAATTGTTTTTACCTGACTGGTTGAATTACTTACTCTGATGCCAATTACGTAACCGGTACTTGCTGATGGAATCATTAGTGAATCAATAATATTATTGGCAACATGAATTGTTCCGGTGGCGCCGGTATTTATGTAATAATATCCTGTTAAATTAACTGATCCTGTGGTGGTAACAGAATTGTTATTCATATAATTACCATCCACACTCATAGTAGATGTAACACTGTTATCATAAATCAAATACGTATTGGCATTTGTGGTATTAAAATTATTTTTTTCGAACGTATTATTATCGATGTTACTGGTTGTATTATTAAATTCCTGATAAATACCAAAAAATTGTCCACTTGCACCGGCATCAAAAGTGCAATCATGGATTGTATTATTGGAGATGGTAACGGTTCCACCGGTTTGCCCTGATGTGCCGGTTCTTATAGCTAATACAGAATTGGAATTTACACCCTGTCCTAATGAAATATCATTGTATGTAATTGTAGTTGACCCACTGGTAGTAGTTGTGTTGGCAGAATGGAAAATTCCATATAGCGTATTAGTATGAGAAACACCTCCTAATCTATTATTTATCGAATTGCCACTAATAGTAAGATTGCCCTGATAAATAGCATAGACACCATATGCAGCGTTTGCACTTGAACCGCCATAATTCGTTATGGTATTTCCTTCTCCTAAAGAACCAACAATATTGCCTTGATCAAAATAAGTAGAAGGACTCGAATCATAATATCCACGCAAAATTATTCCGGTGAATACATTAGAAATAGTATTACTTAAAAAACTGTTTCCGTCGCTTCTTCCTGCTATGGTGCTAATTATTAATGAAGTATTCAATGCCGTTCTTGTACAATTTGCCAAAAAAATACCCCTGCTTCCCGATTGAAAAGTCGTAGGACCGACCGAAACATTTAGTCGCGACAAAGTAATCGTACAATTTTTTATTGTGTTATAAGAACATCCGTCAGTTGCTCCGGTTTTATATAACGCATAACCATATTCCATTGTCGCCGGACCAGATACATTGTTGTCGACAATATCAATTCCATCGATGGTGATATAATCGCTTCCATTTAATGAGAATACGCCATCTGCAACCGTTGAAGTACCATTTAAGGTCACAGTTCCTACAGGAGCATAAATTATAGGATTAGCCCCCCCGCCTATTTTTTGAAAAGTAATGGTATTTGCAGCAGTGCCGGTTTGTGTTAAATTTATTCCGCCTACGGGAGCTGTTTCGGAATGTCCTGTAGCAACATAACAAACTACATCACAACTTACGCTTCCGGAGTTGAGTGCATTAACAAATGAATTAATTGTTGGATAACAAACCGATGGCACATAATAATCGCCACAAAACCCTATACTCGGTAATACAGTATATGAATAATTAGGACCGGCATTGTTGTTGACATTTAACGTACTCATATCATGAGCACGTTGTCCGGTAACCCCAACATCGGTTAAAATTGCGGTACCTGTTCTATTGCTGGTGTAAGCATAATAATAAATTGTAGTAGTGGCACCGGCACAAGGTATTTCTACTATACCCGTGTTTCCTACCATGGTGACTTCTAAAAGTGAGGATGTTAAAAAATTAACTGAGGTAGAATATCTCACAAACACATTTTCGCCGGGTGAAGGAATGGCAGCGGTGGTAACTGTAACATAAACACTATTTTCCGGATAAACTGCACCTGCTGCCGGCGATTGAACTACAGAAGTAATAACTACCGGGTCATAACTCGTTTCCACAACACCCATGTATTCGTTTTGAGGAACACCGGGTGTGCTATATTCGGTAACATTAAATGTATAATAGTAGCCATTGGCAATAGTCGGCATAAGTCCGGCACTTCCGCCAAATCCGGTATTGAACAAGGCCGCGGCAGTTCCTGCAGTCGGGAAGATGTTCATGTTATAACCGGCTAAGGTCAATCCCCCTGTGTAAGGACGCCAGGCAGGGTCATAATCGAAAGGTGCTTCGTAAAACTCCCAATTTCTTGTTCCACTTAAAGCTGAACTGGTTGCCTGAACGCGAGCTTGTCGGAAAATGCCTAAATCAGTGAGTGGATAGGACACATAGGCGCCATTTACTGTTTGTGTTCCAAGCTGCGTAGGTTGGGCAAAGAGCTTAGCATTCATGTTTAATAACATGACTAAACCCAATACCAGTAAGGATTTGCACTTGTTGAATATTTGCCTGGTCTGAAACATAAATAGCCAGCATAAAAATACAGCAAGTTTCCGGATTTTCCTTACTAAAAAACCCTGAGATTGAAGATTAGTGCAGGTTTTCAACCACTAATCAACGTTAAAATTGATGGGTGAAATGGTATAAAGTAAGGTTGGTTAAAAATGACAGACCTTACTTTTTGGGAAAAACTGACAAAATCAGTGTTGCGTTTTTAATTATTTTCATTGGGATGTTTCAATTCCATTTTTTCTAAACCAGCGACTTTTTGCTGTAATTTCTCAATTTCCTTTTTCAGCTTTTTTACCCTCATGAATAAGTAAATACAGCCGACAATAGGAGCCAGAAAGATGATGACACTTACTAACGAAACAACTAAAAATTCAATACCGGATGGAAGCGCTAAAAGTAAAAGCATAATTACATTTTAGTAATAATTGAGCTGCCTGATATTTGAGCTTGATTTAAAATAAATATCGAATAATTACCGGCAGGAAGGTTATTTAATTCCTCAATAACAACTTTATTTATTCCGGAAATTAATTTGGTTGATTGATTGACAACTTCTTTCCCTTCTAAATCAACAATTTTAACCACTGCATCAAACCCTGAAAGCGTATGAATATCAATGGTTAAATATGCATTAAAAGGATTTGGTGTAACATGTATCTCAACAGTTTGAAGATTAGTTATAGCATTTGGTTGATACTCGGTCACCGTAACACAAACTGTTGTTGTTCCGCAATAATTATCTGTGACATTAACACAATATTCACCAGGAGCCAATGCTGTTAAATCCTGCAGTGTAGATGTAAATCCATCAGGACCAGTCCAGCTAAAGGTATATGGCGCAAAACCACCTGCAATAGTTAATGTAATAGCGCCATTGGTAAAGCCCGCTGTGGCAGGTGTAACTAGTGCTGTAACATCATCGGCTTTTGCATTCACTAAAGTCAAACAGGCAATTATGGCAAATAAGTATTTTTTCATACAAAGTAATTTATTTGTTCCTGGAAATAATTTGTTTTATCGATAATTGAGTTGGATAATCTGTCGCTTGAATATAATTTATGGTATTATTATCCCTATTATCAACCAATATTGTTTGAGGCAATTCAAGTTGGAATTGGGCGATGAAATTTAATTTATCTGAAACAAAATAGGAGTTGCCTTTTCCATCTATTACACATAAATTTTGTTGCGAAAAAAAAGTGGAAAAACAGGCATTTGTATCAAAAGTGTAATTCGTGGATTTATACCAAGTTTGTCCATTCCAATACCAAACTGTTATTTGATTATCAATAGCGATAAGTTCGTAAATACTATCTCCTTTTACCGCAATATCAAAAAAGAAATTATCCATATATAAATAATCCCTGTAAGTTTCTACAAACGGATAATTTTCTATATAATTATTTTCCATTGCAGCCTTATAAAAATAGGGCCGATAATTAGTTTCAGGTTGATATTTTTCAAGTGAATCAAGTGGAATTTCTTTTAAATTACGAATAACCTCGTTTTGGCTAAACTCAGTGAAATTAATCGCGTAAAGCCTTTCTCCGCTTATGTCCCAGGCAAATGGCTGCAAATGCATACTCCGCCTTTTTGTTCCTACGGGAAGAATATATTGTTGAGCACTATCCAATGGCATATTTATATTGCCAGTCCACAAAATACCCAACTGATTGTTTATTTCAATAGCATAAAACATACTGTCTTCAATGATAATTTTTCGGTCGAATTTTCCCTGACCAAAACTATTCCATGCTGACAGCAAAAAAATAATATTGAAGACAAATCGTTTCACCATGTTTCAATTGATTGGTCAAAGTCTGCAGCTTCTATATCATCTGTTGCACGCAAAATGGTAAAGTCCGGCGAGGCATCTAAATCGCCATCGCCATTTACATCAATTCCAATACCTACTTCATCACTTGTTTCGCTTCTGCTCCATCCGCTTAAAGCACCGTATTTTATTTCACTAAATGTATTAAATAAAACACCATAACTGGCATCATAATATTTGCCATTTACAATAGCTATTTGATGATTACTAAAGCTGGAAGCTGGATTGGGAGCGGTTTGCCCCATTACACCAATTTCATCGGTAACTTCAGCATAATCGTAGATATAGGCAGTATCTGCGTCATAATAATCCGGATTATATACATTTACATAAGGCATGTCGAAACAGTCATAAGATGGTGTTCCAAATGTCCAGTCTTTTACTAAAAATCGCGATATACTGCCACAACCTGTTGAAGAATAATCAGCTGTGATATTCATATAATTATTAGGCTGTGAAAATCCGTGCATTTTTAATGCGGCTAAAAATAATTGTGCCCATGTATAACATTCGCCATCTGCATATTTAATTAAAGTGCCGAGTGTTACGTTGGGTGAAAATAATTCTTTGTAATAACCCATTGGCACTCCATCGGCGCGATATACGGTATGGTCGGTAAATTCTTCCCATACTTTATTAATCATTTCATCGGTAGTTGTAACACCATCTGCATTTCTGCAAGCCACATCAAAAACTGTGAGGTAATATTTAAATCCTGAAAATCCACCTTCGGGTTTTGCCTCTTGCAGGGTTACGTAAACCGGACTCATACTTTCTCCAATCGTGTACCACTTCACATTATCGAATGAAAACTCCCAGTTAATGGAAAAATGTTCATAAAACCTGATTGTTTCAGGTTCAAATGGAGCCGTAGCGGGTGTTTCCGGGTAAGTAAAAATATCACCAACAGGAGCAACCGCTAAACTAGGAAAAGTCATGTCATCTGGGCCTGTTCCACGTATATATATACTGGCCGGCATTTGTTCGCATTCAAATTGGATGGTAGCTGCCGCTGAAATTGTTGTCCCGGAAGGAAAAGCGGTAGGGTTAACTGTGCCATCAGCTTTCCAGTGAAAATCGGTGTCGATAAATCCGGTATTATCGTCCTGCCTAATCTCATACATATCATCGCCGGAAAACACTACCTCCTGGAGGGAGACTGCATAATCAAAGTTTTGGGCGTTAAGAGTGGAAAAAAGAGCAAGACCAATTGTTGTGTATAACAGTTTCATAGTTAGCAACTTATATAAATAAAAAAACCGGTGTCCAGCTCCTCTTCTGTCCACCGGGTAATATACATATGAAAAGAAATCAATCTTTTGCAGTTCGAAGTTAAAACAAATTCCTGAAATTCTGATAACCGGAAATATTTTTTTCACAATTAACTGACACTACTAAATTTTAGTAAACGAGTATGTTTGCCCTTAGGCTTGGTGGCAAGTTCTTATCTTTGCCGCCGTATGAACGTTTACGATAAATACGAGGTAGTAATTGGTTTAGAAGTGCATGCTCAATTGCTTACCAAAACTAAGGCTTACAGCGATGATATTGCCGCTTACGGTGGTGAGCCTAATACGTATGTAAGTCCTGTTACACTAGGACATCCGGGCACTTTACCCGTTTTTAATCAGGAAAGTTTGCGACTGGCCATCAAACTTGGTTTGGCCACAAATTGCCAAATTACCCGTTATAACCAGTTTGCCCGCAAAAACTACTTTTACGCCGATTTGCCTAAAGGTTACCAGATAACCCAGGATAATACCCCCATTTGTACCAACGGTATTGTGCTAATTGGCGAGTATGGAAAAGAAAAAACAATACGCATACACCGGATTCACATGGAAGAGGATGCCGGCAAAAGTATACATGATTTAGACCCTTTTTATACGCTGGTGGACCTTAACCGAGCAGGAACTCCTCTTGTTGAAATCGTGTCTGAGCCGGATATGCGCAGTGGCGATGAGGCTTATGCCTATTTAACAGAAATCAGACGATTAGTTCGTCACCTCGAAATTTGTGATGGGAATATGGAAGAAGGCAGTTTGCGCTGTGATGCCAACGTGAGTGTGATGCTGAAAGGCGCAACACAATTCGGGGTAAAGGTGGAAGTGAAAAATATGAATTCCATCCGCAATGTTAAACGCGCCATAGATTACGAAGTAATTCGTCAAATTGACGCTATTGAAAGTGGTGAAACATTAGTACAGGAAACGCGCAGTTTTGATGCTTCCAAAGGAACTACTTTCAGCATGCGGAGCAAAGAAGCTGCACATGATTACCGTTATTTTCCGGAACCGGATTTACCACCTTTTGCTGTTTCAGATGAAATGATAGAAGGTATTAAACAAGATATGCCTGCTTTGCCGAAAGCTTTAATGCATAAGTATATTGAACAATTGCAACTCAGTGTTTATGATGCAGAAATATTGACAAGCGAAAAAGCAATTGCTTTATTTTTTGAAGAGATTATACAGTTGACAAAAAATTATAAAGCTGCTGCTAACTGGGTTTCAGGTCCGATTAAAAGTTGGTTAAACGAAAATGCGAAAGCAATAAATGAACTTTCCATTACACCAAAACATATTGCCGATATCATTCAATTAATTGATGAAAGCAAATTAAATTTTACCATTGCATCTCAGCAACTTTTTCCTGCATTAATGGAAAAACCTGAAAACACCGCTGCAGATTTAGCCAAAGCAATGAATATTATTCAGGAAAGTGATTCAGGTTTAATTGCCCAGTTTGTAGATGAGGCGCTTGCCAAATTCCCGGATAAAGTAACAGAATACAAAAACGGGAAAAAAGGATTATTGGGATTATTTATGGGAGAAGTAATGAAGCTGAGCAAAGGAAAAGCCGATCCAAAACTTACTAGTAAATTATTAGAAGAAAAACTCAACAATTAAAATAAATTACTTATTTAAAGTATCAAACCAATTAGCAATGCGAAATCAACTATTATTTTTATTTTTTAGCGTATCAACTTTATTTTTTATTTCATGTGATAAAAAATCGGGTGATCCATTTACAATAAATGGAACCATTACCGGTGCAGAAAACAAAAAAATTATTTTGGAAACTATGACTTTCCCTGAAGCCGGCCAACCAAAATACACTATTATAGATACCGTTACTGCAGATAAAGAAGGTAAGTTCACTATTAAAAATCATTTACCTGAACGTATGACATGTCGTTTAACTGTAGCAGGTGCCGATCAAAATTATTATGTGGTATCGTTGCAAAACGAAGAGATGGAATTAACGGCGAATGTAAATGAAGCGGGCAATCCAACTATTACCGGCTCACCTGCAACATTATCATTATTTGGGTTAATGAAAACCTTACGCGATTTTGACGAGTCTGCCATGCGCATGAACGACTCTATCATGGAATTAAAAGCTGCCGGAAATGATTCTGCATTTAATGCTATTGTTGAGCAAATGAAAAATGATTATATCTCAATATTCAAAAATTATATCGATACCTGTAAATATGTGGCGAACTCTTCAATTGCAGTTGAATCCATATTCTTTTCTGAATTTCAATTTGTAAAAGAGCATTATAATGTTTGGAAAAGCAGTGCCGATTCTTCAAGTCCTTATATTAAAGACTTAGGTATTAAAATTGCCACACAGGAAGGACTTCTTGCACAAAGTCTTGTTGGCAAACCCTTTATAGATATTATACAACCTGATAAAAATGGTAATTCCAAAAAATTATCCGATTTAAAAGGGCAGATTATATTAATCGATTTCTGGGCAAGTTGGTGTGGACCATGTCGCAAAGAAAATCCAAATGTAGTGCGTGTATATAATGCTTATAAATCGAAAGGATTTAATATTTTTAGTGTTTCACTGGATACTGATAAATCGAAATGGCTTGCCGCTGTTCAGGCTGATGGATTAATTTGGGATAATCATGTTTGTGCATTGGATGATGCCAATAACAAAGCGGCAATTGATTATCGCATTACCGGAATCCCGATGTCGTTTTTGGTAAATAAAGAAGGTATTATTGTAGCAGAAAACCTACGTGGTCAAGCCTTAGAAACAAAGGTGATGGAATTAATTAATCAATAATATTATTGTTTCCTGATTGTAAAAAATCTTCGAAGCCTTCCCGGTTGGGAGGGCTTTTTCTTTTTAAACGAATCAGGGTCAGTCTCTTTTTGTAACTTAATTCTTTTGCGTGCAGCAATAAAAACAATGATGGCTGCCGCAATTATGGGCAGTATAACAAATAATAAATAAACTGCTGCAATTCCTCTGATGGTCACCTTATAAATATTTATAATTAAACCCAGGTTTCAAGTTGAGCAAAGTATGATATATGAGTTGAATAACAGCTTCAACATCTTGCTTGTGCACACACTCAACAGTAGTATGCATATAACGCAACGGCAATGCAATTAAACAAGTTGGCACACCTCCATTTGAATAGGCAAATGCATCTGTATCGGTGCCGGTTGTGCGTGATGCTACATCGCGCTGCCAATCAATTTTATTTGCTTTTGCAGCATCTTCAATAATTTTTAATAATTTATTGTGTACTGCAGGACCTTTGGTAAGTGCGGGACCGCGACCAAGTTTTAAATCACCTTCTATATTTTTGGAAATCATAGGTGTATTAGAATCGTGTGTTACATCTGTTACAATAGCAACATCAGGTTTAATTTGTTGTGCCATCATTTCAGCACCACGTAAACCAATTTCTTCCTGAACCGAATTAACAATGTATAAGCCGTAAGGTAATTTTATTTTATTTTGTTTGAGTAATCTGGCAACTTGTGCAATGATAAATCCTCCTATTCTATTATCGAGTGCCCTGCCAACAAAATACTTGTCGTTCATAACAAAAAAATCATCATCGAATGTAATTGGGTCGCCAATACTAATGCCCAAATCGAGTACTTCTTTTTTAGATGTACAACCACAATCCAGGAAAATATTTTTGAGTTCAGGTAAATCATCTTTTACCCTGCGAGTATGGATTGCAGGCCATCCAAACACGGCCTTTTTAATGCCTTTAGCGGTATGAATATTAACCCTTTTGCTAGGAGCGATAATGTGGTCAGAACCGCCAATGCGTTCTACATAAATAAATCCATCTTCTGTAATAAAATGAACAGCCCATGCAATTTCATCTGCATGTGCTTCAATAACCACCTTGTAACTAGCTTTCGGATTAATAATAGCTGCAACACTGCCATAATTGTCTACAAAATAATCATCTGTATAAGCCTTTAAATATTCCAGCCAAATTTTTTGACCCTCGGTTTCATAACCAGTTGGTGAGGGATTATTTAAATATTTCGTAAGGAAATCAATTTCCTTCTCTCCTATTACAGATTGTTTTTTTTTGGTAGCCATTATTACAGTTTTTTACTTCGAGTATTGTTCACTAATTGTATTTACAGTGGAATGTTACCATGTTTTTTTCTAGGTAATTTTGCTACTTTATTTTTGAGCATTTCCAGTGAACGTATTATTTTTATTCTGGTTTCTTCCGGTTTAATTACTTCATCAACAAATCCTCTGTTTGCAGCGCGGTATGGGTTTGCAAAAGTGGTAGTGTATTCGTCAATTTTTTCTTTTAATTTATCCTGAGGGTTTGCTGCTTCTTCAATTTCTTTTTTGAAAATTATTTCTGCAGCGCCTTGTGCACCCATTACCGCAATTTCTGCTGATGGCCATGCAAAATTCATATCTGCCCCAATATGTTTACTGTTCATCACATCATAAGCTCCACCATATGCTTTACGAGTAATGATAGTGATACGCGGTACAGTAGCCTCACTAAATGCATATAATAATTTAGCACCATTAGTAATAATACCTCTCCATTCCTGATCGGTGCCCGGTAAAAATCCCGGAACGTCTTCAAAAACGATGAGTGGAATATTAAAACAATCGCAAAAACGTACAAAACGAGCTGCTTTTTTGCTTGATTCGATATCGAGCACCCCGGCCAAAATTGCAGGTTGATTTGCTACTATACCAATACTTCTTCCACCAATTCTGGCAAAGCCAACCACAATATTTTCTGCGTAATTCTGATGGACTTCTAAAAACGAATTATCATCAACCGTTTCGGTAATTACTTCTCTTATATCATACGGCTGATTAGGGTTTTCAGGTATGATGGAATTTAAATTAGGGCGAAGTTCATTATTGCCGTTATACGCCAAAACCGGTGCATCTTCTTCGCAGTTTTGAGGCATATAACTCAATAGCTGCTTAATTTTCATAATGCAGTCTAAACCATTGGTTGTTGCAAAATGTGCAACCCCACTTTTAGAGCTATGTGTTATGGCGCCACCGAGGTCCTCACTAGAAACATCCTCATGAGTAACTGTTTTAACAACGTTTGGGCCTGTTACAAACATGTAACTGGTTTTTTCAACCATCAGGATGAAATCTGTAATAGCCGGTGAGTACACGGCTCCACCAGCGCAGGGCCCCATTATAGCTGAAATTTGAGGAATTACACCACTAGCCAGGGTGTTTTTATAAAACAGGTCGGCATAACCACCCAAAGAGTTCACCCCTTCCTGAATACGGGCACCACCGGAGTCGTTCAAACCCACAACCGGTGCGCCATTTTGCATGGCAAGGTCCATTATTCTGCATATTTTTTCAGCGTGTGTTTCGCTCAAACTACCACCAAAAACGGTAAAGTCCTGAGCATAAACGTAGGTTAAACGGCCGTTGATCTTGCCATAACCGGTTACCACGCCATCTCCATAAAACGTTTGTGATTCCATACCGAAATCATGGCTTCTATGCACTACCAGCTGACCAATTTCCTCAAAAGTGCCTTCATCCATCAGCAACTTTATACGCTCACGTGCAGTTAACTTGCCTTTTTTATGTTGCTGTTCAATACGTTTTTCGCCACCACCTACCAGTGCTTCTGATTTTTTTTGCTCTAATAGCTTTATTTTTTGCTCCACGGTTTCTAAAATTTTATTTCAGTCGGAAAAATACTAAAGGTTAACTAGAATTTGGGTGAGAAATAATAACAAACACGCCAGTAAACATCATTGCAGGAGAAAAAATGCTGATTTGAACGCCAAATGTGACATTTGGAACAAAAAATCACAATATTTGTTAATACACCTTAAACGCACTAAACCTTACTTATTTAAACCAGTCAAATGCGTTAATTTTGCATTACTTAAAATACGATATTTAATACTGATGAAAAGATTTGCAGGGCTCCTCTTGTTTTACACCATTTTTACGGTTCAGGCACAAATGAATGCGATAAATATTGCAGGTGCAGTTGGTGATTCCATTTCAAAAAAACCCATTGAATTTGCTGCCGTTACGGTAACACTGCAAGGTGACTCTAGCATCATTTCCGGTGGTATAACCGATATGGATGGTAAATTTAGATTTACTGTTAACAATAGTGGTAATTATACTTTACATGTAAATTTTATCGGGTATGTTGAAAAACATATCAATTTTAATTTACCGGCAGGTGCTCCTTTTTATAATGCAGGCATGGTTCAAATGGTCCAGGATGTGAATATGTTGGAAAGTGTGAACATCCAGGCAGAGCAATCCTATTTGCAGGGAAGCATAGATAAAAAGGTGTATAATATTGACAAAGATATTGTTGCTTCAGCAGGTTCAGCTTCTGATGCACTTCAAACTATTCCATCGGTTGTAATTGACATAGATGGCAATATTAGTTTACGCGGCAATGAAGGCGTTCGCATTTTTATTGATGGAAAACCTTCAGGTATTGTCGGCACTAATATGAATGCCATACTGGAACAAATTCCTGCAAGTTCTATTGAAAGTATAGAAGTAATTACCAATCCTTCGGCAAGATATGAAGCAGAAGGCAATAGTGGTATTATCAATATTGTATTAAAACGCAATAAAAAAATTGGCCTGAATGGTAATATTACAGCCGGCGTTTCCACTACACCAAAATATGAAGGTGGTGCATCGTTAAATTTTAGAAATCAAAAAATTAATGTGTATTCTAATTATAGTTACACCAACGATGACCGCGACGGGAGTGGTAGTGTATTTAGAAAAACATTTGAAGAGGATACTACCTTTTTCCTCAATTCGTTAAGTAATAATAATAGTAAATCGCAAATGCATATGGCACGTGCGGGCATGGACTATTATATCAATAAACAAAATACAATTGGTATAAGTGGTTCATTTCATACCAATACCAGCGAGCGTCTCGATATTGTCAATTATTCATTCCTAGACTTAGATAGTATTGAAACAGCAAATAGCATTAGAACAACCAATTCAAATAATGAGGGTTTATCCTATAATGCAGGTTTGACTTACCGCAAAACATTTTTAAATCCAAAACAAGTACTTAGTGCTGATGCATTTTATTCATATGGAGATGGGAATGACCTCAGTGATTATAACGAAGAATTTTTTGGTGTAACAGATACAACATTAAATAACTTATTGTTACAATCTGTTAGTCGCCCTTCAATTAATAAGGATATGAGTATCCAGTCTGATTATGTGCATCCATTTAAAAATGGCAATCAGTTTGAAACCGGATTAAAATATACCAAAGAAATTAAGGATAACACCTTATACTCTGAATCGTTTGACAATGAAACAAATATGTGGATGGTTGACGATTCAATCAATAATCAATTTGTTTATACTGAAGATGTAATTGCAGCCTATTTGATTTGGAACAGCAGCATTAAAAAATTTGGTTATCAGTTAGGTGTTCGTGCTGAGCAAACATTAACAGAATCGGATTTACTTACCACCGACGAAACTTATAATAATAATTATTTCGGCTTATTTCCGAGTGTTCACTTAAACTATAAGTTCACTGAAACTGCTGAATTATCAGCCAGTTACAGCCGTCGCGTTGACCGCCCAAATGCCTGGTTTTTAAATCCGTTTCCTGATTATTCTGACCCTTATTCATTCAGAATCGGGAATCCGTATTTAGAGCCTGAATTTGAAAATGCATATGATATTTCATTTGTAAAGGAATTCAAAAATCATTCTATATCTGCTTCTGTATATTATAATAAAACCCTAAATGAAATTTCTCCTTACACTACCGTAAATGAAGAAGGTATTTCTTACATGACTTTCCAGAACTACGATAATGAAGAAAAATATGGTGTTGAACTTGTTGGGAAAAATGAATTTTATAAATGGTGGAATGTAACATCGAGTGTTAATTTTAATCAAACACTTGTTGATGCAAATAACTTAGAAGCTGGATTAACCAATTCACAATTCACTTATAACATTAGGGTGATGTCATTTTTCCAGGTATTAAAACAAACTTCGTTTCAACTTACTTTTAGTTATAATACACCTTGGACATTTGCCCAGGGTGAATCGGAACCGGTTTATTTTGTTGATGCAGGTTTAAAATCTGACTTTTTTCAAAATAAATTATCTGTGAATGTAAGTATGAGTGATATTTTCAATACAAGAATTTGGGAAGGTTATAGCGAAGGCATCAATTTCTACAGTGAATATTCACGCAAACGTCAATCACAAATTGGCACACTCAAATTAACTTATAAATTTGGTCAACAGGACAATAATCGTCGCAGGGGCAACAGGGGAATGGAAGAAAACTACGATGGCGGAATGGATATGTTTTAAATAAACCAATTAATTATATGTAAACCGGGTAATAATTATTGCCCGGTTTTTTAATTTTTAATCAGGTCGATTAAACACTCGATAAACAATGGGTGCTCGTTGAGGCTTTCAACTAATTGTATTTTTTTACCACCCATCTTTTGAAAATCTTCGTGATATTCAACGCCAATTTCAAATACTGTTTCCAGACAATCAGCAACAAAAGCGGGACTGTACATCAAAATTCGTTTTACGCCTTTTTTTGCCAGCTCTTCAATAACTACTGTAGAATAAGGTTTAATCCAAGGTGTTTTACCTAATCGTGATTGAAAACAAACGGTATAGTTTTCGGGTTTTAATTGCAGCTGTTCAGCTATTAGTCTGGTAGTATTAAAACATTGCGCACGGTAACAAAAACAATTTCTGTTATGCAGGGTATCACAACAATTGGTAGTTAGGCAATTGTTGCCTTCTACTGTTTTTAAAATCTGACGTTCTGGTAAACCATGGTACGAAAACAGTACATGGTCATACGTTTCAGGGTTATGTTTTTTCCCGATTTCACTAAATGCTTTTATGAATAAAGGATGAGCATGAAAATCGCCTGTAAACCGAATGGATGGAATTGCCTGCCATTTAGCAACAATTTCCATTACCTTTTGAATAATGGAGCCATTGGTTGCAGAAGTATATTGCGGAAATAATGGCACAACAATAATTTCATTCACACGTTTTTCCATTAATGCCATCAATCCCTTTTCAATAGATGGTGTTTGATAACGCATGGCTAACTCAACCACATATTCTTCGCCTAACGCAGCTTGTAATTTTTCCTGCTGACGAACACTGTATACCATTAATGGAGAACCTTCAGCAGTCCATATATGCTTATATGATTTTGCACTTTTAGGTGCGCGGAAAGGTGCAATAATACCTCGTACCAATAAGTGCCTCGAAATTGCCGGAATATCAATTACACGTTCATCCAACAAAAATTCCTTCAAATATTTCCTTACATCAGGCACCTGAGGTGAGTCAGGAGTTCCGAGGTTGACTAAGAGTATACCTTTTAATTGTTGCATATTTCGCAATTCGTGAAGCGCAAAGTTACAATTAGATAAATAACAGAGTGGTAAAATTGTTCAATTTTATTAATCATAATTTACGGAGGTACAAAGGCTGGTTGGTATGGATGTGCATAGAACTTTATATAAATAATGTGCCTATGAACTTTAACTTTTAAATAATTGCAGGTAATTATTGTTTCACAATAGTACCTACCCGAGTCTGATTACCAAATTGAAATGCCAGCAAATAAACGCCGTTGGCAAAATTTTGGATATCAATGTAATGCACAAAATTGCCGGGGGAAACTGTTTGTTTGAACATTACTGTTTTACTTCCGTCTAAAGCAATTAGTTCAATGGTTAATTGTTGTAATTCATTAATAGGCATTTGGACAAACATTCCATTTTCTGTTGGATTGGGATAGATTTGAATGAAATCACCCAATTCAAATTCATTTATCGGTATCTCTTGTTCACAAGGAGTTGATGCATAAGTTCCGGGTGAACCACCGGGGCAAATTGTTTCCCAATTTAATCCGCTGTTCATTAATCCCAATGAATCTATTAATTCCAAGGTGTAGTTACCACCATCAGCTGCTAAAGGCCATGGTGATAAGTCGCGATAATTTACTGATAAAGATAAAATGCCATCTGCATTATACATTCTTATCCATTCACCATTATCACCAAGTTCAAAATTAAATGGTCCAATTACATTACTCACATCAGGGAAAGTTTCGGTAAAGGCATCTGTATTTTTTGCCAAAACAAGATGTTGTGCCGGATCAATACTAGTTCCATCACCAATGATATATTCATGAGCAATTCCAATACTGTCATCCATAAATTTCCAACCACTTAAATCAAGAGTATTTGTAGAAACATTTCGTAATTCAATCCAATCGTCTGCAGCAAAATCTGGTCCCGCATGATAATTTATTTCACTAAATATTACTGCATCTTCACAAGGTGTATAAGGTAAGCCCGGTGAACCACCAATGCATCCATCGAACCAATTTGAAGGGGTGTTTTCAGCTACAAAAGGATTACTGCGTTCCATTGTTCGTCCTTGTCCATCTGCACCACCCGGCCATGGAGCATCATCTGTATATTGAATTTCCTGTACTACTTCATTTTTCAGGTTAATCAATTTAATTGTTTCGGTCGCGTTGTTTAAACCGAAGCCAAGTGGTCCCATTACATTTGTAACATCGGGATTCTGACCGAAAAACAAAGTGGTATCAACTGCTAAAACTAATCTTCCATCAGCTGGTATCCATGTATTATCAGGAAAAATAAATTCGTGCAAAAAATCGGCATCTCTCACTTTCCATTCCGAAATATTTACGTCAGCAGTTCCATAGTTCCATAATTCGATCCAGTTGCCGGCATTTACTGTTGCCTCCGGATTATAATTAATTTCATTGATTGCAATTAAAGTTGGTTCAGGTGCACCTGTAAAATTGGCTGTGAATGTAACATCATCATCCATGTTGGATAAAAAACCATTTGCCAATACATCATCAATAAATTCACTGTCGTCCCAATGAGAAAATGTATAACCGGTATTTGGATAAGCAGTTATTTGAACAGGCACACCATCAAAATATGTCCCGTTCCAAGGCATATCAAAAATAGTCAGGGTACTAATTTTAATATAACCGGCACCACTTGGTGAGCAGGTTAATGTTATTTCAACTTTGTCGTTGAGACCAAATCCATTTTTAATATGTGTTCTTTCTTTATTTGCCCTTACATCAAAATCATCACGAAGTGCTTCGCGATAATTTTCAAATGTTGCCATTTGCTCATCAACAGTACCATAACCCCAACGTTCCAATTGGCGTGGCATTTCAGGCAGCACCTCGTTATAGATACTGTCCTCCATAGCTAATGTGCGTTCCGGTAAAAATGTACTGTTCATTAAATCAGCATACCGGTTTACAAAATAGTCGTGGTAAATTGGATTTTTTAATAAATTATAAAGTGGTTCAATATGTTCCTGCGGATTAAATAAACCGGGAATTAAATCTGAGTTAGCATCTGACCAACCACCAATACCCAGTCCGAGTTCCACGTCAATTAATGCATATTTCCATTTATTGTCTCCACCTCTATCGCGCCAGGCTTTTATATTATTATATGGCCAATCATAATTAGCAAAAAACATTTGTGCGGCGATATAATCTGTGAAATTTTTTAAATCAAGCAAACTGTCGGCAATAAAATAAAATTCCGGGTCTTCAGGAGTTGGATAGGTACCCAAATAAGTACGCATAGCAATAAAGTCGGTATCAGAACCACTAAGCGTGCGCAATACCAAACCATACCAATAACTCAAGGTTAATAAATCAAGGCTATCACCTTCAACACCTTTAGCATTTTCAAAGTGACCTTCGTCCAATTTATTTCTCAATTCATATAAGCCCCAGTATTCGCCATTTATAAAAATAACTACCGGTTCATATGCCATGTGTTCGTTATAAGTGCCTTCGGTTGTGCGAACCATAAAGGCATCTTTGTAAGGCAGCACATTACTCATGTTACTGCCATTCCTTAAATAAAATGTTTCATATTCCTCTACCCAACTTCTGCGTTTTAATAATGGATAATGTAATTCACCATCACCAAAAGCCGAATTATCTAATTCAACACGCATACTTTTTTGTTCCAGCGATCTGCTACCTCCTGCACCGCCATCAACTTTGATTCCAACTGCTTGTTCAAAAGCGTTATAGTGCAAAGAATCAAAATATTCAACATGCGCATATTTTTTCCAATCGTTCCACCAATTATCGAAAATGCCAAAGCCACCGTATAAATTATCGTTATTGGTTGAAATTGATATTACCGGAACCGATATTGATTCATCAATAAAAAGTGTATTTGTGCTAATTTGTCCCGGAAGTAATTCACCGGCTAAATCAAACACACGTGCTTTAATAACTTGTGTTTCATCAATAGTAATTGGTGATGTATACAATGGGTCAGCCAAGGTTGGTATTTCTCCATTAATTGTATAATGCACTTCAGTACCTGCCGGAACATTTATACTTGTGATTTGTGTGCCGGTATAAAATCCTGCATCTAATGTAAAAGTAGCTTCGCCTGTTGTGTAACCATCATATGTAGCCCCGGTATTAGACGCACCCGGAGTAGCAAACATAAAAATTCCTGTTGCTGTTGCACCATCTGTAACACAACCAACGCTATGGTCTGCAAATTCAACCTTTACAAATAAAGTATCTATGCTAATTCCATCAGCGTCTGATAAGTATATTTTTTCACCTTCTGCACTTATTTTAAAATTGGTATGCAAATTCGCTGTAAGTGTTGTAGTCGGAAACCAGGCAGGAAGTACATCTGTCCAAATTATTAGTTCATCTTTTACTGCGAATGATAAAAATGGTAAAGCAGTTAAATCACTTGAACCCTCAGTAACATTATGCACTTCAACTGCAAGTATATTTTCTCCTTCAACTAAATACGATTTTATTAATGCCTCATCAATGGAAAAATGTTCAGGATTGCCACCACCATACATTGCCGCCTCATGGTCGATAGCTGAAAAATCGTTAAATAGTGGTGAACCAGCATCAAAACCATTCAGTGCAATTACGTTTCCATTAATATATGCAACAAAACCATCATCATAATCAATGCTAAATAGTGCATCACCTAATTTAGATGTATCGGTAATAGTAAACGATTGTCGTAAATAAACACTTCGTGTTGCATCAGGCACAACAGAATTATCATCATCATCCCCATACCCAACACTACTTAATCCTGATGACCAGGTAGCGTCATCAAAGCCGGGATTAATCCAGGTTGCAGGAATAAATGCGTTGGGCACAATATATTTCCACACACTACTAGCATCTATCGGTTGTTCCCAATGGTTAATATCGGTATCAGGCTTACGATCCTTCCCTGAAGTAAATAATAATAAAAATTGTCCGGCTCCGAGGTTATAATTTGGTAAGGTCCATTTATTTAACAGGCTGCTATCATCTGAAATACTATAATCGCCAATATTGATATCGGCAACACCGGCATTATATAATTCAATCCACGATTCAAAGTCGCCGTCTTCGTCAGATATGGTATTTCCATTTTTATTGGAGCCCTCATTGATAACAATCTGGCCTATTGTGTAGCGATTACTTAAACAAAGTATAATTAATACCAATGGTATTCTTTGGAGGAAGTTCATATGTGTGTGCAATGTGATTTGGTTAACAAATATACATAACTATTAACAAAAACGCCCTGAATCCGAATTGGTTCAAGGCGTTTATTGTTTTAAAATGACAGTTAGCTTATTTGTCGGCGAACTTGTACCCAACTCCCCTAATTGCATGAAAGTAAGTTGGATTCTTCGGGTCTTTTTCAAAATATTTTCTAAAAGCCAGTATAAAATTGTCGATGGTTCGGGTAGAAGGATAAACATCGTATCCCCAAACGGTTTGTAAAATGAGTGTTCGTGATACCACTTCATTTTTACGGTCAATTAATAATTTTAATAATTTAAGTTCTTTATTTGTCAGCTTCACATCGCCATTAATACCCTTTGCTTCATAGGTTACGAAATTGATGGTATTACCTCCAAATTCATAGGCATGAAATTTATCTTCGGCAGGTACTTTTGATGAACGTTTAAGCAGGTTGATAATTCTGAGTAATAACTCTTCCAGGTTAAATGGTTTGGTCATATAATCATCACCACCTGTTTTAAGCCCTTTAATTTTATCTATTGACGCATCCTTTGCGGTTAAAAATAAAATTGGTGTTTCGCGGTCATCGAGTCTGATTTGTTCGCAAACATCAAAGCCATCCATTTCGGGTAGCATGACATCTAAAATTACTAAATCGAAACGTTGTTCTTTAAATGCTTTAATGGCTTTAGCGCCATCAGCAACGGCAACTACTTCGTAAGCTTCCAATTCAAGATTTAGTTTGAGATTTTCGCGGATGTGGTCCTCGTCCTCAACGATTAAAATTCTATAGTTCATAGTCAGAGTTTTGGGTTATTACCTGTTATACGGCACTTCTACATTTGGGTTTACCTAAAAATGTCATCATTTTGTCTTTTTTAAGCACCGACAGGAATTGATACTTCAAATATAGACCCCTTAGGGGAATTATTTTTTACCTGAATGGAGCCTTTATGCATTTCCACCACATGTTTCACAATAAACAAACCGAGTCCTGTTCCCTTCGTTTTGCGGGTCTCTTCTGTCCCAATGCGGTAAAATCTTTCAAATATCCGTGATTTTTCTGTGCCGGGAATACCAATACCCGTGTCTTTTACACTGAGATAGGCATTCTTTTCATCACCTGTTAATGCAACTGTAATTTCTGCATCTGCAGCAGAATATTTTATAGCATTTTCAATAAGATTATAAATCACAGACGAAAATGAAAACCGGTCGCCATATATATAAATATCCTTTTCAATCTCAGTTAAAAACTTCCGCTGTCCGCTATGCTTAATAATAATTTTATCATAAATAGTTGTTGTAATGGTGGACAAATCCATTAATTCTCTGTTTAAACTAAAGTTAGCGCTTTCTATTTTTGATGCCAACAAAATGTTTTCAACTAGTAACTCAAGTCGTTCAATATCATCCATCGACATGTCGGCCATCGACTTAATGTGTTCGGCATCCAGTTGTCGTTTTTGAATGGTTTGCATACTTAATTTAAGTGAAGCAAGTGGAGATTTTAATTCATGTGTAATACTCAACAAGAAATTGTTTTGTTGTTTGGTCATGGCAATTTCTTCTCTGAATGTTTTTCGAATTCGCCAAAAACCAAGCGAAATTAATCCGATAAAAACAACACCTTCACCATATAACATCAATTCGGTTCGTCGGAAATCGGCATGTAGTTTTGTATAAACAGCACTTTGTTCAAATCTGGAAAGTAAACCTCCGTTAATAGCGAATTGCGTGCGTTCCCGTTCTACCACATCGTTGAAATTGGCTACGTTGTTTTTATGCAATAAATACGACCACCAAATAAATGAACTGGCGATGTATATGAATACAATGTGAAAAAACAGCCAATAACGCGATTTTGGTGAATTAGGCATGGTAAATATAATTAGCATCGAAAATTAACGATAAAACTTCACAAATGATTGCACTTGCAGTGTTAATGTCATTTTCGGTATGAGCAGCAGAAATAAAACACACCTCATAGCCGGAAGGGCCAATATACACGCCTCTGTTTAACAATTCGGCATGAAAATATTTAAATTTATCTAAAGACTCAGGAACTATGTCAGCAGCTTTTCTGATTACACAATTTTCAGAAAATGAAATCCAGAAAATGGAGCCCATGATTAAAATATTAACCGGAATTTTATGCGCAAATGTATAGGCATTAATGTGGTCGGCCAGTTGTTTGGTTTTGCGATTAATTTCCTCATAAAACCCTGGTTGCAAACACGCTGTTAACTGAGCAATACCTGCCGAAATAGACAATGGATTTCCGGATAATGTTCCTGCCTGATAAACTCCACCATCTGGCGATACCATAGCCATAATTTCTTTGCTGGCACCATAAGCACCAACAGGTAAACCACCACCAATAATTTTCCCGAAAGTGATAATATCAGGTTGTATATCATATACACCTGCTGCCCCTTCAAAACCTAATCTGAAACCACTGATTACTTCATCAAAAATGAGTAATATATTATGTTCAACACAACATGATTTTAGAAACTGAAGGAATTCTTTGCGTTGCAATAACAATCCATTATTGGCAGGCACGGGTTCAATTATAATACATGCAATATCATTTTCATATTGTTGGATGGCATTTAAAATAGCCTGCTCATTATCCAATTCCACCACAATAGTTTCGTTGGCAAACGCAGCAGGGACGCCTGATGAGGAAGTTTCCCCCAATGTTACCAAACCTGAGCCCGCTTTTACTAATAATGCATCGCTATGTCCATGATAACATCCTTCAAATTTGATTATTTTATTTTTCCCGGTATATCCTCTTGCTAAACGAATAGCACTCATAACCGCTTCTGTTCCTGAAGAAACAAAACGCAGTTTTTCAATATATTGATTGTTTTCAATAATGAGTTTACCTAAAATATTTTCGTATTGAGTGGGTGTGCCAAATGAAGTACCATGTTGTAATGCCGCAGACACGGAATCAACTACCCTATCGTCTGCATGTCCTAAAATGAGTGGCCCCCATGAACAACAAAAATCTATAAATTCATTTCCATCCTCATCCCAAACATGGCTACCCTTACCTTTTTTCATAAACAGCGGAGCACCTAATACCGATTTAAATGCACGCACCGGTGAACTCACGCCGCCGGGAAATAATTGTTTCGCCTCTTCAAATAACTGTGTTGATTTTGTTCTGTTCATTGATATCATTATATAACTGGTAATTCAATAAAAAATATAGTTCCTTCCCCTTCATTACTTTCAAACCAAATATAACCTCCGGCACTTTCCACAATGTTTTTACACATAGCCAAACCTATGCCCATGCCTGAACTTTTTGTGGTAAAATTAGGAACAAATACTTTGTCTTTTTCGTAATCAGGTATGCCTTTGCCATTATCTGCAACTTTCACCATGGCGCAGTGTTCAGCCATTTGTAAAGTTATGGCAATTACTCCTTTCCTATCATCAGGAATTGCCTGTATGGCATTTTTGATGACATTATTAAATACCCGTAGCAACTGATTTTTATCAGCAAATACTTCTATTTTATTGTCAGGTACCGAAAGTGTTATTTCTATATCATCGTGTTCGTTAAATAACGACGTTACATTTTCAAGTAAGTCGTTTAAACACAATTGTTCGTTCACCGCTTTTGGCATAACAGCGAAGTTGGAAAACTCGGATGCGATATGTGTCAGGTTATCAATTTGCTCTAAAATGGTATCCGTAACTTTTGAGGTTAACTCTTTTACATTAGGTGCATTTGTTTGAATGGCTCTTTGCAAATGTTGAATACTCAATCGCATTGGCGTTAATGGATTTTTTATTTCGTGCGCCACTTGCTTGGCCATATCGCGCCAGGCACTTTCTCGTTCCGATTTTGCCAATAATCCGGCAGAATTTTCTAACTCCTGCAACATTTTATTATACTCTGCTACCAGTAACCCAATTTCATCATCGTGTGTCCAGTGAATAGGTTCATTAGCTTTACCCAATTTTATACCTTTGAATTTTCCGGCAATAGTTGCAAGTGGGCTGGTAATACTTTTTGATACAAAAAAGGCAATTACACCGGCCAAAATAAGCAGTAACACATAAACGTTGACCAATGTTACCATAAATGAAGAAATTTCTGCCCGCAGATTTTGCTCTGTAGCAAAATAAGGCAAATTCAAATAAAACATCGTTTCCCCAGTGTCGTCCAGTACCGGAACATATGCAGATAAAAATGGTAATTCCCCAATTTTTTCCGTTTGTATATACCAAGTTTCCTTGTCGCAACTCATTTTAAAATACGCCAATGGCTGCATTTTTTTGGAGACCAATCCTTTGTCAAAAATATCCGGTTGAGAAGAGGACACTAAATCGCCACCCGGACCGTAAATATTAATATCCATTTCATGTATCTCAGAAAGTTCCGACACACGATTACCAATTTTTTTTAATTGCTGCGACTTAATGCCATCTTGACCAGCCTTTTTTCGGTTGTCGTTGAACAATACATCAATATTAGTTTGAACGCCTTCAATTTTGCTCAACAATCGTTGTTTGTGGGAGAAATTATATTGATTAGCAATATAATAAATAGTTGCTACTCCCATCATAATAAAGGCAAATATAATTAAGCTGATTACTGAAGTTTGAATTTTATTTTGCAGCGATGCATTGAGCCATTCCTTAAATACCAAGTTGCCCTGAACCACACGCGACAGCCATTCTAACAATAAAATGATAACGAGAAAAATAAGGTAGAAGAAAAACAAATATGAAAAAATGGAAATGGGCTGAAACCAATTTTCTTCAGGTATGGAAACTACTACTTTTTTATTTTCAGTTACCTTGTATATATAGTGACTATAACCATTTTGTTTTAAGGTTAAACTTTCTACATCTTTATTCATGTAAAATATATCCATAAGAGGATAGGAATACTCTCCTTCCCGCTCTGAAAGAGTATGGTCATTATAAATAGCATAATCAAAATTTACAAAACTTGCAGAGGTGCGTAAATCATCGTCAATCAACAATTCCGGGTAAATACTTTCTCCCGTGAATTTTTTAGGGACCATCCTCAAATAGGCCATGAATTGACTTCCACTATCGCTGCGAACAGCTAGTTCTGCCAGATAATAATAATTGCCGGTGTAGTCGTTTATAAAATACAAGTTTTCTGCAGAAGTAAATTCACCATTGTTTTCGATAGCATCGATAAATGCATAACGCGTTGGGACTATCTCATTATTAGTACTAATTAATGCCGTATCGTTTTTAAACACAAAAATATCGGTGGCATACTTTTTAAAATAATTCGATTGCAGGTCCTGACGAATTTGATTAATTACACCCGGTCTTATTTTTTCTTCATTGTCGCGTGTAACACCTTGCATGGCAAGTTGCTTCACAACATTTACTTCAATTCCACTAAATAAATATTCAGTAATTGGGTCTTTTTCTATCGATTTTTTTAATGCAAACAACCGTTTAGTTTCATCTTCTTTATGGGTAATTGAAGTATGAAATACGTAAGCACTAAATGATGAAAAGAAAATGAGCCAAATCATCATACCTCCCAAACTTCTCGTACCGATTTTTTTTCTGAGTAAAAAGATTCTGATGAGCACAAACCCAGTAACTAACGCTATCATATCCGGCTGCATTGCCCGTCCTGTAAGCTTTTGGAGCACTATTGCCAATACACCTATTCCAAAAACAATTAACGCAAACTGGTATTTATTGTTATTGCCACGCACCATAATTTCCACACAACGGATACTGATGAAAAAATAACTTAGCAATAAAATGGAAATACATAAAAACCCGACGAAGCTAAAATAATCTAAAGAGAAAAAGTTGTTGATATTAAATGAGATAGAGGAGTCCATAATCAAACTTCTGAAAATTTGACCGGTTAGTAATGACAAGGCTACCAATAATACGCCGATTAATATAATTGCAAACTTAGATATTGTGCTTTTTGCTGCAGGCAATTTGACATAAAAGAAGTTGGAAAAGAATAATGCAAAACAAAATAGCAAGATTGTTTTTATCAGCAAATCTCCGGTAGAATCCGCAATACCCGGTGAACCATAATATTGAGGGTCAAATAATGGCAAATAACTAAATACCTGTTGATATAACAACGCATTGATTAACCAGTAAATAGCCACAAGTGTTGCTAATAACATTACAATCCCTGTTACACGATTAAACTTGCTAACAAGCCATTTAGCCCCAAAATAAAGGATGATTAATAATAGAATAAGCGAAACACTCAATAATATATATAATATATTGGTATATCCGGGAACAGGCGGTATATCGGGATTTGCTGAAATATAAAATAATGCATTGCCATTTACGGCATGAACAGCAACTGTGTTTGCATCCGCCCGTGGTTGCAAAATTAAATGCTCAGGTATTTGAATACCCGGTGTTTTAACATGATTCAGGTATTTATTTTTAATACCGAAATCGAATTGTAACGGTAAAAACCCAATAACATGAATGTTGCCGGGGAAGTCGTGTTGAAAAATAATGTATTCACCGTTTGATTCAGAAATAAAAAGTGGCGCATCATTATATACCATTTGTGCTTTAACAGGTGTAATGAAATTATTTGTCCATATAATAGCACTATCATGTTCATACACAATTAACCCATATGGTTTGGCGGCGAGCTGCGAAAAAACTTCAAATGTATAACTATCGGTAATCAGGTTGCTGATAATAACTTCATCAGAAATAGTAGCAATAATTTCACTTTCTAACTGCTGGTACTCCTTTTCAATTCTTTCAACCGCCGCAGTAATTTCCAGATTCCGCTGTGTTTGACGAATTAAAACATATGAAGCTACTACCGATAAAACCAGTAATAAACCCAATATAAAGCCTAATGTATTTCTTTTCAACAACTTAGAATTTTAATATTTCGTACCAATAATATAATTTTCTCCCTATATTGGCAGTGCCTTACATACAATAATCGGGCTATAATGTCTATCATTTTAGTATTTTTGATGATATATAAACGATTAAACAACAATGTAGGTTGTGTCCAATTTGATGTAAAAATAGCATCCAAACCATTAATCCAACTTAAACAAACCCTCAGCTCATGAGAAAAATTTTTACACTAATTACAATTTTTACAATTTGTGCTTCCCTCCAATTGGAGGCTCAAACCCGCACAGTTTCTGGAGTTGTGCTCGATGGCTCTAACAACCAACCCATTCCGGGCGCGTCTGTTATAGCCAAAGAAGACCCTACAACAGGCAAAGCAACAGATTTAGACGGTAAGTTTAGCCTGAGTGTCGGCGATAACGTAACCACACTTGTCATCAGCAGCCTTGGTTTTACTACCCAGGAAGTAGCTATTGGCACCCAAAGTAACATTACCGTTAAAATGGTTACTGCCGATTATAACCTGGATGCAATTGTAGTAAGTGCCTCTCGTCGTCAGGAAAAAATATTAGATGCACCTGCTTCAATAACGCTGATTTCTCCCGAACAACTGAAAAATACTGCCGCAGTTACACCTATGGCAAACCTTAAAGGTGTGCCCGGAGTTGACATTATTAATACCGGTTTAGTACAAACTAACGTTGTGGTGCGTGGTTTTAATAATATCTTTTCAGGTTCTTTATTAACTATGGTGGACAATAGATATGCTGCGGTGCCGAGCTTACGTGCAAACGTTGCTACTTTTATCCCGACAGATAATATCGATCTTGAGCGTATCGAAATATTGCGTGGACCCGCATCTGCACTATATGGTCCAAACTGTTCGAATGGTGTTTGTCACATGATTACAAAATCACCACTAGCTCAGGAAAAACCATTTATGACCACAGCTTCAATTGGTTTAGGTTTTAGAAGTAAAATGAGTGATACTATATTAATTAGTAATCCAATTGATCCGGCTACAGGAAATATATATGCTGATTACACGCCACTTTTTGATTATGATAATATTGGCGACAGGATGTTTTATACAGCATCATTCAGACATTCCGGTAAAATAAACGATAAATTCGGATATAAAATCCTGTTCACTTATTTAGATGGAACAGATTGGTTATATGATGACCCGTTTGAACCTGCACAAATTCAATTAGGTTACCAAACCGCAGAAGGTCGCGTTAATGTTGGGGATTCAATTGATAATATCCGCGATCATCATATTCAAAAAATAGGTCTTGACTTACGTTTCGATTATAAATTGAAAAATTCAGGCGAATTAATTTTTTAGTGGTGGTATGACCGAAAATGATGGTATCGAATTAACCGGTATTGGTGCAGGACAAGCTATTAATTGGAAATATTATTATGCGCAAGCCCGCTATTTATATAAAGGCTGGTTTGCACAAGCATTTATTAATGGTAGTGATGCCGGTGATACTTACTTATTCAGAACCGGAGATTTAATTATAGACCATTCGAAACAATATGTTGGCCAATTGCAACATGGTGATGAATTGATGAATAAAAAACTGAATTTGGTATATGGTGCTGATGGTATTTACACTGCACCTGATACTGAAAACACTATTAATGGTAAAAATGAGGAAGACGATAATATTTTAGAAGCTGGTGCTTATATCCAGGCTGATTATGCTGTTGCTACCAAATTTAATTTAATTGGTGCCATGCGATATGATTACCACAATTTCGTAAATCAGCCGTTCTTTTCACCACGTGCAGCAGCTGTGTATAAAGCAAATAATAAAAATACCTTCCGTTTAACTTATAACCGTTCGTTTTCTGCACCAAGTTCTAACAACTTGAATTTGGATATTTTACAACTCGGCGATTTAACAGGGTACGCTGCATTATTCCAGGGATATCTTGGCTCTGATTACGTGCCTAATATGCCGCTTTATGCAATTGGTAACCGCGATGGTTTCCATTATTCATATGATGATATGGGCTTACCACAATTTACATCACCTTATGCTGAATATTTAGGATATGAATCAGACCATTATTTTTCATTAGATGATGGTTATGAGATTAATAACGTTATCTGGGAAGCAACAAAAGGTTTATTGGAAACTGCCTTTAACAATACCATTCCTGGTTTAGGACCTGCACTCGTTGCTTGGTTACCAGAATCAATTGATGTGTCTGGCAATACTGTTGCAGCACTTAATTTAACTACGGAAGAATTTGATCCGATAGACGAAAAAAATATTACCGATTACGCTGCTATCAAAAACTCTGCAACCAATACTATTGAATTAGGCTGGAAAGGTTCTTTATTTAACGATAAAGTATTTATGATGGTAGATGTATATTATAATATGATTCAGGATTATGTGAGTCCGCTTACTGATATCACACCTAACGTATTTATCGATGGTGCTGAGTTAGCGGCCTACGTAACTCCTATTATTCTGGAGAATTTTTATGATACTGTTGGCTATAACGACAACTTAGCGGACATTGTAACTGCTACTTTAGATGATAACCCTACTTACGGTGGTAATAATGATGGAACAGGTGTTGATGAATTTATCAATTTAGTACTTGCTGCCGGTGCAGGATTACCTGTTGGAACAGTTTCACCAATGGAATATCCTAATGGTGCAAAATATGTTACTTATGTAAACCTAGGTGATATATCAGTATTTGGTGCCGATTTAGGTATGAGCTGGTATGTGAATGATGACCTAACTATGCAATTTTCTTATTCATGGGTAGATAAAGATTCAGTTGAATTACCGGGAGCACAATTGGGTTATGTTGGATTAAATGCACCTAAAAACAAATTGTCAGTTCGCGGATTTTATGACATCACTAAAATTGATTTAAACGTAGGACTTAATTTCCGTTGGCAATCTTCATTCCCTGCAAACTCAGGTGCTTATGTAGGAACCGTAGAAGAAATCCATGATCTTGACCTTACTTTAAATTATACACCTGATTATATAAAAGATACACAGTTTACACTATTAGTTACCAATTTATATAATCACGAACAACAGTATTTTGTTGGAGCACCTAAAATGGGCAGTTCCTACTTCTTTAAAATTACTAAGTCGTTTTAAGTTACATTTGAAATACCCGCTATATTTAAAGTCCGCTTCGGCGGACTTTTTTGTTGTAGTAAATTCACATTATCTTCGCATGATATGATAACCTGGTTGCAATCAGTTTTTAGTAACAAACTTCCTACTAAACGCATTTTATTGTATGGCTTGCAACGCAGTGGTACCAACTATCTTGAAACACTGCTTCAATTGAATTATCCTTCTTGTAAATTTGTAAATGGTCCGAATCGTAATGAAATAATTCATAAACATTACAGGTTGTATGATAATAAAACTTGTATTCCTGAACCACAATTTAACAACGACGAACATTATCAACAGTTTACCGATTTTGAAAAATCACTCCCGTTTGAAGCACCTGATGTTTACCTCATTATGTCGAAAGACCCATACAGTTGGTACACCAGTTATATTGGTTGGAGTAAAAAAAACAACTGGCCTCAACCTCCCTATCATTATATAGAGGAATACAATTTATTTTACGGTAAATGGATGGCGTTTGCTGAAGAAAATAAACGTATTATATTTATTCAATATGCGGAGGCTTTAACTAACCCTGAGCGGGTATTACAAAAAATTGCCCATGCATTGAATCTGCCTGTTCGAGAAAAAATTAAAACTACGAAGAAGGTATACGCCTCTCGCAGATTCACTTCCGATAAAAAGGACGCCTTTCTCCATAAGTCCTATCTACAAAAGATAAGCCCTGAAGATTTTGTAACTATAAATACTTTACTGGATAAAGGCTTGTTATCAAAATTAGGATATCAAATAGAATCAACTCAATAATTATCCCTGCAACTTTGCTTCATTCCAAAGCACATCCATTTCTTCCAGCGTCATTTCCTTTAATGACCTATTTTGCTCTTTAGCTTTTGCCTCGATGTATTGAAACCTATGGATAAACTTTTTATTCGTGCGCTCAAGTGCATTTTCAGGGTCCACATGAATAAACCTTGACAGGTTAATCATCGAAAACATTAAATCTCCAAACTCATCCTCCAATCTTAGTTTATCATAATCTGGTGTTGTAAACACTTCTTTTAACTCCATCATTTCCTCTTCTACTTTATTCCAAACTTGCTGGGTATTTTCCCATTCAAATTTCACCTGTGCGGCTTTTTCTTGAATTCGGAACGCTTTTATCATTGCAGGCAATCCCTGTGGAACACCTTGTAGGACTGAAGTTTTGCCCTCCTTCAATTTTAATTGCTCCCAATTCTTTTTAACTTCTTCTTCATCTTTTACCTTAACATCACCATATATGTGCGGATGACGATGAATCAATTTTTCACATTGAGCATTTAATACATCAGCTATTGAAAATTGTTCCTGTTCTTCCCCTATTTTGCTATAAAAAATCATGTGCAGTAAAACATCTCCCAACTCTTCTTTAATACCTTGCCAGTCGCTAGCTGTTATCGAATCCGCTAATTCATAAGTTTCTTCAATGGTCAAATTGCGCAGGGTATGAATTGTTTGTTTCTTGTCCCAAGGGCATTGACTGCGCAAATCATCCATTATGTTCAGGAGGCGTTTAAAGGCTTCAAGTTTTGCTTCCACTGAAATATTCATAAGCAATTAGTTTTAAATGCAAAGGTCTATAATTATATTGGCATCTTAATTGCGTGCTCATGGTATTGTACAATAAATTCAAGATACTGGTTTTAGTGATTTTACACATATATATATATAGGTGTACTACTTTTGGTCAAAATGAGCCTGGTATGTTTGTCGACTCATTAACACAAAACAACAGCATACATCCATTAGCTGAGCAGATAAATGATCCATTTATAAAAACTGTACAACTCAATCGTTCCGATCTTGAATTAGCAGCTCCTGTCATTTTGTTACAATCCGAGGATCAGTTCAAATTTGGCTTCGATGATTTATCGGGTGCTGTAAAAAACTATTATTATACATTTGAACATTGCTCACAACAATGGGAAAGCAGTGAACTGAGTAGCTACGATTATATTGAAGGTTTTGAAGAAAACAGAATCAACGATTATAGCTTCTCATTTGCCACTCTCCAAAAATACACGCATTACAGTCTTACCTTCCCGAATAACGATGTGCAGTTTAGAATAAGTGGAAATTATGTAATTAAGGTATGGGAAGAAGACAATCGCGATAAGCCGGTAATTGTCAAACGTTTTTTTGTGAGGGAAGAAATGGTTGCCATCAATGGTGATGTTTACCGACCTAACCTGATACCCTACCGGAACGAATATCATGAAATCAATTTCACAATCGATATACAAAACCTGGATATTGGAGCTGCATTTGATGAAATGAAGGTCAGTTTAATGCAAAATGGCCGGTTTGATAATATCAAGTATGATATTAAACCTCGATTGATATCAAATGACATGTTGTATTACGATATTGACGATATTGTTTTCCCTGCAGGGAAAGAATATCGACGTTTTGACACCAAAACGCTTAAATTTCAATCTGACCGTATCGTTAAAATTGAAAAAGAAGCAGGCAGTTACGAGGTATATGTGAATACAGATGAAAGTAAAGTTTATCAAAAGTACTTTTTTGAGAAAGATGCAAATGGTCAATATGTAATTCATGCCGACTTGGCAAACAATGTTGAAACCGAGGGTGATTATGCGTGGGTGAATTTTGTTTTACAATATCCATACATGATTACTTCAGGTGATGTATATGTATTTGGTGAGTTAAGCAATAACACCATGACCCCACTCAACAAAATGACTTACGATTTCGACAAGCAACAATATGTAGGCAAACTTTACTTGAAGCAGGGTTATTACAATTATGCATATGCTGTTCGTTCTATTGGAACTTCATTTGCCGATTTCACTTACACCGAGGGAAATAGTTTTGAAACTGAAAACGACTATTCGCTCTTGGTATACCAACATGATTTCAGTGTTGGGTATGATAGAATGATTGGGTATTACCAGATGAATTCTATTAAATGAGTTAACCTTCAAGAAGCAGAACCAAATTATTATCCACAAATCCGCAATTGTAAATTAGATGAAGGAAGAGTAGTTTAGTTGCTCAAACATAACTATTGTATGAAACAACTACTGGTTTCTTTCTGCAGATATAATCTTTGGGCAAACAAAAAGATAATTGACACCTTGCAATTATTGCCTAATGATATTGTTGATGCACAAGTGAATAATAGTTTTACCAGCATAAGAAAAACTATATATCACATCTGGGATGCGCAGGTGATATGGCTTAGCCGCATGCAGGGTATCTCGCTCAGCACCTGGCCCAGCGCTGAATACAGCGATGACTTTGCCGGATATGATTTATATTTCATCAGGCAGTGTGAAGATATTATTCAGTTTGTAGAAACTCGACATGAAAGTTTTTTCGAATCGATTTGTTATTACCGGGCAATAAGCGGGAAAGAATTTCAAACCAGGAATGGCGACATTGTTTTACATTGCATGAATCATTCGACTTATCACCGAGGACAAATTATAACTATGTTGCGCAATTTGGAAGTTGTCACTTTACCTTCAACCGATTTTATCGAATACAACAGGAGTGTTCAAGAAAACTATTCAGGAGGAAACAGATAAGCTCAAACCGGATTTTTGGTTAATCAATATCCTGTTCAAACAAAAAATGAATATCAATTTGGGTTAAATGAAAATGATTTTGGCTATCTAACGATGTACATTTCGACAATTTGCAATACCGAAAGAGCAATCAAAAAAGTAAATCAGGAATTAAAAAAGGATATTTAGGGAATAAATGGAGCTGAAAATTAATTGTTGAAAGTAGGTTTATCAACGAATATGTGGTAAAAAGTACTTATTTATAACATTGTTGTATATAATAATGTGCAAAACATGTGAAAATCAACAATTTTTTTTTTAATTTTTTTTGATAATATAAATTTATGTATAATTTTGCAATAACCAAATATTTTTCCAATGGCAAAATCAACAAAAAAATCTGCTGGCAAACGTGGACGTCCTGCCGGTAAGAAAGCAGCAGCAAAAAAAGCTGCTCCAAAAAAAGCTGCTAAGAAAGTAGCTAAAAAAGCTGCTCCTAAAAAAGCTGCTAAAAAAGCCGCTCCTAAAAAAGCTGCTAAAAAAGCTGCTCCTAAAAAAGCTGCTGCTAAAAAAGCAGGAAAACGCGGTCGTCCGGCTGCTAAAAAAGCTGCCAAAAAAGCTACTGCTAAAAAAGCTACAAAAAAAGTAAAGAAAGCGGCTCCTAAGAAAAAAGCTGCTAAAAAAGCTAAAGCTACAGTTGTTGCTCCAGCTGCCGGAAACGGTGCTGCTTAATTAACAAGTAGTTTAAATTTTAAAGAGGGGATCAATTTGGTCTCCTTTTTTTATTTTAGAAATCCCTATAAGAAAATATTAGTTTACAAATCGCGACTAAGTTGTTTACGACATATCTTATTCACAACTATAACAACTTAGCAATTACCTTTTAGCAGTTTTTAAACAAAACAATATTCCATTTGAGTAAACTCATTCACACTGTCCTCTTAACTCATTTTATCTCCATTTTTTAATAATACCTGCTTTTGGAATAAAAATGACTGAAATATGAAATACGATAACGTGGTCTGAGTATGCCTAAAAAACTCTTCTGTTAGCTGGTCTAAATCACCTCCCTTTATCATCTTACAAGTAATTGATTAGCAGTAGCTATCCTATGCATCTCAGACAAATCAGGCTATGTTCTTTGTGTTAAATTTGGCTTTTTAACATATACCAAATGATAGCTTTCCCCTGTTGGTGGGCGTTGCAGGGGCCGGTTATTTTTTCTCAACCGTTAATTTTTAACCCCATTTTAAAACATTTTGCATAATTTAACAGTAACTTTATATCTTTACAAAAATTGTTTTCTAACGAAAATTTTTACGCTATGAGAAAATTAATACTAACCTTGGCAACGGGTTTCATAACCCTGAGCATGTTTGCGCAGTCGTCTATTACAGCGACTCCACACAACAGAGCGGAGTTGTTAGCGAAATTCAAAAACGCTAAAGCCGTTCATTACAACCCATCGCTTAAAAACGATGGCACCGGTATCCCAGTGAATACTGAGTCTTTTTATTTCAAATCCGGTTCACGTACCGGTGAAACTATCGGTTCTACCGGTTATCCGCTGCAAACCAACTCTGCAGCTATGGATCGTGTTATCGCATATCCTGATGGCGATGTATCTGCAATCTGGACTGGATCAACTGTAGCTGATGGTGTTTGGTCTGACCGTGGTATGTTTTACAACCACAACGATGGCGCTACTTGGGGTGCTGCTCCAACTGCACGTGTTGAAACTGCACGTTCAGGATTTGGTTCAATTTATGAATTTGATGGTCGCGAATTAGTTGCATCTCACGATGGAGCTAACGTTGGCGTTTATGCTAACTCTGCTGTTGGCGCTACTGATTGGGCTGCATTAGCTATTTCAGGCGGTCACATCGGTTTATGGCCTCGCGCAGTTTGTCCTGCAGGTACTGACGATATTTATATTGTTAGCCCTAACTCAGGAACTCCAACTGCTGTGAATTTCTCTCGTTCTGACGATGGTGGTGCTACTTTTGCTATCCAAAATCAGGTATTACCTATCGATGCTACAATGGGTGTTGGTGCAATTTCTGCAGACTGCTATCAAATAGCTGTTGACGGAAGCACTATTTATATCCTTTACGGTAGCTCTTGGACAGATTTATACCTTTTAACTTCTACCGAAAATGGTGCTGAAGGAACTTGGACTGTTCAATCAATTATTGAAACAGGTTTTGATAACTATCAAGGTGATGCTGATCAAATTTCAGACGTAACCGGTGATGGTATCGCTGATACAGTTGAAACTACTGATGGTTTCCATGAAATGATCCTCGACGATGCTGGTATCTTACACGTATGGTCTGGTTATTATCTGTTATTAGATGATGATGTTGCTGAAGGTTGGAGCTATTTCCCAAGTATCTACGGTATGTGGTACTGGAATTCAACTATGGCTATGGGTGAACCTACTTGGATCGACTTATTAGTTGACTGGGATGATGATGGTGATCCTTTCTTAGGTATTGGTGCTGACCTTGGTATGTATGACGGTGTAACTTTCACCTCTATGCCTGCTGCAGCAGTTGATTATACAATTGGTCGTATCTATTTAACATATACTCACCCAATTGAATACACTGACCTTTACGAAGATCCATTAAATGAAGCTGCTCAGTCTTTCCGCGATGTTTTCGGAACTTATTCTGATGATGGTGGTGCTACTTGGTCTGCTCCTATTAACATGACTTATACAGCTCACGAAAGTCAAGAATCAACTTTCCCTAATGCTTACGCTAGAATAGTTGGTGACTGTATGCACGTACTTTGGATGCAAGATGAAGATCCAGGTACTTCATTAGATACTAATGCTCCTGATGCTCCAGGTATGAGTAATATGCAATACAAATGTTTTGATGAAGCTCGCTTTAACCCTTACCCACCAACTGCTGAGTACGATTATACTCCAGATGGCGTTACAGGTTTAGTAAACTTCAGCAACCTCTCTGTTGATGCAGACTCTTATTCTTGGGATTTCGGTGACGGTGGTTCTTCAACTTTAGAAAACCCTGCTCACGTTTATGCCGCTTCTAATTCTTACAACGTTTGTTTAATTGCTAATAATAAATATGATAGCGATAACACTTGTAAAACTATCAGCATTAACGTTGCTGTTGTTGACTACGCTTTAGACAAAGCATTAACTGTTTACCCAACTCCTGCTTCTTCTAACGTAACTGTAGAAGTTAACGGAAACTTTGGAACTTTATTCGCTGAAATGTATAATGCATTAGGTGAAAAAATGATTTCTACTACATCTTTCAACGGTAGCGTTAACTTCGACCTTTCTGAAGTTGCTGCTGGTAATTATATTGTTAAAGTATTTAATCAAGATGGTGCTTTTACTAGCCGTCAAATTACTGTTAGCAAATAATTAACTTAAAATATTTAAGTTAAAACCCCGGCAATAGCCGGGGTTTTTTGTTAATTAACATTAATGAAATCTTAAATGACAAACCCTATACACATTAAATGAAAAGATGAAATACTTTGCGGACAATTGATAACTAAAAACAATTGTTATGAGAAAAATCTTTTACTTGCTAACTGCATTAGGTATAACCTTACATGCAAATGCTCAAAATGCTACGGCCGCAAAAAATCAAGATTTATTACGCCAGATTAAAGTAGTAAATAATCAAAGTTATACCGTGCATCGAAATATTGTTGATGCAACACCTATTGATAATAATGCTTTTTACAAACAATCAGGTGGCGCTCGTGTTGGTGGCGATGTTGTAGGTTACACTTCATACGACTTAGTAACCAATGGTTGTTCTCCAAATCATTTATTAGTATATCCCGATGGTAAAGTGAGTGCAGTTTATACCGGCTCTACTAATACTACCGATGCACGTCCTGACCGCGGAACATTTTATAATACTTACGATGGAAGTACTTGGGGAACATTACCTACTTCTCGAATTGAGGATATCAGAACAGGTTTTCCTGCATTAATTAATGTTGGTGATCATGAAATGTATTTTGCTCACGATGGCAATAATAATATTGTCATTTTTGAAAATGAATCAATTGGTTCTAACGACTGGGCAGAAAATCCAAATTCATTATTATTGCATGGCACCTGGCCAAGAGCAGCTGCTTCAGAAGGTTCTAATTATGTGCATTTATTAGCCGCCAATAACGATCCTTCAAATACTAATAATTACATGTTGTATTATCGGTCTTCAGATAATGGCGCAACATGGGATATACAAGAATTACGTTTGCCGGGAATTGATACAGCATCAGGAATTTCTGTAATGGGTGGTGAATGTTATGTAATGCGTGTTATTGGCAGTAATGTTTATATTGCCGCCGGCGAAAGTATTACTGATTTATCTGTTTGGAAATCTACCAGCAATGGTGATATTGGTTCATGGACAAGAACACGATTAATTGATTTTGAATTTGATAATTTCGATGGCAACGAAATTTCTGATATTACTGGTGATGGAGTTGCTGATACTTTACCGAATCATGATGGTGCAATTGCATTAGCTATTGATAATGATGGTATGATGCATGTTTGGACAGGTGTTACCAGAATTTTAGATGTGGAAGCAGGTGATAATGCATGGACCTATTTTCCGGGAACAACAGGAATGTGGTACTGGAATGAAACATTTGGTGCAGACAGCGTTCAATATTTAGATTTTACATTAGTTGATTGGGATGAAGATGGTGATCCGTTTTTAGGTATTGGAGCTAATTTACCAAATTATGGTTGCGGATTTACTTCACAACCAAGTGCAACAGTTGATTCTGAAACCGGAAATTTATATGTAGTATATACACACCCTGTTGAATTTACTGATTACTTCGGTGACCCTACCGTTGAAACTGCAGAATCATTCAGGGATTTATTTGGATTTTATTCAACCGACAATGGTGTGAGTTGGTCAACTCCAATTAATTTATCCTATACTGCTGATTTAAATTTTGAGAACGTTGTACCTACCGTATACTGGTCAACTACAAATGATAAAGTTCATGTAATGTGGATGCAAGATCAAGAACCGGGTAACTCATTAGAAACAGAAGCACCAGATCCAATTACAACTGAAAATGCCATGTTATATCGTGCTTTCGATTACAACAGATTTGAACCTTATGACCCAACCGCAGAATATGACTATACAGGCGCCACAAATGTTTTAAGCTTTACCAATTTAAGTGTTGATGCCGATGCATACAGTTGGAATTTTGGTGATGGTGGAAGTTCTGTAATTGCCGAACCTACACATATTTTTCCGGCTATAGGTACTTACTTGGTTTGTTTAAATGCAGAGAATAAATATGGTGAAGACCAAAATTGTAAAACAATTGAAATAACACAAGTAACCGGTATTGAAGAACCAACCTTAAATGAATTGATAACTGTTTACCCAACATTAAGTGCAGGTTCAATCACAATTAACGTTACTGATTTTGCTGATGATATTCAATTAAGTGTATTAAATATTAATGGCCAGCAAATTAAAAATGCAACCATAATCGGTGGAAAAACTACAATCGATTTATCCGATTTAGCTGCAGGTGAATATATGTTAAGATTTATTTCTCGTAGCTCAGTAGCAATAAAGCAAATCAGTTTAATAAAATAAACAGGTGCTTTATTCATTTTTGATGTGGAATCCCGCAGCAATGCGGGATCTTTTTTTGCCCAATATTTTCGCAACTATTGTTTGATAAAAACACCTGAACTACTTAAAACGCCTTGTGTATCAAACAAATTAATCATATACATTCCGGCATTTAATGAAGTGCAATCGATGTTGTTATTATTAGTTGTCCCCTCAAATATATTTCGTCCGCTGATATCTTTAATTAAATAATATTTAGCTCCACTAGTTAATATAACATGCAAAGTATTGATAACCGGATTGGGATACATTTGCAAGGCTGTAATTGATGTTTCTTCGATACCTACAACAGGCACTGCATTCCATTCCAACAGCGCAATACCACCAACATTAGAATAAAATGGAACCCCAAAAATTTCGTTATTAATTAATGCCAATGACACATATGGATATCGCACATCAATTGCCCATGTAGCTATACTGTCTAAAACATTTGCATAACTTCCCACCAAACGAGGATTCGTCCTTTCTGTAATATCGAAAATTAATAATTCCGAATCACCACCTGAAACAAATAATAAACTATCTCCTACCGATTTAATTTCGTTGGTATGACCAGGGCGGCCTATCCAATTTGTAGAATCACAATCCCATGGATTAAACCACATTACATTTGAAATTGGGTTAGTATTTAAATCTACTACTTCCATACCACACATATCAACTGTGATATACGCATAGTGGTCAACAACAACAATATTATTATAAGCAGATTGTGCAATATCTTCGATATCGGTATTTACATATTTTTCAATTTCAACAGGAATTAATTTATTACTGATATCAATTACACGCAAACCACCTGCATCATTTGCCACTAATAATTTATCCTCTCCATAAAATGCTAAACCTCTAGCATTTGGCACCGAAAATAATCCTGGCACCTCAGGAAAATTAGGGTCGGGTAAAATTGAAGAAACATATTTAATATGTGTTTTATCTTTAACATCTAAAATAATAACACCTTCTTCCATGCCTCCTAAATAGGCATAATCGCCATCAGTAATTACAATTGCTGCCCCCTGATTAAATGCGATTGAATCCCATAAATCCTTAATTACCGGATGTGTTGGATCACCAATATCTAAAATGGTTAAACCGGCATTTTGAGCAAATCCATCAAAACCACCTGTTGCAACATATAAATAATTGCCGTGTTGAGATAAATTAGTTGGTTTAAATCCATTTAATGCAAATAAAGCAACTGTATCAATGGGCAATGGATTAGCTACATCAGTAATATCAAAAGTAACTACACCTAAGTCGCGACAGGCTGCATAAATATATGGTTCGCCCTGTTCGTGAAAGCAGGAAGTATATGCTGAATAGGGTAATAAATTTTCAAAATAATAATCAGCAATGTAGTTGAGTTCAACTGTATCGGTTTGTGCTTTTACGTGTTGTGTAGTAAAACACACTATAAAAAATGCAGTGACGATGTGTTTCATGCCTACTAAACTACCAAATTTCATGCTAAAATGACATCCACCGTAAGGTTAGGTGTTCAATTGACCCACACCAAGGCTTGTCTTGCGTAAATGAAACGACCCCGGAATTTGCTTCCGGGGTCGTTACTTTATTTAAAAAATAAATTAAATCATTAATGAGGCGAGCACAAGACTTACAACACTCATGAGTTTTATTAAGATATTGATGGAAGGTCCTGAAGTATCTTTAAATGGATCTCCAACTGTATCTCCAACAACTGCAGCTTTATGAGGTTCGCTGCCTTTGTAATAGGTTTTACCGTTAATTTCAACGCCTTCTTCAAACATTTTTTTAGCATTGTCCCAAGCGCCACCGGCATTTGCCTGGAAAATCGCCATCAATACACCGCTCACAGTTACACCTGCTAATAAACCGCCTAACATTTCAGGTCCCATCAATACATTTTCACCTGTATTTATTCCTAAAACTTTAGGTGCAAAACCTACAATAACAGGAACTAAAACAGCCATTAATCCTGGTAATACCATTTCTTTTACAGCAGCTTTTGTAGAAATTTCAACGCATTTTGCATACTCTGCTTTTCCTTCTGCAGCATTAAAAGTATCCTGGTCTGCTTGTGACCATTCATTCATTTCTTTTTCGCCATTGCGTTTCATTACTTCCAATGCCGCTTTTAATGCAGGAATAGATGCAAATTGTCTGCGCACTTCTTCAATCATTGCCATGGCGGCTTTACCAACACTTTGCATAGCCATTGCCGAAAACAAAAATGGCAACATAGCACCAACAAATAAACCGGTGATTACGTGTGCTTGTGAAATATCTATTTTGGTTAATCCTGTTACTTGCATAAATGCACCAAATAATGCTAATGCAGTTAAGGCTGCTGAACCAATAGCAAATCCTTTTCCGATAGCAGCGGTAGTATTTCCAACAGCGTCTAACTTATCAGTGCGCTGACGAACTTCTTTAGGAAGATCTGCCATTTGTGCAATACCACCTGCATTATCCGATATAGGACCATATGCATCCACAGCTAATTGAATACCTGTGTTTGCCAACATACCTACAGCGGCAATCGCAATACCATATAAACCACCACAAGCAAATGAAATCATGATAGAAGCACCTAAAATAAGCACAGGCCATGCGGTTGACATCATACCAACACTTAAGCCGGCAATGATATTGGTAGCAGCACCTGTTGAACTTTGACGCACAATTTTCATTACCGGTTTTTTACCTGTTCCGGTATAATATTCAGTGATAAATCCTATAGCAGTACCTGCAACCAAACCTACTATTGTGGCAATAAAAATGCCTAATGAAGTAATGGTACGTTCTTTACCGCCATATAATACATCTTCATAACTAAATGATGAGGGCAACATCCAGGTAATAATGAAATAAGATAAAATCACCATTACTACTGATGAGCCAATAGCACCACCGTTTAATGCTTTTTGAGGATTACCACCTTCTTTTACTCGAACAAAAAATGTTCCGATAATAGATGTAAGGATACCCACACCACCTAAAACGAGTGGTAATAAAACGGCAGACAAACCATTAAACCCGTCTTCGCTAAAACTTCCACCTTCAGCTATAGACCCAGCCATAAAAGCAGTTCCTAATACCATGGTACCAACAATGGCACCAACATAACTTTCAAATAAATCGGCACCCATACCGGCTACATCACCAACGTTGTCACCTACGTTATCGGCAATTGTTGCAGGATTTAATGGATGATCTTCCGGAATTCCGGCTTCAACTTTACCAACTAAATCGGCACCAACATCAGCAGCTTTGGTATAAATACCACCACCCACACGAGCGAATAATGCAATTGAAGAGGCACCAAAAGAAAAGCCTGTAACAACGTTAATTACTTTAACCGCTGCAGCCTGTCCTTCGAAACCATACATATTAGAATAAATCAATAATAATGTTCCAAGTCCCAAAATACCTAAACCAACAACACCCATTCCCATTACTGAACCACCGGTAAAAGCAATTTCCAATGCTTTTCCCAATCCGTGACGAGCGGCATTTGTTGTACGCACATTAGCTTTGGTAGCTACGCGCATACCAATAAATCCGGCTAGAGCCGAACAAAAAGCACCAACAATAAACGACAAACCAACTAATGCAGAAGAATTTTCTTCACTGGCACCGGATAATGCCAATAAAATGGCAACAATCACCACAAAAATGGCCAGAATCTTATATTCTGCGCGAAGAAAGGCCATGGCGCCATCGGAAATTGCTTTTGCAATACCTGCCATACGTTCATTGCCTACCTCTTGTTTGCCCACCCAGGCACTTTTTACATAGGTAAATATCAATGCCAAAACCCCCATTAAAGGGACGGCATAAAGAATCATGTTTACATCCATAATTTAACGATTTGTTTAAGTTAGTCTTTGAGGTCGCTAAAATAGGGCTTTGACCGCATATTATTCAACAATTGGATGTGAACAGTCGCGATTTTGAAATATAATTTCATTTATCTTTACCCTAATGAAACATACACTAACAGCCGCAATGTTAATGGTTTGCACCCTGTGTAAACTTAGCGCGCAAACGGGCTACAGCGATGCCGGTGCCCGGTCGAACAGCATGGGTAATGCCAGTGTAACTTTTCAAGATGTGTTTAGCGCTCAAAACAATCAGGCTGCTATGGCTTTTATAGAAGCTCCCGCTGCCGGTATCAGCACACAAAATTATTTTTTGGTAGAAGGTGGTATCAGCAGCCATTACGGTGTTTTTGCTATGCCTATTCAAAAAGCCGGCGTGTTCGGATTGAGTGCTAACTATACAGGTGACAATACATTCAATCAAACAAAAATAGGTTTAGGCTATGGTCGCAAACTTGCAGAAAATGTTGCTGTGGGATTGCAACTTGATTATGTTGGAACTAAAACAAGTGAAGTTGGTTCCGGAGCTGCATTTACATTTGATATTGGTGTGTTATATCAACCTAATAAAGTATTATCCATTGGTGCAAAAGTTTTTAATCCTGTAAGGGCAAAAAACAATTTAGATTTTGAAGAAGAATTACCTTCAATTATCAACGTTGGATTTGCTTATCAGCCCTCCGAAAAAATAATGGTATGTATTGAAGGCGAACAAAATTTACAGGATGATTTAAGAATTAAATCTGGAGTTGAATATCATATTATCGACCAGTTATATTTACGTGCAGGTTATTTATCCAATCCTTCCATGTTTACAACAGGCATTGGATTAAAAATAAAAACTTTGCAATTAGATTTAAGTAGCCAGTTTCATCAACAATTAGGTGTTACACCAGGACTTGGTATTCGATACGAATTTTAAATTATTATCCCTCATGCACAAAATTACTTCACAAAAAAATCGCTTCATTCAATTTTGGGTTTTTATAGCCATAATGGTTATTTGCAGCAATACTATTTTCGCTCAGGAAAATAAAGCTGAAGGAAGATTGTTGGAAGATGATATGATTGAAGGTGCTGCTGAAAAGGTGGACAACTCTGATATCTCGATTGACTCATATCAGGAAAATCTCACCTATTTATTGCAAAATCCAATAAACATTAATAAAGCCGGATATTTAGATTTACGTAATTCCGGATTATTTACAGAAGTTCAAATTCGCGACTTATTGGAGCATATTAAATCCTTCGGACCTTTGCTGAATATTTATGAATTACAAACAATTGCTTCCTTCTCCAACGAAGACATACGAATTATAAAACCGTTTATCCGGTTAGATGGGAGTTCGATAAATGCAGTGCCATTTCATAAAAAATTAACCGATGGCGATTATCAATATTTTTTTCGCGCGAGTCGTTATGTAGAAGAACAGGATGGATATATTCCTGACAGTACGGGTTCAACTACTTATGCTGGAAATAACCTGAGAATTTATTCGCGATTTAGGTATAATTATCAAAATAATTTGAGTTATGGGGTCACTATGGAAAAAGATGCAGGCGAAGCTGTATTCGGTCCAACTCAACCTTATGGTTTTGATTATTATTCCATGCACTTTTTCAAAAAAGGAACAGGAAATTTACGTGCCTTGGCTTTAGGTGATTATGAAATTCGGATTGGCCAGGGACTCACAATGTGGAGTGGATTTGGCATCGGTAAAAGTGTTTATCCCGTTGCCATTCGACGAGCTGGCCCGGTTTTAGACAGCTACTCGTCTACTAACGAAAACAGATTTATGCGTGGTGCCGGTGTAACTATGGGATTAAACAACTGGCAGATAACTGCATTTGCATCACATAAAGCACTTGATGCTAATATCGATTTAATTGATACCGTATCAGACGAAATATTACAGGTAAGCAGCATTGATGAAAGCGGCTTGCACAGAACGGATAATGAATTAGAGCGAAAAAATGCTATTAATGAGACTATAGGTGGTTTTGATGCTACTTTTTATAAAGGACAATTTAACGCTGGAATTGCTGCTGTTTATTACAATTTAAGTTCCGCATTATCACCTCCAACTGAACCATACCAATTATACGATTTTGCCGGAAATACATTATTAAATGCAAGCGTTCATTATAATTATTTATGGCGCAATTTATTATTGTTTGGAGAAACCGCAGTGAGTGATAATTTAAAAGTAGCTACTGTAAACGGGTTAATTTTACCGGTTGACCCAAAAGTAGATCTTGCTGTATTACATCGTTATTTTTCACCTGAATATCAATCTTTATATGCTGCCACTTTTTCGGAAGGCACACTACCCCAAAACGAACACGGCACTTATTTTGGCATTGAAGTGAAGCCAATTAAAGGTTGGAAAGTAAGTGGCTATCTTGATGTATACAAACATCCATGGTTAGAATTTAGAACAGATGCACCAACTTATGGCACCGATTTTTTAGGTCAAATATTTTGGCAACCATCACGTGCTTTTGAAACTTACATCCGCTACAAACATGAAATCAGCGACCGCAATTTGTCGAATGATTATTTGGAAGAAGAACCTAATTTGCATGTTATTACTTCATTGGCAAAATCTAATATTCGCTGGCATGCCGATTATGATGTAAATAAATCGCTCACATTAAAATCAAGAATAGAATTTACATTATACGAAGAAGCAGAAGGTGTTCCTGAAAGAGGTTATTTATTATTTCAGGATTTTAATTATCATCCACTCAGTAGCAAATTTAGTTTTGCAACACGTTTTGCGATTTTTAATACCGATACCTATAACTCGAGAATTTACGCCTACGAAACAGAAGTATTATATGCATATTCTATTGTAGGATTAAGCGGCAAAGGAACAAGAACGTATTTACTGGTTACTTATTCACCGACTAAATGGCTCGACATTTGGGCACGCGCAGCTACTACCTGGTATTCAGGTGAAGAAGAAGTTGGTTCGGGTGATAACACCTTTCCCGGTTTAACACGCAGTGATGTGAAATTACAATTCCGCTTTAAATGGTAATTAGATACCGGTGCCTTTTTTAAGCACCATGGTATTGGCAATTTTATCATGCAGGGCCTGACGTTTTCCATCAATAAAGGCCAACAAAAATCCCAACATAAAAATTGTTGCAGAAATTAATCTGCCGATATGACGTAAAAAAGCAGTTCCGAAAGAAATTTTGCCTCCGTCTTTACGGCGCACTCTTATTCCTGTCATCATTTTGCCAATTGTAGCACCTTTCATTCCTTCTAAAAGCACAAAATATAATAATGGCAATAAGAATAAACCTACTGCTGATTCCATTTTATACTTTTTAAGGAAATTTTCCAGATAGATTCCGCGGTTCGGATCCAAGGCAATAGGCTCAAAATATGCAAAAAACTGATATTTATCCATTAAACTCGGTTTACCTTCATCACCAGATGCTTGCAGTTTTGCAGGGGTTTTACCCATACTTACAAATAAAAAGGCCGAAGTAACCATGCCAACTATAATCATGTCGATAATAAATGCTGTTACGCGTTTGGCCATAGGCGCTGTCTGGTAATTGTGTGTCATAAATTAAGTTTTAAACCAATAAATATGTTTTCATTTGCAAAGATAACAACAATTTGAAAAGCAAACTTTCAACAATGTTGAAACAAGGGTAACCGCACCTCTTTCAATTTATACGGTAAAACCAACTAAAAATGGCATAGTGCTTTCAAATTCAGCAAGTTCCACCTAAGCAATAAGCGGTTGTTTATAGTAACCGAGAAAAGGTAATTCCAACCTTTGATTATCAATCATATACTAAATGTTGCATTTAGCGGCAATTAAAAAATTGCGAAAAGTTGAAGGTATAACAGGGCAAGATTTACGAAGCACAAAGGTTTTAGTTACTTTTGCATCCTGAAGAAAAAGATAGTAACGTAAGATGGAACATATCAGGAATTTTTGCATTATTGCACATATTGATCACGGAAAAAGTACGCTCGCAGACAGGCTTTTACAAATTACTAAGACTGTTTCTGAGCGGGACGAGCGCGCTCAGGTGCTCGACGACATGGATATTGAGCGTGAAAGAGGCATCACCATTAAGAGCCATGCCATTCAAATGGATTTTAATTATGAAGGCAAAAAATATGTGCTCAATCTGATTGATACTCCCGGCCACGTAGACTTTAGTTATGAAGTTTCACGCAGTATTGCCGCCTGTGAAGGCGCTTTATTGCTAGTAGATGCTACCCAGGGAATACAGGCACAAACTATATCTAACCTTTATTTAGCCATTGAACACAACCTCGAAATCATCCCAATTATCAACAAAATTGATATGGATGGGGCTATGATCGAGGAAGTAAAGGACCAGATTGTAGACTTAATTGGCTGTGGACGTGATACCATTTTGGAAGCTAGTGGAAAAACAGGTTTGGGGATTGAAGCCATTTTTGATGCCATTATCAAACGTATTCCATCTCCAAAAGGTGACCCAGAAGCACCATTGCAGGCTCTTATTTTTGACTCTGTGTTTAACTCCTACCGTGGAGTGGTTGCTTACTACCGCATTTTTCAGGGAACAATGAAAAAAGGTGAGCGCGTAATGTTCGTGAATACCAAAAACACTTACGAAGCCAATGAAGTTGGTATTATGCGTTTGTTATATGAACCACGCCAAGAAGTGAAAGCCGGCGATGTTGGTTATGTCATTACAGGAATTAAAGAAGCCAAAGAAATTAAGGTTGGTGATACCATTACACATAAAGAAAATCCATGTATTGATATCGTTGAAGGATTTAAAGATGTAAAACCGATGGTATTTGCCGGTATTTATCCTATAGATAACGACGATTATGAAGATTTAAGAGATTCATTGGAAAAATTGCAGTTGAACGATGCGTCACTCGTATTTGAGCCGGAGAGTTCAATAGCACTTGGATTTGGATTTCGATGCGGGTTTTTAGGTTTATTGCATCTTGAAATTGTACAGGAAAGATTGGAACGTGAATTTGACCAAAATGTAATTATTACAGTTCCTAACGTTTCGTTCGATTGTTTTACAACTTCAGGTAAAAAAATTGTAGTACACAATCCAACTGATTTACCTGATCCCGGAACAATTGACCATGTTGAGGAACCATATATTCGTGCACAAATAATTTCGCAACCCGATTATATCGGAGCAATCATGAAATTGTGTATGGACAAACGTGGTATTTTGAAAAATCAGATTTACCTGACTACCACCCGTGTGGAATTAGTTTGGGAAATGCCACTTGCTGAAATTGTATTCGATTTTTACGATAAATTAAAATCTATTTCTCGTGGATATGCAAGTTTCGATTATGAATTAATCGATTATCGCGATGGCGATTTAATTAAATTGGATATTAAACTTAACGGTGAAAATGTAGATGCATTTTCTGCCATCATACATCGCGAAAAGGCTTATGAATTTGGCAGCAAATTGTGTGGTAAATTAAAAGACCTTTTACCGAAACAACAATTTGTGATAGCCATTCAGGCAGCTATTGGCGCAAAAATTATTGCGCGTGAAACTATTTCTGCCATGCGTAAAGATGTTACAGCAAAATGTTATGGTGGTGATATCTCTCGTAAACGTAAGTTATTGGAAAAGCAGAAAAAAGGTAAAAAACGTATGCGCCAGATAGGAACTGTAGAAGTTCCTCAGGAGGCATTTTTAGCTGTATTAAAATTAAATGAGGATTAAATAATTACATGCCGGTTATATTAGATGGTAAGAAGCTTTCACAGGAAATTCAATTAGAAATTAAACATACAATTGAAGAAAGGCGAATAAATGGAAAAAAGATTCCGCATTTAGCTGCCGTACTTGTTGGCAACGATGGCGCCAGCACCACTTATGTAAATAGCAAAATCAGGTTGTGTAAAGCTGTTGGCATGCAGTCTACTTTTATTCATTTAGATGCTTCAACTACAGAATCCGAATTATTAAAAATAGTGCATGATATCAATCAAAATGATGATATCGATGGTTTTATTGTGCAGCTACCTTTACCAAAACATATTAACGAAACAAATATTATAGAAGCAATTAATCCTAAAAAAGATGTGGATGGATTTCATCCCATTAATTTAGGTCGTATGCAATTGGGACTTCCTGCATTTATTTCGGCAACTCCTGCAGGTATCGTTACCATGCTCGAAAGGTATCAAATTGAAACAGCCGGTAAACATTGTGTGGTGATAGGCCGAAGTAATATTGTAGGTACTCCAATGAGTATTTTATTATCTCGAAATACCAATCCCGGCAATTGCACGGTGACAATTTGCCATAGCCGGACAAAAAATTTAAAAGATATCTGTTTACAAGCCGATATTATTGTTGCGGCATTAGGCAAACCTGAATTTGTAACTGCCGATATGGTAAAAGAAGGTGCAGTGGTTGTTGATGTTGGTATTTCACGTTTAGATGCCGATAATGAAAAAGGTTATGTGATTAAAGGTGACGTGAAATTTGATGAAGTTGCGCCAAAATGTGCTGCCATATCTCCTGTTCCGGGAGGTGTTGGATTAATGACTGTTGTTTCATTATTAATGAACACTATGAAAGCTGTTGAACTCAATAATTAAACAGTTATAATCTCATTGTTTTCAATAAAATATAAGGTAAAGTTTAACTTACCAATTTGAATAAATCGATGTCCAATTCAATCCATCCACTTTCCCAACAATATCCCATCATGGAGCAGTTTTATACTATCCAGGGTGAAGGATTTCATCAGGGTAGAGCGGCTTATTTTATTCGACTTGGTGGTTGTGATGTTGGTTGTGTTTGGTGCGATGTAAAAGATAGTTGGGATGCAGCCAAACATCCGTTAATCAGTGCAGAAGAAATTATTACCGAAGCAAAAAAATATCCATCTAAATTAATTGTAATAACCGGTGGCGAACCTTTGATGTATGATTTACATGTTTTAATCAATGGATTACATGAAGCAGGTTTTGAAGTAAACATTGAAACTTCCGGGGCACATCCAATGCGTGGGAATGCAGATTGGATTTGTTTTTCCCCTAAAAAATTTAAAGCCCCTTTACCGGAAGTTGCTGCAATTGCCAATGAATTAAAAGTGGTAATTTATAATAAAAGCGATTTCGAGTGGGCAGAGGAACATCGTAAAACAGTTGGGGCTACTTGTAAATTATATCTACAACCTGAATGGAGTAAACGAGATATAATTACGCCGCTTTTAATTGAATATGTAAAAGAACATCCCGAATGGGAAATTTCTTTACAGCTACATAAGTACATTCAAATTCCTTAATAAAAAAAGAGGCTGCCGAAAACGACAACCTCTTTATATTTTTAAAATTTCTGCTTATCAATCATTAATTGAAATGGCATAGTTCATTGTAGTGCTTGCATTTTTCAGTGTTACCTGATAAATTCCGGCAGCTGCATTTCCTAAGTCGATAGTTTGAGTGTAATTATTATTGGTTACATCAATCATAGTTGTATAAACAACCTGACCTAATGCATTGGTAATATTTACCTCAAAGTTATTTCCTTCATAATTATTTAATTCCAATGTAAACACACCATTTGAAGGGTTTGGATACATAGCAATTTGATCATTTTCAATTTCGCCTATACGAGCTGGAGTTGAGAAATAATAATGGTCAGAAATTACAGATTTAATTCCATCGGCTACGCAAATAGAACGAACATGGAAACCATAATCAGTACCAGGAGTTAAACCGGTAACTGTCCAGTCTGTTAAACCACCTAATACTTTTTTCTTTAACACTTCAACTTCGTCGAGTGTGTAAACAGATAAATGATATCCACCTGAGTTATCAGAAGGATCCCAAGATAAATGAGCAGATGTTGAAGTAATGGCATCAGCACCTAAACCGATTGGAGCGGGACATAATGCCACATCACAAGCTAAATAAGAAATAATATTTGCTCTTAAGTTAGAAGCATTTGGAGTAGGGCTATGCCAGTTGTCGGTAGTCATACCACCAAATAAAACAGTTCCTGAACCCCATGTTTTTTCTGCCAATACAACATTTGATGGAGAAAAAGCATCAACCATTAAATTGGTTAATCCTGTACCTGTAACTGTAGCATGTCCAAAACTTGTACCTGTGTAATAAGTACCTGCAGGAAGGAATGGTCCGTTAAATATTGGGTGACCAACTGCACCTGCATCAGCAGTAGCATCAGAAGTAAAATACGCATAGAATAATGAAGTACCACCGAAACCGAAACTCATACCATCGCCTTCGTTTGGTGCAGCATTTAATAATAATTTACCACCTGAAGAAACCCATGATTCGATGGCTGAAATGTTTGCAATCAAGAAATTTTCTAATTCAATTGCATGTCCATCAGACCCTTCAAGGAAAACAAAACAATTATCAGGTCCAAATACAGAACCTACATCCATTGTTTCAAAATAATCGCGTGTCCAACCAACACCTTCAGTTCCGAAAACTGCAGTCATAGCGTTCGAGTTATTTACAGTAAACCAAGGTTCACCGCCTGTAGTGTTAGATAAGATATAATAAGCACCATTACCTGCCACTGCACCGGTATGGCAAACTGTTTCAGTATAACTGTCGTTGCCCGGATCTTCATCGCCGGCAAGTGTAGTCCATGCTGTAATTTCATAACAACCTTCTGCGCTAAAATCCCAACCTTCAGGAGCAGTCCAAGAAGCAGTACTAAATGCAGGTAAAGTTCCAGGGAAAAATCCGGCAGTAACTAAACCACCATCTACCTGATAACTAACAGTAAATCCTGAAGCATCGCTTGAACCAAAATTTTCAACAGTAACAATTACATCTTCCAAACCAAGTCCGGGACCGGTTGTTGGATTTGTGATGTCGATAACGGCTACGTCGTTTGTTAATCCTCCCATTAAATTGAGGGTATAATCTTCAGCTTCACCAAATGATGTTGATGCACAAGGATCCAAAGGAGTACCTAAACCACTTGGATAAATACAACGAACACGCATACCAGTGTTGCCTGGAGTTAAACCTGTAGGAACAGTAAATGAAAATGAACCACTACCTCCTCCAGCTAAACTTAAATTGCCTATAACTTCTGATACATCAAATACATTATCATGATTATAGTCAATCCATGCAGTGTAAGTTTGCGACCATGTAGGATTGTTGGTACAGGTCATTGTGTACGTATCACCCATGGTAACATTTGCAGTTAAACCCGTGTAATCAGAATAACCAATACCGGTGATTGCTGCGCCGGAACTTGTGTTAGATAAATCGGCAACAACAACGCCATCAATGAAATCGCCTTCTGCTGTTCCGGTAGTGTAAATTGGAGTGCAATACTGTGCAAAGGTGACAGATGCACATAGTGCTGAGATGACGAATGTCATAAACATCCGCCTCATTGTGTGAGTGTGAGTCATAAGCTTGTTTTTTAGTTAATTAATAATCCAAGCTAAAAACTAATTTTAACAAATGCAAATTAAAATAGCAATATTTTTTATTAAACCACTGATTATCAAGGGAATTGTGACATCTTCAATTTAATTATTTATATATATATCACCATTTATATTAACCTAAGTATACTCCTAAATAATTATTGAATAAAAAAATGAGTGATAAAATTAATTACCACTCATTCTAAACTAATTATTTATAAGATTAATTATGCAATAAAAAAAATGAGTGGTAAAATTAATTACCACTCATTTTAAATAATTATTTATTTAATTAATTATTCAGTAATAATAATTGAATAATTAATATTATGTGATGCATTACTGAGATTAACCTGATACATACCAGGCGTTACATTTTCTAATGAAATTGTTTCAGTAAATTCATTGCTGTTGATATCAACCGGTTGAGTATAAACAACCTGACCAATAGCGTTTACAACATTTAAAGTAAATGCGTTGTTTTCATAACCACTTACGTTTACTGTAAATGTTCCGTTATTTGGATTAGGGAATAAACTAACACCAACTTCTTCTTCACCGATACGGCCAAGTGTAGTCCAGTAAATCCATTCTGTTGGAGAAGAAATTAATCCTTCATCATAACAAACAGTTTTAATTCTGAACGCATAAGTAGTTAATGGTGTAAGGTTATCAACTAAAGCATAAGATGTAGAGTTAACACCTTTTTTGTTGATTAAACCAGTAGCTGTATTCCACAAAATCAATCTGTATTGATCAGCGCCTGCAATTCCTGTCCAATGTAACATGGCATCATCAGTTGTGATACCGTCAACATATAAATCAGAAACGAGCGGACAAGCTGAAGGAGTAATGTTTACGTTATAGTCTTCAGTTTCACCATAAACATATTCAGTACAAGCTAACATTCCGATTGTGTTATAAACTTCACGAGTTCTTAAACGAGTAGTACCGAGTGCAGCGCCGGCAGGTACAGTAAATGTAATTGCACCAACACCATAAGTACCTAAACCGGTTACTTCGCCTAATTTTTCAGTTGCTTCATCAAAATAACCATCGTGGTTAAAGTCAATCCAAGCTGCTACACCATTGTTAAATTCATATTCACCATTAGTGATCGAAATAGTATAGGTTGCATCTGCTTCAAGGTCAGTAGATAAACCGTCGTAATAAGTATAGAATGGAGTATCACTAGCACCAGTTGCATTATTAATTGCGCCTAAAGCAACATTACTAATAAAATCGCCATCACCTGTACCTGTTGTATAATTTGGTGTGCAATAACAATCATCAGCTGCGTTGATACCAACGTATACATCTGTAGAGGTAGAAGCATCACCAGTTGCAGTACAAGTAACCACACAACGATACCAAGTAGGAACATCTTGCGATGCGCCATAGATTGCTGAAGTAGCTCCTGCAATAGGATTCCAGATTGCTCCATCAGTTGAATTTTCCCACTGATAAGTAATTCCGCCTTCCAAAACCGGATTAACCGAAACGTTAAAAATTGTAGCAGGACAAACCGATTCTGCAGATGCAAAAGCGTCACCAGCTTCAGGAGTTCCAGCGCAATCGGCACCAGCTAACACATCAAAAATAATTTGAGGTCTTGTTGTGCCTTGAGTTCCGGTTACGAATGAAGCGTCAGCATAACTACAAACATCAATTTGTGTATCTGAACGATAAGTTCTAGAGCCATTAAATGGCAAACCGGTAGTCCAAACTACAGAGGCATTATCCTCATAAGTTCCTTCAGGAACACCGCCACAAATTTCTACAATAATATTAGACGAACCATCCCATGTAAAAGGGCTGTCAAATATAAAGGTATTTACACCTTCAGCCGGAATGTAATCTGTTGGACCCCAAACAACTGATGCTCCAGCTTCCCAGCCTGTTGCTGTAAGTGAAGTTGTTCCAGTGGTCATAATTTTCACAGTATAACCTTCCATAACTCCGCCATCCGGAACATCAATATCGTAAGGAAGTGCAACGGTGAAGGATAAGGCTGTTATATCGCCTGAAACCATACCTGCACCTGCCATTTCAGACCCCAAATAAAGGTATTGGGCACGTTGCGTTTTGTAAAAATCACCAAAAGGTGTGGGATAAGATGTAGCTGTGTTGTAGCCATTATTAGCTCCAATAGTGTAGGATTGTCCTATAGCTGTCGCCGACCATAGAAACAAACCTGCAATCAAACTACAATTAAGTAACTGTTTTCTCATGATTAAGTGTATTTGTTTTGTTAAGATTAATGAGTAAATATAACATATTTAAAGGGTAAATATAAACAAATTGAACTATATAAATTTTGACAGGAAAAGCAAAAATGTGACATCAAATACCCCTTCTTTTATGCTGGTTTTGGACAAAAAAAACAGGCTGCTTCGGTCGAAACAGCCTGTTTTATTGATAAAAAGGGTCAATTATTCAGTTACAACTATTGAATAATTAATATTTTGTTGCTCATTACTTAAGTTCACCTGATACATACCAGGAGTTACATTATCTAATGAAATGTATTGAGTATAAGCAGCTGAATTAATGTCGAGGTTTTGTGAATATACAACCTGACCAAGCGCATTAACAATGTTCAAGGTAAGGGCTGAATTTTCTAAACCATTAATGTTTAATGTAAATGCTCCGTTGTTTGGATTCGGATACAAGCTTACACTGCCTTCAACTTCGCCGTCTAAACGACCTAAAGTAGTCCAGTAATACCATTCAGATGGAGCAGAAATATCTGCTAAATCATCATAACAAACTGTTTTAACGCGGAATGCATATGTAGTTAATGGGTCTAATTTGTCGATTAACTCATAAGAGTTAGTTATTGCTTTGCGTTTAGCAATTACACCTGTAAACGTATTTTGTAACACAAAACGATACTGATCAGCACCATCAATTGCATTCCAATGACAAACTGCATCATCAGTAGTAATACCATCAACAAATAAACCACCTGGAGTTTCGCAGAAAAGAATTTCAACACAACTTAAATAGGCAATAATATTTGCACGTAAGTTAGCAGCATTTTCTAGCGGTGAATGGAAGTTATTGGTAGTCATACCACCAACCATAACACGACCATCGCCCCATGGTTTTTCTGCTAGAACTGCAGATGAAGGTGAAAATAAATCTACCATAACATTAGTGTATCCAGTTCCTGAAACTAATGCATGCCCAAATGAACCACCTGTATAATCTGTACCTGCAGGAGCAAAAGGACCATTAAATATTGGATGAGCGGCATCTACTGCAGTTGCGTTGCTCATATAATAAGCATAAGTTAAAGTGGTACCATCGAATCCAAAACTCATACCATCACCTTCGTTTGGTGCTGAATTTAATAAAAGTTTACCACCAGAAGCAACCCAGTTTTCTATATCAGCACCATAAGTTGCTAGGAATGTTTCTAATTCATCAGCGTGACTATCACTACCTTCTAAAAACACAAAACAATTATCTGGATTAAATACAGAAAAAACATCTACTGTTTCAAAATAATTACGAGTCCAACCAATACCTTCTGGACCAAAAACAGTATTCATTGCTGTTGTATTTGTTGTTGAAAACCAAGGTTCTCCACCAGTTGTATTTGAATAAATATATACTGCACCGGTTCCTGTAATAGGACCGAGGTTACAAACTGTTTCATTGTGATCGTCGTTTACTGCAGCACCATCGCCATCAACAGATGTCCAAGCTGCAATATCATAACAACCATCTGTAGAAAAGTCATAGGTAGTTGCAAATGTATGAGAAGCAGTTGTGTAAGCTGCAATTGAGCCTGCATAAAATTCTGTAATTGCTGCACCACCATCTACATTATAACTTACGTTAAAGCCTGATAAAGGCTCAGAACCGAAATTTTGAATAGTCACAGTTACGTTTTCTATACCCATTGTAACACCCTAAGTAGGTGCAGTTACATCAACAACACCTCCATCAATTTCAGGTGCACCGTCAAGAAATACAGTATAATCTTCAGTTTCACCGTAAGTGTTTGAAGCACAAGGATCTAATGGTGTTGCTAAAAATGCAGGATAAATACATCTCACGCGTAATCTTGTTTCACCGCCAATTGCACCTGGTGCTACTGAAAAGTCAAAACTGCCTGTTTCACCAAGCACCAAATTCAAATTACCAATAACTTCATCAACTGAAAATACTTCATCATGATTAGCATCAATCCAAGCTGTATAAGTTTGGCTATACGTTGGGTTATTGTTAATAGTCATGGTGTAGGTATCACCAATCATTAAACTGGTAGAAATAGCTGTGTAATCTGAATAACCGATACCCGTTATTTCACCACCTGTTCCAAGGTTAGCAATATCGCCGACAGTTACGCCGTCGATAAAATCTCCAAAAGTTGTTCCTGTTGTATAAACAGGTGTACAATACTGAGCAAAACTTGTTCCTGCTATAAGCATCATGCCCGAAGCAAATACCAGTCTCCTCAATGTAGCGTTAAATTTGTTCATAAGTGTTTGATTTAATGGTTTAATTGGTTAAGTAATTAATTTAATTCAAATATAAGTCCCTAAAAAATAAAATTGCAATATGGAAAATGTTGATAGCAAAAAACGCCATCTCGATTTATTTAATTCTCCTATAAAAATTCAAATACAAACAATTGAATGCAATTAACTTATCGTCGCTTAAGTTAAATGGAATGACAAGGTAGCAATAATTTTATATTCTACCAAAGTAAATCCGCTTTTTTTCGGTGCTATTTCTAATTAAGTGTTAATAAAAGCCTTACAAATGCTTAATTTACAAGCATTCCGGCAATATAAGTATGTAAGATTTTAGCAGATAAAGGTTCCAGGTTATTTAACACTATAAAGTCTGCATACTTGCCTACTTCAATTGCACCAATTTCGGATTCCTGATTGGCTGCTTTTGCACTGCCCATTGTATGTGCATATAATGCTTCCTGTAAAGTAATGGCTTGATTTGATGCTATAACATCTCCCCGTAGCGTTTTACGAGTCATAGCAGCAGAAATGGTTTGAAGTGGGTCGAATTGTTTCACCACCGGTGCATCAGTGGAAAATGCAACAGTTACTCCTGCATTTAAAACAGCACGCACTGGATAAACATATTGCAGATAATCATCATCTATGTATTGAATAAAATTATTACCTAGCTCTGTAATAAATAATGGTTGCATAACGGCAATAACACCTAATTGCTTCATTGTTTGCAAATCATCTTCATCAGGAAATCCCAAATGTTCAATTCTGTGACATAAACCGGTTGTGTTTTCAGGTGAAATAGATGTGTACACATCTAAAACCATTTTAATTGCGGCATCTCCAATGGCATGGGTAGCAATTTTAAATCCTGCTTGTTGCGATTCTGCAGCTAATTGACGAAATTGCTCGAAAGATAAGCGCAAGATACCAAACGAATTTTCATTATTATATGGCCGAATCATAGCAGCGGTTTTTCCACTTAATCCACCATCAGCAAAAAATTTTACGGTATTAACGGTTAAATGTTTTGAGCGATAATGTTCCGGGTTGGGATATACTTTACTTGCACCATCAGGCACACGAATTGGTATGGCATTTATCCGCAATTTTAATTCACCTGCAGCATCCATCGTTTTATATACTTCCAATAAATCTCTATCAACAGCAGGGTCGGTTGCAGCTGTAACACCATATTGTAAAAGTTGGTGCTGGGCTGCTAAAATCATTTCCCTTAATTCGGCCTTAGTATATTTTGAGATTTTAGTTAAAATCAAACTAATTGCGGTTTCTGTAAAATGCCCTGCAACGGTTCCATCAGACAAAAGTTTCATTTCACCGCCTGAGGGCACAGCTGTATGCGCATCTATTTCTGCAATATTTAAGGCAATTGAATTGACTATAATTTGATGTGCACATGTCCTTGTTACACAAATTGGTCTATTTAATCCTATGGCGTCTAGGTCTGCTTTGGTAGGAAATCTTTTTTCTGCAAAATTAGCTTCATTAAATCCTCTAGCCTGTATCCAACTTAAGTGTTTGTTTTTTTCAGCATAAGCAGCAATTTTTTCCTGCATAACTTTTATACTTTCCACCCCACGCAGGTCAAGCATATTGGTCATAAGGTTGCCCACTTTCCAAATATGAATATGCGCATCATTAAATCCCGGAATGACAAAGTTGCCCTCCAAATCAATTAAAATATCATCGGTGGATTGTTGAGCTAAAATTGTAGCTGTGTTACCTACAGCAATAAACTTATCTTCTTCCACAATAAATGCATCCGCTTCAGGCATTAATTTGTCCTGAGTGAGCACCTTTGCATTAAAGAAGATTTTTCTGCTCATAAATTACACATTTCTTTTTTCATGCGCTTTGCGAATGGCATTTTCCAATACCTGGAGACCTTCAGCTAATTGTTCATCTGTCATTACCACAGGTGGTAATAAACGAATACAATTAGAATATAATCCCGCGCGGATTAAAATAATTCCATTGCTTACGGCTTCTTTAATAATTTCCATTGCAATTTCTACATCCGGTTCTTTTGTTGTGCGGTCTTTCACAAACTCTATTAATTGCATAGCTCCTAACCCACGAGTATCACCTATAAATTGATATTTAGTTTTCCAAGCATTTAATGTACTAGCAATTAAATTACCTACATGATTAACACGTTCCAGGAATTCAGTTGATGATAATATTTTCATTGCTTCAATTGCGGCAACACAAGCCAAAGGGTTGCCTCCATAAGTACCTCCTACTCCACCTAAATGCGGTGCATCTATAATAGTTGCTCTTCCTGTTATGGCGCTAATTGGCATACCGGCACCTATCGATTTCGCCATACAAATAATATCAGGCACTACATCAAAATGTTCGCATGCAAATAATTTTCCTGTGCGTGATGCTCCACACTGAATTTCATCGAATATTAAAACAATACCATGGGCATCTGCTACGGCGCGAAGTTTTTGCAAAAATGCTTTTGGCATGGGAATAAATCCTCCTTCACCTTGCACAGGTTCTATAATAATGGCTGCAACACTATCCGGGTCTATTTGTGCAATCATTGCAGTCTCAAACTGCTGAATACAATAATTCACATAAGCCTCATCAGTAAATTCTACAGGTTTGCGGTACATATTAGGTGCAGGTAATCTAACAACATCACTAACATATGGACCAAATCCTTTTTTAAATAAAGCATATTTACTGGTAAGCGATAAGGTTAATAATGTTCGTCCATGATATCCGCCTTCAAAACAAATTACCGCACTGCGTTTTGTGTAATATCGTGCAATGTTAACTGCATTTTCTACAGCTTCACTTCCACTATTCGCAAGCAAAGTTTTTTTCGGAAAATCACCGGGTGTTAAAGCATTTAATAATTCTGCCAACTCAACATAAGGTTCTGGTGTTGCTACCAGTGAACATATATGAATATATTTATCTAATTGCGCTTTCATAGCATCAACAACCTGCTTGTTGCTGTGCCCAATATTCATCATACCAATTCCACCCGCAAAATCTAACAATACATTGCCATCAACATCTGTAACCACACCACCTTCTGCATGTGCAATAGCCACTTCTGTCGATTTAGCTAAACCTGCAGGCATGGCATTTTTTCTGCGATTTATTATGGCTAATGAATTAGGACCGGGGATTGCTGTTTTTAATGATATCATATTTGAGAATTTATTGCTTGAATTTATTTTCCAATACTATAATTGCACCTGCATTACCACAGGTTGGGTCATTTAAATAATCTTTCATTAAACCCACAATTTCAAAACCAATTTTTTCCTGAACAGAAACTGTTGGGTCAAATATTTCGTGATTTTTTACTTTTAGATAATACGTGTCAATATCCATCGTGTCGCGATATTTATAATATCCGTTTAACATGCCCACTGTAAGTTGTCCTCTACATCCTAAATCTGCCGCAATTTTACTACGAATTTCATAAAATGCTTTAGCAATTCCTCTTCCTCTATAATCAGGATGTACACTTACATCGATGCCATATAACCATTCACCATCCGGCTCGTGATTGGTAAGCCAACCTCCGGCAACAGTTTCACTAAATGTGTGATGAGCAGGATGTGTAATATCAAAATTATATCGCATAGTAGTCGTTCCACCAATCACCTTATCGCCATCTAAAGCAACCAATTGCCCCTCAGGAAAAATGGTTAAATGTTTGAGATAATGTGCTTCATGCAAAATTTCATCTTCTGCTAAAGTGGGAAATACAATATATTGTAATAATTCCAACGCCTTTGCATGTAAGGCTGTTGTTTGAGTAATAATTATACTATCGGTAACCTGATAAATTTCATTCATAAAATCAATTTCAAATAATCAATCCTAATACGATATAAACAAGGCAACTCACTCCCCAAGCTAATAAAGCATATGGCAATTGCGACAATCCATGTTGCATATTATTGGTCTCACAACTTTGTGATGTTAATACGGTTGCATCTGAATATAAACAAGCGTTTGCTCCAAATACACCGGCGCTGATAATTGCACCAATATTGAGATAAACATTGGAATCAATATGTTGGGCAAGTGGAATAACAATTGGAATTGCCACTACATATAAACCCCAGCTAGAACCGGTTGTAAAAGAAATAAGTGATAATGCGATAAAAATGATTACCGGCAAAAATGCTTTGTTCACATAAGGGGTTACGCTATTGATAACATATTCGGTTAAACCCATTTTATCGCCAACTTCTTTTAACATCAATGAAACTACCACTAGTGCCAGTGCAAATAACATGGAATTAAATCCTGTAAATATTGTTTCAGTCAGCAATTGTACAGTAGCAATTTTGCTGATTAAAAAATAAAAGAATGTAAATGCCACACCAATTAACACGCCCTTTAATGCATCAATTTCTATTCCGGGTGTTGATGGGTCCTGAAATATCACAGTACTAATTAACACGACTAAAAGTGGTACTAAAAAATATCTTGCTTTGGGATTTACCAGTTTAGGAAATGCATCAAATTGCACCATCGAAAGTTTTGTACCTTCAGGTATTGTTTGCCCGGTTGTTTCGGCACGATTTATTGCCAACTTCATTTTTTTGAAATGCGGTAAAATACCAAAAATGAAAAGAGGAATCATGAGTATTGAAACCCATCCATAAGCAACAAATGGAATAACAGAAAAATAACTAGCTAACCCCTGCCCTTCTGCAGCAAATCCAGAAGTTTCCAATTGTTTACCAATAAATAATGTCCATGTTGAAATAGGCACTATAACACATAAAGGTGGTGAAAGTGTATTGACAATATATGCAAGGTATTCACGCGGAATTTTAAATTTATCGGTAACATTTCGCATGGTAATACCTGCTGTTAATGCACTTAAATAATCATCAATAAAAACTAAAATACCGAGCAGCCAAGTACCAAATAGTGCTGATTTTTTAGATTTCATGTATTGCATCATACGTTCTCCGAATTTCATGGCTCCACCGCTCCGTACCATCAATCCCATCACCGAGCCATATAATCCGCATACAACAATTACCCAAATGGTATCTTCACTTGACATTACTGTATATAATGAACTGATAAATCCATCAAAAAAACCCCATCCATCAATTAAAATAAATCCAGCAACACATCCAATCAACAATCCTTCAAACGATGACCTCAATAAAATAGAAACAACAATTACCACCAAAGGTGGTACTATTGATAACCATCCGTAAGCTGAGCTGAGTTCTTCCATGTAATTATTTTTAATTGATGTTATTACAAGCCACCGATGGCAATTAATTTTTTCTCCATATACTCCATCATACCTTCACTGCCACTTTCATGTCCAATACCACTTTGTTTCCATCCGCCAAATGGCGCTTCAGTAGCATGAGGTGCCCATTCATTAATACCAACCATACCAAATTCAAGTGCTTCACTCAAATAAATCGCATGATTAATATTGTTTGTCCATATATATGCCGACAATCCATAAGGCGTTTGGTTAGCCAATGTAATCACTTCTTCAATAGTTGAAAATGGAATAAGCGGCATAACCGGTCCAAATATTTCTTTATGTATAAATTCGGACTGTTTGTTTGTAACCTCTATAACAGTTGGCAAAACAAAATTACCGGGATGCTGCGCGGTGCCGCCTGTTATAATATTATTTTTTTCTTCTTTAGCCTGCTCAATAATTTGTAATACATGTTGTTGCTGCGTTTTATTAATTAATGGGCCTAACCGCGTTTCACTATCTAACCCGTTGCCAACAGTTAATGCAGCAGCATAATTAGCGACTAAAGCAGAAAATTCTTCAAATATTTTTTCATGCACATAAAATCGTTGTGGCGAAATACATACCTGTCCGCAATTTCTGAATTTTGTTGTAACAGCCGTTTTAGCCACGTGTTCAATATCCACATCATCAAGAATTATAACAGGCGCATTGCCTCCTAATTCCAATGCAAGTTTTGTATTTGTTTTACTCGCACCATCCATCAAAATTTTACCAACTCGTGTGCTACCGGTGAAACTAATTTTTTTAACAGCACTGTGATTGAGCATAGCAGCTCCGATTTTGGCTGCATCGCCATGCACTAAATTAATTACACCTGCAGGTAGTCCGGCCTCTATTAATGCAGCAATTAAATTCATACCAGTTAAAGGTGTGAATTCACTTACTTTTACTACCAATGTACATCCTGCAGCTAATGCCGCAGCCCAGGCACGCGCCGGATTGTAAGCAGGGAAATTCCATGCAGTAATAACACCAATAACGCCCATTGGCTGATAAATTACCTGCATTCGTTTATCTGTTCTGGAAGAAGGAATTACTTTCCCATATCCACGTTTTGCTTCCTCAGCATACCATTCAAATAAATTTGCAGCGACAGTTAATTCACCTTTTGCCTCGGCTAATGGTTTGCCACTTTCCATCACCATGTCTTCTGCAAATAGCGAAATATTTTTTCTGATGTTGTCAGCTGCTTTTCGCAATATATCTGCACGTGTCCATGGAGATATTTTTTTCCATGTAGTGAAGGCATGTGTTGCAGCATCAATCGCCAACAAACAATCCTGATCATCACCAAATGGCACAGTAGTTATTATTTCTTCAGTAGCCGGATTAATTACATTCCAAACGCCGCCGTTTACTGCATCACAATATTTTCCGTTGATGTACTGTTTTTTCATATACATTATTTAAGCGGCTATAATTTCAGCCAGGCAATTTTCTATGATATCTAAACCGCGATTTAAATCTGTTTCACTAATTACAAGTGGTGCAAGATTTCGGATTACATTACCATGTACGCCCGCTGTTAAAACAATTAATCCATTTTCATAACAACGTTGAGCCAATTTTTTAGTAAGTGCTGTATCCGGCTGATGAATGTCGCCATTTACAGATAATTCAAATGCCATCATTGCTCCTAATCCTCTCACACGACTAATATGATTAGGGAATTTTTGTTGTAATTGTTGGAATCGTTTTTTAATTATTGCTCCAACGGCTTTTCCCTTTGTATTGATATCAATAGATTGCATATAATCTATGGTAGCACTTACCGCAACACAACATAATGCATTGCCTAAATATGTTCCACCAATAGTACCTGGATTAATATTATCCATTACATCAGCTTTTCCCATAACAGCTCCAATTGGCATTCCGCTACCCATACTTTTTGCCCATGTAGATAAATCGGGAACAATATCATAGTGGTGAAATGCAGCCCATTCTCCGGTTCTTCCAAAACCTGTTTGCACCTCATCTAAAATTAACATGATACCATTGTCGGTACATATCTTCCTTAATTCCTGTAAATATTTTTTTGGAATAACATGAAATCCACCTTCACCCTGAACAGGTTCAACAATAATAGCCGCAACATTTTGTGCTGGCACGTAATGATGAAAAAATGCTTTTAATTTTTCGATATGTTCCATCGAAAATGCATCTTCATTTAATGCACCTTCATAATAATCATAAGCCGGAAAATCAATGCGATAAATTTCAGGTGCAAAAGGGCCGAATCCCGTTTTATAACCGACCTTACTCGTAAGCGTTGCTGCCAATAATGTTCTTCCGTGAAAAGCCTGCGAATAACAAATAACCGCTTCTCGTTTTGTTGCTTGTCGTGCAATTTTAATTGCATTTTCTACTGCTTCCGCACCGCTATTGGTAAACATAATTTTAGTATGCTCTCCATGCGGTAAAATATCAATCATTTTTTCAGCAGCATTTAAGTATTGTTCATAGATAGATACATTAAAACATGCATGAATAAATTTTTCGCTTTGTTCTTGGATTGCTTTTACAACAGGTTCTGGACAATGTCCCGCATTAATTACACCAATTCCTCCTGCAAAATCGATAAATGATTTCCCATCTGCATCGGTTATAATGGCTCCGCTTGCTTTACTTATACTTGAAGGATTAAAAATGCCTAATGCATTAGGCACAAGTTGTTTTCTTTTTTCGTATAAAGCTGATGTTTGTGATAATGTTGATTGCATAGTAGCTATTTACACTAAAATTTATTGTAATTAATCGTTTATATAAATGGTTTTCACATTGGTGAATTCTTTTAATCCATAATCAGCCAATTCACGACCATAACCGGATTTTTTTACACCTCCAAATGGTAATCGAGGGTCTGATTTTACCATGGCATTAATAAACACAGCGCCACTACTTATTTGTCGCGCGTAATGATATGCACGATCTGTATCCCGGGAAAAAAGTGTAGCGCCTAATCCATAACGATGGCTGTTGGCCATAACAATTGCTTCATCAGCATCTTTAACGGTAATTACACTGGCTACGGGTCCAAACAATTCTTCATGAAAAGCAGGCATACCTTCTTTAACATTGCTCAATAAAGTTGGCGCATAATTAGCACCATTTTTAAACCCGCCCGCAATTATTTGTGCGCCAAGGTCCACCGATTGTTGTTGTTGTGTGGTAAGTTCATCGGCAGCTACCACCGAAGAAACCGGTCCCATTGTTGAAGTTGCCAATAATTGGTCGCCCTGATGAATTAAAGCAATTTCATTTTTGAAAGCCTGAATAAAATCCTGTTCTATTTTTTGGGTGACAATAAATCTTTTTGCAGCTATACAACTTTGCCCAGCATTTTGCATTCTGCTTTTTGTTGCAATTTTTGCAGCTGCAACTACATCTGCATCATCGAGTACAATAAATGGGTCGCTGCCACCTAATTCAAGCACCGATTTTTTAATATGTTTACCGGCTAATGATGCAACTGCAGACCCTGCGCTTTCGCTTCCTGTTAATGTTACACCCTGCACAATATCATGGGCAATAATTTGTTCAGATTGATTGGCATTGGCAATTAATGTTTGAAAAACGCCTGTCGGAAATCCGGCTTCAATAAATGCAGCTTCAATATCTTTGGCGCATAATGAAACATTTTTTGCGTGTTTAAGTAATGCCACATTACCTGCCATAATTGTTGGCGCTGCAAATCGTATTACTTGCCAAAAAGGAAAATTCCATGGCATAACGGCAAACACAGCACCAATTGGGTCATAAGCAACTAACGATTTACGTGCATCACTATCGATTATTTTATCTTGCAATAAAATCGGTCCATTTTCTGCATAATACTCACATGCCAAAGCACATTTTTCTACTTCTGCTCTTGCCTCAGCTAATATTTTACCCATTTCTAAGGCAATATGTAAAGCATATTGCTCTTTATTATTCTTTAATACGGTCGACAGTTTGAATAATAAATCGGAGCGCTGTTGAAACGAAGTTGTTTTCCAGTTATGAAATGCTTTTTCTGCATTAGACAACGCAGCATCAATTTGCTCGGAGGTAAATACCGGATGTTCAGCAATTAATTCCTGATTAAATGGATTTATCGATTTAAAAATATTCATGCTTTTTTTATTATTCCTGCCTTAAGCAACATTTAATATCCCGGATATTGAATTAATAATCCGCCACTTGCATTAATTTCACGACCCGGAATTGGGAAACATGGCATTACTTCTTCACCTAAAACAGATTCAACTAAACCAAAGTGTGCTAAATCAAAATAGCGATGTCCTTCAAAATTGAGTTCTGCTCTGCGTTCATCTACAAGTAAAGCAATATATTCGGCTTCATCTGCAGGTGTTGCATTAGACATACCCCTTGCAGCTCTTAAATCATTTAACATTATTGGTCCGCCTGCAAAGCCACCGGTTTCGCCAAGTATCAGCAACATTTCTGCATAACGAATTACATATGCACTATTATCCTGAAATACTTCTCCCCTGTATTTTTGCGTTCTGCCATCAGGCTCTATACTCACATCATTATTTTCAAAATCAACCAAACCTGCGCGAACATCATCAGTTCTTGTTGAGAAAAATGCGGATAAATCTTCGGCTGCTAAAAATGATACTTCGCTGCGCAATGCATCAGGTCGTGCAAAAGTGAGTGCATTAAACTGACTTTTATCCTGACCATTAAATGCCAATTCAAATATTGCTTCTGTTGCGAATTTGGTGGTATAATTTTCAGCGTAGGAAGCTGCATCAGATAAAGATGCAAAACCTTCCAGAATTACTAATGATGCATAATAATCGGCATTGATATAATTAAAATGATATTGATGCACGCGTGCTAATAATGCCTGACAAGCTGTTTTGGTAATAAATTGAGGCCCTTTTAATGCAGGCGGGTCAAATCGTAAATCGTCGTTGCTCAACAAACCTTCCGCAGTGGTTAGGTCATTTATTATTGCATCATATGTTTCAGCCACAGTATTTCTTCCAATTGTTGTTTCAGGTGATAAAATTTCTTTTACAACCGGAATACCGAAAGTTGAAGTATTGTCCCAGTGTTCACCAAACATTCTCAACAAATCGAAATGCGCTAAAGCACGCACGGTTAATGCTTCCCCTTTGATATCGTTGCGTAATTCTTCAGATAATAAAGGGTCGTTAATATTATCAATATTGGTAATTATTTGATTACAATTATATATAGTATTATACATGGCAATCCAGCAATTTTCGATATAAATATTATTTGGTGTTGCCTCTTTATATCCCAATTCATCCAGGTCTAGATTATCATAACCTCCGGTTGCTCCATTATCACTATACGCATCTGCCATCAATGGGAAAAATCCGCCATAATAATATTGGTTCTGCAAACTATTATACATACCAATACGTGCGCTTTCCAAACTAGCGGCATCATTAAACATATCCTCATCAGCAACGTCGTTGGTTGATGTTTGCGATAAAAAACTTTCGCATGAGGTAAAGCTCAACGTTATTAATATAACTAAACTACCAAGCACCCAATTGTTAAATTGGAAGCTGTTTTTTAAAGATTTATGTTGAAATTTCATAATCATCATTTAAATTGGTAAACAGAATTAAAATTTGAAATTAAATCCGAGCATATAAGTCCTGGCCTGAGGATATGCAGCGTAATCCACTCCTGCTGTTTCAGGATGATCTCCACCTGTTGAACTCACCTCAGGGTCGAAGCCTGTATATTTGCTAAACACATATGCATTTTGAACTTGGGCGTAAATGCGCAAGGATTCAAATCGTGAAATAGATGCTGGTTTAATGGTATAACCAACACTAATTTCCCTTATGCGCAAATGCGAACCATCTTCAATTGCTTGTCCGGAATTTTGATAGAAATTATAATTAAATAATGATGCACGAGGAATATCCGTTTCATCACCCGGTTGCTGCCATCTGTCATCAATTACATGTGAATTATTGGCATAAACCTGATATAAATAAAATTCTTCATCCCATCCATAATCACTCCAACCACCGGTTTGATAAGTTGAACGAATTAAATTATAAACTTCATTTCCTAAACTAAATGTTGCAGCTAAACCTGCGTCCCAATTTTTATATTTTACAGCCGTATTAAATCCACCATACCAATCCGGAGTTGCTTTTCCTAAAATAACGGCATCACCGTCATCAATTACACCATCTTCATTGGTATCGGTATAAACAGGGTCACCGGTTTGTGGGTTCACACCTTCATAAGGCACACCCCAAAATGAACCATATGATTGACCTTCCACTAAAATATGCGTTGCTGTGAGGTCGGTATAAGCACTTAATAAAATACTATCTGTACTTAATTCGATAATCTCGTTATGTAAATAGCTGAAATTAAATCCGAAGGACCAATCAAAATCACTTTTATCTACAATAATGGTATTCGCAGAAAATTCGAAACCACTGTTTTGGATATTACCAAAGTTGCGGGTAACAGAACCGAATCCGGTAGTACCGGGAACAACATCTTCACTTAATAAATCGGTTTTATTTCCGATATAATATTCGAATGAACCACTAACACGTCCGCGCCATAATTCGTAGTCGAAACCGATGTTAAACATTTTATTCGACTGCCATTTTAAATCTTCATCTGCGATATTGCGTGGTCCTAAACCTGATTGTCCGTTATATCCAACCGGGCTCCAGAAACTGATATATTGAAAATCGCCAATTTCCTGGTCACCTGTAATACCATAACTGGTTCTTAGTTTAAAGTCGGTAATAAATAATGCTGCAGGCCAAAAGCTTTCATCACTCAAATGCCAACCTGCAGAACCTGCAGGGAAAAATCCGTATCTGTTGTTTGGTGAAAAACGAGAAGAGCCATCCAAACGTGCACTTAATGAAAATAAGTATCGGCTTTTAATATTATAATTAATTCTGCTCAAAAATGAAACCAAGGCCCAATTACTGGCATATGAATCGCCACCTGTAATTATTGCTGCACTCGATACATCTTGCAATCCGCTACCAATTGGAAAGCCTTGGCCGGAGATAGATAAATAATCAGAAGAAGATTCTTGTAAGGTAAATCCACCAATCACATTTAATGCATGGTCGTTAGTAAAATATTTATCATAAGACAAAATATTTTCGCCCAACCAAACCCTTTGACTATATGTGCTATTCGTTGCTTTTCCTCCAACACCTTCTGCATCGGTAGTTATAGGAGAAAAATATAAATCATCAGTTAAATAGGTAAAGTCAACCGACCATGTTGAACGAAATTTTAATCCAGGAGCTAATTGATATTCCCCGAAAATGGAAGCCAGTGCACGATTGCTTTTTGTAAATGGAATTATTTCTTCAGTTGACAGGACAGGATTATCGCTTAACCAACTCGCCTGATAATCTTCAAAATTCGCGAACGCACCATCCTCATCATAAACCGGCATAAGCGGCGAAGCACCAATTGCATTGGTAACAGTTCCGGTATACACGTTATCGTTCAAACTTCTACGATTATTAGAATAGGTAAGTGATATATTTTCTCCGATTTTTAATTTATCACTTATTTTATGGTCGAGATTTAATCGCGAATTAAATCTTTTATAAACCGATTCAATCACAATTCCTTGTTGGTCAAAATAGGAATTAGAAATATAAAATGTGGTTTTATCGTTTCCACCGGATGCAGAAAATTCTACATTATTAATTGGTGCTAAACGAAAAACTTCATCCATCCAATCGGTATTTACACCTGTGTTCCAGCTATCAGGTAATGGATTTGTTGAAAGTGCCGGGTCATAATCTTCACCAAAAATGGTAGGGTCTGCGTTATAAGCATTTAAGTCATTTAATCTTGCTTCTTCAATTAAGGCAACCAATTCTTCAGAACTTAAAAATTCAATTGGGCGACTAAGCTGTTGAATACCGGAATAATAATTTAAATTAAATTTTGTTTTTCCTGCAGCACCTCTTTTTGTAGTAATTAATATGACACCATTCGCCGCACGTGCACCATAAATGGAAGCAGCAGATGCATCTTTTAATATTTCAATAGATTCGATGTCATCCGGATTTAAATCGGAAATCGACGAAATGTTTTGCCCGCTTCCTACCGAAGCGCCCTGTAAATCAAATGAGGTAGAAATTCCGGAATTACTTTCGCTTATCATTGGTATACCATCTACCACATAAAGCGGATTGCTTTGTCCACGAACACTAACCAGCAATCCTGCGCCCGGTGTTCCGGATGCATTGCGGATATCAATCCCGGAAACTTTGCCCTGGATACTTCCTGCAATATTGGAAATTGGCTGATCGCGGAATTCTTCGTTACGAGTTGAAGATATAGAACCTGTTATATCACTTTTTTTCTGTGTGCCATAACCAACTACTATTACTTCTTCTAAAAACTTTTCAGAACTCAATACAATATTTAATGAACTGCTGCCATTAAACGTTATTGTTTTTGTATTAAATCCAATGTAAGAAATAATAATAGCACCAGAAGGTGTCGGCGACGAAATGGTAAATTTCCCATCAATATCGGTACTAGCACCAATAGCTGGGTCAGATTGTAATCGGACATTCGCACCTATTAAGGTTTCATTAGTAATTGAATCGAGTACAACGCCTGTAATTATTGTTTGTGCAAAGGAGGCGGTACCCATAAACATTATTGCGATAATCAGCAATAATGGCAATGAATTTTTTTTAACCATGGTTGTGGGTTTTGGTTAATGGTTTAATCAAATGGTAAAATGTGTTATTTAAGGAGATAAAGGTCAGGTTGTGCATATTTGTACACCTTAAAATAAATATTGGTCGCACTTTCAAAAATGCCATCCATTTTGGTGATATGATTTGTCATTAATTGCACGAGGTGTTCATTATCGCGGCACATGACATTAACTTCTAAATCGTAAGCTCCGGTGGTCATTGCTAAAAAGCTTACTTCCGGTAAATTGGCGATGTTATCTGCCACCTGTGTTACTTTATCAACCGGGCGCACTTTAATCAAAATTTGTGCATAGGTATGAAACCCAATTTTGTCCGGATTAACCCTGCCAATGATAGTTAGCAGTTCATTTTCAACAAACACATTAAATCTGTTGCGAATGGTTCCAACTGATACATTTAATTCATCGGCTATATCCGTAAAGCTTTTACGGCCATCCTTGATTAATTTTTCAAGGATTTTATAGTCCAGGTCGTCAAGTTGCATGGTGCTCATCAGGTTAAGATTTATACAAATAATGGAATAATTTACAATATTTCAAAGCTTTTTTCAATAAAAGTGATAATTGTTGTCTGATTATTGCATTTTTTTCATGCCAAATTTGAAATACAAGGCCGATTTTAGTTGATATTTGCACTCACAAGTCCAAAAATCTTACAATGCCATTATATCGCCAGAGGTAAAAATTCAGCCATAATTTGAGCTGTGTGAGTTCAAATTTATAATACTGTAGGTTATTTGACGTTATTTTGAGCCATAAACTTATAACCATGCGTAATCTATTCACACTCCTTTTTATTTGCACAAGCTTTATTGTATTAGCCGAAAATGAACTTGCCGTTACTTCCAAAATTAACAGTGTAACTGTTTATACTCAGGGTGCACAAATTTACCGCGATGCCAAAGCGGAGATTCCTGTTGGCAAAACCATGTTGGTGTTTAAAGATATTTCTACGAATGTAGATAAAGAAAGTATTCAGGTAAAAGGCGAAGGTGCTTTTACCATCATGTCGGTTGCTTATAAATTCGATTATTTGACAATTCAATCGGTAGCTGATGAGATTGTTGCTTTACAGAAAAAACAAACTGAAATCAATAGTCAGATCACCTATGAGAATTCAATACTCAACGTATTTAAAGCAGAACAAACCCTAATTGAGCGCAATCAATCAATTGGTGGAGCCAACACAGGTGTAACTGCTGAAAATTTAAAAGCCATGGCCGATTTTCAAAGAGCACGTTTAACTGAAATTTTCACCAAACAAATTGAGATAGCCAATAAAATTTCAACATTAAATTCTGAAGTGCAAAAAATTTCCGCACAACTTAAAGAATTGAATATTAATATCACACAGGCGAAAGGCGAAATTCATGTTTTGGTTGCTTCGAAAACAGCATTAACCGGTAATTTTTCTTTGAATTATTATGTGCAAAATGCCGGATGGTATGCCAATTATGATTTAAGGGTAGATAAAATTAATCAACCTATTGAGATTAATTACAAAGCCAATGTATTTCAAAATACCGGTGAGGATTGGAAAAATGTAAAATTGTCGCTGAACAATGGCAATCCGAATGAAAGTGGTGTAATGCCTAAGATATATCCCTGGAGACTGCACTATGGTGCAATTACTGGTGGTATTTATCAGCCTAGCAGTTATATCAATAAGAATTTTTATGCTGTGCAAGGAAGGGTTACCGATGCGAATGGAGAACCATTAATAGGTGCAACGGTTATGGTGAAAGGTGGAACCTTGGGAACGATTACAGATATTAATGGCAATTATTCGTTGCAACTTTCCAATGGGTCTAACTATTTGTTATTTAATTATATTGGTTTTAATACAGTTGAAATGCCAATCACCAATTCTGTATTAAATGTTGTTATGCTGGAGAGTGCTCAATATTTAGAAGAAGTAGTAGTTGCAGCCGGCATTAAAAGCGTGGATATTCGAAATGTAGAACTCTTTTCAGGCAGGTCAAATAATGAAAAAGCTGAAATGAAAACCCTGGCTTTAGAAACCAATTTTCAGTATAAAGCGACTACATTTACGTATGAAATTGAAGAACCTTATACTGTAATAAGTGATGGTAAAATTTCTACAATAGATATTCAGGCAGTAAAAGTGAATGCTGATTATGAATATTTTGCAGTCCCTAAAATTGATCGCGATGCATTTTTAACTGCCAATGTAACTGATTGGCGTGAATTAAATTTATTAACTGGTGAAGCAAACATCTTTTTTGAAGGAGCATTTTTAGGTAAAACGGTTTTAGACCCGACTTATGCATCAGATACCATTTCTATTTCTTTGGGTAGAGATAAAAGTGTACAAATTCAACGCAACAAAATGAAAGAATTTACACAACGTCAGTTTTTGGGTGGCAACAAAATTGAGACTGTTGCATTTGAAATAAAAGTCCGCAATAATAAATCAGAACCTATTCATATTGTAATACAAGACCAATTTCCAATTTCCTCAGAAAATGATGTAACTGTAGAAGGTTCAATAAAACCTGCAGGTAATATTGAAGATGAAACTCAAATAATAACCTGGGATATGGATATTGTTCCGGGCGAGGAGAAAAAAATGGAATTGAAATATACGGTTAAGTATCCGAAGGATCGAGTGATTGTGCTGGAATAATGATATACAGCAACATTACCTATTGCGTTCGGTCGCGAGACCGCTGCAAATCAAACAAATAAAAAAAAGCGGCTTTCTGTAAAAAGCCGCTTTTGACATTTTTTTAATAAACAAATTATTGTTTAATCACCTTAATTGTTTGCGTATGTTCATCGGCATTAAATTTAATGATATACATACCTGATGCAAGGTTATATGATGTTAAATCCCAGCTGATAAATTGTGCGCCTGAAACATTATTGCCAACTAATTTTGTAGCAATTCGTTCACCATTTACACTATATAAATCGAAACTTACTGTAGCACCTTCCGTTAATTCGAAATTAATAATAACAGCATCATCAAAAACAGAAGGATAAACACTCAATGGAATTTGTACTATATTTTCTATTCCTGTTGGTGTGCGGAAAATAGCCATGATAGCATCATTTTCTGAAATTACTGTTCCTGTTGAATCCCAGCCCGGAGTAAATGTGGCTGTAGTTGCTTCCCAATGATCAAATACATAGAGCGCCGGATTATTACTGTAGGCAACCAACTTATTATCCATACCTCCGAAATAAGTTCCTGTCCAAGGTAAATCGTGATGCGTTAATGTATTTACTTTTAAATATCCCGCTTCAGGAGGATCAACATTAAATACCACATCATATGGTCCGGTTAATTCATAACAATCGCTCATACCGGTATATAATAATTCACATCGGTCTTCTACCCAGGTGCGCAAATTAGAAAAATTATCATACCATTCCTCATATGTTCCATACCAACGGTCAGCATGTTGATTCATTTCCGGTTCTATAATTGCCATCATACTATCCAATGAATTCAACATATTTTCACAACTGAAAGTGGTGTTGTATAAATCGGTATAACGTGATAAATAAAATTGCTCAAATTCAGCATTTGTACGTAAATCATTCATCAATCTAACATGTCCTTCACCATCAAAAAATCCGGGACCAAAAAACGCAGGATTGTATTCATCTACATCGCATGGTAAGGCAGTTGGTCCCACTTCAGGAACGCCGGAATAATTAATATAGAATCCAAAGGTGGCATCTAAATCCCAAAGTGTGTAACCCCATTTTTGATGTGTTCCTTCCGGATTAAATCCACGCCAAACTGCTGTATTATAAACTAACCAATCTTTACAAACAGCAGAAGTATTTACACACATGTAATCAATTAGACTATATACATCTAACTGGTCGGTTACTTTTTTATAATTGGAATCTATTGTCAGGTCGTGGTCTTCGGCCAAATCTCTTAAATCGCTCCATGCATCTAAAGTAGGATCTCCGCCGTATTCACTCCAAGTATTGCCCCAAGTCATTTGATATTGAATATCATATTTTCCCTGGTTATAATAAAAATCAGTAAAGTCATGATCATCTGTTTTTTCTCTAAATGAATACACACCCCAGTATTCACCATTTAAATAAACAATACAACGTTCAGAAGTACGAACATCTAAGGCAAGCCCGTCATTTTTTGCGAGCATTTGAATATAATCGTCGCGCAAATGTGCAGAACCTTCGTTTTCGGAATGATGCGCTGCCGGATAATTATCATCACCTGCTGCACGGAAAATCATGCGCTGAAATTCATCGCGTTCAGAGGAGGCAAAAAACTTTTCTTTAAGCGCATTACTATATCCAAATTCATCACGACTCACCCAGTCGATACTACGTTGATCGTTTGCCCAACTATCTTGTCCATGAGAATTTAATTCACCATAAGAACGGGTTTTGCTATCTAAATCTTTACCAAAAACCTCTATCGAGCCAATTGGTTCTAATTCTTGATTACCATTAGCTAATTCAAGCAGTGTATCACCGGCTATGGATACAACAGGCAATACGTGATTTACATTTATGAAATAGGTATTAAATTGTAATTTACCCGGAATTAAATCAGGGTTAGATGAAAAAACTCTTGCTTTTAAAACAGCAGTTGCATTAATAGTTATGGGTGCTGCATAAACAGGGTCTGATATTTTTGGTTCGCCTCCATCTAATGTATAATGAATAGTACCATCAGGAGTTGTTGATGTCAATTCAACCGTAACGGGACCTCCATAAAATCCACCTAATACACTCATGTCCGGTCTGTCTGTATAATCAGTATACATTTCCGCTCCTGCATTTGTTGCACCCGGAGTTGGCAATGTACAAATTTTCCATGTTGCACTTCCATCCATTGCACGTGCCCGAGAATGGTGTGTAAGTGTAAAATCCATAGTTAATGAATCAACAATTACCGCTCCCGGATTGGAAATAATTATTTGGTCGGGGTTATTTTTAGTTTGAGTCAGGCGGAAATTAGTATGGTAATATTCACCATCGACGGTATTTCTACCTGAACACCATATTTTTAAAAACCCATTCGCAGGAATAATTGAACCTGACGGAAATTGCCATTTGGTGAGGTTGTCATCCTCATCACTTAAATAATAGCCAACCAAATCAACATCTGTAGGGTATCCGTTATAAATTTCAAACCAATCCTCATAATCGTTGTGATTGTCGATAAATTGTTTCCAATTTGAAGCTGAATACTCATTAATAACCAACTGTGCATGCATTTTCAGACCAATCAGGGTCAGGATAAGGAGGAGGTATCTTTTTGACATGAAATTAATTTTTTGTAAATATATAGTTAAGTTCACGTAAATTATAGTTGCATGTAGGGTCCAAATATGTTTTTATGATGACAAATCAGAAATGGACTCCTTTTTAAGTCAATTTAACATTTTAGCGATGTTTAAATTAGGTGAAATAGGAAGTAATAACAATTGAAAATCTGCCTCAACCGGAAAACAAAGGTAAAAGGCATATCAGTTACCATCATAGTCAAATGCACAAGTGATGAATTAAACCTGACTGCTATGGAAGGAATAATTTCAGCTTAATGCATAATTACCCTTTTAATTTTGTTTACAAATTAATTAAACAAACGCTGCTTTACTTTGATTTGTTTGTTAAAGTAGTCATTTTGTGTTTTACCATTTTCTCAATTAAGCCGAGTGGTAAAGGTTTGCTTAATGGCAATTGAAGTGTGGCCTTACCTGTAATTTTATAATTTTTATACAAACCATCCAATTCCTTATTTCCTGTTGGTATTGGGTAAATGCCAATATGATTTTTATACCCTGCAAAATAAATAACGTAGCTTCCTTGATAATGATAAGATGGCATGCCATAACTTATTTTTTCCTCTATTTCGGGAATAAGTTTTTTAATTAAAGCCCTAATCTTTTGTAAATATTTTTGTGTTTCATCCGGGAAATTAGCAATATAGGCATTAACTGATTCTGGTTTTGCATTATCTTTAACAGTAGTGGCTTTTGTTGTTTGTTTTTTGAACGTCAAATTGTTTGCAGCTAACTCCTGCAATAAAATTTTAACAGCAGATTTTCCAATGCCATGTAATTCGAGTAACTGCGCTTCCGTGTATTTAGTAACTTGTTTTAAGGTACTAATACCTTCCTGTTCAAGAGCTCTTCGGGCAGGTGCACTAATTTTTGACAAGAAACCAATTGCAGGCTTTTTCTTTTTTTCACAAATAGGGCAAGTCAAACAATCGCTGCTTTTATAAAAAACATGGCCATTAGGACAAACTTTTCGAATTCCGGTTTTGTTAGTCATCAAACAATATTAAAACAAAATATTTATTCAACGAAATAAGGGGAATTTTTTAGGCTTTAATATATAATTTTCTCTGCCTGTTTTTCAGGTCCTTGCTATTAAACCATGCTTCATACCACATATCATTACTATCGCTCAAATCATCTAAAAACATTGGCTTATCCGAAAGTTCGTTGTTTCTCCAATGGAAATGATCAACCAACCGAAGTGCTTCAATGGCAAATGCAGTTACGATATCATCATCATGAATTTCCAAAAGATTATCACCATTTTTTTGTTCCGGTGTAAATGATAAATTACTGCTACCACAATAAACGGTTGGGTCTTTACCTTTAAAATTCACTACAATAAATTTATGGTGTATGGCGTATCCATCTATACCTGCTACAGTGCCAAAAGGGGCTGGTAAGGTATTTGAAATTCCTTTTGCTGCAACACGAACACCTCTGAGTGCATTTGGTTTGTATAAAAATACACTATATTCGGCATCATCGCCAATTGAATCTGTAATACCATAGGTAAATATTTTTTCATTTTTCACCTGTTCGCGAACGGCATCTAAAATTGCACTTGCATTAGTATCTTTCATAATTGCGAATAATACATCCGTATTGGAAGCCACTAAAATTCGTTTTCTGATTCTATCAAATATTGTTTGTGCGGCATCTTTAGTATGCGGGGCAAATGTTATGGTCATTTTCGGCGTTGAATTTCCGGCAAAAGTAAATTCACCTGTTGACCAAGATGAGCCATAAAAGCTTTTCATGTTTGTTTCACCAAATGAGGCATCAAATACATCCTGATATAACGTTGCGATTTTATTGTCGCTAAAAATTAATACGTGATTACTGTTAATGTACAGTCCATTCGTAGAAAAATTAGTAGAACCTGTCAGCACCTTAACAGCTTTATTGTTTTTTATTTGTATAAATACTTTACTATGCGCCAAGGCTTTAAACTTACCGCGGTAAATAGCGGTATTATCAGGGGCTACATATTTAAATTTGCGTTCAAATGCTGTCTCCATTGATTTGGAATCACCATGCGCTCCTGCATTATCTAAAATTATTTGTAATCTTCCCTGTTTACCCAACTCCAGCAATCTTTTGCATATTTCGGGTTCATTTAAATCGTACACAAAGGCTTTTACAATTATCGTGGTGTCTGCGACAGCTTCATCTAAAAATGATAAAATTCTTTCTCTGGCCTGCCATCCTAACCATTGATGTTGCTCCTCAAAAGTATAGGGCACATTTTCATATTGCTTTTTGGTATCATTCCATCGTTTGGCAACATCTGCAACCTGTTTAACATCAAACAACAACTCATCTTTCGTTTTGGCGGGTCTAACCCTGTTATTTTTTACATTAAATCGTTTTAGCATACGCAACTGAAGAAACAAAACCCCTGGTAAATCCAAGTTCAGTATTTTTTACTTTAAATGGCCCCACATAAATATTTACTGCCACCGTCAGGTCAGTATTTAAAGGTAATAAAACACCATTTTTGATATATCGTGGTGTAATTTCATAAGTGTAATTACCAAAAATTGGTAGTGAAGTATTAATATTGGTATTCGGGACATGCACCCAATTCATTTTTTGAATTGGTGCATACAGTGTTGAGTTTTTTTCTGTGAACGGCACCTGATTCGCCTGATAAAAAGAAGCAGGAAATATCATACGGTTATATAAATAAGCAAACTGCTTATTGCCATTTACCTCAAAGCCATATCGAATAGTAAAACCGGCCAGATTTTTTCTTAATGCATATTGTAAATCAAAAGCTAAGAGGGTCATAGCATCACCTTGGTATGCTCGAACGCTAACACCATTTTTTTTGTTAAAAGTTTCCATAAAAAGACAATATAGATTACAAAATCAATAAGTAGTGGTGTCTGCAATTGATCCGCAGTTACTTATTATAAAGTCAATTCCAAATTTAGCAGTTACTTTTTTCAAAAGCAAGTGCATTATTCAAATTCACGGTTTTCCGTTAATCCAAATGGTAAGTTGGAAACATTTAAACAAAAGGTGGTTTAATGGAAATCAATTTCATGTGACGTTGAGTTGATATATATGTAAACACTCTTTTTCAACATCAACCGTAGCAGAGAATTGAAAACCCAATTTTTCAAGCAGCTTTATTGATTTCACATTTTCAGGTAATAAGGTTGCTAAAATTGTTTTTTCATGCATATTGTTTGTCACAAAATCAAGAATACCTCGAGCAGCTTCAAAAGCCAGTCCTTGTTGTTGAAATTGTGGTAAAAAGGCAAATCCTAAATCATAGTTATCCAGGTAAACGCGTTTCATATATGAAATGATACCAACAGGAGTTTGATTATCATTGAGCCTTGCCACCCAATAAATGAGGTTTGGCGTTTGTTGAATTTTGCGAATATAAGCCTTGGCAGCTTCTTCAGAATGTACATTTCTATCACCTATAAATTGTATCCATCCATCAGAATTAACTAGTTGTAAAACAAATGCATAGTCGTCCACTGCAATGGGTTGCAATACTAATCTTGATGTTGTAATAGGTGTTGTAATGTATATCATGCGTTAAATGACATCTAAATATTTAATAATTAGTATAATTAATAGCTGAATAATTTGACTACAATATACCACCTTTATTATTGCTTTGTAACATTCAGGATATTCGTAATGGCGTCTTTTGTAGAAACAAATGCATCAATTTTTCCATAATTACTATTTACAGCATACACAACTGTGGTGCTGTCTTCAGGGAAATACATCATGTTCGCATAATAACCTATTGCATCACCGCTATGAAAATAACATTCACCCATAGGGGTTATCATTTTAAAAATACCCAACCCATAAGCAATATCATAAAATTCAGGGTCTAAATTTTTTGGTGTTTGCCACGATAACATGGTTGCTAATGAAGTTGAATTAATAATTTGTCCCTGCATCAATGCACGTAAAAAAACATTTAAATCATAGGCTGTCGAGATTAGTCCACCATCTGCTGTATAATAATCCCAGCCACTGTAATAGGTACTTTCAATTACCTGTAAATTGCTATAGATATCGATATAACCACGGACAATGCCATCCGGAACCGGATTTTTACCTGCGAATATAGTACCGCTTAATCCTAAAGGCTGGAAGATTTTTTCATCAAATACATGATACAGAGGTTTGCCTTCTATTTTTTCAATCAATAAACCTAATAATATATAATTAGTATTCGAGTAAGTCACATCATCGCCAGGGGTAAAATAAGCCGGTTTATTATAGGCATATTGTAATAGTTCTTCTGCCTCCCATGGTTTTAATAAATCGTTTAACGAGGCAGTTTGAAATTGTAAATTATGAATATAATTATAAATACCACTTGAATGATGCATCAGTTGTTCGATTGTTGCAATTGATGCGTTTTCTATTTTATCTATGTAAATCCCATCTAGGTAATCGGATATGTTATCATTGATATTGAGTTTGCCTTCTTCTTGTAATAACAATACTGTTGTGGCTGTAAACATTTTAACCGTGGAACCAACGCGTGTGATATTACATGCTTGCATATCTACATCATTAAATAAATCTGCTTTACCACTGGCTCCAACCCACATACCATCTGTATTATTATAAACTGCCATTTCAATACCAACCACACCGTTTGCTGTGATATTGTCTAACAAATTTTGATAGGTTCCATCATTTATATTGCCATCACTGGAATCAACATAACCAAATCCACACGTATAAAATACAGGTAAAATTTCTTCTCCTTTTCTGCATGCTGCTAACAAAAGACCTAAAACTAAAATCAGCATTATGTGTTTCATTTGCCAGTGTTTAAGGGTAAATTAAATTTTGCACCAATATGCAAATTAATATGCGACATCAGTGGAATAAATCCCGGTGAATAAGGATACTCAATCCAGGATTGATAACGAACAAATATTTTAGGTGATGTGGGTTCGATTTTATTAATTCGATAATTTACATCTAATGATAATGAAGGTGCAATTCGCGCATTACCTTTATCTGTAGCAATAGTGTAATGTCCATCTTCAAACACATATTCTTTAGTAGTTGCAAAAGTATGCAAATAACCTACTCCAATTAAAGCACCAAAAGAAAACCGAATTTGTCAAATATTCTCCGCCTAATTCGGTATTTACACTAATACCATGGTTTAACTGAGCATGAAAATAGTAACTCAGGTTGACTGTTTGGAATAATCGAAAATGTTCGCGTTCCTTATACGTAAATTCAGTGCCGATTTGAATACCCGGATGTATTGGAGTTGTAACTAATCTTGTAAATGGAATAGCCGTAGACTCGTTGTACAATGAAATTTGTATGGGGATAATTTTTTGTTGTGCATGCAGTGACGCAGCAACAAAAAATAACATAATGTATAGTAACGATTTCACTTAAAATAAATAATTGAAAGGACAAAATTACCTGATATCATTTGATATTTCGGTCATATTAACCTCATTTAACCTTATTGGATATCAATTATGCATGTTGGTCGGTCACTTTAGATTTACTTACACCAACAATTAACAACCACAAACAAATTCCTATCTCCCCTATTGAAGCCGGTAACATGACAAAAGTGGAGATGCCTGAACTGCTGTATTCCGGTAACAAAAGCCATGCTGAAAAATCTATCAGATAACTCATACATCCTAGCATTAATAAAATCCCCAACAATTTGGGAAGAAATCCGCTTTTAAAAACCAGCCAGCCAAATGGGAACAACCACAGGCCCCAAAAAACAGATAATACATTAATGCCGTTGTTGAAATTTTGCAGCGATATTAATAGTTGTTGCTGCAATTGATTGAGTGGAATATCCGCAAAAAGATATTCATTATTGAGCATGGATAAAACCGCAAACTTATGTTGTAAATTAACAAAAGCAACTGGTATACCAATTAGCACTAATATAACCATACCCTTTGCCATGTTAGGATGAATGTTTTTTAATAACTTATACAAGGCAAATGGCAATATCATAAATGCCAGATAACAAATTACATTTCCCAAAATGCCCAACCTAAAAAGCAGTTCATGCGATTGGATATTTTGGTAAGTAGTGGCTGCATTGTTAAAATCGATTAATTGAGTTGGGACATACATGAGACTGAATATCCCACTAATTACAACAATTAAATAAATTAATCCCGCGTTACGGGCAATACTTTTATTTGTATTCATAATGTAAAGGGTTAATTTTTAGGCCAGCTATAAGCAACTCGAATAATCATCAGCGTAATAAACATTTCGATGACGCCAAGCAAAAAATAAAATCGGTACCATTCGCTTGTGGCACCTATCACAATGTTTAACATGATTAGGGTAAAAATTAATCCAAAAATCATATTGAAGATGCGGTTAATAGCAGGTCGCAAAAAAATAGAAACAACTATCATAAGCGCAGGAATAGCTAACATAACAGTTGCCATCAATAAATTCAATGGTGTGTTCAACAAATTGTCGCCGCTAATCAAACCTTCCACTTTGCCCGGTGTATATAATTCAAAGTAGTCGCCATACAAATAACAGAAGGTGACGGCAGTCCACAAAAAGGCAAGTTTGATTTTAGTATTCACTTCAAAGTCCTTGAATTTGGACCGGATTGGTTGATTTTCGGGCATAGGTTGGGTATTTAGGGATAGGACGAATGAGGGTGGGGAAAAGTTACAGCCAAATTCACCTTTACTGAATTTGTTGCAATCTTCGAATAAAAAAATGGTTATGTATTGCCCAAGAACAGAAGAAAGCTAGAATTTTACTAACCCTAATTGCAGGTAAAAATCTTCATAACTTATTGAAAGAAAAACCGTGAATAGAAAATTTATGAAAGCAGATTTATTAGCTTCTCATCAAAATTAAATGACTTATTGTAATTTTTACAATAAGTGTCTAATGTATCAAAAAGGAAAAGTCACCAGCGCCTTGCGCACACTTTCACGGAATTCGTATTTATTAATTCCCATACTTACCTTCTGGTGATCGAAGTATTGAATAATATTTTCGGTTGGCATATTACCGGTGAGGTCGTCGGCAGCCATTGGACATCCGCCAAATCCTTTTATTGCGCCATCAAATCTGGTGCAACCGCTTTTGTAGGCAGCATCAATTTTTTCTAACCAGGCATCGGGAGTAGTGTGCAAATGTGCACCAAAATCAACGCCGGGAAATTTAGGAATCAAATGTGAAAACAAGTAAGTAATACTTTCTGGATTGGCCACACCAATAGTATCCGCTAATGAAACATACTTGATATCCATTGTCACTAATTTTTCAACCCACTCTGCAGCAACTTCCGCGCTCCAAGGGTCGCCATACGGATTTCCAAAACCCATTGAAATATATATCATGAGTTTTTTTCCGTTATCGTCACATAATTGTTTAATTTCTTTTACACGCTCCACACTTTCGGTGATACTTGAATTGATATTGCGTTGCTGGAAAGTTTCAGAAATGGAAAATGGAAAGCCGAGATAAGTAATTTGTTTATGTTTAACGGCATCTTCCGCGCCGCGAACATTACCTATTATTGCCAATAATTTAGAATTGGTTTCACTCAGGTTTAATTGTGCAAGTACATCTGCAGTATCCGACATTTGCGGAATTGCTTTTGGAGAAACAAAACTCCCAAAATCGATAGTATCAAATCCCACCTTCAATAGCTGGTTGATATACGCCACTTTTTTATCCGTAGGAATAAAATCGTGTAATCCCTGCATGGCATCACGTGGGCACTCAACGAGGCGAATTGCTTGCTTTTTTGCTGTATCCTGTGTTACCATTGTTTAATCGGATTAAAATTAATTACTTTTTCTTTTCATAATCATAAATTACCGGCTTTGGTTCCGGTATTTTCAAATCCTCATTAAAATTCGGGAAAAAATAGGCTTTTAAATTGCCATTCAACTGTTTGGTATCTAAAAAATACCAAGACACGCCATTGTTATCGGAAACAGCCAGTAAAGGGCTTTCGTTCATCATACTTCCTCCCGGAATGGTCATATATACGAATTGTGAAATGATTGCATGTAACTCGTCACCGGCATTATAAATAGGTCCCGGCTCACCTATATTCGCTGAATCAACTATATAACCCGCTAGTTCCAATTCCTGCATTGATTCCTGGATAATTTCCAACATAGTTGCTTTTCCTCCACTTAATTCAAATATTTTGGGGTAGGTATAATCTAACAACTTATCATAGTTATGGTCTTCGAATGCCTCTAACATTGTTGTTGCCTGGTCTTTAATGGTTTGTTGCATTACCACCTGACTTTGACTAAAAATTGGTAAACTGATACCTACTAATAATAAACTAAAAATTATTCTCACGATATTCCTTTCCGGATATTTATTTATTAAAAAAAATACTCAATTAAAGCACAACATTTACAATACGGCCTTTCACTATTATCACTTTTTTAGGTGCTTTCCCTTCTGTCCATTTTACCACTGATTCTAAACCTAATACAGTTTCCCTGATATCATTTTCTTCCATATCTAAAGGCAATTCAATATTTGCACGTACTTTACCATTAATAGATACCGGATAATTAAAATTACTTTCGGTCAAATAGGTTGCATCGTATTTCGGCCAACTTTGAACGTGCACAGCATCAGTTTGTCCACACTTTTCCCAAAGTTCTTCAGTAATATATGGCGCAAAAGGTGCAACTAAAATTAATAATTGTTCAAGTATTTCGCGTTTGTAACATTTTGCACTTTGCAACTCATTTACACAAATCATAAATGCACTTACTGCAGTGTTAAAGCTCAGTTTTTCAATATCTTCACCAGCCTTTTTAATTGTTTTGTGCATTAATTTTAATTCTGCCGTTGTAGGTGCTTCATTGGTGATGCGTAATTGTCCCTGCTCATCAATAAACAAACGCCACAACTTGCGCAAAAATCCCTGCACACCGGTAATTCCTTTTGTATCCCAAGGTTTACCTGCATCAATTGGGCCCAAAAACATTTCATACATGCGGAAACAATCTGCGCCGTATTCGTTGATTACATCATCAGGATTTACGGTATTGTGTTTTGATTTAGACATTTTTTCTGCCTCACTTCCACAAATATATTTGCCCTCTTCAAGAATAAATTCTGCTTCACTAAAATCAGAGCGCCAATTTTTAAATGCTTCAACATCTAAAATATCATCTTTTACTAAAAATGTCGCTACTCGTAATTCTGTTACTTCATAATTATGTTTTTCTGATTTTGTTACAAATAAATTTGTTCCATTAACCCGATAAACTATTTTCGAAACACCCTGAATCATTCCCTGATTCACTAAACGTTTAAATGGTTCATCTTTAGCTACGAGTCCGATATCAAACAAAAATTTATTCCACATTCTCGAATACAATAAATGTCCAACCGCGTGTTCGGTACCACCAATGTATAAATCAACATCCTGCCAATAATCAATTTTTTCACGCGATGCGAAAAACTGGTCATTATGCACATCCATATAACGATAAAAATACCAGCTTGAACCTGCATAACCAGGCATTGTATCTGTTTCACGCATTTTTCCCGGAGCAAAATTTACCCAATCGGTAATGCCTGAAAGTGGCGATTTTGCTGCACCTGCAGGTTTATAACTTTCTACCTGCGGTAATAACAATGGTAATTCATTATCCTCCAATAAATGCGGAACATCATTTTCATAATAAACCGGAAATGGCTCACCCCAATACCGCTGACGTGAAAATCCTGCATCCCGTAAACGATAATTTACACGTCGTTTACCTATACCTTTTTCTTCTATGGCCGATAACATTTTTTGAATGGCAGCTTTCACTTCCAAACCGGTTAACATATCGGAATTTATCATTACCCCAATTTTATCTTCACGCGAAACTTGCGGATATGCACTTTGATCAACTACAGGAATTACCTGCAAATCAAATTTTTGTGCAAATGCAAAATCGCGGTCATCATTACTTGGCACTGCCATAATGGCGCCTGTTCCGTAACCTGCCAATACATATTCAGCAATATAAATCGGAATAGATTTTCCATTAAAAGGATTGAGTGCATAAGCACCGGTAAATTCGCCGGTCACTTTTTTTACTTCACTCATTCTATCGCGTTCACTTCTGCTTTTTACGTATTTAATATATTCTTCAATTGCAATTCTTTTTTCGGCAGTAGTAATTTTTTCTACTAATTCATGTTCCGGTGCTAATACCATAAATGTCGCCCCGAAAATAGTATCAGGTCTTGTGGTAAATATTTCAATTACCTCATCAGCATCTGCAACATTAAATTTAACTAAAGCTCCTTCACTTTTGCCAATCCAGTTGCGTTGCATTTCTTTCATACTTTCGCTGAAATCTACTCTGTTCAAGCCTTCCAGCAAACGGTCTGCAAATTCGGTAATACGCAAAAACCATTGACGCATTTTTATTTTTTCGACAGGATGTCCTCCGCGTTCACTAACACCATCTTTCACTTCATCGTTTGCCAATACTGTTCCCAACATCTCACACCACCAAATATCTGCATAGTCCAAATAAGCCAATCGAAATTGCATCAATAATTTTTCACGCGCCGCAACATCATAATTTTTCCATGTTGCTGCATCAATTAACACCTGACATTTATCCAATGCAAATAAACGTGTAGTTCCTTCTTCATTTAAAATAGCAATCAGCGACTCTATTTTTTCTGATTTATTGGTAAAAGGATTATACCACGATTTAAATAATTGTGTAAAAATCCACTGTGTCCATTTATAATAATTCGGGTCACATGTTTTTACTTCGCGTGACCAATCGTAACAAAAACCCATGCGCGATAATTGCTCACGGAAATAATTAATATTTTTTTCGGTAGTAACTGCCGGATGTTGTCCTGTTTCTATTGCATATTGTTCAGCAGGTAATCCAAATGCATCGAATCCCATAGGATGCAATACATTAAATCCTTGCAAACGTTTAAAACGAGAAATAATATCACTGGCCACATAACCTAACGGGTGACCAACATGTAATCCACTTCCACTTGGATAAGGGAACATATCCAGTACGTAATACTTAGGTAACTTCGGGTTCTCGGTAACTTTATACAAATTGGAATCTTTCCATTTTTGGTTCCATTTGCGCTCAATGTTTTGAATCAGGTCAATTGAATAATCCATGGGGCAAAGGTACTGAATTAATGTGCTGATGTGATAATGTGCTGATGTGCTGATTAATGTACCAATGTGTGAATGTACCCATGTACAATGCGAACCGTCCGCCGAGGCGGAAACAGCCAATTAATGTGCTGATGTGATAATGTGGGGATGTGCTGATGGAAACAGCCGTTGATGTACCAATGTGCTGATGTACCGATGTACCTATGAAACAGCCGGGTTTTGAGGTGGAATGACATTCGGAGCAACTGTAGCCGTCAACCCACGTGTTGACTTTGGTTTGTTGAAAATTTAATTCGGAGCTACCGTTGCCGTCAACCCACGTGTTGACCTGACCATTTCCGAAAAGGATATTCGGGTTTTGAGGAGGGTTTTGTTGTGGACTTATTGTAAATGCGATAATAAGATTGTTTGGAAATGGACACATTTGTTTGAGTTACTAACATCATTTTGCGTTGTCCGCTAGGCGGCAATAGCTTAAATTTGCCTCAATGTCGCAACAGGTAGGAAAATCGCTGCAGCGTAAGCAAACGCACTATATCAATTCCATTTTAATTACCTCATTGGCATTGCTGATGTTGGGGTTGATGAGTATTTTGTTTATTTCATTTAAATATGAAGAGGCTAATATCAAAGAAGATATGGTTATCTCAGCATATTTGAAGGAAGGATTAACTGATGCCGACGTAGATAAACTGTTAAAAAAAATTGAAGGTGAGGCATCGGTAAAAGCCACCAAATTCATCTCTAAGGATGATGCCATGAAAATTTTTGAAGAGAAGTTCAACGAGGATCCATCTGAGATTTTGGGTGATGTAAATCCTCTGCCGGCCTCTGTTGACGTGACTTTAACCGCTTCATCTGTTAATGTAGACAGCATAAAGCTGTTTCGTGAAAAGTTGCAGTTATACCCTGAAATCACCCATACCCGGGCAAATGAAGAGCTGATTAGCTCGGTTGATGACGATTTGAAGATTGCGGGTTTTATCATTGCCGGGTTCTCCATACTGTTTTTAATCATTTCCATAGCTATCATCGACAAAACCATCCGTTTGAGCATGTATTCTAACCGCTTTTTGGTCAGAAGTATGCAGCTGGTGGGTGCTACAAGGTCGTTCATCACTAGTCCTTATGTTCGCAGAAGTATCATAAACGGGCTCATTTCGGCCGGAATTGCTATGCTTTTACTGCTTTTGGGGGTGCTTTATGTGCATAATAATTTTAATTATTGGGATTTTAGTAACACAACTATCAAAAGAGGTTTTATTTTTACATTTTTAATGCTGATTGGTGTGGGGGTGCTCATTACTTGGTTCAGCACTAGAAACTCAGTGCATAAATACATCCGGATGAAACTGGATGAACTGTATTAAATTTTAAAATATTCGGCTATAATGGAAAATCAACAACCTGCTAAAAAGGATAACCCAAAAGTTACATCTGCCCCAACTACCGATGGTAAAATGGTATTAGGCAAAGAAAACTATCTACTCATTGTATTGGGTTTAGTTGTCATCATTATAGGTTTCATATTAATGAGCGGCGGTAAAAGTCCCGACCCTAATGTATTCAATCCGGATGAGGTATACAGCACACGTCGTATTACCGTTGCACCAATTGTAGTGCTTTTAGGTTTTGCGATAGAAATCTACGCTGTATTTCATCGTTCAAAAAAATAATTATCCAGCATGACCATAATCGAAGCGGTTGTTCTTGCCATAGTGGAAGGAATAACTGAATTTTTACCCGTGTCCTCTACCGGACATATGATTATTGCCTCTTCTTTAATGGGCATTTCACACGATGAATTTACCAAGTCGTTTACTGTAGCCATTCAATTTGGTGCAATTTTATCGGTGGTAGTTTTATATTGGAAGCGCTTTTTTAAAAGTATCAATTTCTATTTTAAATTGTTTGTGGGATTTATTCCTGCTGCCATTTTAGGATTTTTATTAGGCGACTACATTGATGCCATGCTGGAAAATGTTACCGTTGTTGCTATTGCACTTATTGCAGGAGGTGTTGTGTTATTATTTGTTGACAGATTGTTTGGTGCAGATATTACAGGCGATGTAAGCACAACAGAAAAAATCGGATATAAAAACGCATTTGTAATTGGTGTATTTCAATGTATTGCCATGATTCCGGGTGTGTCTCGTTCAGCCGCAACAATTATCGGTGGCTTAACACAAAAACTCACGCGTAAAGTAGCTGCAGAATTTTCATTTTTTCTAGCTGTCCCTACCATGTTTGCCGCAACAGGATATAAATTATATACGTTATATAGCGATGGTCCGGGATTTACCAGCGATGACTATATGCCTTTAATAATCGGCAATGTTGTAGCATTTATTATTGCCATTTTCGCGATGCGCAGTTTTGTTAATTACCTGACAAAACATGGTTTTAAAATATTTGGCTATTACCGCATTATCGTCGGCACTATCATCTTAGTATTATTGGCATTAGGTGTTGACCTTCAGATTGTGTAATATGTTTACTGCAGAAGAATTAGTTACCGGTAAAATTATTCTCATCGACAAACCATTACATTGGACTAGTCACGACGTAGTGGCCAAAGTGCGCATACCCATTAAAATATTTTGTCGCGACCGTAAAATGAAAATCGGACACGCCGGAACTTTAGATCCACTTGCCACAGGTTTGCTCATATTACTTACAGGTAAAGCAACTAAACAAACTGAGTCGTTGCAAGGTCTGGAAAAAGAATATACCGGAACTATCACACTCGGCGCTACAACACCTAGTTACGATGCTGAAACAGCGGTAGATGCAACTTTTCCGATTCAACATATTACACCTGAATTAATACACGAAACGGCAAAAAGTTTTTTGGGTGTGCAGGAACAAATTCCACCTATTTATTCTTCCGTTCAGGTAGATGGAATACGTGCATATAATTATGCAAGAGAAGGTGAAACAGTGAAATTAAAAGCACGAACGGTAGAATTATTTCGCTTCGAGATTACTGCTATTCGAATGCCTGAAATTGATTTTGTTGTGCACTGCAGTAAAGGCACATATATTCGTTCGCTTGCTCATGATTTCGGAAAAGCAATTGGCAGTGGAGGTTATTTAACAGCCTTGCGAAGAACAAAAGTTGGAGACTTTGATATTCAGGATGCTTTGAGTTTAGAAACTATGTTGGCTGCAGTTAAAATTTAATTCGACTTCTTCATTATTACAAATGAACCATAGTTAAAACTTTTTACTTCATTGTAGGTGCTGTCTAATTGCCCTACTTCTTCTCGCTGACAATAATAATACAGATAATTACCATCAGGCCATAATTCCTGGTGATAAGGTGCAATTTCCAAATTGTAAAATTGTTGTACGTCTTTATGAAAATGTAATGAGTTATTAAAAATCCAGGAACTATTTAGCGTAACATTTTCTTTCCCGGGATGCTGCTGGTTTATCCATGATAACACTTCTTTAGTATGTGCATCGAACCACCATTCTCTTGTGCTTGTAATATTGCCAGTTTGCGTAATATGTATGATACCTATCCCTGCCAATATCAATAATATATATTTGGGAAATTTAATTGATGCAGATATTAGTTCTTGCAATAATGCAATTAATGCAAGCACGAACATAGGGTACAAAAACAATGCTCCTCTCCCATTTAAAAAAGGAACATGCCAAAGGTGAAACTGAATAATAATAATACAAATATTGCCACTCAGTATAATGAGTACCCAGCTTCCAAATGGCACTTTTTTTCCGGTAGGTTTTTTGAAGAAATAAAATAATGCTATACCAATCAATAAGCCAAATAATACCAAAATACTATTCGCAAAAGGTTGTGCTTGTTTAATCCCAAAATACAATTCACCATAACGCATTTGCTCAACTAAAGGCACTAATGTTGACGAGTAGAATCCGGCTGTATCCCAATACACCAGCTGATTTGTTTGCATCATTTTAGTAATAGGTATATAACATATTGCTGCTAGAATAATAACTATGCAGATGTAAATGAGTAAATGCCTCCACCTATTTATATTTTGGATAATCCTAAATTCCAAAACTACAATCACGAGAAAAATCAATATAAAATAATGCAGCAATGTAAAATTGGCCAACACAGCAAAAGCTGCCGCAATTAAAGTTGTTACCGCATATTGAAATTTTTTATTGTTGTAGTATTGATAAAATTGATATAATGACCAAAACATAAATGCAATTGATAATCCATATCCTCTAGCTACTGCAAAAAAATCGAGCAGATAAGGATTACAAAGCAGCACTAATAATGCAGCAATTACCAATATGCGGGTTTTAAACATGAGGGTAAACAAACGGACAGCAGCTGTATAAAAAAGTAAAAATCCCAATAAATTCGGCAAACGGACAACAAAAGTGGTTGTTCCAAAAAGAGCCGTGAATAATTTCATACTTAATGTATTCAGTATGTGATTATTTGGGGAAGGGTCGCCATTAAATAATAAGATATCAGCAACTGACCTTGGCATATAATTGTAATAAGTGCCCGCTTCATCTATTGTGATAGGAATAACTATAGCCCGAATTGTAAGATAAATGGTAAACAGCAACCCTAGGAAGAAATAAATATCCTGATTGTCGGGTTTATACACAAATCTGTTAACCATGGTTATATACTAATGCGCCACAAATCTTTACATTTGCGGTGGGATATGCAAGTTTTACGCGATTTAAATCAACTGCCTGACCTGGCAGGTTCTGTAATTACGATTGGCACCTTTGATGGTGTTCATAGCGGACATTATGAAATTATTCAAAAAATAACTGCTGCCGCCCGGTCAATTGGAGGTAAAAGTGTCATCATCACTTTTCACCCGCATCCCCGACATATCATTACTCCAGAATCTCCCGTATATTATTTAACCACCTTGGAAGAAAAAATTGCTAAGTTGAGTGTTTGTGGTGTTGATGTAGTTGTAGTAGTGCCATTTTCCAGAGAGTTTTCAGAAATTAGTGCAGAGTCGTATGCAGAACATTTTTTAATAGAAAAATTTAAGCCTGCTATTATTGTGTTTGGATATGATCATAAGTTTGGAAAGGATCGTTCAGGTGATATTCATTTACTCAAATCGATAGCAGCAAAGTATGATATTCGCGTTGAAGAAATTCCAGCTCATGTGATTGATACTGTAACAGTGAGTTCTTCTAAAATCAGGAAATATTTAAAAGAAGGCAATATTGTAGAGGCAAATGAATTATTGGGTTACCCATATGAAATTACCGGCCCTGTAATTAAAGGTGACCAAATTGGCCGAACACTCGGATTTCCTACTGCCAATATTTATGTGGAGGATAGCAATAAATTAATTCCTTCGGACGGTGTTTACCTCGTTAAAGTACTTATCAAAAATAACCCTAACAATTATTACGGATTATTGAATATTGGCACCCGACCAACATTTAACAAAACAGAAAAACGTATCGAAGTGAATATCCTGCAATTTGCTGATACCATTTATGGGGAAACCATTACAGTGCAGTTTTTACAATTTTTGCGGGCAGATAAAAAATTTGAATCCACAACTGCGTTAATAACAGCAATGGAAGGCGATAAACAAAAAGCTGAAGCAATTATCAGCACATTAACTGATTAATTTATACGCCAATTCTTTGAGTAAAGCTGCGTGGTCAGTTTCACCGTTTTCGACGCCTTTTGAACGTAAATCATATTCCAGAATTAATTCAAAAATTTCCTCTACACGCTGACGGCTGTAATGTTTGCGGGCACTTCGGAATTCATTTTTTTGGGATGAGTGAATGCCATATATTTTAAACATATCAAAATCGCCTACATCACCACCTAAAATGAGGTGATACAATTTTTGATAGGCTGCATGAATGGTTGCAATTGTGAGTACAAACGGATTTGCTTTTTGATTATCGTTGATATAATCTACAATAGTAAATACCTGCTCCGTATTTTTCATCAACAAGGCACTTTGTAATTCATAAACATTATAATCTTTACTAATGCCGATATTTTTTTCAATTTGTTCAACAGTAATTTGACCATTGGCAGGTAAATTAATACATAACTTATCCAGCTCATTGGTCATTTTTGACAAGTCGGTCCCGAGGTAATCGATAAGCACTCTGATTGCCTTACTTTCTGCAGTAACTTTTTTACGTTTCAGATAAGCCTCGATAAAAATAGGCACTTCAGATTCTTTTAATGCTTCTGATTCAAAAACTAAACCTCGGTCTTTAATTTGTTTAAATAATTTTTTCCTGGCATCGTATTTTCCATCTTTATAACATAAAACCAAAATAGTTGTTGGAGATGCTCTTTCAACATAGGTTTCCAGTTTGTCGAGTTCACTTCCCTTTGTTTTCATCATTTGGGCTTCGCGAACTATAACCAGGTTAAAATCTGCAAACATTGGGAAACGCATGGCCGCATCCATTACCTGAGTTGGGGTGGAATCTTTGCCATAAAATATGGAGATATTAAAATCTTTTTGTTCAGGGGTCAGGATATTATCTTCCATAAACTCACTAATCTTGTCGATATAATAGGACTCCTCCCCGTGCAGCAGGTAAACGGGTTTAAACTTTCGAGCCTTTATATCACTCACCAAATCGCGATAATCCATAGTGCAAATGTAATTAATTGTAAATTTACGGCGCGATGGAAATCCACTTTTCAAAGTATAATTTCAAAATAACTGCCAATGGAGAGCAGCAAATGATTTTTGATATTATCCGCAAAAAAACCGTGGTACTAACACCGGAAGAATGGGTGAGACAACATATCGTACATTATTTAATCAACGACTACGGATTTCCTAAATCGCTTATCAGCCTTGAAAAGCAACTGGTTTTAAATGAACTGTCGAAACGGACTGATATCGTTTTATACAATCAAACGGCAAGCCCGTGTATGATAGTGGAGTGTAAAGCACCTGAAGTAAAAATTACACAAAAAACATTTGACCAAATTGCGCGTTACAACCTCAAATTACAAGTGCCCTATTTGTGGGTAAGCAATGGTAAAACCAATTTTGTTTGCCATGTAGATTTAAGCAACCAGAAAGTGCATTTTTTAGAAACGCTGCCTATTGTATCAATATTAATGGAAGGGAAATAAATTTATTCCTTTACGATAAATTTAAATCCAACTCCGCGCACATTTTCTATTTCCACATTTGGCTCATCAGCAAACATTTTCCTTAAGCGGGAAACAAATACATCGAGGCTTCGGCCTATGTAATAATTATCTTCACCCCAAACCTGGTGTAAAATAGATTCTCTACGTACCACCTGGTTTCTATTTATGGTAAGCATACGTAACAATTCAGCTTCGCGAATAGTAAGTGTGTAGGTATTTTTTCCATTCGTTAAAGTGAGTTCTTTAAAATCGAAAACATAAGCAGCGATGTCGTAAGTATTTTTTTCCATGCCTGCGCTTTCGGTAAATACTTTACTGCGTTTTAAAAACACTTCGATTTTAAGCACCAGTTCATCTATACTAAATGGTTTGGTAATATAATCATCACCACCAAGTTTAAAACCCTGCAATTTATCTTCAAGCATAGCCTTGGCAGTCAGAAATAAAATGGGTACATTTTTATCTTTATCTCTGAATTTTTGCGCCAATGCAAAACCATCAATTTTAGGAAGCATGACATCTAAAATACACAAATCAAATTTTTGCTTTTGAAATGTTTGTGCTGCCGTTAATCCGTCTTCGCAAAGCGTAATGTCATATCCCTTTTTGGTGAGGTTATCCTTAGTTACAAAACCAAGGTTAACATCATCTTCTACATAAAGTATTTTGGGTTTTTTGTTATCCATGTGTAGTTATTGTGGTATGATGATGGTAAAGATACTACCTTTATTTAAAACGCTATCCAGTCGCAAGCGCCAATGGTGAGCTTTTGCAATCATTTTAACATAGTTGAGACCGAGCCCGTATCCTTTTACATTGTGAATATTACCGGTTGGCACTCTGAAAAACTTTTCGAAAATTTTGCGGTGAAACTCTTTCGGTATGCCAATACCGTTGTCGGCAATGCTGATAAACAAACCTATATCATCACGGCCTGTGGTTATGGTTATTTCGGGAGTTTTATCATTGTATTTAAGCGCATTATCCAAGAGCGTATTAATAACATTTTGCATGTGCACTTTGTAGGCATCAACAGTGTCAACAATGGCAGAACTGTCAACAATTAATTTCCCGCCGGATTCTGCTAAACGCACTTCAAATGAGGTAACTATTTCGCTTACCAGTTCATTTAATTGGAATTTTTCTTTATTCAAAACCAGTTCATCGTTTTCCAGTTTTGCCAATTCCAGAATTTTGCTGACCTGCCCGGTTAATCGTGTATTTTCATTTTTAATAATGCCTGCATAACTTCTCAACCGTTCAGGTTCATCTATTATTTCCGGCTCAATTAAAACTTCTGCTGCAATACCAATAGTTGAAATTGGTGTTTTAAATTCGTGTGCAAGATTATTGATAAAACTATTTTGAAATTCACTTAATCGTTTTTGTCGCAAAATTACATCTAACGAATAGCCAAAAAATACAATTACAATTGTAAGCGCAATAATGGATGTAGCCCAAACAAAAATCATTACCGAATTTACAATTGGTCGTTGTGGGAAGTTAATTTTAAAGTAATAAGTTGACTCAGTTAATTTGGGTAAATTAGTAGGATAAACAATTGTTGCATTTTCAACGTTGCTGGATACGCGTTGTTCAAACACCATTTGATCATGTGTTGATTCATACACCTGATACACAAAATCTACTTTATGAAATGGATTTGAAAATTCATTTTTAATATAATAATCCAATTGATTAAGATCAATTATTTCATCTATATTTACCATATAAGCATGGGGTGAAATTCGCACAACCGGTTTATTGGTAATTTTTTGACCGTGATTACTTGTCTCAATTTTTGCCGCAATTTGCTCAAGTGTTACAGTAACTGCAGTTTCGAAGTTAGATTGGTTGATAAGCAGCCCTTTTCGAATCCAAAATACCTGCGACAAAATAATAGTCACAATGGCGATAATACCAAGTGCAATTACCCATCTGATTGTTTTTAGATTCATAGTTTAAGTGGCTTCCGTTGTAAAGTTAATCAACAGATGATTAAGCCTATGATGTACATTTTTACTTATTGGATGCAAGCTGCTCACGAGGTTGTATTAAACCGGTATTCATTGCATAAACTAATAACTCGGAAGTAGAGTTGATACCGAGTTTTTTCATGATATTTTTTCGGTGGGTAGTAATAGTGTGAAAACTTCGAAAAAGGGTGTCTGCAATTTGCCTGGTCGTATATCCATTGGCGATTAACCTTATGATTTCTATCTCGCGTTCTGAAAGCAAAGTAGGCTCACAATTTTCCACCTCCTGGTTTTGTCCTTCAAGTAAGATGTTTACTACTTTATGGCAGTACATTTTTTCTCCCCTTACCAATGCATGAATGGCATCAATAATCTCTTTTTCATCACAGGTTTTGGTCAAATAACCTTTAGCGCCTATTTCTACAATTTTACGGACAATATCGGTATTGCTGATATCGGTAATAATGAGAATGCGGGTTCCGGGACAAACTGTTTCCAATGTGCTTATATCATCTACCCTAAAATCCTCCAAATTAAGCGGGTCAATAACTACAATATCAGGATTGAGTAAATTGAGATTTGTAAATAAATCTTCTTTATTAACCATTACACCAACCACCTGTAAATCGCTATATCGCTTAAATATCGATTGAAGACCTTCAATTATAAGGTATTGAGTTTCAGCGATAACTAGCTTAATTGGCGGCACTTTGGTCGTTGTTTAGATTAATTCTAAACATAAAGATACAGCTTTTGTTCAATATTTATGGTGACTTAAAAAAAAGCCCCGCAACCTGATGGCGCGGGACTTAGATAAGTTATTGCGGATAGTTTAAGTTAATGTGCAACCACAAAATTGCCTGTCGCTATGGAGTTATCACCTAAAACCGTAGCTGCATAAATGCCTGAAGGCAGTGTAGCCATGTTTAGTATTACATAATTTCCTGAGATCGTATAATCGATATCCAATATACTTCCGGCAACATTCGTGATGCTTATTACTGAATTAGCGTTAGCTGCTTCCGGTAATTTAAAACTTACTAGCGTATTCGCAGGATTAGGAGCAACCGTCAGCGATTCCTGTTTAAAATTAGCAACAGCAATTGTTTCCTGTTCAATTACTAAACATTCTGGTATGGCATAATTAATGACTTCTGTGCTGCACGATTCGCATAATTGTTTTTTCACAAAACAGGCAATATTACGCGAGGTATATTCAGGTAAATAGGCTTCATGACCGGCAAATAAATTTTGGTGTAACACATTACAAACATTGTAGTTTGTTAAAACCTGAGCCATTGATTCAGAGCCATACACAACCTCATATCCATCACAATATTTTATTGGTCCTGAGGTAGGCGGAATTACATCATCAGAAATACCATAAAAATTAATCATCGGTATCATTGGTTCATCAATCATGTAAGCCGTATCAATCATACCGCCCCACATATTAATAATTCCTTTTACCGTAAATGTATTGGTGAGATTATTAGTTGATGTAAACAATGAGCCGTAATCTGCAACATGTGTTGGGTGTATTGCCGACCATTCTTCTTCAGTCATATATAAACCATTCATTAATGCGTAAACACCGGCACTTTCGCCACCAACAAAAATTTGAGCAGTGTCGATACCATAGGTATCAGCATTTGCGGTAATATATCTTAAGCAGGCCTGAATATCTTGCATTGCGCGATAGATAGCAACTGATAAAGAAACAGGGTCGCCTGTGCAATCGTCGCCGGAACCTAACCATCCTTTGCGGTAATTCATAGAAGCTGCTACAAATCCGGCTTCAGCCAATTGGGTAACGTGATAACCTAGGGCTTCTTTTTCCCCACCCCAAAATCCACCACCGTGGGCAAATAAAATAAATGGTCTTTTTTCTAAAGGATCAACATCCAGTTTTGGGTAGGCTATATCAAATGTATTGAGTAATGGCTGCGGGAAATCCATAAACCAATCGTCGGCAAGGCCATATTGAATATTAAAATCTCTTTCAATTTCCAATTCATCGAAATACGCAGACTGCGCAAAACGATCATCGATACAATACTGTGCTTTAATGGTAATAAGGTGTGTGAAGGTCATAAGGAGGAGGAAAACCTTCTTCATAAATGCTGTTGGGTTGAAACTGTTAAAAATGCTGTGTGGGCATTTCTACGTTGGGTTAAGAACTATAATACAAATTTACAAATCGTTTTCGACTAATTTATGCCAAAAAGCAGAAAATAATGACATCCAAAAGGAACGGGTAAACCGATTTGTTATTTGAAGAACTTATTAACACGCTTTACGAACAGTTTGTTTTCTTCCACAAATGCGAAGTGGCCGGATTTTTCAAACACATAAAGTTTCGCATTGGTAAAACAGCCTGCTATTTTGGTGTCGGCAATTTCAGGACTGATGTCGCAAGTCCCACGAATAATCAGCGCCGGAGTTTTGTTATCCTTTATTTGAGCATAAAAATCATAATCATGCATTTCACGTCCAAACCCATACAGCGAAAGGCTTGCCACCATATAATTGTCGGGCAATTTGGGGTCGATTTTGGTTAGATTAGCAGTATCACATAACAACTGTTTTAGTGACAACATCATCAAATCTGACACGCTTTTCACATTTCCGGCTTTAAATTCGGGTGATTTCATGATTTCGATACGCTTCAAACTATCTGCGGTTGACACTCTGGAAGCGGCATTGCGGCTTGATTCCATGGCATACTCATCGGTAAACGGAACCGGGTTAATAAATGCAACAGCCTTAACATGGTCGGGGTAATTTTGAATATAAGTAGCAACCGGTAAGGCTCCCCAGGAATGACAAAGTATATTCAGTTTATCGATGTGGAAAAACACCCTGATTGCCTCCATATCCGCGGCAAATGTGGCGAAATTCATATTCGCTTTTACATTTAATTGTGACTTCCCGCATGAACGCTGGTCGTAAAAAATGAGTTTATGCTTTTTAGCCAGTGGCGCCAAATGCGGTAAAAGATACTCATGGTTGAGTCCCGGGCCGCCATGAACGATAAGAATTGGCTCCCCTTCACCCATTATTTCGAGGTAAAGTTCAGTATTGTTTATTGGATACAAACCGGAAGTATCCTGCGCTTTACCCACAACAGCAACAAGAACGAATACAATTAAGAGGAGTTGATTTTTCATAAACCTTTGTTTTGCCTGATACAAAGTTACATGTTGTTGGGGGTGGAAAGAAATACTGAAAAGCAGAATGTTCATTGATTTGTTTGAAAATGGCAACCATCCTCTTAAAATTTGTCAATAGTTACACGATTGTTTATCATCCTGCTTCAAAACAAATCAAGGATAAGATGCAAAAATTATTTATTATTACGATGAAATAAAAAAGGGCAATCATGTTAAGCAACAACGATATATTAAAAAAACTCCGTGTAGCGCTATCCTTGCGTAATGAAGATATCATCCACATTTTATCCTTAGTCGATTTCGAAATAACAAAAGGTGCCCTCGGCGACATGTTCCGCAACGAAGACCACCCCAACTACAAAGTTGCAGGCGATCAGATTTTGCGTAATTTTTTAAATGGGTTGATTATTTATAAGCGCGGCAAAAAGAAGATACGCTGGAAGTCACCGAATAATTAAATCATTTCGCATATTTACACTAGGTTGAAAATTTCTAAATAAAGATTTTTTTTCTTTATTTTAATTTCTTAGTCCTTCATTTGACATTATTTGGGTATAAATACAAAATGTGTTAATCTGTTCAATTTGAAATATTATACGATAACTAAGCAATTTGCCACGGAAAAATTGTATAAATAGTGATTGAATATTATTGGTAACAAATATACAATTTAGGCTAAGTTTAGATTTTTGAAAATTATTATTTTACTACTTACATACAAATAAATTTATACTTATCACTTATTTTTTTATGAAAGATATTCTAGTTGAAGATATAAAATTATTTAGGCAGTAAATTCTATAACACGTTGAGTTATCAAATCTTTGTATTCAATTCGACGTTCTTCTGTTAAAAATGATATGTCGATAAGCTGGATAGCTTCCGGCAACCATTTCACCACCCTTTTATACACAGCATTTATTTGTATTTCATTTAGTTTTAAAACCTTTGCGAAACGATCGAAATATTCTTTTTTAAAATTCATTTTTTTTCCACCAAGTATCAAGGCAATATCTTCTTTATCTTGCGGCAGTATTAATTTCACATTCAATAAATCATATGCAGGTGATAAAGTCCATTGCTTATCAGAAAGCCACATCGAAAGTTTTAAGATGCATATCGGTATTGCCAATGATGTAGTTAAAGATAGTCCATTCAAAAAATCTCAATTTATCTAACAATGTATTGGCGGACAATTCACCTATGGTTTTTCCAAGAGTTTCCATGGTGCCCTTGTATTTGTCTTCCAACTCAAGAATTTGCAGGAAGTCAATCATATGATTTTTTGAACCGTCAGGGTTCCGGTCAATTCGTTTGGTGATATAGCACAATTCACCGGAGGCTAATCGGATCATGTTAACCGGAACAATATCTATTTTAAATAATGCAGCTAACTTCATAGAAATATGTTCGTTCTCAGGCATCTGTGGGTAAAGTGAATTTTGAGGTTTTAAAATATAATTACCTTCCAATGCATCCATAATGGTTAAGCGACCCTTATGTCCATTTTCCAATTCCTTATTAAGCCATCCTAATGATATTTTAGGCTGAACACCTGGAACTGTTATGGATAACTCAACGGCATGTTTTGCCAATTTTTCCATTTCAGATAATTGATATGGTAAAACCGGAGCATATTCGGTTCCATAAAATGCCTTATTACACTTCGTGTGATAATCACCCTTATGCATCGCATCCAACTCCTGGTAACAGTATAAACATTTACGCATTTGCCGGCTCATTAATAGGGTGAATACTTACAGCTCCTATTGTATTTTGACAGCAAGCAAGCAGAAGCCCCATGCGATCGTTTTTATTAATTTTCCAGCCTTCTAGTGCAATATTTAGCAGCCAGCCCTCAGGAATAAGTCCATCAAAAAATGGGAATAATCTTTTACTGCTATAGGGCTGTGTAGAAACCGGCATTTGAAAAGAGATGAATTGATTCGGGTATTTTATAATATAATTTTCATTATACACAAATAGGTATTCTCCATTATCATTCTCGGTTAAAACACCGGCTGGTTCATTATTGTATTTAACTAATCCTTGGCGCATCTTTCTCATTTGTTGGAACTAATACATGACCAAACAAGCTCAAAACACGATTAACTTTTGCTAAACTCAGGTTTTCTTTGCCTTGTTCAATTTTTCTAATTACCGTAAGTGCAACTCCGGCTTTCGCAGCAAATTCTTCCTGAGTTATTCCCAATTGCTTTCGTTTGGTTCTTACAAATTCAGATATTCGAGTCATTTTATATGCATTTACATACAAAAATAATAATAATATATTGAATTATATGCTTTTAGATATAAAAAAGTCAATTTTCTAATTTTATATGCTTTTATATAAATTTTGAAACCCAATTGGTGTTTAAAACCGTTAATGCAACTTGAATTGCTGGTAAATTGCATTTGGGCTAGTTTTTTTTACAACAAGGGTTCAAAATAACTAAAAGCGCCTTAGGCGATTTATTTCCAAAATTGAAGACCACCCCAACTACAAAGTTGCAGGTGATCAAATTTCACGCAATTTTTAAAATGGATTAATTTATCTACAAGCGCGGCAAAAAGAAGATACGCCCGAAGGCACCGAATAATTAAGCAATATATATGGTTTAAATAAAAAATCGACAAGCAACAAATAATTACTGCTTATCGATTTTAGTTTTCGGAAAATTGGTCTTAGAAAAAGAATTGTTCGCTGATAATTTTACCATCGCGCACTTCGTACAAACAAACTTCATCCATCACCATTCTGCCTGCACCTTTAAAAGTGGCATCCAGTTGCATTGAAATAGAGAAGTATTTACCACCAACAA
>JADKEK010000010.1 GCA_016718035.1 Bacteroidota bacterium | reverse complement strand
CAAATTATATTTTCAAAAATAATGGTGATTTAACATTTAAAGATATGCGTGATGAATGGGGTATTTATTATCCATCAATTACTTATGGCGGTGGTTATGCCGACTTGGATAATGATGGTGATATGGATATTGTTACATCAAACGTAAATGAAACACCATGGGTTTATCGCAACAACAGCGAAAAAATGAATACCGGTAATAACTGGATTCAATTTAAATTTAAAGGGTATGCTAAAAACTCAGGTGGCTTAGGTACTAAAGTAAAAATTTACACCGGCGAACAAATGCAATATATTCAGCATACTGCATCACGCGGTTATATCACAACTGTTCAGGACGATTGTCATTTTGGTGTTGGTAAAGCACAAAAAATTGACATGGTAGAAATTGAGTGGTTAGATGGTTCAAAACAAATTTTAACCGATGTTCCTGTTAATCAGGTAGTAATGCTCGATCATGCTAATGCATCTAAATCTGTGAAGTTTATTGATCGCCCTAAAGGTGAAAAAGTTTTTGTTAAAAAGACTGAAGAATTGAAAACAGACTTCGCACATCAGGAAGCAGAATACGATGATTATTTACGCGAATTTATGTTGCCACATAAAATGAGCACATTAGGTTCAGGTATTGCCGTTGGCGATGTGAATGGCGATGGTGCTGATGATTATTATATTGGTGGTGGCGCAGGTCAATCAGGTGCATTGTATATCCAAAATGCAAATGGTTCATTTGAAAAATCAGCATGGCAGCAAACAGCAGCCGATGGTGCAGCAAGTGAAGATGCTGGTGCATTATTTTTCGACGCAGATGGTGATGGTGACAACGACTTATATGTAGCTTCAGGCAGCAACGAATTTGCAGCTAATGATGCTAAATATGCAGACAGACTATACATGAATGATGGCAAAGGTAATTTCTCCAAATCAACGGGTGCTTTACCTGGCATAAATTCAAGTAGTTCATCAGTAAATGGTGCCGACTTTGATAAAGATGGTGATATCGATTTATTTGTCGGTGGCCGTCAGGTTCCAGGACGTTACCTCGCTCCTGCTTCAAGTTATATTCTGCAAAACAATGGTGGCAAATTTACTGACGTTACCGCTCAGGTTGCGCCAATGTTGAAAGACTGCGGAATGATTACTTCAGGTTTATGGACCGATTTTGATAACGATAACAACATCGACTTAATCTTAACCGGCGACTGGATGACAGTTACTTTCCTAAAAAATAAAGGTGGCAAATTTACCGACGTAACTAAAAATACCGGCTTAACAAATGCTACAGGTTGGTGGCAAAGTATTACCGGCGCCGATATGGATAATGATGGTGATATGGATTATGTTGTTGGAAATTTCGGAACAAATCGTCGTTATAAAAACACCACGGCAGTTTCAGACGGACACGCATTACCTTTAGAAGCTTTCTTATATGATTTCGATAAAAATGGACAGGAAGATTACATTATGTGTTATTACCAGCACGATAAATTATTCCCGGTTAAAACTCGTGAACGTATGTTGGAACAAATTCCAACTATGGCTGAGCAATATCCAACATGGGGTGCTTATGGTGATGCTACTGTTCAGGATATGTTTGGTGACGATTTAGAAAAATCAATCCACCGCACTGCCTATATTTTCCATACCTCTGTTTTAATGAACGATGGTAATGGCAAATTCACTATGAAGTTTTTACCTAACGAAGCTCAGATTTCTTCAACATTTGGATTGGTTACTGACGACTTTAACGAAGATGGTATCCAGGATATATTGTTACATGGTAACTTCTACAACACTGAAATTGAAATTACCCGTCACGATGCCGGAACAGGATTATTGTTGTATGGCAAAGGCGATGGTACATTCGCTCCACAACGTGGTTATATTACAGGATTCAGAAGTGATGGTGATGCGAAATCGTTAGCAACTATTATCGATAGCAAATCAAAACAACCAGTTTATCTGCTTGGTAATTCAAATGGAAAAATGGAAAGTTTTGGACTGATAAAAACTACTAAAGTAATTACCTTATCTGCAAACGATGCCTATGCAATTGTTTCTTATAAAGATGGTAAAAAATCGAAAGTAGAGTTGTATAATGGTTCAGGTTATTTGAGCCAAAGTGCTAAGATGGTTCGTGTAACACCAAATGTGGCACAAATAGATGTATATGATTACAAAGGCCAAATGCGCACCGTATTTCCGGCAGCATTGAGTGCTAAATAATATTTTACGGTTTAATTTATAAAGGCTGTTTCTTAATTGAAACAGCCTTTTTTTATTTTAATGTATCCGGTGGATTCGTCATCCTGAAGTGCCCGTTTAATTTTGCCTTTTCTTTTATTTCTGCAATTTGTCTGACAGAAGGCAATATTTTTTTAATGTGTTCCACAATTAATTTCTGCCTGGATGTTTCTCTGGGATGTCGAAGTAATTCATACTCTTCCATAAACTCAAACCCAACATAATGGCCCAATTTAAAGGAATTTAATACGAAGTCCGGTTTATAAATATCTTGTTTAATATCCAATAAAGCAAACAAGGTTTCAGTCAATTCTTCCAATTCGGCAAACAAGCGGCTATGTCTATCTTCAATATTTTGAATTACCGAAACAATTGCACCGTCATATAATTTGCCGGGAACTTCTTTCACTGTTTCCAAAATTTGAATTACATGTACCCCTTTTACCTTCACATCCATTTCACCATTAGGATATTCCTTTTGGATTTTAACCAATTCCATTTCAGTTCCATAATCTAACATCCGGTTATTTTCCACTACCGGAATACCAAACATTTTTTCTTCCTCGTAACATTCGCGTATTAACTGCTGGTAACGAGGCTCAAAAATGTGCAGGTTAATTACCTCACCTGGAAAGGCTACAAGATTTAACGGGAAAATGGGAATAAATTTCTGCATCTTTTACGCTACAAGTTATATTATAGGAACCAACAATTTTGGAAAAAGTTTACATCCGCTCTCCTGCCATGACTGCAACCTGCAATTTATTGCTTAAAGGAGGAATAGGACAAGAGTAAGCATGATTATAATAACAATAGGGCTGATAAGCTTCATTAAAATCTATAATTACTTTTTTTGTATTGATAGCTTTAAAATCCAGATATCTGCCACCACCATAAGTTTCTTTGCTATTGGTCAAATCAAAAAAGGGAACAAAATAAATAACTTCTCCTTCTGCTTTTAAATTTTGATTTTCATACACCGCTAATTTGCAAGCTACCCCTTGTAATGTAAATATCAAATCGCCAATATGTTTATACTTATCAGCAATTTTGCCTGTGGTAGAAAATTCAAACACTTCAGTCGAATTTACTTTCTCGAAATCGGCAATTACTTTAAAATTGGTATCTACAGGGAAATAATTTACTCCTTCGAAGTCTGCTTTAAGAGAGTCGCTTACAGGGCCGGAAGCACTCATAAAATATTGATTGGTTGCAGCTCTGCTTTTACGCATGGCATCAAAATACACACTATCGTTATGTATTACTATCTCGTCGTGCTGCGGCTTGCAAGCAGCAATCGCGAATGCAATTATCCAAAAATATAATAAATGATTTTTTTTCATGAAATAGTAATAGTGGTATTGATTCAACAAATTAACGCAATTTACACCTTCAAATGTATAGCAATTTGTTTCAAAAATAGTAAGTTTACATAACAAGCTGATTTACAAGTAAAATATACATATGCTGGATATAGAAAAATTTCGCAGTTATTGCCTGGCAAAAAAAGGTGTTACAGAAGAATTTCCTTTTGGAGAAGACACCTTGGTATTTAAAGTAATGGGTAAAATGTTTGCCTTAACAGGATTAGATGCCGAAAGTTTTAGCATCAATTTAAAATGTGATAGCGAACAGATAACTTATTTACGGGCAAAATATCCTGCTGTGCAACCAGGTTACCACATGAATAAACAACATTGGAATACCGTAATGGTAGATGGCAGTATTCCTGAAAAGGAAGTAAAAGCCATGATTGACCATTCATACGATGAAGTGGTAAAAGGGATGACAAAAAAACAACGGCAAGAGTTGGAAAACCTGTAAATTTGGGCTTTTAATATACATTATGCTTCCACCGGAAATAATTTTTGAGGATAATCATTTAATAGCTATAAATAAACGCCCCGGAGAAATTTCGCAAGGTGATAAAACGAATGATGTACCATTAGTTGAAATAGTAAAGCAATATCTGAAAGATAAATACCAGAAACCGGGTAATGTATACGCCGGACTTATACACCGAATTGACAGACCGGTAAGTGGTGTATTAATTTTCTCTAAAACAGGTAAAGCAGGTGAACGCATGTCAAAGATAGTGCGTGACAGAGCTTTCAAAAAAACGTATTGGGCAATTGTAAAAAACAAACCGGAACAAGAATCGGCAACCCTCGTTCATCACTTATTAAAAAATGAACGTATGAATAAAAGTTTTGCGTATGCCGAAAAAAAAGGGGATAGCAAAGAGGCCATTTTACATTATCAATTAATTGCATCAAGCGACCGCTACTTTTTATTAGAAGTAGACCCAAAAACCGGCAGACATCATCAAATTCGTGCACAATTAGCCACCATTGGAAGTCCAATTAAAGGCGATTTAAAATATGGTTTCGACCGTTCCAATAAAGATGGCAGTGTGAGTTTACATGCCCGTCAGCTGGAATTTATTCACCCCATAAAAAACGAGCCGGTAATTATTACTGCAAATCCACCTGTAGATCCTGTGTGGAATGCGTTTATGGAAATATTAGGGCAAAAAAATAACCCGAAATAAATTCCGGGTTATTGTAAATTATTTTGCTACTTATTTATTCATCATCACTTCCACCTAATTTCGCATCAGGGAACATAAAGTTAATGCCTAATGAAAATCCGATGTAGGCATTGTGCGAAGCAAGGTAAATATTTTCACCCTGAGCAGGTTGAAGATTACGTGTTTCTTTAGCATTAATATCAAAGAAACCATAATAACCTCTGAACGAAGGTGAGAAATATAATTTATCGTTTACATAAATATCAGCTCCCACGTCTAATAATAAACCTACATCCAATTTCTGGAAATAGTCGGTACCATTTACACTAGCGTTTCCTCTAAAATCAGGCACACCGGATTGAGGAGCTATATCAACCGGTTTTTGATCATCCGGGTCAATATTCATAACATCAGCTGTATAAGTTTGTTCGGCACTTAACAAATAGCCAAGTTGTAAACCACCTAACAATTGATATTTAATCGCATCCTTGGTATCACCTTCCATATATTTAAATAATATCGGAACTTGTAAATAATTTAAATCTACATAACGGTAGGTAAGTACTTTGGTTTGTAAATCCGGCTTTGAAGTATCTTCAGTTGGTCCAAAATCTTTCATGATATCGGAATAATCCTGGCCCATTTGAGCGTAATTAAATTCCACCTGTATACCGAAATTATCTTCCCAATTGTATCCTAAAGTTAAGCCACCGTTTGGCCCGAATTTATATTCGTAATCCATTTCTGAATACTCATAGTTGTTCTGATTTAAAATCCAGATACTATTCATTTGTCCATGAAATCCAAAATGAATACCTTGTTGAGCTTGAGCTGCCGCGCCGACAAACAAGACAATCGAGAGCGTGAGTAGCGTTTTTTTCATACCTTTTCGTTAATTAAATCACGAATATACGACCTTTTCACAAATGCACAACTTACTATCAACATTTGAGCAGTAAATTGCATAAAAATCATACAGTGTTAACACGGTCGTCGGGACACAAAACCACGGATTTTTTTCATCTTTATCGCTGAAATACCTGTAAAATAAGCCTTCCATAAAAAAGTAAGGTGGTGGTTTTTGGGCTAACCTTACTTTTTCGTTAGTGCAAATCTTTTGTAATTCAGCACAATAGCACCCCTTTTTGCCAAAAACGGCTCGAAATGCCATGTAACAGAAAGCATTAAAATTTACCAAATTCCGGATAAATTAGCACAAAGAGCATGAAAGCAGCACGTCACAAAAATTTAGATTCCGAAATCTAAGACAAACATTATCTTCGCAACTGTGAGTAAACTGAAAACCGCTATACGTTATTTCAATTATCGTTTAAGTGCCAAAACCAGGTATGAAGTCCATTCCCCCTTCGTTTTCAGCTTTATCAATGATATTTTACGTGACCAACGCCATTATTATGCGTTTGACGAGATAGAACATCTGCGCAGCAACCTTTTAGCCGATGAGTCCACTATTACAGTTGAAGATTTTGGTGCAGGCAGCAAAATCAACAAAACCCCTGTCCGGAAAGTCAGTGCTATTGCCAAAAACACCTTAATTACCCCAAAATTCGGGCAGTTGATGTTTAGATTAGCTGCTAATTTCAAACCTACGACTGTCCTTGAAATTGGCACTTCTTTAGGCGTAAGTGCCCTGTATTTGGCAAAAGCAGTGCCTGAGGCGCAGATAGTCACGCTGGAAGGCAGCAAAGCTGTGGCTGAAATAGCCGCAAACCAATTCAAAACCCTACAGTCAAGTAACGTCACAATTATCACCGGTGAGTTTTCTCAATCGCTGCCCAATGCCCTTAGTAAATTGCAATCTGTAGACCTGGCTTTTGTAGATGGCAATCACCGCTATGCCCCTACCCTGCAGTATTTTGAATCTTTAAAGCCTTATTTACACGACGATTCGGTGGTTATTTTCGACGATATTCACTGGAGTGACGAAATGCACCAGGCTTGGGAAACCATTAAAAAAGACCCTGCTGTTACCTTGTCCATTGACCTTTTCTTTAAAGGCATCGTATTTTTCAAGCCGGGATTTCATGCCAAGACAAACCTGGTTTTGCAGTTTTAATCCCATTTAACATAGTTTAACCGGCGGTTTTTAGGCACCTAAAATGCAAACCGCTACCTTTACAGCAACAATATCAATAATTGTCTATGAAAAAAATAATCAGTGTTTTAACCCTCACGTTGTTGATTACGGTTACCGTATCAGCACAAACCAAGCTGCCATCCAATTTCTTTATGAAAAAACTGCCAAATGGATTGGAAATGCTCATCATTGAAGACAAAACTGTTCCACTGGCCACCATCGAAATTGTGGTTAAGAACGGTTCTTATACCGAAGATAGCGCTTTCAATGGCTTGTCACACATGTATGAACACATGTTTTTTAAAGCGAATAAAGACCTGCCTAGTCAGGAAGCCTTTTTAAAACGAATCAACGAATTAGGTATCGTATTTAATGGTACCACCAGCGATGAACGCGTGAATTATTTTATTACACTCACGAACAATAAGGTTGATGAAGGTATTGCATTTATGAATTCAGCCATTCGTTATCCATTATTTTTAGCGGAAGAAATGAAAAAAGAAAACCCTGTGGTTGATGGTGAATTTCAACGCGCCGAATCAAATCCGACTTTCTTTTTATTTGACGAATTTAATCGCTACATGTGGAAAGAAAACTATTACCGCAAAAATCCAATCGGGGTGCATGATGTAATTCTTACTTGTACACCTGAAAAAATGCGCATTATTCAGGATAAATATTATTACCCTAATAATAGTATGATTGTTATTGCCGGTGATGTAAACCATCAGGAAATGTACACCAAAATTGAAAAAGTTTTTGGCGATTGGAAACCAGCTGATTTCGACCCTTTCCAAAAATGGCCAATACCTGAATTTGAACCGTTAAAAGGTGTAACCAATTTTGTTACTTTAAACGAAAACGCTCAGGTGCCTATTTTCTTAACCGGATTTCATGGCCCTGATACACGTAACGATTTAAAAGCAACTTATGCTGCCGATGTATTCTCTTACATCCTTTCACAGGCTTCAAGCAAATTGCAAAAAGATTTAGTGGAATCAGGATTAGCCTATCAGGTAAATGTTGGTTACCAAACTTGCAAATACACAGGTCCTATTAATATTATTTTAGTGCCAAATCCGGCAACAATCAATGAAGCATGGAAAGTGTTATGGGAAAATGTAGCGCAATGGACTGACCCTAATTACTATACAGACGAGCAATTAGAAACTGCAAAAAATTTATTAGCCATTCAGGATGCTTATGGTAAAGAAAGCACCAGTGAGTTTACTCATTATGTTACCTATTGGTGGGCTTCAGCAACTATAGATTATTATACTAACTACGTGCAAAACTTACAGGAAGTTACCAGACAGGATATTGCGAATTATGTTAAAAAAATACATTATTGACCAACCTCATGTAAATGGTTTATTATTAAATCCTTCCATGAAAGATATGGTTGACGTAAAATCAATTGGTTTCGAAATTAAAGAATAATTACCCTAATCGCTAAATATAAACGATATGAAAAAAATTAAAATAGCTTTTTTACTGGTAGCCACGGTGTTGTCTTCAACATTGGTATCTGCACAGGGAACAAAAGAATATACCGTTGATGGTATTAAAGTAATTCACAAATACGTACCTAAAGATGTAATCAGTGTGCGTTTATTTGTTGAAGGTGGAACTGCCAACTATAGCAAAGAAAAACAAGGTATCGAAAACCTTACCTTGAATTTAATGGTAGATGGTGGCACAACCAATATGCCTAAACTCGATTTCAAAACTGCTTCAGAAAAAATCGGAACCTCGTTTGGTGCAAGCACTGCATTAGATTATGGCTCCATCAGCATGACTTGTATTAAAGCATTTTGGGATCAATCATGGAATTTATTTTCTGATGCCATTTTAAATCCTGCTTTTTCTGAAAACGAATACAACCTTTTAAAAGAACAGCTAATTGCAAATGCACAACAAACTATGGCTGACCCTGATGGTTCTTTAGATTTATTAGCGCGTCAGATTGCATTTGAAAATAAAGATTATGCTAAAGCATATGATGGCACACCTGAAAGTTTAGCAGGAATTTCTTTAGAAGATGTAAAAAATTATTACAAAAAAACATTGGGTAAAAAACGTACATTTTTAGTTGTAGTAGGTAACATTACGGAAGAAGATTTAACTGCAAAAATAAAAGCTTCATTAGGTAAAATGGCCAACGGTACTCCGGTTTCAAAAGAATCACGCACCTTAATCACTCAATCTAAAATTCATGTTGAAGACCGTGATATTGCTACCAATTATATTATGGGTATTATGAGCGCGCCTTTTGCAAACACTGAAGAAGGTATCAACTACCGTATCGGTATGTCAATTATGGGTGATCGTTATTTCACTGAACTAAGAACAAAACGCAGCTTAAGTTATGCTCCTGCTGCTTTTTATAATCGTGGTGCAGTTACTAATCCTTATGGTGCAATTTATATCACTACCATCGACCCTAAACAAAGTATGCAGGTGATGGTAGATGAATTAGATAAAGTGAAAAAAGAAGGTTTTTCTGAAACTGAATTTACAGATAAAAAACAGGAATTTTTAACCGGTTATTATCTAACACTTGAAACTACTTCTAATCAGGCTGATGCTTTAGGTCGCTCTGAAATAAGCGGTGGTTGGGAAGCATTGGACCAATTAACAGAAAATGTAAACAAAGCTAAATTAGCTGATATTAATGCTACTTTCGATAAATACAGCGATGTAATTGTTTGGATTTATTTGGGTAAAAAAGATGCGGTTAAAACCGAGGACTTTAAACAAACAACTCCTAAAGAGAAAAAAAGCAAACCATATTAATTGTTAGCACAACTATTTCAAAAACCGCATTTATTTAAGTGCGGTTTTTTTATTGCCTAAACACGATTGTGATGCGCACACTTAATGTTTGGTTCACGCGGAAAAGTGGAGATTGCGGAGTACGGAATAAATTATGTTGTTTCTCGCAAAGGCGCAAAGTAATTATTTATGTTATTTTTAATCTAAAGAAAAAACCAATTCAAGCAAGCAAAGGTATATGGGTTAACAGCTTTGCGCGCTTGAAAACAATCCATATCCCACATCAAATAATCATTTTCCCTTTGGGCCTTTGCGAGAAAAAATTTGGTTTACCAGCTCCGCGTTCTCAAAAACAAACCACATCGCACATCATACATTCCTCTTACCCCCGCGTCTCCGCGTGATATAAATTATGTTTGTTTCTCGCTAAGACGCAAAGTAATTATTTATGTTATTTTTAATCTAAAGAAAAAACCAATTCAAGCAAGCAAAGGTATATGGGTTAAAAGCTTTGCGCGCTTGAAAACAATCCATATCGCACATCAAATAATCATTTTTCCTTTGGGCCTTTGCGAGAAAAATTTGGTTTACCAGCTCCGCGTTCTCAAAAACAAACCACATCGCACATCATACATTCCTTTAATCTCCGATTCTCCGCGTGAAATAAATTATGTTTGTTTCTCGCTAAGACGCAAAGTAAATATTTAAGCTATTTTTAATCTAAAGCAAAAACCAATTCAAGCAAGCAAAGGTACATGGTTTAACAGCTTTGCGCGCTTGAAAACAATCCATATCGCACAACCTACAATACGAAATACTTAGCGCCTTTGCGAGAAACACCTACTACCAAATATTGATTTGCACGCTTCCTATTTCAGGTTTGCGGGCAGGAATATCCCAGTACCCATTATAACTTATTGAGACAGGCACCTGAACCCCATTTATTGTAGACAATTTTACATCCATCACCACATCAAAATCAAATAAACGCGTGAAATAACTCAAACTATAATGCCGCGCTACTATTTGCATCGATTTTTTATCGAACCAGGTTACTAATTCATTAATTACTACATCCTCTCCTTTAACCGCATCTTGTTTTTTTTCAATACTAAATACATAACAATCCACGCCGGTGCTGTATGTTTTTTGCGCGATAGCATAATCATAATACGGTTGCATTTCGGGACTAAATATTTCCATTTTATTTTTAATCAATGGAATTTTATCTACCGGTTGGCCGGGATCAAATATCAAGGTTTTTAATTGCTCTTTTCGCTCATCCAATTTCGAATCAGTATACACATTATTATCTACCACCATTTGCCTATTACAAATAGTATCGCGATACATAAATATATATGCGAACATACGTGCAGTGTAATAATTGATATCACCGTTTTTATCAAAAAAATCGCCCGTGGCTACCTCCAAATCATAATTCATCCATCTGCACGACTCTCCTAATAATTGATGTGTGCGATTGCTGTAACTGCCTGTAGATAAATGTTCATCATTAAACATCCTAACCGTAGCCGAACTGCTGTATGGCACTTGCCGCAGATTTCTAAACGCCTGATGAAAAGTAGTATCCTCTTGCACAAACCGCACAAAATCATCAACATTAAACCCATTGCGGACAGCACTCAACACAAATGAATCGAGTGTTATTACACCGTCAAAACGGGTTGTGTCATCCACTTGAGTAAAAATGACATTAGCCTGAAGCAATAACAAACCAATAAGCAGGAATTGCCTAATTTTACCAAACATATACCTGTAAAATTACTATTATGAAGCAACAAATGTTAAGATTTTTTACCGGAATAATATGCATCCTGAGCTCAACCTTGCTGAATGCTGCAACGCCAACAATTAGCGATACTATAGATATTCGTCATATTACCATCAATCTGGATATCACCGATTATGATGATAATACAATAAACGGTTGGGCTGAATTGGATGTAAAAATTCTGGTGGATAATATCACCATGTTGCCGCTGGACCTGTTGGGGTTAACCGTAGATTCTGTAATCGACAACGCAGGTAATCACCTCGTTTTTTCACATATCGGCGAATTATTACAAATTACATTGCCAGCAGTTTTTAATACCGATGATTCAACAAAAATCAAGGTATATTATCAGGGCGAACCTGAACACGATGGCAGTTGGGGTGGATGGTACTGGAGTGGCGATTATGCCTATCAAATGGGTGTAGGTTTTGATGCCATCCCACATAATTTCGGCAGAATATGGTTTCCTTGTTTCGACAATTTTATTGAAAGAAGTACTTTCCGTTATGAAATAAAAACACCTGATAATAAACGTGCGTATTGCGGTGGAATTTTAGAAAGTGAAACAGATAATGGCGATGGCACGAAATCCTATATTTGGAATTGTAATCAGCCCATTCCCAGTTATTTAGCCTCAGTTGCTGTTTCTACCTATACCGGTTGGACCGATACTTATTCTGGAATAGAAGAGGAAATTCCAATCGTAATAGCAGTGAAGCCTGAAGACTCTGCTGATTTATCCGCCTCATTTATCCATTTACATAATGCACTCAATACATTTGAAACACATTATGGTGCTTATTCATGGGACAGAGTAGGTTATGCTGTTGTACCTTTCAGTGCAGGTGCAATGGAACATGCTATGAATATTGCCTATCCCCTATTCGCTGTAAATGGCACTACAACCTGGGAAACATTATTTGCCCACGAATTATCGCATCATTGGTGGGGCGATTTAGTGACCTGTTCAACACCACAGGAAATGTGGTTAAACGAAGGTTGGGCAGTATTTTCTGAACATTTATTTACGGAATTATTATATGGTGCAGAAGCTTATCAGGATGCTGTTCGTGCAAACAATCTAGACGTATTACATTATGCAGCTGCACGAGATGGCAATAATTATTTTGCTATATCCAACGTACCAGAAACATTTACTTATGGTGCAACTACTTATAATAAAGGCGCTTCGGTAGTCCATACATTACGCGGTTATATGGGTGATGAATTATTTTTTAGTTGTGTAACATCATTTTTAAATGCGCACAAATTTCAACCCATTAATGCTGCTATGTTGCGCGATTATTTAAGCGATTGCAGTGGCATTAATTTAAATGATTTTTTTACTGACTGGGTATATCAACCAGGCTCATTAGCATTTGAAATTGAAGATATTGGTAATACCAAAGGGTTGACCAGCAGTATTTGTATTGAACAAAAGAAATCAAATGCCAACACATTTGCCAATAATGTGCCTATTGTTGTTTCTTTTTTTAATAAATTCACAAACGAACTAGTAGATACTGTTCACATTAATATGAGTGGCAATCAGATGATGTTTGACGGTCTTTATGTAACTGAATATTATGATTATTTATATGCTGTTTTGGATTATGAAAATAAATTAAATGACGCTGTAACTTCAGATGAATTGTATATTAAAACAGCAGGCACCTATAATATGCCCAATGGTTTAATGGATTTGGAAATTACAGGCATGACAACACCGGGTTTTGTGCGTGTTGAACATTATTGGGTAGAAGCAGATGGTTTCAAAAACATCCATCCCGGGCTGCATACCAGCAACCAAAGATATTGGAGAGTAATTACAAATCTAGCGGATGATGTTGAACTGGAAGCCAAATTTTTATATAATGGTCAGGCGACACTTTCGGGTGGCTATTTAGATGACAAATTCATCACCAATAGCGATGATAGTTTAGTATTATTATTTCGTGCAAGTCCGAACGATGATTGGACAATTTATGCAGATTATATATTAAATACCTGGGGTAGCACAACTGACAAAAGAGGAGCAATGGAATTGACAAAACTTAAAACTGGTGAATATTGTTTTGGCATTTATGATAGCGAAATTCCTGATAAACCAACTGAACAGAATTTGAGTTGCCCTCATAGTGACCCAATTGAAAATAATTCGCCTGCATTAATACAAATTAATCCTAATCCTGCGGATAGCCAAATTATAGTCACAATGGACCAATTACTTATTGGCAATTCAATAAAGATGGTTGATATGACAGGGAAAATTGTATTTACAACAACAATTTTGACACAACAAACCAGCATTCCGACAACAGGCCTTCCGGCAGGAACTTATCAACTTTATGTTGAAAACCCACGTTCTGAGCGGATTGCGGCCGAAAAGGTGGTAATTATACATTAATATTGCGCAAAAATTGTGCAATGAAAAACATTACCGTTATAGGTGCAGGTACCATGGGAAATGGTATAGCGCATGTGTTCGCCATGAAAGGCTTCAAAGTAAATCTTGTTGATGTTTCTGAGCCTGCACTGCAAAAAGCCATACAAACCATATCAGGCAACTTAGACCGCATGGTGGCAAAAGAGAAAATTACTGCAGCAGATAAAGAAAATACACTTGCCAATTTAAGTACGTTTACCAATTTTGAACATTCTGCAAATGCTGACCTGGTTGTAGAGGCAGCAACCGAACGTGTAGATTTAAAATTGAAAATTTTTACTGAGCTAGATCAAATTTGTAATCCCGATACTATTTTAGCATCTAACACTTCTTCTATTTCCATTACCAAAATTGCAGCAGCAACCAAACGACCTGATAAAGTTATTGGTATGCATTTTATGAATCCTGTTCCGGTAATGAAATTAATTGAAGTAATTAGAGGATATGCTACCAGCGATATTACTACTGCAACTATTATGTCGCTTAGTCAGCAACTCGATAAAATTCCTGTTGAAGTAAATGATTATCCCGGTTTTGTTGCCAACAGAATTTTAATGCCAATGATTAACGAAGCCATTTATACTTTATACGAAGGTGTTGCCGGCGTAAATGAAATTGATACGGTAATGAAACTCGGTATGGCACATCCAATGGGTCCGCTGCAATTAGCTGATTTTATCGGATTAGATGTTTGCCTCAGCATTTTAAATGTATTATACGATGGATTTGGCAATCAGAAATATGCACCATGTCCGTTGTTAGTTAATATGGTTACTGCAGGATATCTCGGTGTTAAATCCGGAGAAGGATTTTATAGTTATGCAGCTGGCAGCAAGGAATTAGTTGTTGCACCTCGTTTTAAATAATTTTTTTTCATCGATTACTAATATTTTTTACATGACACCTGTTTTTGCTAAAGCTTATGGTCCTGCCGAAGTGCATTTCCAGCTAGAAGATTGTGATGCGCGAGTTGAACCACGAAAAGTTTTGATGTGTACACCGGAATTTTACACCATTGTAGATGTAAAAAATGTGCACATGCAAAATCAGAAGGGCAACGTAAATAAAGAAAAAGCCAATATTCAATGGGATGCTATTCGCAATACTTACCTCGCTTTTAAAAATCAAAAATTAATTGATGAAGTCTATGTAATTGATGGCGTTGATAGTTTGGAAGATATGGTATTTGTTGCCAATCAGAGTTTTCCTTGGGTAATGTGGAATGGTGAAAAAATTGCACTGATGAGTCGTATGCGTTTTGAAAACCGTCAAAATGAAATTCCTTATATAGAAGATTTTTATAAAGACCACGGTTACAAAATTGTAGAACTGCAAAGCAAATATCATTTTGAAGGTATGGGCGATATGGTAGCACATCCCGGAAAAAGATTGTTATACGGCGGCTACGGTTTCCGCAGCGAAAAACAAGTGTATGATGAAATTTCAAGAACACTTGATGTGCCGATTATCACTTTAGAATTAATTAACGAAAATCATTACCATCTCGATACCTGTTTTTTACCGTTAAATCATACAGAAGTGTTAATTGCTCCCGATGCATTTACACCGGAATCAATTGCTATTATACGCCGCATGTTTGAAGGTGTATACGAAATTCCTGATACAGAAGCTATTGAAGGATTTGCATGTAATGCCCATATCATTTACGGAGCTAATCGTGCAACTTCAGGTGCAATTATCCAAAAAAACAATCCTGTAGCGCTCAATATCATTCAGCAAAGTGCAAATATTGTGGCTGAGGTAGAAACCAGCGAGTATATTAAAAGCGGCGGTTCTGTATTTTGTTTAAAAATGATGGTATATTAGCAGGCGACTTAGTTGAACCACTGTTAACTTTTTGTTCAACTACCTGATTACATGAAGAAATTATTTATTACCGGAATTGGTACTGATATAGGTAAAACTATTGTTTCGGCAGTAGTAGTTGAAGCATTGCAAGCCGATTATTGGAAACCCATTCAAAGTGGTGGTCTCGATTATTCCGATACCGAGCGGGTACGCAATTTAATATCCAACTCAAAAAGCCAGTTTCATCCTGAACAGTATTTATTCAAATTTCCTGTTTCCCCTCATCTTGCTGCGGCAATGAGTGAAACAAGTATTGTAACTGAAACTTTAATTCCGCCGGCTACAAAAAATCATTTAGTTATTGAAGGTGCAGGTGGATTAATGGTACCGTTAAATGGCAATTTTTTGATGCTGGATTTAATTAAACAATTAGATGCCACTGTTATATTAGTTTCCAAACACTATTTGGGTAGCATTAATCATACGTTATTAACTGCAGCTGTTTTACAAAGTAATAATATTCCGGTTGCAGGTATCATTTTTAATGGTAACGAACATCTCGATTCAGAAACTGCCATACTTAACTATACGCAGCTTCCGTTATTAGGCAAAGTAGCTTTTACAGAAGTCATCGACAAATCGTTTGTTAAACGACATGCCGATAAAATTAAATCCAATCTTTTAAAACGTATTTAATGGACAGTAACGGACCTATTTGGTATCCATTTACACAAATGAAACTGGCAGATGAGCCTATTCATATTGTTCGTGGTGCCGGTGCATTGTTAGCCGATAAAGATGGCAAATTATATATAGATGCCGTTTCAAGCTGGTGGACGAATATTCACGGACATTCGAATCCGTATATCGCGCAAAAATTATATGAACAAAGTTTACAATTAGAGCATGTAATTTTTGCCGGATTTACACATACACCTGCATTAAAACTCGCATTGCGTTTATTGATACATACGGAAGGCCATTTTTCTAAAGTATTTTATTCCGACAATGGCTCAACTGCCGTTGAAGTAGCATTAAAAATGGCACTGCAATTTCACAGCAATGCCGGTGTAAATAAAAAAAGAATTGTTGCATTTGAAAACAGTTATCATGGCGATACATTTGGTAGCATGAGTGTAAGCGATCGCGGTGCATTTTCACAACCATTTCATGATAAATTATTCGACGTTACGTTCATCACTCCCCCACTCCCCGGAAAAGAACAAGAAAGTATTAATCAACTAACAACATTTTTAGCTAATAACGATGTTGCTGCATTTATTTATGAACCATTGGTTATGGGTGCAGGAGGCATGTTGATGTATCAGCCGGAATATCTTGAGCAATTGATTGCTTTGGCAAAATCGAATGGTGTTATTTGTATTGCCGATGAAGTGATGACAGGTTTTTATCGCACCGGAAAAATATTTGCAAGTCATTATTGCGAAACACGTCCGGATATTATGTGTATCAGTAAAGGTATTACCGGAGGCACTATGGCTTTAGGTGCTACTTTATGTGCGACACATATTTTTGAAGCATTTTACAGTGATGACAAAATGAAGGCATTATATCATGGCCATAGTTATACTGCTAATCCTTTAGCCTGCACTGCAGCAAATGCCAGTCTGGATATTATTGAACAAGCAGGATTTATAGATAATGTAATCAGCATAACTTCCATTCAAAGTGATTTCGCTGAGCGATTAAAAACATTTGTTACTGCAACAACTAAAGAGGTAACCAATATCCGTCAACACGGAACCATTTTAGCCTTTGATGTAGTTACGCCACATCAAACAGGATATTTTAATGAACTCCGCGATGAAATGTATCGGTTTTTTATTGGGAATGGTGTATTGTTACGTCCGTTAGGGAATACGGTTTATATAATGCCACCTTATTGCATTAATGTAGAACAGATGGTAAAAATCCATGCTGTGATTCTGGCATATCTTGCACAGCCCTGATTAATCCCAATTCGGTTTTTGTTTATTGAGGAAAGCATTAATGCCATGTTTACAATCATCAGTTGCTCTTGCTTTGGCATTCATTTCAGCCGCATATTGTAATGCTTCATTTAACCCCATTTCCTGCACAGCTGCAATCATTTGTTTGGTAGCTTGTAATGATGCACGACTGGTTTTTTCAATTAACGACTGACATAACTGTTCGACAGTTGCTTCAATATTTTCTACGCCAACAACATCATTAATTAAACCCATTTGTTTGGCTTCTGCTGCTGAAATTAATTTACCGGTCAACAATAATTCCTTTGCATTGCGTTCGCCAATTTTACGCAATAAAAATACCATCACAATTGCAGGAATAAATCCGATACCAACTTCAGTGTATCCGAATTTTGCTTCATCAACGGCAAAAGAAAAATCACAAATAGTTGCTAATCCACAACCGCCTGCAATGGCATGCCCTTCAATTTGCGCAATTACCGGTTTTGACAGTGTGTAAATTTGTTTATACAATTCCATCAACGACAATGAATCTTCCAGATTCTCCTGATAGGTATTATTTTGTAACGATTGGAGATAACCCAAATCCGCTCCGGCGCTAAATACTTCACCATTACCTTTTAATACAATAACTTTCACTTGCGCATCACCTTCTGCCATTGCAAAGGCCGCTTTTAATTCTGCAACCAATGTGGCATTAAAAGCATTTCTTTTATCCGGGCGATTTAATGCAATGCTAGCCACTTTTTGATGAACAGCATAAGTTATAGTACTCCAATTCATAATGGTATCGTCCTGCGTTTAATTAAAAATCAATTTTATAATAGAACAAAGGTAAAAATCCTAGCTGATATTCCTCTTTTATTGGACTGATAGTAATGTCTGCAGGATTTGGTGCATACGTTAACCCTAATACATTTTGTACATCAAATAAATTCACCAAGTCGATAGCTATTTCGTGTGTTACCTTGTTTTTCTTTGAATTGATGCGGTAAGCCAACTTCAAATCGAAACGGAAATAATCTTTCAGTTGCAAAGTATTGGTGAGCGAATCGATAAAAATCAATTCTTTAGCAGCAATAGATGCCAAAGTGTCGACAGGTGTTGAAAGTTTACCACCTGCATAAGTCATTTTAATGCCTGTTGTAATCACATTCCTATCGCTGATCGTCCATTCATACCCGCCGAGTAAATTCGCAGCGTAGGAGCCGTTAAAATCGGTTTTGCGTTCAATGCCATCTGAACCAACATATAATGAATTATATAACGAACCCGTAGCCAGGAAAAAGAAGTGATTGCTAAAAAATTTCTCCAGTGTTAATTCAACACCATAATTTTTTCCGGTTCCTGTATTTTGTAACGAATCAGGGAAAAAGCGAGAGAAGCCACTTCCTTCGTTAGCTAAAGAAAAAGCTGATGGTTGCACCTCAACAGGCACATCGTATAAATATTGGAAATACGTTTCCATTTTCAGGCGGAAATTTTTCCCCAACATCTGATCATATCCCAACACACTATGAAAGCTTCTGATAAAACCTACATCTTCATTAATTAATAAAAATGAATTATCCGGTTGTATTTGCTGATACGTATATTGATAACTCGGTAACATCTGGCTATGCAAACCGGCTCCGAAATTAAGTGAAGATTTTTCGGTGAGGGTATAACTTAATCCTAAACGTGGTTCAATCGATTTACTATTGGCATTCATAGTAAATACTTGACCATGCAAACCGCCGTTAACCACCAGTTTTTCTGCTGCTTTATATTTCCATTGAAAAAATGCCTGCATTAATAATGCATTATCAGTATAGTCGTAACGGTTATCAAAGTTCCAGGTAAATAAATTCAAATTAGAATCAATATGGTTATACATATATTGTTCTGCACTCACGCCTGCTTTAAAACTATGACGGTTATTTACTTTGTAATTTAAGTGATATAACGCTGTTATTTTTTGGTCCTTATAACTATAATTCATATTTGGCACCATAGAGTCTATTTCAAAAAGCGTATCGCGGTAAACTAAAATATGATTGGCGTGATTTTCTTGCCAGGAATAGGCTACAACAGCCTTTCCATAAGCTTTAGGGTTAAGTTGCATACCATAAGAAACGCCTGCAACTGCCATGCTGGTACCAAAATATTGGTCGCGGTCGCTATCGCCATATAATTCGGTTTCTGCTTTAGAATATTCACTAACTAAAATGTCGATATTACTCTTACCTCCTATTGCAAAAACATTAATAATACTTGTTCCTTTGGGGAAGGATAATTTAACACCACCATCAAAATAATTAGGCACTGCTGAAGTACCAATACTCAAATTCATAAACTGGAATAACTGTAAAGTTGAATATCGGAAGCTGCCGAGGTATGATGATTTTTTACTTTTATTAATCGGGCCTTCGGCAAATAATTCTGTACCTAAAAATCCAAGTTGTCCGCTAAATTCGTGTTGTTCATTATTTCCACGACGCATATTTAAATCAAAAACACCTGCAATAGAATTACCATATTCCGCAGGAAAAGCACCGGTAAAAAAATCGGAATTGCTGAGGTATTTATTATTGATAATAGAAACAGGTCCACCAGTTGTTCCTGCAATGGCAAAATGGTTGGGATTAGGAATGTCAACACCTTCTAAACGCCAAAGCACTCCAATTGGAGAATTACCTCTAACTACAATATCATTACGTGAATCGTCTGCACCTTGTACGCCGGCAAAATTGCTCGCCATTCGGGCAGGGTCACCACGGCTTCCTGCGTATCGGTCGGTTTCTTCCACACTAAACGTACGCACACTAACAACGGCCATTTCATTATTTACTTCACGTTTATCCTGATAGGCTTTAATTTCCAATCCCTCCAATAAAATGGTCTGCTCTTCTAATTCTACGTTTAAAATAACTTCTTTCCCTCCGGTAATAATCAAATTATTAATTGGCAAATCTGTATACCCGACACTTCTAAATACCATGTTCACACGGCCAACCGGAACGTTGGTTACTCTGAAATCGCCACTTTCGTCACTTACAGCCCCACCGACCATAACCGAATCAGCATAAACCAATACAGTAGCACCGAGAACAGGAAATTTAGAGTCTTTGTCGCTCACGTGCCCGCGAACGGTTTGGGTAACATTTTGTGAAAACAAGAATAGCGGAAAAAGCAGGCAAATTAAGGTGTAGGTAATCTTCATGATATGAATTTTCGTTAAAAGTAAAGCTCCTAAAAGGGAAACGTTACGGAATTTTGAACATACGACAGTGCAAGATTATTGATTTTCGCAAAAAAAAGAAAGGCATCCACAAAAGTGAATGCCTTTACAATTAGGTGAAAGTAGTTTATTTAACTGGTGCTACCATACCGGTAATCGCATCGCAGCTTGATTTGCAAGCAGCCTGAATACCAGTTAACGCCTCGTTCATAGCTACTAATTGATCGTTGTAGGTAGCTAATTTAGCAGTCCAGGTATTATCAATTTCAGCTTTAAAATCAGCATCAGCTAATTTTTCTTCCTGCGCTTTTTTCTTCCAATCTGCATAAGCAGTTGCATCTGTAGCCCATTGAGTCATGGCAGCAGAGTAATCGCCTTTCATTTTTTCCATTTGACCTTTAATCATAGTGCACATAGTCAACATAGAGTCTACGCTAGCTTTGGTTGCAGGTTTTAATTTGGTCATGTCCATAGCATCATTTGCAGCCATCATGGTAGTCATTTCACCAAAAGCTGTTGTCATGGTTGTTCCCATGGCAGTCATATTGCCTTCGGTTGCTTTCCAATTTGTTTCAAATGTTTGCATGGCAGCTTTCGTTTCTTCGCTTAAGCCACCTTTTTTGCCACATGAAGTAACAAAAAGTGCTGTTGTTATTGCCATTACGGCAAGGAATCCTTTTTTCATAATATGTATTGGTTTAGGTTAGTTTAAGGTGCAAAATTACAGTGAATAAATTTAGTTTAAGGTGACATAAAACACCAAACATGTGGAAATGCTTCACAAATGTTAGATTAGGTGTATATGTTATCTAACAGTAAAACATCTAAATAGTTTCGCTGCTTGAATTCTTTTGCTGCAGATTCGTAATTAGTTTAAATTTTTCAAACTGATTTCCAGCATTTTTATTTTTTCTTCTGCATCGGCGCGTTTCTTTTTTTCCATTTCTACTACCTGTGCAGGAGCGCTGGCAACAAATTTTTCGTTGCTGAGTTTTTTATCTACGCTAATTAAAAATCCTTGCTGATAGGCTATTTGTTCTTGTAATTTTTTCTTTTCCTCTTCAACATCTATCGCTACATTAATGGTAACAAAACATTGTTGTGTACCACGCAAAAACGTAATTGCACCAGGTATTTCTGTTGCAGTAGCTTCAAAAGCACTCAAGTTTGCCATTTTAATTATGATAGATTTAAATGCATTATACGCATCTAAACTACCATCCATATATAACGGCACCGGTTCTTTAGGACTCATATTATTTTTAGCACGAATATCTCGTACTTTAGAAATAATATCTTTTACTGCTTCACCGGTTTCAATTAAATTTTCATTGGTTGCTCCGCCTTTAGGCAATTGGGCCATAATAATATCATCACCGGCATTTCTGTCTTGTAGTAAATGATATAACTCTTCAGTTATAAAAGGCATATAAGGATGCAATAAAACGAGGCATTGTTCAAAAAATCCAATGGTTTTATCGTAACTATTTTTGTCGATTGGTTTGCCAAATTCCGGTTTAACAAATTCAAGATACCATGAGCAGAAATCATCCCAAATAAAATTATATAAGGTCATTAATGCATCACTAATTCTAAAATTAGTAAAGTGATCATCAATGGTTGCGATAGTGTGATTTAATTTAGATTCAAACCACTCAATTGCTGCGGTATTTTCCGGATTATTTTCTCCTGATATTTCCCAACCTTTAATTAAACGTAATACGTTCCAGAGTTTGTTGTTAAAGTTCCTGCCCTGTTCAATCAGTTTATCATCATAAATAATATCATTACCGGCAGGTGAACACAATAAAATTCCCATACGAATTGCATCGGCACCGTATTGTGCAATTAAATCAAGCGGGTCAGGTGAATTACCTAAACTTTTGCTCATTTTTCTGCGCTGTTTATCGCGAACAATTCCTGTTAAATAAACATCGCTGAAAGGTTTTTCATTTTTATATTCATACCCGGCAATAATCATTCTTGCTACCCAGAAAAACAAAATTTCCGGTGCCGTAACTAATACCTGAGTTGGGTAATAATACTGAATATCTTTATTATCCGGATGTTTTAATCCGTCGAATACGGTTATCGGCCACAACCAGCTACTGGCCCAGGTATCGAGCACATCTTCATCCTGGCGAATAGTGGTATAAGTAATATTTTTTTCAGCGAATTTCTGAATAGCTTCTGCTTCCGTTTTCGCCACAACAAAATCTCCGTTTTCTGTATACCATGCAGGTATTCTTTGTCCCCACCATAACTGGCGACTAATACACCAATCCTTTACATTTTCCATCCAATGTTTATAGGTATTGATGAATTTATCGGGATGGAGTTTGATATTACCATTTACCACATTTTCGTATGCAGGTTTCGAAATTTCTTTCATGCGAATAAACCATTGCATACTCAATTTAGGCTCTATCATAGCATCGGTTCTTTCAGAAAATCCGACACTGTTTTTGAGGTCCTCAATTTTAATTAAATGGCCACTTTCTTCCATGAGCTCCACCATTTTTTTGCGGGCCACTTTTCTGTCGTCACCAATTAATATTTGCGCATTTTCATTTAATGTGCCATTATCATTAAAAATATCGATTACAGCTAAATTGTGTCGTAATCCAATTTCGTAGTCATTAACATCATGAGCAGGTGTAATTTTTAATGCTCCGGTTCCAAATTCACGATCAACATAAGCATCAGCAATAATTGGAATTTCACGGTTGATAATCGGCACTAAAACTGTTTTCCCGATATAAGATTGAAAACGTTCGTCATCAGGGTGCACACAAATTGCTGTATCACCTAAAATTGTTTCCGGTCTGGTGGTTGCAATGGTGATATAATCGTTATCACCTTTAATTTGATATTTTACATAATGTAATTTCGAGGTTACATCTTTATAAATAACCTCTTCATTACTAACAGCAGTTTGTGCTTCAGGGTCCCAGTTTACCATACGAAGTCCGCGGTAAATAAATCCCTTTTCGTATAAATCGATAAACACATTAATTACATCATCATAATAATTTTCATCCATGGTGAAGGATGTGCGGTCCCAGTCGCAGCTGCAACCTAATTCTTTTAATTGCTGAAGAATGATACCGCCATATTTTTCTTTCCAAACCCAGGCATGTTCTAAAAACTTATCACGGCTAAGGCTGGATTTTTTGATGCCCTGGTCGCGCAACATTTTTACCACCTTAGCTTCCGTAGCAATAGAAGCATGGTCGGTTCCGGGTACCCAACACGCATTTTTCCCCTGCATGCGGGCACGGCGAATGAGCACATCCTGAATGGTATTGTTCAAAACATGACCCATATGCAGCACTCCTGTTACGTTTGGAGGGGGAATCACAATGGTAAAAGCCTCACGATTGTCGGGTTCTGAATGGAAGTAACGTTTGTCAAGCCAATGCTGATACCACTTCTTCTCTATTTCTGCGGGATTATATGTTTTAGAAATTTCCATAATTGAGGGCGTAAAGATAATAAATGAGGAGGAGGGTTCAGTCTGTGTTGTGGCCTGCAGGTGAAATTTTGTCAGGAAAGAAGGTGTTTTATCTAACGGTTAAGGAAGTATTAACAATGGTTGTTACCAGCTCAAAATTGAAGTCCTAAGGCCATTTTTACCATACATTTTAGCATCTTTGTATAATGATGAAAAAAACAGGGCTGATTTTGATGTTGTGGGTATTGGGCTATGCAGCTAAAGCTCAGGAAGTGCGGTGGGATACCTGTAAATTTATGACCTATAATGTGTTGAATTTTGACAACACGGGGAACGACAAAGAACAATACTTATTTGAAGTAGTTGATTCCATGCATCCGGATATACTCATTGTGCAGGAATTAATTGAACTATCTGGTGCAATTCGTTTTTTCGATTCGGTGGTATATAAAGTAGATACTAATTATGCCATGGGGACATTTATCAATAGTTTCGATACCGATAACGGCATTTATTTTAGGAAAGATAAGTTTGCATTTATAACCAATACACCTATAACCACTGAGTTACGTGACATTAATGAATTCCAATTAAAACATATAGCCAGCGGTGAAGAAATTTATTTTTATTCCTTACACCTAAAAGCCAGCAGTGGAGGTACAAATGCCGACCAGCGAAAACGAGAAGTGGATAGTTTGCGAAAAGTTACCGATTTGTTGCCCGACACCACTAACTTTTTAATAGTTGGTGATTTTAATATTTACGATTCTAACGAAGACGCATATATTGCATTATTGGATCAGGATAATTCAGGGTATGTACTTGACCCTTTGGATGGTTTACTCACCACTAATTGGAACAATTCATCCAATGCACCTTACCACACCCAAAGCACACGAATTGAAAGTTTTGGTGGTGGTTCAACAGGTGGTTTAGACGACCGTTTTGATATGATGTTGCATAGTCAGGCCATTGAAGATATGGGTGGAATGACTATGGTAGCAGGCACTTATCACGCAATAGGAAACGATGGAGCGCATTTTGATGATGCCATGAACGATTTGCCAAATGCAGTTGTAAGTGCATCGCTGGCCAATGCGTTATATATGAGTTCTGACCATATTCCTTTGGTTGCGAATTACGTTTTTGAATATGTGGCTGATACTTCAGAGAATGTGGATACCAATGTGGCTGTAATTGAACAAAAAGTGCCTCAATTTCGTGTTTATCCCAATCCGGCAAATGAATTTGTTACCATACAATCGGATCAAATCATCAGCGATTTAGCCATTTATGCGGCAGATGGAAAAATGATATTTAACGAAGCTATTCAATCAAAATCAGCTACCATTAATACCAATACATTTCCGAAAGGAATTTATGTTGCCGTGATGCAAACCAATGCGATTAATTATCGCAGAGTATTTGTTAAAAATTAGCCTTTTGATGGCATAATCAGGCCAATTCGGTCTGTTTTAAGTGTGAAACAGACAGATGTCATTTTTGCCTTAAGATTAAGCGCTTATCTTTACGCCAATTATGAAAGTTAAGAAGATAGGCATTTTACGCGAGGCGAAATTTCCGCCGGATGCCCGTATACCGATAATTCCAAGTCAAATTCAACAATTAAAATCCGGTTTTCCTGAAATCGATATTGTAGTGCAACCGAGTAAAGGACGTTGCTTTGCCGATTATGAATTTGAAGATGCCGGTATTACTTTACAAGAGGACTTGCGAGACTGTGATATCATAATGGGTGTAAAAGAAGTGCCTTACGATTTACTTATTCCGGATAAAACATACCTGTTTTTTTCTCACACAATTAAAAAACAACCACAAAACAGAAAGTTGTTGCAACAATTGGTGAAAAAAAATATCCGAATGATAGATTATGAATGTTTAAAAGATGAACATGGCATTCGGGTAATTGCATTTGGACGTTGGGCAGGTATTATTGGTGCGCATAATGCATTGTGGACTTTAGGACAACGTATTGATGAAGAACATTTAAAACGTGCAAAAGATTGCCGTGATTATAATGAATTAAAATTTCAATATAAAGGATTAAAAATTCCGAATGTAAAAATTATTGTCACAGGCACCGGAAGAGTTGGTAAAGGAGCTGTTGAGTTTTTGGATGACATAAAATTAAAACGTGTTACCAAAGATGAGTTTTTAAATTATGAATTTAATGAAGCGGTATATTGTGTTTTAGATAGTGACGATTTATACGACCGCAAAAGCGATGGCGGATTTAATAAAGATGAATTCCATCATCATCCGGAATTATATAAATGCACATTTAATTATTTTATGAATAAATGTGATGTTCTGATTAATTGTATTTTTTGGAGTCCAGCTGCGCCTCAATTATTTTCAAAAGAAGACATGCGCAATCCGAATTGGCGAATTAAAGTTATTGCAGATGTAAGCTGCGATGTTAACGGAGGTGTGCCTGCCACTATACGGTCTACCACCATTAACGAACCTGTTTATGGATATGATGTAAATACCGAGTTAGAAATAGCACCTTATATTCCTGAATCAATTGATATTATGGCAATTGATAATTTACCGAATGAATTACCTAGAAGTGCAAGCGAAGAATTTGGTTCATTATTGATTAAATCGGTGTGGGATGAATTTTTCAAAGAAAACTCCAGCATGATAAATGATGCCAGTATAACCGTTAATGGTAACCTGGGCAGTGAGTTTGAATATTTGAGAGATTATTTAGAGGGGTAATTTGCAGGATTGTTTTTTGCAGTTCTTTGCAAATTAGTTGCCGGTGATTATTAAATGTTGTTTGCATCGGAGTTGTTTTTGGTTCACGCGGATTGTATGGTTTGTGGGGAGAGGCGGAGATAGTGATTGATAAACCAAACAGCCGAACAATAAAGAGAATTAACACAAAGGAAATACAAAGATGATTTTAATTTGCTATTTAAATATAGTTTAAATTTGTGCGGATACTAAAGCCGGAAAAAATAATTTGAAGAGCAAAATGCAACCCTTTGGTGATCGCAAGATAGTAGCTGTCATTTTATAATTTCAAACCAATTTCAATATCAAATCCTCCCTTTTCTTTCGGCGAGTAATTCATAAAGAAAATTTCGTGCGCGGAAAAGTTGGGCTTTTACTGTGCCGAGCGGCATATTGAGTTTTTCTGCTATTTCTTCATAACTCAGTTCTTCAAAATAACGCATTTCGATTAATGTTTTATATTTCGGATTGAGTTCATCTAAAATGGTGCGCATTAAGCCTGCACGTTGATCTTTTATGATAGACTCTTCCGGGTCTAATGCACTTGTTTTAATTTTGGAAAAAACATATTTTGATGATTCGTCATTTTCATCATCTAAGCTCAATGTTTTTAATTTCTTTTTGCGAATAAAATCTATGGCATTATTCAGGGCAATTTTAAATAGCCATGTACTGAATGCAAAGTCAGGAGTATATTTTTCAAGGTGTAAAAATGCTTTCCCAAAAGCTTCTATGGTTAAATCATCGGCATCATCGCGATTGTGAACCATTTTGAGCAGCATGAAATTAATTGAATCTTTATATCGCCCCATTAAAACACTATAGGCATACTGGTCGCCTTTGCGGGCTTTTTCAACCAGTTCCATATCCTCACGGGCGCGATCAGAAAGATTTTCGTTTAATCCCATCTATATTTTGTTTTTACTAAAGCTGCTTTGGCAAAGCGGAAATAGTAGCCGATTTGCATGATATCATATAACTCGATATAAGGCTTTAAATCTTTTTCATCCAGTTTATTCATCGACTGTCCGAATGTGTATCGCAAAAGTGCCCAGCGCAAAACAAATGCAGCTGCAACTATATACCAATAAACAAATACGGTAGCCAATAAATAGAGTGACGTAATCCAAAACAAAATATGCGAAATTGGCTGAAGCGCTAACCAGAATTTATGTTTAGCCCGGTAATACCTGGCAGTGCTCATGTGACGCGTTTTTTGTTCTATCCATTCCTCACGGGTTTCTTTGGGTGGAGAGTAAGTAAATGCATCAGGAGATATTACGATTTCTGTATTTCTTTTAGTGGCGACTTTATTGATAAATAAATCATCATCACCACTTGGAATATGTCGATGGTCGAAAAAACCATTTGTGCTAAAAAACAATCCTTTTTGGTACGATAAATTTCTTCCCACCCCCATATACGGTAGTTTGGCCAAAGCAAACGATAAATAATTCAATGCCGTTAAAAAAGTTTCATATCGGATTCGTCTGTTTAATCGTCCCGGTTTTTTCTCGTAAGCACCATAACCTAATACAATTGCTTTATTATCTGTTGCGTATCCACTTACAACTTGTTTAAGCCATTGATTGGTAGCAGGGTAACAATCTGCATCGGTTAATACCACCAATTCGTTAGCAGCAGCTTTTAAGCCTAATGTGAGCGGGAATTTTTTTCCTGCCATCATCCGATTGCTGTTACCTGTTTTGGTGCGTTTTAATCTCGGTTCTTTTTGTGAAAGGAAAAAGAGATATTCGGTAGTGCCGTCATCAGAGTTATCATCAACCACAATTACTTCAAATGCAGGATAGTCTTGTGCAAGAATTTTGGAAGATGCTGTTTGAGATTAGTGTCTTCGTTCCGTGCGCAAATAATTACGGATACAGGTGGATACTGCGTTATTTTCTTTTCTTTCGGTTTATAATTTGCTAAACGCAAATAAAAAAACAGGAAATAAAAAAGTTGAAAAAAAGCTGCTCCGCAAAATGTGTAAAATACAAGGATATTAATAAATGAGTCGTCCATAATAGTGCTGCGGCAAAGTTAGATTATTGAACTTGTGCTCCACATTTAAGTTGACAACAGTTCATAACATATGCACAAGCTTTCCACAATTAAGTATTTTTGCGGCGTGTTTTTCCAATTAACCAATACCGATCCGCATTCAAAAGCCCGTGCAGGTGTGCTTGAAACCGACCATGGCAGCATTGAAACGCCCATTTTTATGCCTGTCGGCACCATTGGCACTGTTAAAGGCGTACATTTCAAGGAGCTTGAGGAGGATATCGCGGCCCAGATTATTTTAGGGAATACTTATCATTTGTATTTGCGACCCGGGACTGATACGATAGAAAAAGCCGGAGGTTTACATAAATTTAATGGATGGAAGGGTCCGATTTTAACCGATAGTGGTGGTTTTCAGGTGCATTCTTTAGCGCAAATCCGCAAAATCAAAGAAGAGGGCGTTACTTTTCAATCGCATATTGATGGCTCCAAACATACCTTTACACCGGAAGGTGTAATGGATATTCAGCGAAAAATAGGTGCTGATATTATCATGGCATTCGACGAATGTACACCCTACCCTTGCGAATATCCCTATGCCAAAAAGAGCATGGAACTTACACATCGCTGGTTACAACGTTGTGTTACACATTTTAAATCAACTGCACCAATTTATGACTATAGGCAATTTTTATTTCCAATTGTGCAGGGTTCGGTTTATCCCGATTTGCGCAAACAGAGTGCAGAAGTAATTGCAGGCATGGAACTTGAGGGTAATGCGATTGGCGGATTGAGTGTTGGAGAGCCGCATGAAGATATGTATGCCATGACCGAAACTGTTTGTAGTATTTTGCCGGAAAACAAACCCCGTTATTTAATGGGTGTAGGAACACCCGCCAATATTTTAGAGAGTATAGCGTTAGGTATCGACATGTTTGATTGTGTGATGCCAACACGCAATGGCAGAAATGGTATGTTGTTTACTGCCGAAGGCATAATTAATATTAAAAACAAAAAATGGGAGACCGATTTTTCGCCCATAGATATTTCAAGTAATGCTTCAACTAGTCGTTTACACAGCAAAGCGTTTTTACGCCATTTATTTGCGAGTGGTGAGCGACTTGGACCACAAATTGCCAGCATCCATAATTTAAGTTTTTATTTATGGCTGGTAAAAGAAGCAAGAAAACATATTATAGCTGGTGATTTTGCACAATGGAAAGTGCAAATGGTAAAAAATGTTTCCGCGAGACTGTGAAAAAAATTGGGGATTATATATTTATGCCGTTTAGGCGATGGTTGAGTATTATCGACATTTACGTAGTAAAAAAATTCGTAGTGTCTACCATATTCGCACATGTCCTAATTATATCTATCGCCATTGTTATTGACCTTTCTGAAAAAACAGAAAAGTTTGTCGAAAAAAACGCACCGACTCCTGAAATTATTCAATACTACCTGGACTTCATTCCATTTATCACGTCAATACTAGCTCCTTTACTCATATTTTTAGCGGTTATATTTTTCACTTCGCGCATGGCTTATAACAGTGAAATTATTGCCATGTTTAATAGTGGGATGAATTTTCGACGTTTTTTGAGGCCTTACATCGTTTGCGGGTTAGCTGCTGTTGGCGTGTTGTTGTATGCCAATTACTGGACAGTGCCTGAAACCAATAAACGGAAATTAGCTTTTGAGGACAAGTATATTCATGCGCCTAAAAATTATGGTAATAACAAACATCTTAAAATAAATAAAAACACTTTTATTTCTTTAGAACGATTTAAATTCAAAAACAACGAAGGTTATAATTTTTCGTTGGAAGAATTTAAAGGCAGTGATAAGGACAGACAATTGACAAGAAAAATAAATGCTTCGAAAATCCAATATATTGCCGACACCAAACAATGGCGGTTTGTGGATTACAAATATTGGGAAATTAAAAGTCCGGGTGAAAAGTATACCGAAGGCAAACAAATGGATACTGTCTTAAATTTATTACCTAAAGATTTTGATGAGGATATACGTATTAAGGATGTGTTGAATTATGAAGAAATGGAGCAATACATTGCGGAGAAAAAAGCGGAAGGTACGGGTGAATTAGAATATTATACTGTTGAACAATATCGCAGGGCTTCTTCTGCTATTTCTGCATTAATTTTAGTGATTATGGGAGCTGCATTGGGGTCTAAAAAAATACGTGGTGGTAATTGGTTTAATATTATCGCGGGTGTTGCGTTGAGTGCGTTATATATTTTTTTCATGCAATTTTCTACTTCGTTTTCCATTAATAATGGATTGCATCCTATCATCGGGACTAATATTCCGAATATTTTGTTTGCCTTTGTTGCGCTGTTGCTTGTGCGTTATGCGAGCCGATAGGGTTGATGTATTATTGTTTGTTTCAGTGTCAGGATATAATTTACGAAGTGTTTCTCGCAAAGTCGCAAAGGTAAAATTACCAGCACGATGTGCTATTTTTAAATAAAAAACCAATTCAAGCAAGCAAAGGTGCTTCGTTTAATAACTTTTCGTCCTAAAAACAATCCTTATATAACATTAAATTTTCCTTTAATCTCCGCGCCTTGTATCCGCGGCTTCGCGTGAACCGTTCGATGATTGTTTCACGCGGAGATGGGAGAAAGCGGAGAAATATATTAATTGGTTTAAAAGCTTTGCGCGCTTGAAAACAAACCATATCACACATCAAATATTCACCTAAACTTAGCGCCTTGGCGAGAAACAACCATTAATCTATTTTCAGTAAAGTAGCATTAATTAAAACGGTGGTTCCTCGGACATATCGATATTATCCATATCATCCATTTTGGATTTACGGGTGATAGTGGCTTTATTATCGGTGATGACATTAGCGAGTGGTGTTAAATTTTGAGGCGTATACATTTCATCAAGGTCAACGAATTTGATGAATTTATCAACGAAGCGAACGCGCACATTTTCCAATGCACCGTTACGGTGTTTAGCAATCATTACTTCACCAATACCTTTTGTCGGCAATCCATTTTCATCCACATCCAATCCATAATATTCAGGACGGTAAAGGAAACATACTAAGTCGGCATCCTGCTCAATGGCTCCAGATTCACGTAAATCGGATAACATTGGTCGTTTGCTTCCACCGCGGTCTTCCACTTTACGCGATAACTGCGATAATGCGATGATAGGAATATTTAATTCTTTGGCAATAGATTTTAATGAACGTGAAATCTGACTGATTTCCTGTTCGCGATTTCCACCGCCTTTATTTGAGTCGGAGGCAGTCATTAATTGTAAATAATCGATAACTACCAATTGAATATCGTGTTGCATTTTTAAACGGCGGCATTTTGCACGTAATTCAAAAATGTTGATGGCAGGTGTATCATCAATAAAAATTGGAGCCTCTCCTAATTTACCTGAAAGTTTTACCAACTGCACCATTTCATGTTCAGCGAGATGACCTTTAATAATTTTTTCCGCTGGAATTTCTGTTTCAGCACTTAATAAACGTTTTACTAATTGCTGAGAACTCATCTCAAGTGAAAAAATGGCAACACCTTTGTTAAAATCAACAGCCGCATTTCGCGCAAGCGATAAAGTGAATGCAGTTTTACCCATCGCTGGTCGGGCAGCCACGATAATTAAATCTGATTTTTGCCAGCCACCTGTAACACGGTCGAGGTTACTAAAACCTGAAGGACATCCTGTTAATGAATCTTCATGTTTTCTCGCTTCGTCAATTTCTTTTATGGTCGCGCTTAATAAATTATTAATTTCATTATAACTCGTGCGTAAATTTTTATCGGCGATGTTAAATAAGTTTTGTTCGGCTTTATCTAACAATTCAAATACGTCGGTAGTATCTTCATACGAGTCGTGCACTATTTCGCTGGAAATACGAATAAGTTCACGCTGAATAAATTTTTGGGTAACAATACGCGCATGGTGTTCGATATGCGCCGCAGAAGCCACTCTATTGGTTAGTGAAGTAACATAAAACGGTCCGCCGGCTTCTTCCAGTTGACCCATTTTGCGCAACTCTTCAGTTACGGTAAGTAAGTCGATAGGTTGTGTTTTTTCAAACAAACGGCGGATGGCGGCAAAAATGATGCGGTGACGGTCATCGTAAAAGCTTTCTGCCCTCAATATTTCAATAGCGTTGGTAACAGCATCGCGGTCGATCATGAAAGCGCCTAAAACGGCTTCTTCCAAATCGGGTGCTTGTGGTGGTACTTTACCATAAACCACGCTGGATAAATCGGCCTGGTTACGTTTGCGGTCGTTTTTTTTATATTGATTAGTCTGGTTGTTATCGAATTCTGCCATGTTGGTTCAGTTTGCCGGTTCTCCCCTGTTACGGGACGCCAAAAGTATAACGGGAAACAGTTGTAACCCAATATTTATGAATAAAAATCTATGCACAATCGGAGCGTTAATCTGTCTGCTGTGGATAGGTTGAATCTAGTGTAATTTACAAAAAATAGAAAAATTTAATAACTTATTATCAACATTTTTTAAGTGCTCGTGGTTCTGGTTTCGAATGGGGAAAAATAATTACCTACAGGTTGTTGTTTCTCGCAAAGGCGCAAAGTCAAACACTTTCCGTATAATGCACCGATTTAAATAAAAAACCAATTCAAGCGAGCAAAGGTAGTATGTGTTTAAAAGCTTTGCATCATTGCGTGAAACAAATGGTTTAAAAGCTTGGCGCTTGAAAACAAACCATATCACACATTTTACATTCAATTTACCTTTGCGCCTTTGCGAGAAACAATTGGTTTTCCAGCTCCGCGGGCTCAAAACAAACAACCCATATTCAAACAATCTCCGCTTCTCCGCGTGAAACAAATGGTTTGCCAGCTTTGCGCGCTTGAAAACAAACCATATCGCACATTTTACAATCAATTTACCTTTGCATCTTTGGGAGAAACAATTGGTTTACCAGCTCCGCGCACTCAATAACAAACCATATCACACAATCCATATTCAATCAATCTCCGCTTCTCCGCGCTTCCAGTCCGCTGAGGCGGGTGAAACCTATTCATGTTTATGCACCCGCTTTTTAATCATACCACCTTTGGTATCGCGGATACTACTCATGACAATAAATGCAGATTTATCAATTTTTTCAATTTCAGCATTGAGTTTACTTACTTCCAAACGCGTAATTACCGTATAAACAATATCAATATCACGATGATTATGCCCATGTGTGCCGAAACCCCTTTTACCATTAAAAATAGTAACACCTCTCCCTAATTTACCGGTAATCATATTTCTTATTTCTTCTGACTTGTGAGAAATAATTGTTACCCCAGTATATTCTTCAATACCATCTAAAATAAAATCAACAGTTTTGGACGCAGCCAAATAAGTTAAAATGGAATACATAGCAGTCTCCAAGGATAGCACATACGCAGCAATAGAAAATATAATGATATTAATTACCATAATAATATCACCTACACTACCTCCAATACGTTTGCTTAAATTAATTGCCAGCACTTCCGTGCCATCAATAACTCCACCACCACGCATCGCTAAACCAATTCCTGCGCCAAGAAAAAATCCACCAAAAATGGCTACGAGTAATTTATCTTCTGTAACAATCGGGTAATTAATAAATGCGACAGCACATGCAAGTGCAATTATGCCCAGAATTGTTTTTATGGCGAAATCTTTACCAATCGTATTAAATCCTAAAATAACAAAAGGAATATTTACCACAATTAATAAAACTGCTAATGGTAAATGCGTTACTTCTGCAATTAATAATGAAATACCAACTGCTCCTCCATCAATAAATTCACTGGGTAATAAAAATCCGCGCAAACCAAATCCTGCGCATAATACGCCTATTGTGATGAGCCAAAAACTTTTTACAACTTGCCTAACGGTGATGGTGAGCACTTTAACGTGTTTCGCTAATTCGTATTGCGAAACTGTTGCTGCTGTTTTGCCTTTTCTTTTTAAATCTATGAATACATTATTGATAAATACATTCTTCCACCAAGAATTCATTATTTGTTACTCCTTTTTTTTGCCTTTTTTCAAAAATAACGAAAAAAGCCTGCATTTCCTAATCGAAAAAATGAGTGAAACACTATCAATAATTCATTCACCACAAAAAAAAACTGCAATACGAATGGCATTGCAGTTTTATAACGAGATTATTTATTTTTATTTAAATGCATCAATTCCGGTAATATCTGCACCGGTAATTAATAAATGAATGTCATGTGTTCCTTCGTATGTTACTACACTTTCCAAATTCATCATGTGACGCATAATTGAATATTCGCCGGTGATACCCATACCACCTAACATTTGGCGCGCATCACGTGCAACGTCTAATGCCATGGCTACGTTGTTACGTTTTGCCATTGAAATTTGAGCAGGGGTAGCTTTATTTTCATTTTTCAGTACACCTAATCGCCAAACCAATAATTGCGCTTTGGTAATTTCGGTAATCATTTCTGCTAATTTCTTTTGCTGTAATTGGAAACCTGCAATTGGTTTACCAAATTGTTTGCGTTGTTGCGTATATCTCAAAGCAGTATCGTAACAATCCATTGCAGCACCTAATGCACCCCAGCTAATGCCGTAACGGGCAGTAGACAAACAACTTAATGGGCCGCGAAGACCTTTAATTTCAGGGAAAATATTTTCTTTAGGTACTCTAACATTATCGAACACGAGTTCACCGGTTGCACTTGCACGTAAACTCCATTTGCCGTGGGTTTCAGGGGTTGAAAATCCTTCCATTCCACGTTCTACGATAAGACCGCGAATTTTGCCTTCTTCATCTTTTGCCCAAACAACCGCGATATCAGCAAAAGGCGAATTACTAATCCACATTTTAGCTCCGTTCAAAAGGTAATGGTCACCTTTATCTTTAATATTGGTAATCATGCTACCAGGGTCAGAACCATGGTCCGGCTCCGTTAATCCGAAGCAACCAATCATTTCTCCACTTCCCAATTTTGGTAAATATTTTCTGCGTTGTTCCTCACTTCCAAATGTATAAATAGGATACATCACCAAACTTCCCTGCACGCTCACTAACGACCTGATACCGCTGTCGCCGCGTTCAATTTCCTGCATTATTAAACCATACGCAATATTGTCGAGGCCACCTCCGCCGTATTCAACTGGAATAGTTGGTCCAAAAGCGCCAATTTCTGCGAGGCCTTTAATTAGGTGTTTAGGCGTTTCTGCTTTTTGGGCATACTCCTCAATAATTGGTGAAATTTCCTGTTTTACAAACTGGCGAACAGTATCACGAATAAGCTTATGTTCTGTAGTAAGTAAGTCATCTAACTGAAAATAGTCTACTCCTTCAAAAAGATCGTTTGGCATATAATTCGGTTTAAATTTTGCGCAAAGTTAAGGCATTTTAGCTGGATAAACCGATAAACGCCACACGTTAATAATCTAAAATTATTGGTTAAAATGTGGGTCAATGTAGCAATGTCACAATTTTCTCAAACGCCTGCAACCATTGGGACATCTGCATTTCGGCAAATTGTAACCAAGCAATTACACCATTATACCTCGTATAATCTGTAATTTTGTGCAAAAAAAAGATGGCAACAATTGTTTTGGAGGACATGTTATTCAAGAGTTATATCGGTTTACACGATTTCGAACAAGCACATGGCAACAGGTTTGAGGTGACTTTAACCGTTGAAAGTGATGCCATCATCAGCCAAAATGACCAAATAACAGAAACGTTGGATTATGGTGTTTTATATAATATTTGCCGTGAAGTAATGGCGGGCAGATATCAACTTATCGAAACCGCAGCGCGGCAAATTGTGCTCGGCACCCGCAATTTTATTGGTAATTCGGGGAATATAACTATCCGTATTTGTAAATTAAATCCACCGCTTGGTGGCGACATTAAAAAGGTGTGTATTGAAATAAAAGATGTGGGAACGAAAATTTAAATTAGCGAGTTATGTAATAAGTTTTTATTTTTGCGCCTCAATGGTCGGATGGCCGAGTGGCTAGGCAAGGCTCTGCAAAAGCTTCTACAGCGGTTCGAATCCGCTTCCGACCTCAAATCCGTTGTAATTCAGCGGATTTTTTTTTGCCTAAAATCTGCTTAGTCCTCTTTTAAAACTCCCGATTCATCAACAGGTTTTGTAGCACTATCTTGCACGCAGCGGCACATCATACCATAATTTTGGAAAAGAAATTGGTATAAGCATAAGGTAATTTTTGTTTGATGAAATAATATACCCAAGCAGTTGAAGCACTATTTTCATCGCTGGTCCAATAACTAGCCTGCACATTCGAATCGCTATATCTACCATTTACATTTGGCGGATAACCAAATTTGATGTTAAATCCCAAACTGTCACTGTAAGCTAACGAATATCCCGCTTTTCTATCGCCTCCCAACCAGGTAATTAAACTATCCCATTCAACACGGGTTGGAATATGCCAGCCTTTTGGGCATGCAGTTTGTGCTTCCTGCCAGTTATACATTCTACCATATTCTTCACAATTGGCCTTTTTATCTTCATAACACCAGCTCTCACTTGTTTTATGGCGCAGGTTTTCACCCATCCACGCTACACCGTTAATTTCAAATGCCATATATGATTTACCATCTCTGCTGTCCTTAAACGTAAAAAGCGAGTCTGCTTTAAAATAAATTGCCTCCGTTTGGGCATTTAATAACCCGGCAAATAAAACCAAGCTTATAATAAATCCTATTCTCATTGTGTGCTTATAAAGTCTGTATAAAGGTGACAAAATTAATTAACATTTGTTCAGGTTCCTTTTCGGTAAGGTGAAATTTAGGCTACCTTCGCGTTATGAAATTGCTTTTAGTAGCAGCAACCGAACTTGAATTGCAACCTATCCTAGGGGAGGCAAAATACGTGCCCGGTTCGGTTTTTCAGTTGCTCCAAAAAGGTGATTCAACCGTTGATGTGCTCATAACCGGTGTTGGTATAGCTTCAGCAACTTTTCATGTTACGCGATTATTGTCCACTAGGCGTTACGATTTAGCTATTCAGGCGGGGATTGCGGGAAGTTTTAACAAGGAGATTAATTTAGGTGAAGTGGTAATTGCTGCCAACGACAGGTTTGCACAACTTGGAGCTGATGATAACGAAACTTTTTTGGATGTGTTTGAATTGGGCTTTAGTCAGCCCAATAATTATCCATTTGTAAACGGAAGTCTTGAACCTTCCATTCCGGCCATAGCATTTAATTTGAATTTTAAACTTGTTCAAGCAATTACAGTAGAAACGGCAAGTGGCAACGAACAATCAATTGCTAAAACGGTAGCAAAATATCATCCCGACATTGAAAGCATGGAAGGAGCCGCATTTTATTTTTGTTGTATGCACATGCATTTGCCATGTTTTCAATTGCGCAGTATTTCCAATTATGTAGAAAAACGCAATAAAGCGAACTGGAATATTCCATTAGCTGTTGAGCAATTAAATATCGCGTTGCAAAAAATAATTTCCAATAGCATTTTATGAACCTCAGTATAGCCTATTCTCCCTGCCCTAATGATACCTTTATTTTCGATGCACTTGCTCATCAAAAAATTGATACCGAAGGTTTAACCTTTGATATTATTCACGGCGATGTAGAAACATTAAATCGCGAAGCAATGGATGGCAAATACGATATTACGAAATTGAGTTATCATGCCTTTGCATATATGAGCAATCAGTATCAGTTACTTACGGCAGGATCTGCACTGGGAAGAGGTTGTGGGCCATTAATGATTTCGAAAGATGAAATTCCACGGTCTAAAATTGAATTTTGTTTAATTGGTATACCGGGGCGATTAACAACAGCAAATTTTTTAATGACATTAGCATTTCCAGAGGCCGCAACTAAAAAAGAAATGGTATTTAATGAAATAGAAAATGCGCTGCTCAACGATGCCATTGATATCGGTTTAATTATTCACGAAAACAGATTTACCTATATTCATAAAGGATTAAAAAAAATCATCGACCTTGGTGAATGGTGGGAAAAAAAATATCAATTACCCATTCCATTGGGCGGAATTGTTACACGAAGAGATTTTGAACCTGAATTACAATTAAAAATTAATCGCGTAGTAAAACGAAGTGTTGAATTTGCCCTCGCTAATCCAGCCCAAACCATGCAATATGTTCGCGATCATGCGCAGGAAATGGATGAACAGGTTATGCAACAACATATCGCATTATATGTAAATGATTTTAGTGTTGATCTGGGTGAAGAAGGTAAAGCTGCAATTAGCGCTTTATATGAAGTTGCTGCAGAAAAGAAAATTATTCCGGGCATGCACTATCCTTTGTTTGTTGACTAAACCTATTGATGTTCATGGTAAAACATCATCAGCGTTTCATAGGCATCTTTCATACTACTACCAAATGTAAATACGCCTTCCTGATGCCCTGCTGTAATTATAATTTTCGGTAATTTATTTTTTTCGATAGCCTTCACAGCATCAAACATAGCATTAGCCATTTCGGGTGTTCCATAAGTGATGGTGATATCAGTAGTTGTGACAATGTTTTTTAATTGTTGCCACAATTCGTGATGATGAATATGTATTACCGTATTCACATTAGTATCCGCTAAATAAATAGCCGCGTGTGTCATTGCTTCAGAAGATGCTTGCACAGGGCCTTCGCATAACAATTTATTTTGAGCAATATTTACATCGGTTACTTTACAAAAATGCTCTGGCAGCGCTATTTTGTGCTGACCTGTCTGAGTACCGGAAATAATGAATTGTGTGGTTTGTTTAATTCGCTGACTAATATTGCCATATCCAATCTGGTCAGGGTAAATGCCAATTAAGTTCAAACCCGCCAGCTTATTTCTATACACAATCAACTCCTCAAAATCTTCCTTTAGCAAGGCAGTTTTTGTCCATTGTGAAGCATATTTCACATATCCATCGTCGTGTAAAGGCATATACAAATGTAGGGGAATAAATGCAATTGGCTGATAACCAAGGTTGAGGCAGCCGGTTAATCCTGACAAAATTATTACATTTTTTTGCAGACTATTTATGTATTATCTTCGTTTACTAGATAAACACAAAGCCATGAAAAATTTGCTTGTTGCAATTACAGTATTATTGGTTATGGTAATTGGCTGTAATACTACCAATGAAGAAGTTATAGCAGATACTGAAACTGCTTATTTTAGAGATTATAGAGGTTTGGATGGCTGTATTTGGGTAATTGAATTAACTGATGGCACGCGGCTTGAGCCAATCAATCTGGGTGATTTTGATATAGTTCCTGCTGATGGTAAAAAAATTGATATCGCCTATACTCCTGTGTCATATGCAAGTATTTGTATGGTTGGAGAAATGGTTGAAATCAACGCTATTGTAGAGCGATAATTATTTTCCGGGAAACAGTCCGGTAATCCCAATTTCATTTGCGGCACAAATTCCATTTTCGGTAATTAATCCGGTTATCAATTTTGCCGGTGTAATATCAAAAGCATAATTAATTGCCGGTGTTGCTTCAGGTGCAATTAATACTTGTTTAATCTGATTATTTTCCAATCCCTGCACATATTTTACTTCATCCGGATTGCGCTCTTCAATAATTAATTCTTTAAATGCATTTCGCATATTAAAATCAATACTTGAAGATGGTGCAGCTACATAAAAAGGGATGTTATTATCAAAGGCAGCAAGTGCTTTTAAATACGTGCCAATTTTGTTGGCAACATCACCTGTGCGTGAAGTTCGGTCGGTGCCCACAATAACGATATCCACTAAATTATTTTGCATTAAATGTCCCGCTGCATTGTCAACAATCAAAGTATGAGGAATATCATTTTCCAATAATTCCCAGGCAGTAAGTTGCGCGCCTTGATTACGCGGACGGGTTTCGCTAACATAAACATGTATTGGCAACCCTAATTCTTTTGCTTTATAAATTGGTGCTGTTGCAGTACCTCTGTCAACAGTTGCCAACCAACCTGCATTACAATGCGTTAAAATATTGACTACTCCATTTTTTTTCGCTGCAATTTCCTGAATTAATTGTGCGCCTAAATTGCCTATTTGTTCATTCACTTTGATATCATCAGCACTAATCCATTCTGCACGAGTTTTACCATACCAACGCGATTCAATAATTGAATCATTACCGGTAATGGATTTCAACATTTCATCCAATGCCCATTTTAAATTGACTGCTGTGGGGCGAGTTTTAAGTAATTTTCCATAACATTCTTCAAAAAAGAAATCACGTGCGCAACTGGCTGGAACTTCAACAGTAGCAAGATACATACCCCAGGCTGCAGCGGCACCAATTAAAGGAGCACCGCGCACCCACATATCTTTAATAGCCGTGCACATTTCGTCTACCGATTTAATATCGGCAATCACTAATTGATGTGGTAACCAACGTTGGTCAATAATTTGCACAATATTTTCGTTATTGGGATGTAACCAAATCGTTTTATAATGTTTACCTTTAATATTCATATTATTTGATAAAAGTGCGCTTTTCTATTTTGTTATTTATGGTGAGCTTTTTTGTTCACCAACCTGTTTTTACTCAAAACGAGGATATCTATTTATTTATAGACTCTACCACAATTATCGGTAAAATTACGGAAAACCAGATTTTTACTTCTCCAACCAATATTGATTATACTTTACAAGGCAATAGTATTTATCAGGGAGATACCACTAGTCGCCAACAACTCTTATTTCTGGTTAATGCAAAAGACATTTTGAGTAAAAAAACGGGGCTGGTATATCAAAACGACAGCAAAACGATTCAATACATTACCAGAAACAGCATATTTTATTTAGGTGATCACCCACTTGATGAAGAAAACGAAGATTTGTTGTCAATTGTAATTAAAAACGATTCATTATACCATGTTTTCAGCGGAATTGATGGCAACCATATAGGGACCATAGAAGGTAGATTTACCAATCAGGTGCAAATTGTGGCAGCTGCTCATATGTACATTAAACATTATCAGTTAGATGATCAGGTTAATGTAATAATGTCATCTTTAACACAAAATAACAATTCCGGCGGATTGGCCTATATGCGTCCTGCCAACGAATATTTATCCTATTATGAATGGGTTTGGGATGGCAAAGTATTAAAACCAGCTTGGGGTTATCGCCCGGACGACGAATGGTCATTTGACGGAAAATATATAAAACCGTTATGGAGTGCTGACCCTCAAACGGAATGGATTTGGGATGGCGGAACGCTGAAACCCTTTTGGGACGCGGGGGTTGAGCAACAATGGATTTGGAAGGATAATATGTTAAAACCGTTTTGGGATAGCAACCCTGACCTGCAATGGATTTTTGAAGAACCATATCTGAGGCCTATGTGGAGTTTTGACCCAACAAAACAGTGGGTAATTGAAGGCGATTTCCCGCTACCGCTAATGGCGTTGATTGCTTTGGGCAAGGCTGACCGTTGATTTGGCGGTATCACCCATTTACTTATCTTTGCGCTTCAACTTTAAAATAGAATAGTATATATGAAACACTTAAAAATGTTGGTATTTACCTTGTTTGTTACAACTGCAGTTTTTGCACAAGCTCAGGGTAAAATTGCCTATATCAACTCTCAGGACTTATTACAAGTTTTACCTGAAGCAAAAGATGCCAATGCTAAATTAACCGCTTATGCCAAAGAATTTGAAATACAATTTCAATCTTATTATGCTGAATACCAGGCTTTGGCTGCTGAATTAACCAATAATACTACTTTAAGCGAAGTAGCTCGTGAAGCAAAATTACAGGATGCTGCCACTTTAGAACAACGCCTTGCCCAATATGAGCAGGAATCTAACACAAAAATCGAAGCCAAAAAGGCGGAATTATTCCAACCAATTATCACTTCAACAACCGAATTAATTAAAACTGTAGCAAAAGAAAACGGTTACACTTATGTAATTGACAATTCATTAGCGGTATTAATTATGGCTCCGGAAGGTGATGATATTTTACCTTTAGTTAAGAAAAAATTGAATATTCAATAATCTCATTTAGTTTGTAAAAAAAGTCTGATAACAATTGTTATCAGACTTTTTTATTTTAATAACATCAGCAATGATAAAGTTGTTATTGTTTTTTCTTTAAATATAAGTAGTCGAGGTAATACAATAATTTGATAGAGAAATTATTGCCAACCGGAGCATCAAACACCTGGTCTATATCATCTAAATAATTTTCAGGTAAATATGTTCCAAACTGATATATCGAATTTTTCCAAACAATATTTAACTCACTGCCCGGTGCAAAAAACCAGGTATACACGAAGTCCACATTAAACGCGTTGAAATTAACATCATCAAATGAATTGCCAACGGCGTCAAATGAATTGTAAGTGGTAGGCAACAAACTACCGTCATCACCAAGATTATAAAATGCCGAATACTCTGCGAAACTCCAATAATGGCGTAACCTGAGACCAAAACTCATTTTTACATTAGGTGTGTAATTCGCCTGAACAAGTCCTTCAAATGTAACATTATCACGTTTACCTAAAATAATTGAATCACCATCATAATTTACAAAGCCAACATCATTCGGCCAGAAAAATCTTCCGCCATAAGCAGTTAATAATATTTTATCATTTACCCTAAAACGAGGGCTAAAATCGATATTGTGTCGATAACGACCTTCTTCACCAAATAAACGTAAATTACTACTTAAGTCAAATGCAAACCGTTTACTATAATCTGAAGAAATCCAGCCTCCGAAATTATAATTAATCGGATAAGTGTAATAACGACCGGGTGAGCGAGGTTCAAAATAATCGTAAGTAATTACAGGTTCGGTATACATCCAAAGTCCCATAAAAATAAAATTCCTGAAATTACCCCATGCATCTAAATTGATGGAAAAATTATGAAATGCATCGGGATTAATTATGCGAGTATAATTTACATCTACCGTTAAATTTAATTGATTTAAATGCCACAATGGCTCATAGGTGTGGTAACTGGTATTAGCAAAAAAATTGAGTAAATTATTTATTGGAAGGAATCCTAAATCATTGTTATCGTAGGTAGCGCCTGTATATTCATAGCCAACAGCAAACCTGCGTTTACCTCCTGATTTGCCCGCAGATAAATAATGATAAATTCCATTGTTTGCAGCGGTTTCAACTCCTGTATATTTTTGACTGTAGGCACCACCACCTTCTATAGCCCAAACATTTGGCTTATCATTAAACGAAAAATTAACTGCTGTAACATTGGCATCGTTGAAGGCATTTTCTCTTAATACGTTGGTATTCGTAAATGTTATAAAAGAATTATTTTTCAGGCTCTGATCAAAAACCAATACATTATAATTTGAACGCGGACCTGTTATTGTAGTTGATTCAACACCAGCACTATCTTTAACCACCGCAACTGTTTCTCCCTCTATTGCATTAAATACACCAATACCTAAACCACCGGTAGTGCGCCCTGATAATTTTGCGGCATTTAACAATCTGGCTTGTGATGGATTACTAATAATTTCAGCAGAAGGATCAGTACCATATAACACATCATAATATCCAACAGGTGTTGCTCCTACCCTTCTGGAATAAAACAATCCTGCTTTATTAAATAATTCTGTTCCTTCTGTAAAAAATTGACGTTGCTCAACAAAATAAGTTTCGAAAGGTGTTAAGTTTAAAATCTGATTATCACTTTGCACTTGACCAAAATCAGGTATTAACGTCATATCCAAAGTAAACGCATCATTTAATCCATATTTTAAATCGGCGCCACCATTGAAGCTCCAGCTTTCGGCACTTACATCATTTGCTTTATCGTTAAATACATCATAATAGGTAGAAAAATAAGGCGACAATGATAATCGAACCGGTGCTTTTATATTATTAATCCCGGTTAAAATACCGCTTTGATTAACAAAACCCTGCACCTGAGGGTCGATTGCATTCCATGCACTTTTATCGCGGTTGCGTTTTACTTCACGAACAAAATTGATATACCAACTTTGTTCATCCTTGTTTGGAAAACGAATGGCAGAAAATGGAATTTTCAACTCTGCTACCCATCCTTTTTCTGTAATTTTTGCTGCACTCACCCAAACAGCATCCCAGGTAAAATCTTCACCATTATCGCTATTCGGATATGTTTTTGCTTCTGCTTGGACACCACTTGCGGTGACAAAAAATTCAATGCCATTTACACCTTCCTGGTAAGGGTCCATAATAATTCCAATAAAATCGGCGGACCCAAATTCATCACGAGCCGCTAAATCCTTTTGAATACTATCGGGATGAGGGTCATACATGGTTGCACCAATATAAATGGCCGTATTATCGTACATCACTTTAATAGAAGTAGCATAAGCAGAAGGTTTTCCATAAACAAACTGGAATTGAGTAAAGTCCGTCGCCTCAGCAACATCTGCCCACTCAGGTTCATTCAAGATGCCATCAATATGAATATTAGATGTAATTCGCGAAGCAATTAATTGCTTACGCTGTATATCCTGCGCATTTGCCGATAGGATAAACGTCAAAAAATAAAATAAGGGTAAAAATTTTCTCATGCCTGAAAAATGTAATTACAATAGTAAAATATTACTTCGATTTATTACAAATCGCGGTGTTAATTGATGTTAAATGGTATATAAAAAAAGAGCCTGCATAAACAGGCTCTTTCTGTAAAACAAAATGACTTGTTATTCGGGTTTATTTTTTTTCTGAGCCTTCGGTTTTTGGTTTTCTTTAGGCATATCTTTTGGGTCAGGCTCAGGCACATTTGGGGCTCCGGTCAGGTAACCTAAACTGATTAAAAATTCATCTGTTTTGCGTAATGATTCACGATAATATTTACCATTCTGAAATTTAGGAGCGGTAAAACCATGTTTCATTTTTTCGTAGGTGTTTAGGGTAATGGTATTACCAGCTTTTTCGTAGTCGGCGCAATATTGTGCTACAAACTCGTAACCACTGATCTTATCTGCCGTGCCGTGGAAAACAACTGCTGGTGGCATTCCTGTCTTAATAGTGGTTAAAGGGTTCACTTCTGAAGCATGAGATAGAGAATTAGAATCCGCTTCGTTGTCCTTAAATTTTACAATCCTGAAATCGTGTTCCATGGAATTTACCACAGGATTTAACAACACCATAGCATTTGGCACACAAGAAGTTGCTGCGTTATCGCTAGGGTCTTGCCATTTGCTATCATTCATAGCCAATTGTAACGCTAAAAATCCACCTGCTGAACCGCCACCAACAACAATTTTATTTGGGTCAATATTGAGGTCCTCGGCATGCTCGCGCACATAACGGATAGCACTTTTTGCATCATAAATACAATTTAATGCATTACCCTTGTTGCGCGATATTACGCGGTAGTCGGCAGATATGGCAACTATTCCGCGACTGGCGAAATACTGACAGTGTTGCTCGTATTGAGCCGGGCTACCATGCAGGAAGGCTCCTCCAAAGAAATATATAATTACCGGTGTAGGGTCTTGTTTTTTGTGTTTTTCTGGATAGTAAATATTGAGGTGCATGTCAACGGTGTCGTTGATTTTCTTATAAACAGGAGACTCGCTGGCAGTACTAAGCACTGGCACATAATTATTAGGATTTTCATCCTCATTTTGCATTTCAGATAAGGTTTTATCCTTTTTTTCAAGTTTGTCTTTGCAAGAGGTGAATAACACAGCAAGCACTGTTACACTAAGCAGTAGTTTTCGCATAATGGTAAATTTGGGTGCAAAGGTAGATAATTACAGCAAACCTTCGATAATAATTTAAACTAAATTTAAATTATTAACCCTCTATCATTCAGTCGGTTAAATAAGATTCAAAACAAAGGCAATAAGTGTGTATGTACCAATCATTGGGCTTCGCATCAATAATTTCATTTTGCTGTTTTAGGAGTTTTTCATTCAGTATGTCGTTTACCTTTTAAAAACTCAATCCTGCTTTTTAATTTTTTCAACAGTTTCCCATTCTGAATCATCTGGTGCATCTAAAAGATACGTAACGTCACTTAATTTAAATCTGTATTTATTTTCATTAATCTCAAATGTTTCTAAATTGCTTACCTAATTGTATGCACCCAATTTGAATTCTCATTTTTAAAACAACATTTGTTTCGTTGTGCACGACAATAAATTTGGCATCTTAGCCAAATGTTAATATTTTATCATGAATTTCACTTGCTCGAAATGAATTTAATTCAATAACTTTTATAAAAGCAAATTTGACGTAACATTATCAATAAGCTATTTTGATTGTGGCTCTATAGGCAATACCCCGAAATTGGTATAAAAAAGTAAATTAAAATTATTACATTTTTAATTAAAAATACTTTTCATTAAAAATTAAAACTAAATCTAATATAATTTTCATCATTTTGTTAGCAAATTTTTACTAAATTTATTCGAAAATTCAACCATTTTATTAACTCACTTTTGAAACTATGAAAAAAATTATCACATGTATTGCCATTTTTTGCTCATTAAATGTAGGTTTTGGCCAGGTAACGCTGGACAAAGAGAGCACTCAAACAACGTATTACTGCCAGGTTGAAGGATTTCAAGGCGCCTTGATGAAACGCGTTAAAATAGAAATCGATTATGGCCAGGGATTAAGTATTTGGAAGAACGAAGCCGAAAGAGACGAAGTAACCGGAAAAGTTAGAAAATTCGAATCAATGATGCATGTTTTAAACTACATGAATGAAAAAGGTTGGACTTATGTTTCTTCAAGTGCCTATGCAGATGCAAATGGCAATAAATATTATTTTTATCTCCTGGAAAAAAAAGTCAATGAGGAATAAACTATTTGTGCGCTAATTCCTAATGACTAAAATTATTAAACCTAAATACTCCCCGATTTTCGACATTCCTTAAACGGGGATTTTTTTATGGTAAAACAAACAATTATTATCCTATTTGGTGTAGTGATTTGCGGTTGCAAAAACACGCAGCTAAACTACAGCCATGTTGCCCAAATGCAGGATGCATCTGTTATCCTATGGGAAATTCAAGGTGCCAACCCTCAAAAAGCTATGTTTATTTTTCCGCACCCCGACGATGAAATTACTTGTGCAGGAACCATAGCAAAAATGAAAGCGAATAATTGGGAAGTGTATTTACTAACCCTCACAAAAGGTTCAGATGATCAAGATAAAATGGTGCGCACCAATGAATGGAACGCTGCCGCAAAAAGTTTGGGTTATGATAAAACATTGTTATGCGATTTTTATAATAACAACTGGGAGGATATCATGCAACAAAACGTCCGGTTTTGGCCGGAAAACCTCGATTCAATTAGTTCGTTAATATATAAAACCGTATTGGATTGGCAACCGGATGTATTAATTACTTACGATGATGCTATCGGCGGTTATGGACATCCGGAACATTTACTTAGTGCCAAAATTGTTCGGGACCTGTTTACTACCCATGTAGGGAATGCAGACTTTAGCCCAAAGTATTTATATCAAATGACCCTGCCACAGGCCTTAGAAGATTTTATTGTCGCCGATTTACCTTCCTACAAATTGGCCATCGAACTGTATGGTGTTAACGGACTGCCGGAGCCAGACTTAGCAGCGGATATTACTAATTTTTGGCCGGCAAAAAGAAATGCTGCTGCTTGTTATCAATCCCAGGCTGAAATACTTAACAAATTTTATTTATTGCCCTCAAATGCAGATTCAGCGGCACATTATGCCACTTTCAACAAAGAATACTACCGTGAAATAAAACGGTGATGCACGATTATCCTATTTTTACACCCTCATTAGGATTTGGTTGTGAAACAAACTGAAAAATTACCGCTTCGTGGTCAGCTCATTTACGCATCCGGAACACTCGGATGGAGCGTAGTGGTAAACCTGCTTGCAGGCATTATCATCTACTTTTATCAGCCTGTTGGCGACGACCAACTCAATAACCTGATTCCTAAAATTACTATCCTTGGGTTTATTAATGCACTTACCTTAGTAGTGTTAAGCGCACGATTAATTGATGCCATTATTGACCCCGTAATCGCACATTTGAGCGATAAAAGTGGTAATAAACTTGGTCGCCGTATTCCTTTTATGATTTTTGCGTTGTTGCCGGTTTTAATTACAGGTTTTTTATTGTGGATGCCGCTCACCCGCACCGAAAGTATGGGTAATATTTGGTGGCTTGCAGGTATTCAGATTTTATTTAATGTGTCCATCTCATTTTATGTAATTCCCTATAATGCACTTTTACCGGAATTTGGATATAACTCCGAAGTTAAATTGCGTATCTCAACATTTCAGTCCATTGCCTACACTATAGGTTTAGTAATTGCGAGTGCTTCCAACGCATTACTGAATTTTAATCAGGATGTTTTGCATATGGAGGATAAATTTCGCGCTTACCAATTAGCAATATGGACCATTTTTGTTATTGGCTGGATATTTCTATTAATACCGGTTTTCCTCAAAGAAAAAAAATATATCGTACCCAATCCTGTTACAACCGGTATTAAGGACAATTTTAAAACGGTGCTGAAAAATAAAAATGTACTGTTATATCTCATTGCCGATTTCACCTATTTTATTTCGTTAACCATTATTGGAACCGGGGCATTGTATTACGTGAAAGCCTTGCTGGGACTGGAAGAGAAACATGGAACCGGTATGGTTGCTACTACAGTCGGACTGGCGATGATTTGGTCGCCTATTGTCTATTTCCTCGCTAAACGATATTCTAAAAAAGTAATGATTTTATCTTCATTATTTATGTTATCGTTGGTATTTTCAAGTGTTCGCTATTTAGGCAATTTCGGATTAGAAAATGTATATGAAGCATATTTATTAGCCGCAGTTTTATCTGTTCCATTTGCAGTGTTAGGCATTTTACCCCCGGTAATTTTAGCTGAGTTAACACAGGCCGATGCCTATGAAACAAAAGAAAATCGCGAAGCTACCTTTTTTGCTATTCGCAGTTTGTTTATTCAATTCGGACAAACAATGGGTATTGTGATTTTCACCATTTTAATTGGTTTAGACCAATCGAAAGGTTTAGGAAATTATTTAGCAGGCGTGTTTAGTAAAGTGCCTTTCGAAGAATTGGGCATCCGGCTTTCAGGCATTTTCGGATTTATTTTATGTTTTATAGCCGCCATCATATTTAGCTTCTTTAATGAGAAAAAACTAAAAGCATCCATTGATGCCATGGAAGCTGAACTTGCCGAAAAGTCACAAGCAACTACACAAGACTCCGGTAAAGAAAATTAAGCTCAGGAATGTGATTTATATCCGTCTTTTTCAATTTTTTTTGCCTTATGAATTACCGTTTCCTGCATATTCATTTTGTAGGCAATAATTTTATTGCGGATAGCAATACTACTTGTTCCCAATATTTCAGCAGCGAGTATACCTGCATTTTTAGCCGCGTTTAATGCAACAGTAGCTACAGGAACACCGTTTGGCATTTGTAAAATGGACAAAATCGAATCCCAACCGTCAATTGAATTGCTGGATTTTACCGGAACGCCAATTACTTCAGCCGCATCACGCATAATTTTTAAGTCCGAATCACTGCCCATAATGATACCAACAACAGGTAACAATTGCTTTTTGGCAGATTTGGCTTTGGAAGATGTAGATTTTGCCATTACTGCAAAATTAAGGAAAGCCGTGCAATTATGACTAATGGTGTTTTAATTCATTCCTCGGTTAACCGCATCCACATTTCATGTTCCATATCCCAAATGTCGAATTCAATACGATAAGCTTCCGCTATTATTTCATCTCCTTTTTTATAATCAGCTATTGCACGGTCATAAATATTAGCCTCTTTATAAATGGTAGAACTAAATGCATTTGCTTGTATCAATTCGTCTAATGTCATCACCTTACCACCGGAATCTTTCACAGCAACGGCATCTAAGTCCCCTCGCAAATTATTAAATCGTATCCAACCTAAATCTGCTTTTTTTCCGTTTGTTGTATGCTGAACAATGGGGCAAATGCCCATAATCCAATAATCGGACATCTGATAAGGGTCAAAATAATTCCATCCTTCGTATAAGCGATAGCCAATTATTTTCATTTGCGGGTCACGCATAATTTTTCGTAAACTGTCAATGTTCAACAAGTGGTTAAATTTATAATCATCAAACACCGCATTCCCTTCAATATCTAAGTAATTACTTATCACCTGATGAACAGTATTATCTTGAAACAATAAAGCATTTTCAGGCGTATTATCTATCATGCGCCATAAATCCTTAAATACCAAAATTTGATGTTTTTCTAATGCAGGATAATCCGGCTCGCCTAAATTATTTGTTGCAATTGGATATTTAGGATATACCGACAATGGTAATTCCGCTCCATCAACTGCTTTTAATAACTGCGTTGTAAATGTAAATCCATCGGTGTATTCACGAACCACCCGAAGGGTTCCTAAGGAATCCCATAATTGCCATTTACCTATACGCTGATTATTGAAGAATTTCCCTACTGCCTTTTTTTGGCCATTTACATACCACGACCTAAAATCGCCATTAAACAAACCATTTTCGAAACCAACTTCAGCTTTTAGCTGACCATTTTTATACCATATTTTTTTTGAATCAATTGCCTTAACTGAAAATGTTAGCAGCAATAACAAAGCCAGGGTAAAATAATTTTTCATGTAAGTAGGGTTTATTCAAATCTATTTATAAACGCAAAACCTTTCAATAATATTTTAATGTAGCATGAAATTATGAGCCGCAAACTAAATGTTTATAGTCACTTTCTTCAAAAACCTTCCTATATTTCCCACGTTTAAAAATAGTTGTATATGCTTTGTTTTTATCTGCTTCGCTATTAAAATAGGCTTGCGTAATTTGATACCCAATAAAATATCCCATATCTGCAGGCATGTCACGAGCTGAGTTGCCATTGTATAACCATTTCGAATAATCAAATGGGTCATTTGCGATAGATGCTTCGAAATTTTTCCATAATTCACATTCATGTTGAAGGCCATATTCCCGAATTCCGGCATTAATATTTAAACCCAATACACTTGTGGTAATATAATCGGCACTACCTTCTAAAATGGCCATGTTCAATAATTTCAACTGATGATGTTTAGCTAAAGAAAAAAACTCGCCCAAAGGAAACCAGGATTGTTGTACATGAATAGATTCATGGGCAGTCATGGCTACAATATCACCCGTTTTGCCAACCACCGATTTTAACCAGGTTGAAAGTTCGGACTTATCAATTAATGTATCAGCGGCTGCTAATTCAGCGCCAATAATTATGGTATTTCCCTTTATAGTTCCTCCCTGCCGTAAACAACCAATGCCGAAATAAATATCAGGTATCTTAAATCCGGGAATAGTTGCAGCTAATTTTTGCAAAGCCGTTTCGAGTTCATCTCTCCTATTGGTTATTTGTTCTGTAAGCGGCCGAATGGCACGCCAATAATTGGGATAAATGGTAAATAATGTTACATACTCCTCTGCGGAAATATTACTTCTTTGTATATATTTACTATATACATTACTACAAATATCAATATAATTTTTTTGAATTATTTCAACGCTGTCGGCATGATTTTTCGCCTCGGATAACTGATCAAATGCCGACCAGAAATACGTAATATCTACAGTGGAAATTTCAGGTCGAGTTTGCCCTTGTAAGAAAACAGGTAGACACAATATTAACACGAGCAATAATCCTGTTTTCATCAATAGCCATTAATTTTCAGTTGAAAATAAATATTACTTGACAGGCTAACTATTCCGGTGCTTTACAACAAGCATCTAATTTGTCATAAGCCTGATGGTCGGCTTTCATTTCATCGGCATCGTAACCAATAGCAACAATTGCTTTTTTGATTTCATCCAAAGCAATTTTTTCAGGTTTATAATATACCGTTATCGTATTTGCTTTAACGTCTATAGCTATATTTTTCACACCGTTTAGTCCTAATAATGTATCATCAATACTTCCACCACATGTGCCACATTCCAGACAATGGTCGCAAACTATACTCGAGGCAATTACTGCCGTAGCAACATTGCCGGTTTGTGCAGTGGCAACATGTCCAAAAGCAATTATTGCAATTATTGTTATAATAGATTTCATCTGATATACCATTTATTATTTTTCAAAACTACATGATAATGTTTACTCAAACAAACCTTTATCGGTTTCAGTTCAATTATTACCCGAAACGTCATTTATTCGGCTTACCTTCACCGCAACCAGTAACGTTTTCGCCTTAATCGAAATTATGCCTTACGAAAAACTCATTCAATCCTATGTTGACGATCAGTTGGGCATAGATGTAAATTTCATTTCACAGGAACTGGCACTCAGCCTGAATAAACGTTTGGTTGATGTATTTAATACACATAAAATGGTGCAGGCCGGAACCGGCAATAAGGCCGCTGTTCATATCGACCAACTATTAAGAGGCGATACCATTTTTTGGTTGGACCGCACACATGAAAACGCCAGTGAAAATGCATTTTTAGATATTATCGATGCTTTTGTTTTACACTTGAATGCCACTTGTTATGCAGGAATAACAGGATACGAATTTCATTTTGCCCGATACGAAGAAGGCAGTTTTTATACCAAACATTTCGACCGCTTTGAACAAAACGGCGACCGCGCATTTTCCATGATTACGTATTTAAATCCCAACTGGGTATTAAGCGATGGAGGCGAATTATGTATTCATTATCCAACAACTGTAACCAATATTGCACCTGAAAATTGCAAATGCGTTTTTTTTAAAAGTGATGAACTGGAACATGAAGTACTCATCACAAATGTTCCGCGACTAAGTATTACAGGTTGGCTAAAAACAAATAAGATTTTTTAAGCAATCACTTTTAATTGCTCCTTTACCAATTTTGCTGTTGCTTTAATCGCACTGGCATCTTTTCCAACAATGGTAACATGACCCATTTTGCGAAATGGTTTCGTAATTTTTTTACCATATAAATGCACAAAAACACCCGGAATTGCGAGGCACTCTTTTAATCCTTCATATAAGGCTTCACCGGTATAACCATCTTCACCTAAAATATTCACCATCACACCATGGTCGCGTGGAGTAGTATCACCCATCGGTATTTCAAAAATGGTGCGCAGTAATTGCTCATATTGTGAAACATAATTGGCTTCTATGGTATGATGCCCGCTATTATGTGGTCGCGGTGCTACTTCGTTAATTAATATTTCGCCTGATTTGGTTAAAAACATTTCAACCGCTAAAATTCCTGTCAGTCCAAATGCCGTAATACAATCCTCCGCATTTTTTTTTGCTTTAGCTGCAGCTTGTTCGGAAATAATTGCCGGTGCCAATAAAAATTCTACCAAATTTGCAACCGGATGAAATTCCATTTCAACAGCAGGAAAACATGTTGTTTTTCCATCAACATCTCTCGCCACAATTACGGCTAATTCTTTTTCAAAATCAATTAACTGCTCAATTACACATGCACCTTCCAATAATTTAGGCAAATCGTTTGCATTACGAATTACCGCAACACCTTTTCCATCATATCCGGCAGTGCAAGATTTTTGGACAAACGGATAAGTAATTGTTCCGTTTTGAATTCCTGCAAGCACTTCTTGTAGATTCGACAATAAGGTAAATGGAGCAGTTGGTAAATCATTTGTAGCATAAAACGATTTTTGTTTCCCCTTATCCTGAATAATTTGCAAAACAGCCGGTTTCGGATAAATCGTTTTTCCTTCCTTTTCCAATTGAATTAATGCTTCAACATTCACATGTTCTATTTCAATGGTAATTTTTTGCAGGTTTTTGCCAAAATTGTAAACCGTATCATAATCTTTAAAACTACCCTGCACAAAAGTATGTGCCATATGCGCACAACTGCATTCGGCATCGGGGTCAAGCACATGACACTGAATATTCCAGTTGCTGGCAGCTTCAATCAACATTTTTCCTAATTGTCCACCACCTAAAATACCTAAAGTTAAATCGCCCGATGCTATCGCTTTCATGATGCAAAATTAATATCCCTTTCATACAAAATCACTAAATTTGCCCACATGCGGAAACCCTTTATTTTCACCCTACTGGTGTTTCCCCTATTGCACACACCACAACTATTTGGACAAGCTTGTTTGTTTGCTGACGATTTTGCTGATGAATCGGCATGGGAATACTTTTATTGGTATTACCCGGTAACAGGAGCTTGCACATCGAATAATCAAACCGGCGACTTAACTATTGCAGATGGCACGCTCAACTATGATGCCACTATCGATGCAAATGACACCCGGTTTTATCACGAGCTGGGAGCCGAATTAAACAACGACTTCTGGACAGCTTCCATGGCATTTACCCCAGTTCAGGGAGGCGCTTCAGGAAGAACAGGCCATCTCGTTTTATCGCTTTCGGAAGGTACCCTTAACCCATATTCGGACACCTACTCCATTTGCGAAAACTCGAATACCGACGCCATTATGCTGGCCTGGACCAGCGATTTTGCGGCCGCTCCCGACAATATTGGTTTTACGTTATATGCCAACGACAACGGAGTGGTAACCCAATCGGAATTGCTCTCAGCCCCTTATAACGATACATATTATATCCAACTCATTCGCGTAGCATACAACTACATGCATCTTGATGTTTTTGAAGATGAAGAGCACGAAATTATGTACGGGCAAATCGACTGTTTTACAGTGCCTACAACCATCGACGGATTGAATACTGTGCAAATCGGCAACCTTCCCGGCGGAGCCTATCAACGCAAATTAACAGCTACTATCGACGACTTATGTGTCCGCAATCTCGATGTTGAAGCCATTTCCATTACCGGCCCTACCACCATTTGTATAGGTTCCGAAAACGATTATACCATCAACACTTTACCCGCTGCTGATATCGATTGGGAATTACCCGCAGGTATTGTTTACACCGGCGACGACCTTACAACCATGACCGTTACCGACTGGCCCGGTCCCGGCACTTATACCCTGCAATGTAATATCAGCTATAACTGTTATTACGATACCGGATATCTGGAAGTTACCGTTGTTGACCCCGGTGAATCTGTAATTATTGAAGAAGCATTTTGTGAAGGCGAAAGTGTTACTATTGATGTCGCACAGGAAGGTTCTACTTACGAGTGGTTCGATGGTAGTATTGAATCATCCTATTTTTTTGATGCTGCAGGCACCTATTGGGTTACCGTTAGTTTAGGCGAATGTAATTTTACCGATACCATTAAAATTACCGAAAATGCAAATCCAACATTAGAACTCGGCAGTGCAATTACCATTTGTGGTGCAACAGAAATTACTGCCCCTTCCGGTTACGACTCGTATACATGGAGCAATGGATTTACAACACCTCAGTTTACAACAACCGAAGCCGGCACCTTTACTCTGACTGTCACCGACGAAAATGGCTGTTCCACTTCCGACGAATTAAAAGTACTCAACGGATGTGGCGATCATCTCGATTTTCCAACTGCATTTTCTCCAAATGGCGACCACTTTAACGATTATTTCGAAGCCATTTATTCCGGCAGCATAAAAAATTATCATATCGAAATTTTTAATCGTTGGGGAGAGCTTGTTTTCGAAACCAATAAATTAGAAAAAGGTTGGGATGGCAAATATGAAAATGAATTACAACCAATTGGCGTATTTACCTACAGAGTGACTGCTGCATTAAATGAAAAAAATTTAGTGAAACAAGGTAATTTTGTACTCGTAAGGTAATTACTCAATCCAAAGGCATGGCTTATTACAGTTATTTTGTTGCAGCACATATTATTTTTATTGTAACCTGGTTTGCAGCGTTATTTTATATTGTGCGCTTATATATTTATCACACCGAAGCTTTGCAGCGCAACGAACCCGACAAATCGATACTCGCAACACAATTCATCATTATGGAACGCCGCCTCATGTCTATTATTGGCACACCGTCCATGATTTTAGTAGTAATAACCGGCAGTAGTTTATTGTATTTTAATCAGCAGTTTTTGCAAGAAGGTTGGATGCACATGAAATTATTTTTTATCGTATGCATCATCGCTTATCACTTTAGTTGTCTGCGCATTCAAAAACGTTTAAGCAAACAAACATCAAAACTCAGCTCACAACAATTGCGATTATTTAACGAGTTAGCCACTATTTTTCTGGTTGCCATTGTATTTCTAATCGAATTAAAAAATACGGCAAACATGTTGTACGGTCTTCTCGGATTATTGTTGCTGGCAGTAATTATGATGATTGCCGTAAAAATTTACAAACGCAAACGCGAAGCATAAAAAAAAGGTGAACCATATTGCTATCATTCACCTTCTATAATATTTTTACTATTAATTAAAATACATATCTGATGGCAAAAGCAGGGTCAATATAAAAATCCTGATTGCTGTTTAATACACCCACCTGTGGCATAATATCTATAGAAAGCATAACCGGAAATTCCTGGAAATTATAATCAATACCCAACTGGCCACCTAATAACATAAATAATCCATCTTCCGCGTTGCCAACAGGCGTATCAAAAAACTGCGCCCCAACCGTTGCCGAGGGGCCCGCGTAAACGTTTAAACCAACCCCAATATCAAACACCCATTGGTACGCCAGCGCTGCCCTCAAACTAAGCGCATCGTTGTTTACTCCAAACCCGCCAATAATCTCAGCCCTGTTAATATCACTCAATCCATGTTGGTAGGTTATCCCACCTCCAAAACCACCCCTAACACCAATGGCATGGTCATTTACCTGAGCCTTACCAATTTGCAGGGTACAAGCTAAAATCAATAATAGTAGTAGTCGCTTCATGTCTGTTTTTTGGACAAATAGAGTAAAAATAAAATGGCTGTGCAAATTATTTGGGGGAAAATTCATTTTTTGCCCTTCCTCCGGTTTACGTCAACCATCGCCTCCCATAACAGCACGCAGGCAAAAAGATAAAGCAAACTTTGCCAATACATTTTGGCCTTAGTGTATCGGTTGTTTTGGGAAATATTTAAAAATGGATTTTAGCATTTCAATTTAATTTGTCATCAATTGCATGTCTTTAAAATTAATTTAAATAAATCTATTTTGTTCAACATATAAATTTAGCTTCATTTAACTCACCCCCCCCCGAAACCACTTTCATTAATTCATCTTTATAATTTGCACCAATGGGTAATTTACCTTTAGGTGTTTCAACTATATTGCCAAAAATGGATTGAATGGAAGGGATGTTTACGATATAGCTTCGATGGATGCGGACAAATTGTAGTGGCGGTAAAACTTCCTCAAATCGTTTCATGGTGTGATGTGTAACTATCATACGTTGTTTGGTGAAAATTTTTGCGTAATCTTTCATACATTCAATATGGTCAATATCCGAAAAATTGATTTTCACCAACTTACTGTCTTCTTTCACAAAAAAATAGTCGGTTGCCGTTGCATCATTTTCCTGTGCCGATTGTTGTTGCAATGCAATATGTTCGGTTGCTTTGTTCACCGCCTTTAAAAATCGTTCAAAAGAAACGGGTTTTAATAAATAATCGGTAATATTTAAATCATACCCTTCCATAGCAAAATCAGGATAAGCAGTAGTAAAAATTACCGCCGGTGGATTTTGTAATGTTCGCAAAAATTCAACACCTGTAATTACCGGCATCTGAATATCTAAAAACATGACATCAATTTTTTCGTTGTGTAATACTTCATACGCTTCCATCGCATTATCACATTTGCCCACCAACACCAGCGACGGCATTTTTTGAATATATGTTTCTATTACCTGTTGTGCCAAAGGTTCATCATCAACAATCAGGCAGTTTATTTTTTGACTCATAATTTAGGTATTCGTAGTTCAATGATATAAGTTGATTCATTTTCACGGATAAATAAAGTATGTGCTTCAGGATATAACATGTGTAATCTTTTTTGCGCATTCAAAATACCTATCCCACCGTTTTTGTGATTGAGTTTTTCTTCGCTCGAGGGTTTATTATTTTCAATTATAAAAATAAAATCATGTTGGTGGTCATCCAACCGCAAATCAATACGCACCCATGCATTTCCCAATTGCGCATTTATGCCGTGTTTAAATGCATTTTCTACAAACGGGATTAATAATAAAGGCGGCACCTTTTTTTCGTGCGTTACACCGGTAACCGTAAAATTGATTGTAGCCTTATCGCCGTGACGAATTTTTTCCAGGTCGATATAATCTTGTAAAAATTGCACTTCTCTTTCCAGGTCAACGCGCTGCACATTACAATCATATAACATATACCGCATTAAATCGCTCAACTTTAAAATCATTTCCGGCGACTTATCCGATTTTTGCAGCGATAAAGAATAAATATTATTTAAGGTATTAAACAAAAAATGCGGGTTGATTTGCGATTTGAGAAAATTTAATTCCAACTCAGTATTGGTTTTTATTAATTCTGTTCGCTCCACATACACGCGCATAAATTGGCGCATAAGCATGATACTTAATGGAATAATGGTAACAAATACCATTCTCAGCAGCTCAAAACCATCTAACAGCGGACTGTCAATTTCTTTTTTGAAATCGGTAATCTCCTTTTCATAAATTAACCTGTCGAAAAAGGCCATTTCAATCCCCTTGCACACCCATACAAACAAAATATAACTGGCAAGGGTATATACCACAAAGTACAGCCATTTGCGTTTGTTAAAATACCGGGGAATGATCACATAAGCCAGGGTATAATAAAAGGGTAAATAAGCCAAATTGACCAAAATGAGTATGAGATAGGCATATTTCGAAGGACTAGCCTCCAAATACGCATAAAAAGGCAACGACAGGTAAAACAGCCAGAATGCCACATGTAAGAAAATACGCCATGAAGGCGATTTGAACATTTTATTCACTTTTGTTAAACCTATGCTCATAGTGCAAAGTTGTAAAGTTTATGGCAAGGCCGTTTCTTTTTTCGACAAATTGAGCCCACTGTTCGACAAAACCGGCCGTGAGGCTTGATTTTCAATGGGTTATTGTCAAATTTGTGTAAAACAGCCAGGCCAATATACCAAAGCAATTGGGGCATGAGTTTATACTTAAATTGCGGCAATACAACAATTTGGCGACTTTGCGGTTAACATAAAAATAATAAAGTGAAATTTTAAAAACGTTAATTGCAAAACGCTTTTTTTAAAAATTAATCTATATTTGCCCACTATAACATTTATTAAAAGGAAATTAAAATTAACCTTATGGCTCAATCAGCAGCAAAAACAACAAAAAAGACCACTGTAAACAGTCTTGGAATCTTGGTTATCGCAATTAATCTTGTGATAGGTATTTTATTTTATGTCTTCGTAGCAGGTGACAAAGCCAACTTTACGGAAGACGGTCACCCAAAACCGGGCAACTACCTTGCATTAGTGCACGAAGGGGGTTTCATCGTTCCTGTATTATTAGCGTTATTCCTTACGGTTTGCGTTTTTGCAGTTGAACGTATGCTCACTATCACCAAAGCAAAAGGTAACGGTTCAATTCAGGCTTTTTTACAAAAGGTGAAATACCATCTTACCAATAAAGACATTGACGCTGCATTAAAAGAGTGCGACCGTCAGAAAGGTTCTGTAGCTAATGTTGTAAACGCAGGTTTACATAAATACGCAGAAATGAAAGCAGACAATGTGTTAACCACTGAGCAAAAAGTGTTAAACATTTCAAAAGAAGTTGAAGAAGCTACATCATTAGAAATGCCGGCTTTAGAAAAACACCTTCCAATTTTGGCAACTATCGCCTCTATCGGAACACTCATCGCCCTCCTCGGAACGGTATTGGGTATGATTCGTGCGTTCTCTGCCCTTGCTACTGAAGGTACTCCTGACCCTACCGCATTATCTGCCGGTATCTCAGAAGCACTTGTAAATACTGCAATCGGTATCGGAACTTCAGCTTTCGCCATCATTTTCTATAACATTTTTACAGGAATGATCGATAAGTTGACTTACGGAATTGACGAAGTTGGTTTCACAATCACACAAACCTTCTCTGCAACAGAGAAATAATTCACTAAATTCAGTGCACGTTTCAAAACGAAATAACGATGCCTAAAATAAAAGTAAAACGCAGTAGCACCATAGTGGATATGACCGCCATGACGGACGTGTCGTTCCTGCTGTTGACGTTCTTCATCCTTACGGCAAAATTCCGCCCGGCAACGCCTGTCGTTATCGATATGCCTACCTCCGCGTCGGAAATACCCGTTCCGGATAATATGATGGTTATTACTGTAGATAAAGAAGGTATGATTTACTTTTCGGTAGAAAATCCGAAAGTAAAAGTAGCTACGCTTCAAAATCTTAAACAACGCTATAGTAAAACCTACCCTGCTCTTGAAAAATTAACCGATCAACAAATCGCCAACTTTATCAATTTACCGGTTTATGGTTATGATATTAGCCAATTGCCTGAAATATTGAATATTCCTGCTGCCGATTTGGGGTCGTTGAAAGATTTTTCAGGTGTGCCTATCGATTCGGCCAACAACCAATTGCGCGACTGGATACAATCCGCACGTTGGGCCGACCGTTTAGACAAACAAGAATCAGGGGCTACTGACCGCGAAGACATCAGGGTTGCCATTAAAGGCGATAAAACCACGAATGTTCAAGCTGTGCAGGAAGTAATCAAAATTCTGACTGAAGAACCTGTCAACATTCATACATTTAATTTAATCACATCGCTCGAAGGGCCGGTTTCTGCTGAAGCAGCAGGCACTGAACCTCCTGCTAAATAAAAGAACTAGCTATGGCTGATATACAAACGCCCGAGAAAGGGAGTCACAGTAAGCACGGGAAAGGCAAGGTTCGTTCCAAAAAAATGTCAACCAGGGTCGATTTTACCCCAATGGTGGATTTGGCGTTCCTGTTGATTTCCTTCTTTATGTTGACTACCACGCTGAACAAGCCGGTGGCCATGGAGCTGAATATGCCTAAAAAAGACGAACAGGTGAAAACCGACGTTAAGGAATCGCAGGTAATCAACTTATTGTTAGATAAGGACGATAAAATCTGGTATTACGAAGGTCAGGTTGTTTATGATATGAAAACCACCAATTATGCTGCTGATGGTGTAAGAGAGGTTTTATACGATAAACAAAAAGACGTAGGCAGAAAACATGGTAACCCGGAAAAAATGATTGTTATCATTAAAATGACCGAAGGTGCTTCTTATAAAAATATGGTGGACATTCTCGATGAAATGGATATTACGAATACTAAAATCTATGCCATTCAGGACATCGCCGATTTAGAAGTGGAAGCAATTGCCAATGGTGGAAAGTTGGATATCGTGCCAACACCACAATAAATAAATAATTTTTAGATGTTTTATGGAATTTCGGTTCCACAGGCATCCAAATAAAAAATTATCCGAGATTATGGAAGATAATAAAAAGTATTTAAACCAAACCATGGATGAGATTGTTTTCGACAATCGCAACAAGTCTTATGGTGCGTTCTTTTTACGTCATCTGACTAAAAGAAACACAGTAAAGGCACTCATCTTCATTTTCTGCCTGAGCTCAGTGCTTACAGGCTTTAGTTATGTGGGTTTGGGGTTTTTGAAGAAAAAATCTGACGAAGTGGCTATTGAGCGCGTGGTTACTTTAACCGAACCACCTCCGCTGGATGAAGAAGCACCTCCTCCTCCACCTCCGCCGCCACCACCACCACCAGTCCGCCCAACCGTGAAATTCGTGGAGATGGTTGTGAAAAAAGATGAAGAAGTAGCTGAAGATGAAGTTATTTCGGTTGACGAAATCAAAGCCGACATCTCTACCGTTAATCAGGAAGGTGATGAAGATGCTGATATCGTTATTGAAGAAGTAAAAGTGGTACAACAACCAGTTGTTGAAGAGAAAAAAGTGTACGATTTCCTTGAACAAATGCCGGAATATCCGGGTGGTGTTAAAAACCTTTATAAATATTTAGGTGATAACATCAAATATCCGCGTATGGCGCGTGATAACGGTATTGAAGGCACCGTGTATATCAAATTCGTTGTAGACGATAAAGGAGCAGTTAGCCAGGCACACGTTGTGCGCAGTATTGGAGCCGGTTGCGACGAGGAAGCACTCCGCGTTGTGAAGGAAATGCCAAACTGGACACCGGGTCGCCAAAATGGTAAACCTGCCGCTGTTTGGTATACCGTTCCGGTTAAGTTTACATTAGGTGATTAATCGCCAACCATAAATTTAATAAAACCATCTGCGGGTAATTCCAAAGATGGTTTTATTTTTATAGCCAAATGAGAAAATACGAAATTAGCAGCGTAGTAAACGTACTTAAACTGGTAGCCTCTGTAGCTTATTTGTTTATGGGCATTTACATACTCAGCAATCCGGATATTCTCAAAACACTTGGTGCAGATATTCCGAAAAATTTTGCCAACGCCCTGGGTATTGTTTTAATAGCTTATGGCCTGTTGCGTTTATTTCGGGTTTATCAGGCCTACAAGAGTAACAATGAGGACATCAGCGAACAAGATGAAAACGAATAAATACATAGTGCTCCTGCTGTCTGCAACCCTCTTCGCCGCCGGTTGCGGTCAAAGTAAATCTTTTGATAAGGATGTAGAAAACCTGAACAAAGGCACCCTGAGTATTTATGCTGATGAAAGTTATAAAGTGTTGTTAGATGAACTTATTCAGTCGTACGAAAATGTTTATCCCGAATCTGATATTACCCCAACCTACGGCTCCGATGCTATGATACTGGATGCCATGCTGAAAGATAAAACCCGCATGATGGTTACAGGTCGCGTATTGAGCGATAATGAATTAGCTGCTCTCGAAAAAGTAAACGGAGTGGCGATTAAACAATTTACCATTGGCAAAGAAGCCATTGCCGTAATTACATCTCAAAAAAACACCGACACCATTTTTAATATCGACGAGTTTATTGCCAGCACAAAACCTGGATATGCCGGCAAATACGAAAAAACCGGATTTGTGTTTAACACCAAAAATACCGGCATGATTAAACAATTAATTGGCGACGCCGGTGGCAATTATAAAAATTTGTTTTCGTTAGATAATACCGATACACTTGTGGCGTATATTGCGGCAAATCCGGAAGCAATAGGGTTTATTTCGTTTGCTGAAATTAGTGATTTCGACGACCCAAATGCCCAACAATTACTCAATGGCAACAAGGTATTAGCAGTAGCCAAAACCGATTCAACCGGAAAAAGTATTGTAACTGAATTGTCACAATCAACCATAATGACCAATAAATATCCGCTTTTGAGAAGTGTTAACGTTGTTAAAGGAAACACCTCCCAATTATTAGGCACGGGTTTTGTCAACTTCTTATATAGAAGCAAAGCCTCAAGGATCATTTTAAAAGCAGGGTTAATTCCTGAGAAGATGACTGAAAGGAAAATTAATATAGTAGAATAAAAATAAATACCAACCTAAAATGAGAATCATTAAAACATTCATCGCTTTACTGTTAATGCAGAGTGCTATTCAGGCACAAACTGTGCAGGATGCTAAAAAAGCGATAGAGTCCGAATTTTATTTTAAAGCTAAAAAAATCCTTATCGGATTAAATGCTACTGCACCGACCGTGGAGACAAATTATTATTTAGGTAATGTTTACAGTATCACCGGTAGTATCGATTCGGCAAAAATCTATTACAAAAAAGCCAGCGAATTGGTTGAAAATAAAAACGCCCTCATTTATGTGGCTATGGGTAAATTAAATTTACTCAATAACAAACCTGCTGAGGCGAAAGAAAATTTTGAAAGCGCTATTAAAGTAAGCAAATCAAAAAGTGCTGAAATATTTTACCAGATTGGTGAAGCTTATTACAAAATAGATAATAATGAAGCAATTAAATACTTCGACATTGCGTATAGCACCGATGCTAGTTTAGTAATTAACTTATTGGCTTATGGTGATGCTTATCTTGCTTCCGAAAAACCTAGCGAAGCAATGACTAAATATGAGCAAGCAAGAACAGTGAATGATAATATTGCTGTTACGCACTTGCGTATTGCACGTATCCACTCTAAAACCGGTAACCATAAAGACGCTATTGCCGAATATGAAAAAACTGTAGCATTAGATCCTACCATTGCTGTTGCATGGAAAGAACTTGGTGAAGAATATTACCTTGCCGGTGATTATGCTAAGGTTAAACCATGTTTTGATAAATATGTTGAACTGAATGCTGAAGACAAAGCTGCTCGTATTGTTCCTGCAGTTACCTGTTATCAGATTGGCGATTACACTTGTGCTATTGAAGAAGCAACTAAAATAATTGCTGATGAACCTAACAACTTTATTGCTTGGAGAATTTTATACTGGGCACATTTCGACTTTGGTGATTCATTACGCAAAATAGATGCACCTCGTTCAGCTACTTTATTTGCTGATGGTTATAAAGCCGTGCAATCTTATTGGAATATTCCGGATAAAAAAGTTATCGCCCTGGATTATCCTTATTCAGCAAGGCTTGCTGTGGAAGTAAAAGATACTGCTAAAGCGATGTTTTTTTATGGCATGGCATTGTCTAACGACACTACTGCAACTCAGGAAGTGTATGCTGAATATGCGAAGTATTTATACAACACTAAAAAATATGCTGACGCTATTGTAACCTACAATCAATTGATAACTAAATTTGATGAAGGTGCGCTTGATGTTTATTTCCTTGGTCGTTCTTATTTCCAAACTGGTGATTATGTAAATGCTGATACTACGTATGCAAACTTTATTATTATGCAACCAAATTCTCCTGACGGTTATTTGCAACGTGCAAAAACTAAAGGCCGCATTGATGGTGATGAGATTAAAGGAAGTGCATTACCTTTTTATTTAAAATATATTGAGGTAGCTGAAAAAGATATCGAAAAAAATAAAAAGAATTTAATTGAAGCGTATTTGTATTGTGCTTACTGGTATAATTCAATTGAGCAAAATACTGATGCCTGTATTTATATCATGAAAACAAAAGCTATTGACCCTGAAAATACTTTTGTGAAAGAATTGGAACAGGTTGTTAAATGCACGAATTAATAAAGAACACATCAAATAATAAAGACCTCCTTCGGGAGGTTTTTTTGTTTCATCCACCTCAGCGGACTGAAAGCGCGGTGCCGGTTGTTTCTCGCAAAGGCGCTAAGGTTAAATAATCGTATTATGTGCGATATGGATTGTTTTCAAGCGCGCAAAGCAGGTAAACCAATTAAACCTTTGCGCGCCTGAATTGGTTTTTTATTTAAACATAAAATAACATAACAAAAAACTTTGGGCCTTTGCGAGAAACATTCTTAGTTTATTTCTCGCAAAGGCGCTAAGGAAATTTGAATAAACGGTGTGCGATATGGATTGTTTTCAAGCGCACAAAGCTGGTAAACCAATTATACCTTTGCGCGCCTGAATTGGTTTTTTATTTAAACTTAAAATAACCTATCAAAAAAATTTGCGTCTTTGCGAGAAACATTCCTAGTTTATTTCTCGCAAAGGCGCTAAGGAAATTTGAATAAATGGTGCTGGTTTTCGAGCAGGGAACATAGTTTATATCTCGCAAAGGCGCTAAGGAAATTTGAATAAATGATGTGCTATATGGATTGTTTTCAAGCGCGCAAAGCTGGTAAACCAATTAAACCTTTGCGCGCCTGAATTGGTTTTTTATTTAAACTTAAAATAACATAACAAAAAACTGTGGGTCTTTGCGAGAAACATTCCTAGTTTATTTCTCGCAAAGGCGCTAAGGAAATTTGAATAAATGATGTGCTATATGGATTGTTTTCAAGCACGCAAAGCTGCAAGGCATAGTAACTTTGTGCGCTTGAATTGGTTTTTTATTTAGACTTAAAACATCATATCAAAAACTTTTGCGTCTTTGCGAGAAACAATTTTGAACTGGTTCACGCGGAGACGCTGAGTTAGTAAGCCGATTAAATATTAAATGGTTTTTTATATCAAACATTCTCCGCCCTCTCCGCACCTCCGCGCTATCAGTCCGCTGAGGTGGATGAAACAAAAAAACCGCCCGTAAATACAGGCGGCTTGTTTTGGTTTTATGTTTGGAGGCAAATTAATACAACAGTGTAATCTCCGCTGAAAATTCACCAACTGTTAAAGTTGCTTTATTATCACAATCACCATCACCAAAATCAAGTGAACGGGTGGTCATGTCCTCAGGCGTTACTTCAAGAATACCGGAGGTAATGTACCGGCAATCCATTCGTTTTACTAAGGTTTGAGCAATATGCGCAGTAAATGGAGTTCCATTGCGGTTAACACCCGTAATAGCATATTCAGCCGCAACACCATCGTTTAAGCCATACACATCATCTTCCAATTCAGGCGTATCGTAACCTGCTGTCCACTCGCGCATACGGGAACTATTCCATGAAATCGTTTCGCCGGTTTCCAGGGTTATGAGGCCTCCATCAACAATTACCGAAAACCAAGGATGTCCCTCAATAGTAAGGCCTTCGTTGATAACGGTTTTGGTGCCTTCCACCTTGCTGCCGTTTACATAGTAGTTATCGGTGGTTAGGGTGATAACCGTGCCCGCATCCTTGTAATACCCGGTGAAGGTGGCCATAATTTTCCCTGAACGCTCAACGCCCATATACCCGACACAGCTCGTGCCGAAGTCTAAGGTCATCGTATTCGGGAAAACGCCTAATGCTTCGCTGAAGGTAACGGTAGGGCAATCATCAGCAATTTTAGCGTGAATAGTGCCGATTGTGAACCCGGACAAGCCTTCGTTGGTAGCCTGTTCGCTCACCACGCCCATCATGTCCTGAAAAGCCCCATCAGCGATGGAATTGTCTAAAGCAATAGTTGTGTCAGTGTCGAGGTTTTCTTTTTTACATCCCGCAAGCGTCGCAATGGCAAACGCAGAGATGATGGTTGTTTTGAACAATAATTGCTTCATAATTGATATGATTTTGGGACTTTGACCGCTAAGATAGGGAATGGTTTAACGCCATTTTACGGAATTTTTGTAAATCTTAAAGAAAAAAGGCTATCTTTGCAGTCCATTTTCTAAAAACAAACAAAAAAATGAACCAGTACGAAACAGTCATCATTTTCACTCCTGTCCTCTCAGATGACGACGTGAAGAGGACCGAGGAAGCCTACAAGGACTTCCTTCGTTCGAACGGAGGTGAAGTAGTTGCCGAAGAGCACTGGGGCCTTAAGCAGTTAGCTTACAAAATCAAGAAAAAAAGCACAGGTATTTATTATGTGCTTGAGTACAAAGGCCCAAGTGACATCAATGCTAAATTGGATATCCAGTTTAACCGTGATGAGAATGTATTACGCTTTGTAACCATTCGCTTAGACAAGTATTCCATCGACTATAACGAACGCAAGCGCCGCGGTGAAATTGGACGCAAAGCCAAAGCGGGCGCTAATTCACAAGATAAGTTAACCAAAGCAACTGAGGAGGCTTAATATGGCAGGTGGAAAAAACATCAGATACCTCGCAGCGCCCAAATTAGGGATGATGCGCAAGAAATACTGCCGTTTCAAAAAAAGCGGAATTAAGTATATCGATTACAAGAATCCTGAGTTCTTATTGAAATTTGTTAACGAACAAGGTAAAATTTTACCTCGTCGCTTAACAGGTAACAGTCTGAAATACCAACGCAAAGTAGCGCAAGCTATTAAACGCGGCAGACAGATTGCTATTTTACCTTACGTAACTGACCTTTTAAAATAATTGAGCTATGGAAGTAATATTAATTAAAGACGTAGACAATTTAGGCGATGCCAATGAACTTGTAAAAGTTCGTGATGGTTATGGCCGCAATTACTTAATCCCAAGGGGGTTAGCTGTAATTGCCAACGAAGGCAACCGTAAAATGATGGTTGAACGCCAAAAGGGTGAAGTTGCGCGTGAGCGTAAATTACTCGAAAAAATCCAGGAAGTTACCGCGCAATTACAAGCAAATACTATTAAAGTAGGCGCTAAAGTAGGTGCAAGCGATAAAATTTTTGGTTCTATTACCAACGTTCAATTAGCTGAAGCAATCAAAAAACAAATCGGATTAGTTGTTGACAGAAAGAAAATTGTTCTTCCTGATGAAGTGAAAACTTTAGGCAACTTTACTGCGCACATTGCGTTAGATAAAGACCACAACATTCCGGTAAACTTTGAAGTTATCGAAGGATAAGCATAAAAGGTTGGAGAATATATAGTAAAAACCCTCACAATTAAATTTGTGAGGGTTTTATTTTTTAAAACGGTAATGCAATTTGTTGCGAATAATTATGGGTAATGTCCTGTATCGTTAAGATGTATAAACCTGAAGGTAAATCAGTCTCAATAATATGTTTTTTTTGATTCCATGCCGTTGCATATACAATTCGGCCTTGCATATCTACTAACTGAATAATACCATTCTCCGGAATAATATTCGATTGAATTTGAATACTATTATTTGTTGAAATAATTGCAGGTTGCCATGTTTCATTTTCGATGTTCACCGGCGATGGCTCAGGAATATCAATAATTAAACCTTCACCTGCATTTAAATTGCAGGTATAATCTTTTAAATACAGTTTGTCCCCCTCCCATCGCAAACGTACCCAGCAATAATTAGTATCCATCTCAATTAATCGGATAGCAATAAATTGATCATCTGTTGCACTATATTCACTTCTGAAAAAACCTTGAACACATTGCCCACCATATGCACCACAATTAAAATCATATAACTCAGGTGCATTATTTAAAAATTCACCTTCGGGATTAATTTCCTGTCCTTCTACCAAAAAATTGGTTAACCATCTACCTGGCACATAGCAGGTGCCATCACTGTAAGCGGTAGACAAAGTACATGGCCCATCAAATGCAACTGCAGCCTCGTTTGGTGTGCTGACATTCACCCTGAAATCGACCCAATACGGGCAATACCCGCAATTATATCCTACTTCAAATAATACAGCAACATCAGTAATATCATCATCATTCAAATCAACATAACCCCAGCCTTCTGAATCATTTACATATTGGTATAATAAAATATCCGGTTCAATATCGGTATAAATAATTTGTGCATTTGATTTTTGTGCAACAGTTATTGCACCAGCCATTAAACTGTAATGCATCAAGCGTGTTTGGGTGGTAGGATGCATAATATTACAATTTTATTTGCCGGCTAATAACACCATCCGCCGTAACCATTGAAACGACATATATACCCTGATTTAATTGATTGGGAATACTGATGTGATTTTGACTTTCACTTAAAGGTTCCGCATATACTATACGACCGAGTATATCGTAAATTACAATTTGTTCAATGTTATTATTTGTTGCAATTATATGTAATACATTATCATGCAGCCATACCTGCGTTTCGTTGTTCACATTATTATGAATAGCTACATCATCAGACAATGTGCGTTCATTCGATTCAGGCGACAATCCGTTCAACATAGTAACCGGATAATTAAATTTACTATATACATAAGCGCTAACACCGTCGCCTTCTTCTAAAGTATTTCCCACCCAATCGGTAGTTAGTGTGCTGAGGTCTGCAACATAAGTTGAAGCACCGGTTTTATTAACGGTAATGTAATTACCAGGCAAAGTAGTTTCGCAAATGGTTGCTGTTAATTCACTGGTAAAAATCGTATTGCGCAAAATAACACGGTATTCTTGTAAACTATCTTCATCGCTTGCAGCATTAAATTCCAACATCAATTTGCCATCTCCACCATAAAATAAATTTAAATTGTCAGGTGCAGGAGCAACCATATTATCAAGGTCAGGCGTTTGAACACCACTGCCTATTGCATCGTTGAGATAAAAATCTTTTACATAATCTACATCTCCAAAATCATAATGACGAATGCGCATCCATCCATAATAACCACTTATATCATTTGTTCTGAATCCAACAAAATAATCTTTTGTTCCACCTTCAAGTAACCATTCACCTTGTTCACCATCTGCACCATAAAATCCGCATTGATCAACACGTGCCATTACATCGGCTTTGCCAAATTCTTTAAATACATCGATAATGGTATTTTCTGCTAATTGTTTTACACCTAAGGTTGAAGGGAATGAGCAATAAACAGTAAAAATGGAAGAATAAAATTCTACAGCAGGTAACGAAGCTATCATCATTTCATTTTCGCCAAATTGTTTGGCATTAAAAATGAAATTATCACCGGCATATCCTGTTGAACTGGTGCCCCAGCTTTTTGCAAATTCAAAAGAAAAATCATCTACGCCATCGTCATTTACATCAATAAATACTTCTGATGCATTGGTTAATGGTAAATAAGGGTCAAATTCGTGATATTCAGTTTGTGCTTCAACTTTTCCTGCTAATAAAAAAGCAGTGGATAAAGTTGAGTACTGTAATAATTTGTTTGTGTTACGGGTTTTCATAATAAGTTGATTTATGCCGTAAAACTAATTTACAACAAATTACCAAAAAACCGGAAATGTGTGAAATGACGGTTTCCACTAAGCGAAACCTATGTATGAATTAGCGAAAGCACTTTTTATTCGTAGCGAAGTGCTTCGATTGGGTCGAGTTTGGAGGCGCGACGGGCAGGCATATATCCCGCAGCTACACCGGTAATAACACAAACAGTTAAACCAACTAAAATCCATAACCATGGTAGAATAAAGCTGGCGTTTAATGCCAGGGCGACAAAATTGCCAATGAAAATGCCGAGTAGGATACCACAAATACCGCCGATAATACAGATTACTATACTTTCGATAAGGAACTGGCTCCTGATAGTGGCCCTATTGGCACCAATGGCCATACTAACGCCTATTTCTCTAGTGCGTTCGTTCACTTGCACCAGCATGATATTCATAAGACCGATTGCAGCGCCTATCAGTGTAATAAAACCGATAAACATGGCACCGAAAGCAACGTATTTGAGGTTGTCTATCATAACATTTACTACGCTGTCGCTTTTGGAGATGGTAAAATCATCTTCCTCCCCTATTCTTAATTTGCGCACCTGACGCATTAACCCGGTGGCGTCGCCAATTGCAGGTTCCATGTCGGCGGGATTATCTACCCCAACCGAAATAACATAAGAATCGATACCGGCCTGAGGAAAGACACTGCGTGCTGTTGTAAGCGGAATAAGCACTCTTGTATCCGATTGCATAAAACTGCTGCCCTTGGCCTCTAAAATGCCTATTACCCTGAAATATTGGTTATTGATAGAAATGCCTTTATCAATTGGATTGTCTTTTTCGGTGAATATCTTTTTGGCGACGTCGCTGCCTAACACTACCACTCTGGCTGCACTCTCCAATTCGGTGGCTGAAAACCCGCGTCCGCTGCTAATTGTATAACCGCCAATGGTAATAAAATTTTCATCTACCCCTAAAACATCCACATTCGGATTGGTTTTTTTATCGGCCTGCTTTACAGTTGCTGAACCACGAATAAATACACTTGAAATGGAAACATATGCGCTTCGAAATTGATACTCCTTTTTAAAATTTGTTGCTTCCTTATAAGAAATCGCCGGTTTTGGGGTTTCATCGCCATCTGAAATTTCATTGAAGTTGCGAATGGAAAAGGAATTGGCACCCAAAGTGGCGAAATTTGAGCTTATAGAGCCTTCCAGTGCATCAATAGCCGTAAGAATACCAATTAGTGCCATCAACCCGATTGCGATGATGGTAATGGTGATCATGCTTCGTAAGCGGTTAGCTCGAATGGCACGTAATGCTAGCGATATATTCTCTTTTAGCGTCAACTACTGATGTTATAGGGCAAAATTACATGTTCGCTTTTAGATTGAGGTGATATTAACAAATATTAATCGGAGAAATAAACTACATGCAAGCAGGTGCTCATCCGAAAAATCAAACATTTCAACTTTTATTGAACACCAATTTTATTTCAGACCAAAATAAATCTTGGCGACTCAATAAAACAATCTATTATTCCAAGATTTTATTTTGTCAATGGAAATACAAAATTCGTTTTTTCATTATCAGTGGTAACTGTTGCGATATACATACCTGCAGGTAAAAAACTGAGGTCGATTGCAGATTCAGTGTTGATTAATTTGTTTTGATAAACGATTACTCCTGCAGCGTTCACAATTTGCATGTTGGCTGTATGTAAATTGGATAACATTACGTGTAAGGTTGTTCCTATACATTCCATTGCAATAGTATTTTCAATGGCACTCGCTGACAACGGCGCTGTTAAGATAAATGCAGCGGAAGGTTGGGAGCAGGTATAATATACAGGAGATACATTTCCTTTTAAAACAACATAAATATGATAGTAGATTCCCGGCACAATAACGTCGCCGTTAACATCACGTGCAGATAGCAGCATGTCTTTGGAAATATCTTCTCCATTCGGTGGAAAATCATAAGCCTCAGTAAATCCCAATGTGTCTACCATCGTATTAGTAAACAATTGCCCTTCAGGAACAACCACTATAAGATATTCATTTATTTTCTCTTCATTTTCCCACATAGGATAATTCACATGAATATCGGTAATGTTGCCGGAAATATTGGAATTAATTATTTCGGGTGCAATATCTGTGTAGGGATATAAAAAATAATCGGTGGTAAATGTATAAGAATAAAAACTACTTTCAGTACCATCGGGCACAGAAACTAAATAACAATAGTATTTATTAAAAAGCACAGGTGTTTCACTTAAATATACTAAGTTATCGGGCGTAAATGTTACTGTGTTAGGGCCAATCACCGGGTTACTTATTACAAAATAATCAGGTGAAAATGTCAAGAGCTCATCTAACTCATAATAAATATAATCTGTAATAAATACTTTAATGGTATCTACATCTGTATTATAAAAATTATAGGTGACATAAAAAGCCGACATATCATCGTCGATAAAATTAACCGCCAAATTGGGATATGCCGCAGGTGATGCCTCAACAAAGGTATATTGCGCAGCATTTGAAGCAATGGAAATATCATTTACTGTAACTATCACTCCATCTGCTACTGATAGCACATAGGCCCTGTAATTGGTTTCCGGTAATAATGGATTGCCATCAACATCTAAGGTAGTTTCGTCGAAATGGACTGTGATATCTGAACCGGTGGGTAATATTTCTGTGTATCGATCAGGCGGCAAGAGATTAGCTTCAGCTAAAGTTGGATAGGGATAACTTTTATCTAAAATAATGCGATAAGCGCTGACGGTTGATTCATCAACTGCTTTATCAAATTGTAATTGCAAATCGTTTGCGGTATTTGTTTCTCCGATATCGGAAAGAATTAAATTTTTAGCAGTTGATGCCGAAAACAATAGTGTTTCTGCGCCTTCGCCGGGGGTGGCATTATAGGCATAATCTTTAATGGTTAAACTAGGCAAACGTCCATCTTCAACATGATTGAGGGTGACACGCACCCAACCATAATGGACATTAGCATCTATATTAAATTTTACACCGATAAATCCTTCTGTATTTATCCAGCTTTCTCCTGAATACATTTCGAGTGTTTCGGGGCTTATATTAAATTTCCCATAAAATAAGTTGAGGCTGCCTGAAGTGAAGGGTTTGGTATCATCAACCACATCACCTAGTGGTAAAAACATTGGCCTGCTTTCTGAAAATGCTACATTAGCATAATTCAATAAATCCATATTTTGAGAACTATACCCCCATGATGCTCCACCAAAAGATGTCCAGGTATAATAGTAATCAGGTTCAAAAACTATTTCATCAATTCCGTCATCATTAAAATCGAGACCATAATTGGCAAAACTAGTTATTATTTTGTCGGGATCAACTTCTGTAAATATCAATTGCGCATCTGCTTGTTTATGTGTAGCAAGAAAAGCAGCAGCAAGTGAAGCGTAGGTGTTTAATTGCAGGGTTTTCATGCTTGGAGGTTTTATTAAAGCTATTATTTGATTAGCATAGTATAATTGAAATACCGGATAAATTTTATTTACTAATACACATATACCGATTGTTGATATACTGATCCTGCACCCATTACACTTATCACATAAATTCCGGTAGGCAATTCCGGCAGCAATAAAGAAAAATCAGCCCCTGAAAAATTAGTATTCAATAATATTTCTCCAAGTGCATTGTATAACAATATTGTGTGATCTTCTTCTGTAAATCCTTGCATGTGTGCAATATTATTGTTAACCCAAATTTCAGGTGTAGCATTTGGCATTTGATTGACTGCAGGTTCGACATAGTTTTTTTCTAAAATAAATTCTGCTGATGGTTCTGCGAGTGAATAATAATCAGGATAAAAATCTCCCTTTAAAGCAACATAAACTTTATAAGGTTGGTCATACTGAATACTGTTGCCATCAATATCGTGAAGAAGATCATGTAAATTGATATCCAGATTTGCGCCTGTTGGTGTTATATCTATTCGCTTTATTGCTGATATTGTAGAAACAATTTCAGGCGATACAACATCATCAGCTTTTGCAACAAAAATTCGATAATGTTCCAAATCATCTTCATTATTAAACATGGGGAAATTTACTTGAATGGCTGAGCCGTTGCCAACTGTATCAACTATAGTAACTGTGGGTGTTTCGGAATAGTATTGGTATTTGAAATATGCACCATCATACTCGTATAACGGGATAGAATTGGTGGTACTATCCGGTATAGAAACTATATTTAAATAATAAGTTTCAAACAGCACTGGTGCACCAGAAGTATAAATTAATTTATCGGTAGAAAATGATATTAAGTTTTCACCAACAACAGGTGTTAATTCCATATAATAATCACTTTCTAAAAGCAGTAACTCTTCTACAAATGCAAAACCATCAGTTAAATATGCACGCACAGATGATACATTAGTTTCATCCAATGTAAAACTTCCATAAAAACCGGAAATATCATCTTCATTACCAGTAGAATTTAAATAAATATCTTCAGCAACTGGTGCTTCTCTTAAAATATAGTTCATCGTATTTGATGGTAATGAAAGGTCTCTTCCTGTTACAATAATGCCATCAGGTATGGAAAGAATAATAGCTTTGTAATAAGTACCGGAAATTAGCGGATTGCCATTTATATCGAGCGTAGTTTCATTAAAATTTATGGTGATATCGTCACCTGTCGGAAGCACTTGAGTGTATCGTTCGGCAGTAACGGCATTTGCTTCAGCAAGCGTGGGGTCATCGTAACCGGAATATAGTATCACCCTGTAAACAACAACATTGCTTTCATCATCCGGCTTTTGAAAATGTAATTGCAAGTCAGCTGCTGTATTTGTTTCTCCAACATCAGCCAAAGTAGGGAATTGCGCTGTGCCAACATGTAAATTAATTGGTGCAGGTTCAGGAGGGCCTGCTGATGTTGCTATTTCCGCATAATTAAAAAAGCTGATTTGCTGTGATGAGAATACATCGCCACTGGTAAACGTCCACCATCTATTGCCATGCATCGTCATTTCCGGAATGCCATCAAGATTTAAATCAATAGGGTAATCGATATCACCAAAAACTGTAGCATCAGGGTCAATGTTATAATAAGTCATTTGGCCGGAAGCTTCTGAGGCGAGACCGAGCAACAATCCCGACGCAGCGGAATAGGCAGCAAGTGAAGTGATTTTCATAATGGAGTTTTACCAAAATTACTTCTTTTTACAAAATTTATAAAGCATATGGTTTTACTATTTTTAGACAAGTCTAAAAAATAATTTTTATTCGTTTAATAAACTAATAATGACCTCTGTTTGTTACCTTTGCAGACGAATTCAAAAAACACCTTACCAATATGGCTTTCGATATTGAAATGATTAAACAGGTTTATGCCAATTATCCTTCAAAAATTGCTGCTGCAAGAGCTATTCTTAACCGTCCTTTAACCCTTACTGAGAAGATATTGTATGCTCACCTGAGCGAGGGTTTGGCGACGAAAAACTACGTGCGCGGCAAGGATTATGTGGATTTTGGGCCGGACCGTGTTGCCATGCAGGATGCTACCGCTCAAATGGCATTATTGCAGTTTATGAGCGCAGGTAAGAAAAAAGTAGCTGTTCCTTCTACAGTGCATTGCGACCACCTTATTCAGGCAAAAGTTGGTGCACAGCAGGATTTAGCAGCAGCACTGGAAAGCAGCAAAGAAGTATTTGACTTTTTGGCTTCTGTTTCAAACAAATATGGTATTGGTTTTTGGAAACCGGGTGCAGGTATTATTCACCAAGTAGTGCTTGAAAATTATGCATTTCCGGGTGGTATGATGATTGGAACCGACAGTCATACCGTAAATGCCGGCGGTTTAGGCATGGTGGCAATTGGTGTTGGTGGTGCCGATGCAGTAGATGTGATGGCAGGTTTCCCTTGGGAGCTTAAAATGCCAAAATTAATTGGTGTAAAACTCACCGGTAAAATGAGTGGCTGGACCAGTGCTAAAGATGTGATTTTAAAAGTTGCCGGAATTTTAACCGTGAAAGGTGGAACCGGTGCAATTGTAGAATATTTTGGTGAAGGTGCAGAAAGTATTTCCTGCACAGGTAAAGGCACAATTTGTAATATGGGTGCAGAAATTGGTGCAACTACATCAGTATTTGGTTACGATGATAGCATGCGCAGATATTTAAATGCTACCGATCGTTCCGATATTGTTGCATTAGCTGATACCGTTGCCGCACATTTGAATGGTGATGCAGAAGTGTATGCTAATCCATCGGCTTATTTTGATCAGGTTATTGAAATTAATTTGAGTGAATTGGAACCACATGTAAATGGTCCTTTTACCCCGGATTTAGCTTGGCCAATTTCAAAATTAAAAGATGCTGTTATTGCGAATAACTGGCCAGCAGAATTAGAAGTAGGTTTAATTGGTTCTTGTACCAATTCCAGTTACGAAGATTTAGACCGCGCTGCTTCATTGGCAAAACAAGCTGTGGCAAAAAAATTAAAAGTAAAATCAGAATTTACCATAACACCGGGAAGTGAATTAGTGCGATTTACGGTAGAACGCGATGGTATACTATCCGATTTCGAAAAAATTGGTGGTGTTGTGTTAGCAAATGCTTGCGGACCATGTATTGGTCAGTGGGCACGTCACAGCAACGACCCTGAACGGAAAAACACCATTATTACTTCTTTCAACAGAAACTTTGCAAAACGCAACGATGGTAATCCGAATACGCATGCATTTGTTGCGTCACCGGAAATTGTAACTGCATTAGCAATTGCAGGTTCTATTACATTTAATCCACTTACTGATACTTTAATTAACGAAGATGGTGTTGCGGTGATGTTAGACGAACCTAAAGGTTTGGAATTACCAACCAAAGGTTTTGCTGTTGAAGATGCAGGTTATATTGAACCGGCTGTTGATGGCAGTGAAGTTAATGTAATTGTTGCAGCGGATTCAAAACGTTTGCAATTATTAGCACCGTTTAAAGCATGGGAAGGAACCGATTTAAAAGGATTAAAATTATTAATTAAAGCAAAAGGAAAATGTACTACCGACCATATTTCAATGGCGGGTCCATGGTTAAAATTCCGCGGACACTTAGATAACATTTCCAATAATATGTTAATTGGTGCGCTCAATTATTTTAATGAAAAAACCGATGCCGTTAAAAATCAATTAACAGGTGCTTACGAATCAGTACCAAAAGTACAACGCGATTATAAAGCTGCAGGAATTGGTTCTATTGTAGTTGGTGATGAAAATTATGGTGAAGGTTCAAGCCGCGAACACGCTGCTATGGAACCACGTTTCTTAGGTGTCCGTGCCATTTTAGTAAAATCGTTTGCGCGTATCCACGAAACCAACTTGAAAAAACAAGGTATGTTAGCGTTAACTTTTGCGGATAAAAATGATTACGATAAAATTTTGGAAGATGATGTAATTGATATTATTGGTTTAACATCATTTGCTCCGAATGTGCCGCTTACTTTAGTTTTAAATCACAGTAATGGCAGCAGCGAAAATATTACTGTTAATCATACTTATAATCAACAACAAATAGAATGGTTTAAGGCTGGTTCTGCGTTAAATTTAATTAATGAGTGATTTATAATATATTGTTATATGAGCCTCCGCGTTTTTGTGGGGGCTTTTTTTTTGCCGGGAAGGCGGGGAGGCAGGAAGTTACGGGAGGGTATTTAAATTTTACTTTGGGATGAAATTGAATGATTAGTAATGTATAATTTTGGTGGATATGAAATATGTGGTGACTATATGGTTGGTATTGATTGTTTTTTGCGCACCCCTGCAAATCAATGCGCAACATATATATACTGCCACCATTATTAACGCTGCTACTAACGCGCCAATGGCTGACTGCCCTATTCAGTTGGAAGGGGTGAGAGGACTTTACAGCACCGATAGTTTAGGGAAATTTGAAATAAACCGACCGGATACCGGAGCCATCAATTTGACTGTGCTTGGATTAAATTGTCATGTAGCAATCAGTATTCCGAAACCAAATACCCAATTTTCACCGGTTGTAGTTTTTTGTCCCCCGTATGAATTGGAAACCGTACCTATTGAATATCTGGATGGGTTGACCATAATGAAAAAAGCAGCAGGACAACTCCCCTATTTATACGCTGATTCTGCGCATATTGCTTTTGGATTTTATCGCAACTATAAAAAAATAAATAATGTATTTCGTGAAATTACAGAAGCTAATGTGGCGACGGTGATGCGGATTAAAAATGAAAAAAATAAATTGGGTTGCGATGAAGCATTTGGTTTACAAAAAATAAGACGCACGCGATATACAATTGCGATAGACCAATATTATGACCATGCATTATATGATGTTTTTAAACAAAATCCGGTATACCATCACGATTACTCTTTATTGACGCCCTATTTTTTACGACATGGTGATTTTTATATCGACTCCACCTCTACCGACAGCACCTGGGTAATTAGTTATAGCTTGCGTGGGATTACAGGTGAAAATCACGGTGTAGATAATTATTCCTCAGAAGAGTTTTATGGTGAAGCAGATGAGAGCGGATATTATATTATTAATAAAGACGATTACGCTATTTTAAAAATTGTTCGTGAAGCTAAACGTGACCCTAAATATGAATATCCAAAAAACAATAATTTTTTAATGCCCGATTTAAAATATACAGGCGAATTTGATGAAGGGTATTTGGAAATAAATTATCTCAACTTAAATGGCAAATACTTTGTGAAAAATATTTTCCATGCACATACCAATTCATTTACCCATGTGGCAACTAATCAGGAAGTTTATCAAATAACCGATTATTCAGAATGGACTTGCGATTCGATTGGATATATCATTGATGATACCCTAATGCAACAATTAAACACCTATGAAAACAACGAATTTGTTAAATACACTTACCATCCTGAGCAATGGGAACAACTTCCACCCTTTTTCTTTGTAAAACAGGAAACCGTTTTAAATGATATCAAAAAACGAGGCGATTTAAACACATTATTTATGAATGGTGGAAAATAATTCATACCTCATTAATTACTTAAAAGATACCCTTAAAATTGTTGGAAACCAGCAATATCTGTCACCCCGCTAAGTAACAATTGTCACATTACCCTCTTTGGTTACGAGAGAACTTTGTAATATAAATGTGTTTTCTAAAAACCAAAATTATGAAAAAGAGATTGTTATTATTTAGTGTTATGTTGATGATTATTAGCCTTGGCAAAGCCCAATGGGTAATAGATTCAACCAATACGGCAGCTGTCAATATGTATGCAGCTTCCACCTCTACTTGTGCCGTTTTTTCAAATGGTACTGAATGGAATGTATTTAATGCTGTAACAGGTGTGCATACTTATGGCAATTTAACCATTGCCAGAACATTGATTGATGTAGTAAGTTATGGTGATAAAGTATATTTTGCAGGTGGTAAATATGGCTATTTTGCCGACCCACAATACACCAAAACAGTAAATGTTTATAACAGTACTACTAATACCTGGTCTACACTCAATTTATCTACTGCAAGAGAAATTGGTGGAGCAGGTGCCATTGGCAATAAAGTAGTATTTGCAGGTGGAACTGGCCGAACAGACATTGCCGGTCCGGTAAATATGTATAAAAAGGTAGATATTTTCGATGCAGTAACCGGTGCGAGAACAACTGCCAATTTATCTAAAGCAAGATCAAATATTGCAGTTGGCGCTGCAGGAAATAAAATAGTTTTTGCGGGAGGTTGGTATTGGGACATGTCCTATAATATTGTACCTTCCAATAACGCCGATATTTATGATGTAACAACAGGTATTTGGACAAAAACTACACTTTCTAAAAAACGTGAAAATATTGCTGTTGCTGTAGTGGGTGATTTAATCATTTTTGCAGGCGGTACCGGTAATATGGGTGATGTAACCAATGTGGATATTTACAATGCATCTACCAATTCATGGTCAGTAGTATATATGCCAATTGCTAAATCAGCCATGAGGTCAGTTGTAATTGGTAATAATGCCTATTTTGGTGGCGGACTTGGTGGAAATGCGAACGATATTTATGTGCTCAATACACTCACTAATACTTGGAGTACAATTACAATGCCAACCAATGTAACAGGATTTTCATTGAGTGTAATAAATGGTAAATTATATGCTGCCGGTGGTAGTTTAGTTCCTGCAGGAACTTATACCGACTTGGTACAAATTTATGACCCAATTTTAAACAGTTGGTCAACACAAAATTTATCTATTGCACGCACTGGTGTTGCTGCTACAACTGTTGGCAGTAAAGGATTTTTTGCAGGTGGAACTATAGCTTATGGCTATCCTACTCCAACCAATACCAAACGCGTTGATATTTTTACTGCACCATTACGTCTTATTGCTGAAGAAATTATTAACCCCGTTTTTGAGGCTATTGTATATCCCAATCCGTCAAGTGTGGTATTGAATATTGAAATACCAACTATATATGCTGCAACTTATGCTACATTATATGACTTGAATGGCAGAGCAGTGAAAATGATGAACATAGCAAATAATACAACAAGTATGCAGGTAACAGATTTGGTTCCGGGTAATTACATATTAATTATTCATGATGAAACAGGTAACCGAATAGTAAAAAAAGTAATGATTGATTAATGATAAAAAAAAGTTTTAAAAAGCGGCACAATGATGCCGCTTTTTTATTTTACCTTTATTGACATGAAAAAATTAGTATTATTCACTTTGAGTATTATTTGTTTTACGCTAGTTAATGCGCAGGTGCCTAGATTTACCAAATACGACATCGGCGAAAGTGCCGGAGCAGCCTATTTTCCTGGTGAGCCGGAATTTAGTATTAGCTATTCTGAAGATAGCTCGTTGGTTTATACGGCAGATGTAGAGGTGGATAGTTTTGTGTTTTCCATAATTGCTATTGATTTTAAAGAAAGTATTGGTGATGATAAAATGCTCAATGAAGCATTGCTGATTTCCTATTTGGACTTTTTACAATCCAGTTTTGCTATAGTAAGTGCTGCCGGTTATGGTAAAGGACATACTACTGAATACAATCCCGAAGCCGTTGGAGTTATCGATTACTGGGCTGATGACACCGGTACTCAAGTGCAGGTGAAAGGATGGGTAGATGGCAATAATATGGCCGTAATGCTCATTATTGGCCCTGGTGAATATCCGATTTTTAACGTCAGCCAAATGTTTCTCAACGGCTATCGGTTCCCTGAATAGCCCGTGTTTAGGGCATTCTAATCCTTCCCGAACATATTTAATAAAATTTAACCTATTTTTGGGAACTTAAATGTATATACATACATTTAGGGTTAAAAATGAATAAACTATGAAAAAAATAATCTTTCCTTTAGCAGCAGTTGTATTGTTGCTCGCCTCGGCCTTTACATTTAAATCGGCACAAACATGGAAAATTGCTGATGGCTATTCAGTAGCTTTTAGCAGTGCAGACCCATCAGGTGTATTTAACGATTTAAAAGGCAGTATTGCTTTTGATGAAAATGATTTAGGTGCTTCTAAATTTGAAGTGACAATTGATGTAAATTCTATCAATACCGGAAACGGCATGCAGAACAAACATGCAGTGAGTAAAAAATGGTTTGATGCTGAAACTTATCCTACAATTAAATTTACCTCCACTTCTGTTTTCAAAGGAAGTACAGGATTAATGACTAAAGGGATACTTGATATGCATGGTGTACAAAAAGAAATCACCATTCCATTTACAATAGAAAAAACAAGTACCGGTGCATCATTTAAAGGCAACTTTGAGGTAAACCGCAACGATTGGAAAATTGGTGAACCGGGCGGTACAGCATCGGAAGTTATCAAATTATCAGTTAGTGTACCTGTAACTAAATAATGGGTATGACATTTAAAGCAGTATTAATCAGAGGGCTAGTTGCAGCAATAGCATCAACCATAGCCTGTATAGTTTGGGACAAAATTTATTATTTTGCCATGATGACCGATTTTTCCGCCATCATTAATTACGGTTCTATAATTGGCGCCAATATATTTGCCGGTGTTGTAATGGCAATTGGTTATTTTTTCATAACCAAATATGTAAAGAAAAATGGTGTGGTTCTTTTTAATATTTTGCTGGCAACCCTTTCTATTGCGAGCTTTTATGGCCCGCTTTCAACTGCTTTGCCATTAGATATTATGGCACCTGAGTTATTTTTAGGCTTAGCTGCACCTATGCATTTATTTCCGGCATTAGCGTGGTTAACACTGCAGCCATTATTTGATAAAAAATAATCGTAAAATTGATTTAGCATAAAAAAAAGACCTCAATTGAGGTCTTTTTTTTATGGTATTTTTTTCACTTTATCGTAAGCGTTTTTGTCAGCCTTGTATTATTTGCCATTACATTAATAAAATAAATACCCGAAGGTAAATTTGGTATACTGATGTGTTGATTTACATCACCTTCTGCAAGTTGTAATGTTTTATTGTAAATAACCTGTCCCTGGCTATTTGCCAATTGCAATAAACAATTTCCAGCTATTATATTATTCCATGATACATAAAAATTACCGTCATTTGGTGAAGGATAAATTGTAAGTGCATCTTCAAAATAATCGGTTTCGGAATCGTTTTCAATTATAGACCCATCAGCCAATCTTCCTGCCGGATCACAACTACTCCATTTTGGACCGTTGCGGAACCATTTTTTCGAAGTGGGATGATTATATAAAAAATCAATCAGCATCTCCGACTCTTTAGTTTTGCCTGATTCTGATAAGTGAAATCCTCCACCATCAGGTTCATAATCTTCACATTCCCAAATTAATCCATCAGCTGCTCTGGGCGTTAATCCATCTGCCCAAAAGTAAGGCCCCCATGCCAACCAGGGTGAAACTGCATCAACTCCTAAATAATCAAGTTCAGGTGAGCCTTCAATTTGATCTTCTATTACCCATTTAACAGCAAATCCGCCATAATATGCAGCTGGTTCACCGGCTAAATCGGCATTATCAGATAATTCGCCAGCATAACCGCCATATGCATGACTACTGATGTATAATATGCGAATATTCGGAAAATTTTCTTTTATTCGTTGAATAGACGGAATATATTTATCATAAATAGAATCAGCTTGCATAGGAAATTCAGGAATAGAATCATCTTTAGATGCCGTTTTAATCCAACCAATTTGTACTTGTTCCGCAGTTACTTCAAAATCTTCCATTAAAGTGTCAGCAATTTGTGCCCAGTACCAATCATGTTGAGGTGGTATCATTGTTTCCAATCCTTTGCCACCCATACATAAATTAACAAATTTCAAACAAGGATTATAAATATCCGGTGTGGAATTTACTGTTGCTTTAAATGTATTAAAAGTATTACCTGCGGTAGAGGCTCCAAAGGCTACAAAAACAATTTTACCATTGTCCATATCTACTGCTCCTTCTGCATTTAAAGGTTTTATGGTATTGCCCATATTTCTTCCGGCAAGTAAATGAGCAGGTGGAATATTATTAGAACCACCGGGATATAATCCGCCTTGATAGCCCATAAAAAATCCGGTTCCAATTTCAGTAATTGGAATATTGCCTGATGTCACATTATCACAATCCGTTTGAGCTATAAGCAGCTGTTTGCTACCTAATAGGCATAAAAAAGTCAATAAAAATCTGGTTAAGGTCTTCATAAAAAAGGGTGAAATTTTAAAATTTTGTGGGTTTGCCTGATAAATTTGAAGTCACAAGATAACCAATTAATTTGTAATTTTTGTTGCGTTTGGACCAATTCTTCTAGTCGTTTGTGCTACTACTATGTAGTTTCCAGGCAAATTTCCTGTCATTACACATAATTTTAACATCATTGTTATACTAGCTTTACATTTTAGGTAGCCGCCCCTCAGGTTAAACCCAATATGAAGCAATTATGAATTAATAGTTAAATTAGCTTCATGAAAAAGCTCCTCCTTCTATTGTTGGCCGTTCCGCAATTGGTAACAGCACAGCTGGTAATTAATGAAATAGCACCAAATAATCGCGTTGTGGCTGATGAAGATGGTCAATTTCCGGATTGGATTGAGATAATGAATATTGGCGTTGCTGATATTAACGTACAACAATATGGCATTACCGATAACCCGGATACCTGGAATAAGTGGTTATTACCGAATTACATTATTGAAGCCGGAGAACGATTATTAATTTTCGCATCAGAAAAAAATCGCGATTGTTACGGATGCCCCGGTATTGTCAATTATTTACATACCAACTTTAAATTAAGTAATGGTGAAACGGTTGCGCTTTATGATGAAAGCGGTAATTTGATTGACAGCGTTACCATTGGTAATGTATATGCTACTGATGTTATGGCGCGTATACCTGATGGTGGTGATTGGTGTTATGCTGATACGGAAACAGCAAAAGACCCGAACGATGTTACTTGTTATTCCGCATATTCAGATGAACCAATATTTACCACTGCACCGGGTTTTTATGCTGGAAGTGTTGATGTAACAATAAGCGGAACTGATATTTTATATACCACAAATGGCGACTGGCCTGATGTTGATGGCATATCCTATACAGGACCAATTACCATTAGTGCTACCAAGGTAGTAAAAGCAGTATCTAAACAACCGGGCAAATTGCCTAGTAGAACAATTACCGGAACATTTTTTATTGATGAGACTACACAATTACCGGTAGTTAGTATCAGTTCCAATTCCTGTGATATGTTTAACGAAGGTTTAAGTTGTGAAGCTGCTTATGATGGCGCAGACGGATGGGAACCTGACAATCCACAAATACCTGCCGGTGTTGAATACTTTACTGCAGACCACGTTCAAAAAATTAGTAAAAATATCAAGTTTGAAGCTGCAGGAAATTCTTCTATCGCTGTTTATCCGCAAAAAGGCATGCAGTTTACCGCTGATGAAGATTTTGGTGATAATAGCGAATATGATTTTAATGTTTTTGAAAATTATAAACCATTAGATTCTTTAAACGGATTTCGTGTTCGCGCTAATAACGATTGGGGAAATTCTAATGCCAGAATGAAGGATGTAATCAACAACCGACTAGCGGCACAAACACATATTGTAACACCGGCTTATCAAAACGTAGCCACGTTTATTAATGGCGCATATTGGGGACTATATTCATCAAGAGAAGAATTAGATAAATATTTTTAAGAAACAATCAAGGTGTAAATCCTGATAAAGTTGATATCATCAGAAGTGGCGCAGGTGAAGATGTTTGGGACATTGCTGAAGCAGGTACCATTACTGCGTATAATGATTTAAAAACTTTTTTTAATACCCATTCGATGACTAATCCTGACGATTATGCATTAGCATTGGAATTAATTGATATTGAAAATTGGGTAGATCATTTTGCTTTACAATTTTTTGTAAACAACGATGAAATGGCCTATAATTTAAGATGTTTCCGCTCATATGAACCTGATATGAAATGGAAATTTATTTTATGGGATACAGGAGCCGGTTCGGAATGTCCTTCATGCAATAGTATTCAATCGCTTATTAACTTCCCTTATTTAAGCGAAGAAATTAATATGATGAATGAGCTTGTAGACAATACTGATTTCAGAAATTATTTTATTAACAGATATGCCGATTTAATGAACTATTATTTCACATGGGAAATTGTAGAAAATTTAATCGATGTAAATGCAGATGAAATTCAGGATGAAATACCCGCACAATATGGTCGTTGGGGAACCCCAAGTGTAGGTGCGTGGAATTCAGGTGTAAATGAATTAAAAGATTTTTTTGAACCACGTGTTGGTTATCAGCGCAATGAAATTGAAAATTATTTTGATTTAAACGACCAGGTTACTGTTACTTTAGAAGTAAATCCCCCCGGTGCCGGATATATTAAAATTTCAACAATTATTCCTGAAAATTTACCTTGGTCAGGCGTATATTTTGATGGTGTACCGGTTACTGTCACAGCTATTCCAAATCCGGGATTTACATTTACCAACTGGAGCGACAATCCTTTTATTACAGATGCCACAGCACTATCATTTAATAATAATTTTACGGACAATACTACATTTACAGCCAATTTCCCAGGAGTTGCCGATTTTGCTATTGTCATAAGTGAAGTTAATTATAACAGTAATACTTGTAAACTCGGTGATTGGATTGAATTATATAATCCGACTGCAGTGGATATTGTTTTAACGTCATATCAAATTGGAAATAAAGAATTTTATACCAACTATAAAATTGGTGATAATGTAGTTTTACCTGCCGGTGGATATCTAGTTGTTGCTGAAAACTTAGCACAGTTTAGTGCAGTGTATCCTGGTGTAACAAATGTTGTTGGCGACATGGTATTTAATTTTTCAAATGATGGCGATTCCATAGTTTTACGCAATCCTGTGGGACAATTAATTACCGGATTTGTTTTCGAAGATAAATTCCCATGGCCTGCAACAGCAGATGGTTTTGGACGGACAATGGAATTCGATTTTACTATTAACGAACCAGCTTCTTCTACGTCATGGTTTGCAGGATGTGTGCTTGGCTCACCGGGAGAGGCATATACTAATTGTTTTGAGAACCCCATTATAGATGAAATTAATTATCACGCTGCTGATGTTGCAAATTCAGGCGACTGGTTCGAATTATTTAATTGGTCGGAAACCGATTTCGATATATCTGGATTTACCATTCAAGATGAAAGTGGAAATAGTTTTATTGTTCCGGAAGGTACAATGGTAACCGGCGACGGTGGTTATTTGGTATTGTATCAAGATGAAGCATTATTTAGTAGTCAGTTTCCTGATGTAACCAATAAAGTTGGACCATTAAATTTTGGATTTAATGATGGTGGCGATATCATTGCAATTTACGACCAGGACGGACAAATTTTCCAAAGCGTAAGTTTTGAAGATGTTGCTCCTTATCCATTATCTCCCGATGGTGGTGGAACTGCTTTACAAATTGTAAGCATTGGAGAGAATATGAACAAACCATCTAATTGGATGGAAAGCTGCCCTGCAGGAACTCCGGGTTCATTATTAGTAATGCCTTGTATTACCGGAATTGATGATATACCTGCAACTACTGATTTAATAATCAAACCTAATCCTGCTTCAACATTGATTAATTTCGAATTATCCGGCGTAACAGGAAATGGCACTATTGAAATTTTGGATATTACCGGAAAACACATCGTATTATCATCTATAAACGGTAATTCGATTACCATCAATATAGCAGATTTAACTAGCGGTATGTATTTTGTTCGTATTCAGTTTGGTGAATTGATAACAACCGGGAAGTTTATTAAAAATTAAATATAGTTGCAACGAAAAAATATTGCTAAATTAAAAATATCAAAATCATATAAAGCAAAAAAATCCCACATAATATGTGGGATTTTTTTTTGATTAAACCTGATTATTTAATTATAGATACTTTTGTTTGATAACTTGATTTACCATCAGATACTAAGATAGTATACATTCCGGCCGACAAGTCGGTTACGTTAATTGTATTACCACCACTAGCTACATTAAATGATTTTACAAGTTGTCCATTCATATTCATCATTGAAGCCTGATAATTAGTATTATTGCCATTCGTTAAAATCAGCGTATTTGTAGTTGGATTAGGATATGCAGACAATCCAATTAAACTGATATTATCATTTACACCAACAAATGTAGAAAATTGCACTACTGTTCCGTCGACCAATGCAGCAAATAAACCAAAAGTAGGGCCATCGTTATTAACTGCAGGATTTAAGAAGCCTGAAGCAAATACAACAGCAGTACCACCGGCTAATCCATCGAGAGGAGCTGAATAAGAAGCCACGGTAGTTGCGCCATCTGCGGTTGTTACATCCAATATATAAGTATCAGGATCAACTGCTATATAACCTGTAATATCACCATAAGATGCGTCATCTACTAATGGCGTTCCACCAACCCTTACATCTACAGTTGGAGCATCAGATGCACCATGTACGGCAATGAATTCCACTTTGGAAGCATCATCAGCTACGAGACGAATATTATCCGCAGAAAATAAAGTAAATGCAGTAGAAATCCCATCAGGATTTGCTGCAAATGTTGCAGGATTTAATACACCATTTGCAACAGCTACATAATTTTGATTATCAGCAAATGTTATATCGAAGTTGGCAAGAATATCTGCTGCACCCATACTTGTTCCCGGCGCAACACCAATCGATACCGGAACACCGGAAGGAATGGTAATAGTTCCTGTTGCGGTTCTGAAAACAAAATTGTCTACAGTTAATACTTCTTCAACATAAATATCTACAACTTCAGCTGCAGGATCTGCACTATTATGAATTACTTGTAAGGTAGCAGTTGCTGCTGAAGGCAATGTAATTACAGTACCATCTGTTAATACAGCAATTAAAGCGAATGCTTCACCATCCATATTAGCAGCAGGGTCTAAAAATCCTGAAGCTAAAATTACTGCAGTTCCACCCGCGAGTGAACTTAAATCTGCTGTATAAGCTGCAACAACAGGAATTACTGCGCCTGCAGGTGTAACATCAACAATATAACTTGCAGCAGGAACACTGATATAAGATGTAAAATCAGTATAAGTTGCAGAAGGAATTAATTGTGCTACTCCCCTCGCATACACACTTACTGAAGGAGCATCGGTTGCACCGTGTAGTACAACAAAATCCACATTACCCGGATCACCGGCAGTAAGCGATAAACCTGAAGTAACTAAAATATTAAATGCTGTTGCTTCACCATCAGGATTAGTTGCAAAAGTTGCAGGATTTAAAACACCATTAGCGACAGCTACATAAATTTCACCATCGTCTAAAGTGTAAGTAAAATCAGCAATGGCATCTAAAACCGAGGTTGAAGTAGATGGTGCGATAGAAACTACAAGTGGCACACCGGATGGTACGTCTAAAAATGCTGTTGCTGTTCTGAATGCAAAATCATCAATAATTAATGCTGGTCCTAAATATACATCTACCACTGCTGCAGCAGGATCAGCTGCATTGTGAATGATTTGTATTTTACTTCCTGCAAAAGTTTGCGAAGCAATTGCAAAAGTCAGCAAACCTGTGAGTAAAAATTTTTTCTGTTTCATATGTTCGTTTTTTATTTGAGTAAGTAAAACATGAACATATCATAATTGTTTAGATTAAAATCACCTTTTAAAAATTTAATAAATTTTAACAAGATTATTTCAATTTACTATGAACAATTTAAATCCAAGGGTGTTACTCTTTGATAGTATTAAAATAAATTGTTGATTTTAGCATTAAACAAAGCATAAACAATTTAACCTGAAAATACCCCAAATAGCCTACTACAAGGCGTTTCATGCATATATATTAAAAATATATTTCATTCATTTACTGCCCAAAAGAATGGCAAAAGTAAATTTTCATAGTATATAATTTAATGTGCGCTATTTCCGAAACAAAATAATATTCATTTATTATTCCACTTATTTAATAGTTAAATTCTAAGCAGTCAAGTAAATAATAACAAGGTTCAACATCAGTAAAATGTTTAATCAATATTCGTACAAACAAAAATCCCGCATCAATTGACGCGGGATTTTTTCAACCTATTCATTATGCTACTTAGAATCCTACAGATGCTTCAACCATCACACCTTTGAATTCAAGTCCGTTTCGAACGTCGGTAGTTTTGAAATTATCATATTTTTGATCTACATACTCAAGTTTGAGTAATAAATTTTCAGTTGGGAACCAACCTGCTGCTACTTGTAAACGATTTACATTTACATCACCATCATCGTCAGTATATCCATATAAACGACCGGTTACTGTATTGTAGCGAACACCAACATAACATTGTTCTTCAGCTAAAAAGCGATATACAACAGAACCTGAAATTTGACTGAATGAACGATCAACAGAATCTAATACGTTGCTTAAACCTGCACTACCGCTTGACATTTCATAAGTTCCAAATACTTCTAAACCATGGAATTTTACAAATGGGTTAATCATAATACTCATTAAATTGCTGGAGAAACCTGGGTCAATTCTACCTGAGAAAGCTTTATTAGTTGGAGTTGCTGCAGTTAAAGTTGCACCTGACATATAATATTGAGATTCGCCTGCTAAGTAATATCTTGAACCTGCGCGGTCACCACCATATAAGGTATTGCGTGAAGTTCCACCGTTTGCATAAACTGAACCTGTTAATCTAACTCTTAAATCGTCGTTTAATTGTTTGTCGTATCCCAATTTAGCATATACTGATGGTTTTCTTCCAATGGTATCACCTGTTGCAGGATCTTTGAATATAGATAAGTCTGCATTTAACAATCCTGATGATAAACCTAACATGGCAATAAAGCCGTTTTCAGGTTTGAAATATACTTCACCAGAAATTTCTGTTGCAAATGCATCCATGATATTTTCGCCTACAAATGGGTTGTAAATACCATTCGCATTGTCTGTTCTGTAAAAATGTGCATCACCGTAGTTTACTTCCATTTGTCCTACTTTAACAGTGAAATTATCTGCAAACCATTTTGGGTTACCAAAAAATGGTAATTTATCCATTTGGATATAACCACCTTTTACCCAAAATTCGTTGTGGTGACGAGCAGACATGTAATTTTCTAATTTAATAGCAATACCATCAGCTAACTGTGCAGTTAAAATTAAATTCGCAGTTGCAAGGTTAAATCCATTGGTCATTGGATATAAGGCATTAATATTAACAGAGTCACCTGCAGTTGCAGTAAGTGTGTTATCTTTTAAAATAACATCTGCTGTATTTTCATGTGACAATGCCTGATACTGTTGAGTAAATCCACCACTTATTTTCAATTGAAATCCGGTAAAAGTAACGGCATCTTTTTTAGTTGTTTCAAATACATTAATACCGGCTTTGTCGTAAGGACGGTCGTAATTGATTTTGTCGTTTTGGTTGTTTTGTGCATTAAGGGAGAATACTGACAAAGCTGTTAGCGCTAAAGTCAATAATTTTTGGTTGATTGAATTTTTCATAACATATTTTTTATACAGGTTAAAAATTTGATGATTTTATTTTAAGGTATAATTCAATTTAAATTTGATAGTAATGTCGTTGCCTACTTTCATAGCACCCATCATAGCAGTTGGAGGATCAATACCAAAGTCGGTCATTTTTAATGCTTTTGATGTTTCTATATATAGTTTACCATTTTCTTTTACTGATACAGTACCATTGATATCTACATTTTTAGTAACACCAGCAATGGTGAGTTCACCATTTATTTTAAGTGCATAACCACTACCACTTTTTGTCATCGATTTTACTGACAACATTTTAAAAGTGATATAAGGATATTTGGCACCTTTTAATGCATCGTAAGTTTTATCATCCATTATAGAGCCTTTATCGCTTTTAATAGATTTTACGCTTACTTTAAGATTAAATTTTTGAATAGCAAAGGTGGCATCAGGATTCCACAACACAGCTGCATCGCCTGAAGCTGTTTGGGCCACTTCTTCCCAATCATGAACATTGGAAGAACCTTCTATGGTTATTTTATGGTCGCCCGCAAGCACATAACTACTTTGCGCCCGCAAAACCATGGCAGGAACAATTTAAATAACGAAGGTGATTAGTTTGAAGCATTTCATAATAGGTGATTTTAAGCTGTAATCTTTATACAGTGCAAAGTAATTTCAGTCACCAACGGTAAATCATGATATTAATACTATCGAAAAATGATTTAAGTCACCCTTTGTAGCTTGACACTAACTAACTTTGTGGAATAATTGTGGTGCATTCACTGCACTATAAATATACATCAAACAAAAACATTATATATATATTCCTTTACCATATATTAATAAAATAAATACGTATTATATGAAACGCGTCCTTACAGCTTATTTTACCGCAGTTATAGTGTTACTGGCATTCAGTTATGCAGCATTATATATTGCCATTTATTTTTTCCCTGCAGTTGCCGAACAATATTTTGATCCGGTTTATTCCAGTAGTGAAAAACGAACTTGGATGTATTTTGCTCATCCATTTATTGTAGCATTAGCCTTAAAATACTTCTGGCAACGTTTTCGCCACATGTTTAAGGGTGGTCCTGTTCGTCGTGGAGCTGAGGTGGGGTTAATTTATGGCTTAATAGCGGTATTACCTGCTATGTGGATTACATTTAGTGGTATTTCCATTTCTATTTCGGTAGTTGCAACATGGATTTTGTATGGCACCTTACAAGGTATAATAGCAGGTGTTATATATGCGAAAATGAATCCATAATCGCTTCGAAATAATACTTTCAACTTTTATTTAATTAATTCTCCGCTAACTCAGCGTCTTCGCGTGAAACACTGCTTATTTGTTTCACGCGGAGACGCTGAGATTAATGGAATGTGGTTTGTGAGATATGGTTTGTTTTTGAGAGCGCGGAGTTGAAAAACCAATTGTACCTTGGGTAGCTTGAATTGGGTTTTTATTTAAAATTAAATACCAATTACTTAGCATCTTTGCGAGAAACATTTGTCGTTTGTTTCTCGCTAAGGCGCTAAGTTTTTTGATTTAAATAATGTGCGATATGGTTTGTTTTCAGGCGCGCAAAGCCGGTAAACCAATTTAATCAATATTGATTATTAATTTATTAAATCTCCGCTAACTCCCGCCTCCGCGCTTCCAGTCCGCTGAGGCGGGTGAAACACTACTTGTTTGTTTCACGCGGAGACGCTGAGATTAATGGAATGTGGTTTGTGAGATATGGTTTGTTTTTGATGGCGCGGAGTTGACAAACCAATTGCATCTTTGCTAGCTTGAATTGGTTTTTTATTTAAAATTAAATACCAATTAATTAGCGTCTTTGCGAGAAACATTTGTCGTTTGTTGCTCGCAAAGTCGCTAAGTTTTTTTATTTAATAAATGGGCGATGTGGTTTGTTTTCAGGCGCGCAAAGCCGGTAAACCAATTTAATCAATATTGGTTTTTAATTTATTAAATCTCCGCTAACTCCCGTCTCCGCGCTTCCAGTCCGCTGAGGCGGGTGAAACACTACTTGTTTGTTTCACGCGGAGACGCTGAGATTAATGGAATGTGGTTTGTGAGATATGGTTTGTTTTTGAGAGCGCGTAGTTGAAAAACCATTTGTACCTTGGGTAGCTTGAATAGGTTTTTTATTTAAAATTAAATACCAATTAATTAGCGTCGTTGCGAGAAACATTTGTCGTTTGTTGCTCGCAAAGTCGCTAAGTTTTTTGATTTAATAAATGGGCGATGTGGTTTGTTTTCAGGCGCGCAAAGCTGTTAAACCAATTGCAGCTTTGCTAGCTTGAATTGGTTTTTTATTTAGACTTAAATTTACGTACCAATTACTTCGCGTCTTTGCGAGAAACATTTGTCGTTTGTTGCTCGCAAAGTCGCTAAGTTTTTTGATTTAATAAATGGGCGATGTGGTTTGTTTTCAGGCGCGCAAAGCTGTTAAACCAATTGCAGCTTTGCTAGCTTGAATTGGTTTTTTATTTAGACTTAAATTTACGTATTAATTACTTCGCGTCTTTGCGAGAAACATTTGTCGTTTGTTGCTCGCAAAGTCGCTAAGTTTTTTGATTTAATAAATGGGCGATGTGGTTTGTTTTCAGGCGCGCAAAGCTGTTAAACCAATTGCAGCTTTGCTAGCTTGAATTGGTTTTTTATTTAGACTTAAATTTACGTACCAATTACTTCGCGTCTTTGCGAGAAACATTTACTTTTATATCGCAAGGTCGCGAAGTTTTTTACTGATGTTTTTCATTCCATTTAGTTACTGTTTCATCATCAGGTAATGCGGGCATACTTTGCAGGTAATTATAAATGGCTTCCAATTCCATATCCGTCATTAAACCCATTGGTGCCCAAGGCATAAATTTCACATCCATTGCTTTGCCTTCAGGTGTTGTTCCGGTGCGTAATGTATTTTTAAATTGTTCCAACGACCACTTTCCGAAATTACCACCTTTAGTAATATTTGCACCAGGAGGAGAAATTGGGTCCGGTGTTTTTTGCCATTTAAATTATCTCCGTGACAAGACTTGCAGCCATGAAATCCAACAGTATAGGCACCATAAGCAACTGTCGGTCCCGGTTCAGGAGCAGTTTTGGTTGTAGCATCTTGTAAATCAATAATTTCTGCATGGTATAAATCACCAAATAACCCTGCTCCTGCCAATACCTTGCTTAACAATGTAAACTCCGGGTCTGGCCATGTTTTATTCGATGCAGGAATAGTTTTTAAATACCCAACTAAAGCCGCAATATCCTCATTACTCATGGTTCCCATTTCTTTACTAGGCATAATCATAGCCCCATGTTTATCGGGTTTTACCCCATATCTGATTATACGCAACCAGTCCGCATCAGTATAATTTTTAGTCCTGCCACCGGAAGTAATATTCGGTGCCGGAATACTGCCTGTTGCATCATCTTTAAAAAATTCGGTGCCTGCAAAATCACCGCCGTGACAGCCACCACACAGTGAATTTGCAATTACAGCACCTCTTACTAAAGCGGCTGAATCGTTAGCAGCAGCGAACTTCGGTAAATTGACATCGTAGGTTTTTTTGGCCATGCCATTGGTTTTATTTACCAATACTAATACGGCAATTACCAATACTAGTAATATAGCAAGTACGGCAATGCCCAGCCATTTTAAGAATTTTTTCATGTGTATTTAGGTTTATATCCACCGAAGCGGATGGTTCAAATGTTAAATAAAAATAAACCATATAGTAGATTTCTGCTAACCTCAATACATTTTGTGATTTAAATCACAACTCAACCAATTAATGAAAAATCAATATGATTAAAAATTGGGATTTTATTTATCCCAAAATAATTTTAAACTACTTATGTAACTGCCCATATATAGATAAATTACATATCAGTAAAATATATTCACATAAAAACTGAACGCTATTTATTTAAAACGCCTAATAGTTGTTTGAATGGCCCAACTTCCTTTTCATACAATTTAGCCATAACACGTGTAATTTGAGCCAAATGCGTTAAATCATGCACCACCCATGCCGATAACAATTGTTGTAAACTCACCTCTCCTAACACAGGATGTATGGCGGTTAGGGTTAATTCAACCGGTTGTATATTAAATTTTTCAAGTGTTGCCAAATTTTGTTGCCGCAGGTTGGTAAATTTTTTTATCAGCTGGGGGAGAGAAAATTCCCGGGCAATTTCAAAATGTGCATGCATATTTATAGGTGCAAATTGTTTAGGCGTTTGATCCGATAAAATTATTGTTGCACGTTTCATCCAGTCTGTCTCCTCACAAACAATTAAATGTGCAATAATTTCTTTCACATTCCATGTATCTGCACCTTCGTTAGCCAATACCCATTCGTTACTCAATTGGTTCAATAAATGATGAATAACCAGCGGAGTATTTTGTAATAATGGAATCGATTTATCTATTGAAAATATCATGCATCTTTATGCTTCTTTGGCTGTAACACCTCATCCGTAAAATGTACTTTTGTCTTCGGCAAAGCAAATTTTGTATCATTAAACTGTTGCGAATTACCGCGCGGAATCGAAAGCGATTCCCAATGTGTGGCACTTAATTTTCCGATATATACAATTTGTCCGATATGATACGGATAATGCGCCAACTGCCTGTTAATGGCCTCCATCACCGTATGCCCCTGATTGCGGATATAAATCATTTTGTCGAGGTCTGCTTCTGTTAAACTATTTAAGGTCTGTAAAAACACCTCCCACCCTGCAAGCCAAACAGTCATCATTTTTTGCCGGGTGTCCATATCATTTTCAAACTCCGCATCGCGGTTGCGCCATTCTTTTTCACCATCGCTGGTTAAAAAATCAGTCCAGCGGCTGAGCATATTCCCGGATAAATGTTTCACAATGGTGGCGACACTGTTGCTGTCTTCATTCATTTGCCAGAACAATTTTTCATCCGGCATTTGATTAAATGTTTTTTCGCCTAACAATTTGTAATATTCAAATTGTTTGATGGCACTTTGTAAATATTGAGCAGACATGATATATGATTTAGTAATTAATTATTATTGATATTGCGATAAAATTTAGCTCTTTCTTCAAAGGAAGGATTTTCCGGTATAGGGTCACCAATTTGGTCAAAAAAAGTCATTAATTCAGCGCTATGTTCCTGACTTTTTCCGCTGCGTAAATTGTAGTGCGCAAAATAACACCACATCATCGCTTTTACTTTTGTTTTGTCCTCATTCCACATTACCGCTTCCATTAACAACATTTTTGGAAACGCAGTGAGTAATCTGGTTTCTATCGTAACCATCTCCATACAATTTACCGGCAACATATACGAAATATTGGTCTGCGCCACCACCCAAGTAATACCTGTGGTTCGAGCCATTTGGTGCAGGTCGAAACCGTATGCTTGCATCAAATGGTCTTCCCGCGTATTAATAATGTAGTCGATATATTTCGAATTATTTAAATGATTAAACGGGTCGCAATCAGGGAAACGTGCCTGCACTTTACTTTCCACCGATTTAGGTAATGATGTTGTTTGCATATTTGTTGTTTTATAGTGTTAATATAAAATATACCGTTCGGTATATTTTTAGTGCAAAAAAATTATTCTTTAAACTCAAAATATATTGTGTTAAAAACTGCATGGTAATTTTTAATTCCGTGGATTTGCCATGCACCTTTGCCTGCATCACAGCACCTTCAATCAGCGACATCATAACAACTGCCACTTCAGTTGGTTTCGTGTTACATTTTATTTCGTTGCGTTGTATGCCGCGTTTAATTTGATTTTCAAGTGATGTCTTCCAAAAAGCAAGTGCCGTTGCAGCGCGTTCGCGTAATTCAGGATGTGTATCATCTGCTTCTGTCGAAGTATTTAATATCGGACAACCTGCTTTTAAAAACGGAATTTTCAAAAAATCGCGATATACATTTGGGTACACCAGCAAACGTTCAATCGAATTTTCGGTAGCTAGAATACGTTTTTTAATATAGTTGGTAATCCGCCCGAAATTATAATCAAATGCCGCCAGCGCCACCTCATCTTTGTTCGCAAAATTGCCATAAATGCCGCCCTTGGTAAGTCCCGTCGCCTCCGTCATGTCGTTCAGCGAAGTCCCGGCAAACCCCTTTGCATTAAACACCGGTGCTGTTTGTTCAATAATAAACAACCTGGTGCGCTCCGATTTGCTTAATTCGTTAGACATAACGATGCAAATATATAAAAAATATACCGATTGGTATATTTTTTCTGAAATATTTTTTTTCTCAAAATTGAATGCATATTCCTTTCAATAATTGAATCGGACTAAATGCAATTTGTGCGTGCGCCGCAATAAGCCGGTCATTTCAAATTTAATCTGAATTCGGCTGTTTCCTACTCCGGCATGCTTCGCTCAATGTCTATTCTCGTCTTCGAATGAAATTTCATCTCTTGACCCGGCTGTTCCATTAGTCATTCGCCTGCCGGGACACATTATCACATTAGCTAATTTCGCTACAATCACTCACGCGGGTGGAGGGCAATACATAAAATGAGTAGGTAATAATTTGAGTTTGTGAAAAATGTTGTTCGTGGTTTTTGGTTCACCCACCTCGGCGGACTGAAAGCGGAAAAGGAGAAGCGGAGAGGTTTCGGCAGATGAAAACTACCTTCAACCTCTATATGATCGCAGGCTTTTACGGGTTGTTTATTTTTTTCGGGGATGCCAGCATCCTAAAGTTATTCGGGAGTTAACTCCCTCATGTGACAGGCATGTGGGTTCCGGATGTAGATTATAATTATCAAATGTTTTTAACGCATCAATTCCTCTTGACATCCTCCTTGGGAGCTGGCTGCATGTGATTGTGATGGGATTGCGCTTGCGGGGGAAAAATTAAACACACTAATTATATTACGACTACCAAAACAACATTTTTTTCGGGGAAACTAGCATCCTAAAGTTATTCGGGAGTTAACTCCCTCATGGGACAAGCATAGGTGTTCAGGATGTAGATTATAATTATCAAATGTTTTTAATACATCAATACCTCTTGACGTCCTCCTTGGGAGATGGCTGCATATTATGATGAGGGGATTGCGCTTATGAGCGAAAAATTAAACACACTAATAATATTACGCATAACAAAACAACAATTTTTCGGGGAAACCAGCATCCCAATGTTATTCGGGAGTTAACTCCCTCATGGGACGGGCGTGTGGGTTCCGGATGTAAATGATGATTATCGATTACTTTAATCTCAATCCCTTCAACAAATTAACAGCAACCGATACTCACCCGGATTTTCGAGTGGTGCGCGGTGGATACATGGTAATGTTAGGCTATTTGGATGATCTACCGCTAAACGACAAATATGTCCCAGCGGAATTTGCACAATTTGGGCGTTGGGTAAAGCTGCGAAATGTAAATCGTAAAATTGTTCTATTAAATATGTTTCGAAGGCGGCATCTGAACCGACAAAATTATTTTTTAACTGTTGGCGAATTTCTGGGATAAGTATTTTTGTATGCCTTGCACATTCGGTAATATTTCAGTAGTTGCACCATAATAAGTACATAAAAAAGTATCTACAGGTATTGGTGAACGGTCGATATGAAATGAATAGACATCGGTGGGGAAAATATTTTCATCTGTATCTCTGTCGTATTGTTTTATAATATTTAATGTTGGTGCTGCACCATATACGGAGAGTAATTCAAAATCGTTTAAAATAGTATTTCGTGCCTGCTTACCTGCGTCACTTAATTTAATACTGCGCAATAATTCCGGCTCAATAACGGTGATGTTTTCATTGGAAACACATTGCTGAATAATTTCATAATAATCACCAATAAATTCACGTTCCCAGCATGCAACATTAGTGCTACCCTTAAGTTGAGTTGCAACTAAATCGGTAAAATTAGTGACGCGTTGGATTGTATTGTGGATTGGTGGTTGATGCATTAAAGTGTTTATGATAAAGTGTCTAGATTAATATTTTTGATGAGCACAAATTTACTTACTCGAAGTTGGATTTGTACAAATAAGGTAACCTTATTATTTTATGAATGCTGATCAATTAAATAAACATCAAACATTTCATCAAAATTCTTAGTGTTACTTAGAGCCCCTTAGCGTCTTAGTGGTGAGAAAAACTATATTTATCCCTCAATCTATTCAATAATAGCATTAATACTCCCTGAATGTTACCTCTCGAAAGAAAACCGCAAAGACTCTATATCGCTCAAAGATACACGAAGTTCGATTTGTGCAAACCAGTCGCAAATGGATGAGAATTGTTTGGTCGGAGATGCGACCATTTAGGTGAGGAATAATTGATATTAACCCTAGTAATTGAGTGTGTTGCTTCGTAACTAAATTACAATCGAAGAAAAAAAGTAATGGTATCGCATAAACTATAATACGGAGCTTCCCATTGGTTGCGTCCCCAGACCAACCAATGGGGTTACCATCTTATGACAAGTATCGATACCTATTAATCACAGGAATAGAGGATTTAGTTTCGTAGCCACATTACTGCTTTATAAATACTCCGGCTGCAGCATTTTCATGCGTATTTATTGTAATAAAATAAACACCCGGCGATAACTCGGATACATTAACAGTTAAGGGTGAAATACAATTTTCAAAGCTAAAAATTTCTTCACCCGTCAGGTTGTAAATTGTAATTTGTGGGTTATTCAAATGACTAAATTCAATTGTTATATTTGAAATGGCCGGAATGGGATAAATAATTAATTCATCAATTGTATGTTCAAAAACACTTAAACCTTCATCAAGCATTTGGTCACAATCATCGTCTATGCCATTTAACTGCTCTTCGGCTCCGGGAAAGATAGTTTCATCAAAATCATTACAGTCTGTGCTATCTAGCACATAACCAATCAATTCATGGCAAGCAATTGATTCATTCTCTAAATTTCCAAAGCCATCAGCATCAAAATCCCTATACCATGTTAAAAAAGTGGCATCCTCATCAATTTCGAAATTGCAGTTATCATCAATATCATTACAAATGTCAGTAACACTTGGGTGAATTAGTTGATTAGCATCATTACAATCTAGATTATTTAATACATAACCTAAAGTATCAAAACAGCTATAAATATATTCAGCTGCATTACCGAATTCATCTTCATCTAAATCAGCATAATATTTAACGTATGTGCAAGTCTCTTTAATTCTTATTGTCCAAATGTCGGAATTATCTTCAATTCCGTCATGGTGGTCAAAAATATCACCATCGTTAGAGTAAGCTCTACCAGTTATTACGTACGATGCATCCAGTAATTGGGTACTGCCAAATGGGGTGTCATATAAACTCCCACCATAGCAATCTCTCCATATAATAGTTCCATTTGTATCTATATTAATAACCCAAAAGTCGCTTGCGCCATTAAATCCTGTTACATCACCATTCTCATCACCAGCTACCGCAACTATAAGAATTGTTGAATCAGCAGTCTCAAAAATTTCGTAACCGTTGTCGTATGCAAAACTGCCATAAGACCTTTCCCATAATAAATTACCTGCTGAGTCTAATAAGATTACCCAATTATCAGCTATTCCGGATACATAACCTACATCACCATCTTCAGAAAGTGATACTCCGCATACAATGATATTGCCTGAACTTAATTCATCAATACCGTAAGCGACGTCCTCTGCGGAGCCGCCAAAAGTTTTTCCCAAATTAAATCACCGTCCCCATTTATTTTTAAAATATAATAATCTTCAAAATCTAACTTACGATATCCGCATATCAGGTAACAACTGTCTTTAGTTTTTATGATTTGATTGCTATAATCATCTCCAACTGACCCATATGAGTTCAGCCATACAAGATTTCCCGATAAATCAATTTTACCTACTATAATATCACTTTTATCCTCAGGACCAATGTGGTCGGTGATATCAATATCATTCGAATGTGATGTCCCCGTAAAAAGGTAACTGGTGTCATCAGTTCTGATGATAGACCTAATGCCATCAATATTACTTCCACCGTAATTCTTAATCCACTCTAAATTCCCAAAGACATCTGTTTTCAGGACTATCGCATCTGACAATCCATAATTACCCGGAATAATGCCATCAGATGTGGTAGACCATCCCCCAACAATAAATCCTCCATTGTAAGCTTCTACAGCACTCAGACTTTGATCGTCATCACTCCCTCCAAATGTTTTTGAAAACATAACTTCATTTGAGGAACTAAATTTTACAATAAACATATCTATACCACCTGCGTTGAATTCAATATCACCATCTGTAGAACTTGAGTACCCTACAGTTAAGAAACCGCCATCAGCAGTACCAATCACATCAAATCCAACTTCACTTTCGCTACCCCCTAAACTTTTAGTCCATAATAGTTCAGGTGCTTGGCAAAACAAATTAAATGCAGGAATTGCAAATATTAAATAAATGAAACTTTTGATTTTCATGTAACAAAAATGGGATTATACATATCTAAAGAAATGCAAATTAACTTGCAACTTTTACACAAACTATTTTTTCTTTAGCACAGTAAAAGTAACGAACACCAACATACTTTCAAATTTTAAACCTGATTTTTTTCCCTTATGGTAAGTCAGATACAATCATGAGGTGAAGGATCATTGTGATTATTTGTCAGGAATGATAATGTTGCTTCAGAGCAACTTTACAAGCGCGGGAAAAGTATTGAGTATAAAATCAAATTATCATACAGAGCTCTCCCATTGGGTGTGTCCCTAGTCCAACCAATGGGGGAAGCCAAATACTACAGTGATAAATTCAAATATTTTAAAAATTCCGGAGTTGTTGTTATGAATATCTTTTTTTCTATTGGGATAAAAATATTTTCGTTGTGTGCGTTAAAATTTGGGGGGCATGCCGCATCACAATTTTCCTTCGTTTCACAATCCTGCTGCGGCACGTGCTTTTCGCTCCAAATCCTCTCCCGCTGAAAAGCGGGCTGCGGGTTTTCCGCTGCAATCACTTGCCCGGGTTTGGTGCAGGTATGACATTTTACCGGTCCGAGCAGGGTTCTTGCGATATCAATTTGTGCTCCGATTGACGCAGGGTTAGGCCGGTATTTTATTAAGGCCAGCAATAAATTTGAACAGTGTCCAATTTATACGCTTAGGCCACAATCAGAAATGCACACATAAATTGCAATTACTAGTATTTATTTGATACAAATTACACAATAAATAACCCCTTATTGTTTCACGAAATTTTTGCCGAAATATCGTTTTCGGTTACAATCTGATTTGATAAAAACCTGCCGGTAAATTGCCGATGTAATAAGTTGAAACAAATGCATTAGCAACATTTTCTTCTATAATTTTTCCTGAAATATCTAAAAATACTGTAATTATAACGTTCAATCGGTGACTGAATTGTAATATAATCTGAAGCCGGATTTGGGTAAAGTTCAAATGATGTAATCAAAATTGTTTCCTCCTCCCTGCAAGTTACATTTACACCAATTGTATTTGAATTTTTATAACAACCGGTTGCCATTTTTGTGACACGACATCTGTAATTTCCTGTTGTTGTAGCGATATAATTAATAGATGTAGCACCCGGAATAATTGATGCACCGTTATACCATTGGTAACTACAACCTGCAACGGGCAAAACACTTAAAGTAACACTACCACCCGAACAAAATGTAGTTGGACCACCGGCAGTTATTGTTGCGTTTGGATTTCCTTTTACGGTAACTGTAAGCCATGAAGAAATAATGAAGCCACAATCGCTGGTTGACTGACAGGTATAAATTGCAGACTGCGTTGCGGTATACGATGGGCTTGTTGCTCCGGGTATATCTTCTCCATTTCTTTTCCATTGTAATGCAGTGCCTGTGTATGAAGTGGCAGTTAGCACAACAGATCCACCTTTACAAAAGGTGAGCGGACCATCAGCAGCAACTGTAATTGATTCTACAACATCTTCATCAATTGTGCCATTACAGTTATCATCTATACTGTTACATAATTCTGTAGAAGGTACACATGCAGTATTCACCAAATGAACAAGCCATTGACCTTCTTGTGGATTTATTTTATCCGATACATCGCCTTCCTCATCGTTATTCGCAAATCCATACAATAAATAATCACCATTTTCCATTTGTCTGATTATTGCACCACCATCATCACTTGCTGAACCCAGCGCATTATCCCACTCACGATTTCCCAGCGAATCAACTTTAATTAACCACATGTCCCATCCTTCAGCGTAATAAGTAGGAATTGGCCCTTCATCGGTTTTATCAGTGCCGGTGCCTACAGATGTTCCACCAAGTACATAACCGCCATCTAACGTTTTATCAATGGATCGCAATACAGAAAAATTAGCATCAATTATTTTAGTAAATATTACAGTACCACTCGCATTTAATTGCATCATTTTATATTTAGCATTTTCATAACCACCGGTATACATGCTCGTGCCACCCAACATAAAAGTGCCATCCGATTCTATAATTACCTCAGCTACAAACATATCAACTGTATTTTGCCAAATAATATTTCCGGTATTACTCAACTGCATAATCCAGCTACCTGTAGCAACTTGTGTTTTATCGCCGGAAATTCCTGAAAATGAAACACCTGCACAAATAAATCCACCGCCTGATAATGGGTGAATTACACGTGTATTATCGTTATAATTTCCGCCAATTGTATTTTGCCAGGCAATATTTCCCGCATTTGTCAATCGAATAATCCAATAGTCATAATTGCCTGGTCCACCGGTGGGCGCTTCCATTTTATCACCGGATATCGGCGAATTGGATGAACAACTTAGAATATAACCACCGCCATCCAATTGTTCGATGTAAGGTTTCATTTCAATCTCATTACCACCAATGGTATTTTGCCAGACAATATTTCCGTTTGCATCTAATTTAATTATCCAAATATCATCGGAATAATATGGACCGGTCACGTCTATTCGAGGTTCAGTTTTATCGCCGGAAACAGGTGAATTAGAAACACCAGCAACAATATAACCGCCATCGTTGGTTGTATTTATGCACCAGGGAATATCATTACCCGAACCACCAATATTATTTTGCCATTGTATGGCATAATTTGAATCAACTTTAACAACCCAAAAATCCTCAGCGCCATTTCCGAATTCGTTTTTATCGCCACATTCCATTCCGTTATAGGCCACTGAAACCATAACTGCTCCACCATCAGGAGTTAATGCAAAATAACCATCATCATTTGAAGTATTTGATGCATCACAATATAAATGTTCCCATTCAATTTCAGGTGCCTGAGCAACAGCAAGTTGCAAAACTGCTATTAGAGCAAACAAAAATGTGGTTAAGTGTTTCATAAAGTATGTTTTTCTTGTCAATTAATGAAATAATAAATTTTTAAATTCACCGTTGGTAAAATGAATATTGTATCAAAAATGTGATGCAATCTGATACTACCTCTAAGATAATGTATTTATTTTGTAATTCGTAAACTTTCTACAGGTGCCTGTTTTTGTTAGGTTTAGGAGCGGTGATTTTGTTGTTGGTAAAATTCAATTTACAGGTTTATTTTCGATGATTAAAAAAAGTACTTATAAAATTTTGGGGGCATGCCGCATAACAATTTTCCTTCGTTTCACAATACTGCTGCGGCACCGTGCTTCAATAAAACCAAGTCCGCAACATTTTCCCCGAATGAACCAATACTCCGAATATCCATTATTAATAAAATATGAACATCTTACTCCGCACCGGCTGTTTCCGCCTCGGCGGACGGTTTGCGAATTAGCACATCAGCACATTTGCACATTAACAAATTGGTTTATTTCCGCTGCAATCACTTGTCCGGGTTGGGTGGTAGTTTGACATTTTTCCAGTCCGAGCAGGATTCTTGCGACCAATATTAAATAATTTAATCTCGCGAAACCCTGCGACTTTGGGACACGAAAAATTCGATTTAAATATCACGCACGACTTCGAATGACGCAGGGTTAGGCCGGTATTTTATTTTTTTTATGTGGCCGGAACCCTGCTTGGACAGGATGGTTCAAACTATTTATTCGATGAAAACTTTTTTGCCAAAGCGATTTCCATCATTTAACAATGTCACTAAATATATACCTGCTGGATAATTTTTCATACTAATTGATTCGATATTACTTTGCAAAACTTCGCTAATAATTTGTTTACCATTTAAGTCTGAAATAACTACTTCGGTATTTTGAAAAGTTTCAGTAAGGATGTAAATATCCTTTCCGAAATTATAAACTGTAGCATCAATTGAATTTTCTATGCTTTTTATCCCAACATAATGCGCAGTATCTCCAGCAACAATAGGATAATCTGGTTCGGTTTCATATGCATAGTCTATTATTACTAATGTACGCCCGTCATCCTTTACATCGCAGCGAATCCACCCGTAATGTATAATTTCATCAGCATCCTTGAATTTGACGCCAAGATAGTGATCGATTGATTCTGGATACCACGCTCCCCCATATGAACTATAGTTACTGAAAATGTATGTTTTGTTTCTGTAATGCATACATTGATAATAAGCACTTTGAAAGATCATTCCCTCTGAAATCAATAAACCAGATTCTAATGCACTTGGAAGCCACCGGTGAAAAGAACTAAAAGTTGTTCCAATTGTCGCCATTTCGCCAGCTATGTTGGCAGCATTTGGAGAATAAACATCTCCTCTCATGAATACATTAATTCTTTGCTCAAGCACAAGCGGTATGTAATAAATACTACCAGAAGTCCAGTATCCTCCGAATAAAATAGACTTGTTAAAAAATTTGAAGTCATCAAACTCATCTGAGTTAATATTCAGAAAATATTGCTCCCCGTTTTCATCCAACACTACATCAGGTTCAACATCATGGTATATTACTTCCGACAATATACTATTAGGTTTACAAGTAATAAAAGCTGCAGATAAAAGGGAATATTGCAAAAGTTTATTACCTGAATCACTGACCCTGTTTTTTGGCTTCATTGCTTAGTGAGATTATTCAAGTAATCGTTTGCTGAATTCGTCGTCTGACAAAAACCTGTTGTTTTACAGAGAAATAGAAATGATATTGTCAAAAGTCTTTTCAATACTCGTTTTTTTGTGTTTGTGATATTAGTTGTGGCGTGTTAGTTTAGAGTTGCCGTCAACGTCAGAGTGTGAAAAAACCACCCTGTCCTTTAGCCTTTTCAAAACTACCAAATTATTCCAAAAAGAGGTAATACCTTTCGAAAAATTGCAGCAATTGATTTTATCAACCCTCAAAATCGGCAACAGATAACGATTAGCAGCCTCGTATTTAAAACAACCACCGAAAGTCCCGCCACTTTATGACACGAATAAATCGAAATTAATTTAAGCATGGTAATTTAGTGCTATTAAATACAATATTATGTTCGCAATAATTTTTCAATAACGATCATATTCTATCAAGGGATTAAAATTCTGATATCTGATATAACCAGCCTTGTTTGTTTTGTCTTCCTTAATTATTTTTTCGTTGCCGTTTTTATCATAAGTCTTTACTGTTAAACCATCCGACAATTCAACACTTGCAAACATTTTTAAACTATCTCCTTTTATGTTAAGAAATACTGTAGAACATCCACCAGAAACTAAAAACGCATCAATACAGTCAAGTTTTTTGTTATACAGCATATTTGGATAGTCCTCTGAATTGACTATTGACACAAGGTTTTTGTTTTGATTATCATAAATAAAAAGTCTTCTTACTTCGTTTGCACCACGAGCAGCAGTTCCTGAAATAAAAGTAATGTCATTAAAGTTATCATTATTATAATCTGAAACCACAGGCTCAAATCCCATCATAGCAGTGGTTTCATAACTATAAGTATTTGTATTCATCCAATGTTCCGCGTCTTTAGTTGTATTACTTCCTTTTATATAAAACTTAATTACTACAAAAATGTCATCATAAACCCCATGTTTTATTAGTTCAATTTTGCATTTCCCTTTTACGCCAATATTTAAACTGTCAACAAATGTTTCAATAATTGCTGTTTTTGCTGTATCTAGGTTTTGATTGGGTATAAAAGGATTATTACCTAAGGCTATTTTGCTGTTTGCTGTTTCAGTTGTGTCGGTCTTGGCAATAGGTTGTTTAGGCTCTTGGTTTGGTTGGCAGGAGAGGAAAATAGTTAATAATATAAATAGGATTTGGCGCATTTTATTTAGTAGATAAAATTTTGCAACCGGTTTCAGGCTTTGCGTTCGGTTGGGTTTGGGAGCATCAGCCGCGGCTGATCAACCAGCACTGAACTTGAATAGAAGCACAAAGCTTCAATTTGACACTTCACCCCGCCTGACGCACAAAGCTTCAATTTGACACTTCACCCCGCCTGACGCAAAGCCCGTGTGCTCGTTGCACAACCACCCAAATGTACACATTTTCATGTTTAAAATGGATTTTTGGGCGTCAAAAAGGCTGTTTAACTTAGCTTATGCAAGGAAAAAAACGCTACTCCGAAAAATTATTTGTCCATTTTCAATTAAGCGACCGAGTTCCGGAAGATAATTTTTATCGGCAGTTGGATAATGCATTAGATTTCAAATTTTTATATCAAGCGACAGCTTCTTTTTATGGCGATGAAGGACAGCAAAGTATAGACCCGGTTGTATTTTTTAAATTAATGATGGTAGGTTATTTTGAAAACCTTTCTAGCGACAGAAGAATAATAACCACTGCTTCCATGCGATTGGATATTTTATATTTTATTGGGTATGATATCGACGAACCCTTGCCTTGGCATAGTACATTAAGCAGAACAAGACAATTGTACGGAGAGGAAATATTTTTACAATTATTTCAAAAAGTATTATCACTTTGTGTGCAGCAAGGCATGGTTAGGGGTAAGCGCCAAGCAATTGATTCTGCATTTATAAAAGCAAATGCAAGTTTAGATTCATTGTTAGAAAAAGAAATTGTTGATGATGCTGTAGATTATATAGAATCATTAGAAAATGAATCTGATGACAAGCAGAAAAATGATATCGATGAAAAACCGGCAAATGAAAATCAAACCGTAAAAGCATCAACAAAAAAATGGGTAGATAAACATCATGCCTGGAAAGAAAAAGAATATAAAGACCAACCCGGAAAAGGTAATATTACCGGTCAAACCAATAAAATAAATAACCTTGATGAACATGGTGATATTATCCGTCCAAAGTTTTTATCCAATCACACACATTATAGCCCTACGGACCCTGATGCACGTATCTCGGTAAAGCCCGGAAAGGCACGTCAGCTCAACTATTTTGGGCAGTTGGCAGTGGATGATGCGCACCATGTTATAACCGGAGCCATGGCCAATTTTGCAGATAAACGGGATAGCCAATGTTTGCCTGCAATATTAGATCAAGCAATAAATAATTTAGCACAAAATAATATTACCATTGCAGAAATAGGTGCTGACTCCGCTTATAGCAGTGGCCTGGCTCTTGCTCATGCGGAACAAAATAATATTACTGCATACATTCCGAATTTTGGTCAATACCGCAACTCAAGAGAGGGATTTATTTACAATAAGGAACAGGATCAATATGAATGTCAACGTGGAAATAAAGCAATATTACCATTTAAAGGAATAAGAACCGACAGCAAAGGTTATGATAAAAAAATCTATCGAAGCAGTGAAACGGATTGCAAAAATTGTCCGTTAAGAAAAAGTTGTGCAGGGGAGAAAACGAAATTTAAAAAACTGGATGATACAGTCGATAAACCATATTACGACCGGATGCATGAACGTATGCAAACCGAGTATGCAAAAAAAATGGTTCGTATAAGGAGTAAAACAGTAGAACCTGTGCTAGGAACATTGCTCAATTTTATGGGTATGCGGAGAGTGAATACGCGCGGAATAAAACAAGCGAATAAACATGTTTTAATGGCATCATTATGCTACAACTTAAAGAAATATTTAAAATTTAATCGACAAAATCCGGTTGCAAATAAAAATTACAAATTAATACAAGGGAAACAACTGCCAAATTATATAAGTCGACTTTTTTACATGCATTTTAAGCGCATTTGCGGCATGCAAATTTTAGTAAATTAATTGCACGGGAATAATCAGCATTCGTTAAAATGGCCTAGAATCAATTGTTTTGAACGATTTTAATTAAAAATTACTGGAATTAAGAAGTTGTGCAACAGTAACCCGTGTTAGCGGTAGTTATATTTAATTCTATTATTTGGTAGTCATGATATCTATGTAAAATTTGCAAGTCTATTTTAGGCTCCATAAAGAACTTCTACTTTTTACCAGTGTTTTTTGTATATCTCAATTTTGCAAGAAAATTTGAAGTTACACTTGATCTTGAAAACTGTAGTAAGGTTTTAATTATTTCGTTATTTGCTGCCTTGTGTTTTTTTAGGTACAAATAAAGTTTCACATGTTTTTCACTGTTAACAGCCTCTCTAAAAGGTTTTGAAATGTCAAGCCAAATATTGCCCAAATCTGTTGTTGTAATATAAACTCCATCATTGTTACCTTTTAATTGAATGTATTTTTTCATTACTTCTCTATTAATAGCCTTTTCAATTTCTATCCAAGGCTCCTTGAAAAGCTTTTTTAAGTCTTTTTCAATTTCGTTTATTGAAACACTGCCGACTTCATGAAGTTTATTAAAAATAAAAAGTTCAGTCAAACTACAGTCAGTAATTTGTTGTTGAGTTAGGATAAATATTGATAGTTTAACATATTCTGCAGGCATTTTAACTTCAATACTTGACAAACTTTCTTTCCAAGAAGGGAAATCCCTTCCATATTTCAATGAATTAAGACTTATTCTTAAAACTCCCATTCCAGCTCTATCCACAAGCTGAAATGCCATAAGTAATTTTGCTAATGATTTGTTACGATGTCTTGGTTCATGATAAGAGATGTTCTCTTCATTAACTCCTCCATAAAATTTACCTGGATTTGTTATTATCAGTTCATCTCCTTTATAATTAACTGAAATCATTCCATCCATGGCATAATCTCTATGGACAATAGCATTTAGAATTGCTTCATGGAATGCTTGTTCATCGAGAGGAGTTAAGTCATAAGAGTTTTCATTATATTCTATAGTTATACTTTGATTGCATAATTTAAAATGTTCTTTTACTCTTTTTATTGAATTCCATAAGCAATCATTCCAAACATCATTTATTTTTAATATTCCATTATTTGTTCTCCATGAAAACCTGTACTCATGATTTCCTAGATAATGCTCGATTTTATTGATATTACCCAAGAATAATAAACCTGCAAATGTCAAAACTCCATTTTTTGTAGCATTAATACTTTCTAAAAATCCTGAATCAGTTAAGTCAGCTATGTTTATTCCTCTTCGTAATGCAAAATCTAATTTTGCTTCATTTAGTGCTTGTTGGTTTAAATAACTTAATAAGTCGCCTACCACTATTTCCTGACTACTCCAATCGTAGGTTTGTAAATTGCTTACTAATTCCTGAATTTGATAAGGTTCAGCAGGGACACTTGATTTTCCTTCCCTTAAATAAACCTTACCTGATGATGCTTAACTAACGAGTATTTAATGTTTGGAACCGATATTATTAAGTAATTCTTACTTTCAAATTCGAAATAATATGGTTGAACATCAATTTTAGGTTTTAATTTACCATTTATTCTTTCTTTTGCGATATCCAAATCAATTATTTCAAAACCATTAAGTTGTTCACTATATTGATTATTTTTTATCTCACTACTATCCTTAACTCCGATTATAATTATACCTCCACTTTTGTTTGCAAGAGCACTTATTTCATCACATAATTCTTTTGAATTGTAAAATGAATTCGCATCTCTATAATTTTTAAATTCTAAATATTCACTTTCAAAGTCTTCCGTAGGGGTTGTCTTTAGCTTTTGGAAAAGTTGGTTTAAGTCTATCATTTTTTTATTGTGTCGTTTATAATTACCGCTAACTAGATTATTTAAGCAAGTTTACTTTAAAAACTTCTCATATCCCTCCAAAAATGCCTAAATTGAAAAGCCACGTGTTTTCTAATTCTCCACTTCTTCCACCAAAACAATATATAAATTACCTGCTATAATAACTCCCCTACAAAACTCTACTTTCAAACTTACAAATTTTGGGCTGACAAACCCTATCCACCCACTCAAATTCACGGAAAACCGTAAACCCCTACCCTATCACATTTCCTCAAAATTCCAGTACCCAACAACAAATACACAACAGCAGATACAATACACCCACCAACCCAACCACCAATCTCACCCCAATTTACCCTGTCACTTAAAAAAGCATTTTATACGAAAAACTAATGCAATGGTTACATAAAAAACCTCACCTAGCCCTCTAAGGTAAAATCCTAATTCCTGTAAATCAAAGCCACTTTAGAATTTTCAAATTTGCGGCATGCAATGAAATAGTTTAAACATCAGGTGTTAAATTGAGGGCAAGGCTTTAACGTTTTGCGTGTTTAAGAGTTGGCGATTTCGAAGCACAAAACTTTCAGCCACCTCAGAACTTGTTACGAAGCCAAAGTTTTATTTCACCACTGAACCGCCAATTTCTTGTAGGTGGTGTTAGGTGCTGGCGTTTTTTCACGCAAGTATTTCGTAGTCAGGATAAATTTACAATGAAATGTCTTGTTGAGCATACATAATTAAACCTGTGTCGTCTTTGAATTTTTGAAGTTCTGTATTGTTTCCTTGATTAGCAAATGGTTTTAATCCATTACAAGCATATGCTTCAATTTTATCAAAGTCAGTTAAATTATTGTCTAGTTGAAATTTACCAAGAGTAATTGTTAGTTGAGTCCTCGCTTTAACTAGCCAACCACTGCTACCCCTCATTTTTAACTCTACAAATATTATAATGTTGTCAAAATGAAGCATACCATCACATCTACTTTCTTTGCTAACTCCGTCTGCTTTTAAAATTTCTACACAATTGTCAATGGCATAAAAATCCACATCTTTATTCGAAGGATTTATTACTTTTCCAATCCATTTTAATTGGTCATTTTCGTCAATATATGCGGGTTTTTCAGGTGGTGGGTGTCGTCACATAATCCAAATTGGTTCTTATTTGATTCTGTTTTACAAGCCCCATCAAAAAAATTTATTGGCATAAATCTTCAATTTCTAAAAGGTTAATAAAAATGTCATTAGATTTTCCTAAACTTTCATTTAGATAATTTTCGTCTGAAGGGAGTTCTTTATAATTGTCAAGCTTAATTATAGAACCGTCATTTTCATTAAGTTCATAAACAGCCCAATCTGTTGGTTTGATTAAAGATTTTAGTGGTACTACTTTATTTAATTTTTCAGATAGCTCAGTCTTCTTATCTGATTTATTGATTTTTTCATACACGATAGACGCTTTCACAGAATGGGTTAAATAATTAATCAGATAAGGACTATGAGTAGTCATAATTAATTTATTTCCCTCATTCATATTATTAAAATCTAACAAAGCATTTAATATTTCTCTTTGAGAACTAGGAAATAAATTTTGTTCTGGCTCTTCGACAATATTAATAAATGCTGTTTTATTGAATTTAGAAGAAAGAATTGAAAGAGCAACTCTTTGTTGCTCGTACGTTAAATTATTATTTGATAATATTTCTTCTGCATGCTTTTTAAACCTATCTAACTCATCCGCACTCATAGGTTCTGATTGTTTTAGCGATTGCTTTTTTACAGAATTTGATAAATAGGACGATACTAAATATAAGGGAACAATTGATTGAAAACCACTTGATGCATCAATTAATCTGACCTTATAATCTGTGTCTTTTACTTTACCTTTTATATTAAGAACATCATTTAATTTATCATATTCTAAATCCACATTATTAATTGGTAATTTAATTGTGCTTTTGATTTCATCTTTAGCTTTTTCAAACTCCGTCAAAAACTCTCTTAAAGAGTCAGATGCAATTTTAAGTTCCTTTGTGTTTTTTACATAAGAAATGAAATTTCTTTCGGCAGGAACGTACATAATCTGAGGTAAAGGATAATTTTTTCCTTTTACTTCCTCAATATTTAGTACTCCATTTTCAAAAATTATATGAAATGAATCCCCTAAATATTCAATATATGGTTGGTTAACATCGTCAGCATTTGGAAAATAATTTTCGAGTCTAAAATATGTCAAGAATTGATTTTTTAGCTTATTTTTTCTGGTAAACCATTTTTTGTTATAATCTCCTCTTGTCAAGGCTTTTTCTATCCAAAGAAAGGTCGTAATTAATTTTGCAACAGTACTTTTACCTGAACCTTGATTACCGATAAATAAGGTTACTTTTTTCACGTCTATCCAGCCGTCATTGTTTTGGTAACCTTGCTTTATAGGTCCGAAATTATATATTTTTATTTTGCTCATTTTCTGTATTTATTCTGCGTCAAATATACTTATTTTATCTTTTGATAGTTCGGATTATGTCCTGATAATGATTGTCTTTGGGTCGCACTACGCTTGCATCTAACGTTTTGCAGCTATAAGAAGTTGGCAATTTCGAACCACAAAACTGTCTGCCCCCCTGAACTTGATACGAAGCACAAAGCTTCATTTAACCACTGAACCGCCAATTTCTTGTAGGTGCTGTTAAAAGCTGGTGTTCTTTCTGTCGTGATGTGTCTGTCCATATTTACTGCTGTCTTGGTGCGGTTGCTTGATGATTCTTTTGCATTTTTTTTGTCGGGCTTTTTTGTTGGGAAAAAATGCAAATGTGCCAGCAAATGCGTTGGCTTATTCTGTTCGTTTAGCTATAATTTCCAAGTTTTAATAATGCTGTAATAAGCAATAACATTGTCCCTGCTGAATAATTTTTTGTTTGAAAGAAACAATGTGCTATGTTGTTTCTTAAATTCATTCCTTCTGATGTAAAAAGGAATTTGAATAGTGCAATATCATCTTCAGGTAAAAGTGCTTTTAACTTTTCATTTTCTAATAACTTTTCAAAGGAAATACGTTCTTCTGTACCGTTATCTTTAATTTCAATAGTCTGAGCACCAATATGTCTTGAAAATTCTCTTAAAAGTCCTTCAAACTTTATTACTAGTGAATCTATTGGTAATATGTAACCTACATTATTATTTTTATTTTGTTTAATATCAATTTCGGATTGTGTAAAGAAACCAAATAAAGAGGGGGACAATAATTCAATCCAATTAAATCCTTCAATCTGTCCATCTGCATTTAGATATGTAAAATCTTGACCATACCAAGAGTTATTTTTTAAAAAATCAATCATCGAATCAAATGAAACTTTTCCGTTTTTAATTCCCTTTACAAATACTAACCAAATATGGTTTATGGAAAAATTTTGAATATGTATGAAGTACGGATTTATACCACTTTTCTTTTTGCCGCTAACGTTTTTGTTAATATCAAAATTCATAACACTTACAAAATCGAAAGTTACAGGACGAATTTCTTCACTTAAAACAGAAGCCTTAGGAAATATTCCATTGTATAGCATTAGATAGTTGTATATATCTTTACTATCACTTTGTTCGGTTAATTCATCAGTCATTTTAATTATTCCCTCCCAATATTTTTGCAATAACTCGTCTGTATGTTCAACTTTTACTGATTTGAAATTTATATTTCTTTTTGCTTTTTCAATCAATACAGTTACTTCTTCAATTTTTTCTTTGTTTCCAGCTTTTTGATATTGTTCTAAAGCCTTTAAATAGAAGTCGTGAACAATAAAAGTTTCCTTTTGCTTATCGGAATTTGAAATGTGAAATTCTGCTAATTTATTATGATAGTCTTTTGGTGAAACATTAATTTTTTTACTAAGAACAATTTGTAATTCTAAATACTCTCCTAAAAATTCGGGATATATTAAATCGTCAATTACTTTGTTTGAGTAATCAAAGAAAGTCTGCAAAGTTTCTGAATCATTTTTTTTGCCATTGTTAATAATGTATTTCATTAATGAATACTCCTTGTAACCATTAATTTTACTGCTGCCTAAAAAGTGAAACAAGAAATTGTATCGCTTCATCTTTTTTATAGTTTGAACTTTGTGAAAGAATGAAAAGATTTTGAAAAATGGTTTCAAATGAATGATGAGATAAATTATCATTAAGTTCTAAAGAAACACTATTTAAAAAAGCAAAATAGTTATCAATAGCCTTAGTAGCAAATGATTTATGCTTGTGTTTGCTGTCCCAAAGCAAATGATTGTATTTTGCTTTATACTTTGGGTTTATAACATTCTCTGCTCTTTTTTTGATATAGATTAAATCATCATCGAACAATGAAAAACTTGGATAGCCTTCACCACCAGTCATTGACATTTTTGGCTTTACTTCTCCTTCTTTGATTGAATAATCAGTAAAATATAATTCGTAAGAACAATGTTTTTTTAATTCGGGGTCTTCAATTTTATCACGTAGATTTACTAATGAATTTGAAACATTATAGTCAAACAATAAACTATTGTCATTTTCGAGATAATCGTAATATAAATCTAAGTTGTCAAATTTCATCGTCCTTCAATTATTTTCTGCTCCTCTGTTGTAATGTCGAAAAGCTTATAAACTAAATCATCTATTTGATTTTCAAGGTCTAAGCTGTTTTTGCCCTGTTGTTTCGCTGTAAGAATTTTATCAACTAATGCTATAAATGGTTTGTGTTCTTTTTCATTAACTGTTGGAATGATAAATTTCTCAATAGATATTTTCTTCAATACGAATGCACCACCAGCCGTATATTCTCCAACTTGAATAAAATAATAACGATAAAGTTTTGAATTGAGTAAGGCTAAAATAAATTTTATTTCTATTGAGTTTGATGTTAAAAAAAATGAAGCACTTGTAAGGAAATAACCAACATTATCAAAAGCAAAATCCCAATTGCCGGAAATTAAACCCCAAACTATTTTAGGTTTTGAAAAATCATTTATAAACGCACAACTTCTTAAGTTTGTCCAATGTTTACCTTTGTCAGAACGGTTTTCAACTTTACCGTTTGATTGTAAATTAACAGATTGAAGATGTTGAAAAATTAATGGGAAATCTCTCTCTACATTTATAGACTCAGTTAATCCTTTAATGCCATTATGTGAGTTTATAATCCAAAGGTCTTTGAAATTTATTTTATAGCGATTTATATTTTCACCTTTTAAAACCTTTTTAATTATTACATCGGGATTCTTACTTCCTTTTGAAAGTAGTTCGTATTTTTCCTTATCAATTAAAAATGCATCATCATATCCAGTTGTTAAACCTCTTTTAATATCAATATCTGAAATATCAGCTATTGGGATTCCTTTAGATTTTATTTTGTTTACAATAATGTTTGAATTTGCGTCATTAAAAAGCCAATTATCATTTTTCAATATTGATTGGTCAATTGAAACGCTTCGTTTGTTTATCTCTTCTATGTCTTCAAGTGTATCAACTTTTTCTTTGAAATATTTAACATAATCAAAGGCTTCTTTATTTGAATTATTTGTAATTGTAAAAATCGCACTTGAAACTAGTGCTTCATCAAATATTGGAACTTGCTCAAAATTTATAATAGAAATAAATGGATAATTTGAAAGGTATTTTCTCAATGGTCTTCCATACTCTGCATTAAAAAATTTGTTAGAATTAATTACCGAGATAATTCCTTTAGGTTTTATAATTTTTGTGAACTTTTCAAAGAAGTAAGAACTGATGTCGGAAGTGCCAGAATAAACATTATAATTTTCTTTAAAATTGGCACTTAAATGAGCAAGCTCTCTATGTTGAATATATGGAGGATTTGCAATAATAACATCAAATCCTTCAAACTCTCCATCATTGCTCAACACTTCAGGAAATTCAAACCTCCATTCAAAAGCATTTTTGTAAATGGCGTTGCTTTTTATTTCTTCAATTTCTTTGGATAATTTAGTTATGTCTGCTTCTAACTTCGTTTGCTTTTCTTTTCTTGCCTTGTTCTCTTTGGGTGTTAGTTCAAATATTTGTCCTTGATTAAGCAAGGTAAATAAATCACCACTTAGCTTTTTTAGTTTTATTTGTTTTGGGTCGTTGTTGCCAATTTCTGTTCTAAAGTCGGTTTTTATTGTATCAATTATTTTTTGCAAACCTCTTTTCACATCACGGCTTTTTTCGTTTTTGTAATCGTTTACAAATCCTCTGTATGCTTTTACATCATACTTTATGCTTTTTAAGGCTTTACTCAAATCTGCATCTAATGGGAAACGGCTCAATAAACTGTTTCCACATTTTATATTGATGTCAATATTGGGAAGGGTTTCAAGTTCTAAAAAATTAGTTTCCTCTTTGTAATAGGCGTTTTTCAATAATTCTATCCATAAACGCAAACGACAAATTTTTACCGAATTTGGGTTGATGTCCACGCCAAACAAACAGTTTTCAATGATGGTTTGCTTTTCGTGAAAAAGTGCTTTTTGAAGACGTTGAATTTCTTTGTTTAGTGGTTTTCCGTTTTGTAGTTTGTATTCAAGAATGTTTGTTTTCGGGTCGGTAATAATTAATTCATCATTTACAATTTCAATTTCGTAACCGCTAATACTATTACCTTCTTTGTCGGCAAGTATTCCTAATTCTGCTTTGATGCTGATAATTTCATTCAATGATGAAACTAAAAAGTGACCAGAGCCAACAGCTGGGTCGCAAATGCGAAGTGAGTTTATTATTTCATTCGCTCTTAAAATCTCTTGCGTTTTAAATAGGCGAGAAGTGTAGTTTTTTACATCTTCAAATTTATCAAATAGTGTTTTATCCTTTTCCGATAAGGCTTCATTAAATTTTTCTACCACAGCCAAACGGATTGACTGTTCGCACATATACATTGTAATAAATGCAGGTGTAAATATTGAGCCGTCTATGTAACCGTTTATTTGCTCAAACACTTTACCTAGCACAGAAGCATTGATAATTGTTTTGTTATCCTCCTGAACATCTTCTGTGCCTTCACTTGCAAAATCGTAAGCATCTAAAAACTGAAAAAGGTAATCCAAAGTGGGCAGCGTAGCTGCCTTCTTTTTGATTTCTTTTAAAATTGTTGTGCCTATAAGTTCTAACTTCCCAGCATTATCAAGCGAATTTATTTTTATGGTTTGGTCTTCCAGTTCGCTTATTTCAAAAAGTGAACTATTCAAATATGGAACTTTTCTGTATTTTGTTTTTATGGCTTCGCTTCTTTCACTAAGGTTTATGGCTAAAACTTTGTGAAACAGTTTAAATAATTCGTCAAAATCATTTATGGTTTCTGTATTGAGGAAACGATATTCTTTATTGCCTTGATGATAAGTTATGAGTTGTCCTTCCAACAACTTCAAAAACAAAATCCTGTTTATCCAAGTAATACAAAGTTCTAAAGCAATATTAAAAATTCGTTTATCTTTTGTTGAACCATAAATTGATTGGTCAGGTAAGCGATGTAAAACATCTTCTGTTTGCAATGCCTCAATAGTAGCTTCAATAAGAGAAGCCGCGAAGCGGCTTTCCTTTTTTCTTCGTATTATGTTTTTGCCGTCTTCCTTTGCTTCTTCCAGTCCAATGATATGTAGCAATTCTTTGTAGAATTTGTCATTGAGTGAATTGCTGTCGTTAGGCGTTACAATTTTTAAAAGATGTTGAGGCGAAAGGATTTTAAGTAACGCACTTAATTCTCTATCATCTTCCTTTTTGTTGTTGCGTAAAATGGTGTCATATTCTCTAATGTCAAAGTAAACACAAGGGATTTCAACATCAATTTTGGAAATTAATTTTTCAATTTCCTGATAGAAAAACGGATTGTTTTTATTGTCGCTTACTTTGGTTTTATAAAGAGTTTGTATTTGAGTGTTATTGTAAATATGCTTATCAAAATGGTTTGCATCTATGATATACCACTCATTAATATTTGTAATTACAAGCTGTTTCAATTGGAAGTTTCCAACTTTATTTCGTTCGTCTAAGTAATATAGTATAAGTTCGTGAAGTGCTTTTTTGTTAGGGTTGTCAGCCGTTACCATTTCGCCAATGTTGGTTGGTCGTTTGGCTTCAATAATTACACCTACTTCGCTATTTGTTGTTTTGTCTAAGTGAATTACAAGGTCTTTTTTGTCCTTGGTGTTGATTGCGTTAGTGTCACGGTAGTAAGTGTCACGCAAAAAGTCACGCAGGTCGTTTTTTAAATGTTCTTCGGTTTCGTCCTTCGGTCTTTTTTCTATTACGCTGATTTTGTCGAGCAAAGCAATGAGGTTTGTTTTGAAAACGTCAATTTCACTTCTCAAAGGCTTTTGCTTTAAGAAGGCTTTTAATGCTTTTTTCGGTGTCTGTGTTACTAATTTCATCAAATATTTGCTGTCAATTATTTAGGTCGCTAAGTTAAGTTTTAAAATCGTTTTTCAGTCCAAAGTTGCCTTCAAATTGTCAACGGTCTGAATTTCCTGCGGTACGGTTGGGCAAAATTAAATGTGCTGCAATTTGGGTCGGCTTGTGCGGCTGCATTGCAGCTCTTTTAATTTTGCGAAGGGTTGGCTTGCGGGTCATTTTTTCTGTCGGTTTATGGTTCGCAATTTCGGTCTGTTACGCTTGCACCTAACGGTTTGCAGCTACAAGAAGTTGGCGATTTCGGAGACGAAAACTGTCTGCCACCACTGCACTTGATACTAAGCACAAAGCTCCATTTAAGCACTGAACCGCCAATTTCTTGTAGGCGTATGCGTTGTTCATTTTATTGATGTTCTGATTTGGTCACATACTGGTCCAAGAGCTGCTTGTAAATTACTTGTCGTTGGGTCGTATGTAGCTTTTGTAATTCCATTAATGTGTTGTTAGCGGCCGCATTACTTATCATAAATTCTATTTTTACCCGATTTTTTTGCGATATCCAAATTTCTCATTGCCCCAACAATGTCTTTACCAATTCCGATGCTTAGAGTTATGCCTGTTTTAGTGAAAAAATCACCCTTGATATGGTTTAGTAGTTCAAGGTCAATTTTGTTTGCATCTATTTTCAGAAGAATGTCGGCAGGTGCGATGAGAAGAATTTCAGACTTTAACAATGTTCTTAAACTGTCTGATAGTTCAGAAATACTTTGTCTAATGAGATTATTTATACCCTGCGCTTTTTCGGTGTTGAGTTCATATAAGCATAGCTCAATTTTGTCACCCACATTATCACAATCAATTCTTATATATTTATATTCAGTTTTCATATCTTTATCTTTTGTGCGTGATCATATGAGTCAACCTGTTTGAAATTTAAAAAGCTAACAGAAATACTCCCCTGTGTTTTAATATTGCTCCAATATTTTCCTTCAAGTCGTTTTTCATCTTTTGATAAAATGAGACGCAATTCTGTTGCCCCTTCCCTTAGTGTATTATCGTCCAACTGGCTTGTGTCCTTTCTATATAAATATGCGATACTTTTTAGTCCTGTGTCTTTGTCAAGTGTAAAGGTTTCCGCATACGATAATCCTACAAAGTCTTTCGTCAGTGTTGTAAAATGAATTCTTATGAACGATTGTCTTATTACAATGTAAAAGTCTATTGGCGGAATACTATTTCCATTTTCATCTTTATAATCCGAAATTAGTTTTCCAGCCCAAGTTCCGTTAATATTTGGTCTGTAAAACAGTTTATTAAATGGCCAAAATGTCCATCCATAAGTAAAGTAAAATGTCCAAAAAAGCGTTAAAGCAGTGATAGAAAAGCTTACCCCACGAAATACTGCAATTAATTCAATTTTTGTTGAAAATACAGCTAAATAAGTCAATGTCAGAATGGCCGCGAGAGCTATTGATAGGTAAACAATTAGTTTTATTTCTTCCTTTCTCATTGGATATGTTAAGTCGTTAAATGTTGCCGCTAACTAGTTTATTTAAACAGGTTTCCCGTAAAAAACTTCTCATATCCCTCAAAAAATGCTTGTATTAAGAAGCCAAGTGTTTTCTAATTCTCCACCTCTACCGCCAAAACAATATATATTGCCTGCTTTAATAATCCTCTCCAAAACTTACTTTCAAACATACAAATTTTACCCTCAAAAAACTTAACCCACTACCTAAGTTCACGGAAAACCGTTAATCCCACCCTGTCACATTTCCGCAAAAATCCTACAACCTACAACAAATACACTTCGGCAAAAACAATACACCCACCAACCCAACTACCAACTTAACCACAAAATACCCTGTCACTCAAAAAGCCATTTTACGAAAAACTAATTCCAAGGTTTCACAAAAGTAACTCCTAGCCCGGACAGAATGAAACCACGCATCCCGCTTTTTCTGCGGGAGCGGAGTTGGAGTGGATGGCCGGAACGGATTGCCATTCGAAGCGGGATGGTCTTGCTCCCATAAAGTAAAATCCTAATTCCTAGTCGGTTTGTCATTTCATACATCGCAATTGCTTTTTTTCCGGATTCAAGTTTTTCAAATTATTTACGGATTCACTTCATGGCGAGCCTTTTAAATGCTCACTCCTCCCCCAATTTCACCAATCTTTTCCTGCCAAATAATAATCTTCCTACCTTTGCCGCATTATGTGGAAAAATAATATACTCGAAGCGATAGGCAATACGCCGCTGATTAAGCTCAATAATATTGTGAAAGATATTCCGGCGACTGTGCTGGCGAAGGTGGAGACGTTTAATCCGGGGAACTCGATTAAGGATAGGATGGCGCTGAAAATGGTTGAGGATGCGGAGAAGGATGGTCGACTGCAGCCGGGTGGAACTATTATTGAAGGCACCAGCGGGAATACGGGTATGGGACTTGCTATTGCGGCGATAATAAAAGGGTTACAAATGTATTTTTACGACTACCGATAAACAAAGTGTAGAAAAAGTAAATGCGTTAAAAGCGTTTGGCGCAGAAGTAATTGTGTGCCCTACCGATGTGGACCCTGAAGATCCGCGCAGTTATTATTCGGTGAGCAGTCGTTTAATTAAAGAGGTGCCGAATTCGTGGAAGCCAAATCAATACGATAATCCGAGTAACGCCGTTGCGCATTATGAAACTACAGGTCCGGAAATTTGGGAACAAACGGAAGGAAAAATTACGCATTTAGTTGCGGGTGTTGGAACAGGTGGAACGATATCGGGAATTGGAAAATATTTAAAAGAAAAAAATCCGAATATTAAAATTTGGGGCATTGATACGTATGGTTCGATTTTCAAAAAATTAAAGGAAACAGGAACCATCGATAAAAATGAAATTTATCCTTATGTGACGGAAGGAATTGGTGAAGATTTTTTACCTGAAAATGTGAATATTGATATCATTGAAGATTTTGAAAAAGTGACGGATAAAGATGGTGCAATTATGACTGCACGTATTGTTCGCGAAGAAGGTATTTGGGTTGGAAACAGCTCCGGTGCTGCATTGCAGGGACTCATCCAATTAAAAGATAAATTTACAAAAGACGATGTAGTGGTGGTGATTTTTGTGGATCATGGCACCCGTTATTTAGGTAAAATGTTTAACCCTGGACTGGATGATGAAAATGGGTTATATCGATAAAACGGGTTTAACTGCAAAAGATTTAATTTCAACGAATCAGAAAGGTGCTTTAATTAGTGTTGATACACATACAACCGTTGCACAGGCATTACATATTATGATGCAAAATGATTTTTCGCAAATGCCGGTTACGGATGGCGGAAGAATTGTTGGTGCGATTAACGAAAGTGTTTTATATCAGCAAATTGTTGCACACCCGGATATTAAAAATAAACATGTTGGTGAAGTAATGAGCGCTGCATTTCCGTTTGTAGATATTTCGGCACCAATTGATTCCATCAGTGCGATGCTTACTTCCGATAATCCCGCCTTATTGGTGCGCGATTTTAAGGTGGACAAAACATATATCATTACGCGTCACGATGTAATGAATGCATTGACTAAATAATTTATTTTGAGTGCAAAACGAATTGTTTCACTGGTTCCAAGTATTACCGAATTGTTGGTGGATTTGGGACTGGAAACAGCTATTGTTGGGGTGACGAAATTTTGTGTGCACCCTAAGCACTTACGAAAAAATACGACGATAATTGGAGGGACAAAAAACCTTAGGTTGGAAGTAATTCGTCAGCTTCAGCCAGACCTCATTTTGGCCAATAAGGAAGAAAATGTGCGCGAACAGGTTGAAGCACTTGCGGCCGAGTTTAAGGTATACACCAGCGATATCGGCAATTTTGATGAAGCGCTTTCGATGATCAAAACCGTTGGCGAGTTAACAGACCGATTACCCGAGGCTGAAGCGCTTATTACCCAGATAAATCAGGCTAAAAGCCGCTTTGAAGCGGTTAAACCTAACAATTCCAAGCATTACCGCACCTTATACCTCATATGGCAAAAACCCTGGATGAGTGTTGGCGGCGATACGTATATCAGCAATATGATGCAAATTGCAGGTTTCGAAAATGTGTGTCGCGACCGGCAGCGATACCCGGAGTTAAGTGATACAGCTATTCAATCGCTGGCACCGGAAGTAATCTTACTTAGTTCGGAGCCTTTCCCTTTTACGGAAAAACATATCAGCGGGTTACAAAAACTGCTTCCTGAAGCGGCTATTTTGTTGGCAGACGGGGAAATGTTCAGTTGGTATGGCAGCAGGCTATTACAGGCTTTCGACTACTTTACTTCGCTCAGGTTAAGAATTTGATTGTTCATTTTTATTAAAACTTCAAAATCCGTGTCGTTTTTGCTATCTTTGCCGCCTCAATTAACCCGACAGCAATGGTTACCAATGATGTAAAACTGTTTTCAGGCACTACCAGCCGATACCTTGGTGAAAAAGTAGCAGATTACTACGGTCAGCCCCTTGGAAAAATGACCATTGAGCGGTTCAGTGACGGCGAGTTTCAGCCGAATATTCTGGAAAGTGTGCGGGGTAGTTATGTGTTCTTTATTCAAAATGCCCATGTTCCCGTCGGACAATCTGATGGAGTTATTGCTCATGATTGATGCGGCTAAAAGGGCTTCAGCATCGTATATCACCGCAGTAATTCCTTATTTCGGACTTGCCCGTCAGGACAGAAAAGATAAACCACGTGTTTCAATCGGCTCGAAACTGGTTGCGGAATTATTGACTGCAGCAGGCGCTAACCGAATTGTTACCATGGACTTACACGCTGACCAAATTCAGGGGTTTTTCGATATTCCGGTTGACCACTTGAGTTCTACAGCGATTTATGTTCCTTACATAGAAGAAAATCTGGACCTTTCGAATGTGATTTTTGCTTCGCCTGACGTAGGCAGCACTAAACGCAACAGAAAATACGCCATGCATTTTAACACCGAACTCGTGATTTGCGATAAATACCGTAAAAAAGCGAATGAAATTGCTGAAATGACCGTAATTGGTGATGTTACAGGTAAAGATGTGATTATGATCGACGACTTGGTTGACACCGGTAATACACTTGCCAATGCAGCCAATTTGATGAAACAAAAAGGCGCAAAAACGGTGCGTGCGTTTTGCACCCATCCTGTATTAAGCGGGAAGGCTTATGAAACAATCGAAAATTCTGCTTTAGAGGAAATTGTTGTTACCGACACTATTCCGCTGAAACGGGAATCACCAAAAATTCGTGTGTTGTCATCTGCGAAATTGTTTGCAAGAGCAATTCGTAATACGCACGAACACAGAAGTATTAGTTCACTATTTATTAATAATTAAATCAAAATTCAAATGCAAACTTTTGTATTAGAGGGAACATTGAGAGAAACACTTGGCCGCCGCGCTTCGAAAGATGCACGTGCTTCAGCCATGGTTCCATGTATCCTGTATGGCGATGGCGAAAACATTAATTTCGAAGTAACCAAAATTGCACTTAAAAACCTGGTGTACACACCAAACGTTTACAAAGTGCTTATTAAAGTTGATGGTAAAGAAGTTGAATCGTTGATGCGTGAAATTCAGTTTCACAAAGTTACCGATGAAATTTTACACATCGATTTCTTAAGATTAAACCCATCTAAAAAAATTAATCATGTTGTGCCTGTGGCTTTAGTTGGTCAAAGCATTGGTGTGAAAGGTGGTGGTAAATTAGTTCAACGTATCAGAAAAGTTACTATTAAAGCTTTTCCTAAAGATTTAGTTGACAAAATTACAGTTGACATTACAGACCTTGACGTTAACAAAACAATTCGTGTTGGTGATATTAAAGTTGCCAATGTTGAAGTAATGGGATCTAAAAGTATTCCAATTGTTACTGTTGTTTCTCCTCGTGCATTAAAAGCTGCTGCTGATGCGGCTGCTGCTGCCGATGCTAAAGCTGCTCCTGTGGCTGCTGCACCTGTTGCTGCAAAAGAAGAGAAGAAAGATTAATAAACCTTTTTCTTTAAACGAAGCAATTTCTATCTTTAAATATGAAATTGCTTCGTTTTTTATTTCCAAAAAGCATACGCAAACTGTTTCAACTGAACCTGAAATGAAATATTTGATAGCCGGTTTAGGAAATTTTGGAATTGATTATGTCAATACACGACACAATATCGGTTTTGATGTAGTGGAAAAATTAGCCGCAGATAAAACTGTTATATTTACTTCCGGCCGTTATGCCGACAAAGCGGAATTTAAATTTAAAGGCAAAACATTTATTTTAATTAAACCTACTACTTATATGAATTTAAGTGGTAAGGCAGTGAAATATTGGATGGAAAAAGAAAATATTCCATTAACTAATCTCCTGGTAATTACCGATGATTTGAATTTACCGCTCGGCAAATTACGCATTCGTAAAAACGGCAGTGATGGCGGACATAACGGATTAAAAAATATCAACGAAATATTACAAACCAATCAATACAATCGCTTGCGTTTTGGTGTAGGTAATAACTTCCCTACCGGCAGACAAGTTGACTTTGTATTGGGCAAATGGGATAACACTGAAACGCCCATGGTAACTGAAACCGTGACACGTGCAGCAGAAGCTGTTATGTCAATAATTATGGAAGGCGTTGATCGCGCAATGAATAAATTTAATTAAGCAAAAACAGGAACCGGGAACGATTATTATTCGTCGCCACCACCTTGTTTTTCTGCTTTATTAACTCCCGGTTTGTTGCCGTTGTTTTTAGCAAAAAACTTATTGATTAAATTATTCACCACCATTGGTGTTTCGCGATATACGGCATTGGTGCTATTCGGAATTATACTTAATTGTGCATTAGGCAATGCGCGATATAATGCAACAGTATGTTCTAATTTAATATCATCTTTATCTCCGCTAATTAATAATACAGGTGCCTGAATATTTACGAATAATTCAGGATCAAGATAAAGGCGGTTGGCGCGTAAATTTAATACGCGCAATATATTTCTATACTCCAAAACACCTTCTTTAATTGAATCTTTTGCTGCGCGAATGGCATCGTTACATTTTGCCATATATGCATCGGTAAATGCGGTTGTATCAGCAACTATTGCTGTTCCGCCAATAACAATTCTGTTTACTTTTTCGGGATAATTAATCGCTAATAATAAAGCTACTACACCACCATCGCCCCAACCGACAATATTTACACTATCGAGTTCTAATTTTTGGAGTAACATAAAATAGTCATCAGCCATTTGCTCATAGGTTAAACTATCTTTATTTAAAGTAGAACTCCCCTGCCCTCTGCTATCGGCAACTATTACACGATTTTTTTTCGATAAGAAATTAATTTGCTGGTCAAAGGAAGCGACAGACCCATTATTATCATGAATTAATAATATTGGCGTTCCTTCTCCATATTGTTCGAAATAAATATTTACACCATTGATGGATTGAAACTGACCTTCAGTGTGTTCAAATTGTTTAACATTCCCATTTGTTGCCCCCGACATAGGTCGTGGTGTAATCGGCGATTTTTGAGCAAATGTTGACGATATAATCGCAGCAAATAAAAAACTGAGTAAAAGTGTTTTTTTCATATCGAATTAATTCAGATTTAAAGATACAGTATTAAATCAAAACAGCTATTTGAGCCCATTTCGCTGCAATTTTAATGCCCTTTCGTAACTTTGCACACTAATTATGAAAATATTTTGTGTAGGTCGCAACTACAGCGAACATGCTAAAGAGCTCAACAACGAGATTCCCGAAGCGCCGGTTATTTTTATGAAGCCCCCAACGGCTATTTTAAAAGGTAAAGACTTTTATATCCCTGAGTTTTCGTCGGATGTCCATTATGAATGTGAATTGGTATTCCGAGTTTGCAAAAACGGCAAACATATTGAACCTCAGTTTGCGGGCAAATATATAGATGCCGTTACTGTTGGTATCGACTTCACAGCCCGCGACGTGCAGGCGAACCAGAAGAAAAAGGGGCTTCCCTGGGAAATTGCCAAAGCTTTTGACAATTCCGCAGTGGTTGGGGAGTTTACGCCTATTTCAGAATTGCCTGATAATCAATCCATTAAGTTTAATATGCATAAAAATGCGACGGATGTTCAAATTGGCGATTCGGTAATGATGATTTATCCGATAGCGGAGTTAGTGGCATACCTCTCGAAATTTTTCACCTTACAGCAAGGCGACCTCATATTTACAGGCACGCCGGCCGGTGTTGGTCCTGTGGCCATTGGTGATGTGCTGACCGGATTTTTGGAAGGGACTAAAAGATTTGAAATAAACATTAAATAAGCAACCAAACGGCTTTCTACCCACACTATTAGTTTATAGCTTTGCACCCGCAAGATGAATCAAAAGGAAACCCTGGAACTAATCGACAAAAAGATATTGCTTGAAGCGTATCGCAAGATGTTTACAAGCAAGGTAATGGCCGATGTTTTTAATGAAAATCGCCAGACCTGTATTTTCGTGCATGCCAATTCTCGTGGGCATGAAGCTATTCAACTGGCTATGGGTATGCAGTTGAAAAAAAGCGATTGGGCCAGCTTATATTACCGCGATGATTCTATTTTGATGGGAATGGGTTGGGACCCGGGCCAAATAATGTTGCAGTTAATGGCCAAACGAGACGACCCATTTAGTGGAGGCAGGAATTATTATTGTCACCCCAGCTACAAAGGCAGCGATTACCCTCAAATGATACATCAATCCTCAGCAACAGGTATGCAAGCTATTCCTACAACCGGTGTTGCTCAGGGTTTACAATATTTAGAGCAACAGGGATTATTGGATACAGCTTCTCAAAACCCGCTGGTGGTTTGTTCTATTGGCGATAGTGCCATGACTGAAGGTGAAGTGGCAGAGGCATTACAATTTGCTGTTTTAAAACAACTACCAATCATTTATTTAGTCCAGGATAATGAATGGGGCATTTCTGTTTCCAAAGAAGAAGCCCGAACCATGGATGCCTATGAATACGCAGGCGGATTTAAAGGCTTGCGTCGTGTGCGTGTAGATGGCAGTGATTTTCTGGAAAGCTGGCAATGTGTGCGCGATGCGATAGGATATGTCCGCATCAACCGTAAACCGGTGCTTATTCACGCTAAAGTGCCATTATTAGGCCATCATACGAGCGGTGTGCGCATGGAAATGTATCGCACCGAAGAAGATTTGAAAGAACATAGCAGTCGCGACCCGCTGCCAAAACTGCGTCAGTTATTGCGTGACGCCGGTATATCCGATAGTGAGGTGCAGGCAGTGGAAATGGAAGCAGATGCGAAAACCAGAGCCGATTTCGCTCAGGTGGTAGCTTCTCCTGACCCGGATCCTGCTACTGTTGATTTATATGAATTTGCGCCATCTCCGATTACTGAAGAGCAAGGCAACCGCGAACCGGAAGGTGGTGAAGTAGTGATGATGGTTGATGCTGCGTTGTTTGCCATGGATGAAATTTTGTCTAAACATCCTGAAGCTTTGTTGTATGGTCAGGACGTAGGCAGACGTTTAGGTGGTGTATTTCGTGAGGCTGCAACCTTAGCAGCAAAACACGGCGACCATCGCGTATTTAATACTGCCATTCAAGAGGCGTATTTGGTAGGATCTACCGTTGGGATGAGTGCTACAGGTACTAAACCTATTGTGGAAATTCAATTTGCTGATTATATATGGACCGGCGTTAATCAATTAGTTTCTGAATTGTCTAAATCCTATTATTTAACGAATGGGAAATGGAATGTGCAGACGGTGATACGTATTCCGATTGGTGCTTATGGCAGTGGCGGACCATATCATTCAGGGTCTATCGAATCATCAATTACTGCGATAAAAGGAATAAAGGTGGTGTATCCAAGTAATGCTGCGGATATGAAGGGATTATTGAAGGGTGCATTTTACGACCCGAATCCTGTTGTGATGTTTGAACATAAGGGTTTGTATTGGAGTAAAGTACCTGGGACTGCTGCTGCAAAAAATATTCAGCCTGCAGATGATTATATTATTCCATTAGGCAAGGCGCGTATTTTTCAGCATGCTGATGCGGTGAAAATTGATAGTGGTGAAAGTATGTTGGTGGTGACATATGGTATGGGTGTGCATTGGGCATTAAATGCTTCGAAAAGTTTTCCGGGGCAGATTGAAATTCTCGATTTACGTACATTATATCCTTACGATTGGGATGCAATTGAAGCATCTGTAAAAAAACATAATAAAGTATTTGTACTCACTGAAGAACCAATAATGAATTCGTATGCGCAAGCAATGGCAGGAAGAATTGGTTCTGAATTATTTAAATATCTCGATGCACCTGTTCAAATGTTGGGTGCAAAAAATTTACCTGCAGTGCCATTAAATTCCGGTTTGGAAAAAGCAATGCTACCTAACGTAGAAAAAGTAAAAGCGGTGATGGAAGAGTTGTTGGGTTGGTGAATTGTTTAGTCATCAATTTTGTGAAATTGTAATCAGAATCAAATAACTGTTTATTCTTTGTTTTCCATTATTTCGGTTGTTCAAAAAAATGCAAATAATTTGCGATTTATTTGCCTTCAAATTTTCGTCATTTAACAGCCGAAACCACAGAGGAAATGCAAAGGGACCAGCCCACTAAGGGCTCAGAGTTTTAATTAAAAACAATTAATACATCCTACAAATTTTATTTCATGTTCGCTACCGGAATCGTACGGATTTTCTCCGTGTTCTCTGTGTGGGTTCTCTCTGTGTCCCGATAGCTATCGGGATTGTGGTTTCGGCTGTTTAATTCTCAATTATATAAACTGCCGTAAGCACTGAGATAACGAAATTTTTTATTCGATTACAATTTTTGCAAATCCTCTTTTCGGAAACCATAAATTAGTTCGTCATCAAACTGACCGTTTTTGAAAATATTATTTTTAATATGCGCTTCTAATTGAAAGCCTAATTTCTCCAATACTTTTTGAGAACCAATATTAGTCCCGAATGGGCGGGCATACACACGTGTTATATCATACGTATCAAACGCAAATTTCAACATTAATACAATCGCTCTTGAAACAATTCCATGTCGCCAATACACCTCTCCCAGCCAATATCCCAGCTCTGCATTTTTTTGCATAATATCCGTTTGCGGATGAATACCAATTCCACCAACCGCTTTTCCATTAACCACAATTGCAAAAATATGTGTGGGTTTATCTTTTGATGCAAATGCAATAAATGCTCTGCCGTTTTCATATGTATAAGGATGCGGGAAACCGTCGGTCATAAATTTAGCGACCTTAAAATTATTGGCATGTTGCACTAAACTTTCTAAATCGCTTTCCTGCCAGGGACGTAGTGTGAATTCCATGTTGAACGAAGATATTAATTTTTATAAAAATGAAAGTCCTCCCTTTATTGAAGATTATATCGCTAAATCCTGTAACTTATTGTTATTTATCAGCAATTAAAATCACACACATTTATTGAATCCATTTTAGTTTTTGCAAAGCGGCTGCTCTGAAATCATGTAATTCCTTCTTTAATTCTTCCGTCATATTGGGGTCATTGGCAAGCAGGTAATCAATTCGTGTTACAACACCATTTACCAAATCAACATACGGTTTAATTTTTTTCTCTTTATTCGCCTTTGCTTCTTCAGCTGAGGTAGCATCCATATCAAACTCAGTACCGATATCCAGATAATAATCAAACTGTGCATCTATTGCCTGCAAATCATCCAATAGGGTTACATATAATTGATGTAAATCGACAGCATTAGTGGTTGTAGTAGATGCATTATTATTCAATTTCGCTTGTTCTTGCGCGGCCTTTTCTGCCGCTCGTTGTTTTTCCTGTGTTATGCATTCTTCATCAATTACTTTTACCAAGTCCGCCATCGCAATTCCCTGCGGAGCATTAATGGGAACTGCTTGATTATTTTTATAAAAAATACCCGTCAGTATTTGTTGTTTGGAAAAAACAATTTCTTCGCCCAGCAATTTACCTGTAGACAAAAAATAAATTTTCCCGTTAGTTGCATCGCCATTATAACCCTTCCAGGTTTTTTCTACCTTAAAATTATATTTCGGGTATTTCAGCACCACCTGTTCATTAGCATCCACCTCAATAATATGAACTGTTTTTGGCGTAATCACCTCTTGTTTTTTTTCGGGAACAATTTCGTTATTTTTATTGATGGTCAGCCACTGATCACCTTTGGTAACAGATGCAATACCATCATAAAACTTAAACGCCGATTGATACATAAATGGAATTACAACTTTTCCGGTGGTATCGATATATCCCCATAATCCATCTTTTTTAACAGCAGCAAGTCCGCCACTAAATTCATCGGCTGATTCAAACAGAGGCGGTATTTTTAATTCGCCTTTTGCATTTACGTAGCCGATTTTATCACCACTTAAAATACCAATTAACCCTTCTGAGTATTGTCCTAAATCATTATAAAACTGTGGCGGTGAAACATTACCTTGCTTATCAATAAAACTCCATCCATTGTTGCTTAAAATGCCAACAACATCATAATTAGATCGACCATATCCGGTATAGTCGAAACCAGTTAATTGTTTTCCTTCATTAGAAAAAAATGCGACAGCCTCTCCTTTAATAACTGCAACAACGGCCCCTAATGATTGTATACCATCATATTCAACAGGAATAATTACGTTGCCCTTTGGACCTAATGCACCCCATTTATAATCTTTTTCAACCAAGGCCAGATTTGAAAAATCAAAACCATAAGCACTGCTGTAGATTGTAGGCACGACCGTAGTGCCGGATGTATTAATAAATCCGTACCCTTGTTCCGTTTGTATTAATGCCAAGCCATTATCTGCAAAACTCTCAGCATAAATCATCTTGAGTTGATAAAACTGTTGCTTTCCGTTACTATCATAAAAAGCCCAGAACGAATCTACTTTCACTGCTGCAAAACCCTTGTTATAATCATAATAATCATCACACTCCACTAAAGCCAACTCCTTATCGTCTGCTGACATGATACGAATTATGGATTCCTGTGCAAACAATAACTTACCATGCAGTAGCATTGCGAATACAAAAAGGAATTGATACCTGGAAAAAATCTTACTCATAGCTAAAGGTTAGCTCAAAATTACAATTATCCCGATAAAGTGAAAATACCATACCAAATGTTCCATCTAACCCCAAAAAAAAGAGGTTGCCCTTTTAAGACAACCTCTTGATTAAAGAGTGAAAATGCGATTATTGTTTCTGCAAAATTCCGACACCTGTTTTATCAGCAGCAATTACTTGTAACATGTAATTTCCTGCAGGCAACAATTGTACATCCGCGACAATTATATTGGATTGTTGCGAGTAGGTTAATGGAATTGCTCTACCGGTAATATCATAAGCAACTACAGCATAAATGGTATTATTATCCATAACAATTTGCACAAAATCGTTAGCCGGATTTGGCGACAAACTTAATTGAATAGTTTCGAAATTATGTGCCGCATTAGTATTTATTTGGCGGCAGGAATCATCGCTTCCGAAATCGTTTGTGGCTGTTAAACAAATGGTATAATTACCACTAACTGCAAACGTATGTGAAGGATTTTGTTCTGTAGAAGTTCCTCCATCTCCAAAATCCCAGCTCCATGCATTTGGTGAATTTGTAGACATATCGGTAAATACACCTGTTAATGCAACAAAATTTACATCAAAATCTGCGGCTGGAATAAGCGCTTCTGTATTTGTAATTGTAACAGGCAAACAATACACTTCAAATCCCAGTGCATTCGTTGCTGTCATACAAACCGTAAACGTACCTTCAGTAAGATAAGTGTGGGTAGGGTTTTGTAAAGTACTCGTTCCGCCATCACCAAAAACCCAGCTCCAAGAAGTAGGGTCATTTAAAGTAAGGTCGGTGAATGCTACTATTGGGTCACCTGAATAACTAAATGCTGCATCCGGAGGTAAAATTACATTTATAGTTGTGCAATAATTATCAGTTCCGTATGGATTTTCTGCGGTTAAACAAACTGTGTAATTATCCGCGGTGAGATAAATATGCACCGGATTAATTTCATTGCTGAATGAACCATCACCGAAATCCCATGTATAACAACCTGTTGCATCTACTGATAAATTAGTAAAAGTTACTTCCTCAATATCAATTGCTGCAGTAAAATTGGCAACTGGCAAAGTTGGTGTAAAGCTTTCGCTATCCCAAGATTGGTACAGCATATTATTTGTTGATATTGGATCACCTTCATTAAAATGTCCCGGCTCATTATCCTGTTGCCAGATAGCATGAATTTTTCCATCTACCATTCTGTCATAAATATTCAGATAAAAATTTTCAATTCCGTCTTCTGCATTTTTCGTTAAATTAACCGGGGCTGTCCACGAACCACCACCATCGTTGGAATACATCCCAAATATATCATGAAACGATTGAGCTGAAAGATTTGTTGGATCATCAAACACATCGGTATATTCAATTTTCATTGTGTATAACAAATATAAAACACCACTTGCAGCATCTATTGCAGCAGCAGGATTGGTTGCTGGTGCCGCGCTACGATAATTAAATGTGCTGGCTCCAATTCCTGCATATGGATTATTATCACAGGTTGCATTAACCCAATCTAATTCAATATCAATTATTTCTGCTGCAGGCATACCAGAGGACCAATGCCACATACCCATTGTATTCCAGTTTACGATCCAGGAAAATGCTCCTGCGTCGCTATAGATGCGATAAAGTGGAGAAAATACATGCACAGTACCATCATCATCAATTATCATATTGTGAGAACCATCTGTAGTATTAACAGTATCGGTTAATAAATCACCATCGATATCTGTTTGTACTGTTCCGGTATAATTATCAAAAGGGAAATCAATGATATCCGTTTTTTCCCAAGTGCCATCATTACCGTAATCGTCAGAATGTAATAAGATTAAATCGGAATTAATCATGCCAAATAAAACGTAAACATGATTTTCGTATGCAGCCACCTGATAATTTTCAGCAGCGTTTGTAATAATAGGAACACCGTCAGCCTCAGTTAAAAAAGGCAGTGTATAATTTAATACGTTCCACGATTCACCACCATCGTCGGAGCGCGAAAAAATCATTGAAGTAATTATTTGTGTATCTGCACAAACTACATACACGATATTGGACGATGCAGGAGAATAGGCAACGGGCCAAATACCACGTATATCGTCAGAGCCTGCAGTTTCGGTCCAGGTTGTTGAACCAATTGCATCATTTTCAAATAGCTGAATTTTATTTGCTCCTGCATCATGCGAAATAATTAATTCATGGTCTTCAACATTAAGTATTTCACCAAAACCTGTTCTTACAGATTCTGCTCTGGCAGTTGGAGCTGCACCCCAAGCACCTTCATACCGATTGTAAAACATACCACGATCCAGAAAAGTGCCTGTTAAGTCTGTCGATCCTGTCCAAACAGTAGAAACGGTGCCGTCGTCATAAACAATAATGCGGTGTTTAGCACTATTATTTGTTTGCACATCGTAAGTAGTTGTACCTACGGTTGTTTGAGCAAATAAATTGAAGGAATAAATTACGGCAATAAAAAGGAGTAAATTTTTTTTCATGCTTATTTTTTTAACTGTTAAAAAACAAGAAGGGAAAAACAAAAGCGAAGTAATTAAAAAACAACACCCCTAATTTATTTAGAGGTGTTGTTTTTTGGTAATTAATCTATCATTATTGTATTGGTAACTATTTTACCATTACAAGAAGAAGTAACATAATAAATTCCGGTAGGAACATCATTTAAATTAACAGGTAATGTAAAGTTATAAGCAGCAGGTGTGCTGGTATTTTCATACACAACCTGACCAACAGCATTGATAATAACGGTATTTACATTAGCATTTTCATAACCATTTAATTCGATGGTAAATACACCATTTGAAGGATTAGGGAAAACATTTATCGATTCACGTGTTTCACCTTCTCTTAAAGGTAATGTTGTGAAATAAGCAATGTCAGAATAAGGAGAAATTGTTCCTTCATCATAACAAACAGTTTTAACACGGAAACCATAAGTTGTTTCAGGTGCTAATTTACCTTCAGGAATTGCATACATATTGGTATTTGGACGGCGTTTGCCCACAGTAGCCATATCGGCAACATTCCAGAAAGCAACAATATATTGATCAGCTTCTGCAACAGCATCCCAATGCATAACTGCAGAGTTTGATGTTATACCATCAGCATATAATCCACCAGGACCTGTAATATCATTACATACAACGGGAGCATCACCGAAATCGGCAGCAGTAAAGCCATTATACATGATATTATTTACGCCAATCGGGTCGAGGTCTGTAACGGTTGTTCCAGGATATACATCTTCCTGCCATACCATGTGCACTTTACCGCCAATAAATTCAGGATAAACAGAAACGTAGAAATTTTCTTTTCCTGTTTCAGCAGTATTAGTCAGGTTAACCGGAGTTGACCAGGTTGCACCCATATCATCGCTGTATACACCAAAAATATCGCGGAATGATTGAGCAGAAATGTTGGTTGGGTCACCAAATAAATCGGTGTATTCAATTGCCATGGTATAAGCCAAATAAATTCTACCTGTAGCTGGGTCAATACAAGCACCAGGTGTAGAAACGATACCAGGGTAACGGTAATGCGAACGGTAAGCACCTATACCCGCATCCGGATCACCAAGACCATCGGTATTATCCCAATCTAATGTTAAGTCCACCAATTCGGCTTCAGCCATACCAGTATGCCATTGCCAAACACCCATTGGTGCGCTGTAATCATAAGACCAAAATGCACCTAAACCATCGTTAAAAATATTTACATAACCGGTATATACATGCACATTACCATCACCATCAACAATAATGTTGTGATTGCCGTCAGTTGTTTCAACTATATCAGTAACAAAATCACCATCTACATCTGTTTGAGTGAGGCCACTGTAATTATCGATAGGGAAATTATGTAATACAGTGCTGGTCCAAGTTCCAACAGCACCATTTGCATTCGAAGAAATTAATACCAAGTCTGAGTTTGGCACACCATATAAAATATATACGTTGGTGCCTGAAACTGCAATTTGATAGGTTTCAGCAGCAGCAATTAAGCCAACACCCAATCCCGGAATACCTTCGGCCGCAGTTAAAAAAGGAACGGTAGTATTTAATACCGACCATGTTAAACCACCATCGTCAGAGCGCGAAAAACGTAATTCAGTTGGAGGGTTAGCGTTAGCATTTACTACATAAATATCATTTGTTCCTTCAGGACAAACAGCTGCCGGCCAAAAACCGGTAATATCATCAGAACCTGTTAATTCGGACCACGTTGTACCACCAATGCTTGAGTTTGCATACAATTGTATAGAAAGCGCTGCACCGTCGTGAGCCAGGGTTACTTCATGGTCGAGCACTGTTATCACTTCGCCAAAACCAGTCTTTGTAGATTCTACTCGAGTTGCAGGAAATGCACCCCAGGTAGCACCGTTGTAATGATTAAAAAACATACCGCGATCTGGGTTGGTAGTGCCGACAGCGTAATCTGTTGAGCCAGTCCAGGCTGCAGAAATACTGCCATCGTCATAAACTGAAATACGATGTTTGGCGGCATTATTGGATTGCACATCGTAAGATGTATTGCCAATAATGGTTTGCGAAAAGGCTACTGATGAGGAAATCAGCAGCAATGGGAGTAAAATTCGTTTTTTCATTATAAGTGCTTTTGGTTAATAAAAGTTAATATTACTTAATCCAATTGGTAAAAACAAAGGAAATTTCCAAGAATATTAATCAATCGTTAAAATTTTTATAGGCCGAAGAATGGTGGTACCTTTGCACCGTTTATTGAGATTTCACCCCGCTTGTAACGGGAAACAAAATTTCTACTATGGCTTTATTATACAACAGAATTTCCCACAAGGAACTCAAACAGCGTATGCTGGAATCGGATGAAAAAAGAATGACTGTTTCTTTTTATGAATATTTTCCGATTGAAGATCCAAAATTATTTCGCGATACATTATTTGCCGACTTATCACCATTAGGTGTAATGGGCAGAATTTATGTTGCACATGAAGGTATTAATGCGCAAATGAGTTTGCCGGTTGAACAATTTGACAATTTTAAAAAATATATAAATAGTGTTGTGCATTCAACACAATTTACCGACCCGGTTACCGGTGAAAAACAATTGCGATTAAATGTTGCTGTTGATGACGATGGCAAATCGTTTTTTGTTTTAAAAATAAAAGTGCGTGAAAAAATTGTAGCTGATGGCATTAACGACCCTTCATTCAGCATGCAAAATAAAGGGAAATACCTGACTGCGGATGCTTATAATCAATTGTCGGAAAACCCTGATACCATTATTGTTGACATGCGTAATCACTATGAATATGAAGTAGGTCATTTTAAAAATGCGATTGAAGTTCCGAGTGATACTTTCCGCGAACAATTACCAATGGCTGCCGACATGTTAAAGGATAAAAAAGATAAACCGATTATCATGTATTGCACCGGTGGCATTCGTTGCGAAAAAGCAAGTGCTTATATGTTACACAACGGATTTAAAAATGTGTATCATATTGAAGGTGGTATTATTCATTATGCCAATACGATAAAAGAACAAGCTCTCGAAAATAAATTCATTGGTAAAAACTTTGTGTTTGACGACCGATTAGGTGAGCGAATTGGCGATGAAATTATTTCCAATTGTCACCAATGTGGCAACCCTGCCGATACACATACCAATTGTGTTAACCCGGGATGTCATTTGTTATTTATTCAATGCCCAACCTGCGCCGAAAAATTTGCAGGCTGTTGTTCACAGGAATGTTATGATATTATTCAGCTTCCTGAAGAAGAACAAAAGAAACTTCGCCAGGGCATCGACAAAGGCCAAAACATTTTTAATAAGTCGCGGGTGCGGATGAATGCTATCCGTCATTAACGACCAATTGCCTTAGTGATATTGCTCTGATTTACAGCATACATCACCAGTTTCTAGCCTTCTCGCATAACGTTGGTGGATTGGGTGTGTAATACTAAAAGCAAATGTTCAGATAATTGTGTCATTACGAACCAAGAAAGTATCTTTGCCGTTCATCATAAAAATAACGCTTAAACATGCCATATTTATTCACTTCTGAGAGTGTGAGCGAGGGACATCCCGACAAGGTTGCGGACCAGATCTCTGATGCTTTAATCGACAACTTTTTAGCTTTCGACCCGAGCAGCAAGGTAGCCTGTGAAACGCTGGTAACTACCGGTCAGGTTGTGCTTGCAGGAGAGGTAAAAAGTAAAACTTACCTCGACGTGCAGAATATTGCCCGTGATGTAATTGCTAAAATCGGTTATACCAAGAGTGAATATATGTTCGAAGCAAAATCATGTGGTATTTTGTCTGCCATTCACGAACAAAGCCCTGATATCAATATGGGCGTTGAACGCAAAAAGAAAGAAGACCAGGGTGCCGGCGACCAGGGTATGATGTTCGGTTATGCTTGTCGCGAAACTGATAACTACATGCCATTATCACTCGAAATTGCCCATTTACTCCTCATAGAACTTGCAAAAATTCGTCGCGAAGGCAAAGTGATGAAATATTTACGTCCCGATTCAAAAAGTCAGGTGACAATAGAATACGCTGATGATAAATCACCATTGCGTATTGATACCATTGTTATCTCAACGCAACATGATGATTTTGCTGAAGAGAAAAAAATGTTGGCGGAGATTAAAAATGACGTAGCTGAAATATTAATTCCACGTGTTAAAAAGTTATTGCCAAAACGTATTCAGAAATTGTTTGATGGCACACATGTATTACACGTTAACCCAACAGGCAAATTTGTTATTGGTGGTCCACACGGTGATACCGGATTAACAGGAAGAAAAATTATTGTAGATACTTATGGTGGAAAAGGTGCACACGGTGGTGGTGCATTCAGTGGTAAAGACCCATCAAAAGTAGACCGCTCTGCAGCTTATGCTGTGCGTCATATTGCAAAAAATATGGTTGCTGCAGGTTTATGTGATGAAGTACTAGTACAGGTTGCTTATGCTATTGGCGTTGCCAAACCGGTTGGTTTATACATCGACACATATGGTACAGCAAAAGTGAATATGCAAGATGGCGATATCGCTAAAAAAATTAATAAAATATTTGACTTGCGTCCATATGCAATTGAACAACGTTTCAAATTGCGCACGCCAATTTATGCAGAAACTGCTGCCTATGGTCATATGGGTCGTGAACCTAAAATTGTAACCAAAACATTTACCGATGTAAGCGGTCGCAGTATTAAAGTAAAAGTTGAACTTTTCCCTTGGGAAAAAACAGATTATGTTGCTGATATAAAAAAGGCATTTAAACTATAATGCTGATGCAAATAAAAAACAAACCCTGATTGTAAACAATCAGGGTTTGTTTTTTTTATTCACTGTGAATTTTTTCTAAAATAATGGCACCCCTAACGGGGTTGATTTGTAATTCGCTGTGAATTTTTTCTAAAATAATGACACCCCTAGCGGGGTTGGTTTGTGATTCGCTGTGAATTTTTTCTAAAATAATGACACCCCTAGCGGGGTTGATTTGTAATTCGCTGTGAATTTTTTCTAAAATAATGACACCCCGATTGGGGTTGGTTTTTTCTTCACTGTGAATTTTTTCTAAAATAATGACACCCCTAATGGGGTTGATTTGTAATTCGCGGAATTTTTCTAATAATGATCTGTGAATTTTTCAAAGACACCCTAGCGGGGTTGATTTGTAATTCGCTGTGAATTTTTTCTAAAATAATGACACCCCTAACGGGGTTGGTTTTTTCTTTACTGTGAATTTTTTCTAAAATAATGACACCCCTAGCGGGGTTGGTTTGTGATTCGCTGTGAATTTTTTCTAAAATAATGACACCCCTAGCGGGGTTGGTTTGTAATTCGCTGTGAATTTTTTCTAAAATAATGACACCCCTAGCGGGGTTGATTTGTAATTCGCTGTGAATTTTTTCTAAAATAATGGCACCCCTGCCTAGTCAGTCAGGTAAACCAAAAGGGGTTGGTTTTATTTAAGAAATATAACTTAGATGTCGTCATTATAATCTGTAATAATTATTATTCGTAATTAAACCTTGTTAGGTTTGACTTACTAGGCAGGGGTGAAATTATTTTAACTTCGTGCGACAGCGAAACTCATGCAACCCCGTTAGGGGTGATATTATTTTAATAATAGCCCTAACGAAGAGCAAACTAACCCCTTTAGGTTTACCTGACTGACTAGGCAGGGGTGACATTATATTTCGAGAATCATTTTGGTAATCACAAAGTGAGAAGGATTCATGTAAGCGCCATGATAACTGCATAATCTTTAATGTGTGCCCAACAATTACCCCAAATACAATTTCAACACATTACTCGTTGTTGCTTTGCGCAAACGTCTGATGGCGCGTTCTTTAATTTGTCGCACACGTTCGCGGGATAAACTAAATTTTTGCGCAATTTCATCTACACTCATAGCAGTAAATCCATTAATACCAAAATACGCAGCTACTACTTCTGCTTCGCGTTCCGATAACACTTTTAATGCTGTGGCAATTTCATTTTTCAGCGATTCATTTATTAATGAATGATCAGGTGTATCTTCACCTTTGTCTTCCAGAAATTCTGCCATTGAACCATCTTCACTATCTCCACCCAAAGGAGCATCCATGGAAACATGTTTAATATTACTTACAATAATATCTCTCACATCTGCATCTTTTAAATGTAATACCTCAGCTAATTCAGCAGATGTTGGTTCGCGTTCAAATTCCTGTTCGAAAGCACTAACTGCTTTATTTACTTTTGAAACATTACCCGCTTTATTTAATGGCAAACGAATTAATCTGCTATGCTCAACAATGGCTAACATAATGGATTGACGAATCCACCAAACAGCATAGGAAATAAATTTAAATCCTTTTGTTTCATCAAACTTTTTTGCTGCTTTAATTAATCCGACATTTCCTTCATTAATTAAATCACTTAAGGTAAGTCCGTGACCCTGATATTGTTTAGCAACAGAAACGACAAAACGCAAATTTGCTTTCGTCAGCTTGTCTAATGCCAACTCATCGCCAACGCGAATTTTACGCGCTAATTCGGCTTCCTCTTCAGGCGTAATTAAATCGATTTTAGCAATCTCAGTGAGATACTTTTCCAAAGAATCGTTTTCTCTGCTGGTAATGCTGGCGGTTATTTTTAGTTGGCGCATGTCAGTGATTTAACGATTTATACGTTTCTAAATTACAAAAGTTATGACATTTTATCAACTTTTACACTTTTTACCTAAAAATGATAAATAGTTAAACCGGTCAACATTTGTGGAACCGCATTTTTACTTCCGCTTAACACAAAAAAAAATGGGATGCTGTTGCCAACATCCCATCGTATTCGTTTTAAAAAAAATTATCCTTGATTTTCTTCATTAGCCGACGCTTGTTTTTGCGGACGGTCTAATAATACTTTGCGTGATAATTTAAATTTACCGGTCTTTTTATCGACTTCCAATAATTTCACTTTTAACTTATCGCCTTTATTGATAACACCTTCCAGTGTTTCTAAACGCTGCCAGCTAACTTCAGAAATATGTAATAAACCTTCTTTACCAGGTAAAAACTCAACAAATGCGCCATAGGGCATGATTGATTTCACAGTAGCCTCGTACACATCACCAACTTCCGGAACAGCCACAATGCCTTTAATGCGATTTACTGCTTTGTCGATAGATTCTTTATTTGGAGATGAAATGTCGATCATACCAAATTCACCAACTTCTTCAATCGAAATTTCAGCACCTGTTTCACGCTGCATTTCCTGAATAATTTTTCCACCAGGCCCGATAACTGCACCAATAAATTCTCTTGGAATTTGCATTTGAACAATACGCGGAGCATGTGGTTTGTAATCTTCACGAGGTTGTGTCATCACTTTAGCCATTTCGCCTAAAATATGTAAACGACCTCTGCGAGCTTGTTCTAAAGCTTCTTTTACCACACCAAAACTCAATCCATCAACTTTAATATCCATTTGTGTTGCAGTTATACCTGCTTCAGTTCCTGCAACTTTAAAGTCCATATCACCTAAATGATCTTCATCACCAAGAATATCGCTTAAAATGGCATAACGCACCATATTAGGTTCAGAAATTAAACCCATAGCAATACCTGCAACCGGTTTTTTTACTTTAACACCCGCATCCATTAATGCCAATGAACCAGCACATACGGTAGCCATTGATGATGAACCATTTGATTCTAAAATATCAGATACTACACGAATAGTGTAAGCATTATCTTCCGGTAACGACCATTTGATAGCGCGCATGGCTAAATTACCATGACCTACTTCTCTCCTGCCTAAACCACGCATTGGTTTTGCTTCACCTGTTGAAAATGGTGGGAAATTATAGTGTAATAAAAATTTAGAATTGCCTTCATGCACTACACCGTCAATTAACTGTTCATCCATTTTACTACCTAATGTTACCGTAGTTAACGATTGTGTTTCACCACGTGTAAAAATTGCAGAACCGTGTGCAGATGGTAAATAATCAACTTCACCCCAGATAGGACGAACTTCATCTAATTTACGACCATCTAAACGCTGACGGTCACTTAACACCATTTCACGCATAGCATGTTTTTCGATGTCGTGATAATAAGTTGAAATTAATGCACCTTTTTCTTCTAATTCTGCTTCAGTAAATTGTGCTTTAAATTCTTCTTTCACCAATTTAAATGCTTCACCACGTTCTTCTTTTTTAGAAGGCATGTGTGCAACAGCACTTACTTTATCATACAATTCTCTCCACATACGACCTTTTAATTCTTCGTCATGTGTTTCGTGATTGTATTCGCGTTTGGTTTCTTTTCCTGTTAAACGGGTTAATTCGCTCAACTTTTCACATTGCGCCTGAATTGCCTGATGTGCAATACGAATAGCTTCAAGCATATCTTCTTCTTTCACTTCTTTTAATTCACCTTCCACCATCACTACATCTTTATGGCTACCGGCAACTATCATGTCGATATCAGAATTTGCTAACTCAGAACGTGAAGGATTAATCACATATTCGCCATTAATTCGGCCAACACGCACTTCAGATATTGGTCCGTTAAATGGAATATCAGAAACAGCTAATGCCGCAGCACCTGCTAAACAAGCTAAAGCATCAGGTAAAATTTCTGTGTCCAGTGAAATTAAGGTAACTAATACTTGCGTATCAGCATGGTAATTATCAGGAAACATCGGACGCATTGCGCGGTCGATTAATCGGCTAATGAGAATTTCATATTCCGAAGGACGCGCTTCACGTTTTAAAAAGCCACCCGGGAAACGACCTGCAGCTGCATAGTTTTCGCGGTAATCAACGGTTAAAGGCATAAAGTCTACACCTTCTTTTGCTTCTTTGTTAGAAACAACTGTAGCAAGCAACATTGTGCCACCACATTTTACTACTACTGAACCATCTGCCTGTTTGGCCAATTTGCCGGTTTCGATGGTAATCGTTCGGTCATGTCCCAGCGGGATCGTGACTGTGATCGGATTTGGTTTCATTGTTTTGTTCGAAATTTTGTAGGCAGGAGTTTGAAATATTTTTTTGGGGATGTTGGTTTTAAGGGACCAATAGGTTTAATCAAACTCCAAACCCGGTTAATAATTATAAATAAAAAAAATTGAGTCTTTTTTGAAGCAGTAGTGCGCATTTACACGGTTCAATCTGATTGCCGAAAATCTGCTACTGCGGGAATTTTTGTTTGCGTTTATAAAAATGAAAAAGGGCTACGGGATAATTTACATTTTCCTCATAGCCCAATATTGTTATCATTGTTTGATTAACGACGGATATTTAATTTTTCAATTAATGAACGATATGCTGCGATATCTTTTTTCATTAAGTAATTTAGGAAACGACGACGTTTACCAACCAACATTAATAAACTACGCTTTGTTGCGAAGTCTTTTTTATTTTCTTTTAAGTGTTCAGTAAGGTGATTGATACGCGCTGTAAACAATGCGATTTGACCTTCAACCGAACCTGTATTTGCCTCAGAACCACCGTGTTCTTTGAAAATCTGTTTTCTATTTTCTGCTGTTACTACTGGCATTTTATTACTACTTTTTGATATTTGAGGAGCAAAGGTAAGGCTAATTTATGAAAAAACAAAGTGGTAAACATAGAATTAATCACTGCCAATCACCCCTTTCAGGCAAATCAGGGGCCAATTTTTATAACCTAATGATTATCAGCTAATTACCCTCTGAAATGACCTAATAAAACCGCAATTTTGTTTTTCAAAAGTTTGCGTTCCACAATTAAGTCGAGAAAACCCGTTTCCAATAAAAATTCCGCGCTTTGAAATCCTTTTGGCAGGTCTTTTTTTATAGTTTCCTTTACCACACGAGGTCCGGCAAAACCAATCAAAGCTTTAGGTTCGGCAATATTGATATCTCCCAACATGGCATAACTGGCTGTAACACCACCTGTTGTTGGGTCGGTACATAATGAAATATAAGGCAACTGATGTTTCGCCAAAAGGGTAAGTTTTGCCGAAGTTTTAGCCATTTGCATGAGCGAAAATCCCGATTCCATCATCCTGGCACCACCCGATTTACTGATAATCATAAATGGGAGTTTATGCTCCACACAATAGTCGATACCACGCGAAATGCGCTCCCCTACTACGGTTCCCATACTACCACCAATAAATTCGAAGTTCATACAGGCAATCACCGCATTATGCCCTTCAATAGGTCCAACACCAACACTAATGGCATCAGAATATTCCGATTTTTTCCAGGCTTCGTTGAGGCGGTCGCTATATTGTTTTAAGTCTTTGAAGTTGAGGGCATCTTTCGAACGCACATTTTCAAACAATAACTCGTGTTTACCTTCATCGAAAAACAACGAAAAATATTGTTTGGAGCCAATTCTTCCGTGATAATTACAACTTGGGCAACACCAGAAATGTTCTTCGTATTCTATTGCCGTAGTTGTTTTTTTACATTCAGGACATTGCCACCACACACCTTCCGGTGTATCGAGTTTCTCTTCTGTTGAAGTTTCAATCCCTTTCCTGCTTCGCTTAAACCAACTCGTTTTATCGGGTTTTTGCTCTGACATATTTGCCCTTATTTATCTGAGAAAAATCAAATTTACTACTAAATGTTATAGGGATAAACGTAATGTTTACGCTATTGTTACTTCTTTAGTAAGATAAACATCCTGAATGGCATTTAAAATAGCCACACCCTCATTCATAGGGCGCTGGAATGCTTTTCTTCCTGAAATTAACCCCATACCACCCGCGCGTTTGTTAATTACTGCAGTTGTAACCGCTTCAGTTAAATCCGCAGCACCGGTAGATGCGCCACCTGAGTTGATCAAGCCTGCGCGACCCATATAGCAGTTTGCCACCTGGTAGCGGCATAAATCGATTGGATGCGAAGAAGTTAATTCATCGTAAATGCGTTTATCGTTTTTACCGTAAGCCGATTCTTTAGTGTTTAATGCTAAATAACCGCCATTGTTTTCAGGTAATTTTTGTTTAATGATATCGGCTTCAATAGTAACCCCTAAATGGTTAGCCTGACCTGTTAAATCGGCACTCAAATGATAATCTACACCATCTTTTTTGAAAGCCGGATTACGCAGGTAACACCATAATATGGTAGACATACCCAATTGATGAGCATATTGGAAAGCTTCAGAAACTTCCTGCAGCTGACGGGTGCTCTCATCCGAACCAAAATAAATAGTGGCGCCAATAGCGGCAGCACCTAAGTCCCAGCAGGACTTCACATTAGCAAACATCACCTGGTCAAATTTATTCGGATAGGTTAAAAATTCATTGTGGTTCACCTTAACAATAAAAGGTATTTTGTGTGCATACTTGCGGGCTACCATTCCTAGTCCCCCGAAGGTTGTAGCCACTGCATTACAACCGCCTTCAATAGCCAGTTCAATAATATTTTCAGGGTCGAAATAAATCGGATTTTTGGCAAAAGAAGCGCCTGCACTGTGTTCAATCCCCTGGTCTACAGGTAAAATCGACAAATACCCGGTGCCTGCGAGACGACCAGTATTATACATTGCCTGAATGTTACGCAATACTTGCGGATTGCGGTCGCTGTTCACCCAAATACGGTCTACAAAATCCCCACCCGGTACATGTATAGCTGATTTGGAAATGGTTTTCGATTCGTGGTTCAGTAAGTAGTCTGCTTTATCTCCAAGTAAACTAACAATGTTGTTGATTGACATATTATACTATTGTTTTTAGTGTAATGAGGGGCAAAAATAAGGGAAAAAGGAAAAAATTTGGCGAGAATGGCAAAATTAATATAGAAAAGCATTGAAAATGAGGGCAATGGAGGAGCGATGAGTGATGAGTGATGAGTGGTTTTGACGTGACTCAACTGATTCGAAAACATGATCATTTGTAGTATGAATCAACTTTGAGTTACTTCGAGGCACTTTGAGCCTTAGTGGCAAGTTTTCAAATCTTGTTCATTACAGTTACATGCGTTTGTTTCAAGGAAATGAACAGGTTAACCTATTTATTTCGCGCAGGTAGCCGCGAAGTCTCTAAGGGTCTCGAAGTTACACGAAGGATGTTTTTAGCAATGATCATCTTAGAATCAATGGCAATCATAACTCATCATCCACTGCTTGCGTTGAATCACTCATCACTCATGTCCGCCGGGGCGGATCACTCATTTCCGAGCATAAAAAAACCCTCCTAAGTGGAGGGTTACTGTTGGCCGACTAGGGCTCGAACCTAGACTCTTCTGAACCAAAATCAGACGTGTTGCCAGTTACACCATCAGCCAGTTTCGCTTTTCTGAAATGAATTTCTGAAAATTGAGAGTGCAAAGATATTTTAATTGTTTGGGAGTAGCAAAAAAAAGTTGAAAAAAATAAGGCTGCACAAGCTTAGGCATAGGCAGACTAAAGTGCTGATAATTAATATAGCACTCAAAACAAAGTTATTAAATTCCTAAAAAAATGATTTGGGCGTGTGCCGCAATTAACATTTCAATTCACCATCCACCCCTCGAGCGGCACCGTGCTTTACGCTGCAACAAGCTATTTCATTTCAAATTAAATCCTAATCCGGCTGTTCCATCAGCACATTAGCACATCAACACATTAGCACATTAGCTTGTTTCCGCTACAATCACTCACGCGGGTTTATACTAAACTCTTCATTCGTAAAACTCAATAACAAGATTGATAAAATGTTAATTCCGAGATATCAACCTTTTTTTAATTGGTAATAAACTTCACAATAAGACTTTACAAAATGAAGAGTAGTAAATATGAAATCAATAAAAATTTCAAGATTTAAAATTTGGACTTAACATCATTTTTTTCGGGGATGCGAGCATCCGAAAGTTATTCGGGAGTTAACTCCCTCATGGGACATTCTTGGGGGTTTCTCATGTGACATTCTTTCGAGTTTCTCTTGGGACATTCTTGGGGGTTTCTCATTAGACATTCTTGGTGGTTTCGGTTTGTGTTGAAAGTTTATTCCAAAATGTTATGGTGAAAACTAATTTGCTAAATGTAGGATACTTTTTTTAGGAAATTTACTTTTCGGTATTTATTACTGTTGTATCAACTCATCCAACATTTTTTCAAACGATTGCTGATATAATACAAATAAATCTCCTGTAGCAGGGCCGTTGAAACCGGTGGAAATTTCGACTACATCGTGTTGTTTATTTAAAATGATAGTGGTGGGAAATCCCATTACTTTATTTAACATCGGTAATGCTTCACTTGCGGTTTTGGGCAGTCCAGCATTTAAAAACGGATAATGCACACCAAAATGCTGTTTAATTCTGTTTATATTTTTTGCAAATGAAACCGCATCGGTTTGCCGCTCAAAACTTAATGCTACAATTGCGACAGGTTTACCTTTATATTTTTCTTCAATTTCCTTCATGTAACTGGTTTCGTCCATACAATTTGGACACCAGCTGCCTGTTATTAAAATAATAACCGCTTTATCTTTAAATTGTGCATCTTCTAAAGTTACTACTTTCCCTGTTTCATCCGGAAATGAAAATGCAATTTTGGAATATCCTTCTTTTAAATAAGTCAGCGATTTTGGGTCTGGTAAAGCAGCTTGCGGATTTAACGAGGCAATAAATGGCGACTGAAAATGTATACCACTGTAAAAATATCCAGCAAGGGTTTTGTTATCCAGTATTTTTCCTTTGAATAAAAATGCATGTGAACCATCAAAAGCTGTCAAATAAAAAATCATCGCCACTTACATAACCATTTAACATGCGATAATCGCCTGTGGTGGTTAAAATGTGCCTGATAATTTATTTCCCTTCCTGTTTAAAATGCCAACTGTATTATCAATAACATCACCATCAATAAATTTTGCATCATAACGACCGCTGATATCTGCAACCGGCGTTATTAATCCAGGTTTTCATGACATTTTCTTTACAAAAACTGCTGAGAATGATAAATAATAATTGCCCGCCCGGGATCTATCATACCATTTTCCGTCGAGTTGTGATTTATCATTATTAAACAATGCCACAATCTCAGTATTAAAAATCGGTGAAGACATTACGATTGAGTCACCTTTTTTTGAGCACAATCCTGCAATGGTTTCAACGCCGTTTTCAAGCGTATATTTAACTGGTTCACCTGAAACATTATTATCGATGGTGAAAAAGAAAATTAAATCGCCACCGGTGTGTTAAACTACCACGATAATAGGTAGATTGAGCATTTACGGTTAATGCTACGCAAAAATGGTGGCTATTATTAAAATTGTTTCATCTACTAAGTGTTTAAGATTGCTAACTTTACAACAAAGCTAATTGATTGTCTAAAGAAATTTCGATAAAGGAGTTTTTATCATCCCGAACAAATACCCCGATAGTGGATGTGCGTTCGCCAAAGGAATATCAATTGGCGCATATTCCGGGTGCCATCAACATACCATTATTCAGCGATGAGGAACGTGCATTGGTGGGCACTACTCAAACATGAAGGTCGCGAAAAGGCCATTACTCAAGGTCTCGAGTTAGTGGGGCCCAAAATGGCGGAGTTTGTAGCTGAAGGAAAACGCATTTTACAGGAACACCAGGCAGCATACATTACTATGCACTGCTGGAGAGGTGGCATGCGCAGTAAAAGCATGGCTACCCTATTTAATTTTGCCGGCATTCCCACCCTTACTATTACTGGTGGATATAAAGTTTACCGAAATGCTGTGCAACAATCGTTTGCTGCTCCTCTTACTTTAATTGTATTAGGTGGAAAAACAGGTAGTGCAAAAACTGCCATTTTGCAAGCTTTACAACAACAAGGTGAACAAATTATCGACCTTGAAAAACTGGCTAATCACAAAGGCAGTGCATTCGGACAATTAGGCGAAGACCCACAACCCAGTAGTGAATATTTTGAAAATTTGTTATTTGAAAAAATCCAACAATTAGACTCAACAAAACGCATTTGGATTGAAGACGAAAGTCATTTAATTGGTAAAGTTTTTATCCCGGAAACCTTTTGGGAACAAATGCGCAATGCACAAGTTATTTATTGCGATTTTCCAATTGAAGAAAGAATAAATTATTTAGTGACCACCTATGGAAATTTCGATCATGAAGGTGTTATAGAATCGGTTAAGCGAATAACTAAGAAATTGGGCGGTCAGCATGCGAAAGCAGCATTGGAGGCCTATGAAGCAGGTGATTTAAAAAAGGCAACAGAGATTGTTCTGGTATATTACGATAAAACCTACAATTTTGGACTGAGCAAAAGAAATCCTGCTCAAGTCAAACAGATGGACATGCAAAAAATTGAGCCGTGGGAAAATGCCAAAATGTTAATAGCCGACTTATTTAATTGAAAATCCGATTTGGTTCATCAATTATCCTGATCAATAATTATATAATCGGATTCTGATTCGTTATTATCTCCTAAAAATTGGATTAAATATAACCCATCATTGATATTTGACGGCAGTGCAATTAACTCATTTTGCTTATATGTAGATTCAAAAATTAACACCCCATTGTAATTGAAAATAGAAAAATGTCCAGGAAAGAAACAACAGGCATAATCTCATTTTTGGCCGGGTTAGGAAAAAATTTAATTCCATTATCTTTTCAAAACCCAAGGGATAATATTAAAATCAAACCCCTCCAACCCACTGTAGGCAAGGACGTAAAGTTTACTGTGGTAGTAATCTCTGCCGAGTTTAAACCATCCATATGTAGTGTCTGAATCTCCTAAAAGTCTAAATCCCATATATCTTTCTGTGTAATAACCCCAATCACCTCCTCCACCAACACCGCCGTATCCGTAGTAAATTGAGAGTAAATAACAAAACGAACGGTGCTTCCAAATAGTTGTGTCTGTTTCATAATTAACAGTTTCCCCTTCTTTAAAACCATTAATAAAGATACTTTCACTATAAGGATAGTCTTCCAAATTCATCATTATTTCAATATTAGGATTGTCCACATAAACTGTAAAATTTGTATTTACAGTTGTTGATGGAACCATACCAGTTGTATAGCTTTCTACATCAAAATATAAATCCGGTATAAAGTCACCGGTTAAATCATATTTTGAATCATAGGTATAATTTGAAATTAGAATTGTATCTTCAAATGAAATATAATTTTCATTGGTTGTATCCCCACAAATAACCACCTGCGCATTTGTGTTAGATACGATTGCAGCCAAAAAACAAAATAGAGCCAATTGATAGGGATACACCGTTCTCATAAAGGTTAAAATTAATAAATAAATATTATTTTCTGTCATTATTTGGCAATAAAAAAACTAGGACAGTGATTATTTGGTCGGCACAGTCAGTTTAAATATTAATTATTGTTTGTATCATTGTATTTAAGCAGAAACAATGTAATTATGGAACCAATCAAACTCACTCAATATTCGCACGGTGCCGGTTGCGGCTGTAAAATATCGCCTAAGATTTTAGATGAAATTTTAAAATCTGCAGGTAAACAAAATTTATTTCCGCAATTAATTGTCGGCAACGAAACAAAAGACGATGCTGCTGTTTACGATTTGGGTAATGGCACCGGACTAGTTTCCACCACTGACTTTTTTATGCCAATTGTGGACGATCCCATTAAGTTTGGCAAAATTGCCAGTGTAAATGCCATCAGCGATGTATATGCCATGGGTGGAAAGCCAATTATGGCGATTGCCATTTTAGGGTGGCCTATCGATAAAATTGCTCCGGAATATGCAGGAATGGTATTAGACGGTGCGCGACAGGCATGCGCAGAAGCGGGGATTCCATTAGCAGGTGGACATAGCATTGATTGTCCTGAACCAGTATTTGGTTTAGCTGTAAGCGGATTGGTAGATTTAAATAAATTGAAAAAAAATGCAGGCGCTTCTGCTGGTTGTAAATTATTTCTCACCAAAAACTTAGGTGTCGGTATTTTAACAACTGCACAAAAGAAAAATATATTAAAAGACGAACATGCCGACATAGCACCAAACAGCATGATGACATTAAATAAAATTGGCGCTGCGTTTGGTGAACTGGATTATATTGAAGCCATGACCGACGTAACCGGTTTCGGATTAATGGGTCACTTGACCGAAATGTGCGAAGGCAGTGATGTCAGCGCTGAAGTAATATTCGATTTAGTCCCAACCATCGATAAAACAATTTTAAATTATTACCTCGATCAAAAATCAATACCGGGCGGAACTAATCGGAATTATGCGAGCTATGGTCATAAGATAGCCGGATTGGATGATTACAAAAAAGCCATTTTATGCGACCCACAAACAAGTGGTGGTTTATTAGTTGCAGTTCAACCAGATCACGTAATAGATTTTACCATATTCTGTAAAAATCATGGGCTGGATGTTGTTGCGTTTGGAACGCTTGTCGAAAAACAGGAAAGTTTAATTACAGTTGTTTAACTTCCAATAAAGGAAAATTCAATTGTAACCCGAATGCAATAATTTGATTGGGTATATTATCATCAGGGAAGTAAAGGCGCATAAATGCCTCTTTTTCAATTTGAAATTTATGGGTGGTTACAGGTTTATCAGGCGTAAAATTGATAAATCTGAAACCTGCATTATATACATATCCAGAAGTAATGGTATTCAACCCATAAATAACACTTTGATATCCCAAGCCGACAAATATACCATACGGTTTTGTAGTAGTTAAAGACGAACCTAATCCATAATTATAATCCACCAAAACCGGAAAGTTTAAGGTTAAATTATTATTATAGGTTTCATTTTTATTAAGACAAGCAGTAAATGTTCCTCCTAATGAAACAGCATGATTTTCAAACAATGGAAATACTATTTTAGGATTAAATAATAAGCCATTATAGATGGATAATTCCTCCATGGCTTCTACATGAACAGCACCGCCAAAACCATATCTTAACTCCGGTTGAACTTGCGCATAAGCAGGTTGAATTAATACTAAAAATAGGCAATATATGAAGGCTGTTTTCATAACACTATTCAAATTTACTAAAATTTATACGGATATCTCAAGCCGCCTCAGGCAGGGTGTATAAGCATACATGGCAATAGAAGTGAAGGGCTCCCAAAACGTTTTTAACAAAATCTCCACAGGGGTAACCGTTGATTGGTGGCATTTTACCTTAAAAACAGGGCAAAAACCCTCAAATAAAATGGCAGTCGGAGGCTGAAAACGTTAAAAAAATTGTATTATTTTGCAGCTATGGGTGAAGGACAAACTATGGCTAATCGCAAACTCAAGGTTTCTGCAATGGCAGAAAATCTAATAGGCTCAGAAATCATCAAACTTGCCGGTGAAGTTAACGAACGCATGAAACGCGGCGAAAAAATTTACAATCTGACGATTGGCGATTTTGACCCAAAAATATTTCCTATCCCACAAGAACTGGAACAGGAAATTATTAATGCCTATAAAAATAATGAAACCAACTACCCTGCAGCAAATGGTATTGAATCGCTGAGGAAAGCTGCTCAACATTTTGTTGGCAGTCACAACGGATTAAAATACGACACCGATGAATTTTTGATTGCAGGTGGAGGTCGTCCATTAATATATGCTACTTATATTACGCTGTTAGATAAAGGGGATAAAGTAATTTATCCTGCCCAAGTTGGAACAATAATCATTACACACATTTAAGTTTTTGCGAAAAAATAGAAGTTGAAACTCAACCTGAAAATAATTTTATGCCAACTGCGGCTGAAATTGCACCACATATTCAGGAGGCAACTTTAATTGCTTTATGTTCGCCATTAAATCCAACAGGAACAGCATTTTCAAAATCTGCGTTAGCTGAAATATGCGATTTAGTAGTAGCAGAAAATAAAAGAAGAAGTCCTGACCAAAAACCATTATACATTTTATACGACCAATTATACTGGACTTTAACCTTTGGTGAAACGCATCATTATGACCCTGTTTCATTACGCCTGAATTACGTGATTATGTAATTTATATTGATGGTTTAAGTAAAGCATTTTCTGCAACAGGTGTTCGTGTAGGTTGGAGTTTTGGACCTAAATACATCATTGATAAAATGAAGAGTATTTTAAGCCATATTGGAGCCTGGGCACCAAAAGCTGAGCAGGTTGCTGCGGCAAAATATTTAATGGATGATGCAGCAATTAATCGTTTTTTGACGGAATACAAACAACAAATTCAAAATCGCTTAGAAGGATTTTATCAAGGTATACAATCATTAAAAACAAAGGTTATCATGTTGATTGTATTGCACCACAATCTGCAATTTATTTAACGGTAAAATGTGATTTACGCGGTGCCATTAAACCTGATGGCAATACTATTAATTCGATGGCAGATGTTGCAGCATACCTGCTAAACAATGCACATATTGCACTAGTGCCATTTTATGCATTTGGCAGCGACAAAGAGAGCCCTTGGTTCCGCTTGAGCGTTGGAACTTGCAGTATGGATGATGTTAATGGCAGTATAGCAAGTTTAGAAAATGCCTTAGGTCAGCTAAAATGGTAATTCATAATTAGCAGTTTTATGATGTTAATCTTAACAAATAATGGTATGGTTAATTGCTATTTCAGGTATAACTAATGCTGAAAATAATTTTTCCTGATACTAGTTATTAAAATATTTGTTTGGGTGCCGATTTTATTTAATGCAATAAATACACCATAATCAGAAGCAGTTTCTTGTAGACCGGTTTAACCCCCCTAATATTTTTTTATTTCATCATTAAGTTCAATTGCTTTACCTGTGTTGTTGTCTACCATTGCAAAGTAACATCAGCATCAGCTACTACTTTTAAATCGGACTTTCGTGTGATTACCTGATTAACAGCAGCACTTTTATTACCTATGTTTTTCAGTGTAACACTAATCATTAATTCATCGTTTAGCACTGAAGGTCGTTTATAATTAATATTTATATTAACCACTACAAAACTCATATGGTGTTTTTCAAAAAATCGAAAGTGGTTATTCTGTTTAACCATTCCCAACGGGCTTCTTCCAAAAATTCGAGATAGCGGGCATTATTCACATGTCCAAACATATCACAATGAAATCCCCTTACTTTAATTGGATGCGCTTCCATTCTTTTTTTTACAAAGATGAAGAAAAGGTTTTACATGTTAGTATCAACGGAATGTACAAAAGCAGTAAATTTTACCAAACCGGTATTAGCCCCAATTTAATACTTTTATGAAAAAAATACCATGTATAATCAATCGATGTTAAAAGCGGACAGCCTGAAAGGAAAAACAATTGTAGTAACGGGCGGAGGAACGGGTTTGGGCAGAAGTATGAGCCAATATTTTTTAACCTTGGGCGCCAATGTGGTGATCACCTCCAGAAAACTGGATGTTATTGAAAAAACAGCTGCCGAATTAAGCGCTGCAACAAACGGAAATTGTTTTGCAGTGGCCTGCGATGTGCGGATATATGAACAGGTTGAAAATATGCTGCAAGCAACAATTTCTAAATTCGGACAAGTAGATATCCTGTTGAATAATGCAGCCGGCAACTTCATCTCCCCTACCGAAAGATTGAGTCACCGCGCGTTTGACACCGTTGTAGATATTGTTTTAAAAGGCAGTTACAACTGCACCTTAGCTTTTGGAAAATACTGGATTGCAAATAAAATCCCTGCCAATGTATTGAGCATAGTGACTACCTACGCATGGACAGGCAGTGGTTATGTTGTTCCGAGCGCTTGTGGTAAAGCAGGTGTATTGGCACTTACGCGAAGTTTAGCAGTTGAATGGGGCAAATATGGTATTCGCCTAAATGCTATTGCGCCAGGTCCTTTTCCTACAGAAGGTGCCTGGAGCAGACTTATGCCACCGGATATGAAAGATGATTTTGACATTGCTAAACGCAATGCTATTGGCCGCGTTGGCGAACATCAGGAATTGGCAAATCTTGCTGCCTATTTAATTTCAGACTACGCCGCATACATTACCGGCGAGGTTGTTGTAATAGATGGTGGCGAATGGATTAAAGGCGCAGGTGAATTTAATATGCTCGACAAGGTGCCTGTTAAATTGTGGGATATGATGGAGATGTTGAGGAAGGGTTGATGTGCTAATGTGCTGATGTGTTGATGTGCTGATTAATGTACCGATGTACCAATGTACCGATTTGCTAATGGGAACAGCCGGTTTGTTGATAGGGTTATAATTCGTAGCTCCGTAGCCGTCAACCCGCGTGTTGACTTACATTTAATTTAAATTATAATGAATTCGGTTTATTGTTAGATTTTTATTGCGAGGTTACCGTAACGTCAACCCACGTGTTGACTATCATTATATATGAATTATAATGAATTCGGTTTATTGTTAGATTTTTAATGTGATGTAACCGTAGCAGTCAACCCACGTGTTGACTATCATTATATTTGAATTATAATGAATTCGGTTTATTGCTAGATTTTAATTTGCAACTCCGGTTGACATTATTTCGTGCATCACCTCATCAAAAAAAATTAATTCACACCATCCATCCTCCGCCGCTGCGGACCCGCATTAGCTAATTTGCTAATTAACCAATTAGCTAATTAGGTTCACTTCCGGCAATATAGTAATTCCAAATTTCTCAAGCACACTTTGTTGAATAGCTTCAGCAAGTGCAATAATTTCCTGGCCAGTAGCGTTGCCGTAATTAACTAAAACAAGTGCCTGGTCTTTATGTGCCCCGGAATTGCCAATACGTTTTCCTTTCCAACCACACTGTTCAATTAACCAGCCGGCAGGCACTTTTGTCAGATTATTTTGAGTTGGAAATCCGGGCATTTCTGGATAAACTAATTTCAATTCTCCATATTGCAAGCTACTGATTTCAGGGTTTTTGAAAAAACTGCCAGCGTTACCCAAAATTTTTGGATCAGGCAGTTTGCTGCTGCGTATGGCAATTACAGCGTTGCTGATATCTTTAATGGTTGGCGCATCAATTTGTTGTGCAGCCAACACATCCTTTATGGCGCCATATTGCATTTTTATTAATGGATGTTTACTTAGTTTAAGTGTTACCGCAGTAATAATATATCTCCCTTTTAAATTAGTCTTAAATACACTGGTCCGATAACCGAAGGCGCAGTCAGCTTTAGAAAATAATTTGAGTTCACCAGTTAAAATATCAATTGCTTCAAGTGTTTCAAACACATCAGTTAGTTCAACACCATAAGCACCAATGTTCTGCATAGGTGCCGCTCCAACTGTCCCGGGAATCAGGGAAAGGTTCTCAATTCCGCCCAAATTACGATCTACACAATACATAACCAGTTCATGCCAAACCTCCCCTCCTGCAGCCTTTACCCAAACAAAATCGTCATCTTCATGAATAACTTGTTTGCCTTTCAGGTTGTTTTTTATAACAATTCCATCGTAATCGCCATCTAATAAAATATTGCTGCCACCACCAATAATGAGGTGTTTGTGCGTGAAAATTTCCTGATTAACCGCTAAAAATATATCGTCAATATTGTTTATAAGAATTAACTCTTTTGCAATTGAAGGTATACCAAATGTATTATAGTTTTTTAATTGCAAATTTTTAAACCGCTCGAACGCCATGAGCAAATATAAATATTTTTACTAACTTTGTAAACGTTCATCTTTGGGCAAATTTAACAACAGTCTTCTTCCTTGAATTGAGATAATATTAAATTTTAGTTTAAATGTCAGCAAAAGCAAAAATATTTTTTATTTTATTATCTGCAATTTGCATCTATTTATCATTTAATCTTAACCGGAGGGAAGCAAGAGGAGTTATATATTCTGATCCGGAAGGTTATTATATGTATCTACCCGCAGTTTTTATTTATGATGGGTTTGAAAATATTCCAATTCAATCAAATGAATTTAAACCCTACGCCGGCACAGATAAAGTTTTCACAAAATATACTTATGGTGTTGCTTTTTTCGAATTGCCTTTTTTCCTTATTGCTCATCTTTTTGCCAATTTAACTGACTATCCGGAGGATGGATATTCATACCCCTACAGAGTAGCTATAATGCTTTCGGCCATCTTTTATTTGCTTTTATCTTTTTACTTACTTTATAAATTATTAAATACTTATTTCTCAGAAAACGTAGTGTTAAGTTGCCTTTTTATCCTGTTTTTTGGTACCAATTTATTTTTCTATACATTAAGATCCCCCGGAGCTGCGCATATTTATATTTTCTTTCAGTTTACTTTACTACTTTACTTAACACCCCGAGTTTTAAAATCAAATTCTGTAAAGCTCCTATTTATTTATTTTTTACTCTATGGGCTCATTCTAATAACCCGACCATCAAATGGAATAATCATTTTACTTCCATTATTATTTGATATTAATTCAATAAAAAAATTACCACAAAGAATAGGCCATTTTTTTGGAAATTTTAAATCTGTTTTTATTGCACTATTGTGCTTGGCTTTGGTCGCATTACCACAACTCATTTATTGGAAATATATATCCGGGAACTGGATAATCTATTCTTACGAAAACCAGGGTTTTGATTATTGGAAAAACCCCCAAATAATCAATGTTTTATTCAATGTTTGGAGTGGTTGGTTTATATATACCCCGCTTGCATTGCTTCTCGTTATTGAATTAGTTCGCCTTTCATTAAGAAATAAATTCAATAGCAAATTAATTTTAGGGATTTTATCTATAGCTACCTATATTTTTGCAAGCTGGTGGTATTGGTGGTTTGGAGGTTCATTCGGTCACAGATGTTATGTTGAATACTATAGCCTACTAACTTTTGCCAGTGCCAGTTTGATTTTCAATTTATCTAAAATTAAACTTAAAGCTTTACGACTCAGCTTATTTCTGTTCATTGGCGTTTTATGTTATTACAATATTGCCTTTACTTATATGTATTCACCACCGTGGGATGGAGCGGATTGGACTTGGGAGTCCTATTATGAAGTTTTAACTAAGGCGTTTACGCTAAATTTTGTAAAATAGTTATATCTTTATAAAAAATACTACTAAAATGCATATTCGCAATTTTTCACTTTGTTGTCTTTTTGCTATTGCTGTTTTGAGCAATCATATAACATTTGCACAAAATTATGATGCTATTATTACCACAAAACCTATTACATTTGAAAATGAATTGTTCGATATATTTTTTACAAAGGTTGACAATTATGAAATATCCGGATCTGATACTATTTTCAATTTTCAACATAAAATAGATACCACTGTAGTTTTAACCCCGGAATGTTTATTTGGGACAAATGACACAATACCTTTAGGTATGAAAGTTATTAAGCAAGGGGACTCAAGCTATGTATTTTTTAATAAATATGGCGATTCAATTTTTATAGAGCCTTACCATCAACTAGGCGAAAGTTGGAGATTCTATACTTATGAAAATGGTGATTTTATTAAGGCTACATATTCAGAAAAACTATATGGAACAATTTTCGACACTATAGTGGATAGCTTAAAAAGAATTAGCCTGGCTGAATTTACAGCAGATGTGGTGTTTAAACCATTGGCACCTTGGACAAATGAAAAATTTGACGTAACACAACACTACGGACTTTCAAGGTTTTTTAATCTGAACGATTTCCCTGAGCCAAACGATACTATTGCTTATAGATTAGCTGGTAGTGCATCTCCTAGAAGAGGTATTACAGATATTAATGCGCATCATGCATTCGATTTCCAGCCTGGTTACGAGTTCCACATTAAAGAATTAACTAAACCAGATGTAGCTAGTGACAGTGATATTAAAATTAGTTCTTTCAAATATTTCATTTTATCTAAAAATGAGGAAATTGATAAAGTAACATACGCTGTTGAACGAATACAAATTGATACACTTTACAATGACGCGATTCCTTCAATTCATTTCATTTGGGATACTATTGACTTGCAATTTAACCATGCTGATTATATATTTTTGGATACTTTAGAATTTACTTTGTTTGAAAGCAATTTATTTGGATTTTCAGATTGGAATCAAAACGATACAATTTATAATGGCGTGCCATATAAACAAGTATATGATTGGTATAATTACGAAATGGACAACAATTGCTTATCAAATACTGACAATATTACTAATCCCGAACAAACATATGGTGATGGAATTGGCTTAATCCATTACTTAGACTCAACATCAGCTGAAGAATATTACAAACTAGATTTGGTTTACTTTCAAAAAGGTTTTATCACATGGGGAACGCCTTATGATTTTAGCGCTTTAGATAATCCGGTGCAGGATATATTTAGTTCAGCAGTAAATGTTTTTCCGAACCCTGCAGTTGATTTTATTTGGGTGGAGAATTTTACACCGGGTGCTCAGGTAACGATATTTGATGTAAATGGTAAATTAGCATTAATGTCAAATCAATCTGAAAACAAAATTGATATTTCATCTTTAAATCCGGGTTGTTATTTTATTGTAATAACTTCATCCGGCGGAATACACTACTCGAAATTTATTAAAACTAATTTTTAAATGAGTAGGAGCATTTACTCCTACTCATTTGTTTAATCGGTTTATTTAGTTACAACTAATGTTGTTGTATAAACTGTATTATTTGAATTCCTAATTTTTATTATATACATACCAGATCCTAAATCTAAATTATTTAAACTATACAGATTAGATGATTGTTGTATGTTATGCATATTTAAATTGCACAGTTCCCTTCCATCAATATCAAATACACTTAAAATCAATTCACCTTCAATAGGCACATTTATTTTTATATTAAATGCCCCTGTTGTTGGATTAGGAAAACAGGTAATAGCATTTGGTAAAATCATTTCTTCCTCAATACCTACACTATGTTCAGGTTTAAGTAAATAGGTGATATTGGTAGCATTAAAATAATCGCTTGGTGTTGCACTTACGCCTGTTATTAAGATTTCTCCTGTAGATGGTATAAATGCTAAGGAAGGAAATAAGTATTCACCTGCAGGCATTACATAATTATTTTCAGGAATATACACCATTTCATTTGTCAGGTCAACGGATATCAATGCAACTTGAACAGGGTCGCTGCCACTAACAGTTGCAAGCAAATAAACATAGTTGCCGTTTTTATCTAAAATCATGTCGTAGATACCACCGCTAATGGTTGGATGTTCAGATAAAACAAAACTGAATTTTTTCTCAAAAGTTTTAGTTGCAGGGTCGAAATATACTAATGCATATTCAACCTCCGGACTGCTTCTATAAGCCAGAAAAACATATTTGCCATTATTCATTTTATCGTCAACTATCGCTCTTGTTCTACCCCACATTGTCCAACCCGGATCAGTAGGTATAATTTCATCACTTGCAATAGAAAAACTACCGGTTTCAGCATTATAATATTCTACTGTAGTAATCATAGCAGCGCCATAAGTAGTATAACCTCCTGCCACTATTGCGCCGCCGTCGGTAGTTGGTATTACCATAGCTTGTGAACGAGGTGCATTTAATGAACCACTTACTGTGTAAAGATTATCTTCAATATCATAAATTTCAGTATTGATTGCGGCATAATCATCATACCAACCTCCAACTATTAATACATGGCCATTATTTAATTGCGCCGCAGCCGGTTGCATTCTGCTATAACCCATTGTACTAGCCATGGTAAAGGAATTATCAGATGGGTCAAATATTTCGTTGGTGGCATAAGCAGGAATACCCCAATCGTATCCACCACCTACCAATAAATATCTACCATCTGTTAGTGTAACTAATGCCGCATTATCGCGTGGAACAGCCATATTTAATTCTGTAAATGTTTTGGCTACTGGGTCATAAATATCTGTGTAATAACTGGAAACAAATCCAAATTCCCTTCCACCAAAAATGGCAATATTACCATTGCTTAATGTTGTTGCGAGCGGCACTATTCGTGCTCTGTTCATGAGCGGTCCATTTTCAAATGTTGCCCCTCCTGTTTGTCCGAAAATAGTAGTAGAAATTAACAATAAACTACACCATAACATAATGTTAAGTGAGTAATATTTAATTGTGCTTATAGTTTTCATATTTACCGATTTGGTTCAACCAAATATATCCGGGAAACACATTAAAAACAGCAATCGTTATCATACCAATAAACGACAAAAATCACATTTTAAAAGGCAATCCAAATTGGTGGTAACGCAGCGTTATTTTTTCCCCTTAACCCTGTTAAGTCCCGCTTTTGCTAATCCATCGAGCGATGTTTGATATTCTTTATTGTCCATATCCAGACACATTTGGTAGTATTTAGTTGCGCTGGCGTAATCTTTTTCTGTCTCGTAAATATTGGCGAGATAAAATGCAGAACCTGCAGCATAATAATAAGGCAAATCGCTGCCAAATTTTATGGTAGCCAGATAAAATCCCTTTGCTTTATCGGGCATTCCGGCCATGTCGTAAATACGCCCTGCACGATAGGTAAATTCGGTTTTATCTTTATCGTTGCTAAAACTTTCCGCACTTTTACCTTCCAGTTGTTTTAAGGCATCTTTATAATATCCGCCATCAAATAATAGCCGTGATTTTAACAGCGTAACGTTGGGCATTTTTTTACTTTCCGCTTCATATAAGGCTTGTTTGTCATCATCAATTAAATCATCACCACGAGATTTAATGTAATACATATACTCCCAATACTTTTCTTTATTGCCATTGATTAAAGCCATCCATGCCATTTTTTGATAGGCTTCTTTAATGTAATTTTTGCCCTTATAACTCGTTATAAATTTTTCGAAATGTGCACTTGAGCCTGCATCTAATTTTCTCACTTTGGCAAGACCTGTCATAAATTCGAGGTAATGATATTGCATGTATTCACTTCCGGTTGGTCGTGATGTTAATACCTGCAATGCTAAATCGTTTCTGCCTGTTCGCATGGCAACACTGGCTTTACAAAATACATTTATCAAATTTGTTTTAGTATCCAGGTCCTTCACAATATTCCAGGCAGTTGTTGCATCTCTACCGAGATATAATTCAATAAATGCATAGTATAAATACACTTCCTGCTTAAAAATAAATGTATTGGTTTTGGAGTACTCAATTATGGATTTTAGTTCTTTTAATCCCTGATCAATGGAACCATCCATACCCAGCATATTTACACCCCATTTGTATTGGTCGGGAATGGCTCCTACAATGGCGTGCAACATACCCAAACTTTTTTTGTTGGCCATAAAATCCGGAAACTTTTTTTCGTTTTCTTCCAACAATAAATACGCTTTGCGCACATCGGTAAAGGCAGATAAATATTCTTCAAATTTGAGTTTTGAAAACGACCATTGGATTAACAATTCGGCCTGACAATATAAATAATAAGGTGATTGCTGGTCGCCGGTTTTGAGTTTGTCGAGGCGTATCGTTTTATTAGGCTCCAGCTTATCAAACTCCGCTTCGTTTTCGTTGATATAGGTTGTTAAAAAGTCGATATAATTTTCAACGTAATACGGAATGAGGTTTTTGGGATTTTCTTTTTTCTCCAACTCTAACAATTGTCTTCCTTTTTCGAAACGCAATTCCTGAATGTAGGTATAGGCATCAATACAACGTTTATTAAAATCGTATTGCTGCGCGCAGGAGATGGCAGGAAAACAAAATGCCACGAAGAATATGATGATATAATTCTTCATGGCATTTATCAATATGATGTGTTAAATTAACTTATGCATCCATAGCGGCTTCATCAACCAAAATACGACCACAGTGTTCGCAAATGATGATTTTTTTAGCCTGTTTGATTTCAGCCTGACGCTGAGGCGGAACAACCGCATAACAACCACCGCAAGAGTTACGTGAAACAGCAACTACTGCTAAACCGTTGCGATATGATGAACGAATGCGATAATAAGCACCCATTAAACGCTCTTCGATTTCTTTTTCAGCTTTATCTGCTTTTTTCGCAAAGTCAGCTTCTTCTTTTTCAGTTTCTTCTATGATGCGTTCTAGTTCTTCTTTTTTCTTTTTGAGGTCTTTTTTCTTGTTTTCAAAAACCTCTTTTGCATCTTCAATTGCTTTTGCTTTAGCATCTTTCAGAAAACCAGCTTCTTTCATTTTTTTCTCACATAATTCGATATCCAATTTATTCAATTCGATTTCTTTGGTGAGCGCATCAAATTCACGGCTGTTTTTAACCGCATTTTGCTGAGTTTCGTATTTTTTAATCTGCGTTTTAGCGTTAGCAATCGTTGTTTTGCGACCGGAAATATCGGTTTCAATTTCCTTCAACTCCGCTTCTAACTTGTGCATACGGGTTTCTAAACCAACAATTTCATCTTCTAAATCGCTTACCTCCATTGGAAGTTCGCCCTTTAAGATGGTAATATCGTCGATTTTGGAATGTATCTTTTGGAGTTTCCAAAGCGCCTGTAAGCTTTCCTTTACGGACATTTCCTTCACTGCTGCCATAGTTTATAGGTAGTTAATAGGATTAGTGTTAATTTTTGACAAATGAACCGCAAAGGTAGCAAATTTTTTCATCAATATGTCGGAAATCAATTCAATTGTGTATTGTTCACTCTCATAATGTCCAATATCTGCTATCACAATCTTGTTATTGGCGTCGAAAAACTGGTGGTACTTGAAGTCTGCAGTGATAAACACCTCTGCTCCTGCCGACATAGCATCTTTTAATAAAAAAGCCCCGGAACCCCCGCAAATAGCCACTTTTTGGACCTGATGTTCCGGTAATTTTGTGTATCGGACACTGCCACAGACCATTTTTTCCTTCACTTGCTGTAAAAATGTGAGGACATCTGTTGGTTCAGGCAAGGTCCCAATAAGTCCCGCACCAACCTCCTGAAATTTGTTGTCTAAACTGTATATGTCGTAAGCTACCTCTTCATAAGGGTGAGCATGTAATAAGGCGGTTAGTAGTTTAGACTGAAGGTAAGCAGGGTAAATCACCTCAATCCTGACTTCGGCTTCAAAATGGTCTTCTCCCCTGGTACCAACATAGGGATTGGTTGTTGCATCTCCGCGGAAAGTGCCTGTTCCTTCCAGGCTAAAACTACAATGGTCGTAGTGGCTAATATGACCTGCTCCGGCTTCAAACAAGGCAAAACGGACATCTCCGGCATTGGCTTCAGGGGCAAAAGTGACCAATTTTTTTAGCAGTCCCCCTTTGGGAGCGAGCACTTTGGTATTCAGTAAACCCAATTTTTCGGCAATTTTCGCATTTACTCCTGCGCGAATATTATCCAAATTGGTATGTATAGCATAAATAGCAATATCGTGTTTAATGGCTTTGATGATTGTTTTTTCAATGTAATTGCTACCTGTTAGTTTTTTAAGTCCGCCGAAAATAATGGGATGATGCGCAATAACAACATTACATTGGTTGGCTATCGCCTCATCTATAACTGCTTCTGTAGAATCCAGACAAATTAAGATGCCGGTAACTTCCATTTGCTTGTTACCGGTAATTAAACCGGCATTGTCATAACTTTCCTGCAGCGATAAAGGTGCAACGGATTCGAGATAATTAATTATTTCAAACAAATTCATACCTGCGAAATTAATAAAACTGTAGGCTATGTATTACTTATGACAGGTAACATGTGGTTGAGAGGCCGACAAAGTAGGTGTAGTATCAAATTCCGGGCTGATATAAGGGATGCCAAGATTTAAACCACGAAGTATTAACAGAACGGCAATCATAACACTAAATGCCGGAAGGTATCTCCTGATCAATAACTTTTTTTGCAAGCCCAGGTAATTGCCAAAAGCAGAAAAAACAAACATGAGCGGTAAGTTGCCCAAGCCAAACAATAACATATATCCACCACCAATTAAAATACCACCACCGGCAACTGCGCCTGCCAACGCAAGATACACTAAACCACATGGCAATAATCCATTAAAAAATCCTAATGTGGCAATTCCTTTTACACCAGGTTGTGATAATGAATGCCCGATTTTCTTTTTTATGAAGTTATTATATTTTTCCAGCCACTTAAATCCCGGTTGAGCAGAGGACCATTGTTGAAAAAAAATGATGAGTAAAATAACAAACCCCGAAACAATTGAAGCTACTTGTTGCCAACCTGCAAAACTAAAACTCAACCCAATGGCGCCAAATAATAATCCCAATAATACATAGGCAAAAATTCTGGATATATTATAAATTAATCCGTTTACCAGTGCATTTCCTTTGCTGTGTAAATTAAATGATAAGGCCAATGGTCCGCACATTCCTGCGCAGTGTAAACTACCGAAAAGACCGGTAACAAAAGCCGTTATCAATAACCCATTCACAAATAGAGTTCTTTTTCAGTATAATATTGCACATTATCTTTTGTCCAGGAAATTTTTACAGTATAAAATCCTTTTTCAAAAGTGGTGCGATTAAATTGTTGTTTTCCACTTCCGTCTAATTCGAGTGGTTGAATTACATCTCTGTCGGAATCAGATGCTTTATAAAAATAAACCTGACCGCTTGTACTAGTTCTGAATGCGGTAGGGAACTGCAAATTAACTGCAGCATCTGTTGGTTCAATCACAATCGAATCTTTATACATAGCAGCATTTTTAGATGCATCTATTTGGTCTTGAAATTTAAGTTCTGCAGCATAATAATCCGGCGTTACCAAATCATAATCCTGCTGAAAACTTTTTACTACCATAAATAACATTACGCCGACAAATGTCACGTAAGCTACTAAAAGAATTTTTCCCCAGCTCATAGTTTTATTTTTTTGAAACAGGTCCTAAAAATGATGCTTTTACTGTTCTGATTCGCTTTTCATCGTTATACACGCCAATTTCCAAATCAGTTTTCATTGTTTTAATCTGATCGCGACGCATTACAATAAAGAATGTTCCCTCAGCTAATGATTCTTTTTCAATGCTCACTTCTTTTCCAATCATTTCAATTTTAGCGTCCAAATTTTCCACTTTTAAATGAATTGGAAATCCTTCATGTGTTTTATTGGCAATTTTAATATTATACAAATTGGTAATATACACAGAGTCACGTTTTTGATATAATTGACCTGAAGCACGTGTTACCGTAGCTGTAACATCTTTGCGAGTTACCAGCATAACAGTTAAAACTGCAACCAAAACAAACAGCACAATAGAATATGCTTTCATTCTAGGTGTAAACTTCAGTTTTTCACCTGTAACGATATTATTTTCAGAAGTATATCTGATGAGGCCTCTTGGTTTTTCAATTTTGTCCATGATGCTATCACAAGCATCAATACAAGCTGTGCAGTTAACACATTCTAATTGGGTACCGTTTCTGATATCGATACCGGTTGGGCACACACGAACACATAAACCGCAATCGATACAATCACCTAATTGTTTTGATTCTTCATCGTGTTTATGGTGACCTCTTGGTTCTCCGCGTTTATAATCGTAAGCAACAATTACTGAAAATTTATCGAGTAATACACCTTGTAAGCGGCCATAAGGGCAAGCGAATGTACAAACCTGTTCGCGCAAAAATGCGAACACCCCATAAAATGCAAAAGTAAATACCATCATAATGGCAAATCCACCTGCATTTTCTTTAAAAGAACCCGTAGCTATTTCCAATACGCCATCAACACCAATTATATAGGATAAAAATGTATTACCAACTAAAAACGAAAACAGGAAAAAGATGATTTGTTTAGCTGATTTCTTAAAAATCTTTTCACCGGTCCAGGGTCCTTTTGCCAGTTTGCGTTGTTGTTCGGCAGTTCCTTCAATCCAGTATTCTATTTTGCGAAAAACCATTTCCATAAATACTGTTTGCGGACAAACCCAACCGCAAAATAAGCGGCCATATAAAACAGTAAAGAATATAATAAAGACCAGAAAGGTGAGCATACCAAGCGCAAACAGGAAAAAGTCCTGAGGCCAGAATATTACACCGAATAAAATAAATTTCCTGTCCGGAATGTTAAAGAGAAATAATGGTTCGCCATGTAGTTCGATGAATGGCAAAGTAAAAAAAACGATTAGGTAAATATAACTGACAATAGAACGCCAATTGTATAATTTACCGCTGGGTTTTGACGCGAATACCCATTTCCTGTGTCCTTCCTCATCAGCAGTGTAGATGATGTCGCGAAAGGATTTATTCTCTTCCATAACTGTTATTTTGTTTGCAGAAAAAACTGCCCAAATGCAATTCTATTCTGTCCTTTTAATTAATATGCCTGAATATTAATTGTGACTATCAGTCACTAAAAACTTAAAAATAACGTTACCCGCAAAATGCGGATAACGTTATAAAATTTCATTTAACTACTGCTACTGATAAGGTATCTTTAGCTAAAGTATCTGTTGGTGTTAAAAGTGTATCGGTTACTGCTGCACCTTCAACATACATATTACCTTCCGGCGCTTTTGGATTAACCGGATTGGTGCCATGCATTGATTTAATATAATTGGTTACTTCAAATATTTGTTTAGGATTTAATATTCCTTCCCAGGCAGCCATTGCTTTTCCCGGAACACCATATTTTACGGTTTTAAACAAATCGTTGATTTTTCCTCCGTGAATCCAATAATCATCGGTTAAGTTAGGACCAGCATCACCACCACCATCGGTGCGGTGACAAGTTGCGCAATAGTTATTGAAGGTTGTTTTACCATTCGCTAATACAGCGCCATCGGTTGAAAGAATTACGGTATTCTCGTCATAACTAGCAGCAGCTGATGACAGATATGCAGCCATTTCAATTTCTGCTTTTTTAACAGAAGCTTCATATTCTTCCTCTTGTGTTAAACCACCACCAAGGTGATAATACCACAAATATACTATGGCGAAACCAATAGTGAAAAAGAAAATGTATTGCAGCCAAGGTGGCATACTGTTATCTAATTCGTGAATGCCATCATAATCGTGGTCTTCAATTATTAATTCATCTTCACGTTCGATAGGCACTTTATAATTCCATTTATCCCACAGCTTAGCAATCCATGTTTCGTGTTTAACACCGGAAGCAATTTGTTCTGCTTTACTCAGTTGCATTAACATTAATGCTAAATAACTGATAACACCAATTTCGATTGCAATTAAAATGTAAATTGGTAAATAATCGCTTTTCCAAAATGATGTTTTTGCAGTTTCAGTTGCAACTTCAACAGCTTGAGCATGTAAATTAGATGTGGCCAACAAAGTAATAGCCAAAATTACAAGCGATTTTAAATTACCGCCCTTGTTTTTCATCTCATTTATTTTTTTCTGGCCTCCCCAAATTACTACTTCAGCTAAGGCATAAATTACATAAAACAAGATAGCAGCCACTGCAATTAAAATCCAAAACGTAGTATCAGTTAAATACCAGTTGCGTGGTGCTTCAGTGGTAATTGTCTGAGCCCATATTGGTGATGCAGTTAACAACATTATTGCTGTTAGCATCAGGCCGGCATTGAGTTTTTTATTTTTCATCTCAATGATTATTTATTGATTTAAATGATTAGGGTTATTGTTATCCAAAGGAATATTTCTGATTTCATCAATGGATGATTTATCCATTTTAAAAACCCAATAAAATAATCCTATAAAGAATGCAAAGAAGATGAATAGTGAAATTATCGGGTAGATAGTCACTCCATCAATATCTGACAAATAATGCATGAAATTCATACGATTTATTTTTTAGCTTGATTTTGTAAATTGGTTTCTGTATTGATATCTACTCCTAATCTTTGCAAGTAAGCAATCAACGCTACTATTTCGGCAGTATTAGGTGATTCAATTTCTTTATCTGCCTTCATATTTGCTACAATACCATCTGCTTGTTTCAAATAATCTTCAGTTGCAATTTGATCATATCCTTCAGGATAAGGAACACCCAATTTTTGCATTGCTCTTATTTTTGCAGGTATCATATCCATGTTAACTTCTGAATCATGCAGCCAAGGATATGCAGGCATAATACTTCCTGATGAAACCTGACGAGGATCTAACATGTGCATATAATGCCAGGCATCGGTTTTTTTCAAGTGTCCAACACCTTCGCGAGCTAAATCCGGACCTGTACGTTTTGAACCCCATTGGAATGGATGGTCATAAACGAATTCACCGGCTTTGCTGTATTCACCATAACGTACTACTTCACTTCTGAATGGACGAACCATTTGTGAGTGACAGGTATAACAACCTTCTCTTACATAAATATCACGACCTTGTAATTCAAGTGGTGTATATGGTTGCACACTTGAAATAGTTGGGATGTTAGATTTAATTAAGAAGGTAGGTACTAATTCTATTACACCACCAATAATTACCATGATTAAAGCGACAATCATAAATTGGATTGGTCTTCTTTCAAGTGGACGATGCCAGAATTCACCTTTAGGTTTATTATAAGTTCTTGGCATTTCAGGTACTTCAACTTCTTCTTCTGCAAGGAATGAACCTTGTGCAGCTGTTTTCCATAAGTTCCATGCCATCATGAACACACCAATTAAATATAAAGTACCACCAATTGAACGCAATGCATACATACCTTTTAATTGTGTACTGGTTTCAAGGAAAGTATAAGATAACTGTCCTTCAGCATTAAAATCTTTCCACATTAATGCTTGTGTGAAACCACCCCAATACATTGGCACTGCGTAAACTAATATACCCAATGTGCCAATCCAGAAATGGAAGTTTGCGGCAGATTTTGAATATAAAGTTGTTCTCCACATTCTAGGAATTAACCAATATAAAATACCAAATGTGAGGAAACCATTCCAACCCAATGCACCAATATGCACGTGAGCTACAATCCAGTCTGTAAAGTGACCAATTGCGTTCACATTTTTCAACGATAACATCGTGCCTTCAAAAGTTGACATACCGTAAGCTGTTACGGCAACAACCATGAATTTTAATACTACGTCTTCACGTACTTTATCCCATGCACCACGAAGTGTTAATAATCCGTTCACCATACCACCCCATGATGGAGCAATCAACATTATTGAGAACACTGTACCCAAAGTTTGAGCCCAGTGTGGCAATGCTGTATATAATAAATGGTGAGGACCTGCCCAAATGTATAGGAATATCAAGGTCCAGAAATGGACAATAGATAATTTATAAGAATATACCGGACGGTTAGCTGCTTTAGGTAAGAAGTAATACATCAAACCTAAATAAGGAGTAGTAAGGAAGAATGCAACCGCATTGTGACCATACCACCACTGCACCAATGCATCTTGCACACCGGCATAAATGGAATAACTTTTAAATAATGAAACAGGTAATTCTAAAGAGTTTACAATGTGCAACATGGCAACTGTAACCAATGTGGCAATGTAAAACCAAATACCCACATAAATATGGCGTTCTCTTCTTTTAATGATGGTACCCATCATGTTAATTCCGAAAACAACCCATACCAATGTAATTAAAATGTCGATTGGCCATTCTAATTCAGCGTATTCTTTACCGGTTGTAATACCCATTGAAAGCGAAAGAGCCGCTAATACAATAATTAGCTGCCATGACCAGAAATGGAGATTACTTAAAAACTTGCTAAACATCGGTGCTTTACACAAACGTTGCAGTGAATAATACACGCCCATGAAAATACCATTACCCACAAATGCAAAAATCACCGCATTCGTGTGAATTGGTCTGTCGCGGCCAAATGATAGTTGAGGAACGCCCATGTTAAGCTGCGGAAACACTAATTCAAGTGCTATCCACAAACCTACGGTCATTCCAATAATGCCCCAGAAAACAGTAGCCAATGCAAACTGTTTTACAATTTTGTTGTCGTAACTGACTTTTACGTAATCCATACGTTACTTTTTGGTTTTAGTAGATGTTGTTGGGTGATTACTTGCTTTCTGGTCATCAAATAACATTCTGACACCCGGTGTATAATCATCTTCATATTGTCCGTGTTTTACCGACCAAATGAAGGCAACCAAAAATCCCCCGGCTACCAAAATACTTGCTCCAATTAACAGAATTATTACGCTCATAATCAGGTGCTAAGTTGACACAGTATATATTGGCTACAGATGACTTACTTCACACCTAATGGTGATTTATGTCACCATATGAAAGCTGATACATAAAATCTAATTTACCCAAACGAAGAATTTGGGATGGGATTGGTGAACGAAAGCCAATCAGGCATGGACTTTTAGTATTTATTTTTAAAACTGCAATTATTGTTAAATAATTAGTTCAACAAATCATATTTACAATCTTAGTAAGTGTAATTATTTTTTAAGCAACCTTTTTGCGGCAATGGTTGTCATGCCGGTTGTGAAACTCACAATCGTGATGGTGCTTAATGGCATCAAAATGGCCGCAATAACCGGAGCTAACATGCCTTGTAAAGCGAAATATAAACCTATTACATTGTAGATAATCGATAACACAAAACTTCCTGTGATAACCAATTTAGATGCTTTTGCAAATTTGAACAGTCGCTCCAGTTTACTCAATTGATTTACATCCATAACCACATCGCTGGCAGGTGTAAAATTGCTGTTTTGGCTGACTGCAATACCAATATCACTTTGTTGCAGCGCACCGGCATCGTTAAGGCCATCGCCTAACATCATAACATGCTTATTTTGTGCCTGCAATTGTTTGATAAATGCCAACTTATCATGCGGGGTTTGATTAAAGTAAAGTTTATTAGCGCCAAAATAACTACTCAGATATGTCCTGTCGCTATCATTATCACCACTCAATAAATATAATTCATAATTTCCTTTTAAATTATTTACCATATTATCAAACCCTTCTCGATAGCGATTGGCAAAATTAAAGTGCCCTTTTACTTTTCCGTTTATGGCAACGTAGGTAATACCATGTTGTACCGTTTTATTTTCCACACCAACAAATTCAGCTGCACCTAAACTCAACTCGTTGCCATTTATTTTTGCACTGATACCTTTGCCCGGAAACTCTTTAAAATCGCTTATTTCAGCGCCAGTGCTTTTGCCTAACATATTCGCAATAGCACGACTGTATGGGTGGTTAGATTGAGCCGCAAGTGTGGCTACACAAATTCTTTCTTCGCTTGATAATACATCACCATTGTAGGAAGTCCCTGTAGTATTAGATTGCGTTAATGTTCCTGTTTTATCAAATACAATGGTCGTAATTTTATTAAACGCAGCAATAACATTCGCATTTTTTAAATAAATACCAAAATTCCCAAAATACCGAATGGCATTTCCATTGGTGAATGTTGCCGACAATAAAAGTGCACAAGGACAAGCAACAATCATTGGAGTAATAAATGCATCAGCTGCACGCTCCATATCACCCTGAACAATCCAAAAAATAGATGCAATTGCAGATAATACCAATACAATTAATGCGAAATACCTTCCCAAAGTTTGCACAAAATCTTTTCGTTCATCTTCTTTGTGATTGGCATTAATATTATTCCATAATTGCGTGAGATAACTCTGTGCAACCGGTTTAATTACTTTTAGCTGAATGGCAGCCCCTACCTGCTTTCCACCGGCATAAATCAGTTCCCCAATTTTTTTGTCCACCGGATCTGCTTCACCAGTAACAAAACTGTAATCGATATTTCCTTTACCCAAAATAAGTAATGCATCGGCGGGAATTAATTCGTGATTGCGCACCACAATAACATCACCTTCTTTTATTTCAGATAAAGGAATTTGTTGTTCTGCACCATCATTCACTAAAGCCACTGACAATGGAAAATACGATTTATAATCTCTGTCGAAAGAAATAGTTTTATAAGTTAAATCCTGAAAATATCTACCAACAAGCATAAAAAATACAATGCCTGTCATAGAATCAAAATAACCACCTTCGTGCTCTACAAAAACCGCCCATAAACTTCTGGTAAATGTAAAAATGATGGCGAGAGCAATAGGCACATCAATATTTAAAAATTTATTTTTAATACTCTTCCAGGATGAAGTATAAAATTCGCCTGCACAATAAAAAAATACCGGCAATGCTAATATTAATGATAAGTATCGAAATAAAATTTGCAGCGAAACATCTTCAACAGCGCCGCCGGCTAAATATTCCGGAAACGCCATCATCATAATATTACCAAATGCAAACCCTGAAATACCAATTTTAATCAGTCTTGATTTTTGTAATTGCTTCTCCGGTTTTTTTTCAATATCCTGCAAACTTAACAACGGCTCATATCCAATAGAATCAAGCATTGCAGCCACTTCGCCTAAACTTATTTTCGACTCGTCAAAAACAAGTGTAATTTCTTTTTTAGGAAAATCAACCCGCGATTGTAATACGGCATGATTCATTTGATGCATGTGTTCGAGCAACCAAATGCATGAACTACAGTGCATGGTGGGCAAATAAAATACAACATGTGTTTGATTGCCATCCGCGAAGCGAATAAATTTTTCACGCACACTTTGATTATCTAAAACGGAGTATTTATTTGCAGCAACTTTATTTTTTTGCGTAATACCCGGATGCTCCTGCATGTCGTAATAAGAACACAAATCGTTATCACGCAAAATTTCATACACGGTTTTACAACCGAAGCAACAAAAATATTTATCCTCTAAATGAAATTCATGGTCATTACATACTTCACCGCAGTGAAAGCAGGTAGTTTTACTTTCCGTAGATTGTTGTTTGGGATTTGCTACAGGTGCGAACTTTGGCATTACTGAAAAATAATGTCAAAGCTATCTCCTATTGCACCTTACATAAAATGACTTAGGTCACCGTTTTTCGATTATTATCGGATTACCTGAAAACGCTGGTAAAACATTTCTTCTCCGTTCGACACCATTATTATATAGGTGCCACTGAAAAGTTGTTGTACATCGATTGTTCCGGTTTTACCGACAATACTGTATGCTTCTGTCATACGACCTTCCAACGTAAATACGCGCAATGTGGCATTGGCAAATTGTTCTGCCACATTATAATGGAGTGTATGGGTTGTAACGGTAGGAAATACCTGAAAAATATCCGGGTCATAATTTATCACCGCTGTGCCATCATCATCGGTAATTGCGACATAAATATCAGGGATGGTAAATGCTGCATAAAAGGTATCAGAAGTTGTTATCGAGCAAGTTATAGTACCAATATGAGGTCCTTCAACAAAGGGGTCATTAAAAATAATTACATTCATTACCCTTGCTATAAGCGAACTGTCTTCCTTAAATTTTACACTTAAATCTGCATCTTTCCCTTTACCTAAATCCAGATTGATATCAGGGTCAAAATTGATGGTAACAGTAGACGTTGGTATACTATTTAAATACACCGAAAAATGTAAAGTATCCGTCCCGTTTTCCACTCCACTTAATCCAAGGGTATCTTCAAAAGTAATTCCCGGAATTAAATCATTATCTGTAATGGTGATATCGAATGGTTCAATGGTAAATGCGGCGTAATCCACATCAGCAGTGGTTATTAAAAATGATATATTACCTATATGTTCGCCTTCGTATAAAAAATCGTCGTATGCTTTTACCAGTGCAATATGCGGACTTAATGCCGATGAATTTGGTGCAAAGTCTAAAGTAACTGCTTCACCCGGTGCTCCGGTAATACGCAATTGAACATCCGGAATTATTTGAATATGAACAGTATCAGTTGGCACCGATTTAAGTGCAATAGCAACAGCAACTTCACCTTCTCCTTCGGTTAAAGCTAAAATTGCAGGTATTTCAAAATTTATACCCGGCGTACTATCGTTGTCGATAATCGGGAGAACAACTTCCGGAATTACAAATGCAGCATATTCGGGCGCATCTGTAGTAACGGTAAATGATAGCGCACCACTATGTAAACCTTCATAAATGGCATCATCCACAGCACGCACTCCTGCTCCATCGTATGATAAAGCTGAGGCATTGGGTTCAAAAGTTAACATTATTGGTTCACCAGGAATACCGGTAATACGCAATTGGTCATCCGGATCCAGTGTAACATAAACGGTATCAGATGGAATAGAAGTTAATGCAATTAAATAATCAAAACCTGCAAGCCCTTCGGTATAACTGGTATCAGATGGAAACGAGGTTGTTAATCCCGGAGGCAGGTCGTTATCGAGAATTAATACTGAATCGGTTGGAATGCTGAGTACGGCATAATCAGGGTCGTCGGTAAGAATAGTGAAGTGCATTACACCATAATGTTCGCCTTCATATTCAGTATCATCATTTGGTTTTATTTTAATTTCTTTGGCAATCAGTGCGGCGGCGTAAGGGGTAAACATGAGTGTATCGACCAAACCAATTCCGGCACCAACGTTAATTTCTTCATTTGGGGTTATGATGACATATACCGTATCGGTTGGAATAGTTGCCAATGCAATAAACAACGAAGTGTAAATTGCAGGAAAATCTTCTTCAATAGTATCCAACTCGCCGGTTACCAAAAAAGCAGGTATTTCGTCGGGCAATACATAGGGTAAAGTTGCCGGCTGCGGAGGTGTTGCTGCAGGGGCAGAAAAAAGTATAAAAGGGAGTAAAATGAGGAGGAGGAAGAAAATGAGCAATAGCCAATCTACTTTCACTTTCATCAATGTTTTCACGAATTTCATAGTCGGATATAAAAATACTGTGGGATTCATAACAAATCTATCGGTTTTGAGCAAAGTTGAGGTTTTTTCCTGTGAAACGCCCTAACTAATTAGCGAAGTGAAAAATACGGAACGGTTTTTGACCGTTAAAAAACATTCTGAACGAGTTTAATTGCTAATTTTACCCACGCTAATTAATGTATAATATGAATTTAACAGTTTTGCGAGTAGTCTTATTCTCCCTGATTTTCGTTTCCGTTTCACCTCTATTTAGTCAAACTCAACCCATTGAATCTGATGAACAAAGCTCATCGGTATTTGAAGGGAATACTGACAACAGCGATAATGAACGCAAAACGTGGAAGGACCGAATTGTAGTTGGTGGTAGTTTGGGTGCTCAATTTGGCAATTCCACCTATGTTGAAGTTTCGCCTATAGTAGGTTATAAGGTAACCGATATGTTTACTGCAGGCATTGGTTTTTCTTATCAATATTACAAAGTAAATTATAATGTTATCACAATAGATGATTATTCGATGTCGGTATATGGTCCCCGTGTATTTTTACAACACGATATCATTTACGGCTTTTTTGCACATGCCGAATATGAAATGATGAAATACAATTTCAAGTATGAAGATCCCTTATACGATGCCTACTCCGGTCAAGTTCCTGCGCTTTTTGGCGGTTTAGGATATAATTATGCTATTGGTGATAAGGCAAAATTCCAATTTATGGCATTGTATGATTTTCTCAACGGACCAAACTCTTTATACTACAGTCCCTGGGTAATCCGTATGGGTTTCAGCACCGGTTTTTAACCAATGCTGAAACTTCGGAAATAATGTTTTAGATATCGAGATTAGCGTATTTCGCATTCGCTTCGATAAACTCTCTGCGAGGCGGAACATCTTCACCCATTAACATAGAAAAAATATGGTCGGCTTCTGCTGCGCTATCAATAGTTACCTGACGTAAAGTTCTGGTAGCAGGGTTCATGGTTGTTTCCCATAATTGTTCTGCATTCATCTCACCCAAACCTTTGTATCGTTGCACGTGAACAGAATTTTCGCTACCGCCTTTTGCAAATTCGGCTGTCGCAGCTTTGCGGTCTTCTTCATTCCAACAATATTGTTGCTCTTTACCTTTTTTCACTAAATACAGTGGAGGTGTTGCAATGTAGATATAACCCTGTTGCACTAATTCATAACATTTTCTGAAGAAGAAAGTCAGAATAAGTGTTGTAATGTGGCTACCATCCACGTCGGCATCGGTCATGATGATAATTTTGTGATAACGCAACTTTGCGGTATCCACTGTTTTATCTTCAGCCGGCATAACACCGAGGGCAGTAAAAATATTTTTAATCTCTTCGTTATCGAAAATTTTGTAATCCAATGCCTTTTCTACGTTGAGGATTTTACCACGCAAAGGCAAAATTGCCTGGAAAATACGGTTACGGCCTTGTTTGGCAGTACCACCCGCGCTATCCCCTTCGACGAGATATAACTCACATTTTTCAGCGGCTTTTTCGGTACAGTCTGCTAATTTACCCGGCAACCCACCGCCACCAAATGCGCTTTTACGTTGCACCATTTCGCGTGCTTTACGCGCTGCAATTCGGGCTTGAGCGGCAAGAATAACTTTACCGATGATTAAACGAGCTTGTTTTGGATTTTCTTCCAGATAATTATTTAACACCTCACCTGAAATGGTGTCCACAATACCCATTACTTCGTTGTTACCCAACTTTGTTTTGGTTTGCCCTTCGAACTGTGGCTCAGGAACTTTAACAGAAATAAGGGCAGTTAAACCCTCACGAAAATCGTCGCCTGAAATTTCCACTTTTGCTTTTTCGAACATGCCTTCACGATCGCCGTATGATTTAAACGTTCTGGTTAAGGCTCTGCGGAAACCTGCAACGTGGGTTCCACCTTCAATGGTATTGATATTATTCACATAAGAGTGAATATTTTCGTTGTAAGATTCATTGTATTGTAAGGCAATTTCTACCTGCACATTATCGCGTGAACCTTCTGCATAAATTGGTTCCGGAATAATGGAAACGCGTGTTCCGTCTAAATATTTAACAAATTCAATTAATCCACCTTCGCTGTGAAAAGTTTCGGTTGGATGTGTTCCATCCTCTTCTGTAACACGTTCGTCGGTAAGTGAAAGTGAAATTCCTCTGTTAAGGAAAGCCAATTCGCGAAGACGTGCTGCAAGTGTTTCGTATTTATATTCCGTAACTGTAAAGATGGTATCATCCGGTTTGAACGTAACATAAGTTCCGGTAATATCAGAATCACCTATTTCTTTAACGGGATACAGTGGTTTTCCTTCGCTGAATTCCTGTTTGTAAATTTTGCCATTGCGGTGGACTTCAGCTTCCAAATGGATAGACAATGCGTTAACGCAGGAAACCCCCACGCCGTGCAAACCACCTGATACTTTGTAAGTGTCTTTATCAAATTTACCACCGGCGTGTAAAACCGTCATAAGCACCTCTAATGCTGAGCGGTTTTCCTTTTTATGTAATTCGGTAGGGATACCACGGCCATCATCTTTAACACGGATACTGTTTCCGGGTAAAATGGCAACACTGATGTTGCGGCAATAACCTGCTAACGCCTCATCAATCGAGTTATCTACTACTTCATACACTAAATGGTGTAGGCCCTTGAAACCGGTGTCACCGATATACATCGCAGGGCGTTTTCTAACTGCTTCAAGACCTTCTAAAACTTGAATATTTTCAGCCGTGTAGGTCGACTGGTTTTTTACAACTGCTTCTTCTTTTTCCATAATTTGCTACCTCAAAACTGAGCATGTATAAGCCATCAAAAACGAGGGCTTTTTTTAGAATTATTTTACGAAGCACAAAGTTACACTTTTATACGCTGAAAACATAAGTTTTTCAGGTATTTCAAGCATATTTTATACACTGAATTTCAACATTATTTTAACAGCTGAAATACGGACTAAAAAATGACAAAAAAACGCTTGTTTTGGAGGTATGGGGAAAAGCAAAAAAAATACAACCTGATTGTGTAAAATAGGCCAATAATCGCGCAGGAGCACGTTACCAATAGGAAAAAGGATTAATTAGTGGTGACCGGTGTTGCCGCCGCGTTTGCTTTTGATGTATTCAATTACAAACAAACCACTCACTACGAGCACATAAGAGATTACAACAATTGAAATAAAGAATGCTGAAGTCATGTTATTCAGTTTTGCACAAAGGTATAAAAAAGCCGTAATTTACAAAGTGACTTACGCTAGTTGATGCATAAAATGTGAATAAGTAGTTAAGTGGTAAAAATGGTATCATTTTTGACAACTATCTTCGTCACAAAATTTTAAACAAAAACATATGAAAAAACTTTTGCTTTTAGTTGCAATAGTTGCAGGATATACTGCAAATGCCCAAAAATCGGAGCTTACCGTTCCTTTTTTTCCGATTGATGAAGAAACCAAACTGGTGACTTATACCGATGTAATTCAGGTTCCGGGAGTTGTTACCGATTCGTTATACAACGTTGCCATGGCCTGGATGAAAACATTTTATACCAGTCCGAGCCAAGCCATTAAAAGCCAAAGTAAAGAAGATGGTATCATTGAAATTAAACACCAATTTCAGTTAACCAGAAAAGATAAAGGACAAGTGGTAAAAGCCGGCCAGATTAACTATTATCTCACACTACAATTCAGAGATGGCCGATTCAAGTATACGGTTACTAAAATTAATTTACAGGGCGCCTCTTACTACGGTATTGAAAACTGGATTAACGATGAGAAATTCTAAAAAGACGAAACTACTGTCGGGTATCTTGTTCAAATAGATGAATTTATGCAGAAATTAGTGGGAAGCCTGGAAACAGAAGTTAAACCGGCTGCACCTAAAAAAGAAGAAGACTGGTAAACAAATCAACCACTACTATGTCGGAGCCCTTGCATGATGCAAGGGCTTTTTTTGTTTTAACTGCGTTATAGTAATGTTAACAAAATAACAATTTTCCATAAAAACGATGACAAAAATCACCATTCGTTTTGAGCCTTATCATGGCAAACAAAAATGATTTAAGTGATTTTTGAATTACAAATTTTAACATTATGCTGGAAGAAGAACTTCATAGCCCAACCGGACATTATACTACTCCTATGAGCAACAATAAAACCGCTGTTAAAAATATGAGAAAAGCAGAAATGCCTTCCCCGCAAATTAACAACATATTGGTTCCTACCGATTTTTCTGAGAACGCTAAAAAGGCAGTTAAAATTGCTGTTGGCATTGCGGAAAAACACAATGCCGGTTTGTTGCTGGTACACGCGTGTCATATGCCATATACCGATGAGCATATGCCTCCTGCCATGATGCAGGAACTTATTTTAGCGCAACAAAGCAGGTGCGAAATTCAAATGGGTGAATTTGTGGCGACACAAAAAGATTTATTTGGCAAACTTGTCCCAAATACTAAAGTGATGATGGGATTTGCCGCTGAATCAATTTTGAGTTTAGCGCATACCGAAAATATAGATTTAATTATTTTAGGTACACAAGGTGTAAATGGTATTGAAGATAAACTTTTCGGCACCGTTACATGGAACATTATTAAACGTTCCGATATTCCTGTTATGGCAATACCGGATGTGGCAAATGATATTCAGTTTAAGAATATCATGATACCATTTGAAGGCACTGCTTATGATGCGGATATTATCCAATATTTACTGAAGTTCGCAGAAAAATACAATGCCGTTGTTCACGCCGTACATTTTATTCAAGATGCGCCTACTTACAACAAAGGTGTTACAGACAAATTACAAAACAAATTCAGGAAAGAAATTGATGCGGAAAAATTACAATTACATTTTCCGGCTGAAAAAAATATCACTGAAGGTATCAAAAAATTTGCATCGAGAAATCAAATCGACATGATTAGTATGGTAACGCATAATCATGGTTTGTTTTCTACTATATTTCATATGAGTGTTACCAGAAATATTGCCCTTTATGCACAAATTCCGTTATTAGCTTACAATATGGATCGCGTGCAATATGAGACTGACAATGATTAATCATGACTTTTCGAAGAAATTGATTAATTTTAAGAGAATTTTTTCAGGCAAAAAAATGTAATATGAGTATGCAAAACCGAATTCCGACCCCGGATTGTGAGCACTGTAAAAGTAGAGGCAAATCACTTTTTCACTTTTGCCATATCGAAGAAACAGACTACATCAATCAAAATAAAACCTGTGCTTTATACAAAAAAGGGCAAACCATTTTTCACGAAAACGCCCACGCATACGGACTTTATTGTCTCAACGCCGGCAAAGTGAAATTGTATAAACAAGCCGCAGATGGCAAAGAACAGATTTTAAAAATTGTAACACCCGGCGATTTTATTGGTTATGGCGCAATGTTGTCCTCCAATTCCTATGCCGTTAGCGCAGAAGTAATTGAGGATGCTGTTATTTGTTTCATTCCAAAAGAAACCGTGTTAAAGGTATTTAGAGAAAACAACCGCTTCTCAGAAGGTATGGTGCAATTATTAACCAATACCATCGACCAAACTGTAGAAAAGATGGCAGATATCGCCTATAAACCTGTAAGAGGTCGTATTGCTGAAGCACTGTTATTGTTAAGCGAATCTTACAAAGATGAAAAGAACCCTGAAGGTGTTGTTAGCATAACTCGTGAGGATTTAGCTTCTTATGTAGGGACTGTTAAAGAAACTGCCATTCGCGTATTAAAAGATTTGAAAGATGAAGGCTTGATTGTGACCAATAACCACACAATTACCATTCTGGACCCAAAAGGACTTACCAGAGTATGTGAATTATACGATTAATTTTTAGAGCTACTATAACAAAAGCGCATTAACCATGAAATATTCATGATGAATGCGCTTTATTTTTTTGTGTAATTGTTTAGTAGATAGCAGTTAAAACCAGCCTCGTTCCGGGTGTAAAAACGGCCACGGAATAGATAACAGGATAACGATAAGGGCAATCAAATAAAATACATATTGTTTTTTACCGGCTTCCGTATCATTTAATGCTTTTTTAGCCTTGCTGTAGCCGATATGTATTAATACCAGTGCTATCAGCATTCCAATTGCATGTTCAACGGCAATATTGCGAAATTCGGAGATGCCCATTTGGTCTTTGAGTTTTCCCATTTTAAACATAGTTTGGGATGCCATAAAAAAGAAATACAAAACCAAACCTCCTAAAAGTTGAATGTCCACGGCAATCATGGTAAACATGCCCATTTTTTTGGTTCCGCCTTCAAATGGTTTTTTACCGGATGCTGTTTGTTTGCCATAAATAATGGCCATTACCAATAAAATTAAAATAATGTAGCGCCAACCGGAGTGGGCCGCTATAAGCGCCTTTGCAAGACCCTCCGGCAACTGAATGGTTGCCTCGCTGGATCCGAATAATAATACGGATGATGTAATAAAATCAATCATGTGTGTGCATTTAGATTTTAAGTGAAAAAATAAATAAATCGCCTAGAGGAGGAGAAAAAATACCGGAGAGCGGCAACTCTCCGGCAGTAATGTATCAGCGTTTTAACAGCTGTTTATAGGTTTGGATATTATCCATGAATTTTTGCTGCTGCGCAGGCGTTAAGGCATTGAGAATATCATCCTTAAAGTCCTGTTTGCTTTCGCGTAATCCATCTTTATCGCCACCTTGTTTCATTTGTTTTTTTTCCATGAAAAACTCACGGATTGCGGCCTCTACTTTAGTAACCTGCTCGGGATTCAGGTTGAGGTCTGCGGTAATTTTTTCAATAAATGCCTGTGCTTTACCGGCACCTCCGCCGCTTCCGCCCTGGCCTTTATTGCCGCCGAAAAATTTTGAAAATAAGCTCATATTAGTTTGTTTGTTGGTTCACTGCGTAAAGTTATAAATTAAAATTTGGTACGCAAGGCCAAAAACAGGTTCCTACCCGGTGCCCCAATGCCCGATGCAAACACCCTGTAGTTCAAGTCCAATATGTTTTCGCAACCAGCCTGAACCTCAAGCCAGTCCTTAATGGTATAGGATGCTTTCAGATTGAGGGTGTACCATGCCGGCATACCGTCCACAGTGGCATATTGCTCATTATCCTCCCCGCCAACAATGTTGTAATCTTCTATACGTTTCCAGCCATTGTATAAAGCAAATAGTTCGGCATGGATTTTATCGGTTTTAAAGTTGAACGAAGTTCTGCCATACATTGGTGGGATATGGTCGAGCGGATATGGTGTTGAATCGGTTTTTATACGACCATAGGTATAGGTGATGTACGAAGCGAATGAAAACATATCACTTATTTTTATATCAATACCTGCGTTGAAACCATATAAATAGGCAGATGCTGAATTTCCTGTTGTTAACACCTGACTTAATTCTCCATCATACATAATAGAATCTTCTCCTTCAAAAGTTGATGGTTGAGTAGAGAAATAATTGGTTGCTATGGTATAAAATCCTGTCAGTTCCAATTCCACTCTATCGGCAAACACCTTCACCATGTTTAGGTCGATATTGTAGGTATACTCCGGTTTGATATCAGGATTTGGGACAACTATAGTACCCGGTTCACTTTCGAATACTTTTGTTAAATCGTCTACATTGGGTGTTCTGAATCCTGTTGAACCATTTAATGCGACTCTTGTAGCATTGTCAGGTGAATAAATTAACCCTAAACTTCCTGTAAGCGCACCATTAGATTGGTTGATTTCATCGTAAGGAAAAGGGAAAAACGATTTATCTGTAAATTTTGCTGTCAACACGTTATAGTTGTAACGAATACCATCATTTAATATCCATTTACCTGCTCCAAATTTTAAATTGTGGGAGATATAACCTGCAAAATTATTCATGGTTGATCCGCCATCAGGATAACGCGTATCGAGTGGTTCAAATGTTCCGTCTTCGATATTTTCTGCTTCGGCGATAGAAGACACATCGTTTAAATAGGACTCTAATCCGTAGCGGATATTGGAATTTTTTATGGATTTACTAAAATCAAAATTAAATCCAATTACACCAACATTTTCTGTTCTGTGATTTAGTGTAGTACGGCCGTAACGGCGGTCGTGGCGACTTTCTTCAATAGCCTGATAGCTGGCAGTTAAATGAGCCATGTCGAATAATTTGTTCACCGACTGGTATTTAAATTCGTAAGCAGCCATTAATCGTTCCTGCGGACCATAATACCATTGTGCACTGCGCAAACTGTCGTCATTTAACGGGTCGGTTAAACGATCATAACGTGGAATGTCAGTTGATGTTGAATATTGAAAATTTAATAAATGGGATATTTTATTATTTTGCTGATACAACAATTTTTCAAGCACATCATATTGCGTGTATCCGGATTGCACCTGAATTGTTTTATCGTCATTTTTCACTAATTCATCTACACCATTATTGGTAACAACATAATATGGTCTGAAATTAAAATTACCATACTCGCCATTTTCAACACTACCTACTTTTAAATCACCAAAATCAGAATAACTTACTGAAGTAAATGATGCCACTTTTTTTGAGGCAACATTAAAATGTAAATTTCCTGCCATGGAATTTGCTGCAGAAGCATATCGCAACATGGCGCCACCGCTAAATGGATTTTCATCTTCGCTTAATAGGTCAGGATTTCTAGTGTGGAAATGAATTACACCGCCTAATGCATCGCTACCATAAACAACAGATGATGGCCCATAGGCAATTTCTGCTTTGGCTAAAATGGATGGATCCATTGTAATGATATTCTGCAAATGGCCTGCGCGGTAAATGGCATTATTTAAACGAACACCATCTACCACTAACAAAATTCTGCTCGCTTCAAATCCGCGAATAATTGGGCTTCCCCCACCCTGCTGACTTTTTTGCACTAGCACTTTACCGCTTTGTTGCAGAAGGTCGGCAGTGGTATTACTATTTGAAAATGCAATTGCTTCTAACTTAATAACATCAATTTTTTGAGCCACCTCTTTCCGCTTATCCGGGAAACGGCTACCTGATATAACCACTTCGTCGAGGTTATAATTTGTATCGGTTTGTGCCTGTAAAACATACGCAAACAGTACAAACACTATTGTACCTATTTTTTTCATAATTAATTTTTTGATGAGTAAATAATTACTAACATCCCTGACTGCCAAAGTCAGCCAAGGCTGATAAAAAAAATCAATTATACTTCAGGAGGTGGAATAAAGATATTTTGACTTGCTTCAGGTAAATATAAAAACTCATTATACCAACCATTGATATTAGTTGAAGCAAAATACGTTAGATGTAAATCTGTAGAGCCGGTATAATCTTTTAAAATTTGTTTAATACTGATATTCGGATGGTTGTCCTTTTTGTTTTCGTGCTGACTTTTCGTCCTGGCAATAAAATCGGCGGTTAATTTTTCTTCTTTTTTATCCCAATAAGCTTTTATTTGCAACCAGCCATTTTCTTGTTTGAGTTCAATAATATCAAACAACAAATCATTATAAATAAATTCATCTTCTTCAATCAAAATAAAAGCGGGGTCGTTGACAGCAATTTTGAGATTCACCAGTTCTTCATCTTCAAATCCGTCGTTATCAATTTTATGGTTAATTACAATGTTATTGTGGGTATTGAGTACCGTAAATAACATATAGGTTCCCGTTGAATTAAACAGGAATGAACATAGCACAATTATTGTAATTAACTGTCTCAATAGTAATGTCTGATACAACAAATATACAACCTTTGAGGGCAGATTGCGTATTTTTGTTGTTCAAAACCCCAATTTGAAATCATGAAAAAGTCAACTTTTATTTTTTTGTTTGCGCTGCTTAGTCAGTCCCTTACAGCTCAAATTATAGGCGGAAATGGCGAAGGATTTGGGGCAAGCTTCCAAGATGAAGATATTCGTCAAATTACCTTATTATCTACAAACAGTCCTATAGGCGTGCGCTGGCCGGGCGGTGGCGATTCAAAAGTGGCATTTCCTGCCATAGATAAACCCGGTTTGGGAATGAATATCGATTCGGTAAATGCACTTTATGATGAATTTCGCGATGGTCAGGGATTAATCAAGGTAGATGCGCTGGAAAAAGATATTAAAAAGGCAGAAAAGGAAAAGGAGGCCACAGAAAGTGAACTCATGCATCTAATACGCACCAGCAGAGCGACAAAGAATTTCCATGTGAGTTTTGCCTTAAATGTGATGCAGGGAACACCGGAGTCGAATTTGCGTGCAATTACTACATTAATTGATTCAGGTGTAAATATTGTTGCTGTTGTGGCAGGTAATGAAACATTTGCCAGTTACAATTATAATTGGGAAAAGTATAAAAATGATTTCGAACCGATTTTAAAAGCGATACAAAAAAATACCCTGACATACCGAGGTTATTATGTATTGGTCAGGCCATTAACAGAAAAACACATATTCAATGGAATACCCAATTATTTCAATACGTAAAAAAAACCGGCAATTTTATTTCGGGGGTTGATATTCATTATTATTTGTACGATGAATTAAAAGAAGCCAATGCAACACATCCGGGTATGGTTCAAATAAAAGAAGGCAAAGCGGACAAACAATTAGATAAAGCATTTGCCATGTATATAGAGGCTTATCGCAATAAAGATCAAATGAGCGCATTAGCAGCTTATTTGCAAGTGAATTTGCCGGGTAAAATTTATCACTGTTCCGAATTTGGCGATAAGGAAGCAGAAAACTGGTCGAATACTGTCGCCAATGGTGCGCATATTTTTACCACATTTTGTGTCAATCGCAACAGTTTTGATATGTTGTTGGTACACAATCTCATTGGCAATTGGTTATGGGCAGCGCGCAGACCTGCGACCAAATTGGATGATGTAAAAAATAAATCGGAGAAGGTAAATCGGATTTCCTGGTATGCCTTACAATTGGCCAATGAATTACCTGCGACTGCTTTGCCATTAGATAAAACGATTAAAATAATAGCACCGGGTAAATATTATTACTATTACGACAATGCAGGTGGTGAACTATTTAATCACGAAATTACTTCCACATTTTCATCTATAAATTATGAGTTGCATTATGTAACAGGAAAGTTTCCATATAGCAGTGCAGGTTCTGCAGGTTTTTGGGCAAAAAATTCGCAACTGTTTTTTGAAGTTAAAGGAATAACCATCGATAAACAAAAAAATCAACTCAGCATTCCTAAAAATAGTTTTGGGTATGTGCAGGTTGTGGTGGAGTGATTGGGAATTACCGGAATGGTAACCACTAAAAAAGTTTTCATTCCATTTTATCTGCGCGGCAGGTTTACTTTGCTTAATTGGCCTAAAGTCTGATGATCCAGCCTTGTACCAAGATATTTCTTGACCATAGTTTCAGCTCTGACCTGCAATTCTACTTGGGTTTGACCGGGCAACATAATAGTTAAGGGTGGCTAAGTTGCCTTAAAAAATTGGTTAAAAGTTCACCTATTGTGAACTTTTTTTTATCTTTACCGTATAACCTATGAAAGTCCACCTAATCAAAGCGCAAACAATAAGAGACTATGTTGGTAAACACAAGTCCGGTGAAAGTTCGTTTGAAAATTGGATTACCATAATCAAGGTTGCTGATTGGGCTAATGCCAATGATATTTGTGCAACATTTGCAACTGCAGATTTATTAGGTAACGGAAGTGAACGGGTGGTTTTTAATATAGCAGGCAATAAATATCGACTGATTTGCAGTTATCGGTTTGGTGAGAAAGAGGTTCATTTATTTGTTTGTTGGATTGGCACACATGCGGAGTATGATAAACTTTGCAAAAAAGGAAAACAGTATACAATCAGTGAATATTAATGCAAAAATATAGTAGTCATGAAATATAAAATCATCAAAACTAAAAGCCAATACAAAACATATTGTAAAATGCTTGAAGAATTGGTTTACAAAGCACCAAAATCTAAATTAATAAAAGAGGAAATAGCGTTACTTACTTTATTAATTGAGAAATGGGATGAAGAACATTCCCCTTTTACAGATAAAAACCCTATAGCACTCATACTGGCGCTTATGGAAGCAAACAATTTAAAATCAAAAGATTTGGTTAAAATTCTAGGCGTTAGTAAAGGATTAATTTCTGATATTTTAAGTTATAAAAAGGGGTTATCCAAAGCCAATATTCGTATTTTGGCTTCCCATTTTAAAATATCCCAGGAAGCATTAAATAAACCATATAAATTAAAGTTGGTAGAGGAATATGCCTAAACCTCAAGTATATAGGTTAACAACAACTAAGAATAATTTTTTACCTATTTTTTAATTTCCGTTTACCCGCCGCAGATTTATAATAGATTTCACGTTTCCGCGCTTCCGCATAAGAGTCGCATGATTCAGTAAAAAAAAGAGTCCAGGGTAGAAATGCTTTTGTATATCTGTTTTTTCCAGAATTGTGTTCTTTTAATCTTCGATCAAGGTCAGCAGAAATTCCTACATAAATTTCATCATTGATTTGGTTTTTAAGGGCATAAACAAAAACTGTCATAAGTAATGATTTAAGGGTAAAAAAAGACCAAAAAGCGAAATGCTGATTGGCCTGTTTTATAAATGGTGGTAGCCCCGGGCGGAATCCCTCCCTAATTCAATTGCATTTCATTAGTGAGGCAAGCCTGCCTAATTCCATTGCATTTCATTAGTGAGGCAGGCCTGCCCTAATTCCATTGCGTTACTTTAGGGAGGCAGGTTTACCTAGCTAGAATAGATAGGGAACCGCTGAGGTAACTATTTTTAATAATAAAAAATTGAGCCCGGCCGCCCCCTATTAATAAAAAAACGGGCCGCCTGCCTGCTGACGCAGTCACGCCCGGTAACTATTTTTAATTTTAATAATAAAAAATATTTTATTTGGTAGCCCCGGGCGGAATCCCTGCCTGACTGACTGCGTCTAGCAGGCAGGCAGGGAACCGCTGTGGTGCAATTTTTAATTTCAGTAAAAAAAACATTTTTTATTTGGTAGCCCCGGGCGGAATCGAACCGCCATCTGAAGAACCGGAATCTTCCATTCTATCCATTATACTACGGAGCCAAATCTATTCATAAAATAGAACACAAAATTAATCATTAAAATTTGTTGATGGTATTAGCGCGAGAATACTAAGCTTCTACTAATTTGAAAATTTGCGTGAAGAACCGGAATCTTCCCCCTCTGACTTTAGTCAGCGGGGCAGGCATTCTATCCATTATACTACGGAGCCAAATCTATTCATAAAATAGAACACAAAATTAATCATTAAAATTTGTTGATGGTATTAGCGCGAGAATACTAAGCTTCTACTAATTTGAAAATTTGCGTGAAGAACCGGAATCTTCCCCCTCTGACTTTAGTCAGCGGGGCAGGCATTCTATCCATTATACTACGGAGCCAAATCTATTCATAAAATAGAACACAAAATTAATCATTAAAATTTGTTGATGGTATTAGCGCGAGAATACTAAGCTTCTACTAATTTGAAAATTTGCGTGAAGAACCGGATCTTCCCCCTCTGACTTTAGTCAGGGGGCGGCATTCTATCCATTATACTACGGAGCCAAATCTATTCATAAAACAGAACACAAAATTAATCATTAAAATTTGTTGATGGTATTAGCGCGAGAATACTAAGCTTCTACTAATTTGAAAATTTGCGTGAAGAACCGGAATCTTCCCCCTCTGACTTTAGTCAGCGGGGCAGGCATTCTATCCATTATACTACGGAGCCAGAAATCAATGCAAAATTAATCATTAGAAAGTGTCCCGCAACAGCGGGACGGTTTTTGCGGCATGGGAAAAGTCAACCAGGTGGTCCCGAGCAGAATCCCCGCCTGCTGACGCAAGTCGGGCAGGGAACTGATATCTAGAGTTTAGGAAACTCCTATTTACATTTAAATAATGGTCCCGAGCAGAATCGAACTGCTATCTAGAGTTTAGGAAACTCCTATTCTATCCGTTGAACTACGGGACCAAGTTGTTTATTGAGTACGTCCGCCGAGGCGGATGAACTACGGGACCAAGTTGTTTATTAAGTACGTCCGCCGAGGCGGAGGACCAAGTTATTTATTGAGTGCGCTACACATCATAGCATATCCCCTCTATACATCACATAAAGAACTACCGGCAAAAATAAAACTTTATTTCAGGCCTTAAAAATCGTAATACGCATTAAACAAATCGGTTTTGAGCGATAACATTACCAAAGTAGTGGACAGTACATCTTTATCATTTTTATAATTTCTGATAAAAATTTGTCCCTCAATATTTAAATTAATGGAAGGATTTAACAAATATCCCGCGCGCAAGTCGGTACTTTTTATTGTTGTTTTTAATCCTTGTCCGATGAAATTACCATACGAATCGGGGAAACCCGGTATTTCGAAATCGGATGTAAAAATATCACCACCATTGTGTTCGGCATTATTGGCATCTACTCCTTTTACGGCAGACTGTAATTTTGCTTCCAGATAAAATCTTTCGAAAAAACGATAATTACCAATAAAAATAAATTCTCTGAAATTAGCGCCAAGCGGATGTGCTAAGGGCTGATTATAATGCGCATAATTTTGAACAGGCTCTTTACTTGCGTAAGTATAAGGATTAGCCTGATTCATTTCTGCCTGCACAATCAGGTTTTTAATTTTAAATGGTTCGTATAATTTAAATCCTCCCTGTATACCAAATTTATTTCTATAATACCCATCCCCAGCCCTCGCAGCAGCTACGTCTAAGTCGTCCATTATAAACTGACCATAAATAATCAGTTTTTCTAATGGGGTGAATTTAATATTTGCACCAATTACGGCATTATCGGGTGAACCTAAACCAAATTCTATTGGTCGGAAAAATATGATCGGATTAATATAATTTACATCAAACCCTCTATATCTTGTTGAATCATTTGCCGGCCATACAATCCCTTCGAACAAACCTAATTGCACCCACGGAAAAACATCCCAACTTAAATAATGAAACGAACCGAATTTACGCGTTACTCCAACAACTGAATCGATTGTGCCATTATACGCATCATCAAATTCAGTATATAAATTCATGTATTTAATTTTCCAGACAGATGTAGTAATTTTAAAAAACGGATAAAACATCGCGTTATCACTTAACAACATACTGCGATATCCATCTCCCAAAAAGTTTTTATCATGACCTAATTGAAAATTAAAATGTTTGGAAGCATTGTAAGAAACATAACCACTTGAATTCGCAAAATCGTACGCATTACCTTTAAAATTTCGCACCTTTCCTTGTCCCGGAACAACATTATATTCTTTTACAAATGCCGTAACATAATCGGGGTATTTACCTTGATTTTCGCGCAGGGTGATATTAAAACTTACATTTCTTTTTTCGCCAATATCTCCGGAAAAACCAATACCTCTGGTATTATTCCAAACACCTTGTCCCCCGTTTTCCAAATTTAATCCCCCGCCAAAATTCACGATAGGGTCTATACGCAAATGGAATTCTGTTTTGTTTACACCCAAAATGGTATCATAGGCAGTCCAATTCCAGAGTTTGGAAAAAAAGCCATCACCACTTACCTTTTTAAGATGAAAAACATCGTCGTACGTAACAACTGTATCCATATCGCTGATTCGATAAGGCCTTATTGCCGTATGGAAACCGGTTCCGGGCTTGTTTAAAGCAGGTTCGTACCAGTTGTAAATGTTTCTGTTAAGAGGTAAATAATTTTGTTGTGCCGAAACGGCGAGTGTGCCGCAGCAGAGAAGAATTAGTAGTTTAAACCGCATTTTCATTTCCTTTAATCATACTCCAGACTGTGAGAAACACGATTTTTATATCCAGCCAGAAGCTCCAGTTTTCAAGATACCAAAGGTCGTACTGCACCCGTTTTTCCATCATAACGGGGTCGGTAGTATCACCTCTGTATCCATTTGCCTGAGCCGCACCTGTAATACCCGGTTTCACAAAATGGCGCACCATAAAGTTATTCACGATTTTTGAATATTCTTCTGTATGTTTCAACATATGTGGACGAGGACCAACAACACTCATGTCGCCCAACAGCACATTGATAAATTGTGGTAACTCATCGAGATTCGATTTACGCAGGAATGACCCTACTCTAGTAATACGCGCATCGCCAACTGTAGCCTGTTTGGTATCGGCTTCAGCATTTACTTTCATTGAACGAAACTTGTAACACCAAAACTCTTCGTTGCCTTCCCCACTTCTTTTCTGCACAAAAAATACCGGTCCGGGTGAGGATAACTTTACAAATAAAGCGATTAGCGGGAATAACCACCACCCTATTAATAGGAAAAACAGTAACGCAAAAAAGATATCAAATACACGTTTTTGCAGGCGGTTATAAATATTATCTAAAGGTTCAGGGCGAATACTTAAAATTGGTGTATTGCCGTAGTATTCGATATTTACTTTTTTAAATTGTTTGCTGATATAGTTGCTGAACTCAGGAACAATTCTGAATCGTATCAATTTATCGTTGCTAAATTCCATCAGGTCGTCCACATAATTAATCATGTCGGAAGGCTGAAGGGCGAAATAAATTTCATCGATATTGTTTTCAATACAAAAGGCCTTTACCTGATGTAATGAACCCGTAACCTCAGCCATAGAAGTTTCCGGATCGTCGAAATAACCCATAAACCGATAACCGAATTCATTGTGTTCCTGAATTTCTTTCACAAACTGCAAACTTGCATTGGTAGTGCCAACCACAACAATACGGCGATAATTACCACCTCTTGCTCTGTAACGTTTGAGATAGGTTTCAAAACCCTATTCTCCATGCCAAATCAATTACAGTAAAGAAAATATAGGTATAGGCCAGTTGTGAACGTGAAAACTGATACCCTTTTATTAAAAACAAATACGTGAAGGTGAGCAGGGCCTGAAAAGCCAATACTTTGATAAAACGGAATACCAGATGTTCGTATCCTGTGCGGCGCTCGCGTTCGGTTTTATAGTAGTTGAAAACACTGGTCACCAAAAACCAAATCAGGTTTACGGCCACTAATAACATGGCAAATTTACGGTCGCTGGTAACTTTTGAAATCCTGTCGAAACTAATCAGCATGGCCAGCAGGAACGAAATGTTCAGCAGCAGTATGTCTACCAGGAAGTAAACAAGCTCGAGAAACTGGGAATATCTTCTTACCATGATGCTTCAAATGCCAATCGATTGTCAGACGTTAACAACCGTTAACAGGTTGCTTGTGAAATGACAAAAAAATGTTGTGTTTTTTACGAATAGATGGCAAATTTAGCCAATATCCTATGAAAGAGTTAACTCAGGTTAAAAAAAATGATATTTATTTAATGCACAATTTGCCTGAAAACGGCTAAAAGAGTGGCCAAAATGAAGGTCAGAGCAGTTCGGCAAACCGCAAAAGCGAAGGCAATACCAAATCGGCATTTGGTTTAGAATTTTGGGCAATCAAAACGGTGAACATGTGGAGGTTTTTGCCAAAGGCCATATCGCTGCTCGAATCACCTACAATAATTGACTTGGCAAAGTCGATTTCTGGGAAGAGATGTTGCGCATCATAACCCATACCCGGTTGTGGTTTGCGATGTGTGGAGCCTTCATCGGTGATATCAGGGCAATAAAAAATGGCATCTATACGTCCCCCTGCTGCTTCTACTTCATCCATTAACTGCATGTGTATTTCATGCAAGTCGGTTTCGGACATTAATCCTCTGCCAACACCACGCTGATTGGTGACAATTACAATTCTGCCAAATTTTTCAGCACAAATGGCAAGTGCCGATTTTACGCCCGGCAAAAATTCAAATTGCTGCCAATTGCGCACATAATCATCGTCAATTTTTTTATTAAGCACGCCATCCCGGTCGAGAAATAAAGTCCATGAAGTATCTATTTGCGGTAAATTATTTTCCATGACCAATACTTATTTACCTTTAAAATCGTCCTGAGCACGTGCGTAATCTTCGGGAATGCCGATATCAATAAAATATCCTTCTGAGCGAAGTCCGTAAATTTTTCTATTGACAATTTCTTTTTCAAGAATTTCTTTTTCAAACGAAAAAGCTGCTGGTAATTCCGGATGAAAAATATGTTTATTCAGGCAATAAATACCACCATTAATCAATCCTTCGTCGAGGTATTTTTTTTCCAGAAATCCAATTATTCTCCCTTCATTATCTGTTTCAACTGTGCCATAACGGTCGAATTTTTTCATATTTTTTAATGCGACAGTAAGTAATGCATTATTCGTTTCATGGAATGCAGAAAGTTCAACTAAATCAACATCAAAAAAAGTATCGCCATTAATCACAAAAACATTATCGCCTTTAATTTGTTTGCAGGCATTTAAAATTCCGCCACCTGTTCCAAGTGGATTTTCTTCAACAGCATAGGTTATAGAAAGCGATAGATAATTATCGCCAAAATAATCGATAATTGTTTCGCGCAAATAGCCCACAGCAAGCACTACATGCGTTACCTTGTGTGCAATAAGGTAGTCGAGAATATATTGCAAAAACGGTTTACCGGCAACGGGAGCCATTGGTTTAGGGACCTCTTTTACAACGGTTTGCAAACGTGTTCCGAATCCTCCGGCTAAGACTATCGCTTCACGAATCATGGACGTTCAAATAATTCGGCTTCTACTAATTCGCAGATGATATGGCCGAGCATAATATGACTTTCCTGAATACGAGGTGTATCGCTTGAAGGCACGTTGATTAAATAATCGCAGTTGTCTTTCATTTTACCACCTGAAGCGCCTGTCATGGCAACGATAATCATACCGCGTTCACGAGCAACTTCAAATGCTTTTAAAATATTTTCAGAATTTCCTGAAGTAGAAATACCAAAAATAAAATCACCCTGGCGACCTTTCGCTTTTAATACACGTGAAAAAACCTGGTCGTAACCATAATCGTTACCAACTGCAGTTACATAAGATGAATTCACATGTAATGCTTCTGCATCCAGTGGTGGGCGATCGAAATAAAAACGACCTGAAAATTCAGCTGCCAAATGTTGTGCATCGGCAGCACTTCCACCGTTACCACAGAATAATACTTTTTTATCCTGACGAAATGCATCTGCAATTTTCATTGCAATTTCTTCGCATTTAGCAATCATTTCAGGGTTATTCAATATTTCATTTTTCACCCTAATGCTTTCGGCGATTACGCCTTTTATTTGTTCTATTTTGCTACCCATGATGTTAATCCGTATTTTGAGAATTCTAAATTATGTACTTCACCACCAAATGTGTTGAGCACTTCAATTACTTTATATCTTGTATTGCCCGGGCAATAAAATGTCATAAATCCACCACCACCGGCGCCGGAAATTTTACCACCTGTTGCCCCTGCTTTCATTGCACTTTCGTAAATGTTATCAATTACATCGCTGGTAACACCACTTGCCGTTGCTTTTTTGTTTTTCCAGCCGAAATCTAAAATATCACCTATTCTGCTCAATTCGCCTTTTAAAATGGCTTCTTTCATCATATAGGCCTGTTCTTTCAAATTATGCATGGCCTCAATCGACTTATCCGACTTTTTAGTCACATTCGACGATTGTGCTTCGATAATAGTAGATGACAAGCGGGAAGTGCCGGTGTAATACATTACGATATTAAAAGAAAGCTCTTGTAAATATTCAGGGCGAATGCGGAGCGGGTTAACAATAACCTTATCGTCTTTGTAAAACTCCATAAAATTCCAACCACCAAATGTTGCTGCATATTGGTCCTGCTTTCCGCCGGCCATAGCCAAATCTTTGCGTTCGATATCGTATGCCAAATGGGCAATATCGTATTCGCCTAGTGGTAAACCCAGCCATTCGGTGAAGGCACCAACAATGGCCACAACTAAGGTAGATGAAGAGCCTAAGCCTGAGCCCGGAGGCGCATCTACATAAGTATTTAGCTCAAACGAAAGCGGAGCATTATGGTTAAAGTCCTTTACTACACGGTTATACACGCCTTTTAAGAGGTCGAGTTTGCCGTCGATAACCAGTTTTGATTCTGATTCCAGCTCAATAGACTCGTTGCGGTCCATTGCGCGTAAAATAATTTTATTGTCTCTGCGGGGAATAATGGTAGCGTAGGCATACTTATTAATCGTCGCATTCAGGATACAGCCACCGTATATATCGCTGTAGGGACTAACGTCTGTTCCGCCGCCTGCCAGTCCTATACGCAAAGGTGCTTTACTTCTTATAATCATTTCGTGCTTAGGTTAAAGGGTTACTTTAAAGATTATCTCCTCAAATCGGGTGCAAAGTTCCATAAAAACTATGAAAAAACCATGATTTACCCTTTTTTAGATATATAACTGTTGGGTAGATAGTGAAAAGTGCGCTGAGGTTGCTTTGCCGGTTGGATATAAAATGGCCTGTTTTACTCCACCTGATAAATGGTTTTGTTGTCCGCAAACCATTTTTGTTTACAATAATTTAAAATACCTTTATTGCTCCTTATTAAATGAAAACATGATGATTAAATCTTTGCTCACTACAAGTGTATTGTTTTTGTGTTGTTGTTTGAATGTTTATTCGCAATGGACACAAATGGTTTTTCCCGACACAAATAATGTAAAAGCCATCACTTTTATCGATGCTTCAACCGGTTTTTGCACAGGCCAATATTTTGATGCTGCATTAGGTGATTATATCGGCATTATTTACAAAACAACTGATGCCGGTTTAAATTGGGATACATTGCTTAATACAGGATTAGGCAATAATTATGCAAATGATATTACCTTTTTTAATGAAAACATTGGATATACGAGTAACAGAAACGACAATTTTTTTCGTACTACAGATGGTGGTGCTTCATGGGATACCCTTCCTTTTGATGGCGATAATGCATTATGGACTGCCATAACATTAATTGATGGCAATAGTGGTTATGCGTGCGGATTTTCAGGAGAAATAATAAAATTTGAAGATGCAGGTGAAACGGTTTCCACATTATATAGCAGTGGAGTGGTAATGGAAATATGCCGCGACATGGTATGTTTATCTTCCGATACGTGTTATAGTCTTTGGGTAAATGAAATACTTACAACAACAAATGGCGGAACTACCTGGCAACCAATTCCAACTTCAGATACAACAGGCAATACCAGTTTTTATGTTTTTGATGATGGCACTATTGTAGTTTTTGCCAAATATGAATCCATTACATGTTTGCGTTCAACCAATGATGGTGCTAGTTGGGAGCTTACACCAATAACCGCAACTGTAGCAGCAATTAATAAAGTAACCTTTTTTGAAGGAACAGGATATGCCGTATCGGCTGACGGAATAATATTACATAGTATCGACAGCGGTCGCACATGGAATGCAATTCCTGTAATAACCCCAAGCGGCGAAAATCCCGCAGCACTCAATGATATCTATTTATTTAATGCAAGTACAGGATTTATTTGTGGCGATAATGGCACCTTACTTTCTTTAGGGTTACCAACTGCTGCTTCAACCCTTGTAGCAACACCAATTAATATAACACCCAATCCAAGCAATAATTTAATAACAATTACATCACCAAAAATAATTTCCGGCATTCAGTTACTAAGTGTAAACGGTCATTATTTATATCAGGAAAGTTTACACAGTTTAACTACCAGTATTGAAGTTGGACAATTACCGGAAGGGGTTTATTTTGTTGCAGTTAGATTGTTGGATGGAGAGGTGGTGATGGAGGAAGTTGTGGTGGGGAGGTAGTTATTGTAAATGTTACAATATGGTTGTTGGTGGTGATTTAATAGTTTTACACCTGTTTAATTTTAGGTGTGTTTACACAAAAAGAAAGGTGAATGAAATTTCCGCAAAATACAAATAGTATAATTAAATATAGTTTATGTTGCAGTATTTTAGCTTTACTAATTTCATTTTTAGTGAATAATGTTTCCAAAGAAATTGCTAATGACTATTTAATATTAGAATTGCTTAGTTTTCCTGTAAATTTCGCTTTTTTATTCGCATACTTTTCCGGGGATACAGCTTTTTATTTTGTTTGTTTCCTGGAATTAATAGTTTTATTTGTTAATTTTTGTATGATTTTTTATTTTATTGATAAGTTTAAGAAACAAAAATTTGAAAGTTGAATTAGTGCGAAACGGCAGGTTAAACTTACCTGTAGTAGTTAACACTTAATCAGACAGTTTTGGATTAATTTATAGTTAGAAAAAAATTAAGCAACCCCAAATCTAGCAAATGAATACTGAAAAAAGTTCATCTTAATCAATATACTTCAACTACAACTCTTGTACTTTCCTTTTTTTCAGCAACTATCATAACACCTGCTGTTATCAGAACTAAATCTTTCGGATAATGAATTGAAAAATTTTCTTGTAACTGGTGCGCTTTTCCAGTAGCACAAGATTTGCTGTCAGTTTTTAGTATGCTTTCAAAAACAGTAATTCTGCAAGTATCAAAAATTTTACTTTTGCTCGAGTAGATTATTGAATCTAAAATAGGGTAACTAGCATCTATGAATAACTCGCAATTTAAATCCCAGTATAAATTACCATAAAATATTGTATCAATATTTTATGGTAATCGTTTTCGAATAAAATGGAATCACTTTTCCAAAAAATTAAAGTTGAAACCAATTTTAAATAAATGAATGTTAACTGCATATGTTTTGAGAGTAATTTTTAATTATTCTTTCCTAAACATACTGAATTTTAATTTAAGAGGGTTAAATTTTTTACCTAATTGATGTTTTTAAGCTTTATTTACCAGAATAGGGGTCATAAATATTTGGATATTCAACATTTTTAATAATTCCGTCCTCTAGATATTCTGTTTTTTTTAAAGTGTCAGATAAATATGAATACACTCGTAGTAATTCCCCATTAGGTGCATAAAAATAACCAGTTCCATCCTTTTTCCCATTCGCAAAAGGCAATTTACTTTGTATCATCCCATTTCTATAGTATACAATCAAATTACCGTTTAGCACACCAAGTGTATCATATTGTCTTGACCAATCAATGTTTCCGTCTTCATAAAAAAATTGTTCAACTCCAACAATTATTCCATTCTTCCATGGTATTTGATGAATAATTACACCGTTCGGCGCAAAGGTTTGTTCTATTCCATCCAATTTATTGTTGGTATAATACAAAATATCAGAAATGTAACCATAATAGGAGTCGATAAATTCAATTATATGTGTTGAATCAGACGTTTGAATTCTTCTTTGAATAATATTACCGCTTTTGCTCCTTTTTAGGATTGTGGTATCAGATGAATAATAATTGTTATCGAATTTATTTATATTTTTTAATTTCGAACTATCTTGAAGAGATAAATCTTTGGCATATAATACCAATGTAATTATACTAAACGAAATTAGCAATATCCAAGCGCTATAATATTTGTTTAACATATACTTATTGTTCTGGGTTGATTGTTACAATAGTTGATTCACCATCTGCACAATTTCCATGTGGAAGTGAAACTTCTCCCTTGATAACTATACCATCTTTTTTGACAATATTATCACCATTTGCGTTATTATAGTAGCATGCATTACCTTCAAACCCTGTTACAGTTATATTTAAAGCATTTGCTGCGTTTGAAGCAAGGCTAGAAGAGCCATCTAATATCGGCGTTGCGCTATTACATGTGGTTAGGTTTAATTCTGCAATGGTGGAAAAGGATTCAGAAGACCAAGTTTCGAATGTACCTGATGTGATTCTTGTTTGTCGGTCAACAGAATAAATTTCTCCTGTTTCTTCATTAGTTGAAATGCTATTTCCATGTGCAAGACCAATATTATTTGGCCAACCATGAGCAAAAATTGACATATCACTAATTGGATCATTAGTTCTTTGTTCAGTTCCCGATTCTTGATTAAGCGTTTTACCATTCACGTAATTTGTCAATTCCTCTGAACTTGAAATTGCAATCAGCTTCACATTATTTGCTGTCGCAACCTCTTGGATAGTCTTCCACTCTGTATCAGAATAATCAGCTAAAGTTACTAACCATGTAATTTGCTCTTGACTTCCACGTCCTTCTTTAGGCATTTCCGCTCGATAGGCCTGTATAGCTGCAATACCAGCATTAATAAATTTCATTTTGTCACCCCATTGATCAGCACGCTGGTCTTTCCCTCCTGAAACAATAATTTTTTCATTTCCAGTAGGATCAATAAACATCAGCGGGGAATTACTAACAAATACAAATGGTGCTTCACAAGAATTTTGTTGTGTTAGTTTATCAACACTAAACCAACGTCCTAATCTTGAATCATAAACCCTTGCTCCAAAATCTAAGACATGATCATTTCCAGTAATTTCATCATCAGCTTGCTTCCCGTTAAACCCAAACCTATACTCACTTCCCCCTTCCCAATTTCTCCCTTCCAACAACATCCCGAACGGGTCGTAATGTTGAGTGTTTGAAAGTGAAGTGGTGGTTGAATAATACACGGAATAAAAGTAACGATAAAAATTGCATAATTAGTAAATTCCAGACGATTATATTGGCTTTAAAATTGGAGAGTATAATTCTTATTTTAGATTGGCCATCCAAAACAAAATTAATTTAGCTTCTATGCCCTCTTCTAAGCGTATGGAAAAAATAGAATAATGCGTATTTTGGGTTAATGAGTAAACGTGGTTGGGCGGGGGCTTAGGACAGTCCTACTAGATATTAACACGACGATGTTGTCCTAATGGTTTCCAAAGAAGTTGCGTAGCGCATGACTGAAGCATTTGAAGTTTAACTTGATGTGTAATTTTATGGAAAAGAAAATACTGGTGCGCAAAACATCAGTGAACGTGAACTGGCTCTGCTGTTTAAAAAAACGCATGGGCTTAATTAAAGGTAGAAAGAAACGGCAAAAGAATTTCACTCTGCATTTATTTTGATAGGGGATTTGTAGGAGAGGCTATTTATATGAAAATATCGGCGAGTGAAAAGACCCGCCGATAAGCTAAATTGATTGATTTTTTTCGTTTAAGCTGTTTTCTTATTAAATATTTTCGCAAATTTTATTTAATTATCGCATCAATAATTGCTAAAAAAACAAGTGAAATACAAGTTGCAATTGAATATATTAATAGCACTCTATTCTTATTAGCATTTTTAATGTATTTGCATAATAAAAAGGTAATTAAATATCCAAAGTTTAATGGAATTAGGATATAAAATGTGAGCAAAAATAGAAAAAAATTGAATTCTGAACGATCAACAATATAGGTTATTAAATATCCTAAGAATATACCAATAAAACTATATTTCCAAAAAGTGATATAATTTCCCTTATTCATCGTTTTAGTCGTGGGTTTGTCAATTTGAATTTTTTAGCGTGTTTAGTTTCAACTTTATAATCATACCCTTGTCCAATTGCAATTCTGTCAGCGGTACTATCTTTGAAACTCTCATTTGCATCTGAAGCGAATCTTGTTACATTTCGACTAAATCCAAGTCTTTGCATTGCATTTCCCCAAAGAAATTGCCCACCATCCATAGCATTATATGCAACTGAAAATCCAGTAATGTCACCAAAAATAAAAAAACCACCTATATAATCATTGCCTTTTACTGAAGGGTTACCTCCTAAATATACTACAGGAAAATCCATTTTATTTCCACTTCCCATTCTTGGATTTCCAGATTCCCGCTTTGCAAACAATACCCTTGAGACGGGATTTCTCCAATAAATGTCTGATTTCACCATAATTCCATTAATTTCTTCATCAGAAATTATTTGAATTACCTTATCACCAGGCCTCATAAATTCTAATTGAACTTTATCCACTTTTGGATCATTAAAAGTAAGAGCGCCGGAGGGTTCCCAATAGGATTCATTCCCTGCAGATTTATATGTACCGAGTGAGCCAAAAAGACCGGGTTTGTCTACATCCTTAACCTCCAAAAATTTACCATCTGTTTTATTAAATCTATAGGTTGTATCACCTTTTATGTCAAATAACCAGATAGGATTATTTTGAAAACAAGCATAACTTGAAATTGCAATATCGGGTTTGGGGTCCAAATTCCATCTCCTTCCCAACCTTGTATCATATACCCAAAACTCAGCACTATTCAAATTCCCATTTCCACATACTTCATTATCTTGTTCCTGAGTATTAAACCCGAACCTATACTCACTTCCCCCTTCCCAATTTCTCCCTACCAACAACATCCCGAACGGGTCGTGGTCATTATTGCTCGCATCCTTGACCTTACTAGTAGTTTTAATTCCTAAAAATAACTTAAAATCTGTAAAAAGAAGGTGGTTTATGTGATTTTTGCGGTCAATTTGACAAACTAATTTAAACATATTTGATTTTGAGGTGCTTTCAATGTTATATTGATTTAAGAAGAGGTTTCAGGAAAGTTTAGGCAACCTCGTTTGTGTTTTCAACTCAACTTTTACGGTTCCTTTTCTTGAGTTGCTTAATTAATTTGCGTTTCCCCAGTGAAATCCGTCCATCAAAAGCCCTTCTGTGGTGATTTTCTTGTAAGCTTTAATGAAAGTGTTATTTCGCACGATTGTTGGTTCCATTTAACGTTAAAAGTTGTGTGGCGCAATTATGGCCCTTTTTAGTATCAAAACAAAACTTTAACTTTTACAAGAATAAAATCCCTTTTTCTGCGTTATTAGTCATTCAAGTTCTTGTAAATAGCCAATTATTTTTTTACACGAATTCACCAAAAGAAATTAGTTCTTGAATGACCAATAAATAATTTTCAGAATTTAACAACTCTGTTCGTATTGGGAACGGGTGCCAAATTATAATTCTTACAATGCAAACTTCTCCTGGACAGATAAAACCATTTTTCAATGAAAATAAATTTAATAGTTGTAACTCCTGGCAAAGAATTAGTCCAAATAGAAACAACCCTATTCAAATAAATATTGTTATTATATTGGGGATTAATATTTATATTCGAATATGAAAATTGTCCTTCAACAATTAGCTCAGTTTTATCATTCAGAATTGAGTCCATATATGTATTGATTTGATTTCCGAATTAAACATCCTCAAATTATCAAGTGGGGCTGCTTACATAACCACTATTACAAGTTACGCTTGAAAACACGTAATATTTAAATCGTGTTTTAATTCTGAAAAAAACAACAAATGCTCTTTTGACAAGGTAAAATTACAATCATTATCATATTTTATTGTTAAATCAATATTTATTAGGTATTTCAAAATAGATTTATTGCTATTTAAAAAGGCTATTATGTAATTTAAATCGCCATTTATTATCAAGCATCCTTCTTTAGCAATTTCGCCTTTGGATCTGCCTTAAATTTGCTCACCAATATCATACTTTTCTATTATATATAATAATAGGCTTCAAAATAGATAAATTCTTAGTATTGAAATTTTATTTAAAAAAAAACACAACCACAATTTGTTTCCATAATCATTAGTTTAATCTTTATAACTATCAAATGGTATTTCAGTTCGAATTGTTTCTTTTGTTTGAGGATTGACTACAACTACGTTACCAAATTCATCAGGTGTAAAATCTGGATTTGTAGTTTTCAATTCCTTCATCTCATTTGCAAAGTCCTTTTTCATTAATTTTTAATGTTATTATGATAATTATCCACAGTAGTTTCTAATCTTTTTGCAACCTGAGCAGCAGTCATTATTTTTCCTGTAAATTTACTTAATTTTCCAAGATTTAAAATTAAAGAAATTTCTTTCCCTGCCATACCCTCTCCTGGAATAATTGATAGTGAATTTTCAACATAATCCCACCCACTCATTTCAACATTGTATATATCAGAACCTGTATTTAGACCTTTAATAATATGAGAAGCTGCAATTCCAGGATTCATATCAGCAATTGTTCGTCAAATTCTTCACCTTCATCTGAATGCACCCAACAATCTCGTCCAGCAAACCAATTGCTTACACTATTAGAAAGTTTCTCACCTTTAGTTAATTCAAATTTTTTGCAATGTTACTCCAATTGATGTAAGGATTTCATTCCCATTCTCATCAATACTAGGTTACTGTAACATATTCTACCCACATAACCCCAGTTTGATATTTGTCACCATGATCAATTGTTCCACCAACTTTTGAGCAAATTCCCTTGCCCTCTTACTCATGTGGTCAATACACGATTGCCAGACAATCCAAAGGGTCTGAGTATATTATTGGATTATTATTGAATATACTTATATGCACTTTGCCAATAATATAAATCAGGATCAAATTCCATCTCCTTCCTAGTCGGGTATCGTATTCCCAAAATTCTGCTGTGTTCAAATTCCCATCTCCATATACTTCATCATCCTGCTCCTGCCCATTAAAGCCAAATTTATAGTTTTCAGATATGAAAGCTATATTCCTACCTACCAATAACATCCCGAACGGGTCGTGGTGTGTTTTATTAGAAACATTAGTTGGACTTGCAATTACCAAGGTTTAAAAATAATAGAAAATCATTAAATGTATATAGTTTGCGCAATTTTGTAGTTGCTTTTAATGGTATAATTAGAACCAGTTTGATTTTACAGGAGTATCGACAATGATTTTAAAACCTGAATTTCATATTTCTATAATTATACCTTGCTCCAAAAATATTATTGAAATAACCTTGCTAAGTCCCAACGAATGTAAACTAGTGATCAACCAGTGCTGCATTTTGATAATAGATGTATGCGAATTTATCTTCGTTAATTACAATTTCGCAACACACCGTATCTTGACTGCCTAATTCACGATACAAACTTAAAGTTGCAACAGGAAAATGTCTGACACTTCGTGAAGATTTTACAGATTTATTATCAATAATATCATCAATTTCTTTGATAATTGCGGATGAATCAATTACAAAATTAGTTTCAATGGAATTATAGGTCAAAATTCCAAAATATTTAGATGTGGGGATATTCGTTGGTTTTGAATACTGCGTTGTAAAACAAAAAATTACGAATAAAATGAATAGATTTATTCTATAGATATTTTCATATTAAAATTATTTTGCTAAAAATGCTAAATAACTAATTTTATATAAAGTAGTTAATGTTTCTCATAATTCATGAAATTGTGCCCTTTATCAATAACAGGTTGGGAAGTTTCGATATTGGGATTACTATCAATAAGTTCTGAATTATTGCTGTTGAATGAATCAACACTTCCAGTAGGTTTGTCATTGGGTTATTACTTAATAAGCTTGAAAAGTTTCCAGTCTTACTTACCAAACGTCCATTTAGAAGGACCTGCTCCACCTAATTCCGCATTATACAAAAGTGTTCCACAATTTATACCAAAGACACATTCTTCTTCAGCATTTACATATGACTTTAGTGAGGGTTGAAGAAATTGGGCCAAAACCTACTGACTTTGCAAAGGAGGCTCCTTCAAAGTATATTTATTGAACGCCTTTCCGGCACTTTCATTAAAATAAACAGGCCCTAAAGATAATCCACACCAAATATTTGCCCGAAACCGGCTCCATAAGTAAAATAAGTATATAAATCCCCTGCATCTTCACCTTTGTGTAATTTTACGAAATCAATACTTAAATTAATTCCACCAAGCGCTATAAATGTTAATCAATACTTGTCATCGTAGCATCAGAATTACTCATTGTTTTACTTAGAGTATTATCAAGTTCGTTATTTTCGATAACGGTTGGCTTACTAAACTGTTAAAATATTTATCTACCTGAGGATAATCTTCGAACATCTCATAGGAAATAGTTGAAGACTTCGTCATAATCGGTGACAATTTCAAAAACTGGTTTTCTGACCTTTGGCATTTTCATAATAAATAATAATATCCTCTCCCTTAGCATCTAAAAAAAGGATTGGATTGTTACCGGCGAAACAGTATGGAGTGAGGCTAGGATATAAATTAAACTTAGGGTCCACACTAAACCACTTGCCAATCCTCCCATCATAAATCCTCGCCCCATAATCTAAAGCATTATTACTTACAACAATTTCATCAACTCCTTCCTTCCCGTTAAACCCGAACCTATACTCACTTCCCCCTTCCCAACTCCTCCCTTCCAACAACATCCCGAACGGGTCGTGGTGGTTTGAAGTGAATTGATATTTGGCTTCAATTTTCATTAATTGAATAAAAATTAGATAAAATGGAAGTTTTTCAATCGAATTGCAATAATTAAGGAATACTTAAACATTGTATGGTGGATAGGTATTTACATAATTTTCTCTGCTAATCAATTGAAATTGCTAAACTAATAAAATCTAAACGATTGGTGCAATGAATTAAAATTAAGATATGGAAACTAAGTATTTTTGGAATTAAAAGGTTTAAATTTTAGATAATAATTAGTCCAAAATGTCTATATTCAACATTTGCAATATTTTTAATAATTAAGTTATTCTAATACACCATCCATTCTTAAAATACTTAATCTGCCATTTTCACATTTTATATCGTAATCCAAATGGTAATATACTACTCTCGCATTCGCATTCCTATACTCAGCTGTAGCTTTAATAGTAAAAATATTACCATTTACAGATATATGTGTATTGTCAAAAGGAGGGAAAACTCTGAAAACAGTATCGCCATTTCCAACAAAATTTTCCTTTACATATTCATATACCATTATAGATTCGCACTTTCGAGATATAGTACAAGAACTATAAGTAAAAATTATTAAAAATAAATATTTATTCAATTTAGTTGCCATTGTCGTAATATTCTTATTATTTTTCTGTAGTTTGCGATAGAGTCTTATTAGGTAGTGAAACAAGCGTATAAATTTTTAGACCCACTTCTTCTACATCTCTCTTATATTGTTCTGGTGTGGTTCCAACAGGGTTAGCAGTTGTATTTGATAAGGTACCCTGCAATATATAATTTGCTACATTAAAAAGAAATGTTTCATTATTAATATACTCTTGAGGAACATAACCTCGTTCAATTCCTATCTTTAAATCATTTAATACTAAAGGAACGTATTCTTGAGTTTGTTCATCGAGTTTTTCAACACTACTTTGATATAAGTAGCTAGCCCTCCAGTTCAAAAAAGTTGCAGCAAAATCAATCATCGCAAATGCAATCGCACCCGCTTTTGGTTGCGTTCCTCCAGAGAATTCCATGCTAATTTTCATCCCTTCGGTTTTTGAACCACCTTTTGCATTTTTACCAACTTTATAATTTGGTGTTTTCGATACTTGTTGATCAATAATTGTTTCTTTTTGTGCGCCTAAATTAGGTGATGATTTAACATCCGAATCTGACATCGAACTCTGTTGTGGATAATTCGACGTAATACTTACAACAAATTCTGGGTCAGCAATAATTGTAGAAATAGATCCTTGTCCATGCACTTCAATATGATTATAATACCTGTTTTTAAATACAGACCCCATGTTATCCAAATTAATTGCAACTACGCCATTAATAAAATTAAATCTAGCTGTTGAGCTATTTAAATATTCAGCCCCTTCTAATTCTATACCATCAATTAATCGATTAAATGAAAATGAGTATGTGCTTGTGCCAGGATACTTTTTGAATAAGGGATCTCCAGAAAAAAAACGACCTAATCTAGCATCTTCAACTCTATATTTATAATTTACAGCGCCACCAAAATATTCATTATCTAACTCTTGATTTTGAAACCCGTATCTGTACTCACTTCCCCCTTCCCAATTTCTCCCTACCAACAACATCCCGAACGGGTCGTGGTGTGTTTTATTAGAAACATTAGTTGGACTTGCAATTACCAAGGTTTAAAAATAATATGAAAATCATTAAATGTATATAGTTTGCGCAATTTTGTAGTTGCTTTTAATGGTATAATTAGAACCAGTTTGATTTTACAGGGTATCGACAATGATTTTAAAACCTGAATTTCAGATTTCTATAATTATACCTTGCTCCAAAAAATATTGTTGAAATAACATTGCTAAGTTCCAACTTGAATGTAAACTAGTGATCCAACCAGTGCTGCATTTTTGATAATAGATGTATGCGAATTTATCTTCGTTAATTACAATTTCATAACACACCGTATCTTGACTGCCTAATTCACGATACAAACTTAAAGTTGCAACAGGAAAATGTCTGACACTTCGTGAAGATTTTACAGATTTATTATCAATAATATCATCAATTTCTTTGATAATTGCGGATGAATCAATTACAAAATTAGTTTCAATGGAATTATAGGTCAAAATTCCAAAATATTTAGATGTGGGGATATTCGTTGGTTTTTGAATACTGCAGTTGTAAAACAAAAAAATTACGAATAAAATGAATAGATTTATTCTATAGATATTTTTCATATTAAAATTATTTTGCTAAAAATGCTAAATAACTAATTTTATATAAAGTAGTTAATGTTTCTCATAATTCATGAAATTGTGCTGCCTTTATCAATAACAGGTTGGGAAGTTTCGATATTGGGATTACTATCAATAAGTTCTGAATTATTGCTGTTGAATGAATC
>JADKEK010000009.1 GCA_016718035.1 Bacteroidota bacterium | reverse complement strand
AAGCATCATCCCATTTGTATTCATGTTCTTTGTCCAGTTCGTTTTCCATTCGTGTGGTAACTTGTGGTCGAGTTCGTAAAGATCTGTAATTCTATTGCCGTCTTTATCCTTAATTAATATTTCGTTGTTGTTTCCCTTAATTTCAAAATGTTCGTCAGCCGACGGATTAGGAAAGTTTGCCTTGAACCAGTCGTTATCAAATACTGGCAGTCGCTTCCTTAATATTGAATCCTAAAGCAGATAAATTTATTTGAATTGTCTGAATACGTCCATCCCAATCGCTGTCAACAGGAACTCTAAGCACTTTAAGGTTAATACCGTAAAAGTCCGCAAACTTTATGGCACCGCTTTGATAACCCTTTTTACAAACAAATATCCCATTGATGTTACCAATGTCGATTAGGGCCGCAAAAAAGTCCCGAATGCGTCCAATAGAAATATTGCTTGTGTTGTAGTTCTTACATTCAATTGCAACACGATGAGTAACACCAGCAATTTCGTATTCCCAGTAAACATCAATTTGGTGTATGCAACCAGACCGTCCAACGATTTCAACGTTGTGCTGAACCTTTGTCGGTTTTATGTCTTCGCTGTCAAGTAAGGTTTGATAAATATCTTGTGCAAACTTTTCGTATGCCACATCTTCGTTAAAGTCGTCCGCTGCCATTGTCTATTTTTTTTTATTTTTGTTTTTGCTCATCTGTTTCGTGTTACCGGTTCGTGCTTCTGTTTGTCTGAAACTCATCCTTGATATACGAATTCGTGTCCACAACCAAATATTAACTACAGAAATTCTCCTAAATTCTCTTGTTCAAGTGTAAAGGAAACATCAAGACTTTCTTCCTTGCTCTCACCTACATAAACTATCTCAACAATCCATTCATAATTCCACTCCTTCAAAGCTTCTTCTATTACCTTAATTTCTTTTTTGCTGAACTTATCAGTTCCAATGTTTATCAATTGACTTGCCATTTCAATTATGTTAGTTGTTGCCTCGTTTAAGTGCCTGTAACATTCCTGAGTATTTTAATTTGTAGCTGTCGTTGTAGTGTCTTTCATAATCTTTGATGCTGTCCGCATTTGCAACACTCAATAGTAATAAAGATGTTTTGCATTAGCTCCCTTCTGTCGTAGTAAACTAAAGTCAGAATGTTGAAAGTTTATGTCTTGCGGTAAGTTTTGAGTTACTAGTCTACATTGGCCAGGCTGAATTTTTGGTTGTTCTTTCTCGTTGTCAAGAAAGGCTTTTACATAAGCGTAACCGTAGATTGGATTTTTCTCTATGCCGTCAAATTCAAGTTTGCCCTGATAGTCAAAAGATCCATAAGCAATACATGTCGTTAGTATATAATTGTGCTGAAGCATCTTTACATTTATTGACTTAACTGCGGTCAAATCTTTTTGAGTTTTTCTGTGGCGTTGCCATCACGAACGAAAAAGAATACCGCTGTCAGAAACAAAAGCCTTCAACTCCATTTTGTTCTTGCAAAACATCATAACCAGCCTGATAAAGTCGACTTAATGCTTTTAAGGCGTCATTGTCGTTTTTCATAAGTTCTTTGAAGCCTGAAATGTCCAAAAAAGCAACAAATGTTTGTCCGTGAAAATTGTTAATCGCCATGTTGTTTTATTTTTTATCTACTCGTTTCTTGATGTCTGTTTTAGGTTAGCACTGTAGTCATAGCATGACCTCTAACTAAATTAATTAGAAAGTTTTAGCTATAAAAACCTCCCCAAACCCCTTTTGAGTAGGTTGAAACGAGAATGGTTAACTTTTTTCAAACCTACCTTAATTTTTTTTTTATAAGTCATCTATTTGACTTGGTTTGGGTTATATTTTCGCTGATATAACTCATGTTTGAATTTTGTTTGATTTTAATAAGCCATCCCTCTTCCAATTATTTAATTTTCCTCCATCTTAAAGCTAATTATTTTTCAAAATATTAAGAAATAATTACTCGAAATTCACGGAATTCCGTGAATCCCTCATATGTCACATTTCAACCCAACAACACCAACAAACTCAATACCTCCAACCCCAAGAACCGCATTTTAATGCACCTAACCCTGTCACACCCAAGTATATCCTGTCTTCCCCCACAAACAAACACTCTCTCACAAAATAACTCATTCTAAGTTTCCACCATCACACCACTTCCACTACCTACCTCCCAAAACCCTCATGAAAACCACCACCTGCCCACCATAGCCCGGGGCGCAGCGAAAAGCCCACAGGAGCTTCGAGCGGAGCGAGTGGCGACGAGGACTTGCAGCGTAGCACCGGTTCCAAAACCCCAACCGAAGCCAAACCTTCCCTGCTCCAAAACCTACACATCCAAAATTTGTGACATCGTGCGATGCGGGTTATACAATTAAGCTCCCTATCTTTGCACTAAAATTTCCTATTTATTATGTCTAATGCTATTTTTCGTGTTCCAAAAGCTGTTAACGAACCTGTTAAGGCTTATGCTCCAGGGAGTTCGGAACGTATGATGTTGAAGGCTGCAATTGCTGAATTGAAAGCTGTGCAGGTGGATATTCCGATGTTTATTGATGGAAAAGAGGTGCGCACAGGCAAAACTGTCGCCATTCACCCTCCGCATGAGCTGAGCCATACCCTCGGTCACTACCATCAGGGTGATGCCGGTCATGTGAAAATGGCGATAGATGCGGCTTTGAAGGCGAAGGCGCAGTGGGAAAATACTTCATGGGAGGAGCGTGCTGCCATATTTTTAAAGGCTGCGGACCTGCTCACCGGACCTTACCGATACAAAATGAATGCGGCTACCATGTTGGGCCAAAGCAAAAATGCGTTTCAGGCGGAAATCGACTCGGCCTGCGAACTGATTGACTTCTGGCGTTTTAATGTGGAGTTTATGACGCAGGTGTATAGCGACCAGCCGGAAAGTTTGCCGGGCATGTGGAACCGTATGGAACATCGCGCACTGGAAGGATTTGTGTTTGCTTTGTCGCCATTTAATTTCACTTCCATAGGCGGAAACCTGCCAACGGCGCCTGCTATGATGGGGAATACCGTTGTTTGGAAGACTTCAAATACACAGATTTATTCTGCCTGGGTGATTATGGAAATTTTACGCGAAGCGGGTCTTCCTGATGGCGTAATTAACCTCGTGCATGTAAGCGGTAGTGAAGCGGGTAAAGTGATATTTAGTCACCCCGATTTTGCCGGTATCCATTTTACGGGTTCTACCGAGGTGTTCCGCACTATTTGGAAAACAATTGGCGATAATATTGCTACCTATAAATCGTACCCACGTATTGTTGGGGAAACGGGCGGAAAGGATTTTGTGATTGCACATAAATCGTCGAACGCCAAAGCAGTGGCTACGGCGCTGAGCCGCGGTGCGTTTGAGTTTCAGGGACAAAAATGTTCGGCTGCCTCTCGTGCCTATGTGCCAAGTAATTTGTGGCCGGATGTGAAAAAATATATGCAGGAAGACCTCGCGAGCATGAAAATGGGAACGGTGGAAGATTTCGGCAATTTTATTAACGCGGTAATCGATGAAAAAGCATTTGATTCGATTTCGGGATATATTGCGAAAGCGAAGGAAGATGGTCAGGAAATTGTTGCGGGTGGTAATTTCGATAAATCGAAGGGGTATTTTATCGAACCTACGGTGATTGTCGCCAAGGACGCAAAATATCGCACCATGTGTGAAGAAATTTTTGGGCCTGTGCTTACCATTCATGTTTACGATGCTGAAAAATGGGATGAAACACTCGAAATTGTAAATACTACTTCGCCATACGCGTTAACGGGAGCCATTTTTTCGCAAGATCGCTACGAAATTGTGAAGGCAACCAGGGTTTTACGCCATGCTGCGGGTAATTTTTACATCAACGATAAACCAACCGGAGCAGTGGTAGGACAGCAGCCATTTGGCGGCGCCAGGGCTTCAGGAACCAACGATAAAGCGGGTAGTATCCTGAATTTATTACGTTGGGTTTCAGCAAGAACGATTAAGGAAACGTTTAATCCACCAACAGATTATCGTTATCCATTTTTAAATGCCGAATAAATTTCTATTTTTGAAGATGATTAAATCTATTCAGTTGAGATATGTGATCATAGCATTTTTTGTTGCTTTTGTGACAAGGTTTGCAAGCGCGCAGACATACGATGCAGCGCCGGATGTTTACTCTGTAAATGAGGATTTTGAAGACGCTATTTTTGACGTAATGTCGAACGACTTAAATACGACCGGTGAAACGAATGTTTATCTCACCATTCTTACCCCTCCGGCAAACGGAACTGTAATTGTGGATGAAATAAATGATTTGTTGATTTATACACCAAATCCTGATTTCGCAGGCACCGATAATTTTGTTTACAATGGTTGTGCTGATACCGACCCGGATATTTGTGGTTCGGCTACGGTGATTGTTACGGTAAATCAAATTCCGGATAAACCTATTGCCAACGATGATTTATATAACACTTACATTAACACGCCATTTAATGCAGAACATTTATTAAACGATATTGATATTGATGATGAGGGTTTAGAATATTTTATAATTGACGATGCCGATAATTGTGCAACAACTGCAATTGGTGATGAAATTTTATACGTAGAACCTATTGGTGATTTTTTAGGAACTGATGAAGTTACGTATGCAGTTTGTAAAATTGGTTCATTGGTGTATTGCGATACAGCGACCATTACGATTAATGTTTTATCTACCAACTTTAATGCACCTGCTGCGGTTAACGATACGGTTGAAATTTATTTAGATTTTTCGGGCGTTATTTATCCTTTGCTCAACGATTTTGATGGCGATGGTGATAATTTAACGATTACGGAAATTATAACCGATGGTATTACCGGTATTGCCACATTTAGCGGCGATTCAGTGAGTTACGGCGCACTCGAATTGGGTGAAGATGTTTTTAGTTATGTTGTGTGCGACGATAATTTACCTTCATTGTGTGATACAGCACAAATTGTTGTGAATGTTGTTACACCTCCTGTTGGTGAATTAGTGGTGCATGTGCCAAATTCGTTTTCACCAAATGGTGATGGCATTAACGATTTATTGGAAGTAGAAGGTTTACCTGAATTAACACGATTTAATTTAAAAATATATGATCGTTGGAGCAGTCTGGTTTACGAAAATGTTGACCAGAGTAAAACCTGGGATGGCAAATCGAATGTTGAATTTGTTTCCAGTTCGGGTGATGTTCCTGAAGGCACTTATTATTATGTTTTAAGAATTAATGGATTCCCTGACCCAATGGCAGGATTTATAGTTGTTAAACGATGAAGAAATTAACTACCACACTACTACTTGTTGCCAGCGGGTTGTTGTCGAATGTTTACGGACAACTGCAACCTTTGTACGACCAATACCATTTTAATCAATTGGTATTTAATCCGGGATATGCAGGAAGCAAAGGCATGTTGGAAACCAATTTTTTCCTGCATCGCCATGCTGTAAATTTTGAAGGCGCTCCGGGTTCAGAATCATTTACCGTGCACACACCTTTAGCTAATGATAAAATTGGCCTTGGGGTGAAATTTTTTCACGATAAACTGGGTGTAACCAATACCAATTTTTTAGGTATTGATTATGCTTATCGCATGCATATTAATTCGAATTTAACGGCTTCAATTGGTATTGAAGCATCTATTGCGAATTACACGGTTAATTATAGCGATTTAGATGCGTATCAGGATGGTGACCCTACATTTACGGGAGCTAGTGATACGTATTGGGCACCAAATGCCGGTGTGGGATTATACCTGCATAGCGACAGTTATTATTTGGGTGTTTCAACAGTAAATTTATTAGGCGCTTCTGACGATGATACACAAACGGAAAGTGAACCTTATGATGACCATTTTGATCAGGTAAGAACAATTTATGCTACATTGGGAACACTGATTACCGTTAATGAAAATTTTGCGATTAAACCGGATGCTATGGTAAAAATGGCGGAAAGTTTGCCTTCACAATTAGATGTAAATATGAATTTCATATTTAACAATATGTTTTTAGTTGGTGGTGGTTATCGCACCAATGGTAGTTTTGGCAGTTACTCGGTTGCGGCACAATATTTATTTTCAACCGATAATAATATCACCGCTCACGAAGCAGGTTTTGGCTACTCCTATAGCGCTGCTTTAACAGATGATGCTGTATTTTTAAGTCCTTCACACGAAGTATTTTTAGTATACAGATTTAATAAGCATAATAACAAAATTAAAAACCCAAGATTTTTCTGAAACCCGATATGATGAATCGTTGTAAAATCTGGATGTTGATTTTTGGCTTACTGACCGTTCAGGCAGTTCAAGCTCAGGATGATTTTATTCAGCGCGCAGACAAGTTATATAAAAATCAAATTTATGACCAGGCAGCAGATATGTATCTTACTTATTTGCAGCAAACCTATAACTATGAAATAAATCTCAAGTTAGCGGAGTGTTATCGTTTGATGCATAGCACTGTTGATGCTGAATATTGGTATGGTGTTATTGTAACACAAAATACTGCTGATCCTGATATTTTGCGTCGTTATGCCGACTTATTAAAAACGAATGGCAAATATCGCTCTGCAAAAGAATATTATTTGAAATATGCAGCTTATGAAGAGGATGGCTATTATTATGCAGCCAGTTGCGATTGGGCAATAACCAACAGAACAAAATCACCTGCTTATTTTATTGATACACTTGGATTTAATACAACAGATTCTGAATTAACACCAACGTTTTATAAAAAGGGATTAATTTATGCGCGCAGCACGGGCAATAAAATTAATCCAACCACAGGTGTTTCGTTTTACGATTTATATTATACTGAATTACGCAACGACTCACTTTGGATTATTTCGCCAATGCAGAATGTTAATTCTGAAGTGCATGAGGCAGCGCCGTATTATGATAGCAATGACCAGAAACTCTATTTCACCAGAAATAATCACTACCGCGGAAGAACAATTAAATCCAGCGATGGTGAAGTGAAATTGGAATTGTATTTCTCTACCTCGGTAGATAATAAATTCACAGGCCCACGTCCGGTGTCTGTAAATTCAAAAACATATTCTGTTGGTCAGCCGACAGTTTCTCCTGATGGTAAAGTGCTCATATTTGCATCGGATAAACCGGGTGGATATGGTGGAACAGATTTATATTTCTGCACCAAAAAAGGCAACGACTGGTCGAATGCAAAAAATTTAGGGCCTGCAATTAATACTAAAGGCGATGAATTATATCCTTCCATGAGTCCTGAAGGCGTATTATTTTTTGCAAGTAATTATCATCCGGGATTTGGTGGGTTTGATATTTTTAAATCTTCACGTGTAGACCAATATTGGACTAATCCTGAAAATTTAGGTATGCCGGTAAATTCATCACAAGACGATTATGCATTAATTATGCGCAATGGTGTTGGCTATTTTACTTCCAACCGTGCAGGTGGTCAGGGTAGTGACGATATTTATCAGGTTACACAAATGGCAACATTGAGTAAAATTTACGTTTACGATACCGATATTAAACCGATATATAAAGCCAGAGTAACATTTATTGAAAGTCCGAATATGCAAGTAATTTGCGAAACGGATGCTTCGGGATTAGGTGATATCAGCACACTTTCCGGAAATACTATGGCAATTAAAATTTCGAAAGAAGGTTTCCTCGATAAAATTGTTTACGACCTTAGTAGCCTTAGATCAAGCAATGGAATTATTCCGGTTGAACTGCAGCCTTTGCTGGGTACCAACGAATAATGGCTTCAGGATGTAAATTGATTGCACATATTAATAATCATTTTACATATAATATTATTACACAGTAATAATACCAATTAATTTTGTTTGTTATGGCTAACGAAAATCAACCTACCATTTTAGTAACCAACGATGATGGTATACTTGCACCAGGCATTCACGCATTGGTTAATGCAGTAAAAGATTTAGGTAAAGTGGTGGTGGTTGCACCAAATAAACCACAAAGCGGAATGGGTCATGCCATCACATTAAATGAACCCTTGCGATTAAAAAAATCGAATGTATTTGGTGATATTGAAGCCTACGAATGTTCAGGCACTCCTGTTGATTGTGTGAAGCTGGCGAAAGATAAAATTTTACATAAAAAACCGGAATTATGTGTTTCGGGAATTAATCACGGCAGTAATTCTTCTATCAATATTATTTATTCAGGTACCATGAGTGCGGCTATGGAAGCCGGCATTGAAGGTATTCCGGCTGTTGGGTTTTCGTTACTCAACTACGCACATGATGCCGATTTTACCGGAGCACAACATTTTGCAAAAATTATTGCGCAACAAATTTTAACTGCAGGTTTACCTCAAGGCACTTTGTTAAATGTAAATATTCCCGATTTACCGGTGGACCGATTAAATGGTATAAAAATATGCCGTCAAGCTGTCGCGAAATGGGAAGAGGAATACACCGAAAGAAATGACCCGGCTGGGCGACCTTATTACTGGCTTACCGGTAAATTTGTCAACTACGATAAAGGCGAAGACACCGATGAATGGGCGTTGAGTAATGGATATGTTTCTGTAGTTCCGGTGCAGTACGATTTAACTGCGCATCATGCTATTGCATACTTTAATAAAAACTGGAACGTTAATGCTATTTCAACCGTGCATCATGAGGTGCATATTGATACATCAAAATCATTTAACGACCTGGGATAATTTTTACACTATGAGTAAACTTCAAGAAGATAATGTTTTTGTAGGCATGCTGGTATCGGTGTTTTTTACTGTTACTATGTTTTATGTATTTTATCAAATTAATGAAAGCTTAAGTGGAGATGTGTATGTGAACGGCAAATTATTTTATGGCGTTCAGGAAAGATTTATTGCTACGCTGGCGGTATTTTTTAATATTATTCCGTTTGTCATTTATATGCGCACACGAAAAGATAATTGTTTGCGTGGCGTTGGTATCGTTACCGTTTTAATGGCCATATTTATGATGGTTTATTATTATATTCTGCATAATAATTATTTAATTAACTAAAGCTGTTGTGAAATATTACATCATAGCAGGGGAGGCTTCAGGCGATTTACACGGTGCAAATCTTGTAGAGGCTATTAAGGCGCAAGACGCTGAAGCGCAATTTCGTGGATTTGGAGGCGATAAAATGAAAGCGGAAGGGGTAACCTTATTCCGTCACTATAAAGAAACTGCCTATATGGGATTTGTGGAGGTGTTGAAACATCTCCGTAAAATTTTAAAAAATATCGACCAGTGTAAAAAGGATATTGTTGACTACCAACCTGATGCTGTAATATTGGTTGATTACCCCGGATTTAATTTGCGTATAGCACCATTTGCCAAACAAAACGGATTTAAAGTATTTTATTATATCTCCCCGCAATTATGGGCATGGAAAAGCAGCAGGGTTGAAATTATTAAAAAATTTGTCGACCACATGTTTGTGATTTTACCATTTGAAAAGAATTGGTATCAGCAACACGATTATCAGGTTACTTATGTGGGACATCCTTTATTGGATGAAATTAGTAATAAGGTGAAAAATTCGCTTTTTTATAAGGTGAATAATTTATCTGCAGAACCTATTATTGGTGTATTACCCGGAAGCAGAAAACAGGAGATAGCGGTGAAATTGCCGGTCATGTTATCGATGGCAAAATATTATCCTAAATTCCAATTTGTGGTAGCCTGTGCGCCCGGAATAGAAAAAAGTTATTACGAACAATTTGTCCGTGAGCAAAATGTATTTTATTTATTTAATCAAACTTACGATATATTACAAAACAGCGAAGCCGCAATTGTAACAAGCGGAACAGCTACTTTGGAAACGGCATTATTTAATGTGCCGCAAATTGTTTGTTATAAAGGCAGTTTGATATCTTATCTCATCGCGCGACAATTAATTAAAGTAAAATATATTTCATTGGTAAATTTAATTGCCAATAAAGAAGTGGTTCTGAATTAATACAATTAAAATTCAACGAAAAAAATCTGAAAGCGCATTTTGAACGTTTAGTATACAATGACGAATACCGAACTACCATGCGCGATAATTATCAGCAACTCCGCGATTTATTAGGCGGTGAAGGCGCTTCAGAATTAGTAGCTGCATCCATAATACAACAACTGAAGGTTTAGAATTTTGAAAAGGAACACAGGTTGAACTGATGAAACGGATAAAAACGGATTTTATCCGCGTAAATCTTTTAGATCCGTTTAATCCGTGTTCCTTTTAAACCCGGTGTGGAGATAGTGAGACTCGAACTCACGACCTCTTGCATGCCATGCAAGCGCTCTAGCCAACTGAGCTATACCCCCTTTTGGAGCGCCAAAGATAATATTTTTCATCATCTTTGTTGCCTCATGTCACCTATTCCGATAAATACATTCACTTATAAAGGAATTGAGGTGTCCATGTTGCGTTTAGACGAGGCGCACACCAACTTACAAGGCAATAAATTTTACAAACTCAAATATAATCTTGAAGCTGCAAAATTATCGGGCTTTAGCAGTTTATTAACCTTTGCCGGCGCATTTTCCAATCATTTACATGCAGTAGCAACAGCAGGAAAACTTTTGGGATTTAATACAATAGGCATCATAAGGGGAGAAGATGATATCCATAATCCTACACTGCAATATGTCCGTGAAAATGGCATGCAACTCAAATTTATTTCCCGTGAACAATATCGCCAATTTCGCGACGAACAACATTTATTAGTTGCATTAACACAAGAATTTGGCAAATATTATTTTTTACCCGAAGGAGGCACCAACCATTTAGCCGTAAAAGGTTGTGCAGAAATTTTAGCAGATATACATCAAGATTATACGCATATATTTTGTAGTGTAGGAACCGGCGGCACTTTAGCAGGATTAATTTCAACCCCTTACATTACCGGAAAAATAATTGGAATAGCTGCATTAAAATCAGTTGAAGCAATCAAAAAAAATATTGCGGAATTAATTGACTCCAATGCAACAACATCATGGGAAATTTGCGACGAATATCATTTTGGTGGATTTGCAAAATATCATCCTGAATTAATACAATTTATCAACCGTTTTCAATCACAATACAATATCCAACTCGACCCCATCTACACTTGCAAAATGATGTTTGCTATTTTTGATAAAATTGAAAAAGGAAAAATTTCATCCTCCCACAAAATTTTATGCATCCACACCGGCGGCCTCCAAGGCTGGTCCGGCTGGCACCACCGCTTCCCCCTAAAATAAAAATAACCCCCCGTAACTTCCCATCTTCCCGCCTTCCCGGCAAAACAACACACCACCACATCACACAACACACACACCACAACACTCATCATCCAACTAATTTTTTCACTAATTTTACCATATAAAAAACAAATATGGACTTCATAAATAATTATATCCAAACCAATAAAGAGCAATTACTAAACGAACTGCTCGAAATTTTACGCATTCCAAGCGTAAGTGCCGACCCAAAATACAAAGGAGATGTAGCTCGCATGGCAGAAGCCGTTGCCGAAAGTTTACGCAAAGCAGGTGCCGACAATGTAAAAGTAAACACCACTGCAGGTCACCCGATAGTTACTGCCGAAAAAATTATCGACCCGGCAAAACCAACGGTATTATGTTACGGCCATTACGACGTGCAACCTGCCGACCCAATCGATTTATGGGATTCACCACCATTTGAACCGGTAATTAAAGACGGTAATATTTATGCTCGCGGCGCATGCGATGACAAAGGTCAGGTGTATATGCATGTAAAAGCATTCGAAGCCATGATGAAAAATAATGCATTACCATGTAATGTGAAATTTATTATCGAAGGCGAAGAAGAAGTTGGTTCACCAAATCTCGCAACATTTATTACTAATAATACCGAATTATTAAGTTGCGATGTAATTCTGATTTCCGATACTTCAATTATTGCCAATGATGTGCCTTCGGTAACTGTCGGTTTGCGCGGATTAACCTATATGGAAGTGGAAGTAGTTGGACCAAATCGCGATTTACATTCAGGTGTTTATGGCGGAAGTGTTGCCAATCCAATTAATACATTGTGTGATATGATATCTTCATTAATTGATAAAGATGGTCATATTACCATTGAGGGATTTTATGATGATGTTGAATTGGTGAGTGATGCCGAACGTGTTGAAATGGGTAAAACACCTTTCGATTTAATTGAATATAAAACAGATTTAGGTGTAAATGAAGTGAAGGGAGAAAAAGGATATACATCACTCGAACGTGTTTCTATTCGCCCTACATTAGATGTAAATGGCATTTGGGGCGGTTATACCGGCGAGGGTAGCAAAACAGTGTTGCCATCAAAAGCGTATGCAAAAATTTCCATGCGTTTGGTGCCAAATCAGCAGTCGCAAAAAATTGCCGAGCTATTCGATAAACATTTTAATAAAATTGCACCACCTTACGTGAAAGTAAAAGTTACGCATCACCATGGTGGCGAACCTGTTGTTGTGCCTTTAGATTATCCGCCAATGCAGGCAGCCATTAAAGCAATGGAAAAAACTTTCGGCAAAAAACCAATTCCAACACGCGAAGGCGGAAGTATTCCAATTGTTGCATTGTTTGAACGCGTGCTCGGTGCAAAAAGTATTTTAATGGGCTTCGGATTAAACAGCGATAATATTCATTCACCAAACGAAAAATACGGCTTGTTTAATTATTACAAAGGCATCGAAACATTGCCTTGGTTTTTTAAATATTATGCAGAAATGTAATCGCATATAACCGCAAAGGAAGCTGATTTTTTTTTGGAGCATCAACATCCCATTTCAAATCAGCTTCCCAACCGGCTATCCATTCCGGCAGGGGCATCATCGTCAGCCGCAAACCCCAAATCCCCAAATCCATCAATCTTCAATTAAAAAATTTTTCATCCTCCCCCCTGGCCTCCATCCCGATAGCTATCGTGGATCCGGGCTAATTTTACAGCAGGAGGTTCTCATGTAATTTAATGTTTATTTATACCAGTAACGTAACATAACAACACAAAACACTGTGCGGGGAAAATTTTTTCTGGGGTATGTTGAAAATAAAATGGTGTGGGGGGGGGGGGGAAGAAAGGCGGGTGTTATTATAAAAATTTTTGGGGGGGGGGGGGTTTTTTTGGGGGCCAAAAAAAAAGGGCCCGGGTTAATTACATTGATATGAACCCGATTGATATCGATTGTTTATATACAATAAAATTTAAACAAAAATTTCAACCCTGCAACTCGAGATAATTTTAACCTCCGATGTCAAGCAGGTTGCTTACACCGGAAATTTAAAATCAGTAAAACCCTGCGAACTTAGTAATTGAATTAATTAGTTGTAAATATTTTTATTTCTGCATTCAATTTTCACTCCGCAGTTGTCATCATTTATATTTTATATGGGCGGATTCAATTCGCCCCTACAAAATATAAATGCTGACAGTTTTTCGCAAAATTAAAATTTATCAAATTAAGCAATTGGTAGCGGTTTGTAGGGGCGAATTGCATCCGCCCATACAAACCTCTGCCAATTGTGATGGGTAGGATAAATCCTATTAAATTAATGTCCGAGCAGGGTGCTTACGCCAGAAAAAATATTCGGGTATATGATAGTAAATTAGTTTAAACAATTATTTCAACACAATTTTTTCTGTAAACATTTCTTCGTTTATGATAATATGCGTGAGGTAAATACCTGCCGGCAAGTTGGTGCGAATAACTGTATTTGTTTCAATGCTTATTTCTTCCAATAATAATTTTCCATTTAAATCAAATATTTGAATAGTAGCCTTTTCATTTAATGCTTCAAAATCAATGTAAATATCTTTACCTGATGCATAAATAATTGGATGTTGTTCAAGTGATGTTTCAGATGCTTCTTTGCAACTTAATGTTGTAAACGACAGCACATCTGAATAGGCAGATGCACCACCGTCGGTGCAAATTGCGCGCACTTGCCATTCGTAGTTAGAAGAGCAATCAAGTCCGCTTAATTTGCGAAATGATTTAGGTGCATCAACAGGTGCTGTATTCCATGTTGGTGTTCCTACAATACGAAATTGAATTTCATAAAAAGCAGCATCCGGTATTGCTGACCATTTAACCTTAGCAGAAGTTGCGGTTATGGCACCTGAAACAAGTGCTTCCGGAGTGTCACACGAAACAAGTCCTGTTTCGCCGGCAATAATTGGTTCGCCCGGCGCAGCATTCCACGCATAATCATATAATGTAAAACCGGCAAAACCAGGTGCAACAGATAATCGTGCCCAGCCATAATGAATAGCACCGGCATGTGTAAATCGCAATCCTATAAAATGGGGTGAATTATCGTCCGACCATAAATTTTCCTGACCGGCAAATTCCGGATTAACACCTAATATCATTTGGCCATAGTAAGAGGAACTAGCAATATCGTTGAATCCAACAAAATCTAAACCGTATCCAATTTCATCACCGCTAGAAAGTTGACTTGCCATGCCGACCGGAAAAAATCCGTCATAATCATACACTAATCCTGCTATACCATTATTGTCATCTAAAAACCAAGGTGCGGCAAATACCATATTATCGCCAAACCAACCGATAGAGCCAAAATTTAAACCGAAGTAAAAATCAATTGGTGGTGTTGCATCAATATCCAAAATATAATTTGGTGTAAAACCACCAAAATTTTTTACAACATCTGGGTCTAAATCGGTATAAATTATTTGGGCTTCAGCTACATTACCAGTAATCAGGAAACCTGCTGCAGTAATGCCATAACCGGTAAGTCGTTTTTTAGATGGATTTTTCATATTTAAGGTTTGGTATAAATTTAAGAGAAATGTACTGTAGGATATAAAATTTTAACATTTATTAGGTTAATTATTCCATGAAAACCACATGTAGGGGCGAATTGCATCCGCCCTTACAAACCTCTAACAAATGCGATGGGTTAGGACAAATCCTATTAAATTAATGTCCGAGCAGGTTGCTTACACCCGAAAAAAATAAAATATCAGTAAAACCCTGCGAACTTCGGAGCTGTAAATTGAATTAATTAGTTGTAAATATTTTTATTCCTGCTTTCAATTCAACTCACCAAAATATCCCCGGTCATTTCCGCAGGAATAGGTAATCCCATCAATGTTAAAATTGTTGGTGCAACATCACCCAATTTGCCATTTTTTAATTTGGTGAATTGTGGTGCATTATCGATATAAAAAACCGGAACAGGATTGGTGCTGTGTTGGGTGTTTGGTGAACCATCGGCATTTATTTCAAAATCGGAATTGCCATGGTCTGCTGTTAAAATAATTGCGAAATTATGTTGTAATGCTGCTGCAATTACTTCACCCACACAAGTGTCCACTGCTTCGCAGGCTTTAATACATGCTGAAAATACACCGGTATGTCCAACCATATCCGCATTTGCGAAATTCAGACAAATAAAATCTGCTTCGTCATTATTAATTGCCGCTACAATTTTGTCTTTTACTTCGTAAGCACTCATCTCCGGTTGTAAATCGTAAGTGGCAACCTTTGGTGATGCAGCCATAATTCTTTTTTCACCATCAAATTCTTTTTCTCTTCCGCCACTAAAGAAGAAAGTTACATGCGGATATTTTTCTGTTTCTGCAATACGAATTTGTCGTTTATTATTGAGCGACAATATTTCGCCCAATGTTTTATTTAAATCATCATTTTCAAATATCACCGAAACATTTTTAAAGGTATGGTCATATCTGGTCATGGTAACATAATGGAGTGGTAATGTAAACATACCCAAATCCGGAAAATCTTCCTGCGTTAATACACGCGTAATTTGCCGGCAGCGGTCGGTTCTGAAATTAAAACAAATTACTACATCATCAGGCTGAATTACTGCCAACGGATTGCCGGCTGCATCGGTATGTACAATCGGTAAAATAAATTCATCAGTAACATTTTCTGCATAACTAGCTTCTACAGCTGCAATAACATCAGTTGTTTTTTTACCTGTTCCTTTTACCAATAAATCGTAAGCCAGTTTAATTCTTTCCCAACGGTTATCTCTGTCCATCGCATAATACCGTCCGCACACGCTGGCAATAGTACCTATACTGTTATTTAAATGTTGTTGTAAATCTCTTAAAAATCCCGCTCCACTTTTTGGGTCACAATCGCGACCATCGGTAAATGCATGAATAAATAATTTATCGTTGTCTATTTGATTTGCTTTTGCAATATCGCATAACGCTTTTACATGTTTACTATGTGAATGTACACCACCATCACTCACCAATCCGATTAAGTGAATATTTTTATTATTCGTTTTTGCATAATTAAATGCAGCTAATAAATGCTTATTATTTGCCAGTTCGCCCGATTTAATGGCGACAAAAATGCGTTGTAATTCCTGATAAACAATACGACCGGCGCCGAGGTTGAGATGTCCCACTTCACTATTGCCCATTTGCCCTTCGGGTAATCCAACAAATTCGCCGTCGGTGCGCAATTCTGCATTGGGATATTGGTTGTAATAACTATTTACATTAGGCGTTTTTGCTTGCGCAATGGCACTTGCTGCCGGATTTTTTCCATGTCCCCACCCATCCATTATGATGAGCATCGCTTTTTTACCACTATTCATGTTACAAAGTTAGCAGAGAAAAGGCATTTTGGGGCTTGTATATTGTTATCAACGCCGGTAAACATTAGTTTTGTTAAAAATTCCTAATTTTGGTATGGTTTTAGCCAATACCTTAGCATTGACCAAATTAGTACAACCATGACAAAGAATTCAAAAACCAGATTGTTTATCACAATGCTTATTGTGCCGATTATGATTTTCGCCACAAAAGCGGGTGATTTAGAAAACATTGCCGCAGCCATAAGCAGTGGTAACTCTAAAGAGTTGGCAACCTATTTCGACAATACGGTTGAAGTAAAAATCGCTAACAAAGAAGGCGCTTATAGTAAAAGTCAGGCTGAAGCCATTATTAAAGACTTTTTCACTAAAAACCCTCCAACTTCGTTCAGCTTTATCCACGAAGGTAATTCGGGTGGAAACAATGCACATTACGCCATTGGTAATTTAGTTACCAGTAAAGGCACTTACAGAACTTATGTGTATTTGAAAAAAATCAACAACAAATTCGTTATCCAGGAGTTAAAATTCGATAATGAGTGACAGCGTAGTTATATGGGATTTACTCGATATAATTGACGAAGCCCTTATTGAAGATATACAGGAAGGTGATCACACCACACTTGCTACTATTGACCATGAGGCTGCCGGAACGGCAAAATTGTTGGTGAAAGAACCGGGCATTATTGCCGGAGTAGAACTTGCAGAACAAATTCTTAAACATGTCAACCCCGAATTGGAGGTTGACATTTTTATTCCCGATGGCGCCAGAGTGGAGCCGGGAGATATCGTTTTAACCGCTTCAGGCAGGGTGCAGGCCTTGTTAGTTGCCGAACGCACCATGCTCAACTTTATGCAACGCATGAGCGGCATTGCTACCAATACCAATCGGTTCGTACAAGCTGTTAGACATACGGAAGCTAAAATACTGGACACTCGTAAAACCACACCGGGACTGCGCACCTTCGAAAAATGGGCTGTGCGTATAGGTGGAGGACATAACCATAGGTTTGGGTTATACGATATGATTATGATTAAGGATAATCACGTAGATTTTTGTGGAGGTATTGAAAATGCCATTAACCGCGTGCACCAATATTTGGCTGACAACGAACTAAATCTGCGTATTGAAGTAGAAACCCGCAATCTGGATGAGGTTTGGCAGGTGCTCAAAACCGGCCGTGTTGACCGCATTATGCTCGATAATTACAGTCTGGAAGCACTTCGTGAAGCCGTAAAAGTAATCGATAAACAGTTCGAAACAGAAGCCTCAGGTGGCGTTAACCTGAACACCGTAAAAGCAATAGCAGAAACAGGTGTAGACTTCATTTCTGTAGGCGAATTGACGCATTCTGTTAAAAGTCTCGACCTCAGTTTTAAGGCTGTTGTAGCCTGATTCTAGTTGTTAAAGAAACTTAATTGTCTTTCCGGCCGCTGAATACTTGTAAATAACGGCTTATTTATTTATTACCTTTGTGGTCTGAAAACCAACATGTGAAAGAGCAATTATTTCATATTGAAATTTTATTAAAACGATTAGGTATAGTATTAATTCTATATTCTGCTTGCCGTTTGCTTTTTTTTGTGTTTAACATGGATTTATTTCCACCCATTCCTCCCGGCGAATTTTTACAAATTATGGGATATGGTTTGCGCTACGATGTATCGTCCATTATTTACGTGAACATTATTTTTATTATTCTTCATGTTATTCCTAATCCGTATTTCGATACGCCTCGTTATCAGCGCATTTTAAAAATATTATTTTATTCCTTTAACGGTTTAGCCTTATTGTTAGAAAGTGGGGACTGGATTTATTTTGAATATGGATTAAAACGCACCGATGCACATGAACTTGGTTTAACCGGTGATACCAATATTTTACCTCAGGTGATTAAGGATTATTGGATCATTTTTGTGATTGCCTTTTTACTGATATTGGCTGTAGAATATTTATACCGCAAAACAGAAATACATCGCAACGCACCAAAAGTTCCATCACCCAGACTTATTCATTATCCAAAACAATTAATCATCATGCTGGTGATTGTTACGTTTGGGGTAATTGGTGCAAGAGGTGGCATTCAACAAGAACCTTTATCGCCAAATGAAGCGGCTAATGTTGTGGAAGATGGCCGATATAGTTCGCTTATTATTAATACACCATTTAGTGTGATTTATGCATTTGGTCATCGCGAATTGCACGAACCAAAATATTTTGAACCTGAAGAATTATCTAAACGATTTCAGATTTTTCACGACAACGTAAAATATTATAAACGCCCCGATACTATTCCTGCTCCAAAACAACCGGAAAATGTTTGCGTAATTATTCTGGAAAGTTTTTCGAAAGAATATATCGGTTACTTTAATCCGGGTCAGCCTTATACGCCGTTTTTAGATTCATTGATGGGTGTCGGGTTAACATTTACCAATGCGTATTCGAATGGAAAATCATCTAACCAAGGTATTATTGCTGTTACAACCGGTATTCCAGTTTTAATGGGAGAACCTTTTATTTCTTCTATTTATCAGCACAACGATTTTGAAGGTATAGGAACCATTCTCGACAGAGTTGGTTATTCCTCTTATTTCTTTCATGGTGCCAATAATGGTTCTATGGAATTTGACAGATTTACTGAAGAAGCAGGATTTACGGGTTATTTTGGAAGAAATGAATATGGTAATGATAAAGATTTTGATGGCAACTGGGGAATTTTTGATGAGCCATTTTTAAAATGGACAGCCAATAAAATGAGCACATTACCTGCACCGTTTTATAGCGAAATATTTACTATTTCTTCTCACCATCCATTTACCGTTCCTAAACAACATATTGGTAAATTTCCAAAGGGACAAATCCCAATGTTAGAGGTTGTTGCTTATGGCGATTATGCTTTACGCAAATTTTTTGAAGAAGCTAAAAAACAACCATGGTATGAAAATACCTTATTCATTTTAACAGCAGATCATCCCGGACCACCACTACCCGAACATGAATTTTATCAGGAACAGGTTGGTGCACATTCAACTTGGATGGTGGTATATAAAGCTAATGGAGAGTTTCACGGCACTTCAGAAATGACAGTGCAACAAACCGATATTATGCCTACTGTTTTAGATTATGTTGGTTACCGCGGAAAATTTATGGCTTTCGGTAATTCCATTTTTGATACTACTGCCGAACGATATGCCTATAATTTCCATACACCGGATTATATGATATTGGATAACAATTATTTTCTTCAATTTAATGGCGGACATGCCATTGGTTTGTATGAATATAAAAAGGATAGTACCATGGGTAAGAATTTGTTATTCGAATATCCGGATGTTACAGCTTCCATGGAGCAAAAGCTAAAAGCTATTATTCAAACACATCATCATGTTATGATAAATAATAAATTAGTTGCAGAGTGAAAAAACGCATCTTATTTATTATCAACCCCGTAGCCGGTGTAAAGCGAAAAGATAAAATTCCTGCGCTGATTAATGCGCATTTGGACCACGACCGGTTTGATTATGAAGTCGTGTACACCGAAAACCGTGGACATGCAACAGAAATTGCAGCAGAAGCGGCAAAAAATAATTTTGATGTAGTTGCTGTTGCCGGCGGCGATGGCAGTGTGAATGAGGTTGCAACCGGTTTAATGGGCACTTCTACCTGTTTAGCAATTATTCCCAGCGGCTCAGGAAACGGGTTGGCTAGGCATCTTGGATATTCCATTGATATTAAATCTACACTGGCAATTATCAATGCTTATAAAGTCCGTAAAATGGACGTTTGTAAAATTAATGATGAATATTTTTTCAGCCTGATAGGAATTGGATTTGATGCATTTGTTGCAAAAGTTTTTAGTCGCGAAGAAACACGTGGATTTATGACCTACGCCTGGAGTGCCATCAAAAGTTTGGGTTCCTTTGAATCGTTTGATTATACACTGCAGTCGAAAGAAAAAAACATGTCAGGAAAAGCATTTATGATTAACGTTTGTAATTCCAATCAATATGGTTACAACGTAAAGGTGGCTCCCGATGCGAATTTAAGTGATGGATTAATGGATGTGATTATTGTAGATGACATCCCAAAGTGGAAAGTGCCTTTTGCCGTTATGCAGGTATTTACACAAACGCATAAAGTGAACCGACATTTTAAATCGTTTAAAACAAGTGCGTTACAAATTAATTCACCCAATTATTCCTATTTACAAATTGACGGTGAAACAGTGCACAAAGACAAAGATTTTACCATTACTATTTTACCTCAGCAATTAAATGTTTTAATTAACCCTAACCTGAAATAAAATGGCGAAAAATAAAATTAATTTATCCGGTTTAGTGTTTTCTACAAACCCGGATTTTAAAATGCCTGAGGATGAACAGCAAGATACTACTGTACCTCCTCAACAACAGGATTTGCGTATTTGGTTAGAAAAAAATCACCGCGGTGGAAAAACGGCCAGCGTGATTAAAAAATTTTGTGGGCAGCACAACAGATTTGGAAAACCTTTGCCGCGAACTCAAAACAAAATGCGGGACAGGTGGTAGTGCAAAAGATGGCGAAATTATTATTCAGGGCGACCATCGAAAAAAACTCGGCGAAATTTTATCCAAAATGGGATATAAATATAAACTCGCAGGAGCTTGATGCTCGACCGCGAGTTTATGCATATTTAAACTATAATTTAATTATTAGGTGCACCGGAATTTATCCAGCACTCTATTTGTGCACGTTCGGAGCAGGACATCGACACATTGCCATCCGGCATTTTGGTGCTGGAAACTACCTGGTTATATAACGAACCATTATCTGCAATGTTTTTTAAACTACTGTAATTGCTATAACTGGTATGACATCCGCTTAAAGCACATTTTTGTTCTACCAGTGGTTTAATAGTTGCCGTATAGGTTATAGTAGAACAATCTACCTGGTCGCTGCATGCAACACCATTTTTTGAACATGAACTAATAAAAATTACTCCAACTGTCATCATCATGGGAATGATTGCTCTCCTTGTAAACTGCATACTGTATATTTAATTGTTAATGGATAAATCAAGCTATAGTTAAACCGTTGCTAACGGGTTGTTCTGTTTGTAATAAAATGATACTGCCATCTGATTGCACTGCACCTAATACCAGGCACTCTGAAAAAAAGTTGGCTATTTGTTTAACAGGGAAATTAATTACGGCTACAATTTGTTTCCCGATTAATTCCTCCTTTGTGTAATGTTGGGTTATTTGTGCGCTTGATTTTTTTATGCCCAATTCACCGAAATCGATAGTTAACTGATAGGCAGGTTTTTTGGCATTTGGAAAATCGTTGGCTGCAATTATAGTTCCTGTTTTAATTGCTACTTTTTCAAAATCGGCATAATCAATGGTGTTCATGTTGTTTGATTTAGTTGGTCAAATTTAGTGATGTTTATACGCAAAGCGTAAAACACATGATTATGCGAATAGCGTTTATTCTGTTTTAATAATTGGTGATGAAAAAATACCGTGTGTAGAAATCAGTTGCACAATATATATGCCGGGAGCATAATTGCTAAAATCTACTTGTAAAACGGAATTTGTTGCTGATGTAGTATGTTTGTTGTAAATAATATTTCCTGCCATGTCAATAATTTGAAAAGTTGCATTAGCATCCCAGTCACCATGAATAGTCAGCATCCCATTTACCGGATTAGGATACACTTCAAATTGGTCATTAACTAATGTAGTGATATTAACTATTTCACTGAATTGAAATGAACCATCGTCATCAACCATTTTAAGTTGATACAAATTTTGTTGTGACAGTGGTTGGTCGTCCAAAAATGTATAATCCACATTTTCAGCTTCGGCGCCTTTTGCATTTACAGTCCCGATTGTTTCAAAAAATATTCCATCTGCAGAGCGTTGAATTTCGAAGTGTGAGGTATGGATTTCTTTTGTAGTTGTCCATTGTAATAAATTGCCTGCAGGTGTTGCGTTCCCGTTAAATGCTAATAATGTAAGCGGCAATGCTAAATAAGGCTGAACAACAACATCATCTATATAATAGTAAGCAGCTGATGAAGTAGGATATGGCACTACTTTTTTTGTTTCAATTGTTGTGGCAGCATCTGTTCTGAAATTACCGATAGTCATATATTCACTGGCATCGGTTGCTGTAAAAAAAAATGACAATTGATGCCAAAGGGTGTCCCATAAAACATCGGTATATTCCACTTGTGGTGTTGCAGCAATATACCCTGCTGCAGGTTGTGTAAGCGGACTGGTTGTAAATGATACTCCAATGTTGTTCGTAGCTTTTCCATTTAGCCATGTGATACCATTTGTTAACCAGAATGATACTTCGTAGGTTGTTCCTGGAATTAATGGTGAACTGAGTGTTGTTGAAACATATTCTCTAAAATTTAAATAAGAGGGATAATAAGTGGCAAATCCGGCCATACCGGCGCCGTTGCGCGGACTCACTGTCGCCCAAAAAGTAACAGGTGTTCCTGCACCACCTAAACCACCGGATTTATAGTAATCAGGACTTCCGTGACCAACTGCAACTGCACAATATCCACTTGGTGAATTCCATCCGGTAGGATAACAAATTTGCGCATAACTGGTAGGGTTAGTTGAACTTGTATCAAATCCGGCGTTGCTCACTAAATTTTGGGAATTAGCAGGTAGAAACAAAATTAATAGTATAATCAAATACAACCCTTTCATACAAATGGTGTGTGTATTTTAGGTAAGTATTAAATGAATAATACAAAGGAAATACATACAGGTATGCTAAACCAATACAATTTTTTATGATTTCCGATAAAAATCACACCTCATTTTTGGTAGCAAAAAAGGATATTTTTTAGAAGCGTTCTAAAGAAGCAAACAATTGTAGCTATAACACTAAGGGAAGGCAGATTTATTTTTTTATAAAGGCCTGTGCAACGGAGGTTTCACCTGTTGTCATTACTACCCAATACATCCCGGTTGGGAGCGAAGTTACATCTACAGTCAGTATCTGTTCTCCGAAGTTTTCCGCAATTTTTACGTCTTTGGTAACCGATGCACCTTGTAAGTTGTAAATGGTTATTTCACTTGAAGGATTAGCACTAACTGATAATAAATTATTACACGGATTAGGTGATAAAAAAAGTTGAGTAGTTGTAGCAGGTAATTCATTAGTATTCGTAAATACTGCAACACCCCCATACGTTGCTACCCAAACTCTGTCAGCATCATCAATATATAATCCATCAGTTACATTATGTGGTAAATTGGAATTGTAATCATAATACTGATTCCAGAAGTTGCTGGTATCGGCGCTGGTAACACCAATATGTGTTGCAAACCATAACGTCCCGTTTTGTTGAAATCCGATTTTATTTACGCGCTCCGAACTCATGGGTGCAGTGAAGGTGTTGTAAACAAATAACCAATCGTCGGTTTCCGGTTGATAGGTATTAACACCAAGATAATCGGCAATAAACATCAACCCTACACTGTTACTTGAAATGGCACGTATCCAATCATTATTTATTCCAGCATTTTCATAATTATAATTGGTAAAAATGCCATCTTCCAATTTTGTAACACCATGATATTTTGAGCCAATCCAAAGTCGGTTCGAATTATCTTTATATAAACAGGTAAGTTTTTTTGCAGCTATTATTGTGGAATCAAATATCGTCCAAGTTGCATTTTCAATTTTCACTAAACCCTGATCTGTCGCAATAAAAATGATGCTGTCATTAAACAAACAAAAATCATTCACCTGCATGCCCGGCAATGGAGAATTCAGTGTGTCGTAATGTGTCCACTCGCTATTGAAATAGGTATAATATCCATTATCAAATGTTCCTGCATATACGGTAGTTGGCGAAACCGCAATACTTCTGAAATCGTTGGTAATAAATCCGGTATTCACTTGGTTGTAAATAGTTAAATTTCCGGTATTGATTTCCAGATGTTGCACACCGTTATTTTGTGTCGCCGCCCAAATGCTATTTCCACTACCGGTTATGCTGATGGTAGAATCTACTATACCCGTCCTTGTCCACACTCCGGATTGCCCGAAAGTGGCTAATGAAACAAAAAGAAGCAATAGAGATATGAATTTCATTGGGTAAATCAAACGTTAAACGTAAAAAACTGTTCAAAATTATCCATATTATGGATTAGATTTACCTTTGTAAAAAATTACTCAAATGAAATATTGTGCAGCCGTTGTTTTGATGATTACATTTTACACCTCAAAAGCCCAGTTTGTGTTGAATGGCGATGCGGTAAGTTTAGGGGGAGATTGTTACCAATTGACAGAGGAAACTACATTTAGTGCCGGTTCTATATGGTATGAAACGCTCATTAATCTGGAAGAAAATTTTGAGATTAATTTTCAGCTTAACATGGGCGATTTGGATGCATCGGGTGCTGATGGTATGTATTTCGTTTTACAACCTGTTGGCACAGGCCTTGGTGATGCCGGTGGGGGAATGGGATATTTAGGAATAACACCTTCACTCGGAATTGAATTCGATACGTATCAAAATGGAGATTATGGTGACCCGGCGTATGACCATATTGCTATTCAATATAATGGCGAATTAGATCATTCGGGAATTTATAATCTTGACGGACCAACACAAATTGTTGCCGGTGAACCGAATATTGAAGATGGTGAATATCATTTTGTAAAAATAACATGGGATGCAGGTGATCAACATTTGCAAGTATTTGTTGATTGTGAATACAGAGTTGGATTTATTACCGAAGTATTTGACATTATTGAAACCATTTTCGCCGGAGACCCTGAAGTGTATTTTGGATTTACCGCTGGAACCGGTTCGTTATATAATAATCAAATTATTTGTTTCGAATACACTACAGAAATAGATGCATTAGAAGATGTTACCATTTGCCCCGGTGACAGTGTTCAATTTAATTTACCCGAAGATTTTGTTACATACGAGTGGTCACCATCTGAAGGATTGAGTGATACCGATATTAAAAATCCATGGGCATCACCTGAAGAAAATACTACCTACACGGTTATTTTGACAGATGCTTGCGGAGTAGCAATTTATGATACCGTAAATGTTGTTGTAAATACACCTGATTTTGTCAATTTAGGTCCGGACCTTACTTTATGTGAAGGACAATTATGGACATTTAATGTGCTCACACCGGGCGCAACTTATTTATGGCAGGATGGTTCTACATTACCTACTTTAACTGTTGATGAAAATGGTACTTATTCTGTAATTGTAACCGATGGAAATTGTGTGGATGGAGATACCATATCAGTAAATTATGTTCCGGCTCCAGATATTTCACTTCCTGAAGACACTGTAATTTGTGGACTGGAAAACACTTATACAATTGATGTTACCACTCCGGGCGCCGCTTATTTGTGGCAGGATGGTTCTACCGAACCTACTTTTACCATTACCGATGATGGTTTATATTATGTTACAGTTACGGTAGGAGGTTGTAATGATAAAGATTCTGTTTTGGTAAATTATTCCGTGCAACCTGTAGTCGATTTAGGCCCAGATGCAAGTTTATGTTTAGGCACAACTATTTTACTTGAAGCAGGTTCCGAAACATTCGATTATGTTTGGCAGGATGGTTCTACCGATAATACTTTTTTAGTGAGCACACCAGGTACTTATTCGGTATCGGTAATTATTAACGGTTGCGAAGCAACAGATGAAATTGTAATTGTTCCGGATCCTTGTATTTGTAAAGTAACTGCCCCAAATATTTTTTCACCAAATGGCGATGGTTTTAATGATAATTTTAGCCAGATAGATTGTTACGATTTACTAAGTTATGATCTAACAGTTTACAACCGATATGGCGAAGTTGTATTCATGACAACCAAAATGGACGGTGCCTGGAATGGGCAATTTGAAGGTAAGGATTGTGAGATGGGCACTTACGTATATGTGATCAATTACACACGCCCAACCGGTGAAACAGGCGTTACCAGTGGCAATGTTATTTTGGTGAGATGACGTGTACAAGCAGCTAATACCGCGTGGTGGCAGGAGTAAATAATTATCCAAAATAATTATTCACATACGTTAGTAAATTATCTTCCCCAATTACCTTAATTTAAGGGTTAGAAAATTTAATTTCGCCATCCTAAATGCCTAAGTTTTCTCACTTACACAATCATACTATGTTTTCGCTGCTCGACGGAGCCAGCGATATTTCGCGATTATATAAGAAGGCTGTAAAAGACAATATGCCTGCACTGGCTATTACCGACCATGGTAATATGTTTGGTGCATTTCAATTTGTAGCTGAAGCATATAAACACAAAAATGAGGATGGTTCATTAAAAGTAAAACCCATTGTAGGTTGCGAATTTTATTTAGTGACCGACCGTCATCGCAAACAATTTTCCCGCGAAGAAAAAGATATTCGTTACCATCAGGTATTATTGGCAAAAAATGAAATCGGATATAAAAATCTGGTGAAAATGTGTTCGTTGGGTTATATGGAAGGCATGTATGGAAAATATCCTCGAATTGACCGCACATTAATTGAAAAATATCATGAAGGTTTAATTGCAACAACATGTTGTTTAGCTGCCGAAGTGCCTCGTGCCATCATGAAAAAAAGTAAGGAAGAGGCTGAAGCAACATTTAAATGGTGGCTGGATATTTTTGGTGAAGATTATTATATCGAATTACAACGACACGATATTCCCGACCAGATTTATGTGAATGATACCTTATTGCAATATGCCAAAAAATATAATGTAAAAGTTATTGCTACCAACGATGCGCATTATGTTGATCAGGCAGATGCCAATGCGCATGATATTTTATTGTGTATTAATACCGGCGAGAAACAGGCCACACCAAAAATGAAAGATTTTGGTGATGATGACATGATGGTAAAAGGTAAACGTTTTGCTTTTTACAACGACCAGTTTTATTTTAAAACACAATCTGAAATGACCAACTTGTTTGAGGATGTTCCTCAGGCAATTGATTATACCAACGAAATTGTAGATAAGGTACAATTACTTGATTTAAAACGCGATATTTTATTACCTGCCTTTCCTATTCCTCCAACATTTAAAATTCACGATGATGATGTTTTAAATCAGTGGGAATATTTAAAACACCTCACATTCGAAGGCGCTAAAAAACGATATGTTGATATTGATGCAGAACATGAAGAGCGCATCAATTTCGAATTGTTTACCATTAAAACAATGGGTTTTGCGGGTTACTTCTTAATTGTAATGGACTTTATTCGCGCAGGCCGTGATATGGGCGTATTTGTTGGACCGGGCCGCGGTTCTGCAGCTGGTTCAGTGGTAGCATATTGCATCGGAATAACGAATATCGACCCGATGAAGTACAATCTCCTCTTTGAGCGTTTCCTCAATCCGGATAGAAAGTCAATGCCCGATATTGATACCGATTTTGATGATGATGGACGTCAGCGCGTTATTGATTATGTGGTAGAAAAATATGGTAAAAATCAAGTTGCACAATTAATTACCTACGGCACCATGGCTGCTAAAACCAGTATCAAAGATGTTGCCCGTGTTATGGATTTGCCGATATCGGAAAGTAATGCATTGTCGAAATTTGTCCCTGAGCGTCCGGGTATATCTTTAAACAGATTAATTTATGCACCACTAAGTGGAGATGGTAGTCTTGCAGATAAAGAAAATTTATCGCCCGATGAAATGGCTAATGCCAAAACATTAAGGAGTATTCTGGAAGACCAAAAAGATGTGCGCAGTAATATTCTGAAAGAAGCACTTGTATTAGAAGGTTCAGTTAGAAATACGGGCGTTCATGCTGCGGGATTAATTATTGCGCCAAGCGATTTAACCGATTTAATTCCTATAGCAGTCGCAAAAGACTCTAATTTATATGTCACCCAGTTTGAAGGTGAAGTAATTGAAAGTGCCGGTGTAATTAAAATGGACTTTTTGGGTTTACGTACTTTGTCCATTATTAAAACTGCGCTTAATCTGATTAAACAAAATCATGGAGTGGAAATTGATATTGACACCATACCACTTGATGATGTTACAACTTTTGAATTATATCAGCACGGAGAAACAAACGGAACATTCCAGTTTGAAAGTCCGGGCATGCAAAAATATTTAAAGGAATTAAAGCCCGATAAATTTGAGGACCTTATTGCGATGAACGCATTGTATCGCCCGGGTCCTCTGGAATATATTCCAACCTATATCAAACGTAAACACGGTCGTGAAAGTATTGTATATGACCTGCCTGAGATGGAAGAAATTCTGAAAGAAACATACGGGGTTACCGTGTATCAGGAACAGGTGATGTTACTTTCTCAGCGATTGGCAAATTTCACTAAAGGTGATGCCGATACACTGAGGAAGGCGATGGGTAAAAAACAAAAAGATGTTTTGGATAAAATGAAATCCAAATTCATTGCCGGTTGTGAAAAAAATAATTTTGCCCCAAAGGTTTGTGAAAAAATTTGGACCGACTGGGAAGCATTTGCGCAATATGCATTTAATAAATCGCATTCAACTTGTTATGCATTTGTTGCATATCAGACTGCTTATTTAAAAGCACATTATCCGGCGGAATATATGAGTGCTGTGTTAACCCACAACCAGGGAAATATTGATAAGGTGAGTTTCTTTATGGATGAATGTCGCAGAATGGGCGTTCCTGTATTACCTCCTGATGTGAACGAAAGTGATGTGACATTTGCCGTGAATAAAACCGGACAAATACGATTTGGATTAACGGCCATTAAAGGGGTAGGAGAAGCTGCAGTAATAGAATTAATTCGCGAACGACAAGATACCGGTATATTTAATGGATTGTATGATTTAACACGAAGAGTAAATCTGCGCAGCGTAAATAAAAAAACATTAGAGTCGTTGATTTTAGCAGGCGCTTTAGATAGTTTTGGATTAAACCGCTCCCAATATTTTGCTGTTGCTAAAAATGAAACAGCAAATGTGATTGAAAATGCCATAAAATACGGTAATAATTTCACAGGGAATGTAGTTACTTCACAAAACACTTTGTTTGGCGATAGTAATGATATTGAAATTACCGAACCAAAAATTCCGGACTTCCCAGAATGGAATACGATTGAAAAATTAAAAAAAGAATTTGAGGTTATTGGTATTTACCTGAGCGGCCATCCACTCGATGATTTTAAAATTGAGGTAGATGCTTTTAAGACTTGTAATATTAATGAGCTCGAAAAATTTACCGATAAAGGTGAAGTTGCCATAGTAGGATATATTGCATCAACTGATACTAAAATTGGAAAGTCGGGTGATAAATACACCATTTTTTCTTTAGAAGATTTTAGTGACCATATTGAACTCGGATTATTTAAAAATAATTATATCAAATACAAAAATTACGTTGATCAAACTGGCAATGTATTATATGTAAAAGGTAATTACCAGACAGACAGGAATGACCCGGAAAGAAAACGTTTTTGGGTGAGTGATATTCAATTATTAAGCGAAATGCGCGAAAAGAAGTCGATGAAGATTACGCTGAATATTGCACTTTCTTCACTGAATAAGGAGTTTATAAAAAGCATCGATGAGGTGATTAAGGCCAATCCGGGAAAGGACAGGCTTGTATTGAAAATTGTGGAGGAAACAGAAAATTTTGATGTGTTGTTCCGAACCCAGACGGCCTGTGTGAAAGCCGATAAACCAGTTTTGAACACCTTGGGGAAATTTGGGGATGTAAGTTTAAAAGTGGCTGGTTAAATTTGTGTTTTATTAGCAAAATTTGACCATCAAGGAACTAAATCCTTGTCTATTTGTTCTAAATCATACAAACCGAATAAAACAATTTAATACTATGGCATTAGAATTTACCGATGCGAATTTCAAGCAGACAGTGCTTGACAGCGAAAAACTATCAGTTATTGACTTTTGGGCAGAATGGTGCGGTCCTTGCCGCGTTGTTGGACCCGTTATTGAGGAACTGGCGAAAGATTATGATGGAAAAGTAAACATTGGAAAAGTGAATGTGGACTTTAACCCTGAAATTTCTATGATGTATGGCATCCGCAATATCCCAACTATCCTTTTCGTAAAAGGTGGTCAGGTAGTGGACAAACAGGTAGGTGCTGTGCCTAAGAGTGTATTAGACGCTAAAGTAAAACAACACTTATAATTGTTAAACATACTTAATTAAAGCCTTCCTTCGTTTGACGGAAGGCTTTTTTAGTTTTAATTTGCAGTTATGAACGGTCAACTGATTTCACTCAAAGACTTACGTCAGGTCGAAAACCTGGAACTCATTGCCAAACAGGTAGTGGAAGGGTTTATTTTGGGGTTACACAAAAGTCCGTTTCATGGCTTTTCAGTAGAATTCGCCGAACACAGGATTTACAATCCGGGGGAGGCAACAAGGCATATCGACTGGAAGGTATTTGGAAGAACAGATAAGTTATTCACAAAGAAGTATGAAGAGGAAACCAATTTGCGATGTCAGATTGTGATTGATGCTTCTTCAAGTATGTATTTTCCTGAACCCGATAAAAAGGCAACAGGATTGCACGTCAACAAACTCATTTTTTCAACTATTTGTGCCAGTGCGATTATCCATTTATTAAAGTTGCAACGCGATGCTGCAGGATTAACAATTTTCACCGATGATTTATTGGTGCATACAAAATCCGGTAGCAGTAATGTGCATCATAAATTATTGCAAACACAATTAGAAAGTTTTATTGGCAAATCATCGCGCGATGTTAAAACGGATGCCGGTAAATGTCTGCATTTAATTGCAGAAAATATTCACCGCAGAAGTTTGGTATTAATTTTTAGCGATATGTTTGAAGATACCACTAAAGCAGATGAATTATTTTCGGCATTACAACATTTAAAACACAATAAACATGAAGTTGTTGTTTTTCATGTTACCGATAAAAAACATGAGTTAGATTTTGCTTATGACAACAGGCCTTATGTTTTTGTAGATATGGAAACAGGGGAGAAGGTGAAGTTGCGCAGTAATGATGTTAAATCATTTTACACCGAACAGATGGAGCAATATATCAAAACACTTAAGTTGCGTTGCCATCAGTATCATATTGATTTTGTAGAGGCAGATATGAATGCCGGATTTAAAGAAGTTTTATTGCCCTATTTAGTGAAGCGGCAGAAGCAGCGTTAATTCATTTCAACAACGTTTTATTGGATTTTTGATTTTTCGCGAGATGTCAAATTGTCACGCAGGAGTTTTGTGCACGATAAAATAATGAAAGAATGATTTCGGTAGGAAGAAAACGGTTGGAATTTGTTTTTTTATCGCAAAGACCTGGCAGGTTTTAAAACCTGCCAGGTCTTAGAGCTACCTGCCAAAATTGCAGTCGCAAAAAATTTCATTTTATCTTAAATATCTTTGTTACAATGTTATTGAATTTTAAAACTTTAGGTCAGGGAAAACCACTGATAATTTTGCACGGATTATTCGGTATGCTGGATAATTGGCAATCGGTTGCAAAAGTATTGGAGCATGATTTTACCTTGTATTTAGTTGACCAACGCAATCATGGGAAGTCGCCACATACTGCTCAACATTCCTATAAATTAATGGCCGAGGATTTACGTGATTTTATGCTGCGAGAAGGAATTCCGCAATCTAATATTTTAGGCCATTCCATGGGAGGAAAAACGGCGATGCAATTCGCACTCGATTTTCCCGAAATGGTAGAAAAACTAATTATTGTCGACATAGGAATTAAAAGATATGAAAGTGGTCATGACCATATTTTCGAAGCCTTACAATCAGTTCAGCTGAATAATATCACCAATCGCAGCGATGCAGAATTACAACTTACTCAATTTATTCATCAACCCGGTGTTAAACAATTTTTATTAAAAAATCTCACGCGAGAACCGGATGGAACGTATCATTGGAAATTTAATTTAGCAGCATTAAATGATAATTACGAAAACAATATTTTATCTGCAATAAACAGCGATATACCATTTGAAGGGGAAACCTTATTTATAAGGGGTGAAAATTCTGATTATATCACTTTTGAAGATTGGCCACAAATTCTACAACTATTTCCAAATGCCAATTTATCTACTGTTAATGACGCAGGTCATTGGGTGCATGCTGATAATCCTCAGTCTTTAATTAAAATTATTCAGGAGTTTTTGTAATGGGTAGTTATAATTTATTTTTATCGCTATATGTTAATTTCGGTAAGCGGTAAATTTGTATTTTATATTGAAAGATTTGTAAATATGTCAAAACCGTAGTCGATTCGTTGTAAATTTGAATAAAATTACAACTATGAAAAAACTACTACTAATTACTTTTTTATTAACGCCTTTTATTGCGTTAATTGCGCAACCCACTATTACCAGCAGCATTAATGGTGGCATTGGTGATGAATTTAATTACATTGATGTCCAAACGGAAGGTTTAAACCCCGGCCCGGCAGGTGAAAATGTTACATGGGATTTTAGTGATATTATTGAATCCGGTTCTGAATATGGTTATACTTGGGTTGATGTAGCTTCAACACCCGATGTTGCTGATTTTCCCGGCGCAAATATCGCAGCTGATAATGGGCCCGGTACTTATAGCTATTTTAAAGTTACCGCAAGTGAATTTACTAACTACGGAATATCAGCTGCGGGTTCAATTGTTGTTTACCAGGACCCTGAAGAAATTTTTGTTTTTCCGATGACATACGGAACAACAAACACGGATGATTTATTTAGTGAATTTATCAATGGAATTGCTTTTGAAAGAAGTGGCTCAGTTACCATGGAAGTGGATGCTTATGGAACACTGATCTTACCTTCCGGAACTTATACCGATGTATTGCGCGTAAAAGTGAAAGAAGATTATATGGATGAAGCAGATTTGCTCCCAACCCCAATTGTATATGATTTTACTAATTATTACTGGTTAAAAGCCGGAGTAAAAGGTCCTTTATTCCAATATTTCGATTTGGTAACAGATGGCGGATTTCCTTTTGAAGACCAACAGGCCGCATATGCTGAAAATATTGCCGTTGGTATAGCAGAGCACAATACGATTCAAAGCCTCACTATTTTTCCTAATCCGGTAAAAGAGGTTGCTACTATTATCGTACCTGATGACATTAATAGTGCTGACATCAGCATTTATAATAATTTAGGACAAATTGTATCCTCTACAGTTGAAACTGTTAACCATAATACAATTAAGTTGCAAGTAGGCAATTTGCAATCCGGTGTGTATATGATTGCCATTACTGAAGGTGATGTTACTTATAATGCTAAAATGATTAAACGTTAATATTGAACATTAACCAAAACCAATACTGTTACTTTTTTGTTGAGTATTAAGTAACGATAAAAGGTAAAAAAAAAGCGGCTGTTGTATCTAAACAACAGCCGCTTTGCTTTTTTAATAATTGTTTTAATGTTGAACTACAAGTTTTTCAGTAGTTGTACCTGATGTTCCAACTGACTGCACTAAATAAATACCGGAATTCCATTCCGAAATATCTAATTGTATAGATTCAGCAGTTTCAATATTTTTGTTAAACACCAGTTTACCTGTCATGTCAAAAATTTGAATTGATTGTATATCGCTATTCATTACAACAGTCAGGCTTGTTGTTGCAGGGTTCGGATACAAACTTGTTGTAGATTCATCACTTTCAATATTATCTCCGGCTCTGCAAGCTAAAGTGCTAAATGCTTGTAAAGGTGACCATGCTGAAATTTCATCTACACCAATTGTATCACAAATTGTTCTTATTTGCCATACATAATTAGTTCCGCATTGCAGGTTTTTTAAATTGAGTTTATTATTGACACCCGGAACAAATTTTTTCTTCCAGTTTATTGCTGTAGCTTTTTTATACCAAACTTCATATTGAAAAGCACCTGGTTCAACAGTCCAGTTAAGTCTTGCTTTAACTGTGGTGATATTATTGGTAAATAATCCCACAGGTGCATCACAAGTAATTATCGGGTCTTGAATAAAGTGTGCAAGGGCAATTCCTCCAAGCATGAACAAACTATAATCATTACCAAATTCGAAGTCGGTATTATAACCACTTGATGCTAATGCAATCCAGTCGTTGGTGCCATCAGCATTTACTTTACACACTGCCTGCTGAAATAAAGTACCTGCACCAAAATAAATATTATTGGCAATATCCATTTTCATTATATTGTGTAATAATAAAGCTTGGTCAGGACCATCGGCATCCAGATTTGTCCAAAGAGGTGTTCCAGTTGTATTATATTTCATCATAGCCACACCCGGTGAACCGGCACTCGGAAAACCGCCGATTACAGGATAGTTATCTGTTCCAACTTCAACTTTTGTTCCGGTTATATCGTTAGTATGTGACCAGAGTGCACTGCCTGTTGGACTTAATTTAGTTAATATACTTCCCTGAACGCCTGCTACAACATATTCTCCATTGATGATATAAGTATTGCCATCCAAATCACCGGCAGCATCGCCAATAGTTAAACTATTTACACCGGCATAACTCCATATTTCATTACCGTCCATATCAATTTTAGCATACCCATTTATGCTCCCTATAGTTCCACGACCAATAATTACAATATTGTTATCTGGCGTAAATTTAAAATTCATAGGTGCACCAATACCCGCAACATTAAAATAGCTCCACATTGCTGTACCATCTGCCGCGAACTTTTTAACTTTAGTAACCATTCCAACACCGTTGCTGCCAAGTCCTAAAACATAAATATTATTATCCGCATCTACTAAACATTTCACAGTATATGAACCATCAAAACTTGTTTCATAAACATTGCGCCATAATAAATTACCTGATGGGTCAAATTTCATTATCACACTTGCAGCATTCACCGGTGAAGCATATCCTGAACGGATGGTTCCTGTAACTATAATATTATTTTCATTATCGGTTTCCACCCAGGTAGCTACTTCATGTCGTGTATTATCAGTATTATCGTATGATACAGTCCACATAAAATTACCAGCTGCATCGTGTTTGTTTAAATAAATATCTCCGGCTGGATTGTAATCCCAATAAATACTGTATAAATTATCCGTATCATCGGTAGCGAGTGAAAGTCCGCCCTGAAATTGTTGCCAATCAAGTGTTACCTGCGCGTTTACCAAAAACGGCAATAACAGTAATAAGAACATCGTCTTTTTCATAATTAGTTGTTTAAGTGTTTGATATTTTTTGCTTAAAATTTATTAGATTAATTGGTCAAAAGGAATTCGTTTTTTTCTTTTCTTATTAATCTATGTATATACAAATAGATAGCTTTTCTGCCTTAATTTCCGTGACCTGTGTAGATGCAATCGGTGATTAATATCACTATAGTATAAAAAAAGACCGCAATTTAGTTTTGCGGTCTTTTCGAATTATGGGCATTGAATTCAGGTATTTTGAATTAATTATGAATAATTAATTGTTGATTGATAACTTCATCATTTGTTTCAATACGAATCAGATACATGCCTGCAGTTAAACTACTGGTATTGATACCTTCACTTACATCTGCTGTAGTAGATAATACAAGTTGTCCGGACATGTCGAAGAATGTAACTGATTTAATCTCAGCGTTATCTGACTGAATATAAACCACATCACTTGCAGGATTTGGATAAATTGTAACCACAGCAGTCGCACTCAATTCACCTTCACGCAATGGAAGTGTAGTAAAATTTTGTTCAGGTGAAAAGTCCGAAACTAATCCATCAGCACAAATGGTTCGCACCTTCCAAACGTATTCCTTATTTGGTGAAAGCGATTTTACATTCAATTTGTTTTTGGTTGATGGCACAAATTTCACTTTCCATGTTGGTGCAATCGCTTTTTTATACCAAATTTCATATTGCACTGCTTCTGGAACATATGACCAATTAAATCGTGCCTGACTGCTGGTGATATTATTGGTAAATAAACCAGTTGGAGTAGAACATGAAACTGCCATTACTTGATTGTAGTGTATCACCACAGCATATTGTTGACCTAACGCAAAAATAGAATTATCGGGAGCCAGACATAAAGCTGAACCAGTATTAGTGTAATCAGTATGTAATGCTACCCATTCTTCAACTCCTGCTGGAGTGTATTTGATAGTTACCATTTGCACTAAACTCAACCAAAAATATCCTGGCCATGGACCACCTTGTCCGGTTATGTAAACATTATCATAAGCATCTTTAATCATATGTCGTGGTACTTCATCATTACCGGTATGTTCATCATAAGTTTGAGACCACAACATTGTGCCGCTATTGTCAACTTTGAATGTATACCAGTCAAAATAAATATCACCATATCCTGTAATATATGCGCCACCACTGTTGTCACAAACAATTTGTGATGCATATTCTGAATTGCCAAAATCATAATTATGTGACCAAAGTAAAGTTCCTGAAGAATTAAATTTTGAAACCACAATATCGCTGGAGATAAACGGAATGATACCAAAACTTCCAGAAGAAACAACAAAAATATTTCCGGATGGGTCAATATCGAAGTTTAATATGCCATTTGTAATACCAGTAGTATGCCATAACACAGTTCCTGAAGTGGTTATGCAAGCTAAACTAGAACCTACAGCGCCAATAACAATATTTCCGGCGGCATTAAATTTCATAGTTTTAAGAATACCAGCAAAATCATTCCCGGCTGCATCTTCTATAACAGTCCAAATATCATTACCATCAGTATCGTATTTTTTTACCATCATAGTGCCAACTTCACCATGGTAAAACATCCAAGCGTTCACATCACCACCAATATAAATATTGCCGGTTGCATCAGTGAGTATCTTGCGTCCGCGATATGCAACACCTGTTAAAAACGTTTTGCGCCATAATAATGCTCCATCGGCGCCATCAAATTTCATGGTTACCATTTGTAACGGATACCAATCTGAACCAAAACCCACATTGGTATAACCTGTAACAATAACATCACCATTTACATCAAGTGCAACATCCGATGCCATTTCCCATTGTGAAGGTTCGGTATTGTCGTATGTGGCTGTCCATAAAATGGTGCCATCAGCGCCTCTTTTTGTTAAATAAATATCCTGTTGGAAGATATCACTAACAGCGTATGAATTATTATCGGCGTCAGCAACAATAGCAATGCCATCGAGCCCATAATAAAAATCAGGAGATACCCAGTCTTCAGTTACCTGGGAAAACATCGTGCCCACCATTCCAAACAGTGACACAATAAACAGTTGCATTTTTATCATAACAGTTCAAATTATATGTATATACAAATAGATAGCTTTTATAGCTTGTAGTGTGTGACTACACTCTTGCCATCTGTTGACTTATATCACCTTTTTGCGGGAAAATGACACAAGTATATAATTCGATTGCGGTAAGAAGAATGCAAAGATACCATTATATAGTGAAAAAAATAACATGACTTTTGTCACCTGAGGCATAAACCGGTGGTTTCAATCAAATTATTAGCTAAAAACTACTGATTATCAAATACTTAGCAGTTAAATATTTTTTTACTGTGTTTTATAAACAGGATAAAAAAATGACCGACATAAGGCCGGTCATTTTTTTGCTAATATTGGTTTGGATTAAAGTGTTCCCCTCAATTCCTGTTCTCTTTCAATGGCTTCAAACAATGCTTTGAAATTGCCTTTGCCGAAACTTCTCGCACCGTGGCGCTGAATAATTTCATAAAACACAGTCGGACGATCCTCTACAGGTTTTGTAAATAATTGTAATAAATACCCTTCATCATCTCTGTCGATAAGGATATTGAGTTTTTTCAATTCATCAAAATCTTCGTCAATATGTCCTACACGGTCTAACACATCTTCGTAATATACTTCAGGCACATATAAAAATTCTACACCACGTGCACGTAATTCAGTAACAGTTTCGATGATATTATCGGTTGCAATGGCAATATGCTGCACACCTGCTCCTTTATAAAAATCGATATATTCTTCAATTTGCGATTTCTTTTTGCCTTCAGCTGGTTCATTAATTGGGAATTTTACATAACCATTGCCATTACTCACTACTTTACTCATTAACGCAGAGTATTCTGTAGAAATATCGCTGTCATCAAATGTGATAAGTAATTTAAATCCCATTACATCTTCATAAAATTTTACCCACTCATTCATTTTACCTAATTCCACATTTCCTACGCAATGGTCTACATATTTTAAACCAACAGATTTAACCGGAACATTAGATTTTTTAGGTTGGTATCCGGGCATAAATACACCCTTGTAGTTTTTTCTTTCAATAAATTTATGAATGGTATCACCATATGTCTGAATTGCCGAAACCACTACTTCACCAAACTCATCTTTTAAAGTAGTTGGGGCCATTACACCTTTAGCACCGCGTTTAATTGTTTCTTCATAACTTTTTGTGGCATCATCAACCCATAATGCAAGCACCTTAACACCATCACCATGTTTCCGCACATGCTCCGAAATTTCACTATTCGGGTCAAATGATGTAGTTAACACAATACGTATTTTATCTTGCTGCAAAACATAGGAAGCCCTATCCTTAACACCGGTTTCTAATCCGGCATAAGCCACCAGTTCATATCCCCATGCACTTTGATAATAATAAGCCGACTGCTTAGCATTCCCAACATAAAACTCTATGTGGTCAGTGCCTTGGAGTGGGAGGAAGTCGGTGGTTGTTTGGTTTGATGTTAATTCTAATGTATTCATAAATTTAAAATGTGCTGATGTGCTAATGTGATAATGTGCTAATTCGCTAACCATCCGCCAGGGTGGAAACAGCCGGTATGATTTTCAATTTTAGTCACACTTAGCGATCAACGGGTTTATTTTTTTGATGATGAAATAATTTTACTTAATATTTTATTGATTACAACTATTCTTTCCAGTAAATCATCACATTCAGGGTAGTTTTTTGCATGTTTACATAATCGAAGCCAATATTGTAACTCGCTACCTTCTTTTGCGGCAATTTTCATTTTATGAATAAAATCCGCCCTGCTCTCCGCGTTTTGTGATTCATTTACATTTGCTCCAACAGATGTTCCCGCATCAAATAACTGCCAGGCCATTCTGTTTTTTTTTAATTTTTCTAACTCTTCAGTGTAATCAATAATTAATAACGAAAATTCAAAAGTTAAATCTACAATCAGATTTTTTTCTTCATTACTCATTTTTTTTGTTTTTAAGGTGATAAAATATCTTAAAGTAATACCAGGGACAAGGTGATATTACTTTATTATCCATTTTTATTAATTCATACTTGCATTTTAATTCATTTTGAAAAGTATCAAATTATCAATTTACCCAATCAGCTCATCAACACATTAACACATCAGCACATTATCACATTCCCACATCAGCACATCAGCACATCAGCACATTAACACATCAGCACATTAACTAAGCCAACTCAAATAATACTCCGTATCCTCAATCTCCAATGCTTCTTCAGTTAATTGAAGTGGCTTAAATGGATCAATCATTACAGCTAATTCTTTGGTTTCTTTTTTGCCGATGCTTCCTTCGTATGTGCCTGGGTGTGGACCGTGGGGAATGCCGCCCGGGTGAAGGGTAATTTGACCGCGTTCAACACTTTTTCGGCTCATGAAATCGCCGTCAACATAATATAAAATTTCATCGCTGTCAATATTGCTGTGATTGTAAGGTGCAGGTATTGCCAATGGATGATAATCATACATACGCGGCACAAAACTGCATATCACAAAATTATGCGCTTCAAAAGTTTGATGCACCGGAGGTGGTTGGTGCACACGACCTGTAATTGGTTCGAAATTATGAATTGAAAAAGCCCACGGATATACATAACCATCCCAACCAATTAAATCAAATGGGTGATTGGCATAGTGATAAGGATAAATGATACCTTGCTTTTTAATTTTAAAATAAAAATCACCCTGCTCATCGTAAGTTTTTAAATTTTGCGGAGTTTTGATATCGCGTTCGCAAAATGGGGAATGTTCCATTAATTGCCCAACACGATTCATATAACGTTTCGGAAATTCTATCGGTGAAAACGATTCAACAATTAATAACCTGTTGTTTTCATCATTAAATGTTATCTGATATAATGTTCCTCTTGGAATAATCACATAATCACCATATTCAAAAGGAATATCTCCATACATCGTTTTTAATGTACCGGTTCCTTCATGGACAAATATCATTTCATCAGCATCTACATTTTTATAAAAGTAGTCTGTCATACTTTTGCGAGGAGCAGCCAAAGAAATATGTAAATCGCTGTTCACTAAAACCGCTTTGCGACTTTCCAAATAATCATCTACCGGTTTTATTTTAAACCCTTTTAGTGAGCGATGTCTTAATTGTTTCGACAACACTACTTTAGGCTCAACACTGTATGCTTCACCAACCTGCTTAATTTTTGTAGGCGGGTAAAGGTGATATAATAAACTATACGTGTTGCTAAATCCTTCTGTAGAAAACAACTCTTCGTGGTAAAGTGTCCCATCCGGCTTGCGGAATTGAATATGACGTTTCTCGGGAATGTTCCCTGATTTGGTGTAAAATGGCATAAAATGTCCCTGTTTGAGTATCCTTAAGCAAAAATACAAAGGAAATCATTCTAAAAAAGATGATTTTTGTCGGAGGAGTTGTAGTTAATCTACTTTCTAGTTTAGACTAATAGGCTTCTAGTTTAGACTAGCTAATCTATTAACTTAGATTTCTATTTATGGCCTGTTGTTTTTACCTGAAATGCTGCTGTTGGGGTGAACTTACAAATTTGAACCAAACAAGGCTAATTTGATGGGTTATCCAGGCATTTACCCGCAAAAAATGAAAACAACTATCCTGATAATTATATTTGTAATCATTTTCACTACTTTATTTTATAACAGCCCAAATTAACAAGATGAAATCATATCACATTATAGGTATTTGCCTGCTTTTATTGCAAAGTTTTACCCTTGTTGCTCAAGACATCAAAATTGAAACCTCATTGTTGGAGGACAAGTTTTCAGCCGATGCATCGAAAAATTTAGGTGGTGACGAAACCGGATTTTATGTAGCCAGCTTTAGTTCGAAATATAAATTTGAGGTTGGATTCAATGCCACAGGCTCACAAACAACATTGATAATTCAAAAATATTCTAACGACCTTAAACTACTCGCAGAAAAAGCTATTCCTCAAGACGATGACGAAAGTTTAGAATGGCCAATTTTATTTAATGGAGATGTATACAGTATTTCCCGCAAGTACAGTAAAAAGACAAGCAGTTGGAATGTATATGCACAAAAGTTGGAACCGGTAAAATTGTATAATTCCGGTGCAGCAGCTTTATTATTTAATGTAAAGCAGGAGGATGATCAACTTTTTTTATCATTACAAATGGTGGAATCTGCAGACAAAAAATTTATTGCTTTCCATGCATTCCCAATGCAGTCGTTAGGCAGAGATTATGGAGATAAATTAGGAAACAGATTCAATAGTAATATAACAACAATAGCTGTGTTTGGTGAAGGTTTGGTAAAGCAGTGGGAAAAAAATGTGGTAATACCTTCAACCGATGATAAATATACCCCAACTCAGGTAAGCGTGGATAATAATGGCGATGTTTATATTTTAGGTTGGAGATTTATGGAGGGAGCAAAAGCAACTAAACCTAATACAATAAGAGCAATAACTAGTTTGCACCAAATTTCTAATAAAGGTGCGCAAATGAAAAATATCGATTTGGTTCAGCAAGGTGTGAACTTTTTAGATGGTTTGATGGCTTTTGATAAAGCAGGTAATATTATCGTTTCCGGTGTATGTAGTTCTGCAGATGAAGCAAACGAAATGGACGCATTTTATGCTTTTTCAGTTGATAAAGCATCGTTAAGTATAACCAATAAAAGCGTAAAAAATTTCACACAGGATTTTCTCGATAAAATAAAGCTCGATAAGGCTTTTAGAATTAAATTATCGCTTGATGAGTTATTATTAATGGATAATGGTGATTTTATTTTTATAATTGAAGAATTTGCTGTTTCTAATACGCAGTCGGGCACCTATTTCAGTTGCCTGACACTAATTACATTGGGAGTTGATTCCAATGCTGAAATTGTTTGGATGAATGCAGTGCCTAAAAAACAATTCTCCATTGAAGCAGATTTTACATCCTATAACTTTATGCAAAATGGTGATAAACTATACTTATTTTATAATGGCAATTCCGAAAATTTAAATGCAAAAAATTATAGAGAATTGGAAGATTATAAAATAAAGAATTCACAAATTATGATGGTAACTATTAATAGCGACGGCTCCTATAAAAAAGTTGTCCTACCCGGTGATATCAGTGCTTATCACCTGCGCGTTACTATGTCGCAACAATCGGCTGACAAAAAATTCATCTTCTTTGCACGAGATGGCAAAAAGGAATACATAGGAACTATTAAGGTGAATTAAAAACAAGGAGGTTTGTTAAACGAAATAGGTTACAACCCTCTGCGTTTAATTTCTTTGTCGATCAGATTTAATTCCCTGCTCATTTGTCCGCTCACCGATTTATTCTCCTGTGCACGACGAATTAAATATGGAATTACATCTTTAACCGGACCATAAGGCAAATATTTGGTTACATTAAATCCGGCTTTTGCTAAATTGTAAGTGATTTGGTCACTCATGCCATACAATTGTGAGAAATAAAAATGCGGATGATTGGCAGGAATATTTCGTTTTTGCATTTCAGATGCGAGTAGCAAACTACTTTTTTCATTATGTGTTGCAGCACAAACTGCAATGCGATCCATATTTTCCAGACAAAATAAAATTACTGCATCATAATCGCGGTCTGTTGCATTTTTATCAGGTTGAATAGGTGAAGGATAATTCATTTCTTCTGCACGTTTGCGTTCTTTATCCATATAGGCACCACGAACAGGTTTCAAGCCTAAAATATAATTATGTTGTTTGGCATCTTCCAATGCGCGTTTCGAAAATGCGAGACGATCGTGGCGATACATTTGTGGTGTAGCAAATACAACTGCTTTTTGTTGATTGTATTTACGCATTAATTCAAACGTTAAATCATCAACAGCATCCTGAATCCAACTTTCTTCAGCATCAATAAATAATCCAATATGGTTTTGTGCAGCTGCGGCAGCAATTTGATCCATGCGTGCATACAATTTTGTTTTTTCTTTTTCTTCTTCCGCAGTGAGTGTTGCTTTTGCATTTAATTTTTCCAATAATGCAAAACTGGTAACTCCTGTTACCTTGCTACTAATAAACGGAATATTTTTTTTACCGGATGCAAATTGAATAATATGAATTAACTCATTTTTTGTTCGTTCAAATTCGGCTTCTGATTCTTTGCCTTCTACACCATAATCAATAATAGCACCGATATGAAATTGTTCAAGTTTATTTAAAACAGGAATGGTTTCTTTCAGGGTTTCTCCACCACAAAATTGCTGGTAAACAGTGCCTTTTATTGCCCATTTAAACGGCAAATGTAAATTGAGTGTCCAGCTGGCCAAAGTGGTAAGTATATTTGTCATCACCGGATTATTCATCACTTTAAATAACCAGTGCTCCCATTTCAGTTCTTTATTGCTTTTACCCGAAAAAGCTATTTCGGTATCGTTAAAATCGATTTTCGGCGAAGGTTCCAAGTTGTATTGATTTTTGGCAAATATACGGGGTTGTTATAAATGTAAAAATGACTTTGATGCTTATATTTGCTCAAAATGAAGGATATGAGAGTATTTGGCCTGTTTTTAATGTCGTGTTTATCCATGCCTGCTTTTGCTCAGGACTACACGAGTTACTTTACCGGCGACACTACAGACGTGACGGTTACGGTGCAAAAAGGTACAGTTTTAATGGGAGGGGCATCCGAAAACGATAATGCTATGCGCTGGTTCCTCGAACGTGCAGGTGGAGGTGATGTTTTGGTGTTGAGAACATCAGGCGAAGATGGATACAATGACTATTTTTTTGAGGATTTAGGAGTGGAAATTAATTCGGTTGAAACTATACTCTGTAATAATAAGGATGCATCTTTTAACCCTTATGTATTGCGCAGGGTGGCAGAAGCGGATGCATTGTGGTTTGCCGGTGGCGATCAATGGGAATATATCGACTATTGGCGCGATACACCTATGGAAGATGCATTTAATGTGCTTATTAATGAAAAACAAATAACTATTGGTGGAACAAGTGCAGGCTGTGCAATTATGGGACAGGCATATTTTTCTGCAGAAAATGGTACCATTATTTCTAATACTGCTTTACACAACCCTTATCATAATTTAGTGCAATTAGGAAATGACGATTTTTTAAATAATCCGGCTACAACAAATTTAATTACCGACACACATTACGATAATCCGGATAGAAGAGGCAGGCAAGTTACTTTTTTAGCGAGATTAATGACAGAATACGGAACACCATTTTACGGAATTGGTGTGGAAGAATATACTGCTGTTTGTATTGATGAATTAAACATTGCACATGTTTATGGTTCTTATCCCGGTGATGATGATTTCGCTTATTTTTTACAGGTAAATTGTTATTCCCCTTCCGGTCCGGAAGTTTGTGCTGATGGCGATTTACTTACATGGGATAGAAATGATGCAGCAATTAAAGTAATTAAAATGGCAGGTACGAATTCAGGTAGTGGGATGGTAGATTTAAACGACTGGAAAACGGCGTCTGGCGCAGATTTCACGTGGGAAAACTGGTGGGTAGAAAATGCTGTTTTAAAAGTTACCACCGAAGCAACCGAAATAGACTGCACAACACCAATTGAACAACCTGATGACTTAAATACATCGTTAGCTATAAATATTGAACAGGATGTTTTACATATTTATACTGATGTGTTATTGCAGCAGTACAAAATATATACTTTTACAGGACAATTAATTCAGTCGGGCGATATTTTTAATAACAGTATCCAAATTAAACAACTGGTAAATGGAACATATCTGCTAGCCACTACTGATGCGCAACAAAACAGCAATTTTATTGAATTTGTAAAGTAAACAATTGTATTACCGTATTAAAGTAATATAACCTTTTTTTTCTTGAAAGGTTTCGCTGATATTTGTGCGATAACGTAAGTTATAAATGTAAACACCAACATCAGCAGGATTGCCATTTACATTACCATCCCATCCGGATAAATAATCGTAAACAGACACAATTTGTTTGCCGTAACGATTATAAATTTCGAAATTTAACACGGTAATATTTTCGTTTGTGATTCGAAAAAAGTCATTAATGCCATCATTATTGGGTGAAAATGCATTTGGTATATAAAATACTTCAGGACAATCTGTTAAATGTTTTAACTCAATGATGAGAGTATCGGTTGCACATCCATTGTCCACTGTTATGGTATAAATATTTTCATTCACCAATAAGCGTTCAGCACCTATAAAACCATCATTCCAAACAAACAATGGGTTAGTGTTGCCGGGTTCTTCAATGAGTTTGCTCAAATTAATTGGTACCGGTTGGCCTTTGCAAACTGCCGTATCAAAATGAACAGTTTGTGTGGGCATTTCAACAATCGAAATATTATCAATATACAAATAGGCAGCCTGAAATACACCCGGGTCACCGCTGCAACCGATAAATAAATCGCTGTAATTATTACCTATAACAATAAATCGTTCATCACCATTGGCAATAAAACAACAATTAATTTTAACCCAAGCACTGGTATCGTTAAAAACAATATTTTCTGGGTTGCAAAATTGTTGTTCAATTAAAGTGGCTGCGGTAAGAAAAGAGGTTGTAGTATAATTAATCAAACTGTCGCTGGTTAAATACACACAAATACTCGCAGGAAAACAACTACTGATATCTGCAACACTTGCATACCAAACCAAATTATAAGCCACATTGGCACTTAACGGTGATGTTAATTTTGCTTCAATAAATTCGCGATAAGGTGGTCCGCCGGTTTGTGCTACATACATACCACAATAACCGCTTCCGGATTGAGCCTGCTGAACGCCAAAATAATTGGTGGGTATTGATGTGGTATCGTTTATACTACAAGTATTAAAATATTCAGATTCAGGGTAAGTCGCATTGAACCATGGCTCAGCGAGTTTAAGTTGGCCTAATTTGTTCGGACAGGTGTCGAATTGTTCGAAATCGCCGTTTGGAATAAAGTTTTGACCATAAGCGTCATTTCCGCATATAAAATGCCATATCATCAACAAAACTGTGATGACAGGTATTTTCGATAAATAGAAAAGGGGCACTTTAAGTCGCATTTAATGCCGTTGCTTGGTATGCCAAATGTAACCTTATTTCAGGTAAGGAGACCATATTTATCGGTATTTCCGGTAAAATTTGTGTCAGATTAGGGCTTTTGAAACTGGCCAAATTTGCTATCTTTACCCCGTGCAGAGTTTTGTTGTTTCAGCGAGAAAATATAGGCCCTCATCATGGCATGACGTGATAGGGCAGGATCAGGTAGTGGTGACGTTAAAAAATGCCATCAAAAACAACCATTTGGCGCAATCGTTTTTGTTTTGCGGTCCACGTGGTGTTGGTAAAACAACTTGTGCCCGTATTTTGGCAAAAACAATTAACTGCGAAAATATTCAGGAAAACGGCGAAGCATGTAATACTTGTGAAAGCTGTTCTTCTTTTAACGAAAATGCATCGTTTAATATTCATGAAATTGATGCTGCCTCCAACAACTCTGTGGAAGATATTCGCAGTTTAGTCGACCAGGTTCGTTATGCACCTGCTTCCGGTAAATTTAAAATTTATATCATAGATGAGGTTCATATGCTAAGTGCTTCGGCATTTAACGCATTTTTGAAAACCCTGGAGGAACCGCCATTATATGTAAAATTTATTCTCGCAACAACCGAAAAACATAAAATAATACCTACCATTTTAAGCCGTTGTCAAATATTTGATTTTAATAGAATTAGAATCAAAGACATGACACAACAGCTCGAAATAATTTGTAAAAACGAAGGTATTGATTGCACCGATGAAGCTATGCACCTTATTGCTCAAAAAGCAGATGGTGCAATGCGTGATGCACTCAGTATTTTCGACCGTATTACCAGCTTCTCGGGTAAGTCAATTACCGCTAAAGATGTCATCGAAAATTTAAATATTCTCGATTATGAATACTTCTTTAAAATAACAGATGCATTTGTTGTTGAAGATGTGGCAGCAGCATTAGTGTTATTTGATGAAGTAGTAAATAAAGGATTTGACGGCGATATTTTTATCAATGGATTGGCCGAACACTTTAGAAACATTTTAGTTTGTAAAGATGAATCTACACTCAAATTATTAGATACCAGCGAAACCGTAATTGAACGATATAAATCACAGAGTAATTTAATCAGCGCTTCGTTTTTATTAAGCGGTTTAAATATTTTAAATAGCACAGATGTCAATTATCGTGCAAGTAAAAATAAACGTTTACATGTGGAGTTGGCATTGATGAAATTGTGTTATGTCCACAGCGCTGTTTCAACGCTTTCTGCAGGCGGCATGGAAAAAAAAACTCCTGACCTGAACGAAAAGCGCCCGATTGCTAACATTAAACCCATTTCTACTGCAGTAAAACCTACTGAAACCAACAATATTTCCGACATACCAACTGTAAGCGAGGAGCCGGTAAAAAAAGTAAGGGTAGAAAACAGTACCATTATTACCCCTCAATTAGAATCTGTTGAAACGGTTGTCATCCCTAAAAAAACGGATATTCGGCAGGCTATTAAAAAGGAGGAAGACGAAAAGTCTGCGGCGCTTTTAACCAAAACCGTAGAAGAACCGTTAAAAGTAATTTCGCCTGAAATGTTTTTTATCGTTTGGAAACAATATGCTGACTTTATCCGTAAAGACCAAAATCGTGTTGCCATTATAATGGACGCAGCAGCTGTGTCTATTAATGAAACAAATAATATAGTAGTGCGTTTAGAATCGAATCTGGAAGCAAACATCATGAAGGAAATGCAAAACGACCTGCGTGAGTTTATAAAAGATGGACTGGAAAATAATCAATTTGACATTTCGTTTATTGTGGAAAGTGTAAAATCTGATAAAATAAAACGCCCTTATACTACTCAGGAGAAATATAAAAAAATGGAAGAAATTAATCCTCTCATAAAGGAGTTAAAAGAAACTTTGGGTTTTGAGTTGGATTATTAATTAATAATAAAGTATAAATACTAACTTATGAAAAAGCAGTTCAGTTTTTTAAGTGTATTATTGGTTTGTTTACTTTTTGTGCAAACTATCGCAGCCCAAACAGGTTCGTCAAGTTCCCAAGGCTCCACCAATAATCCCGGCACTAATACTAATAAACCACCTACAACGGGTTCGTCGTCATCCAGTTCATCTACAGCAGGTTCTACCAATGGAGGACCAATTCGTGTTGAACCAGGTACACCTGACCCAATTACGTTGTTTACGTCAGGAAATGTAACAACTGCAAAACCGGGAACGCCGAATCCTGGCAAATATTCATTTATCACTGTTCCGGATGATCCAACCAAAACACGTATTTATAAATTAAATAATGGATTTACTGTTTATTTATCTCAAAATAAAGCCGAACCTAGAATTCAAACTTATATCGCTGTTAAAGCAGGTTCAAAAAATGACCCAAGAGAAACAACAGGATTAGCACATTACTTGGAGCATATGATGTTTAAAGGTACATCAAATGTGGGCACTACCAACTGGTCGCGCGAAAAACCTATGATTGATGCCATTGCACAATTATATGAACAGCACCGAAAAGAAAAAGACCCGGAAAAGAAAAAAGAGATTTATAAAAAGATTGACCAAATGAGTCAAGAGGCCGCAAAATTTGCCGTGCCAAATGAATATGATAAAATGATTACTTCATTAGGTGCTAAAGGAACAAATGCATATACCAGCAAAGAACAAACTGTGTATGTAAATGATATTCCGGCTAATGAATTAGAAAAATGGCTGGTGATCGAAAGCGAAAGATTCAGTACTTGTGTGTTGCGTTTGTTTCATACCGAGTTAGAAGCTGTGTACGAAGAATATAATATGGGTCAGGATCGCGACGGGAGCAAAATGTCAGAAGCATATTACCGCGCATTGTTTCCAACACATCCTTATGGCACACAAACAACAATTGGTGAAGGAGAACATTTAAAAAATCCTTCTATGTTAAATATCATGGCTTACTTCTACAATTTTTATGTGCCATCTAATATGGCCATTTGTTTGAGTGGTGATATTGATTATGATAAAACAATTGAACTCATTAATAAATATTTTGGTACATATGTAAATCGTCCAATTGGTGAGCAAAAATTTCTTCCTGAAAAACCATTACAGGAAGTTCAACGCCGTGAAGTTTTTGGTCAGGAATCTGAAACTATGATGTTAGGATATCGCGTTAGTGGTGCCGGAACTGAAGAAACGATGTTAGCGAAATTGTTTAGTGGTATTTTATATAACGGACAAGCAGGGCTTATTGATTTGAATTTAAATCAACAACAAAAAGTTTTAGATGCCGGCGCGTTTTTAAGTGAATGGAAAGAATATACCGTTATCACTTTCGCTGCCGACCCACGCGAGGGCCAAACCTTAGAAGAATGTGAGCAATTGCTTTTAGCTGAAATAGAAAAAGTGAAACGTGGCGAATTTGACGAATGGTTGTTAAAAGCAGTAATTAATGATTATAAATTATCGCGCATTAAATCGTTTGAATCAAACAGCAGTCGTGCAAGTGCATTTGTAAATACTTTTGTAAAAGGTATCGATTGGGGTTCTTATCTGAATGAACACAAAGCAATGGAGTCTGTTACCAAACAAGATATCATCGACTTTGCCAACGAGTTTTTCGGCTCTAATAATTATGTGGTAGTATATAAACGTCAGGGCGAAGATAAAAATGTAAAAAAGGTTGATAAACCGGCCATCACACCGGTAGAAGCTAATCGCGATGTACAAAGCGCATTTTTACAAAAATTCATGGAGTTACCTTCATTAAGAGTACAACCTGAATTTATTGATTTTGAAAAAAGAATTAGCAACCAAACACTTGGCACTAATATTCCTTTCTCTTATATCAAAAATGAAGAGAATCAGTTGTTCGAATTATACTATATTTTAGATATGGGAACAAACAACGATTTGTATCTTCCTTTAGCAATTAATTATTTGCCTTATTTGGGAACGGACAAATATTCTCCATCTGATTTACAAAAAGAATTTTTTAAATACGGATTGAGTTTTAATGTATTTACTTCTTCCGACAGAGTATATGTTTCGCTCCAAGGATTAGAAAATAATTTAGATAAAGGTGTTGAACTATTTGAACATTTATTGTCTTCCGTTAAACCTGATAATAAAGCCTATAAAGAATTGGTAAATGGTATTATTAAAGAAAGGGAGGATAACAAATCAAATAAATCGGCCATATTTAATAGCGCTTTAGCAACCTATGCACGTTATGGCAGCTATTCACCTGTTACAGATATTTTATCTGAAAAAGATTTGAATAATACCTTGCCGACTACGTTAACCGATAAAATAAAATCGTTAACCAACTATAAACACCGTATTTTTTATTATGGTGCATTACCACAAGAACAGGTGAAAACAGTTTTGGCTAAATACCATAAAGCACCTGAAACTTTAGCGGAATATCCTGCTGCTAAAAAATATACAGAGCAATCTACCAAAACAAATAAAGTGTACTTTGTTAATTATAACATGGTGCAGGCGCAAGTGATGTTTATGGCTAAAGATGAAAATTTCAACAAATCATTATTGCCTGAAGCGCGTTTGTTTAACGAATATTTCGGAAGTGGTTTGTCCAGTATTGTATTTCAGGAAATTCGGGAAACTAAAGCATTAGCGTATTCTGCTTATGCCAACTTTACCACTCCGGCAAATAAAGATGAAGCACATTATGTTCGTGCATTTGTCGGCACACAGGCAGATAAAATGCAAAGTGCTATTGAGGCCATGATGGATATTATGAATAATATGCCACAAGCTGAAAAACAATTTAATGCCAGTATCGAATCAGTGGTTAAACAAATTGAAAGCGAACGTATTATTCGCTCCAATATTTTCTGGAGTTACGAAAATGCAAAACGCAGAGGATTAACCACCGATATCAGAAAGGATATTTACACCAATGTAACAGGTATGACATTGCCGGAATTACAACAATTTGTAAACGACCATATAGCAGATAATACCTATACCATTATTGTAATGGGCGATAAAACTAAATTAGATATATCCTATTTGCAATCTATAGGTGAATTTAAAGAATTAACCCTCGAAGAAATTTTTGGGTATTGATAATACAACCAACAAATGATTGTACTTCGCAATAAAATAAACTTGCGAAGTACAATCTCTGCTGTTGGTGTTTGATTTCTTCCAATCCTCCTTCCTACCCCAATAGTAGCTGCTAATTTTTGCCTTTGTGCCCTGTTTGCTTACCACGCGGGCAACATTCTAGGATGCCGGTTTCCAACCATCCAATTTTCTTCCTATTTTCGCACTAAATCTGATTGAACTATGGCTGAAGTAATACGTATGCCCCGAATGAGTGATACCATGACCGAAGGAACCTTCGTGGAATGGCATAAAAAGGTGGGCGATACTGTTAAAACCGGAGATATATTGGCAGAAGTGGAAACTGATAAGGCAACCATGGAGCTTGAAAATTATGTAAAAGGGACTTTACTCTATATCGGTGTCGAAAAAGGCAAAAGTGCACAAGTTGATCAGGTTATTGCTATTGTTGGTGCACCAGGTGAAGATTTTCAGGCTTTACTCAACGACGCACCTAAAGCGGTAGTTGAGCAAAAATCCGAAGAAAAAACTCCTGCAACAACTGAAACTCCGGTTACAACTAATAAAATTCCTGTTGCTGAACATAACGAAGATGGTCGTGTAAAAGCATCGCCATTGGCTAAAAAAATTGCACAGGACAAAGGCATTAATCTCGATGCAGTTGCAGGCTCCGGACCGGAAGGAAGAATAATTAAAAAAGATGTAGAAGAATTTGTTCCACAAACTACTGAAGCTGTTAAAACGCAACAACCAATTATTAATATACCACAAATAGTAGGTGAGGAAGGTTATGATGAAACACCGGTTTCACAAATGCGCAAAGTAATTGCTTCCCGCTTATCACAAAGTAAATTTACGGCACCACATTTTTATCTTACCATTTCGGTAGATATGGATAATGCAATTGCAGCTCGTAAATCACTCAATGAAGTGAGCCCGTTAAAAATTTCATTTAACGACCTCGTTGTAAAAGCTTCAGCAATGGCGTTGCGCAGAAATCCTGCTGTTAATTCAAGTTGGCTTGGCGATACTATTCGCACTTATAAGCATATTCATATTGGAGTTGCTGTTGCAATAAACGACGGACTAGTTGTGCCGGTTATTCGTTTTGCAGATAATAAATCATTATCGCAAATTGCTGCAGAAACAGGTGATTTAGCTGAACGCGCAAAAAACAGAAAATTACAACCCGCCGATTGGGAAGGCAATACATTTACTATTTCTAATTTGGGCATGATGGGTATTGAAGAATTTACCGCAATTATTAATCCACCCGATGCTTGTATTTTAGCTGTAGGAGGCATTCAGCAGGTTCCGGTTGTTAAAAATGGTCAGGTAGTTCCGGGAAATGTAATGAAGCTCACCATGAGCTGCGATCACCGTGTAGTGGATGGTGCAGTAGGCGCTAAATTTTTGCAAACATTAAAACAATATCTCGAAGACCCTGTGCGTATGCTCGCGTAATTCGAAGGTTAAAAATATCATGAGTTGGCTTCGGCCAACTTTTTTTTTGCTGTATTCAAACGAACTTTTTTAATGTGGTATTCATTTTATTAGTATGTCGAAAAAAACATTGGTAATAGGTGCTTCAAATAATCCGGACAGGTATGCATATAAAGCAGTAAAAAAATTAACTGCATACGGTCATCCTGTTTTGGCGCTTGGCAAAAAAGAAGAAATGATTGATGCTATTCCGGTGGTAAAAGAACGCCCGCTTGATACGGATATCGATACCGTAACATTATATGTAAATCCCCAACTGCAAAAAAATTATTACGATTACCTGCTTAACCTCCATCCAAAACGTATCATCTTTAATCCAGGCACCGAAAACGATGAACTCGCAGAACTTGCACAGCAAAAGGGTATTCAAACGCTCGAAGCCTGCACCCTGGTTTTGCTTTCTATCGGCGATTATTAAACCACCATATTTATTTTGGGCGTTACCCTATAGTAGATTAATTATTTGCGGGGGCAAATAATTAATCACTATAGGGTCGGGCTATCCACTCCAACTCCTCGTCCGCCGAAAAGGGCGGCCTGCGGGGTTTCCGTTACTATCCCTAACGCAATCAATAATAGCCATGTAATGCTTAATAAAAATATCAGTGTGAAAACGATAATCATCACGACCATAATCCAACACAGTTTTTTGACAACATAATCACATACAAATCACTGTAAACCTGATGAATTTAGATTATTATTGCATCAGCATTTAACTGGAAATTTTGAGCATCAATATATCACATACAGAAGAAAACTACCTGAAAGCCATTTTCAAACTTTCAGAAATGCAAAATGGCAATGTCAGCACTAATGCCATTGCCGAAAAATTATCTACTACTGCTGCTTCGGTTACCGATATGCTTAAAAAACTGGCAGGTAAAAAGTTGTTACACTACGAAAAATATTATGGTGTTTCCCTGACAGAAAAAGGAAAAAAATTAGCCAAAGATTTAATTCGGAAACATCGTTTGTGGGAAACCTTTTTAGTGGAAAAACTAAAATTCAGTTGGGATGAAGTGGACGAACTGGCAGAACAATTAGAACATATTAACTCCGAAATATTAACCGATAGAATCGACCATTTTTTAGGCTTCCCTAAATTCGACCCGCATGGCGACCCAATTCCGGATAAACATGGTAATATTGCTTATCATGAAGATGTTACGCTCGATAAAATGCAAAAAGGTGATGAAGGAATTATTGCAGGGGTAATCGACCACTCAACTGAATTTCTTCAATACCTCAATAAAATTCAATTGCTCATTCACACAAAAATTAAAGTGAAAGACGATGAAGAATATGACCAGAGCAAAATCATCATCATCAATAATAAACACGAAATTGTTGTCTCGCAAAAAGTAGCTGCCAACCTATTGGTAAAATAAAAGGTATTGAAATAATATTATTTTAGTTGCATAACCGCATTCCAGTTTTACCATTTGCGCAACCGTTTATTCATTTTCCCCAAACGGCTGAACACAAAGGTAATGCAAAAAATAATTCCTAAAACACGAGATCACCATTGCACCTGATAAATAAACCCCCTGATGCATTTATTGTCAGACCTTCCAATGGCAAAATAATAACCTGCAACAACATGGCTAATGCCAAAAATGGCTGAGATTTTAACATGGTTTTTATTGTTGCTTAATTAAATCCGCTGGCACTAGTGTCACAAGTGTAAAACAGCAACCACTAAAAAATAACCCCAACCCCCCCCCCTGCCGGCTCCAACACTTTCAAAAGATAATACTGTAGTAAGTGAAACTGCTCCCATTAATAAATAATGCCACAACGTCACCGAAATACCCAATGTAATAGCATAGTCAGGATCGAAGGTAGTTAGGTATAAACCTTTATAACCTATCGTAATAAATCCGATAATTAAAATAAATAACGCACCTAATAACCAAACTGCGGTTGGAATACCATTCCATGTTTCAAAATTGATAAAGGTGATATCGCCATACAATACACAATCCTGGTCTAAGTCTACTTTATCGGCGAAATAGGTAATTAAAATAACGCCTAATGCAAACAACCAGGTAAAACTTATACCAATGCTGGCGTCTTCTTGTAATTTAGCTTTTTTATGAAATAATTCAATTAATACCGTACACAACATCCCGAAGGCTGCAGCACCAATTAACATAGGCACAGAACTCCGCGACCCGCTTATTAAAAATGCAATGGCAATACCCGGCAATACAGCATGCGAAATGGCATCACCCACCATGGTCATTTTTCTTAAAATAAGAAAACAACCTAATAAACCTGATGTTATGGCAACAAGGCTTCCTGTTAATATTATCCAAAATGCATCTGTCATCATAAGCCTGAATTAATAAGGAATAATTTTTTCATGTGGGTCCTTTTCGGGTTTATCCAGTAATTCAATTAATTTTCTTTCAATTTCGGGTGTAATAATATGTTCAATTCCTTCAGCATCTTCATGCACATGGTCGCCCTGAATTTGTAATTGTTGTGTTAAGTACATCTCCCATAAACGGTGAATACGAGTAATACGTTTTCCTTCTACTTGTCCTTCGTTGGTAAGCCCATAACCCGTCACTACTTTATTTACCAGGTGTTTGCGCGTCAACATCCGAAAACCTAGTTTGTAATCGCTGCTTTTCATAGCGCGCTCAGAAGTGATATCATGAATGGAAAAAATCTTTTTCCCCGGATTTTTTTCTTCAAGGTGATACAATTCTTTTAAAATATTTTCCCGCAACATTTTGTTGACATACTTTTTACGGATAATATATTTTGGAATAATCCCTTTTTTCGGGGCAAATAAAATACTTAATACGGCAATGCAGGAAATCATCATCACCACCCATGGCCCTGTTGGCATTTTATTGTCGGTATAAGAAACATAAGCACCAATTACACTGCCTGCCACCGCAAATAAAATGCTTAAAAAAATCATTTTTCGCAGATTGTTTGTCCAGTACTTTGCTGCCGCTGCCGGTGTAATCAACATTGCAGCCATTAATACCACGCCAACTGCCTGAATACCCGCAGCAACTGCTAATACAGTGAGTGTAGTTAATAATAATTGTAATACGGTAACAGGTAATCCCGTGCTTTTAGCATAGGCAGGATCAAAACTCAATAATTTAAATTCTTTGAAAAAGGTTAGCACAATAATAATTATGAGTAAACTCACAATGCCCATTGTTTTAATATCATCTGGATGCATGGCCGCAGCTTTGCCAAATAAAAAATTGTTTAAACCACTTTGTGCCGCATTACCACTCTGCTGAATAAAAGTGAGCAATAAAATCCCTACGCCAAAAAATACAGATAATACTAATCCAATTGCTGTATCTGCTTTTAACTTACTATGTTTAGTAATAATATCTACACAAACAATAGAAAGCCATCCTGTTACAAATGCACCTCCAAGTAAAACCCATAAATTTCTGGTATCAAATAAAATAAACGCTAAACAAACACCAGGTAAAACGGAATGGGCAATAGCATCGCCCGTTAATGCACGTTTTTGCAAAAATGCAAACGTACCTATAGTAGCCGAACTTATACCAAGCAGTATCATGCCGATTACCACAAATAAAACATTGGGGTCGTTGAGCGATATAAAGTCTATAAATGTTTGCATATTTTATAATTCAAACCGATAAGCAAATCCTGTACTGATAAAACTTGTTTCGTAATCAAAATGAAATCCACCGGAAATATCTACTTGAAAATTGTCCGATATCAAGTAGGTAAGTCCCGCATCAAGAGAAAAACCATCTTCTGTAAAATCAGGGCCAAACACTTCTACAAAATAACCCATTTTATCGCCTAATGAAAATGCATTGGAAACAGAAAATGGATATTGTAAATAATTTTCTTCTTCATTCCAATCTGCACCCGTATTTATTCCGATGGACCAAAAATCAAACAGTTCAAAAGACCCGGCAAATAAAATGGAGAAATACGGTTGCAGATTTTCCAAATTATCGGTGTTATAATATGCTGTTCCAATTGAGCCAATAGTTGCAACATTAACTTTATATCCTGCATATAATATGGATTTAACACCCAAATCAAAACCCTGCACGAGTTTGTAATCACTGCTATCACGTTCAGGTAATTCATTTAAGGTAGGGGAAAACCCTACACGTAATTCTGTATGCTCATTTAAACCCAAACGCATTAATGTAGATGCAATTTCAAAAGTGTGGTAATAATCATCAGAATAACTGAAACCATGTTCTCCCTGCAACCAGCCTGTTGGCACTACGGCAGCACTTTCGGTAATATCTGGTCTGTCTGTTACAATAGCAGATGTTTGCGCATCCAACTGGTTTACACAACAAATTAATACCACTAAAAATAGCAATTGTTTCATAACGTTTATTTTTCACGTGGTGGCACCTGCAATTCGCCAAGCATTTCGCCAACCTTGGTTAATAAATCAATTTTACCACCATAAGTTTTTTGTAAATACTCGGGCACAAATATTTCTTCTTTAGGCCCACTTGCAATTAATTGTGTATTTAACAAAATAATCCAGTCAAAATATAAATACGCACTCTGTAAATCATGATGCACTACTAAAATTGTTTTTCCTTCAGCACGCATTTTTAATAATAAATCAAATATTGTTTTTTCGGTAGTTGCATCTATGCCTGCAAAAGGTTCGTCCATAAAATATAAATCAGCTTCTTGCGCCAGACTTCTTGCAATAAATACACGTTGTTGTTGTCCGCCTGATAATTGTGAAATTTGCCTATTGATATATGGCAACATATTTACTTTTTCCAGGCAAGCCAGCGCCATTTCTTTATCTGATTTCTGTATACGTTTAAACAATCCTTTTTTGCCGTATCGGCCCATCAAAACAACATCTAAAACACTTGCCGGAAAATCCCAATCTACACTTCCGCGTTGCGGTACATAAGCCACTCGGTCGCGTACATCCTGAATATCTTTACCAAATAATTTGATATACCCGCTGTCGAGTTTATTCAAATCCATCATGGCTTTTATCATGGTTGATTTACCGGCACCATTTGGCCCGATAATGCCCACCAATTTGCCTTCCGGAACTGCAAAATCAATTCCCCAAAGAGCAGGTTTCCTATTGTAAGAAACAGTTACATCATGTACTTCTATCGCCGGTATTTGCATAATTACTGCTGGTTATTAATTCAAATTATTTTAAAGCTGCATAAATTACTTCTACATTATGTGTCACCATGCCTATATAATTTCCCTCCGGAGTTCCGGCTGCACCCATTGCATCGCTGTATAATGTACCGCCTGCTTTAATGTTATGATTTTTTTGGTGACAACCTTCTATTACTGCCTGAATAGATTTTTCACTCACACTGCTTTCTACAAAAACAGCTTTAATATCTTCAGCAATAATCATATTCACCATATCAGTAATATCTTTCAACCCAAATTCGGCAGCTGTAGAAATACCTTGTAAGCCTTTTACCCGAATACCATATGCTGCTCCAAAATAACCAAATGCATCATGCGATGTAATTAATGTGCGATGTGTTTCAGGTATTGCAGACATTTTTTCTTTCACAAAAACATCTAACGCTGCTAACTGCTCAAGGTATTTTGTTGTTTGTGTTGCATAAAATGCTGCATTGGTCGGGTCTGAAGCTGAAAGTTGTTTGCCAATTTCGGCAACTGCCAACATCCATAATTGTACATCAAACCAAATATGGGGGTCATGTGTGCTAATGCCATTTACCTGAGCAACTGTTCTCAATTTCGATTCGGGAATACCAGCTGCCACCGGAAATACTTTTTTAGTTGTTGCCAAACGGTCAAACACTTCCTGCATTTTGCCTTCTAAATGTAATCCGTTGTAAAAAATGATATCGCCACTGCGCAATGCATTCAAATCGCCTTGAGTGGCTTTGTAAAGGTGAGGGTCAACACCCGGCCCCATTAATACAGTTACTTCAGCCTTATCGCCCGCAATTATAGCAACGGCATCACCAATCATACCGGTGGTAGCTACTATTTGCAGTTTGTCGGTACCTGAAGAGGTTTCCTGTTTGCAGGAAACCAGCAACAAATTGGCCAATACGGCAATAAAAAAATACAGTCTCATACCTTTCATACCTCAAAAGTAATAAAAAAGTTTAGATTAGTCTAAAATATTTTTTAGGATGTTTGAAATTATGAAATCCTTAACTTCGCCCCAACATGGTGAATCCGTTTAAAACAGGAGATAGTAAAGTATTTACCCATATCGTTGAAATGGCCGACATAGCTGCATTTGAAAGTGGTGTGGTGCATCAGGTGTATTCTACCTTTTGCCTCACACGCGATGCGGAGTGGAGCACCAGATTATTTGTGCTGGAAATGAAAGAAGCGGATGAGGAGGGGATAGGTACTTTTATAGAAGTAATTCATCGCTCGCCGGCTAAAGTAGGAAGCACAGTTAATTTTTATGCTACACTTGAAGCTGTTAATGGTCACGAAATAATTTGTTCTTTTATTGCCAAATGCGGAGAACGAATCATTGCGGAAGGTAAAACGGGACAAAAAATATTAAAAAAAGAAAAGCTAAACAGGATTATGGCTGCAATTGAAAATTAAATAACGAACTTGCATGCCAATAGTGATGTTGAATAAAATAATATGAAACCTGCCGAATTAAATATCAGAAATAAACGTGCCACCTTCGAATACGAAATTATCGATCGTTATGTGGCAGGTATTGTTTTGCGTGGCAGCGAAATTAAAAGTGTTCGCGATGGACGTGCCAGTATTAACGAAGCATACTGTATGTTTAAAGAAGGCGAATTATGGGTAAAAAATTTAAATATTTCTGAATATAAACAGGCAACAGTTTGGCAACACGAACCCTTGCGTATGCGCAAATTATTGCTCAGTAAAAAAGAACTTGGCAAACTACTAGCCAAGGTGAAAGAGCGCGGCTACACTATAGTTCCGCTGAAAATGTTTTTAAACGAACGCGGCTTTGCGAAATTAGAAATAGCCCTTGCACGTGGTAAAAAAACACACGATAAACGCAATTCCATTAAGGCTAAAGACGAAAAAAGGGATCTTGACAGATCCCTCAGAAATTATAAATAAGTTAGTGCAATTTATTGGGTTAAATCCACATCAAATTTTACTTCTAACAATACACTTTCAGACGCAGCTGAATAAGTTTCACTTACCGGATCATAAACAGTATAATTATCAGCATAATCTACACTCATCATCCTCTCGTTATAAGCTAAACGTGGTAAATCATAATTTAACCATGCAGCTAATACACCTGTTAAATCTAAATTAACGCTTGTTTTGCTTTGATTGTCATCACCCCAATACCAATAACTGGTTTTAGAACTTTGAGCAATTGTAGCACCGGTAACAGTATTGTTTAAAAATTCTTCAGAAAATAATTCACCGTTGTCTTTCACTTCCATATTAAATATATAAGCGAATGATTCAGTTACACCATCAGTTGTTATATATAAATTGGTGCCATCAAATTCATATTCTACATTGGTAGTTAAACCATCTACAGTAGTAACAACTGTGCCTGTCATACTCACCATGTTCCAGGCTTGTGTTAAACGGGCATCACGGGTATGGATACTAAAAAATGGATCTTCTTCACCTTTAGCACATCCTGAAAAGGTTAAAGAACTTATAGCCAAAACGGCGATTGTGACAATCGAAACTAGTTTTTTCATATATAATACTTAAAATTAACGCGGCGCAAAGTTAAGGAATAACAGCTACAAAGAGTGATTTATGGCCAAAATAGTTGCAATCAAAAAAAAATCCCGACCATTTGGCCGGGATTGTAAAACTTATAAAAAAGGCTAATTACCAGTAAATGATAAGGTTTACACCGCCATAACTATTTACGTTAATGCCGGAAACATTGTTTTTATACTCACCTATAGAGTTCACCTCTGTGGTTGTAGTGGTATTATTGGAAGTAAATTCATAAACATAATCTGAAGACCAGCTTCCGCCCATATTCATCATGTTAAATCCAAGTCCTACTTCACCGCCTATTGAGATGTTATCGGCAAAGAAGTAGTTAAAACCACCTAATAGATTTAAGCCAAAACCAATTCCTCCTGGATAACTTACATCCTGAGTTGCAGCGCTGCTATAACCATCGCCAGTGATGTTATCGGTCATGGAATAGGTTAGGCCGTTATACATGGCAAACATTACATCAACTCCCAAATATGGGTCAACTTTTGAAGCTTCAGTAGCCATATGCTTTTCTAATCCAACACCTAAACCAAAAGAAAATCCGGACGCTTTAGTTTCAGTTTCCTGATATTCGCCGGGGGTAAAGGTTGAATCACCCATAAACGTTGTTGCTGAAATAGAATTAATGCCCAAAGAAAAACGACTAGCTAGTCCATCTTCATAATAGCGCTTATACATTAATACATTCTGTGGGATTAAATTGTCCAAAGTGATATCAAATCCACCGGTTAAAACACCAGCCGGGTCTGAAATTTGTGCACCTGAAATAGCAGTCTGACCAAAATTGCCAAAAGCCATTGTGGCTAAGCCGGTCACATTAAAGCCTAAGCCTGAATAACCTGCTTTAGGCATGTTCTGAGCAAAAGCAGAAATACTAAATGCTGAGAGACAAATGATTAACATTATTTTTTTCATATAAATAGGTTTTTGTTTCACGCAAAGGTAAACAGGGAGTAAGGTTATCGGCGAAAAAAGTGAGATAAGTTGCCCACCATCCTGTTTTAAGATAGTACGCTTTGATATACAGTTAGGTGGCAAAAACCGGATTCGGCAGCCTATTTAGAAGATTTTACCCGGTAACATTGGCACAAACCTGAAGTTATCACCAATTTCTTTGCGATAGTCGTTTTCGCCTGTTTTGGTCATTTTTACCATCATTTGATCATCGTCGTTACCCAGTGGTAATACTATTATTCCCCCTACTTTGAGCTGTTTGAGTAATTGTTGGGGAATTTCCTTCGCCGCCGCGGTGATGATAATTCTGTCGTATGGTGCATGTACAGGTATACCTTCATACCCATCGCCAAAATACATTTTTACTTTATTATACCCCAGAATATATAACTGCTGCTTAGCCTTTTCATGTAGTTTCCGGAACCGCTCAATGGTAAATACTTTTGTTCCCATTTCGGCCAGCACTGAAGCCTGGTATCCACTGCCTGTGCCAACCTCCAGTACTTTCATATTTGGTTCAAGCTCCAACCACTCGGTCATGTATGCAACGGTATAGGGCTGACTAATTGTTTGACCTTCACCAATTTGGAATGCTTTATCCTCATACGCATGCTCTAAAAATGCTGCATCCATAAATGTATGTCTAGGAATGGCATTTATTGCCGTTAAAACCCGCTCATCTGCAATCCCCTTGTCGCGCAAAATGTCAACCAATTTCTGGCGCATGCCCTTATGTCTGTATGTGTCTAATGCCTGATTCACCGCTTTTGTATTACCTAAATGTTAAATTGTGCTGAACAAGTTTTGCTCACCTTCAAATAGATTGCAAATGAATAACACTTTGAGCAGTATACTTTCCACTTTTACTACTTAATTATCCACAATCACTTTTTTGGCTGAAAAAATATTGTTGCACTTTTTATTTTTACAGGCACGAATTTTGAAACAACGGGGTATCAATTTAACAAAAACATTAAAAACCTTATTTAACATTTATGAAGTTGCTTAACAAACTTATTTTACCGGTGCTGATTTGTGTTTCCACTATTGCCGGCGCTCAACAAAAATTGGGTCTCAATGCGGTACGCACTTACGACGTAACTCCTGCCGATTACGGTCTGGTATTCGATACTATTCGCGTTACTACCGACGATGATGCCAGCTTATTCGGATGGCATTTATATCCGGGAGAAAAAAATGATAAATCCTCAAAAAAATCGGTAATCATTAGCCATGATGGTAATATTAATATGGCTAACAGCCTCGAACAAGCCGGTAAATTTTTGGGTTTAGGTTATCATGTATTTATGTACGACTACCGTGGATTCGGAAAAAGCTCTGACTTTAATGTTAGTCCTAAGTTTTTCATTTACCAGCAATTTGCCTCCGACCTCACCGGCATGATTGAATATGTGAAAAAATATCACGCATTATTTTCAGTCGATTTATATGGTTATGGCATTGGTGGTGGTTTATCACTTGGTGTTGGTGCTAATAATTTAAAAGTACACAACGTAATTGCCGATAATCCTTATTCTACTTTCGAAACCGTTCAAAACCGTTATGAGCAAAAATCAGGCACAAGAATTATGATGCCTATTGGTTATAACGTTACATTATTAGAACCTAAAATGGCATTAATCGATAAAGGCGACCACCTCCGTGGTATCTTATTAATTATTGGCGAACAAGGTAATATTATGACTCAGGCCGATATGCTCGAATTGCAGGCAATGAAGAAAAAAGTGACTACCATTTATACTGTTAAAGGTGTAGATAACGACAAAAATTTCAGCAGCAATCGCGACGAATATTTCAAACAAATTAAAGCCTTCTACGAAAAAGTTGGGGATTAATTTTTTATTAACATTTTTGAGCCGGTCTGCTATGTGCGACCGGCTTTTTTTTTGCAAGCTTTGCTTCAATGGTTGTGTTTTTTTTGCCGGGAAGTCGGGAAGGAAGGAAGGTACGGGGAAGTACATTATCTTTGGGCTACACTTCAAAACCTTACTTGTAAAGTATGATAAATATTAAATTTGGAACCGACGGCTGGAGAGCTATTATTGCCCAGGAATTTACAACCGATAATGTTGCACGTGTTGCGAAAGCCACTGCCGATTGGATTAATCAGATTTCAGATAAACCTGCCGTTGTTATTGGTCACGATTGCCGCTTTGCAGGAGAATTATTTGCTGAAGTAACTGCAAAAGTTTGTTGCGAACAAGGTCTCACCGTTTATATTGCCAAGGGTTTTGTTTCTACACCAATGGTGAGTTATGGTTCTTTTGTTTTAAAAACTGCGGCAGGTGTGGTAATTACGGCATCGCATAATCCGCCTGCTTACAATGGATTTAAATTAAAAAGTGGTTATGGTGGACCAACCATTCCGGAAGATATTGCTTTAGTGGAAAGTATGATTCCTGAAACTCATGCAATTCCAACTACTTCATTAAAAGAATACGAAGCACAAGGTAAATTACATTGGGTTGATTTAGAGCAAATGTATTTTGACCATGTAAAGAAAAGTTTCGATTTACCTGCTATAAATAATTCGGGGATAAAAATAGGTTATGATGCCATGTACGGCGCAGGACAACGTATTGCGCAACGTATTTTAACTAATATGCATGTGTTACATTGCGACGATAATCCCGGCTTTAAAGGTCAGGCACCGGAACCTATTCATAGAAATTTATTGGAGTTAAGCGATTTAATTAAATATGATCCATCGTTAAAATGTGGGTTAGCCAACGATGGTGATGCAGACAGAATTGGGATGTATGATGGTGAAGGTAATTTTGTTGATTCACATCACATTATTTTATTATTAATTCATTATTTACATAAATACAAAGGTTACACAGGTAAAGTAGTAATTGCATTTAGTGTGAGCGAAAAAGTAAAACGTTTGTGCGAACATTATAATCTTGATTACGAAGTAACCAAAATCGGATTTAAATACATTTGCGGCAAAATGGTGGTCGAAGATGTATTGTTAGGAGGCGAGGAGAGTGGTGGTATCGCCGTTAAAGGCCATGTTCCTGAACGCGATGGTATCTGGTGCGGATTGTTATTACTCGAATTTATGGCGAAAACCGGAAAAACACTTACGCAATTAATTGATGAAGTATATGCAATAACCGGAAGTTTCTTCTTCGACAGAAACGATTTACATTTAACAGAAGAATTAAAAACAACAATTATCGATAATTGTAAAAATAATACCTACACCGGCTTCGGAAATTATACGGTTCAAAAAATGGAAGATGTAGATGGATTTAAATTCCATTTAAACGATAATAGCTGGGTAATGATTCGCGCGAGTGGAACAGAACCTTTATTACGTGTATATGCCGAATCACCAAATCAGACTGAAACAGAAAATATTCTGGCAACAGTTAAAAAAGTGTTGTTAGGATAAAATGTTGCGCTGAAAATTATTTTTACATCAAACTCATATCATGTTTAATTATTGCATCTCCTCAATAAAAGTTCAAACTAAAACGCTTTTATTGGGGGGATGTTTATTTTGTGCAGGATTCAATAATTTTTCTGCTCATGCGCAAAACAGTGCAGACAGTTCATTTAGTTTGACAGAATTTGTGCAACCTGCCGATTCGTTTAATGCAAAAAGATTAGGTTTGGTACTTGGCACAGAAGCTACACTTTATACAGGCGCTACCATAGCATTGTATCAATATTGGTATAAAGATTATCCCTTAACCCAATTCCATTTATTTAACGACAATGGTGAGTGGTTGCAATACGATAAAATGGGACATTTTTACACCACGTATTTCGAAACAAATATCACCACCGGTTTTTACAAATGGACCGGCATGGAAGATAATAAAGCATATTTAGCAGGCGCACTTACTTCCTCAGTGTTGCAATTAACCATTGAAGTATTTGATGGATTTTCAGATAAATGGGGATTTTCCATCGGCGATTTTACAGCCAATACTTTGGGTGCATCACTAAGTGCGGGACAAAATTTTTTATGGGATGAACAACGTATCAAAGTAAAATTTTCATCACACTACGAAGATTATTCCGGATATGATCAAACAGTGCAAGATCGTGCAGCCAATTTATTCGGAACCACAGGTCCTGAAAAAGTATTAAAAGATTATAATGGCCAAACCACATGGCTGAGTGTTAATCCTTCCATGTTTATGCGTGAAGATACCCGCTTCCCAAAATGGTTAATGATTTCAGGTGGATATAGTGTTGCCGGTTTATTAGGCGGTTACGAAAACCAATGGTGCACCGACCCGCTCATGCGCCCTGAAGATTGCCCTCCTGAAGATTTAATTGATTACAGCAATATTGACCGTTATCGCCAATACTATTTATCCTTGGATGTAGACCTCACTCAAATTCCAACCAACTCACCCTATCTCAAAATGTTATTCGAAGTCCTCAACATCGTAAAATTCCCGGCTCCCGCCATCGAATTCAACCAAAACCACGGCATCAAATTCAAACCGCTCTATTTTTAATTAGCAAATTAGCAAATTAGCGAATAGGGTTACTGCTACATATCACAATCCGTTTTCAAATCAACATTTCTTTTTAATTGCTTAGCGCAATTAAAGTTTAAAAAAAATCCGTCCCTTATCCGTTCAACCCGTTCAATCCGTGTTCCTTTTCCTTTTCACTAACTTGCATGTAATGATCAAAAAAGAATTCCTGCTTCAACCTGTCTGTCTTCAACATCTTGAAGCCTCTGTCCGTTAAAAACCCTTCATACTCCTTCAAATCATATTGATGCGGATGTAAAATATCACCGGGCACAGTCCTGAATAAATGTTTAAAAAATCCATGATTATGTGCATCAATTGTCACCACTAATTTCCCACCCGGTTTTACCATTTTCGCTAATAAATCATAACTGAAATTAATATCAGCCACATGATTAATTGCATTCATACAATAAATAATATCGTATTGTTTATTCGCTACATATTGTTCGAGTGGTAAACTATAAAAAGTGGTATACGGATAATTGCTGCGTTTAAAATGTGGGAGATTTTTTTCATATTCATCAACCAACGGATCAACAGCATCAACATTACATTGTGCTAAATTCATAAAAATTCCTGCCGGTCCGCAACCTGCGTCGAGCACATCCATGCCGGGCTGTGGGGGACAAACACGTGCTATCAAATCCAATAATTTTTGCCAGTAAGCGCGTTTCCAAACATGGTAGCCATCTACATCTTTGCCTTTCAGGTAGTTTTCCCACCATTTTAATTCAGCCTTTTGAGCAAGACTCCACTTTATCGTTTTTTTCATTCGTAACTTTGTAAGCTTAAAGTGTAAAATTACATAAACAATGAAAATACCTGTCGGAACAGCAGTAGTAATTCTCGAAAGTGGCGAAACAGGCGTAATTGCTTATTACGATGGTAATACGGCATTCATTGATGTGGATGGCGAAACCGTGCAGGCACATGCCAAAGACATTGAGCCGGTAGCCAGTTTTGGAAAAGCGCCGGAAAAACAACAACTACCAATTCCCCAAATCAATTCGATAGTATAGAAGAAGGTTTGCTCATACAATTTGCTGCTGTGCGCAATTTATCCGGTGAGCTCACCCGTTTCGATTTATCGCTGGTGAATAATACACCAAGTAATATTTTGTTTGAATATCAGTTTCATGTATTTGATGCATCACCAATTACTATCAGAAAAGAGTTAAATAGTGCAGCAACAATAAAATTGCATGAGTTTAAAACCGACCAGTTAAATGATGCTCCCATGTTTGTCATCAATTGCTGGCTAAAAACAGCAGAAGGCGGAACTCAACCTTCAGTGTCAAAAGAAATTAAATTAAAGGCCAAACAATATTTCGCAAAATTGGATAGTCCTGAATTTAAAAAGCAAGATAAATTTGTTTTAGAGGTAACTAAAGAAATAGAACCTAAGGTTAAAAAAACACCAATGGTAGAAGTGGATAAAGATGATTTCTTTTTTGAAAAGAAAAAAATCCCTGCCCAACACGAATTAATTGTTAAAGCTGAAATGCCGGATTTTATCGACTTACACGCCGAAAATTTATTACCAGGATATCAGCACATGGATGCCAATGATATTTTATACCGACAAATTAGTCACTTCAAAAACTTTTTAGAAAAAGCTATTAAATATAATTTGCACAAAATTTATGTAGTGCACGGTATTGGCAAAGGGGTATTAAAAGCGGAAATAGAAAAAGTGTTAAAAAAATATCCTGAAGTAAGTTCCTACAATAACGATTATCACACGCGATTCGGGTTTGGTGCAACAGAGATTTTTTTGGATTAAAATTTGCTGTAATTTCGTATTGAAAAAATATGGGGTGAAAGTCCCTGACTAAATAAACGTTCTTTAAATAAATTCCTGTAAACCGTTCTATCGCTCGGCAGCAATGCAGGGAGGAAAGTCCGGATAACACAGAGCACCGCAACACCTAACAGGTGTGTATCCGCCTCGGCGGATAACGGAACAGTGCCACAGAAAATTACTACCCTGAAGTGACTGCGCCCAAGCGTAGTCTACTTCAGGGAAAAGGTGAAAACGCGAGGTAAAAGCTCACGGGTGCTGGTGGTAACATCAGTATCGGGTAAACCCTGCGGGTTACAATGCCAAATATGCCGGAGTAAAAGAAAAGCTGCTCGTTTTAATCTTCGGCGGGTAGGCAGCAAGAACCTGATGGTGACATCAGGACCAGATAAATGATAGAAACTCAAACAGAATCCGGCTTATGAGTTTATGGGAATTTATTTACAGACGTTTTTGGGAAAAATGCAAATTGGCAACGAAATATTAATCTGCCCCTATTGTGGTCAGCTCACTAAAATTGTCTGGGTTCATGGGCACGGACAATGTATGATTTGCAAAACCAATTTTGATGAATGTTGCAGGGGAGAAAATAATTCGGTTGAAGAAAACAACGAAAATGTTGAAGAAAATAACGAAAATAATCAAACACCCGAACACCAAAATGAACAACAACCAAACAATGAAAAAAAGTAATTTACTCCTCACTTTCCTGCTTGCTTTTTGCAGCATATCATACGCACAAAATTTAGTTACATACCTTCCGCCTGACCCTAAATCAGCACCTCCCGCTCAGGCTCCGATTGATACAATAATAACGGTAATTGATGCAGCTAAAAATTATAAACATATTGTACTTTCCCAAAATAATATTACTATTCAGGATGGGTATTTATTAGGGAATAAAAAAACAGGTAAATGGTATAACTACGCACCAACCGGTGTGCTCATCAATTTAGCGGAATATGAGAATGATGTTAAATCAGGTATTTATATCGAATTTGATAAGTCGGGTGCAGTTGCTATTCAGGAAACCTATAAAAACGGACAATTAGAAGGCGAACAAAAAAAATACGGTTCAGGCCCTAATGGCAGAATTTTAAAAAGCAGTTATACCTATAAAAATGGGCAATACCATGGCACTTGCACCGAATTCACCGATAATGGATTAATTCGTTCCCTCGTGCAATACAAAGAAGGCAAAAAAGATGGCGATACGAAATGGTTTTATACCAGCGGTAAATTAGCCATGCAACAAACCTACAGCAATAATGTATTAGAAGGACCTCAAAAGGTTTACAATCAACAGGGAATTTTGACCAGTGATGGACAATATAAAGCGGGTTTGAAAAACGGCAATTGGACAGAATATTACGATACCGGCAAAATGAAATCACAGGGCGCTTATTTGGACGATAAACAAGTTGGCAAATGGGTGCTTTTTAATGAAGATGGTACCATAAGTAAGACAGAAACTTTCTGAAAAAAACTACAAATTTTATTTTCTCTGTCCAATAAATTATATTTACCTTCGTTTAGTTTTGTGTACGAACACTGTACACTTACTTAAACTTTTGAAAAATAACTTAATACGGCAGCATGCAGGTTTCACGCGCTTTGCAGGCTGTTAGTGAACACTTAAACGAACAGTATGGCGAACATTTTATTAATTGATGACGAAAAAAGCATCAGAAAAACCCTTAAAGAAATTCTAGAATACGAGGGTTATGTAGTAGACGAGGCCGGCGATGGTGCCGAAGGCCTTCGCATGATTCAGGAAGGCGATTATGATATTGCCCTTTGTGATATTAAAATGCCAAAAATGGATGGCATGGAAGTGCTCGAAAAAGCACAAATCAGCAATCCTGATGTACCTTTTATCATGATTTCCGGTCACGGCACTTTAGAAACGGCTGTTGAAGCGGTAAAAAAAGGCGCTTTTGATTATGTTGCAAAACCACCTGATTTAAATCGATTGCTCATTACCATTCGTAATGCCCTCGACAAATCGAATTTAATTACCGAAACAAAAGTGCTCAAACGCAAGGTTACCAAAACCCGCGAAATAATTGGTGACTCACCGGCGATTCAAAAAATAAAAGAAACTATTGAACGTGTTGCCCCAACCGATGCCCGTGTATTAATTACCGGCGATAACGGAACAGGAAAAGAACTGGTTGCACGTTGGATTCACGAAAAAAGTAATCGTGCTAATGGCCCATTAATTGAAGTAAACTGCGCAGCTATTCCAAGCGAGTTAATTGAAAGCGAATTATTCGGTCACGAAAAAGGTGCATTTACATCGGCAATTAAACAACGCATCGGAAAATTTGAATCTGCTAATGGCGGAACCTTATTTTTAGATGAAATTGGCGACATGAGCCAAAGTGCGCAGGCAAAGGTACTCCGCGCATTACAGGAAAATAAAATCACCCGCGTTGGTGGCGATAAAGAAATTCCGGTTGATGTTCGTGTAGTTGCGGCAACCAATAAAGATTTAATTAAAGAAGTAGAAAATAATACTTTCCGCCTCGATTTATATCACCGCTTAAGTGTAATCTTCATTCACGTTCCATCCCTCAACGACAGAACTGATGATATTCCATTATTATCAGAACGTTTTGTAAAAGAAATTTGTGAAGATTATGGTGTGCCTAAAAAAGTAATTACACCAAAAGCCATGATGGAAATTATGAATATCAACTTCACCGGAAATATCCGTGAGTTGCGCAACGTAATTGAACGACTGGTAATTTTAAGTGAGCAAAAAATTACGGAAGAAGATGTAGTAAACTATGCGCAATCACCTAAAAGTGGTGGCAGTCCGAAAGATTTATACGAACGTTTCGAAAAATTCCAGGATTTTAAAGACCATATCGAAAAAGAATTCATTTTGCATCGCTTAAATAAAAATGCCTGGAACGTTTCCAAAACTGCCGAAGAACTCGATATTCAACGCAGTCACCTGTATAATAAAATTGAAAAATATAACTTAAAACGCGACTAATCATGTCAAAAAAACGCGCTGACAAAAAACAGGCTACTCAGCAGGTAAAAGAAGAATCCGTCGCTTCAACCGCATTCAATATAGTGATAGGAATAATTATTGTCGGAATAATGGCTTTAATTATTGTTTGGATGATGAGTGCGTTGTTGTAAAATAGTTTTCAAAAGTATTTAATCCTGCACTGAAAGGTGCGGGATTTTTTTTGCAAAAATTTAACGCTCCACCACAACCACTTTCCCTTCAATAGCAAGAATACTATTTTCAAATATCGTTTTTGCTTCTTCAAGCAAAGGCCTTAAATCATCGTACTTAGAAGAAAAATGTCCGATCATTAATTTATTTACTGCCGCAAGTGAAGCCATTTGTGCAGCTTGAATGGTAGTGGAATGAAAAGTATCTGCAGCGCGTTGTTCGCCGGCTGCATCAAAAGTACAGTCGTGGTATAATAAATCAACACCTTTTATTTGTGCTGCCATGTCAGGATTAAATGCCGTGTCGCAGCAATACGCATAAGCACGTGCGCGCAGCGGATCTAAAGTAATGTCTTTATTTAAAATCCGCTCACCGGTTTTTTCATCCAGCACATCTTTACCTTTTTTTATCTCCGGAATTAATTCAACAGGAATATCTAACTCGTGAAATTTTTCGCGATTTATTTTTCTTTCTCGCTGTTTTTCCCGAAATAAAAATCCTACACAGTCTATTCGGTGTTTTAATACAATGGTATCAATGGTAATATCTTCACCATCAAAAATTGTTTCCGAACGTGTTGGGTCAAGTGCACGAAAAACTAATTCATAACATAAATCAGTTTGCCCAACATGCAATTGTAATTGCAGAATATCAATTAATGCTTGCGGCCCATAAATATATAATGGCCGGTTGCGTTTTAATAAATGATAAGTGGAAACAACACCAATTAATCCGAAATAATGGTCACCGTGTAAGTGGGAGATAAAAATATGATTGATTTTCATCCACTTAATACCCAGCTCGTTAAACCGCATCTGAGTGCCTTCACCACAATCAATTAAATATAATTTATCATTGATATTTACCACCTGAGCACTTGGGTGTCGCCCATGCGCAGGTATGGCACTATTGCTCCCGATAACGGTAACCGAAAACGACATTGCTTATTCTTCGCCTATTTCGCGTTCAATTTCTTCCATTAAAATGAAGTCTGTTGCCTCACTTTCGGTAGGCACCACATTCAAAATGGTATCCAGTTGCGATATCTTAATCAGCTTCACGGTAGAATCACCACAGCCGGTTAGCACAAAGGTGCCATTCGACTCCTTACAAAGGCGGTGACCAATTAAAAGGGCACTCAAACCCGAAGAATCGATAAAATTAACGTCACTTAAGTCGCAAATAATGTTGCGAAACCCTTCCTGGTTAAGGATTACAAGCTCGCTTTTCAGGTTGGCAGATATAATAGAGTCCAATTTAGGCTCATCTAGCTTAAAAATGCAATATCTCTCTTTTTTGTCTACTGTAAACTTCATACTGTTGTTATTAGGTGTAAAAATAAACTTTACTCTGCGAAGGTAAGTAATTAAAATTTTTTCCAAATTTGTTAGTCAATTAGAAAACACCGGGAAAGGGAATTTTATTTGGACTGTAACGTTTACACTAAAACGACAATCAAGTCACAACTTTATCACAACTTTCCTTGTTATTTTGTCAGGATTGCAGGGATGGTTCAAAATTTGAAGGAAAGATATAATGGACGCAAAATTTTCTCCAAAAGTAAAAGAAGTGATCTCTTACAGCCGTGAAGAGGCGCTGCGACTGGGACACGACCATATTGGTACCGAGCATTTACTGCTCGGACTGATACGTGATGGCGACGGTCTTGCCATAAAAGTGCTGATGAGCCTCGACGTAGATATCGCCGTGTTGCGCAAAACGGTGGAGGATGCCATAAAGGACAAAACCTCACGCCAGCCGTTTAATGCAGGCAGTCTGCCGTTAACCAAACAAGCTGAGAAGGTGCTCAAAATAACTGTGCTCGAAGCCAAAGTGCTAAAAAGCGATTCAATAGGCACTGAACACCTCATGTTGTCTATCCTCAAAAACAAGGATAACATCGCAACACAGATTTTAGGACAATTTGACGTGGACTATGACGTATTCCGTCAGGAACTCGATTATGTGCGTCAGGATAAAGGTTTAAAAGATACTCCTCCAACCAACCAACAGGAAGATGATGGTTTTGAAGAAGAGGATAAAGGCGACCGTGGCTTTAATGTGCCACGCAAACCGGGTAATGCAAAATCAAAAACGCCTGTGCTCGATAATTTTGGCCGCGATGTAACTCGTGCTGCCGAAGAAGGTCGTCTCGACCCTATTGTTGGCCGTCAGGAAGAAATTGAACGTGTTTCGCAAATCTTAAGCCGCCGCAAGAAAAATAATCCGATTTTAATTGGTGAACCTGGTGTGGGTAAAACTGCAATTGTGGAAGGTTTAGCCCTGCGTATAATTCAGCGTAAGGTATCACGTGTGTTATTCGACAAACGTATTATCATGCTTGATCTTGCAGCATTGGTTGCCGGAACAAAATATCGCGGTCAGTTTGAGGAGCGTATGAAAGCAATTATGAACGAACTCGAAAAAAATCGCGATGTGATTTTATTTATCGATGAAATTCATACCATTGTTGGCGCAGGTGGTGCAACAGGTTCTCTTGATGCATCTAATATATTTAAACCGGCTTTAGCACGTGGTGAACTCCAATGTATTGGTGCTTCCACTTTAGATGAATATCGTCAGTACATTGAAAAAGATGGCGCTTTAGACCGTCGTTTCCAAAAAGTATTGGTTGATCCACCTTCACCTGAAGAAACAGTAGAAATTCTGACAAATATTAAATCTAAATACGAAGAGTTTCACAATGTAATTTATTCAACTGAAGCAATTAAAGCTTGTGTTACTTTAAGTACAAGATATATTACCGACCGTTTCCTTCCGGATAAAGCGATTGATGTTTTAGATGAAGTTGGTGCACGCGTGCATTTAAAAAATATTCACGTACCTGACGAAATTGTAAAACTCGAAGGTCAGATTGAAGAAATAAAAGAAGAAAAAAATAAAGTAGTTAAAAGTCAGCGCTACGAAGAAGCAGCAAAATTGCGCGATACCGAAAAACGTTTGCTCGAAGATTTAGATAAAGAAAAAACGAAATGGGAAGAGCACGTTAAAAGTGAACGTTATCCGGTTACCGAAGATGATATTGCAGAAGTAGTAGCTATGATGACCGGTATACCAACCAAACGTATCGCTCAAAGTGAAGGTACTAAATTGGTAGGCATGGGCGATGAATTACGCCGCGGTGTTATTGGTCAGGATGAAGCCATTCTGAAAATTACTCGCGCCATTCAGCGTAATCGTGTCGGATTAAAAGACCCGAAAAAACCAATCGGTTCATTTATTTTCCTCGGACCTACCGGTGTTGGTAAAACCGAATTGGCAAAAGTGTTGAGTGAATATTTATTCGATTCAAAAGATTCGCTGGTGCGTATCGATATGAGCGAATACATGGAGAAATTCAGCGTGAGCCGATTAATTGGTGCGCCTCCGGGATACGTTGGTTACGAAGAAGGTGGTCAGCTTACTGAAAAAGTTCGCAGAAAACCATATAGCGTAATTTTATTAGATGAAATTGAAAAAGCGCATCCGGATATTTTTAATATTTTATTACAAGTATTAGATGATGGTATGCTTACCGATGGTTTAGGTAGAAAAATAGACTTCAAAAATACCTTAATCATTATGACTTCTAATATTGGTGCACGTCAGTTAAAAGATTTTGGTTCAGGTGTTGGATTTTCTACCCAGGCTAAACAATTAGCGCAGGATGAAAATAATAAAGGTGTAATTGAAACAGCATTAAAACGAACCTTCTCACCTGAGTTTTTAAATCGTATCGACGATGTGGTGATATTTAATTCATTAAGTCGTGAAGATATTTTCAAAATTATCGATATCACTTTGCGCGATGTAAAAAACAGACTGGAAACATTAAATTACAAACTCCAGTTAGAGGATAGCGCCAAAGAATTTTTAAGTGAAAAAGGGTACGACCCGCAATTCGGTGCACGTCCTTTACACCGCGCCATTCAAAAATACCTAGAAGATCCGCTTGCAGAAAGTATTCTTTCCGGTAAATTTAAAGAAGGTGATACCATTTCGGTGGAATATGACAAAGAGGCAGCCGGCTTAATTTTAAATCCTGCCGGAGAAAAAGAAAAAAAGAAAAAAGATAAAGGCAAGGATAAAAAAGAAGAAAAAGAAGAGGAAAAAGCCTAAGTCGATTTTTAAATAAATTAAAAATCCTGCAAATTATTTGCAGGATTTTTTTTGCACTAATAGCTCTGCGCAACAGCACCCGGGTCTCTTTACCAACAGGTTTGTATTATCACAAATTATTTATAATAAATAAAATATATAAACAATTCCAATTCTATTAAACATAGTTTCAACGCTAAAATAAATTATTTTTTAATTTGAGTTATTTTATGTCAATTAATTGATACTTCAATTAAAGTCCAAAAGGTAACTTATTATAGTATGTTTTTATTAAGCTGCTACTTGGTCTCCGAATGCATTGCTGAACCATTATAACATCTTGAAAACCCATACACACCTTTATTGTCACATGTTTGCAATTTCCGAATGTATTGTAATAAAAAGAGAAAGTGATGACAGTTTACAAAAAGTACCAATGCAAATTTGTATAATAAACCTAAAACTATGAGAACTTTAATTACACTAGTATTGATTTTCACACTATTTTACTCACATGCACAAGTACTCGAAAATGGAGTAATGGACATTAATAATATTGAAGCGCTGCTAAATGCAGACGGTGGCATGTTTATGGAAGCAGAAGACTTTGACCCATATTTTTATGTGCCTAAACCAACTGGTGACAATCCGCCTTCAACTATTTTTTCTGCAGGATTATGGATAGGCGCAACAGATGTATCAGGTAATAAATACACAGCAGCACATATATACCGGCAATTCGGGCAGGATTTCTGGTTTGGTCCTGTTGCCATGGATTATACAGATGCTGATTATATTGAAAAGTATAATAACGTATGGATATGTGATAAACCCACTATTGAAAATCATATAACTAACTTCGCAACAGCAGGTTACGAAGTTCCACTTTCAATTGCTTCCTGGCCTGGCAATGGTAATATTGAAAATGGTGAATCTCCAATTTTAGCGCCTTTCTTTGATTATAATAATAATTTGATTTACGACCCTGAAAATGGTGATTATCCAATTATCAGAGGTGATAAAGCTGCTTATTTTATTTTTAATGATGATGCAGATATACATACTGAAACTGATGGTGCAAAATTGAAATTGGAGTTGCATGGTATGGCTTACGCTTTTGATGCTCCTGAAGACAGTGCATTAAATAATACATTGTTTATTAATTATTCAATCATCAACCGATCATTAATAGATTATACTCAATTTCAAGTAGGCGTTTTTACAGATTTTAATGTTGGTGCTTTCGATGATGACTACGTTGGATGCGACACTACTTTAAATATGTTTTTTGGTTATAATATGGATTTGTGTGATGGTCCAACTACCCCAAATTATGGTTTTGATGTACCTGCACAAGGTATGATTTTTCTTAACGAGTCAATGTATACCTTTAAAAATTACTACAATGACTTTTCAGTAATCGGTAAGCCCGTAACGGATGAAGATTATATCAACTATTTAGCAGGCAATTGGAAGGATGGAACACCACAAACTTATGGAGATAATGGCTACGGTGGGTTAATAAATTCAAGATACATGTTTCCCTCTGATATTTTTGATACATTAGGTTGGTCTGCGGTAAATTCTTTACATGCACCATCTGATGCTCGGGTTGTTGGTGCTATTTCACCTCAAACATTTTTAAGCAATGATACTTTATGTCTTGACATTGCCTTTCCTTTTGCTATAGCATATGATGATTGGTATATTGATTCACTTGGTCCGTCATACAGAGCTTGGTATGCTGTTTCAAAATTAAAAGAAAGAGCTAACCAAGTGTTAGAATATTATGATACCAACGTTTCTGATTGTCAAATTGTTTATGCCAAAAATCCTGATTTTGTTTTGGATGTTGAAAAGGAAGTTTTATCTGGATATTCAATAGCTCCAAACCCGGTTAGCCATTCAATAACTATTAATATTGATGATAAAGCAATGGGAGAATGTCATATTGCAATTTACAATAGTTCTGGTGTAATATTACAACAAAGTATTGCTGATGGAAGTCAGCCCATAATTGTTGACATGTTTAGATTTCCCCAAGGAATGTATTTGATTCAAATTAAATCAAAAAATAAAAACCTGATAAATCACCTAATAAATAAATTGTAAGTGTAAATTTTTTTCGGTTTTATTTTCCGATCTGCTCAGCCTCTAATGTTGCACCGAATTCGGATCTCCGACCCATAATTAAGTTTGATCAACCACATATTTGCATGCGTATTATAAATAAATTGCCCTAAATGACTTTTATCACTCAACCATCAGTAACTTCTGTTACATATTTTCCCAACCTATTGCGATATTTTTGTAAATTGTTCAATCATTTAATTTAAATTACCTATGCCTAAAATTTTTATCGCAATACTGGTATTGTTTTATACCAACAACACTTTCGCTCAATGCGAAGTCGAAATTTCACCCGATGGTCCGGTAAATTTATGCGAAGGCGGGTTTGTCGAATTGACAACTACTGTGACTGCAGTTGAATTATCTGTAGACCAGCAACAATTGTTATACCTCGGTGGTGAAAGTGCGCGAAATTTACCGGGATACAGCACCTGGCAATCGTTTACCGCTGGGGTAACCGGAGATTTAGTGCAAATTGACCAGGGTTTTTTTAATGAAATGACAGGAACCGCAACCTTGAATATTTTTACCGGTACCGGAAACGGTGGCACTTTATTATATAGTGAAACTGTAACCATTTCCGGCACAGGTAATTTTTGGGAAACATTTGTAATTGATACTCCTGTTCCGATTACTGAAAGTGAAGTGTACACTTTTGAAATAGTTCCTGATTTAGCAGGAGGTTTACCTGACCCATATGGTGTTCAGGTTTCAGGACCGGCAGATAATTATGCAGGTGGCAGATGCGAATTTGATGTTACCTGGGATGATGTTTTTAAAACTTATGTGTCTGCTCCAATTTCCTATACTTGGAGCACTGGTGCAACTTCTTCGGCTATTATAGTGAATGAGCCCGGAACGTATACTGTAAATATCAACGCAGGCCCCGGATGTTCAGCAACTGATGCTGTAGATGTTGTAATTACTGAAGTAAATACAAATGTTACTGTAACTGATTTTACGATATTAACAGCAGAAGCTACTGATGCTACCTATCAATGGATAAATTGTTACGATAATGAAATTATTGAAGATGCAACCAGTCAAACGTATTTTCCTGATGAAAATAGTGAATTTGCCGTTATAGTAACACAAAATGGTTGTACTGATACATCTGAATGTATTTATGTACAAATTGAATCTGTTTTAACATCAACTTACGCTGATTTTAAGGTTGTACCAAATCCCGCTACTAATAATATCCAATTCCAATTTGATGCAGGAATAAATCTCTTATCCATAGTTACTTTCGATATTCAGGGAAATGTAATTCAGGTTCCTTTTAATAATAATTACCAGGCTAATCTTCTAACCTTAGCCCCCGGTTTATATTTTAGTAAAATAAATCTGGCCAATGAATCATTTATAATTAAATGGGTGAAAAATTAATCTCGATATAAACTGTTGCGAATTTATTATAGTAAATACATCAACCAAGTTGTTTACGATTTAACAACAAAACACCATTAGCAATTTCATTTATTTCCGTAATTTATTTCAGCCCCATTCTTGACCCAATTATTAGCATAAAAAAATAAAGTCCACAAAAAGTGTTCAATACCTTTTGTGGACTATGTGTGTTCACTTTGAGCGCTCTGTGGTTTCGGCTGTTTACGCCATAAATCACATAGCTAATAATGAATTAACTTAAATACAATTTATTTACTATTCTTCATATAATTTTTCACATATTTATTTTTCTCTTTGGCAGGCAATAAATCATAATTCACAACTTTTCCATCTACATATAAAAAGTCATCGCCCTTTCTTACCGGTGGTTTAGTTTTTACCCCAAATCCTCCAACAAAAACAGAATAAAAGAATAACGCGCCCCCGCCTATTTGAGTCATGGTGCCCAATAAATCGGTAGTTTGCCATTCTTGCATCACCTTGCCATTTTTGATGTTACGCATAAAAATGCCATCCACATGAATAAGTTTTTTATTAGCAGGTGCTCCCATAAATTTGCCGGTATTTACTACATTAGAAGTAAACTGGATAGAAGCAAATTCACCATCAACCACCGATTTTGTTAGAATCATTTCAAAATCGGAAAACGCTGCGCGCATGTCTTGCATAAACCCAATGTATTGGTCTTTGGTAAATACATATCCATCGCCGGTGTAAGTAAAATTGTCGTCTAATAATTCGTCCAACTTTGCCCAATTCCCCTCGAGAATGGATTGTGATACAGCAACTGCCGTGGCAAGTGTCGCTTCATCCGCAGCGCTGTGCTGTGCCGAAGGCATGGGGTTAATAATGAGTTTCGCCGGCTGTTGCCCAAACAATTTTGATGTTGTTGTCATAAGTAAAAGAATTAATGTAATTGAAGTTATTTTTTTCATGTCGTTATTTTGAACAGCAAAGGTGAATGTCTTTTTTCCTGCACACAATAGACTTACCAAAAAGGAAGTGCTGTTGTTTTGGGTAGTGCCAATATTGTATTTACATTTGTGCCATGGAGACATATAAACTTAACGGCACATTTTTTTACTGCCCGGTAGACCTCACATTAAGTGTTATTGGAGGTCGTTGGCAAGGCCTTATTATTTGGAATTTACGCGATGAACCAAAACGATTTAATGAGTTGAAAAAAATATTAGTGGTAATCAACGACAAAATGTTATCCCAAACATTAAAAACCTTAGTTGAGCAAGGTGTTGTTAGTCGTATGGATTATAAATCAACACCACCAAAAGTGGAATATGCGCTTACAGAAACCGGTAAGGCATTACTTTCCATTTTTAAACAAATGGAAATCTGGGGTAAAACAATCAATAATCAGCAATTACAAATGGCAGAATAAATACTACTCATGCAAATTAATTCCTGCGAAATAATTTTTTATGTTGCCGACCAAAATCGGAGCCGCGATTTTTATGCTGCATTATTACAGCAGGAGCCTATACTTGATGTGCCGGGCATGTGTGAATTTCAATTATTGCCAAACTTGAAATTGGGACTAATGCCTGAAAACGGTATTGCAAAAATATTATTGCCAGTTACCAAACATCCGAATACCGGAAACGGAATCCCACGCAATGAATTGTATATAATTGTTGAAGATATAAATACCGTATTTAACAATGCAATAGCTAACGGTGCAATATTAGTAAGTGCAATTGAAAAAAGAGATTGGAGCGATACAGTAGGTTACATCCAGGATTTTGACGGGCATATTATTGCGATTGCTGCACACACATAAATTCATTTAAGACATTTTGTTCTTATATGATACAGCGCATGTCATAACCGATTGAATTCTTCTTTTATTTAATAATCACTAAGGTATTTCCCATATTGGACGATTCGATAAAAATTCCAAACGGTAATTGATTGTAATTCATAGTTATCATATTCCCACTTAAAGTATAATACCCGTAAATAATTTTGTTTTGAACTGGATTCATTATACTGATGATTTCACTTTTGTGATATGCTCCTGATTCGTCAAAAAAACCTAACTGGTAATAATGGTAGCCGGGTTGTTCAGGTGCATCATAAAAATAAAAAACTGTTTGAGGGGAAGAATTAATAACAGATGCAATTTTCTCCCAGTTAGTATTTGTTTCAACTAACCGATAAATATCGAAATGTGGTGTAGGTAATTTATTAGGAATTTCCCAGGATAAAGCAATTAGCTGGTTTTGCATGGTTGCTGTAAAATCAGTAATTTCAATAGGTAACAATAAGTTACAACCACCGCAATTTTCTGCAAATGGCATTGTTGTCGCCAATCCACTTGCGCACCATGAAACGCTTGCCGGCCAAACACCTTCATCGCGAATTTCACCGTTCATTACTTCAATATATTGACTGCCGTTAATTGTACCGGTAATTTTATTCCTAAAGTCCCCATTCAAAATATATAAACATGTATTATTCATGTTAAGTATACCATCTACTTTGAATTCACCATTTGGAACATCAACTTCAATATAAGGGACTAATATATCCAATACACCTGTTTCCTTTACTTCAATATCTCCATCCAATACAGTAACTAATGTATCAATTTGTGCATGCCCTTCAACCCTGAATTTATCTACACAAGTAACAACATCATGAAATATTCCTTCACCTCCCAATTCAATTTCAATTGATGCTACATTTATAGGGCCAAATGTTTCAATATATCCTCCGTTTTCAACCACTACATCACGGGTTGAACCATTTATAATACCAAGGGTGCTGATTTCAACAGTTGCATCAAGACCAATATTTAAATCGGTACTTAATGTACTGGTATGATTAATTACAATATTTGTATTACTTAAAATATATCCCGGTGTGCAAGCACATGGTGTAATACCATCTGTTGACCAAACTGCAGGGTTGTTCCAAGCACCATTTATCAATGTTGTATAGGTTATCTGCGCATTAACCTGACAGTAACATACTGTGAGTAAAAGAAACTGAAAAGCCAGCTTTGTTTTTCGTTTGTAAATGTACATAAGCAATCTATTATGGTTTGAAAATCAAATCATGTAAATGTTGCTTGCGGCTATTAAAAACAAAGTGTGCCTGCCTGAAGAAGAATTTCAAATATACTTAAAATGTATGTATATACAAATAAATTGGCTATTTTTTTTGAAAAGGTAAATTGAGACCAACGTTTCAGCGTTGAGTATTCAATAGGAAATTGCAATTTGAATGAGACGTAAATATGATTAAATGCACTCACATTCAATGAGTTGCAATTTATGCAAAAAAAAAACGAGGTGTAATTTAATGCACCTCGTTTTTTTTATATAGTGGAATAAGTTATGCTTCGCTATCGCCCATCAGCATATCCATAATCTCTTGACTAACACCTACTGAACTAAATCCGCCATCGTGATATAAATTCTGCATGGTAATCATTCTACTTAAATCGCTGAACATAAATACACAATAATCGGCACAGGCATCAGCGCTGGCATTGCCAAGTGGTGATAATTTATCGGCATAATTAAAAAATGCATCAAATCCTTTAACACCACTTCCGGCAGTTGTCCATGTTGGTGATTGTGAAATAGTATTCACGCGCACTTTACGGTGTTTACCATAATGATATCCAAAGCTGCGACCAATACTTTCAAGTGTTGCTTTTGCTTCAGCCATATCGCTATAACTTGGGAATGTGCGTTGTGCTGCAATGTAGGTTAAACCTAAAACGCTTCCCCATTCGCTGATGGCATCTTGTTTATAAGCAGTTTGTAATACTTTGTGAAATGAAACAGCAGATACATCCAAAGTTTTCATTAAAAATTCGTAACTCAAATCAGTATATGCACGATTTTTACGAACGTTTGGACTCATACCTATTGAGTGTAAAATAAAATCTATTTTACCGCCTAAAACTTCTACTGAACGGCTAATTAATTTTTCCAAATCTTCAATGCTGGTTGCATCAGCCGGAATAATCTCAGCATTGCATTTTTCTGCTAACTGATTAATAGCACCCATACGCATAGCAATTGGAGCATTGGTAAGTGTGAATGTAGCACCTTGTTCAAAACATTTTTCTGCAACCTTCCATGCTATAGAACTTTCATCTAAGGCGCCGAAAATAATTCCTCTTTTTCCTTTTAATAATTGTTGAGCCATATAATTGGTTTTAAATGATTGTGTTATTGCGAAAATACAAAGTTTTAAATAGTTTACTCGGTAAACCTAATTCTGTTTTTCTTTTTCTTGCGTTTATCGTATGCGAGTTTTTTATACTTTTCAGTCAGCATTAAAAATCCGGCTTCAATTTCTTGTTTACCCTGGGGAGTGTCGGAAATACTATAGCTGCCTTTTTGGGAAATATCGGTAAGCACGTTGTGTTTAAAAATATAACGACCGGTATAGGTTACTTTAATCGTATCCGGGTTAGGCTTAGGGTTAGCTAGTGAATTATATAATTTTTGGTATTCATTAATCAGCTTAATGGAATCATTCCAATAGAAATATTCTCTTTCAACGTCGCCAAAATTAAATCCAAACCAAGTTTCAATTTTATAGAGCGAGTCGTTTTTAAAGTAAGCCTTAAACGTTGCGCCTTGGTCGGGAATAGCCTGAACAAAAGTGGTATCTGTTATTAGTACATAGTACTGTTTGCGGTTCCCCTTACCTGATTGCGCCTGCAATGAGGCTGAAATCAGGCTGATTGCGATGAAAATGAAGAGTTTATTTTTCATATGTCTGAAAACAAAGTTAGTAGATAAATTGTTACCAAGCTGTAATTTTGCCCTATGGCGCTAACAAGGACCAACCATTCAGGCGAAAAGCCTCTCATCAAAAACCCTGCTATAATTGTAGTTAATTTCCTGTTAGTCGGTATTGTTGTGCTTTTTTTGTCCTTTTCTTACGGGTATTTCGCTTTTAAAAATGAGAAGTGGCTGGACTTTAGGCTCCCAAGGGTGTTTTGGATTAGCGCAATGCTGGTTGTGGCAATCAGCGTGGTCATGCGGAATATGATTAAATATTATGATGCAGACAAGCATATCAAACTTCGCAGGAACATCCTCGTGGCATTGGTGTTGGCCATTGGTTTTGTGATTTGTCAATTTATCGGATGGCAAAATATGCAACAACAAGGTATGTTGATTGATACTACAACCGGTGCATCGTATGTGTATTTGCTCACCGGATTGCATGCCATACATATTTTGGTAGGTATCATATTTTTAAGTGTTGCTACATATCGTATTTTCCACAATACCCGCAATCAGGTTAATGCATTAATCTATTTTTCTGACCCGCTTCACCGCAGTCGCATTAAAATGATGGCAACCTATTGGCATACCATTGATGCGCTTTGGATTTATTTGTTTTTAGCTTTTTTATACAACCACACTTAATTCCGGTCAGGCTCTACATGAAAAAAATAACCCCCTCAGTTTTCACCGAAGGGGTTTGTTTCACTCCTTAACCAACTATATTATATTTACTCGTCGTCTTTTTTAGCGTGTTTGCGCTGAATCTTAGCTTTAGCTTCTTGTTTGCTGTCAGCTTTTGATTTGATTTCTGATTTATGTGCTTTAACACGATCTTTATCACTTACTTTTTTATCATCATGATGAGCTTTCACAGCTTCTTTAGCTTCCGCTTTTGAATCGTATTTTGCTTTTAATTCATCTTTGTGATTATTTACCGCTTTTTTATCTGAACCTGATTTATTACCTTTTTTAATTACTGTTGATTTTTTTGCGGAAACAGGAACGGCTTTAATCTTTTCCTTTTTTTCAGTTGCTACTTTGGCATCGCCTGTTGCAGTTTGTGCAAACATGTTGGTTGAAAACACCATCAAGGCTACGGTCATCATTACCATTATCTTTTTCATAATTCTTAGTTTTAATAGTTAATCAATGTTTGACAGCAATAATACGAATACCATGCCAAAGTTGTTTTAAGTGCTTTGCGCAACTTAGCCTGGCAGGTTGAATTGCTGCTCTAATCTACTCATTTTCAACATACTGTAACCATCCATTTTAAATTTCGGTTTTGGTTGATACATTTGTTACCTCATTATTTCGGGATGTAGCTCAGCCCGGTAGAGCACACGTCTGGGGGGCGTGGGGCCGCAAGTTCAAATCTTGTCATCCCGACATACTCGGCTAAGTCTGCCAAAGCCTATTATTTTGATTATTTCCGTTAATGTGTATTAAATTACCCAAACCTTATTGCCCGGCATACTATTTTTACCGCAGTTTAAGTTTATTTGTAGCTTTATAAAAAATTATGCAGTTTTTATACCCGGCTTTTTTATTTGGATTACTGGCACTCGCAATTCCGGTTATTATTCACCTGTTTAATTTCAGGCGTTTTAAAACTGTTTATTTTACTAATGTCAGGTTCCTCAAAAATATTCAAGAAGAAACCGCAACCAAGAGCAGACTTAAACATATTTTGGTTTTAATCAGCAGAATGTTGGCTATTATTTTTTTGGTGCTTGCATTCGCACAACCTTTTATTCCTTCTGAACAATCTGCCAATAAAGCAACAAAAAAAGCGGTCAGCATTTACATCGACAACAGTTTCAGTATGGAAGCCGTAAACAACGATGAACAATTGTTGAATATCGCAAAACGTAAAGCAGAAGAAATTGTTAACGGATATACCATTGATGATCAATTCCAATTACTTACTAACGATATGGAAGCTAAACATCAGCGGTTAGTGAGTAAAGAGGAAATGTTACAAATGATAACACAAGTGCAACGTACACCTGAAGTTCGTTCGCTCAGCGAAATTGTGAAACGCCAGCGCGATATTTTAAACCGAGATAAAGCGCAATCTCAAAAAAACATTTATGCGATAAGCGATTTTCAGAAAAATGCAGCTGGATTTGAAAACGATACAACATTAAATATCAACCTGGTACATCTGCAAGGAAAAGACCAACGCAATTTGGCAATCGATTCAGTTTGGTTTGCAGGTCCTGTGCAAATTTTAAATCAACCTATTCAGTTGTGTTATACTATTAGTAACTATGGCGAAGATGAAATTACCAACGCACCTGTTACATTAAAATTAAACGAACAAATTAAATCCATAGCCGATATTACTATTCCACCGCTCAGCAAAATAACCGATACCATGACGTTTACGCTTAATGAGGCCGGCTGGTACAATGGTGAACTGGGCGTAAAAGATTATCCCGTTACATTCGATGATGTATTATATTTTACTTTTCAGCCTGTAAGTCAAATACCGGTAATTACCATTAATGGTAAAACCGAAAATACGTTTATTCAATCACTGATTGGTAAAAACAGTTTATTTGCACTCACTAATAATAATGTAGCGCAAATTGATTTCAGTAGTCTGGATAAATTTGACCTGATTATTTTAAATGAAGTAAAATCTATTTCAGGAGGGTTAGCTGATGCGCTCAATCAACAACTGGAAAGGGGTTGTAATATTATTATTTTTCCTCCTGCCGACATGGATGTTGCCACTGTAAATAATTTCCTTCAGATGAACAGCGCAGGAACATATGGCAATTATGTAAAATCAAAACGCAACGTTACTGCTATCAATACAAAAAATCCGGTGTTTACTGATGTATTCGAAAAGGTGCCAAAAAATTTATCACTACCATTCGCAACCGAAAGTTTTCAAATAAATGCCTTTTCACAAACCATTGAAGAAATGGTAATGGAGTTTGGCGACCATCGACCAATGGTTGCAGGATATCCTGCGAAACAGGGTGTAATATATCTTTCAGCTGTGCCATTAGTGCGTGAAATAACTGACTTACAGGTTCAGGCCAGTTTGTTTGCACCTATGATGTATAAAATTGCAGTTAGCACACAAAAAAAGATGAGCTTATACGCTACAATCGGCGAAACCAAATGGATAGATTTACCCGGTATTAACCTCACGGGTGATGCGACACTTAAAGTAAAAAGTAACAACAACGAGTTTATACCTGAAATCCGCAAGGCGGGTAATCTTACTGCGGTGAATTTGAGTGATTATACCAATGTTTCAGGCATTTACACTTTATTGCAACCGGGAGCTCCAGAAGGTAATACCAATCAAACCCTGGCACTTAATTATAATCGTAGCGAGTCCGATTTGAGTTTCGAAACAGCAGCATCCCTGAAAGAACGCTACAATGCAGCCAACATAAACGTTATCGACGATATCAACCGCGATTTTGCCGGTGTTGTCACCCAAATGAACGAAGGCACACCGCTCTGGAAATTTTGTATTATATTTGTGCTGATATTCCTTGCGGCGGAGATCCTTTTAATCCGTTTTTTGCCGTAGTAAAAATCAACTATGCACTGCATCATTCAGGGAGTAAAGATTATAGACCCAACTTCACCTTATCATCTATCTGTTAAATCTATTCGTATTCATAATGGTGTAATCGCCGAAATTGCTGATGTTATAAACAACAGTGATGCTCAGGTTTATGATTATACCGGCAATTCCGTTTCACCGGGTTGGATGGACATGATGGCTGCCTTTGGCGACCCGGGTCATGAATACAAAGAAACTATAACTACAGGTGTAGCCGCTGCGGCTGCGGGTGGATTCACGGCTGTAGGACTAATGCCAAACACCGAACCGGCATTACATTCCAAATCAGAAATTGCTTATGTCGTTAATAAGTCGAAATCCTCGATTGTGGCCATTCATCCTTATGGCGCCGTAACGCATAACCGCGAAGGAAAAGAACTAACAGAGATTTATGATATGCATCATGCAGGTGCGGTAGCATTTACCGATGCCGATGTTGCCCTTCGTGATGCCGGTATCATGCTGAGGAGTTTACAATATGTAAAACCATTCAACGGAGTAATCATCAATATCCCGAACGACCATAAAATTGTTGGAAATGCGAATGTGAATGAAGGTGTAATGAGTGTGCAATTAGGCATGTACGGTATACCGGATGTATTGGAAGAATTAATGGTAATTCGCGATATTAAACTGGCTGAATATGCCGATTCTCATGTCCATTTAGGTGTAATATCTTCAGCTAAATCGTTACCGCATATTCGCGAAGCAAAAAAACGTGGAATAAAAGTAACTGCAGGTGTCGCAGCATATCAATTGTTTTTTGATGAATCGATGTTATTCGATTACGACACCAGATTGAAAGTAAATCCTCCGTTGCGTTCCAAAGAAGATGTTGCGGCATTAATTGATGGACTTGCGGATGGTGCTATTGATGTGATTTGCAGTTATCATTTACATCATGAAAATGATGCTAAAGATGTGGAATTTGAATATGCTGCATTTGGCATGGAGAGTTTAGAAGCTTCATTTGGCGCAGCATGTAAAGCGATAGATGGCAAATTAACGATTACGGAAATAGTTGAAAAAATGGCCATTAATCCTAGAAATATTTTGCAATTAAGTATTCCTACTATTAAGGAAAATAATAAAGCAGACCTCACCATATTTAATGAAAATACTGCATGGGATTTTAATGAATCAGATATCCGTTCCCGCTCGCATAATACAGCGTTTATCGGAAAATCATTAAAAGGCAAACCATTGGCAATTGTAAATAATAATCAACTTAAACAAATATAAATTGGAAGCGTCAGCACCGGAATTAGAACAAAAAAATGGTTCGCGCAAGCCAATAGTAACCAGAAATGCGATTATAATATCAATGATATTAATTGGCATTTTATTAGCTGCACATTTTTTTGCATTTGGATATCAAAACGAACGTATTGCCTTCGGCCAGTTTGTATTGGTTTTAGTTTCATTGATAGTAACACAACTGGAAGTCCGGGATAAATTGTATCAGGGTATTTTACCTTTCGACAAAGCATTTGGAACTGCCATGATGGTTGTGTTAATGGTTACCGCCATATTTTCGTTTTTCACATTAATATTCTATTTAACCATAGGCACTGATGTATTAGCTGAAATGCGCACCATAGCAGAAAATTCGTTGCGTGAACAGGGCAAAACCGAAGAAGACATTGCTAGCAGAATGACGTTCACAAATCGTATTTTTACACCGGTTGGCATGTTTTTCATGTCGCTGGTAGGTAATATGTTTTTCGGAACAATTGCCGCATTAATAGCATCGTTATTTACACAAAGAAGAGCATAAATGCAATTATCTGTAGTCATACCATTATTAAACGAAGAAGAAAGCCTGCCGGAATTAACACAGTGGATTCACCGTGTTATGACCGATAATAATTTTTCTTATGAAGTCATTTTTGTGGATGATGGTAGTCGTGATAAATCATGGCAGATTATTGCCGATTTACATAAACAGTTTCCTGCTGTTAAAGGATTAAAATTCAGGAGAAATTATGGAAAGTCTGCAGCATTAAATGAAGGTTTTTCAGTAGCACAGGGTGATGTTGTTATTACCATGGATGCCGACATGCAGGATAGCCCCGATGAAATTCCTGAATTGTATAAAATGATTGCTGTTGATGGGTTAGATTTAGTTAGTGGTTGGAAGAAAAGACGACACGACCCTATTTCTAAAACTATTCCTTCTAAATTTTCTAACTGGACAACATCTCAAATTACCGGAATAAAATTGCACGATTTTAATTGCGGATTAAAAGCCTATAAAAAAGATTTAGTGAAAAGTATTGAAGTGTATGGCGAAATGCATCGTTATATTCCTCAAATAGCTAAAACTGCAGGATTTTATAAAATAGGCGAAAAAGTTGTTGAGCACCGCGCACGTAAATACGGCCAATCCAAATTCGGATGGGAGCGATTTATGAAAGGGTTTTTAGATTTAACCTCTATCATGTTTGTTTCCAAGTTTGGCAAAAAACCAATGCACCTTTTTGGAACCATGGGATTTTTATCATTCTTTATTGGAGGTGTCATCACCATTTGGCTGATAGTGGAAAAATTACTTAAAATGAATTCCGGTGAAAAATATCGCCAAATAACTGATCAACCTTTGTTTTATATTGCGTTAGTAGCAATTATTGTTGGGGTGCAATTGTTTGTTGCCGGATTTTTAGGAGAATTAATTTCGCGGAATTCACCTGATAGAAATACCTACCAGGTAGACCAACAGATTGGGATATCATGAAAATAGTTTTGCTCGGAACGGTTTGGCCATACAGAGGCGGTTTGGCTTCTTTCAACGAGCGTTTGTTAAAAGAATTTCAAGACCAGGGGCATGAAGTTTTGGCGGTTACATTTACCGTACAATATCCCGGATTTTTGTTCCCCGGCAAAACACAATATTCTACTTCACCTGCTCCGGAATATTTAACCATACAACGTAAAGTAAATTCAATAAACCCACTAAGCTGGTTTAAGGTTGGGCGCGAATTAAAAAAAATGGCTCCGGATATTATTATCATTAAATATTGGATGCCTTTTATGGCTCCCGCATTCGGGACGATTGCAAAAATTGCAAAAAAGAATAAGCTTACTAAAGTTGTTTGTATTGCCGATAATATTATTCCGCATGAGCCTAAATTTTATGACAAATCATTCACGCGTTATTTTGTTAATCAGTGCGACAGATTTGTAGTGATGAGTGCAAGTGTGCTCAAAGATTTATTGCAATTCAACAGAAATAAATTACGTGCAACAAACCCGCATCCCTTATTCGATAACTTCGGAACAAAATTATCCAAAGCTGATGCATGCCAATATTTGAAACTGGATGTTTCGAAAAATTATATTTTGTTTTTCGGATTTATTCGCGACTATAAAGGCCTCGATTTAATGTTACAGGCAATGGCTTTGATAAAAAGTGATGTTGAACTAATTATAGCCGGTGAATATTATACAGATGAAAAACCTTATCAGCAACTCATAACATCAAATCAACTCCAGTCTCGTGTTCACCAGTTCAATCATTTTATTGCAGATGAGGAAGTGAAATACTTTTTTAGTGTTGCCGACATGGTGGTGCAACCCTATAAACATGCTACACAAAGTGGTGTAACACAAATTGCTTATCATTTTGAAGTGCCCATGGTGGTAACTAATGTTGGAGGTTTACCCGAAATGGTACCACATAATCATGTTGGTTATGTTACAGCACCTACGGCTACGGATATTGCCAATGCTATAGATTTATTCTACACTGATAATCGTTCAGCAGAATTTACAACCAACCTGCAGGAAGAAAAAAAACGATTTGGCTGGGATAGAATGGTGGAAACCATTTTAGCTTTAGTAGCCCGTTAATGTGTTTTTGATTTATTAAACATACGGTGCATCAGAAAATACAAAGGCAATCCGCCTAAAAATATTATAAACCCATATAAGGAAGATTTCGGGTCGGCTACAATTGTATTGTAGGTTACAAATAGCAGGGTTGCCATAAAAACAAATGGTATGATGGGATACCCCTTCATTTTGAAACCATCGTAATTAGCATTCGATTTTTTTCTTAAAATAAAAATGGCAGCGGCGGCGCTTGCCAGACTAATACTGTCGATAAATAAAACATAATTGACAATATTTTCAAAATCGCCAAGCAAAAAAACGGACAATAACATTACACCAATAAAAAAAGTTAATCCGAATTGTTGCACTTGCGTTTTTGGATTTACGGATAAAAATACCGGCGGTAAAATTTTATCTTCTGCCATTGCATAATATACTCTTGGATTGCTCATTACCGAAGTATTTAAAAAACCCAATACCGATGTAAATAATACAATGGAAATTATAGTAGCACCTATTGGTCCGAAAATTATTTCTGCTAAAGTGCTGGCAATTAATGGTGAGGTTTTCATGGTTTCGAAACCAATTACCTGCACATAGGTGAAATTGAGTAAGAGGTATAAACAAATAACAATTCCCATTCCTGAGAATATGGCTTTTGGAATATTAGTTTTGGCATTTTCAACATCGGCACCAAAATTTACTGTTTGCTGATAGCCGCCATAGGTGAAAAATATAGAGATTAATGCAACACCAAATGCACTAATGAAATTAATATCGTTGTGGTTGTTTGTTATGGAGCTGCTTTCCGGAGCATGTTTACCGAAAATGGCAAAACAGAAAGCCGTTATCATCACAATTTTTAAAATTGATAAAAAGTTTTGTGTACGTGCACCCATTTTTATGCCCGCAAAATTGATGGCAAACAAAAATAAAATAATACTAATAGCAATAATTTTTTCAATGATATCTGTTTGCGCTGAATTGGAAAATAACACAGGCGTAATATACTCCGCACCAATTATAGCAACTCCTGCACTGCTACCAGCGTTAATAATAACCTGACTCCAGTTTAACATAAATGCGTAAGCAGGATGATAGGCATAAGAAAATATTTTATAATAGCCTCCTGCGGCCGGTAATCGTGAACCAATTTCTGCAAAAGTTAATGCACCACAAATGGAAACCAATCCTCCAAAAATCCAGGCCGCATAAAATATCCATTCGCTTCCAGCTTTTTCGGCAACAACTGCAGGTGTTCTAAAAATACCTACACCTATTACCAGGCTCACCACTATCATGGTCAGGTCGAATTGTTTGAGTTTGGGTTGAATGGACATGAATTAATTTAAAGGTGACATTTAATTATTTATACACTTCCAATTTGCTTATCGGCACAATCATATCTTTAGCAGGAAATCCATTTTGCCGAACAATAATATGCGTATCGTCGCGAGTGCCTAAAATCATTACCCAATACATTTTATCAAAATACATAATGGCTCCCGGATGAATATCAGCAAGTTGTGCAGGATGTTTTTGAATAAATACTTCATCATAATCGAAGGCGTCGCTGCCATTGTATTCATTGTATTTGATAATTACATAATCAGTATGTTCTTTAACATCTTGCGTGAGCACACCCTTATAAGGTTCAAAGTCGCCGAACCGTTGAATAATTACCGAATCACCTTGTTTGAGTGTGTCGATATTAATCCATGGCGCAGGATAAATATTTTTTCCCGAGAGCCACACAAGTTTGCTTAATCTTCCTTCTCCGATACGAATTTCATAAGCATCTATTATGATACCTTGAATAACACTAAATGAACTATGAAATCTTTTATAATCTGTGGCATTCACCCATTCTGTTAAATTCGACCTGCCAACTTTTGTGCCTATTAAATAAGCGGTATCAGCCTTGTCTAAAACTCTGCCGTCAATATAAAATTCGCCGCTATCATTCACAACAGCAACCCTGTCGTAAATATTTTTTTCAAAGTCCGGAGCATTTGGAGTTGCTTCCAGGGTTGTTAAATAAATAACAGGATCGGTGTCCCTATGACTATTGGTGTTTACATCGCAGGAACTGCAAACAATACTTGCTAAACATGTCAGAATAATAGTGTATCTCATACCGCTGTGTAAACAAATATACCATTTACTTACAAAACTAAGGACACAAAAAAAGGAGCCTCAACGAGACTCCTTTTTTGTATTTAGCTTTTTGTAATCTGTGATATTACATATGACTGATAATTTCATCACCAAACTCACTACATTTTAACATGGTAGCGCCTTCCATTAATCGGTGGAAATCGTAAGTAACACGTTTTGCAGCTATTGATTTTTCTATACCTTTAATGATAAGGTCATTTGCTTCCTGCCATCCTAAATATTCGAACATCATACAACCACTTAAAATAACTGAACCCGGATTTACTTTATCCTGATTAGCATATTTAGGTGCTGTACCATGAGTTGCTTCAAATATCGCATGTCCGCTTACATAATTAATATTAGCACCCGGAGCAATACCTATACCTCCCACCTGAGCAGCTAACGCATCGCTTAAATAATCGCCATTGAGGTTTAATGTTGCAATAACATCAAATTCATCAGGACGAGTTAATACTTGTTGCAAAGTGATATCAGCAATAGAATCTTTAATTACGATACCTGCACCTGGTTTTCCTTCAGGAATAACACACCATGGACCACCATCAATTTCAACTGCACCAAAAAATTCTTTAGCAACCTGATAACCCCAATCTCTGAAACCACCTTCAGTGAATTTCATGATATTTCCTTTATGTACAATATTTACGCTTTTGCGATTATGTTTGATAGCATAATCAATAGCAGAATAAACTAAACGTTCAGTTCCTAAATAACTTACCGGTTTAATACCAATACCAACCATAGTGTCAATATCACGGAATGGCATACCAACGGTAGTTAAATCTTTTTGCCATGCATCAGCTTTTTCCTTTGAGCCAAAACGGATTTTATCAAAATCTTTAGGAGAATTTTCTTTCAGCCAGCTTAAAAATTTAGTAGCTAATTCGCCATTTCCCTGCCAATCGATACCTGCATATATATCTTCGGTATTTTCACGGAAAATAACCATGTCTACCTTCTCAGGGGTTTTAACCGGAGATGGAACACCTTCGAAATAACGCACCGGGCGCAGACATACATATAAATCTAAAATTTGACGTAAAGCCACATTTAATGAGCGGATACCACCACCAACCGGAGTGGTAAGCGGACCTTTAATACCAACTAAGTATTCGCGGAAAGCATCTAATGTTTCGTCCGGAAGCCAGCTGCCTGTTGCATTAAAAGATTTTTCACCGGCTAAAACCTCTTTCCATTCAATTTTGCGTTTACCGCCATAAGCTTTTTCAACAGCTGCATCAAAAACGCGAACCGAAGCCGCCCAAATATCAGCACCTGTGCCATCGCCTTCTATAAATGGTATAATGGGATTATCGGGAACATTCAGTTTCCCGTTTGCAATTGTAATTTTTTGACCACTCATTGTTGTTCTTTTTTAATTTGACCGCAAAGATACGATTCAGGTGGCAGTAGTCAATGAATTTTCAAAATCAACCTTACACCGACTACTTTAACAAATCGTAAACAGGATGAAATCGGATACTGTTATAACTTTTCCTTATTCTTACACTATGAACAAACAACCGGAACTCAAAAGGGCACTCGGCTTAACTACGGCAATTTTGTTGGTTATCAGCTCTATGATTGGAAGTGGGGTATTCAAAAAAATTGCACCAATGAGTTCTACCCTTATGGATAGTAACCTCATTTTGCTTGCATGGTTATTGGCCGGTATAATATCTATGTTTGGTGTGTTCACTTATTCAGGTTTGGCTTCATTAACCGAAGAGGGCGGAGGACAATTTGAATATTTCAGAATTATTTATGGCAGGTTCTTCGGGTTTTTATTTGGATGGACTTGTTTTACGGTAATTCAATCTGCATCAATTGCGTCTATAGCTTATGTATTTTCCGAATCGGTAAACAACCTCGCTCCATTCGGTTCTCCTTTTGATTCATGGGCGAATGTCCATATCGGAAAATTTATTTTTCCATTTGCCAATTCGGGAGTTAAATTATTTGCCATTGCTACCATTATTGCATTAACAATAATTAATTATTTCGGAGTAAAAAAAGGTGGTGTTATTAATGATATTTTTTCGTGGGGGAAAATTGCCGGTATTCTGTTTCTCATTTTTGCAGGGTTCTTTTTGTATCATACGAAAAGTGATATAACCACACAAAATGCTCAGTTAATTCAGGCGCAGGATTTTAATTTAATTTCAGGGTTATTTACGGCCATGTTAGCCGCATTTTGGGCTTATGATGGTTGGGTAAATTTATCCTACATAGGAGGAGAAGTAAAAAATCCCAAACGCAATATTCCAATTGCTATTATTGGTGGAACTGCCGTGGTAATGATTATTTATACTTTAGTGAATGTTGTGTATTTACGCGTGTTACCTGTTCAAACTTTTGTAGATATTGATGCGGCAAAAAATAAAATTGCTGCAGCAGAAGTTGCTCAAACCATTTTACCGGGAATAGGCTATACCTTAATATCTATTTTAATTATGTTGAGTACGTTTGGCGCCACCAATGCAAGTTTAATGTCGTCGCCACGTATTTATCATCAAATGGCTAAACAAAAATTATTTTTTAAAAGTTTTGGCGAAACACATCCTAAATATCATACTCCCCATAAGTCATTATTATTTCAAATGATTTGGAGTAGTGTATTAGTTATGTCGGGCACATTCGACCAATTGACAGACATGCTCATTTTTGCTTCGTTTATTGCTTATGGCAGCGGGGCTGCAGGTCTTTTATATATGAAGATGCTTGGGAAAAAGGTAATCAATGAAGAAGATGGGTCTATTCAGCGTGTAAAGATTACTGCAAAAGTGATTGGTTATCCGGTAATCCCAATTATATTTTTGCTTGTGGCAATTGGTTTAGTAATTAATACACTTATTACTATGCCGAATGAAAGTTTAACAGGATTAAGTTTTATTGCAATAGGTATTCCTATTTATTACATCGTAAAAAAACAAAACGCCAATTAATTGGTCATCTCATTAAATAAGAAAGGAGCCCCAAACGGAGCTCCTATTCTTTAGATAATACTTCTCTTAACAGCCATTCAGAAGTATCAATCTGTCAGCACAACCAGAAACTTAGAGGATTTCCAGAACGCATCCGGATTATCAATAACTAATTCCTCAATTGTTTTGTCACCTTCAACTAATGTATAAGAGTCAGTTGAGTGGGTAGTAATTACTTTTGCACTTTTTGAGTTGATAGATAATTCTTTGAATTTACGAATATCAACTTTAGTGAATGCACTCGCATCAAAATTATTTACAAGTTCTTTATTTGCACCTATTCCGATAAATCCACCTTCTTTGTCAACAACACCTAATTCTTTTAATTCTTTATAAGTACCGGCAATATAATATGCAGTGTTTAAGTCGTCAGTTTGTTTAGCAATAACTTCCGCTTGTTGCGTATTTTGCTCTTCGAGTTCTACTTTTTGAACTGTAATGGTACTTAAATCTGTAGAAAGTGATGCAATTTGATAATTAGCTTTTTCTAACTCAGTTTTAAGAGCTAATAAATCAGATTCTTTTTGCGCTAATTGTTCGTTTAACAAAGCAATTTTTTGATCTAATTCTTTAATCTTTAAAGCATTGCCTTTGTATTTGCGGTCGAGTTCGCTAACAAGGTTTTTGTTTTTCTGAATTAAATCATTCAAAGCATTGATATTGGCAACAATATCTTGTTTTTGCTGGTCTTTTGATCTACCTTCATTATTTAAATTGGCATCAATTAAACCTTCTGTTCTTTTGATTTCGATGAGGTTAGAGTCGATTTCATTCATCATACTCATATAATCACCAATTTCATTTAGCGCAGCGTCCCAACCTGCTTTATACTCGGTGCTTTTACCTTGTAAATCGGCATTTTGTTTTTCTAGTTCGTCAATTTTTCCCTGGTTACATGCAAACAGTAATGGCGCGAAGCTGAACATTAAAAGATACTTTTTCATTTTTTTTAGATTTGTATATGTTTATTGAAAATAGTGAGCCAAAAATCCGATTTTACTTGAAATCCTTTAAAATCAGGACTTTCGCATATTAACTCATAAAAGTAACTACTTATTTTATGAGGAAATACTCCTCAATATGTGGAAAATATTAAGGTGTGTTTTCTATTTCCTACACTGTATCTTTGTTTCTCAGTGAAAAATCCGAATTTAGACCCTACCGATGATTTTATGACAAATTCTGAAAAGGAATTTGAAAAGGCTATGCGCCCGCAAGGCTTTTTTGAGTTTCAGGGTCAGGATAGAATAGTAGATAATCTAAAAGTATTTATTGCTGCAGCAAAACAACGAGGCGAAGCACTCGATCACGTTTTATTACACGGGCCTCCGGGTTTAGGAAAAACAACCCTTTCATTTATAGTTGCCAATGAACTCGGGGTAAACATGAAAATTACCTCAGGGCCTGTATTAGAAAAACCAGGTGATTTGGCAGGATTATTAACCAGTCTCGAAGAACGCGATGTGTTATTTATTGATGAAATTCATCGGCTCAGCACTGTAGTGGAGGAGTATCTCTATCAGGCAATGGAGGATTTTAAGATTGATATCATGATTGAAACCGGCCCCAATGCCCGTTCCATTCAAATTAATCTGAACCCATTTACACTTGTCGGCGCCACTACTCGTTCTGGTATGCTGAGTGCACCATTAAGGTCTTGTTTTGGTATTACTTCACGAATAGAATATTATGATGCCGCTACTTTGCAAAAAATAGTAGAGCGTTCATCTGCTATATTAAATACCACCATTACCCAAGAAGGTTCGTTTGAAATTGCTCGTCGTTCAAGAGGAACACCACGAATTGCGAATAACCTCCTTCGCCGAATCAGAGATTTTGCCCAGGTAAAAGGTAAAGGTGTTATTGATGTTGAAATTGCCCGATACGGACTCACTGCTTTAAATGTAGATGAGCACGGGCTCGACGAAATGGATAATCGCATTCTTAGTGATATCATCGAAAAATTTTCCGGCGGACCGGTCGGATTAACAACCATTGCTACCGCAGTTGGCGAAGACGCAGGGACAATTGAGGAAGTTTATGAACCGTTTTTAATTCAGGAAGGTTACCTCAAACGCACGCCCAGAGGCAGGGAAGCAACTGATAAAGCTTACAAACATTTAGGAAAATTGCCGCCGAGTAGTAATTATTCCTTATTTGATTGATGGTCATACCACCTTTTTAACAGAATTTTCGTCTTAACCTCAACAAGCAGGGCTTATTATTTAATATCTTTGCAACTATTCCCACAAAACACAATTAATAGCATATGAAATTCATGAAATTTTCAAAAATTCTTGCAGTAGGGATAGCGATTGCCCTCCCGAATTTATTGCATGCTCAGGCAAATTGTGCAGCTCCCAATACCGGGTTAACTCCATTTGTCGACTTGCAAACAGGCACATACATGGGTTACCAGGCAGGTATGTATCCTGGTGGATCTAACGAACTAACCGGACCACACTTAAAAAGTGGTAAAACAATTGCAAAAGGTATCAAACCACTTGATGGTGATGGCAATGTGAATTTTGGCGATGGCGTAGTGCTCGTTGCCGGATTTGGACCTTCTGTTCCAGGACATATTTATGGTAAGGTAGTAGAACATATTCGTACACCTTCATTAAATTATGATCTCAACCCTTGTCTTGACGCTATCAATCTTTGTGTTGGTGGTAAAGATATCGGTTATGCTACTAATGACTCAACCCTTGTTGATTATTGGGAATTGTTGGTTCAAAAAGTTTATGACGTAGGATATACTCCAGAGCAAGTGCAAATTGGTTGGATGTATTTTAATGCAAAAGGATTAACAGTACCTCCGGTATTTCCTGATAAAGCATTAGAAACTATGGAACTCGACATTCAGTTTATTAATAAAGCCAAAGAATATTTCCCCAATTTAAAAATCGTGTATTGGAGTGCCCGCCATTTTGGTGGTTATGCTGATACTGATATTGTGGAATATTATTCATTAGCAGAACCAACTTCTTACCAAAACAACTGGACAGTAAAATGGTTGGTTGAATCACAAATAAATATGACCGACCCACGATTACAATATAAAGGTGCAAATCCAAAATCACCTTATATTTTATGGGGCCCAAATTTTTGGTGTGATGGCGATATCAGAAGATTATGGGATGATAAAAAATATGTTTGCGAATTATCTTTCGATGCAGATGACGGTTATCACTTAAGTGATCAGCAAGATAGTAAAGATGGATTAGATATTTTAGATGTAATGTATTACGGAGAAGTGGGTAAACAATTTGCAAAAAATAGCCCAACTTGGGAAAGTTGTATTCCTTGGTTAGATACACTGGCAGAAGGTTTGCGCCTTAAACCTGAAGTATTTGGTGACTTCAAAATTTCACCAAACCCGGGCCATGATGAATTTTATATTAGCCTTCCAACGGAGGAAGTGCCGGCTTATATTACAATATATAATGAATTAGGAATTGTTGTAGATGAATTTTTACACGAAGAAAATTTCTCTACAGAAGTATTAATTGATATGAGCGGAAAACCAACAGGAATGTATTTCGCGAAAGTGATGATGGAAAATAAAATCACCACACTACGATTTATCAGGCATTAATTAAATGTATAAAATAATTTAAAAGCGTTGAATAGTTATTCAGCGCTTTTTTTATGCCTATTAAAAATAATAAGTGGCTCTTGCAGTTACTAATCTATTAATTAATCCTACTACTTTCGGATTAGCAGATGGACCAACTTTAGTAATTGAACCCTGATATCTTAAATTAACACCAATATGTTTTTTTTCACCAACTAAAAACGTTCCGCCAACTATATAACTTAATTCATCATTTTCTAAAACGCCTTCAATATTTTGTTCAATCCCATTTATTTTTTCGCGCGAATTAACCAATCGGCCATACGAAAATCCAGCTTGGAATATTAATCGATTTTTATCATTGTAATTTGCCAGAATTGGCACTTCTGCATAATCCATTACTAAAATAAATGTGTTCAAATTGTTCGGGTCGGGTTTTGAACGCGCCCCTTTTTGTGAATATAATAACTCCATACTAGCACTCCAATTCGGGTTGAAGTTGATATGAATGATAGGACCAGCATTTATCCCTATTTTGTTAAATCCGGCCAAAGCATCACCATCAACCTGCGAGAAATTGGCTCCCAATGAAAAACCACCATCAAATAAGTGAAACTCATTATCATCCGGATCGCCGGCATTAATCTGTGCCGAAAGCCCTAAATTCAGTGAAAAAAGCGTTATTACAATAATTATCCTCATTTTATGTGCATTACTTGTTTTTTATTCCCAAACCCCTGCGCCTAACTTTGGCGCTACATATTGCAAATAACGTAAAAATAAATGTTTAAATATACCACCACCACTTTAAAAAAGATAGAGGATTTGCTCAAAGAATCCGGCTACATCGTGCGCTATGAAAGAGGAAACTTCGTTGCAGGCTATTGTATTTTGGAGAGCAAAAAGGTAATAGTTATTAATCGTTATTACGAAACAGAGGCCAGAATCAACAACTTGATTGAAATTATGGGCAAAATTGGTGTCTCTGAAGCGGAACTGAGCGAAACTTCACGCGATTTTTATAACGAAATTCAGCTGCAAACAGTAAAGGTTTGATAATCAGGGTATTAGGATCTGGAACTTCGGGTGGCATTCCCATGATTGGGTGCACTTGTAATGTGTGTTCCAGCAACGACCTTCACGATAAACGACTTCGATCTTCCATTTTAATTCAGGTTTCAGGGCAAAATTACGCCATAGATGTAGGGCCAGACTTCCGGCAACAAATGCTGAGGGAGCAAATCAGCCAACTCGACGCTATCATTTTTACCCACCCGCATCGCGACCATACAGCAGGGCTCGACGACGTTAGAGCGTTTAACTTTTTCCAAAAAAAACCAATGGATTTATACCTGACTGAAGCGGTAGAAGCTTCAATCAGGAAAGAATATCACTATGTATTCGACGGTGGGTGGTACCCCGGTTTGCCCGAACTGAGGTTTTTTAACATCACTAACCGCCCATTTTATATAGGAGAAACAAAATTTCAACCGGTAGAAGTAATGCATCATAAGATGGCCGTTTTTGGCTATCGTATCCAAAATTTTTGTTACATCACCGATGCCAATTACATTTCAGACATAGAAAAAGAAAAATTAAAAAATGTTAAAGTGTTGATAATCAATGCATTGAGAAAAGAAACACATATGTCACACTTTAATCTTACCGAAGCGCTCGCTTTAATTGATGAAGTTAAACCTGAAATGGCCTATCTCACGCATATTTCCCATCAAATGGGTTTGCATGCTGATATATCACAAGAATTACCTCACAATGTGCAGTTGGCTTACGACGGGTTAAAAATTGAACTCTGACCATAGTTTTCAGCCTTTTCCCCAACTGATTTAACCGTTGTTCATAAGTCACAGCATGGCTTTTTATGACTTGTTGGTGACCAACCAAACAATTATCTTTACCTTCTGTTATATCAGGCAACAACCACTATCTGTTAGAATATAACATATTTATTAATCATCAAACCGTCACATCAATTATGAAAAAAGTGCTTACACTCCTCACGGCAGTTTTATGCTTAACCGTGTCCAATGCACAGCAGGTTCAACAAAAAGACCCTTATTTAAAAACGTTTATCCAAGATTCAAAACGTTTACCGGACCCTCAATTACAAGCTGAGTTGCGCGATGCACAGGCTTGGGAGTCGTTCCGCGAAACAAATGGAAAATGGTGGGTAGAATTTAAGGAAGAAACAGGTACGCCACATCGTGCATTTGGAACACCGATTGCAACAACCGGTGTAACAGCTCCTGAACGTGCATTAAATTTTATTGCTAATAATTTGCAAACTTATGGTATTACTACTGCTGATTTACGATTAATTCAAAATCATACTTCTGCAAAATATCATTATGTAACTTTTATACAGCAATATAATGGTTTAGATATTCTTTGGAGTGAAGCTACTGTTCGTTTAAATATGAACAATCAGGTTTGTATGTTCGGTATGGATATTTATAAAAATATCGAAATAAATACTACTCCATCAATCAGCACTGAAGGCATTAAATCATATGCCGCTGCCGATTTTGGTATTGTAGTAAATAGTGTTGATGTTGTAGCTATTCCTAAAATATTACCAATTGCCAGTCCTGATGGATTAGAATATAAATTAGTTTATGAAACAACTGTAAATACAACCAATGCAAATGGCATTCCCGGTCAATATTATAGTTTAGTTGATGCTAACAATGGTAAAGTTTATTACCGCAGTAATCGCGTTCACGAATGTGGTGAATATTTAATGGGTGCTGATTTACAAGTCAATAGCAGCATTACTGATAACCCTTTAATGCCAACAGTTAACCGTGGATTACCTTATTTAAGATTAGAAGTTGATGGCGACTTTTATTATACAGATGAAAATGGATTTATTGCATTTAATTTTATTACAACTCCTACACCTGCAACAGTTGATTTACGCGGATTGTATGCACGTGTTAGCGAGGGTTTAGCATTTGGTGATGACAATATTGAAAGTATTGATATTACTATTTTCCCTGGTTCAAATACAATTGAATTTGATGATTTATCAGGTGCTCTCAATTCTGAAGTTTCGGCCTATTACTGGCAAAATATCGTGCATGACCATTTGAAATCATATTTCCCTGATTTTACAGATTTAGATATTGCTCAGTTAATAAGAGTGGAAAGAAACGATGGTTCTTGTAATGCATTTTATGATGGTTCAAGCACTAACTTTTATGAAGCAGGTGGTGGTTGTCCTGCAACCGGTTTATTTAATGATGTTGTAATGCATGAATATGGTCACGGTATTAACTACGATTTATATGCTGCATTAGGCGATCCGGGTGGAATGAATAACGGTGCTATGCATGAAGGTTATGCCGATTTATGGGGGATAACTGTTACCGATAATCCAATTATGGGACAAGGATTTTTAGGTGGTGCCGGAACAAACGTTAGACGTTATGATGTTGAACCTAAAGTATACCCTCAAGATTTAGTTGGTGAAGTGCATGCTGATGGCGAAATTATTGCCGGTGCATGGTGGGATGTAAATGAAAATTTTGGATTTGATTTAGTTTCCATGACTGACTTATGGATGGAAACACATAATGCTACAGTTGATGGTGCAGCAGGTAATGAAGGCGAAATATTTCGCGATGTTTTATTAGAAGCATTAATGGCTGATGATGACAATGGTAATTTAGATGACGGTACTCCTAATGATGATGCAATTACAGAAGCATTTTGTGAACATGGCATTACATTAATTGGTAATATTAGTCTTGATCACGAAGAATTTGAAACTCCGGTTGCTGAATTAACTCCGGTTGCAATTGAAACTACTTTAGATGTTGACTATCCGGAATTTATTGGTGGTGCCAACATTTATTGGAGAACAACACCTGGTGCAACTTATACAATGACTGAAATGACCGATTTAGGCGGTTCAACATTTGAAGCAAGTCTCCCAGCTCAACCTATTGGAACTATTATTGAATATTATTTTAAAGTTGATGATACCAATGGATGTGGTGGTGTAACATTACCTAAAAAAGCTGATCAGGAAGTGGAACCAAATTTACCATACTTTGTATTAGTTGGATTTAATTTAATTGAATATGAAGATTTTGATAATGAATTTGGAAGTTGGGAAGTAGATCCATTTGATTCAGATGAAGCTACTACAGGCGCATGGGATGTTAACACACCAATCGGATCAACAGATGATTTTGGTAATATTATTCAAACAGGTACCGACCACACTGATGGAGCGGGTAACCTTTGCGCATTTACAGCTAATGCCGGTGGCGGCGATGCTATCGGAACACAAGATGTAGATGGTGGTGAAACTACATTAAGAAGTCCGTTCTTCGATTTAACAGCATATGAAGACCCTGTATTTAGTTATTACAGACATTATTCAAATGCATCACCAACAAGTGCAAACCCAGGTAATGATGTATGGGAAGTTTATATTACTGATAATGGTACTGATTGGATTAAAATAGAACGCACACATACCGAAGATAATACATGGAGAAGAAATGTTGTTCGTGTATTAGATTATGTAGATAACACTGAAGATGTGGCATTTATATTCATTGCAGAAGATAGCTTGCGTGCTGATGATGCATCTGGTTTCAATGGTGGTAGTATTGTTGAAGCGGCAGTAGATGATTTATTTTTATATGATGTTGGCGAACCTGTTATTCAATCAGTAAATGAATCAGATATTATTGCAGGTGTTTTCCCTAACCCGGCTAATGAACTCGTAAATGTTTATTTTGGAAATATTACCGGTGATGTAAATTTAGTATTAACTAATACTATCGGTGAAACCGTTTTAACTGATAAATTTAATGTTACTAATGGAAGTCAATACACAATTGCTACAACTAAGTTGGCGCAAGGTGTTTATACACTTACCATTGCTAATGATGGAACAGTTGCGAATAAACAAATAATTATTCAGCATTAATTGTATTAATTAATGCAACAAAAAAAGGCGAATGGAAGTAATTCCATTCGCCTTTTTTTATAAATATGAAATAAATTATTTCACCAAAGTAACACTAGTTTGTAATTGTAATGGATCACCCTTCAAAGAAGTTGCACTTATTATCACCACATAAGCACCCAATTCACCCGCTTTGCCATTAATAAAACCATTCCATCCATCATTGATATTGGATGAAACAAAAACTTGTTCACCCCATCTGTCATAAATATTATACTCATTTAAATTACAAGCCAATAAAATAGGTTTATAAACATCATAAAAGCCATCTCCATTTGGTGAAAATGCATTTGGAGAATGTATACCCGGTTCAACAATTACGATAACTGTTACAGAGTCAAATCCAATACAACCATTCGCATCGGTTCCATAAACTACATAAGTTGTTGTGTCTTGTGGTGATGCTGTTGGATTGGCTATGTCATAAGCCGACAAAGTTGGATCTTCATTCCATAAATATGTTGTAGCACCGCTGGCATTTAATACAGTATATCCACCCAAAGGAATATCAACATCTGGTCCAGCATTTATAATTGGGTCGGGATATAAAGTAATACTCACATCATCGGTGTCTTTACATCCATGAATATAGGTACCAAACAACTAAATAAATTACATCTGTTAATGGATCAACTCATAATGCAGATAAAAAAAATGCATAATTAAATGGCGCCCATTCAATTATGCATTTTATAAATTAAATAATTATTGTTTATCGCAATAATGCTATGGTTCCTGTTTTCATAACTTCATCACCAAATTGGTTTACTCCTTTTATTACTACTAAATAAGTTCCGACTTCTTGTTCAATTCCATTCAAACTGCCATCCCAGCCTTTTGTAGGGTCTATTGAAAAATAAAGTAATTTCCCCCAGCGATTATAAACGTAGAAATCAGTTATTTCACCTAATCCAACAAAAGATGGTTTAAATACATCGTTTAATCCATCACCGTTAGGTGTAAATGCATTAGGTGTTGCGATATCAGAATCTTCAACTACATATACAATCACAGTATCAGTTCCAACACAACCATTTAAATCGGTTCCGATTACCACATACATGGTTGTATCTTCCGGAAATGCAGTTGGATTTGAAACGTTAGGATCAGAAAGTGATTCAACCGGTGTCCATGTGTAGGTGGCAGCACCCGTTGCATTTAATTCTGTAAATCCACCTAACACCATAATTTGATCCTGACCGGCATCAACTAAAGGTAAAGGGTTTAAAGTAGCTACAACATTATCGGTATCGGAACAACCAAGTGTGCTATAGGCTATCATTTGATAATACATAGTAGTTGCAGGATCTATTACAGTAGGGTCTTCTAATGTAGGATCATCCAGATAAACCGGAGGCATCCAGCTATAGGTAACTCCACCTGAGCCATCCAATTGAACGCTGTTACCAACGCAGACTTCTACATCCGCTCCGGCGTCTGCAACTGGTGTTGGTTCTATATAAATATTAATACCAACTGAATCAGATAAACAACCAACCCCACCAACATTATACACAGTATAAGTTCCAGGGATAGATGCATCTAAGTCAATAGTTCCGGTAACTTCGTCTATTACCATACCTGCAGGATAGGCATGAAATTCACCGGCGACAGCACCAGGTAAAATAATAGGCGTTGGATCTGGTTCGTACTGACAAAAAACAGTATCGTCACCGGCTAATCCAAATTCAAAACCTAAAGCACCTGCTGCGGCACCACTTGATAAATAAACTAAGATATTATAACGAACATTCACAACATCCGGATCAGGGTCTGACCAACATGTAACAGTTGAGCCACCAATAATTACTTTACCTGAACCCCATAACACTTCAGCAACAACTGCTTCACCGGAAGCGTCATCTTCAATTAACGGAATAGAAGCTCCGCCAAAAACTGTAGCGTGACCGTAATAAGTACCGCTATATGCTAATCCTGTAGGAGAAAACGGGCCATTAAAAATGGGATGTGTAGCATCAACTACAGTAGCTGTCCATGAGTAAGAAGGATAATTAATTGTTACGCCGCCAAATCCAAGTGCAATATCACCACCTTCATTAGGTGCGGCTTCGATATATAAGTTACCACCATTAAAAACCCAATCATTGATTTCGGTCATATTTGCCGTGATGAAATTTTTCATGGCAATTGCATGGTTATCTCCACCTTCCATAAAAACAAAGGCTGAAGTAGGACCAAATGCATCTGCAACGTCAACAGTACTATAAAAATCTGAGTTCCAGGTAAATTCCGGAGGACAATTAAATATCTGGTCCATCTCAGAAATATTGGTATTTGGTATAGGTGCCCAGCCACCACCCCAAGGTTCACCACCTGCTTTCCGGATATACCACACTTCTGATTGTGCGAATATCGAGGCGCTGAAAGACCATAAAATCAGAAAAAAACTGGCTGAGAGGAGTGCTTTTTTCATAAATTGCATTGTGGGTTTTGATAGTTTGATTAAAATCTGAATAAAAATAACTGATTTGTATAAAACAACCAAATTTCGATAAAGGTTTAAAGGTTAAAATAAAAGAATTTGACACCATTCTGAGTGCAAGATGACTTTTGGAGCCTAAAAGAAGGTAAGAATGCGTTTATGGCAACAGTGATAAGCGAAAATTTGGTGAAACATTGCATACTTTCAACGCCGAAGGTGATTCGAAGTTCTTCTTGCTCAGTTTGTGAACATCGGGATGATTGTTAGCAAGGCCTAATCGAGGCAGAGTAGCTTAAATACTCCGCTGAAAAATGGTCACAAAAAATTAATATTCAAATGGTGATTAATTCTAAACAAAAAAGGCTGCATGAACAATCATACAGCCTTTTAGAAAAAATCTAATTAGGTTATAAATATGCAGCAATAATCAAGCTTACAATACTCATTAATTTAATTAATATGTTCATACTTGGACCTGAAGTATCTTTAAATGGATCACCAACAGTATCGCCTGTAACTGAAGCCTTGTGGGCATCAGAGCCTTTGTAGTGAGTGGTTCCGTCAATATCAACGCCTTTTTCGAAAGATTTTTTAGCATTGTCCCAGGCACCGCCTGCATTACTCTGGAAAATCGCCAATAAAACACCACTAACGGTTACACCTGCTAATAATCCACCTAATATTTCTGCAGAGGATGCATCTTCAAAAACACCTTTTAAGCCAAATCCGAATAAAACCGGTGTTAAAATGGCAAGTGCTCCCGGCAATATCATTTGTCGAATTGCTGCCTGAGTTGAAATAGCCACACATTTATCATATTCAGGTTTACCGGTGCCATCCATAATACCCGGAATTTCTCTAAACTGTCTGCGAACCTCCTCAACCATACTTTTTGCCGCATTTCCAACTGCCTTAATGGCCATTGATGAAAACAAAAATGGAATCATACCCCCAACAAATAAACCTGCTAACACAGGGGCTTTGGAGATGTCGATAGTAGTTAAACCTGCAGTTCCCATAAAGGCAGCAAATAATGCCAAAGAGGTTAAAGCAGCAGAAGCAATGGCAAATCCTTTACCGGTTGCTGCTGTTGTATTTCCTACTGCATCTAATATATCTGTTCTTTCACGAACTTCTTTAGGTAAAGCACTCATTTCGGCAATACCACCTGCATTATCTGCAATTGGTCCGAAAGCATCAATTGCAAGCTGCATGGCTGTTGTAGCCATCATACCGGCTGCAGCTATTGCCACGCCGTAAATACCTGCAAATGCATATGACATTACAATTCCAATTGCCAAAACAATAATAGGCAACATGGTAGATTGCATGCCTATATATATACCACCAATAATATTGGTTGCGTGTCCGGTATTACTTTGTTCAATAATAGCGGTTACCGGACGTTTGCCCATACTGGTGTAAAATTCTGTAAAATAACTAATTAAGGCACCTACAACTAAACCTGTGATAATGGCTGCGTATACGCCATTTAAAGTAATGATTTCACCTGTTTTAATCATGGTCATTTGTTCAGGGAGAATCCATTTTGCAATAAAATAAGCACCAACCGCAGTAATGGCAATTGAAAGCCAGTTACCCAGATTTAATGCACCCTGAACGCTACCACCTTCTTTAATGCGGACAAACCACGTACCAACTATACTTGCTAATAAACCAAATCCGGCAACCATCATAGGAAATACCATTGGTGCCATTCCACCCATTGCATCATCCGATAAAACTTCACGGCCTAATACCATGGTAGCTAATACGGTAGCAACATAACTTCCAAATAAATCGGCTCCCATACCGGCAACATCACCAACATTATCACCAACGTTATCAGCAATAGTAGCTGGGTTACGTGGGTCATCTTCTGGAATTCCGGCTTCAACTTTACCAACTAAATCGGCTCCAACATCTGCTGCTTTGGTATAAATACCACCGCCAACACGGGCAAAAAGTGCAATACTTTCAGCGCCTAATGAAAAACCGGTTAATACTTCAAGTGCAACTTCCATTTGCGGACCGTTTACATCACCACCATTCACAAACATGTAATAAAACCAAATGAATAATGAGCCAAGTCCAAACACCGCTAACCCGGCAACACCTAATCCCATTACACTTCCACCTGCAAACGATACATTTAACGCTTTACTCAAACTTGTTCTTGCAGCTTCTGTAGTGCGCACATTGGCTTTGGTAGCTATTTTCATACCGATATAACCGGCTAAACCTGAAAATACAGAGCCTATAATAAATGCAACTGCAACCATCGGATCTGAACGTTCTGATGTGCTTGCTAACCATGCAAGTAATCCTGCAGTTATAGCTACATAAATTAATAAAACACGATATTCTGCTTTCAAAAAAGCCATAGCACCGTCAGCAATATTTTTTGCTATGCCTTGCATTTTTTCATTTCCAGCATCGCGCTTATTAACCCATAATGCGATGTAAACCATATACGCCAGACCAACTAGACCAAGGGCGGGAATCAAATAAAGAATTGTACTCATAAATTTTACTAAGCTGCTTAAAAAGAGGGTGCAAAGTTACCTTTCGGGCACGTGAAAATGAAATATGAGTTACATTTCTTTGTTGATTTTCTTACGATTTCGAATCAAATTTTTGGTTTTGCACCATTTTCGTTGTTTTGTTTAAGTATTATGGTATCAAAACTGAACTTTTTCATCGATTCAATACACATTACGGTTTTTTAACAAGTCCCAATTTTGCTGACGGATAAAAATTTGTATTTTGCGCTCCAATTAAAACAATCACATTTTATGGCACAACAAAAAGAAGCATGGGGTTCAAGGGTCGGGTTGATTCTGGCGATGGCAGGTAATGCCGTTGGCTTGGGTAACTTCCTTCGATTTCCCGTTCAGGCAATCCAAAACGGTGGAGGGGCATTCATAATCCCTTATATCGTGTGTTTCCTGCTAATGGGTATTCCTTTATTATGGGTCGAATGGGCTTCAGGCCGTTTTGGTGGGACAAGAGGACATCATTCAACACCATTTATTATTGATTCCATGGACAAACGCAAGTTTTGGAAATACATAGGTGTATTCGGTATCTTTACTAACCTGGCAGTAGCCGCTTATTATTGTTATCTGGAATCATGGACATTATCATGGGTTTGGCATACAGTAACACGTTCTTTTGCCGGACAAAGTCAAGAGGAAGTAGCAGGATTTTTTGGCGATTATGTTGGATTGAATTCAGTTGAGCCAATTATTTTTTGGATAATTTGTTTGGTGTTAAATACCTGGATTTTATCAAAAGGTTTAAGCGGTGGAGTTGAAAAAGTGGCCAAAATTGGTATGCCTTTTTTGGTGTATTCCTTGCTGTGATGGCAGTGAGTTTAAAAGCAGGTGAACACGGTGCAATTAATGGTGGTAGTGTAGGGTTAAACTTCTTATGGACCCCCGATTTTTCTACTATTTGGAGTCCAAAAGTCTGGCTGGCAGCGGCGGGGCAGATATTTTTCACCCTTTCTGTTGGGATGGGCTCTATCCAATGTTATGCCTCTTACGTGCGCAAAAAAGATGATATTGCCCTCAACGCAATGAGTGCAGGTTGGATGAATGAATTTGTAGAAGTAGTGCTTGGAGCAGCGATTATTATTCCTATTTCTGTTGGATATTTAGGCGTAGATAAAGTGATTGAAATGACTAAATCAGGTGGTTTAGGATTAGGTTTCAGAACACTGCCGTTTTTGTTTGAACAATGGGGAACAGTTTTAGCCATCATTTGCGGCGTTTTCTGGTTCGGTTTATTGTTTTTTGCGGGTATCACCTCATCATTAGCAATGGGAACACCATGGATGGGCTTTATGACCGACGAATTTGGATGGTCACGCCAAAAAGGTGCATGGAGTTTTGGTGCAATTGTATTAATTCTCGGATTACCTACCGTATTATTTTTTAATCAGGGAGTTTTTGATGAATATGACTATTGGGCAGGGACGGTTTCGCTCGTCGTATTTGCGCTAGCTGAAATAATTTTATTTGCATGGGTGTTCGGAATGAAACGAGGTATGCAGGAAATAAATTCCGGTGGAGATATTCAGGTACCTAAAATATTCGGTTTTGTAATTAAATGGATTACACCAATACTATTATTAGGTGTTTTCCTTGGGGCATTAATCACACCTGCCGGTAACGATTGGGCTGGAGCATTACAAAATGGCTGGGTGCTCGACAATGGTTCAATTATTAAACAGATAACTAATTCAGGATTAAAAGAACAAATTAGCGCAGCTCAAACTGCAGGTGACCAAGCATTGGTTGATACTTTAACTGAAAAGAAATTATATATTAACGCATCCAGGTTATTATTACTCGCTGTATTTGGCGGTGTAGCATACCTGATATATGTTGCATATCGTAAACGCATAAAAGAAGGGAGGTTTGTATGAGTTCTATAGCATTAACAATGATGATTAGTACTGTTACTATCGTGGCATTAATAACCGGTTATTTTTTCTGGAAAGTATTAAAAACACCACCTAGGGAAGAACCAGATTCCTTTTCGGAAAATGATGATGAAAAAAGATGATTATAATCATCTGAACATACTAAAGGAGATAGTCAATTGATTATCTCCTTTTTGTTTATTTTTAGGCATGCAAAGGAAAAAGAAGTGGCGTGGATATTTTACTTTCTCAAGGAGAGAGCGAAATGTGGGAATTTATTTAATGGTGATGATTGTGTTTATCACGATAGCACCATTCCTGCTTGGTTTTGTGCAGCCGGAACCGGTTTCAATCAGTAAAGAAATAATTGCCAATTTGGATTATCATTTTGTTGAAGTGGAAGAAAAAAAATCAACCAATGATTCACCATTTCAATACGCACCAAAAAATTATTCAAACAGTAATTTTGTTGATGACAAAAAAAGTCAAATTACAACAACTGAATTATCATTATTTTATTTTAATCCCAATCAAATTTCTAAACAACAATGGATGCAACTTGGAGTTGCACCTTATGTTGCCGACCGATTGGTAAACTACGTTGCTAAAGGTGGAAAATATAAAACCAAAAATGATTTGCTAAAAACATACGGATTTACACAAAGTGATTTAGAAAGATTAAACGATTATATTTTATTAGATTCTGTAATTACAACTATTGAAAATAAACCGGTAGAAAAAATTGTTACCATTAACCCAATTCTCACTAATTTAAATACTGCCAATAAAGAGGAATTAATGGTTTTGGGATTTTCTGCAGACAATGCAACGCGGATTATAAAATTTCGCGAAGGCGCAGGAGGAATTTATCATGCTGACCAATTAGCAACAGTTTTTGGAATCGATGCTGCAGTGCTAGAAGCAGCAAAACCATATTTGTTGGCTGATGCAAATGAGATTACCAAAATAAATATAAATACAGCAACATTTGAACAACTTGCCAATCATGTGTATATTTCAGATGAATTAGCACAAGCTATCGTAGATTACAGAAATACAACAGGCAAATTTTACACCTTAAGTGAAGTGAGAAAAGTAACCGGTATGTATGCGAATCTATTCGAAAAACTGAAACCTTATTTAAGAATATGAATATTGAGCAAAAAATAAAAAAAGCTATCAGAGATGTAGCTGATTTTCCAAAAGAAGGAGTAGTATTTAAAGATATTACACCATTATTATCCGACCCGGTTTTATCTAACGATATTGCTGAAGCGTTGATGGAAAGAATTAAACCATTAAATCTAGATGCCATAGTTGCCATCGAAAGCAGAGGATTTTTGTACGGATTTTTATTGGCGAATAAATTGAATATTCCATTTATACCTGTGCGCAAAAAAGGGAAATTACCAGGCGATACTTTAGAATATACCTACGACCTGGAATATGGTTCTGCCACAGTTGAAATTCATACTAAGGATATTGAGCCGGGATGGAATGTGTTAATTCATGATGATTTATTAGCAACCGGAGGCACCGCACAAGCTGCTGCCGAATTGTTAAAAATGCAGGGAGCACATGTAGCAGGTTTTGCTTTTGTTGTTGAACTCACATTTTTAAATGGTGTTAAAAAAATAAAACCTTATTGCGACAATATTGTTTCATTGGCTACATATTGATACTTTTGCAGTCCTGAAGATAAAACTATGACTGTAGCTACCTCTGAACATTTGTCAATAATTACCGAGTCTGCCCGCGATTTCGCAGAAAAATTTATTCGCCCCGATATGATGGAATGGGATGAAACTCAACATTTCCCGCTCCATGTATTTCACAAAGCCGGCGAATTGGGTTTAATGGGTGTGCTCGTTCCTCATGAATATGGTGGCGCTGGATTAGGGTATATCGAATATGTAAACATCATAGTGGAAATATCCTCTGTTTGTAGCTCAATCGGATTGTCGGTAGCGGCGCATAACTCATTGTGCACAGGTCATATTTTACAATTTGGCTCAGAGGAACAAAAACATAAATATTTACCAAAACTAGCTTCTGCTACATGGATTGGCGCCTGGGGGTTAACCGAACCTAATACCGGTAGCGATGCAGGTAATATGCAAACAACTGCAGTTCGAGACGGCGACGAGTGGGTGCTAAACGGCACAAAATGCTGGATTACCCATGGTAAATCAAGCGATGTAATGGTAGTAATTGCCAGAACTGGCGAGCCGCGCACTTCAAGTAATTGTACGGCATTTATAGTAGAGCGAGGAACTCCGGGTTTTAGCGCAGGAAAAAAAGAGAATAAATTAGGTATGCGCGCCAGTGAAACTACCGAAGTGATTTTCGATAATTGCCGCATTTCCGATGCACAACGCATGGGAGAAGTTGGCGACGGATTTAAACAAGCCATGAAAGTGCTTGATGGCGGTCGTATTTCTATCGCCGCATTAAGCTTAGGTATAGCAAAAGGCGCTTATAAAGCAGCTATTAAATATGCTAAAGAACGTCAGCAATTCGACCAGCCTATTGCCAATTTTCAGGGCATTTCATTCAAATTGGCCGATATGGCTACCCGTATAGAAGCAGCTGAATTGCTTACCATCAAAGCAGCTGATATGAAAAACAAAGGTCAAAAAGTGACCGAAATTTCAGCAATGGCGAAATATTATGCTTCTGAAATTTGTGTGAGCGTATCCAATGATGCCGTTCAGGTGTTTGGCGGATATGGCTATACCAAAGACTTCCCGGTAGAAAAATTTTACCGCGATTCTAAACTTTGCACCATCGGAGAAGGCACTTCTGAGATTCAAAAACTCGTAATTGCCAGAGAAATTCTTAAGTAACCAACAGAATTTTTTTCCGTATTAGGTATTTTAAATAACAAACCCTATTTTTGCAGTCCCAAAATAAAAATTAATGTTAATCATCGACGCAAGAGAAGCTGAATCAATTGACAAAGCACTCAAAAATTACAAAAAGAAATTTGAGAAAGCTGGTATCGTAAAAGAATTACGTAGAAGACAATCTTTTTCTAAACCATCAATTGATCGCAGACAAGAAATTATCAAGGCTCGTTACAAACAGACATTTGTAACTGAGGCTAACAAAGGCTAATACATTAATTCTTTAGTGTAAGGGCTGGTTTGCTAACGTTTCAAATTCGTTTATGTATTTGGAAGGCTTTTACACATACCTACAGTTCGAGAAACGGTATAGCAAAAATACCCTCGAAGCCTACAGTAAAGATATTTCCCAATTTCAGGATTTTTTGATTCAGGAATACCAGTCCGACGACCCGGAGTTACTCCGCGTAAACCATCGTCAGGTAAGGGCTTGGGTAATTCACCTGATGAATAACAACGTCACTCCCAAAAGCGTAAATAGGAAAATCTCTGCGCTTAAAACTTACTATCGTTTCTTATTGAAAAACAACGCCATTGCCAAAAACCCAATGGCCAAGGTGGTTTCACCCAAAATTCCCAAAAAACTGCCCCTTTTTGTCGAAAAAACCGGCATGGAAGAGCTTTTTGACGTCCTCGACCAGGTTTACCCGGTTGAAACCGAAGTGCAACGATTTGTCAAACAGCGCGACAGGCTCATCGTTGAATTGTTATATAGCACAGGAATGCGTAGGGCTGAATTGCTGGGACTCGCCGACAATTCGTTTGATAGAGCCCAACAGCAGGTTAAAGTGCTGGGAAAGGGGAACAAAGAGCGAATTATACCCGTTAGCAAGGGATTGATGCTGATGGCGGATGATTATATAGCAGAACGGAAAAGAATATTTGGCGCCGGCGGTCCTTTTATCGTAACCGAAAGCGGAAAACCGGCTTATCCTAAAATGATATATAATATCGTGCATCAGGTGTTAAATCACGTAACCACACTAACTCGTAAAAGCCCTCACGTTTTGCGACACACTTTCGCCACTCATTTGAGTAATAACGGCGCCGAACTCAATGCCATTAAAGAGTTGCTTGGTCATGCCAGTCTGGCCTCCACACAGGTGTACACCCATAATACCATCGACCAATTAAAAAAAATTCATAAATTGGCACATCCTAAAGGATAGCACGATATATTTACACAAAAGAAAAGACATGGACGTAAAAATTCACACCATCCATTTTGATGCTGATCAGCAGTTGTTGGACTTTGTAAACAAGAAAGTGGGTAAAATTGACAAACTCGATTTAAAAATAACCGACCTGCAAGTGTCTTTGAAGTTAGACGCTGCAATAGGAGGGGTGCACGCCAAAGTTGCACAAATCAAAGCCAACCTGCCAGGAAAAACAATTTTTTCTGAGGAGGAAGCTTTCACCTTCGAAGATGCCGTAGAAGCCGCAGTAGATAACGCTTTAACGCAGATTAAAAAGCACAAGGAAAAGCAGAATATTGGCTAGTCCTGAAAAATTCCAAGTATTTTTTTTGAGGTTTTGCACATTCAATTAAAAAACTTCGTATATTTGCATCCATTTTCGTAAAAAGTCAAGCGAAAATCGTTCGATTTTTCTTTGAAATACGATTAGGTACATAGAGGCCAATGTAGCTCAGTTGGTAGAGCTGCTGATTTGTAATCAGCAGGTCGGCGGTTCGAGTCCGTCCATTGGCTCTAGGCGGAGGGAAGATACCAGAGTGGCCAAATGGGGCAGACTGTAAATCTGTTGTCTTACGACTTCGGTGGTTCGAATCCACCTCTTCCCACTATCCATCAGTTCTTTGAAACTGAGAAAGACGCCGAATATAACAACCTTGCAAAGCATTCTGCTTTAATAGGCTTGCTGTCTTCGTCATTTTCCTCAGTCTGTATTTAAAATTTTTAAGCGGGAGTAGCTCAGTTGGTAGAGCGTCAGCCTTCCAAGCTGAAAGTCGCGGGTTCGAGTCTCGTCTCCCGCTCGCTTAATAGCGATAAACGGAATATTACCTTAACGGGTGGTGCTCCGCAAACCTTTTGGCAAATGCTTAAAAGGTGAGCACATGGAAAGTGCAGTAGTGAAAGTAGCAACAAAAGCCAATGTAGCTCAGTTGGTAGAGTGCATCCATGGTAAGGATGAGGTCACCAGTTCGATCCTGGTCATTGGCTCAAAAAATAATCGCAGTGTAATCGGACTGCAAAACAAAGTAGTAGTAAACAGTAAATATTAATAATACAATTTTTTAAATTTTATAAAATGGCTAAAGAAAATTTCGTACGTTCGAAACCACACGTGAACATCGGTACAATCGGTCACGTGGATCACGGTAAAACCACCCTGACTTCAGCAATTACCTCTGTGTTAGCAGAAAAAGGTCTTGCTCAGAAGAAAGATTATGATTCAATTGATGCTGCTCCTGAAGAAAAAGAAAGAGGTATCACCATCAATACAGCTCACGTTGAATATGAAACGGAAAACCGTCACTATGCACACGTTGACTGTCCGGGACACGCTGACTATGTGAAAAACATGGTTACGGGTGCTGCTCAGATGGATGGTGCAATTCTCGTAGTTGCTGCAACTGATGGTCCTATGCCACAAACTCGTGAGCACATTCTTTTAGCACGTCAGGTAGGTGTTCCTGCTATCGTGGTATTTATGAATAAAGTTGACCTTGTTGACGATCCAGAATTATTAGACCTTGTTGAAATGGAAGTTCGTGATTTACTTACTTTCTATAGTTTCCCTGGTGATACTATTTCTATCGTTAAAGGTTCTGCATTAAAAGCATTAGAAGGTGAAGCTGCTGGTAAACAAGCTATCCTTGATTTAATGGCTGCGGTTGATAAAGACATTCCAATTCCTCCGCGTCTGACTGAATTACCTTTCTTGATGCCAATCGAGGACGTATTCTCTATCACCGGTCGTGGTACCGTTGCTACAGGTCGTATCGAAAGAGGTATCATCAACTCAGGTGAAGGTGTAGATATTATCGGTTTAACTGCTGAAGCATTAAAATCAACCGTAACAGGTGTTGAGATGTTCCGCAAAATTCTTGACCGTGGTGAAGCTGGTGACAACGCTGGTTTATTACTCCGTGGTATTGAGAAAGATCAGTTAAAACGTGGTATGGTTATCTGTAAACCAGGTAGCGTTACTCCGCACACTGAATTCAAATGCGAAGTTTACGTATTGAAAAAAGAAGAAGGTGGACGTCACACTCCATTCTTTAACAAATATCGCCCTCAATTCTATTTCCGTACAACTGACGTAACAGGTGAAATCACCTTACCGGAAGGAGTAGAAATGGTAATGCCAGGTGATAACATTACAATTACAGTAAAACTCATTTATCCGATCGCTATGGAGAAAAACCTCCGTTTCGCTATCCGCGAAGGTGGTAGAACCGTAGGTGCTGGTCAGGTAACTGAAATTTTAAAATAAAATAATAGGAAAATCCGCCCGTAAAGCGGATTTTCCGCCCATACGGGTGTAGCTCAATTGGTAGAGTGGCGGTCTCCAAAACCGTAGGCTGGGAGTTCGAGCCTCTCCACCCGTGCAATAAATAAAGAAAATGAATAAGTTAAGAGCATTTATAAGCGAAGCATATCAGGAACTCCGGTTTAAAGTGAGTTGGCCAACATGGCCTGAATTGCAGTCTAGTACCCAATTGGTATTAGTTGCCTTCCTGATTATATCTGTAATAATATTTATTATGGACTTGGCATCGAAGGAACTGCTGGACTTATTCTATGGATTGTTTTAACCACCAGATCATATAACTTATGGCAGACAAAAAATGGTATGTATTAAGAGTGATCAGTGGAAAGGAACGCAAGCTGAGAGATTATATCGAACAGCATGTGAAACGCCTTGGATGGGATGCTATTGTATCTCAAATCCTTGTTCCTACCGAAAAAATCTATAAGATTAAAAACGGTAAAAAGGTAATCCACGAAAAAAACAGTCTGCCAGGATATATCCTGATTGAAGCAACTGAAGGGAAAATGACCCCGGAAATGATGCAAACAATAACCGGTATTACCAGTGTTATTGACTTTCTGGGAAAAGAGCATCCAATCGCGCTGCGCCGTAACGAGGTGAACAGGATTTTGGGTAAAATGGATGAAATGAGTGAAGAAGGCGCTTCAATGAATGAACCTTTCATTATAGGTGAAACGGTGAAAATTATTGACGGCCCATTCAACGAGTTCTTGGGTAATGTTGATGAAGTGCATGAGGACAAGAAAAAAGTTAAAGTAATTGTAAAAATATTCGGTAGAAAAACGCCGGTGGAATTAAACTTCGCACAGGTAGAAAAAGTAAGCTGATATGGCTAAAGAAATTCAAACGTATGTAAAACTGCAGGTTAAAGGAGGACAGGCGAACCCTGCCCCGCCAATTGGTCCTGCATTAGGTTCTAAAGGTATCAACATCATGGAGTTCTGCAAACAGTTCAATGCAAGAACCCAGGATAAAATGGGTAAAGTATTACCGGTTGTTATTACGGTGTATAAAGATAAATCGTTCGAATTTATCATTAAAACACCTCCGGCTGCTATCCTTATCCTTGAGGCTACCAAAAAACAAAAAGGTTCTGCTGAACCTAACCGCACAAAGGTTGGTTCAATTTCCTGGGATCAAATTAAAAACATTGCACAGGAAAAAATGCCGGATCTTAACTGCTTTACCGTAGAAAGCGCAATGAAAATGGTTGCCGGAACTGCTCGCAGTATGGGAATCACCGTTACGGGACAAGCACCTTGGATGAACAATTAAGTCAACTAAAAAATTATAAGAAGTGAAACTTACAAAGAACAGAAAAAAGGTTCAGGCATTAGTTGACTCCAACAAACTATATTCGTTGAGGGAAGCTGCTGAACTTGTAAAAAAATCAACAACCTGCAAGTTCAATGCATCTGTTGACCTCCATGTGAGATTGGGTATCGACCCTCGTAAAGCCGATCAGGCCATCAGAGGAACTACCGCATTACCTCACGGAACAGGTAGAGATAAAAAAGTTCTCGTGCTTTGTACTCCTGACAAGGAAGACGAAGCAAGAAAAGCAGGTGCTGATTACGTGGGTCTTGATGAATTCGTAGACAAAATTGTCGGCGGTTGGATAGACATGGATGTTGTTATCGCAACACCATCAGTAATGCCTAAAATTGCAAAACTCGGTCGTGTGTTAGGTCCAAGAAACCTTATGCCAAACCCAAAAGTTGGTACTGTTACCAATGAAGTAGGCGAAGCCATCACCGAAGTTAAAAAAGGAAAGGTTGCCTTTAAGGTAGACAAATACGGAATTATTCACTCTTCAATCGGTCGTGTATCATTTAACCCTGATCAAATTGCCGAAAACTCTGAAGAGCTCATCAAAGCATTGGCTAAATTAAAACCGGCTTCTGCAAAAGGTGCGTATTTCAAAAGCATCACTATGGCCTCTACCATGAGCCCTGGTATCGCAATTGACCCAAAAAGTGTAACTGAAATTCATTAATGCTAATCATCGAAATTCATACAAGATGAACAAAGAACAAAAATCGGCCGTAATTGAAGACCTTAAAGAAAAGGTGTCGCAATACGACAACTTTTACTTGACAGACGCTTCTGCGATGACCGTTGAAGACGTAAACAAATTAAGAAGATTATGCTTTGAAAGAGGCGTGAAATTCGAAGTAGTAAAAAATACTTTATTGCGCAAAGCTTTCGATGCTCATGGCGTAAAGTACGAAGGACTTTTCGGAATTCTCCACGGAGAAACTTCTGTAATGTTCAGCGAATCGTCTAACGAACCTGCTAAACTGATTAAAAAGTTTCGCACTGAAAATCAAAAAGATAAACCACTTCTTAAAGGTGCTTATGTTGGTGCTGATGTATTTATCGGTGATAATAGCCTCGATGCATTAATCAACCTTAAGAGCAAAGAAGAACTCGTTGGCGAAATCATCGGGTTACTCCAATCTCCTGCTAAAAATGTTATTTCTGCCTTGTTATCAAGCGAGCAGAAATTAGCCGGAATCGTAAAAACACTTTCTGAAAAAGAAGACAAATAATTCAAATTAACTAACAATTTTTTCTAAATCAATAAAAACTCAAATCAATGGCTGAATTAAAAGAATTTGCAGAAAAGTTAGTAAGCTTATCTGTAAAAGAGGTTAATGAACTGGCAAAAATCCTTAAAGAAGAATATGGTATCGAACCTGCCGCTTCTGCACCCGTAATGATGGCTGCAGCTGGTGGATCTGGCGCGGGCGCTGCTGATGCAGCTGCTGAAAAAACCACTTTCGACGTAATTCTTAAAAACGCAGGTGCTGCTAAATTATCTGTAGTTAAAGTTGTAAAAGACTTAACTGGTCTTGGCTTAAAAGAAGCTAAGGATTTAGTAGATGCTGCTCCGAAGCCGGTTAAAGAAGGCGTAGATAAAGCAACTGCTGACGATATCGCTAAGCAGCTTCAGGAAGCTGGTGCCGAAGTAGAGGTTAAATAATCTCTGCCGGTTCTTTCTGCCCTAGGCGGAAACAAATTTTAATAAGGCTAATCCCGATGATTATCGGGATAGCCTATTTGTTATTTTATTATATCAAAGCTTTGATATTGTATGCCAAAATCTACTGTAACCTCCAGAAAACCTGAAAGAATAAATTTCGGAAAAATAAAAAGAGCAGGTACTTATCCAGACCTTTTAGACATACAAGTTAAATCGTTCAAAGACTTTTTCCAGCTTGAAACAACTTCTGAAAACAGAAGAACGGAAGGGCTGTACCGGGTGTTTACTGAAAACTTCCCGATTACAGACGCACGTAGCATTTTCGTGTTGGAATTTCTTGACTATTTCATCGATCCTCCCCGTTATTCAATGGAGGAATGTATGGAACGTGGTTTAACTTATAGTGTACCGCTAAAAGCAAAGCTCAGACTATCTTGTAACGATGAGGAGCATATCGACTTCCAAACTATCGTTCAAGATGTTTTTCTTGGAAATATTCCTTACATGACTCCGAAAGGAACGTTCATCATCAATGGTGCTGAACGTATTGTTGTTTCTCAACTTCACCGCTCTCCAGGGGTGTTCTTCGGTCAGTCTGTCCATCCAAACGGTACTAAAATTTATTCCGCTCGTGTAATTCCTTTCAAAGGTGCATGGATGGAATTTGCTACCGATATTAATAACGTAATGTACGCGTATATCGACCGTAAGAAGAAATTCCCGGTTACTACTTTATTACGTGCCATTGGTTATGATTCCGATAAAGACATTCTCGAATTATTCGGATTGGCTGAAGAGGTGAAAGCGGATGAAAAAACGCTCAAGAAACATATCGGTCGTAAACTCGCTGCCCGTGTTCTCAAAACATGGCGCGAAGATTTCGTGGATGAAGATACCGGAGAGGTTGTTTCTATCGAACGTAATGAAGTAATCCTGAACGCGATACCGTAATGAGTGCTGATAACATCATGCAAATCACTGAAACCGGTGCGCAAAAGGTTATTTTAACCCGCGATGATGTTACTGTTGACTACGGTATCATCCTCAATACATTACAAAAAGACGTTTCTAACTCTGAATTGGAAGCAGTTCAGCACATCTATCGTCAGTTACGTGGAGCAGAACCACCAGATGATGATACCGCTCGTGGTATTATCGACAAATTGTTCTTCTCTGATAAACGTTACGATTTAGGTGAAGTTGGTCGTTATAAAATCAACCAGAAATTAAATCACCACCACATTTCAATTGATACCAAAGTATTAACGAAAGATGACATTATTGCCATCATCCGTTATTTAGTTGAGTTATCAAACAACAAGGCGGAAATCGATGATATCGATCACTTAAGCAACCGTCGTGTTCGTACTGTGGGTGAACAATTATATGCGCAATTCGGTGTGGGTCTTGCCCGTATGGCTCGTACTATTCGTGAACGTATGAACGTGCGCGACAACGAGGTATTTACACCTATCGAATTAATTAATGCCAGAACATTATCATCTGTAATCAACTCATTCTTCGGAACCAGCCAGTTAAGCCAGTTCCTCGATCAGGTTAACCCGCTTGCGGAAATTACGCACAAACGTCGTATTTCAGCCCTCGGACCTGGTGGTTTGAGTCGTGAACGCGCAGGTTTTGAGGTGCGTGACGTGCATTATAGCCACTACGGCCGTTTATGTACTATCGAAACACCGGAAGGACCAAACATCGGTTTGATTTCTACACTTTGTGTACACGCAAAAATCAATAAGATGGGCTTTATCGAAACGCCTTACCGCAAAGTAGAAAATGGCCGTGTTGACTTAAAAGGTGATATCGTTTACCTGAACGCCGACGACGAAGACAGATTTGTTATCGCTCAGTCGAATGTTCCGGTTGATGAAAAAGGTAATTTCACTATCAACAAAATAAAAGGCCGCGAACAAGGCGAATTCCTTGAGTTTGAACCTGAACGTGTTCAATACATGGACGTTGCCCCTAACCAGATTGTGGGTGTTTCGGCTTCTTTAATTCCATTCCTTGAACACGATGACGCCAACCGTGCGCTCATGGGTTCAAACATGCAACGTCAGGCTGTTCCGCTGTTAAAACCGCAGGCACCTGTTGTTGGAACCGGTTTGGAAGAAAAAGTAGCATCAGATTCGAAAATGCTCATCAACGCCGAAGGAAATGGTGTTGTTGAATATGTTGATGCTAACGAAATTATTATTCGTTACGATGTTGGTGAAAACGATTCTCTCGTAAGTTTTGAAGATAACCGCAAAGTTTACAAACTGCGTAAATTCAAAAAAACCAACCAAAGTACTTGTATCAACCTTAAACCAATTGTGGTGAAAGGCCAGCGCGTAAGCGAAGGTGAAGTACTTTGCGAAGGTTACGGAACAGAAGGTGGCGAATTAGCTCTCGGAACAAACCTTAAAGTGGCATTCATGCCTTGGAAAGGTTACAACTTTGAGGATGCTATCGTTATTTCTGAACGCGTTGTTAAAGAAGATTTATTTACTTCAATCCAAATTGAAGAATTTGAGTTGGAAGTTCGCGACACTAAATTAGGTGAAGAAGAACTTACTTCTGATATTCCAAACGTTTCGGAAGAAGCAACTAAAGACCTCGATGCCAACGGCGTTATTCGTTTAGGAGCTCACGTTAAAGAAGGAGATATTTTAATTGGTAAAATCACGCCAAAAGGTGAAACTGACCCAACTCCGGAAGAAAAATTATTACGTGCCATCTTCGGTGATAAAGCAGGTGATGTGAAAGATGCATCATTAAAAGTACCACCGTCAATTGAAGGTATTGTAATTGATAAAAAATTGTTTGCTCGCGCTAAAAAAGATAAAAATGCCAAAGCAAGAGAAAAAATCGCTCTCGAAAAATTAGAGAAAGATCACACTCGCGCAATGGATGAATTAAGAACTATTTTGTTAGATAAATTAACAGTAATTCTTAAGGATAAAAAATCTGCAGGCGTTAGAACAGCATATAAAGAAGAACTAGTTCCTTCTAAAACTAAATTCAATGTAAAAGTGCTTGAAGGAATTAACTTCAGCAATATTGATCCATATAACTGGACCGGCGAACCGGAAACAGATGATATGGTTCGTATGACTTTACATAATTACGGTATTAAAGTGAACGAAGAACTCGGTCGTTACAAACGCGAAAAATTCAATATCAGCGTTGGTGATGAATTACCTACAGGTGTAATTAAATTGGCGAAAGTATTTATTGCTAACAAACGTAAATTACGCGTTGGTGATAAATTAGCAGGTCGTCATGGTAATAAAGGTATTGTTGCACGTATTGTTCGTGCAGAAGACATGCCTTTCCTTGAAGATGGTTCACCGGTTGATATTGTTTTAAATCCGTTAGGGGTGCCATCACGTATGAACCTTGGACAGATTTACGAAACTGTATTAGGCTGGGCAGGTATTAAATTGGGAATTAAATTCGCTACGCCGATTTTCGACGGTGCAGAATTATCTGATATCGATTCATACATCCATAAAGCGGAATTACCTGCATTAGGTAGTACTTATTTATATGATGGTGAAACCGGTGATCGTTTCCACCAAAAAGCAACAGTTGGGGTTATTTATATGATCAAACTGAACCACATGGTGGATGATAAAATGCACGCACGTTCTATCGGACCATACTCTCTCATTACACAACAACCGCTTGGTGGTAAAGCACAATTCGGTGGTCAGCGTTTTGGTGAGATGGAGGTTTGGGCTCTCGAAGCATATGGTGCATCCACCATATTGCAAGAATTGCTCACCGTTAAATCTGATGATATCATCGGACGTGCGAAAACTTATGAGTCAATTGTTAAAGGTGAAAATATGCCGGTACCACAAATTCCGGAATCATTTAACGTATTGGTTCACGAGTTACGCGGCTTAGCACTCGATTTAAAATTTGAATAATTTCATTTCATAGTTAAAATAAATCAGCATATGCCTTTCAAAAAGGATATCAAGATCAAACCAGACTTCACCAGAATCAGCATTGGATTGGCATCGCCCGATTCAATTCTGGAACGCTCATACGGTGAAGTGCTGAAACCTGAAACGATTAACTACAGAACGTACAAACCTGAACGCGACGGTTTATTCTGTGAGCGCATTTTTGGTCCAATTAAAGACTATGAATGTTATTGCGGAAAATATAAACGTATTCGCTACAAAGGAATCGTATGCGATCGCTGCGGTGTGGAAGTTACAGAAAAGAAAGTGCGCCGCGAACGCATGGGACATATTAAATTAGTTGTTCCTGTTGTGCATATCTGGTATTTTAAATCATTACCTAATAAGATTGGTTATTTATTAGGAATGAGTTCTAAAAAACTGGAATCAATCGTTTATTACGAACGTTTTTGTGTAATTCAGCCAGGTCCTCTGACTGAAGGAATCATGATTAACGGCGATTTAAAAAGTTATAAAACGCACGACCTGATAACAGAGGAAGAATATCTTGAGGTATTGGAAACTTTACCGAAAGAAAATCAGATGTTAGATGACAGCGATCCAAATAAATTTATCGCCGATATGGGAGCACCAGCTGTGTTCACTATGTTGTCGCGAATTAATTTAGATGATTTATCTGCAGCACTTCGTCATCAGGCAAATACCGAAACTTCACAACAACGTAAAGCTGAGGCGTTAAAACGTTTGAGCGTTGTTGAAATGTTCCGCGAAGCAATTGGTCGTTACGAAAATCGTCCTGAATGGATGGTTGTTCAATATTTACCGGTAATACCACCTGAATTACGCCCATTGGTGCCTCTTGATGGCGGCCGTTTTGCGAGTTCAGATTTGAACGATTTATATCGCCGTGTAATTATTCGTAACAATCGTTTGAAACGATTAATTGAAATCAAAGCTCCTGAAGTAATCCTTCGAAATGAAAAAAGGATGTTACAGGAAGCTGTTGACTCATTGTTTGATAATTCACGTAAATCAAATGCAGTTAAAGCAGAAGGTGGTCGTGCATTAAAATCATTAAGCGATGTGCTTAAAGGTAAACAAGGTCGTTTCCGTCAGAACTTATTAGGTAAACGTGTCGACTATTCCGGTCGTTCGGTTATCGTGGTAGGTCCTGAATTAAAATTACATGAGTGTGGTTTACCAAAAGATATGGCTGCCGAATTATTTAAGCCATTTATTATTCGTAAACTCATCGAAAGAGGTATTGTAAAAACAGTAAAATCGGCTAAGAAATTAGTTGATCGCAAAGAACCTGTTATTTGGGATATTCTCGAAAATATTTTGAAAGGACATCCTGTGATGCTGAATCGTGCGCCAACACTGCACCGTTTATCTATTCAAGCATTCCAACCAAAATTAATTGAAGGAAAAGCTATTCAGTTACACCCTCTTGTATGTTCTGCGTTCAACGCCGACTTTGATGGTGACCAGATGGCTGTTCACGTTCCACTTAGTAATGCTGCTATTCTTGAAGCACAATTATTAATGTTGAGCGCGCACAATATCCTTAACCCACAAAACGGAAATCCTATTACCGTTCCTTCTCAGGACATGGTATTGGGTCTCTATTATATTTCTAAAGGAAAAAAATCTACCAAAGACGATTTAGTTAAAGGCGATGGTAAAATATTTTATTCTGCAGAAGAAGTAATTATTGCTTACAACGAAGGAAAAGTTGAATTACATGCTTATATTAAATGTAAAGTAAACGTTCTGGAAGATGAAGTAATCGTTCACAAATTAATTGATACTACTGTAGGTCGCGTTTTATTTAACGAAGTTGTTCCTGCAGAATTAGGATTTATTAATGCGATTTTATCTAAAAAAGCAATTGCAAAAGTTATCGGTGAAGTAATTCGCAGAACTGATGTTCCAAGAACCGCAAGATTTTTGGATGATATCAAAGATCTCGGATTCCGTTCAGCGTTCCGCGGTGGTTTATCATTTAACATCAGCGACTTGGTTGAGTTAGAAAGTAAACCTGCATTAATTGATGCTGCACAAGCTGAAGTTGATGAAGTAATTAGCAACCACATGTATGGTGTAATTACCCAGAACGAACGTTACAATCAGATCATCGATATCTGGTCGCGATTAAATACACGTTTAACCGGTGATTTAATTACCAAACTCACTAACGACAAAAAAGGATTTAACTCTGTGTTCATGATGTTAGACTCAGGAGCAAGGGGTTCGAAAGAACAAATTCGTCAGTTAGCTGCGATGCGTGGTTTGATGGCTAAACCTCGTAAATCAGGTGCATCAGGTGAAGGTGGTATCATCGAAAATCCAATCCTTTCTAACTTGAAATCTGGATTGAGCGTATTGGAATACTTTATTTCTACTCACGGTGCGCGTAAAGGTCTTGCCGATACAGCGTTAAAAACAGCGGATGCGGGTTATTTAACTCGTCGTTTGGTTGACGTTGCACAGGATGTAGTTATTACAGAAGAAGATTGCGAAACATTACGTGGTATTTCTATCAGTGCATTAAAAGATAACGAAGATATCGTTGAACCATTAAGTGAACGTATCATTGGCCGCACAAGTTTGCACAATGTTTACGACCCGCTTAACGACGAATTAATTGTTCATGCAGGTGAATTAATTTCAGAAAGAATTGCTAACCGCATCGACGAAACTGCTATTGAAGCAGTGGAAATTCGTTCCGTGTTAACATGCGAATCTAAAAAAGGTGTTTGTGTTAAATGTTATGGAACTAACCTTTCTAACAACCGCGTAGCACAAGCCGGTGATGCTGTAGGTATTATTGCCGCACAATCAATCGGTGAACCGGGAACACAGCTTACACTTCGTACATTCCACGTGGGTGGTGTTGCGGGAAGCGTTGATACAGAATCGAAACTCGTTGCGAAATTTGACGGTAAAGTTGAATTCGACGGTGTTCGTTTTGTAGATACTAAAAATGATGAAGGCAAAAAAGTACGTATCGTAATTGGTCGTACCGGTGAGGTTAAACTCATTGAAGCGAAAACAAATAAATTGTTAATCACCAACAACGTTCCTTACGGTTCATTATTAGCTGTAAGCGATGGCGATGAATTGAAAAAAGGTGAAGCAATTTGTTCTTGGGATCCATTTAACGCCGTAATCGTTTCTGAATTCCCTGGTATTGTTGAATACGAACATATCATTGAAGGTATCACCTTCCGTGAAGAAAGCGACGAACAAACTGGTCACCGCGAAAAAGTAATTTCAGAATCACGCGATAAAACTAAAATACCTACTATCCTTATTAAGGATAAGAAAACCGGTGATGTAAAAAGCTATAACTTACCTGTAGGTGCTCACATCAACGTTGAAGAAGGTGATGAAGTAAAATCAGGTCAAACTATTGCGAAAATACCTCGTGCATTAGGTAAAGTAAGAGATATCACGGGTGGTCTTCCACGTGTAACCGAATTATTTGAGGCTCGTAATCCTTCGAACCCTGCAGTTGTTGCAGAAATTGATGGTGTTGTTGCCTTCGGTAAAATTAAACGTGGTAACCGCGAAATTGAAATTGAAAGCCGCGATGGTGAAAAGAAAAAATACCTCGTTCCACTTTCAAAACAAATTCTTGTTCAGGAAAATGACTATGTATACGCCGGTATGCCGTTGAGTGATGGTGCTATTACACCAAGCGACATTCTTGCTATTAAAGGTCCTTATGCCGTTCAGGAATATATCGTAAATGAAATTCAGGAAGTTTATCGTTTGCAAGGGGTAAAAATCAATGATAAACATATCGAAGTTATTGTTCGTCAGATGATGAGAAAAATGACGATTACCGATGCAGGTGATACTCGTTTCCTCGAAGATGCGAACGTAGATAAACTCGATTTCCTTGAAGAAAACGATAGAATATTCGATAAAAAAGTAATTACTGAAGCCGGTGATTCAACTAAATACAAAGCCGGACATATTGTTACTTTACGTCAGTTGCGTGAAGAAAATTCACACCTGAAACGCGCTGATAAAAAACCTATCGAATATCGCGATGCGGTTTCTGCTACAGCTACTCCATTGTTGCTTGGTATTACCAGAGCTTCATTAGGAACACAAAGCTGGATTTCAGCAGCATCATTCCAGGAAACAACCAAAGTGTTGAGCACAGCGTCGATATCTGCAAAAACAGATTATCTGATGGGTCTGAAAGAAAACGTAATTGTTGGACATCAAATCCCTGCAGGTACAGGTCAACGCCACTTCCTCAATTTGCTGGTTGGTAACAAAGAAGAAGTTGAAGAATTAGCAGCTAAAAAGAAGAAATCAATTGAACTGGAATAAATAACAGTTTAATCTGAAAATACTAAGCCTCCTTTAATCGGGAGGCTTTTTTTATTGGTATGAGTTAAACAATTTGTTAGATGATATGAAAAGAATAGCTAGAGATAAAAAACGCATTATAAGTATGATGGGATTGCAGGACTAATTTTATCAATTAAAGTTGGGGCTCTTCTTCTTTTTTTGCATCACCAAATAATGTGTGCTCTAACTTTTTATCGTGGTTATAAATATCACGACTAAAATGAATTAATCCTTTGGTGTCAACCCATGCAGTAAAATAAACAAGATACACCGGAATTTTTTCTTCCAGCTTCACATAAGTTTCTCTGCCTAAATAATAGAGTGAATCTATTTTGGTTGCGGTATAAGTTGTATCGTTGCGCAATAAATAAGTGGCAAACCTTTTAGGCTCAGCAACGCGGATACATCCATGACTAAAACTCCTTGCATCTTTATCAAATAAATTTCGCGATGGCGTATCGTGGAAATAAATATTATGTTGATTCGGGAAAATAAATTTCACCCACCCTAACGAATTGCTATTGCCGGGTTTTTGTCTTATGATATACGGAATTTTGGAATATTTACTCCAATCAACACCCGAAACATCAACTACTTTTTTGGTTGATGGATCAACCGCTTCCATGTTTTCTTTTTTCAAATAATTGGCATCTTTTTTTAATGCCGGCAAAATTTCATTATTTAGAATGCTTGGAGGTGGCACCCAGTAAGGACTAAACACAATATATTCTAATTCATCATTAAATATCGTTGTGCTGCTTGATGATTTTCCTACCACCACTTTCATATCCCAGGCCAATGTATCGTTTTCAAAAATATGCATGGTATATTCCGGAATATTCACCATGATATAATTGCCTGTCGGCGCATCGGGTAGCCATCGCATGCGCTCCATGTTAATTTCCAATTGGCGAATTCGTGATGCCGGACTAATATTTATTTGACTTAAAAATTTTTCACCTGCAACGCCATCGCCGGTAAGTCCATGACGTACTTGAAATTGTTTGATGGCTACAACTGTTGCGGAATCAATTATCGTGGTTGAATCTAAAATACCTACATCACCTAATAACATTAAACGAGATTTGATGTCTGCAACTATCGGATAATTATCACCAGGTTTTAAAGATTTAATATCAGCAGGTAATTTCAATGTATCCCAATTCGTGTAACTAATTTGTCGGTATTTTTTTAAGACAGATTTTAGTAATGCGTATTGCGGATATAATGGTTCATAAGCAGTAAAAGCATTAGCGCCACCTGATAATATAGAATCCAAAATTGCCACAGATGGAACTGTTTTGCGTGTTACATACCAATCTAATTCCTGCGTAGTTTTTTCATTTACCCCAAACCAGACTTTTTGTGCATACACAAAAAATTCTGCGGTAAGCATAAGTTCAAATTGTTTGGGGATGGTATCAGTACTATTGTAAATAAAATTCGGGTCTGCAATTAAACTGTGCAAAGATTTTAATTGTGCATGATATAAAACGGAGTCGTTCAAACCTTCATCTTCAAAATGTTCGAGCTGATTTATGAAAAATCCGCCTTGTTCAATTAATCCAAATTCGTTGAACCACGCCGATTGATATTGTCGGTTTTTATAAAATTGATGTATTTCGGCTTTGTGAAAACTGAAATCAGGAAACTGCGCTAAAAATGCATTAATCACCTGGCTATCAACAGTAAAGGGTTGGAATACCGGTTTTAGAGCAGGAATATTCTCCAATTCTCCAGTTTGATCTTCTGCATCAACATTGTTTTTACAAGCTGGGAGTGTCCAAAAACAGGTTATGGTTAATACGAAGAGAACAGATAAAACGGGGGTTTTCATACCGATAGTTTGTGCTAAATTGCTAAACAATTTCGATATGAGGTGAATTTGGAATAATTTTACTAGCAAAATATATAGTTATGAGCGACCAAAAGGAAAAAAATCAACTCAATATTGAGTTATCGGAAGAAATTGCAGAAGGAACATATTCTAATCTAGCTATCATAACGCATTCAAGTGCTGAAATAGTAATAGATTTTATCAGGGTAATGCCGGGTGTGCCAAAAGCGAAAGTTAAAAGTAGAATTTTAATGACACCTCAACATGCTAAACGTTTGTTGCGCGCATTGGCTGATAACATCAATAAATTTGAAAGCCTGCATGGCACTATTACCGAAAATGAAGGTTTTGGTGGTTTACCTATGAACTTTGGACCAACGGCCAAAGCTTAATTCATTATTAGCAATATTTTGTGGAGGCAAAACCTTTTATATCTGTTGTAAGTCCGGTTTATGAAGGGGAGCAATTGGTGAATTTATTAATTGGCCGTACGCAAACGGCGTTGTTACAAATTACCGATGATTTTGAAATAATTTTAGTTGATGATGGCAGCAGCGATAATTCAGTTGCCGTAATTGAACAAATTATTCAACAACATAAAAAAATTAAATGTGTAGTGTTGGATAAAAATTACGGGCAGCACACTGCAATAAAAGCCGGACTCGATAAATGTAGTGGCACCTGGGTTGTTGTTATGGATTGTGATTTACAAGATCAGCCTGAAGCCATAATTGAATTAATGAAAAAAGCAGAGGAAGGATTTGATGCTGTATTTGCTGCACGGATTAAACGAAATGACCCGAAAATTAAACAATGGTATTCCACTGCGTTTTATGCGGTATTATCATTTTTATCAGGTATAAAAACAACGGGGTCAACAGCAAATTTCGGTATATATAATCAAAAAGTAATTCAGCAAATTTGCCAGGCATCCTATTATAATTTTTTTTTTCCGGTTGCTGTCCGCAAAGCAACTAAACTCACCGCAAACTGCCCTGTAGACCACGGTGTGCGAGCAGCGGGAAATACGACTTATACTTTTGGTAAAGCGTTAAATTTGGCAATAAAAGTAATTTTTAGCAATACACGATTAAGTTTTTTTCAAAACAAAAAGCCGGTAAATTACGGCGTAAAACAATTTATTAATTTTGAAAAATGATTCCATTTAACCAACCTTGTTTAGTAGGAAATGAATTAGCCTATATTGCTGATGCAGTGAAGCGGGGAAAAATTTCCGGGAATGGATATTATACGCAAGCATGTCAACAGTTTTTGGAAAATGAATTCGGGTATTTAAAAACACTTTTAACCAATTCATGTACCGATGCACTTGAAATGGCTGCTTTATTAATTGATATTAAGGCTGGCGATGAAGTAATTATGCCATCGTTTACACATGTTTCTACTGCCAATGCATTTTTATTAAGAGGAGCGAAAATTGTTTTTGCAGATGTTGAAGCTAACACACCAAATTTAGATGTTACGAAAATAGCCTCCTTGGTGAATAAAAATACAAAAGCAATTGTTGTGGTGCATTATGGTGGTATTGCTGTGAATATGCAAGAGGTGTTGCATTTAGCAATTGAACATAATTTATTTGTTATTGAAGATGCAGCCGCAGCATTAGGTGGATTTTATAGTAAAGTGCCTTTAGGTAGTATTGGACATCTCGCTGCGATATCGTTTCATGAAACTAAAAATGTACAATGTGGGGAAGGCGGCTTATTGATTATTAATGATGAACGATTAATAGCCCGTGCAGAAATTTTATGGGAAAAAGGCACCAACAGGGTTGCTTTTAACCGGGGAGAAATTCCGTCTTATGACTGGATGGACCTTGGTTCAAGTTTTTTGCCTTCAGAGCTCAATGCGGCCTATTTATATGCACAATTGGAGAAGTTCGGCCATATACAAACCGTGCGCCGGCAACAATGGGAAAGGTATTTCGAATCGCTTGCTCCTTTAGTTGAGTCGGGTCGAATCAATATAATTACCACTCCGGAGTATGCCATTGCTAATTATCACTTATTTGGGCTTTTATGTGCAAATGAATTGGAACGCGATAAATTAGCCTCTGGTCTTTTGGAATCGGGTATTTTGGCGGTTTCACACTATAGAGCATTACACCTTTCTCCGTTTTTTAAAAATCACTACTCTGGTCCTGAACTGCCCAATGCAGTTAGCTTTCAGCATCGAATTCTTCGGTTGCCCTTATTCCACGACCTGAAAGATGAAGATATAGCCATAATATGTGACAGGGTTAAATCGTTATTTTGAATGGGGTTTTAATATGTAGGAAAGATTAATTTTTTAACCAATACTGGCTATTTTTTTGATTTTGTTAAAAAAATATATGATTTTCGTGGTTCCCTTATCATTAACCCGCATGCAAAGAAAAATAGGTATAAAGTGTTTTATGCTCGGAATAGCTCTGTTTTCGCTATTTCAGGTAAATTATGCTCAGCCGGTAACACTTTCGCGTGAGTTTGGGGCAAATTTGGGCTTTTCCAGCTTCCTGGGGGACTTAGGGGGCTCAGATGATATTGGGAGGCCTTTCTTTTGGGATGTTGACCCGGCAGTAACCAGACCTGCCTTAGGATTTGTCTTCCGTCAGGAAATTATTCCCAGAACTGCATTTCGTTTTAATTTATTTGCTTCCATGTTAAAAGGTGATGATGCCTTAACCGATAACGAATTCCGCAACTACCGTAATTTAAGTTTCCGTAGCCCGATTGTTGAGGCTACAGGTATGATAGAACTCAGCGCTTTCCGCTTTTCAGGGTTTAACAAAAAACGTTGGAGCCCATACATTTACGGAGGAATTGGTGCATTCTATTTTAATCCACAGGCTGAATATAATGGCAAATGGGTCGATTTGCAGCCATTAGGCACTGAAGGACAGGGATTACCAGAATATCCTGACCGACAGAAATATTCGAAAATTGCAGTTTGTTTCCCATTAGGTGGTGGGTTCAGGATATTGACATACAACCATTGGGTTGTCGGGTTTGAAATGGCTTGTCGGTTTACTACTACCGATTATATTGATGATGTAAGTACATATTACCCTAATCCTGATTACTATTTTTTGCATTACGATTTGGATCAGGCACTAATGGCGGCTACCTTGTCGAATCAAGCGGATGGTTCAAGACCTGATTTAGTGCAAATAGAGCAGGGTAGAGGTGATCCAACTAATAACGACACTTATATTTTTGGTGGCATGCTCACCTTTACCTACCATATTGAGTTCCACAGAAAGGTAAACACGATTAGGTGTTACTTTGATGGCGATAATAAGTAATAGAATTTAATATCCGGAAGCTGCTTCTTCATCTTCAACCTGGTTCCAAATTTCCCAGGCATATTCAGCTTGTAATTCCAACATTTCCAATCCATTTTTTATGGTAGCACCTTGTTTTTCTCCGTGTTGTAAAAACATGGTTTTACCGGGATTGTAAACTAAGTCGTATAAAATATGAGCGGAATTAATAAACTGATAAGGGATGTCAGGACATTGATTAATATCAGGATACATACCAACCGGTGAGCAGTTTATTATGATCGTATGATTATCAATAATTTCTTTATTAATATCAGCATAAGTTAATTGTGCTGCTCCGGTTTTACGCGAAACTAATGTTGTGCTGATACCTAATTCTTGTAGCGCATACACAACAGCTTTTGATGCACCGCCTGTTCCTAATACAAGTGCTTGTGTATGATGTTTTTTTAATAAAGGTTTAAGAGAATCGCGAAATCCTGCATAATCAGTATTATAACCTACACGTTGAATTTCATCAATTTTAATACAATTGATAGCACCAATCTTTTGTGCGATATCATCTAAATCATCAAGGTATTCTATAACCGATTCTTTATAAGGAATGGTAACATTTAATCCTTTTAAATCTTTATTTACTTCAAACAACAAACGAATATCTTCGATGTTTTCGAGCGGATATAATTCGTATTTACAATCTTCAATATCTTCCCGTTCAAATTTCTCGGAAAAAAATTTCTCAGAAAAAGAATGTGATAAAGGAAAGCCAATTAAACCAAATAGTTTCATGACTTGGATGATTTTGAAAATCTTGCTTTAATTAATTCAACAAAAATTGGCACTACCGAAATAAATATAATGGCGAGCACAACAATTTCGAAGTTATTTTTAACAAATTCATTTTGGCCTAATGCGTATCCTAATATGGTGATAGAAGGAATCCATAATAAAGCACCAACAACGTTATACGTTAAAAACTTTTTATATGTCATAGTACCTAATCCGGCAACAAATGGAGCAATAGTTCTTACAATTGGCACAAACCTCGCAAGGATAATGGTTTTAGAGCCATATTTTTCGTAAAACTTATGTGTTTTGTCAAGGTGTTCGGGTTTTAAAATTTGTTTGCCTCTGAACTTTAATTTCAAGGCTCTTTCGCCAAAATATTTTCCAATAAAATAATTGGATGTATCGCCTAAAATTGCTGCTACCAACAATAATGGAATGAGCACGAAAATATTGAGTGAACCTAAAGCGCAAAATGTTCCGGCAGCAAACAATAATGAATCACCTGGTAACCAAGGCCAAATTACAATACCGGTTTCGATAAAAATAATCATGAATAAGATTACATATATCCAATTCTGATATGTGGTAATCCAGTCGGCGAGGTATTGATCTAAATGTAAGAAAGTATCAATAAACGTATGTACAAATTCCATCTATTTCAGTTATTATTTCAAAAAATGATGGAAAGTATCTCCGCGTAATCCTAAACGTAAAGTTTCCAGTGGAATAACTTCGTTAGGTGGAATATTACCAAGATTTACATTCGAGCCTAATAATTTGATAAAATACACTTGTTGTGCTTTAAGCGGTGCTTCCCAAAGAATTTTTTCCTGTGGCACCTGCGTTAATATTTCATCAATTAAATCGCTGCGCACTTCGCCCTTGCTTTGGTAAATACCAACAGTTCCGCTTTCACGTGCTTCAGCAATAACTTTATAACTTCCGGCTTCAATTTCTTTTTTCATTAGCTCAATCCATTTGTATGGAGCAAGCATTTTATTCTCATCTTTAGAACCAACTTCACTTAACACAGTTACGTGTTTGCTTAATGCTGTAATGTATTTACATTTTTCATCGTGGTCCATATCAATAGAGCCATCGCTTACTTCAGCATAACCCATTTTGTATTTTTCGAGCAATCGCAAATAATCGTCGAACTGCCCTCGAATGTAAAATGCTTCAAATAAGGTTCCACCGAAATAACAGGCAATACCTGCATTTTTGTAAACGGCTAGTTTATTTTCAAGGTTTGGTGTTACAAACGCAGTTCCAAATCCGAGTTTAATTAGGTCGATATAAGGCTCAGAAACGGATAGCATATCTTCAGCTTCACGCACACTTAAGCCTTTGTCCATTACCATGGTAAGTCCCTCTTTGCGTGGTTTTGTGTGGCGCTCAGGGAGACTGTTAATAGAAAAGTTCATTTATTAAATTAGTAGTTACGGCGCAAAATTACGTAAAGGAAGGCATAGTATGAAGTATAACTATTGCAACCTCAGGGGTTTTAGTGGAAAACTGTAAAAATTTAAGTGCTTCCTGTCGTTAATTGGCATTATATAAGCCAATCACCTTCTGAAATTCAGGTCGCATAGCCACTTCTTTACACACTTCGTAAAGGATGGTATGTCGGCTGTAATCCATGGTGAGCGCATGTTCCAGGACAGAAATGGCTTCTCTGCTTTTGCCTGTATTAAACAATGCGGCACTTTGCAGATAAAAATACTCCGGGTAATGACCACTTAAGGTAATGGCATCGTGAATTACATCAATTACTTCCTCATATTTGGCAAGTTCCATCAAATAGATAATGTAATCCAGCCAATAACTGAGTATATCAGGGCGGGTTTTTACCAGTGTTTTCAAATAAAAAATAACATCCTCATCGCGATCCAGCATTTTGTAGATGCTGATAAGGGTGCAGATATAATCTTCATTGCTATCATCAAGCTTCAAAGCTTTCTTGTAATTGACCAAAGCCGGCTCAAAGCGGTCTTCCTGGCGATAGGTTTCTCCTATTCGAAAGTAAGCTTCGCTCAAAAATGGGTCCTGGCGGGCAGCTTTTCTAAAGTGAAAACGGGCAGATTTATAGTTTTCCAGTCGTTCATAACACAATCCGATCCTAAAGCTGTAGTCTTCGTAGCCACCGGACTTTTCATGCGCCTGCTCGAACATGGAAATCGCTTTTTCGAAATTTTCGATGCGATAGTAAACATCCGCTGCATCGCGATATACCAAGTCGAAATTTTCATCAATGGCCATCACGAATTCAAAACTTTCAATAGCTTTTTCGTACAACCCTAGTCCCATATAGGCTCTACCCAGGTTGAACCAAGCCAACCAGGCATAAGGTTCCTTTTCGATAATGGCTAGATGTAAGGCTACACTTTCATCATATTTATCGGTCATATCCACGATATGCGATAATTTATATAGTGCATCTTCGCTGGAAGGGTTTATAGACAAGGCTTTGGCTAAACAATCAAACGCTTTGTCGAAGTTTTCCTGAATTTCATAAATATCACTCAATTCAGCATAAACTGCGTCTTTTTCCTCGTCATCAGCCATTTCCAACGCTTCAAATAAAATTTCTTCGGCTTTTTCAGGCTGGTTGGTTTCTATATAAATATCGGAGCGCAGTAAATAAATATCTATTTCATGACTGTCGAACAGGTAAGCTTTATCCAATAAATCGAGGGCTTCATTATACTTTTTTCTATTCACAAGAAATTCAGCCTTGCGCACCAGGAAGTCCGAGGAGTAGGGGTTTTGGTTGATAGCATAATCGGCTACGGCTTCGGCACGCTCAGGTAAATTGCGCATTTCGTAGTATTCTAAAATACGTTCCAGGCTGTCCTCATCAAAAAAATGTTGTTCGTTGGATTTGAGGTACTTTTCAAACAACTCAATCAATTCGCCCATTTCAGTAAACTCCCTGTCGTTAAACTCCGGATCCATCATATACATGCAAATTTAGTTTTTCCAAAATTAGTTTCAATGTTGTTTAACTATTCTGTAACATTTTGGCTGTTTGTTTCATTAACGAAGCAAACAACGGAACCTGTATCTTTACCAAAAATTTAACCTATGTATAAATCAGTGCTTGCATTTATTACCATATTGGTGCTCAATTTACACTTAAATCTTAATGCGCAGTCAACAGGTTATTGGCAGCAAAATGTGGATTATGATATAACTGTATCGCTCGACGACATCAATCATGTATTAAATGGCAATATTTCCATGCAATACACCAATAACTCGCCTGATGCACTAACCTTTATCTGGATTCATTTATGGCCAAATGCCTATAAAGACAACAATACCGCATTTGCCAAACAAAAAGTGTTACAAGGAAGTACTGAGTTTTTCTTTGCGAAAGACAATGAACGTGGGTATATCGATAATCTCGATTTTAAAGTAAATGGCACTTCAGTTCCTTTAACTTATGACCCTGAAAATCCGGATATCGCAAAAATTACTTTGAACAGCCCTTTAGCAAGCGGACAAACTATAACTATTACCACACCTTTTAAAGTACAAATGCCAAAATGTGTTTCCAGGATGGGACATGTTGGGCAACAATATCAGGTTACACAATGGTATCCAAAACCGGCGGTATATGATAAACATGGCTGGCATCCAATTCCATATTTAGACCAGGGTGAATTTTATAGTGAATTTGGCAATTTTAAAGTAAGCATTACAGTACCTGAAAATTATGTTGTTGCCGGCAGTGGTGATTTAAAAACAACATCTGAATTCACTTGGTTAAATGCATTAGCTGATAAAACTGCTTCAACTGAATTAACTGAAACAAGTTTAGATTTTCCTCCATCTTCAGCAACAACAAAAACATTGCAATATGAATTAAAAAATTCACATGATTTTGCATGGTTTGCCGATAAACGTTTTCATGTAATGCGCAGTTCAGTTGTTTTGCCGGAATCGGAACGCACTGTACTTACTTATGTGTATTTCACTAATCAACATAAAGCAGAATGGAAAAAGGCTTGTGATTATGTAAATCGTTCGGTATTATTTTATTCTGATAATGTTGGTGAATATCCGTGGAATATTGCGCAAGCTGTTGATGGTACTTTAGAAGTGGAAAGTGCAGGTGGTATGGAATATCCAACTGTTACAGTTTTAGGTGGTGATTACGATGCTGAGTCGTTAGATAATGTGATTACACACGAAGTTGGACACAATTGGTTTTATGGAATAATTGGCAGTAACGAACGTGAACATGCCTGGATGGATGAAGGTGTAAACTCTTTCTATGAAAACCGATACATGGACACTTATTATACGAGGTCAAATGCATTAGGTATTCCAAACGATTTTTTAGGATATTTAGGTGTAGATACAAATAATGTAGATAATGTGCAATATCACATGTATCAGTCAATGGCTCGTCAAAATAAAGCGCAGTGTATTAATTTACACGCTACAGAATATACCATGATTAATTATGGGGTTGATGTATATATGCAAAGCGCTTATATTATGCGTTATTTGGAAGATGTATTAGGCAAAGAAGAATTTGACAGAATAATGCGTAAATATTATCGCACTTATCAGTTCAAACATGTTTACCCTGAAGATATGCGTGCGCTGTTTGAAGCGGAAACCGGCGAAAATTTTGCTTGGTTTTTTGATGGTGTGATTAATGATGCTCGTGGAGTGGATTACAAAATAAGTAAAATGCAAAAAGGTAAAACTGCCATTGCGGTTGATATTACCAACAAGTCGGATATAGCTGCACCTTTTTCAGTAGCGGTTATGGATGGAGACAGTATTTTACGCACCGATTGGTTCAGAGGATTTACAGGTAGTCAGACTTTATATTTTAATATTAAACCAGAATGGAAAGTTTCGCATTTAAAAATTGACGCTCAAGGCACAATTCCTGAATATGAACGCGAAAATAATACGATTAAAACTTCAGGATTATTTAAACGTGTTGAGCCATTCAAGCTTACATTATTGGGATTAAAAGTGGACAATCCGAATAAAACAACAGTTACTTTATCGCCGGTTATTGGCTGGAACGAAAATGATAAATTCATGTTGGGTTTATCGTTATGGAATTCGGTTTTACCAACTCCTGCTATTGATTTTGTGTTAGCGCCAATGTATGCTTTCGGAACTGAAAAATTAGTTGGTCAGGGAAGTATTGGATATAATTTATATCCTGCCAAAGGATTTATCGACAGGTTGAGGATTTCGGAAAGTGTTGCAAGTTATACTTACAATAAATATGAAGTATTAACTGTTGGCGAATCAACAACAATTACACCTTCCTATACAAGATTACAATCTAAAGCAGAAATTGATATTCGCAAAAAACATTTGAGCCAAAAACACAAACATAGTTTTGCATTTAGAAATGTGTTCATTAATGAAGATGAATATTATTTTGAGTTAGGTCCTAATGGTGAAATTACTAATACGTTTGCGGAGCAATATATGATAAATGAACTGTCGTATCGATTTAATAAACCGTCAAAAATATTTCCTCAATCCATATTTGTAGCCGGAGAAATGGGTGATGATTATTCAAAAATTTCACTTTCCTATTTAACTAAAATTCATTACCCTGGAACTACAAACGGTGTTGATGTCAGAGTATTTGCCGGTACGTTTTTACAAAATGGAGAATCGGATAAACACTATTTTACGCTTGCAGGAAATAATGGTTACTACGATGATATGTATGATGAAATTTACTTAGGTCGTAATACCCAAAATATGTTTATCAGCAACCAGATAAGTTTAAGCGATGGGTTTTTCAAAGTGCCTGTTTATGATTTAGGATTAACATCGGATGGTGCAATTGCTGCAGCTAATTTAGATATTGCCATACCAAGAATTCCGCTTGTGGGGCTTTTTGCTGATATTGCCTATGTAGCGCCTAATACAGAAGTTGTTGGTTATAATGCATTTCAATACGATGCAGGTATTATGATTAAACTACCAAAAAATATTTTCGCAATGTATTTCCCATTGTTGATGAGTGAAGACTTAAGTAATCAGTTTGTAGATGATGTAAATACGTATGGAGATAAAATAAGTTTTATGCTTAGTTTGAATGCATTGAATTTATTTGAGATTGCAAGAAAAATGGAATTTTAATTAGACTCTGTCGGGGCGAATAATCATTCGCCCCGACGGGACTTATTATTTTTTAGCGGATTTCCAATATCTTTCTTTTCCATCCTCAAGTAGTTTGAGCATAGTAGTTATTCTCTTTTCTTTAGTAACGGAAGTTTTTGCTTCTGTTATCCATTGGATATATTCTTTACGGTGTGAGTTGCTAAATGCAATCCATGTTTTTTTAGCCTTGGCATTTTTATTGATTACTTTTTGAATATCAGCAGGAACTTCAACAGGTTTATTTTTTTCAACCGGTGGTTTGGTGAGTTTGATTCCGGCATCGTTTAGTTGCATGCCTGCTTTAATCCATTTAGTTAATAATTTATCTGATGGTAAATCTTTCAGTGAAGTGATTTTACCAAAATGACCCATGGCTTCTTCGGTTTTTGCTTTAGCAACCAATTTTTCGTCTATTAATTTTGCTTTCCAAAATCCTATTGCACAATGTTGTTTGAAGGCAGCCATGTGACAGAGGTTGTCATCTTTATAAACAAAAAATGGCATTCCCCATTTAATTTTTTCTTCTACCTCAGGACAAACGGCATGCACTAAGTCACGAAAATGTGTGAGTATAGGTTGTGCAAATGCTGCAGCTTTTAAAATTACCTGATCCACTTGCGGGCTTCGATTGGACATGTTTAGCGTTTTGATATAAATTGCCTTTATCAATTGAAAAGGTAATGCAATTTTAATAAAAAGTGTTTAATGTGCTGATGTGTTAATGTGCTTATGTGCTAATGCGCGAAGTGTCAGCCGGGGCGGAAACAGCCTTTGATGTACCAATGTACCTATGTGCGAATGTACCAATTAAACAGCCTGTAGTCAACTCCGACTTTTTCCCTTTTTCTCCGCGTGAACCTGGTTTAAAAGCTTAGCGCACTTGAATTAACACATTATATGAACCCAACCCTTTGCAGCTTTGCGAGAAACAACTACATGATGTACCAATGTACCGATGTGTGAATGTACCAATTAATGTGTCCGCCTCGGAGGATGATTATGTGCTAATGCGAAGCATCCGCCGGGGCGGAAACAGCCGAAACCACAGAGGAAAGGCAAAGAGCACAGCCCTCGGAGCCCACAAATGAATAATTATAAGAATTTGTAATATATTTTAATTGACAGACTAGCTGGTGTGGGGGACAAATTATTATAATTGATTTTTTACCGGATTCCAGCTTTTTGGAGCGAGATTGAGGAACCGGAAACCTGTTTTTTAGGTTAATTCGACGTAACTTTGCACCTTAATTTTAAAGATTAGAATGGAAACTTTAACAAAACAACATCAGATAGCGGCCGAATTGAAGGCTTTAGGCGTAGAATCAATGAATTCGGGGGTTAGCACCGGATTAAAATGGTTAAAAGGGGATGGAAATGCGGTAGAAAGTTATTCGCCGGTTGACGGGGCTTTGATAGCTGCGTGTTCTTCGGCTTCGCGTGAAGAATATGAGCATATTATACAAACTGCGCAGGCAGCATTTTTAGAATGGCGCATGTGGCCAGCTCCAAAACGGGGTGAGGTGGTGCGTCAGATTGGTGAAAAATTGCGTGCACATAAACAGGATCTCGGCAAATTGGTGAGTTATGAAATGGGAAAAAGTTACCAGGAAGGTTTGGGTGAGGTGCAGGAAATGATTGATATCTGCGATTTTGCTGTGGGCTTGAGTCGTCAGTTATATGGTTTAACCATGCATAGTGAGCGCCCATTGCACCGCATGTATGAACAATGGCATCCGCTGGGTATTGTGGGCATTATTTCTGCCTTTAATTTTCCGGTTGCAGTTTGGAGTTGGAATGCAGCACTGGCTTTTGTTTGCGGCGATGTTTGTATTTGGAAACCAAGTTCAAAAGTGCCACTGAGCGCAATTGCTACACATAAAATTATTGCTGAAGTATTTAAAGCAAACAATGTTCCTGAAGGTGTTTCCAGTTTGATGGTTTCACATAGTTCGATAGGTGAGGAGCTTGCAAAAGATAAACGTGTGCCATTATTATCGGTAACCGGCAGCACGCGCGTTGGAAAACGTGTTGGTGCAATTGTAGGCGAAAGATTAGGTCGCGTAATTCAGGAATTAGGTGGTAATAATGCCATTATTATTTCGGAACATGCGAATATGGATATTGCCATTCGTGCTGCAGTTTTTGGTGCTGTTGGAACAGCAGGTCAACGTTGCACAACTACCCGCAGATTAATTATTCATGAAAAAGTATATGATGATGTAATTGCTCGATTGAAAAAAACTTATGCTCAGTTACGCATCGGAAATCCATTAGATGAAAATAATCATGTTGGTCCGCTGATTGATACCAAAGCAGTTGACGATTATAATGCAGCTATTGAAAAAGCAATTGCTGAAGGCGGAAAAATACTTGTTGAAGGGGGAGTTTGCACAGGTGAAGGTTATGATAGCGGATGTTATGTAAAACCTTGTATTATTGAAGCTGATAATAGTTTTGAAATTGTGCAGCATGAAACATTTGCGCCGATTCTATATGTAATGAAATATAAAACAATTCAGGAAGCTGTTGCAAAACACAATGATGTGCCGCAGGGATTATCATCTGCAATTATGTCGAATAATATTCAGGAAACAGAATATTTTTTATCGCAGGCAGGTAGTGATTGTGGTATTGCGAACGTAAATATTGGTACCAGCGGTGCAGAAATTGGCGGCGCATTTGGTGGTGAAAAAGAAACCGGTGGTGGCCGCGAAAGTGGCTCTGATGCATGGAAAGCTTATATGCGCAGACAAACGAATACGATTAATTATTCAACAAGTTTGCCATTGGCACAAGGAATAAAATTTGATATTTAAATTTCGGGTGAATTACCATTCATTCCAAAATTTCACATGGTAGTGCGACAGTGTTGTTCATTTAAGTCTACTCAATGGCAACACTGTTTTTTTATTTTTATAATTTAGCCATAAATACATCACTTGCATCCAACTATTAAATTCCGCATAGATTCCGCATTGTTGGCTGAATACACCTGGACACTGCAGGTGTTCGGTCAGTATATCGGATTTAAAGTGGAAGTGGTTACTGAAAATTATGATATTTATGTTGCTGAGCATGGATTAGGCGATATACAAGTTTCCCATTTTTTTCGAAATACGTATGAAAGTGGGGATAAACAATTTAAAGCGTATTTCAGAACTTCACCATTACATTTTACTGCATCTAACAAACCGGATTATTTAAGCTCTTGTTTTTATTTGCTGAGTTATTTGCAGGAGTATGCGGATTATTATCCTGATAAGTATAACCGATTTCCATTTGAAATCAGTGTTCAACATCATTATGGTATTCACCAGCAAAACCTGGTAGCAGATTATTTTGACCAATTGTATTTATCCATGCCGAAATTGCAGGCAATTATTTCAAAAAAAGTAAGACCAACTGCATTTTTCCTATCGCATGATATCGATTCTGTTTACGGTGCTTTTGGAGATAACTATGCACACCTGATTAAAAAAATGCGTATTGGCACTTTGATGCAGCTTTTGTTTAATCATTATATCAAAACACCTGATTATTTGCTGCTGAATAAGATTATGGATATTGAGGATGAATATGATGTAAGGTCCACATTTTTTTGGTTGGTTAATCAGGGTAAGGGCACAAGAAATATTAACAATGCAGATTATAATTTTAAAGATAACAATGTTCAACGAGTAGTGAATGAAATTACCTCTCGGGGCTGGACAAACGGCTTACATAAAAGTGCAGGCAAAGATACATTTGAAAATGAACTGAAACGTTTAAACACATCCGGTACTATCATCAACCGTAATCATTATCTGCTTACCGAATTACCAACAACATTTGAAGCTTTACAAAATGCCGGAGTGCAAATAGACTGCACGATGGGTTTCCCTGAAAATATTGGGTTTAGAAATAGTTATGGTTTACCTATACAGCCATTTAATTTTACCACTAAATCTCCTTACGCATTTATTGAAGTGCCATTACATGTAATGGATACTACGTTGAAATATTACAATGGTCAAAATGCACAACAAGCAGCAAACACCATTTTGCAATTTTTGGAGAACAACAAATCCAACGCCTTGATATCCGTATTATGGCACAATAATTATTTCTTTGATTATGCAGATACCGGTTGGATAACTACTTACAAAACTATTCTGCAGTTTATTCGCGAAAACAAGTTTGAAGTTATTACACCGGAACAAATAGCCGCAACTTATCGGTTGTCGTAACTACTTATTGTAAAAATTACAATAAGTTAATATTATTTCCAGGCTTTTACTATTAATCCTGTTCCTGTAGCATGTTTTCCGTTTACATCCATTTTATTTAAAATTAAACAGAAGGGAAAAGTAATGAGGTAATAAAATGGAATAAGGATAAAAAATAGCTTAGAAACATTCAGCATCTGCAATGGATATTTCATGGAAAGTTTCCACGAAATTTTACCGGGATTTCCATAAGCGTAATAAGCTTCTGTTTTGCTGAAACCTGCCAGTTTTAATTTATCCTGAATGTCGTTGATGTTATATCCATCACGCACATGTTCTTCGATAAATGAAGCATCACCATCGCCGGAAACATCTGAGCCGCCTTGATCAGAGGGGGTGGAGATGAGTAACATAGCACCGGGTTTCATCGATGTATGATAGTTTTTAAATACCTGCACATCTTCCAACACATGTTCCATTACATCTACACAAACCACTAAATCAAAATGTTCGGGAATAGTAAATGTAGTTAAATCCTTAACCTGAAAACGGATATTATTTCTGCCAATTTGTTTAAAAAATTGATTGCAATCGGCAATTTGTTCTTCCTTTACATCAACACCTAAAAACTTCCATTTGCTGCTCATTGAATTCAGGTAATAAGAATATTGACCAAACCCTGAGCCTGCATCTAAAATATGTTGTTCGTTATCGCGTTTTCCTTTCGCCCAAATTTTTAATTCTTTATGAATATGCCAAGATCTGAGCAGGAGCAAGTCCAGCATTTTATAAAATAATATTCTTAATGAAGGTGTTCGTTTAAAAACGTTGCCCAAACTTCTTTTAACCGGATCGTACTGCATGTATTATAACTTATTATCTGTAACTGTTGGTTTGTTTTCATTTCTGTAAGCGAAAAATGCGCCTGCCGCAACCAACAATAAAATTAACGATGATGTTGCGGTAGATATTTTTTTACCACTGTAATAAGACTTCGGTTCAAATTTGAATACAATTTCATGTTCACCTTTTGGCACCCAAAGTCCGCGTAAAATATAATTCGCTCTAAAGTGGTCTACATATTTACCATCGATATAGGCTTTCCAATCTTCATTACCGCGATACCATACTTCTGAAAAAATAGCCGGAGCATCGGTATTACTTTTTGCAGTATAGGAAATTTCATCCATACCATATTTTTTAAGTGTAATACTGCGTGTTGAATCCGGAGCGGCAACAGTGGCAGGTAATAAATTTTTAAATTCCTGATGCACATACGCTTTAGTTCGTGGGTCGAAATTGGCGAGGCCTTCAAATTCGGCATCATCATTTTCAACTATGGCAATGGAATCAACAAACCATGCATTACCCATTGCCATTGGATTGCGTTCGATAGATATTTTTCCATTGCGTGCACCATATAAATATTTGGTATTCAGCATGCTGAGCACTTGCACATTGCCTTTGCTCAAATAACCTTCAATTAAATCCTGATAACGCTGCAATTTCGCACCGTGGTAGCCACCAATACTTTTGTGTAAATATGATGTGCTACCATCTTTATCTACATCTACCATTGTACTCATAACTCTGTAATACGGGTCGTTATCTTTTATTGCCGGAACCGATTGTCTGAATCGCTGATCATAATAATTGGCTTCAACAAAATTATCTTTAGTTAAATAATGAGAGTCTACTATTAATAAATCCACAACAGGTAAAATACAAATCACTGCAATAGCAATATTTCTGGATACAGTTTTCTTAAGAAATAAAAATAATATGAGTGCTGTTAAACCCATAAAAAATGTTGCCAATAAAACATCCTGGCGAATCATGCTTACACGTTCATCTTTTATTAATTCAAAAAATGCTGCAGACTGTGGGTCATTAACTTGCTGTAAGTAAGCTTCTTCGGCAGGACTTGTCAAATCGAATAAGCTGCCTGATAACATTAATAATAAACTCAAACCACCAACACTTATACTTGCCCATTTTAATCCATTTAATTTTTTGGTATCATCAAGGCCGTTCGAATTATTTAAAAAGCGGTCCATGATATAATAACCTAAAACAGGAATGGTAAAACATAATATGGTCATTGCCATTGACACCGTTCTGAATTTATTATACAGCGGAAAATAGTCGAACATGAAATTATTAAATGCCGGAAAATATTTTCCCCATCCTAAAAACAAGGATAAAACAGTAGCTGCAAATAACCACCAGCGAATTTTATTATCTCCAATCAACAAGCCGATAATAAACAAGAAACACAAAATAGCGCCAACGTAAATTGGTCCGGAAGTAAACGGCATTTCGCCCCAATATTTACCTGCTTGTCCTGAATAACGAAGCAATTCCTGGGCTTTCTGTGGACTTTGTTGGTTAACAGATTGGAGGTAACTCATCAATGGTCCTTCAATAGGTTCGCCTTCGCGTGTTTGTAAAAATGATTTCCCTGAACCACCACCTGCAAAATTTGGATACATGATACTAAATGATTCTGCAATACCACTGCTCCATGAAAATGCATAATCACGGTTTAATCCATCTTCTTGTTTTTCTGCCTGATGAGTGAGATGTGAGCCACCGCGAATTGTTTCTTTACTGTATTCATAAGTGGTCCATAATTTTGAAGTGTTTGCAGAAACGGCTAATAAAGTAGTAACCACTATTATTCCCGCAACTTTAGCAAATTCCATGAATCGTTTTTCTTTTATGGCGAAATACAATTCTGAAACCATCCAGCAGAAAATCATCAAAAACATATAATAGGTAATTTGCGGATGGTTGGCAGTTATTTCGCAAGTCATAGCAAACAACGTTATTGCTCCGCCTAACCAATATCTTTTTTGCAACAAATAATTGATACCGGTAATAACCAACGGCATTAAGGCCAATGCATTTACTTTAGTGTTATGACCTGCTTCGATAAAAGTGATTAAATAAGTGCCTAGTGCGTAACAAAGGGCACCTGATATAGCCAGAAAATTGTTCACTTTAAAACTTTTCAATAATAAGAAAAAGGTGAACATGGCAATAAACATATAATTAGCAGGTCTTGGTAAAAATCCGCCTAAATATTTATTAACTTTTTCGAATACATTTCCGCTGTTATATAAAGCTATTTGATAAGTAGGCATACCGCTGAACATACTGTTGGTCCATAAAGCAGCTTCACCTGTATCCTCGTAATGTTTGGAAATTTCCTGACTGGTTCCGATATAATTCATGATATCGCCCTGTAACAAAATTTTGCCTTGTAATAGTGGGCTGAAATACAATGCGCTAAAAACGAGGAAGAATGCAAAAATTGCAATATAAGTTAGGAGTTTCTTTCCGGCTTTGTTTTGTTCCATATCAGGTTAAAATTTGAAGTGCTAAAGTTAAGAACTTCGGGCTAATTGGGGCAATTTGTTCATTCAATTATATAATTTTAACCCTTTAAACGACCCAATTGAGGAAGGTTTTAATTATTACATATTATTGGCCACCGGCAGGCGGAGTTCCTGTTCAACGTTGGGTGAAAATGGCGAAATATTTCCGCGATTTCGGCTGGGAACCTGTTATTTACACAGTTACAGATGGTGAATACCCTGTTTTGGATGAAACTTTGGCGGCGGGTTTACCGGCAAATATTGAAGTAATCAGGCGACCAATCAGGGAACCTTATACCCTTTACAAAAAATTATTAGGCTTTAAAAAAGGAGAGAAGATAAACGCCGGATTTTTACATGAAAAGAAGAAACAGGGCTTAATGCAACAATTTGCGGTATGGATTAGAGGTAATTTTTTTATTCCAGATGCCCGAAAATTTTGGATTCAACCTTCCATTCGGTTTTTGACTAAATATTTAGAATCACATCCTGTTGAAGCAATTATTTCAACCGGCCCTCCGCATAGTATGCACCTTATTGCAAATGGGGTAAAACAAAAAACAGGTTTGCCATGGATTGCCGATTTCAGAGACCCATGGACAAATATTGATTATTATCAGGATTTACATCTTTCGGCTTGGGCAGATAAACAACATCATACACTGGAAAAAAAAGTGCTGACTGCAGCCACTAAAGTTGTAACGGTAAGTTGGGATTGGGCAAAAGATTTTAATGCCATCAATAATGGCAATACCGAAGTTATTACCAATGGATTTGATGCTGATGATTTTCCTCAGGAAATAATTCCTTTGTTTGATGGTTTTGTGCTGAATCATATCGGAATGATTAACAAAGCGAGAAATCCTGAAATATTATGGGAAGCCATAAAAGAATTGTGTGATGAAAATGTATCATTTCACAAAGATTTACAAATTCGTTTTACTGGTAAATATGATTATAGTGTTGCAGCCTATTTAGAAAAATATCAACTCACTTCAAAAGTATTTTTTGCAGGTCAAATTACACATCAGGAAGCAACCAAAGCCATGATGCAATCCACTGTATTATTATTATTGTTAAATGATACACAAGATATTATGGGGCGAATTCCTGCTAAATTATTTGAATATTTAGCTGCAAAACGACCGGTTTTAGCCATAGGTAATTTGCAGGGTGATGCAGCTAAAATAATTCATGAAACAGGTGCAGGGTTAGTAGCTGATTTTAAAGATAAACAAGCAATAAAAAATGCGGTAAGCACTATGTACAAACAGTTTAAGAGTGGTGAGCTCAAAGCAGATACGGCAGGAATAGCGCACTATTCACGTCAAAATATTACAAAAAAATATGCGGAATTACTCAGTCGCATTACCACTAAACAATAAATAATATTTGCTGATACTTTTAGGTGATTATATATTATTTTATGCAAAACACTATAACACCTTAACGTAATTTATCCAACACCTGGAAAATTCTTGCAGTAGCTTTTCCATCCCATAATGGAGGAATATTGCCTTCTTTATAATTGTGTTTTTCGATGTCGGTAATGAGTTGATTTATTTTTGAAATGTCAGCTTCAACTAAAGTATTTGTTCCCAATGTTATAGTTGAAGGTCGTTCCGTATTCGGGCGAATAGTAATACATGGTTTTTTCCTGAATGTAGCTTCTTCCTGAATACCACCACTATCGGTAACAATAAATTTGCAGGAAGCAATTAATTTTTGAAATGCAAAATAATCGAGTGGTTCGCAAATACGGATATTGGGATTTGATGTTAAGAGCGATAATAATTGAAACTGCTCTAATTTATTTTTTGTCCGCGGATGCACAGGGAAAACTACGGGATATTTAATGGCGATATTTTGTAATAAATGAATATTTTGTTCCAGTGCCGATTTATTGTCTACATTAGAAGGGCGGTGAATAGTAACCAAAGCAAATGCCCGTTCAGTAACATCGAGTGTGGTCATAATGGTATTTTCTGCAATCACCTGATCATACGCCACTAATGCATCAATCATGGTATTACCGACAAAATAAATGTCTGCTGCTTTTTTGCCTTCTTCCAATAAATTATCGATTCCACTTTGTTCAGTCACAAAAAAATGGTCAGCAAGGTTATCGGTAACAATACGATTAATTTCTTCGGGCATACTTTGGTCGAAGCTGCGCAATCCGCTTTCAACATGTGCAATAGGAATGGTTAAAATTTGAGCAGTTTCAGCAGCGGCCCGGGTCGAGTTTACATCTCCCACCACGACCATTAAATCGGGTTTGTAAGTATTATTGAGTAAATGGTTAAGTCTTGCTTTAATCAAATTTAACTGCATGTCGGGATTGGCAGTGCGTGTATCCAAGAAGTAATCGGGTGTGATGCCTAATTGCTGAAAGAACACATCAGACAGGTTTTCATCATAATGCTGGCCTGTGTGTACAATCTTCAAATCGAAGCCATACAACGCAGCATAATGTTTAAACTGCACTATTTTAATAAAATTGGGTCTGGTTCCGACCACTACAAGTATCTTATTCATTTCAGGTTACGAACGCACGTAAAGGTAAATCATTATATCTTAGCGCAATAAATTTGTAAATATTACGTGTAAGTCTAAATTTGTTCTGTTAAACTGCATACATGCCTGGAGAAACGATACTGTTAATTGGAGCAAGCGGCCAGATTGGCGCTGAATTAACCATGTTACTGCGCAGCCAATATGGCAACAGCAATGTTGTAGCTGCCGATATAAAAATACCCGTTGGCGAATTAGCTGAATCGGGACCATTCGAAGAATTGAATGTTTTGGACCGCAATCGCATTGCCGAACTTGCCGATAAGTATAAGCTTACGCAGATATATAATATGGCTGCTATGCTTTCTGCTACCGGTGAAAAATTTCCTCAAAAAGCCTGGCAATTAAATATGGATGGCCTCATTAATACCCTGGAAGTAGCGAGAGAAAAAGGGATAAAAAAAATGTATTGGCCGAGTTCAATTGCGGCGTTTGGACCAACTACTCCCAAAACAGATACACCTCAAATTACCATCATGGAACCGAATACCATTTATGGTATCAGCAAACAGGCAGGGGAGAGATGGTGTGAATGGTATTTTTTAAAATATGGATTAGATGTTCGCAGCATCCGATATCCGGGAATTATCAGTTATAAAACAGAACCCGGTGGTGGCACAACAGATTATGCAGTTGATATTTATTTTAAAGCTAAACAAACAGGGAAATATACTTGTTACATAGCGGAAAATACATTGTTGCCAATGATGTATATGCCCGATGCTATTAAAGCTACCTTGCAATTAATGGATGCACCTGCTGATACAATTAAAGTACGTTCATCCTATAATTTGGCAGCAATGACATTTTCACCGAAAATGGTGGGTGAAGCGATAAAAAAACATATACCTGATTTTGAATTAACGTATGATGTAGATTTTCGCCAGAAAATTGCAGAAACGTGGCCGGGTAGTATTGACGACAGTGCTGCACGTGCAGATTGGGGTTGGCAACATGAATATGATTTAGATAAGATGACAGCAGATATGCTCAAGCATATTAAATAATAATTAAATAAATAAAACACAGCGCTCAAATGAAAAAGATTGCAGTAATGACTTCCGGTGGTGATTCTCCGGGTATGAATGCTTGTATACGTGCAGTAGTGCGTACAGGTATTTATAACGGCATGGAAGTTTATGGTATTAGAAGAGGTTATGAAGGAATGATTGATGGTGATTTTTATAAGATGGAATCACATGATGTTAGTAATATTATTCAACGTGGAGGTACAATTTTAAAAACGGCTCGTTCGCAGCGATTTATGACAGCTGAAGGCAGAAAAACCGCTTTTGATAATTTAAAATTTCATGGTATAGAAGGATTTGTTGCTATTGGTGGTGATGGTACTTTTCGTGGTGCAACGGTATTTGAAAAAGAATATGGCATTACTTGTGTTGGTGTAGCAGGGACAATTGATAACGATTTATTCGGGACTGATTATACATTAGGATTTGATACAGCAATTAATACAGCAATAGATTGTATTGATAAAATTCGCGATACCGCTATTTCTCACAATCGTTTATTTTTTGTAGAAGTAATGGGACGTGATGCCGGATTTATTGCATTATCATGTGGAATTGCCGGTGGTGCTGAAGCCATTGTAATTCCTGAAACTGAAACCAATATTGATAACCTCATCAGCATTTTACAAAATGGCTGGCAACATCAAAAATCATCAGCAATTGTAATTGTTGCAGAGGGCGATGAACGCGGTGGTGCATTTGAAATTGCAAAGTTGGTGAAAGAAAAATTTAATTACTACGATACACGCGTTTCGGTGCTCGGACATATTCAACGTGGTGGTAACCCAACAGTGCGCGACCGTATTTTAGGCAGTCGATTGGGTATGGCTGCAGTTGAAGCATTAGCCGATGGCAAAAAAAATGTAATGGCCGGTTTAATTAATGATGAATTAGCATTTACACCATTTGCAAATGCTACTAAACATCATATGGACATCAACAAACAAATGTTGAAGCTGGTTGAAATTTTAGCCTTGTAATTTATTCTTTAATAAATGTGCCGGAAGTAATTTGATTATTTCCGCTTGCCTTTACTACATAATTTCCTGTAGGTAAATGATGGATATCTAACGCAATTTTATTTTGTGTAGGATATACATTATTTACTTGCAAAACAACATCTCCCATCATATTAAATACTTCAATATTATTAACTTCCTTTTCGGCGGATAACGTAATATTGATGTAATTGTCTGCAGGATTTGGTGATAAACTCAAGGTATTATTTAAAGTAGTATGAATAGCAATAAATTCAGATGCTTTGAATAATTCCACAGTTCCACCTTCGCCACCGGTTTCTATAATATCTTGTTGGTGTTTATCTGCAGCATAATAATAACGGTCGTGAAAAAACATTGGAACTTCAATCCAAGATGCGGCTACAAAATCATATGCATAAGTTCCGGAAAATGTCAAATCTACTCCAAAACCGGAAGCATTTGTTCCACCGGGAACCAGCATACATGGAATAAACACATCATAATCTACCCATTCAAACGGAAATGCCTGAATATAACTTTGTGGTTCAGGAATTGGATCGAAATCAACCCATGAATCGCCTGACAATGATAATTTTTCTACACTGGTAATACCTTCATATTCGAAGCCATTAAAAATTCGGCCGCCAATTAAAAAAACAGCATTTTCATATTCAACATAAACAGCGGCTGCAAAATCGCGGGCAGTTCCTAAGTTGCCAATTTCTGTCCAGGTATTTAAAACAGGGTCATATATTTCGGTGCTGTTCATTTGAAATCCGTAGTCGGGATTAAATCCTGCAGCTACCACAACACGACCATCGCCAACTATTGTAGCGGTATGGTAACTTCTGCCTTTGTTCAGACTGGCAAATTCTCCAAGTGTATTAGTGACAGGGTCATAAATTTCTACAACAGTTGTATTACCTGAAATATTGCTATATCCGCCAACAATTAATATTTTGCCATTATTTAATTTAGTTGCGGTATGGCCTGAACGTCCGTATTTCATATCTGGTCCATGCGTAAATGTTCCACTTGTAGGGTCGTATAATAGCGTAGATTTATAATCTAAAAATCCGCCATTCCATCCACCGATGATTAAAACTTTTCCATTGTCTAATAAAGTAGCAGTATGTGAAAATCGGATACTATCCATATCTCCGGTTGGCGTCCATGTATCAGTTGCAGGGTCATATATCTCAGCACTTGCCAAATTTTGGGTGCCATCGTAACCGCCGGTAACCAAAACTTTTCCGTCAGCTAAATAGGTGGTTGTATGACCGTTACGCGATTCGTTCATGTCGCTCAAAACAGTCCAGGTGCCTGGTTCAATAGTGCCTTGAGTTTTGTAAGGGGCTTGTGCGAAAGCAACGCCGGTAACTAATAATAAGGAAGCGAGTATAGGTAAACGCATAGGAATAATTTTGATACAAAGATATTATTCCAAAATTTAATATGTGTTAAACGCTATTCACATGCGTTGGCGCATAACTTCGTATAATATCATGCCTGCAGCAACAGAAACATTGTAAGAATCGAAATTATTTTGCAGTGGAATTTTCACTGTGTTGGTGAGATATTTTCTGGATAAAGGGCTTATTCCTTCATCCTCTGAACCCATTATTATTGCAGTGGGAACTGTTAAGTCGGCATCAAAAATAAATTTACCGGCGTTACCATCTGCACCGATAATTTGCATGCCGTTGAGTTGTAAATATTTTAATACCAGTTCATAATTTTTTTCCCTGCATACCGGTATTTGTTGTAAGGCACCGGCGCTGGTTTTGATGGCATCGCTGTTAACTGGCGCAGCGCTATGAGCAGGAATAATAATAGCATGAACACCACTTGCCCATGCAGTGCGTGCAATTGCACCAAAATTGCGGACATCCGTAATGCCATCTAAAATTAATAACAAAGGAGTTTCACCCCGTTCAATAATAAATGGTAAAATGTCGTCAATTTTTTGAAAACTGATGGCAGCAGTAAAGGCAATCACCCCCTGGTGATTGCCTCCTGTTAATGCATTTAATTTTTCTATTGGCACATATTGCAGTGGAATAGCTTTTTCCGTTGCTTTTTGTTTGATGAGCGGAATAATATCGCCCTGTGCTGAATTTTGAAGTAGTATTTTATCTACTGTTTTATCGCTATTGAGTAATTCAGCAACCGGTTGTCTGCCGAATACCAGATTGTCAAATTTTTTGCGTTGTCGTTTATTTTCTGCCTCTCTCATTAGGTGCTAATATTCCGTATTTCATGCGCAATGTTTCCCATTCTTTATCTAATGCTTCAGCAAATTCTTTATCACCGGCATTGTTTGCCATGTTAACTGTGTAATAAACCCATGTTTCAGAACGCAATTTATCATCTTCAAACATAGAAGCAGTCAATGAATTTTTTAATGTCATTTTGTAATAATATTCTAACTCCTGCATTACACGTTCTTTCATTGTAGTGACAATAGCCATTGCTTTTTCATTTTCACCTAAGCGCTGATATACTTGTGCAACATTTACCATATTAAAATCATATGGTACACTGGAGTCAGGAAATAATGTTTGCATTAAATCCAATACTTCAATTGTTTTTTTCTTTTTATCAGCACTTTCCTGCATGAGCTGTTGGCCTACTTCATTGTATTCTTTATTAACAGTATCGGTCATCATTTGACGAGCCTGTGCTTCTAAATATTGACGTTCCTGGTCTAAGTTTTTAGCCAATTCAAAATAATTTAAATACTTCGTAGTTAACACAGAACCCATACCACTTGGATCGATATACATCTCTCCACCGCGTTCAACACCGCCGTAAGTAAATTTATCTTTTTGATTTACCAATAAATCATATTGGATATCGGTATTCATTTGTTTGCGATAACCATCCATTTGCGATTTATTGTTTTCCATCTCAACAGGCATAAGCTGGTAAACCATGTTGCGTTGCATTAAATATTTTTCCATTCCTAAATGTGAATCGGCAGTTACGCTGATGGCAAAACAAATAGGTCGAATATTAATATTATTGGCAACAATATCCAAGGTCATTAAATCATTTTTCAATAAAGTACCGCGTTTTAATTCGAAGTTGAGTTCTTTTTTCATGTCCTCAACCAATGCTTGCGGAACAATATTATTGGCCTTCATTTTTTCGGCATCGATGGTAAGCTTGAATTTTTTAGTAGGCACATAACTAAAGTAATCTTCTAAACCTTCACTGTAAACCTGGAATTTTGGGTCGTCCTGGCCAATAAATTCCAGTACATCTTTTAATTCCATTGTTTGGTTTTTGAATTTACTTTTATCGTTGTCTACAACCTGATTACGTTTGTCGCCTAAAATTTTATCAGCAGATAATGTCAAAGCGATTGGTGCCGATTCATTTGTTGCATGACGTAATTGATTAATATACCAATCAACACCCAATAAACTCAAATTGATAATTTTAACATCAAGGCGAATATTTTCAACTTCCTGAGCATACCATAATGGATAAGTATCATTATCGCCTTGTGTAAAGAGGATGGCATTTGGCGGACAAGATTCCAGATAATTTCTGGCAATGTCGCGGGCAAATGTTCTGTCGGAGCGATTGTGATCATCCCAACCTTGTGATGCCATTAAAAACGGTGCAGGGATACATAATAAAAATGCTATCACCGCAAGTGCCATTTCTTTTTTCATGGCATTATTTATCACATAGGCAATTCCACCCATCAACAACATTACGATAATTAAATATGCACTTATCATTAAGAAGTTGGTGAATGAATACATTGTTAATCCAAGGAAAAACATCGATAATAAAATCAATGCACTGTATAATACATATTCCTGAATAGTTTTTGATTTGAAATTTTTCGCTAAGTCGATGATTGCACCGATACCGAATCCAATCCAAATGGCAAATGCAAAAAATGCACCCACTTGAGCATAGTCACGCTCACGTGGTTCTGTTGGTGGCTGATTCATGTTTATTATATTCATAATACCCATAAACAGGAATAAGGTGAGCACAACTGCAAATCCACGTTTGTCTTTACGCAATTGATAAACCATACCCATGATGCCTAAAATAAATGGCAACATGTAATAATTATTATGCGTTAAAACATTTTTTAATGAAGGCGGAACCTCCTCTAATTGTTCATTTTTAGTTTTATCGATAGCTTCGATACCGGTTACCCAGTTACCATCTTTATAACCATCGTAAAAATTACCTTGAGTATCGTTTTGGCGACCGGAGAAATTCCACATAAAATATCTCCAGAACATATGACCAAACTGATAATTAAACATGAATTTTAAGTTTTCACCATACGTTGGCACATAGGTTTGTTCAGCAGCAGGGTCAACATTGGCGAAATCATAATACAATCCCGAATGGCGATCTTCCAATGAACCCATACGCGGGAATAAAACTTGTTTATTACGTTCCTGAATTAATCTTGCGTTGTCTGAAATATTTGGTGAGTTTAAATATTCAGCAGGGATATCATATACAGGTTCAAATTCATGTGAAATTACCTGATAACCATCTTTACCCGGAACAACACCAAATTTTTCTTTGCCTTTTTCATATTGAATTGGCTGAGCTGTCCAATATGGTCCATAAAATAATGCGCGACTACCATATTGCTCACGTTTTAAATAAGATAAAAACGAGTGCACATCATTAATACCGTTCATATTAATTACCGGTTCTGCCTTGGCGCGAATTAATACCATAGCATAAGATGTTAAACCAATAATTAACATGGTAAACGACATCATGGTAATATATAAAATACGTTTGTTGCGTTGTATAGCATGACGAATACCGTATACAATTCCACCAACAACAATTAATGAAAATACAATAATACCGCTGCCGATTGGCAAGCCAATATCATTTACAAATGTTCTGTCGAAAGCAGCTGCAATAGCAATAAATTTATCGAGCAAGCCGTATAATACAAATGCAACTAAAGCCGTTCCAATTAATAAGGTATAAATTAATCCCTTGCGAGAATAAGTGTAATTACGGAAATAATATATAAGGGCAATAGCAGGAATAACCAATAAAGCGAGTAAGTGAACGCCAATGGATAAACCCATCATCAATGCCATAAATAATATCCAGCGATCAGAGTTCGGGTCATCGGCATGCGCTTCCCATTTTACTATAGACCAGAAAATTAAAATGAAAAAGAAAGTAGCTAATGCATACACTTCTGATTCAACAGCAGAAAACCAAATGCTGTCCATAAATAAGAAACAAGTAGCACCAATAATACCACCAAACATGATGGTAGCAAGCTGGCTTCCGTTAGGTTCGTTAGTACCTGCAATTGATTTGCGCATCATACGGGTAATAATCCAAAACACGAATAGTGCACCAAAAGCAGTCGACAAAGCTGAGTAAAAGTTAGTCATTAAAGGCACTTGTTCAGGGCCAGAAGCAAATAATGTAAATATGCGACCTACCATTAAGAAGATAGGTGCCCCTGGTGGGTGAACTACCTGTAATTTATAGGTTGCTGCAATAAACTCACCGCAATCCCAAAAACTGGCGGTTGCTTCCATGGTCATGGTATAAACGATAAGGGCTACCGCAAATACGAGCCATCCTGTAATGTTGTTAATCCTGCTGAAACTATTCATTCCTTTCGAGTTATGAGGCGTAAAGATAAATAATTGCACATGAAGGTATTTCACTTGTTGTGTTATTATTTGTGAAATATGTTAACAGGGGCTTTTTCCTAATTTAATATTAACTAAATATTAAGTAGGTTAGCTGTTTCAAATACTTATGGGACTAAACATTTGGTTGATTTTAGGGGGTGTTGGGATTTTCCTTTTTGGCATAATGCTGCTGGAGCAGGCCTTGCAAAAACTGATGAGCAGGCGGTTTAAGTTGTTTTTGCGGCGACAAACGGGCAATACATTCAGGGCGATTTTTAGCGGAACCCTTATTACTGCTGCCTTGCAGAGCAGTTCGGTGGTCAATTTTATGGTGCTGGCATTTGTCAGTTCCGGAGTAATAACCCTGAAAAATGCCCTGGCGGTAATCATGGGAACCAACCTCGGAACTACCCTAAACAGCTGGATAGTGGCTACAATCGGCTTTAAACTGGAAATTGAGGCATTTGCCTATCCTGTTGCCGGTTTGGCGGGAATGGCGCTGTTCATTTTTAAGCAAAAGACCAATTGGGAGCCACTTTTTAAGTTTTTGATGGGCTTTAGCTTTTTGTTTATTGGCCTAGGGCTGATGAAGGAATCGGCAGAATCGGAGGCATTACAAGCGGTTTTTAGTCGTTTTCAGGACAGTGGAGCCTGGGTTTTTCTGATTTTGGGGTTTATCGCCACCACCATCACCCAAAGCAGCGCAGCCACTGTTGCCATTACATTGAGTTTCCTGAATCAGCAATTATTGGGGTTTGAAAGTGCCATGGCGGTCGTAATTGGGTCGGAGGTTGGCACATCGGTCAAGTTACTATTGGGTTCGCTCGATGGGGTTGCTGTTAAACAAAGAGTGTCGGTGGGTAACTTTTTATATAATGTGGTTACAACGGTGGTAGCGTTTGCACTATTACAGCCAACAGCCTATTTTATACAACATCTTTTAGGCATAAGTAATCCGCTGACGGGTTTGGCCACTTTTCAAACGCTGATGAATTTTGGCAGCATTATTTTGTTTTTACCTTTTTTGAAAAAATTTAGTCTTTGGTTAGAAAAAACGTTTAATAAAGACGACCGAAAGCTGACATTATATATCCAACCTCATCAGCCGATTATTGCTGAAACATCGGTAGAATTATTACAATCGGAGACCTGGTTTTTTATTAATCAATGTAAAATATTTGCGGCGCATCAGTTTAATATTGAAGAAAAAACTTTACATATTCCGGATGCATTTTTACGACATCATGAGCAGCACGATTTAAACAGAAAATCGGTGGATGTGTGGTATCAATTTTTAAAGGAACATTACGGTGAAATTCAGTCGTATTATATACAGGTAAAAATGCAGGAATTAACTGCAATTCAGGTTAGGGAATTAGACCAGTTAATGGCGGCTTCAAGAAGTGGTATGCATGCGGTAAAATGTATTCATGATGTGTCGCATGATTTGAATGAATTGCGCAATTCGGCGCATGAAGTGAAGTATAATTTTTTGCTGCACATGAATAAAAATCAGACGGAATTTTACAACCAATTATTTTTTGATGCATCAACTTTGCAAGATGCAGATTTAGTGTATGATAAATTGGTGGAATATTTAAAAGGGGTGCAGGCGGGATATAATTTTAATTTGCAAATGATTTATACCTTATCGGCAAATAGTACTTTGTCGGATGTAGAAATTGCTACGCTGATGAATTTTAACAGAGAAATATTTACGGGAAATAAATCATTAATTATGAGTTGGAAAAATTATTTATTGCCTACAGACTTATCATTAAAATTCAGTGATTTGCCAACGTATATGGCTTAATTTTTTTAGCCCGCAATTCCGGCGAGCCGAAATTGCGGGCTAAGTAGGTTTATAGGTAATTAAAACAAGCCTGATTAATGTGCACCTGCTTCACCGGTGGCAACACCTTGTGTTTTTAAAATTTTGGAAACGGCGATGGCAAACCACGCTAAATATCCAAAACATAAAACAGTAACCCAATAAGAAGGATGTATACCAATAATATCTGCAAGTTTACCTTGAATAGGAGGAATAATACCACCACCTAAAATCATCATAATTAAAAATGCAGAACCTTGTGAAGTATATTTTCCTAAACCCGCAACTGATAATGCAAAAATATTCGGCCACATAATACTACAAAATAATCCACCACTTAAAAATGCAAATACTGCAATAGTGCCGGTTGTCATAATGCCAATTAACATAGCTAAAACACCAAGCGCAGAAAAAATAAATAACGTTCTTGCAGGTTTATCTTTACCATAAAAGAATGCCGCTATTTGAATTGCAATACAAACAATGTAACCATATAAAGGACGCATGTCGTGGTTCGCTAAAGAGTTAACTCCGATGATAACGCCAAAAGCAATTATCGGAACCAAAATCATTAATAATTTTTTCTGCAAACCCGACACTGAAAATGCAGCAATAGAACCTGCCCAACGGCCAATCATTAAACTTCCCCAATACATAGAAATATATGGTGCAATTTCTGCCGCTTGTAAACCTCCAAATGCTGGTTGTTTTAATAATTCAGATAAATTACTTTGAATAGTTACTTCAACACCAACATAGGTGAAAATACCAATCATCCCTAATACTAATTGAGGATAATGTAAAGCACCCCAGCCTTCTTGTTTTTTAGCTGCGCGTGATTTCGCAAATAATAATCCACCCACTACAACAACCAATGCACTGCCGAGTAATACCATACGTTTATTTTCAATAGGCGCATTGAGTTTTGATATGGCTTCGTTTTTGGCGGCAATAGCAACTGTATCATTGGCATCAATTGCTGCTAATTCGGTGCGCATAGCCTCTACCTGACGAGCTTCAGGGGTAGTATAACTACTAAATACAACTGTAAATACAATCGCTAAAGCAGCTGTTATACCAATTAACGTGGAAAGAGCATGATTTGCAGGTTCAACATGTGCATCTAATTTACCGTCAGGTACTTTTTTCGACATAAAAAACATGAGTGCACAAACAACAAATAAGGCCCCGATACCGCAATACAATAAAGTAATTGAATCGAGCTCCAAAGAATTTATCATGTCGTCGGTTACTGCTACAGAACCAAATAATGCCAACCCAACCACGATAGGTCCAATGGTTGTTCCAAATGAATTAACGGCACCACCTAAAGTAATACGAGTATTTCCTGTTGCAGGATCACCCAAAGTGATGGCAAAGGGTTGGGCCGCAGTTTGCTGTAATGAAAATCCTAATGCCACTATAAATAAACTCACTAAAATTCCAGAAAATCCGCCAAAATTGACAGCTGCTATCATGGCTAATGAGCCCAAGAATGAAAACAACAAACCATAAACAATACTTCGTTTATATCCCCAACCGGAAACTAAATCGCTTTTGCGGAATACGCTTATAAAAAATAATAACAGCGCCCCTAAATAATAGGCACCATAAAATGCAAAGTCGATAAGCTGTGACTGAAACTGGTCTAAATGGAAATAATTTTTACAAAACGGAATAAACACCCCGTTTCCAGACGCTATAAACCCCCAGAAAAAGAATACCGTAACAAGCGTTGAAAGTGCGCTGTAATTGGTTTTAATTGTTTGTTGTGTCATAATTGTAACTGTTTTGCGGTTATGCCTGAATGGCTTATACTATGCAAATAAGTAAATAATTTGGCACTTCACCAAACAATGAGGGGGTACTTATTGAAAAAATTACAATAAGTATCAAACAATAGGATTTTCGCGAGTTATGGGCCTTTTATAACTTTGTCCAGACAATTTTGCTGCTTAAAAATTCCGGTCGCTGCATAGATAATTTGATTTGTTCCCTAAACGATTCAGTGGAAACAACTGCATCGGTTCCTCCATCCAGTAATGAGACGTCGTAAGTAACTAAATTATCCCCTTCTATTTTATATGCATAATGGTAATAGGTGCCATTTGCGTCTGCTGCATTCTGGAAATACACAAATTGCATATCATTGATTTCTGTAAACCAACCATTAAAGTCATCTACTTCTTCCATGTACAATGGTCCACGTTCTAATACGGTAACCTTTAATGTATGGTCATCCTTTTTTTCTATCTGCACACTCAAAATTTCTTTGTCATCACCAGGCTCCTGTCCCCATTTGCCTAAAATGGATTTGTCTATTTTTTCGGTACCCGGTGTTCCCAATGGGTAAGTAATTCCTACCGGACATCCGGTAGTAAGTAACATAATAGGGGCAATGAACAGTGCAAATAATAGCTTCTTCATAACGTGGTGTTTAATCAACAAAGGTACATTATACTGCACATTTACAATAATGACTTTACCTTGAGGTTAAAAAATGGTGTTGGAGAGGAGAGATGAGTAAGGGAGAAATGCAAGTTAGTCAGACCTTGAGGGTAATTATTTGGTTTTCAATTGTTAAGCACAAGATGTTAGACATTATTTAGAATGACTCAAAAAAGCCCTCAAATTTGTTGTTTTATTGAAATAATTATACATTCGCTACTTATTGGTCTGCAGACCGACCCAAAACATACACGATACACGCCCAATTACCTAAAGGGTTGTTAGATGGTAAGTCAAGGTAAGTTTGTAGCAAGCACAACAGTGATGGTTGGTATTTTAACATTCAAAATCATTACCTTGTGCGCGAATTAATTGAGTACAACTAATCATTATATATTCAACTAACAACAAAAACACGCTAAATGAAAAACGTAAGATTACTCTTTGTCAGCCTGCTCGCCTTAACGGTGATTTTTTCATCCTGCTCTTCTCAAAAGGAAGTAAGCGCTTGGGGTGATAACATTGAAATTACTGGTGGTCGTAACCATAACCCTTACGAAGCACCGGCAACTGCATATCAAACAAAAACTGAAAATGCAAAAGTTGTTACTGCCGAAAAAATGGTAACTAACACAACTACTGCTCAACCTGCAATTGCTGATGAAAATGCTGTTGCATCTACAGAAAAAATGGTTGTAGCATCTGCTGCAAAACCAGTTGAATTAACTGAAAAAGAAGTATTAGCTGAAATCGAAAAAGCTTTAGATGATGCTGATGTTTCTAAAATTAAAAAAGCTGCTGTATTAACTGCAATTAAGGCAGCTAATGCTGCTAAACCTGCCTCAAGCGGAGAAAAAGCCAATTAATTGCATTAATTCTTTGTGTTGTAGTAGGAACTTTAGGTGTTCACCGTTTCTATTTAGGTTATATTGGCATTGGTATTATCCAATTAGTTACTGCAGGTGGTTGCGGTATCTGGACTTTAATCGATTTCATCAACATTCTTCTTGGAAACCTTGAACCAAAAGATGGTGGTTACGATACAGAACTAGATTTCTAAATCAACTATGATCAAGCAATTAAAATATAATAAATCATATAATATTGCTTATATCGGCGGGTTGCTATTAATACCTTTGGTGTTAATAGCATTACCCGCTGATTTTTTTGATACAGGTCAGTCAATTTGTCTCTCCGTTGTATTACTCGATACTGAATGTTATGGTTGCGGCATGACACGTGCAATTCAACATTTAGTGCATTTAGATTTTCATACTGCAGCAGGGTTTAATAAACTCGCATTTATTGTAGCACCACTATTAATCTTCCTTATGGTGAGTGAAATACGCAAATGTTATAAGCGTATTCAAATGGCTAATAAAAGAGCCCGTTCGTAAAACTTTACAGCATTTTCGTATTATACTTTTGCATCACTAATTAAAGTGATAAAGTTAGTTATAGTAAAAAAAGAGGCTATCCTTTTGTGGACAGCCCTGAAATATTTATGTGTTGAATTAAGGTAGTACAATTACTTAAAAATTCAATCGTAATCCACCATTTATTTGTCTGAAACCTGCAGGGAAAATACCACCTGTTGCGCGATTCAAACGTGATGCTTTATAAATTTCGTTAGTGATATTTTTTCCGGCAACAAAAAATGTTGCTGATTTCAAATGATTTTTAATTGGCAAACTGTATTCCAGATTGACATCTAATACGCCATAAGCATCTAATTTTCCAATACCACCATCTGCGGTTTCATTTTCAAAGTTGAGGTATTCAGTATATTGTTCGCTTACGTAATTGTAATTAAATGATACGCCAATGTTTTTATAATTATAATTGATGGCAGCATTAATAATTACATTTGGCACATATGGCACTTCATAACCTGCTGCGCCATCTTCACCTAAAGTAGTTTGTATTTTGGTAAATGAAGCAAAATCATCTACAGTTAATACTTCAGTGGTAATTACATCAGCACCATTATAAACGGTATAAGCGGCTCTGTCGGCATTAATTTTATCAATCAGCTCAGCTTTAGTTGCCTCTGTGTGAAATACAGTGGGAGCGAATAAATCAAAATCAGTAAAAGTACCACCGGTAATTTCAGATTGCATATAAGTTGCAGCAATACCAATTCCGAAAGTATGGTCGGTTGATTTACTCAATTTGGTTGGTTCCACATTGATGGCGAATTCAATACCATTCATAGTAACTGTGCCTAAAGTTTGGAATGCCTGTGAACGGGCAGGTGAATAATAATTGGAAATGAATGTGTTGAATACTGATAACTGTGTATTAAATACCTGTTTGTTATGTGTCATTCTTACACCAACTTCCTGATTAAAACTCACTTCTGGTTTGAGGTTGGCGATATCTACAGCAGGTGTAACTTCACCATTGGTAACTTCATTAAATGCAATAGCTGTTGTTGGAGATGAAAATCCTTTATAGGCACCACCATAAATTTCCAACGAACTATTTAATACCATGATGTCGCGATAAATAATATTGATACCTGGTGTAAATTCATCGAAATTATTTTCCAGCATATTAAAATCAACACCTGTTGCATTAGGGTTGGTGGCGTTTGCCAAAGCATTTACTTTGTTGAGTAAAATAGTTTCATATCTGACAATTGGAATTACCGAAAAACGGTTAAACTCAAAATTATTTCTTGCATAAAACGAAATTGCATTTAAATGGAAAACATCGTCACGTGTTAAACGTCCACTGCGTGCCCATTTAGAAGAATCGCCATTTACCACAACGTCATTGTAATATTCTTTATGCCATTTAACAGCAGCTTCAAAAGTATGTTTACCATATTGTTGAATGTATTTTTCCTGTACACCATAAACCCGATATTGCCATCTGCTATCTGTATTACTTTCATAACCATTGGCAACTTTACCAACACGGACATAATCATCAGGGCCAATTGTAACATCATCTAAATAACTAAAACTTGCTGCATAAATATCTGCTCCAACATATTCTTCCACATCACCGGCGTGAACTACTGTTGATGTTTGTTTCCACCAGTCGCGATAAAAGTCGCTGAAATAAACTTTTGTTTGTAATCGAGCTTTATCCGTTAATTTATAATTGTAAACGCCATCCATGCCATATCTGCGTGATGTAAATTCGTCGGCATCAAATGGATTAATGGTAGGGTCAAGATTAAAAGTAAATGGTGTATTGCCATTCCAGGTTGTATTGAGATATTCGTTTTGGTAATTGAATTTCAAATAGAAGGTAGATTTTTCACCAAATTCACTAAATATTTTACCGGATAGGTTAAATAATTTAATGGAGCTATTATCCATATAACCACCAAATGTTTTGTATAAGGTTTGAATTTCAGCACCGGTTTTATTCCATGTGCCACCATAACCACCAACTGCTGTAAAATAATCGCGTTGACCACCAGTTAATTTTAAAGTTAATGTTGGATCCTGTGGTGGACGTTTAGTAATATAATTTACCACACCATAAATAGTATTTGAACCATACGCTAATACATCAGAACCTTTAATTACCTGAATACCTTCTAAACGGTCAGCGGGAACATTATAATAAGTGCCCGGAGCTAAATAAGGAGCTGGTGAAATTGGAGAACCATCTTCTAATAATAATATTTTATTTGACCTTCTTGGGTCACTACCTCTGATACTGATATTAGGGCGATTGCTTTGTTCCATGTCGCTGGAAATATTTACGCCGGGTAACATCCTTAATAATTCTTCACTGCCTACAGGTTGAATTTTTTGGATGGTTTTTGCTGAAATAACATTGTTGGTGCCACTATAGCGGCTATCGTACACTTTTTGTTGTTCAGTAATGGTAACTTCTGCAATCTGCATCGTTTTTTCCACCATTGTTATGGCTCCTAAATCTAAGGTGCTGTTTTGGGTAACAACTAAATTGCTCACTTTTTGCAATTCATATCCAATGCATGAAATTTCAAGCGAATAGGTTCCAGCAGTTAAGTCAGTAATACGAAACTCACCATTTACATTGGTATAAACCCCTGCATTATCACCATATTTCACTGTGGCATACGCAACGCCATCTTCAGTTTTATCTGAAATCAACTTCCCTGTAATCACTCCATTTTGCGCTTGTAAACTAAGTGCAGATGTAATGAAAAGTAAGGTGAAAAGTGCTACTATTCTCATGTTATCGTATTTTAAGGTCGTAAAATTAGATATAGATAAAAAAGATTAAATAAAATTTACAATTAATTTAAGGTTGCAATAGATATTACCCTTAAATCGGTATGCAAAACTAGCCTTGTTCATAGGATTAAGACCATTGCATTTACTTTTGACTAGTTTGTTATATGCCCTAAGTTATCCATTTAATGTGGAATATTCACTAGCGGCTACCTATTATGAAGGAATTATGAGGTGAAGTTAAATCAGCGATACCACAAGGACTTCCATTTCACCGCAGCGACAAGCCTGCTGTTCAATTGTAAAAGTTTTTTAAATGCGATTTGAGCATTAAAAAAGAGGGAAAAATGTTATGCAACACCCTTACCTCTTGCCATTGGAAATGTTAATTTTAAAACCTTTTGGAGCACAACTCCAAGTTTTTTATTTACTGTTTTCAGCAATAATTGCCTGTAATTTTTTTTGGTTGCCTATAGATTCAATTTCTATTTCTTTCATTACACTTCGCCAATTAATAATATCACTTTGGTAAAATTCAAAATGGTTATTATAAAATTTTATTTCTTTGTCGAGTTCTTCTTGTGAAAGACTACCTGCTTCTGCTTTAGCTTTAAATTCGGCAAATGCGGTTTCATCAAATGCGAGCAAATCCATAACCACATTATACAGCTCGCGCATATTTTCACGTTTTGTTTTTAATTCGCTGAAAGCAGCTTTAGCAATATTAGTTTGAATGGTTTTATCGGCCGGAACTTGCACTGTTGCGAGACTTTCAAGGATTTTAGTTTCTTGTTGTTCCATGGCATCCAGTTGAGTAAAGATAGTATCTTTCCATGCAACGAGTTCAGCTTTTGTTTTGGTTAAGTTTTCAGTACAGGCAACAATTGGGTCAGTTGTTGAAGCAACTTTTTTTGTGTTTTTACTACATCCAATTATTCCTACTATTATAATTGTAAGTAGTGTGATATACATTTTGTTCATGTTATTAAATTTTTTTTAATGAAAAAAAGGATAACTAATAAGCTACTATTAACGTTATTTGATACGTTATTTTATTGATTGAATAGGTGTGATTAATCAAGTTATTAAATTTATTAAGCTTAATTATATCCAACAAAGGTACTGATTAAGTTTATTGCTGCTGCTGCTCTCAAATTATACCGTCATAGAAAACAGCTTAGTTTCAGGTGTTTTGCGCTTTAGCCTCAAATCGAAAGCCATACAAATGTTACGGACAAATGCTTTTCCGGCGTCTGTAACCATGAGTTTACCTGATGTAATCTGCAAAAGGCCATCGGCTTGCATTTCAGCCAAATCGTCAATAACCTGGGGCAGGGTTTCGAAGTATCCCATGGCATCTGTCCATGAGGTTTCGAAAGTGCACATGATATTGAGGATATGTTTTCTGATTATCAAATCCTCATCATTTAAAATATGACCTTTGAAAATGGGTAATTGGTGTTGATTAATAGCCTCATAATAGGCCTCAATTTCTTTTTCATTTTGTCCGAATGCATACCAGCTATCGCCAATTGATGAAACGCCTAATCCGATCATTAATTGCGTTTTGGAAGCTGTATAACCCATAAAATTGCGATGTAATTTTCCGGTATTAAAAGCAGTAAACATATTGTCGGCAGGTAATGCAAAATGATCCATGCCAATTTCCACGTAGCCTAAATCTAAAAGATGTTTTTTACCGGTTTCGTATAATTTCCTTTTTTCTGCATCTTTTGGTAAATCCTCATCTTTAAAACCGCGTTGTCCATTACCCTTTATCCAAGGCACATGCGCATAGCTGTAAAACGCAAGTCTATCCGGGCGGAGCTCATTGGTTTTATTTATAGTAAATAATATGTCGTCGAGTGTTTGAAAAGGCAAGCCAAAAATTAAATCATGCCCAATACTTTGATACCCTATTTCACGAGCCCAGTTGGTAACGCGTTCAACGTTTTCAAATGGCTGAATTCGGTGGATGGCAATTTGCACTTTTTCATTGTAATCCTGCACACCAAAACTTACGCGATTAAATCCAAGATTAAATAATTGTTGTAATTGTGCTTTGCTAGTATTATTCGGATGCCCTTCAAAACTATATTCCGGTGATTCAGCTCTTTCAGCTTTTAAAAATATACCATGAATTAATTGTTCGAGATTTTCAACACTAAAAAAGGTTGGGGTGCCACCACCTAAATGCAATTCTTTGATAATAGGTTTTTCAGGAAAAAGATTGCAATATAATTCCCACTCTTTTAATAAGGCTTCAATATAAGGTGCTTCTACATGATGCTGTCTGGTAATTCGTTTATTGCATCCGCAAAAAGTGCATAAGCTTTCACAAAAGGGTAAATGAATGTATACACTTATTCCCTCTTGAGCATTTGATTCAGTGAATGATTTGATGAGATGTTGTTTCCAAATGTCGGTTGAAAAACCTTTTTCGTCCCAATAAGGCACAGTAGGATAACTCGTGTACCGCGGTCCTGGAACATTATACTTTTGAATAAGGCCTGAAAACATGGTGCAAATTTACACCAACATTCTAAACGTATTTGCGATACTTATCATTGCAAAATTGGGATGAAATAGGTATATGCTACCAATTTCATCCCAATTGTTAAAATAGATGTGTAATTAATGCGCTATTGTAATAACGAAACCACTGCTGCGTGTATTATTGTTTTTAATAACACCAACGTAATTGCCATTTTCGAAATTGCTCACATCAATGGATACAGTTGTATTTCCCGGCAAAATATCGGTTACATCCATTTGATACACCAATGCTCCGTTGATTGCGTAAATTTCAATTACCGCATTACCGTATATATTTCCAGAAATGGTAATTTGAGCCATTGATGATGCAGGATTTGGTGTTATAGAAGCTGTTAAAGGAAAATCTTCATCTCCATCAGCAAATTGAGCAAATGATTTTAATGGCAGACCTATAGGTTGTTGCTGTGTTACACAATGCACCATTCCACCATAAAAATATAAATTGCGACTGTCGATACCAACAACGGTTTTATCCGGATATAAATCTGTTAAAATGGCTAGGGCATCATCATCATTAACATCATTAAATGTAGTGGCTAATACCACATTATTTCCTACGTAATAATTATTATAAGAAGATTTAAATCCTACACTAGCACCCCAGGTTGTTTTTACATTTTTATTGGTTAATGGCAGATATACTTTATTATAAATATCACCATTGGCATTTTCTGCATTCATTAATGTTGTAATATCTGAAGGTGAAATTCCCCAATAACTTAAATCCGCAGAATTCATGGTAACTAAAGTAGCACTGTCTAAGAACTTGGCAAATCCATCAATATGTGTATCAGTAATATCAAATGCGCCACCATAAATGCCATCAAGCCAAATAATATTGGTTACACCAAGATATTGTTGCAGATAATTATTAATATCGGTTTCAGTAAGTGAGGGATTTCTATTATCGCCGGAAATGCTGCTCCGCGTAGCTAAAAATGTACCTGCACCATCTACTTCTACTGCGCCACCTTCTAATACCATTGCGGAAAGATTAACGCGAGGAACACCTGTTTTCTCAGCTATTCGTTGAGGTACTTTATCGTCTTTAGCATAAGGTGTATCATTTCCCCAACCATTAAATTTCCAGTCTAAAATCACCAATTCATTTGCCTCATTATATACATACATTGGTCCGTTGTCGCGCGACCAAACATCATCCGTTTTAATGATATAAAAAAATACATTTCCTAATGGAATACCTGCTGTATTTAATAAATCGATAATCCTGTTTTTTTCAGTATTGTTATAGGCTACAATAAATACTTTTTCAGAACCTACCAATGCCTCCGTCATATCAATAAATGTTTGGTCCAGTCTGCTGCGGTAAGTAGTGCCATATGTATAATGGTGAGGCCATTGCAACCAGGTGCCTTCATGTTGTGCGGTTTCTTCAGGAAAGGTGTAGGTGGGGGTTTGAGCTATCACGAATTGTGTTAACAACAAACTCAACATTATCATAGTTATCTTTTTCATACGCTTTTTTTATTAAAGGTATTGTGTTGGTATTTTCTAGTTGCTGCTTATTCGGGAATGGTAATATTTTGGGTATGAACGGTCAATTTTTGTCATTTTTTAGCTAAAAAAACAAGCAATTCAGTCTTCAAAACCCTGCTAACCGGCACTTTATAGTCGCCAACATTGATGGTGTAGCCTTTAATGCCATTAACCGCATTTAATTGCACAAGATACGATTTATGGCACCTGAAAAACAAATCAGCAGCTACCATTTTTTCGAATTGCGACAAAGGCATTAGCGTTTCATATACATTCGATTTGGTATATATGCGCACGTATTTTTGGACAGCCTCAGCAAATAAAATATCTTGTACATTAATACGATGCTGGATGCCTTCACTTTTAATAGTTATAGTTGCGTTATTAGCGGTATTATTTAATTGATTTGTGGTTAATTTGAATTTGAGTAATGCCTTACTAAAACGTTCTGCAGTTACAGGCTTTACGATATAATCCACAACATCGAGATCGAAACCTTCAACAGCAAATTCAGGATGTGCAGTGGTGATAATGATTTTAGGTAAGGTTCCCGATTTTTTCACCCATTCAATGCCACTTGTTTTGGGCATATTGATGTCTAAAAAAATGAGATCAATTTCATTTTCTTCGAGTAATGTTTCTGCCTGCATGGTGTTTTTGCAAGCCCCTACTAAAACAAATTCAGGTTCAGTTGAAAGATGTTTTTCAATTAATAAACGCGCTAATGGCTCATCGTCGATAACCAGACATCGGAATTTATGTTGCACTGTTGATTAATTTTATATGAATTGAATATACCTGGTTAATATCGTTTATAGTAATTATATGTTGGTCAGGATATGCAATGGCCAATTGCTTTTTGATATTTTCTAGCCCAATGCCCGGGTGATTGTTTTTGGGTAAATAAGAATTACTTACAGTTAATTGAATTTCATTTTCCGAAGTAACAAGTAATAATTCGATAAACGCATGGTCGTTTTCAAATATATCGCTGTGTTTAAATGCATTTTCTACAATGGTTAACAACAATAGTGGCGGGATTTTGAAGTTTTGTGTGCTCCCATTGATTGTAAAACGTATATTGTCTCTGCCATTCTGTAATCTTGATTGTTGTAACAACAGGTAATTTTGAATGACATTCACTTCTTCTGAAAGTGCTACTTGTTCTAGCTTTGAGCTGTAAATGCTATAGCGAAGCACCACCGATAAATTATCCACCAGCGTAGCAGCCTTACTTGGGTCGATTAAAATAAGACTATAAATACCATTAAGTGTGTTAAATAAAAAGTGAGGGCTCAATTGTGATTTTAGCAATTCTAGTTCAGACTTTAATTTCTGATTTTCCAGTTCTATAGCCCTGCGTTTTTCTTTTTCGTATTTAGTTACATACCAATACAAAAATGAAATCAGGATAAATAATCCATGGTTGATAATAAATGTAAGTAATGCCCGCCAGGTATTTTCCGATAGCAGCATAGTCCCTAAACCAGTGAATAAATACACAAAATATACGGCAGCTAACAAGCCCAAAATCGATAACCCGTACCCTCTCCATTTAGCTTTTGCCGCAAAACGCGGAATTAATACAATCAAATTGATGTATGCTTCAACGATATAACAAAGCAACTCAAAAAGAGAAAGTAATATAGCCGTTTTTGTCGCATAGATATCCCTGAGATAATCCATTTCATACATGAAAATGAATATCCAAAATGCCACATGGATGAATAGCCGTTTAATTTTCGGGTTACCTGTTGCCATTATTTATGCATAGATAATGGATTTTCAATTGGTGTGCAAAAAAATTATCATATTATGATATTTTTTCAGTGGAGATGTTATTATTCTTTAACTTTCAGCTGATTGACCTCCATGATATAAATTTTCTAATTAAAATTGAAGTTAAGGATAAGCCAACTCGGTATCTGCTTGATTGAGTAACAAAACACTAAAACCAAACAAGCAAAATAAAAATATCTATAGTTTACTATCTTTGTTATAAATTACAGTAAGATGAAAATTGTCTTTTTTAGTTTTTGTATATTACAAAGTTATTTTAGTTTTTGTCAATCAACAACATCATTTAATGCACCTGTAGATACAGTAGTTTATGCAAAACAATTAGATGATTCGATTTCTTTGCAGATAATTACCCCAAGTATAATACAATACTCAAGTGGTGTCAGTTACCCCGTTATTTTTCTTTTTGATAAACAAAATGAAATTAATTATCAATATAATTTGGAGACTATTGATTACCTGACATCATTGAGTGCAATGCCACCTTGTATTATTGTTGGAGTTGCATTTGAAAATAGCACCCGCAATAAATGGACAACGCCAAACATTTCAGGTGGAAAAGCAGATGATTTAATTAGTTTTCTGTTTGAAGATATTAGTTTATTGTTAAAAACTAAATTCCCTGTAGCAAATTTCACAACATTGATAGGGCATTCACGTACGGCAATTTTTTCTTCCTATGCACAAAGTAAAACCTACCCTTTAGTCAATGCTGTTGTTGCCAGTAGTACAGCTAATTTTGATTTTGGAGATGAAAACACAAAAAAACAATTCGAATTTTTTTTAAATGAAATTGAGAAAAGCCGTAGTCAATATTTTTTAACTTTTTCAAGCGGCACGAATTTTCAATTAGACTACCATGAAGCTTCAGTTGATTCATTTGCAAACTATTTGAACGATTTGCAGATTCCCAGTAAATTAACAATAATGCATGTCAAGGAGCCTGTTGATCACTTTGTAATACCAGGCCTTACTGTTAATCGCGCGCTAGCCAATATATTTGCGTCGTATAGAAAAGCTGCTATTTATAGTCTTGAAGTTATTCAAGGACAACAACAAAACGATTCAGTGCCATGGAGACAATATTTGTCATTTTATGAAGAACAATCGGCATATTATGGTTTTAAAATTGTTCCGGACTTATTGTTTTACAATTCAATTGCGAGTTCGTATGCTAACGATTATGATGGTGTTTTTAAGGATAAAAGTTCGGTATTGGCACTTGAGGTGCTCTAAATGTGTGGAGTTACCCATTTGATTACAGCACTTATTTATGGGTTTCTGAAATTTATTTTGAGCAAAAAAATATACTACAGCAATAGAATTTGCCGAAAAAGGGATTGCGGTATTGACCGATGATAAAGTTATTACTGCTGATGAAAAACTAGAGATTAACGATGAGATAAATGATTTTATGGAAAGTATTCACCAGGAAATGAAAAAATAGTTTGGACTATTTTAATTTCATATTGTTATTACTTTAGGAATAAATATGAATAATTAATATTTTACTAATTGGTATTTATAGATTTTAACAAACAAATCCACCAACCCCTTTAGGGGTGACATTATTTTAACCACGTGTAATCCCATAAAAGTCACAGAACCCCGATAGGGGTGACATTATTTTAAGCACAGGTAATCAAATAAAAATCACAGAACCCCTTTTAGGTTTACCTTCCGGCAAAGTGTGGTTGACATTATCTATAATACAACCATTTATAATAACCACCTGCTTATCATTACCCAACATTCCCACTTATCTCACCAATGTAACAGTCCCTGTTTGTTGCATATCCATTCCGCCTAGAGTAGCATCAGCAATATATACATAGGTGCCAAGTTCCTGAGGTGTGTTTTTGTAAATGCCATTCCATCCGATATTAATATCATTACTCGAAAAAATTAATTCACCCCAACGGGAATAAATTTGTAATTGATAATTTTCAACTAAACAAAGTTGATTGGCAACAGGATTAAATATTTCGTTAAATCCATCCCCATCCGGAGAAAATGCATTTGGAAATTGTATAAAACAAGTAATAGGATTTTCATTGGTAGTAGTATCAATTTCGCAATCTATAAAGTCAACTACAATACTATCTGTTTGTAAAATGCCACAATCGTCGCTTCCACTTACAAAATAAATACCATCAGCAGATACTTCAATTTCATTCGCAGTTGAACCTGTACTCCATTCAATATCTGTTAATGTTGCAGTTAAAAAATAAAATAATGGATGAGGCATCCTCGATACACACTGTTGTATCAGCCGGCAACAAATTATATAATGCTCCTTCGTTCACAACAATATCTGTAAAAGCAGTATCGGTAAAACAACCGATTGTAAATATTAAGGTTACCGTGTATGTTCCTGTATCGGAATAAATGTAGGTGGCATCAAATGCGGTAGAATTGTCTAATGTAGTAGTTGGATCGCCGAAATCCCAGAATACCTCATCATACACAGCATCACTTGTAAACGAAAATGTTGAAGTTCCACCTGCACAACCTGTAGTAAATTCAAATTCCGGCTGATAAGAAATTTCATTGTTTTGTATAAAGCAGGTAAACCGGCATACACCGTTTCACCTTCTAAATTAAAACCATTATCTACATAATTACATGCAAGACCTGCAATATCAGGTGCATTAATTACACCAACTTTATTTTTATATTGTGTTGCAGCATAAATTTTATTATCAGGCGCCAATTGTAATGCACCAACATTAGAAGCTGCAGAGGTTGTGCCGATAATTGTTGCACTTGCTTCAATTGTAGCAGCATCACCACTTGTGATATCCAATTGATAAATATTATCATCGAACCAGCTTGAGGAATAAATAAAATTATTATTTGGAGAAAATTCCACCCCGTAAACAGTATTTCCGGGACCCAAGCCGGCAGCTGAATGAGGAGTAGTTATTATTATTTCATTACTTACAATTCCTGTTGCATTATCAAAATCATATAATTCAATTCTATTTCCACTTACTTCAACGGCAACTGCAATTTTATTATTGTCGCGATTCATTTTCATGCAGCCCACACTTTGGAAAAAATCGGTACCGTGTACTGGACCAATTGCTGTAATAACAGGTGTAGGGTCAACACCGGCAGCAGTGACTAAAAAAACACGGAATTCGTTATTATTCCAACCATGTGTAAGCACCCAAATATCTTTGCCGTTGGTATGTAATGCGGTATTCACTTTTCAGGAGTTTGCCCGGTTAAAAACATTTTTTTCACCTGCTACAACGTCACCTAATCCGCCATCGAGACACATGTCAACGAGGGTGTAATGTAATCCTGTTAAAGGGTAATAACATTCAGTAGTAAAAATGTAATATTTATTGGGGTCACCCGGTTTTGGTACAATAACAGCTGAATTACTGCTTGAGTAATCGCCAAATAAACCGGTTCCTGAAGGCATTACATCATTTTCACGGTTAAAAACACTAACACCATCCGTATAAAACAATAAATTGCCAAATTTATCGGAAACGGTCGAACAGCCTTCATACGTGCTCATGGCACTGGTAGTAATTGCAACAGGAGAGGGGCCATTAAAATCGATTCCAGCTGTCCCGAAATACCAATTATTATTTTGTGCTTGCCCATATACAACTGCTAAGGGCAAAAAGCTTGCAACGAATGTAAAAATGCCTAATATGATAGCTTTCATATGTATTTCAACCCGCTAAAATTGCGGTGGTTTTGTTTTAATAAGGCTTAAACAAAAATGGATGTGAAAAGTTTAATGAAGTGGCTTTAAAATAAACTTTAACCAAATATCAGATACTATGGTTTAGGCAAAAATTACCAATAGGTATAAATTGAGAGTTGGCTAAAAGAGCTATATTTATATTTAAAATATTCCACCTTGAAGAAAATTCTCACAACATTGCTGATTTCATTATTGACATTTGGAACAGCATATAATCAAATAACTTCACCATCATGGTACAAAGGAATGTTGGGTTATCTTGATGGCGTAATTTGTACTGACTCACTATTGAATGTTTATTTATCAACACATTTTTATGAAACAAGCCAATTTGATTATACCGGTATAGATACCACACTTCTTGCAAATGGGGCTTTACTATTGGTTAAGATGGATCAAACAGGTAAAATGATTTGGATGAATACCATAAATAAATATTCAGACACACCAGGATTTGCATCTTCTGCTGCGCATATTGTTGCCAACAATAATAATTTATTTGTTGGGAGTGTAGCATATGATACAGTTACCCTCAAACCCGGTGACCCGGAATTTTTAGTACCAAGCGGTACGGGATTTGTCTCATCGTTTTTTGCAAAATATAATAATGATGGAGAACCGGAGTGGGTTAAAATATTAAGTTCTGATAGCATAATTGGTATATCGGATATTGCACTTGACCAAGTTGGTAATATATTTATTACGGGCCAATTTATGGGGACTGCCGATTTTAATCCTGGCGCAGGTGAGTTTACAATAGCTGCAAACGAGACAGATAATTTTTTAGCTAAATATGATTATTTAGGAAATTTATTGTGGGCTTATGCCTTATCAGGTGAAAAAGGAGTAGGAAGTATAATGTTGGAAATTGACAAAGAAAATAATTTGCTGCTGTGTGGTAATTTATTTGATAAAGAAAATGCAGATTTTGATTTTGGGCCTGGGGAACAAATTTTAGATGCAGAAAGAGGATATGATTTATTTATCGCAAAATACAATAATAATGGAGATTATTTGTGGGCTTTTAAAGCCGGAAATAATTCATTTAATGTCAATTTAAAACCTGCAGATTTTTCAATTGATGAAGAGAATAATATTATTTGCACAGGTAGTATATCTGGACCGGAACCTGTTGATTTTGACCCTTCAGCAGTAGAATTTATGCTTACACCAAATTACGAACATACTAATGGGTTTCTAGCTAAGTATAATCCTGACGGCAATTTTATTTTTGCGTATTTGTGGGATCCGAGTTCTAAAATTGAATGCAACGCAGTTGCAACTAGTCAAACCGGAAATATTTTTGTTTTCGGGAATTTATTGGGATCGGTAGACCTTGACCCATCACCTGATGAATTCATTATTGAAACAACCGGAATTGGAATACCAAATGATTATGATTTTTATCTTATGGAATTTGATGCTGTGGGTAATTTTATTGATGCAAGTCAAATAATTACTGGTCTATCAAATTGGTCAGCTGCACAAAAACTTGTATTGGATAACGCTGATAATTTAATAATGGTTGGGTTTTTTCAAGATTCAATTGATTTAGATCCAACTCCAGGTATCACTACTTTATACACTATTGATACACTACCTCCTTTTGAGTATGGTAATGGTTTTTATATTGCAAAATATGGCGATGCGAAAACGTTTGTAAATTCTTTTGAGAGTGTTGAGGGAATAGCATTGTATCCAAATCCTGCTCAGTCAACTCTGTACATAAATTACCAAGGTGGGGCTGAAAGTGTTGCAATTTTTGATTTAACAGGAAAATGTTTGTATTGGAATAACACTCCGAATCAGGCAAGTGTAGACGTCACGGATTTTCCAAGTGGTATGTATTGTTTGCGTTTATGTCAGTTAGGAGAGTGGCATTCCTCAAGATTTATTAAGTTATAAAATCCAGATAACTGCTGCATGCTATTTTGTGTGTTAATTAAATCTGAGGATTTTGACCAAGTTGTGGTGTATCAAAATATAGTGATAGCACCTATTTGAAAAATGCTAAAATGATAATATCAGTAAAAAATGGTAACTTTATAGTAATGAAACATCACTATCAAAGCTTCATAACATTGTTGCTGCTCCTGATGATAAACCAACAAAACGTTTTTAGTCAGGCAGGAACCTTAGACCCCATGTTTGGGGTAGATGGACTTGTATCTACAGAAGTGGCTCCTTACGACGATTGGGGCACTGCCATTGCGCTTCAAAGTGACGGTAAAATTATTTTGGCCGGTCAAAGTGGAAATGGGGTAGATGTAGACTTTTCGATGGCGCGGTATACTGCTGACGGATTGCTGGATGCAACTTTTGGAACCGGTGGCGTGGTAATTACTCCGGTGGGAATTGATGATGACAGATGTTGGGCAATAAATATCATGAGCGACGGAAAAATTCTACTGTGTGGGTCAGCGAATAATGGTAGCAACGATGATTTTGCAATGGTTAGATACCTTGCAGATGGCACGCTTGATGCTACATTTGGAACCGACGGAATTGTTTTATTTGATTTTTTTGGTGACAATGATTATGGTTACAGTGTAACAACGCAGTTGGATAATAAAATTGTTATGGTAGGTTCAGCAACTGTAGCTTATCCGCATCGGGAATTTGCTGTAGCACGTTTTAATTATGATGGTTCTATAGACGATTCCTTTGATTTTGATGGAAAAGTTACTACTGATATGTGTGATTTTACTTCAGAAAAAGCAACTTCGGTAATTGTTTTATCAGATAATAAAATTGTAGTTGGTGGAAATTGTTTTGGTTCTATAGGCATAGCACGATATAATGGTGATGGTACGTTGGATAATAGTTTTAGTACCGACGGACATCAGTTAACTAACGTAGGTGTAGATCAAACATATCCAATTTCAATTGCTATACAGTCCGATGGAAAATTGTTGCAGCAGGACATGAAATTGAAGATGCACCTTATTATAATAAAATGAATTTTGGGCTGGTGCGTTATAATGTGGATGGCAACTTGGATGAATCGTTTGGTGATGATGGAGTTGTAATTACCAATTTTGATACACTAACTGGTGATGTTGGTTTAGCACTTGCCATTCAAACAGATGGAAAAATTATTGTTGCAGGTCAATCATATACAGTGTGTTTTGGTATTGGTTATTTTGCATTAGCAAGATATAATACGAATGGCACATTAGATACTACATTCGGTATTGGAGGATTAGTAAATACCGATTTCGGATACAGTCACGACGCTGCCTTTGCAATGGCTATACAACCCGATGGAAAAATTATTGCAGGCGGACAAAGTGGCCCTAATGATTTGTCGCGCAGGTATTTTGGTTTGGCGCGATATTTAAATGATTGTTTTTATGCTACTGATAAATCGATTATCCAATCATCCAATATTTTGACTGCCGTTGCCGCCGACCTCACCTATCAATGGGTAGATTGCGAAAACGATTATATGCCGGTTGCAGATGGCACCAATCAAACCTATACAGTCACCCAAAACGGAACCTATGCGGTTATTTTTACAGATGGCGCATGTGTAGATACTTCGGAATGTGTGGTGGTGAATACGTTGGATATTACTTCAGTCAATAAATCAACTGCAATTACAGCGTTTCCCAACCCGTTTGCTGAAACGCTGACACTAAATGTTAATATTGATGGAACAAATAATTTAACCGGAGAAATATTTTTATACAATAATCTGGGAGAACTAATTTTAACTACACAAGCAATTAACGGAAAAGCTGTTTTTAATACAGCAGGATTATTTCCGGGAGTTTATGTTGTTAATTGTTTGGTTGGCGATGTGAGTAGGAATTTGGTGGTGGTAAAAAGATAGTTTTGGCGCTTTAAATCAAGTTTAATTGTAAATTTTAATGTGTCAAATATTTATTTTGAAATCAACACCAAATTAATTATTATTTACATGTCGTATATGTAAAACCTATCCAATCGAAATTAATTCTTCAAGATTAAATACATATCTATTTCAATTTCCCAACTAGATTATTCTTAAAACCTTTTTTCTATATCAATGGAAATGCCTTTATAAATTTTATCAATTATATGTGAAAATGATGATTATTTATACAATCTAAATTGATAATTAATTAATTTTGTTACTTAATTTACAATTGTAATATTCAAACCCCAACTTATGAAACGGTATATATTATTCTGTATTGTGTTCCTGGCAATAGTTTCTAGCTCTAAGGCACAATGGACAAAAATTTTAACAGGATTTGTTGAAGAAAGAACAAGTATTGGCGTTTTTCCTGACGGTGCCCTTATTGTGGCAGGTAATACTGTTCTATCCTATAGTGAAGATGGGGGTAGTACATGGGAATTTGTTTCACTTGATATGTTTTATGACGTTAGAAATCTATCAGTAGTTGGCGACAGCTCAGTTTACATGATTACCAGTGGAAATATGCTATGGAAAACATCAGACAGGTTTGCTACTATGAATTATTATTCGATCGGTTTCCCAGGTGTTATTGCTTTATATGCAATCGACTTTCCAACTCTTGACACAGGATATATTGCAGGTGGTGAAAAGACTGTTTTTAAAAGTGTAGATGGTGGAATTACCTGGGATACCATATTGCATGAAGCAACTGGAGGAGTATTTTATGATATTCATTTCTTTGACAACAATCATGGGATTACAAGCGATTCAGAGGGATCTTTTAGAATTACTTATGATGGAGGTGAAAGTTGGGTAAATGTAATGTCGCCATTTACAAATCCGATAAATGATATTGAATTTATTACAGATAGTATTGGATATGCTAGCACCTCTTCCGGTGAAATTTGTAAAACATCTGACCAAGGCGAAAATTGGGTAAGTATACTCTCAGGAAGCGGTTCAACTAAAGCTGTATGTTTTGCAAATGAACAAGAAGGTTTCATAACTAATGACTTTGGTTTTTATTATTACACTATCGATAGTGGGCATACTTGGTCCTATGACTTTAGTGGTGTTGAATTTGGTGAAGAAGTGCTCGATATTCAATTTGCTGAAGGTTATTATTATGCTTCATGCACAAACGGAGATATTTTTAAAATTGATGACCTATATATCCCTGTGACAATATTTTCACAAAAGCAAAATGATTTTCATCTTTTCCCTAACCCAGCTACTGATTTTGTACATGTGCAGTTTGCTGAAAATACAAGTGGACAACTAATTAATATATACGACAGTTTCGGACATTTGGTAATAAACCAACAGGCTCTGCCAAACAATGTTATATCAGTTGATAATCTTCCAAGTGGTTTATATGTTTGTGAATTAACTGATTATAATGGACAAACCTCTGCTATAACTACTTTTACAATTAGCAGATGAAAACGATATTATTTTAATTTGCTTAAATTCAAATTTCTGTTATTGTAATCAGCAGTAAAATTATTAGCGTTATTCGATTTCACGTTTGAAGAATTGAATGTTGATTTAATAACTTCAGTTGATAACTAAAAAAAGGTCGTTGTATAGGTTAACAGAAGCGATTGAACCTTGTTTTTTCTCCCTGTAATTAATTCTTCCTAGAATTTCAACTAAGTGGAGGTTAAATCTCATGAGTTAGCTAGTTTTTCAGGGTTTAAATCAGCACTAATATGTGATTATATTACTGATAAAAAAAAGACCAATCAGCGAATTGCTGATTGGTCTTTTTTAAAAAATGGTTGTAGCCCGTAGGGGAATAGAACCCCGTAAACACTGCAATACAATATCAAACAATAGAACAAGTTAAAATAACTTAGTTTATTGGGTTTGAGCGATTTGTTTGTTCAATAGTGTAAAATAAAGTGCAAAGTTGTTGATAAAAAAGTGTCCCCCAATTTGTCCCCTCAGGTTAGAGGTTTTACCTTAGTTGAATGATTACTAAATTTAACTTCTACCTTAAAGAGCCGAGCGCCGACACTGAAACATTGATTTACATGTTTTGCAGTTTTGCCGGACAGCGCTTAAAGTATTCTACACGGGAGAAAATTCACCCTAACTACTGGAATGAGAAAACCCAAAGGGCAAAAAAGAACTTTGCAGGGTATTACACCCTTAACGGTTACTTAGACAAAGTCAAACAAATTGCTCAGGATTTGATTAGAGAGGCAATAGGCGGCAATAAACAGTTAACTGTCGAAATACTAAGAGAAAGTTTAAATAATAAGCTACAGGCGCCGCAAAGCAAAATGAGCAGCCCCTTGACCTAATTAATACTTACATTGAAGTTAATAGGGTGTTATTACAACCCAATACCTTAAAAAAGTTTGCAACCCTCAGAAACCATTTAATTGATTTTCAAAAACGTTATAAGTTTAAAATTACATTTGACAGCCTTAATACAATAAGATTTGATGAACATTATAGGGCGTATTTGCTAAACGATTTGAACCACCTAAATACATCTGTGGCTAAAGACATCATAATACTTAAAGTCTTTTTAAATTGGGCAGTAAGATGTGGTTATACCGCCAATACAGAATACAAAAAATTTAAAGCTAAAGAGCCTGAAACTGATTTGATAGCCTTAGACGAAGCAGAACTGATGCAACTTTACAACTATGATTTTTCAGCGAATATACATCTTGAGCAGGTAAGAGATGTTTTCTGTTTTCAGTGTTTTACTGGGTTAAGGTTTTCAGATGTAAAAAAGTTGACAAAGGAAAACGTAAAAGACGACATTATTTCAATATTTGTTCAAAAAACAAGTAAAACCCTAAAAGTCCCTCTAAATGATTACAGCTTAGAATTGATGCAAAAGTATGATTTCAAATTGCCAGTAATTACTAATCAAAAAACCAATGAACAGTTAAAGAAAATTTGCAAAATAGCAGGTATTAATACTATGGTAATGACAACTAAATTTAAAGGGGTTGAAGTCATAAGAGAGATTAAGCCGAAATTTGAACTAATCACAACCCACACAGGGCGCCGAACTTTTATAACATTGAGCCTTGAACGAGGTATGACACCTGAACTTATTATGGAGATTACCGGACAAAAAACCTATAGGGAGTTTAAAAAGTATCTTAAACTTACTGAAAGAGTAGTGACTACGGTAATGACAAATGTATGGAGAAAGGAACCTAATTTGAAAGTCGTCTAATATGGAAAAATTAAAAACAGCAGGAACTGGAAACGTATTAGAGTTTACTGCAGAAAACTTTAAAGCTATTATAGAGTTTAATCAACTTGAAACTTACATAGAAAGATTAGAATATTGGAAAATAAACCAATTAGACAGCAATTTTGGCGTAGTTGGACGAACAGATTTGTATCTTCCCTATGAAAGTGAAGGGGAGGAAAAATTTTGCAGGGTAATGGACATTTATCCTGATAAAGCTGAAATTATTGAATTGAAGTTATTTTACAATTACAAAGTTCAACTTATTAATGGTTATTTAATAAATGCTTTCAACGAAACCTACTATTTAAAAAATACAGCCCACCAGCGGAAAGATTGGATAGATTTTGAGTTACAGCGGATTGAAAACAAGTTAAATCCTGAATTTATTGATAATAGTAGAACTGAATATTTTAGAATTAAATGCAAGTCTTTTATAAAGGGTTATAACAATGAACGTAAGGGAATAGGAATGGTTCACAGGCAATATTTTGACAACGAAAATTCAATAATTGAAGGCGCCGCTTATTACAGATATAAGTTTTATTTATTAGAGATAGACATCAAAAAATCCTCAGGAAAGACATTGAAACTTTCAAATTCGACCTATACGGATTTGGAACCATACATAATGGAGTTGTTTAAAGATAAGAAATACTATCTCAAAACGATTGAGCCTTTCAGCATTCTTACATAATTGATGTTAATATTAATTTTATTGGCAATAATAAAGGTGTGTTTTTAGAGTTTGGATAGAATATTGTCTTTCAAAGTCATTTATTAATAAACTTACTAAAGTTAGGTATGCTTTTATATTAAACAAATTAATCACTAATTTGGATTTGACTCCAAATTTTAGTGAATATTCTAAATCATATTATGTAGATGAAAAATCACTTATAACTACCTTTACAAGGTTTTACGTTAATGAACGGTAATTACAATAAATTAATTTCTATTTTTTCTAATTAGAAGGATTAGAAGTTCACAAGTGCAGTCACGTCTAATTTTGGTTTCAAATTAAAATTAGATATGGAAAATTTGCTTTTATTACAAATGAATGAAACCCAGTTAAAGGGTTTAATTATGGAATGTTTGGATTTCTGCAACCTTAACAAACCTGAACCACAAAAGGCAGTAATTGAAACGGATGAACTTTTAACAACTGCAGAAGTATGCACCTTGTTAAAGGTAACTCGCGGCGCTTTACACAACTACAAAACTAAGGGGTTAATACCTGCACATAGATTAGGGGCAAAAGTTAGGTTCAAAAAATCTGAAGTTTTAGCTGCGCTTCACTCGATAAAAACAAAAGGGGGTAAGTAATGGAACCGGAAAAAAAACGGGGTGCAGCTACTAACCTAGCCCCTCGGATGATTTAACCGTTAAAGATTTAAGCAAAGGTAATAAAACCTGACCAGTATAGTGTTTGTTTTGCTGAGTTCTTTAAAGCGCCGCAAACCATGAAAATGGTGTCTGTAAAAACAGGGATTGACCGCTGAAATATTTGCAGGTATGTAAGAACCATGCGAAAGGCAAAATTGATTAAGGTTTTAAAAATTGACTATTGCCCAATAACACGGTATAAAGCAACATACTGGACAACAAACCCTCAGTTATTCCCTATTGACTTACAAGGTAAATTGTTTTAAATGGTTCAATTTAAGACAAAACCCATTGCAGTTAATACAACTAAAGGGGTGCAAGTTGCGGAGCAGCCAAAGCGCCGCAAATTAAAATCTAAAGGGGAAAATACAACCCCTTTAGTTCCGGTTGCAGAAAACGAAAACCTGCAAAAAATTTACCACTTAGGAATTTCAAAAAGGAATGAAAATTATTTAGTTGGATTGGTTCCGGTTAAGGGGGTAAGTAAACAGAAAACGAAAAAGTCCCTTCGTTCTTGTCATTTACTTAATAATGCCGAAAAGATAAGTCGAGAGTATTTAGTTCAAACGGAACCTAAATGGAATACCCAAATGAAAGTGTCAGGATTAGACAAAACCACTGGGGAGTTCATGCCTGAGTTAGAAATTTACAACACAAACGATTTAAAAGCGGGTAAGTATAGACAAATAAGCGCTGCAAAAAAATTTTGTGATAATATCAAAAATTTACAAAAACCAAAACAGAGTTCAATTTTGTTGCATACGTTCACAAGGTTAAATGAAGCGGATTGTGATATACGTTCAGTGATTGACATATTGAAAGCCCGTTATAAGTCAATAGGGCGCAAAATAAGGGGTTATTTTTGGGTGTTAGAAGTTGAACCTAATGAAGTTTTAGGTTTTCACTTGCATTACCACTTAGTTGTATTCGTTGACAGGTTAAACATAAAAGGGGGTAAGATGCCGGAAGCGCTAAAATTAAATGATGTATGGGGGCAAAGAACACAAGTTGAATTTTTGCGTAAAAGTCTAGAGGGTTATTTGTTAGGCTATCTAAGTAAAGGTGATGCAAGGTTGAAAGATGCTAAGGGTAAAAAAATACGAATGTTTGGCAGTTCGCGCCGCTGTCAATAGGTCTGTTCCAAACTATTTTAGTGTGAAATAGTATTTAAAGCTTAACAAACCTTAACCTTAAACCTAATCTATTTTAGATGTAAATAGATAGAAGTTTATTGAAAAATAAGAGGTTAAAATACAGTTTGCGGCGCTTTCAGTTAAAGCAATGTGATGCTAATTTTAGCATGAAATAGCATTATAAACATGACAAAACCTTACATTTTTACCTGTTTTACGGGTAATTAAGTTAAAGGGTAATGCCTTAGGGGTTTTATTAAATGTTATCCTTTAGCCGGATTTAAACGGGCAAACTTTGGACAAAATAGACACTATAAAAAAGGGGTAACATTTATGTATTTAACATACAAATACATGTAATCATATCAAAACTTATCATTTAAAAAGACCTTAAGCATAGCCTTGTATTTTAATGGCAATTACAGGTGAAATACTTAGTAAAACTTAAGGTTTAATTACGATTTGCGGCGCTTTTATACCTTCGATTTAAAAACAGTTTTTTGATTATATTTGTCATTGTTATCCTAATCTATAACCCTTTAACTAGTTTGAAAATGAAAAACCTATTTTTTTATTTAATTACTATAATTCTAATCTCTAGTTGTAATTCCAAACAAGATAAAGAGTTATTTGAAATAACTGATTACTTTGTAAACTCTTTGAATACCACTTTCGAAACCTATGGAATGGACGGATTGGAATATCAAAAAGAAACTAGTAATGGTTATTATATCGTTACTCCGATGGGTAGGTTGGGATTAATGTTAAAATTCAAAAGGGTGTTGACGATAAGGTTTATGAAGAGTTAAGAAGTGATTTAGAAAAACATTATAAGAAAGACACAAGGGTTAATGAAGTCTACATTAACAAGGGTGGAACCATAATGATTGACTGCAGGGATTAAAGAGGGTATGAGGTTTAAAATAAGCCTTGTCTATTGAAATTATCAATCATTTTCAATCAACCCAATGTTAACAAATGTTAGCAAATGTTAGTATTAGAACCAGAGAAACCGGAACTTAAACCTACCTTTTGAAGGTTTTTCTTAGGTCAATACGCGCGGGTGCAAGTCACTTTAACTTAATTTGACTTCAATTATTCAGCTATTAATTGATTTCTTAAATTTTTACTATTCATTTCTTTTGATAAAGCACTTAGTTATATTACGAATATTAACAGCCTCTTGCATCGGGACTTCGTCTTCTAAATATCCATCCAAAGAATACACCCTGAACTTTGAAATATCCCACGTTGAAAGTTTAGTTAAAAACTCCTCATTTATTAAGAAATATAGGTAGCAGTCCAAACGGTTGTGTTACCTATTGTAAACGGTTTAGGCATAACATAATCGAGGTTTTTTAAGGTAATCATTGTGTCAGGTAGTTTAATCATTAAGTCAGCACCTTCCTTGAAACTATAAGCCTCACTTGAAGTCACCTCAAATTCGAGATAATCAATATTGTCAATACTTTTTAAAGTAAAAGAGTAATTTGGTTTAAAAATATTTGATAGGGTTACAGTTTTAGTGGTGATAGTAACCACACCTGTAAAGTCATCTATAGTTGTTTTTAGGCACTGTGCTTCAATAGTCCCTATAAGCATTGTAAATAAAATACAAGTAATTAAAATTTGTTTCATTTTATTTTTTTTCAAATTTAGGAAAATAAGATAATAACTGAACAGGGTTATTTGAAATACTGTCCCCTGAGAAGTCCCCTAAAAAACAAAAACCTTCATAAGTCATTGACTTATAAAGGTTTATAAAGTTAGGTTGTAGCCCGTAGGGGAATCGAACCCCTGTACCAAGAATGAAAATCTTGTATCCTAACCCCTAGATGAACGGGCCGTTTTTGTAAACGAGAGTGCAAAAGTAATAGAAAATTTATTTTTATTAAAATTTCTACACAAAAATTCTCTTTTAGCAAGTAATTTTACAGGCATATTATGAGTAACTATCGCGTAGCAATCAATGGATTCGGGCGTATCGGACGAATTTTCCTCCGAAGGGCCCTGGAAAAAAACAACTTCGATATTATCGCCATAAACGACCTTACCGATGTTAAAACCCTTGCCCATTTGTTTAAATACGACTCTGTTCACGGTCGGTTCAGCGGCACAGTAGAGGTTTCGGGCAACGATTTATTGGTAAATGGCAAACTCATCAGGGTTTATGCCGAAAAAGACCCGGCTAAATTGCCTTGGAAAACCCTCAATATCGACTTGGTAATGGAGTCTACAGGACATTTCCTTGATAGAGAACATGCCAATCTCCACATTCAGGCCGGCGCTAAAAAGTAGTGCTTTCTGCGCCACCAAAGGGCTCAGATATTAAAACTATTGTGTTAGGTGTAAACGACAACCTGCTTACTCAAGATGATGTGATTATTTCTAACGCTTCCTGCACTACCAACTGCGCAGCACCTATGATAAGGGTGATTCACGAAAACTTTGAAATCAGAATCGGCTTATATCACTACCGTACACAGTTATACCGGCGATCAGCGTTTGCACGATTCGCCACATAAAGATTTGAGAAGAGCCAGAGCGGCTGCCGAAAATATTGTCCCTACTTCGACAGGTGCGGCTAAAGCGATTACCTTAACCTATCCCGACCTGATTGGTAAAATCGGCGGAGCCGGAATTCGTGTTCCGGTTAAGGATGGTTCATTAACGGATATTACCTGTATTATTAATAAGAATACTACCGTTGAGGAAATCAATGCACTATTTAAAGTAGCTGCTGCCGATGAGCTCAAAGGTATTTTAAGTTATACCGAAGACCCTATTGTTTCAATTGATATTGTTGGTGATCCGCACTCATGTATTTTTGATGCACAACTCACACATGTTATCGGTAAAATGGTGAAAATTGTGGGATGGTACGATAATGAATACGGCTATTCCAGTCGCCTCGCCGATTTAATTGAACGTATTGCGAAAATGTAAAAAATTATTTCACAGATAAGTTTTGGAAAAAATGAAAACCGTTTCTCAGTTTAATTTCTCAGGACATCGCGCGGTAATTCGCGTGGATTTTAATGTGCCTTTAGATAAACAAACATTTGCAGTTACCGACGATAATCGCCTTCGCGCGGCTTTACCTACTATTAATAAAATTATTAATGAAGGTGGAGCAGTGGTATTAATGTCGCACCTCGGTCGCCCTAAAACAGGACCTGAGGATAAATATTCATTGCGACATGTTGTTCAGCCTTTATCGGTTTTATTAGCTAAGCCTGTTCAATTTGTTAATGATTGTATTGGAGATGTTGCTGTAAATGCTGCAAAAAATTTAAAAGCAGGAGAAATTTTATTGGTTGAAAATTTGCGTTTTCATCCTGAAGAAGAAAAAGGTGATGAGTTGTTTGCACAGGAATTAGCAAAATTGGGTGATGTGTATGTAAACGATGCATTTGGAACTGCACACCGCGCTCATGCTTCCACAACTATTATTGCCAAATATTTTGATGCTGCACATAAAATGTTCGGATTTTTAATGGCTGCAGAAGTAGCTGCCGGGACAAAAGTGTTGCATCATCACGAAAAACCTTTTACCGCAATTATAGGTGGTGCAAAGGTTACCGATAAAATAATGATTTTGGAACGCCTGCTCGAAAAAGCGGATAATATTATCATCGGTGGCGGTATGGCCTATACCTTTTTTAAAGCAATGGGTGGTAATATCGGTAGTTCTTTGTGTGAAGCAGATAAATTAGATACTGCAAAAGAATTATTGGAAAAAGCGAAAACAAAAGGTGTACAAATTTTATTGCCTGTTGATTCCATTCTTGCTGATAAATTTGATAATGCTGCACAAATTCAGTCCGGCGACAGTAATAATATTCCTGATGGTTGGATGGGTCTAGATATTGGTGAAAAAGCTATTCAGCAATTTACAGATGTTATTGCTGCATCAAAAACAATTTTGTGGAACGGACCAATGGGTGTGTTCGAAATGGAAAATTTTTCGAAAGGAACAATAACAATTGCTAAAGCGATTGCAGCTGCTACAAAAAGTGGTGCTTATTCATTAGTTGGTGGTGGAGATAGCGTTGCTGCTGTAAATAAATTCCATCTCGCCGATGAAGTGAGTTATGTTTCAACAGGTGGTGGTGCCATGCTCGAATTTTTTGAAGGAAAAGTATTACCAGGTGTTGCGGCTATTGAGGCGTAAATTATTTTGCTACTTATAATTTTTTATTCAGACTTATTTAATAATACATTTGGGTTGGTATCCCACAATTCCGGTTCACTGGAATTGTGGGATACCAAAAAGCCTGCTCTGATGAATCTCTGATTCAGCAGCATCGTTCCAGGACTCTGTCCGACGCATAATTTAAAACCTCATTCTTTGCTCCCTCTGCAGCTCCGGCTGTTCCCCAAACTTTGTAACCGCTTACGCTCAAGTATATCAAGCACTTTGATTTTCAGGTCACCACCGCACTTGTAATCCTCAATACGACCATTTACTTTTAACTCCGTTTAACCCTTATGAACGGATATTGGAATTACATCCCTTTATTCCGGTATTTGATTCCGTTTATCGCCGGAATCATCATATGCCTGAATTTTCAATTTAGTCAGTTATGGCTGAATTACCTTTTTTATGCAAGCGCAATAATATTTACCACCTTACAACTTTATCCTAAAACCGCTGCAAGTTTTTCCTTACAACCCTTCTACGGTATTTTATTACACCTCACCCTTTTTTTAGCCGGAATTGTTTTAGTTATTCACGATACACCAATTTATCGCGATAATTATTTTTATCATCAGGCGGACAGCACATCACTTTTTCAATGCCGAATTACACAACCTCCGGAAATTACCACTAAAAACATCCGACTTTATGTTGATGTAACAGCACATCTCAACAACAACAAACAAACGCCAACCATTGGTAAATCCATTTTATATATTCCGCTCGACTCAACCAATCAACACCAATTAGTTTACGGCGATATTATTGTTGTAAAAAATGTTTTTCGTCAACCCGACCCTCCGAAAAATCCACATGCATTTAATTATCAAACTTATTTATACAATCAGAAAATATATTACACCGCTTTTTTAAAACAACATGAATACCAATTTACCGGTATTAATAAAGCGCAGCCCATTTGGCAATTTATTTTTCGCATTAAGGCCAATTTTATCCATAACCTCGAAACACATTTGCACGACCCCGATGCCTTGGCTGTGGCGCAAACTTTAATCATCGGACAAAAAAGTGTATTGGATGAAGAAGTAAAACAAGCCTACGCCAACACAGGAACCATGCATATTTTAGCGGTTTCGGGATTACACGTTGGCATATTATTTATCATATTGGAAGTGTTATTTAAACCATTTTCTTTTTTCCAAAAAAAACAAAGTAAAGCAGCGCTGATCAAAACAATTTTAATATTAATTATTATTTGGATGTACACCTGTTTATCAGGATTATCAGCTAGTGTCAACCGCTCAGCAGTGATGTTTACTTTTTTAGCAATTGGCAAAACATACGAGCGACAAACAAATACCTTTAATATTTTATTTTTATCGATGTTGATTTTGTTAATTGATGATCCTTATCAAATTACACAAGTAGGATTTCAATTATCGTACATCGCTGTTGGTGGTATTGTTTTTTTTCAACCTATTATCAGTAAATTGTGGTATCCTAAAAATAAATTGCTGCAATATATTTGGGGAATGACTTCCGTTTCGCTGGCAGCGCAATTAGCAACTTCTCCCATAAGTTTTTTTTATTTTCATCAATTCCCTAATTATTTTTTATTATCCAATATTGTCGCCATTCCGGTTTCATTTGTGGTGTTGGTTTTGGGTTTAGCATTTTTTGCGATGGGAACAATTCCATTTATCGGCAACTGGATTGCATTTTTATTAGAATGGAGTTTACGGATTATGAATTTTACGATAATTAAAATTGAACAATTACCACACGCATTAACAACAGGATTATATCTGGAAACACCTGAAATAATTATTTGTTATGTCGCGCTCATTTATCTCGGAGCGTTTCTGGCATTAAAAGAAAAACGATTTTTATTTAAAGCTTTGATTTCCTGCATATTGATAAGTGGATTCATAACATCCCGAAAAATCACCAATAACCAAAGCACACACTTCACCTTTTATAGCGTGAAAAACCAGAGTGCCATCCTGTTTAAAAACGGCGAAAATGCCCTAATGTGGTCCGATACTTCCGGGATTTTGACGATTCCGGAGTTCAAATTTCAAATTTCGGCCGATTTTGTGGCTCAGGGCATATTTACCCCTCATATTGGGCAATTTACCTTCCCTGATACCTGTTTTTCCGATGTCGACCTTTGCTACCAATTCCCTTACCTCGTTTTTGGGGAGAAGGTCATTTTCGTCGTAACACCGGAAAACCGCAACCAATTGCCGGTAGATGGCAGGACAGTAGACTACGTTTTGTTGCATCACAACCCATACATCAAGGTGGAAAAACTGCTGGAAACCTTTCCCAATGCCGTTTTTGTGGCCGATAACACCAACAGTTGGAAGAGTAATAGTTACTGGAAGCTCAAATTTGATGGCTCAGGTGTACATTTTCACTCCTTGCGGGACCAAGGTGCGCTGGAAGTGGGAATGTGAAACTGTCACAAAACACCGCCAATTTCCGCCATTTTTCCGTTCACATCATTTTTCGATGCGCCTCAATGCCCGCCCAGCTTGCACTCCGCGCCAATGCTAACAAATGTGCATAACCGATGTGCATTATTTGTGCAAAAATTTTTCAACCTCGAAAGTGTACAAAAGTGTACGAAAGTGTAATAAAACTTCTAAGTTTACGTTCGAATTAGTTCATAACGACCAACTATGGCATTTTTAATAGGAGAATATGAGTGCACCTTAGACGTAAAGCAGCGCATCCGCGTTCCTGCCGGTCTGGTGTCACAACTCTCCGGTGATGATGTCGGAAAGTTCGTAATAACTCGTGGAGTTGACCCATGCCTTTATCTATACCCCATGAGTGAATTCTACACAGAAATGGACAAAATCAATCAGATCCCTGAGAACTCTGAAGAGGACCGCGACTTTAAAAACATGTTTTACAGTGGCACTTCGATTTTAACTATCGACTCAGCCGAACGCATTCTGATTCCGCGATTACATGTTCAACATGCCGGAATTACAAAAGATATGATAATGGTTTGTCAGAAAAACAAAGTGGTGGTATGGGCAATGGAGAAATTCCGTGAAAAATACCTCAACAGAAATCCTGCGGACTATCAACAATTATCTGAAAAAGTGCGTGGCAAGTACGGTATATGAGCACTTATCACACACCCGTTCTTTTACATACGAGTATTCAGGCACTCATTACAGATCCTGACGGAATTTATGTGGATGTTACTTTCGGTGGCGGTGGACACAGCAAAGAAATTTTGCGCCATCTTTCTCCAAAAGGAAAACTCTACTGTTTTGATCAGGATGCTGATGCGCAAAATAATTTCATCAATGAGTTTGACGCTACAAACGCCACCTTTATCCCGCAGAATTTTAGATTCTTATCTAAATTTTTGCGGGTGCAGGGTGTTACCGGAGTAAATGGCATTTTAGCCGACCTCGGTGTTAGCTCACATCAATTTGATGAAGGTAACCGCGGTTTTTCCATTCGTTTCGATGGTCCGCTCGACATGCGCATGAACACTGCGCAACCGGTTTCTGCATTCGATATAATTAATCGTTACACAGAAGAGCAATTGCAAAATATTTTCAGCTTATATGGTGAAATACGCAATGCAAAACAACTCGCTAATGCCATCTGCGCAGCACGTTTACAACTGAGAAGTGAAGGTGGAATTAAAACCACTGCACAATTACGTGAAATTGCACTCACCGTTGTAAAAGGAGAAAAAAATCCCTACCTCGCTCAATTATTTCAATCGGTGCGAATTGAAGTGAACGAAGAAATGCTTGCCTTAAAAGAAATGCTCATTAATGCTGCTCAATTAATTATTCCCGGAGGAAGATTGGTTGTTATCAGTTACCACTCTCTGGAAGATCGTATGGTAAAAAATATGATGAAAACAGGTGATGTGTATGGTAATCCGGAAGAAGATTTAATGGGCAGAAAAAATATTCCTTTTAAAGTTGTTACCAAAAAACCGGTAACTCCTGAACAGGATGAATTACAAAAAAATCCGCGTTCACGCAGTGCTAAATTGCGTGTCGCTGAAAAAATATAATCGCTTTTATTAACCAACAATGTCAGAAAAACAAAACACCGGTAAAGGTGCTGAAAGTAAACGCAGTCTGTCATCAATGCTAAAATCATTTGATGAAGTGAAGTTTTTTCAGTGGGAGAATATTGTCAATAATATTCCCTATTTCATGTTTGTTGTCATCATTGGCATTTTTTATATCTGGAATAATCACCGTGGTGTTGCCATGGACAGAGAAATAAGAACGGTGAATCAGGAATTACTCGAGAAACAATATTATTTCAATGCAACTCGCGATTCACTTACGCAACACAGCAGACAAAGTGCTGTAGCGCGCAGAGTGGATACTTTAAATATGCAAGAATTATCTAACCCACCATTTACCATAAAACCAAAAAGTGGAAAACACTAAAAAGGACATATTATGGAGATTGTATCTCATCCTTGCAGGGATGGTGATAGTGGGCATTCTGATTGTTGTTCAGATTGGTAATGTGCAATTTGTGCATGGTGATGAGTATCGTGCAATGGCAGATAGCATGCGTACCAAACAACAGGAAATTAAACCAACACGCGGCTCTATTTATAGTGAACACCACGATGTATTGGCAACATCATTTCCCTATTTTAATATTTATATGGATGCGGTTGCACCTAATGATGTCGACTTCAAAAAAAATATAGACTCGCTGAGTATTTCTTTATCACGTTTATTTAAAGATAAAACTGCAGCACAATACAAACAAAAAATTACACAGGCGCGCAAACAGAAAAAACGCTATGTAGAAATACATAAAAAAGTAACACTGCCGCAAAAACAACAAATGGAAAATTTTCCATTGTATCGTTTGGGACAAAATAAAGGCGGTATGATTGCCGAACCTATCGAAACGCGGGAATATCCTTACGGAAGTTTGGCGGTTCGAACAATTGGATATGTGCGTGAAAATAATCGCGTTGGTTTAGAAGGTACTTATGATACTTTATTGCGCGGAAAATCGGGATATGCAGTGGTGCGCAAAGTGGCAGGTGGCAGCTGGGTGCGTGTGGGAGAAAAAAATGAATTGGACCCCGTTGATGGGGTTGATGTGGTTACCACATTAGATATTAATATTCAGGATATAACCGAAACAGCATTGCGTAAAGCACTGGTTACACATAATGCAAAATGGGGAACCGCAATTGTAATGGAAGTGAAAACCGGCAAAATTAAAGCGATTGCTAATTTATCCAAAACAGAAGATGGTCGTTATTTAGAAAATTATAATCACGCTATTTCTACAAAAGTAGAACCCGGTTCAACCTGGAAATTATTTTCGTTGATGTGTTTGTTTGAAGATGGAATTGAATTAGACGACCATGTAGATTTGAATTATGGCAAATTCCCTTTTTCTGACCGCATCATGTATGATAGTGAAGAACACAATCGCACCAATGTTACGGTTAAAACAGCATTTGCACTTTCATCTAACGTGGGTATTTCACGTTTGGCGAATCAGATGTATCAAAAAGACCCGTCAAAATATACCCAGCATTTAATTGAATCCGGTATTACAAAGGAAACAGGAATTGAACTTGCAGGTGAACGCAAACCGGTTTTTAAACTGGACCCGAAAAATAAAAATGAATGGTATGGTACAACAGTGCCGTGGATGAGTGTGGGTTATGAGTTAGAATTAACGCCATTACAATTGTTGACCTATTATAATGGTATTGCAAACGATGGCAAAATGATGAAACCATATTTGGTGCAGGAAACGCAACAGTACGGTGTAACATTACAAGAAACAGAACCGGTTGTATTAAATGAAAAACTGGCAAGTGAATCAACCATAAAAAAATTGCAGGAATGTTTATTCGCTGTTGTGGATAGCGGAACTGCTAAACATTTAAAAAATGATTATTACCAATTTGCCGGTAAAACTGGTACTGCTAAAGTGGTTGAAAATAAAGTGTATTCAGATAAATATCTCGCAAGTTTTGCCGGGTATTTTCCTTATGATGTGCCAAAATATTCCATCGTAGTAATGGTGCATTCACCTAGTAATCATGTTTATTATGGCGGTGCAGTTGCAGCGCCGGTATTCCGGGAAATTGCAGATAAAGTGTATTCTCATTTTATTAATATTCGCGAGCCAATTAATAATACAAATACGCAATATGTAGGTGTTGATGCGAAAGCACGCGGATATGCATACGACTTCCGACAAATATTAAGTTGGTTACATGTGAGTGAAGGATTTGATGATAATGAAGAATGGGTTGCTATTAATGCACATGGAAAATCAGCATCGCATAAAAATATAAAAACGTATCAGTATACCATGCCCGATGTAAGAGGTATGGGATTACGCGATGCATTATATCTGTTAGAATCAAATGGATTAAAAGTGGGTGTTAATGGCGCAGGCAAAGTAGTTGCTCAAAGCATTACACCTGGTCAGGCAGTAAATAAAGGAACATACGTATCGATACAATTAAATTGAAACAGTTAAATAACATATTATCCGTTTTAGGCAATATTGCAATAGCAAACGATATCGCTATTGCAGGTATCACTTCCGATAGTCGTCAGGTGAAACCCGGATATGTATTTGTTGCAGTTAAAGGAACAACTGTCGACGGACATCAATTTATTGAAAAAGCAATAGCCTCAGGTGCCAGTGTTATTATTGCTGAAAACAGGGCAGGCGTTGTTACCGAATTACCATTTATTATTGTAAAAAATGCTGCTGAAGCATTGGGAAAATTGGCACATGCCTTTTATAATTTTCCTTCTACCCAAATTAAATTAATTGGTATTACCGGCACCAACGGCAAAACCACAACAGCAACGCTGGCTTATCATTTATTACGGGATTTAGGATTTAAAGTTGGATTAATTTCAACGGTAGAAAATAAAATTCATGATACCATCATCCCTTCAACACATACTACACCTGACCCTGTGCAATTAAATGCGTTGTTAGCACAAATGGTAGATGCAGGATGCGATTATGTATTTATGGAAGTGAGTTCACATGCAGCGCATCAGCACCGTATTGCAGGATTACAATTTACCGGCGGGGTATTTACGAATATTACCCACGACCATTTAGATTATCATAAAACATTTAGTCATTACCTCAGTGCTAAAAAAATGTTTTTTGACGGATTGCCAAAAACGGCTTTCGCATTAGTGAACAGCGACGACCGCAATGGTGAAGTGATGTTACAAAATTGTGTGGCTGCTAAATATACATTTTCTGTTAAAGGACCTGCCAATTTTAAAGCACAAATAAAAGAAAATGTAATTACCGGACTGGTATTAAATTTAGATGGCGCTGAATTTCATTCCAATTTGTTGGGGGAATTTAATGCATGGAATTTATTGTCAGTATATGCCATCGGTATATTATTAGGATTTAATAAAAACGAAGTACTTACAGCACTCAGCAAGCAAAAACCTGTTGAAGGACGCTTCGATATTGTGTATTCTGAAAATGACAGCATTACCGGTATTGTAGATTATGCGCATACACCTGATGCAGTTGAAAAATTATTGTCAACTGTTCGCAGCATGCTCAAAAAGGACCAACAACTTATAACATTAGTTGGATGTGGTGGTGATCGCGATAAAACGAAGCGACCTGTAATGGCAAAAGTTGCAGCACAACTCAGTGATAAAGCGATATTAACATCCGACAATCCGCGCAGCGAACAACCGGAAACAATCATTCATGAAATGGAAAACGGATTGAGCGGCGATTTAATTAAAAAGAGTTTATCAATTACAGATAGGAAAGAAGCAATTAAAACTGCCGTGATGTTGGCAAAACCAGGTGATGTGATTTGTGTAGCCGGAAAAGGCCATGAAAAATATCAAGAAATAAAAGGTGTGAAATACCCTTTCGACGATAAACAAATACTTTCTGAAACCTTCAAAACCCTGTCTCGATAATGTTATACTATTTTTTTAACTGGCTCGACCAACAATATGATTTTCCCGGTGCCGGGATGTTTCAATACCTCTCATTCAGAGCAGGTTTGGCGGTATTGTTATCATTAATCATTTCATTGATTATCGGAAAAAGAATTATCAAGTTTTTACAAAAACAACAAATTGGAGAATCGGTTCGTGATTTGGGTTTGGAAGGACAATTGAGTAAAAAAGGTACACCAACAATGGGCGGAATTATTATTATTCTGGCCTTGTTAATTCCGGTTTTATTATTGGCCGATTTAAAAAATATTTACGTGCTGTTGATGTTAATTGTGACAGTGTGGATGGGATTAATCGGATTTTTGGATGACTATATTAAAGTCTTCAAAAAAAATAAGGAAGGACTTCGTGGCAAATTTAAAGTAATGGGCCAGGTTGGACTTGGAGCAATTGTAGGGTTGGTATTATATTTTTCTGATGATATTAAATTGCGTGACTACGATAATATTTATGTGTATGAAGTAGAAAACGGTCAGCCGGTTGGAAGACCAGTAGAATCATATGCTGCCAATGATGTTCGCTTAGAAGGTTCAGGCATGTTAAATGCTGAAGGCACTAAATTTTTTAGTCATGATACACGGTCAACAAAATCTACTATTCCATTAGTAAAAAATAATGAGTTTGATTACGAATGGCTCGTAGGTTGGGCAAGTGATGATACTAAAAAGTGGTTATTCCCATTAGTATTTGTATTGATTATTATCATCATTATCACAGCCGTTTCGAACGGTGCTAATTTGACAGATGGACTTGATGGTTTAGCCGCAGGAACATCAGCAATCATAGTACTAACCTTACTAATATTCGCCTATATAGCTGGTAATGCCATTTTAAGTGATTACCTGAATATTATGTATATACCAGATTCAGGTGAGTTGGTAGTATTTAGCGCAGCATTAATCGGAGCGTGTATTGGTTTCTTATGGTATAATGCTTTCCCTGCACAAGTATTTATGGGTGATACAGGAAGTTTAACAATAGGAGGTATAATTGCTTCTCTCGCAATTGTTATTCGCAAAGAATTATTAATTCCTGTTTTGTGCGGCATTTTCTTAGTTGAAAATTTAAGTGTCATGATTCAGGTGAGTTATTTTAAATATACCAAAAAGAAATATGGCGAAGGCAGAAGGATATTTTTAATGAGTCCGCTACATCACCATTATCAGAAAAAAGGCATGTTCGAAACAAAAATTGTAACACGCTTTTGGATTATTACCATTTTGTTAGCCATCGTTTCAATTGTTACCCTTAAGGTGAGATAATGAACAAAAAACTTGTCATACTCGGATCAGGCGAAAGCGGAACAGGTGCTGCTATTTTAGCAAAGCGCAAAGGGTTCGACGTGTTTGTGAGCGACAAGGGTAAAATAAAAGATGTATATAAAAATAAATTACAGGAAGAAGGGATAGCATTTGAAGAAGGAACACATAGTTACGATATCATTTTTGCAGCTGACGAAATTATTAAAAGCCCGGGTATTCAGGAAAAATATGAAGTGATGAAAAAAATACGGGAACGCAACATTCCTGTGGTGGGAGAAATAGAATTTGCCTGGAGATATTGTGAAGGAAAAGTAATTGCCATAACAGGAAGTAACGGCAAATCGACATGTACATCACTTACTTTTCACATGTTGCAAAAGGCCGGATTAAATGTAGCAATTGGAGGCAATATCGGAAAAAGTTTTGCTGAATTAGTGGCCAACGGCAAACATGAATACTATGTATTGGAAATCAGCAATTTTCAATTAGACGATGCAGTAACATTTAAACCTTATATCTCGATTTTATTAAATATAACACCTGACCATTTAGATAGTTATGAATATCAGTTCGAGCGATATGTGGCATCTAAATTCAGAATCAAAATGAATCAAACTGTCGGCGATTATTTCATTTATAATGCCGATGATGTTGTAATAACTGAAACATTAAATAAAGAACTTAATAATAACAACGGCCCAAAGGTATTACCATTCACATTGGATGACCGACAAGGTGAAGGCGCCTGGGTTGCAGATAACCAAATACAAATTCAAATCAACCAAAACAAATTTACAATGACCATTAACGAATTAGCGCTACAAGGAAAACACAACCAGTACAACACGATGGCCGCAGGCATCAGTGGAAAGTTACTTGGGTTGAACAACGAAAATATTCGCGAGAGTTTTTCGGATTTTACAACACTGGAACATCGTTTAGAATTTGTTGCTCAGGTACATGGCATCGAATTTATTAACGATTCAAAAGCTACCAATGTAAACAGCACGTGGTATGCACTCGAAAGCCAAACTAAACCGGTAATCTGGATTGTTGGTGGTATCGATAAAGGCAACGACTATTCACTTATTACTGATTTAGTAAAAAAGAAAGTGAAAGCAATTGTTTGTCTTGGAAAAGATAATACCCGTATCCAACAGGCATTTAGCAAGCTGGTTGATATTGTGGTAAATACTGAAAGCATGCGCGATTGTGTTGAAATGGCTTATCGCCTTGGCAACAATGGTGATGTTGTTTTATTATCACCTGCTTGTGCTTCATTTGATTTATTCGAAAATTTTGAAGACAGAGGTAATCAATTTAAAGCGCGCGTTCGCGAATTATAATATTAACTATCAGGTAAGATGTCGAAACCGGTAACATTTTTATTAAGTAAAGTCAAAGGCGACCGTTATATATGGCTGGTTGTTTTTGTACTTTCAGTGGTTTCGCTGCTGGCTGTGTATAGCTCAACAGAAACACTGGCATATAAATCAGCCGGTGGAAATACAGAATATTATTTAATCAAACACTTTATTATTATGGTGTTTGGTATTTTGTTGATGTATCTCAGTCACCTTATCCCATATAAATATTATAGTCGTATTGCGCAAATTTTGTTATGGTTGAGTGTTCCTGCGTTAATTTATACAATGACTATTGCACCGGAAGTAAATGATGCTTCAAGGTGGATCACACTTCCTGTAATTAATCTTACCTTCCAAACATCCGATTTGGCAAGGTTTGCATTGATTATGTATACGGCAAGGGTATTGTCAAAAAAACAGGAAAAAATTGAATCTTTTAAAGAAGCGTTTATACCGGTGATATTACCAATTGCTATTATTTGTGCATTGATATTACCGGAAAATTTATCTACAGCAAGCGTATTATTTTTTTCCTGTATTGTATTAATGTTTGTTGGAAGAGTGAAATTTAAATATATCATGCTCACGGTTGGAGCAGGTATTGTTTTATTGGGAATTATTATTGGGTTATCCTATTTACTACCAGATATCGGCCGATTAGGCACATGGAATTCACGGGTAGAAAGTTTTATAAATGGCGGAACAGAAGATGATTCATTCCAAACCGACCAAGCTAAAATTGCTATTGCAAAAGGAATGGTGTTTGGCGTTGGTCCTGGAAATTCTACACAAAAAGATTTTCTCCCTTACCCTTACGCCGATTTTATTTACGCAACAATTATTGAAGAGTATGGCATGATTGGAGGGATATTTATCATTTTCCTTTATCTCGTATTTCTTTATCGATGTATAAAAATTGTGGCAAAAGCACCGAGTAGTTTTGGTGCCTTGCTTGCCGTTGGTTTAGGATTGGTTTTAACTATTCAGGCATTTGTAAATATGGGCGTTGCCGTGCATTTATTGCCGACAACCGGTTTAACATTGCCGCTGGTGAGTATGGGTGGAACCTCACTTTGGTTTACCAGTTTGAGTATTGGAATTATTTTGAGTGTGAGCAGAGAAATTGAAATGAAAGAAGAGGAGGAAATCAATCAGGCAGAAGGAATGGAAGAACTTGCTGAAAATGTGATGGAAGAGGATGAAATAGTATTAGAAGATATTGCAGTAGATGCAATTTCAACAACAAATAAAAAAACAAAAGCCTAATGCAAAAGGCAATTAACATATTAATTAGTGGTGGTGGTACAGGAGGTCATATATTTCCTGCCATTGCTATTGCCAACGAAATTAAACGTCGTCGCCCCGATGCGAATATATTATTCGTGGGTGCCGAAAATAAAATGGAAATGGAAAAGGTACCTAAAGCAGGGTACCGAATCGAAGGTTTATGGATTAGCGGATTTCATCGCGGATTAGATATGCGCAACCTGAGTTTTCCGTTTAAATTAATTGCCAGCTATTTTAAAGCAGGGTCGATTGTGAAATCATTTAAACCTGATGTAGCTATTGGTACAGGCGGGTTTGCGAGCGGTCCATCACTTAATGCAGCAATGCGCAATGGTGTGCCGGCTATTATACAAGAGCAAAATTCTTTTCCCGGAGTAACGAATAAAATTTTATCGCGAAAAGCAAAAACTGTTTGTGTTGCTTACGATGGCATGGATAAATTTTTCCCGAAAGAAAAAGTAGTTAAAACAGGAAATCCGGTACGACAAAATATCGTTTTATGTAATGTAAAACCTGAAAAAGCACGAAAGGATTTTGACCTTGATTTAGATAGCAAAATTTTATTAATTGTCGGAGGTAGTCTCGGTTCACGAACGCTGAATAATTGTTTAATTGGTGGCTTAGATTATTTCAAAGAGCAAAAAATCCAGGTGATTTGGCAAACAGGTACAGTAATGTTCGAAAACTGTAAACAAGCAGCAAAAGGATATGATAATGTAAAGGTGTTTGATTTTATTTCCAATATCGACCATGCTTATGCAGCTGCAGATGTGATTGTTTCAAGAGCAGGAGCTATTGCCATATCTGAATTGTGTTTGGTGGGCAAACCCGTTATTCTGGTGCCTTTTCCGGCTGCGGCTGAAGACCATCAGACAAAAAATGCGATGGCATTGGTGGAAGGAAATGCAGCCATACATATTAGCGATAAACATGCACAGGAACAACTTATTCCCGCTGCATTACAATTGTTAAATGATGAAAATAAACGAACAACATTAAGTAATAACATAAAAGCTTTTGCTATTGAAGATGCAGCAGAGCGAATTGTTGATGAAGTATTTAAATTAATTCCGGGCGTAAATTAATATATGCAGTTAAATAACATTAAACGGGTATATTTTGTAGGTATTGGCGGCATCGGTATGAGCGCATTGGCAAGGTATTTTAAATATCTTGGCGCTGAAGTTTCCGGTTACGATCGTACACGTACTGCACTTACACAACAGTTAGAGCAGGAGGGAATGATTATTCATTATGAGGACAGCGTGGCATTAATCAACAGACAAGCTGATATCGTTATTTATACACCAGCAATTCCAAAACATCATCAGGAATTAAATTATTTTATCGACCATCAATATCCTTTATATAAGCGTTCGGAAGTGTTGGGCATGATTAGCCGAGAACGCTTTACTATAGCGGTTTCCGGCTCGCATGGAAAAACTACGGTTTCGGGAATGATTACCTGGATTTTAAAAGATTCAGGGTATGATTGCACCGCATTTTTAGGTGGCATTTGTACGAATTTTCATTCCAATTTTGTAATTGGCGACAACGATGTTTTGGTAGCTGAGGCAGATGAATATGATCGTTCATTTATGCGATTATATCCAAACATTACAGTAGTGACTGCTGTTGATAGCGACCATTTAGAAATTTATGGCACTCAGGCAGAAGTAGAAAAAGCATTTATTGAATTTGGCAATAAAACGGAAGCCGGTGGGTTAATGGTAGTAAAATCAACATTACCAATAATTCCGCATTTACGCGAAAAAGTTTGGCGCTACAGTCTCAATGATACAACAGCAGATTTATATGCTAAACATTACGACATTACTTTGGATGGTAGTATTGTGACATTGAGCAACGATATTCGTTTTACTTTACAATACCCCGGTATTCATAATATTGAAAATGCTGTAGCGGCAGTTTCTGTAGCGTTACAACTCGGAATAGCGCCTGAAAAAATAAGCAGCGCATTAAACAACTTCAAAGGTATTTATCGCCGTTTTGAAAAAATTTACAGCGATGCCAATACGGTTTATATCGATGATTATGCGCATCACCCTGAAGAGATAAATATGTTTTTGAAAAGTGTCAGGGAGATATATAAAGGGAAAAAAATCACTGCGATTTTTCAACCGCATTTATTTACCAGAACACGCGACCTTGCCGATGGATTTGCAACAAGTTTAGATTTAGCAGATGAGGTTATTTTATTGCCAATTTATCCGGCAAGAGAAGAACCAATTGAAGGTGTTACTGCAGATACCATTTTATCGCGTGTAAAAAATGCGAATAAACAAATGCTGAGTAAAGAAGCGTTATTAGAAAAAGTAAAAAATTCACATTTCGATGTCATTTGTACGATAGGAGCAGGCGACATCGATAAATTAGTTCAACCTATAGCCGAAATACTGAAATCGAAAGCATGAGCTGGAAGAAAAAAGTAGTCCGCATTTTTGGTTTAATCACCCTGTTGGCGTGCGTTACAGGCTTGGTATTTTTGACCTCCTTTAACGCCAAAAAACAGGATGATGTGGTTTGCAAAAATGTAGATATTTCGGTAGACCAGGAAAGTGGGATGTTCTTTTTGGATAATGAAGATGTAAAATCAATTTTGTTACATCAGTTTGGTGATTCGGTAAAAGGCGATCAGTTGAAAAAAATTGATGTTGGTCGTATCGAAAAAGTACTGGAAAATGATCCTTATGTGCACGATGCAGAAACATGGTTAGATGCAAATGGTGATTTACATATCAAAATTGTACAGAAACAGCCGATTGCAAGGGTTATTAACAAGTATGGTGTGAATTATTATATTAATGAAAATGCTAATAAGATACCTATCAGCAGTAAATTTACAACTCGTGTACCTGTAGTTACAGGAAACATACAAGAAGGCACTTATAACTCGAACATGATTGAAACCCCGGTGCTCAAAAACGTGTTGACAATAACACGGTTCATCCACAACAACACATTCTGGAATGCCCAGATTGAACAAGTTTCCGTCGCTGATAATGGAAGCTTTGTGTTGATACCGAAATTGGGTGATCACAAAATTGAGTTCGGAGGTATTGACAACATGGAAGAAAAATTTCACAAACTGGAAATTTTTTATGCGGAAGGGTTGAGTTATACAGGCTGGGATAAATATGAAACAATTAAACTCGATTATAAAGGGCAAATTGTTTGCGAAAAAAAGATAAACTATGAGCAGGAATAACCGGATAATTACAGGCCTTGACATCGGCACAACAAAAATTTGTGCAATTGTTGGACAAATTACCGACAATGGTAAAATTGAGGTGCTTGGTATGGGAAAAGCCGATTCGTTTGGCGTTATGCGTGGCGTTGTAGCCAACATCGACAAAACAGTTGAGGCTATCAGAATTGCTGTTGCTGAGGCTGAGCAAAAAAGTGGCGTTACCATTCGCGAAGTATATGTGGGAATTGCCGGGCAACACATTAAAAGCTTGCAACACCGTGATATCTTAACCCGCAACGATGCGGAGAACGAGATTTCAATGGAAGATATCGACCGTATGGTTGAAAATATGCATCGCTTGGTTTTACCTCCGGGTGACCGCATTATTCACGTATTACCTCAGGAATTTATTGTGGATGGCGAATTGGGAATTAAAGACCCGATTGGCATGAGTGGTGTGCGTTTAGAAGCGAATTTCCATATTATCACCGGACAAATTTCTGCAGCTAAAAATATTTTTAAATGCGTTGAAAAAGCGGGTTTAAAAGTTACCGATTTAATTCTTGAACCATTGGCATCGTCTGCTTCTGTATTGAGCGAAGAAGAAAAAGAAGCCGGTGTAGCTTTAGTAGATATTGGTGGTGGAACTACTGATATCGCAATTTTTCAAGATGGCATTATTCGCCACACTGCTGTTATTCCTTTAGGTGGAAATATCATTACCGAAGATATTAAAGAAGGTTGCATGATTATGAAAAATCAGGCAGAAATTCTAAAAGTGAAATTCGGATGTGCATTAGCTACAGAAACAGAAGACAACGAAATTATTTCTATCACCGGTTTAAAAGGTCGTGAACCAAAAGAAATTAAAGTGGAAAATCTCGCGCGTATTATTCAGGCGAGAATGGAAGAAATTTTGGAACACGTGTATTATGAAATTAAACTTTCAGGTTTCCATAAAAAATTGATTGGTGGTATTGTAGTAACCGGCGGTGGTGCTCAGTTAAAACATATTGTTCAATTAGTTTCTTATATCACCGGAATGGACGCCCGTGTTGGTTTCCCAACCGAACATCTTTCAAAATCTAAATCAGAAGACATTCGTCACCCAATGTATGCAACTGCTGTTGGTCTGATTTTAAAAGGAATGGAAGACAGAAATTTCAGAGAACAAGTTGTTTTTGAAGAGCAAAATACTACTACTGAAGTTCCTGTTATGCAACAAGAACCGGTAACTGTTAACGAAATGCAACATAACAATAATGAAGATGCATTTGAAACAGCTAACGAATCGCAAGAAGAACATAAACCGGAAAAAAATAAATCTGAAAAACCGGGTTGGCTTAAAAATATGTTGAGCTCAACTAAAAAATGGTTTGAAGAAGATGACGTTTCTGATTTTAAATAAAACTGTCAATGACCGGACAGTCAATATAAACCAACTAAGTAAACCTAGTTAAAAAAAGCGCTACAAACATTATGTATTTCGATATACCAAAAGAACAATCATCAATTATTAAAGTAATTGGTGTCGGTGGTGGCGGATCAAATGCCGTAAACCACATGTTCATGCAGGGCATTAAGGATGTGAACTTTGTAATTTGCAATACCGATCAACAGGCATTGGAAATGAGCCCGGTTCCAAATAAAATTCAATTAGGACCAAGTCTTACTAAAGGCCGTGGAGCTGGATCACACCCTAGTGTGGGTCAACAGGCTGCCATGGAAAGTATGCAGGAAATAAAATCGCTGCTCGAAAAAAATACTGAAATGGTATTTATTACCGCAGGTATGGGCGGTGGAACAGGAACAGGTGGTGCTCCGGTTGTTGCTAAATTGGCAAAAGAAATGGGCATTTTAACCATTGGAATTGTTACTGTGCCATTTGGTTTTGAAGGTAAAAGAAGAAGAACACAGGCGCATGAAGGTTTAGAAACGTTAAAACATTTTGTAGATGCAATTTTGATTGTGTCGAATGATAAATTGCGCGAAATGTTTGGCAACCTAGCTTGGAATGAAGCATTTGCTAAAGCAGATGATATTTTAACTACCGCAGCAAAAGGTATTGCCGAAATTATTACTGTTCCGGGTTATGTGAACGTGGATTTTGAAGATGTGAAAACAGTATTGCGTGATAGCGGACTTGCGATTATGGGTTCAGGAAGTGCTGAAGGTGAAAATCGTGCATTGGAAGCTGTTAGTGTTGCGCTTGAATCTCCGCTGTTAAATGATAATGATATTCGCGGTGCAAGAAATATTTTATTGAATATTTCTTCAGGTTCAAAAGCGGTATTGATGGATGAAATTGCATCCATTACCGATTATGTGCAGGAAGCTGCAGGTAACGATTGCGATATTATTTGGGGTAATTGCACCGATGAAACCTTAGGTGAAAAAATTATGGTTACGGTAATTGCAACTGGTTTCGAAACTATCGAACAACGCAATACCCGTATCAAAAAGAACACCTATAAAATTACGCATGTTGATACCAACGAAATTACTGCCATGAAACAAAATCCTGTTGCGCAAACAACAGCAGTGGTAGAAGAAGTAGCAACAAAAGAAGTTGAACCTGAAGGTGAACCTGAAATTAAACTGGTAAATAAAAATGAAGTAAAACTCGAAAAAAAAGAAGTGAAGAAAGAGGAAGATAATAATCCTCGTCAGTTCGCTTTTAATTTCGACATGTTTGCACCGGTTGAAGACCATCGTGAAGAAAAAGTTGCTGAACCCGTAGCTCCAATTATTAATGAAGCTCCTTTAGCAGAAGTTATAGCTGAAGAAAAAGTAGCAGAAATAATTGCAGAAATTATTAATCCGGTTCAGGAAATTCAAGCAACGGTTATTGAAGAGGAAGTAATTGATGAAACTCCGGTTTTCGAATTAAAAAAACAAATCGAAGAGCCTATTGAAATTGTAGCTGAAGAAGAGGAAGAAATAATTACTTTTATAAAAAAGGAAGAAATACCTCCGGTAGATGAAGTTGAAGAGGTTCCTCCAATGGTTGTTCGTAATGAACCTAAATCGTTTATCACCAATGAAGATAAAATGGGTGTGGTAAACAATCAGGGTAACGACCGTATTAATCGCTTAAAAAGCATGAGCATGAAACTGAATAATAATAATCTCGAAGAGATTGAAAAAGTGCCTGCTTATATGCGTCGTAATATTGAATTGGAAGAAACACCGGATGCACGTGAAATTAATGTATCACAATATAATGTGGTAAATGGTGACAATGGTCCGGAGCTTAAAAAGAATAATTCATTTTTACACGATAACGTAGATTAATTCGCCAATTAATATAATACAAAAGCGCTTCGATTGAGGCGCTTTTTTTGTTTCAACTAATAACTGAAATTCGAATTTTTCGGTAAATCTGTCAGGTAGCTCTAAGACCTGGCAGGTTGTTTTTCCCTGTCAATTTGTCGTATGCTCTAAGACCTGTTAGGTTTAAACCTGGCAGGTCTAAAATTCGCCCGGTTAATCGTAGCCATTAATTTTGAAAACCACTGCAATACTCACCCCATAAATTCCGCAATCACCGGCCCGGCAACAACACTTTTTTCTTCTAACACAAAATGCCCTGCGTCATCATAACGAACTACCTTAGAGCCCGGGAATTGCTCCTGCATCCAAAGCAAATGTTTTTCAGTTATAAATTCGTCCTTCATACCCCAGATAATTAATACCGGTTTATCCTTGAGGATACTTAATTTTTTGCCAACGCTTGCATAATAATCCTGGTCCCGTAAAAGCGATTTTGCAAATGCAATAGTTCCATTGCGTTCACTCACTTTGGAAAAAGGACGCAGAAAGTGTTGGTGAATTTCAGGCGTTAAGCGTGAACGTTCGCCAAATGCAGCCGGCAAAATATATTTTGCAGAAAAATTTAAATATCGATATAACAAAGGCATCAAAGGGCTGCCTAAAATCATCTTCATTTTTTTATACTCCGGCTCATCTTGTATCGACCTGCACCAGGTGTTTAATATTACAAGTCCTTTAATTTTTTCGGGTATTTGCTCCGCAGCGGCTAAACCAATAATACCACCAAAATCGTGAACCAACATGGTGAATTGATTTAACTGCAAATGGGTAACCAGCTTGAGCAAACTCGCCGTATGATTTTGAACGGTATAATCATACTTAGCTGGTTTTTCCGATAAGCCAAAACCAATATGGTCAATTGCAATACATCGATATTTTTTCGATAAAAATTTAATCACATTCCTGAATTCAAAACTCCAGGACGGAGTACCATGCACAAATAATAACACTTCTCCTTCACCCTCATCCACATAATGCATCGTTGTATCATTAACCTTGAAATAATGATGCTTAAACGGGTATTCGTTTGTATTTAGCCAATTCGTATTCATATATGGTATCTTTGAAATATTGTTTTTTTAATTGTATGCAATGGAAATGTTTTCGCATCCATTAAATGATGAATCACCAAACCATCTATCATTACAAAAAATAATTTCGCCTCATCAGTGGGTTTGTCGTAACCGAGTTTTTTAAAATTACCGGACAAAGTTTTAATAATAAATGATTTTGCATGGGCATATTCCGCATCCAAAAACTGCTGCACTTGTTCCTGCATCTTAATAGCGTGAAATAACTTCCAGAAATTTTTGTTGGCAGTCACTTGCGCGAATGTGGCTTCTACATGCAATTCCAATGCTTTTTTCGGACTGTGCGTTCCGGCATAAACAGCCATACTTTCCTGCACGCCGGCAAATCCCTGCTCCATAATTGCTAATAATAATGCCTCTTTGGAGTCAAAATAATTATACATCAACCCCTGCGCAACTCCCGCCTCGCGGGCAATCAGCGCTATGGAAGTTTGTCCGTAACCCTTGCTGGCAAACAATTGCAGGGCCGTTTCCATGATATGTTCTTTCTGATTTGTTTTCATTATGAATGAACGTTCATTCACAAAAGTAGCCACACGAAGTTATTTCACCAAATTTTTATTAAAAAATTACTTATTGTGTAAAGGATTTGGGATTAACGGATGTTGCGTTTTACCGCTTTTACAAAATCTGTAATGATATAAGCAACTAGTTTTCCGGTTTTATTGTCCATCTGCTTATGCGCCAATACCGGCGCTCCTTCCGCAATATGTAAATAACAAACCTCTAATTCCGAACCACAGTGATAAACGTATTTGCGCACATCAATAGGTAACATACCACTTGGGGTTCGGGCACTAACAGGTACATTTTGTATGGAATCTAAATCAATTTCAACCCCACATGCAGCACCTTTACAAAAATGGAGACAATTATTGAGTGCCAACTGATAACTGATTTGTTCACGCACAAAAATATCGTCATATGTTTCAAAATGTAATTGCTCTTTATGTTGCTCAAATAATTCCAGCGCTGAATAAATATTATACGATTCATGTAATCCAAAAACAGCATACTTCTTTAAATATCCTTCACTATAAGCATATAAAAATCCATTACCACTATGTCTGCCCAACATCGGTCGCATATCGCTGTGCGGATCACAATTAATTACATGAATGCCATTTAATCCGGCACCTTTATTTATTCCTTTAATAATAGGATAAGCGTTATTATGTCCACCACCAACAATAATCGGAATTTTACCCGCTGCTGCAATTATTGTTATTACCTCACTCACCCGTTCATCCACCTGCGCAACTAGTAAACGCGCTTTTTCAATATCTGTTTCCAATTTATAATTCAGCGAGTTAGCTTCCGCCATTAAATCATCTAATTCAATATGCCCAAGCACGAGTATTTCTTCACCATGACAAAACTGGTTGCTTTGCATGTTGAGTAAAAAATCCAAACTCGGCTTCCAAGCGGCGTATGCGCCACCGCGACCATGATTTGCGCGAACACCGATATCTTCAGGAATGCCCAACACAACAAACTTGGCAGTATCCTGTTTTAAATAAGTTTGCCATGAAGTGTTCTGCGGAATAGTATGAATAGTTTCCCCCAATTTTGTCTCACCCGAACGATGTTTCGTGCGTGCAATAATTGTCTCCCGTGAATAAATATTTATTTTCGGCATATTACAAATGTAATTAAATCTTCTGCAAAAAAAAGGACTGCATTAAAATCAAAAAAGCCCCGTCTCACAACAGGGCTTTAATAATATGTTCTACATAATAATTATAAATGTATCACTTCACCATATGCAGCGGCAGCAGCTTCCATAATTGCTTCGCTCATGGTTGGGTGCGGGTGAATTGCTTTAATTATTTCGTGACCGGTAGTTTCCAATTTACGTGCAACAACTACTTCTGCAATCATTTCCGTAACATTGGCACCAATCATGTGCGCACCTAAAAATTCACCATATTTGGCATCAAAAATTAATTTAATAAATCCTTCTGGATTACCACCAGCTTTAGCTTTTCCGCTTGCAGTGAATGGGAATTTACCAATTTTTAATTCATAACCCGCAGCTTTTGCAGCAGCTTCAGTCATACCAACACTCGCAATTTCAGGAGAACAATAAGTACATCCCGGAATATTACCGTAATCAATTCCTTCCGGATGATGACCTGCAATAGCTTCAACGCAAGTAATACCTTCAGCACTTGCAACGTGTGCTAATGCCGGTCCGGGCGTTACATCGCCAATAGCATAATATCCATCCACATTTGTTTTGTAATATTTATCTACAACAATTTTGCCTTTATCAGTTTTAATTCCAACAGTTTCCAATCCGATATTTTCAATATTAGCAACAACACCTGCAGCACTTAATACGATATCACATTCTAAAATTTCTTCACCTTTCGCTGTTTTCACTTTCACCTTACAACCTTCACCCGCAGTATCCACCGATTCAACAGCACTCGATGTCATAATAGTGATACCTTGTTTTTTGAAATTACGCGCTAATTCTTTTGATACTTCTTCATCTTCAACCGGAACCAATCTGTCCATAAATTCAACAATCGTTACCTGAGTGCCAATTGAATTATAGAAATACGCAAACTCAACACCAATTGCACCTGCTCCAACAACCACTAATTTTTTAGGTTGAGTAGCCAATGTCATTGCTTCGCGATAACCAATTATTTTTTTACCATCCTGTTTCATGGTAGGTAAATCTTTACTGCGCGCACCGGTAGCAATAATGATATGTTTTGCCGACACCATCTTTTTAGCACCGGTAGCATCTGTCACTTCAACAGCTTTACCCGGTTTAACCACACCATTTCCTTCAATAATGTCGATTTTATTTTTTTTCATCAAAAACTGCACACCTTTACTCATGCCACCGGCAACGTCGCGACTGCGTTTTACCATTCCGGCAAAATCAGCTTTAGCGTCAGAAACGGTAATACCATAATCCGCAGCATGTTTCATATATTCAAACACCTGAGCACTTTTTAACAATGCTTTGGTAGGTATACAACCCCAGTTCAAACAAATACCACCCAGTTCAGCGCGCTCCACAATGGCAGTCTTTAAACCCAACTGAGAAGCCCTGATAGCAGTCACATAACCGCCGGGTCCGCTTCCCAATACTATTACATCATAATTCATAATTCCAATTTTTAAGTTTTGCAGGCGCAAAGATACGGCAAAGGGGTGGGGGAGCCAAATAAAAACACCCGTTTCAAAGCCATGTACCTATTGTTTTGGGCGTTGGCCGGGCTATCCGCTGCAACTCCTCGTCCGCCGAAAAGGCGGCCTGTGGGGTTTCCGCTACTATCCCTAACGCGATTCAGAGCAAACATTGAAATTAATCCTACAAATGAACCATTGAAACCAATATTCGACTCTTGGCTCGTCCGCCGCAGTGCAACGGAGGAGGATCCCTAACGCGATTCAGAGCAACCATTGAAATTAATCCTACAAATGAACCATTGAAACCAATATTCGACTCAAGGCTCGTCCGCCGATATGTGAACTCAATAAAATCCGCGTTCTCCGCGTCATCCGTGTTCCACTGTATTTTGTTTATATTTGAATATGAAAACAATCCTCCTCCTTCTCACAATATTCATCGCCACCAACACCAAAGCACAATTTGCAACATTTGCTCCCATTGGCGCCGAAATGTGGATTATCGAATTTAATGCAAACGGACCACCAATGGCCTATTACAGATTTGAAGTAACAAATGATACTGTAATTGCCGGTGATAGCTATAATAAATTGGTTCGCAATAAAATTCAGGAGCTTTGGGTAATGGATACTTTTATAAATACCATTGGCTACTTTAAACAAATTGACGGTGTAATTACCTGCTATGATACAATCACAAACGAGGAATTACCTTATTTTAATTTAAATGCAACTTTAGGCGATACGATTTCTACACCGGTGTATTATGGTTCTCCGAATCCCGATTATGAGAAGTTTAGACATATGGTTGTTGATTCAATAGGAGATACAATAATTAGTGGTGTGACACTGAAGAAATTTTGGATGGAATTTTTGCCTTATGAATCTATTGATGAATACGCATTTTTTTGGAATAGTAATATTTTTATTGAAGGTATAGGTTTTTTAGGTTACCCATTGCAATGGTATAATCCGGGTGCATTTGATGGTGATTATCCCGGAGAATTAAATTGTTATGAGGATTCAATTCTTGGGCTGGTAAAATTCGTAGATGTGGAATGCGATTACCTAATTACGGATATAGAAGAAAACAGTCCAACCCAATTAGCAGTTTACCCCAACCCGTCAAGTGATAATGTTATCGTTCAATTAATTCAATATGTTGCATCCATAAATAAAGTTGAGTTGGTTTCAATAAACGGTAGTCATACGGAAATGGATTATACAGTAATCGATAACAAAAAAATTACCTTTAAAATAGATTTGCTGCCGGTTGGAATTTACACTGTTTTAGTATATGATAAGTCGAATAATTTAACTACTGCTCAAATAATAAAACTATGAAAGGGTTCATTGGTAGCCTTTTATTAGGCAGTTGTATCTGTTCTTGTACGACAAAATTACATGCACAGTCGGCAGAATTTGCTCCAATAGGGGCAACTTGGTGGTACGATCAAGTTGAAATGTTCCCACCCTATAACATTGCATTAAATAAATTTGAAGTTATTGGAGATACAATTATAGCAGGATTGGATTTGCGGGTTTTAAAATATGATTTTATTAGAAATAATGGCACAGGGTATACTCGTAATTATTTCATCAATAACGATAGCGGAAAAATTTCAATTTATAATATTGATACTGATTCATTGCAGCCTTATTTTAACTTTAATGCATCGGTAGGTGATACTTTGGTAACTACATGCCCTTACGATGCACCAGCTTATTCAGTTGTAGATTCTATAGTTAATGTTGTGGTAAATGGAATAGATTTAAAACGTTTTTATATAACGCCGGCAGAGCTATTATATTCACACAATAATTTCCCTGATGGTGCGCCTTATAATTATTTTACCGAAAGAATTGGTAACAATTATTATTTTTTCCCAATACCCGGTGCCGCTGACCCTCCACCGGGAGGGCATTTGAGATGTTATGAAGATAATATTTTAGGATTAGTCGGTAATGATGAAATTGCAGAATGCGAATATTTAAGTCCGGTAACAGACTTCGAAAATGGTGTTTTTGAACTTTCACCAAACCCTAGTAATGGCATATTTGAGGTAGGTATTTCAAGTGATGAAAATTACAAATTTGTTTTAATTGACATTAATGGCAGATTTATTCCCCTAAATGCAACAGCTTTAGGACCAACTATTTTTCAATTTAATATAACTTCTCTTCCTTCAGGCTGTTATACTATTATTGCAATTGACAAAAATCAATTCGTTGGCAGTAAAGTATTAATTAAATTGTAAATAAACTTAAGTAATAATTCAATTTCATCAAAAAAAATAATTACAAATCACAACAACTTCAAATCTGCACTCAACACACAGTCGCATTAATCCATCAGGACATTGGCCGTCCCGGCTGTTTCATCATCACATCATCACATTAGCACATCAGCACATTGGCCGTTCCAGCTGTTTCATCAGCATCCGCCGCGGCGGACACATCATCACATCATCTCATTGGCTGTTCAGGCTGTTTCATCAGCACATCATCACATCATCACATCAGCACATCATCACATCATCACATCAGCACATTGGCCGTTCCGGCTGTTTCATCAGCACATCAGCACATCATCACATTAGCACATCATCACCCCTTCGCCCTATCCACCGCCGTATGCCATTTAAAATACAACTCATCCGCTTCCACTAATTTCATTTTAGGTTTAAATCGTGTGGATGTAAGTGGCTGTGTAGACAAATCTTCCATCGTAAACAATCCTGCACCAATACCTGCCAAACTCGCTGCACCTAATGCTGTAGATTCTAAATATTCTGGTCGCACTACCTGCGTTTGTAAAATATCGCTTTGAAATTGCATCAACCAATTGTTGGCAGTTGCACCACCATCTACTTGTAATGTTTTTAAAATAATGCCTGCATCTTTATTCATAGCTTGCAACACATCACGTGTTTGATATGCAATCGATTCCAATGCCGCGCGAATAATATGCGCTCTTCCGGTGCCGCGTGTTAATCCCGAAATAGTTCCTTTTGCATACATATCCCAATGTGGCGCACCAAGTCCGGTAAATGCCGGGACAAAATATACATCACCATTATCATGTAATGAAGCAGCAATATATTCCGATTCATCACTGCTTGAAATTATTTGTAAACTATCTCTCAACCATTGCACTACAGCACCTCCAATAAATACGCTGCCTTCTAATGCATAACTGATGTTTCCGTTTATTCCCCAGGCAATAGTAGTTAATAATTTTTGTTGAGATATAACCATTTTATTACCCGTTTGCATCAGCATAAAACATCCTGTTCCATAAGTATTTTTTGCACTTCCAGGTTCAAAACATCGCTGTCCGAATAAAGCAGCCTGCTGATCACCAGCAACACCTAAAATCGGAATTTCTTTACCACCAATATTGGCAAAACCATATCGGTCGACAGAATTTTTTACTTCAGGTAAAATGTTGGCAGGTATATTTAATGTTTGTAATAAATGTGAATCCCATGTAATACTTTTAATATTAAACAACATGGTTCTGGATGCATTACTAACATCGGTGGCGTGTACATTGCCGTTGGTTAATTTCCATATCAGCCAACAATCAATAGTACCACATAATAATTTATTTTCCTCAGCTAATTGTCGCGCATTCGGAATAGTATCTAAAATCCATTTAATTTTTGTCCCCGAAAAATAGGCATCAATCACCAAACCCGTATTATCGCGAATATAATTTTCTAATTTACTAGCTTTTAAATCCTCACATATACCGGCAGTTCTTCTATCTTGCCAAACAATGGCATTATAAATAGGTTTGCCCGTAGTTTTATCCCACACCACCACCGTTTCCCGCTGATTGGTAATACCAATTCCTGCAATATCATCCAAAGAAACATGCGCAATTTCCAATACTTCACGAAGTGTTTCCAACTGTGTTTCCCAAATAACCTCAGCATCATGTTCCACCCATCCCGGCTGCGGAAAAATTTGAGGAAATTCCTTCTGCGCACGCGCAACCTCCACTAATTTTTCGTCAAACAAAATTGTCCGCGAACTCGTAGTGCCTTGATCAATTGCAATGAGATATTTCATAAGCCTGGGTTAATTAGCAAATTAGCTGATTAGCAAATTAGCTAATGGATTTATTGTATAAATATAAGGATTACTTCGAATTGAAATTCATCCATTTTTTGCTACAAGCAAAAAATAAACAATGTCCATTCGAAGCTAAGTTTTTCACCTAACTCTGAATCAACATTAGCTAATTTGCTAATCAGCTAATTTGCTAATTCTCACCTCCGGTGATCACATTAACTGCACTTGAATTTTCACCGGCTGATGATCTGAATATTCAAATTTGGTGTCAATGGTATTAATTTTTAGCAATTTAATATTTGGTGAAATCAAAAAGAAATCAATTACTGTTCTGAATGTATTTTCATCCAAAGGAGTTTCTAAATGGCGATTAGTTGGCACATCAGGGTCGTAAGCCCAGAGCCAGTTTTCAGGTGTGTAATCGAAACTCATGGAAGGAGGCATAAAACCATCATATCCTGATTTGGGAATAAATTTATCATGTTGGAAATTTGGTGGACATTGATTCCAGTCGCCACCCGCAATTACATAATTACCTTTTTTATATTCTGCTTCAACAAACGCTTTTATGGCATTCATTTCACCACCTTTTATTTCACCGGTTTCATCATAAGCAGAATTGTGTGTATTGATTACAATTAATTCTTTGCCATTGGACAACGGATAACGTTGCGTCAAATAACAACGGTCTAAAAAGAATATTCTGGTAGGCCAAGGAAATTTACCAGGATATTGAACACGTTCAGAAACAGTTGGTGTAAAACGCGAAAATGTTGCCACACCACCAAATACTTTTCCCATAGGATTAGTATAAGGAACCGGAACAAATTTTACATCATAATTGACAGCAAAACTGGAAGAATATCCTTGTAATACATGATTAATTTCTCTCACCATATCCACTTCATAACTTCTGCGAGAATTGCGGTCAATTTCCTGAATTAAATAAAAATCCGCATCACTATTATCGCTCATAATTTTTTGCACGCCGGCAAAATCTTTATCCCAAATTTCCTGTGGTGCACGAACTGTTTTCCCCCCATCGTAAAAAAAGTCCATTTCCTTTCCCAAACCGCCATAACCGATATTCCAGCTGATGAGCGTAATAACACTATCAATTTGTTTGGAATCGGAAGCTTTGCCCTTAATTTCAGCAGCTTCAATAGCACCCGGGTCGCGTTTGTAGTCGGTAATAGTGCCATAAATGATAACGCCGGCTAAATATAATACCACAACCAGCACCAACCAGCCGATTATTTTGAGAATGGGTTTCAGTTTTTTCATATCTGTATTTGCTGTGAAGATAATACCTGTAAATAAATTTATATATTTATCACATAATTTAATATTGATGCACCATACTACTTACCACAAACAAAATAAAAAAGGCCAGGAAATATTTGCCCAAAGCTGGACCGGTGAAAAGGAGCCAATTGCTGTGATTTGCCATATTCACGGCCAAAGCGACCACAGTTCAAGGTTTGAGCATGTTGCGGCGTTTTTTGTGGCGCATCAGGTTGATTTTTTTGCTGCCGATTTGATTGGTCACGGAAAGTCAGGTGGCGTCAGAGGGCATGTCAACCACTTTGATGAATACCTGGAAACAGTCGATATGCTTTATGATGAGGTGGTAACCAAATACCCGGGAAAACCGATTTTCATTTATGGACATAGTATGGGTGGTAATGTAGTAATCAACCACGCATTACAAAACACAAAACCGGTGACAGGATATATTGCTACATCGCCATGGATACGATTAGCATTTGACCCGCCGGCATGGAAAGTTGCCTTGGGTAAAACGGTGAAGTCAATATTACCTGCTTTGTTGCAACCGACAGGTTTAAATCCTGCACTCATTTCCCACGATAAAGAGGTAGTTGAAAAATATAAAAATGATAAACTGGTGCATGGTAAAATTTCTGCAGCCGGATTTTTTGAAATTTTTACAAAAGGAAAATCAATTTTAGACAGGTCAGCTGAATTGCGTTATCCCATGTTTATTGCACATGGCACAGAAGACCAACTGACTGATCATACAGCAAGTAAAGCATTTGCCAATATGCGCAGCGATTTAATTGTATATAAAGAATTTCCTGGTTTATTTCACGAAATGCATAATGAACCTGAAAAAGAACAATTATTTAATGCGATTTTACATTTCATTCAACAAAAAATTCAATAAAATGAGCACACAAACGCCGGGTTATTTAAAAACACAACAAATCATGTTTATGGGATTATTTACCGGACCCATACTTTTTTTGGGCGTGTGTTTTATGCTGCAAGCCGGCAGTCAACCCGTTGAGCAAGAAATGAGTAGTCCATTATTTTTTATTGCTATTGGATTTGCAACAATTGGTATAATTGGTTCAAGAGCAATGTATGCATCGCGAATAAGCAAGTTACAAACACTTGAAAGTACACAACAAAAATTAGATGGCTGGAGAACTACATTTATTATCAGAATGGCCATGATTGAGGGACCAACTTTATTATGTGTTGTGGGATTGTTAATTGAAGAGCAACGCGTGTTTTTATTTTTAGCGCTGGTATTATTATTTTTTCAGGCACTCAATTTCCCAACAAAATCAAAAATCCAATCCGACCTCAATTTAAGTGAAACTGAAACTAACGAATTATAAAATTAAATTGAAAAGGAGACGCTCCATATTTCAATAATTCCATTTTATTACTTTCAACAAATCATTAAATTCACAACAACCAAAATCACCCAATTTGGAATTACCCAACAGCTATCAAGGCTGTTTCAATTTTGCTCAATCCTGCTCAATCTTGTTCTCCCGATAGCTATCGGGATTGCTCAATCTTGCTTCAATTTTGCTCAATTTTGCCTCAATCTTGTTCAATCCTTCAATCCCTTCCCCTTCACTTCACCCTATTCAACCCCATCGCTTTCACCATCCAATTCGGTAAAGCCTCATTCGGGTCGCGTTTTTTGAGATTTAAATACCAGCCGAATTTTTTCAGGATAGGCACTTTATGCGTTTCTACAAATTCAATTAATGCGCCATCCGGATCTTCGATATAACTAAAATGACCTGCCGCTTCACCCATGTCGAAATGATTGCCACTATCTACAGTAAATGGATATCCTTTTGATTCACACAAAGTTTTCATTTTATCCATACTTTGAATGTCGAAGCATAAATGAATAAATCCTAAATCACCCCAGTAGCGATTGGCAAAAATTTCATTTGGTGTGCGCTCATATACTTTTACCAATTCAATTTCGCCGTTGCCTAATAATTTACTAAAAGGTCCACGACGAGATTCAGATTGTGCTAATAATACACGGCGCGATTTATTATTTCCTCCGGTTAATACTGCAGTATCGCTAAATATTTCCTCTTTATCGTAAATAATTTTATCGAAACCTAATATATCGCTATAAAATGCAATTGATTTTTCCATGTCAGTTACACCAATTACCGCACCATAACTTCCACCAGTAGTGAAATTTGTTTTGCCAAACCAATCTTCAGCTTTTACAATTTCAAATACATTACCATATAGGTCGCGTAAATAAAAGTGATCATCGCCATTTGGGTTTTTACTGATATCTCCTAAAATATTTACATTTTGTTTTTTGAGAAATTCGTAAGTGGCTTTAACGTCGCGACTTTTCATCTTGCACGCATAAATGCCCAAATCGCCATATTGAATTTCGAAAGTTGCTGCTTCGGGTTTGCGTGAAGTGTATTGCCAAATTTCAAATCCACCACCACCGTTCATATTTACAGCTAATATCGCGTGACGCTTATGTGGTTTACCTCCTGTGTATGGTAACATTAAATTTGCTTCTGCAGCCTCTTCAAAAATCTTTACATCCATTCCGAATTTTTCTCGGTACCATCTCCATGCTTCGTGAACAAACGGATTACCTATTCCTACCTGCTGAATGCCACTAATAATTGGTTTCATTTTTCTTTATACAATTTATTTTAATAATTTATTTGGTTGCCACTTTGGCGATTAAGTGATAATACAATGAGGGAATAAATCTTCTGAAATGCGCCATCAAAATTTCTTTACGGCCAATTAATACTTCTTTTTTATTTTGCCTGATAGCACGAAGTATTTTACGCACACAATCTTCAACAGGCATACCATTTGCCTGTCCTTTGTCCATAACACCTTGTTCTTTTCCGTCGCCTTTTACAGCGTGTAATGAAATATTGGTATGCACATATCCCGGCATAATAATATGAATATTAACCGGCGATTTTTTTATTTTTAATTCTGCACGTAATGCATCAAAATAACCAATAATGGCATGTTTACTTGCACAATAAGTTGAACGATTTGGAACGCCAATTTTACCAGTGATACTACTCATGAGAATAATATTGCCAAATTTGTTTTTTTCCATTTGTGGTAAAACAGCTTTGGTTAAAGTGACAGCGCTGGTGAAATTAATTTGCATTATCCGTTGCTCTACTTCTTCACTGGTTTCTAATACTCCTGAGCGCTGACTAATCCCTCCGTTATTTACTAGCATATCTATTTTCCCGAAAAACGTAAGTGCTTTATTGGCAGCATCGGTTAAGGTATGGTTAAGCGATAAATCAACAGGTAATATTTCGACCTTGTCGGTAAATTGCAGACAGTATTGTTTCACCCTTTCCAGTTCTTCAATACGGCGGGCTGATAAAATGAGATAAGCTTTTTCTTTTGCGAGTTGTTTCGCCAGTTCTTCGCCAATGCCTGACGAGGCTCCGGTTATCCAAATAACTTTTTCTGCAAACATGGGTGCAAAGATACCCAAAGAAATGTTTGAGTTAAGGGTTACTCATCTTTAGGGTGTCTGATGAGACTGTGGTAAGTGGATTTAATCCTGTCGGGAGAGCAAGCTCCCGAAATAAACATGAACATGGCAATGCTGTTGGCGAAATTTACTTGAAGCCAGTTATTGTGTTCATATTTGCGGGAGGAAACTACGGCATAAGCCGGTATTACTGCGAAGCGATATTGCTTGCGAATACTGCGCACCAGGTCGTAATCTTCCATAATGGTAAATGTTTCGTTGAAACCTCCCAAACTGTTGAAAATAGTACGTTTGATGAAAAGGGTTTGATCACCTCCTCTGCAAATTAATCCGCCAAACCTGTTAAAAAAGGCGTTCACCCTAAGCATGAATTTGTCGGAATCGAATTTATACCTGAAGCAGCCGGCATCAGCTCCCTTCATCAGTTGAGCCTCAATTTCTTTAAAAAATGTAACCGGTGGAATACAGTCGGCATGCACAAAATATAAAATTTCTCCTTTTGCACGGGCAGCAGCAAAGTTCATTTGTCCGGCGCGGCCTTTTTTGGGTGATTCGTAAGTCCTAACCCCTAAACCTGCCGCAACGCTTACTGTTCGGTCACTACTTCCACCATCACAAACAATTATTTCATACGATTCACCCTCGCCAGCTAACTGCACGTGACTGATGAGACGATGAATAAATCGTTCTTCGTTTAAGGTCGGTATGATGATAGAATAACGCATGCTTATAAATGCTTTACCATGATATAATCGTCCTGTATGTCGTTCCCCAATGGAAATGTTGTAGTTCCAACTTTATTATAGCCCAATTTTTCATAAATGATAATAGAAGTTATGTTTTTTTGCCAAACTCCTAACCACATAACCTCACAACCACATTCCATTGCATATTTTTCAGCTTCTAACATCAATTTTGCCCCCAATTTATGGCCCTGAAATTGTTTATCTACATAAAACCGGGACACCTCCATTGCTTTAACGTTGGGTATATACGAATTACCGGTGCGGTATAGTTTTATATAACCAATTAATTCCTGATTTGTTTCAGCGACAAAAAACATGGTATTTTTATCCTGTAATTCAGTCTGTAATACGTTGATGGTGAAATACTTAGTAATATAATCGCGCATATCTTCGGTGGTGTTTTCCTTATGATAAGTATCATAAAATGTTTTTGCCCCCAATTCGGCTAATGCCTTGGCATCATTCAAGTTTGCTTTTCTGATTATTACTTCCATCTCAAATAAATTCGCCCCCAATTTTACCAATTGATAGACGAAAATTAGGCATTTGTCGAAAAAAGATGTTAAAATTTGTCACCCACCTGTAACTTTAGGCATAGTTCATGCGTCAAAGCGTTAATAATGGTTAATAACCTAACTATTTAACTTAAACTGTTTTAATTTCACAGTGCAGCAATGCACCTTTGTAAAACCCGGATTATGAAAAAGCTGATAACCTTAACCCTTGTGCTATTAACCGGAATTTCGGTAACGTTTGCCTGCGCTGGACCAGAAGGTGAAGACCTTATTAGAAAAGCAGCAACTATAGTTGACGAAACTGCCCAGCAACAATATTGCAAACCGGAAGGGAAAAAGGAAATTTCCTATGCTTCAGTTATGCCGGCTGCAGATGAAAAAAATGTGGTTATCACATTTACAATCGACGAACAAAATAAAATTCATATCGTAGAAGTGCAGGGTGGTTATGCATATATCAACCACTATATCAAAACTTCATTAGAAGGGAAAGAAATAAAAACCGAAAATGCCATTCCAGGAATAAACTATGTAATGACAGTTAAATTGCCGACTTCAGTTTAACGGTAATTCAAAATATGTTAAAACCTCCGATAATCGGGGGTTTTTTGTTTTATGGATATTTGGTCTTAGCCGATTTAACATAGCAGCCTTGTGTGTGCAACAATGTTATACCTATCAGCACCGCCGATTTTCTAATGGCCTAACTTTAAGGCTCATAACTTTTGCCTACATTTGTTTCTTAAACATTAATCAGGCATTCGGTTAGTTGCAATGGGAACAATTCATATTGAGCCGGTGTTACTGGTTTTTTACCAATCAGTTTTATTATAACAATTTTATGATACGAAATGTATTTCCTTTTATTTTAGCATTTACTGCTTTTACACTTCAAGCGCAACAATTACAGTGGAATTCTTCCCGAATTTTATTGGAAATAGAAAAATTAAATTCAACAGCAAGTGTATTATATATAGCAGCACACCCTGATGATGAAAATACGCGATTAATAACTTACCTGGCTAATGAAAAACGTGTTCGCACCGGATACTTATCACTTACACGTGGCGATGGTGGTCAAAACCTGATTGGTGAAGAGCAAGGTGCTTATTTAGGCATAATTCGTACACAGGAATTATTGGCAGCTCGTCGTTTAGATGGAGGCGAACAATTTTTTACTCGCGCTGTAGATTTTGGTTACAGCAAAACTGCTGCAGAAACTTTTACTAAATGGCCACATGATACCATATTATCCGACATGGTTTGGGTAATTCGCAATTTTAAACCGGATATTATTATTATCCGATTTCCTGCAGACGAAAGAGCCGGTCACGGTCATCATACAGCAAGTGCAATGTTAGCTGAAGAAGCTTTTGCCGCAGCAGCTGACCCTACTAAATTTCCTGAACAATTGATATATGTTAGTGTATGGCAGGCGCAACGTTTATTTTGGAATAACTCAACCTGGTGGGATAAAGATTTGCCCAATAAAATTGCCAATGGGGCACCTGAATTAGCTGTTTTTGATGTGGGAGGATATAATACTTTGTTAGGAAAAAGTTATGGAGAAATAGCAGCTGAAAGTCGCACCAATCATAAAAGTCAGGGATTTGGCAGCACGCCAACACGCGGCGAACAAAAAGAATATCTTGAATTAAAAAAAGGAACAGCTATTCAAAACAGCGATATTTTTTCAGGTATTCAGTTAGGATGGGAACGATATCGTCAAGGTGCTGATATCCAGAATACGATAAATAGTATCATCAGCAATTACGATATCTTGCATCCTGAAAAATCGGTTGATGCATTACTTAAAGTTTACGGACAATTAAAATTAATTCCTGAAGATCAACTCATTCAATATAAAAAGCAACAAGTTCAAAAAATAATAGTTGCATGTTTAGGATTATGGCTAGAGCCGGTTGCAGAAAAAGATATGGTTGCGAATGGCGATAATTTAAATATTGTAAGTACTTCGTTAAAGCGTGTCGATTATCCATTATCATTAGAATCTATAACTATTTTAGGCAAAGAATATAAATCAGGTGAAATTTTACCTGCCGGAATAAATCAAATCGATTCATTTAAAATAGTTGTTCCTGAAGGTATTTCATCATCACCTTATTGGTTGAATGGTGCTTATGATGGCGTATTTAATGTAGAGGACAGAAAATTAATCGGCAAAGCAGAAAATGATCCGGCAATTATTTTTACTTATAATGTAAAAGTCGGCAACGAAATTTTTGCGATTAACAGGGGAGTAGTATATAAAGAAACGGATGCAGTTAAAGGCGAAATATATACACCGTTAGCAGTAGTTCCAAGGGCTATAGTGCACGCAGATAGTTATAATTTAATATATACTGATAGTTTGAGCAAAAATTTTCCATTATTAATTAAATCATATGCAGCAGATACTATTGCAGGTAATGTGCGTTTATTTGGTAATAGAGCAAACATTAGTTCCAAGGCATATACATTAAATAAAAATGGAGAATCAGCTACGCTCAATTTCACTATCACTCCTCCGAAACAAAATGGCACAAAAGATATCGGATTAAATATTTCGGGAAATAATGAAAACGAAACATTAGGCGAAAGCGCAAAAAAAATCCGTGTTATAAGTTACGACCATATTCCTCGTCAGGTTGTGGTGGAAGATGCTAAATTACATGTCGTGAAATTTGATGCAATGCCTTCCACTAAAAAAGTCCTGTACATTGATGGTGCCGGCGATTTAGTGGATGAAAGCCTCAAACAAATAGGGGTAAATATTACAACTATTAAACCTGAAGATATGAACGCCGCCTTGTTGCAACAGTACGATGTGGCTATAATTGGCGTGCGCGCATTTAATACTTCAAAAGTATTAGCCGATAATAATGCACAATTGATGGAATTTGTAAATGCTGGTGGAACTGTAATAGCACAATATTCTACCAATTGGGATATGTATCTGGAAAAAATTGGACCGTATAATTTTAAAATTACCAGAACCAGAGTTACCGATGAAAATTCACCTGTTGAATTTTTATTACCTGAACATAAAGTGCTAAATAGTCCGAATAAAATTACACAAGACGATTTTACAGGATGGGTGCAGGAACGTGGAATATATTTTGCAGGAGAATTAGCGCCTGAATACGTGGCTCCTTTGGCATTTACCGACCCAAATGAACAACCTCAAAATGGCAGTTTAATTATTGCCCAATACGGAAAAGGAACATTTATGTATACCGGACTTGCATTTTTTAGAGAACTTCCAGCAGGGGTTGCAGGCGCATATAGATTAATGTTGAATATGATTGAATACAAACCATAATTATTATTGACATGCCTGAACAAAAACAGTCGAATTATTGGTCAAAATGGTATGTAATTGTAGCAGCACTCCTGTTATTGGAAATTGGTATTTTCATTGTTTTAACCCATAAATACGCATGAGCACTATCGACTGGCTAGTGATGTTTGGCAGTTTACTGGCCATCGCGATATATGGTATTTACAAAACCCGAAGTGTGCACACTGCCCAAAGTTATTTGCAGGGCGATAATGAAAAAAAATGGTGGGAAATTGGATTGAGTGTAATGGCAACTCAGGCAAGTGCTATTACTTTTTTATCAGTTCCGGGTCAGGCTTACGATGATGGCTTGCGTTTTATTCAGTTTTATTTTGGTTTGCCTTTAGCGATGATAGTAATTGCTGTGTTTTTTATTCCGATGTATTATAAATTAAAAGTGTACACGGCATATGAATTTTTGGAACAACGATTTGATGTAAAAACAAGAACATTTACTGCTTTACTATTTTTAATTCAGCGAGCCTTTTCAACCGGAATAACTATTTATGCGCCTTCTATAATTTTATCGCAGCTGCTGGGATGGGATTTAAATACTACCGTAATATTTATTGGTGGGATAGTAACCATATATATTTTATCGGGAGGGACTAAAGCTGTTGCTGTTACACATAAACAACAAATGTTTGTTATTTACGTTGGTATGTTTACGGCATTTGGATGCCTTATTTATTACTTGAGTGAATATGTGTCGTTTAACGAATCGCTCAATGTTGCCGGCGCTTTAGGCAAAATGAATATTATTACAACAGGTGCAGAATCCGGTAGTTTCGACTGGAGCGACCGGTATAATATTATTTCAGGATTAATTGGGGGACTGTTTTTGCAGTTGAGTTATTTTGGCACAGACCAAAGTCAGGTAGGCCGTTACCTTGGTGGCGAATCGGTGAAAGAAAGCAGATTAGGTTTGATATTTAATGGTTTAATGAAAGTGCCTGTTCAGTTTTTTATTCTGTTGACAGGTGTTTTAGTTTTTGTGTTTTACCAATTTAATCAACCACCGGTTTATTTTAATGAAGTAGCCTATACTCAAACAAAAAATTCCATTTATGCTGAAGAGTTGGACAGGCTCGAAACGGCTTATTTAGCAGCTACCGATAATCAAACAAAATTAAATCGGGAATTAGCTGAACAAAAAGTTACTGCAGATGCACAGCAGACTGAAATTTTGCGGAATTCGCAAGAGCAGGTAAATGGTTTACGGACAGAAATTAATGCTGTGATAAAGAAGGCAAATCCTGATATTGATGATGACCACGATTATATTTTTATGCATTTTGTTATGAATTATCTTCCCATTGGATTGGTGGGTTTATTATTTGCGGTAATATTTTCTGCAAGTATGAGTTCAACATCCTCTGCGTTAAACGGATTGGCCACTACTTTTTCTGTAGATATTTATAAAAGGTTTATCAATAAAAATGCGAGCGAGCAACAACATTTAAACGCAAGTAAAGTATTAACTGTTTTATTTGGTGCTATGGCAATTGGATTTGCGCTCGTTTGTTCTATGTTTGATAACCTCATAGAAGCGGTTAATATTTTAGGCAGTTTATTTTACGGAACTATTTTAGGTATTTTTTTAACGGCATTTTTATTAAAACGAGTAAAAGGGAATGCCGTTTTTATTGCTGCATTACTTTCAGAGGCTATAATATTGTATTTAGATTTTAGTGTGCGTTATGATTGGAATACACCACAATTAACCATCGGGTATTTATGGTATAATGTAATCGGTTGTTTGTTGGTTATGATTTTTGCAACCTTGTTGAGTTTAGGAAATAGAAAACCATCCTATACAACATGACATAAAAAAAACGACACATATGGTATGTCGTTTCCTAATAATTTCCATTTTTCATTAATTTATTGCTGCATAAACCACCGCTGCAACTATACTTGCAATAGTGGTATAACCTGCGTCATAAAAAATGAGATTTGGTTTGCGCATCGTATATAAATAATGCACATAAGTTGTTAAGCCGGAAAAAATTAATCCTACCACAAGGCCTAATTGTGCTGCATCGCTTAGCGAGGTTTCTGCTGACATGAAGCCACCCATAAATGCAACGATAATAATTTCAACTACAAACGTAAGGCCGTAAACTGCCTTGTTGAAGTTGGTTTTAATTTGTTCTGCAGTAAGTCCGGCTGCCTCCATCCATCCTTTTCCAAGAATGCCATACCAAGCAGCGCCGATTACATAATACGCCGCGCCCCCTGCGAGGGCTGCCAGCCAGTTAAGGTTGTCGAGTAAGTTGCTGATCATAAGTAATTGGTTTAAAGATAAATATACTGGTTTTCCTATGGAACTGCCTATTTTTTACACACTTTAACATGCCGAAAAGCCTGTTTAATAAATGGTTTTGCTGGTTTTTCACCTTCTCGGAGGGAACTATTAACAGGGTATTTTGCTTAATTTTACAACATGCAGCAGTATCTCGATTTACTACAAAAAATTCTTGATGAAGGCCATCAGAAATCTGATAGAACCGGCACAGGTACTATTAGTTTGTTTGGTTATCAAATGCGCTTCAACCTTCAGGATGGGTTTCCTTTGCTTACCACAAAAAAATTACATACCCGGAGTATCATTCACGAATTATTGTGGTTTTTGCAGGGAGATACTAATATTCGTTATCTCAAACAACATGAAGTGCGTATTTGGGACGAATGGGCCGATGAAGATGGTAATTTAGGACCGGTATATGGTCACCAATGGAGAAGCTGGCCAAATGCTGATGGTGGAACAATCGACCAAATCACCAATTTGATTAACCAGATTAAAAAAAATCCGGATTCAAGACGTTTAATTGTCAGCGCCTGGAACGTTGGCGATATCGAAAAAATGGCATTACCGCCTTGCCATTGTTTGTTTCAATTTTATGTTGCGGATGGTAAATTAAGTTGCCAGTTATATCAGCGCAGTGCAGATACTTTTTTGGGAGTTCCGTTTAACATTGCCAGTTATGCATTATTAACCATGATGGTTGCTCAGGTATGTGATTTACAATTAGGCGAATTTGTGCATTCCTTTGGTGATGTACATCTTTATAATGACCATATTGAGCAGGCTCGTTTACAATTAACACGCGAACCTCGTGCTTTGCCACAAATGAAAATAAATCCTGAAGTGAAAGATATTTTTGGATTTACCATCGAGGATTTTGAATTAGTTAATTACGAACCTCATCCTCATATTAAAGCTAAAGTGAGCGTTTAATTTTATTATTATTAATTACGAAACATGCCTGTTTTTTCAATTATTGTTGCCGTTGCAGAAAATAATATCATTGGTTTAAAAGGTGATATGCCATGGCTGAAATTAAAATCAGATTTAAAATATTTTAAACAGAAAACAACAGGTCACTGGTGTATTTTAGGACGCAAAACTTATAACGCTCTGGGCAATAAAGTTTTACCCGGAAGAAAATTTATTATTGTTACACGCGACACCGATTTTATAGCTGAAGATAGTTTGGTAGTGCATGCATTAGATGCTGCCAAAAATCATGTAGTGTTGGAGGATGAAGACGAAGTATTTGTTTTAGGCGGAGGTGATATTTACAAACAATCCATGCATTTCGTAAATCGCATTTATCTTACACGTATACATGCCACATTTGAAGGTGATACTCAATTCCCTGAATTGGGACCGGAATGGGATTTGGTAGCAGAAGATAAAAGGTATATTGATGAGGTGAACCCTTACGATCATGACTTTCTCATTTATGAGAAAAATTAGATAATTTCATCCCCTGATTATGACACGACCTAACACGCACACCTCTAGGGGAATTCTCAATCTTACCGTTTTAGTAGCAGCCCTGGGCTACTTCGTTGATATTTACGACCTCCAATTATTTAATTTAGTCAGCAAACCTAGTTTAAAAGGCATAGGCATTACCGACCCTGCACTAATTGATTTTTGGGATGTAAGGTTATTTAATGTGCAAATGATAGGCATGTTATTCGGCGGAATTTTGTGGGGAATAATGGGCGACCTTAAAGGCCGAAAATCTATTTTATTCGGAAGTATATTATTATATTCTATTGCCAATATTTTAAATGGTTTTGTAGATAATACCACACAATATCAAGTTGTACGATTTTTTGCCGGTTTGGGATTAGCCGGAGAATTAGGAGCTGCAATTACGTTGGTTGCAGAAATTATGAGCAAAGAAAATCGCGGATATGGCACAATGTTGATTGTAAGTGTTGGTGCATTAGGAGCAGTGGCTGCTTTTTATATTACTTCTCATGTCGACTGGCGGACATCCTATTATATTGGAGGAGGTTTAGGATTAGCATTATTGGTGTTGCGATTTGGTACATTTGAAAGTACCATGTTCGATAATGTGAAACACGAAAATGTAACCAGAGGAAATTTTATTTCATTATTCACTAATCGCGACCGATTTCTTAAATATTTATATTGTATTTTAATTGGTGTTCCTGTTTGGTATTGCATTGGCGTATTAATGAAATTTAGTGAACGTTTTGCAGGAGAATGGGGAATTGATACCAGCGGAGATAATGGTCTGCAAATTCGCCGAACTGCAATTATGTTGAGTTATGTCGGATTATGTGTTGGTGATATTTTAAGTGGATATTTGAGTCAGGTATTTCGCTCTAGAAAAAAAGTAGTGCTCGGTTATTTAATTATGACCATCATATTAGCAGTTTTATATCTCAACATAAAAAGTACTTCTCAGACTTTATTTAATATCATGTGTTTCTTACTTGGCTGTGCAACCGGATATTGGGCGTTGTTTGTAACAATTGCATCCGAACAGTTTGGCACCAATATCAGAGCAACAGCTACTACTACAGTCCCTAATTTTGTAAGGGGATTTGTTGTGCCACTAACACTAGGATTTTCAGCTTTAAGCACGAATACCGGTAATATTAACGCTGCACTTATTGTCGGAGCCATATCACTTACATTGGCAATTGTATCAATTATTGCGGTTAAAGAAACTTTTGGTAAAGATTTGGATTATGTAGAAATGAGCTAAATAACTCGACCTGAATTCTTGTAAACCAATGAACATGAGTGTTTTGCATAGCCCTTTTCCCATTTGTTAGCTGATAATAAGGTGGTTTTGGAGAGGTTAATAATTGCAAAAATCATCTTGCAATTCTGAAACCATGTTTTTACGCTTATTTGCCCGCCACCCTCACTTATTCATCTGGCAAAATTCCCTTATACAGACCTTCTACTTTTGGGTTAGAAATTTTACTATTCCAAAATCAAAAAATGTCTGTTATGAAAAAAATTAACGCACTTATTATTATTGTTTTGATGGTATTCGGATTTACGAATACCGTGCAAGCATGTGACAACTCTTCTTTTAGTTTATTAAATATGACCGACCTTGGCGGCGGACAGTATGAATTTACTGTTGAATTTTGTGCCGGCGGTGGTATTGGAGGTGCTGAAAATGGCACTGGCACCTGGGGCATTAATGCTGTAGGCGCAACATCATTTGATGTTTACCCAAGCACTTTGACAAGTCCGCAAACCGGAGCTGTTTATGGAGCTGATGCTTCATTTTATTATGGTTCATCATATTTAGTTTATGATATGATAAGTTATCCCGGAACAGGTTTTGGGGCAGATTGGTGGACTACTACAGCAGGAGGCTGGGGTGCTGCCGGATCTTATTGCGTGCAATTTACTTTTGTAACAACCGGAATGCCTACTCAATTAATTATGATGGGAGCGGAAGGTGCAGGTGTAGGTGTTGCTCCTTACGGATGTAATGGCTTACCTGAAATGGAAATTAATTTCGGAATGGTTGCAGATGCAGGTCCTTCTGTAAATGTTTGTCTGGGTAGCTCTACTACATTAACTGCTACAGGAACAGGCGGAACTGCTCCTTATTCTTATTTGTGGAGCAATGGAGCAACAACTGCAACTAATACAGTTTCTCCAACAGCAAACATTACTTACACAGTTACAGTTACCGATGCATTAGGTAATACAGATACTGATGATGTTCCCGTATATGTAAATACACCTGCCGTTGCGAATGCCGGTGTTGATAAAACTATTACAAAAGGATATGGCCCATCATGTGTTACCTTATATGGTTCAGCAACAGGAATGTCTGCACCTTATACTTACTCATGGAGCACAGGTGGTACAGGTTCTAATATTACAGTTTGTCCTGCTACAACAACAACTTACACTTTAACTGTTTCTGATTATTATGGTTGCACCAGCACCGATAATGTTACAGTTACGGTAAAAGATGTACGTTGCGGACCAATGTTAAACAAAGTATATGTTTGTAAAAATGGTACAACAAAATGTATTACAACAGGACAAGTACCTAGTCATTTATTAAGTGGTTGGGTAGTTGGAGCTTGTTGGATGAAATTAGATGAATTTGTTGCCGAAAGCGAAAATCCAATTGCTATCTTCCCAAATCCTGCTTCTCAAAATGCTGAGATAGTATTTGTAATGGAAGAAGATGCAACTGCTGAAATTGAAATATATAATTTATCTGGTCAAAAATACCCACTCCAAAATAATATGATTAATGGAATGGGTGGACAAGAAATTACGCATGAAATTAATGTTAATGAATTACCTGCAGGTATTTATCAGGTATTTGTTACCACAAGTTATGGTCAAGTGTTAACCGAAAAATTGGCTGTTGTTCGTTAATTACTGATCGTTCAGTTCATCCTACCAAAAAGCCCTCCAATCGGAGGGCTTTTTCAATTTGGGTAACTGGTGTATTAATTAAAATGATTGAATATTAAGGCTTTTTCAAATTGACTGTTGGGTATTTATTGTTCCAATAATTTCAATACTGATTCCTTCTTGCGCTGAGATACCGGAATGTTGGTGCCCTCTTCCAGAATTAACATGCCACCTTCTGATTTGTCGAACATACGAATCTTTTCTGGGTTAACTAAATACGAATGGTGGGTTCTGACAAAACCAAGTGGTTCCAATAAATTTTCGTATTCTTTTAAATTTTTAGACACTAAAATAGGAGCCTGCCCAACTAAAACAAACTTGGTGTAAATACCATCTGCTTCGCAGTATAATATTTCTTCAATTTTGATATAATAGGTTTTGTGAATGTCTTTGAGGATAATTTTTTTAGGTAATTCCTGTTTGTTTTTAATTTGCTCAAGTAGAAATGCCAATTGTTTACTTGGGTCATTGTTAATGTTTTTATAAGCTTTGCTTACACTGCGTTGCAATTCCACCGGGTCGACAGGCTTTAACAAAAAGTCCATTGCACTGAACTTAAATGCATTGATGGCATACTTGTCGTGAGCTGTTATAAAAATTAACTGAAAATTATAGGTCTGCAGCTGACTTAACAAATCGAATCCGGTTCCGTCATCAAGTTCAACATCGAGGAATACGATGTCAGGTGAGTATAAAGCTATAGCATTTATGCCATTTATTACACTATCAGCCTCGTGTATAGCAGTAATCTCAGGACAAAAAGCATGTAACAAATCGTGCAATCCATGCCTGATATTGCTTTCGTTATCAATTAGCAGTGCTCTCATCTTTGTTTATTTTAGGTAAATAAATTTTTACAATAACACCAGGTTCGTTGTTGTTATTATCGATAGTAAAACTTGCTTTTGTTTTTAATTTGATATTCAGCAAATAAATTCTGTCTTTAATTATTTGACTGGCACGAGAAATGTGTTCGTTGTTTTCTTTAGTACCGGATATTAAACCTTTGCCATTGTCAATAATGATAATAACAACGTTTTCCTGTTCTTCATCAAACAAAACTTTTAACTCACCATGGTAAGTAATTCCGCTAAAACCGTGTTCGATTGAATTTTCAACAAATGGCTGAATTATCATTGAAGGTATCATTAACGACTCGGTTTCAATATCTTTAACCAGGTCTAGATGATACGTAAATTTATTTGGGAAACGAATTTTTTGTAATTCCAGATATTCTCGCAAAAAGTCCACTTCCTGTTCTATTGTTACATAATCTTTATAGGAACTTTCTAAGGTTTCGCGCATGATATGTGAAAACTTACTCAAGTTATTGGCAAGTTGTTTTCCATCATTTTCCCGTAATGCAAACGATTGCAATGCAGTGAGTGCGTTAAAAAAGAAGTGAGGATTCATACGAGCCCTGTTCAACCGCTGTTCTGTTTCCAGAATGGTTTGCTGTTGTTTGAGTAATTTTTGTCTGTAAATAAGTAAAATACTCAATGCCAGAAAAAGTGCTACAGCAACACCGGCAATTAAAAAACGAATGCGTAGTGCACTAATTTGCTTTTCCTGACTTAATTCTTTTATAGTTTGCTCATTTTTTTCCTTGTTATATTGTTGTTCTAATGAATTGATGATTGTTGATTTCTCAATATTCATTAATGAGTCGTTCAACGATTTATATTTTTCAAGATAAAGCAGTGCATTGTCAGGGTCTCTATTGTCTTTATACGTGTAATATAATTGCTGATAAAACAATTGCACAATTGCTGAAATATTTAAAGTTTTGGCAATAGTTAATCCCTGATGTAATGTTTGTAATGAGGTTTCCATATAACCCAACGCATATTGCGATTGGCCTTTTCGATATAATGCCGATACCATGAGTTGCTCCATTCCTTTAGGTGGTAACTGACTAATTACAGTATCGCAATATGCAATTGCCTTGTCAAATTCGTAATTGGTAACCGCTAAACCACCCAAAATGTTATAACTCTTAATCATATACATTCTATCGTTAGCCAATTTGGCATATTTTAATGAAAGTGGAGCAAATACACTAAGGCTATCGATATACTTACTGTTTCCTGTTGTTTCTGCCATCATACCATAGGTGGTAGCTAGGTTGGAATAAGCCATAGCACATAAGGCATTGTCCTTAATTTCCAATGCCTTTTCTACAGCCAGTTTCATATAAGGTAATCCACGATCAGCCTGATTAATACCTGCAAATGTGTAAGAAATATCATTACAAAATTTCACTACATAACCGATGTTATTGTGTTGCTCACTGTTTTTTAATCCTTCCAAATAATAATAAATTGTACTATCCGGTTTTTCCTGTGCGGCACAAACTTGCCCCCTTAATCTAAATTGTTCCGGTGTTACCAATGAATCGTAGGTATCGCCTAAAATTTTCTCTGACATTACTACTCGGTAACGAACACTATCAAATTTATCTTCATTAAAATGAATATTGGCAAACATAATTTGCGCTTTGGCTTTGCAACATTTATCGGTACTTGATGCGAGTTGTTTGGTTATTTTGGTTGCTTCAGGATAATTAGCCGAACGAAATGCCTGGTCGTAAGCACCTTTCAATTCCCTTGTAAAATCATCACATGAACAAACATTTTGAGCAGATAAGTTTACAGCTAAAATAAGCGCGGTAATTCCAACAAATAATTTTTTTATCATACGTTATTTTTAAAACACTTTGAAGTGTTAAAAATACCGATTAGTATTAAGTTGTGAATTTCAAAAATACATGTGATAACTGCACTGTAATTGCACTTTTATGTATTTAATAGGCAGTTATATCATTAACCTATTGCACTTATTTTGCAAAGCATCCAAATGTTAAATTTTAACAAAATAAGTATTTGTGAGATGTAGTTGAAGTGCCGGATTTAGCGATATATTTTCATTAAAACAGTCATAATGCCTAAGCCAACACTTATCATGTAATCGCCAACACTTGTCAAATTAATTACAATTTTAATGGCGGCTGATATACTTTTGGTCTTGTTGTCATGTGTATGTAGTTGCTATGTTCTTCTGTTATCCATTTCGAAGGTCGGAACCGGAAACACACAAACACCCTGATCCTTTATCAATATAAGCAAAGCAACGAACGAATCAGCCGCTACTCCATGCGGCTTTTTTTATGCGCTAACCTATACATTATTCAGTTTTTCAAGCTGGTCGAGAAATGCACCTTTTTTGCGCAAAGAAACCGGAACTTCACTCAAATCGCTCATTACCACCAATCCACCATCTTTATGTCGAAACGATTTCACATGGTTTAAATTAATCAGGTGGGAATGGTGCACACGCTCGAACCCGAATGGTTTTAATGACTCTTCAATTTCCTTAAGGATTTTAGCCAATAAAATTTTGTTGCCATCCTTTAGGTATACAAAACTGTAGTTCCCGTATGAGTTGCAACGGATTATATCTGCAATTTGTATCACAAACAATCCATCTGAGGTATGTAAAATAATTTTCTTTTGCTGCACGATATTCAAGTCTGCAACATTTTGCGGGACTTGACCGATAGAGGCTTCCTCTGTTTTTTTCTGGCTCACTTTGGCAACTGCAGCAATTAATTCCTCACTGTCGATAGGTTTTAGCAAATAATCCAACGCATTAGTTTTAAATGCTTTAATGGCATATTCAGAATAAGCTGTTGTGAAAATAATTTGATAATCTTCGTTACCTACTTTTTCTAAAATATGAAATCCCAGGCCATCCGATAATTGTATATCGAGAAATATCAATTCCGGAACTACCTTTTTAATAAGTTCTACTGAGGACTGTACACTGTCTGCTTCACCTACAATCATCACCTCAGGGCAATTTAATGTAATTTCCTGTTTCAACGCAGAACGCGCTCGTGATTCATCATCTATAATAATTGCTCTAATCATATAATTGGATTTACAATAAACATAAGCGGCATTGATAATGTTACTCTGGTGCCAATAGCAGTACCATCATTAGCAAATAAGTCGCTGATGTCTAAGGTGAATTTATCTGAATTTTCTTTATTGTTTAATGCTGTTAAATATTCAGTTATTAATAATGTAGCTTTTGAATTATGCGGTTCCAAACGCGATTTTGTAGAAGATGCTCTTCTGCCAACACCATCATCTGTTATGGCACAAAGTAAACGGCCATTTGATATTGTAAATTCAATCAAGATGGTTCCTTTTCCTTGTTTAGGAGCAATACCATGAATTAATGAATTTTCAATAAAAGGTTGAAGCAACATGGGAGGGATGCCGGTTTCGGTAATATTGACATTATCTCCTGTTAAAATGGAAAATACAAATTTATTTTCATAACGCATCCCAGCTAATTCCAAATAGAGTTTTACTGCCTGAATTTCTTTCTCCAACGGAATAAGTTGCTCCTTATTTTCTAAGATATTGCGCAACAGTCTTGAAAACTTAGAAATGTAATCACTGGCCTTTTTAACATCATTTTCGGCATAATATCCTTTGATCGTATTTAATGCGTTAAAAATAAAGTGAGGGTTCATTTGCTGACGAAAAGCCTGTTGATGTAAGTCTAACAATTTCTTTTCAATTTCAGCATTTTCTTTTTCTAGTAAAACAGTTTTATTTTTTTGTTCGTATTGAGCTCGTAAAGTTTGTAGTCGTTTTCGCCACAACATGTAAAGTGATAAACTCACCACACTCAATACTAATATCCAGAACCACCACTGTGTCCAAAATGGTGGTTTAATAGTAAATGGAATTTCCCCGATTGAACTGGCTAAACCCGATTTATTGATAGCCGCTATTTTAAAGATGTAATTCCCGGGAGGAAGTGATTTAAAATGTAAGCTCCTTTCATCAGTTAAATGCCATTCAGTATCGTAACCTTCCAATAAATATTTGTAGGTAATTTCCGCCTTGCTGATGAACGACATTCCTGAATAGGAAATAGTAATATCATTTTGATTATGCGAAAATGTTGTATTCGTATTATTGATGTAAGAAATGCTGTTCACAGCGAAATCTTTAAACCATAAACGTGGAGCTGTTTGAAATAACGAGGTGGATGTTTTATCGAAATATATGAGGCCAGATTCTGTTGCTATATAAACCGAATTGTCAATATTATCTATATCAGTAATTCGCCCGGCTTCCAGTTTTAATTTATCGCTGTAATTAATTACTTCCAGATGAGTATCCGAGTATTTTATTCTCAAGAGCTCATTGCCAAAGGCTGCCCAAATATAATTCTGCGCGTCAACAAAAATAGCGTTGCATTCACTATTTGGCATACCATTCGACTTGTCTAGTAATGTGGCTAATTTGTTATCCTTTAAAATCAACAGGCCATTTAAAGTAGCAATGTAGGTAAAGAACCCATTATTGTCGAATGCGATGTCCCTTACGGGTGAATTAAATATTGGATTTACCTTTCCTAATTCAACAATTCCGGTTTTACTATAAAACACACCCTTTGATGTACCTATCCATAAATTTTCATATTTATCACCTTTTAATACATTGGTCCGCGCATTCAGAAACTCATATAACTTGCGTTGAGTCGCCATATTATAAACCACTTCGTGAATGTGGTTTTCAAACATATCCAGGTCAACTACTATGGTATTGTCCTGTGCAATATAAACGGAATCGGTTTCGGTGAAAAAAATATCGTTGCCATAAATGCCGTATGTCTTTATGGCACCTCCATTCACTTTTGCAATATTACTTTTTCCAATAATATAGGTTGTTTCTCCAAAATGTCGAATATTCGTGACATCATGAGACGATGATGCACTTAATACATTATTTTTAATTTCACCTTGTTGATTAATAATACTGTAATTATTTTTTGCCATCCCAACCCATAAATTGCCCTTGGCATCATGTTCGATACAGGTGATTTTATCTTCAGGTAATCCATTTTTTGAATTGATAATGTTTACTTCAAGAGATGGAATTAAATATACTCCTGCTTCCAAGGTGGAAACCCACAAGTTGTCTTCAAAATCAAAAACAACACTGGATATCGATAAACCTGCCATTAGATGTCGCAATGGTTTATTTGTGTTGGGGTAATACACATATAACCCGTTACGTGTGCCTAAATATATTTCATTAGGTGATTTAATACGCACAAATATTATTTCCTGCGCTTCATCAGGCAGCTTAAACTGAACATTTAATATACTGTCCTTTTCAATTTTGTAGATGGTAAGTTGCTGACAAATATAAATTAAGTCATCAAGTGCATTTCCCCTAATCGCCTGAAATGTATTTTGGAACCGATAATTCAAATACTTTATTTGTTTATCAGCACCAATCCATGCGAAGTTTTCCTGCCCTTCATATTCGAACTTAGTTACAACATCATTGGGGTCGATTTTATAATAAATTTGTTGACGTGAGCCTATGTACAAATTTCCATTGTCATCTTCACATTCAGTCAAAATCATTTTCTTAAATTTTAACTGCTTAACCAGGTCACTGTTACTTGCATTATATATTTTGCCATCTAAATAAAATGATGGATTGCCATTAACAGACTGGAACCAAATTCTCCCTTTTTTATCCTCATAAATACGCAGAATTTCATTGTCGCCTAAGCCGTCGGCACTGGTATAATGGGTGAAATTGTAGCCGTCATATTTATATACACCTGTGTTGCTGCCTATCCAAATAAATTGATTAGCATCGGTAGTAATATAATATACAGTTGAAGGAAGATAATTAATGGTAGGAACAACTTTCATAGAAACCGGCTCCTGTGCATACATAACATGCGACCCCAGCATAAATAGCAGGGTAGCCAATAACCATATATTTTTTCGAGTATGCTGAAGCATGCGCTATGATGAAACTCCGCATTAAAATTACCGATATATTTATATATCTACCTGCTTTGACTGTGACAGTTGTCCTATAAATATCCCCACTTATAACTCAAATGCCTTCAACTGTTTATCAATTGAAGGCATTTGTCAGATTTTAACACTGAAATTATTTACAGCATATTGGTATTCTCATTTTACCGTTCAACGATAAAGTTTTTATGCATGATTGTTTCTCCTGCAACAGCATTTAACACATATGCACCACTTGCCAGTTCATTGATATAAAAACTAAATGTGTTTTTACCAATACCGGCCATAAACGATTTTTGTAAAACTAATTTACCCGACATGTCATAGATCTGAATGGCAACTGTTGATTGCCCATCTGATTGTAAGCCAACCGTAATAAGGTTGCTGGCAGGAATAGGTGAAATAGTTAAATCACTTAACGAAGTGTTTTCCTGTGGTAACGATTTTTCATCTAAACATCCATCCACAGTAAAATGCACGACATTACTTGACCATTTATTACTCACGTTATACTGACCGCTAAACCAAAATGAACCATCTACCGGATCTGTCACTAAACTATTATAGTCACCATAATCCAAGGTTTTATTTGATGCAGTTCCATTTTTTGAAATTGCTTCAGGCGCTGTCATTAAATTAATCGGGTCACATACAGCTCTGCCTGTCATGCGCATTCCCGGATATACAGTTGAACTGGTAATATTATATCCTAACGCAATAGTACCATCTTCATTAATGGAAATACTTCCTATAAACCTATGGTCTGCTGTTGGCGAATAAGTGCCTTGCTGATAAACATACCATTCACCACCCGGATATTTACGTAATTCATACCAACGTTGTCCCGCTGTTCCTGCTTCGTTTACGCGACAAACATGCACACCTACAATACTCTGATAATCGCCGAAATTCATGTATTTACTTTTGTCCGTAATAAAATTACTCAATGGCCATAAACGAACTGTTGTTCCCGGTTGCTCGAGACAAGTATTGGAATTAATGCCACATAAATTACTATTGTAAACTTCAATAGGTAATGCAATAGGACCGGTCATGGTTGCACTCAATGGTGTTGCCCAATCAATATCCAATTCAAATAATTCTAATTGATCAACTGCCGAATAAGGTGGATGCCACCAATTGTCCCAAACGCGCCAAATAATTGCAGGTTCACCTTCAGGTAAATCCATTGAACCCGTTTGTTGCACAGGAGAAGCGGCCTGCCATCCGATATTTTTAAATTTAGGAATAAGGAATTTAATTACCGGCGAAGCACCTGTTCCGTTTAATATACTTTCACGATTTAATAAATATACATTTGGATTTGCCTGTGCTGTGGTTACTACATAACTATTTCCCCAAACAGCAACTTTTTCATAATCAGGAAAACCACCTGTTGTTTCAAAATCATAATAATACCATTCACCTGTTGGGTCATTAGTTACCGATGCCATAATAATTAATCGCGCATCACTATCTGAATATAAAAATGTTATCACCCAACGGTCCGCTTTTTCATCGTAAATAATATTAGGGTCTCCATAATCAGGTTCACCAACTAAATCATACATATTTGCTTTATTAATAATAATATCCCCAGTTTTATTCCATACGCGAATATATGAACTGAATAATGCGCTATTAATCATTTGCACAACATGATTAGGACCAACAGCAATATTATTATCGGAACGCAAATATTTTGATTTTAATCCTTCCCAATTCGATAAAATAGAAATATCGGTAGAAGCAATTTCAGCATCTTTTTGTAATGCAGGATCTTCAACAAAATAATCCGGTTCACCAACTACAGTATTGGCACTGCGTTCACGAGCTTCATCTTCGTGTTTTCTTTTGTCCATAAACAATTCCTCAAAAGAGGTATTCTCTTTTGTTTCCCGCATGGCTTTTGTTTTCCCTCTAAAATGTAAGGAGCCGGATTGTTCAGCCTGATAGTTTTGTGGAATTGAGGATTCTCTTGTTGTTTGAGCAAAAATGGTTGTTCCTCCAAATAATAAACTCAACACCAATGTTTTTTTCAAATGCATATTTACATTTTTAGTCAATTAAAAATAGTGAATACAATCACTACCTAAAAATACAAAATTTATTTCGGACCGGTACAACAGGCATAAAAAAAACGACACCGAATGCGATGTCGTTTATGGTTAATGTTTTAAATTGATTAATATGCTCTCGCAAATAATACGCGTTTATTACTTGGTTTGCCGCTGTAAACACAAGTGCCCGCTTCTTCAACGCCGTCCATTGGTATACAACGGATAGTAGCCTTAGTAAGCTCTTTAATTTTATCTTCTGTTTCGGAAGTCCCATCCCAATGCGCATAAATAAATCCACCCTTTTCAATTTGAGCGGTAAATGCATCCCAGGTATCAATTACGAAAGTGTTTGCCGTGCGAAAAGCCAACGCTTTATCATACATGTTTTGCTGAATTTTTTCCAACAAATCCTGAATATATGCACCTAAATTTTCATTGGCTACGGTTGTTTTTTCTTTGGTATCGCGACGAGCAATTTCAACTGTATTATTTTCAACATCACGCATACCCATTGCAACGCGGACTGGTACACCTTTTAATTCGTATTCAGCAAATTTCCATCCCGGTTTCGCGGTATCGCTGTCGTCAAATTTTACAATAATATTTAACGCTTTTAATTCTTTAATTATCGCATCTGCTTTTTCAGTTATTGCAGCTAATTGTTCAGCATTTTTAAAAATTGGGACAATCACAACATGCAATGGTGCTAACCTTGGAGGAATTACTAATCCATCATCATCGCTATGCGCCATAATTAATGCACCCATCATTCGGGTTGACACTCCCCAACTGGTTGCCCAGGCGTATTCTAATTTACCTTCTTTATTTAAAAATTTCACATCAAAAGCCTTTGCAAAATTTTGACCTAAAAAATGAGAAGTTCCAGCTTGTAAAGCTTTGCCATCTTGCATCATAGCCTCAACACAATACGTGTCCAAAGCGCCTGCAAAACGTTCATTTGCTGTTTTTACACCTTTAATTACCGGAACTGCCATGTAATTTTCCATGAAATCAGCATAAACATCCAGCATTTTAAGTGTTTCTTCAACAGCTTCTTCTTGTGTGGCATGAGCGGTATGACCTTCCTGCCAGTGAAATTCTGCTGTTCTTAAAAATAGACGGGTGCGCATTTCCCAACGCATCACGTTCGCCCACTGATTAATCAAAATCGGCAGGTCGCGATAGCTCTGAATCCATCCGCGGTAACAATTCCAAATAATTGTCTCACTGGTAGGACGAATAATCAACTCCTCTTCCAGTCTGCTTTCCGGGTCAACAATCAGTTTTCCTTTTTTGTCAGGATGTGTTTTTAAGCGGTAATGCGTAACTACGGCACACTCTTTGGCAAATCCTTCTGCATGACCTTCTTCCTGCTCAAGAAAACTTTTTGGTATCAACAAAGGGAAACTGGCGTTAACGTGTCCAGTGTCCTTGAATTTTTTGTCCAGAATACTTTTCATATTCTCCCAAATAGCCCATCCATGGGGTTTTATCACCATACAGCCTCTAACCGCACTGTTCTCTGCCAACCCGCTCTGTATAACAAGATCGTTATACCATTCTGAATAGTTTATATCTCTTTTTGTAATCTTTTCCGCCATATGTTATTTTTGGTATGATTTTGGTTTTACATGTTCTGCAAAATTAATAATTGCAGCCACAGTAAACAGATTTAATAAACAATTAAAATATCAGTTATGAAATTAAGATACCTTCCAATTCTCGCAGCGCTGGGCTTTTTAGCCACTTCCTGTGCTACCCAGACAGCATCACAGGGATCTTCTACTGACGATATTTATTATTCTGCAGGTGATGATATCCCTTCAGAAGTCATTACAACCACAACCACCACTTCATCTTCTTCTTCATCCGATGAGTATTCTACTTATCCGGGCAATTCCGGCAATTACGAATACACTGAACCACGTCAGGATGATAACGAATACCGTGCAGGTGAAGAATTTGCCACTGAATCAGATGAATATTATGATGAAGATGGTAATACCTACATTGTAAACAACTATTACGATGACAACGACTATGATGATTATTATTATACATCTAGTTTGTACCGTTATTATTATCCAAACTATGGTTTCGGATATTATTCTCATTGTTATTCACCTTATTATTACGATCCTTTCTGGGGTCCTTCATATGGCTGGAACGTAGGCTATAACTGGGGCTGGGGAGGTGTTTATTACGGAAATTGTTATCCATACGGTTATGGCCATTATGGTTATTATGACCCTTGGTACAACCCTTATTATGGTTACGGTGGCTACTATGGCAGTTACTGGAATGGTTATAACAACGGTTACTGGAATGGTTATTACGATGGCTACTACGGTAATGGTAATGGATATGGTTACGGCTATGGCAAGGGCCCAAATACTTCAACCGGCTCAAATACAAATACCGGTATGGAGTCAGCAATCGTGTTGAACGATGGTTATGACAAACATCAAAATTATGAGCAAAACCATGTGCTTACCGATAAAGGTGCTTTAGTTACCACTAAAGGTGACGTAAATACCAACGCAAGTTCTAGCGATATTGCTGCAAATACTGATAAACCGGTGTTTGATGACATCAAAGGTGGTATCAACACCAACGATGCATTAGCTTCAGGTAATATTGTAAAACCTGGTTCAATTGCAATTGACCAACCGGTTGTTGCAGGCGGAGCAGTGGTAAAAGAAAATACCGGTGTTAAAGTAATCAAATATTATAGTGCCGATAGTAAACCTGCTGCATCTTTAAATACTACAAATGCAGAAGTAAAATCTGATCGTGGTGCTCGCGGTAATGGTTACAATACTGTTTCAAAACCTGTAAATAGTAATAATAACCCATCTGGTTTAGACAGCAAACCATCTAAAGGAACATATTACACTCCTTCAGGTGACCAGGGTCGTCAGCAAGGTACTATTAAACAAAATACCAATCAGGCTCCTTCAAAAAATTACGAGCAGCCTAAATCAAATAGTGGAAGCAAAAACACTTATGAGCAACCAAAATCAAATGGTAATAATAAGTCGTATGAGCAACCATCAAAACCATCACGCCCAACTTATGAAGCACCTAAATCATCAGGTTCTTCATCTGGTAGCAAACCAACTTACAATAGTGGAAGTTCGAATCGCAACAGTGGGTCTTCTTCAGGAACTAGCAGCAAACCATCTAGCAGTGGAAGCAGCGCTCCTAAAAAAAGAAGTGGCGGTAATTAATCAGCATTAAAAAACACTAAAAATTAAAACCATGTATAAGTTTTTTTCAATGGTTATAGCTACTGCTTTGTCACTAAATTTAGTAGCACAAAGCGATGTTGATGCGCTGCGATATTCCACTCTCGATTTTGGTGGAACTGCCCGCTCACTCGGTTCAGGAAATGCGTATGGCGCATTAGGCGGCGATATGAGTTCGTTTAGTATGAACCCCGCAGGTATCGGAATTTATCGCGGCTCCGAATTTGTATTAACACCGGGCTTATTAAGCATTAATAGCGAGTCATCTTATTTAGGAACTAAAACAGTAGAAGATAAATATAAATTTACTATCAATAATGCAGGAATTGTTTTTGCAAGTGTAAAACGTGGTAAAGAAAATGCCACTACCGGATGGGTTACAGGAGCATTTGGAATTTCTTATAATCGTTTAGCTAATTTTAATAGCTCGGTATTATATACCGGTTATAACGAAGGTTCTTCATTATTAAATTCTTATGTTGATTATTTAAATGGTAACGGCGGAACAAATCCCGGTGAAGTGTTTGACAAAGACCCATTTGGTGCCGGACTTGCATGGGAAACATATTTAATTAATCCGTCAGGTGCCGATTCAACACAATATTTTCCTGTAGTTGAAGGAAATGTGCAACAAACAAAATCAATTGCAACACAAGGTGGAATTGGTGAAACTGCAATTACTTTCGGTGGAAATTATGGCAACAGATTATATGTTGGTGCAACAATCGGAATTCCGCATATTTCTTACATTGTTTCTTCTGTATATACCGAATCAGATGTGAATGGCGAATATGATAATTTCGAATCATTTACATTAACCGATGTTTCCGAAACTTATGGAACAGGTATTAATGCGAAATTAGGTTTGATTTATCGAATTAATGATAACCTGCGATTAGGTGCTGCAGTGCATTCACCAACTTTATATGGTTTAAACGACAATTATATTTCTTCCATGAGCAGCAATTTAGAAGGTGATGGCGAATACGAATTTGATTCTCCAATTGGTGAATTTAGTTACGAGTTAGTAACACCTTGGAGAGTAATTGGAAGTGCAGCCGTTACCATCAAAAAAATCGGATTTATTTCTGCAGAATATGAGTTTGTTGATTACAGTGAATCATCATTTAATTTCAACCGCACTTTCGATGCAGGAGATATTTCATACGAGAATACAATTAATACCAATATCGACACTAAATATGGCGCAGCATCTATTATTCGCCTTGGTGGTGAATTAACTTACGATGTATTCCGCTTCAGAGGTGGTTATATTATGAGCAGCTCACCGTTTAACGATGGCATTGCTGCCGATGGAGCCGATTTCGCAAAAAATACTTGGACCGCGGGACTAGGAATTAAAGAGGATGATTATTTTATTGACCTTGCATTTGCTCACAGCAATACAAAAGAATACGATATTCAATATGTATACGATAATGGCGCCGGTGTAAACCAGGGTGCAACTATCGATAAAACTTTTAATAATTTCCTTTTAAGTTTTGGTTTTAGGTTTTAATGATTGTCAGTGAAGCAAAGCCCTCCTGGTGGTTCGGGGGGGCTTCTTTATTTTCGAAAATGCCCAAAATTCATCATTCAACAAAATATTTTTTTTGGAGCATAAACTCCTTCCTTCGTATGGCAATCCCAACCCGCTTTCCGCTGCAACGAACTAATGTTTAAGTTTCGAGCTTACATGATAGTATACTCCATCCCGGCTGCTTCGCATCAGCACATCAGCACATCAACACATAATCACATTAGTCCGTTTCCGCTACAATCGGGGCTAACCGCACATGCATACATCTCATTACATTTTTGGTGATTAGCAAATTTGTTAATTAGCAAATTAGCTAATGGGGTTCCAACATGCCCTAAGACAAGTGTAATCCTACAAATCTGCACATAAACATCCGCCGCGGCGGACGTTTTAGCGCATTAATGGCTGTTTCCGCCTCAGCGGACGCTTTGCGAATTGGTACATCGGTATCCGCCGCGGCGGACACATTGGTACATTAACGGCTGTTTTATTCGCTACGATTGGTATTATCGCCAACCATAGTCGACACGTGGGTCGACGGCTACGGTACCTCCGTATTATATTTTAAATAAAAATTGGGTTGTTTTATTAAAACATTATCCGGCTGTTTAATTGGTACATCGGTACATTCCCACATTGGTGCATCCTCCGGCTGTTAATCAGCACATTACCGCATCAGCACATCACCACATCATTTGTTAAATGGTATCGGTGTTCTTCCCCCCTGGGGCCTCCTCCGGTTGTTAATCAGCACATCACCACATTAACACATTAGCACATTAACCGTTGTTCCATTCGCTACGATTGGTATTATCGCCAACCATAGTCGACACGTGGGTCGACGGCTACGGTACCTCCGTATTATATTATAAATAAAAATTTGGTTGTTTTATTAAAACATTATCCGGCTGTTTAATTGGTACATCGGTACATTCCCACATTGGTACATCCTCCGGCTGTTAATCAGCACATCACCACATTAACACATTAGCACATTAACCGTTGTTCCATTCGCTACGATTGGTATTATCGCCAACCATAGTCGACACGTGGGTCGACGGCTACGGTACCACCGTATTACATTTTAAATAAAAATTTGGTTGTTTTATTAAAACATTATCCGGCTGTTTAATTGGTACATCGGTACATTCCCACATTGGTACATCCTCCGGCTGTTAATCAGCACATCACCACATTAACACATTAGCACATTAACCGTTGTTCCATTCGCTACGATTGGTATTATCGCCAACCATAGTCGACACGTGGGTCGACGGCTACGGTACCACCGTATTACATTTTAAATAAAAATTTGGTTGTTTTATTAAAACATTATCCGGCTGTTCCATTGGTACATCGGTACATTCCCACATTGGTACATCCTCCGGCTGTTAATCAGCACATTACCGCATCAGCACATCACCACATCATTGGCTGTTAAATTGGTACATCGGTACATTCCCACATTGGTACATTAATCAGCACATTAACACATCTGCACATTATCACATTAACTCAACCTTCTTTCCTTAACTTTGTTCCAATAATATGCAATTTAAAAATTTACAACAATTTATCGACCTGCTTGAAAAAGAGGGGGAGTTACTGCGCATTAAAGAGTTTGTTAATCCCAATCTCGAAATTACCGAAATCGCAGACCGGTTTATCAAAAATGACGGACCTGCTTTGTTGTTCGAAAATACCGGAACCGATTTTCCTTTGCTCATCAATAGCATGGGCTCCTATAAACGGATGTGCATGGCATTAGGTGTGAATGAACTCGACGACATTGGCAATGATATTGAAGCCTTATTTAAAAAAATGGTAGCTCCCAAAAATAGCCTGATGGAGAAAGTAATGATGTTGCCTGAATTAGGAAAAGTAGCGTCTTACATGCCCAAAACGTTGAAAGGAAAAGGTGAATGTCAGCAGGTAATCATGGATGACCCGGATATTACTAAATTGCCGGTTATGACTTGCTGGCCAGCCGATGGTGGACCATTTATTACACTTCCTGTAATTCATACCTTAGACCCTGAAAATAATACACGTAATGTGGGCATGTATCGCATGCAGGTTTTCGGACCAAAATTAACAGGTATGCACTGGCATAAACATAAAGTAAGTGCCGGGCATTTTAATAAATATAAAAAATTAGGTAAACGTATGCCGGTTTCAGTTGCATTAGGTGGTGACCCTGTTTATACCTATTGCGCAACTGCACCTTTACCGCCAAATGTTGATGAATATTTATTAGCCGGATTTATCAGAAAACGCAAAGTGGAATTGGTAAAATGTATTACGAACGATTTATATGTTCCTGCTGATGCCGATTTTATTATTGAAGGTTATGTGGACCCTGAGGAAGATTTTATTTTCGAAGGACCATTCGGCGATCATACCGGTTATTATTCGTTAGCAGATTATTATCCCAAATTTCATATCACCTGCATTACGCATAAAAAAAATGCAGTCTATCCATCTACTATTGTTGGTATTCCACCACAAGAAGATGCTTGGATTGGCAAAGCAACTGAACGTATTTTTATTACGCCAATTAAATTAACCATGTTGCCCGAAGTAGAAGACATGGAATTACCAATTGAAGGTGTTTTTCATAATTTGACCATCGTAAAAATTAAAACAGAATACGAAGGGCATGCACAAAAAGTAATGAATGCCATGTGGGGTGCCGGGCAAATGATGTTTAATAAAATATTAGTAATTACCGATAAAATAGATATTCATAATTACGCTAAGGTGGCCGATTATGTCAGCAAACATGTAGACCCTTACAACGATATTTATTTTTCTGCAGGACCAATGGATGTGCTGGATCACAGTTGCTCCAAATTTGCATTCGGTTCAAAAGTTTGTATCGACGCGACAGAAAAAACAGATGCGCATATTTTGGTAGATGCGCGTTCAATAATTATTGATACGCCGGTTTTACAACAAAAATTTCCTGCAATTTCCGGAATTAATACTCAATTGTTGAAAGCGGGTTTTTCTGTAATTGCTGTTGGTGTGAAAAAAACTTTACCTGCACAAATTGAAACTTTGCATAAACAATTGGTTCTAGAAGAAGGTGTTAATCAGGTGAAGTTTATTATTTATGTTGATGATGTTGTTGAGTTAAGTGATTTTGGTGTAGTAACCTGGAATACAGCAAATAATATCGACCCGCGGCGCGATATGATATTATCTCCGGCAGGGAAATATGGTATTTCACATTGCGGAATTGATGGCACGCGTAAAACTAAAAAACTGGATAACTTCCAGCGCGACTGGCCTAATGTTATAGCCATGGATGCTGGAATAATTGAAACCATCGACAGGAAATGGGAAGTATTAGGGTTAGGTAAATTTTTACCTTCGCCTTCGCTCAAATATGTGGGACAGGTTATGAATAAAGGGGCTGTAGTTATTGAAAATTAACTATAAGACTTGCTTCAGGTATTTGTTTAGTTGTTCCATTTAATTTTAACCGGTTGTTTGGATAATAAGTTATTATTAACTTGGCTCAACATTTATTCACGCTCAAACAAAACTGTATGCAAAGCCTGGTGCTATATTTTGAAACTATTCCTGCATTACATCGATCCTTGATTTTATTTGGGGGCATGTTGTTTTTTTACCTGATTGAATATGCCGCACCATTATTCAATTTCAATTATAGAAAATTGCAACACGCTGGCATCAATTTGTTATTCACATTAACGACTATTATTATCAATTTTTTGTTTGCCTTTACCATCGTAAAAATTGGGGACTGGTCAATTCAACAACATATTGGCATATTAACGTTTTTGAATATCAACCTGCTTTGGTATACAATTATAGGATTATTGCTCCTGGATTTAATTGGAGCTTATACTGTTCATTATGTGGAGCATAAAATTAAATGGATGTGGCGGTTTCATCTTATTCACCATTCTGATACACATATCGATACAACCTCTGCCAATCGTCACCACCCGGGTGAAAGTGTTTTCCGTTTATTTTTTACGGTTATTGCTGTTGGAATAATAGGAGCGCCAATTTGGTTAGTAATGATGTACCAATCTGCTTCTGTTGTATTATCACAATTTAATCATGCCAATATTCGATTGCCTTTATGGTTAGATAAAACATTGAGTTGGGTAATCGTATCACCAAATATGCATAAAGTGCACCATCATTATGTTCAGCCATATACAGATTCTAACTATGGCAATATTTTTTCCATTTGGGATCGGATTTTCGGTACGTATACCACATTAGCTCCTGAAAAAATCACTTATGGTATCGATACGCATATGTTACCCGAAGAAAATAATCGCGTTGGTAATTTATTTACTATTCCTTTTCAGCCATATCGTGCGCCGAAGGGGAGTAAGTTTAATTAATAAAAATTTTTGCTTCGAATATTAATTCACGATAGCGGACAGGAGTCCGGGGTGGCGTCTGGAGTTGAAAACTCCACGACAACATGAAGTCTTCGACTTCTTTGGTGTAGGGTGTAGGGTTGGTTTTTAGAATGTCAAGTCATTAATAAATACAAATAATAAATGAAGTCAAAGACTTGATTTGACGAAGTGAAAATTAAAATATTAAATCAGAAATGCCATGCACAGTAATCAACCACCCTTGGTGTCGCAGACACAAAGTTGTCGTGGAGTTTTCAACTCCAGACGCCACCCCGGTCTCCCGACCGGCGAAAAAAATGTATAGTTACCACTTAACCCAATCAACTAGCTCAATTTTTAACTTACCTTCCCTCCCTAAATAATTCCTTGCACTCGAATAAATATAATCCTCCGGATTATCTACAATTCCGGCTCGCACCGGGTTGTTATGTATATAATTTAATTTCTGCCAAAAAAATGTCCCGGTTGTTAAGGACATAGGCCTGTTGCCATTCACCCAAATTTGATGGCTACTATTTCTATTATGAACAATTGAAGCATGTGCAAACTGATTTAATAACCAAACTCGCCTGCTTTCAGGACAATCCAATATAGACTGAATAAATTTGGTGCCGGTAAACTTTTTAAATGATGTTATTGTTTGCGAAAGTTTCCCGTTTTGACTTTGTAAAATAGCATGAATATGATTGGACATTATCACATATCCATTTATTGTTAAACCCATATGCTCCTGGCAATATTTGAAACTATCTATTACAATATCTCTATACAATTGTCTGCTAAAAATATCAATCCAATACACAACACTTAGTGTTACGAAATGTTTCGCATAAGGATCACGAATAATATATCCATCCTTCATTTTTTTCTTTAAAAATAGGAATGCAGGTTTAGTTGCGAAATACATGAAACAGATGAAAGTGAATTTTTTTAGAGTGCAAAAAATTAATTTCCTTTAAAAGGTTTAAGGCTTAAGTTATTAACCGGGTTTGATTTGGATAAAAGTTAGCTGAGTTTAAGCAAGTATACTCGCTTAAACACGAGTAATGGAGGTTTTTGTTCGGTTTGATGAGGAGTTTTGAGGGTTTTACGGTATGAATATGGGATTGTAATTGGAAGGGATGGCTTCGAATATTAATTCACGATAGCGGTCGGGAGACCGGGGTGGCGTCTGGAGTTGAAAACTCCACGACAACATGAAGTCTTCGACTTCTTTGGTGTAGTGTGTAGGGGTGATTTTGCGACAAGCCCTTTAATTTATAAATAAATAGCAAATGAAGTCGGTGACTTCATTTGGAACATTAAGAGTTGAAATTTTAATTCAGAATTAGATGCCCAGCACTAACCCACCCTTTGTGTCGCAGACACAAAGTTGTCGTGGAGTTTTCAACTCCAGACGCCACCCCGGTCTCCCGACCGGCGAAAAAAAATGTGAAAGTTAGTCGGCTTTGTCAATAATTATTTCATCAGCATCTTCCGATTCTATATTCATTGTAGCACTCGTCACTTGAAAAGTTGTTCGACGATTGAGTTGATGCAAAAATTCAAAATTATCTTTATTCGATTTATAGGTATTAATAAATGCTTCTGTTAATACACTTCCTTTAGGGACAACTTTACCATCAGGTAAAATTTCATCTGAAGTAAGTGTGCTTGGAGAACTTTCACCAAATCCTTTAAATGTTAATCGCTCAGCAGCAATACCTTTTTCAATTAAATATTTTACTACGCTATTGGCACGACCGCGACTTAATTTCTGATTGTATTTATCTACTCCTCTCGAGTCGGTATGCGAATTAAGTTGAATATTTAATCCCGGATTTTCATTTAATAATTTCACCAGTTTATCCAACTCAGGGAATGATTCAGCACGCAATGATGAATCGTTGTAATCGTAATAAATGTTTTTTAATTTAATTTCTCCGGCTTTTTCGCCAATGGCAATAGGAATTTTATCTAATACCACAGATGCATATACAACAACGGTATCTCCCGGTTTCCCTTTTACTGTTTTAGTGGTAACGTAGGTGGTATTATTAAAATAACCTTCTTTCATACCGGTTATTTTATATTCCTTTAAAGAATCTACCTGAATGCTGAAAATACCTTCATCTCCAATATTCCATTTTCCCAATAAAGTTTGTTCATTCGGATAGGAGAGGGTTGCAATAGATTTATCCAAAGGAATAGTATCTAATACGGTACTATTTACATCGAGACTATCTAAATAAACTTTTTCTAAAACCGTTCCTTTTAAAACGAAAACAGGCGGACGTAATTTTTTGGTTGTTTTTGCGAAAAAATACATGTCATCATCACCCATTCCACCTTTGCGGTTAGAAGAAAAATATCCGGCATTTAATGTATCGCTATTAATAAATTGTTTTTTATCCAGCAAAATCAATCCAAAATCATCAGCACCTGAATTAATGGGATACTCCATATTTTTAATATTGCTGAATTTATTATTTTTCCATGTTGCAGAAAAAATGTCCAAACCACCTAATCCCGGATGTTTGTCGCTGGAAAAATACATAACACCTTCACTATCAAAATACGGAAACACTTCATTGCCACTTGTATTAATAACCTGCCCTGCATTATATGCTGCATCCCATCCGCTTTCGGTACGTCGGCTCATATAAATATCGGCACCACCATAGCCATCAGGATTTGTTGCTGCGAAAAATAATGTATTGCCATCAAGTGATAAACAAGGTGTTCCAATATTCATGGTATCATCAAAAAACGGGAGCGCAACAGGTTCACTCCAGCCACCATCCGGTAAATAATTGCTTACATAAATACCACAATAATCATCCACTTTCCTGTCGTCAGATCCACATCGTGTAAAATATACTTCAGAATAATCTTTGTTAAATGCTAAGGTGCCATCGTTATAAGCAGCATTAAATGGCCCTTTAAATAATTCCGGTGCAGAAAAACTAGTTACATCTTTAATATTGGCAACATATAAATCATAATATTTGTCGCCGGTCCACGAGTCATTATTTTCACCTGTCGACATATCGCGTGAAGAAGTGAAAATTAATTTATCACCCTGATATATCACCGGATTAAAATCGGCATCACCCGAATTTAAAGTAGTAATTTCTGTAACATAGGTATCTCGTTCATATTCGTTTTCCTGGCGCTGTTTCCATGCTATACCATTTTTACAGGCATCCATTTCCAACGTCATTTCCGGGCGACGATACGGTTCTTCCAATAAATATTTTTCGAATTCTTTCAGGGCCTCTTCATATTTTTCTTGTGCTTTCAGCATGAGCGCATATTGCAAAATTGCCTCACTTTCGTAACCTAAATCATACGCTTTAAAATACCATTCACCTGCATTTTCATAGTTATTGTTATTCGCATAACTTTCGCCAATTTGAAAAGCTATTTTCGATTTTTCATCCGGCAGTTCAGCCTTGTTGAAATCCTTTTGCAATAACTCAGCAGCGAGCTTGTATTTTTTTAATTTATAAGCTGTTTGACCGTCCTGAATGTTTTCCTGCACCTGACAGGCAGTAAAAAACAAACTAATTGCACTTAATATCAGTATTCTCCACTTCATAAATATCAAGTAAAGTTATAAAACGAATATATAACCCGATTGGTATATCTGTATAAGTTTTGTAAAATCTCGATTTCGGCTTAATTTCATCGGAAATACAGCAAAAATCATTCTATGAAACTATTTTTTACCCTTTTAGCAGTCGGAATTTGTTTTTTTGTTGCCGCTCAGCCTAAAATTGATGTCGTGCTTGTCGCCGAAGGATTTGAGGAACCGGTTGATATTACACACGCAGGCGATGAGCGTTTGTTTATTGTTGAACGTTTGGGTAAAATCAAAATATTATATCCCGACACTTCTGTCGCCACTTTTCTCGATTTAACCAATATTGTTGGGGCAACAGGAGGTGAGCAGGGCTTGCTGGGACTGGCTTTCCATCCAAACTACGCTTCCAATGGATATTTTTATGTGAACTATACCGATTTTGCCGGAGATACACATATTTCGCGGTTTACAAGATCACTCGGCGATCCTGAGAAGGCGGACAGCACTTCAGAAATGAACCTGCTTTTCATGGACCAGCCGGCCTCCAACCATAATGGTGGCGATTTAAACTTCGGCCCGGATGGGTATCTCTATATTTTTATGGGTGATGGTGGTGGAGCAGGGCACAATCGCTCTCAAGATATCACCGACAATAAACTGGGCAAAATTTTAAGAATTGATGTGGATGGCGGTTCTCCATATGCTATTCCTGCCGATAATCCTTATGTCGGAATTGATGGCGATGATGAAATTTGGGCAATTGGTTTACGCAATCCCTGGAGAAGTAATTTCGACAGGTTGACAGGTGATTTATGGATTGGTGATGTTGGGGCAGATAGTTGGGAAGAAATCGATTTTATTGCCAACGACACAACCGAGTTTATGAATTTTGGCTGGAAATGTTACGAAGGAAATATGCTGCGCGAAGGCACTTTATGCGATACCATAGTTCCCGATTTTGATTTCCCGGTTTTCGTATATCCGCACGATATTAATACAGGTGGTTTTGCCATCACCGGAGGATTTGTTTACCGTGGAAGTGCATTCCCTGCACTTTATGGAAAATATATTTTTTGTGATTATATCAGCGGCAATTTTTGGACATTATCGCCTGATGGATTAAGTGGATATGAAGCAACATTTTACGATTATGTTATAGACCATATTACTTCATTTGGTGAAAATATTGATGGTGAAATATTTGCCTGCATCAACGACAATGGAAATATTTATCAGGTTGTTGATGCCTGTCAAAATTTTGCTGCAACATCATCAATAACACATGCAAATGCTGCTACAATAAATAATGGTGCAATAGATATTACTGTGAGCAATGGAACGGCACCATATACATTTTTATGGAGCAACGGAGCAACTACACAAGATATTTCAGGACTCAGCGCCGGCACATATACAGTCGATATTACAGACAATATTGGTTGTGCAATTACCGTTGTTGCTGAAGTAGAAAATTTATGCAGTGAAGCTACGGGAATTGTAAGCACACCATCTGCCACTTCTGTATTTATTAATTGGGATGATGTTGGTGCAACCGGTTACAGGGTATTGTATAAACCTGTTGGTCCGGGGCCGTTTACACAAATTAATACCCCTGTTTCAGCAATTAATATTTCAGGATTAAATCCATCAACACCTTATACATTTAAAATAAGAAATAAATGTCCGGGCGCACCGGGAAGTTTTACTGCCAATGGTAATTTTGTTACACTGCCTTTAAAAATAGATCTTATAAATGAGGATATACATGTGTTCCCAAATCCTGGAAATGATGTTATTACAATTGCAAATGCAATCGAACCCACTATATTGAGTATTTATAGCTACAATGGAGAATTGGTTGGAACATATCAGATAAATGGTGAATCAACAATAAATATTAGTCATTTATCCAATGGTATTTACCAGTTTTATTTTCAAGATTTAGCAATTGCGAAAACAATAATCATTTTACATTAAATAGTAATCATACTAATTTGTATCCTAAATAATAAACACACATTAAATTGTTATCAAGTATAGTGCAGCGCATTTTGTGTTTAAAGTGACCTATTGTAAGTCCTATGTCTAAAGTATTTCATCAGAAATTTATTAACAACGGTTATTTTGTAATAGGATATCTCGCCAGCAGACAATTAATAAAAAAATAACTATGTTATTTTGTTGGTATTGTCGATTAAATAGTTTTATTTTTAGTATTCAAAAATACTCAAATGAAAAAATTCAATTTACTCCTATTGTTGTGCATTTGCTTTATTGGAAATGCAATAGCAACCGTGCACATAATTAATGTGTCAAATTTCGTATTTACCCCAAATGCCCTTACGGTGAACTGTAATGATACCATTCAATTTCACCGGGTAAATGGCACTCACCCTGTAATATCTGAAACAGGTACATGGCTACTTTTACAATGAGTGGGGCGCTTATTAATCAAAATATTGTTATTGCAACTGCGGGCACTTATCCATACTACTGTGACTTCCATGGTGGAGCCGGTGGCATTGGAATGGCAGGAACAATTACCGTTACATGCGCACCTCCAACCTGTAATACCCCAACGGGAGTTTCAAGCTCAATGATAACTTCAACTTCTGCTAAAATTTCATGGAGCCCTGTTGTTGGTGCAACAAAATATCAAATTCAATATCGTGCAGTTGGTGCTCCAACTTGGTTAAAGAAAAATGCTACAACAACTAGTAAAACATTAACAGGTTTAACCCCAAGCACTACCTATCAATATAAAGTAAAAACTATTTGTGCCGCCGGAAGTAGCCCTTTTTCTATCACACAAACTTTTATTACATCGGCACTGGTGGGTGATGAAGATAATAACAAAGAGAACATAAGTTCACACGAAGAGCACGTAACTCAATTAGGTGTTTATCCAAATCCAAATAATGGTGAATTTCAAGTTGTTATGATGCATGTGCATCAGGATGATGTGAAAATCCAAATTTATGATATGACAGGTAGATTACTGCTTGAGCAACCTGCAACAATCATGGATATGGATTTTGTTGAAAACATTAAAATCCCTGCTGGATTCAAAGGAAATGCAATAGTTAAAGTTACCGTCAATGGAAAAGATTATACCAAAGACATTGTTGTTCAATAAAATCTGTTGAATGCTAATAATAAAAGGCGGTTTGCATAATTTGTAAACCGCCTTTTGTAATTTATGAAAGACCGCAAAAATTATGCACTCCCTGCTTTCTAAAAAACTGCCGGAAGATAGAGAGCTCCCTAAAATCTATGTATATATTGATAATTTGATTTTTTCACTATACCTCCTTATCTTCGGCTATATTATTTCAGGAAATACATCACACCGTAATATTATTAACGTTCACTCTTAAAATTTTTTTATGCAAAACAAATTACGCAATTTATGCACCGTTGTAGCCTTTAGCGCGTCAGCAATGGTTTTTGCCCAGCCTGCGCATCCTGTGCTGGATGTGGAAGTGGTGCCTTCACCAGGATTTAATGGACCTGTTGATATTGCCAATGCCGGCGATGACAGATTATTTATTGTTGAACAGGATGGTTATATCCGCATTTTAAATACGGATGGCACCTCATCATTATTTTTAGATATTGATTCTAAAGTGAAATCAACCGGAGGCGAGCAGGGATTATTAGGTTTGGCTTTCGACCCTAATTATGCTGAAAACGGATATTTTTATGTTAACTACACCAATAATACCGGAACAGGAAATACCGTAATTGCCCGTTATTCAAGAAATGCCATCAATCCTAATATTGCTGATGTTGGCAGTGAGGTAATTCTGATGAATATTGTTCAGCCTTTCACTAATCACAATGGTGGTAATTTAGAATTTGGTCCTGACGGATATTTATATATCGGCACCGGTGATGGTGGTAGTGGTGGTGATCCGGGCAATCGCGCTCAGGATATTACTGACCAGTTACTCGGAAAAATGTTGCGTATCGACGTGAGCACAGTTCCGTATTCTATTCCTGCTAGTAATCCATTTGTTGGTATTACCGGTGACGATGAAATTTGGCATGTTGGTTTAAGAAACCCTTGGCGTTTTTCTTTCGACCGTGAAACCGGCGATTTGTGGATTGGTGATGTTGGTCAGGGTGCATGGGAAGAAGTTGATTTTCAACCTGCAAGTTCAACCGGTGGCGAAAATTGGGGATGGCGTTGTTACGAAGGAAATGCAACTTATAATACAGCAGGTTGTGGTGCTATTGGCACTTATGATTTCCCTGTATATGCTTTCAACCATACTTTCGGTGCAGGTGGTTTTGCTATCACAGGCGGTTATGTTTATCGCGGTTCTCAATATCCAGGAATGGTAGGTTATTATATTTATTGTGATTATGTAACCGGAAATTGGTGGACTACCACAAGCGATGGCGTTGGTGGTTGGAATACTGCTATGAGCGATTTTGCTTTAGACGGAATTGCTACTTTCGGCGAAGGAAATGATGGCGAAATTTATTGCGCATCGTTGAGTTCTGGTGAAATTTATCATGTAATTGATGCTTGCTCTAATATTAATTTAGATTTTGTTGTTACTGATAATGCTGCACCAACAACAACAAACGGTTCTATTAATTTAACCGTAACGGGTGGATTAGTGCCTTATACTTATGGTTGGTCTACTGGTGCAACTACACAAGATATTTCTTCATTAGGTTCAGGCAATTATTCAGTTACTGTAACCGACGGACAAGGTTGTGTGGTTACAGATGAAACTTTTGTTGATGATAATTGTACTGCTGCTACTGGTTTAGTTGTAACCGGTGTAACTGCAACAACTGCTACTATCGATTGGGATGATGTAGGTGCAACAAGTTATAAAGTTGCTTACAAACCTGCAGGTCCCGGAACATTTATTTCTGTAAATGCAGCAACCTCAAATAAAACTTTAACAGGATTAACACCTAGTACAACTTATACTTATAAAGTAAGAAATAAATGTCCTGGTGCTCCGGGTAATTTTTCTACTAATGGTGTGAATTTCACTACATTACCACTTCGTGAAGGTGATGTTGAACCACAATTAGAAATTTTCCCTAATCCTGGAAGTGGTGTGTTTTATATTGATGGTGTTGAAGCAGGTGCCACCGTAAATGTATTTGACCTCTCAGGCAAACTTATTGTAACAAATACAATAAGCGATGAAGCAATTGTCGACCTGACCGGTTATGCTGATGGTATTTACCTTGTTGAAATATCAAAAAATGATATCCTTCTTGCGAAAGAAAAAATAATATTAGCGAGATAAAAAATAAACTTTTAAAAAAACCGCGCTACAACTTGCAGCGCGGTTTTTTTTATGATAGTAATAACGGCTTGACAATCTCTGTCCATAACCGATATCCCTTTCTGTTCATGTGTAATTTATCATCAAAAAACAATCCACTGTCTGGTTGTCCGTCGGGCATCAACATGGGAGAAAATACATCTGCATATACGATATTTTTTTCTGTTGCAATAAAATCTTTTACCAATTGATTATAAGCAAATATTTTGCTCATCATTTTTAATTTGGCGGGACTAGGTTTTAATCCTATATAAACAATAGGTGTTTCAGGATATTTATTTCTAATTAATGTATAAAATGTTTTAAATCGTTCAAAAACTTGTTCAGGCGTAATATTCGATTCATTCGCAAAATCATTTTCACCGCAATAAATCACAAATTGTTTAGCATTATGTTTTAATGCAATGTCGTTAGCATAATAAATCTGGTCTTTTAATGTTGACCCGCCAAAGCCTCTGTTTAATACCGGATAACCGGTAAAAGAACTGTCCAAACCAATCCAATTTTTTATTGACGAGCTGCCTAAAAATACGATGGGTTGTGCAGGAATTTTGGTGGTGTCATCTGCGTGGCGGTAATAGTTTATTTCCGGCTCAAAATTGCTGGCACTTGGTTGTGCAGCGACATCACTTTGTACTTTAAATAATAATAATAAGCTGACAATTTTGAGTTTCATCTGTCTGAAAAATTGGGATATTGGACGCATCAATCTATCTAATCAAAAGGTATGCTAAATATAATAACTGTAAAAGTAGGACAAAAATTGTTGCTTTCACCACACAAAAATGCTGATTTGGCATGCAAAAAATGCAAAATCCGCCCAAAATTTTTAACATCCATTAACTTTTTGTCATTTTTTTGTTATTTTTAACTAAAATCCACGTTTATGAATAAATGCTACTTAAAAAGTTTAACTGTTGCGATGCTGCTAAGCGGCAGCGCCTTGTATGCTCAAATAGATCCGCCTTGTATGGTGGCCGGAGCTGCGTTATGTGATAATTTTGATGCCTACACGGCAGGTGAGGCTTTAGGGCCGGGGGCTTCCTGGTGGACCACATGGAGTGGTACAGAAGGTGGCTCTGAGGATGCTTTGGTTAGTGCCGACTTTGCTTATTCAGGCGCAAATTCTGCGCTTATTCCTGAGGGAGGAACCACTGATGCCATCCTGAAATTAGGCAATTTAACTACCGGAAAATATCATCTTACCTGGCAAATGTATATTCCCGATACTAAAATCGGATATTACAATATTCAGGAATCTGAAACACCCGGTGTTGCCTGGAATTTGGAAGTATATTTCGGTAATGTAACTTCAGGAACCGGAGATATTATTGCTCCAACTACAGCTACTTTTACTTATCCGGTTGGTGAATGGTTTGAGGCAGAACATATTATTGACCTCGATGCCAATACCATGGAAATTTATTATGATGGCGTGCTTGTTTTGGAATATGAATATTTAGGTAGCATTGGTGCTATCGACTTCTACTCAGCTGCTGCAAATAATAAATGTTATATCGATGATGTTGTATTAATGGAAGAATTACCTGCGGCTGCATGTGCTATTCCGGGTGCAATTTTCTGTGATAATATTGATACTTACACAGCAGGTGATGCCGTTGGCCCATATGCCGATTGGTGGAGTACCTGGAGTGGTGTTGAAGGTGGCGCTGAAGATGGAATTGTTTCTGACGCTTATGCTTTTTCAGGAGATAATTCAGTATTAATTCCGGGAACAGGTACTACCGATGCATTATTATTATTAGATAATATGACAACAGGTATTAAACGTTTGGAATGGCAAATGTATATTCCTTCAGGTAAGACTGCATATTATAATATTCAGGAATCTGAAGTTGCAGGTATTGCATGGAATTTAGAATTATATTTTGGAGATATTACTGAAGGTCAGGGTGAATTTACTGTTCCTGCTGCAGGACCAACATTTACTTATCCTGTAGATGAATGGTTTTTAGTAGAACATATTGTAGACCTCGATGCCGATAATATCAAAGTATATATTGATGGTGTTATGGTATTAGATGCTGCTTATACAGGAAGTTTAGGAAGTGTAGACTGTTTCTCATGGTCTGCATCTAACACGTATTATTTAGATGATATTTTATATATCGAAGAAGAAGTTGTAGTGGTTGAGCCTTGTGCTATTCCCGGTGCAATTTTCTGCGATAATATAGATACTTATACTGCAGGTGATGCTGTTGGCCCTTATGCCGATTGGTGGAGTACCTGGAGTGGTGTTGAAGGCGGCGCTGAAGATGGAATTGTTTCCGATGATTATGCTTTTTCAGGAGATAATTCAGTATTAATTCCAGGAACAGGTACTACCGATGCATTATTATTATTAGATAATATGACAACAGGTATTAAACGTTTGGAATGGCAAATGTATATTCCTTCAGGAAAAACTGCGTATTACAATATTCAGGAATCTGAAGTTGCAGGTATTGCATGGAATTTAGAATTATATTTTGGAGATGTTACTGAAGGCCAGGGCGAATTTACTGTACCTGCTGCAGGACCAACATTTACTTATCCTGTAGACGAATGGTTTTTGGTAGAACATATTGTAGACCTTGATGCAGATAACATCAAAGTATATATTGATGGTGTTATGGTATTAGATGCTGCTTATACAGGAAGTTTAGGTAGTGTAGACTGTTTCTCATGGTCTGCATCTAACACGTATTATTTAGATGATATTTTATATATCGAAGAAGAAGTTGTTGTAGCTGAACCATGTGATGTTCCGGGAGCTGTATTCTGTGATAATATGGATACTTATGAAGAAGGTGCTTTAGGTCCGAATGCGGACTGGTGGAGTACTTGGAGTGGCACTGAAGGTGGTGCTGAAGATGGTTTAGTGAGCTCAGATTTTGCAGCATCTGCACCAAATTCTGCATTAATTCCTGAAGGTGGTGTTACTGATGTTATTTTAAAATTAGGTAACTTATCATCAGGAAAATATAATTTATATTGGAATATGTATGTGCCATCTGGTAGTCATGCTTATTACAATATTCAGGAAACTGAAGTTCCTGGTGTTGCATGGAATGCAGAATTATATTTTGGATTAGCTACACCTGGTGAAGGTGAAATTACTGTTCCCGCTGAATTAACATTTACTTACCCTCCGGACGCATGGTTCCTTATTGAACATATTATCGACATGGATGCAAATACTATTGAAATTAAACTTAATGGTACTGTAATTCTTAGTGAAATATATGAAGGAAACATGGGTGGTGTTGATTTTTATTCTATTGACGCACTCAACCGATATTATCTCGATGATGTTGCTTTAATGCCAATGGATCCTACAGATTTAAATACCTATTATCAGGATGCAGATAGTGATACTTATGGTAATGCAGATGTATCAATAACTGTAGCTGGTGATGCACCAACAGGTTATGTAGAAAATAATTTGGATTGTGATGATACAAATCCTGATATTTATCCGGGAGCTATTGAAGTATTGAATAACAAAGACGACGATTGTGATGAATTAATCGACGAAGGTTTAATCAATATCGAAACATTAGCTGCAACAGGAATGGCAATTCAGGTTTATCCTGTTCCTGCGAATAATAATGTTACCATCGAATTAATGAGTTTAATGAGCGGCGAAGCTGCAACTTTCGAAATTTATAACACTACAGGTCAGGTTGTTTATACCGAACAATTGGTATTAAATACATCAACTTTAGTAAAACAAATAAATATCGAATCGTTAGGTTCAGGAATTTATATGGTAAAATTAACTTCCGGTGAACATACCGTAAACGGACAAATTATAGTTCAACACTAATAATAAAATCCATTTCACACAGCCGCTGATATCCATATCAGCGGCTTTTTTATTAAACCTCCCCGAAACTTCCCGCCATCCCGCCTTCCCGGCAAAAAAAACACCAACATCTACCTCCAAACTATTTCCAACGCATCTTCCAACCCTATATAAGGCACAAACCCACATTCCACACCATAATGCTCCCTCATAAACTGTCGGTAATTACTATAAAACTGCGCATCATTACTAATAAAAACCGCAGGTCTGCCCACAATATCTATTGTAAGGTTTTGAATATTATTTTTCGCCAATAAACTATGGTAAGTAGGCGTATAAATAAAAGAAGCCCCATCTATTAAATTATTCCCTTTTATCCTCGGAGCAGCAAGAAACAACGAAGGCCGATGCAACTGATCAGAATAATCGATATCAATAAATAATGTTTCAGGATGTAACTCCACCCAATTAATAGCATTTTCATTTTTAGCAGTCAGCTCCTTATGATAATTACTAATATTGCGATTGATCCCGGTTTGCATAATTGCAAATACAACTAACAGTAAACCTACCACTTTACTTTTTACAGATAAATTAGTTATTTGTATATGGTTACTTACCTCGTATAAAATCATCATCACCACGGTAAAACACAATGGTAAATACAAACGCAAAGGAAGTTTGAGGTAGCTTGCCAGCAATAATAATAGGATATGGATAAAAACGGTATAAACAATAATTTTTTTTCTTTGTCCCGCATTAGCGAATAAAAAACAAAACCCAATAAATACCAACAATGCCCCATAAAATAAAAACGATGTAGCATAATTTACTAATACATCAGCTCCCTTAGGTAAATCCAACACATTGGATTTTAAGCCGGCAAGTTGTACGATTTTTTCCTGCGTAAACACCTTATCATCTGCCCAAAAGTAGGTGTTTAACAACTTGTAATCGGTAGTTGTTAAGTCAACTTGTTGTAAGCTGCTTGTTGCCATTTCACTATCATAATCCAAAATTTTATGTGTTGATAGCTGATAATTGATATAGTTATGAGTAGATGATATGGATTCATAAAACTGCAGATTTAAATAAATGAGCAGTAAAGGAAATAATAAAGTAACACCATAAATAAAATGTTTTTTTGAAAACACAGGCTTGCGAAAATGATAGACTAAAACGGGTGCTGTTATAACTAATAATCCCACATAACTTTCCCAACGCACGAGGACACATAACAATAAAAAGCCCGCCATTTTTAAAATGGATAAAGGTTTGGTATTATTATTTTTAATGAAGTGCAAGAGGGTTAATAACCCGGCAATACCCGCTAAAAAGGCAGTGGAAGTAAATTGAAGATTAATAATTACATACACTACAAATATGGCATATTTCAGTAGATACAACCCGAAAAACAATCTTGAGCCATTTGCTTTATTCAGCACATAGGTAATTTGCACAAAAGCCAACAGTTGAATAATATATAAAAACAGGGGGTACCAATTAATGCCCGGAAACCGGATAAACAACCATTTTAGAAAGACCCCTTCCAGATAATTCGAAAACACCAGATATTGCGAAGGCTCTCCATTCAATGTGCCTGCAGCAATATAATTCATCATGGTGTCGTCACTGGTTTCGTACGAAGGATGCATAAACATCAATACAGCAATAAATATTGTCACTACGATACCTATCGCAAAACGAGGGGAAATATTGCCGGTTAAAAATTTCAAAGTTGAAGTTTATGGCTGTAAATTTAGGAAAATGATGGTATTCATCGGCTGAAAATTCTGCTGTGTATCATCGAGCTGCTTATGGTCTTAGACATTAACTCAACACCAATCATCCCTCATTCCTCATTGCTCATCTCTGGCGTTTGCCGCAGTGCAATTTATCATCCTAATATCATGCAGTATTGCGGCACCGGGTTTTCCGCTGCAACCCCTTTTCCGAGGCGGACAAAGGGGGTTTCCGCTACAACCCCTAACGCAATGGAGTCTTAGCCTGTTCATGCATCTGCAAAAAGACATTTACACTACAATTTTCATTTTTTAGTCGTGTTTAAAATCCAATAATGGTTTGTTTACGTAAGTAGTAAAAACAAACAAAATGAAGCAGAAAATTATCAAATGGACTTTGATTACAGCATCAGTTGCCGTGCTATTATTTCTTGCATTAGGCATACACCTGTATTATGTTACCGATAATTTTTATCAGAATCAACGTAATGCTCCGCAATTACAATTGGGCAGAATAGATTTTAAACAACCAATTGATTCAGTTCAAGCTGCCGATTTGCAAACTAAATTAAAACAGGTTCCCGGTGTTCAAAAAACATATTTTAATATCGAAGATCAGATTTTGGTGTATTCATTTTACAATACAGAACAAAGTGCTGATAAAATATTTACTTCATTTAATACAAGAAATACGGTTCCCGCAGAAAGATATATTGTTGCTGAGGAAGACAAAATGAAAGGTTGTCCGGCAATGAGTGGCAAAGCACAAAGCGGATTATTGCTGGTGTATCAGAAATTATTTTCAATTTTTTAATTCAACAAATACTAACCTAAATCTACAATTATGATTAAGAACAAAATGTATTTAGTGGTACTCGCAATGGCTGCCACTTTATTTTATACTTCCTGCAAGGAAGAAGAAACACCGGACCCAAACCCGGTAACACCAACATTATATACCAGAGTTGGAGGAACAACAATGGTTGATGACCCAGCAGCACCTGGAACCATGATTGAAGCCGGAAGATTAACACTCCGTTCAGTAGTGGACTCTTCAATATTTGTAATTGCAGCAGACCCTGAAATGGCAGCATTTTTTCCGGTATTATTAGGAGAAGTCACAGGTGGTGATTTTTCAGGCCTCACTGCATTAAGCGATAATTTCACTGACTTTTTATGTTCAGCAACAGGAGCAACAAATCCTGATTATGCCTACATCGGTTTAAATATGGTTGATGCACATGATCCTGCAACAAACTCACGTATGGGCATGGCCGCCACCGATGCCGATTTTGATGCATTCATAGGCGACATCGCCATCGGATTATCCCCAAAACGGTGTAACTGACACCGAACTCATCAACGACCTCGTGGAACTGCTCGAAACCACCAGAGCCGACATCGTTCAAATGTAAATATTACGGCTAATTATATATTAAAAGCGATCATGTGAATGGTTGCTTTTTTTTTGTGTATGAGATTCAATTTAAAAGAAATTGGGCATAAATGCTGTGGATGAAAATTGTTAAGGATTTTTAAAATAAAAAGCAGATTTTTCATTGGTTATTAGTTAAATACTAACTTTTGAAGAATTGAAAAATACCGAAGGCTACCTTCAAAGAATAAACACCACGTGCGTATCAGTATTTCGTGATTTTAACATGCAATTAATAAATTAATCACCTTTTAAAAATAAGCATAATTAATTAGTTGGGAATAATATCAAAAATACAGGTTATAAGCCCATCATTCATTCCCATAAATTTTTTATCTTTCCAGTAAAATCACATATTATGAAAATGAGCACAATTGGATGGATTGGGTTGGCCATTGGACTAATTGGCGGACTAGCAGGTTTGGCAGTGGGCATTATGGCTGCGCCTGTCGAGGGTTCTATTTTTGGTTTTGTTTTTATTGGTATATTTTTTCTTATTTATTGGTTTTTTTTCCGGCCTATGATTACGGCAAACCGCATTTTAAAAACCGGTGAACAGCGTTCTGGAAAAATATTGGAAGTTTGGGACACGAATGTCACTATTAATAACAACCCACAAGTTGGTATGTTGGTGGAAGTGAAAGATAAATACGGGAAAACATATCAGACAAAAACAAAAATGGTTATTTCCAGATTACAAGTTGGTGATGTGCGTCCCGGACAATTAGTAACGGTTCGTGTGGATACACAAGATGAACAAAAAATTGCAATAGAATCATTCGGTGCAGGTGGCGATGTGAGTTATACCAAAAATGAATTTGAAGACGACCTGCAGCAAATTCTTGGACAAATAGATAAAGAAAATAAAGAAATTTTGTTGTCAGGTATATCTGCAGAAGCAAAGGTTGTCGGTTATTACGACCTAAATATAAAAGTGAATGGCGACAACCCGATGGTAATGTTATTTCTTGAAATTTACCCCGGCTTGCAAACCCCGTTTTTTGCTGAAGCCAAAGGCGTAATTGCAACACAATCAGTATCAAAATTTCAACCCGGAAATATGATTACCGTAAAATATGACCCTAGAAATACTTCGCGGGTGACTGTGGAGCATAGTTGAAATAATTAAGGTTGATGTTTTTCCTGCAAAAAGCAGAACCACAAATTTCATTTTTGGACATTCCAAGGTACTGCTTTCCAAGTTACTGGAAACAACTACGGCAAATAAATTGGTAGTTTATTTATTTTACTAAACTCACCAACGAAACAATTCTACTGGAAGCCGAATTGATATGCAGCAAATAATTTCCTGTACTTAGGTATTCAGGAAAGGTAAAATGTATTTCATTTTTCCCGGGAGCTAAAATTGCATCTTCAATTATTTCAATTCGTTTGCCATAAATATCTGTTAATTCAATTAAACAACTTGAATTTTCAAGATTATCAATTACAATTGATAGATTACCATCAGTTGGATTAGGAAAAATTTCAAATAACGGATTATCTATATTAGTTACCGAAATAATTTCTGCAGGAACCGAAAAAACCCTTGCAATAAATCCAGCAAAATGACTGCCATCAAAATAACTTCCTGTAGTTAAAATTTTACCATCATCCTGAACCGCCAGTGCATTCGCAAAACAATCCTGCTCTCCGATATCGAAGAGAAGTCTGCCATCTCCATTAAAATCACTATCTAACATTCCATCTTGTGTATAGGATAGTATAGCAATTTGAAAATCAAAACCCACATAGGTTTTCCCGGCTGCAACAATTTTCCCATCTGACAATAAACCAATTTGCGTAATGTAACTTTCTTCTGGAAATGAAGATATGTTATATCCTGTTCCATTAAAATCCAGATCCAGTGACCCGTCGTCCAGCAATCGCACCAATGCGAAGTTCTTAGTTACGCCATTGTTAACCGCCCCGGCTACAAGTATTTTACCATCCGGTTGCAGCAATACATCATTTAATATTTCACCGGTTAAACCGCCGAAGTCGTAAAAAGCTTTTCCATCTCCATCAAATGCTGGATCTAATGTTCCATTGGGTAAATACCTTACAACTACAAAACTATCCGCTGCACTCATATTAACACCAACAGCAACTATTTTTCCATCATCCTGTAACGCAATATCATAAATCAGGTCAAATGCTGATTCTTCGAGATCAGTTACCACCTTCCCATCATCATCAAAACTTTCATCAAAAGTTCCATCTGCATTTAATCGGGCTAATGCAAAATCATATCCTGATTCACCCCAAACAGTTCCACCTAACACTATTTTTCCATCCGGTTGTATTACGATAGAATAAGCACCACTATAATCGCTGTCGTCATCGAAGGCGAAGGCAAGTCTTCCATCATCGTTAAAACTGCTATCTTTTGTTCCATCCGGTTTGTAACGTACAATTCCGAATTCAGTCAGATCACCAAAAGGAACACTTATACCGGCAACAACTATTTTGTTATCCGGTTGCATGATAATATCTAATGGTATATCTAGCACACCTAAATTGGTCCAGGTATATCCATTTTCATTAAAACTAGAATCAACAGAACCATCAGTGTTGTATCGGTATACGGAAAAGTGTGCATTATTTTCGACTGCAATTAATATTTTTCCATCTGGTTGCACGATGATGGCATTTGACTTCTCATAGTCATTATCAGTAGTGGTAACAATACCGTCAGTTCCAAAATCCGGGTCAAATTCACCAGGTATTTGTCCATTTAGGGTAATGAATGGGAAAAGGAGTAGGAGGAAGGTAAAAGTTAGCAGCGTTTTCATTTGTAGATTTTTATCAAAATTAATAAATTTTTTATAGTAATAACGGTAGGTGATTTGGGTTTCAACGGAGGTAAGGACTGCTACCGCTTTCCTCGCTAATGGGTGCAGTTATGGTAATCACTGAATCAAAAATAATTGTTCCTGTGACGACAAGTGATTTGAACGACCTACGACGGGAAATTTTATGGCTATCTTAAAAAATGAAGGTGGAGGCAACACTTTTTTGAAGGTTGGAATCTGCTAACTGGCCAAAACGAGGAATTGTTATCATTAAAGAAATATAAAATAAAATTTCTAAAGAAAATATTTTATAATTTATTACAACTTCAAACTTGTACTCGCGGATTAATGCTGAATATTAATTGCTATACTAACTTTAGCATTTTCAGTCTCAATTAATAAATAATAAATACCTGTTGCAATTTCACTTGGTAAATTTAGAAATTCATTACATATTCCCGGGTTGTAACTTACATTTTGCATGTAATTTTTTACCAAGCTTCCATCCATATTAATTAATGAAAGTGAAATATTTTCACTTTGTTTCAAGGTGAACGATAATTTTACGTATTCCTTTGTGGGATTGGGATAGATTATAATTTGATTTGCTTGATTAAAATCTAGTATTCCAACCTCAATATCTGTCAATATTTTCACAAGGCAAAATCATTATCTGGATCAGAACCAGCTGACCCCCAACCAGTAACTTCCCATCTGGTCCCAATATTGTGCTACTAGCGATGCTTTGTAAAGTATCAATTTCAAGTTCAATAATTCCCTCTAATCCAAAAGTAGTATCCATTGAGCCATCAGGATTGTATCGTACTATGGCCATTTTCGCAAAACCATCTTGCTTTGATTGTCCCGCTGTAATTATTTTCCCATCAGGTTGGATAAGGCTCTGCCATGAATGATCATCTTCGGCAATATCGGTTCTCAAAGTTCCGTCTCCACTAAAACTATAATCTAGACTGCCATCTGGATTAAATCTTGCTATTGAAATATCAGTATCTGAATCAAAATCAGAAGAATAACCTGACGCAATAATCTTATTATCAGGTTGAATTATTACACTAGTGATTAAATCAAAGTCTGTTCCGATTGAGATAACAACAATACCATCGTCTCCGAAACTTTCATCAATATCCCCATTTTCATTATATCTAACTAATGCATATTCAGGAATTCCATCTTTAAAGGTATAACCTCCTGCTAATATTTTACCATCACTTTGCCGTGTTATGCTAAATATTACTTCTGTATCATCATAAATATCGGTAGTTGTAATTCCATCGCCACTAAAGGAATTATCTAATGTTCCGTCACTATTAAACCTTGTAACAACAAATCGACCGTGATGATCGGAATAGGATGCCGGCAGCAAGTATTTTACCATCAGGTTGAATTTGTAAAGAATAAATTATATCTAAATGAGTTGTTCCTATATATAGTTTTATGATACCACCATCACCAAAGCCATCATCTAAACTACCGTCAGAATTCAATCGAGCTAATGCGAAACAATCTGCAATACTTGTATCGTTTAATGTTGCAAATCCACCAACTACTATTTTATTATCAGCTTGTACGACTACTGAATATGGGATTGAAAATGTTGTATCATAATCAAAAACCAATTTGCCGTCTAAACTAAAGGTATTGTCTAAACTTCCATCAATATTATACCTGGCAATACCAAAATCACTATGTGTTGCACCATAGCTGTAACCAACTGCAACAATTTTACCATCTTCCTGAATTGCCATTGACGTTATTCCATCAAATGATTCACCCAATTCAGTTATGATAAAACCATCAACTCCAAATGATAAATCCAACTCTCCTGCTTGACTGTATAATTGAGTGCATGTGAAAATTGATAAAATAATGCTAATAAAGGTTCTCATGTCAAATTTATTTTTTATGATACATTTTTAATAGTATCATCTTTTTAATCATCACAAAAATACGCTGATTTGACCAGCCGGACCAATACTCCCTTGGGCTGTCTACGCTAATGGCGTAAAATAATTAACTCAGATTGCATTCTTTTCGCCATAGCTTCGTATTTCATTCTGCTTAATTTGTTAGGTGATATTTTGACTAATTTAATAAAAAGACAGGCTATAACCTGACAAATAGTTTGTGTAAGTCAGGATATTACCTTACATTTGCAATAATAAGTCAGGTAATAACCTTACAAATGAACAAAAAGAACCTTCTAAAACAGCAATTGAACAGCAAAATGGCATCCTATGCCACTTTGAAGCATGTAGCCAATCCTCCAACCGGTTGGATTAAAGCTATTCGCAATGCCCTCGGTATGTCGATGCAGCAACTCGGCAACAAATTATCGATTACAAAACAAAGTGTGCAGGAGATTGAACAAAGAGAGAAAGAGGGTAGTATTACCATCAAATCGTTGAAGGAGGTTGCAAGGGCCATGGACATGCAATTAGTATATGGTTTTGTTCCTAATGATGGTTCTTTAGATGCGCTTATTGACCGAAAAGCAAAAGAATTGGCCAAGCAAATAGTAATGCGCACTTCAAATACAATGAAATTGGAAGACCAACAGAACTCAGCTGAGCGACTTGAACAAGCTATTCAGGAAAGAACAATTGCCATAAAAAATGAAATGCCTAAAATATTATGGGATTAACACCGGAATATATTGAGGGCCAAACTCCCTTGGATGATGATGAGCAGGAAGGTCTTCTAATAACAACCATAACAACACGCGGTGAATTAGATGAATTTGAGCAGCTAAATATTGAAGAAGCCATTATTTGGTCTTTACGGCGTTCATTTAAATTAGAAGATGTATTTACCGAATCATTCATTATAACCTTACACATAAAAATGTATGGTAATGTTTGGCAATGGGCAGGCGAATTTAGAAAATCAAATAAAAATATTGGTGTCGACAAATTTGAAATCTCAGTTGAATTGAATAAGCTGTTGAACGACACTATTTATTGGATTGAAAATAAAGTATTTGAACCCGATGAAATTGCCATCCGATTTAAACATCGACTAGTCAGCATTCATTGTTTCCCAAACGGAAATGGTAGACATAGCCGACTGATTGCCGATATTATTATTGAGAAAATTTTCAAACTAAAAGTTTTTTCCTGGGGAGCAAATAATTTGACACATGCCAGTGAAGCAAGAAAAAAATATATTCATGCACTCAGAGCTGCTGATAGAGGGAATTATAAACTGCTGTTGGAATTTGCAAGGTCTTAATTTAAAATTATAAAATTTGTCGGGGCATAAAAATTCAAACTAGTTTATGCTTTGGAAATAATGGTTAGAATACCGGTTATGAGTATTTAGTTCTATCCCTTAAATTTTTTATCGTTTAGAAAATCACATATTATGAAAATGAGCGCAATTGGATGGATAGCGTTGGCCTTGGACTAATTGGCGAACTAGTAGCAAATACTTTAACAAATAGATAAAGAAAATAAAGAAATTTTGTTGTCAGGTATATCTGCAGAAGCAAAAGTTGTCGGTTATTACGACCTGAATATAAAAGTGAATCGCGACAACCCGATGGTAATGTTATTTCTTGAAATTTACCCTGGCTTACAAACCCCATTTTTTGCCGAAGCCAAAGGCGTAATTGCCGAGCAACCGGTATCAAAATTTTAACCCGGCAGTATGATTACTGTAAAATATGATCCTAGAAATACATTGAGGGTGACGGTGGAGTATAGTTGAAATTGATGGGTAACCGGGGTAGGGGATGCGTGGAAATATTGAAAAATTTAACTTAAGGAGCCAAATGATAAGTGGCTCTTTAAGTTAGTTAACTCAGCAATACGCAATGGGATGATGCTAGAATACGCTACTAAGCTTAAGGGACACATCAATTTGTCTAATACGAAAATTTATGCTAAAATTGTGAATGAGGAGTTGGATAAAGTGATGGAGGTATTTAATTTAGCAGTTATGATAAAAGTAATCGACTTCTGAGTTTCCTCCTGTTGTTTATTGTCATTCAATTGCACTGGTAGTGAAAACAACGGAGAACCAATATACGCAGGCGGGATTGCAAATTTCAAGGGTTTATAGGATTTTTTTAGGTTCTTAAAGATAACCCAAAAACGTGAGAAACAATCATAGTTTAACTTAAGTTTGAATTATTATACTAAAACCATAAATTAAATGAAACACCTTGTAAGAAAATATGTCAGCAAAGTCCAGCTTACGCAAGAAGTGCTTAGTTACATAAATTCTGCTGAGAAAAAGGGTAACAGCTTACATGGTTCAGTAATTGATAGTATGGTGCCTAATTTTATTACAAACGAAGGCGAATTAATTCAAAGCTTTGTTTATACGTTAAAAAACACAAAGTATTTTATTCCTGAACCGAATCCAATTGTATTATATTTTGATACGGGACGGGCCTATTTAAATGTTTTAAAGCGAAACAAGTTAATATTAATGAATCAACTTAATTTAAATGATAAGGAACAAAATGTTTTCCAGCTTGGCGATAAATTCTATTATTATTTTGCTTCATGTGTGAGATTTGTTGTTTTTCAATTTTTGGCCTTGGAAGCTATGCTAAATAAACTTATACCTTTTGACTTTGAATATAGAAAAGAGGATGGCAATAAAAGGAGTTTTATATATATCGGGTTGCAGATTCAAAGAAATATTGAATTTAAAGAAAAACTACAAAAAGTAATACCATTGATTACTAAAAAAAGTTTTCCAAATTCCTTCCCCAAAAAATATCATTTAATTGAAAGTTTAAAGGACTTTAGAGATGAAATTGTGCATACAAAATCTCAAAAAAATGCTCCTGCCTCAAACTATTATAGTGAAATGTATTTGAAAGCAATGGATTTCAAATATGAGGAAACCTTATATAGTGCGCGATTTTATTAATTTTTATGACGAAAGTTTGCTTGAAGAATGCGACTGTGGTTTGGAGGAGGATTGATAAATCATTTACAATTTTGATTTCTGAATTATCGCGACCAATGAAACCTAATTTAAGAATTATGTAATAATAATTTAAATAATGTTTGCCATAGCATTTTAGATACTTTGGAGGTTAACGTAAAGTGATTTTATAAATTTTATTAATATTTTTTATGCCTGTATTTATTAAAATTAGCAGACAAGATGAAAATGTAAGTGGCGTTACTTCCAAGGCTTCTGTAATTATACGAAAAGGGAAAACAGTTTTATTGCAATGGGGCGCAATAATCTCTAAAAATAGAAAATTTTATTGGGCCGGTAAAAATCTACCGCAAAGCAAGGCAGTGGTGTTTAAATCTATTATTGAAGCTGATGCTTTTAAGCGCGAAAAGATTATGAGAAGAAATAATGAGCGATATACAAAGCTGCAACCAGGGCAGCGGATTTATAAAAACAAAACTCAATAATTATTTATGACACTTATTATAAATATTATTTTACCTGATAAAATTATCATAGCTGCGGATCAGTTGAAAAGAGATGGTAATCCTGATACTCAAAGACTTGGAGAGTCTTCTTTTGTCAATAAATTAATTGTTGCTGAAAATTATGTTATAGGTCCTCAAGGTAGTGTTAGAACGGCAAATGGCAATTATTTGCAAATGTTGCATGATTTTACAAGGGACAATCCAAACTTGCCTCCGGATCAATTAATAGAAAGAATTTTGGAATTGTTCTCGGATGTGCCAAATGATCAAAGAGCAATTGAGTTTAATTTAACTATTTCCGGATTTTATGAGGGGAGTTTATTTTCCCATCTTTTAAATATTAAAACTGGTAATAGTAAAAACCTCAAAGCTGAAACTGAAAACCTTGTTTTTAATGGAAGTATTACTGGAACAGAGATTACACATCAGGCTTTGATTAGTATGAATCGCTTTTTAAGGGCTCGGAGAGAAAATGAAATTGAGAATCTCGAAGAAATGGTGGAATTTGAAGAAAGATTTTTAATTCATTCTTTAAAGAATTTGTATATGCAATTTCGTGTAAACACGGACGCAAGATTTGAAATGATAGGAGGCGGGATGGATTATTGTGTCATAACCAAAAATTCGATCACAGCCAATATTATTGACCATTCAACTGTTAATTATTTCACACTTATTTCTGGTGATGAATACCAGCATCGAGACGCATTTTACCAGGATTTTCAACTTCGAGACAGAAGATTGTCAATCGGCTGGGGTTACGATGACCCGTTTAATTATGACGGAGAAGAGGAATTGTTTCAGTTGATTTGGAATGAACATAATAGACCAGATGATACAGAGCATAATGCCCGGAATGGCGCAAGGTCACTTGAGTTATTTAAAAGACTAAAACCCGGTGATATAATTTTTGTCCGGGGAGATGGTCAATTAGTTGACATTGTTCAGGTTGTTCAGTTTCCGGAATTTGATACAACCTTGGACCATAGGCAAGGATATTATATGTCAGTTAGGTTCGAGCAGTTAAGACCAGGTAGCCAAATATTCTATCCTGTTAGTCAGATGCCTCCTGATTTACGTCAAGAATTTGTTTTTGATGAAGGCAGGTCTAGAGTTTTTAAAGAAATACCTCTTGCGATAGCAAGTCAAATTCTTGAAAATGTAACTAACAGAATTTAGTTGGACAATGAAAGATGAAAAAGTTGCACATATTCGGATAATAGTTAATGAGTCTATTGATTTTTGGCTTGAGTATTTAAGCATACTTAAAATATTTATTGAACCAGACCCTTCTAATATCCTAATTTTTCAAATTTCAGATGTATTTAAATATCGGTTTACAGACACGATTAAGAATTGTTACGAAATAGAATCAAAAATTGTCTTAAAATTACAAGAAATTAAAGCTGCCGATATAAAGTTTTATGAAGAGTTTAAAAACGACTTAGAACGTAAAATAAGAAGCGTTAATGAATCCTGTACGGAATTATTTTTAAATCATGAGCCTCTTACTATTCCACCAAAGTCTAGATTTGTTGTTTCTTATTTAAGGCAAGAATTAATTGATTTGTAAAAAATAGCAAAGGCAATGGCTAAATATTTACCCGAGGAGGAATTCAAAACAATTAATCAAATATTTGAGGACAATAAGAGAAAAGTTACAGCAATTAAAAATGTTGAAATTCCCAAGTACCTTTTAAATTTATTTAAAAATAGTGGCTATACAAAGGATGTTGTTAAACAGGAAGATATACTTAAAATATTACGGAATCGAGCAGTTTTATTTTTATTTATGAAACTGCAAAACACTGAAATGCTTCAGGCTTTGATTGGAAACGGAGAGTCAAGTCTCACTGCTTTTGCTTCCAACATCGCTACCGGAGATTATAGCCATATTTTTAAGATTATTAGTTCACCTAAAGCAAAGGAAGCTTTCGGGTTTCCAAATCTCAGAACAAGACCAGGAGCGAGTTTTTAATGGTAATAAGAAGTTTTATAAATTTGTGTATGGATATGTTAAAAACATGCAACCTGAAGGAGCTAAAGAAATATCAAGAAAGGTTATAGATTCAATGCATGGTAAATTGCCGGTTATTGAATTGTTTAAGTTAATTGGACAAATAAAAGTTGAACTAAATAATAGTAAGAAATAAAATATTTTGATTATTAAATTAAAGTTATAAATATCAAAGTGAACTCAGAACTAAAATACATATGGATCAAGGAATTTAGAGTTCTAAAAAACATAGGATTTAATTTCAACCATTTAGGGAAACACAAATTCGAGTATACCAAGGAAGTATTAAACCTTTTACCACCTTTTAGTAATAAACTTGATTTTGGTGATAAAATATCTTCTATTACGGCTATAGCAGGACAAAATGCAAGCGGAAAATCTTCTCTCTGCGAAACGATAATTGAAGCTGTTGCAACTTTGACAAATGGAAGTTTGGGCTACAATTACAATTTTAACGGAATTGTAGTATTTGGGGACCATATTTTCATAAATGAAAAAATTAAGGTCGGTAATTTAAAATCTCTGATGAAAAATGGATATCAAATCGTTGAATTTAAGGAATCACCATTTGAATCTATGCGAGCAGATATAAGGGCTGAATTTGAAAAGATAGGATTTATATATTATTCTAATTTGTTTGACAAAAGGGCTGAAAATAAGGCTAATAATCTCTTCAATATTTCCAGCTACAACCTTTTGAAAGCAGATAAATATTATAGTCAGTATTATCTCGATGAGGCACAAAGCTTAAGAAGCGGAATTTCTCCTTATAACGATAAAAAATCAGAATCGGAAATTCATGAATATGAGGAATCATTTAGATTTATAAACTACTACTTGTCTGATGTTACAAATATGCATATTGCTGCGCCATTTAGTTTTTTTATACTCCCTACATATTTTGGCAATAATAGAAAGTTAGATTTCAGACAGATTGAAGTTGACTTTGAGGATAAGAATTATTTAGAAAATCTTGCTGAGGAAATATTATCTCCTATTGGATATAAATATGTTAATTCACAAGATTATGCAAAGATAATTAATTTAACGAAAGCTACAATTGCCAATATTTGTTTTAACATATACAAATTGAATTTAATTTGTCAAGTTTTTGTTAAAATCAAAACATTGGGAGATAAAGCAGAGATATATAATTTTATTTTTTTTGATAAATTACCGGATACGATATTTGAAGACAAAGACCTAATTACAGCTCTTTTAAGTGATTTTTGGAAAATTTGTAAGCAAGGTAGTTTTGAAACAGAGTTTTCACCTGATAGGTATGCTAACATTCTTTATCCTGAGGCATATGATTGGCGCTTTTACCTTGTTTGCTGGTTTAGAATTAAAAATACTGAAACGAATCGTAGAGTTATTGCTAGTTTGATCCAGAATGAGAATAAATTGTTTCATAACAATCAAAATATTTCTGGAAGAATTTGCGACTACTTTATGAGCCCTAATCCAAGTTCTGGTGAGAGTTCATATTATTCTTATTTAGTCGGCTTTATAAAATATTGAGCTCACCGCAGGATGATCGCAATTTACATCTGTCGTATATAGTATTTATAGATGAAGGCGAAGTAGGGTTTCATCCCGCATGGAAGAAAAAGTATTTAACTTGGTTAATCAATTTTTTTAACAATCAATTTCACCAGTATAAAATTCAATTGATTCTGACTACTCATAGTCCTTATTTGTTATCTGATTTGCCACCAGAAAATTGTATTTTAATGCAAAGAAATCAATCTGGTCATCCTAACCAGGTTGCTGAGTCAGATGTTAAATCGTTCGGCGCTAATATCCATGAACTTCTTGCGACTTCATTTTTTTTGGAAGATGGTTTAATAGGTGATTTTGCAAAGGTTACTATTCAGAAGGTAATTAATTTTTTAAATGACTGGAGAATCCAGAAAAATTTAATAAGTGAACGTGACAAAGAGTTTGTTAAATATGTAATTTCTATAGTATCCGATGAAATTGTCAAGTTTAAGTTGTTAGAAATGTATAGTGAAATCTTTCAGAATGATACTTTAATCGAAGAAGAAATTTTGAAACTGCAAATCAGAATCGAAACTCTGAAAAACAATGGGTTATGATAGGTATTAGAGAATCAGCTGCTACTTTAAAAATTGCAAATAAGCATACTGATTTTGTATGCAAAGAAATTTTCAACCGGATTGATTTCTATATCGAGATTTTTACTATTTTGAACTGGCTAAAAAGGAAAAAATGTTCGCGTAGTGAAGTCAATGAAATGGTAATAAAGTCAGCCTCCTTTCATAAAGTTCATAGTCAATATAAGTTCTTAATTAATGGTTTATTTATAGATAACAAATTAATAAATTCTCGTAAAAACATTTATCGCATTCAATCTTTTCATAAATTAAAACCCTCTGAGTAACTATACAACTGTTATTACTGAGTTACAAATTTTGCGACGGAACATTAAAAACTACTACTTTTGGAGTTTAAGGGAGATTATAAGCAGCAAATTCGATTTTATTATAGTATTAAGAAAAAAACCCATTCAATTTATGATTTGATACCTTATATTATTGACTATAAGTATTGGTTCATTAGTTTGAAACCTGGGGGCATATGGGGCCCTTATGAATTAATTCAAGATTTAAATTTAAATGTGTGTCCTTATTGTAATAGATTATATACAATTACTGTTATTGGAGGAGTAAAAAATGTTAGGCCGGAACTTGATCATTTCCTTCCATTCCATGAGCATAAATTATTAGCATTATCTTTTTACAATTTAGTGCCTTCGTGTGATGTTTGTAACCGCACTTTAAAATCAAGTAAATCAATATCCTACAAGGAATATTTAAATCCATTTGAAGAGAATTTAGGCCATAAATTGATGACTTTCAGCTATATACCTAAAACCTATGAAGCATCAATTGGAAATTCTAATGACATGGAGATTCAAATTAAATATACTGGCCCGGTAACTGATTTGTTATTAAAAAGAAAAGTGGAAAATAATATAGAGTTATTTAAGCTCAAAGAAGTATATCAACAACATGTAGAACTTGTTGGTGAAATTTTAAAAAAAAGACATATTTCAGGGGATAAATATATTGATATCTTGAAAAGTACGTTCAAGGGATGTGTATTTACTGATGAGGGAGTTATTTTTGTTAGCTTATGGAAATTTTTATAAAGAAATTGATTTTTGTAAGCGACCAATGTCTAAATTAACGAAAGATATTGCTTTCAGTGTGGGTAGCATTAAGAGCGGAATCAAATCTTAGGAGTGATTTTATTGCAGTAAAAATGCAATTCTTTGTTTGAATTAATTTCGTAAGTTTGTAAATGTATTGCATTGGAACGGGCAAAGCTTTATAGGAGTAAGATACTTTTATTACAGGTTAATTTTCAAATTATATTATAAGTAAAAATTGGGGTGTGCATATAAATTATAGGGCTCGAATTTAATTAAACTTATTAACCCAAAAACCAGCTTAATCATGAAAATTGCAAAAATTGTTGTCGGAATATTTTTAATATTCGCTGCCTTTCAAGGTATCCCAGAGAATCAAAGTATGTCTGATCTGGAGGGAGGGGCATTATCTGCTTTTATTTTAATGATTGTGGTCGGTGTAGGTTTGATACTGTGGGGCATAAGTCAAAATTCAACGGGTAGTTCCAAAACAAAGTAATAAATTAATTTACTATGATTGATTATTACGGACTACTTGGCATTTCTCGTAATGCAGATAAACTTACAGTTAAGAAAGCATACCGGCAGAAGGCTCTGTATTGGCATCCGGATAAAATAAATCACCAAATGCGCACTCTGAGTTTATAAAAATAAATGAGGCATATAATATTTTAATTGATGATTCAAAGAAGGCAGTATATGATAAATTGTATGACGAACAAGTTCGATATAACAATGATGTATCAGTTACTGTACAATCTGCAAAATATAAACAATATAAAACATGGGTGGATGAAGAAAGAGAAAAGGCTGCTAAGCTTGCCAGTTTATCATTTGATCAATTTTTGAAGGGCTTATCCAAAGTTGTTGAAAAATCTGTTAATGCCGCCTACTTTGGATGCTCTTTTTATGTTGCTATAGTAATAATAATCGCTGGTTTAGTGTCATTTTTTGAAGCTCTCGGTCAGGTGGCAGCGGAAGAGATCGCTGGATGGGTATTTATTCTGCAATTGATCTGGAGTTCTCTTTTCATTCTAGCTGGGGGTTATTGGATTAGAAATATGTTAAAAAGAAATCTTAGAAAATTATTAGTTATCTGTCAAAAGATTAAGCGAAAATGGATTATTTAATATTGGTATCTTATCAAAAAAATTGCGAGCATCAATTACTTCAAATTCTGAGGAGTATAAATTATTGTCATAAGAATAAATAAAAATTTCAAATTTAAATTCGGTCCCTAAGTATTCAGGCAAAAATTCAATTTCTACTTCAAATGACTCATTATTCACAATTATTCTCTCGCCTGAATAGATTTGTACGATATTTTTAACCTTATTGTGCGCGAACTTAAATCTATATTTACCGGTGATAAAACAGTTCGCACCGTAGCTTTGTAATGTAACTCTAGCAATTCTTTTGTTTGTGTTTTTTAAAAATTCAACTTTTTTTACCTTTAGTATTGGGATATAAATTAATCTGTTGGCCTTATCTACCCTATTTTTTTCTTCTGCTAGTGCTTGCCTTTGAATTGAATTAGCTTCTTGTTGCTCTTTAAAAGAATGGTATATTAACAAGCCTCCAAATAGTGTTAAAAAAGGCGTTAAAATGCCATTAATTGCGTCCCCTGTATTATTTACACCGTTATGATATAGGCTTGTAGCGTATATAATAAGGGAAACTGTTAGTAATATGAAAAAGAAAATAGCTGCTGTAGGTGATGAGAATATTTTAATCATTGGACAGGTTTTAAATGGATTTGAAATTTATGAAGTATATATGCTTTTTACAAGAAATACTTGAGTCATTTTATTCTAAAATTTTGATTAATGTTTTACCCATGTTTTACCAAAAACTAAAAAACCCTTGCAAATCATTGATTTACAAGGGTTTAAACCTGTTTAGCGTGATCCCGCTGGAACTTCCGCCTGAAATGCGGCGGATAAACTTCTCGTCCTATTAGACTAGTTAAGTACATAAAAAAATCCGCCTTCGAAGCGGATTTTTTTTAATCTTTTGTGATCCCCCTGGGACTTCCGCCTGAAATGCGGCGGATAAACTTCTCGTCCTATTAGACTAGTTAAGTACATAAAAAAATCCGCCTTTGAAGCGGATTTTTTATTTTTCTAGTGATCCCGCTGGGACTACCGATACTGTTCCCGATTGCACCCCATTTTTATGTAATGCCTTGTTTATAATGGTTTCAACTTTTTGTTGATGCTTTCAAAAGTCAAATAAATGCAACAAATGAGGCAAATGTTTACCCGATTGTTTACCCGATTTCACTTTTTTGCTTACATTTGCTTTAAATAGCAACAACATACATATGGCAACAGTTTCAACCGTATTCCGCAAAGACAAATTGAATAAAAAAGGCATTGCCCCGGTAAACTTTCGGGTCATAAAAGACCGCAAAATTTACTATGTAACAACCGACCTTAAACTTACTGCTGATGAATGGGACGAAAAAAATACTAAAGTCAAGCCAAAACACAAGAACAGTGTGTATTGGAATAACTGGCTTGCAGCAAAGAATGCAGAGTTGCAAAATGATATGATTGAAATGAATACCAATGAAAAGTCTCTTACAGGCCGACAATTGAGGGATGGCATTGCAGGTAAGAAACCAACAGATTTTTTCGTATTTGCAAATGAAGTGTGTGAAGAATATAAATTGGCAGGGCAAATCGGAACTTACGATAAGAACAAATCTATACTTGCAAAGCTCAAAGCCTATCCAAAAAGTGGTCAACTATGTTTTCAAGACATCACCCCTGAATTTTTGGAGGTGTATAGCCAATACCTAAAGACTGAGCACAAGAATAAAACAAATACAGTCAACAAGGATTTTAAGTTTATCCGCAAGGTTTTTAATGATGCGTATAGGAAGGGAATTATTGAACATAAGGTTAATCCTTTCAATAATTATAAAATGAAAACCGATAAAACGAACATTTGTTTCCTTTTGGAGGATGAATTATCTCTTTTCGAGAATGTAGCAACAACACCCGGAACCCGATTAGAGTTACACAGAGATATGTTTGTTTTTGCAGGCTGGACAGCGGGAATCAGAATATCGGATCTTTTGCAACTGCAGTGGAAAAATATCTAACGGAACGCAGTTGGATTTTACCTTTTTCATCAAAAAAACAAAACGCAAATTTCCATTAAGGTTCCAAACAAGGGACTGGCATTAATAAATAAGTACAAACCGGAAAAGCCGAACAAAAACGCTTTCTTATTCCCGTATTTTCAGAAGAGTTGGATTTGAATAATCCGGTAGCGGTTGATAAAGCAATAAGCGGAGCCACAGCCTACATCAACAAGAATCTTAAGATTTTGGCAAAAAAGGCAGAAATCGATAAAAACATCAGTTTTCATGTTAGCCGACATACATGGGCTACCATTGCATTAAGAAAAGGTGTTACTTTATTGGCGGTTTCAAAGCTATTGGGGCATTCCAATATCCGAGAAACCATGATTTATGCTAAAATTGTAAATCCTGATCTAGATTTGGCAATGGATAAGTTTAATGATTAATCACAGAATGGAAACAAAACACATCAACGAATTATTAGAACAGAAAGTAACAAGCATTTTCAATTCTGCCAGGGAGGCTGCAATTCGAGAATTTGCTGAGGTAATTGGGATTAAATTGTCACAATTAGACCTTTTCCATCAATTACAATTGTTAATGGAAGAATTCAAAAGACCTCCTGATGAACACGAAAAGGCCAGTAAACATCCTTTTTATATCCATAATCATGCGAATTTATTGAACCAGTTTTCGAGCAGAACCTTTTTCTAAATGTGGATGAATCTGAGGTGCTTTTTTGATTGTATAAAATTAGGTCGGTTGAAATTGGAGTGTATGTAAAGTTTGAATTAGCCGAAGAGTAATTCCGCAATATTCCTTTTGAAGATTTCCAGAACGGAGTTCCTAATCCTATTTTATTTGAATTAGGCATAACTAAGTTTTTTGATGAATTGGAATTGCATAAAATAATGAAATGGCAGGAAGAAACATTAATTGAAGTAGTTGACCGGGAAACAAGTCTGGTTATTAAAGATTTACAAACAAAATGCAGTTCCATAACTAAGCCTGAAGAATTTCTCAAAGGAGAATTGGACAAGATAAATTTGTTGAAGGAAGCGCCTAAAAAAGATATTGCAGTAATAAGCGAATGGATTTTTAATTTATATTCGTTTAAAGGCATGAAAAATAAAAATTTGGATACAACAATATTATTGTATTCCTACGACAAATTTATTAATAAAAGATGCAGGCCAAATACTTAACAACTCATCCAATTTTGGAAAATATAAAAGGAAAAAAACGACCAACGAAAGATGTAATATTCACTATCGAAATCACAATTTTTTATATAATTGAAAAATTACGCATTTGGATAGAGCTTGTTCTTGAAAAAGGAAGTTGGAATGAAAAATATTTAATTTTTAATTGGAAAGAACGACTGGAGCAAAAATTAGTGGAGGTCAAAACAAAGAATTGAAACTGATACTAAGGAGATAGAATTGAAATTGGTTAACACTCCTGAAAGTATGAAAGTAACAAGTGCGTTTTAAATATTTCAACTTTTATAGGGGTTCATTCAACAACTTTAACAACAAAAGATATTTTGAATTTTATTCCGGAGTCACTTCTGATTATTATTTAAGGAAGTTTACTACTTATGGTTATTTTGAAGCGAATCCCTCCAATGAAATCAAGCAAATTGGTGAAGCAATATATATTCAAAATATGGTTTGGAGGTATAATAAAGAATTTGTGGAAGCAGCACAAGATCATTTCTGCCGACTATAGTGATATGGAAGGAATTTGTAAACGAAATACCCGCAATCCTAAGCCATATGGTATTTGACAAGGTATCTTATGTTAATACGCAATTGTTTGGCAACCCTTTATGGATGAATTTGTATTATGGTTTGCCTAAAGAAATGATGGAGTTTTAACTACAGAGAGTATTTGGAAGATCATCTTGAAAGTATGATAAATAAACTTGAAGTATATTTAAAGGAAGCTGAACAAAACAAAGGAATATTGTATTTGCAATCCCGACTGAAGCAGATGAGATTAACGAATTTAGGACTACCGAAAATATAGATTCACAGAACAAACGCCAATAAAATTCGAAACAAAATATTCTGAACGATTAAAAGAGTATTTGAAATTGAATCTGAGTTTCTTAAAGAGACGAAGGATATTCCTGTAATATACGCCAATTATAATTTAAATACTAAAGAGGAAAATTTTGAAACCATATTCCCAAACGATAAAGCAGGCATTGTGTTATATCTACTTGAGGAATTAAAAATTACTGTGAATGGTGAAGTTAAATTGAGTTCAAGAGGTAAAAGCGCTCTCCGGGGTATTGCGGAGGCTTTGATTGATAATAATATAGCACCCAAGCTGAATTTGGAAAAAATTTATATGGCAATTGCCAAAAAGATTAATTTTGAAATTCGCTCCAAACTCGATGAGAGCAAAATAAGTCGTGAATATAGAAAGAAGGCAACTTCTTATTTAAAGAACTCTTAAACATTTTATTTTCGCCATTTAGCAGGTCTTATCCCGCCTAAACTATAAGACCTGATAGGTATGCTTTGTTTTACGCCGTGCAATGTCGCACAAAGTAAAACAAATGCAAAATGAATGTAATTACCATCCAATCCGAAGCATTTGAGCAGCTAAAAAGTATGCTTGATGCAATCAACACCCGCCTCACCGCAAAGGAAAAAGAACCAAAGGAAATTTGGCTCGACAATCAGGAGATGATGCAAATGCTCAAAATCTCCAAAAGAACTTCACAACACTACAGGGATAGCGGTATGATTTCATTCTCACAAGTTGGGAATAAAATTTACTACAAATTATCTGATGTAGAGGAGCTTTTAAAACGCCATTACAACAAAGCCTTTAAGAGGTGATGGGTAATAGAGCACAATTTTTTAATTATTTAAACTAAAATTTTATGAACGTAACATTATTTAAAGACATCAAATATTTAATTGGTGAGTGCACTTTAGATGAGGTAATTCACCGGATTAAAAGCGGAGAAACTCAGGAGCAAATACATACACTACGCAAATTAAAAGCGGATGGCAAAGAGGAGGAATATGGAATTGCTAAGAAGCAACTGATCAGTTTCACAGCTTCCGGCACTTTTAAAAATGGCAGAAAAGTTACTGATTTGGATATTTACAATGGAAATATCGTAATTGACGTAGATAAACTCCCAGCCGTTTTATTAAAGCAATGTGAGCAAATTGCAAAGTTGCATCAATATACTCATGCCTGTTTTATAAGTCCTGGAGGGATGGATTAAAAATAATTGTCC
>JADKEK010000008.1 GCA_016718035.1 Bacteroidota bacterium | reverse complement strand
GTAAATGGCCCGGCTGGCAGACCAATTATGGAGGGGAATTTGGCAGTAAAAAGGTGGTCTGACTATTGACTATTTGAAAATTGCCCCATTGTTTTTCGACCAAATTGATATTAATATTGGTCGCAACAAAATTCTGATACCTGAAACAACAGTTACAGACAAACTGAACAATCAAGGTAAATTAAAAGGTGAAATCACTTATTCCAACTTTGATGCATGGAATTTCCGTGAGTTAAGTTTAAAAAGTGAGAACCTTATCTTAATGGAGACAGATGCAAAACAAAATCTGATTTATTCGGATATGCCATTGGTAAAGAGGATTGATGCAAACATCACAGGCAAACTTGATGCATTAAATATTGCCTGATTTGTAACAGCACCGCATTCAGGCACTATTGTTAATCTACCAACTTATGGTTCAGGCAATAAAACGCCACGATTTTTATACGTTTTGTAAATAAAACCGATACTACTAAAATAACTACAGCCCCAGATGAATTAAGTTTAGCCATTGTAGATATTGATTTGAAACTCTTAATGCAACCCCAGATGCTGATTAAATTACTAATCAACAGTGAAGAGATTGGAATATTTAACCGGTAAAGTTTGGTGCATTAAATATTAAAAGCGAATTCACTAGGTAAGTAGATATGACAGGAACTTACCGAATTACAGAAGGTTTATACGACTTCTCTTTCCAGGGATTGTTTCCAAAAGGCCATTTAAAGTTATTGCCGAAAGGGCAGCACCATAGAATTTAGTGGTTCACCCTACAATGCGAAATTAGATTTAACTGCAAAGAATATGTGGCTAAAGATATCCAGTGTAAGTTCTTTAACGTCGACGAACACGAAAGAAAAAACCGATGTGAGATATGTTAATCAATATCACCGGTATTTTAGAATCCTCAAGTTGATTTCGACCTGGAAGTTCCTGATGGTCAGAGGCACAGCTACCAACAATTCAGATTTTTCAACGTCGTTTACAACAAGTGCGTGCAGATAAAAACGAATTAAACAAACAAGTATTCGGATTATTAATTACCAATAGTTTTTACCTCAGGATTTAACCACATTTAATGCTGTTGGAACAACAACCAGTAATACCATTAACGATTTCGTTTCAAGTCAGCTTACTACGTATTTCCAAAATGTATTAAATAATTTCTTAAAAAATACGGAGATTGATATTGGGTATGATAATATTCAGAGTGGATTTCTTACAATTACACCAATGAACAAGGTAAACAAATAGACATCAAACTCGAGCAGGAGATAAACGATAATATCACATTGTAAAAATCGGAACAACCTATTACGATTTTGCAAATGGCGCACAAGAGCTCAGCCAATAACCTTGCAGGAGATTTTGAGGTAGAATATATTATTACTCTGATGGCAGGGTTCGTGTCAAAGCCTTCACGCCTCTCTGAATACGACGCGCCATTATCGCCAAAACGATGTAAAAACTGGCGTGGGTATTTATTATACAAAAGATTTTAATAAAATTTGAGAGAGTTGTTGGAATAAAAATAAATGACCAGGCTGTAAACAATTGCATTTTTGTTACCACCTATTTTTCATCTTATAAAAAACCCCGCTTTTCAGCAGGGGTTTGTGTGATTTAACAATTACTTTCAATAATAATTTTATGTGCAATTACCACACCGTCGACAAACATATTTACTAAAATACATACCTGAAGGCATATTTTCAGTAGTATAATTGCGTGTTTGTTCACCTTCAATTACTTCAACATTTTCGCTAAGGATAACGCTTCCTGTAATTGTAGTTATTTGAATTATTGCGTTACCTGCCTGAGCAACGGTAAATACTATTTCAAAGTTATCGGCAGGATTTGGCATAACTTCATCATTTCCTGTTGAGATAATTCGCCTTCACGACAACCATCTGTAACAACCAATAATTTTGATGCGCTTGAATAACCGTCTTTAGTTGCCAGGCAACAAAATTTACCTTTGGAGATGTTGTATAAACTATTAGCAGTAGCACCACCAAGGCAACATTATTTTGATACCATTGATAAGTTGCACCCATCACAGCAGGGCAATTCATAGTTACATCTCCACCACATAAGCCAACAGTTCCTGAAGGAGTAACTTCTAAACGTTCAGCATATTTCAATTTAATATCTAAACTGGTTGCTTCACATTCGCCTGTAGTAACTACTGCACGATATTTTCCATTTAATGAAGCATAATAAGTTGCATCATTAGCGCCTGGAATATCCACACCATTTCTTTGCCATTGAATGTTTGCAGCATCTGTGGTAGCGGTTAACATGGTACTTGCTTCATAACAAATTAATGTTCCTTCTGAAGTTATTGATACTGAAGGTGCGGCATCTGCAGTTACATCAATTGTATTTGAAGTTTCCTTCACATAAACCGGAGGTAACAGTTACATAGTAAGTTCCGGAAGTTGATGTAGTAATAGATGAAGTTGTTTCACCATTACTCCATATATATGAATCATAAACACCATCTGTATTTAACGTTACATCAGTTCCACAAAAAACAACAGGACCATCAGCAACAATTACCGTTGTTGGTATTGCATTTTCATTAACTGTAACATTTTCTGATGTTGCAGAACAACCGTTCGCATCAGTAACCATTACAGAATAATCGCCTGAAGCACTTACGTTTATTGTTCCATCTGTTGAGCCATTACTCCATAAATACGATGACGCTGCAGATGCCATTAAATTAACATCTCCACCATCACAAAAAGTAGTAGCACCATCAGCAGAAATAGTAGCTGTCGGGTTAGCATTAACAGTTACAGTTGTGGTAGCAGAAGTTGCTGAACAACCATTTGCATCTGTAATAGTTACTGCATAATCACCACTTGTATTTACCAATATTGATGCAGTTGTTGCACCTGTATTCCAATCGTAACTATTTGCTGTGCTTGAAGTTAAATTTACACTGCCACCTTCACAAAATTCAGTTGCACCGTCTGCAGAAATGGTAGCAATTGGATTTGCATTTACAGTAACAGATATGGTATTTGAAGTATTTACACCATTGGTGCAATAATAATCACCACTTTCAGTAACTATAATACTTTGTGTTGTTTCACCAGTGCTCCAATTATTACCATCAGCTTCTGTTGAAGTTAAGGTAACAGAGCCCCCTTCACAAAATTCAACAGGTCCATCAGCAGCAATTGAAACAGAGCCGCAAGCTTCAAAGTTGTCGGGCCATCAGCAGAAATTCCAGCAGTTGGATTTTCATTCACCATTACGCTTGTAATTGCAGAGGTATTTGAACAGCCGTTATCATCGGTTATTGTAACAGTAAAATCTTCGCTAGCAGCAACATCAACAGATTCGGTTGTAACTCCATTGCTCCATAAGTAGCTTGCTGCGGTGCTTGCACTTAATGTTACACTTCCACCTTCACAAAATGTGGTTGCTCCATCAGGAGTAATTGTTGCAACAGGGTTTGCATTTACTGTGATGTGTATTGGATCAGAGATAGCAGAGCAACCATTTTTAGTTAATAGCACACTATAATCGCCGGTTTCATTTACAGTTATAGTTGAAGTGGTAGCACCATTGCTCCATAAATAGGTATCAGCTACAACAGGCACATTTAGTGTTACATCACCACCTAAACAAAATTCGGTTGGACCATCTGCTTCAATAACAGCAACTGGTAATGGAGTAGATCCCGTGGTAATTGTATTTGAAATGCGCACACATCCTGCACCATTATCGATAGTTAAATAACTATCTCCTGATAAGGTAACCGTATTGGTTTCTGTTACAGAACCATCACTCCATAAATAATTTAAATGATGATCAGGTGCATTTTAAAACAATTGATCCACCATCACAAAAAGTGGTTTCACCTTCAGCAACAATGGTAATTTGATCAGGGCAGTAATTATTAGTTAATGTATATCCTCCAAAATGCGTTGAAGTATAATAATTTACGCGCATAATAAGTTCCGGCAGCTAAATTCAATTCAGAAATTGAAAAATTGCCATAATTTGATTGCACTTCTAAGGGTTGTTCCTACACTATTTAAAATATAAATTGTATTATATTGTGATGGTCCTTTTTCAATGGTTAATGTTAAATCACCTGGTTCAGAAATATCAATTTTATAATAATCATTTTCGTCATAACAGCACATTATTTTCTGATAACCAATATGTCCATCAACAGTTGAATTGGTTAACATAGGTGTTGCTTCCCCAAAGTTCCGTTTGGTTCAGGGTCGTTGCCGTAAACAGAAGGGGGTTAAATTGAGTGTCAATGAATAAGATGAATAATAGGTAGCGTTGTAATTATCAATCTTCGCATAATAATCACCCGCTGCAAGATTTGTTACAGCTACGGTAGTAGTAGTATAATTAAATGTATTATCCAGTAATGTAGTTCCATCAGCATCATACAAATAAATGCCATGATACATTCCGGTTCCCTGATTTAATGTTAAACTGATAATTCCATCTTCAGTGGTTGTAATTTATACCAGTCGTCGGTATCATGAATACCGCCATTTCTATAAAATCCAATATGTCCATTTACTGTTCCACCAACGGGAATAGTTACAGAAGCTTCTGTATAATCTTCGTTTGGCTCTGCATCTGATGCATATGCTGTTGGAGTTGCAACGAATTGTAAAGAATAACCTGAATAATAAGTAGCAGAATAATTATCAACTTTAGCATAATAAGTTCCTGCAGATAAATTATATCTAATAGTACTTACAGTTGCATATTCAAAATTATTGGCAAGTAAAGTTGTGCCATCATTATCATATAAATAAATACCGTGTATATGCCGGCGCCCTGTGCAGGTTAAGTTGTAACCGACCATCCTGACTCATATTTAAAATATACCAGTCGTCTGTATCATAAGAACCACCATTATAACGATGACCAATATGTCCGTTTACACTGCCATTTTCAGGAATTGTAACTGTAGCAGATGCATAAGTATCATTCGGTTCTGCATCATTAGCGAAAATTGTTGGTGTAACGGTATTCGTTATTGTATAACCATTAAAATAATTAGTAGAATAATAATTTAAACGAATATAATATGTTCCTGCAGCTTTGCCGGTAACAATTAGTGTGTCGGTTCCATAATCTGCAGTTGAACCTAAAAGCGTTACGCCGTCATTATCATAAATGTAAATCGTGTTATAATCACCGGTATTATTTGCAAATGTTGCCGTAATTTTTCCATCCTGCGTTGTTACAACTTTATACCAGTCGTTCATGTCATAGTGCTTACCATTATATCTGAATCCTATGTGGCCTGTTACACTGCGTTTCAGCTATATCCAATGCTTCCGAAAGGTGTCATTCACTTCAGCATCATTTGCATATTCCGCATTTATTAAACTTGAAGTAATTGAATAATTACCTGCATAAGCTGCGTAGGCAATACAGCAGCATAATAATTACCTGCTGCCAATCCGTCAACAGTAACAATAACAGTTGAATAATCGGAAACAGTACTCAATACTGTAGTTCCATCTGCATCGTATAACGCATTGTAAGATAGGTTACATCACCTGTTAATGACAAGGTAATTTTGCCATCAGCAGTTGTTGTAAATGCATAATAATCAATTAAGTCACTTGCTAAATTAATAGTGCCGGTGCTGGCAATATCAACTGTCATGGCATCTGCAGTAACTGCATTGTTGTTGTCCGGCTCTGTGTCAGCCCAAACGTAATTGCTTGCAAAAAATAGCAGCAATAATGGAAGTAGTTTTTTGAGTTTCATAAAATAGTTTATTGGTTTGTTCACAAGTATGAGAAATTTGAGAAACTCAAAATTAAGTGCAAAGCACTCCCTATAAAACAGCGAATAGTAATGGGAAAATCTGATTAAATCATTTTTTCTTTTAACGCTTTTGCAACAGCTTCACCAACGCTGTTTACATGCATTTTTTTGTAGATATTCCGAATATGGAAATTAACGGTATGATAGCTGATAGCTTGTTTCGACGCAATCATTTTATAACTTAACCCGGCAACAAGGTCAGATAATACTTCTTTTTCTTTTTCAGTAAGCAGCATATCGTTTGTCACCTTTTGCTGTTCCTTATTTCTGAAAAAATGCAATACTTTTACTGCGATTTCCCTAAAATGCTGTCAAACACCTTGTCGTCATGGTCAAAAACGGTCTGCATCATTACCGGCAATTGTGGGTAATTGGTTTTAATCATCCGAACCGCTTCAATACCATTAATTCCCGGCATATCAATATCCATTATAATCACATCAGGATTACAAGAACGTATATCAGTAATACCATTATTAAAATTTTCAAACGCACCTGCACATAAAAATCCTTCGGAAGTATCCAATAATAATTTAACCCCATCTCTTCTGGTGGCATTATCATCAAATATGGCTACACAGAATCGACATAATTTCCAATCAAAATTATCCAATTGTTGACTAACTACCTACTAATATTAGTAGGTTCAATATTTAAAGGTAAGCACAACGGTAGTCCCTTTTGCGGTTCCGAATCCATATCAAAGTTTCCATTTAATGCCGCAGCACGTTCACGCATGGTAAACATCCCGTTACCATCATTTAGTGCTTTTATATCAAAACCAATACCATTATCCCGAATTTCCATACGCAAATCACCGCCCAATCGTTTAAATTGAATATGAACCTGTGTTGCGTTTGCGTATTTCTGAATGTTATTTAATACTTCCTTGTAAATTAAAACAATTCCTTACGCTTATTGGCTGCTATTTTTATACTAACTTAATTTTTCATCGATATCAAAATATATTTCAATGTTTTTCACGGACAAATTTTCCAGCGCATACGATTTTATACGTAAAAGCATCTGGTCGAAATTGTCGTTCCTTGGCTGTAAGCTCCAAACAATATGCGTCATATTATCCTGCATTTCTGTGCTGATGCCCGTTATTTTATCCAAATGGGTTCAAGGTCTTTATTAGCTCCTGACTTATTTTTGCAACCTCACTGTATAAATTAATTGTACTTAAAGCACTACCCACATCGTCATGTAAATCGTTTGCAATTTTGTTACGCATACTTAACACGTTTTTTAATTGCTGCTCGCGATAACGAATAATTAAAAACGTAATGCCAATAAGTGATAAAATGCATAATAAATAAAACCACCATGTTTGCCAATAGGGTTTTAAAATTTCAAATGATAACATATTACTACTGCTGCTCCAGTCGCCTTGCGGATTAGTAACCTGGATATACAAGGTATATTTTCCCGGGGGCAGACTGGTAAACCGAATGACATTGTTTTTTCCTAAATCTGTCCAGTTTTCTGTTAAACCGGATAATTGGTAGCGGTATTTTACGGTGTTTGGTTGGGAGAGCTGCAGACTGGAAAAATTAATGGTAACAAAGTTTTCATCATGCTTAAACACCAAGTCGGTGTAAAAATTACTTTTATCGATTAACTCATCTGAAACCAACAAATCAGTAATATACAATTCCGGAAACCCGGTTTCAAAAATATATTGGTCGGGGTTAAAAGAAATTAAATAATTACCCGCGCCATACATCCATGTTCCTGATTTACTTTTTAATAATTTTGCCGGCGAACGCAGCGACCAGCCTGAATAAATAAGTGGAACGAAACGGAAATTTCTATTTTGTAAATTAAACACTAAAAAGCCGCCTTTTATAGGCAACCAAAGGTTCCCCTTATTATCCGGATACAATCCAAACATTTGCTGCAAACCATTTACCGTATTATAATAACGAGTAAATTTTTTTCCGTCGAATGCATTTAACCCATTGGATGTAGCAATCCATAAAATCCCATCCGGTGCTTCCCAAACTGCGGAAATATTATTATGCGAAATTGAATTAGAATCAGTTATACTGTGTTTATATATGGTGAAATCATTTTTAATGGGAAACGATTTATTCCATTTATTTAATCCCTCCGAAGTTGACACCCAAATATTACCTTTAGAATCGCGATAAATATTTCGGACAAAGTTATTGGATATACTATTCGGTTTGTTGGAGTATTGGAACAGGTTATAATAAGTATCATCTGTGGCATCATATATACCTACACCTGAACCAATTGTAGTAAAAAGTGCAAATGTGTGGTTATCAAAAGTATCAAACAATACATCATAAATTTGGTAATTCCCAAACAAAACATCTTTGGTCCTATAGCATGTCTCAAGCACAGGATTGCAAAGAGTTTCAGGAAATATTTCCGCTATGTGTAAGGTTTTTAAATCGATAAAAAAGGTGTTTGTTTCAGTAGTTAAATAATGTTTTTCATCTGAAATTGCAACAATTGCAGTTGGATTTATTTCAGCACCGTTATACATAAATGGTGTTGTGTGAATGTCTGACTTTCAGGAAAATATCTAAACAAGCCCATTCCTGTGTTTAACCCAAACGTGTGGTCTTTAAATTCAAAATCGAAAAATGGGTTATTTCTTTAGTGAAATCATCCTTAATTAACGTAGCATTCAATTGCCATTGAATAGTATTATATTTACTTAATCCGGCTGAAGTTCCACCCATAATATGCCATTGCTGTCTTTTTAATAAACAATTTATTTTATTTCCGGCCAAACTAAAAGCGTCTGCCCTATCGTGTTGGAATACTTTATATTCAAAAGTCTTTTTATTTACAAGGTATAATCCATTACCTTTTGAACCGGCCAGCACAAAATTTTTATCCCACGACAATACCGATAACACTTCTGCTTCAATCGGCACCACCTTTTTAAGTGCAAGCGATTTATCAATGGCCTTGCCCAAAGGATTTTCCTGAATAAATAAACCATGTACCCATGCTCCTACCCATATTGTATCGCCATCAATATCAAAATTCTGAATACTGGAAGCAGTGCCATCTGTACTGTTTTTTGGAACAATGGGGTTAGTATTATCGAAAGCATAAACTGTTCCACCTATCAACCCTGATAAATAAACTGTGTTCCTTTCACGTTTTATCAGTTGCAGCCAAACGTTGCCATCAGGTTGAGGCGAAGTAATTTTAGTATCTAATAATGCGACAGCAGTGTTTTTACTTTCATGGTAGGTAATTTCAAAAGTTTTTCTATTAATAAAACCAGCAGAAATACCTTCTGCACTAAATACAATATAATCCGAATTAAGTTCGGCTAAAGTGGTAATGCGGTTCGAAAACATGGTAGTGGAGTCCCCGGAATATTACTGAACCGTTTAAATTGTTTAGCTAATGGCGCACTCAAATCCAATCGCGTGATACCACCATCGCGTGTGCCAATCCAAAACACACCGGCATCATCCTGAATAATCCCTGAAATAAAATTTCCACCCAAGGAATTCGCATTCCCTTCCTCATAAAAATAAGTAGTTACAATATTACCGTCATATCGGTTTAATCCATTTCCTGTGCCTATCCATAAAAATCCCTTATTATCTTGAAACAAACAGGTAATGGTATTATCACTCAAACCATCTGCAGTGCTAATATTTTCGAAGTGGAAATCAGGAAATTGTTGGGCACTTTAGCGGTTTATAAGCCATCAAGCAAATAATAAATATCAACCCATATTTGAAACCCAACTGTGCATGGTAAGCTAAGATACGAAAGTGAATAAATTTCCTTGCATTTGGTATAGCATTCTTGTGTAAAGCATCATAGGTTAAAAATATCAAATTTTAAAAATGTAACTTGCGCACTCATAATAAGACATAAATAGTTTGAAAATAATACGACTTTATAAACCTGAAATTGAACCAAAGTTTTGCTACCGCCTCATCTAACCCCCATCACATCATGATGTGATATTTCAAATTCTCTAGGTAATTAGCATCTGCTCACACTACATTTACTCAACAAAATTTACGTTTATGAGAAAATTAGACTTGGGCATTGCTCAAAACAAATACAACCAAATTGCACAACGAATTGAACATATTGCTCATTTATCAATGGCAAAAATGCTTGCTCATGCCGATAATCCTTCAACTTATCCAATGACCGGTGATAAAAATTCGATTGAGTATCTATTATATAATCATTACAAAAAATTACCTAAATCGGCTCAGAATAAATTTAAATCAGGTATCGAAAACCTAATAAAAATGCCTTCCACTCCCGCTCAACGCGAAGCAAAATATGGTGACCTGGCAAATGTGGACTTAAAAAAAAGTGCCCCTGTTGCAGCTCAAATTCAACAAATGCCATTTCCTGAACATTTGAAATTTACAGCAGCAGAAAATGATGTAGTTACACAAAAAAGTATACCAATAAACGAAGTCCTTAATAAAAAACACCTATAATTCCGGAGCCTGTTGTGGCTGCTCCTCGTATCATTCGGTTATCAGTAGAAAGTATTCATTGTGTGCAGACTGTTGAATTAAAAAAAGATGAAATTCTACTCAACGGATTATTTACCGACGCCCTTGGCAATACTACAGTGATTGATATCATAGATGTCGGCAAAATGAAAGATGGTGATACTTTACCATTAGGTGTAAAAGGGCAATTAGCTGAAGTGAATTTAAATAATGCAGGATTTTTTCCTCAAACATTACTCGGCACATTTGCGCTTATCGATAAAGATATTTTTGCTGATCAGGATAAAATTGTAGAAGCATTTAATACTTGTGCTATAATGTCAGCAACACTTGCAGGTATCGGTTTAACCTCGATGGGTATCGCCATAGGTATGGCGGCAACCGGAGGCACTATGCCTATTGCAGCAGGTTTAATGACGGGTGCTTTGGTGGCTCTAATAGGTTCGTTTGTGGTGCTAGTTGTTGGCGGTGGTATTACACTTTTTTTACAAGGCGAATCATCTGAATTAATTAATGACAGTTTTGTTTTTGATTTAAATCCGTAACACTACAAACGGGTGAATCGATAGTGCGCACATTAAATGTAGATATTTCGCGTTCAATAGGAAAGAAAAAGGGGAATTATACCATGAATGTAAAATGGGAACGTATTTCGTGAGATAATTACTTGAATTAATTTGGTTGACTTGAGCATTTACCTGCAAAACACACCAATATTAATTTTGTGACTTTTGTGCCGCTTTTGTGCATTTTGCGGGCTCGCAGTTTTTAGCCCACAATTCCAATAAATTGGAACACGAAATTTCACGCAAAGGACGCAAAATTTAAAATGATAAACCAAGATATAAATTGTAATTGATGCTAATTTGTGAAATGTAGTTTTAAGTTAAATTAGATGCTAATTACAAACAAATTGGCGTGAGCTATTCCATTTTAACCACCTCCCCTTCCGGTGATTGATAATACGAACCCCCTTTTTGGTGTAATACAAACCCCTTTGACCCATCCGGCCTGACGAGCATGAATTTGCCCATTTCCCAATAACGTTGCTTGTATTGTGGCTCCGCAATTAATTGATATTTATTGCTATATACACCAATCAATCCATTTTGAGTGACATATATAGCAGGTTCGTAGAAATACATATTACATTCGTATTCAATGGGAATTAATACTTTTCCCTCCAAACTTATCACACCACTTTTATTCCCCTTAACTACGTAGTAATTATTATCTTGAGGTGCTAAACTGTTGTATTCGATAGGAATTATCACTTTTCCTTTGTGATTGACAACGCCAACTAAATTGCCCTTTTTGACAATAAATCGTTTAATTCCATTGTATTCAATATGGTCGTATTCATCGAGTGAAGTAATCAGGTTGAATTTAACATCATATATTTCACAGGCCTGCACATTATTCCAAAAATATTGATTTGGATTAATTAATTCCTTGTTTATTAAACCGACTATCATAGAATCATGAATTGGCAATAAATTATCATATTTGAAATCAATCAACACAACACCGTTTTCATCTATGAGCCCACATTTCCCATTTTTATATACTTTAATAAATGAGTCGTTCAAAATGTTATGCTCCGGATAGCCATAGTAATTGAGATCGCTGCTGCATCTGTAAATAGGTGGAAATAATACATTTAAATTAGTATCTAAAAATCCAAAATAACCATCCTTTTCAATTATCAATTTTCCCCAATCTCCATCAAAGTCCTGATATCTAAGTATATCATCATATACTGCAGGAACAACAACTTCTCCTTTTGTGTTTATTAATCCTACTTGCTCATTTATTTCATAATATTTTAAATAACCATGATATTCAGTAAAATCCCTCAAGCCATACAAATAAATTAACCCGGCATTAAAATAGTCCATGCCTTTTAATCCCCTGCCATCAGAAATGCCATGATAAGTTTTAACAATCTTGCCCTCCGTATTCCTAAACAAATACATATTTTTAGGTGGAGGTCCCATAATTGCTGCCCATGACATTCCCCTTGGTTGCATAGCTTCCTATAAGCAACCTGCCGCTCCCATGTATCGTAATAATTAATTACAATTAATTGAATGCCATCTTCAAACGGAAAATAGAGTGTGTCTGCAGTTTGTTTTGGTTCTGTAAATAATCCCTCTAAAGTAATTTGTGCTTTGGTACTCAATTGTAATATCAACAGCAGAATGAAGGTGTATGATTTAAGCATAGGTAAGCTATCAACAAGCAAAATTCACGCCATTTTCAAGGGATTATAACTCATAATCAAAACAGCCGATACCACAATCCCGATGGCTATCGGGAGCGCGGAGGAAATACACGCAGAGAACGCAGAGTTGTGATTACGATAAAAAAATAAGCAATAACAATCGTATTTTAATCTAAAACTTTTTTTGTTTTTGTGTAACAAAATAGAAATCATCTTAATCGCATTAAACTTTTTTTGAAAGGCATTATAAATGCCCTAATTATTAATTAATAAAGCTTGTTGGATAATTATTTCAGTCCTTCTAGACTGAGGTCTGCCGATAGCTATCGGCAGAAAAGCCCGGAGCACGCCCCAAGGCGGGAGGAGGACTTGTAACAGAACACCGGCAACAATTTTGATACGAAGCAGGATGTTACTGCTCCAATAAATTAATTACCACAAAATTTAAACCGTGCTACACAAAAAAAGGCCACCCTCAGGCAGCCTTTAAATCATATCGTTAAATAGTTATCTTATCTTTTTCCCATCATACCACCTAATGCACGTGCAGCTTTGGCGCCGCCGCCCATTTTGTTCATCATTTTCATCATTTTGCGCATCTCTTCAAATTGTTTCATGAATTGATTTACGTCCTGAATGGTAGAACCACTTCCTGCAGCTATTCGCTGACGTCGGCTACCTGTCATCAGGTCGGGATTATTACGCTCCTCAGGTGTCATACTGTAAATCATGGCCTCGAGTTTCGAAAATTGTTTTTCATCGATGTCCATGTCTTTTATTTGTTTGCCAATACCGGGAATCATGCCTAATAAATCTTTCAGATTTACCCATTTTTTGATTTGCTGTAACTGCTGTAAAAAAATCTTCGAAATCAAATTTATTTTTTTGATCTTTTCTTTGCAATTCCTCTCTGCCTTCTCCTGGTCATATTGTTCCTGGGCTTTTTCAACAAGCGATACGATATCGCCCATACCCAGAATACGCTGCGCCATCCGATCCGGATAAAACAATTCAGGGTGTCCATTTTTCGCCGCGACTGACAAATTTAATCGGCTTTTGCACCACATATTTAATAGATAGTGCCGCACCACCGCGGGTATCACCATCTAATTTGGTTAATACTACACCATCAAAATTCAAGCGGTCGTTGAATGCTTTTGCGGTATTAACTGCATCCTGACCAGTCATACTATCCACCACAAATAAAGTCTCTGAAGGTTGTAGACGTTGGTTTTGATCGCGTAATTTCCTCCATCATTTCCTCATCTACAGCTAAGCGACCGGCCGTATCTACAATTACAACATTGAGATTATTTTTTTTGGCAAAATTGATGGCTTTTTGCAATATCAACAGCGTTTTTATTTTCCGATGTCGGTATATACATGCACACCGATTTGTTCAGCAAAAACGGTTAACTGATTTATCGCAGCGGACGATAAATATCACATGCTACTAACATCGTACTGCGCCAGTTTGTTTTAGGTGATTGGCTAATTTTCCGGTGAATGTAGTTTTACCGGAACCTTGCAATCCGGCGATTAAAACAACCGATGGTGAACCTTTAATATTAATATCCACCTGTTCACCACCCATTAATGCAGTAAGTTCATCCTGCACAATTTTCACCATCAATTGTCCCGGCGAAACTGAAGTGAGCACTTCCTGCCCCAATGCCTTATCCTTTACCGTATCGGTAAATTCTTTGGCAATTTTGTAATTCACATCGGCCTCCACTAATGCACGACGAATTTCCTTCACCGTAGTGGCAATGTTAATTTCAGAAATTTTCCCTGACCTTTTAAACTCTTAAAGGCGCCTTCTAAACGATCCGATAAATTTTCAAACATAGATTTATTTTAATTAGCAAATTAGCTGATTAGCAAATTAGCTAATGGTTACTTTTTCGCCACACACACAATTTTTCTTCCTCCTATCATTCCCAATTAGTTCGCCACGGCGAACTAATGTTTTTGTAGTTAATTCAAATGTTGAGCACAGCATTTCAATCACACTCCGAATTCACATTAGCTAATTAGCTAATTTGCTAATCAGCTAATTCACTGCTCCGCATTTCCAATCTCGCTCCGAACCCGGCTGCTAATCAGCACATCAACACATTACCACATCAGCACATCAACGGCTGTTTCATTGGTACATCGGTACATTCACACATTGGTACATTAATCAGCACATCAACACATTACCACATCAGCACATTAATAATACCTTAACCTAATCACCCCGGCCAAATATTTCGATAAACGAACAACTTGTTTAGTATAACCAAACTCATTGTCGTACCAGCAATATAATACCACACTCTCTTACCATCTTTAGAAACTATTGTTGCAGGAGCATCTACAATAACACAATGGCTATTACCAATACAATCGCTGCTCACAATTTCTAAACTGATACTGTAATCTATTTGTTCAACCAACTGACCAAATGAAGCAGCTTCTCTTAAAACGCTGTTCACTTCTTCAATGGTTACTTCTTTTTTCAAATTTAAATTCATAATTGCAAGGGACACATCCGGGGTTGGAACACGAATGGCATTGCCTGTGAATTTTCCTGCTAAATAAAGTAATACTTTTGCTACTTCACCTGCAGCACCCGTTTCCGGTAATTACCATATTCATTGGTGCTGAGCGACCTCTGCGTGATTTTTGTGGTAGTTATCGAGTAAGTTCTGATCGTTCGTATAACTATGCACTGTTTCTAAATAACCATGATCTATACCAAACATTTTTCCATGGTATATAAAATCGGCACAACAGCATTGGTAGTACGCTTGCTGCAGAAAATATTTTTTCTTTTGCAGGATCAAAATTTTCGTGATTAATTCCGTGAACAATATTCGGAATATCACCTTTGCCAGGAGCAGTTAATAATACATGACTAACTCCTTTTGCTTCTAAATGTTTACTCAAATTTGCGCGGTCGCGTGCAATACCTGTATTGTCAATAATCAATGCATCATCAATTCCAAATGCATTGTAATCAATACTTTCAGGTTTATCGGCAGCTATCATATAAACAGTATGACCGTTTATGATCAATGCTTTATTTTCTAAATCCTCAACAATTGTTCCGCGGAATTTTCCGTGAATAGAAATCGGGACGTAATAAATTTGCACGTTTAATAATATCCTCATCAGAATTAGAACGTGTTACAATAGCACGTAAACGCAATTGTTCGCCCTTTCCTGCTTCATTAACAATAATTCGCGCAGCAATACGGCCAATCCGACCAAAACCATATAATACTACATCTTTTGGTTTAACACCATTTATCACAACCGATAAATTCTTTCAATTTATCTTTCACAAATTCAAGTTCATTGGCATAGTTGCTGCCTTCGCTCAACCATTCGCTGCCTAAACGACCTAAATCGATGCGACTAGGTGCTAAATCGAGTTCATTAATCGCTTTCGTTAACGCCAATGACACTTCAATAGTCAGCGGACGATTTAAGAAACGTTGTGCATACAAGTGATGGTTCAAAATTTCGCTGGCACGTGCATCTACCAGGTTGCGGCGGAAGATAATCAGCTCCACCGATTTGTCGTACCATAAGTGGGTAGTAATACTGCTAAGTTCAACCGCAGCCTTTTCTTTCATGTTCCACTCTTTGAGCTTCAATTCATAAGTGTTGTTCATAATATTGTAAAGTATGGTTTAAGGTTAGTTTTTCAGGTTGCAAACCGGACAATGATGAATACTTCGAATTCAGAATCGATAAAACAGAAATCACTAACGATACCATCCTGTTTGTCACCGATTTCGCCGAAGACCGCAGGTTGACGCTCAACGCCGCCTGTGGGATGCGCAACCATCAATCTCGTTAAACGTAACATCGGCCTTCATAAACAGCTGCAACAACTCAAGGTGCAACCAACTACCTGCTCATAAAGCTTTTGTGTCAATTGGTCTAGTTTTTATACTCAGTTTAAATAACCGTGGTGTTAACCATGTTCAGTATCGCCGCTGTTGAAAGTTGATTTGCGGGGAGAATGCATTTTGCATCCGTAAATCGTGACACCAGGCATCTCCGTGGGTTAGCGAATAAACAATCCATCCGGTGCGGGCCGTAGTTTTGAGGGGCCAACCTGGCAGCAAGGTGGAAAGATGGTCTCCGGATATCAGTAAACCTTTTCACACTAAAATAATGCCTATACCAAAACCTGTTGCGATAGGCAAACATGGCGTTTTTTTTGAAACATCGCGGAAAGTCGAGCATACCCGGGTAACCAGATAATTTTCGCCTTGGGCTATTTTTCCGTTGTGTAATCTGTCCCTTCCGGGAACAGAAATTGTTTGTGTTGGGCACTATCTTTGAGCGCCAAACGAATATTTTCAAATAACTCGAAAATTTTTTGGTTGACACCAAGTTTACGTTCAAACAAGCCGGCATCAAACATTAACGTTTTTTCGGCAGCATCAAATTGAGGGAAGTCAAGCGAACAAGAGATTGACAAATATATCGTAAATCCTATTTGGGACCCTTCCTGATTGCATTTACTATCGCATTAATCATTTTTTAATGATTTTTTGTGGAAGTATATCGGGGACCTGGTTGGAAAGGGACTGGAATGGTATATCATTGCCAAGTTATTATTTATGCCTCAGCCAATATGGTTCCGCTTTCGTTGCCCATTGCAGTGTTGTTGGCTTGTATCATGACTTGATCGCAATTTGGGTGAG
>JADKEK010000007.1 GCA_016718035.1 Bacteroidota bacterium | reverse complement strand
GTATAAAATTTGTTTATTGTTAAATTCAAATTATTATAATATCATGGAATAATAATCCTTTTATATATTGCTTCTATTCTGACTCCTGTTTTTATCAACGGTGGCCCTTCGAATAACCTTTTTTGAGTTTAATTAATTTAATTGTATCACTATTTTACTAATGTAAGTATTATTATCACAAATAGCTTTAACCAAATAATTACCAGCGGCAAGATTTTGAAATTATATTTTTTGTAAACTTATTATCCATAAGTTCTCCTTGATCAGTCATCACTAGCTTGCCTATTGAATTAAATAAACTAATTTCAACATCGCCGTTGCATAATGAAGATAATAATAAAGTAAACTCGCCGGTGTTTGGATTTGGTTGAATGCTTAATTCCTCATTTGATGAATTACTTTCAGAAATGCTTATAGTCGGACAATCATAAACTATAATATTAAATGAGTCAGTATTATAACATCCGTTTATATCTATGAAATCGTAATATATAATCTGGTCCCCAAAACCCGCAATTACTGGATCGAAATAATTACCGGAAACTCCAATTCCAGAATAATCACCACCAGTAGGTAAACCGAAGTCAATAAAAATTGGACCCGCATTAAGGCATATCGAATCATAAGTTAAATCAAAAGTAACTATTGGTAAGTCTGAAACTTTCAAAGAATCCACAGCAGTATTTGAACATCCATTAATGTCGGTGTAAGTATAATAAATGAAATGATCTCCAATACCTGCAAGATCCGGATAAAAGATATTATCAATTACACTATCACCTGAATAATTACCACCAACAGGAGAGCCATAAATCAAAGGTAAAGGGTCATCATTAATACACATGATTGTATCAAGTATATTAAAATTAACGATAGGTAAATTATGGACAATAACATTAACCGGGTCAGAGACATTTACACATCCTAAGCTATCCTCAACTGTTACAAAATATTCTCCTGAATTAAAAATTACTAAGTCTTGCGCTGTACCTCCTGTTGACCAATTATATAATAAATTATCCTCGATCACCTCAATAAAAAGAGAGTCTCCAATGCAAAATTCTGTAATGCCTAACAGATATAAATCTGCTGATGGTTTTTCATTAACTGAAACAACAAAATTGTTTATTTCACTAATGCATCCATTCTCTTCAACATACAAAGAATAGATACCTCCATCAGCAAGTGTAGTAGGTGTAATATCCAATAATTCATCCGTAATAAAAGTGCCTGTTGGGCCAGACCAATAATAGGAATAATCGGGATCAAATCCGGAAGTTAGTAATATTGTTTCCCCTTCACAAATGGAATCAGTTCCAATTATTTCGGGTAATCCAGGAATTGGAAAACATTTATTTCTACATTTATTGTATCGCTAATGCAACCATTATCATTAAAGGTGAACAAAGAATATACACCACTATTTAATTCAGAAACATTGGATATACTTGGATTATTTATATTTGAAATAAAGCCATTTGGACCAGACCAATTAAAATTCAAAGATGGATCATCCATCGTAAATAAACTTAATGTATCTCCAATACAAAGCGACTCATCATATTCAACTATAGGATTAAGTGTACCTAGAAGGTTGATTGTTGTTGTATCTGAATATAAGATTCCACAACCGTTCAAATAATTCCACGTTATTATATAAGTATTTCCATGAACCCCTGAGAATTTTGAATTTGGGTTTGAAGCGTTAAAAATGTGACCGCCAAAACCGTAAATAATTGACCAGTATCCATTTGAAATTACATTCGCGCTTAAAAAGACCGTGTCATCACACGACTCTATTAATTCTTCTGAATTTGGTTTTTCGATAAAATCTATGCATATGTTGTCTAGATAAACATTTCCTGAATAATATTGTGATAAAATTTCAAATTCAATAGTTACTATACTTCCCATATATTGACACAGACTTAAATTGCTGGTGTCCCAATCTGAACAAAAAACAGGATTCCAAGAATTACAAATAGGTATATTACCAGGGGTTGATGCCAAAGTAGCACCTTCTAAATATAATAGTGTATCAATCCCTGAATTGCAATTGGTTCCTGTCACAAATAATTTCGTTGTTTTGCTAACATTGTTATCATTTTTATTTGCCCTGTCGAAACTCAAAATGATATCTGCATAATTAGTAGCATCGGAAAAGTTGTATGTTGTTTCTAAGGTATTAATCGCAGTTGAGTCATAAAACCCAAAAAGACATGTTGGAACATACGTCTGCAATACATCAGGGCTGCACGGGTATGAGGTTGTCATAAAGTCAACGTATGGGTACGATTGAAATAAGGTCCAACCATCGGACAAATAATCACCTGAAAAATCTTCACATCCTTCTATTGTATTTTGGATTAGCTGATACATTTGTGAGTCATTTGTAGGATCTTTATCATATTGATTAATTTCATTAGGATTTTGGCAAATAACTTTTACTGAATGACTTCCAATTGGAACATCAATTGCGTAAGAAATTTCAACAGTTGAATCGGGAAATAATACCCTGTCCATATATATAAGCCATAATAAACGCTATCTATTGAAATGACGATTTCTGCATAGGTGATTATTGAATCACACAAATTTTTAAGTGAAATTTCCAAATTATTCAACCCATCGGAAATTGAAACACAATTGCTTTTAATTAAGCTTATATCAATTGATGTAGTAGGATCGCAAACCCAAGGATTGTCAATAAGATCTTTACGGGCCTTGTGATCCATAATTTCTCTCATTCTAATTTTTTGTCCTTGTGTAAATAAATTTCTAGTCACACAATAGCTCACATAATTATTTTTACTATTGGAAAATGGTTCTACCAGCGAGCAAGGATTTGTTACACCACAATCGGAACTTTTATGTGGTGGTGTATCGCAAAACCTGATCGCCATCAATTAAACAATTTGTATCAACCGGGCAATATAGTCCCCCGCCATCTCCACTAAAAGTGTGGTATAGATTAAAACCGTGACCTAGCTCATGTGTGGGTGTGGTTGAAATTTCTGAAAAATGATTATATTCAAAATAGGACCCGTCATAAATATTTCCAATATCTGCAAACCAAAATGGCGAATATGCAAAAGCAGCTGGCCCAGTACCACAATCAAATGTGTTTAGTATATAAATATTATAATAATCATCCACCGGCCAACGATACAAATTTGATATAGTAGTATGTAGAACACCACCATCACAACCATCACCAGTAAAATAATTTACTCCATATTCACCATATCCAACTATTCCACTTCCATCCTCACGATCTATACCATTTGTTTGATCTCCATTAGGATCTCTTTGAGCAAGACAAAACTGAATCCCAATATCCAAGCCAGCACCAATTATGTTACTGAATCTTTGATTTATTCCCTCAATTGCACTATAAACATGCGAATCGGAAATATTTGTTCCAACTCCAATTGCTTCGCCTAAATTTATAATATGCACAACAACTGGAATTGTATAAACTATTTCTGGCTCTCCATCTTCTTCAGTAAATTGATTTATAGGAGTATTATTAGTATACAAATTTTTATTTAACATAATTTTCCTAATGCTTGAATCGGTTTCAAACAATTGTTTGGCAAGATAATCAAAACCGCATTCTTCAATCTGGGCAGATGCAATAAAAGAAATTAATAAAAAATAAAATAGAATAATTTTTTTCATAATGTGTAAGTTTTCAGTAATAAAGATATATTAAATAAGACTTTATCTACTACAAATATTAAAAGACCATCGTTGTATAATTTTTATTTGTTTACCCAATGTTTACCCCAAAACTAAAAAACCCTCGTAAATCATTGATTTACAAGGGTTTATGCTTGTTTAGCGTGATCCCGCTGGGACTCGAACCCAGGACCCCAACATTAAAAGTGTTATGCTCTACCAACTGAGCTACGGAATCGGAATCACTCTTGTTTTGTTTAAAGAAGAGGCAATATTTTGCACCCTTTTTTCAAAAGTGTCGCAAAGATACAACCTTCTGCCGTAAATAAAAATATTGTGGAAATTATTTATTTAATCAGCACACCGTCAGCCACAAAACGCAACTCCTGCTTAGGTGTTGTAATGGCATCAATCTCTTTCTGGCTCTTGCCTGCATCAGCTGCCATATGACGTTGCTCATCAACAGATACTTCTCTGATTTCAGCTTTACCATCAATTACTACAGTTGCACCTGTAATATCTTTAGGCACAAAAAAGCCGTAATCTTTAAATGTAACCATCATAGTTTCGCCGTTGCCTGCATCTAATGTCATCCAACATCCTTTAGCCTGGCATACGCTGGTAACTTTACCTGATACTTTACCAGTAAAACCATTTGCCTTTGCTTTATCAGCAGCAACATTGTAAACATTGTTAGCACCGTCGGCAGTAATCTTTTTACCAAAAGTTCTAGCACTGTCTGCCGGGGTATAGCTGGCAAACTGGAACACTGAGCCTTCGTTCATGGTTAAATCTTCCATATCGTCAGCGTTATCGTCTTTTTTGTCTTTACCACCGCATGATACCATCATGATGGTTCCTGAAATAATCAGGAGGCTATAAACTAGTTTTTTCATTGTCGAAATTTTATACAAAGTTACATTGATTTTGAGAAAGATTGGTTCTAAATTTTTTTAAAATGTGTGTGCTCTCACAGAGCAAATGTTGTGCCGATTAAGCGAATGTTTCTGCACTCACCACGAGGGTAAGGTCATCCATCTCATCTTCACTGTGGTCTTTTTCCTTGTCTTTGCAAGAGGTAGCCAGGCTGAACGTTGCAGCCAATACCACCAGGTAGAATAGTTTTTTCATATGCTGTTAATTTTTACCCGAAAATAACAATTTGAAATAAAATGATGGCTTTCTCAACCTGTCGCGGATGTCGATATCTTCAAACATGACCATGATGGTTTCGCGCAAAACCTTGTTGCGGTTGGCTTTGCGGACAACAAAGTTGAACAACCAAAGGGTATTTTACTAATTTTTGCATACGGTAGCTCAGGCTTAATTCATCGCCTAGGCGCCTGTAAATGGCCTCATCGCATTTTTTTTAGGGCTGTGCGGAGAAATTTTTTCTCAATGGCCTCTTTTGCCTGTTGTGCTGCTGTATAACCGCTTAAGATGGCATTCCCGATACCTTCGCCGGTAAAGGGGTCAATTAAGCTGGCAGCGTCGCCAATCAACATATAGTTATCTCCGCTGATAGCGCGCTTCTTACTTCCAAGGGGTAATCCGTATCCTCTGATATCGTCAACAGGCTCGGCGTTTTTGAACCGCTCGCTCAGCTGAGGGTATTTTTGAATAATGTTGTTGAGCTCCGTTTTTAGATTGATACGTTTCTTCCCCACATAATCGCTCCTCATACCTACGCCCACATTACACTGACCATCGGCCAAAGGGAATATCCAGAAATAGCCCGGTAAAAAGTCTTTTAAAAAGTGAAGTTCGATGTAATTGCCTTCTTTAATGCCGGTTACACCTTTGTAATACACACGTAACCCGGCACAATGATGTTCTTTCTCAACCTCAAGTTTGCCGATTTTTTTAGCAAACTGCGAATGGGCTCCACTGCCATCTATGACTAATTTGGCGTGAATAATATAATTGCCCGATTTATCGCTGCAGGTAAACCCTTCAGGTGTTTTTACAAATTGATCAATTTCAACACCTTCCATCAAATTAACACCGGCATGTTTTTTTACTTCTTTAACCATAAAATGGTCGAAGTTGTAACGTTTAGTAATAAACCCCGGCGCTATTTCCCTTTTTTCATCGGTTTTTTTGGGCTTATTGCGGAATGGAATACTTAATTCTTCTAAATTGGGTGCCACAAATGTTACACCCCAACAATTCAATTGGATGGGGTCCAGACTGAGTTTTTCTACAAAACTGCGATCGTAACGATTTAATATTTCAACTACTTTGCCGCTTAATGCATCGCCACATATTTTATCTCGTGGAAATACTGCTTTATCCACTACAATACAGGGAATATTTTCTTTTGCTAAAAATAATGCTGTTGCGGCGCCACCGGGACCTGCACCTAATATTAAAACGTCGGTATTGAGTATTTGTGCCATTGGGCGCAAAGATAGACAGAACCTATCTCAAAACTACAATAGCGCTAAATTTTCCTTCATCAATAAGCCTCCGGGAGTATTATCAGGCGACTTATAATTTCACTGTAATAGTGCCATAACCACCAATACCTGTAAATGCATCAGCAGCAATTAAGCCGAGTAAACTATTGCTGCCTAATCGCAACTCAATCATGCTGCCAAATGTTTTGGAGATGTCGATACCGGCATTAAAAACACCATAACCTCCACCATGTGCATTTACACCAATGGCCATTTGAAGTGGAGTAAACACTTTGGCAAATTGCATAAATACAAGTGGCTTATAAGGTGTGTTCAACATATATTGACCACCCAATGTGAAATAATAATCGAGCCAAACATTTTGCTGGCACTAATATTTATTCGGGATGGTAATGCTTGTGTAAATACATCAGATTTTTCTACAACGCCTAAAATTTGTAATAATGAATCGCTATTTCCGGCGGTAGCTTCATCGGTTGCAGAAAATAAATTATTGGTTTCCACGCCTTCAAAATGTAACACAGAATCTGCGCTTATTTTGGTTGGGTCGTTGTTCCAAAATATCATTCCCAAATCGTTAGCCATGGCATTAATGGTAATTTCAGGTCCTTTAAAATAAACCTGCGCAAAAATATCGGCACTAAAACCTGCACCTGCAAAATTGGTTAACGAAGGTTTTGATTTGCCTGATGTTTTAATCGTAAAATCATAATCTAAATCTAAATATCTGCCATCTTCAGCCGTATATAATGTTGCTGAAGGTGCTTTGATATCTAAACCTGATAAACCTTGAACTAATCCTATACTTGCGCCTAATTTGTAGGTATTATAATCTTCGGTGTAATGTTTCATCAACCCAATTTTGTATTCCATTACATTGGTTAGACTGAATTTTGAATCTGACATTACTGCTGTGTAATCTTGTAAATCGTAATTACCATAAAATACCAAATGAAATAAATCGGCGGTGAACTGACTGCTTTCTTCGAAATTATAATCTACCCCGGCAAGCAAATACATGGAAGGTTTGTTTTTTAATGCCATCATCATCCATAAGCCTGAAGCAAGGTCCACACCAATTGTATTTTTATCGGATAATTTTGCAGCAGCATCATTTTTCATTTCTTCAGAAATAAATCCGCTGCCGAAAAAGTTTGAATAAAACTTGCACTAAAACAATTACTGGCGCTATACACATCGCCATAGGCACTAAACGCAATTTTTTTTTCCATTTAAATTTACATTAAGTGGGTCGTAAATGCCAAATATGGTTGTTGGCGCACTGCGAAAAATCGGTTAAAGCTGTTTTAACAGAATCGGAATTTGCTTTGGCTATGAACCAAACATACTAATCCGAAAAAATACAATAGTTTTTTTAGCATCACTTATTAGAAATCAGCGGTTGAAAAGGTGTAATTTACATCTCCAACTAACTGGATCGCCATTTTATAATCACTATAAATTTTCACGATATCGCTGCAGCTTGGAATAGATGCGGTATTAAATTGAATGGTAGCAACAGCTTTTGTTGCATTGAGAATAGCGTCTTTTAATTCGCCATCTACTATTTGATGAATTTCAGTTTGCGTTACTTCATGCACCCGGCAATCTTCTGCAAGCACACCTGCTTTGATATCAAAACCACTAAAATTGAGTGAATCGAGATGTGTGCCAAGGTCATCCATAAATACAATATTAATATTGGCCTCAAGAGGGAAAGTATTATCAGCAAATAAGGTTAAATCGATATTGCCAATTCCTTCAGTGCCACTTTCTGCATCAAGTGTTACCGGAAATTCGCTAAGCAAGGTTAAGTCGCTGGCGAAAAAATCTAGTGGCATACTAATATTAAATCCGATATCAATTACACTAGTGGCAATTACAAAATCCTGGTAGTTAAATTCATTACCGTTTGGATTAACTTTCATCACCACATCATAAAATAATTTATCCGGAAAAATTTCAACCAGTTCATTTACATTTGAATTATCTGATGTAAGGAAAATAGTAGTATATCCGGGAATATAGGGATTGTTTAATGCTCTGTTGATATTATTAGGAACACCAACAACAGTTGGGCAATTTAAATAAACTGTTTCACCGGTTGCGGTGTTTGTTCCACCTAATGAATTAATTGTAACTGTTCCGCTTGCACCTAATCCATTGGTAATTTCTAAATCAATATTAATATCGCCGAAATGTATTTCTCCACTTTCAAATTGGTCGAATAATTCAACACCTGAAGTAGTGTCCGCAACAGCAATCTCATATTGGCCTAAATAGCCTTTTAATGAGTTGGGAATAATTCCTTCTAACCCATAAACCACTTTTAAACTATCCTCTAAGGTGATATAAGTTGCCACACCTGTATAATTAATCGCGCACTAAATTCCTGGTAAAATGTATTTACGGCATTACCTGACTACCTTTTAAATCGATGGTATAACCTGAAATATCAAAAGCTTGGTCCACAATTTCATCAGGACCAACGGATGTTTCAATATGGACCGAATTACCAAATTCATCAACCGCTCCTGGAATATCATACACAATATGAATAGTATCACTGATGGTATTTTCTACATAAATAACCACATATCCTTCTTCCATTCCCATTTCAGTAAACTCAGGGCCTCCCATATTATATTCCACATCGTTGGCATTGTTGATGAGATTTTGTGCCGGAAAAATGGCAACTGCTTCCTGTAATTCCATATCGTAAGCAATCAAATTAATAATTACGGCATCACTGGTATCAATTAAAACAGGAACATCGGGACTGCCCGGTGTGCTGAAATGAATTATTTCTCCCAATAAATTTCCTTCCACGGTCATACCGGTTAAATCTTTGGTAATTACCACGGGAACACCTAATGCGGGCACGTGAAAGAAAGTATCTTCAACAATAATTTCACCACCAACAGAATTGGACAACCTGAATACAACTGGATCTAAATCAACCGGCAATCCGTTACCAATCGAAATGTCTAAAAATCCTGCATTAAAAGTTGCTGTTTCAAAAAATGAGGTAGCATCAACAGGAGTTGGGTCAGTTGATAAATTATAAATAGGGTCGAGTGTTGTTTCTGACCCGTCAGCGGCAATAATTAATGTGCCAATTGGAAAACCCAGGTCCATGGCAATTTGACCAAGTGAAAGCGCAACCGACATACTTTGGTCCTCAAGGGTGAGGGAGTCGAGTGAAACGAAATATTCCACAGAAGTATCTGGTATTTCTATGGCTTCTTCGGTAAGGTCGTAGTTGAGCAATTCGGTTTGATAAACCAGGGTTACACTTTCATCTGCATTCACCACGGTAACCGATCGGAGTACCAAGTCGCGAATGGTAAGTTCGCCGGTTAAAATAGGAGAAAGGTAGCGGGTATCCCAGCCGGTGTCGAGGCTTCTGCGGCAAGCGCTGAAGACAGATACAGCCAACAGGAGGAGGAGTATGCCTTTTCTGTTTAAATTATTATGCTGTGAAGATAAAGAATATTTTAATGCAGTTGCATTCGGTGGTCAGTAATTTCACCTTTGGGAATAGCTTCGATCAGCTTGCGGGTATAATCCTTTTGAGGGTTATTGTAGATTTCATCGGCCGGTCCCATCTCTTCAATCACTCCTTTGTTCATCACCACCATGCGGTCGCTCATGAATTTTACCACACTTAAGTCGTGGCTGATAAAGATATAAGTGAACTTAAATTCATTCCGCAATTGAATCAACCAAATTGAGCACCTGAGCCTGCACACTTACGTCAAGCGCCGAAACACTTTCATCACAAATAATAAATTGCGGATTTAATGCCAATGCCCGGGCAATACAAATACGCTGACGTTGACCTCCTGAAAATTCATGCGGGTAACGATTATAAAAATCGGCTTTGAGGCCTGTTTTTTCCATCAGTTCTATCACCTTTTCTTTGCGTTCGTTGTCGTTCGCATATAATTTATGCACCGTCATAGGTTCTTTGATGGCACTGCCAACGGTCATGCGCGGATTAAGCGAAGAATAAGGGTCCTGGAAAATTATTTGAATATCTTTTCTCAAAGGTTTCATTTCCTGATTCGAGAGCGATAAAATACTTTTCCCTTTAAAAATAATATCTCCTGATACAGGTTCAACCAAACGAATAATGGTGCGACCTAAAGTTGTTTTTCCGCATCCACTTTCACCAACTAATCCTAAAGTTTCACCCGGATAAACATCAAAGGAAACATCATCCACTGCTTTTACAAAATTGGTTGGTTTACCGAATAAACTTTTTCCGGTTGGGAAATACGTTTTAATATTTTGAATTTGTAAAATTGGTTTTTCCAGATATAATTGCTCATGTCGTTGTTGTGTTTCTGCAGCAGTTATAATATTTGCTTCAACAGCTCCGGCAATAGTTTGATTTTTTTCTATGAATTCGCCTTGTTCATTTTCAACCATGAAATCGGCAATTACAGGCAATTTCCGCAAACGTTTCCCCAATGGTGGCCGACAAGCCATGAGGCCTTTGGTATAAGGGTGTTGCGGGTTTTTAAAAATTTCTGCAACAGGACCTTGTTCAACAATTTTGCCTTTATACATTACTAACACCCTATCAGCAATATCGGCAATAACACCGAGGTCGTGGGTAATAAAAATGCTGGAAGAATTAATGGTTTGTTTGAGGTTGGCCATTAATTCCATAATTGTTTTTTGCACGGTAACATCCAATGCGGTTGTCGGCTCATCTGCAATTAAAATATCGGGATTACAACTCATGGCCATACCAATCATAACACGTTGTTTTTGTCCACCACTTAACTCGTGTGGATAGGCATTATATATACGTTCAGGATTGGGTAATTGCACTTTTTCGAATAATTCGAGTGTACGTTGTTTAGCGGCTTTTTTCGATAATTTTTGGTGTAAAATAATGGCTTCATCTACTTGATATCCGCAAGTAAATACCGGGTTCAGGCTGGTCATAGGTTCCTGAAAAATCATGGAGATTTTGTTTCCACGATAATGGCGCATGTCTTTATCTGCTATTTTACTTAAATCGACAGGATTTTTTTCCTTCTTCGTAATACAACATTTCACCACCTGCTATTTTTCCCGGCGGGTTGGGAATTAACCGCATCATGGAAAGAGAAGTCACCGATTTACCTGAGCCGGATTCGCCAACAATGCCAACGGTTTCGCCACGGAATATCTGAAATGAAATGTCATCAACAGCTTTTACCAACCCATTGTCGGTTTGAAAATGCGTCGATAAATTTTTTATGTCGAGCAATAAAGGTTTAGACATGGGGTAAAAATAGGGAAAGATTTGAAGATTTGGTGATAGGCTAGGAGCTTCATTAGTCAACCTGGTGGAAAAGGGAAATCCATCACATTTTTTCCGCTGTTACCAATAGGGTAGCAGTAGGCATTTTTTCGCCGTTTACTTCCATATCCGGTTCGTTTTTTTCAAGGATATTAATCACGGAAAAATGATTGTTATTCAGTAAATCTACCACATCTTCTTTTGCATATAAGGTAAAGCCGTATTTAACAAATGGATAATGTTGCATAATTTCCTTAGGGCGAATGGTGATGGTTAATTGCCCTTTTGGTTGCAATACCCTATGCAATTCGCGTAAAACGTCTGCTGGGTTATCCCAAAATAAAGTGTGTTGATCGTGAATATTTTATTTACTGCAGCATCATGTAATGGCAACTTGGCGGCATTTGCAAAATGAAATGTCGCTTTACCATCTGCAATTAATTGGGCATTATTTTTTGTTGATTCTTCCACCATTTTTTCTGAAAAATCGCAACCAACATAAGTAATGTCCGGATTAATTTCAAACAAATCTTTTACAAAAAAACCGTTGCCCATTCCTATTTCGAGAATGCTGTCGTTGGTTGAAATATGGAGTGTTTCAAATGTGTTGTGGTGAATATGAATATTGATTTCATTCATTTTTTCACCCACCTGAATAGCTAAATCACCATGTGGCTGGCGAAGTTGTTCTGCGCTTACTTTAAAAAATTCTTCAGACATGTATTTAATATATAAAAGGAATGAAAATTATTTCTCCAAAAACTCAGATTCAGGAGAAACCCATAACACACAATTTCCTGTGCCGAATTCATTTTGTTCTGTATTATTATTGCCCGGATCTAACATCCATTTGCCATCTACAATTAACTTATAAGTGTATTTGCCTGCAGGCAGGTAGCAAGAAATTTCCATACTCCATTGTCGTTATACATTTTATAACCAGGTTCAGCCCATCCGCAAAAACTTCCGGTGATATACACTTCTTTTGCAGTGGAAAGGCAGATAATGTAAATAGATGATTTGCTGATATCACAATGAATGAATTTATGGTTTCGCCTAATTTTGTTGTAACAGGATTGGCAGGATCTGTAATCCAATTGCCATCTACAATAAATTTATATTCATAATTGCCGGGTGCTAACACGAAAGGTAATTGCCAACCGGTTTCCGTTTTTTGCATGATTAATTCACCGGCATTCCAATTATTAAAGCTGCCTGCTAACACAACAGCATTCGCATTTTGATAACCCTTTAACGTAAAATTATAAGGATCACCTAAAGTGATAACGGAATTTATATTACCCATACCATCCGGCAGGATTGCTGAATTTCCTGGTCTAATATCCATTCACCATCTGCAATAAATTTGTAGGTATGTGTGCCATCTTTTAAAAACATGGGCAACACCCAACCGGTTGCAGTTTTCTGCATTTTTAATTCTTTTTCATTCCAGTTATTAAAACTACCTGCGAGAATAATATTTTTTTTATCGGTGAGGCCTTCCAGTTTAAAATTGTAGTTGTAATGGTAGTAAGTACTATTGTAATTATTATGCCCATCAGATTCACGTAAATTATTATTGATGTCTTGCATCCATTGCCCGTCAATAATAAATTTATAAAAATATTTACCCGGCTTTAATTTCACTTCTGCAACCCAACCGGAGTTCGTTTTTTTGCATTGGTGTTTGGCCGGTATCCAATCATTAAAATTACGACTTAAAAAGACTTTACTTGCCTGCGGAAAATTAAGTAGTTTGAAAACGGTTATATCTTTATCGTTCTCATATACTGTTGGCGCACCCTTGAAATTATTAATGCCAAAACTTACAGGTCCGGGATAACCGGGCGTATTATTTTCATTCACATTTAAGTTGAAAAAAATTGGTTGATTACCCCATTGCACTTCCATATTATCATCACCAACTACTTTTGTAATGATGGCTTTGCGTTTGGTAATTTTCCTGATTTTCCATCCTTCTTTACTTAGTTGACCAAGACTATGATGAATAAATAAACTGTCCTCATCAAGTCCAAAATACATCATAAGTTTTTGGTAGTCGGGACTGCGCTGTTTAATTTTTACTACTACCATATTACCTTCTACCGAACTGCGTTGCCTGTTATCTGGGCAGACGAACTGTCGGGTATTCCTATTATTAAAAACAGGCACAGTAAACAATATGTAAGCAGTTTATTCATTCCGTTTTAATCGCAGTATAAAAATACATGGTTAATCGCTTCTTTTTATGATTAATGGTTACAATTCCTTTCGAAAGGTAGTCATAACCGAGTATTCCATTAATATTAGTATCGTAAACAAGCTGTAAATAGTTTAGATTAGTAAGGATAAATGGCATAGCGACAAACGATTTACCACCTATTATCACAGAATCCATTTGACCGTTCAGGATGAGCTGTGAGTTGCCATTTGAGCCGGTTAAGCCTCCCGGAGTGGTAAGTTGAAAGTGTTTAATGATTTTATTGCTGAGTGTATTACTTATTACATTTCGTTCAGCACCGGTGTCGAGACAAAAACGCAACTTTTTTTCAGCGGCAACTACGTCCATGAAAATAATATCGTTCGTGATATCTATGGATATGTCTACATCCGGTAATTGGGTCCGTTCATTGCCGACAATCCTATTACCTTCTTTATCAAGTTTATATAAAATGAGCAAATTGTTGCGGTAATCGATTTCCATTTCCACTTCCTTAAACAAAGATGCCCCTAACAAACCTAGTATTTTGACACCTCTGGCATCTTCCAAATGACCTAAATTCACAATATCGGCATCCACATTGGTGTAAAACATATCTGTGATGATGAGCGAATCGATTGTGGTATTTAAAATGGTATTTCCGCCTCCCGTAATGCCATACGATACGCCTTCGCCCTCAGCTTTGCGACCTTCTGTAAAATACGTTTTGTTTAATACCAAATGAGGAGCACCGGTGTCTAAAATAAAATTGCCAATGAGAGAATCAACACGGGCTTCAACGAGGAATAAATTCTGCACCCTTTTTAAAGGAATAAATAACTCATCAAACTCGCCTTGCGGAATTGGGTCGTCGAAACCTTTATCGGTATCAGGAACGGCTGGAACACCTGCTATGGCTATGCCACTGCTATGGAGCAGCACATAGGTTATAAGTGCAAGGATATAACTACCGATTTTCAAGCGAACAAATGTAATTCATTCTGCCTGTAAACCTCATCACCTTAACATAATTAAACATTTATTGACGGTAAATAGACATTTTTTACCTGTCAACCATGGTAGTAGCCCTGGATTTTAGGAATTTTTCAGTTACAATAACCGCTATTGTTCCCATTAAATACATAACGATATCTAATGTATTAAACTTACTGCCAATAATTACGGTTGCAACTTTATTGTCACCTAATCCTAATACTTCTACAATGTGGAAATATTGTAAAAATTCGATGAAACAGGCAAAAAACAAAAACGCTAATGGCAACAAGTTTCTCACGATTGCTAATCCAGATTTTCACAAAGGCATAAATTAATATCACTACCAATAAATCACCAATATAGGGTCTGATAATTTTGTCTTTTTACAAAAGGGCAATCGCTATTTCAATAAATAGCAGACAAATAGTAACTAATAAATACCATTTACTTTGTTTATGTAAACCAAATCCAGAAAACAATTGCAGCATATCAGGCAGATGAAGGTTTATTTCAATGCGTTGCTTGTAGGCTTATAATGTAAAGGCAACGATAAAAATATCCGCAGAAGTAGCACTGTTTTTTGAGGACAACCAACCTACAATTAGCAAATTACCTTCATAGTCTAAAACAGCTTCATAAATATCAAACAAGTCGTCGTTAGTCAATCCTGCAGGAGTGAATGTTGTTTTTCCTTCTTCTCCAAAAGTATTATCCAATTGACCATTCGGTAAATAACGGGCAATCACAATTTCTTCTTCAATATTTCCTCCCTTACCAACAACCACAAATTTACCATCGGGTAACATGACACTGCTTACGGCTTCCTGATTTGTTTTTTTTAGCAAACCCGGTTTGGGTTTTTCCGGTAATACCGTATTTTTTTGATACGTCACCAAAAGCACTGTAATCTAAAAATCCCATTTTATTGAGTGCCATACATCCAAAATCCTGATCGCCTCTATCTGTTGTGCCAGCAAGTATATAATTGCCATTGGCGTTTACCATAATATCCGAAAGTTCATCTGAAGCTTCATCAAATCCGGCACTAAATGCTTTACCATAATTAAATGTGGTGTCGGCTGCTCCATTGCTTAATATACGTTGCACCGTAAAATTTTCAAACGCACTATTGGCATTCGACATATATTGAGTGCCTCCAACCAGGTAAGTGCCATTGCTTAACGCAACTACTTTTGTGGCTGTGCAGGAATTATTAATAACATTTTTATTGTTGCTATTGGTAATAGGAAATGACCCAACATACATCCCTTCAAATAAAAAATTTTCATCGATAATACCACTTGGTGTAAATTTTATGATAGTAATTTGGTCCAACATGCTACTATTGTTTGCACCAACAGCAATTATATTATTATAAAAATCGAGGTCGAAATCGTTGAGTATGTAATTACTTTTTGTTGTGGCATAAGCAACAGCAAATTTGCTTTTAGCCAGACCATTTATACCAAAGGTTTTATCGGGTGACCATCTGCCAATAATCGCAGGATAAAAAATTCGGCTGTTTTATCTTTTTCATTTGCGGTACCACCAATTAATATTTTACCATCATATTGCATCATAATTTTGGTTATACGAATTTGATGTGCAACCGGAATTAATATTTTACCATTGTTACCAAAATTAGTTTGTAGTTGCCCTCTATTATTATACTGTGCAACAAAAACCTGTTTGCCGGTATCATATCCTTTTTCGGTAGTTCCTGCAACCAATACATTACCCGGATTTATCCATGGTAATTGCTGATGCATAGTCGGTACTTTGTTGCAAATCGGTAATAATTACGCCATTGTTACCAAAATTCAGCGCTAATTTCCCTGTTTGAGCATAATTGATTTGCAGCTTTATAAGTGCAAAAAATAGTAAGGTACTGAATTGATTGACGCATTTTATCAAAGGTATTTAATATGGTGCTTGTAAGCAAACAATATGCCATTTACACACTAGGATATATGACCGGTATACATTGGAAAAAAACTGATAAAATCAATCATATCAGGCTGTTTAAGTCATACCGACCACCATCATAATGCCTATATTTTTTGAATTGTAAAATATTCAGTTAACCCATTAAATGAAATGTTATGACACTGGTTAAAAAAGGTTGGACATCGCCATTCAGCAGCAACTATTTGTCAGATTTCTTTAATACTGACAAGTTATTTGGCGATAACTTTTTCACTACCGAACGGATGCCTGCAGTAAATGTTATAGAAAATGAAAAAACGTATGAATTGGAAGTTGCGGTTCCGGGTATGAAAAAAGAAGATTTTAAAGTTGAAGTAAAAGATGGTTTGCTTTCCATATTTGCAGAACGCACCGATGAAAAAATGGAGGAAGAAAAAAACTATACGCGTAAAGAGTTTAGTTGTATGTCATTCTCCAGATTGTTTACCCTTCCTGAAAATGTAAAAGACGGTGAAATTGATGCTGCCTATGTAAATGGAGTGCTTACAATTGTTATCCCTAAAACATCCATTGCAGTTGCACCTGTAAAAAAGGTTGAAGTGAAATAGATAATCAGGTTTTTATCAGTACTTAGTTTTAGAAATGCCCGGTTGTTTGCCGGGCATTTTTTTATGTTTCCTGAAAAACGATATTTTCATCTATAATCAATGGTAAATCTTTTAGCCGCATAATAATTTGTGCAACGGCAATTACATCTTTACTACAATATTTCGCAATTCTGGATAAATTATTTTCTTTCCAATAAACTGCACCTACCATACTACCATCGATATCATCTTTTGGTGTTGGAACATTTAACACATTGGCTAATAGATGTAAAGAAGTATAATGTTTAAAATCGCTAAATTTCCATAAATCAAGTGTATCGACATGATTTACTTCCCAGGGTTTTTTACCATAAATATCTAATACCGGAGGTAATGGTAATCCGTTAATTAAAAATCGACGACATAACCACGGCACATCGAATTCCCGAATATTATGTCCGCACAATTGGTAGTCGTTTTTGGAGACATTAATCAGGGTTGGTAAAAACGATTCCAACAATAATTTTTCATCGTGATTACTAAATGTTTTAATTTGCAAAGCATAGGCTTCGCCTTTTTTGCAGGTATCCGCAGGATATTGCAATCACTTTTTCCAAATTCAGCTAATATGCCGGCTTTGGAAAAATAATAATCTACAGGGTTTTCTTCTTCTTTTAAATCGACCAACTTTGTCGTCAAAAAGTTTTCGGAAGTCGGAGACAACTCATGGTAGTCTGGATTGCCCGTGCAGTTTCGATATCGAAAAAGAATAGGGCTTCCCGGGATTTCATTTTAAAAAAGCATAATTAAGGAATTACAATTTTGGGGTGAAAATAAATAAAAATCAGGCAGGTAGTTTATTATACATTGGAATTACCATTCCGTTGATGCCAACCCCTTCCTCGGATTGAAGAAATGCGATAACTGCTGCAACATCTGCAATTGGCGTAAATGTTTTAAACTGTTCAGGGAGTGGCCCAACCAGGGGTTATTAGGTGTTTGTAATGTTGCCGGAGCAATTTGCCCGGATATTAAATCCACGGCCTTCTTCGGCTGTGCTCAGGGTAAGTGTAATAACTGCACTTTTTTACTTGCCGCATAAACGGCATTTCCGGCACTTTTGATGAATGGCAGGTTTAGCACCAACTGTAACAATAGCGCCACCGCCATTCGCTTTTAAAATCGGAACTATCTTTTAGCAGTAGGAATGTGGGCAATACATTGAGATCCATCAGGTGCTGGTAATCTTGTAAACTATAATCAGCAATCGAAGCTCCGGCTGTATACCCACCGGCTAAATGCACCAATCCGTTGACGTTTTCGGCTTGTTGGAAACAAATTATCGATAGCTGATCCGTCCGATAGATCTGCTATTACGGCCTTTAATTGGCTGCCAAATGCTTCCGGAAACAGACTTTGTAGTTTATCGACACTTTTTTGTGATACGGCACTGGCTATAAGCTGGTGGCCATTTTTCAGCAATTGCGCTGTTACCGCACTTCCAGCCCGCCATCGGCACCGGTTATGATGATAGTTTTAGGCATATTTTTTATCCAAAATTAAGCTATTGTCATTTGTTGAGGACAATTTCCGGACTGTTGTGCAGATAGAATTTTAATTTGCAATCAAAAACGTTTATTTTGTGCAGTATTGTGCAGAAAACTGCCCCTTACAGCTAATCAATATCTTGAGTATGAAAAATTGACACTTACACTGCTTGTTACTATTGCGACTTTATTTTCTGCACGCACATCATTTGCTCAGCTATGGGTAATGGGTGATGTAGGCGGTTTTTAACGGAGGACTTGATTGGATACGGAGTAAACGCAAGAGGAGCCTTTCATTTTGGTGATTACGACCGCAACATGGCAACGCTGGGTGGCGGTTTTCAATATGTTACCTAACGAAACATGGCAATTCGTTGTTTATGATTCAACAGGATTGTTTACCGATACAGTTCCTTCTGTTTTAAGAAAGCGAATGTAATTTATTGATGCTGACTATCGCCGATATTTTTTCAGACAGATGCCGATGATTATTTTGCATTCTACGGTTTAGTTGGCGCTAGTTTATGGTTGGTGAATTCTAAAATGAGTTTAGGCATATGTAGATACTATTTTTGCTCCGCCATTAGGCACACCATTAGTTCAATCTAACATGAGCGTAAGAATTCCTGTTGGATTTGGTGTGGACTGGACAGTTCGAGGACGTTTCTGGTGGTATTTTGAAGCCAAAACAGAAATTCCTGTTACTCAGGTAAATAACGATTTTATCGGTAACGATTTTGGTATGAGTTACCATATCAATACCGGTGTGCGTATTCTTCTTTGGGATATTTATTAATTATTCAGTCTGTTTGAGTAATTCCGTATTATTGATAATAATGCGTAATGCTCTGTCGTGTAATGTAATTCCACATCCAGTTTATAAATACCATAAACCGGTTGCGAAATCCTACCAATGACATTAAATGGATGAACATCCATATATACCAGGCAAAATAACCGCCGAAGGAATAAAATGGCAAATCTACCACTGCACGATGTCTTCCCACTGTTGCCATATTACCTTTGTTGCGATAAATAAATGATTGCTGCGATTTGTTATTGTGTATACGTTTGAAATTGGATACTAAATTATCAGCTTGTTGCATAGCTACCTGTGCCACACCAGGATGCCCGTTTGGATAAGCACTGTCGGCCTGCATTAATGCGATATCGCCAATAGCATAAATGTTTTCTTCACCTATAATCTGGTTGAAACCATCAACTAAAATCCTGTTTCCTTTTGTAATAGCATCGGGATTAATGCCATTAATAGTAGCCCCTTTTACGCCTGCGGTCCAAATAACATTTTCAGCTGCAATTGAACTGCCATCTTTTAATAATTCGTGTCCGGTGTAATCGTTTACCAAAGTGTTGAGCCAAACTTTAACGCCTAGTTGCTCCAGGTATTTTTTGCCAGTCGGGACGATTTTTCCGACATGGTTGGCAAAACGCGACCACTACCTTCAACCAGATGCACTTCCATTTTAGCAGGATCTAATTCGCGGTAATCTGCAGGCAATACATTTTTTTTAATTTCTGCCAATGCTCCTGCAAGTTCTACTCCCGTTGGACCACCGCCAACAATGATAAAATTAAGATGCTGATTTTCGGGTTTTCCTGCCGATTGAATTACTGCATTTTCGAACTGCTGCAAAATTGCACTGCGCATTGTGAGCGCTTCAGGAATGGACTTTAAGGTTAAACTTTTGTTTCCAGATTTTGTTGCCATAAAATTGGTTGTTGCACCTGTTGCAATTACTAAATAATCATAAGGAATTTCACCTGGCGGTAGTATGAACGGTTTTATGTTGTTTATCAATGGAAGTAACCTCTGCCAGACGAAAAAAACAATATTGGGATACTTACCAATTTTCTCCGCAGGGGAAAGGCTATACTTTCTGCTGTTAATCCTGCCGAAGCAATTTTGATACCTCTGGCTTGGTTTGAAAGTTGTGATAATTATTTTTAATCTGTTAACGTTACACGGTAGGGGAGAGATATTGAGTTTTTTACCATGGTTAAGCCTGGCAAATCCACCGCCTATTATTGCAATGCGGGGTAGTTGAGTATTACTGAATTTATATAGCATTGCTGAGTGTTTTGTTTATAAGCACAACCCAAAATTCTATAATTCTGTTCAGTTTATCACCTAATTATATCTGCGCAATTAACTAATTGAAAATAAATTAGCTTTGTGATGCAAAAAATCCATTAAATATGGCAAAAAACTACAAAAAGAGAGGCTTTGGTTCTTTGTGTTCAACCGGGTAAAACAGATAAAATTATCCTGCCTCATACGAACCCATATATGCTACAACTGCCTATACCTTTGAGTCTACCGACCATGCTTTGAGTTTATTTGACGACCATCATAAAGGTTATGTGTATTCACGTTGGGGCAACCCGACTGTAACTATGGCAGAAGAGAAAATTGCCGCTATGGAAACATTTGGCAGCGAACGCAAAGCCAAAGCACAATTATTTAGTAGTGGAATGGCAGCTATTGCCGCCGTATTATTATCATGCGCTAAGGCGGGTGATGACTATTCTTACACAAAACCAATTATACATACTACCGACGAACTGATGCAAAAACAGTTACAAGCGATTGGAATATTAATAATGCTAGATGTGATTTAAATGATATAAAAACCAGTAACAACATTTTAAAAACGATAAACACATTAAATTGATTTATATCGAAACACCATCTAATCCGATGATGGAAAATATTTGATATTCAATCAATATCTGCTGTAGCAAAAATATGGTTGTCGTGTTGCTGTAGATAATACTTTTTCATCACCTTATTGCCAGCGTCCACTTTTATTAGGCGCCGATTTTTCCGGCCCATTCTGCTACAAAATACCTTAATGGTCACGGCAGGGATTGGGTGGAGTTGTTGTTGGTTGGATATTCCATTTATGAAAAATGAAATGTGGAATAAAGTAAAATTATTAGGTGCCAATTCAAATGCATTCGATAGCTGGTTATTATTACAAGGACTTAAAACACTGAATTGAGAATGGGAACGTCATTGTGAAAATGCCAAAAGTTGCTGCGTTTCTCAGTGCCAATAAATACGTTTCTAAAGCAGAATTATTGCGGCGATAAACAACATCCTCAAAAAAATATTATCAAAAACAAATGCTGGCACACAGTGGAATGTTGAGCTTCGAATTAAAAGGCGGACTGGAAAGCAGGTATTAAATTGATGAACAAAGTAAAGGTTTGTAAAATGGTTACATCGTGGGCAATTTAGATACCTTAATTCAACACCCTGCGAGTATGACCCATGTAAATGTTCCTCGTGACAGGAGAATGGCGGCTGGTATAACCGATGGATTGGTGCGTTTAAGTGTAGGTATTGAAAATGTGCAGGATATTATTGATGATTTCCATCACAAGGATTAGGGCAATAAAAAAAAGGATTGTAAAAATTACAACCCTTGTATTTATATTTTACTATTTTAGCAGCTCGCAGCTTCAACTGTCGGACTTGATTTTTTCACCAATCCTGTAATACTCTACGGGACCAATTCTACAAAATGTGTGGCACCATCAGCTGTCATTTGTAATACACTTTGAGTCCATTTACCGGCGCAGTTAATTGAGCAATTAAATTATTTTATATCTGCGGGTCAGCAACTGCTTGTGCAGTTACATTTTGATATACAGGGCAAACAGGATTACTAAATGTGTGCTGTTGATAGCTTCATATAATTCTATTCGCGCAGGTTCCATCAATGGTGAATGAAATGCACCACCAATTGGTAATAATAAGGCACGTTTTGCACCTTGCAGCTTTAATGCTTCACATGCTTTATTTACCGCCCCTCAATTTCTCCTGATAATACAAAGTTGTCCCGGGCAATTATAATTTGCCGCAAACAACACCTTCAGTTTCATTGCAAATACGTTCAACAATATCATCCGCTAATCCTAACACAGCAGCCATTGTGGAAGGTTGAATTTCACAATGCTTTTGCATTGCCATAGCGCGTTTATACATAATTGTAGGCCGTCTTTGAACGATAAAGTTTTATTGGCAACCAATGCAGAAAATTACCTAATGAATGTCTGCAACCATGTCCGGTGAAAATTTTCAATAGTAGATGCAAGAATTACCGGAGAAATGCCAAAAAATGGCAGGTTGTGTAACTCTGGTTTGTTTTAATGCTTCTTCTGTGCCATTAAACATGATATCCGTTATGAAAAATCCTAAAATGGCATCCGCTTCATCAAATAACAATTTGGCAGCGGGATTATTTTCGTAGAAGTCTTTATTATGCCGGGCAGGAGAGCGTTGTCCGGGAAAAACATAAAGCTTTTTCATTGATTGATGTAATTAAAAGTGGTTGATTATTTATTTTATTGCTTTAGTGCTCATCACAAAAAAAACATCGCGCGACAATGCTTAACCACTGTCTTTATCTTTATTATATTTTAAAGGAACTACTAAAATAATTTTATCTTCTAGTGTCCGAACTTTATACACAACATAAGATTTTAATTTATCAGGGTCTGCAATTCGCGCATCCAAATCGCCCCTAATTTTCCAGGCCAGGAATCTTCCAGAATGATTGCGTTTTTATTTCATCTGTTAAATAGTTAGAAAGTCCGGCGATTTTCATCATCTCAATTTCACCCTCATTTAATTCATAAATGCTACAACTCACCGGCGTCAATAATTTCAACGCCGCTGGCATTT
>JADKEK010000006.1 GCA_016718035.1 Bacteroidota bacterium | reverse complement strand
TAAATATCACTAGGAACTTGCTCATTTAAGTTTGTCCAATTGCCAACATGTTCGACTAAAACTTTTGATCCATTTATCAAAGCGATTTCAGGATTCAACCCAACAATACCTTTAATAATGCCAGGTGCCTGCCCACTTCTATCGTACTCTTGTTCGCCACGTGCGTAAGCATCTAGAGACTTTAATGCCCAAGACATTCTTTTTAAACCCTGTGCATTTGCCCGCTGAGCTTTATAAAATCCAATACCTACATCTTCTAACAACTTAGTATAATCTTTACCTTCTTCAAATACTTTGGTTCCAACATATTGTGTCGATAACCTGTAAGCTTCAGCCTCGGAATCAAATATTATATTTTCAGACCCACTTGCATTAAAAGTAACGGAAGCCTTCGTAGTTCCATCTTTTTCGCTTTTCCACTTATCGAATTCACCACCCGTTACTTTTGCAAATTTTCGCGCCTGTCTTACATTAGATTTCTCCCAAAACCAAGCTCCATCATAATCTATTCCGTTAAGTGGATTATTTCCAAAAGAAACATATTTTGAATCAAATTGCCCCTTTGGATCAACATTCCATCTTCTACCAAGGCGTGTATCATACTCCCAAAATTCAGCAGTATTCAAATTCCCATTTCCATATACTTCATCATCTTGTTCCTGTGTATTAAACCCGTATCTATACTCACTTCCCCCTTCCCAATTTCTTCCTTCCAACAACATCCCGAACGGGTCGTAATCTTGTGCTGCTAAAACATCTGGTTCGTAGTAGGCAATGGTTGTGGTTGCACCTGATTGGATTGAAAACCTGCGGTCGGTAATTACTGCCAATACATTACCTAAATGATTACTTAATTCATATCGCTTTTCACCCAATAGCCTTGTATATATATTTGAGGTATCCAACTGTTCACTTAACAGTAGACTTGTGCTTACCATTCCAAGCCTTGATGAACCATAAATGTGTTGTTCGCTTAACCTTAATGTGTCGGAAGCAGTATAACCTTTTCGAAGGTACGTAGCCATAGTATTGCCGGTAGCATCCCGCACATAGTAAGTAGTAATTGTGTCTCCTGCTGATTGTGGCATTACCTTTTTTGAAATTCTATTGCCCATTGCATCATATCCGAAAACTAAATCCGGTTTCCCGCTGGCGCCTGTAAATTTAATACTTTCTATTTTACCGTATACATTCCATTTAATTTTTTGAATGCCTTCTGCATCATCACCGGTTAAATTGCCTATTGCATCATACACATAATTATTGGTATCTGTTTGATTATCAATATCAACATTATAGTTACCCGATGCTGATCCATCGTGTACGTATTTTAATTGATTTGTACCTTCATAATAGTAATAAGTAAGGCTGTCCATCGTCCATAAAACGGTAGAATCGCCTGATCTGCGGTGTTTCAGTATGTTTCCATTACCGTCATAATTATATTCAGTAGCCCATTTGTTGGTCGAATTGAGCCCAATCCATGAAAAACCACCCGTTAAGTGCATGTTTGATTTTTCAAATGAGTAACTGCTCTTAATACGATTAAGCTGGTCGTATGTATATGTTTTACCAAGCACGTTAACTTTGGTTCTGCCTGTATCCATTAAGGCTGTGCTCATGGCACGAATATTACCATTATAAAGGTCAGGGGTTGAAGTGTAGTAAGGGAAATAACCACCGGCATTTTTTTGCGATGCCATAAAATCTTTGTTAACACCTGATATATTAATTTGTGTGTAATCACCTTTAAAATATTCGAGTACAAACCCAAACGCATCAGAGGCTGTATGCAAGTGCAATGTCCCGCCCCCGGTTTTTGCATCTTTTCCCATGTCAGCAGCTGTATTTAATGCAGTACTATTAACACCTTTTAGCCAACCCTGTATCGTATAAGCAAAATCGGTTCCTTGAACGTCGTTATCACCAATTTCGGTGCGTGCTAACGGGCCATGTGCATAATAAAAATATTTTGCATCCTGCTCCCAAATTTTTTGGTCGCGACTGGTTTCAACTGTCCGTATTCGATTATCGGCATCGTAGGTATATTTATGATAAAACTGATCAATACTATCTTGCTGATATTTTACAAAATGGACATTACCACTCAACAGGTCATAAATATATGCTAACCGTTTAAACTGTTGATTTAGAACTGCTAATTCATAATTATCCTGAATTAATTCATTAACATTTCCATGAATATCGTAACTATAATGAGTGGCACTATTATAAGTTGCTGGATTATTATCGTAAGTTTTTTCAATAGTAACTGAAGCAATTCTATTGCGCAAATATTGTTGCCCATCTTCAAATGGCAGGTCGGCAAATATTGCATCATTATAGTAAGTGCTAGTAACGTCATATCGAAATGCTGCAATATTGGATGGGAAATTTTCTGTATCATTAATATCATCATAAAACCCGACTGCATCTTCACTATCAGGGGAAGACCATAATTCACCAACTTCAATTATTCGACCCAGGTTGTCAAACTGTGTATAAGAATATTTTTCAAAATCAATATATTCTTCATCTGAATAAATTTTATTTTGTTCTGCATTTTGCGATAGCACCAATCGACCAAGATAGTCATACCAAAAATTACTTTCTCCTGCATCCGGAGTTTTTTGCCATATTAATTGTGCAAGGCTATTATACTTATAATTTGTAGCTAGTTGATGGTCAGAATATACTTCAAATTCAGTATTTCCTGTAGTTCGGAACACCTTCATGCTATCTCTTTGTGTTTCATTTAAAATTACAACTCCAGCTGGAGGCACAGTTTGCACTAAGTTACCGGCCTGGTCATAATAATATAAGGTATATTGATATTGACTCATTGTGTAATCTACTGTAAAGGTTTCTAAAACAGTCATACAGTGTGCTATGTATCTTTGTTTAAAATCACTTTTTATACTATCAATATAATTTTCGCATATAAAATTCCCATTATAATTGGCAATATCCTGTAACTCACTTACACATGGGTTTGTATACTCAAATTCAGGCATCACGGCACCAATATAATTGCTGTCACAATCTTGAATAGCAATATCGGGACCAGGGATAAGAACACCAAATGCAAATCCAAATGATGTACAATCAATAGTTTCAACATCAACATCTGCTAGTAACACGAAGTCATAGTTCTTGTTAATCCAAAATCCAATTACAACAGTGGTATCTCCAACTTCGTAAAATCCCAGTTCAGGATCATAAATCTCATTAATTTTAAAGGAAAAACCATCATAAAAATTACACGGAAGATATAATTCAGTGTCTTCTTCAGGTATTAATGTATATTCTGAATCATCAAATATTTTTCTATATCGGAAATTATTGTTAGGATAATGAATAGTGGTACCTTCTGATGAAATAGTAAATCCTACTTCAACATACACCAATGCTGTGTCCAAGTCATAATTGTATAAACTATGGCAATCGCCACAATTTTTCAAAGGAATACAACTCGTAGTTCCATTAATTAAAATCGAGTCGCCTTCATTAAATCCAAGACAGGTAAAGTTGTAGGTGTTATCTTCATCAATACTTAATGTAAAGTCGGCCACCAGGTAATTAATTGAATCCAATTCTTCAAATGTAGCTGCTGAGGGGTCGTTTATATTTAGATAAATTTGACAATTAGATTCTATTTGTCCGCCGGAAATATTTTTCAGTGAAGCTTCAAGTGCATAATCCGAAACATGGTCAACATACCAATAATCTGTAGCTGTGGAACCGCCGCTGTATTCAGCAAAAAGCGAGGAATATCCGGCTTCTTCCAAATCGTCCAGAATTAATGAGTCACCTGTTTCTACAAAGTTGTTTACAACCACGTAATTGAGTAAAGTTTGCAAATCGTTGAGAAGATAATGTTCATCATCACTACATGGCGTTGAAATCGGAAAATCACAATCACCTACAGGAAATGCCTCGTATGTTGCCTCATTTAACCAATACATTGTTCCAGTAACTGAAGTTACGGGACTAACTGCTGGGAAATCAGTATATACAATAGCTGAAAAATTATTAACTGTTCCAACAAACGCCGGGTTCGAGATTCCGTTTAAATCATTAAAAAACGACGTATCGCCAGTAATGTATGGTATAGCGCTATTAAACGAAAGTTTAATTTCCCTTGATTCATCTGCATTTTTTAGATAATAATCGTTAGTTGCCTCAGGGTGCTCCCATTTAAAAGGAACATTACTTCCGATATAGGGTTCAAGAATTGGAACCAAAGGCTCATATTCTTCAGTAGCAAGTGTATATGATGCATCATTAAAATTATCATGTATCAATAAGTTGTTCATTATTAACATTATTGCACTAGCCTCAATTGTTGGTTCACAATTACTAAGTAAAATAGAACTATCATTTAAAATAATCTCCGTGCAAATAGAACCGGTTGCCTCATATTCAAGTAATTCGTCAGTCGCATCATCCTTCACAACTACCTGCACATTAAAAGTTCCGATACTGGCATCTTGGACATGAATATTCATAATATTTTGAATTGATGAATTCCAATTATGGTTTTCAATATTGGAAGGAAAATTTAAGGTCAATTTACATGAAGTATCAATTTCTGATGCCCATTTTAGTACCAACGAATCGGCTGATAATTGAGGCTCCCAATCATCAAACCCTGCATCATCAAGTGCATTAAATAAATCAATAGTTAAAACCGGGTTTTCGTTGAGCGGATTTGTTGCACAAATGCCGTCAGTATGATTTACCCAACCTTGTAAAAACCATTGTAAATCACTTGCTAATGGCAATGTTCCGGTGTATTCAAAGTAAGCAGTTTCACCTTCAGCCTCCAAAGAGTCAATAATTCCGACTAAGATATCATCATCATTAAGTTCACTTTCCGATATGCCGTAAATAGTTTGCGGAGTTTGAAATCGCTTGATTTTATCATAATAGTAAATTCCACTCGGCCAATCACAAATGTCGCCATCAAATAGATCACCAAATCCAATGTCTAAAATTCCGTCACCATCTGCATCATAAAAAGCTGCCCCTTCACCAATACATTGATTTCCGGCCTTTAACGCATTGCTAACAATGGTCGCCCTCCTAAAAATATAATTCCAGCGCTCAGCCGCATATAAAGATACCAGGTTATTCCAGTCTTCATCTGTTTGAATATAATTCCATAAGCTAGGTGGCGATGTGAGGTTAAACTGGTCATTTAAAGTATCCTGGATTTCTTCACATGTCCAACTCCTTGTAAAATCTAGATGATTGGTCATCCATATTGTTTCCCAAAGGGTTAAGGTTGCTGTCTCTACAATGGTGGCATCAGTACAAGTTTCAAAATATTCAACTTCCAGGCGCAAGTCTGTATGTCCGGTGCCACAGTCATCAACAACATAAGGATCAACCTCGTCGATATGTATAAGGTTAGTATCAATATTAAATATACTATCTCTAGAATAACTAAGTAAATATTCATCAAACTGGAAAGGATTTAAAGTATCGGAACCTACAATTGCAAAACAATCGTAACTATCCTCGGCGCAATATTGGTAATAGAAATATTCGGGATGGTAAATAATTAAGGAGCTAGCCCAAGAAGGTTGAAAAAGTGATACAAAATCCTGGACATATTTAATTTCTTCAGGGTAAATAAACCTAATTCCGTCTGCAGTATAATGTCCAATACCATCAATTGATTCAGGATAGTACCCTAACCCGGTATCAATTGGATATATAATTGCTCTTGTTGTTCCGTTTTCATCATAATAGCCACTTATCCAGTCACCTGCATTATTTTTAAACTTCGGATTTCTCCAATTTGGTTCATACTCAATAGCATCAACTGCTCTAACCTGCAAAATATTTGATTCATTTAGCACAGAAAGTGCGAAGTAATCAACATCAATTTCACCTGTTGCCGGGTTATATAGTTCAGCATATTGTCCTCCCGGCGACATATCTTGCAGCATCATCATGTATCCTGCAAAACAAGGATCATTACCAACGCCAATTTCGCATAAAATTTCGCATTGTTGAATATTACTATAATACATTTCTTTCCACATAAGTGTGTCGTCACTAGATCCGGCACTGTCCATGTTTGCACTGATATATTCTTCAACACTAAGTTCTCTTATACTATCACAATAATCACAATCTAAGTAACACCCGGTTGTGTCTAAATCAGCCATTGCGCTATCGATAAAATCCTCTAACGTTAACAAGCAGCTTGCAGTATCAACATACATTTGCGCATAAAAATCCAAAGCTTCCTGGTTAAGTGTTAATGTTTTCGATAACATATAATTACCCTGATCCAATACCACATTAAAAATAGCATCATCAGTTAATTGTGTATTTACCGAATCGGTAGACAAACAAGAAAGTGCACTATCCAAATTTGAATTTGATGGCATGTCACCAATTTGCAGTTTAAAAGGATTACCTTCGTTATTGAGCATCTGGTCTCCGCATTCATTGGTCAGCCCAATTGTCAAATCATACACACAATCTAAACAAATTTCATCAAGGCAAGAATCGGAAAAATTAATATCATTTACAGTATATATGTAGTGATAATCCAGATCATTTTCAGGCACAAAAAATGGATAGTTAAGCGTATAGGAATTCAATTCACCATTATAATAATTATTAGCACCATGTGGCAACGAATCGGAAATTCCAAGTAAATCTGCTTCAAAATCAGCTCTATGTTCATCATAGAGAGTTTCAGTTAAATCATCAGTTGTTAATGCAGTCATATTTTCTGGCACAGCACCAGCCAACGCAGTTGCTATAACTTGACCTTTCGCATCAGTGTAGCTTACACTTACTTGCCCATTCGGATCAATAATAGACGATTTATTATAGTAAGACATATTGCCGACGTTAGCCCCGAAAATCAAATCTAGCTCCTCCTGCAATGGTTTTTCATAAATATACCTAGTGGTATATGATGAATCAATTTTATGCGTTTTCCCAACACCACTTTGCATGCTGACACGACCTGAATTATCAGGCTCCCATCTTGTTATAACGAATGGATAATTTTCAGCATCCGGAATGTATGCATTTTGCAATGAGTGTTCTGCATTTGAAGGAGAGTAATAGTTTGATGCCCCCGTACTTTCTGACATGGGCAATACTTCTATTGAGCAATCAGTCAAATCTAAATCAAAATGGGTTTTATTATACTTTGGCGTAAAACCTAAACTATCTGCTTTATTAAAATTAGGATAATATTTAATTTCACTTGTGGTGACCGGCACAGGTAATATTTGCATAGCAGGCCTTCCTTGGTGATCATATATAGTTTCACCAACTAAGGCAACGTCATCAGTATTATTTTGCGTAACATTTTGTCTATTAAACATTACTCCGTCAAAATAACTTACCACGTGTTTCATTTTGCCTTCCTCTGCATAAGTACATTGATAGGACCAGTTTTTCCCCCATTCATGAACAGGTTTAAGGTTGGTCGAACTTGTATCGCTAATATAAATAAAGGCATTTGGGTTTTCAATTGAAGCAATATTATCATAGTCAGGTAAACTATCAGCGTCATAATTATTTTTATCATAATAATCCAGAATGCTCCATTCACCGTGATACCACTTTTCGAAATCCGATGTATCTTTTGCCAATGCCCGAACCCTAAAAACAACCCAACCCCTGTCAAATATTGCAGGTATAGCGATAGGTTCATCGCTGTTAACTTGAATTCGGGTGCTGTTGTTATGAAAATAAAATTGCGCTTGCGATTCAGTTAAATGTTCCTCGAGTGCATTACCCTTATAATCATTAACATAAGTCCATTCAATATCGTATGCCAGTGCGCCATCGATTGCAAAATTTTGAATTATTAAATGGTTAATTGATGTATCGTAGCTTACTTCAAGCGTTGAAGAAATTTCCTCCGGATCAAAATCAAAATATCGTTCGATGTTAATTCCTGCTTCCAATCGCAAACTTTGAGGTAATCCTGACAATGTATATGAAGTTCCAACTTCGTTCTTAACAGACAACAAGGTTGCCTTTACTTTATAGTTGTTATCAAACCAAAATTCTTGTTTATCTTGATATATACTTTTATTTTTTGGGTCATAGGTTACTTTTAGCAAAATAGTGTCACCTACTGCCGTGTTATAAGCTGAGGAGTCAGCATTTAATGCATATTTCTTTAATTCAATCTGTGCGATATAAGTTTTTAAAGTTGTGCCGGAAATATAATAATGAACATCAGGGTCAAAATCTAATTTTATATAATTATTCACTGCTACATCAGTAAAATTTACAGCATCTGTAAAGTAGGCACTTGTACCTGAATTGTCGGCGACGGTAATGGACTGACCCGAGCCTGAAGTAGTAAATTGGTACAGATATTTGTAGGCTACTGCATCAACTGTTTGACATTTAGCATGTTGTACAACAACCAAATTACAGGTCAATAATAAAAAACTAAACCATTTAATTGATTTTAGTTCATGGTATAAATTAATTTTACCCATAACAATTCCTTTAAAATAATTTATAAATTTGATAGTTCGAATATCGTCCCGAAGGTGTTATTTCGTCTTCTTTAAAATGTAAATAATTTTCCTCGTCAACCATGCTTTCTGTTACTCTATTTTGGACATAATTGGAATAAGTAATTTCAATAACTGGTGATGAAAAAGAAACCCCATTACTACTTTCAACATTTGGCAAATTATAAAATAATACGATTTTATTCAACAAAAAAGTGGCCGTGTCAATATAAATATTCAAATACTGTAACGTGCTCAATTGCTGAGGTTTGTAACGATATACTTTATTTGTATTATAGGCACCCTCAAATTCAATATCAAAATTACCTTCAAGATACTTATTGAGGTCAAAATCATTTGGTTGCTGTCTATTAGCGTTCGCAACACTGATTATTTTTTGAATGGTGTCAACTTTGATTAAATATTTTGAGGTATTAATTGTAATTAATTCGCCAATTTCAAATAGGCTATTTTGGTTGTTATGTAATAAAAAACCCGATTTAACTTCAATAGGAGATGAAGCAATTGTTCTCGAATATAATTTATATTGGATATCGCAACTATAATTGGTCATTGATTCCATTTTATTTTTCATACGCGAAATATCATCGGGCACTAATTGCCCAAACAAAGCTTCGTGTAAAAACACCAACAGATAAAATAATTTTGTTTTCATCATTCAACTTTTTTAATAAATTTCCTGTTTTCCTGAACGGTTAAAATTCCTCGTTCTGTTTCTTTTTTAACCCTGACCAACTGTCCTTCTTCATCATATTCATAAAATGTTGCAAAATGATTTTCATCCAATTCGGCCATTAACCAATGTGTTCGGTAGTCATAAACAAATGCTTTTGCTACGGCAAGCGCTGGTTGAATTTTTATATCATCAACATACAATGCTGACCTGCCGGTATTATTAACTTTTATTGTTAAACTACCTACACTACCTGCCGGAATATTAAATTTATATTCTACACGCTGCCATCCTTCAATTATTCCTGATGATTTTTGCGAAATAATACTAAGTTCTGTGGGACCTAATAGCACGCTCAAATCAACGTTATCGGCAAAGTCAAATTTTTGTGGGCCAATATCCCTTTTGACCCAATAAGTGAGCAAGTATTCAACATCTGTACTAGCATGTTTTATTGGTGCAAATGGAGGTAAACAGTCTACAGTATCTTCTAAATTAAATGGCATTTCGAAGGTGTTTCTGGTTCTTAAAAGTGAGCTTAAATCTGTTGTAAATAAAATACTGTCTTCTTCGGACAAAGCCAAACTAAATGAACCTGTATGCGCAAATTTTCGGACAAGATAACCTGGGGCTATTTCCCAATTAAAATGTTGCACATTACATGGTTTATCATAAATCGAAAAACCTTCATCAGTTTCAAAACTTTCAAAACCAATTTCCTGGTAATGGGCATTTACCGCAGAAATTTCCGGCAATAGGTATGAATAGCCAAAGTTTACAGCAGATGGAATGAATAAAGCATTTTGTGATTCAACTAAGTCTGTATAAGGACTTTTAAGCATTGCCTTTTCAGTCCATTGCCAATCCTCTTGATCAACAACCCAAGTAAATCCATTATAGGTATAGAATGGCGAAAATTTTTTATAACCTCCATCTCTTCTAATATCGGGGTCTACTCCAGATTCAGGTGTTCGATTTGTTAGATAAGCATAAGTAGAAAGTGGTTTCCATGAACCTAATATACCAAGTGTATATGGGTTAACTTGGTCCCCATCTGTACCTGTACAAAATGCACCTGGCAAAACTTGCTCATAACAATACATCAAGTCAAAACATGAAGATGTAACAAAAGCGGTAATGGTATCAAAATAATCAGAATACGTCTCAGTTCCTTCGTCATAATCAGTAGGGTAACAAATATTGAGCTCTAAAGTGTCGGCGGAGCTGCACGGATCAGCTGCATTATTGTATACCCTATGCGTTACAGAATATATTTTATCATTTTCCAACAATGATCTTACTTCTGTTGTATCAATTCCGTCAAAATAAATGTTCGTATTCCCGCAACAACTAATAGATGTATGAAAATTGTCTGAAGTCTTAAAAAGCTCTAATTTGATTTGGTTATTTGCTACATCAACCATAGTCCTTTTAAAAAAGATCTTGTCGGGTAACAACATATTGATACCACAATCATTGTTGACTAAAAACTCACCTAATTCGGGGGTGAAATTATTAACATAATCACCGCCATCATGCAACAAATAGTTACCGCCATCATAAAAACTCGAATTATCTATTAATCCTGAAATCACTTGCGCTAGATCATCGGCTTCAGGTGTTGGCAATGAATTACAAATACAATCGATTGTTTCTTCACCTTCATCATAGTTGCAGAATGTCTGCCAAACATCGCTATAAGTTGAAGCTGAGGCAGAAATTACCTTATAAGTTTCATCAACATACAAGGAGTCTCCCCTTACAGGTTTTTTCCTTGTAACCAATTGCATACCTCCCTGGTTGCTCAAATTTTTATAGCCTGATCGAAAAACCATTCCAGTAACGTAAGCACCTTCAATAATGGGTGGATTCCCAAATTGGTCAATAAAATATTTATCTCCAGCGGAAGTTTGATAAACCCAACAATAAATATTATTCAATGCAACCGTTCCTGCTGCATCATAATAAGTTTTAATTGCAACTTCATCACCAGGTGCAAAATACTCATTAAAATCTGTTGTTAATTTACCTGTGGACCAATTAAAAACATCTTCAAAACCATCTGAAAATTTAAACTTACTATTTTGATATGTAGGCCCCATATTTGCGTAATACCAATACGCAGGAATTGTTGTGGAAAAATAACGATCACCAAATTCATTTGGAGCAGAGGTCATTAACACATTACCGGTTTCTGCATCGTAAATTTCATTATTTGTGGTTATTGAAGCACCTTTATCGAACATTGTAACCGACTCTATTAAACCAGTTCTGTAAACGACCTTAGTTATAGTAGAAGTTCTTACCGTTTGTTCTGAGAAATCGGTATTGACAAACAAGGTGAAGGTCATTACAGGAATTATTGCTGCGAGAAAAGCGTCTGTATTATACTGAGCAGCAGTGCCTAAAGATGAATGAAAATTTTGCCTGAAATCAGCAACAACATCGTAAGTAACGCCTACTTCTCCATCAGTAATTTTACCCTTATTATCCATAACATCTACAATATTTTTAAGCCTTTTTGGATTATCGGGATCATGTTTATAATTATAAGTTGTTTTGGAAATTAATTCCCCTTTATTATTCAAGTTGGCAACCGATTTAATTTTACCATGCATATCGTTTAATTCAATAACGTAACCCTGAGAAGCTGTATACTTATTTACCACCTTCAAAGAAAAGATACTGAAAACCGGATCAGGCTTATGCTCTTTTAATTTAATTGTAGAGTTGTTGACAATTGTTGGGAAATCGTATGCCGTATAGAATTCATTTACTATGCTGCCGGTACTAGTTGAGTACACATTATCCCATTGTATATTAGATACAGTTACCCTTGAATAGCCTACAGTTGGTGCAGGGTAAAAGGTTTCTCCAAATGGTCTAATTTTATATTTGATATATTGATACTTCTTCGTTTCATCCGAATCATATCGTTCTGGTCTGCGTAAAATATTTTCATCAGCTCCAAAGGATGGTTCATAGGCTGCAACTCCAGCGCTTGTTCCATCCGTATTTAAATATGAATAATTGGTTCCATAATAGGTAGATTCCTCAGCGTTTCTTGTCAATTCGTTCCAGTTGTCATATAATTTTATGGATTTGACCCTGTGGCCTCCACCTAATTTGTGGCCATCAGGATTTAACAATCTAATCCAGGAATTTTCTGGCACAAAATGTTTGCAGAAGCCTTTATCTACCATATAGGTATTGGGGTTAAATAATCCATCCGTTGCTCCAAATGTAAAAAGGTCAGCTAGCGCTTCCATTACCGATTCGAAATCAGCCATACCAGGAGGCTCTTGGTTGCTGATATAATAGGAAGCGTTTTCTTTTGTGAATTGAAATCCTGCTTTTGTAATTGGATGAACATCATACTTGGATTTATCTTTATCCTTAAGTACATCATTCTTAAGTTTAATAAATGCTTTTTTATAATAACCGTCTTCAGCAGGTAATACACCTGCGTAATTCGAAATGGTGTTGTCGATATATGCATAACCATTTATCATTTCAAAAGCTGCTTCATCACCAAGTCTGTCATTGGAATTTAAATAAAAATTAAAATACAAGTTATTTATTATTCCGTTATAGCCATTAAAATCACCCTTACTACCTGTAATAAAATTTGTTCGAATTATTGATTCTTCTTGAGTTGTATTGTATGAATCGGGTATAAAATAGTTTTCACCCAAATCAAAAATTATACAATTCTAATCGTGTCTTTGGCATATAAAATTGATTTAAACTCGTTTGTAATATTATCTGTAGCTCCTAACACTTTGAACATTTGAGCTGCTGGTTTATCCTGTACATAAGCATAATCATCACTTTCGTATTCAATACTGATTCTACCTCCAGAAGGCAAATTAATGGCTACGATATTCCATGCACTTGCCCATACATTTGAAGAGTCAATTGTGTTTTGGTCTACATAAGGAAAATATTTATTCTGGTCTTGTAAACTTCCTCCATCGTTATTTGGTTTAAAAGTCCCCCATCTATTATATGCCTGAATATCATAATCAGGGTTACAATTTGAATATTCAAACGAAAATGGGTTAAACCTAGCTTTACGGGAACCATTAAAAGTAAAATACACCTTTTTTAAAGCTAACTTTCCATTATCAGAGCCAGCACTTAAATTATTCAAAACATTTTTACAAAGTGAATAATCATATTCCAAGTGTACAGTTTTTATTGGAACTGCATCATAACCATAAGCATTACCTCGCTGTACATCTATTAACGAAAACAACGATAATGAATCTAATTTTTGCAAATGCTCTCCACCTACTTCACCATTTTCGCCGATAACACCCATACCATCCAAACGCTCAGAAGTATAAAATTCTACTAGTTGGTCTTTAGTTTCAATTGATGAGATATACCAAACTTCCTTAACACCATAGGTATAATTTCCTTTATCATCACTGGCATTATTGAATATTCCTTCGTTGTATGCAGCTTTATTCAAAGGCAATGGCGTTCTCCATTTATAAGTTTTAATATTTGCCGTATAGGAGTTAGTCACCTCATCAAATTCTCCATATACATATTTAACATATGTGCCCAAATCATCAGGACTAGGCCCATTATTTGATCTATCCACATAATCAGGCGATAAAACTTCAGTTAGCAAATAAGCTGTTGCATAGGCAGGTGTTTCCGTTGATTGATAATACCAGTCTAAACCAGTTTCATTATTGGGTGAGTTTTGTTCACTATTATATAATACAAATCCATTGGCATCGGTTTCAATTTTAGGATCACTGTGTTTAGCTCTTCCAACTGAAAATGTTACTTCTTTTTGTTCGGTATTATATGTAGCCAATCCATATATATATCTGGTTCCATCAACTGAAGTAACAGTAATTTCCGCAATATGATGATCTAGAGCAGAAGTAGAAAGGTATGGTTGTCTGTAAGGTTTATAATCTGATATTTGTTTTTTAGTTAAATAAGTAATTTCGTTTTTTCTTGCAACTCGATTTTCTCTTATAATAGGGCCATCAAAATATTTGTTACTATTCTCAACATTTAAAAAATTACTTTTTAAAGAAGCATTTTTTTCATCAACAGCCAGTTCGAAAGAGGTAACGCCTTTTTTCTTCATTATTTTCAGCTCCATTATCGCCAACATAAGCAAAATAAGAACGTTCTCTAAACTTATTGATTTCGTATGCAGAGTTATAGTGCGTATAATCATCAACTGCATTTTGTTCTGTCCATGCGCCAGAATTAGATGTTACTTTAGTAACACTAACGTCTACCCCGGGGCTAACTGCCCAACCTCCGGCAAATTCCAGTCCTGCGGATCCGGATGTGCTGTGAAATTCGCTTACAGGATCTGAGATATATCCGACTTCATTTCGGTATGGTCGAAACACACCCTGACATTCCCGGGCCACTTACTGAATAAACATCATAAGTCAGAAATCCCGGTGCCAAATTTTTTGTTGTTGGTTCAAGTGAACCGTCCTGCTCACGGTTAAAATCCAATAAATTTTCATTACCCGGTTCCCTCAAGTATAAATAACCAAAGGCTGGATTACTAGATTTTTTTTGCGATTGCTCAAGTCTTTGATTAGACATGAATCCAGTAATACTGGCAATGCCCATCTAAACCAAATGCCGTAATCCCTAATTTACCGTTAAATGTGAATGAGTTATTTGTAAAATCGTTGGTATTGCTTGGTTTATAGGTGCGATTAGGCGGCAACACAGTTGAGGAACGCGACATATTTCCCTAGTAGCTTGGTATTTAAAAGATACATCAGTAGCAGAAGTTCGTGTTTCGGAATAATTGCTGTTAACGTTAAACCTTGAAACCCTTTCCTTGAATTAAAAGTTAAACCTAGACTGGTATTATTTTTACCATTTTCTTCTGCCCGAGTTGCATTCCTAGTAAATGTGATTTGCGGGCTAATTGAAATATCGGAAACACTGCCATCAGACTTGCTTCCAATTGAAGTGGATAAAGAAGCACTTAAAGGTAATTTGCTGGAAATTGCACTAGAAATAGAAGGGGAAATACTTGATTGCACATCAAAACCAGTGTAATTATTATATATAAAAGACCAATTTGCACCCAAGTTAAAACTGCCAATTGTATCACTACTTTTCTTTTTATTAGTAAGCCCAAATAATTCAAGTTCAGCACCAAGGGTAACACCATAAGTTGTATTCGGTTTTAAATTTATATTGCTAATAATATTTTCTCCATTAAAATCGTCAGGTAGCCCCCTAACGTCACGCGAAATAGATCCTGGATTAAAACTCCAACCTAAACCAACCCAACTGGCTTCTTCATCCATTCCAACGCCGGCGTTGTATGTTAAGCCTAAAGGAATACCACCAATTTCTAGCATAGGAATAGAATAGGAAAAATCTCCGGTGAAGGGATTTACCAAATTATTTGAAGTTACATTAGAAAATCCAGTAAATTCTGGTTGCGAAGGTCCTGATGTTAATGCAAATAATTTAGTTATGGTAAATACATCGAATACAACAAAAAATCCGGTAAGCATTACGATGCACTTTACAATCCTTGAATTACGAAGTTTGTTTAACATAACAATTAGTTTATTGTATTAATAATTGAGGGTATTTTTTAATTTTAGAAAAAGCAACGTTGAATTTATAAAGTGTAGAATTTCCAACATTAACTTTTAAATAAACTTTCAGATCATTTGAAAAATTATTTGGAAATGCAACTAATACTTTATTAAAGGGCAGTATACCATATCCCGGCTCAATAACAGAAAACGCTGGGTAAACATTTTCTTTATTCGTTTCAATAAAGATCATACCTTTTTCAACAAACCCAGTGTTTCTCAATAACTCTTCAATGCCTTCTATTTGGATCTCAAAGTAATGATATTGCGCAAATAGCTGATATAACGAATCATACATATTTTTATCTATACTTGTTCCTTTAACTTCATTCGCAATTAAATAATCTGTTGGCAAATAATAATAGCTGACAGTTTGCCCGTTAATATTTTTAGATTCGCGAAGCGCTGCTTCATCTGATGTAACAAATGATTTTAACTCATTGTTATTCAAACTATCTAATTTAGTTGAACAACTTGAGAGCGCTAGACAAGTATAAATAATAAAAGTGTTTTTCATTTTATTCCACCACAGGCCCCACTAGGCTGTTATTTTGAAATCTTATAAAATATTTTTGTTTATTTACGCCCCCTATTTCTAGAACGTAACGTCCATTTGGGATAGGGAAATCATCTTCACAAAAACGAACATATGAATAATTAGTACCTAAGGTGTGAGCAATTGGAATTTGCTCTTCAGTAGCAATCAATGCAAAATTGTCATCATATAAATGTAAATAACTTAGTGTATCTACAACCTCGTAATCATCCACAAACTTAACTGGCAGTATGTTGTCAAAAATGGTAACATAGGTATTTGGTATGACAGATGACATCAAATAAAATTGGTCTGGATAATCGATAGTGTCTTCTTCCGGATTATATATAAACCGCCATGTTTCGCTTCCGGAATAAAAATCACCTCTTTCTGTATAGGCATTGACCTGCCATGCATATTCCTTACCTGCAATTAGTTTCGGTTCAACAGTGGTATAAATCAATGAGTTTTGATTTACTTGTTGGTTTCTAATCAGAGGCTGATTTCTCTTAACTGCCGCAATAGGTGTTTCTAATGGTTTTATTTCAGTCAATACAATTTCATATGTCAAATTACCGGTTGGTAATGGATATGGAGGTGTCCAATTAAACATCGGATATGCATCCTCAATTGTATCGTTATTAAACACACTCACCAGTTGAATAGGCATAACCAACTCAGCATTAATATTATATAGATATTTCCCCAAAGGCTCAGAAAACCCATTCCCCTCATAATTACAAATCACTTCAACCTTGTAATCACCAGATGGAAAATTCCGCCTTGCTTCTGCTAATTCATTTTTGAAACTTCGTTGGTGGTATACTGTGCTAATTGGACCATAATTGTCTAAATTGGTTTTATTAATATTTATGATAGCAGCTTTACCAAATTGAAATTTTTGAGAAGTAGTAGTGAGTATTTTAGGCCCTGCTTGTTCGTATACGTTTAGACTAACACTCAACCAAACCTCTTTAGTTGGTGTCATATTTTCGACCAGCGTGACCTGCCATAAATCATCCAGGGTAAATCGCGGTCCCGGCGGAACGGCTGTTACCGTTACTTGAGCTTGTAATAAGCCAAATAATAGGCAACTAAACATACTTAACACAACTTTTTTCATAATTAAAAATTATAGGTTGCAGAAATGTAAATTGATGTATTTGAAATATTTTGAATATTGGTCATATAATCTAAAGTTGATTCAGGGTATACATAAAATCCGGTTTTTAATTTCATCGTTGCTAATGGTGAAAAATCGAGTTCCAATTGCCCTCCTGGTTCATAATTGTTGTGTTCGTTGCCGGTCAGTTGAAAGTTTGCATACACATCCATCCACTTAGTTGCACTAAATCTGGTGCCGACACTGTAAATACTAAATATGACTGCTTCTGTAACTGTAACTGCTTCGTTATAATTAAAACATGTTTGTATATCGAATTTTTAAAATTAAAATTGTTAAGTATGTTATAATACCGGCTATTAAAATTGGTGCTATCGTTTTCTGCACTCAATGTTTGGATGTCCATATAATTAAAGGAAATCAAACATGGTATATTACCTAACCTATAATTGTATGCAGTAATTGCTGAAAGGGTATTTACTTGTATTTGGTCAAATTCATTGATTATCACATTTGGTAAATAATCTATAGAAATCATCGGGTATTTTGGGATTCTTAATTTCATCCCGGCTCTCAGATTGTAGTAAGAAGTAGTCACTTCTTTTAGTTGCTCCAGGTTATCCTGGTTTTTAATAACATGCGCACTGAGTTGCAACTTGTTTTTAAACAACGACTGATCGACTCCAAATTCAACATTCATCAAATCGTTGATCAAAAATGGATTACCCGGGGTATAGAATCCTGTGCCAACGTACCTACCGGTAATAGCGACTGTAGTTTTGTTTTGGAAAAATGTGCTGGAGAGGCTTAGTATTGCCGCTTTATCAGTAAAAGTGCCGGTAGCTAAATCATCCTTTTGCACTAAGGATTGTAATAACCAAAAATTAGGGACATTAGTAACTTCTTCCTCAACTTCTTCAAAGCCAATAATATCTTTATTTTCAGCATAAGAGATGGCAATCTCACCTTCAGCCTTGAGTTTATTTTTTGAAAAATCCCGTTGAAAATTTACCGGCAATGGTATTATTTTTTTCAAGGAAATTATAGAAAGACAATGAGTCTTGGTCACTAAAATCGGATTGTAAGACAAACAAACCATATTTACTATTTGTAGTAATTTGCTGCTCAAATCCTGCCACATATAATTTACTAAAAGTGCGTTGTTCCCTGTCTGGTTTGAAAAAGGTAGAATTATCGTTTATACGACCAGCTACAGCTATCACTGAGCAATTACCTATAGCGTAATTTACATTAAGTCCATTTAGCAACACACTGGTAATTGACAACTCAGAGTAATTTGGCACGGTAGCACCAAATTGTAATGACTCAAATCCGGTAATAAATCCTTCAATTTTTTTGAGTTGATCAATCTCTTTCAGCTTAGCAGTAATTAGGTTAGGATCACTCAATGTTGATGCATCAAAACCGTTGAATTTATCGAAGTATGCTTTTACTTCTGCAATATTTGAGTCTGCCAATATTTGTTCCTCCAAAAGTGCTTGATTTTGAATAATTTCGTGATACCGTTTTGCTTTTTCGATTATCTCTTTACCAGCAGCAATGGTGTTGGTAATTGAATCTTGTATCGCAATTAAAGAATCCTTTACAAGTTGCGTTTGTTGCATTACAGTGGTGCTATCTAAACATAAAGAATCGTTATTCATTTGCTCTAAGGATAAAGTGTCCAAATGTTGAATTTTAGCTTGCACTAATGTCAACGCAGCAGAATCATTTAGATATTTTTCATACACTTTTAAACTATCTAGCCTTGCTACTTCTTGCTGAAAATAAGGGTTGTTAGTAATGCTTTCAAAATCCTCCAATGAAGTTATCATGGTCATTGCTTCCTGATATTTTTCAGGCGAAAGTGGTGACTTCGAAGCCAGTTGACTTTGTAATCTTCTTGTAATATTTGTTGGTAAGCCTTCGTGTCAAAATTGAATTGAAAGTTGGTATATTACTATAGTAAAAATCACTATCAGTATCATAAAATATAGACATATTTAATGGATATCCAAATAATTCAACTGAAGGATTTAAGAATATACCGGTATTTCGGTGTTGCAGTGTTGTTGGCGTGGGCTGGAATACACGTCAATATATGAAAATATTTCTACCGTAATATGGACTTGAATGCCGGCTTTTGGCACTTTCCTTTTAACTGAAATTAACAGACTATCCAGATAGCTATTTTTTACAGTGATAAACTCACAGCTTCGGTTTAATTCCACCTTAGGTTCATGTGCAAAAACAGAAACACATAATACATAATTACCGTTAGGAATAAATGATGCATCCACTTGTTGTAATGTATCATTTTTAGGAAAATCAGTAACGTCATGATGAATACCATCTGATGTTGGTGTGATAGAAATATTAAGTGAAGGTTGTAATACGATTGTTGTTTTGTTACCCTTATATAAAACAGTCTCATCCTCGCTATATACTGTCAATTCTACATCAACAATTTGTTGATTTGGATACATTGAAACAATACCAATGTTCCACAAATCATTTATCGTTGAAATGTTGTTTGTATTCATTGCAATATTTACCTGACTATAACTCATATTAATAAATAAGGTCATAATTCCCATTAAAAAATAACGGGCAATACTTTTCCTGTATCTTGAAAAATGTTTTTTCAAAATGAATAATAGTTTAGCTGTCCGATTTGTAAACAAATCAGTTCCAATCCTTTGTAGCCTAAGCACCACTAGGTTTGTCGCAAAACGTGACAGTAATTAAAATAGGTTAGCCAACGGGGATGATGAAAGTGTATTGTCAGCTAAAAATAAATTGGATTGTTTTCAATTTGGAGGGTTCTCAATTCTCCGGTTTAATTGTTGTTTATTAGGGTTATTGTATAAGGGTTTCAACTATTTTCTAAACAAGTTTAATAATCATTTTTTAAAAAAACAAATTATTTTGAAAATATTTTTGTCATTTTTTCACATAATTACCTAAGTGCTTGTTATTCAATGCAACAAGTAAAGTAAAAAACAAATTAGGGCTTGACTTCGGATGGAAAACTAGTTATTAAGGTTGGAAGTATAAGTGTTTGAATAAATTAAATTAACAATTGTTTATGGAATTTATTTACAGCTACCCTCTATATATAATTAAACATTATCTTATATGATTTACAACTTCGAAACATTATTTATAAGGTTTATTGTGAGTAGCCACACTGGCCGACATAAACAATTGAATGGCAGGCGATTAAGAAAATCAGTAATTGCCAAATATAGGGATACACTGCATTCAATTGTTCAATTTGAGTCCGAATTGAATATCGATTTACATATATGCGACCTCAAAAAAGCCGGAAAAAACCTTTTGAAATCTGAGATAAAACGATGGGATAGGATAAGTGCTAAATACGCCAAATTCTTGTTCCAAAGGGGCTGTTTTGATAATTATGTAAGTTCACATTTTAAAATTATTAAGGTGTTTTTCAGGTATTTAACTGTTGAAAAGCTTATTGACTGCACAGTTATAATTAACTGTTTTAAATCCGTAAAAGAGCAGATCCCGATAATTGTGCTCGAACAAAAGCATATTGCTTTTCTCACGGGGAATGAAAAATTTGCTGCCACATTGAATGCCAGGTTTATTGCAACGAAAGACATTTTTGTTGTGGGTTGTTTTGTAGGTTTGAGGTTTGGAGACCTAATGAACCTAAGGCCCAATAACATAGAATGTTCCTCAGGTGGTAATTATTTGCGTGTTACATCAGGTAAAACAAATACAGAAACCATACTTAAACTCCCTGATTATGTAATAACCATTTTCAATAAATATAAAAAAACAGGCAAACTTTTACCCCAAATTTCAAATAGTCAGTTAAATAAAAATATCAAATTGTTATGTGAAGCAGCGGGCTGGACTTCAGTTATCGGAAAGTCAAGAAATCAGGAAGGCATTCCACATACGGTTTTGAAAACGGCAAACCATATCGTTTTTGCGATTTGATAACCACACATACCATGCGTCGCACAGCCATAACTAATTTGCTTTTGTTAGGGGTTCCTGAATTAATGGTTCGTCAAATTTCCGGTCACGCACCCGGCAGCAAGGCCTTTTACAGGTACGTTTCATTCGCGCAACAATATCTTGACTCGGCTATTGATTTGGTTCATGAAAGAATGAATGCCCTTATTGACGCCGAAAAATCACAGTCAAAACTTTGATTATTAGCAAAATAATGTAATATTTGAATAATAATTAATCCATGTATTCCAATAACCTTTTGACTTCTAGCAAAACTCATTACGACCCGTTCGGGATGTTGTTGGTTGGACGAAATTGGGAAGGGGGAAGTGAGTATAGGTTCGGGTTTAACGGGAAGGAAAGTGATAAAGAAACTTATGGTGATGGGAATATTTATGATTATGGGTTTAGGATTTATAATCCGAGGTTGGGTAAGTTTTTGAGTGTAGACCCACTAAATAAATTTTACCCAATGTTAACGCCATATCAATTTACAAGTAATCGGCCAATTGATGGTGTTGACTTGGATGGACTGGAATATTTAAGCAATGAAGATGCTAGGTTCAAATACATTAATGGACTAACAGTTATCGATTTAGAAAATAATGGTGACATTGTAAAATCTAAAATTGAAAGTGCTCAAAACTCCAACTTTGATAATAGGTCATTAACTCAAATTGATAACGTTGGCACGTTTGGGTTGGCTACATTTGAAATTAACCCTGCAGATTTTGAAGGAACTTGGTTAGATATGCCACATATTGCTGAAGGGGGATCACTAAGTTTAAGCCCTCAAACCGGAATAAAATATTATTTTCAATCATACGACAATAATTATAATAATACGAATGTAGGAAAAAGCCCTGCACGCTTAAACCTTGCTGATGAAAATTATGAGTTAAGGTTTGTCAAAATGAACCGATTAAATCGTGCTTCAAATGCAGTGGCATTAGTTCAAGGAGTTGACTGGTTGTTAAAATTTAGAAGTAACTACATATTTAAAAGAATATGCGACAATTAGATGCACAGTATTATAAATATGCGAAATTGATTAATTCTGATATCAGAGAAGCTGCTTATTTTGGTTTAATAAATCCAACCTTGGTAAATGATCCCACTTTTATGTCCAATGTTGCAAATTGGCTTTTAAGGGGTACATTGTCAAATCCGTCGACTGGGGCAGCTAATTTAAGTATGTCCGAACTTGATTATACAAATTTAGTGACTTCAACAGCAAAATTAATTTTTTATGGAATTTCCATGTCAACAATTACATCGCCGGAGGCGAATTTACCGGGTTCAAATTTATCTGATTCAAATCAAGTGCCATATAAAATATCAATAGACGGAACTGGGCTTCACTTTAATGAGGATTGATTTAGGACTAATAAAAAATAGTTAAGACAACTCACTTAATAAATGAATTTAGGACTGAAAAAAATAATTATATCAATTGGATTAATAATATTAGTGCAATCATGTACATTGTTCTGCCATCTTGACGATAAGGCAGCCTATGAATATGTAAAAGAACTTAATACATCGATATTAAAGCCAAGCAGCTATTTATATCCAACGATAGAAGAAATAAATATGAAAAAAGAGGGTAGATATTACATCTTTAATGATACAATGTTAAGAATCTACCCTTTAACTAAAGTAGATACTTTATTTGAGCATTTTTATTTTAAAATAGGATGTGAATATGGTAAACCGTATATTAAAGACGGGTGGATCGAACAATTTGAATAGATATGTATTTACTCATAAAAGTGAAACTGTTTAAAACTATAATAACAAAATCAACAAACATATTGTAACATTTACAATAACTAATTTCGCCCATCATTACTTAAGTAGCCTATCTCTCCATTCATAAATCTATCAACAACAAAATTCTCCCCTACATACCTATCCAACTTCAATGCTAGCTGGGAAGTAAAAAAGTAGCTTAGTGTTCACGAAATCTCATAAGAAAATCAGATTTCAAATGAACTATACTAGTTTAATTTGGGTTGATTTTTTTTCGTCAATTAGCAAAATAATTAGTTATTTTTAACTTCAAATTATCCCATGCAACCCATAACCGCAAGACCAATCAACCAAAAACACCACGACCCGTTCGGGATGTTATTGGTAGGTAGGAATATAGCTTTCATATCTGAAAACTATAAATTTGGCTTTAATGGGCAGGAGCAGGATGATGAAGTATATGGAGATGGGAATTTGAACACAGCAGAATTTTGGGAATACGATACCCGACTAGGAAGGAGATGGAATTTGGATCCTGATTTATATTATTGGCAAAGTGCATATAGTACATTCAATAATAATCCAATAATATACTCAGACCCTTTTGGATTGTCTGGCAATCGTGGTACTGACCACATGAGTAAGAGGGCATGGGAATTTGCTCAAAAAGTTGGTGGAACAATTGATCATGGTGACAAATATCAAACTGGGGTTATGTGGGTAGAATATGTTACAGTAACTTCTAGTATTGATGAGAATGGGAATGAAATCCTTACATCAATTGGAGTAACATTGCAAAAATTTGAATTAACTAAAGGTGAGAAACTTTCTAATAGTGTAAGCAATTGGTTTGCTGGACGAGATTGTTGGGTGCATTCAGATGAAGGTGAAGAATTTGGACGAACAATTGCTGATATGAATCCTGGAATTGCAGCTTCTCATATTATTAAAGGTCTAAATACAGGTTCTGATATATACAATGTTGAAATGAGTGGGTGGGATTATGTTGAAAATTCACTATCAATTATTCCAGGAGAGGGTATGGCAGGGAAAGAAATTTCTTTAATTTTAAATCTTGGAAAATTAAGTAAATTTACAGGAAAAATAATGACTGCTGCTCAGGTTGCAAAAAGATTAGAAACTACTGTGGATAATTATCATAATAACATTAAAAAATTAATGAAAAAGGACTTTGCAAATGAGATGAAGGAATTGAAAACCACAAATCCAGATTTTACACCTGATGAATTTGGTAACGTAGTTGTAGTCAATCCTCAAACAAAAGAAACAATTCGAACTGAAATACCATTTGATAGTTATAAAGATTAAACTAATGATTATGGAAACAAATTGTGGTTGTGTTTTTTTAAATAAAAATTTCAATACTAAGAATTTATCTATTTTGAAGCCTATTATTATAATAGAAAAGTATGATATTGGTGAGCAAATTTCGAAAGGTAGATTCAAAGGCGAAATTGCTAAAGAAGGATGCTTGATAATAAATGGCGATTTAAATTACATAATAGCCTTTTAAATAGCAATAAATCTATTTTGAAATACCTAATAAATATTGATTTAACAATAAAATATGATAATGATTGTAATTTTACCTTGTCAAAAGAGCATTTGTTGTTTTTTTTTCAGAATTAAAACACGATTTAAATATTACGTGTTTTCAAGCGTAACTGTAATAGTGGTTATGTAAGCAGCCCCACTTGATAATTTGAGGATGTTTAATTCGGAAATCAAATCAATACATATATGGACTCAATTCTGAATGATAAAACTGAGCTAATTGTTGAAGGACAATTTTCATATTCGAATATAAATATTAATCCCCAATATAATAACAATATTTATTTGAATAGGGTTGTTTCTATTTGGACTAATTCTTTGCCAGGAGTTACAACTATTAAATTCATTTTCATTGAAAATGGTTTTATTCGTCCAGGAGAAGTTTGCATTGTAAGAATTATAATTTGGCACCCGTTCCCAATACGAACAGAGTTGTTAAATTCTGAAAAATTATTTATTGGTCATTCAAGAACTAATTTCTTTGGTGAATTCGTGTGTAAAAAAATAATTGGCTATTTACAAGAACTTGAATGACTAATAACGCAGAAAAAAGGGATTTTATTCTTGTAAAAGTTAAAGTTTTGTTTTGATACTAAAAAGGGCTATAATTGCGCCACACAACTTTTAACGTTAAAATGGAACCAACAATCGTGCGAAATAACACTTTCATTAAAGCTTACAAGAAAATCATCACAGAAGGGGTTTTTGATGGACGGATTTCATTGTGGGGAAACGCAAATTAATTAAGCAACTCAAGAAAAGGAACCGTAAAAGTTGAGTTGGAAAACACAAACGAGGTTGCCTAAACTTTCCTGAAACCTCTTCTTAAATCAATATAACATTGAAAGCACCTCAAAATCAAATATGTTTAAATTAGTTTGTCAAATTGACCGCAAAAATCACATAAACCACCTTCTTTTTACAGATTTTAAGTTATTTTTAGGAATTAAAACTACTAGTAAGGTCAAGGATGCGAGCAATAATGACCACGACCCGTTCGGAATGTTGTTGGAAGGACGAAATTGGGAAGGGGGAAGTGAGTATAGATACGGGTTTAACGGTAAGGAAAGTGAAAATGAAATGTTGGGAAAACAAAACTCAATTGATTTTGGTGCCAGAATTTATAACAACAGATTAGGAAGATGGTTTAATGTTGATAATTTAACCGCAAAATACCCGCTTTTATCTCCATATATTTTTACAGCTGATTGTCCAGTATTATTTATTGATATTGATGGAAACGACTGGTTTTTAAATCACACTACTGGCGAAGTAATATTTATCAAGGATGAAGCAACTCTAACTCAAGAGGTGCTCAACAATTTGCATATCAATCATATCGACCCTAACAAATTTGAAAAATTGGGGCCAGATAATATGTTTGGCGAAAAATTTCAAGTATTTGAAGGTATGGACATTCTCAAAGATGATTTTAGCGAATTTGAGCTAGAAAACAAATTTGATAGGGCGCTTTTCGAGCAGTATGGATATTATTATGCTGAAGAAGTAATAATTGAAGAGAAACAGTTTATTAGTAGCGGCCCATTTGATGGAGGTGAAAGAATTACTAGTAAGGCAGGTACACTAAAACAAATTGGGATTGGTGAAAAACAACTTGTGACTAAAGATAAACTAAACGATAAAGAAATTCTTGAAGAAGAGGTAAATTCCAGCAAGTGGAGTCAAATTTCAACGGTAAGATATAATTTATCAAAACCAGGAGGCCAAGAGAACAATATAACGGCAATATTTCCCGAAAACCAACCTTCCAACAATGACAATTCAATTCAGATAAACCTAAAATTGTTAAAAGTTATAGTTGAACAATTGTTTTAGTTATAAAATAGAGATTTTATGAATATACAGATTTATTGCATTTCTTTCTGCATTTTTATTGGGACATGCAGTGCATCAAAAAAAGTTCCTGATTTTAATAAATACTTGGAATATAAAAATAGATTCGATTCCACTTTAACAATGCATTTTCCTGAATACCCCTTAGCTGAAAACTATATAGCAACATTGCATACTGAATCGAAAAAAAATAATGTTTGGTTTGTGCTTGTTTATCCTGATCTTAGTTCTGATATTTATGATTCAATTAGTAGAGTATTATTAGAAGATAAATATATTGCTTCCTATTTGGATAGAGACACTTGCATTTTATATATTAATCCATTTGAAACAAAGACTACTCTAGAAATGTCTACTTTTCCACTATTAGATTCAAATATCATTGAAAAGCCTTGTTACAAAGGAAAATATCCCATACCTAATTTGTTTAACAAAATGAAGATATATATTTTGCTGATATTGGACTTGAAAATATGTTTGAGGTTTATGTAATTGAAGCTAACAGAGACAAGAAATACCATTTGTTTAATATGGATGAAAATGTCCAAATGCCAGTAGATTGGAAAAATGGCTACTCTTTTGGCTTTGCTTTAAATCAAACAAACAATAGTATTATTTATTGGCTTGCAATGTGGTAAAATTTATATTTATTTCGGAAAATCTACAATGTAATTCATTGACATACTTTCAAAACTGAAGAAAAAAAGTTAAATAAATTATTACTGTAAGAACCCCTAAAGTTAAACCAGTTGAAATTGATGTCTCAAATCGATTGTAAAAATCACTCAAAGTTTCTACTATTTACAAATTTCAGTTATATTTAAGCATGATTCCTGCCAGAAAGGAAGAGGGTTTGAGCCAAAAAAACGACGGGACGAAATTGGGAAGGGGAAGTGAGTATAGATTCGGGTTTAACGGGAAAGAAAGTGATAAAGAAACATATGGAGATGGAAATATTTATGATTATGGGTTTAGGATTTATGACCCAAGAATTGGTAGATTTTTAAGCCTGGACCCACTCGCTAAAAATTTTCCGTGGTATACACCATATCAGTTTGCTGGCAATAAGCCCATTGCCTTTTTAGATTTAGATGGGTTAGAAGATATATGGTATGGTGAAACAAATATCATAAATGGAAATGGATTTCCAGTATTAGAAATATTATTTAATACACCAGAATTTGCAGATGCAATAGCTCAATTTAGAAGCTCCGATAATAAAGGTTATGATATTATAATTTTAGAAGGTCGTGATTTGTTTACAAGTGATGCTGCTGGTACTTACGCAGAAGGTCAAACATTTGATTTTTATACTAACGAACAAATATCGAATGAAACAAATGCCAATCAGCATCATAGCCCACAAATGCAACTACACCTGAATTCAATAAAGCCAAATGTTAAGAATCAAATTGCTGCCGAAGGCAAAGGTGTTATCGTTATAGTCTTACCTGACCTAGCATTGCAAAATTCATTAAGAGATATGTATGATTCTAAAGAAAGCCGCTATGTTGAAGCTGAGAAAATTGCCTATACCTTAGGCCATGAAATTGTTTTTCATGCGGTAAGGTCTGCAGTTGAAGGGAAGAAAATCACAGAAGATCCACTAAATTATGACCATAGAAACATATTTACGGATGAAACAAACAAACGAGCTTGGAATTCTGCCGACCAATCTCCAATGGTTACAGTAGCTAAAATTGCATACCCTTTGTCAAAGGGAGGGAAATTGTACAATGGAGTTGAAAAAAGTGCTTCAGAATTACGAGCTGCAGGTTCTGATCGACCATATGAAAGATTACCTCAGCCAATAAAACCAATAAAAGGTAGTTTGCCTAATACATCAAATGATGTTCAAGTTAAATCTAATTAACGCTTAATAATTTAATTTCTATGCGTATTTTTATTTATTGTATAGTTTTTACTTCTTTGGTTCGGAACACAGTAATTGGGCAAATAATTTACCCAAATACTTTTGATCACAGCTATAAGAGTAAGTTTTCTCTTAACTATGATAGTATAAAACAAATAAATGAATTTGTTTATTACTGCACTGACTGCTATCAACTAATTTTGTAAATTTAACCATTGAAAGTGAGTTCAAGCCAATGACTGAAGTTTTAATTACAAATGGAGTAGTTTCTAAAGTTATTCACTACAACATGAATACAACTGATACAATTCATTATTTGTATAAAGCCTCACAACTAATATCAAGTTATCATGCATCTGCATTTGGGAGGATAAGTGATTCCATTTACTTTCGTTATCATCCATATCTTATCAAGCAACTAAAAGGTGGAGATACAACAGAGTATTGTCGTATTTTTGAATATGACTCTTCGGATGTTTTGGTAAAAGAAAAGATTTATAAAAATAACGAAACAGTTGCAATTATTGATTATTTTTTTTCGGATACGTTAGATATCACTACCTTCAAATTTGTACCGGATACTATTTGCTTTAAGCAAATTATTATTAAGGAATACGATAATAATTTGACTTTTAATGAGCAAATTATAAATTCTTATAAGTGCATCGGAAATGGGCAAGCATCGATTCAATATTTTATTTATAATGAATTTAATAACGTAATTGAAATACAAACTTATTTTAATGGCGAATTAAATGGCTCGGAAAAATACTATTATTTTTTAAACTACGGGCTCATATTTGCAGTTGAAGAAATATCGCAAGGGCTAAATAAAATTACAAAATATGTTATAAATTAGCTTTTCCTAATGTTCTAAATTTTGATGCCTACTTGATGGTAATCATCCAAATGAATTAATAAAATATTTATTAATTTGATTTTATTCTTTAATTTGAATGACAAATTGCAATTTTACAAGGCATTAATATATTAAATTCACACGGTAGACGACCGTCACTTGTTTAGGATGCCACTATTAAGTACAAGTTCGGAGGTTAGAAATTGTATGCATCCAAAATGTAAACACCCGAAAATTTGAAAAGTTGACACTAGCGTCCGAAATCAAATAATCACACATACTTCTACTTTAACTAATTTTAAGTTACTTTTAAATATGCTAACCACTAGAAGACAAGTATTTAAGCGATAAAAACCGACCCGTTCGGGATGTTGTTGGTGGGACGAAATTGGCAGTCTACAACCACTTATAAATATGGATTTAATGGAAAGGAAAATGTTGATGATGTTTATGGTAATGATGTTGCGGTTGATTTTGGAGCGAGGGTTTTTGACCCAAGACTTGGACGGTGGTTAAGCATCGACTTACTAAATGAAAAATACCCTCAATTAACACCATACTGTTTTGTTAATAATAACCCAATTATTTATAAAGAGGTAAATGGCAAGGATTTTACAGTCTCCATTGAAGATTATAATCGAACAATAACAATTTCCGCTACATATTATACAGAAACCGATAGAGAAACTAGTCGAGCTACTAACGCAGCAATGTATTTGAATGGCTTATCTGAAGATTATGTTTTGTAGATAACCAAGGAAATGAATATAAGATTGTTTATAATATTAATGTTGTTCAGGTGGCGCCTAAAGGTACTACTACATATGAAACCTTAGAGTATTTAAATGTCGACCTTGGCAAATGGGTCATAAAAAACAATTCTAACAACCCTGAAAACTCAAGAAAATCAGATGGATCTGGTAAAGGAAATACGTTTCAAGAGGACCCCGAAATTGAATTTTATGGATTTTTAGGATATGCGGATAATGGTAGAAACATTCAAGTTTGGATCCAAGTGCACATAGCCGTCATAACTCAAATCCATTATTGACTGACATTCACGAAATTTTGCATACTTTAGGTATTTCCCATAAATTGATGGGCACTCAAGGCGTAAATCTTGAATGGGGCGGCGTAGGGACAACTTTAACTGCTGCCGGATTTAAAATTGAAGGTATAAAAAGCAAGTATGTTTTAACTACTGCAACAGCAACAATCTTTAGGAATGGCGAAAAAGCTATTAAAGGCGATTTGCCAAAAGTTGAATATAAAGTAATTGACAAACGACCAACTTTGAATATTGAAGAAGGCGGATTAATGACAGGACAAGTTATACAAAAACCTAATTAAAATGAAAACAATTTTTTTAAGCATTTTCTTCCAATCGCACTTTTACGCTTCTGGAAATGTAGCAAATATTGATCCCATCATATTGGACACAATTTCAATATCATGCAATGTTTATGCTTCAACAAATTTTAAATTATCAGACACGGGTCCTATGCCAAATATTTATTTTGTCGTTGACTCTTTATTTAAGAAGAAAATATTTTCGAAATTTGATGTGTATCAATCGGCAAATGGATTAATTGTTGACAATATTACAATAAATGAGACTGAATATAAAACGGCTTTACCAAACTAAAACCCAATAGTATAATTCATAAAAATATTAGCACAACAAACAATCAATTTAATTCCACCCATGTGAATGGTAAATTTATTCGATGTTTAATTAGTTGTAGTGATATGACAAAGATTACAAGTCCTAAAGCTGATAAGTATTTTACAAAATGCCTTAACAAATTTGAAGTGAAATCTACCTACTTCCTTGTTTATATCCCAATATAGTAAAACTTGCCATTGCATAAAACAGAAAGACCTGATAATTAATAACTCAAAATTTCTTGCGTAAAGCTTTAAGACATGACCAATCCATTTGAGGCCTTCTGTTACACTTAAAGCTGAAATGTAACCATGCGGTGAACTAGATATTGCACAATTAAAAACATCCAGTTCTCTTTGTGTCAGGATTAAATATACCATTAATTTTCAGGAGAATGCAGCAAATTGCCCGTCTGAATGACTATGTCGGGCAGGGAAAGAGAGTAGCTAGTCAATGGCTGCTTATTGCAAAGAAAAGAGACTTAATTGCCAAACGTTTACTTACCACACCTTACGCATTAAGAAAAAAAACTATTGAATCTGATGGTAATAGTTTTGTTCAAATAAAAGTACCTGAAAAACTAAATCCAACATTGAGTACCATTTTCTTAGTGGTGGATATTTTGTTTTACCAGCAGGTTGCTCCATACAACTGATTAAAATACTGATTGATTAATGCTCGTATTTAATAACCAATCACTGTATTTTTCGTTTCATTATGTGGTGGATATATTCAAAATTCCGAGATATTTTATTTGGAAATTTTATATAAATAAAATTATAATTAATTTGTTAAATTTTCTCACCAAAAAACCTCAAAAAAGACTAAAAATTTGTAATTTTCTTTAATTTTAACTCATGGATAATCTAAACCCGCAACGCATTACAAAGCCACTGCCTCACGACCCGTTCGGGATGTTGTTGGTAGGGAGAAATTGGGAAGGGGGAAGTGAGTACAGATACGGGTTTCAAAATCAAGAGTTAGATAATGAATATTTTGGTGGCGCTGTAAATTATAAATATAGAGTTGAAGATGCTAGATTAGGTCGTTTTTTTTCTGGAGATCCCTTATTCAAAAAGTATCCTGGCACAAGCACATACTCATTTTCATTTAATCGATTAATTGATGGTATAGAATTAGAAGGGGCTGAATATTTAAATAGCTCAACAGCTAGATTTAATTTTATTAATGGCGTAGTTGCAATTAATTTGGATAACATGGGGTCTGTATTTAAAAACAGGTATTATAATCATATTGAAGTGCATGGACAAGGATCTATTTCTACAATTATTGCTGACCCAGAATTTGTTGTAAGTATTACGTCGAATTATCCACAACAGAGTTCGATGTCAGATTCGGATGTTAAATCATCACCTAATTTAGGCGCACAAAAAGAAACAATTATTGATCAACAAGTATCGAAAACACCAAATTATAAAGTTGGTAAAAAGCAAGGTGGTTCAAAAACCGAAGGGATGAAAATTAGCATGGAATTCTCTGGAGGAACGCAACCAAAAGCGGGTGCGATTGCATTTGCGATGATTGATTTTGCTGCAACTTTTTTGAACTGGAGGGCTAGCTACTTATATCAAAGTAGTGTTGAAAAACTCGATGAACAAACTCAAGAATACGTTCCTTTAGTATTAAATGATTTAAAGATAGGAATTGAACGAGGTTATGTTCCTCAGAGTATATTAATAATGAAACATTTCTTTTAATGTAGCAAATTATATATTGCAGGCATTCAAATACAACTGCTAACCCTGTTGGAACCACACCAGAACAATATAAGAGATGTAGAAAAGTGGGTCTAAAAATTTATACGCTTGTTTCACTACCTAATAAGACTCTATCGCAAACTACAGAAAAATAATAAGAATATTACGACAATGGCAACTAAATTGAATAAATATTTATTTTTAATAATTTTTACTTATAGTTCTTCTATATCTCGAAAGTGCAGATCTATAATGGTATATGAATATGTAAAGGAAAATTTTGTTGGAAATGGCGATACTGTTTTCAGAGTTTTCCCTCCTTTTGACAATACACATATATCTGTAAATGGTAATATTTTTACTATTAAAGCTACAGCTGAGTATAGGAATGCGAATGCGAGAGTAGTATATTACCATTTGGATTACGATATAAAATGTGAAAATGGCAGATTAAGTATTTTAAGAATGGATGGTGTATTAGAATAACTTAATTATTAAAAATATTGCAAATGTTGAATATAGACATTTTGGACTAATTATTATCTAAAATTTAAACCTTTAATTCCAAAAATACTTAGTTTCCATATCTTAATTTTAATTCATTGCACCAATCGTTTAGATTTTATTAGTTTAGCAATTTCAATTGATTAGCAGAGAAAATTATGTAAATACCTATCCACCATACAATGTTTAAGTATTCCTTAATTATTGCAATTCGATTGAAAAACTTCCATTTTATCTAATTTTTATTCAATTAATGAAAATTGAAGCCAAATATCAATTCACTTCAAACCACCACGACCCGTTCGGGATGTTGTTGGAAGGGAGGAGTTGGGAAGGGGGAAGTGAGTATAGGTTCGGGTTTAACGGGAAGGAAGGAGTTGATGAAATTGTTGTAAGTAATAATGCTTTAGATTATGGGGCGAGGATTTATGATGGGAGGATTGGCAAGTGGTTTAGTGTGGACCCTAAGTTTAATTTATATCCTAGCCTCACTCCATACTGTTTCGCCGGTAACAATCCAATCCTTTTTTTAGATGCTAAGGGAGAGGATATTATTATTTATTATGAAAATGCCAAAGGTCAGAAAAAACCAGTTTTTGAAATTGTCACCGATTATGACGAAGTCTTCACTATTTCCTATGAGATGTTCGAAGATTATCCTCAGGTAGATAAATATTTTAACAGTTTAAGTAAGCCAACCGTTATCGAAAATAACGAACTTGATAATACTCTAAGTAAAACAATGAGTAATTCTGATGCTACGATGACAAGTATTGGATTAACATTTATAGCGCTTGGTGGAATTAATTTAAGTATTGATTTCGTAAAATTACATAAAGGTGAAGATGCAGGGGATTTATATACTTATTTTACTTATGGAGCCGGTTTCGGGGCAAATATTGGTGGTGGATTATCTTTAGGGCCTGTTTATTTTAATGAAAGTGCCGGAAAGGCGTTCAATAAATATACTTTTGAAGGAGCCTCCTTTGCAAAGTCAGTAGGTTTTGGCCCAATTTCTTCAACCTCAATAAAGTCATATGTAAATGCTGAAGAAGAATGTGTCTTTGGTATAAATTGTGGAACACTTTTGTATAATGCGGAATTAGGTGGAGCAGGTCCTTCTAAATGGACGTTTGGTGTAAGTAAGACTGGAAACTTTTCAAGCTTATTAAGTAATAACCCAATGACAAAACCTACTGGAAGTGTTGATTCATTCAACAGCAATAATTCAGAACTTATTGATAGTAATCCCAATATCGAAACTTCCCAACCTGTTATTGATAAAGGCAGCACAATTTCATGAATTATGAGAAACATTAACTACTTTATATAAAATTAGTTATTTAGCATTTTTAGCAAAATAATTTTAATATGAAAAATATCTATAGAATAAATCTATTCATTTTATTCGTAATTTTTTTGTTTTACAACTCAGTATTCAAAAACCAACGAATATCCCCACATCTAAATATTTTGGAATTTTGACCTATAATTCCATTGAAACTAATTTTGTAATTGATTCATCCGCAATTATCAAAGAAATTGATGATATTATTGATAATAAATCTGTAAAATCTTCACGAAGTGTCAGACATTTCCTGTTGCAACTTTAAGTTTGTATCGTGAATTAGGCAGTCAAGATACGGTGTGTTATGAAATTGTAATTAACGAAGATAAATTCGCATACATCTATTATCAAAAATGCAGCACTGGTTGGATCACTAGTTTACATTCAAGTTGGGACTTAGCAAGGTTATTTCAACAATATTTTTTGGAGCAAGGTATAATTATAGAAATATGAAATTCAGGTTTTAAAATCATTGTCGATACCCTGTAAAATCAAACTGGTTCTAATTATACCATTAAAAGCAACTACAAAATTGCGCAAACTATATACATTTAATGATTTTCTATTATTTTTAAACCTTGGTAATTGCAAGTCCAACTAATGTTTCTAATAAAACACACCACGACCCGTTCGGAATGTTGTTGGAAGGACGAAATTGGGAAGGGGGAAGTGAGTATAGATACGGGTTTAACGGTAAGGAAAGTGAAAATGAAATGTTGGGAAAACAAAACTCAATTGATTTTGGTGCCAGAATTTATAACAACAGATTAGGAAGATGGTTTAATGTTGATAATTTAACCGCAAAATACCCGCTTTTATCTCCATATATTTTTACAGCTGATTGTCCAGTATTATTTATTGATATTGATGGAAACGACTGGTTTTTAAATCACACTACTGGCGAAGTAATATTTATCAAGGATGAAGCAACTCTAACTCAAGAGGTGCTCAACAATTTGCATATCAATCATATCGACCCTAACAAATTTGAAAAATTGGGGCCAGATAATATGTTTGGCGAAAAATTTCAAGTATTTGAAGGTATGGACATTCTCAAAGATGATTTTAGCGAATTTGAGCTAGAAAACAAATTTGATAGGGCGCTTTTCGAGCAGTATGGATATTATTATGCTGAAGAAGTAATAATTGAAGAGAAACAGTTTATTAGTAGCGGCCCATTTGATGGAGGTGAAAGAATTACTAGTAAGGCAGGTACTAAAACAAATTGGGATTGGTGAAAAACAACTTGTGACTAAAGATAAACTAAACGATAAAGAAATTCTTGAAGAAGAGGTAAATTCCAGCAAGTGGAGTCAAATTTCAACGGTAAGATATAATTTATCAAAACCAGTAGGCCAAGAGAACAATATAACGGCAATATTTCCCGAAAACCAACCTTCCAACAATGACAATTCAATTCAGATAAACCTAAAATTGTTAAAAGTTATAGTTGAACAATTGTTTTAGTTATAAAATAGAGATTTTATGAATATACAGATTTATTGCATTTCTTTCTGCATTTTTATTGGGACATGCAGTGCATCAAAAAAAGTTCCTGATTTTAATAAATACTTGGAATATAAAAATAGATTCGATTCCACTTTAACAATGCATTTTCCTGAATACCCCTTAGCTGAAAACTATATAGCAACATTGCATACTGAATCGAAAAAAAATAATGTTTGGTTTGTGCTTGTTTATCCTGATCTTAGTTCTGATATTTATGATTCAATTAGTAGAGTATTATTAGAAGATAAATATATTGCTTCCTATTTGGATAGAGACACTTGCATTTTATATATTAATCCATTTGAAACAAAGACTACTCTAGAAATGTCTACTTTTCCACTATTAGATTCAAATATCATTGAAAAGCCTTGTTACAAAGGAAAATATCCCATACCTAATTTGTTTAACAAAAATGAAGATATATATTTTGCTGATATTGGACTTGAAAATATGTTTGAGGTTTATGTAATTGAAGCTAACAGAGACAAGAAATACCATTTGTTTAATATGGATGAAAATGTCCAAATGCCAGTAGATTGGAAAAATGGCTACTCTTTTGGCTTTGCTTTAAATCAAACAAACAATAGTATTATTTATTGGCTTGCAATGTGGTAAAATTTATATTTATTTCGGAAAATCTACAATGTAATTCATTGACATACTTTCAAAACTGAAGAAAAAAAGTTAAATAAATTATTACTGTAAGAACCCCTAAAGTTAAACCAGTTGAAATTGATGTCTCAAATCGATTGTAAAAATCACTCAAAGTTTCTACTATTTACAAATTTCAGTTATATTTAAGCATGATTCCTGCCAGAAAGGAAGAGGGTTTGAGCCAAAAAAAACACGACCCGTTCGGGATGTTGTTGGTTGGACGAAATTGGGAAGGGGGAAGTGAGTATAGGTACAGGTTTAATGGGAAAGAAAGTGATAAAGAAACATATGGGGAGGCCAATATTTATGATTATGGGTTTAGGATTTATAATCCGAGACTAGGAAAATTTTTGAGTGTAGACCCACTTTCAAAATCTTATGCTTATTATACACCTTACCAATTTGCAGGGAATACTCCAATTCAAGCCATTGACCTTGATGGTTTAGAAGAATTCATTATTCATTTTGAAACATTTAGGAATTCTAAGGGAGAAACTATTCTATATAAAGTTAATCACAGATATTTAACTCCTGCAGAACGCGGCAACCATAATCCATCAACATTTATGATTGACAACACTAGTCCCGCTAGCAGTATTATTACAACTAAATACGATAAAAAATACATGCAGAATCATTCAGAAGCCTATGGATCTAGTGAAACTACGATAATGGAGAATCAAGCCTATAACCGAGCGATAAATCAATTTAGAAAAGATGGTGGCAATCTTGGGCAGACCTATACCCAATTTGGTTCCGATATTTTACAATTAAATACAACAATTTATTTTGATACAGACCAAGGCATGAATTCAAGTGAAGTCGAAGAGGCGTTTAATATCTCCAGTGAAGAAACACAATTAGCAATAGACAATATTGTAGGAGCCCTTTTATATGATAAATCGGCGACATTAAATATTGAAGGTCTGGCAAGCCCAAAAGCAACTAATCTAAAAAAAACAGTAAGCACCCTAGATACAAAAAACAATGAAGCTCTTGCAATAAAACGTGCAGAAAGTACAAGAGATTTTATAATAAAATTTGCCGCAGATAATTATGGGGCGGTAATCACTACAGAACGTTTTAATTTAACAAGTAAAATAAGCAATTCTGACAGTTCAGGGTCAACTTCAAGTAATCTATCTACTGATCGGGCTGCAAATATAACTTTGAAAAATACTGAATAATGAAGACTTCTCTCCTACTAATCATTATACTGTTCCATAGTTTTAAACTATGTTCACAACAAACAAATTTAGTGGTTTGGACAGATGAATTTGATTGTATTTTAAATCAAAGTATAAGTCAAAATTCAATAACTGAAATCGTTGCTCATATTTCAGACACACTCACGCCACATTATTTTTATACAAATCAACCTGAAGCTGAAGATAAAGTAATAAAAATGCCGATGACAAGGTTTCTAATAGTTTATAAAGGAGATGCAATTAGTAAAGAGGAAATTAGTAATAATTCACAATATTTAAAATCATATGAAGACCATATTTTTTATAAAGAAAGTCCGGAATGGTATTCAAAAATTCAAGTAAACGATAGCGTCATTTTGCAAGTTATTAATCAGGATAAAGGGCCACTACAAACTAAATCACAATTATCTAATGGCTCGTGGTTCCTGTTTGGTGTAATAGAAAATAAGAGCTATTTAATTAAAGAAGTTAATATCACTAGTAATAATATTCATGGCTATTTAAAAATTTACGGAAATACAGATTCAGCTATATCCAAAATTTTAAAATTTAAAAATGGTATATTAGTGGATACAATATCCATATTCAATAATAACGATTTAATTGGCTATGAAATACGGGATAGTTTAGGACAAAAATTACTTGAGTCAGCAAGTTATTATCCCAATTCACAAGATTATGCAAATTTTACCGACTATATCATGGGTTATGCATTTACTTTTTTTGAAGATGGAACAATATCTTCGATGGTAAAAATTAAGAATTATAGGGAGACGGGCTTGCTACTTGAATTTGACAAGGAAGGCAATGTAATAAGGAAAACCTTAAGCCAAGAAAAATAAATTTGCGGTGCAAGCAGGCAAACACCGGAAGCATTAAAGGCTATATAAATTTAGGTATTATTTCCGAGCAGGGTTTTGCCGGATTTGTTTATTTTTAGGGATGGCAAGCACCCTGCTCGGACTTTGAGTGGAGCCCTGCCACGAAGGAAAAATTAAGTCGAATCAATCATATTTATGTTAACTGTAATGACAACTACATAATGTTAAATAAATGCTTATTTTTGTAAGGAAAAAATAAGAAATATATAATTGTAGTGAAAAGTACAAAGCCTGAATTGTTAGCGTATTTATCATTATTTACAAATGCATTACTTAGTTTATTTTGTGAAGGGGATAATAATGATGTAAATTACCAATAAATTTTAATCCATTTCATACAATAACCACTTATAATTAAAAATATAAATAAATAAATGTATGGAAGTGTTTTCTGTAGTTCTATTTATGCTGGTAATTTTTTGCTCTATGTTCATTAGTTTTGCAGCAATCTTCCAAATCCTTACAAATGAATTTAATGGACCTAAAGGAATGTGGATTTTAATATCCATGATTGGATTTATTGGCCCGATACTTTGGTTGACTAAGGGGCGGAAATTAATTATTAAAAAGTAATGTTAATTTTAGTATGTTAATCTACAATTTGTGAAATAGGAATTGTCTATTATTTTGTGTTCATTCTGATATATATGTTGGGGTTTTATATAATGTTAATAATACGCTTCATATTTTAAGTAATTATCGAATTTATAATGTTCATATTTAAGTATTTAAATTGAAGATAAATCGTTTTTAATGTGAAATAGGGCGATTCCTCTATATTGAGAAGTACATAAAAACCTTATAATTCATTTAATATTGACCGCCCCCCATTAAATTAGACATTATAAACATAGCGATCAGCTTGATCATCTCTCCCTACCCCATCACCCCCCATCTCAACTTCGCCGATTTTGCGCGGGGATTGCTGTTGCATTCTTGGGCAGATGGGCGGATAGGTTCTAAGGCAATTTCGGCAAAAATGCCATCGCGGTAAAAGGCTTGAAATGCTTTTTTTATGCGTCGATCTTCGCCGGAGTGGAATGATAAAATGGCTACTCTCCCACCCGGTTTTAAAACGTCGGGAAGTCGGGATAAAAATTTATCGAGCACGGTAAATTCATCGTTGATTTCGATGCGTAATGCCTGGAAACAACGCTGACATGTTTTTTTAATTTCATCGTTGGAGGGGCGTTTGGGTAATGCCGTTAATGTGGTGGTGATAATATTTTTTAATTGGGTAGTAGTATTAATTGGATTGCCTTTTTTAATGGTTGTAGTAATAGCATTGGCAATTGCCGCCGCATGTGGTTCGTCGGCATTGGCGATGAATACATCTGTTAATTCTTCTACATCAACGGTTTTTAAATAAGCAGCTGCCGTTTTTCCTGCATAAGGATTTAATCGCAGGTCCAAAGGGCCTTCAATTTTAAATGAAAAACCTCTGTCTGGATTATCAATTTGCATAGAGGATACTCCTAAATCGGCTAACACAAAATCGAGCTGACCGGCTTCCGCAGCTATTTGGTCGATGCCGGCAAAATTCATTTTTCTAACGGACAACACTTCTTCACCATAACCTAAATTTTTTAATCGCTCAATGGTTTTTGGCAGTTCAATACTATCTACATCGGTGGCAAATAAATGGCCGCCGGGCGTCAAACATTTTAATAATTCCAGTGTATGTCCGCCATAGCCCAAAGTTGCATCTAACCCTACCTGGCCGGGTTGCACCTGCAAAAAATCTAAAATTTCCTGCACACAAATTGAGCGATGCATACCTGCAGGTGTTTTCCCTTGTTGCAATATTTTTTCAACTTCTTCGGCGTATTGTTCAGGATTTAATTCCTTGTATTTTTCCTTAAAAGTTTTGGGATGTGTTCCACTATATCTTATTCTCCGGGTATGTTTTGGTTGATCATCCATAGGGTAAATTTACGCGACAATTTTATTTACAGATAATTATTTCGAATAAAAGCAATATGATGCAGGTTGTGCCCAACAGTCATGTATCCCAAACCGCGCGTGGTATAATTTACAGCTCCGGATTTACCTTTAAAATCGAGCATCTCGGTGTTCATGTTGGAAAACAGACTAATAGTTGCATTTCGAACATGTTCATATTCTTTTAATAGGGTTTCCTTTTCCAAAAAATGAGGAGCAATATTTGCGATATACCTATTTTCGTCAAAAGCTGCTAAAGGTGTATTATCCAATCTGGAAAAACGAAACGCACGATACGTGTAAACCCGTTCGCAATCAATAATATGCCTAACTACCTGCGCAGTTGTCCATTTATTTTTTTGATAGGCAAATTGCCATTGTTCCGGCGTAAGCGATGCAATAAATGATATGGTTTGCTCCAAACTTTGTTTTAATGCATCAAGCAATCCGATTTCAGGAACCAGCTCAAAAAAATAAGCACAATAATCAGGTTCATTTTGGTAATCCGGTTTTCCGATAAATAGCTGACTCATTTTATAAAATAATATAAATAGGTAAAAATTAATTACAACAACGATTATTCAACAATTGTATTTTCCTGTTTATTTAATATCTTCATTAAATCATGTTGCATTTGCGGAAATGAAGTCACCAAAACGGTATGTAACCCAATGCGATTAGCCGTTTCGATATTCGCAGGATGATCGTCGACAAAAACAATTGCTTCCGGCGCCAGGTTTAAATAATCCAATACCATGTGAAAACAATGCGGTTCAGGTTTGCGGCAACCCATTTCGTGTGAAGCAAATATTTTTTCAAAATACTGTAAGGTGTCGGCATACCGCACTTCCCATACCAATTTATGAATATGGTTGGTATTGGAAAGTGCCACAACATGATATTGAGCGGACAATTCACGCAATAAATTATTGATGCCATCAAAAATATCCAGGTAAATATTATTCCAACCGGCATCAAACTCTTCGTCGGTAATAGGTAAATGATAAAATGTGCGCACGGCATCACGAAAAGCAGCATCGCTTAATTCGCCGCGTTCATATTGTTCAAAAATGTCGTTGTAAACAAACCCATCCAATAATTCCTGATAATCTTTATTCGCTTTTTCGGCCCAATAGGCAATCACCTGCTCGTAGGACAGGTCGAATATTACTTTGCCTAAATCAAAAACTATTGCTTTTATTTTTGTCATTGCTAAAATTGGAATTAGACGACAAATTAACGGCTTTTTGAGGGATTAGACAGGTATTATTATGCTCGAGACAAAAAATGTCACATTTTTTTACAAAATATTCAATGTTATCAATACTTACAGGCGGCTATTTGTGAATATTTGGCTTAATTGCCTGTCACATTTAAAAATATTACCTATTAATAATAGAGGCTACCATTTGGGTAAATTCCGGGAATTCCTCGGGAGGAGGAATAATATTTTTTTGCAGCAGTTCGGCGTATTGAGTTTTAATGTGTTTTAGTTCGGAAGGTTGTTTTAAATAGTCGCGATAATAATCGAGTAAAAAGTTCACCAGCGGATAAGGAGAAACGGAGCGGCGAATATTGCGATGTAGTCCGGCCGCTATATCAAATTGTTGTGTTTCCACCTGTAAAATCAATTGCATGAGTTTAGCATGCTCGAGAATATCTTCTCGTATACCATTTTTAGGAATGGATAATAATTTATTTATCATATCACCGGCCAATGACCATTCTCTTGCTGTGATAAATACAATGGTAATCATAGTATATTGAACAATCACACTATCTTTTTTGAGCATGAGTTGCTCTTCCAAACGCAGGGCTTCATCTTTTGCAATAGCGACAGCAATATGCCAATCGTTTTTACGGAGTGCTATCCACATGGTATGATGCGCAATGTAAACTTTTTGCCCGTCTTCTTCCCGTTTGTTATGTGTTTTTATTTGATGTAACAATCCCATATGTTGCTCCGCAAGGGCAAGGTTATTCGTGGCTCTGCAGGCTTCCAATAAATTATTTACTACTGTCAAATAACTCAACGGGCGAGTATTGGCAAAACCCGGTTCGCGCTCAAACAAGGCCAGGTGTTGCAAACAACATTCCAGGTCTTTTGTTATATCGGTATTATAAACATGTTTAAAATGTAAAGCACTCCAAAACCAGTGTTTAGCTCTATTGCTTAAGGCAGTGCTTTCATCTAACATCAGGGGATGATTAAACAAGGTATCAAATTCAAGTAATTGTTTACTATCATTTAATGTTCTTCGTGTTGAAGTAATGAGCACTTTAGATTTGCAATAAATATTATAAATAGCATTTACATTAATTAATTTTTTTATGGTGTTTTCTTCCTCTTCTGCAATGGCATCGAAAGAAATATTTTCTCTGGCTTCAAATTTAAATTCGGTGAGCAGATTGCGTTGCAGTGCATAAATATTAATTAATATAATAAAATTCTCCTGTTCTTCTGCCAGTTTTTGCGCGCGTTTCAACTTTTTTTTTACCTGCGATAAACACCGTTTGCTCATGAGAAAACGAATGTCGAGCATTAGGAGTTGCAGAGCAGTTTCAGCGGTTTCGGATTCGGCACTTAAACGGAATGTGCGCAGTATAACTTCGTTTAAGTAATTTTTGGCTACAGATAATTGTTTAACAAAAGCTTCACCTTTAAATGCCGTTTTTATGTTTTCGTCAGAGTAAGATTCGAGTTCATCGATATAATTAAACAGTTTCAAATAATTGGTACTCCCGCCCTGAAGTGCGGCATATTGCCGAAGGTACTTTTTATCCGCTTCGGTTAATGATTTGATTAATACAAACAGGTCGTCCATTTATTCCGGCTAAGATAACAATTCTAAGTTTTCGAAAAAATTGGCTTTACACCCCCCATTGGGAATTACAATTTTGCATGCTATAAGGATGAAAACATTTTGTGTGTATAGACATGAAGCCAAAACCCTTTAAATGTTAGCACATCAATAGCATTTACCTAATTAAAATAGACAGTTAAACTATAAAACCAAAAATGAGCAATAAATGAAATCAACTAATTTAAAATGCCTTTTAGCAGCAACCATTATCTTGTCGCTTTTTAAACCCGGGATTACCCAAACAAATACATTTCCAACTACAGGCAGTGCGGGCATAGGCACAACGGACCCACATCCTTCAAGTGTTTTAGATATGGTAAGCACCACTAAAGGAGTATTAGTACCGAGGATGACGAAAGTCCAACGCGATGCAATTGTTTCTCCTGCAACGGGACTTCTTATTTATCAAACCAATGTGAATGCAGGTTTCTTTTTCTACAATGGAAGCTCCTGGACGGCGATAAGCACCCAGGATGCAAATAAAGATTTATCTAATTTAATTGCTCCTACTGCTGTTCCTGTTATTATACAACCTAATGCTGATAATAGCATTGATTTAGGTAGCACAGGTTTTTCGTGGAAAGATTTATACGTAGATGGAATTGGGTATTTGAATACAGCCAAGGTTGGTAATTATGTTGGCACACCACAAGCGGGTATGATACGTTACAATGGTGTTGATTTTCAAGGATACAATGGCATATCGTGGTTGAAATTAAATAATGATGTTGGAGGAGGTGGTGGCGGAGCCAATACCGATTTATCGAATTTAACAACAACTGCCATCAATGTTGGTTTATTACCAAATAGTAATAATGTTTATGATTTAGGTTCTACCGCCTTTTCTTGGAAAAATGTATACGCCGAAAATGGTTATTATATAAAAGATTTTCCGGCCATACAAATTACGGATGCAGTAGGTGGTTCCATACTCATAGGCGATACACAAAGTGATGGTGAAATTGGAAGCAGCAATATTTTAATTGGTGAACGTTCAGGTAAAAACATAAATGATACAACCGGTTCGAATATATTTATTGGTGCAGACGCCGGAATGCATACTGTAAACGGTGGTTCAAATTTATTTTTGGGGAGGTTTGCAGGTTATAATAATACTTCAGGACATAACAATATCTATCTGGGTTCCGGAACAGGTGGACAGTCTATTTCAGGATATGAAAATGTGTTTATTGGAGATAATGCAGGTGATGTTAATATTTCCGGTTATGGCAATGTTGCTTTGGGCACCAGTGCAATGGGAGGTAATACACTTATAGGTGGACCAACACTTGGAAATGATAGTATGAATGTTGCGATAGGTTTAGATGCAGGATTAAATGTTGGTGGAAATAGAAATATTATGATAGGACATGCGGCGGGCTACACTTTAGAAAATGATGGCAACGTTTTTATCGGCGACAATTCCGGATTAACTGCCAATACCGGATGGGGAAATGTGTTTCTTGGTGAAAATTCCGGTAAATATGTTTTTGATGGTTATGCAAATACATTTTTAGGGAGTAATGCCGGCTATAATGGAAGTGCCTCAACAAGTAAATACAATGTGTATATTGGTACTGATGCCGGAATTAATACAACCGGAGCTTACAATACTTTTGTAGGTTCAAAAACCGGCGATTCAAATACAGGTAACGATTATTGTGTATTTATGGGTTACGGAGCAGATGCCTCAGGTGGGTCTGTTGATAATGGGATTGCAATTGGTTACAATGCACTTGTTACTTCCAGCAATACCATCAGAATTGGCAACACTTCAATTAATAAAATAGGGATTGGCAAAAATTGTGGTGCAACAAATATATTAGAATTCCAATCTACAACTGCTAAATTAACTACAGGAGGTGTTTGGACCAACGCATCAGATGAAAGAATAAAAAATCAAAAAACTGAGTTAGACAAATTTGAAATATTAGATAAAATAACACAGCTAAAGATTGAGCGCTGGCATTATTTAGCTGATGAAGAACAAATTACACATATTGGCCCATATGCGCAGGACTTTTATACACAATTTAAAGTTGGCGATGATACCACCATTTCGACTATAGATCCGGCAGGTGTTGCATTAGTTGGTATTCAGGCATTACATGAAAATTATATATCAGCAAATGAGGCAATTGAAGCACTAAGTGCAGAAAATCAACAACTACAAGATGAAATAGCAGCATTAAAAGTATTAGTAAATGGCATTCAACAGGATTTGACTACTTGTTGTGCAAAAACAGGTGTAACAAATAACACATCCGGTAATTTTGTGCTTGGTCAGAATACGCCAAATCCATTTAGTGGAGCAACTAATATTCCTTATTATATTCCAGGGAATGGTTTTACGGCAAAATTAGTTATTGCAGAAGTGGCTACAGGAAGAATTATTTTAGAAGAGGAAATTGATTGCCTATCAAATTCCTATGAAATTCCTGCAGGAAAATTAATTGCAGGCACATACACCTATTCGTTAGTAGTGAATGGCAATTGGATAGATACCAGAATAATGGTTATGCAACAATAAAAAAATATAAATTGATTTAGTAAAACCATCTGATTTCAGGTGGTTTTTTTTATTTACAAAAAGTAAACTTGATTACAAGTAAATAAATATCAAGTGTAATTTAAAAATTTGCGTTGAGCTATAATGTATTAGCCGTTATTGAAAAAGTATTTGAGTAGGGAATTTTTTTTCGCCTTCGCTTTACTGCGGAGGACAGGTCCACCTTCGTTGCACTACGGCGGAAGAGCCCACCTTCGCTGCACTGCGGAGGGCAGGCTATACATGAAAAAACGTTTTCAAATGATAATGTAGCGGTGTAAATTAATTGGCTCGTACTCACTACGTTAGCACTGCGCGTTAGGGATCCTCCTTCGTTGCACTACGGCGGACGAGGTAAACATGAAATAACGTTTTCAAATGATAATGTAGCGATGTAAATTAATTGGCTCTTTCTAACTGCGTTAGGGATTGAAATGGAAAGCCCGCAGGAGCCGTAACGCAGTGGAGGTGACGAGGACTTGGAATGGAAAGCCCGGTGCCGCACGAAAATGTTATGAGGATTACCATTTACATTGCGGCAAACGCCCACATTTTTTTTCAAATTTATCGAGCTCCCCCTATTGTGGTATTTTATGCGGTGGCTGTTAATTGGAATTTTGATATAGTTAAAGTGTATCATCAAAATTCTGTTTATGCAACACAAACCCTCACCCACTAAGCATTTGTGGCTTACGCTTGCAGCTATGTTTTGGCTTGGCAATTGTTTTGCCGGTTGGAGTCCTGACACAATTGCGGTAGTGGAGCATCCTGCAGTTATTGACACGAGTGTGAACAATGGCATTGGTGCAGGCATTAACGGGGGATTGCAATTGAGTAATGTTTTTTATCATACTTCGCTGGACACGGCTTATCGTTCGCCGTTATCGTATATTATTTCCGGGCAATTTAATTTGAGTTGGAAAAAAATTACTTTACCATTTAGTTTTATTTTAAGTGAGCAGGAAAGAAATTTTCGTCAGCCGTTTAATCAGTTTGGTGCTAGTCCGCAATACAAATGGGTAACTATTCACGCGGGTTATCGCAATATTACTTTTTCGCCATACACATTGGCGGGACATACTTTTTTAGGTGGTGGGGTGGAATTAAATCCGGGTAAGTTGCGTTTTGCTGCAATTTATGGTCGTTTCACCAAAGCGGTGCATCCGGACAGTGTGCTCATATTACCAGGACAATCGGCATACGACAGATATGCATTATCGGTTAAACTTGGTGTGGGTAAAGCGACCAATTATTTTGATGTGATGTATTTAAAGGGCTGGGACAATCCCAATGCCATAATAAATGTTACCGATACATCCATAGCGCGACCTGCAAGTAATTCTGTACTGGGATTTACTTTACATCAACAAATGGGTAAACATTTTTTACTCAAATTAACTACTGCTGCAAGTGTGTTTACTAATGATATTAATAGCAGTGAAGTAGAAGCAACAGATAAAGGTGTAATAAAATTAATTGATGCTTTTAATGTAAATACTTCTACACAATTTCATTATGCCGTTGATGGCTCATTTGGCTATACCGGAAATAATTTTGGTATTGGTGCTGCTTACAAACGGATATCGCCGGATTATAAATCGATGGGTGTATATTTTGTCACCAACGATGTGGAACAATACACATTAATTCCATCGGTTAATTTATGGAAACGCAAAATACGATTAGGTGGAAGTGTTGGATTTGAACATGATAATTTAGCTGCCAACCGCTCGTTTCAAACGGAAAGGGTTATTGGTTCTGCCAATGTGAGTATTAATCCTTCTCCTGTTTTTGGCATTACCGGAAATTATTACAACTATAGTATCGGACAAATTCAGGGTATTAAACAATTAAATGATACCATTCGTTTGGCGCAGGTTAATCGCGGTATTACTATTACGCCAAGAATAACGTTAGGTAAAAAGCAGTTGCGCCACATGGTGTTATTTACTTATGACACACGCAATTTAGATGATAAAAACGTGTACACTGCAACTTATACCGAATATCAAACTTCAACCCAATTTATTAATTATGCCATTACGCATATCGATAAAGGTTACACCATTACATTAAGTGCGAATAATAATGCCATAAAAAGTGAAGTGGTAAATACCAGTTACCGTGGTGGTTCTGTTGGTGTTTCAAAAAGTTTTTATAAAAATACATTAAACGTGAGTGTTAACGGCGGTTACAACATTATTGCCCAAACCATTGATGGGGGAGGTAATATGCTGAATTATAATACCAATATCAGTTATCGTTTTTTCAAAAAACATTTAGTGAGTTTATTCGGCTATTCTAACATTTTTAATAGCGCTACTGCCACTATACCTTCTTATACCGATTACACATTTCGATTACAATACCAATATTCATTTGCCAAAAAATCTATTTTATGAAAGCAACTAACATTCGAAATTTAATTACCTGTTTAGCATTTGTTTTTTCAACAAATGTTTTTGCACAATCGCCATTGATTGTCAACATGCAGGTATTACCACCTTACTCGCCTGTATTGGCTGATTATATGGCATTTGACGGCACTTCGGTAATTACGATTACGAATACCACAGCTACCAATTACGACATAAAACTAGCAGTGCATTTAACCGGTGATAATGGTATTGAAGCCTACACCAATCCGGGTTTTATGCCATCGTTACCGATAACGGTTGCGCCATTTGCTACGCGTGTGGTGTATGGCAGTGAATTACAATTTTATAACGATGTTGAATATACGGTAATTGGTGCCGATGTGCAGGCTTTAGCAATAAATGGTATTGTTCCTGATGGATATTATACCTTATGTGTGCAGGCACTGGATTATTTTTCCAATGCAGAACTTTCCGCAGATGAACCTTCGGGATGTATTCCGATTAATATTCAATATTTGGATGCCCCATTTTTAATTTCTCCTATTTGTGGTGATTCGATAAATAAAACGTATCCGCAAAATATTATTTTCAATTGGATTACGCCTCCAGGTGCGCCCCTAAATACACAATATCATTTTAAAATGGTGGAAGTAATTCCATTCAACAGGAACCCATATGATGCCATGGCGACGGCAACTACACCATCGTTATTTGAGACAACTACTACCCTTCCGTTATTGGTATATGGCCCCGCTCAACCACCATTGGAAGTTGATCATACTTATGCCTGGCAGGTAACAGCAACGGACCCTTCGGGGAATTTATTTTTTCAAAATGATGGTAAAAGTGAAGTGTGTTCATTTATTTATAAAAACGGATATATTAATTATATTAATAATGATTCCGTTTTCCTGTTATTAATTATCCTGAAAGTGATTCCAACTATATTGTTTTAAATGGCAATATGCAATATTATTATGAAAGTGAAAACACCACCACAGTTCTCCGGATAAAATGGGTGGAACGGTTAACCACGTATTATATCCATTCAAAAACGAACAGGTTAGTCTTGTAGTAAAATACATGTTAAAAATAAACGGTGGCAACGAAGTTATTTATTTGCCATGGAACACAACAGGAGTGGCATTGCCTGATAATGATGCAGTATTGGATAACAGCACCACCAGTGCAACCGGCGATTTTTCGCTCAAAATATTGCGCAGTGCTTTTCCCGATTTTGGATTAGTGCAACAGGGGGTTACGGTAACGATACCGGATGGTGATGCAATTGAACATTATTTTAACGACGAAGGTGTTTCAGGCGGTATTGTAATTCCCGGTTTTGGATTTGGTTTTGGCAACGAACCGGAAGATGGATTTGATTATGGCATTATCGAGGACAATAATTTTGATTTCGGGAATGTAAATGATGGCATAGGATATCATTTTAATGACCCGAATTATAATTTTTCTCAAAAAACAATTGGCACGCCGGAAGGTGAAACGGGTTTAGGCAAACCAACAATTCCAACTTTAGACAAACCGAATACAACTCCACTTTCTTATTCCGATGAAATATACGGCACATTTACAGGCGATTTATATCGTGTGGTACAAGTTTATCACAACAATGCGTATTACTGTATGCCGGTTGAAAGTTTTCAGCCTTTAGATACCGGTTCTATGTATGTAGGCACGCTGGAAACACGTGTGCGCGATTATATTTTAAATGTTGACCTTACTCAAATTGGAGAAGGTGGAACAGTAAATTTTATCAATAACGACCCTGATAATTATATCACTTTGGATGGTGGTTTTGATAATGATTTTATGTTTTTTGATGCGGAGTATTTATACATGGACGACGATAATGATGATGGCATTTATACCACACCCGGTGAATGGGAATTAGATGAATCGGTATTGGCATCTACGGCACCTTTGTATCGATACAGTATTTATCGTGAAACACGTTCAGATGATGCCCCGGAAACTGAAGGAATGAATTTAGGCAATTCTTTTGACGATTCGGATAACTTATATTTTAGCGAAGACGATTTACCGGATTATGAAATTGGCATTATGGGCGAGGACGATGATGACAATGTGGGCGTATACGAAGATGGCACACCTGCTTTTGATTTTGAATTACAGGACGAAATTATCGGTCTTGAACCAAAAGATTACGGTGCAGGAAGGGTATTAATTTCGAGAACAGAATCGAAAAATGGCACAGCATCATTTAATAAATTGCTCAAAAGTTTAAGCGATGATGATTATTATATTTTGGTGGTTGAACCTGTAGATGAAAATTTTATTAATCCTGCCATTGAAGTGCGTTTTTTATATGATTATGATGATTATAGTAAGGTAGATAAAGCTTTATATAATGCACAATATACTACTCCGGAAGTGGAGCTAGATAATACCGAAAACACCATTTTAAGTGGAACGGCTGTTGTTGAAGGTCAGCTCAATTTTAAATATGATGACCCGGCAATTACTTCCGGTTTTCCATTAAAAAATATAACCATAACATTACAACGTTTGCAATATGTAATTGGTGATGATGGGATAAAATATTATTCCACTATTCGCAAAGATTTAGCCACTACCACCACCAATGCAGAAGGGCATTATTTATTCAATTATTCGGATACTGCGCATTATGGATTATTGACTTTAGATGGCATGGTAACCTATGGTTGGGGTTGTAGCGAATTACCTGAATATGCGCCGGATGACAATCCCATTCCTGATTTTAACGACCAAATAAATGAATTCGATAACAATATTATTATAAAGGAACACGGGCCAAATGCGGGCGATATGCCATCAAATTTTTCCACACGTGCGTTCGGTGGCACGCCCGGGCCTTGTGTTGCCAGCGGTGCCTTATATCAGGAATTAGCCATTGTTGTTGAAAGTGGATATTATACGAGTCCCGCTACACATTTTACCATATTACCTGCTCAACATAAAACAGTAGCACCATTAACATGTTATGTAAAAGCATATGATTTGGAATTAACCTTAATTGCAGACCCTGATGTGGATGTTCAATATAAAGTACCGGGTGATGCATTACGCGATATGCTTATTGTTTTAGTCCGCAATAACAAACCACAAGATGTTCCCGAAAACGAAGTAATTGTAAACAAACCTGTTGATGGTGCAATGGTTGCCAAACTGATTAATAATGCTAAAAATTTAGGCCTGTATACTGATTATTCGCTTTCAGTAGAAAATGTGGATGAAAATGATGGCGGTTACGATTTTGTAAATATGAATACTTATTTAGGTTCGGGTATGTCGATAGATGCTGAAGATATTGTTGGCATTGGAACTGCCAGCGCATATACATTTGGCGGTGTTGACAACCCGGTGCAAATTACGTTCAAAAATTTAGTAAAAAATATTGGTTCTGGCGATGAATATCAAATTATTGCAATCCCGGATTACGAAAATTCTGATATTAATTATATTGTTCCGTTACATACATTTAAATCTGATTTCACACTTCAATATACTACTCACCCTTATGGTAATGTAACCATATTCGGAGAACCATCTACAAATACAGAAGGTGTTTATCCAAAAATGAAAATGCATTATGTAATAGAAGCTTCGCCTTTAAATCCTGTTATTTTTGGTAAGGTATTACGGTCAGATAATGGTTATCCTTTATACGATGTACAAGTGCAACTCAAAAAAAGCACTACTGTCGGCGGAGCAATTAATATTGTGGAAGTGGAAACAACAACTGCAGCAGATGGTAGTTATTATTTGATACCAACTGCTGAGCAATATAATTCCAGTTCTGTGCAATTATTTTCTCGTGCCATAACATTTACCAAATTCGGTTATGATGATAATACTGTTTCATTATTTCCGACAAAAAAAGGTAAAATCAGCAATCGTGTTGCCGATACCTTGCAACCCGGTGTTTTGGTGACCGGCTATATTTATTTAGACGCCTGGGATGAAACACTTAATAATTATCCTGCTGTTCCTGCCACTGTTCAAATTGGCAATGGACCTATGGTGCATACCGTTTGTGTGGATCAGGAATTTAATTTAGATGGGGAGTTTTTAGATGGTTATATGGAGCAACAAATTCCTTTTGACCCGGGAATTTTTATGGGTGAAATTTATGAGGATATTTATGACCCATTATTTTATGATCCGGGTACATTTCATTTCCAAAACGACATTGTCAACGGTATTGATAATGCAGAAATATTATTTGGCGCAAAAACACTCGATTTAGGAGATACAGAAGGTTTGGCTAATTATTCGTTAGACGTTAATGCTGATGTTGATGATGGATTTGTTATTGATAAACCGGGTTTTGAATTTACCGAAGCGGAAACTGAAACCTGTGAATTAGCCTATTACGCCACATTTGCATCTCGTGGCACATGGTTATCGCAAATACATCCAGATGAAATGGTGTATCTCTCATCCGATACCTATTCCTATATTCCGGATTCAAATGTTTACCGATTAGATTTTTTAGTGTATGAAAATATGCATCGACTCCGCTTTACGGTAAAAGATGAAGTTGGTAATTATGTAAATGCCAATATTGAAGTGGTTGGTGTTACCGATAAAACATCAATTGGTGTTGATGGCAAACAGGATATTACCTTTAAAAATGCTGCTACCGATTTTCAGGTAATTATTTCAGGACCGGCTAACAGCAATTTTGTTCAACAAGAATTATTTATTACCAATGAAGTTTCGCCATCATTTACCTCATATACCATTACTTTAGAAAATGGTGTGAATATTAGTGGTAAGGTTACACAAAGTGGTACCAATACGTTGGGCGCACGTGTTTATGTTGATGCAGCCGGGTTAGAGCATCTCGAAGCTTATACAAGTGCTGCTGGAACATATACCATTTATGGTGTGCCAAAAGGAAGTACTTACATTGTTCGCGCAGTTAAAGAAGCAAGTGGATTAATTGGCGACTACGAATCAGTTTCAACTTCAATAGTTGGTAATGTAATTAGTAATATCAATTTCGAATTAACCACTTATGCGGCAATGGATTTAACCAAACTTGTTGGTTTCGATGCAGAAATTGAAACAATAACTACCATTGCAGGTATTACCAGAATTAGTGGTGCATTGGTGAATATTCCACAAAATGATAATTTCTCTGTATCATCATCTACCGAATTACCATTTACCTCTGTAGCCATAAAAGCCAGCACTACTTTGAATAAAGCCGGAGTGCCTTATGCGGAACCGATGTATGCAACATTTACTATAAGTAATGCAGAGAAACTGCCTGTTACTGTTTTAGAAAATTACGATGCCTATGTTGGATTAACTGCCGGAGGATTAGTTGTAGAAAAAGTTAATGCCACCTCGGGAAAAATAAAAAGTGTGGTTAAAATTGATGAAACCAATTTTAATGACCCGACATTTAGTATTGAGGGATTAGATGACAATGGATTTTATTTAGAAAACACCGGTACCGTTTTTGAAGAAGTTGGGGCTGATAAAATTATATTATTTGCCAGCGGCATTGCTGAAGACCCTGACAACACGTATTACGAAATTAGTGTGCCGGTATATAGCAGTTCGTTACCTTATAAACTACATGGTATAGATGCTTATTGTACCAATAACAGTGCAAATAGAATATATTCAGATTCATTGGTTTTAGACACCTGGATAAATCCAACTATTTACCATACTGACGGTTTTGCCACAGCATTAAATATTGGCAAAATAAAAGTAATGCCGGACTATACCACTTCGAAATCGGGCTTTACAAAAATTACCATCAATATGGATAAATGGAATATCACCAGTACGAACTGGGAAATTAACAACGAAGGGTTTACCATGAAAAGTGGTGTATTGGATGCATCTGGTGTAAGCTTCGCATTTACGGATATTAAAATATTAGATGGTGATTTAATTTTTGAAACATCAGCTGCACTGGGAACCACTACTGTTAGCCTGATTGATATTTTAGAAATGGATATTGAAAACACACCTGATTTTATTTACAACGGATTTAACTGGCAGGTGTATGTTGGAGGCACTCCTGATAATCCCGCAGCAAGTATTGAAAATTTACCGGGATTACCAAGCAACAATAATGATTTAACCTTACAATTATTATTATTTGAAAGCGATGCTGCAGCCGAATTTAAAATGAATAATAATTCCTTTGATTTATACCAGGTAACCACATTCACTACCGAAGAAGGTGCCATGTATGTGCATAGCGATGAGGGCAATAAATACATTACCTTACCGGGAATTATCGATTTAAATTTACCATCCATTTCGGTGCAACCAACTGCTTATGTCATTACCAACGATAATGGCAATATCGCTACATCACTCGAAGCATTTGGTTTTGGGATGGAAGTAAATGGTATAGTTGCAGATTTTAATGCGGGCGATATTCAATTTTTGCCTAACGGATTAATTGTTGAAGGAGAAGTAAGTGAAGACCCTTATTTTTCGCATCAGGTGAAATTATATCACGTAACAGATAGCACAGCAATTAATACCATCGCTAATCAAAAATTCCAATACACGAGCTCAGGGCAAAATCTGCAAAATTTATTTGGCAGAATGTATCCGCTCACCAATTCGTGGACCAATTATCAGTTTTCCGGTGATGTAACCGGCGCGTCACAAGTAAAGGGCAGATGGACATTTACTGTTTACGGAGAAATTACGGCCGAAAATCAAAAAGTAGATGTCAGCAATTTGAAAATGGAAGGAAGTGCTGCCATGGACTTTGATAATATGGGCATGAGTTTCGACTTTGCGAATAAACGATTAGTAGGTAGTCTTACCATTGATGAAAGTATGCCGGGTGGTGGCAGCATAGCCGGACAAGCCAATATTTTATTTGACGATGATGGTTGGTATTTTGTATGTGGTGGTCAGGTTACTATGCCATCTAATCCGTATTTAAATAATGTGAGTCTGGCCTTATTATTTGGCGACTATCCAATTCAGAATGAAGTGCCTATTAAAGAAATATTTACGGAATATTCTTATGATGGCGCCTTACCTCCTGCTTTTGCAGATGTTATTGCCGGATTTTATATAGATGGTAAAGTTGAAATGCCAATTCCTTATGTTCCGAATTTCGAAATTGATTTTGTGGTAGTGAGTGCCGAATTTGATGCGGGTATTACTGCAGGATTTCAATTAGGCATGAATTTTACGGAGGAATTAAATACGTATTACACCGGATTAATGGCGAGTATTCATATACATGCAGGTGTTGGTGCATCGGTAGTATTTGGATGCGCAGGTGTAGATTTAGATTACTTTGTTGGGATTGAATTAAAAGGCCAATACCAAAGTAATGGCGAATGGTTTACTTCTGCCGAAGCTACTGCCGCAATTACTGCAAGTGCATACGCCGGAGCGGGACTTGCCTGCGACAGCAATTGTGAGGGCGCATGTGCCATGGAAGAATGGTCAGGAACTGCAAGTGTTCAGTTAAAAGGAGAAGTAGGATATCAGGACGGAAGTAATTACCACGATATTGGAATTGAAAGTGTAACATTAGAATAAATCAGCAAACATGAAAAAATTAATATTCGTATTCGCATTGTGTATGGTTTGTTTAACACAAACAGGATTAACACAAAATACAGTTGCTGCTTTTGCATCACAACATGGTATTTATTTAAAATTAGAAAACGATTACCCTACATTTACGCCGGGCGTTTATCCGGAATATATTATCGAAAGAAAAAAACAAGGTGATAAAAAATTCAAACAAATTGCCGTTGTAAAAGTGCCAAATACCTATGAGATGTTTGTCGCTAATTTACAATCCGCAATTGAAATAACACCTGAACCACTTTTGATGCGTCAAATAGCGGCCGAAGAAATTTGGAAAAAATATACAACAGGTGGTTACGAAGCAATTAGTGCATTTAGTAATGCATTATTTGTTCAACTGGCATTAGGTATAAAATATTATGATGCCAGTCCTGAGCCTAATGTGATGTATGAATATGTAATCACCAAAAAAGCGGCTGCAGCTCCAACAACTATTTATACCAACGCAATTAGTTATCCGGGCAAAATGATGGATTATCAAATAAAGTACATCGATAAAAAAGAAAGCGGATTAAATATTAAAATGACATTTGCTTGTAAAGATGAAGTGCCCGCTTTGATACGCATATACAGAGAAGAACAATATTCCGGGAAATTTATTCCCATACGTGCAAATCGTGTTAAAACTACGCATAACGATAGCACCTATTTTTATGTGAGTGATACACTGGTGAAACCGAATACGGTTTATCGTTATTATGCTTTGCCATTAGATTATTATGGCAATTATGGTAAACCATCAGATACAATAACTGCAATATCAACTGCCAAACAATATATCGGCAATATTCGTGAAATGGATGTGGTGAGTTACAACGATGGTGTTGCTATTAAATGGGATTTACAAAATGCGGAAAATTTTAGTGCTATAGCCATTTATCGCAGTAGCAATTATGATTCTGCATTTACTAAAATTGCATCAGTTCCTGCCAGTGATTCACAATTTGTAGACAGAGGTATTCAACCAATGCTTATGTATTTTTATTATGTGCAACCTTTAAGTAGAACAGGAACTTCATTACCGGCAAGTGCAAAAGTATCGGCCATGTTTACACCAACATTACAACCACTTGCTCCCAGTATTACAGATATTACTAGTGCCGAAAAAGGTATTACACTTAACATTATTAATAATGACCCGTCCACCAGAGGATTGAGAATTTATCGCAAATTAAAAACGGATTCGTTGTATCAGTTGGTGTCCGAATTAGTTAAAATCAGTGGAACTAATACCGTATTTACCGATACTACAGGATTACAAAGTGGAGGTTATTATACCTATGCCGTTAAAGCAGAAAACACAGCTTACGTACTCAGTAAAAACAGTAACGAAGTGTCTATTAGATTAACCACTACAAAAAGTATTCCGGAAATGGGCATTCCGTCTGTAACCCAGGTGTCTAAAGGGCTGCTGGTTGTCTGGAAACCACTATCGAATACCGCAATTACGGGTTTTAAACTCTTTAGAAAAAACGAATCGGGAGAGGTAATTTGTCTTGAACAAAATGCGCCGCAACAACAATTAGCCTATTTGGATACGGTATTAACTAATGGGAAATACAGTTATGGTATTCAATATTTTGACGACATGGGAAATGGTTCTGCGATTGCTTACAGTGATGCTGTTTTATATGCCGGTAATCGCTTAAGCACAAAAGGTCCCGCCAACGTGATTGTAAATAAACTAAACGAACAAACGATAATAAGCTGGAAACCTATTAATGAAAGTAATATTAAAGGTTATCGCATTTATCGTATAACCGGAGATACCACTACTAATTTATTGGGAGAAGTTACTGCAACAAACAATCAGTTTACTTTACAAAATACCAAACCTGAAGAAGTATATCGCATCTTCATTACCTATGTTACTGAAGGAAATTTAGAAAGTGAACCGGGAAAAATTGTCAATTATATTGTTGAATAAAATTATCAACCTTCATTAACCTGAATAACAATGTTTCCGGTTTTTTGACCCGTTTCGACATATTTTGTTGCTTCAATAATTTCATGGAGGGGATAAACACGTTCAATTATTGCGCGGTATTTTCCTTCTTCAATAATTTTTTTGAACAATAAAATATCTTGTTGGTTATCGGTAGGTATTGGGAATTTTGTTTTTTTATTCATGAAGACAGTCACTAGCGGCAACCACATATTTTGCATGGCATAACCCAATTCAGTTGAAAAATATACCCCTCCGGATTTTAGTAAGTGTTTACATTTAAAATAAGAGCTTTTACCCACTGCGTCTAAAATAACATCATATTGTTCGTTTTGTTTGGTAAAATCTTCTTGGGTATAATCGAACACTTTTTCTGCACCCAGGGATTTTATCAATTCAATATTTTTGGTATTGGCAACTGCATGAATTTGGGCACCATAATATTTTGCCAATTGCACAGCAGCCGTTCCAATAGAACCTGACGCACCGTTAATTAATAGTTTAACCGGTTTACTGAAATCAATTTTACGGATATAATTTATGGCTAACATGAGGCCGTCGCAAACCGCAGCAGCTTCCTGAAAATTCATATTATGTGGTTTGGTTGCGATTGAACCATTTTGCTTTACACATACATATTCCGCATGGGTGCCGAATTTATATGTTCTTAGTCCAAAAACATTATCGCCAATATTAAATTTTGTTACACCGGCTCCCACTGCTTCCACTACCCCGGCGAATTCAGTGCCTAAAATTTTATTTTTCGGTTTAAACAATCCCGCTATTAAATAAACCATTAAATATTCTGGTTTACGAAAACCACAATCGGTTCTGTTTACAGTAGTAGCAAATATTTTCACCAGCACTTCATCTCTAGCCGGCACTGGTTTAGGCACTTCTGCGTGTTGCAATACTTCCGGTGCGCCGTATTGCGTATGTATAATAGCTTTCATTGTAGTGGTAAAGATAGGTGCTGCATATTTACCATTCTCTTACCCGAATGGCTTCTTCAATATCGAGGTCAATATCGAAATGCGTTAAAATCTGATCAACGGTGTCTGCAATCGATTCACGGGCGACAGTTTCTAATTCGCTGTCGTGTTCATCAAATTCGTTTTGCATGGCATTTATTTTTAAGGTCATCACATCAAAAGCATCTTGAATTTGTGTCATGCTATGGGTACCTGATTCTAAAAAGGTAACCACCTCCTGAATAATTTCTTTAATCTTATCCACTAAAAAATTAGGGAAATAAGCATCGTCATACATTTCTTTAACGTATTCAAAATCGTCGGGAAATTTATTTGGTATCATATTGAATGGTGGTTAACGTATAGTTGAACGTTTATCAAAAGTATACAATATTTAATAAACCGAAGCCATAGCTTGTTTAACAAACAAAAGCGCTGTGGGACAAGGCCAACAGCGCTTTTATAACGAGCAGATGAATGCAACCGAAAGGTAAATCTTAATGTTTCAGTTTCATCCACAAATAAGAATATTCGAGGGCAGCAGATTTTGCACGTTGTTCGTTGGTAGATGCGCCTGCATGTCCGCCTTCAATGTTTTCGTAATAGTACACTTTATAACCCATAGACTCCATTTTTGCGACCATTTTACGCGCATGACCGGGATGCACCCTGTCGTCGCGGGTAGAAGTGGTAAAAAACACTTCTGGATAAGCCGCATTTTCTTTGAGGTTATGATATGGGGAATATTTTTTAATAAATGCCCATTCTTCAGGAATATCCGGATTGCCGTATTCGCCCATCCAACTTGCGCCGGCTAATAATTTATTATAACGTTCCATGTCGAGCAATGGCACCTGACAAACAACAGCTTTATACAAATCAGGACGTTGTGTAAATGCAACACCCATCAATAAACCGCCATTACTTCCGCCCATTATACCAAGATGTTCGGGAGCTGTAATTTTTCTTTTAATTAAATCTTCAGCAACAGCATGAAAATCGTTATATACATTTTGACGTTTTTCTTTTAATCCTGCCTGATGCCATTTTGGTCCGTATTCACCCCCACCGCGAATATTGGCTAATACATACACGCCACCTCTTTCTAACCAAGCTGTTCCAACGGTTCCGGAATAAAAAGGTAAAGAAGAAGATTCAAATCCACCGTAAGCATATAATAAGGTTGGATTATGTCCATTATTAGCAGCCGTTTTTGATGAAACAATAAAATATGGCACCAATGTTCCATCCGCTGAAGTAGCTTTAAATTGTTCTACTTTAAATTTACTGCCATCAAAATAAGCTGGCAACGATTTAATTGCTTTCACATCACCTGATGCTGCATCGGCATAATATAAAGTAGTAGGTGTTAAAAAGTTCGCGAAATTAAAATAGTATTTATCTGAAAATTCATCCGCATCAACAACAGAAATTTTACCGTATTCCGGTGCTTTTACTTTTTCTTTAGTCCATACATTTTGACTAAATGTATACACATATAATTCGCCATTCACGTTAGAAATTAATTCGAGTAACAATTTATTTTTTGTCGCCGACACACCCGAAATACTGGAAAATTCATCCGGGCGATAAATTAACTGAATTTGATAAACACCTTTTAATAATTCGGTGAAATCAAGACTGATTAAATCGCCTTGTTTATAGGTAACGCCACGTACAGTCCAATCTGATTTTAAGGCAATAATATATTGGTTGTTTATAAACCCATTTGATTCAGCATCTTCCGGTAATTCCAGTTTAACTGCTTTGTTATCCATCCATACATAAGTTTCAGAGGTATAAAATGTAATGGCACGCGAAATAATGGTGTAAGCTTTCGCACCATCGCGCATTACGCCACCCCATGCACCAACGTCATTAATATCACCGGTATAAATCAGTGTTGCATCTTTTAATGCAGTTCCTCTTTTCCAAACTTTTGCTTGCGAAGGGTAACCGGAAGTGGTCATAGAACCAGGACCAAAATCGGTGCTGATAATTACAGTATTTTCATCAATATATGAAACACCTCCTTTTGCTTCTTCGACCGTAAATCCATTTTCCACAAACGCTTTTTTATTTACATCGAATTCTTTAATCACCACTGCGTCGCCACCACCATTTGAAAGGCTAACTAAAAAACGGTCGTATTTAGGATACAACCCTGCTGCACCTTTGTACACCCATTTTACGCCATCCGCTTCAGACATGGCATCGATATCCATTAATATTTCCCATTTCGGATTACCGGCAATATAATCGGCCTTCGGCGACCTGCGCCAAATACCGCGAACATGTTCTTTATCCTGCCAAAAATTATAAATAAAATCGCCATACGTAGTTGGATAAACTATACGGTCGGTAGAGTTATAAATTTCCAGGCATTTATCATAAATTGGCTGATAAGTTGGCAATTTATTTAATACATCAACTGAACCGGTATTGTGTTGATTAACAAACTCCATTGAGCGTTCGCTGTCAACATCTTCGAGCCACATATAAGGGTCTGCTGTCTGACTAAAAACAGCTGAAGATAAAAGTGTAAATAATAAACCTAAGCCGATTGTTTTTTTCATATGCAAAATTGTTAGTTAAACTTTGCATAAAAATAACAAAAGAAATCTATACCGGTTTCGGATGCAGATTCAAGGAAATATTTAACATTTTGTGCGGGGCAGGATGCTTATTCTTTTTCCCACACTAAAACCTCGGCGATGTCGCCAACAAATTCAGGACAGTTGCCATCACCGTTGCCTCCGAAACCTCCATCAGGTGCGCATACCAGGTTACATTCCTCGTCGTATAAATAATTAAACTGGTCGCAACAATCAGATGCATAGTAATAATAAATTTTGCCATCTACCAGCCATTGATAAACAGCCACTGCATTATCGAAACCACCATCTTGACGTTCAAATCGTTTAATGTCGCGCTCCACACAATCCGGAACAGTAACGGGTAAATTCAATTTTTTGCATCCTGAAAAAAGACCAATGATAACCACTAGAGCGAATAGGAATTTAAACTGTATGGCTTTCATATATTTGGAGTTAAATTTCAAAGTGAACGAAAAATACAAAATTTATTGCACACTTCCCCAAAAAAACCTCCATCCATCCAACTCTTCCGCCCTCTCCTCTTCTCCGCGTGAACCACCTTACATTATCCACGTGTATTTTCAAACACCACCACATCATTTATCACATCAACCCGAATAACATCATCAGTAACCACCTCACTCGCCAATATTTTTTTCGACAAGGCATTCACAATTTCCTTTTGAATAACCCTTTTTAAAGGTCTTGCACCAAATTGAGGGTCAAATCCTTCGTTGGCTAACCAATCGATAAGTGATTCTGTAAATGTTATTTTGATTGAACGTTCTTCCAGCATAGTCGCTAATGAGGCTAACTGTATTTTTACAATTCCGCGAATTTCATTTCGCAACAGTGGTTTGAACATAATGATTTCATCAATACGATTCAGGAATTCAGGCCTGATTGTTTTACGCAACATTTCCATTACCTCAATTTTAGTAGTTTCAGTTGTTGCTAATAAATTATTTTCTGTTACCCCTTCAAATCGCTCTTGAATAATATGTGAACCAATATTACTTGTCATGATAATAATAGTATTCTTAAAATCAACGGTTCTGCCTTTATTATCGGTTAATCTTCCATCATCTAATACCTGCAATAAAATATTAAATACATCGGGATGTGCTTTTTCAATTTCATCCAATAAAATAACTGAATACGGTTTTCTTCTCACCGCTTCTGTCAGTTGCCCGCCTTCATCGTAACCAACATATCCCGGAGGCGCACCAATTAATCGCGACACTGCGTGACGTTCCTGATATTCACTCATATCAATTCTTGTCATCGCCTGATCGTCGTTAAATAAATAAGCAGAAATTGCTTTTGCTAATTCTGTTTTTCCAACACCGGTTGTTCCCAGAAAAATAAATGAACCAATTGGTTTTTTGGGGTCTTGCAATCCCGCTCTGCTTCTGCGAATGGCATCTGCAACCGCAACAATGGCTTCGTCCTGCCCTACTACTCTATTGTGTAATTCATCTTCCAGTCGCAACAATTTCATTCTATCACTTTCCAACATTTTAGCGACAGGAATACCCGTCCATTTAGCGACAATTTCGGCAATATCTTCAGCATCAACTTCTTCTTTCATTAAACGTTTTCCTGCGTCTAATTTTTTTAATTCTGTTTCAAAGGTTAATACATTATTTTCTGCCTCTTTTATTTTTCCATAACGCAATTCTGCAACACGACCATAATCACCTTCGCGTTCTGCTTGTTCGGCTTGTAATTTATATTGTTCTATTTCGCCTTTTGATTGCTGAATTTTATCTACAATATCTTTTTCCTGTTGCCATTTTGCTTTGATAGCATTTCTTTCCTCCGACAATTCAGCAATATCTTTACTTAGCTCCTCAACCTTTTTTTCATCCTTTTCTCTTTTGATCGCTTCACGCTCAATTTCCAGCTGACGAATACGGCGTTCAATTTCATCTAACGCTTCAGGAACTGAATCCATTTCTAAACGCATTTTTGCAGCAGCTTCGTCTATTAAATCGATGGCTTTATCCGGTAATTTCCTATCGGCAATATAACGTGAACTTAATTCAACACTGGCAATAATGGCTTCATCTTTAATGCGCACTTTATGGTGATTTTCGTAACGCTCTTTTAATCCGCGCAAAATAGAAATCGCATCTTCCCAACTTGGTTCGTCCACCATTACTTTTTGGAAGCGACGTTCCAGTGCTTTATCTTTTTCAAAATATTTTTGGTATTCATTTAATGTAGTTGCACCAATGGCACGTAATTCACCGCGTGCTAATGCAGGTTTTAAAATATTAGCTGCATCCATAGCACCTTCTCCACCGCCGCCGGCTCCAACTAAAGTATGAATTTCATCAATAAATAAAATGATTTGTCCTTCACTTTGAATTACTTCTTTAATAACTGCTTTTAATCGCTCTTCAAATTCGCCTTTGTATTTAGCGCCGGCAATTAAAGAACCCATATCGAGCGAATATATAATTTTCGATTTCAAATTTTCAGGCACGTCACTATTTACAATTCTGTGAGCAATACCTTCAGCAATTGCTGTTTTTCCCACACCAGGGTCGCCGACTAAAATGGGATTATTTTTTGTGCGTCGGGAAAGAATATGCAATACACGTCGAATTTCTTCATCGCGACCAATTACAGGGTCTAATTTTCCACTTTTTGCTCTGTCGTTTAAATTAATTGCATATTTATTTAAAGCGTTCACCTGATTTTCTCCGCTTTGAGAATTCATGGTGGAACCTTTGCGCAATTCTTTAATTGCAGCTTTTAAATCTTTTTCGGTAACGCCTTGCGATTTTAATAATTTACTTACGGCATCATTTACTGTTAATAATCCCAATAAGAGGTGTTCAACCGATACAAACTCATCGCCAAATTCTTTTAAAAAGGTTTGACTTTTAGCAATGGTTAAATTGGCATCCCGGGAAATAAATTCTCCGCCTTTACCAGGCATTTTAGGCAGGTTATCTACTAACTCATCAACTTTTTGTTGCACATATTGAACGTTCACATTGAGTTTTTTCAATAAATACCCAATTACTTCATCATCGCCACTCAACAGCGATTTCATAATATGTTCATTGCTTATTTGTTGATGATCCAATTGCATGGCCAATTGCTGAGCCTGCTGAATCACTTCCTGCGATTTGATTGTAAATTGTTTCAGATTCATATGGTTTGTTTTTTAAAAGAGATAATCTCAGGCAAAATTCCTTACTTATACACCCTATTCATTCAACACGATTGCCTTGCATGAAATACTATGTCAAAAAACATACTTGATTGAAAATCAACGATTTTTACGCCATTTTGACCTGATTAGCTTAGCAAATGCGACATATTGACTGTGCAATTATTCCTGATGAGCCTTTTTGTCTAACGAATTGATGGCCGGTATTAACATTTACATTTACCTAATATCTATTTCATATGCTTAGATTTGCATGAACTTAGTTTTGAAAACATACACACAATGAAACAAACAACAAGCTTTTTGTTAGCGCTAGCTTTATGCCTGCTGGTAACAAAACCTGTCGACAGTCAAACCCCCAACTGCGACAACGACTCACTTGGTCTTATTCCACTTACTGATTTAGGTTCAGGTTATTATTTAGGTTACCAGGGAGGTTTATTTCCCGGTGGTTCCAATATTGAACTCCCTGCATCTCAGCATTATAAAAAAGGCCGAAATTTTGCTAAAAACCTCAAACCTTTAGATAGTTTAGGCAATATTAGTTATGAACGGGGTGTAGTTTTAATGGGCGGATTTGGTCCATCTATTCCGGGTCATATTCTCGATGAATTTGTCCCTATTGTTCGCGATACAACTGATACAGAATTTAAAACCAATATTTGTTTTGATGGAATTAACATGGCTGCCGGTGGCAAAGGATTAGACTATGCGATTGGGGCTGATTCGGTGAAATACTGGAATAACATGTTAATGAAAATTGAGGAAAAAGGTTATACAGCGGAACAATTACAAGTGGGTTGGATGTATTTTAACGACAAGTATGATACAACAGGTACTATGTCATTTCCAGAAACACCTAATCAAATTGCCGATGATTTAACCACTTATCTGCATATGATGATGACACATTTTCCCAATATGAAAATTATGTTCATCAGTGGAAGACATTTTGGTGGATTTGCAGATACTACTTTAGAACAATATCCTGCCATTAGCGAGCCATCATCTTATTGGAATAATTTTGCCGTAAAATGGGTTATCGAACGACAAATTATTGGAACACCTGATTTGAAATATTTTGGTGCAAATATCAAAGCACCGTTTATTACCTGGGGGCCATATTTGTGGACAGACGAAAGTATTGAACGCAGCGATGATCACCGCTTGTATCAATGTTCTGATTTCAGCACAACTGATGGTTACCATTTAACTGACTCAACAAATGTGCGTGATGCGCGATTTTTAATGCAACACATATACAATTCAGATTTTTCAAGGTTTTATGTGCGCGATGGAGATTCATGGTCTAGTTGCGTTCCTTATCTGGACTCCATTCACAGAACACAACCAGATATTGTTGATATAAATCCAATTGGTATTACATTATATCCTAACCCTGCGACAGAAAACATTTATGTTTATCGCCACAATGGGTCAGGTAATTTATATGCAGTCGAAATTTATAATCACCTCGGTCAATTGATTTATCAGGAATCAGGTGATGGTGTGACAAGCAATAATTTAGCAATCGATATTGCTGATTTGAATAGTGGTATGTATTTTTTACGTGTTGCTATGGATGATTCGGCAACAGGAACTTTGAAGTGGTATCAGCAGCAATTTATTAAGCAATAACCTGTTTATCGCCCCGGTGCTCAAAGTACCGGGTTTTTATTACTCTCCTCTTTTTTTGCGGTTAACAGACTGTCAGGCATTTTTATATTTTAAATAAAACTGTTATCTTTATTATATCCACAAGACCTATCACATGCACACAAAACACAAACTGCCAATACTATTGGCCATGCTATTGCTGCTTAGCAATGCATATCAGACCCTACACGCACAAGGCGTAATTTGTTCAAGCGACTCAACAGGTTTAATTCCGTTAAATGACTTGGGAACCAGTACTTATGAAGGTTTTCAAGGCGGATTGTACCCTTTTGGCAGTAATTCGGAAGACCCATTGTCTACGCATTACAAAAAAGGGAAAACCTATGCTAAAAACCTCAAACCTTTAGACGGTGCCGGCAACATTAATTACGATAATGGTGTAGTCCTTATGGCAGGATATGGACCGTCGTTGCCCGGACAAATAATGAATAAATTTGTCCAAATTGTGCGCGACACCCTAGACAATGACTACCATACTAATCCTTGTTTCGATGCCATGAATTTATGTATTGGCGGCAAAGGATTACAAGTAGCTATTGGAGATGGCGCTGACACTTATTGGGAAACTATTGTCGAAAAAGTTATTGAAAAAGGCTATACCACTGAACAAGTGCAAGTTGGCTGGATGTACTTTAACGATAAATATGATTCGCTTGCTCCGCCTCAAACATTTCCTGAAACTCCTGAGCAGGTTGCTGAAGATTTAATTACTTATTTACATATCCTGATGGATTATTTTCCCAATATGAAAATTATGTATTTGAGCGGTCGTCATTACGGCGGATTTGCAGATACATTATTGGAACAATATCCTGCTATTTCAGAACCTTCATCTTACTGGAATAATTTTTCAATTAAGTGGTTAATTGAGCGTCAAATTAATGCTGACCCTGCTTTAAAATATTATGGCGCTGGTGTTAAAGCTCCCTTTATTACCTGGGGTCCATATTTTTGGGTAGATGGAGAAACACCACGTGCAACAGATGGTGTGCAATATACTTGCAGCGTTTTTAACCCTGAAGATGGTTACCATTTAATTGATTCGATGTATGATATTGAAGCCAGAAAATTATTAACCCATATGGTGAATTCTGATTTCGCGAAAAATTATGTGAAAGATGGTGTTGCCTGGGCAAATTGCACATTATATGCAGACACCAGTTTAAGAACCATACCTGAAACATTACATATTAATGAAGAAGGAATCATGTTGTATCCAAACCCTGCAAGTGAAACAATTAATTTTTACAGACACGATGCAAAAGGTAATGTGTATACAATTGAAGTTTATAATAATATTGGTGCTTTAGTTCACAGCGAAAGTGCCGATGGCGTTGCATATAACAATATTGCCATAGACGTTGCCACCTTGCCAACCGGTATGTTTACATTACGTGTATTGGTTGATGACCCTTTATCGGGTAATCAGCATTGGGTGCAAGAGCAATTTATCAAACAATAACCTATTTAAAGGCATTCAAATTTTGAGTGCCTTTTTTATATTAGCGTAATATATTTTTCCTTTCTGAGCATATTGTCACAATTGAGTATCTTTATCTAAACATTACCACATGCCCAATCCGAAATTACACCTAAGTTTTTCTTTGTTATTGTTAATTACCAGCATTTTTGTATCCGGTTGTAAAAACGGACTAATTACAGAACCGAAAGAACTGGATTTTGATTTTCGGGGTGAAATCATCAGTATTGAATTATTACACAGCTGGACGATTGCACAAACAGATTCTGCACTTGCTGCGTACGATCCCGATTTACTTACTTATCCGAATGATTATCCGATAGATATTTATCGCATCGTTTATAAAACAGTAGATGCATTTAATAACGAAACTCAGGCTTCTGGTGCTATTGTTTTACCGAAAAGTGCAGATGTTGCATTCCCATTGTGTAATTATGCTCACGGTACTGTAATGAATAGATATGATGTGCCAAGTTATGAAAGCGATGAACTGGTATTAGGTATTTTATTCGGCTGTGCAGGATATGTAATGTGTTTACCCGATTATATTGGCATGGGTGATTCACCTGGCAGACATTTATATTGCCACGCAAAAACGGAAGCTACTGCCAGTATCGATTTATTGCGTGCTGCACAAACCTTAGCTGCATCTAAATCAACTGAATTAAATCAACAATTATTTATATTCGGATATTCGCAAGGCGGACATGCTGCGATGGCTACCACAAAAGAAATTCAAGAAAATCATGTTGGAGAATTTACCATAACCGCAAGTGCACCAATGAGTGGTCCTTATGATATGGATGGTGCCCAAACCGATTTTGTAATTGCCGATCAGCCTTATGGCGCTCCGTTTTATTTACCTTATTTAATGTTTGCGTATAATGAAGTTTATCAGATGTATGAGAGCCCTTCCGATTATTTAGCGTCACCATATGATACTTTATTACCACCATTATTTGATGGCAACCACGAAGGATGGGAAGTGGATGCTGTTATGCCATCTATTCCTAAAAATATCATCAAACCGGAAGTGTTGGACGATTTTATCAATAATGCGAATAACCCTTTCAGAGTTGCTTTAAAAGATAATGATTTAACTGACTGGACACCAACTATACCAATGATTATGTATTACTGTGGTGCAGATGAATTAGTGAATTATCAAAATTCATTAAATGCTCAGGCAGCTTTTGAGGCAAGAGGTGCAACTACCACTTCTGTATATCAGCCTTCACCAAGTGCATCACATGGTGATTGCGCCGAACCATGTTTTATATTTGCCAATATCTGGTTCGAAACATTAAAAGAATAACCGATAAAAATTACTTAATAACTAATAAACCGATTGCCAAACAGTCGGTTTATTTCTTTTTAAGAAACTCTGTACGCAACACCACTACCGAACCTTCTACCTTTCCTTCAATTAATTCCTCATCGTCGGTCAATCGTATTTTTTTCACTATTGTACCTTGTTTAATGGTGATGGAAGAGCCCTTAACTTTTAACGTTTTTACTACCATAACAGTATCGCCATCTTGTAATACTGCACCATTGCTGTCTTTAACTACTATTTCGTCCATATCTGTAAATTAAGTTGCAAAATTAAAATTATTTATTGGTTTCCCATTTCCCTTTATATTGTGGAACACCATTCACATCCTCCTCAGCGGCAGGAACAAGACTTATGGCACATCCTCCACCGGCTGCCAGAGGGACAGTTATAATTTGCCCCGACTTAACCACGAATTTTTTGATTTGATATTGCTGAGGATTATTTTGCCAGTCTGCCGTAGCGCCATCTGCATAAATTGTGGCGATATATAATTTATTGACATCCAGAAAATTTAAATTGATGGTGGCATTGCGTTTATTTTCATCTGTAATTGCGCCTACAAACCATTTACTGCTATTTTTCGCCTTTCTTGCAACAGTGATATAATCGCCGGGTTCTGCTTCCAAATATTTGGTGTCCTGCCAATCCACCGCAACATCTTTTATAAACTGAAATGCATCAGGATACCTTAAATAATTTTCAGGTAAATCTGCCGCCATTTGTAATGGCGAATACATCGTTACATAAAGTGCTAATTGTTTTGCCAAAGTGGTATGCACTTGTTCGGTAGCATTTGGTTTATAATAATTCATTTTAATTTGGAAAATACCTGGCGTATAATCCATTGGTCCGCCCATTAATCGGGTGAATGGTAAAATGGTTTCATGTTCAGGCGGATTACCTTTACTCCATGCATTAAATTCATTACCTCGCGCAGCTTCACAAGCTAACCAATTCGGATAGGTGCGATGTAATCCGGTTGGGCGAACAGGTTCATGCGCATCGAGCATCAATTTATTTTTTGCCATTTGCGCTGCAACATAATTGTAATGATTTACCATCCATTGTCCATCGTGATATTCTCCTCTTGGAATTATTCTTCCTACATAACCAGTTTTAACTGCAGGATACCCATACGTTAACATAAATTCCATGGCTTCCTGCAATCTACGTTCGTAATTAGTTACCGAAGCAGATGTTTCATGATGCATTATTATTTTAACATTTTTAGTAGCTGCATATTGTTGTAATTCCGCAACATTAAAATCGGGGTAAGGCGTTACAAAATCAAATACATTTTCTTTCCATTTTCCAAACCAATCTTCCCAACCAACATTCCATCCTTCAATTAATACCGCATCAAATCCATTTTCAGCAGCAAAATCGATACAATATTTTGCGCGTTCAGTTGTTGCGCCATGTTTTCCATTTGCAGGTAAATTTTGCCAATTGGTTGTTTCCAAATTGATATTATTTTCATCAGAATAATTCCATGTGGCAGTCCCTACGTGCATGTCCCACCAAATACCAATATATTTTACCGGTTTAATCCAGCTTACATCTTCAATTACAGAAGGTGCATTTAAATTTAAAATGAGTTTTGAGGCTAAAATATTGGTTGCTTTATCGCTTACCACTATTGTCCGCCAAGGCGTTACACAAGGTGTGTTCATATACACTTTATTTCCAACAGCATCGGGCACTAATGCAGCAGTCAGGGTATTTGTAGCCGCATCTACACGCAATTGCATAGCGCTATAATTCATTAACGCAGCTTCGTGAATATTGATATACAATCCGCCATCTGTTTTAAGCATAAGCGGCGTTTGCACATAATTTTTTCCGATGGGTGTTCTGGTAGCAATTTCCTGGTGTTGTTCCGATTTAGCTACCGCATCTACTTCACTTAATCTACTTTTAGTATAGGGATATTCATTGGTATCATAATCGCCGGGAATCCAAAATGCGGTGTGGTTACCACTTAATTTAAATTCGGTTACTTCTTCTTCAATAATAAAATCTTTTAATTTAGGTTGAACAGGAAATTCATATCTAAATCCAAGTCCGTCGTCAAATAAACGAAAATGAATATTGATGAGTATTCCGGTGTTTTTTTGTCGGATGGCATAAATTAATTCCTGATAATTATTGCGTATCGAACTTACTTCACCCCAAACCGGTTGCCAGGAATTGTCGACAGTTTGAGTGTTTTCATTTAGCAATTCGAAATCACGGTCGAGCAAATTATTTCCTTTGAGTATAAAACCCATTTTAGCATTTTGAACAACCGTTCCTGCAGCATGAATGAGGTCATAATGCACCATTCCAGCATTGTCGATACCAACTAATAAGGTCAGGTTTTTTGAGGGTGATTGGATGGTGGTTGCGAACAATAGCTTGCCCAAACCCAATATCCAAACAAATACGATAAGTTTAATTTTACTCATGTTGTAAAGGTAAAAAATAGATTAAGTTATCGGCATTCCGGGACATAATTATCAACAAAAAAAGGCAGTTTATTTGCTTGAATTTAGTGACTTTCAGCCGTTTGCAACTGCCTGCTGAGGGGAAAATAGTGGTAAACCTTACCTCCTAAATCGCTATATTTGCAGCTTCAAAAAACTCGTGCATGATAATAGGGATATTGGGAGAAGGTTCAGCAGATAAGCGTGTAGCTATCACACCTGAGCATATCGCCACACTCAAGGCCTTAAAGGCTGAAAAAATTTTGGTTGAAGCAGGTGCCGGAACGGCTGCCAGCTACCCTGACGCGGATTACACGGCAAAAGGAGCCGAAATCACTAGCCGTCAGCAGGTTATCAGCCAGAGTCAAATTTTAATTAAAATCCATGCTTTAAACGACGAAGAGCTCGCTGCCTGTAAGGGTAAGGTGCTTATTGGCGGTTTCAATCCGCTGTCGAATACGGCATTTGTAAAAGCATGTCAGGCAGCAGGTGTAACTGCTTTCAGTCTGGATGTAATACCTAGAACCACTCGTGCTCAGGCTATGGATATTTTGAGCTCCATGGCGACTGTAGCCGGTTATAAAGCGGTTTTAACGGCTGCTACTCATCTTCCTAAGTTCTTCCCAATGTTTATGACTGCTGCAGGAACAATTACTCCTGCCAAAGTTGTGATATTGGGTGCCGGTGTTGCCGGATTACAGGCTATTGCCACTGCCAAACGTTTAGGCGCTGTGGTTGAAGCAAGTGATGTGCGGACAGCTGCTAAAGAAGAGGTGCTGTCATTAGGTGCCAAATTTATTGAAGTAGAAGGTGCAACAGAGGACAAAGGTGCAGGTGGATATGCCGTTGAGCAAAGTGAAGAATTCAAAAAACGCCAACAGGCAAAAGTGCAGGAACACGCAGGAAAAGCTGATGTGGTTATTTGTACTGCACAAATTCCTGGTCGTAAAGCACCAATTCTTTTATTAAAAGAAACTGTTGCCAATATGAAACCCGGCTCTGTAATTATCGACCTTGCAGCAAGCACAGGTGGTAACTGCGAGGTAACTGAAAACGGAAAAACAATTGTAGTAAATGGTGTAACGATAATTGGCGATAGTAATTTACAAGCCACAATGCCTTACGATGCCAGCAAAATGTTTGGTAAAAACATATTGAATTACATCAAATTAATTATCGATAAAGATGGTAATATCAATTTAAATTTTGCCGACGATTTAGTTACAGGAACCTGTATCGCACACGAAGGTGAAATTAAAAACGAACGTGTAAAAGCAGTCGTTACTGCATAATATTTTTTAGCCAACTCAATTAACCGAAAATAATAACTGTATGATACTTTTAGAAGCAACCGGTGCATTTTTAAAAACACTTGATACCTGGGATGTTATTTATATTTTAATTCTTGCCGCTTTTTTAGGGGTAGAAGTAATTAGCAATGTGCCTGCCATTTTGCATACTCCATTAATGAGTGGTGCCAACGCTATTCACGGTGTGGTAATTATCGGTTCTATTATTGTAATGGGACATGCTGATAGCACACTGGCATTAGTATTGGGATTTTTAGCCGTAATTCTTGGAACACTTAACGTTGTGGGGGGATTTGTGGTTACTAATAGAATGTTGCAAATGTTTAAGAAGAAAAAGTAAAACTAATGTGCTGATGTGGTGATGTGCTTATGTGCTGATTAACACATTTATTCATAAAATTTGAATTGAATTATAATATTATAAAGATTAAAGATATTTACTATGAGTAATTTAGATATTTTAAAACTTTGTTACCTGCTTGGCAGCTTGAGTTTTATTGTGGGCTTAAAAATGTTAGGTAAGCCTGACACTGCTAAAAAAGGTAATTTTTATGCCGGAATCGGGATGGCTATTGCCATTTTAGGCACCATATTTTTTCACCAGAACGGAGAAGGTGAAAAAATTGGTAACCTCGCTTGGATTTTCGGTGGTATCGCAATAGGAACAATTGTAGGTTACTTAGCTGCCATGAAAGTTAAAATGACACAGATGCCACAAATGGTATCGTTATTTAACGGAATGGGTGGTGCCTGTGCGGCGTTAATTGGTATAGTGGAAATGGATACGCATCATCCGGAAGCTTTCGGTGAACGTTTTATTATTTTCCTTGGATTAATGATTGGTACTATTTCATTTGCAGGTAGTATGATTGCTTACGGAAAATTAGAAGGAAAAATTAAAGACGTAGGAAGCAAATTTCAGCAGATATTTAACAACACATTTATATTCGCCATTATTGCTCTGGTAGGTTATGCATCATATGATGTAGAATTTATGAGTAGCAATGTTATCTGGATTATTTTCGGTGCATCATTAATATACGGTGTATTATTTGTTATGCCGATTGGTGGAGCAGATATGCCGGTTGTAATTTCATTACTCAACTCATTTACCGGTGTGGCTGCTGCTTTTGGCGGTTTCTTATACGACAATCAGGTAATGCTCACCGGTGGTATTTTAGTTGGTAGTGCAGGTACTATTTTAACGGTATTGATGTGTAAAGCCATGAACAGAAGTTTGTGGAATGTAATTATTGGTGCATTTAGTACCAGCACCTCAACAGGAAAATCTACTGAAGGATTATCGATAAGAGAAATAAATGCAACTGATACGGCAATTTTATGTGCCTACGCACAAAAGGTTACTATTATTCCTGGATACGGATTAGCAGTTGCACAAGCTCAACATACTTGTCACGAATTTGAAAAAGTATTGGAAGAAAAAGGTGTAGAAGTAAACTTCGCTATTCACCCGGTTGCAGGTCGTATGCCTGGTCACATGAACGTATTATTAGCAGAAGCCGATGTTTCTTACGATAAATTAAAAGAAATGGACGACATCAATCCTCAGTTACCAAACACAGATGTGGTAATTGTAATAGGTGCTAACGATGTTGTTAACCCTGCTGCAGAAACAGATCCGGGTTCACCTATTTATGGTATGCCAATTATCAAAGCGAATACCGCTAAAAATATTATTGTCATGAAACGTTCAATGGCAAAAGGTTATGCCGGTATTGAAAATGAATTATTTTACGATAGCAAAACAAGAATGTTATTTGGCGATGCTAAAGCGATGTTGGAGAAATTGATTGCGGAGGTGAAGGCGGTTTAATTAGCTAATTAGTCAATTAGCAAATTAGCTAATGGGGGTTTTGAGTGGAATTTAATTTCGGATTATGATTGGAGAAATTAGGTAATTAGCTGATTAGCAGATTAGCAAATTAGCTAATGGGGGTTTTGAGTGGAATTTAATTTCGGATTAGGATTGGAGAAATTAGGTAATTAGCAGATTAGCAAATTGGGTTTTTGAGTAGCATCTAGTTTTATCTTATTATTATACATTTAAGCTGATTCCGATGGAATCAGCTTTTTTATATGTGGAAACGGATATAATATGGTTTATCCTAAATTCATCATCAGCTAATTTGCTAATCAGCTAATTTGCTAATTCCATTGGAATCAGCTTTTTTATATGTGAAAACGGATATAATATAGTTTATCCTAAATTCATCATCAGCTAATTTGCTAATCAGCTAATTTGCTAATTCCATTGGAATCAGCTTTTTTATATGTGGAAACGGATATAATATGGCTTATCGAAAATTCATCATCAGCTAATTTGCTAATCAGCTAATTAACTAATTAACAAATGGGGTTTTTGAGTAGCATCATGTTTTATCCTAAATTCATCATCAGCTAATTTGCTAATCAGCTATTTAACTAATTAACAAATGTGGTTTTTGAGTAGCATCATGGTTTATCCTAAATTCATCATCAACTAATTTGCTAATCAGCTAATTTGCTAATTAACTTTACAGCCATGAACTTTAAGCTTGCGATTATTGGAGGTGGTGCTGCCGGATTTTTTGCTGCAATTAATGCTGCGGAAATGTCGCCGGACATGGAAGTGCATGTATTTGAAAAAGCAGCGCAGTTTTTAAGTAAAGTAAGAGTTTCAGGTGGTGGTAGATGTAATGTTACGCACGCTTGTTTCAATCCAAAAGAACTCATTCAATTTTACCCTAGGGGTAGTCGCGAATTGCTGGGACCGTTTTATGTTTTTAATCCTGCCGACACCATTGAATGGTTCGAAAAAAGGCGGGTAAAAATTCAGGCTGAAGCTGATGGCCGCATGTTTCCTGTCACCAATACTTCGCAAACAATTATTGATTGCTTTTTACAGGAAGCAGAACATTACAATGTGCAGTTGCATACACAAATTGGTTTGACGGGCATCACACAATTGGATAATCAGCAATGGCAACTCAATTTTAATCATGGAGGAGATTTTATTGCTGATGCTGTAATTTTTGCTTCAGGCAGCAGTGCACCAATTTGGGAAATATTACAACAATTAGGACATACCATCATCAATCCCCTACCCAGTTTATTTACGTTTCATATTAAGGACAAACGTATTGATGAACTAATGGGCGTAAGTGTACCGGATGTTATTTGTAAAATTGATGGAGAAAAAATTAGCAGTACAGGACCATTATTAATTACACATTGGGGCCTTAGCGGACCGGCAATATTAAAATTATCGGCATGGGCAGCGGTACAACTTGCAGCAAAACAATATCAATTTACTTTGAAAATTAATTTCTTACCGGAATATAATTATCAGTCCTGCCTCGAATTGTTAATCTCTCAAAAATCTACATCACCAAAAAAACATATTCAATTATATCCCATTGGTGCAGTGCCATCCAGATTATGGAAATCGATATGTTTATTTTGCGGCATAAACGATAAAATCAACTGGTCAGATGCTTCCAAAGACATGTTGCAAAAACTTGCCGATTCACTTACACAAGCGGCATTTAAAGTAACAGGCAAAAGTACATTTAAAGAAGAATTTGTCACCTGTGGCGGAGTTGCCTTAGAGGAAGTGGATTTACGTACTATGCAAAGTAAAAAATTGCCGGGGATTTATTTTGCCGGCGAGGTGCTGAATATTGATGCCGTAACTGGTGGATTTAATTTTCAAGCCGCTTGGACAACTGCCTATATTGCTGCATCGAGCATTACTAACCCTGTTGAATCAAAAAAGTGATTACTTTTGTAAATACAATACTACTGCTATGAAAAAAATTATGCCAATAATTGTTATCGCGCTGCTGCTTGTAAGCTGCACAAGTGAAAACGATAAACTGTTAAATCAATTTGAAACTAAGGTGGAGCAGTATGAAAATATGGCAACCAATTATAACCAATACAATGCCCAACAAATGGACTCCGCTTATAATGAAATTGATGGTATTATGAATCAATTATTAGAAGCTGAATTAACGGAAGCAGATATGTCGCGAGCTACTCAATTATCCATAAGATTACAAGTTGCCATTGCAGGCATTCAGGAACAACGTCAGCAGGATATTGAAATTGATTTAAATGAAATTTTACAAGAAATCCAATCTGAAGAACAACAATAAAAAAAAGCGCCGGGACTTCCGACGCTTTACTTAATGCGTATTAATTAACCAATTACTCTATTACAATAATTTTTCCGGAAAGTAAATTACCGGATAAACTTTTACCTTTCGCGAAATAAATACCCGGATTCAACAAGTCAGTATTTATTGTGATATTTTTGGCATTAACATCTTTTGCCAAAACAATTTGCCCAGCAGTATTCATGAGTTGTAAAGTCTGAATATTTTCGCTAAACGATATATTGATGAAACCTTTTGTCGGGTTTGGTGTCAAGGTAAATTGTTGCGCTAACGTTTTTGTATTAATCCCCGTGGCAAATCGCGTACGTTGCGCACCAAAACAATCCTGCACGTGATGGAATAAACCGAAATACCTACCTTCCATGTCGTAAATAGAATTTTCAAAAGTAATACTACCCTCTCCGAGGTCAATACCTTTCAGATTACCAGCGGAAATATAATAGTAAGTATTGGTAACAGGATCAACGGCAGAATTGGCTGTACCTAATCCACTGATAAAATAAGTAGTATCAACGGCAGTTTCAAAAACTAATTCTACAGCTCCCGTAAAAGGGTCCAGTTTACCAAGGAAAACAAGTTGCGTATCTATAGCAGGTATCAATCCATAAATAACTTCATCCTTACAATTAAAACTCATATTATCAAACTGAGCACCATAAGTATTAGTAATTGTAGCAGTTGAATAAATATCCCCTGTGTACATATCGATACCGATTATTTGTGTATCAGTAAGCAGGTAATAAATCATTTCGTAAGGGTTGATGATATTTCTTCCAGGCATTAAAAATTGCGTGATGCTGGTATCTGATAACACTTCTACAAGTCCGGTGAGTGGGTCTATTTTACCGAACAAAATTGATGCATCTAATTCGTTGGTTTGAATAATTAATCCGTAATAACCCGAATCGGAAGGATTAAATACTACCGAGCGCATATAACTGTTTTCAATAGGCAGCGTTACCGTAACAGCATCTGTTATTTCACCACTTACATTATCTATTGCAAAAAAGCGGTCCGCACTCAATACATGGTAGGTATTAGTATATGGATTTAATGTAGAGCCTGTTACTACGAGCAATGAATCATATAACGTAGCACCCAGCAATTCAGTGGACCCGTCTGCTGTATTCACTTTACCCAAATACAATTCTGGAGGCGTATTATTTCGATAAAGTCCGTAAATTTCGGTGCTTACCTGCGCTTTTAATTGGAATGCAACAACGGTAAGTAAGAGGAGTAATTTTGATTTCATTGTAAAACTTGTTTATTGAGGGGTAAAACAAGCTACAACGGGGAATGTTCACCAAACAGGGGCTTCCAAATGTTAATGTTTTGGACCGATGATGAACTTTTCGAGCAGGCCAATTGTATTTAATTTATAATTCAATTACATGTCTATACATATATATCCATCGCAAAAACAAATAAAAGGGAATTTTAATGGGGGAGAAATAATGGAAAACAAACCCATTCAAATGTCGCATGACCATACCAAGTTGCAGCCCTATTCCAATATATTTTATTGGGCACACGCTTGGGCTGAAGTAACTTCTACTATAGGTTTACATCCCCATCAAGCTTTTGAAATAGTGAGTTTCGTATTAACAGGTACTGTTGAACATTACGATACAAAAATAAAACCTGGCTGCCTTTGCAAGCCGGTGATGTGCAAATAATTCGCGCAGGAAATGGCATTAGTCACGCCGAAAAAATGCTTGAGGGCACACATATGTTTCAAATATGGTTTGATCCGAATATCAATTTGTCGCTACTTCAACCTGCAACTTATAACGACTATAAATCGAGTGAGTTTCCAATTATTGAGGAGCCGGGAAAAACAATTAAAGTGTTAAAAGGTGAAGGCGCTCCATTGGAAATGATGACCCCCGGTTTGTCGATTCAGCAATTGACGCTAGCGCCACAATTGCATACCATAGCACTCAACGATACCCATTCACATGCATTTTATGTAATATCCGGACAAGTTACTACAGAAAAAGGTCTGATTGATAAAGATGATTTTTTTATAGTTGATGAAGGTGGTGCATTCACATTTACAACTGAAGTTGAAACACAATTGTTTTTAATCAGTGCTTTAAAAACACTGGATTATACCACCTATGCAGCAGGCAATAATTAACGAGATTATGTTGATTAAAAAATTTGCTTGATGTCAAGTAGTTTATTCAACAAAAAATAATCACAAAAAAAGGAGGTTATTTGTTACAGACAACCTCCTTTTTTTTAATTTATCATTTTATTTATTCGATTACTAATATCTCAGCATAACTGCCATTATTAGTTTGCATACGCAAGATATAATTACCTGATGCCAATGAAGTAGCATCAATTTGGATAACATCGGTATTTGCATTCAAGGTTTGTTGCATTACAACTTTACCGGTTAAATCATAGATGGTAATGTTGGATGAAATTTCGGCTGATTCCGGTAATTCAACAGTAAATACACCCGTTCCCGGATTTGGATAAATAGTTAACGATTGCTCGAATTCACCTTCACGTAAAGGCAAAGTAAGCACGGTTGCAGTTGATGAAAAAGTTGAAGCTTCAGCACCACAAATGGTTTTAATTTTTACTTCGTAAGTTGTTGCCGGAGCTAATCCTACAATTTTTTTAGTAGTTGCAGTTGAATTTACTTTCGACCATGGAGCACCAACACCAAGTGGTCGGAACCATACCTGATATTTTGTAGCACCTGTTACAGGCAACCAACTAACTTTAAACGAAGCATTAGTTATAGCTGAAAAAGAAATTCCTGTAGGAGCATTACAACCACAACCATCGTAAGTATGGGTATTTAAACCTGTAAAATTATTTGCACCAATCACATCCCATTCTGCAGCAGCTGTCGCCCAATCTAAATTTCCTTTTACCACATTTGATTTACGAACCAAAGAATTATCAGTAGTACTTCCTGCACCAACAACCCAACCTGTAATACCCGGATCAACGCCAATCTCACCAATTTTGTCGATCATATAAGGACCATTGTTTAATACCACTGCATCGTTGCCATTAAAATAAGCGCCTTGTCCGGTAGTATCAGCTTGCGCTAATAATGGTGGATTTGCATCTTCAGTTGTAATCACGTATGCATCACCGGGAGCAAGCATACCTGCACATTGGAAATAATAAATTGGAGAAATAGCACCATTTGCATAAATGTGTACGTAATAATCTTCCAGATTAATGCTGGCATCAGTTGGATTATAAATTTCTAATGCTTTGTTATTTAACAAACCGGTTCCATCCCCATATTGAGAAATAATTAAATTTTCGCAATCGCCAATCACTGCAACGTCGCTATCCTCAATAAATACCAATTGAAAATCCGGTGCCGTAATTAAACATCCGGGAGAAACGCTATCTAATTCGATATACATCGCTTCCATATATTCAGGAATAGCGTCATTTATTAAAGGAATAGTAATAGTTTGTGTTGTAGGTCCGGCAGCTTCAAAAGAAACCATGGTCGGGAAAACGAAGGAATAATCAATACCTGATTTAGCCGTTGAAATTGCATTTAATGTCATGAATGCATCACAATCATGTGGTGTAGCAATATTTACATCGAAAGTATAACTGCCATCATTTTCATTCGCATAAACAATATCATTATTAAAATATACAGTAGGTGTTGGAATAGGGTCAGAACCTGCAGTTAATGTGATATTATCTAAACCAATTTCATCGCGGTTTCCTGCGCCACCTGCAACATCATCGGTGGTCCATTTAAAATAAATATTGGTATTATTTGGAATCGATAAACCAGTTAATGAAACACTGCGGTTAAAGGTATATAATAATACATCTAGTGCCGCAAATGAAGTAAAATCTACTGATGGAACCGGCGTATACGTAATATCATCTGTTGAATAAGATAATGTTAATGACGTAGCGCGGTTTTCATTGTTATATAAATATATTACATAGGAAAAATCAAGTTGAGTAAGCAGCGTCCCGGTAATATTTTTATAGACGTAAGTGATAGTTCCCGGTGTAAAATCGTCGGCAGTTGGTTGGAAATAAAGCACCTGATTGGCACCTGCTGCGGTTAATAAAGAATAAATCCCGCCGGTTGAAATGTTACCCCCGGTAGTTCCTCTGGCAAAGTCGCCCGTAGTTTTGGTGCCGCCAAATAACAAATCGCCTTCGTTACTGCCGGTAATTCTCCAGTTATCGGCATCAAGTTGACCTAAAGATGGAGTTGGAGAAAATCCCGCACCAGTAAATCCATTAAAATTTTCAACAATTGGTGTTCCTGTTATTACAATATTTACCTGCGCATTTGCCTGCAGTAAACCTAGCAACAACACAATAATAGTAAGGTGTTTGAGCATAATGTGTGTTTTAAAATAGTGAACAAAGATATTCAGTTTAGGATAAAGCTGATGAACAGTTACCAAATTTTATACCACACTTATCATAATTAATTTTTGTTAATACGTTAAACCTCTGCATTTTTGGCCAGTCTATCACTAAAATCACGACATGTATCGCCTAATAACCATTCTTTTAGCAGTTAGTTTCCTTCCTTTAAAGGCCCAAGAGCCGGGAGATGATGTTTTCGCAACCGACCAAATATTAAAAGTTGAATTCTCCTTCAGTCAATCAGGGTTTTGGGATAGCCTGGTAAACAATTACAGCTCCGAAACCTATATGAAAGCAGATGTTACCATTACCGACTTAACCGGAGTTCAGGTTCTTGAAGATATAGGTATTCGTTTGAAAGGGAATTCCTCATATGGCCATCCGGGTGATAAAAAATCATTCAAAATTGACTTTAACCGATACGTAGATTCATTGGATTATGATAAACTGGAAAAACTCAATTTTAATAATTGTTTTAAGGACCCCACATTTATGCGTGAAAAAATAATGTACGATTTAAGTCATGACGCCGCTGTGCCCGCACCAAGATGTATTTTCGCAAATGTTTATATGAATGGTACGTATTGGGGATTTTACGATGTTGTGGAACAAATTGATGACGACTTTTTAAATACACATTTCGATAATAGCTCTGAAAATTTATTTAAAGCAGGAGCTGCCTTTGGTGCCGGAACTAGTGCTGCCGATTTAATGTATTACGGAACCGATGTGGCAGATTACGAAGAACGTTATTCTTTGGAAAATAATGAGACTGAAAATGACTGGTCTGATTTAATATCAGTAACCAATTTCATCAACAACAGTTCAGATGCTGATTTTGCAGATTCGTTACAATATTATTTTAATGTGCCTGTGCTTATGAAAAGTTTGGTAATGGATAATATGTTCGCCAATTTGGATTCTTACACGAATTCTGCAAGAAATTATTATATCTACCACAATCCGGTAAATGGTTTATGGGAATGGATAAAATGGGATTGTAATGAGGCATTCGGCTCCTACCCTGTTGGCATGGGTGGCCCGCCGGTGGACATGACCGAATTAGCAACTGATTACTTTGCATTGAGCCGTCCGTTATTGGAACGTATTATTAATACTACTGACACCAGAGCAACTTATGATTATTATTATTGTCTTATAAAAAATAATTATTTTTCTAATAGTTATCTCGACCCTAAAATTGATGCACTCAATAGTTTAATTCAAAGTAGCGTATATGCCGACGATAATAAAATGTACACCGATGCACAATACACAGACAATTTAACTGAAGATATTACAACCGGAGGTGGTCCGGGAGGTGGAACAATTTATGGTTTGAAATCATTTGTAACAGAACGGAACTCGTATTTAGATGGTGCTATCGACTGCAGTGAAATTGGTCAATCGGTAATTGACCAAAGTGTGGAAGACATTATTGTATTTCCAAATCCAACAAGTGGTGCTATTTATTTTACTTTGGATAATTTTGAGACGGGCACGATTCAATTATTTGATTTAAATGGGCAACAACTTATCAACCAGCCTATTCTTGGATTGATGGGAGAAATTCAACTAGCTGATTTTTCTGCAGGTATTTATGTTTTGTCTATTACTACAGCAACAAAACATTACCAAAGTAGAATTGTAAAAAACTAAATAATAAAAAAGCCGGAGTATTACCACCGGCTTTACATTCAATCTTCAATAAAAACTAAAACGTATATCGAATTCCCAAACCATATCCGAAATCAAAATCATCATTGATTAATCCGAATTCAGGACGAGCATCAAAACTCAATTGAAATGGAACTGAGAAATTGTATTCAATTCCAAGTTGGCCATCTACATTCAAAAAAAGGCCATCATCCGAATTATCATTCCAATTCTTATCATTGTTGTCGATATCGCGGCCACCAATACTTCCACCGGCACCTGCATACCAATTAAAACCGCCTTCTATATTGCCAACCCATTGATATAACATGGTGAATTTAAATCCTTCATCCCAACCGTTATCAAAGAAACCCAAATCAAATTCCAATCGATTTGGACCACCAATATATTGTTGGTAAGAAATTTCGGATTCAACACCATCTCCCCCACCTAATCGAACACCAATTGCCTGATTATTAACTTGAGCCGTAACACTTGTAATTATACAAATGAAGGCCAATAATAATGTGTAATTTTTCATTTTATAAGATTTAAACATATTAAGTGCAAATACAACGCCATTTGGGATAATGACCGGAATTGGCTCCTTTTTGATGGAAGTATGTTAAAATTTGAGGATGTTTGCCACAATGTGCACCTATTATGGCACAAAAAAACCCGGAACTAAATGTCCGGGTTACTATTATTCATTCATGAACCTGTTATTGTTTAATAAATTTTTGTGTTGCTAAAGCGATATTTTGATTGTAAACCGTTAACAAATAAACACCTGTTGGAATGGTCGAAATATTTAATTGAATACCATTTGACCCTCCCCCTGTTTGAATACTTTGTTCGGCAACTACATGTCCCAATAAATCGATTATTACCAAATTCAATTCTCCTGAAATATCCGCCGGCAATTGAATATTTAATTCATTTTGCACAGGATTAGGATAGATGACAATTTCAGTTGAACTTAATTGCTGTTCATCTTCTTCTTTTAACGTCATTGTAGTGAATAAAGACGTTGAAGTAAAATCTTTCCAACCTGCAGCACATTGGGTTTTTACTTTCCATTCGTAATTGGTGAGCGGCGACAAACCGGTTAACATAAAACTATTTGCAGTTGTGAAAATATTTGTCCAGGTAACATCAGTAGTTTTTTTATACGAAATTTGGTATTGTAATGCTGCCGGAATTTGGTTCCAGGTTAGTGTGGCTTTTGTTCCGGTAATTAATGATGTAGCTAAAACACCCGGAGACGTACAAGCAGTTCCTGCATTTGGTGTAATAAATATTTTCTCACCAGAATAACTTGTCCATAAACCATCGCACAATGCCCTTACTTTCCATGAGTAGGAAGTATTTGCTAATAAAGCAGATAATTCATGATAGGTATTTTCTACAGTCACCGTTGTCCAGGCACCACCAACTGTAGTTTTATATTGTAACTGATATTGTTCACTTCCCATATTATCCCAAATCAACATGGCATGTGAAGCGGTAAGTTCATCTTCAAATAAATGTTGAGGAATAGCACAAACACAAGGCAAACATACATTATCAATTCCCTGTTCTTCAGCGGGACCACTTTTTACACCTTCGGAATAATATTTTATAATGATGTATTCATAACCGGAACCGAAATTTACATTTCTAGTATAGGTTTGCCAGTTATAATTTGCTAATCCAAAATTTTCGCTGAATAATAATGTTGAAGAAAATACATCCGCATTATTGTTCCATTTTTGAATGGAATTCATTTCAATTAAAGAAGGGTCTATAAATTCCCCATTCACACCAATTATTTCGCAAATTAAATCATTTCCTGTTGCACCAATGCCAATATTTTTAGCCTGGAACGAAAATTCAACTGTTCCTCTGAGTGCCTTTTCATTTTTCACAATTTGAACCAGCGGACGTCGCCATTTATCACTTAAATAAATAGTGGCTTTGCCATTTACCAATTGCCAGTTGCTTTTGTGAATCCAACCATTACCAACATATTCGCGTGTGCTTTTTGCCAATGATGTAGATAATAAGGTTCCTGTTTCAAATCCGGTATTGCTAAAAACATTACTGTATTGCGTATTAGCAACTGTAATCGTTTTTGTTATTGTTCCTGTTTTGCCCTGACTATCGTAAACTGTTAGCACAACATTATAATTACCTGCTGTAGAAAAATTATGAATTGGATCAACCCCATAAGCAGTTGTGCCGTCACCGAAATTCCAGACATAAGCAGCAATTCCATTTCCTTCGCCCGGTGTAATAACACCAGGGTCACTATCGTTGGAGAGTACGCCATTAAATTTTACACTTAAGCCACCATTAGCACTGTATGCATAATCTGCCACCGGGTTGGCGTTAGCTATGATTGATGTGAACGATGGTGCGCCGGAAATTTCAAAATATTTTGGAAATTTATAATATTCAGATGCACCATATTCATCTGTTCCTTCTTCCGGATAAATGTTATAAGTATTATTATTATAAACACCTCCAATTATTTTTGCAGTTCTGTAATTGTATTCATAATCATCACCACTCTGCAAATCGTCAGCACGCCCGGCGACAACTGCGCGTTTCCAGCCTTTTACAGTTAACGCTTCATAAACAATTTGCCCGGTAACCGTACTGGTAATAAACCCAAAACCCCCACTCGGGTTGCCTGAAATCCAATCACTATCTGCAAACTGTGAAGCTACATCTCCCAACAATAAAACATTTTTAAACTGTATTTGACCTGAATATTTCACAGAAATTCCTGCTGCTAATAAATTCCAAAAACTACAATTTTGAACTAAACTCATAATGGAATGCGTATACGGGTCATTCTCAATGGATGAAAAATCACCGACATTATCATTATTCAACATATGTGTCCAAAACATCAATGCGCTGTTACAGTTATAGGCAATATTTCCGTTAAATTTTCGAAGTGGAACTACAGCAGTATAAATGGAGTCGTCAACACCGGCTATTTCGGGATTAAGAATATTGGCTTTAGGAATTTTAAAGCGATGGGTTGCCGGCATACTGGCATCATCACTAAATACTTTGTAAGCATCACCTGAACAACTCACAGCAATATTATTTTCTACAGATACATTTGAACTTTGTAACCAATATCCATTCCCTTCGTAACCAAAATCTACATTCAATGTACGTTCATCTAAATTAGTATGTGTTGTAGCTTTGCGACCTTTGATTGCAATGTTTCTATTAAATGTTCCAAGCTCATTACCATCTTCAGTTACAAATGCAGCACCAAAAAAATCAAACACTACATTATCATCAATATTGGCATTACTTTGATGGTTTACAATTCCCCAGCTGGTAGGGTCAACAATTGCATTACCTTTTATTAATGTAGGTACTGCCAAAATATTATTTGTTCCGGCTTTATGCATGTGAATAGGATAACGACCTCTAACATTTGACCCACCACTCACTTGCATACCCATATCATTTACCACAGGGTCAGTTGCTAAAATATCTTTATTGGTTCTGCCTAATCCATTAAATGCTGCGTATGATATACTTTGTGCCAAATTATGCATTAACATAATATGTCCGCGCTGATCAATTGGGATGGTGGCAAAATTTTCTGATTCAAATATTACATTACGGGTTAAATTCGCTACATATATTTTTAATCCATAACCCGTTGGCATTTTATGTTCATATTGAAGTGTTGTACCTCCTGTTGCATTATTGGTAAAATAAATAGTTTTACCACTTATGCTGGTTATGGTAAGTACTTCATCGTGGTATTTAGCATTGGTAACAAAATCGCCTGCATAATTACTATTGGTACCACCTAAAACTAACTGGTCACCAACTTTCCATCCGGTGGGTGTTTCAGCCAATTTTAAATTAGAAGCCCCGGCATTTAATCCTTTTGAAATCGCACAAAAGGTTTTTTTGTATTCCCCGTTCACCACCATAAAACCATGACTGATAATTCCTTTTGTAAACTCGTAAGGGTCATTACTTATATCGATGCTGCCCTGGTCGGGAAAAATAATTTTCGAAGTAACCGTTCCTAAAATTGGTTCAGCACTTGTTCCTATATTTAAGTGACCAATAGGGTCGGTTACAATTGTGGTGACCTTTATTTTGGTATTCACATTGTTTTTAAAATTCAGGGTGCCTTTTATACGTATCCAGTTTATTTCGGTTTCGCTAACTGCATCATACGTTACGGTTGTAGCCGAATCAATTAAAACCATTGCGCCGGAATTAGGCACTGTGCCTGTATTCCAGGTGGACGGACTAAACCATGAACCATTGGTAACAGAAATATGTGTTGCATCAGCAATAGGAACAGTTGCAAAAACTGCGCAATGTTCGTCATGCATTAATTCATCATCCGGATGCGCACTACAATCTTCATCCATTTGTGCGAATGCAGAAAGTACTAATAAATTAAAAAATAAGGCCGCGCCAATACGTTTCAGTACATAAAAATTCATCATAACACTTTATTGTTTGTTTAGTTACAAAAAAGTGTGGCAACAAGGGAGTGCTGTAAAAGAGGGTGTTGTGTGTATAGACGAAGGATGTCGAATAACAGATGCAAAGTAAAAATATTATTTTAATATCCGTGTATTAGTTAATCCTGTTTTTAATTGTGCATTGACTAAAATTGTTGACAACAGATGATTTTATTATGTAATGTGCTTATAATCAATACACATTTTAAATTCGTCAATTTCGCATCAATCCTTACTTTCCATTTTTAAACGGAATTTTTCAGGAACTGCGGCAACCTTTTTTTTCTCGTAATTAAAAAATACAATTCCGGTTTTTGCAATAGCAACATCTCGACTACCACTTGATACTTTATAATAAATATCAAACGATACCCGACTAAAATCGCCGACAGCAATTGCAATAGTTAAGCGTTCGGCATAAAATGCTTCTGTTTTAAACTGTATAGCAACATCTGCCATAATAATGCCAGTTCCTTCCACATCCATTTCTGAGTAACCAAAATGTTTTAAATACCTAACTCTGGCTTCGTGTAAAAGGGCTAACATACTATCATTACCAAGGTGTCCGCCATAATTTAAATCGGTTATGCGCACTTTAATTTCAGTAGAAAAAATATGTTTTTCCGGAAAGTTTACCTGAATTCTAGACATGCCACAAAAATAGAAAAAGTAGGATTAGGATTGTAATCCTGACATGCGAGCTAATGGCACCGCGGTTTGGTCGGCAAATTGATTATTTAAAAATTTATAATAACCGGTAATGGCAATCATGGCAGCATTGTCGGTGCAATATTCAAATTTAGGGATGAAGACTTCCCAATTTTCTTTTTCACCTAAGGCAAATAATTGTTTCCGCAAATAAGAATTGGCAGATACACCTCCTGCAATAGCAATTTGTTTTATGCCTGTTTCGCGGGATGCCCTTTTTACTTTTTTGAGCAAAATTTCTACAATACTGTGTTGAATTGACGCACATAAATCGGGTAAGTGCTGTTCAACAAAATTGGGGTCCTGTTTTAAATGGTCCTGCAAAAAATATAAAACAGATGTTTTGAAGCCACTGAATGAAAAGTCCAAACCCGGAATTTTGGGTTCGGCAAAGGTAAAAGCATTAGGGTTGCCATTGGCGGCAGTTTTATCAATCAACGGACCACCCGGGTAGGGCAATCCCAACATTTTTGCACATTTGTCAAATGCCTCACCGGCGGCATCGTCGTTGGTTTTCCCAATAATTTCCATCTCCAAATGGCTGTCAACCCGCACTATCTGGGTATGTCCCCCACTTACGGTCAAACACAAAAACGGGAAATCCGGCTTTGGATCCTCAATAAAATGGGCCAAAATATGGGCCTGCATGTGGTGAACAGTAATAAGCGGAATGTTAAGCGCAAGGGCAATTCCCTTCGCATAACCAGCACCAACCATGAGCGAACCTAAGAGGCCGGGACCTTGTGTAAATGCAACAGCATCAATTTGTTGGAGTGAAATTCCTGCAGTTTTGAGGGCAAAATCAACAACGGGAACAATATTTGCTTGATGTGCACGTGAAGCCAGTTCGGGGACAACTCCACCGTATTGTTCATGAATGGACTGATTTGCGATGTAATTCGCAACAATTTGTCCATCAATCAATACAGCTGCACTGGTTTCATCACAGCTTGACTCAATTCCCAGAATTGTAACAGGCATACAATATTCGTAATTTAACCCCGTAAAAATAAGCAGGAAAGGCGTAGGTGCAGCAACTATTCACATATTGGAGAATTTATTCCTTCATCAGAAGGATTGCACTTATCATATTTTGGGGGCTTTTGGGCCTGTTTTTATTGATTTTTTTCCTGTTACGAATTCCGGCAGTTCAAAATTATGTTGCTTCCAAAGCTACAACCTGGCTTAGCGAAAAACTGGAAACAAAGGTGGAACTTAAAGAAGTGAGTATTGATGTGTTGGATCACCTCATTTTAAAAGGTTTATATATTGAAGATAAAAACCGGGATACCCTCATTTATGCCGGAAAGTTGGAAGTGAATATCGGGACTATCAATCCCTTTGCACCCAGTATCAGGTTGAAAAATATCAGCTTGAGTGAAACTACAATCAACATCAAACGTACCTTACCCGATTCAATATCAAATTATAGTTTTATTGCCGATGCATTTGGCGGGTCCTCATCTTCGGATACCACAGCTGCTTCTTCCGGTGGAGGAAAGTCGTTTGACCTTCGATTAAATAAAATAAATATCAGCACTACTACTTTCCGGTATTATGATGAAGTTGCAGCGAGTGATATGTTTATGTATATAGATGATTCAGAAATTTTAATTAATAATATCGGAATAGAAGAACATGTGTTGGCGCTTGAAAAAGTGCAGTTTGATGCTACAACCTTTAAACTGACAGGTTTGCTCGATACCATTCCATCAACTTCAGAAGATAGTTGGGATACTATTCACATTGCAATGGGCGACTGGACTTTGGAAACCACTCAGTTATTGTTAAATGATTGTGCATTTTATTTTAAAGATATTAACGATACCATTCAAACCACGGGGATCAATTTTAGTGATATGGCTGTTACTGATATCAATATCGACATGAGCGATATTTTGTATAGTGGTGATACCATTTTTAATACCATCAATCATTTATCATTAAAAGAAAAATCAGGATTTCAAGTAGATACACTAAGGGCGAATGTCATTTTTTCCCCATATGAAATTTCCTTAAAAGGAATGCTGATTAAAACACCAAACTCCAGGATTGCCGATGCATTTGGTTTGTCGTTTAGTACCTTAAATTCATTCGACAGGTTTGAAACGGAAATCAGAATGGATGGCAATTTTAATAAAAGTATTATTTCCAATAAAGACATTGCCTATTTTGCACCGGAATTAAATGCCTACGAAGTATTGCTGGAACTCAGCGGCCACGTGTATGGCACTTTGGATAATTTAAAGGGAAGAGATTTTGATGCACAGATAAATAATACGGCAGGTATTAAAGGAACATTGGATATTAAAGGTTTGCCCAATATTGATGAGACATTTCTCGACTTAGCTTTTGAACCTTTGTATGTAAACACTTACGAATTAGAATCAATTATCGGAAAAGGGAAATTACCGGAAAGTGTTTTGAAATTAGGTACCATCAATTATAACGGACGAGTTACAGGATTTGCATATAATCTGGTAACTTTTGGCGATATAGTTACTGATGAAGGAAATATGTACACCGACGTGAATTTCCAGTACGACCCTGAGACAAAAACTTCGGGCTTTAAAGGTAACCTCACCACCACTGCGCTAAATGTTGGAAAGATTTCAGGTCAATCTGATATTTTAGGAAAAATTAGCATGACTGCAAGTATTGACGGTGTTATCGGCAACGACAACACTTCTGATTTTGATGTAGAAACAAAAATTAATGCTGTAGAATTTTACGGCTACAATTACACCAATATTGAAGTTGATGGTGAATTCCAAAACGACTATTTTGAAGGCAACTTTGCTATTGATGACCCGAATGTTGAAATGACATTTAATGGTATTATCGATATGCAGGATAGTATTCCTGTTTATGATTTCAAATCGAAAATTGAAAGAGCGAATTTAAAAAAGTTGAATTTTTATCCTGAGCCGCTCATACTAAGTGCAACTGCCTCTATGAATGCGGAAGGCACCACTTTGGATAATATGATTGGAGATATTCATTTTGGTGATTTATTACTTATCCGCGATAAATACATCTACAGACTCGATACATTAAATATTGTAGCTAAAGTTGATACCGGTCAAAAAACACTCACTGCAAATTCGAATTTATTTGATTTTCAAATTGCCGGGAATTACAATTTGAGCACATTGCCAAATGCCATAAAAAATATGGTTAATCATTATACCAATGGCAATGACACAATTGTTTACGAGCCTCAAATCGCCAAATATGAACTCAGTATTAAAAATGCTGATAAGTTGATGGCCATTTTTTACCCGGACATACAGGTAGTGCGTAATTTAAAAGTTAGTGGCGATTTTAACACCGGCACCAACAATTTCACTACGCGACTGCGTGTTGGCCAATTTAATTACGATAACATATTATTGGATACGCTGCTTGTTGAAGCGCGCACCATCAACGACAAACTGGAATTTTTTACCAGTTTAAACAGCACTACCATCAACAATAATATCACTTTACCTGTATTAAAAACTGACGGCAATTTCGCACAAAATAAATTAAGTTATAACCTGAAATTTGGTGGCGATACCGACTCTAACCGTATAAATTTAAATGGAGAAGTTGCCTTCATCGATTCGCTGATGGCATTTAATATATTACCATCAGAAATTTATTTCCAGGCAGAAAAATGGGATATTTTTGCGAACAACTCCTTACAATATGTAAACAATAACATCGTTGCACAAAATTTTACCTTGAGCAGCGGGACAAAAGTAATCAGTTTAAGCAGTGCACCGGATCCAACTTATACTACGATATTAAAACTTAATATCCGCAACATTCCTATAGGTGACCTTGTAGAACAATATGTATTACCCGGAGAAAATATAGCTGGAACATTAGATGCTACCTACAGTATAGGCAACGTGTTGGGTGATCCAAGTTTTATGGGTGGAGCTGAAATAAAAGGTTTAACATTAAATAATGTCTTACTAGGAAATTTAAAAGTGAATACATCATTAATTAGTCCTAGCAACAGATTAAAATTTTCAAGTACTCTAGTAGGTGATAATGGTTTTACAACAGACGGCTTTTATGTTTTAGGAGAAGGAGAAGTTGAAGATAGTATACAATTAAAAGCCGAATTCAAAAAAACACAACTTATGGTAGTTGAGCCATTCCTGAGAGGTATACTTTCAGACATGGATGGAACAATTAATGGTGCATTGAGTGTAAATGGCCCGGCTAGCAGACCAATTATGGAGGGAGATTTGGCAGTAAAAAAAGGTGGTCTGACTATTGACTATTTAGGCACCCATTATTTTTTCGACCAAATTGATATTAATATTGGTCGCAACAAAATTCTGATACCTGAAACAACAGTTACAGACAAACTGAACAATCAAGGTAAATTAAAAGGTGAAATCACTTATTCCAACTTTGATGCATGGAATTTCCGTGAGTTAAGTTTAAAAAGTGAGAACCTTATCTTAATGGAGACAGATGCAAAACAAAATCCTGATTTATTCGGATATGCCATTGGTAAAGTTGATGCAAACATCACAGGCAAACTTGATGCATTAAATATTGCGGTTGTAACAACACCGCATTCAGGCACTGTTGTTAATCTACCAACTTATGGTTCAGGCAACGTAAAACGCCACGATTTTATACGTTTTGTAAATAAAACCGATACTACTAAAATAACTACAGCCCCAGATGAATTAAGTTTAGCCATTGTAGATATTGATTTGAAACTCAATGCAACCCCAGATGCTGAGATTAAATTATTAATCAACAGTGAAGGAACGGAATATTTAACCGGTAAAGGATTTGGTGCATTAAACATAAAAGCGAATTCATTAGGTAAAGTAGATATGACCGGAACTTACCGAATTACAGAAGGTTTATACGACTTCTCTTTCCAGGGATTGTTTCAAAGGCCATTTAAAGTTGTGCCGGGCAGCACCATAGAATTTAGTGGTTCACCCTACAATGCGAAATTAGATTTAACTGCAGAATATGTGGCTAAAGATATCAGTGTAAGTTCTTTAACGTCGACAGACACGAAAGAAAAAACCGATGTGAATGTATTAATCAATATCACCGGTATTTTAGAATCCCCTCAAATTGATTTCGACCTGGAAGTTCCTGATGGTCAGGGCACAGCTACCAACAATTCAGATTTTCAACGTCGTTTACAACAAGTGCGTGCAGATAAAAACGAATTAAACAAACAAGTATTCGGATTATTAATTACCAATAGTTTTTTACCTCAGGATTTAACCACATTTAATGCTGTTGGAACAACAACCAGTAATACCATTAACGATTTCGTTTCAAGTCAGCTTACTACGTATTTCCAAAATGTATTAAATGATTTCTTAAAAAATACGGAGATTGATATTGGGTACGATAATATCCAGAGTGGTTCTTACAATTACACCAATGAACAAGGTAAACAAATAGACATCAAACTCGAGCAGGAGATAAACGATAATATCATTGTAAAAATCGGAACAACCTATTACGATTTTGCAAATGGCGCACAAGGCTCAGCCAATAACCTTGCAGGAGATTTTGAGGTAGAATATATTATTACTCCTGATGGCAGGGTTCGTGTCAAAGCCTTCCGCCTCTCTGAATACGACGCCATTATCGCCAAAAACGATGTAAAAACTGGCGTGGGTATTTATTATACCAAAGATTTTAATAAGGTGAGAGAGTTGTTGCCTTGGAATAAAAAATAAATGACCAGGCTGTAAACAATTGCATTTTTGTTACCACCTATTTTTCATCTTATAAAAAAACCCCCGCTTTTCAGCAGGGGTTTTGTGCTTGATTTAACAATTACTTTTCAATAATAATTTTATGTGCAATTACCGCACCGTCGGCAAACTGCATATTTACTAAATACATACCTGAAGGCATATTTTCAGTAGTATAATTGCGTGTTTGTTCACCTTCAATTACTTCAACATTTTCGCTAAGGATAACGCTTCCTGTAATTGTAGTTATTTGAATTATTGCGTTACCTGCCTGAGCAACGGTAAATACTATTTCAAAGTTATCGGCAGCAGGATTTGGCATAACCATCATTTCCTGTTGAGATAATTCGCCTTCACGACAACCATCTGTAACAACCAATAATTTTGATGCGCTTGAACAACCGTCTTTAGTTGCCAGGCAATAAAATTTACCTTTGGTAGATGTTGTATAACTATTAGCAGTAGCACCACCAATGGCAACATTATTTTGATACCATTGATAAGTTGCACCCATCACAGCAGGTACATTCATAGTTACATCTCCACCACATAAGCCAACAGTTCCTGAAGGAGTAACTTCTAAACGTTCAGCATATTTCAATTTAATATCTAAACTGGTTGCTTCACATTCGCCTGTAGTAACTACTGCACGATATTTTCCATTTAATGAAGCATAATAAGTTGCATCATTAGCGCCTGGAATATCCACACCATTTCTTTGCCATTGAATGTTTGCAGCATCTGTGGTAGCGGTTAACATGGTACTTGCTTCATAACAAATTAATGTTCCTTCTGAAGTTATTGATACAGAAGGTGCGGCATCTGCAGTTACATCAATTGTATTTGAAGTTCCTTCACATAAACCGGAGGTAACAGTTACATAGTAAGTTCCGGAAGTTGCTGTAGTAATAGATGAAGTTGTTTCACCATTACTCCATATATATGAATCATAAACACCGTCAGTATTTAACGTCACATCAGTTCCACAAAAAACAACAGGACCATCAGCAACAATTACCGGTGTTGGGTTTGCATTTTCAGTAACTGTAACATTTTCTGATGTTGCAGAACAACCGTTCGCATCAGTAACCATTACAGAATAATCGCCTGAAGCACTTACGTTTATTGTTCCATCAGTTGAGCCATTACTCCATAAATAAGATACAGCTTCAGATGCCATTAAATTAACATCTCCACCATCACAAAAAGTAGTAGCACCATCAGCAGAAATAGTAGCTGTCGGGTTAGCATTAACAGTTACAGTTGTGGTAGCAGAAGTTGCTGAACAACCATTTGCATCTGTAATAGTTACTGCATAATCACCACTTGTATTTACCAATATTGATGCAGTTGTTGCACCTGTATTCCAATCGTAACTATTTGCTGTGCTTGAAGTTAAATTTACACTGCCACCTTCACAAAATTCAGTAGCTCCGTCAGCAGAAATGGTGGCAATTGGATTTGCATTTACAGTAACAGATATGGTATTTGAAGTATTTACACCATTGGTGCAATAATAATCACCACTTTCAGTAACTATAATACTTTGTGTTGTTTCACCAGTGCTCCAATTATTACCATCAGCTTCTGTTGAAGTTAAGGTAACAGAGCCCCCTTCACAAAATTCAACAGGTCCATCAGCAGCAATTGAAACAGAGCCGCAAGCTTCTACAACTACTTCTATTGTAATCGTATTATCACTACAACCTGCTGCACTATATACAGTTGCAGAATATATTCCTGATGTAGTAACATTTATAGATGATGTTGTTGCACCGGTATTCCATAAATAAGTAGCTCCACCGGTTGCCATTAAATTAACTGAACCGCCACTGCAAAAAGTTGTCGGGCCATCAGCAGAAATTCCAGCAGTTGGATTTTCATTCACCATTACGCTTGTAATTGCAGAGGTATTTGAACAGCCGTTATCATCGGTTATTGTAAGAGTAAAATCTTCACTAGCAGCAACATCAACGGTTTCGGTTGTAGCTCCATTGCTCCACAAGTAGCTTGCTGCGGTGCTTGCACTTAATGTTACACTTCCACCTTCACAAAAAGTTGTAGCACCATCAGGAGTAATTGTTGCAACAGGGTTTGCATTTACTGTGATGTGTATTGGATCAGAGATAGCAGAGCAACCATTTTTAGTTAATAGCACACTATAATCGCCGGTTTCATTTACAGTTATAGTTGAAGTGGTAGCACCATTGCTCCATAAATAGGTATCAGCTACAACAGGCACACTTAGTGTTACATCACCACCTAAACAAAATTCGGTTGGACCATCTGCTTCAATAACAGCAACTGGTAATGGAGTAGATTCCGTGGTAATTGTATTTGAAATGCGCACACATCCTGCACCATTATCGATAGTTAAATAACTATCTCCTGATAAGGTAACCGTATTGGTTTCTGTTACAGAACCATCACTCCATAAATAATTTAAATGATGATCAGGTGTACTTAAAACAATTGATTCACCATCACAAAAAGTGGTTTCACCTTCAGCAACAATGGTAATTTGATCAGGGCAGTAATTATTAGTTAATGTATATCCTCCAAAATGCGTTGAAGTATAATAATTTACGCGCGCATAATAAGTTCCGGCAGCTAAATTCAATTCAGAAATTGAAAAATTGCCATAATTTGATTGCACTTCTAAGGTTGTTCCTACACTATTTAAAATATAAATTGTATTATATTGTGATGGTCCTTTTTCAATGGTTAATGTTAAATCACCTGGTTCAGAAATATCAATTTTATAATAATCATTTTCGTCATAAATAGTACCATTATTTCGATAACCAATATGTCCATCAACAGTTGAATTGGTTAACATAGGTGTTGCTTCCCCCAAAGTTCCGTTTGGTTCAGGGTCGTTGCCGTAAACAGAAGGGGTTAAATTGAGTGTCAATGAATAAGATGAATAATAGGTAGCGTTGTAATTATCAATCTTCGCATAATAATCACCCGCTGCAAGATTTGTTACAGCTACGGTAGTAGTAGTATAATTAAATGTATTATCCAGTAATGTAGTTCCATCAGCATCATACAAATAAATGCCATGATACATTCCGGTTCCCTGATTTAATGTTAAACTGATAATTCCATCTTCAGTGGTTGTAAATTTATACCAGTCGTCGGTATCATAAGTACCGCCATTTCTATAAAATCCAATATGTCCATTTACTGTTCCACCAACGGGAATAGTTACAGAAGCTTCTGTATAATCTTCGTTTGGCTCTGCATCTGATGCATATGCTGTTGGAGTTGCAACGAATTGTAAAGAATAACCTGAATAATAGTAGCAGAATAATTATCAACTTTAGCATAATAAGTTCCTGCAGATAAATTATATCTAATAGTACTTACAGTTGCATATTCAAAATTATTGGCAAGTAAAGTTGTGCCATCATTATCATATAAATAAATACCGTGGTACATGCCGGCGCCCTGTGTCAAGTTAAGTTGTAACTGACCATCCTGACTCATATTTAAAATATACCAGTCGTCTGTATCATAAGAACCACCATTATAACGATGACCAATATGTCCGTTTACACTGCCATTTTCAGGAATTGTAACTGTAGCAGATGCATAAGTATCATTCGGTTCTGCATCATTAGCGAAAATTGTTGGTGTAACGGTATTCGTTATTGTATAACCATTAAAATAATTAGTAGAATAATAATTTAAACGAATATAATATGTTCCTGCAGCTTTGCCGGTAACAATTAGTGTGTCGGTTCCATAATCTGCAGTTGAACCTAAAAGCGTTACGCCGTCATTATCATAAATGTAAATCGTGTTATAATCACCGGTATTATTTGCAAATGTTGCCGTAATTTTTCCATCCTGCGTTGTTACAACTTTATACCAGTCGTTCATGTCATAGGTACCACCATTATATCTGAATCCTATGTGGCCTGTTACACTGCCGTTTTCAGCTATATCCAATGCTTCCGAAAAGGTGTCATTCACTTCAGCATCATTTGCATATTCCGCATTTATTAAACTTGAAGTAATTGAATAATTACCTGCATAAGCTGCGTAGGCAACTACAGCAGCATAATAATTACCTGCTGCCAATCCGTCAACAGTAACAATAACAGTTGAATAATCGGAAACAGTACCTAATACTGTAGTTCCATCTGCATCGTATAAACGTACTGTAAGATAGGTTACATCACCTGTTAATGACAAGGTAATTTTGCCATCAGCAGTTGTTGTAAATGCATAATAATCAATTAAGTCACTTGCTAAATTAATAGTGCCGGTGCTGGCAATATCAACTGTCATGGCATCTGCAGTAACTGCATTGTTGTTGTCCGGCTCTGTGTCGGCTCAAACGTAATTGCTTGCAAAAAATAGCAGCAATAATGGAAGTAGTTTTTTGAGTTTCATAAAATAGTTTATTGGTTTGTTCACAAGTATGAGAAATTTGAGAAACTCAAAATTAAGTGCAAAGCACTCCCTATAAAACAGCGAATAGTAGTGGGAAAATCTGATTAAATCATTTTTTCTTTTAACGCTTTTGCAACAGCTTCACCAACGCTGTTTACATGCATTTTTTTGTAGATATTCCGAATATGGAAATTAACGGTATGATAGCTGATAGCTTGTTTTGAAGCAATCATTTTATAACTTAAGCCGGCAACCAGATCAGATAATACTTCTTTTTCTTTTTTCAGTAAGCAGCATATCGTTTGTCACCTTTTGCTGTTCCTTATTTCTGAAAAAATGCAATACTTTTACTGCGATTTCCGGCGTCATTGGTGCTCCCCCTTCATGTATTTCACGAATGGCTTCCAATAGTTTTAAAGGCGCAGCTTTTTTGAGCAAATACCCCGAAGCGCCTGCTAAAATGCTGTCAAACACCTTGTCGTCATGGTCAAAAACGGTCTGCATCATTACCGGCAATTGTGGGTAATTGGTTTTAATCATCCGAACCGCTTCAATACCATTAATTCCCGGCATATCAATATCCATTATAATCACATCAGGATTACAGGAATGTATATCGGCAATACCATTATTAAAATTTTCAAATGCACCTGCACATAAAAACCCTTCGGAAGTATCCAATAATAATTTAACCCCATCTCTTCTGGTGGCATTATCATCAAATATGGCTACACGAATCGACATAATTTCCAATCAAAATTATCCAATTAAGTTGACTAACTACCTACTAATATTAGTAGGTTCAATATTTAAAGGTAAGCACAACGGTAGTCCCTTTTCCGGGTTCGGAATCCATATCAAAGTTTCCATTTAATGCCGCAGCACGTTCACGCATGGTAAACATCCCGTTACCATCATTTAGTGCTTTTATATCAAAACCAATACCATTATCCCGAATTTCCATACGCAAATCACCGCCCAATCGTTTAAATTGAATATGAACCTGTGTTGCGTTTGCGTATTTCTGAATGTTATTTAATACTTCCTTGTAAATTAAAAACAATTCCTTACGCTTATTGGCTGCTATTTTTATACCACTTAATTTTTCATCGATATCAAAATATATTTCAATGTTTTTCACGGACAAATTTTCCAGCGCATACGATTTTATACGTAAAAGCATCTGGTCGAAATTGTCGTTCCTTGGCTGTAAGCTCCAAACAATATGCGTCATATTATCCTGCATTTCTGTGCTGATGCCCGTTATTTTATCCAAAATGGGTTCAAGGTCTTTATTAGCTCCTGACTTATTTTTTGCAACCTCACTGTATAAATTAATTGTACTTAAAGCACTACCCACATCGTCATGTAAATCGTTTGCAATTTTGTTACGCATACTTAACACGTTTTTTAATTGCTGCTCGCGATAACGAATAATTAAAAACGTAATGCCAATAAGTGATAAAATGCATAATAAATAAAACCACCATGTTTGCCAATAGGGTTTTAAAATTTCAAATGATAACATATTACTACTGCTGCTCCAGTCGCCTTGCGGATTAGTAACCTGGATATACAAGGTATATTTTCCCGGGGGCAGACTGGTAAACCGAATGACATTGTTTTTTCCTAAATCTGTCCAGTTTTCTGTTAAACCGGATAATTGGTAGCGGTATTTTACGGTGTTTGGTTGGGAGAGCTGCAGACTGGAAAAATTAATGGTAACAAAGTTTTCATCATGCTTAAACACCAAGTCGGTGTAAAAATTACTTTTATCGATTAACTCATCTGAAACCAACAAATCAGTAATATACAATTCCGGAAACCCGGTTTCAAAATATATTGGTCGGGGTTAAAAGAAATTAAATAATTACCCGCCATACATCCATGTTCCTGATTTACTTTTTTAATAATTTTGCCGGCGAACGCAGCGACCAGCCTGAATAAATAAGTGGAACGAAACGGAAATTTCTATTTTGTAAATTAAACACTAAAAAGCCGCCTTTTATAGGCAACCAAAGGTTCCCCTTATTATCCGGATACAATCCAAACATTTGCTGCAATCCATTTACCGTATTATAATAACGAGTAAATTTTTTTCCGTCGAATGCATTTAACCCATTGGACGTAGCAATCCATAAAATCCCATCCGGTGCTTCCCAAACTGCGGAAATATTATTATGCGAAATTGAATTAGAATCAGTTATACTGTGTTTATATATGGTGAAATCATTTTTAATGGGAAACGATTTATTCCATTTATTTAATCCCTCCGAAGTTGACACCCAAATATTACCTTTAGAATCGCGATAAATATTTCGGACAAAGTTATTGGATATACTATTCGGTTTGTTGGAGTATTGGAACAGGTTATAATAAGTATCATCTGTGGCATCATATATACCTACACCTGAACCAATTGTAGTAAAAAAGTGCAAAATGTGGTTATCAAAAGTATCAAACAATACATCATAAATTTGGTAATTCCCAAACAAAACATCTTTGGTCCTATAGCATGTCTCAAGCACAGGATTGCAAAGAGTTTCAGGAAATATTTCCGCTATGTGTAAGGTTTTTAAATCGATAAAAAAGGTGTTTGTTTCAGTAGTTAAATAATGTTTTTCATCTGAAATTGCAACAATTGCAGTTGGATTTATTTCAGCACCGTTATACATAAAATGGTGTTGTGTGAATGTCTGACTTTCAGGAAAATATCTAAACAAGCCCATTCCTGTGTTTAACCCAAACGTGTGGTCTTTAAATTCAAAAATCGAAAAATGGGTTATTTCTTTAGTGAAATCATCCTTAATTAACGTAGCATTCAATTGCCATTGAATAGTATTATATTTACTTAATCCGGCTGAAGTTCCCACCCATAATATGCCATTGCTGTCTTTTAATAAACAATTTATTTTATTTCCGGCCAAACTAAAAGCGTCTGCCCTATCGTGTTGGAATACTTTATATTCAAAAGTCTTTTTATTTACAAGGTATAATCCATTACCTTTTGAACCGGCCAGCACAAAATTTTTATCCCACGACAATACCGATAACACTTCTGCTTCAATCGGCACCACCTTTTTAAGTGCAAGCGATTTATCAATGGCCTTGCCCAAAGGATTTTCCTGAATAAATAAACCATGTACCCATGCTCCTACCCATATTGTATCGCCATCAATATCAAAATTCTGAATACTGGAAGCAGTGCCATCTGTACTGTTTTTTGGAACAATGGGGTTAGTATTATCGAAAGCATAAACTGTTCCACCTATCAACCCTGATAAATAAACTGTGTTCCCTTCACGTTTTATCAGTTGCAGCCAAACGTTGCCATCAGGTTGAGGCGAAGTAATTTTAGTATCTAATAATGCGACAGCAGTGTTTTTTTACTTTCATGGTAGGTAATTTCAAAAGTTTTTCTATTAATAAAACCAGCAGAAATACCTTCTGCACTAAATACAATATAATCCGAATTAAGTTCGGCTAAAGTGGTAATGCGGTTCGAAAACATGGTAGTGGAGTCCCCCGGAATATTACTGAACCGTTTAAATTGTTTAGCTAATGGCGCACTCAAATCCAATCGCGTGATACCACCATCGCGTGTGCCAATCCAAAACACACCGGCATCATCCTGAATAATCCCTGAAATAAAATTTCCACCCAAGGAATTCGCATTCCCCTTCCTCATAAAAATAAGTAGTTACAATATTACCGTCATATCGGTTTAATCCATTTCCTGTGCCTATCCATAAAAATCCCTTATTATCTTGAAACAAACAGGTAATGGTATTATCACTCAAACCATCTGCAGTGCTAATATTTTCGAAGTGGAAATCAGGAAATTGTTGGGCACTTAGCGGTTTATAAGCCATCAAGCAAATAATAAATATCAACCCATATTTGAAACCCAACTGGTGCATGGTAAGCTAAGATACGAAAGTGAATAAATTTCCTTGCATTTGGTATAGCATTCTTGTGTAAAGCATCATAGGTTAAAAATATCAAATTTTAAAAATGTAACTTCTGCGCACTCATAATAAGACATAAATAGTTTGAAAATAATACGACTTTATAAACCTGAAATTGAACCAAAGTTTTGCTACCGCCTCATCTAACCCCCATCACATCATGATGTGATATTTCAAATTCTCTAGGTAATTAGCATCTGCTCACACTACATTTACTCAACAAAATTTACGTTTATGAGAAAATTAGACTTGGGCATTGCTCAAAACAAATACAACCAAATTGCACAACGAATTGAACATATTGCTCATTTATCAATGGCAAAAATGCTTGCTCATGCCGATAATCCTTCAACTTATCCAATGACCGGTGATAAAAATTCGATTGAGTATCTATTATATAATCATTACAAAAATTACCTAAATCGGCTCAGAATAAATTTAAATCAGGTATCGAAAACCTAATAAAAATGCCTTCCACTCCCGCTCAACGCGAAGCAAAATATGGTGACCTGGCAAATGTGGACTTTAAAAAAAGTGCCCCTGTTGCAGCTCAAATTCAACAAATGCCATTTCCTGAACATTTGAAATTTACAGCAGCAGAAAATGATGTAGTTACACAAAAAGTACTCAATAAACGAGTCCTTAATAAAAAAACACCTATAATTCCGGAGCCTGTTGTGGCTGCTCCTCGTATCATTCGGTTATCAGTAGAAAGTATTCATTGTGTGCAGACTGTTGAATTAAAAAAAGATGAAATTCTACTCAACGGATTATTTACCGACGCCCTTGGCAATACTACAGTGATTGATATCATAGATGTCGGCAAAATGAAAGATGGTGATACTTTACCATTAGGTGTAAAAGGGCAATTAGCTGAAGTGAATTTAAATAATGCAGGATTTTTCCTCAAACATTACTCGGCACATTTGCGCTTATCGATAAAGATATTTTGCTGATCAGGATAAAATTGTAGTAGCATTTAATACTTGTGCTATAATGTCAGCAACACTTGCAGGTATCGGTTTAACCTCGATGGGTATCGCCATAGGTATGGCGGCAACCGGAGGCACTATGCCTATTGCAGCAGGTTTAATGACGGGTGCTTTGGTGGCTCTAATAGGTTCGTTTGTGGTGCTAGTTGTTGGCGGTGGTATTACACTTTTTTTACAAGGCGAATCATCTGAATTAATTAATGACAGTTTTGTTTTTGATTTAAATCCCGTAACACTACAAACGGGTGAATCGATAGTGCGCACATTAAATGTAGATATTTCGCGTTCAATAGGAAAGAAAAAGGGGAATTATACCATGAATGTAAAATGGGAACGTATTTCGTGAGATAATTACTTGAAATAATTTGTTTGTTACATTTAATACAAATAGGAATTACAACCGAACGCACAGAGATTACAAGAAAAAGGAAATAGCAAAAAACGAGTTATATAATTTGATTGCGAATCCTATACTTTTTGACACAAAACATTAATAGAGACTTCAGATTTAATTTTAACATATTTAGCCGATAATAATTGTTAATATTCGCTCAATGCTATTTCGATTTTATTCCGTTTCAACTAAAAAGCTATTTGAGTAATACTCAATTTGTGAAATATGCATTTAATAAACTTTGAATAGAGTAATAGCTAATAATTAATAAAAATAATCAGTTAACTACTTTTCAGATTTAACATAGCACAATTAATCTTATTTATCCGCAAATAAATACTAATCATTACGCCTCGTACCATTAGTTGTCACTAGATGATAAGGGTAAACATCGGCATGAAGCACAATATAACCAGCACCATTCCCACTTAAGTTATCAAGGCCCGTATCATCATCACCATCGCCAAGAACCATAGTAATTTGAGCGAAACCTGTATAACTGCCATCAGGATGTTTAGTAACTTCTACAAACTGAATACCCATATCATTATCATTTTGCTCAGGCTCAATTACCCTTACCACTTCTTCTCCACCAATATAATAGGAATGAACAAATCCTTCATTTGCATCTGCAACCATAGCTGGATAGTCAGCTGTCACAACCTCTCGTTCTTGGGCAACTGATAAATTTATAATCATCGGTTGACTTTGATTCAGAACCTGGCTTTGTGGTTTAATATGAAACAAAATTTGATATTGTCCATATACCGGAGATTTAGCCCATGGCCTAAAAACCTTTTGACTATCAGCAGGCACTTCAATTTTCTTTTCCTTTGACAACCAACTATCATCATAAACATAATAAACATCTTCAGTATCCCAAAACCTATCCGATTGATCTTGAAAAAAGAAGAGCCAATAGGCTTTATGGTCGGTGATCAATCTATCTTTAAACCATATTTGTTGAGCAGGATGTATTTCAGGACGGCATGCATGTGAATCATCTTCAATATCATCACTAACATAAGGCCCATAGGTGCAAATCGTGTCATCCAACCCAATACTTTTAGGAATGCCATAATCATAATTGCCAGTTAAACCAAACCAAGGGTTGTCATAAAAAAATCCTGGATTTTCTGAACCAACAACCCAAGTGCCATAACCATATTTGGAAAATTGCGGAGTAATTTCACAATGTATGGTTTTAAAATAAGTTCTATCTTCACCATCTTTTGTCTCCCACACTGAAGAATCGGATTGGATATCATTATTATTTACAGCAAGTTCATATAAAAACTTGAACGGCTTAAAGGGTTGAATATTTAAACCTAAATCACGTTCATAACTTCCAGATTTATTAATTGCATCATTCGTGCTATAGCGCTTTAATAACCCACCTAAATTTTGTTTAGTAGGCATTAACAAACTCCACTCATCTCCATATTCTTCCACAAACCAATCCATGCGTAAGTTCCGGTTAATGGGGTCATTTGCACGTATACCAAGCAGATATTTCTCCGTAGTATTCCATTCCGGCAATTCCCCATCAGTTGCAGTTGCATTTAAAATTGCTGTATCTGTTTCAGCTTCACTGTTACAACCTGAAAAAATAAAATAAGTACTAACAAGAAGCAGTAAGAGATATTTTTTTCCAGTTGATTCGAGATTAGTTAGGTTGATAATCTGATTGAAATTATGGGGCATAATGTAGGTTTAAGCATGCAATATAACCTTTTATATTTAAAATGGGAATAATCAATTTAAAAAAATAATATATATATTATCAATTTAGATAATTATTAAACTCATACATGGCATTATTTTGCTCGATATTTAATAAATACATAACTCACTTTCTTTAGTCAAAATTCTAATCTCAAAAATAGAATAATCATACATCGTAATTGCCAAGTACATCAAATAAGATTTTGTTGTATTGATTTTAATAACCAAAACCTCCGCGACTACCAAAAATTTCACAGAAAATAATGAAAATTAATTATCGTAAAAATGCAAATAAAAATATTGCAAATTAAATAGGCTACCCCCAATTAATTTGGTTGACTTGTCATTTACCTATAAAACACACCAATACTAATTTTGTGACTTTTGTGCCGCTTTTGTGCATTTTGCGGGGTGGCTGTTTTAGCCCACAATTCCAATAAATTGGAACACGAAATTTTACGCAAAGGACACAAAATTTAAAATGATAAGCCAAGATATAAATTGTAATTGATGCTAATTTGTGAAATGTAGTTTTAAGTTAAATTAGATGCTAATTACAAACAAATTGGCGTGAGCTATTCCATTTTAATCACCTCCCCTTCCGGTGATTGATAATACGAACCCCCTTTTTGGTGTAATACAAACCCCTTTGACCCATCCGGCCTGACGAGCATGAATTTGCCCATTTCCCAATAACGTTGCTTGTATTGTGGCTCCGCAATTAATTGATATTTATTGCTATATACACCAATCAATCCATTTTGAGTGACATATATAGCAGGTTCGTAGAAATACATATTACATTTCGTATTCAATGGGAATTAATACCTTGCCCTCCAAACTTATCACACCACTTTTATTCCCCTTAACTACGTAGTAATTATTATCTTGAGGTGCTAAACTGTTGTATTCGATAGGAATTATCACTTTGCCTTTGTGATTGACAACGCCAACTAAATTGCCCTTTTTGACAATAAATCGTTTAATTCCATTGTATTCAATATGGTCGTATTCATCGAGTGAAGTAATCAGGTTGAATTTAACATCATATATTTCACAGGCCTGCACATTATTCCAAAAATATTGATTTGGATTAATTAATTCCTTGTTGAGTAAACCGACTATCATAGAATCATGAATTGGCAATAAATTATCATATTTGAAATCAATCAACACAACACCGTTTTCATCTATGAGCCCACATTTCCCATTTTTATATACTTTAATAAATGAGTCGTTCAAAATGTTATGCTCCGGATAGCCATAGTAATTGGTGTCGCTGCTGCATCTGTAAATAGGTGGAAATAACACATTTAAATTAGTATCTAAAAATCCAAAATAACCATCCTTTTCAATTATCAATTTTTCCCAATCTCCATCTAAGTCCTGATATCTACGTATATCATCATATACTGCAGGAACAACAACTTCTCCTTTTGTGTTTATTAAGCCTACTTGCTCATTTATTTCATAATATTTTAAATAACCATGATATTCAGTAAAATCCCTCAAACCATACAAATAAATTAACCCGGCATTAAAATAGTCCATGCCTTTTAATCCCCTGCCATCAGAAATGCCATGATAAGTTTTAACAATCTTGCCCTCCGTATTCCTAAACAAATACATATTTTTAGGTGGAGGTCCCATAATTGCTGCCCATGACATTCCCCTTGGTTGCATAGCTTCCTTATAAGCAACCTGCCGCTCCCATGTATCGTAATAATTAATTACAATTAATTGAATGCCATCTTCAAACGGAAAATAGAGTGTGTCTGCAGTTTGTTTTGGTTCTGTAAATAATCCCTCTAAAGTAATTTGCGCTTTGGTACTCAATTGTAATATCAACAGCAGAATGAATGTGTCTGATTTAAGCGCATAGGTAAGCTATCAACAAGCAAAATTCACGCCATTTTCAAGGGATTATAACTCATAATCAAAACAGCCGATACCACAATCCCGATGGCTATCGGGAGCGCGGAGGAAATACACGCAGAGAACGCAGAGTTGTGATTACGATAAAAAAATAAGCAATAACAATCGTATTTTAATCTAAAACTTTTTTTCTAGACTGAGGTCTGCCGATAGCTATCGGCAGAAAAGCCCGGAGCACGCCCCAAGGCGGGAGGAGGACTTGTAACAGAACACCGGCAACAATTTTGATACGAAGCAGGATGTTACTGCTCCAATAAATTAATTACCACAAAATTTAAACCGTGCTACACAAAAAAAGGCCAACCTCAGGCAGCCTTTAAATCATATCGTTAAATAGTTATCTTATCTTTTTCCCATCATACCACCTAATGCACGTGCAGCTTTGGCGCCGCCGCCCATTTTGTTCATCATTTTCATCATCTTGCGCATCTCCTCAAATTGTTTCATGAATTGATTTACGTCCTGAATTGTAGAACCACTTCCTGCAGCTATTCGCTGACGTCGACTACCTGTCATCAGGTCGGGATTATTACGCTCCTCAGGTGTCATACTGTAAATCATGGCCTCGAGTTTCGAAAATTGTTTTTCATCGATGTCCATGTCTTTTATTTGTTTGCCAATACCGGGTATCATGCCTAATAAATCTTTCATGTTACCCATTTTTTTAATTTGCTTCAACTGCTGTAAAAAATCTTCGAAATCAAATTGATTTTTACGAATTTTTCTTTGCAATTCCTCTGCCTCCTCCTGGTCATATTGCTCCTGGGCTTTTCAACAAACGATACGATATCGCCCATGCCCAAAATACGCTGCGCCATACGATCAGGATAAAACAATTCAAGCGTATCCATTTTTTCGCCGCGACTCACAAACTTAATCGGCTTTTGCACCACATATTTAATCGACAATGCCGCACCACCGCGTGTATCACCATCTAATTTGGTTAATACTACACCATCAAAATTCAAACGGTCGTTGAATGCTTTTGCTGTATTAACTGCATCCTGACCAGTCATACTATCCACCACAAATAAAGTCTCTGAAGGATTCAACGCTTCTTTTAATCGCGTAATTTCATCCATCATTTCCTCATCTACAGCTAAGCGACCGGCAGTATCTACAATTACAACATTGTGATTATTTGTTTTGGCATAATTGATGGCTTTTTTAGCAATATCAACAGCGTTTTTATTTTCGATGTCGGCATATACATGCACACCAATTTGTTCGCCTAAAACCTGTAACTGATTTATCGCAGCGGGACGATAAATATCACATGCCGCTAACATCGGACTGCGACCCAGTTTTGTTTTAATGTGATTGGCTAATTTGGCGCTGAATGTAGTTTTACCGGAACCTTGCAAACCGGCAATTAAAATAATAGCAGGCGAACCTTTAATATTAATATCCACCTGTTCACCACCCATTAATGCAGTAAGTTCATCCTGCACAATTTTCACCATCAACTGTCCCGGCGAAACAGAAGTAAGCACTTCCTGACCCAATGCCTTATCCTTTACCGTATCGGTAAATTCTTTGGCAATTTTGTAATTCACATCGGCCTCCACTAATGCACGACGAATTTCCTTCACCGTAGTGGCAATGTTAATTTCAGAAATTTTTCCCTGACCTTTTAAACTCTTAAAGGCGCCTTCTAAACGATCCGATAAATTTTCAAACATAGATTTATTTTAATTAGCAAATTAGCTGATTAGCAAATTAGCTAATGGTTACTTTTCGCCACACACACAATTTTTCTTCCTCTATCATTCCCAATTAGTTCGCCATGGCGAACTAATGTTTTTTGGTATTAATTCAAATGTTGAGCACAGCATTTCAATCACACTCCGAATCCACATTTGCTAATTAGCTAATTTGCTAATCAGCTAATCCATTGCTCCGAATGTCCAATCTCGCTCCGAACCCGGCTGCTAATCAGCACATCAACACATTACCACATCAGCACTCAACGGCTGTTTCATTGGTATCGGTACATTCACACATTGTTACATTAATCAGCACATCAACACATTACCACATCAGCACATTAATAATACCTTAACCTAATCACCCCGGCCAAATATTTCGATAAACGAACAACTTGTTTAGTATAGCCAAACTCATTGTCGTACCAGCAATATAATACCACACTCTTACCATCTTTAGAAACTATTGTTGCAGGAGCATCTACAATAACACAATGGCTATTACCAATACAATCGCTGCTCACAATTTCTAAACTGATACTGTAATCTATTTGTTCAACCAACTGACCAAATGAAGCAGCTTCTCTTAAAACGCTGTTCACTTCTTCAATGGTTACTTCTTTTTTCAAATTTAAATTCATAATCGCAAGCGACACATCCGGTGTTGGAACACGAATGGCATTGCCTGTGAATTTTCCTGCTAAATCAGGTAATACTTTTGCTACTGCACCTGCAGCACCTGTTTCGGTAATTACCATGTTCATAGGTGCTGAGCGACCTCTGCGTGATTTTTTGTGGTAATTATCAAGTAAGTTCTGATCGTTCGTATAACTATGCACTGTTTCTAAATGACCATGATCTATACCAAACATTTTTTCCATGGTATATAAAATCGGCACAACAGCATTGGTAGTACAACTTGCTGCAGAAAATATTTTTTCTTTTGCAGGATCAAAATTTTCGTGATTAATTCCGTGAACAATATTCGGAATATCACCTTTGCCCGGAGCAGTTAATAATACATGACTAACTCCTTTTGCTTCTAAATGTTTACTCAAATTTGCGCGGTCGCGTGCAATACCTGTATTGTCAATTATTAATGCATCATCAATTCCAAATGCATTGTAATCAATACTTTCAGGTTTATCGGCAGCTATCATATAAACAGTATGACCGTTTATAATCAGTGCTTTATTTTCTAAATCCTCAACAATTGTTCCGCGGAATTTTCCGTGAATAGAATCGCGGCGTAATAAACTTGCACGTTTAATAATATCCTCATCAGAATTAGAACGTGTTACAATAGCACGTAAACGCAATTGTTCGCCCTTTCCTGCTTCATTAATAATAATTCGCGCAGCAATACGGCCAATACGACCAAAACCATATAACACTACATCTTTTGGTTTTAACACCATTTTATCCTGACCGATAAATTCTTTCAATTTATCTTTCACAAATTCAAGTTCATTGGCATAGTTGCTGCCTTCGCTCAACCATTCGCTGCCTAAACGACCTAAATCGATGCGACTAGGTGCTAAATCGAGTTCATTAATCGCTTTCGTTAACGCCAATGACACTTCGATAGTCAACGGACGATTTAAGAAACGTTGCGCATACAAGTGATGGTTCAAAATTTCGCTGGCACGTGCATCTACCAGATTGCGGCGGAAGATAATCAGCTCCACCGATTTGTCGTACCATAAGTGGGTAGTAATACTGCTAAGTTCAACCGCAGCCTTTTCTTTCATGTTCCACTCTTTGAGCTTCAATTCATAAGTGTTGTTCATAATATTGTAAAGTATGGTTTAAGGTTAGTTTTTCAGGTTGCAAAGGTAATGAATGCCGTGCAGAGCTCCGTTACTTTTGTGAAAAATCACAATAAGGGTCATTTAAAACCTCAATGTTTACAGGGGTTTTATCACTATCCCCAAAAAAACTTTGCTAAAAATTTTGTATCCTTTGAAATTATATTATACTTGCAACATTATAGCCAAACCCAAGTTAGGCTTTCAGTAACATGTCGAAAAAGAAACAATTCACAATAGAATACATCATAAAATCGAGTCCGTTGGTCCTTTACAACTGCCTCATTACCGCAACCGGGCTCCAACAGTGGTTCGCCGATACGGTAGATAATGATGGTAATACCTTTTACTTTACCTGGAACGGAGAAACCGAAATTGCCGAACTCATCAGCACTGAAGAAGATGACTACATTCGCTTCCGCTGGGAATACCAGGACAATGATGAATACTTCGAATTCAGAATCGATAAAACAGAAATCACTAACGATACCATCCTGTTTGTCACCGATTTCGCCGAAGACCGCGAGGTTGACGCTCAACGCCGCCTTTGGGATGCGCAAATCCACAATCTCATTAAACGTATCGGCGCTTCATAATAACAGCTGCAACAACATCTCATAGTGCGCAACTACCTGCTCACTAAGCTTTTTCATGTCCGGCTCATCAAGTTTTATACTCAGTTTAATATAACCGTGCCGTTCACCATGTTCCATTATCGCCGCTGTTGAAAGTTGATTTGCGGGGAGAAATGTACTTGCATCTAAATCATGACACCAGGCATCTCCGTGGGTGGCGAATAACAATCCATCCGGTGCGGGCCGTAGTTTTGAGGCCAAGCCTGGCAGCAAGGTGGAAAGATGGTCTCCGGATATCAGTAAACTCACACTAAAATAATGCCCATACCAAAACATGGTGCGATAGGCAAACATGGCATTTTTTTTGAAACATCGCGGAAAGTCGAGCATTACCCAGGGGTAACCCAGATAATTTTCGCCTTGAGCTATTTTTCCGGTTGTGTAATCTGTCCCTTCCGGAAACAGAAATTGTTTGTGTTGAGCACTATCTTTGAGCGCCAAACGAATATTTTCAAATAACTCGAAAATTTTTTGGTTGACACGGCGTTTACGTTCAAACAAGCCGGCATCAAACATTAACGTTTTTTCGGCAGCATCAAATTGAGGGAAGTCAGGCATACATGAACAAGATTGACAAATATATCGTAAAATCCTATTTGGGACCCTTCCTGATTGCATTTACTATCGCATTAATCATTTTTTTAATGATTTTTTTGTGGAAGTATATCGAAGACCTGGTTGGAAAGGGACTGGAATGGTATATCATTGCCAAGTTATTATTTTATGCCTCAGCCAATATGGTTCCGCTTTCGTTGCCCATTGCAGTGTTGTTGGCTTGTATCATGACCTATGGCAATTTGGGTGAGCGATTTGAATTGGCCGCATTTAAAAGTGCAGGTATTTCCATGTTCACCTTTATGCGAAGCACCATTGTTATTGGTGTATTAATTGCCATCGGTGCATTTTTCTTTTCTAATTATATCTTGCCCTCCTCCTATTTAAAATTTGTGGTGACACTGGTGGATATTACCAAACAAAAACCGGCACTCAATATTAAACCCAACGAATTTTATAATGAAATTGATGGCTACTCTATAATGATTGGCGACAAGAGTGATGATAATATCACCATCGAAGAGGTAACTATTTACGAAGAGCTGGATAAAAATAACGACAACGTTTCCATTGCCGAAAAAGGGAAAATGCAAACAACTAAGGACAATCAAAATCTGATTTTCACTTTATACAATGGCAAACAATATGAAGAATTACAATCGGATGTAAAAAATAAAAAAACGGCCGAACACCTCCGCATGAATTTCGGGGAGTGGGAAAAATCTATCGACTTAAGTGGTTTTCAAATGACGCATACCAGCGAAAATCTTTATCAGAACCACTATAAAATGCTTAATATTAATCAGCTTGCAGTGGCTATCGATTCGTTACATCAATACAACGACAGACAAAGCACAACGCTGGAGCCGAGTATGAAAATGCATTATTTACAAGGTAGAGACAGCTCCGCAAAAATTGCAGCACAACCGGAAGTGAAATTGGGCAAAACAAAAAATTTCATTGATTTAATTCCGGTAACAGAACGAAATGCTGTTGTAAAAAAAGGATTAAGCACTTCACGCAGTTTAGCCGGTTACAGCAATCAGGTTGTGCAGCGGTTAATTAATACCGAAATGAAAATCCGCGACCATCAAATTGAAGTGTATAGAAAATATACCTTGTCGGTGGCATGTTTATTATTTGTATTTATTGGCGCACCATTAGGTTCCATTATTCGCAAAGGCGGATTTGGATTGCCGGTATTATTGTCCATATTTATTTTTATTTTTTATTACATACTCAATATTGTCGGCGAAAAATTAGCCGAACAATTGGTATTAACGCCTTTTTGGGGCATGTGGATGGGTAGTTTTATTATTGCACCGTTCAGTGTACTACTGACTATCAAAGCAAAAAACGATGCACCTATAATTGATGGTGAATGGTATTACAATCAATTGGTAAAATTCCGTCAATTATTCCGTCGCAAACAATCATGAAGCAACTGATACAACAACATAAAACGTTTTACCAGAGTTGGCTGATATGGTTTATTTTGGTAGGATTGTATTTATCTTTTAATTCAAAAGCAGCGGGCTCGCTTGCATTAAACGAAATACATACTCCTGTCGGCGATATTTTTTTCCGTTACATTACTTGGGGTGGCGATGGTATTTTAATTGGTATTGTATGTTTTGTATTTCTTTTTGTACGACTACGATATGGTATTTTGTTGAGTTTAGTATCTTTTATTTCAGCATTTTTTGTATCGCTGCTAAAACAGTTTTACGACGAACCACGCCCTTCGAGATATTTTGCGGGACAAGATGTAAATTGGGTAGATGGTATCGACTTATATGCCAATCATAGTTTCCCAAGCGGACACGCTGCAGCAGCATTCACTATGTTTTTATTAATGTCATTTTTCTTTAATAATAAATCACTCACTGCGGTATTTTTTGTATTAGCATTATTAGTGGCAATATCACGCGTATATTTGTTCCAGCACTTTTTAATCGACGTTTGGGTGGGTTCACTTTGCGGAGTTGTATTCGGAACTATCTTATATCACCTCATCATAATTACCCCCCTATTCAAAAACAAAACCTGGCACAACTGGTCCCTTCTAAAATCCCCAAACTAACTCCCCGCAACTTCCTGCTTGCCTACTATATCAACTTCGTGCAACTTAGCGGCACTTAGCGACTTAGTGGTGAAATAAATATTTATTTTTGGGCAAGTATTGAATTTTACTGCTATAAAATTAGCTTTTGAAAAAGTCACCACGAAGGCTCGAAGTTCCTCTAAGTAACACAAAGGAATAATTCTCAAAATGGTTTTAATTTAAACCAACTCAATTACGAGAAAACATCTCAATAACTCCCGCAACTTCCCATCTCCCCGCCTTCCCGGCAATTTCCTAAATCCCCCCTACCATTTTCCAACAATCAACTCCCCACCCTAAACATGTGAATTATATAAATTATTAAAGCATTTGTATAACACGCAGTGCACATGTATTGCGCAACTTTGATAATATGCCAATAGTGTAATATCTCACTATATCTATAAAAGCATATATCAATGAAAAAAAAATATAAAGTATTAATAATTATCGCCGTTGTATTAATTGTATTCCGACTGATTTTACCATTTATCGTGTTGCACTATGCCAACAAAACATTATCCAATATGCCCGGGTATTATGGTCATATCGACGATATCGATATATCGCTCATTTTAGGTGCATATGAAATAAAAGATATCTTCATTAATAAATTAGATTCAGCAACACATAAAGAATCCGATTTTTTTAATGCTAAAAGTATCGATTTATCCATTGCCTGGCCGGCTTTATTTAAAGGTTCAATAGTAGGCGAACTGGATTTCCATTCCCCCACCCTTGTGTTTATCAAAACGAATACTGCACTACAAGAATTAAAAGCAGATACAACCGATTTCCGTAATTTATTAAAATCGTTTATGCCACTCAAAGTAAATAAGGTTGCAGTTGACAACGGCACCTTTATTTATAAGGATTTTAACACCAAACCTAATCTGGATTTGAAATTAACTAATGCCTCCGTATTAGCATTAAATCTTACCAATGTGGTGAATGAAGATGTAAAATTACCATCAACGCTGACTGCCAAAGCTGATATTTATGATGGAATATTTATTTTAAATATGCAATTAAACGCCCTTGCCGAAACGCCAACTTTCGATTTAAATGCAAGTCTTAAAAATACACATCTGCCTAAATTAAACGATTTTTTTAAAGCCTATGGTCACTTTGACGTAACTGATGGCGATTTTAGTTTGTATACCGAACTAGCAGCTGCCGATGGTGCATTTGTTGGTTATTTAAAACCCATTATTGTCAACTTAAATGTTGTTGGCCCTGAAGATAAAGAAGACCCCATTCTTCAGAAAATTTGGGAACACACCGTAGGCGGTTTAGGTGCCGTATTAAAAAATCAACGCGAAAATCAGGTAGCTACAAAAGTAGATATGAATGGAACTTTCGATAATCCTGATATAAGCGGGTTGGAAGTTATTTTACAAGTGTTGCGCAATGCATTTATTCAGGCATTATTGCCAACAATTGACAACGAAATAAATATTAAATCTGTAAATGACGATGAACAAACTAAACGCAAGCCGTTTTGGAAAAGAAAAGCTGCTGAAAAACAGTAAATTAAAAACTAAAAACTTTTTTTCAATTACTAAGGCAGCCTATAAGTCGTGGTGGAAGAAAGAACCCTTTAGACAAAGTGCAGTAATTGCCTATTACGCTATCTTCTCTATACCGGGATTATTAGTATTGCTTATTTCAATGGCTGGTTATTTTTTAGGCAAGGATGTAGTGAGTGAGCACTTAATGGACCAAATTACTTCCACCCTTGGGAAAGAAAGAGCAATTCAGTTGGAAAATACTATGAATAGCACTAGTGCAGCAGCTATTTCCGGCTGGGCAAAGGTACTTGGTGTAATTACTATTATTATTGGCGCAACAGGTGTTTTTTCAGAATTCCAGCGCTCGTTAAATTTAATCTGGGAAGTTAAACCCAATAAGAAGAAATCGCGGTTGTGGCGATTGATAACTGTCCGTTTATTTTCATTCGGACTTATTGTATCCATTGCATTTATTCTTATTGTATCGTTAGCTGTATCAGCTCTTATTACAGCATTCAGTCAATGGATTTCACTGCATTTCTCTTCTACATTTTATATCGTCATTCAAATCATTAATTTCTCCACTACCATTGGCATATTGGCATTGTTATTTGCATTAATATTCAAATTTATTCCAGATGCTAAAATTAAATGGCGGTATACTATAATAGGTTCTTTAGTAACAGCTGTCTTATTTGAAATTGGCAAATTTGCATTAGAAATATATTTCGGCAAAACCAATCCCGGCGACGGCTATGGGGCAGGTGGTTCCATTATTTTGATTTTACTTTGGGTTTCTTATTCCTCAATGATTGTTTATTTCGGTGCGGAATTTACCAGAGCTTATGCCAATTTACACATCGAACAAATTCAGCCAAGCGATACCGGAGTGGAAGCAAAACAAGAGGAAAAAAGTAATACCGAGTGTTGAGATTTAAATCGGCGAAAAATCTTTACAATAAATAATTTATTTTTGGTGATCACATCGAACTTTACTGCAACAAATTTCGCTTTTCTAAAAGTCACCACGAAGGCTCGAAGTGCCTCGAAGTTACACTAAGGGTTTAGTATTAGGTGTAATTGAGCTGGAAAGTGAATTTAAACAGTTTTACCTTGAGCTTAAATCCCAATCCATTTCCGGGAAATTTCATTTTTTTGCACGTTATCATCTTCGAGAAACTTAGCGGCACTTAGCGACTTAGTGGTGAAATAAATATTTATTTTTGGGCAAGTATTGAATTTTAATACTATAAAATTAGCTTTTATAAAAGTCACCACGAAGGCTCGAAGTTCCTCTAAGTAACACAAAGGATGAATACCAAAATGGTTTTAATTTAAACCAACTCAATTACCAGATAACATCTCAATAACTCCCCGCAACTCCCCGTCTTCCCGCCTTCCCGGCAATAATTCACTTCCCCCTTAAATAAGTATAATTCACCATCCCCCATTTTTGCAAACGATATTGCAAAGAGGTTCTCAATACACCCAACCCATAAATCACCGAACGTTTGAAGTTAATAGAAGAAGCTTCATCAAAATATTTGGTAGGGCAGGTTACTTCAGCAATTTCGAAATTATTATAAAAAATTTGCGCCAGCATCTGATTATCAAAAACAAAATCATCAGAATTGGCTTCAAAATTTATAGCGCGAATTACATCTGCAGAAAATGCGCGATAGCCTGTATGATATTCACTCAACTTTTGACGCATCAATAAATTTTGCGACAAGGTTAAAAATCGATTGAACACATATTTATAAAACGGCATACCACCTTTTAATGCTCCGCGACCCAAAATGCGTGATGCCAATACTACCGGATATAAATCTTGTGCAATAATATTGGCCATGCTGGTAATTAATTTAGGCGTATACTGATAATCAGGGTGTAACATAATTACAATATCACCACCTAATTCCAGGGCTTTATTATAACATGATTTCTGATTTCCGCCGTATCCTTTGTTTTGCTCGTGGGCAATAATATGTTTGATACCAATGCGTTTAGCCACTTCAATAGTATCATCTTTACTGGCATCGTCAACCAATACTACCTCATCCACAATATCCATAGGTATTTCGGCATAGGTTTGAGGAAGGGTTTTTCCGGCATTATAAGCCGGCAATACGACCACGATTTTTTTATTTAACAGCATGATTGGCGGCAAAAATACGATTTCTAACTATTTCAGCAGGAAATTTCACTGGATTTTTAATCTAAAAATGGCTGAAACCACCGCTAAATGGGCATTAACAAGTTAAAAAGCAGCACTAGATATTTAATCGTTTTTAGTGAAATCGAATTTATATTGCAGTCCAAACGCCAGCCAAAACGGAAGAACCTGCATTTCCGGGGTATCGGTGTGAAGGGTGCGAACAATACCCATCTGGTAAATGGCACTCAATTGTTCGAACTGCAATTTAGTTGTGATTGCAGGCTCAATAAATAAACCACTGAGTTGAATTGAATCGCTGCGTAAGCCGGCATGCGTGAATCGGGTCGCCAAATTCAACGAGAAAAAATCTGCCTGCACGCCAATGGAAGGCTGCAAAAATGGACGTGATAGAATGTAGGTGATATCCGTATTTTTTTGGGCATGCACGAGATTTACTTCTCCCAAACCGTAACCACCATACATTTCAAATATGGAATGTTCAGATAACCACTTGTAATACCCTGCTCCTGCTTCTACAAACATTACAGTATTGCTTGTAGCTAAGTCGTCAGCATACCATGCTTCATGTTGTTTGCCATTTACTATTACCCCGACATTGTCGCTAACAGCATAAGCTAATTGCCCATTTAATCCCAAATGCCCGACTGAGCCACCAATTTGTAAATCGCCTTGTTGTTTTAACATAGGCGTGTTTACCATATTAGTAGCATAATGCGCTGCACAAGATTGAAAAAAAAGAGCTATAATTACTCCAACAACCTGCAATAAGTGAGTATGTCTATTGGCAATCACCATGCTAATATAAATAAACTTATTTGTTTGTCGGGTATCAACATGTGATTTCAAAAAAAACTATATTTACGAAAAAAACCATGGAAGATACCACACCTGCAATGCCTGAAGCAAAAATTGATTCAATGGCAACCCCGGAGTATAAAGCTTTTTTAATTGAAGAAGCTGAATCAAAATTGCGTAATGTAAAAATCATTTTGTTCGTATTAGGTGGTATCCAAATCGCCATAGGTCTTTATTATTATTTTGGATTAGGTGATTACATGTTAGTCGCAACAATTATTCAATTAATTATTGGACTAATGTACTTGGGTTAGGTTTTTTGGTGACGAAGAAGCCATTAATTGGAGTAATAGCAGGACTTGCTCTGTATGCCATATTAGTGATTACCAGCGCATTGTTGGACCCTTCTTCATTTTTGATGGGCTTGTTATTTAAAGTAGTTATTATAATTGCATTTGTTAAAGCCATTGGTTATGCAAAAGAAGTAGAAGCTTTGCGCAAAGAAATGAGGACGCTTTACGGCAATCAGGACGGGCTGCCCATCGATTTAATTAGTTAAATGACTTTACTATCTGATTTTTTATTGACAAAATACCGGTGTGTTAAGACTAACATTGCACCGTTGTATAAAAATAAATAAATAGGGAATAAGGCATACAATAATGAATGGCCTATACATATTATTAACGAAAACGTAAATGCAATAAATCCCAATAACCAAGCATTACTTTTTTGTGAAACTGGATTATTATAGGCGTGTTTTAGTGTTGGAATACCAACAATAAAATCGGCGAGTATGGCAAATACGGTAGTTATCCATGCGTCTTTGGAAATAAAATAAATGCCCAAACAAATTAATCCCAAAAACAAATAACTAAAATCAGATCTCACCAGTAGATAATGTTTGCGTATCAATGCTGAAAACACAATACACAAACATCCAAATGCACTAAAAAACAAACCGGTTTGGCTCCACTCCCAGCCCATTTCTACAACCTGTGCAATTAACCCGGTGCCCATTAATAATGCCCAGCCAACCCAGCTCAACAAACTAGGTTTGAGTTTTTTTCGCAATACATCCGCTACCAACGTAATTTGCGCAGCAACTATGAATGCGCCGGATAACAGGCTGATTACCTTTTCGGTGGTTTCGGTTAAAAAATTGAGCATGCGGGGTTAAAGGTAGTTAATGTGTTGATGTGGTAATGTGCTGATGTGCTAATTAACAGCCGCTAATGTACCAATTTGTGGATGTACCGATGTACCAATGCGAATCGTCCGCCGCGGCGGAAACAGCTGGTGAATGTGTGGATTTGAAATCGGGTGTAGCCGTCGACCCACGTGTCGACTTTTGGTTGTGGAAATTGTTATAGTTTGTTGATTAACAAATTTGCGCAGCGTCCGCCGAGGCGGAAACAGCCAGTGAATGTGTGGATTGAATTCGAAATTGATATGTGACAATTGGGAAAACAGCCCCTGCAACCGAAAAAATCAATTCGTTACCTTTACAGCCCTATGCACATTTTACTCCTCTCCAAAAAGAACCCATATCCCGAGCGGGACGGGGAGGCTATTGCCATTATGCAGCTTGCGAAAGGCCTGGCACAAAATGGATGTAAAGTGAGTATTTTATACATGAATACGCCAAAACACCATTTTCCGGTGTCTGAAATTCCGGGTGAACTGACTCAACTCATCAATTTTTATGCAGTAAACGTAAATAATGCTATTACGCCAATAGGTGCATTACAAAATTTATTTGTCAGCACCCCTTATCATGTGCAGCGATTTTTTAGTAGTTCTTTTTTAGCTGCTTTACAACAATTAATTGCTAACAATCACTTTGATATCATCCAGGCAGAAGGTCTCTATTTAACACAATATTTTAATTTAATTCGGAAACCGGCCAATACCCGATTTGTGTATAGAAGTCATAATATTGAATCGGAAATTTGGGGCAACATTGCAACAAATACTTCGAATAGTATTAAAAAATGGTATTTACAAATACAGACTAAGAAATTAGCCGACTATGAAAAAACTATTCCGCAAAATATAGATGCCATAGTGCCAATTTCAATTGCCGATTTTAGTTATTATCAGCAAATTACCACAACAATTCCATTACACCATACTCCTACCGGAATTGAATTAGACCAGTCGCCGATTGCTTCATCTGTTGATTTTAATACACTTTATTTTTTAGGTGGCTTAGATTGGCTACCAAATATTGAAGGTTTAGAATGGTTTATACATGAAATTTTTCCTAAAATAATAAAAATATTACCTGACACCACATTACATATTGCAGGCCGCAATGGTGATGAGCGCTGGAAACAATTACATCACCCACAAATTAAATATCATGGTGAAGTAGAAAATGCACAAAAATTTGCGGCGGATAAATATATTTGTATTGTACCCCTTTTATCGGGCTCAGGCATGAAAATCAAAATTATTGAAGCCATGCATTTAGGCAAACCGGTTGTCACCACACCAAAAGGCGCCAAAGGTATGCCCACAGGCACTGAATTGCATTTTTATACTGCAGCAGATGCGCAACAATTTGCGGATATAGTTATTGATTTATTACAATCTCCGGAAAAGGTTGTACAAAAAACAAAACTTGCGCAACAATTTGTTGATGACAATTTAAGTCATTTAACTATTACGCAAGCATTAATTCACTTTTATCAAAAAATAAGCGCATGATTTGGACGATTATTTTTTGGATTTGTGTTTTTTGTCTGGTGCATAGTTATGTAATATACCCTTTTATTCTCCGCATTTTTGGTGGCGATTTAGAAGCACCCACTCCATTGCCACATCCGGCACCACAGCCAATGGTAAGTGTATTAATGGCCGTGTATAATGAGGAAAAAGTGCTTGAACAAAAAATTCGTTCAGTATTTAATACCGCTTATCCGGCAGGGCAACTGGAAATGTTGATTGGTTCTGATGGGTCGACAGATAATACGGATATTATTATTGAAAAATTAAATAAAGAAGGTTATCGCATTCATTTTACCCGCTTTGGTGGTCGCAATGGCAAAACACAAATTATTAATTCATTAGCACCTCAGGCGAATGGTAAAATATTTATTCCTACCGATGCCAATATTATTTTCGACCCACTAACCATTCCAAAACTGGTGGCACATTTTACGGATGAAAAAATCGGTTTGGTAGCTGCGAATATTATCAATACCGGTTTAAGAAAAGATGGCATTTCTTATCAGGAACATACTTATATTAAACGCGAAAATTTAATTAAACATTATGAAGGTTTACTCTGGGGAACAATGATGGGAGCCTTCGGTGCTTGTTATGCTATCAGAGCTAATTTATTTCCTGTGATACCGCGCAATTTTTTCATGGAAGATTTTTATATTACTTTAAAAGTAATTCAAAGCGGTAAAAAAGCTATTGCTGAACCTGATGCCATTGCTATTGAAGATGTGAGTAATGAAATTAATGAAGAGTTTAAACGTAAAATCAGAATATCTGCAGGTAATTTCCAAAACCTGGGTGTATTTTGGCCTATGTTGTTAAAATTTTATACCGGAGCAGGATTTAGTTTTTTATCACATAAAGTATTACGCTGGTTAGGCCCTTTATTTTTGATTGGCGCATTTATATCGAGTATAATTTTATTTAATACTAATACATTTTTTCAATTAGCGTTTTATTTGCAATTAGCCGGTTTACTCACTCCACTGTTTGACAAATTACTAAGTGCTGCCAATCTGCATATCTATTTTTTACGCTTATTAGCGTATTTCTACACAATGAACCTAGCCTTATTACTCGGGTTTATAAAGTTTGCAAAAGGCATCAAGTCGAGCACCTGGAGACCAACTGAGCGTAATGTTTGATTACTGCGCTTTAAGGTGATACATAAGATACTGTAATAGTTAACAGTGGTCAATTTTTAGTCCAAAAAAGCAATATTCAATTAAAATGCCCGTTATCTACAAAAGCCTTATATGAAAATAGTATGCCTATTACTCTCAGGGTTAATGGTGACAGCCCTCCAAGCACAAAACGATAACACAAATTATCAGCATGCACTAAAAGTGTATAATCAGACAAGTTTCAGCAGTTACACCCTCACTACCATAGTTCAGGATAGCATTACCAATGTGATTCCCGGTGTGGAATCGCTACAACTTTTTCATCCAACCATAGCATTTGAATGGAAAAACAAGGGTAATAAATTTCATGAAATTGAGCTTACCGAATTGCGCTTTCAAACACAAGGTGGGAATAAAGAAGTGATACAAACAAGCGGAACCTCAGTTATAAAAGAAGTGATTGACGGTGAGGTTACCCAAAATATCGCCATAAGTGCACGCTATGAATATATTTTGGGCGCCAATCAAACAAAAACAAAAAAATTAGTGCCCTATATTGGTTTTGGTATTCAGCCATTTTTCGAACAAACCAAATACAATCCGGTAATTGCAACAGATTACCCAACTGTGTCTACCTACACCGGTTTTCGCACATACGTAACACCAAGATTACATTATTTCTTCAGTGAAAAAATATATCTGGATGTCAATATTCCTTTTTGCGTAACAGATTTTTACATGAGCAATGAGGTTACCGAAAATCCAAATATTCCTGATGACCAACGCAACAGCGGCTCCAACAATTTTCGTTTGTGGCCAACCATGTATAGCGGTCGCGTAGGGATTGGGGTGGTGATTTAAATTCAACAAATAATATTTCCATTGCATTCGTTTTATGTATTTATGAAAGATACATTGGAAATATTTACTTGTTATTTTATCACCTCAAAATTACATCTATACAAATTCGCATTTTGATAACCAAAGATTGTATATGTACCTGCGGTCCAATCTGAAACATCTATGGTTAAAGAATTGGTATTATTTTTTTCCTTGGTAACAATATTACCCAACATATCACATACAGCGATTTCACTTATATTTTCGGGCAATTGAATAGTGATTATATCTTTTGCTGGGTTAGGAAAAACATTCAGCACTTCAGTTGCTTGCGCATTCAATACAGGAATTGTCAATTCTTCAGGTGTTATTTTATATAAACCCCAAACTGTTTCTGCAGTGCTATCTATTCCGCCAAAATAAATATCGCCATCTAAAAATGCAGTGCTGCGAAATGGCATGGCACCTGAAAATACTTTTGTTCCTAAATCAGTTCCGTTTGTTTGCACCAAACGAACAGACATTTCGAAATCAGAAATTTTAGTTAATGCATGATAAAAAAAGTAATTACTTCCAGGTTCTGCATTATAGTTATATGTTTCAGGAATACTACCCACACTTTCAAATCCGTGTACCATCGTTGTCCCTGCAGCTGTGCCATCACTTTTTCCTAAGCCATATTCGGTGAAGTCGACTGTGAATCCTGAAAAATAAAGCAGGTCGTTAAAACTATAAAATGCATGTCCGATATTGGATACATAAACTGTGCTGGTATTAACTATTTCTGTGCCTGTTTCGGTGCCATCAGATTTCCATAAAGTAGAATGATCAAAAATGCCATCTAGTGCATAACAAAACAAAGTGCTGTTGACATCACATAAATTAGCAATATCATATAAATCATTATTTAATAAAATTGTTCCTGCAGAAGTGCCATCTGTTCTGTGCAATTTTTTCAGCACAGGCATTGTTGCATCCACACGAGCAACAAAATATAAATAATCACCACTCACTGTAAATAATGGGTCAATACTACTTGCAAAACCGTTATTCATTGAGCCATTAATCCCAGAAACAATATCTTTTACCACACTTGTTCCTGCTGCTGTTCCATCACTCGAAAAAATTTCATAACCATCAACATCATCTCTAGCAGCAAAATAAAGTTTGCCGTCAAAGGCGATTAAATGCTCAGGATTAGAGCCATAAATATTATCTGTAGAAATATCAACCGTCATTTGAGTCCCTTCCGTTGTGCCATCTGTTTCCCAAAGTTCAAAACCATGCACTCCGTCGTTTGCAGCAAAATATAATTTATCATTAAGTTCTGTGAAATACGGAAAATTAAATTCAGGTGTGAGATAACCATTTGCACCGGGGTAAATATCTTTTAACATTACTGTTCCATCGGAAGTGCCATCAGATTTCCAGACTTCTAAACCGTGTGGCCCATCGGTAGCGATAAAATATAATTCATTATTAAAAACAACAAAATCACGGTCTGTATAACTTTCTCCAAATTCTCCATTTGATAAAATACTGCCATCGCTATTGCCATTAATATCTTTTACTAAATAAGTGCCGGCTGTAGTGCCATCTGAACGCCAAAGTTCATAATTAGATGGGGTTGATTTGTCAGCGCCAAAAAACAACAGCACTCCATTCACATTGGCAATAAAGTCATACGGATTCATGGCATCACTTACCTGAGTAACTTGCGCAGAAGCTATATAACTAGTTAATAGTGAGAGGATTAGACATAATTTTTTCATAAAAGGATAATTTGAGTTATGCTGAAATACACCTTAGTGTAATTAAAAATACACAATTTGATGGTAAAAATGAAAATTATGCTTTGTACTTATATAATTGATACAACTCTCTTTAAAGCCTTTAAAGATTGTAACAAAAAAAATCATCAACACTATGCTCAAATTGAACATAGCGTTGATGATTTACATATTTGCAATTGAAAACTACTAATTATTACTTAGGTAGTACAACTTACCAATTATAAGTATATCCTAAACTCGCATAAAATGGAATTAAAGGCGAAGAACTTAATTCTTCTGTTTTCACTAAACCGGCTTGCAACACAATTCCATTTTTACCAAAATTACCGCCAACTTTTCCACCAAATTTTATATTACCTCCGCTTTCAGGTTCATACCATCCGTCAACAACCTCCGGATAGTTATTTTTGTAATCATCAGTATGTTTAAAATTAGAAACTATTGCTTTATCATAACTGATATTAGCTCCTATATACCAATGTTTACGGTAATATCCAATATTTAAATTTGCTTCAGAACCAAAATTAAAAATGCGCACAAAATCAGAATTATAACTTCTTGTGATTCCCATCAGGCCTGCGTCGACATACACATCTCCTATTTGAGTTAAACGCAAAACAGCGCCTGTTTTAATTTTATAATCATCCAATAAATTTTCACCGGAAGGAATTGAAACATCGCCATGCAATGCCAAAGGAAACATCGTATTAAACACATAATTATATCCCACTCCGTATGTAATACCATAATCTAATGACAGTGTAGCCTCAACCGATTGATTTAAACTATCATTCATTAATGCCCAGTTCATGTTTTGGGACTTAGCCAATTTTGATGCAACTAGCAAACAAACTATTATCAATACTTTTTTCATATATACAATTTATAATCCGTTTAAATATTCAATAATTTTTGGTTTAGCGATTAACCAACCTGCTTGTTTAGTTAGCATATCGTGGCCAACACCTGGTACTTTAAATAATTCCACTTCATTAAATGGAGATGATATTTTCTGCGCCCAATCATCAGGGTATGCCTCGTTGAATTCGCTATAAATAAATAAAACAGGAATATGAAAATTTTCTATTCCCTCGGATAAATCCGGTTTGCCTACATCCGCTAATTCGAACGCAACTTTATTGGCAATTGCACCCGAGCGCCAGAATCCTTCAGGTAATCCGGAATCTTCACCTGTTATTTCATTATTCGCACCCAGGATTCCGAATTTATAATCCAACATTATATGGTCATCGGGTTCTGCGACTAAAAATTGATCCATATAAGTAGCATCATTCATTAATTCTTCCCACATGCTAAATGCGCGTGAGTTTGTGATGTAGGTGACAATATCTTCCCAAACTAAACCTCCAGGTTCACATACTACTAATCCTTCAACCAGGTCAGGATAATGGGCTGTAAACGCTGTTCCCAGCATGCCGCCCCATGAGTGGCCGAGGATATATACTTTTTGTTCGGGACTGGTTCTGAAATGTGCTATAATGCCTAAAATGTCATCATAAAATAGCTGCATAGCTTCAAATACATCATCACCATAGGCTTCTTCCGGCAACCGTTGTGATAGACCAGTGCCTCGCTGGTCAAAAAATACTACGCGGTATCCTTCATCAGCAAGTTCTTTACAATTTAATAAATACCGATAATCGGCGCCGGGACCACCATGTAAACAAATTAACAAGGTGCCATCTTCAGGCCCATAAGCTTCGGCATGCAATTGCACTCCGTTTACCAATGCGGAAGGCAAATCCGGATCCTCATCTACGGTTTTAGGAACTAAATTTCCGGACATATCTAATAAATGGTCAGTCTCACATGACCCAAAAAACATTAGGCTGATTAATCCAGCCAACACCAATTTTGTCTGCATAAATTTTGATTTTTAATACTGCAAAATTGGTGGGTATTACAGCACTAAAGGTCTCAACGGGTAAGGTGGAACATGAAAATAAATTATTACAACGTATTGACTTTGTGTGAGTTAGATAAACTGAAACGATGAGACGTCTCAATTTTGCAACTTATTATGCATTTGCATGTAGTCGGAAGGTGTAAGTCCGGTAAATTTTTTGAAGTTGCGATAAAACGATGCCTTGGAATTAAATCCACAATCGAAGGCAATTGCCAAAATGGTAAACTGTTGTTTTTGGGGGAGATTGATTTGTTCGGTAAACTCTTTAACGCGTAACTCATTGATGTAATCGTAAAAAGTTTTTCCCATTACAGAATTTATCACCTGCGATAAATGATTAGGATGCACCTTTATCATTTCCGCCAAATCATCGAGGGTGAGGTCAGGGTTGGTATAAATTTTATTTTGCCCCATCAATTCCTTCAAAGCCAGTTGTATACTTTCAATCGCAGATTTTGACAAAACGGAGCCAACATATTTAGTGTCGGCCGATAGTTGTTCATCTGCAGCATCGTCTCCAGCATAATTGTTCAAATCTGCCAACAACATTTCGAAGTCGGGTTTACCGGCAAATGCATGTGGTTTGTGCTGACTAAACACCTGTACGTTTTTGATGCCGAAATACCCTAACCAGACAATGAAAATCACTGCTGCACCAAAAATAACTTCATCATATTGCACGAACAGGATAATTATCCATAAAACTGCTAACCAGATAATGAGGTATAACAACCAATTATAATTTACTTTTTCAGTATTGGAAAATTGGTTGAGCATATTCCGTTTATATCGCAGAATGGTAATAAATGAAATGATAACATAAACAAAACCGGAAATATAGACAGCGATAATATTTATCAGCGACTCAGTTAAATATGGTGCGCCTTCATTTTCTATCACCTTTACTTTTTCATCAAAAGGCAGCAGAAAAAAAGGTGCGAACATAATATACGCTAATAAAATTGGCAGAAAATGCAAAGCTTGCTGCCATTTTAATTTTTGTTTACTGGTAAGCGCTTTTGTATATAAAAATAAAAAGGGGCCCTGAAACAAAGGCAACGGCATTGAAATAGGTAAAATTACCGGATACTGAAGGTGTAGGTTTTGAATAAATAAAAAATAAGCAGTTAAGTGAATACCACCTGCAGACAGCCAGCCCATTAAAATCCAATCAGCCTGGGTTTTCTGGCGCTTAGTCAATAAAATAGCGACTAAAAAAAATGCAATAACTACACCAATTAAATAAAACATACCTGCTTTGATAAACAGGTGTAAAGGTAATGGAATTATAATGCTAAATCCAATACCCTTACAGTTAGGAAAAACTTACTGCTTTTTATTCATTTCAGCCTTTACCAATTGATACACCCATTGGTTATAATTATCTGCTGATACACCTGTTAATTGTTGCAAAGCAGCATAATAGTTTGCATTTCCTTTTTGGTATTTACCGGTATTGAGCAATTTCCAAACGGCATCAAAACCATATTCTTTTTCAAGGTGCTGCACAATAAGTGCATTTATCACGTAGTCTGCGTATAAATGTTTTTCATCTGACTCGCCAAAGTCATAAGGATTTTCTTTGTAATACTGCCAGTCTGTATTCTCAGCAATAGCAATTCTTTTGGTGAAATGTTTAAAAATTGTATCCCAGCTATATCCCCAGCTTCCACCGTATAAATAAGCACAGGCTTCATCAACCGGCTTATTTACCGTGCTTCTTGGCACTACCAAACTCAACCTGTCGTGCCAAAGGTCGTGTTTATCAAAATCGTTGAAATTGCTGCTATGTTCACCTGTAATAATTAATTTTTTATTACCCACTAATGAACCTAATGTATTTAACTGCACACTTGCGTAATCAGCTTTATGTAATACACCAATTAACTGTAATACTTCTACAAAATTTTCACAGCAATAAAATTCGGTTAGCTTACCTGTAGATTTTAATTTAGCATCAATCTCGGTAGAAAATGTTGCGTATTCCTCTACTTTTTTAGTTTGAATATCACGTTTGTAAAAGACTGTTGTATTTTGATGGGTAAATTTATTCCAATTTAAAGTATTATATTTTAGTGGAGAAGAAAATAAAAATTTAGTAGTATTTGCATGCGCTATTATTTCGAAAATGGCCCTCAATTGTGTTGGCAATGAATCGCCTCCCATATAGGCTATTTGTAATAAATATTGTTTATCATCCAGTGCAATACAATTCGTGATAACAGGTTGATAGCAATTAATTTCTCCAGTTTTAGCGTTTTTCGTGATGCCTAAAATTTCATCTAATAAAATATATGTTTCAATTTGCTGTGAAGGGAGCACATAAACATTCTGTTCGTTAGGTAAATCGGCTGCAGCTAAAAATGCAGATAAATCGAGGGTTAAAGCGACATCCATAGTCGAATCTGCAGTGAGTACAACACCTTGAGCAGTTGGTAATTTAAGAGATTGTGCTTGTAATTGAATAGCAATAATAAAAGCAAACAGAGTAGTAAATAAACGCATATGAGTTGGTTGAGTGGTGACAAAAAAATATCAGGCGACTAATTATTTATTAGTTGCAATAACAAATAATTGACGCAAATAATATGCCATTATTTGTTAAATTAAATTATTAGACCTTATTGTTTGATGAAAATACCTGTAGCAGTATTGACACTTGGCACTATGAAATTATATATTCCGGAAGGGAAGTTCAATAAATCGATTGTTTGATTTTTATTTGTAATTACACCAGATATTAATATTTCTCCTAGGCCATTCGTGATAACATATTTTTTCCCAATTAAATCATCGTTGAGCTCAACTACACAAGTTCCTTTTGTAGGGTTTGGGAAAACAGTAATTTGATTAACATGATTAATTGGTGATTCAATAGCAATGGGATTAAATTGATTAACAATTTTCCAGGCATTATTTGTTGCTATTCCACACATATACCAAAGTGCATTATCAAATACAGTGGTTGATTGTGCATGCCTTGTACCAAGTGGCCAATTATCGGTAGTACTTTTTAATTCTCTCCATTCAATGCCATCTGGCGAATACCATACATCATTTAATTCAATGCCGGAAGTAATTCCACCCATGACCCAAATATGATTGTCGAACCAGGCTACAGTATGCCAATATCTGCCCATCCACGGTGGTGTATCAGTAATCAAATTCCAAGTGATTCCATCTGTTGTATTCCACACTTCACTAAATGGTCGGCGTTCACCTTCATTAGCCCCGCTTAACATCCACATCTTTCCGGTATCGTCAACACTATTATTTATTTGCATACCTCTTCCCTCCCATGGAGCATCAGGTAAATTAATCCAGGTTACACCATCAGCACTTTGCCAAACATCATTTAATCCATCACCACTACATTGCTCACCACCAAATAATGTCAATTGATTATTTAAAATTGCATAGTTGACCATATTACGTTTTTTATAACCGGGAATTGTATCGACAAGTTGAACCCAATTAATGCCATCTGACGATTGCCACACATCAGTTAAACAGCCGGATTGCGGATCACCACCAATTGCATACATATAATTTTCGTCACTTAACCAGGCAGCACAATGTCGCGGTGGCCAGGGTGCCAAAGTTTCAAAATTCCAGGTAACTCCATCAATCGAGCTCCATACTTCATTGTGTGTATAATTTGGTTCATGAAATGGAGGGTCCCATCCACCTAACAGCCACATTTTATTTTTAAACGACAACAATCCCGCACCATCTTTTGCATGAAACGGCAAACTATCATTTACTGAAATCCAATCGTAAGGGCTTACAATAAATTGTCCTGTAACCTGAAAAATACTGGTATCGATGTAATCTGCAACACGCACTTCAACAGCAGTGCCCGGCTCATAACTCATATCGATATAAGTATAATTTTCCCAACTCAAATTGGAGTGTATACTATTTATCCAATCACCATTATTAATACGATACTGCACCAAAATTGAATCGCTGATTTGAGCGGTATCAAATTCCCAATACACTAACACGTTAGAACCAAATACATAAGCATCTGTTGCCTGTGGTGTAACAAATTGAATGGGGTTATTTTCAAACCATAATGCATCAACATCTTGTTGTGTCAGCTTACGATTGTAGCAACGTATATCATCAATCACACCTTTGAAACGGTATGGTGAAGAACTGAATATTAAATCAACAGCGTCACCTAAATCATTTCCATAGTAGCTATCAATACTCAAATAATACAATTGGTGATTACGGTAAATTTTAAACGTATCAGCTTCTCGTGTTATCACAAAATGGCACCAATCGCCTTTGATAAAATTACCGGCAACGCCTTCTGCTAATGCATTTGAATCAACACCACTTCCATTCCAGTAAACAAAAGTCTGATACCAAAGTTGTTGGTAATATTCCAAGTAATATTGGTTGTGACTATTCAACTGCATTTCAAAATTATCAGTAGTATCATCTTGTGTTTGTTTGGAAGAAAACAAGTTCATGATTTTTGCTGAATTAGTGTTATACCAAAAGCTAATAGCAAAATCGCCGGAAATTGGCGCCATTTCAGGGATTGGCAATACGAGTGAATCGTTTATGCCATCGAGCGCAAATGCTGCATTCGATTGACCAAATCTATTGGTTGTAAATGTCCCGGATGCGGATAAAATATTATAGTGCTTTTCACCACTATCTAACAAGTTATCAGAAAATGTATAATGCGCTAAAAGGCTGTCGCTCAAAGATTGGGCAAATGAATTTAAATTACAAATAAACAGAGATAGAATTAAAATGAATTGATTGCTTTTCATAAAGCTTATAGTAAAAAATAATTAAATAAAGTAATAAACCATTATTGAAAATTACATTACCATTAAGCGTTTTGTAAAATTCGGCATGTAAATGTGTTAGGATAAAGTTACTATAAAGAATTGAAATTGAGGATACCATTAATGTGCACTAACATTACCAAATAAAATCTTACGGTGAAGTGGCTAATGTTTATTGGTTATGTCGCATAAAGCGGATACTTAAATTGCTTTATTCAATAAAATCAAAAATGTGCTACCTGCGCCAAACTCACTTTCAACACGAATTTCACCGCCCTGAGCTTCTATCAATTCTTTACTGATGGCCAATCCCAAACCCGTACCTTCTTTATTGGTACCGGGAACTCTAAAATAGCGGTCAAAAATTTTATGCTGATATTGCGGCGCGATACCCTGTCCGGCATCCTTTACAGAAAGTTGAATCTGATTTTGAGTTTCTTCAAGCTTAATTAGGATTGAAGAGTTATCGTATGAATACCTTATTGCATTTGAAACAAGATTAGTTACTACCCAAGCTGTTTTTTCAATATCAACAATCACCTTTGACATATTATCAGGGCAGATAAAATCAATTTTAATTTGTTTTTGCTCAGCTTGTAATCTTGTAGCATTTAAAGCATATGAAACAATCTCTTTCGGATCTTCAGGCCTTAGAGATAACTGAATGTTCCCGCTTTCAACCTGTGTCATATTAAGCAACTCACCGGTAATTTTAAGTAGCCGATTTGCATCGTCTTTAATACTATCAATTAAATTTAATTGTTCTTGATTTAATTTACCAATTTGTTCATTCTCAAGCAGCTGCAAACTCATTTTAATTGATGCAATGGGTGTTTTGAATTCATGTGAAACTGTAGCAATAAAATTAGTTTTGGCCGAATCAAGTTCTTTGTAACTGGTAACATTACGCAAAAAAATAACATGTCCGTATGAACGCAATTCATGTTCCCCTGTAGGCACAATAGCAATATCAATTGTTTCTTTTTCGAAATAACTTTCTTTGTTTTCAGCAAATATTTTTATTGGAGCTGTATTTACAGGTTGCTTATCATTTGACAGTACCAAGTCTCGGATTAAAGCTCTGATAAGGTCATTTTTCAAAGCTAACGCTGTCGAACTCTTGCCAATCAAGTCATCTTGTTTCAATCCGGTAATTTTAGATGCCTCTTCGTTTGCAAATAAAATTTGTAAATTCTCATCCAAACCAATAACCGGATCATGCATTTTGTTTATCAATGTTTCAATACGTTTTTTTTCCATCATCAATTTCGCCAAATTGCTATTATTATATTCTTCCAGCTTTTTTGCCATCGTATTAAATGATTTGGCAAGTTGCCCATATTCACTATGGCTTTCGAAATGTACTCTTTGGGAATAATTTTTATCGGCAATTTGTTTGATGCTTTCACTAAGCGACTTAATTGGATTAGCAATATTTGAAGGCAAATTAACCAGCAGGACAAATGCGATTAAGAAACACAATGTACCGCTGACGCCAATCCACAACATTGCCTTATTGGCAGTTTGTTGTGCAAAGTCACTTTTCCTTTGAATCGCCTCCATATTCATATCCATAACTGTAAAGACCGCATTTCGAATCTTAATAGTCGCCTCAAAATTTTCTGGGTTCAGCTTTAATTGTTCAAAATTTATCCGAATTTGTTCTGTTGCTTCTGCTTCACCAATTTCAGTGATATTTTGTTCCTGTTTATTTAAATCACGTTCCAGATTTTGCCAACTATCGCCCGTCTTGTTTTCGATAGCATCTAAAATTGTCCTGCAATATTCTAAACTATTGTAATTTGCCGTGAGGATGTTTTCCGTATCGTTTTTAAGGGCATTAATATTAAAAGCGCCTACTATACTCACAATAATAATCATGAGGAATAGCAGTCCGACACCTAATGTTAATTTAGTTTTGATTTTCATTTACGATAAAATTACAAGGTCAATAGCATTTGAAGATAATTTTTTTAGCAATTCATTAAAGACGTTTGTTGCCAAAATTATTTTAACCAGGTTTAAATGCGGTTTACCGACACAAATAGTGGTTATTTTTCTTTCGGTGGCCTGATCTATAATTGCCTTAGCGATGGATTCACTCTCAACCTTAATTATCTCTGCCCCTAATTCAGTTGCCAGTTTGAAATTATTAATTAGGTGTCTTTGCTTATCCAATGCAATCTTATCAGCGCGCTCTTTTGGTGTTTGTACATAAAGCACATACCATTTACTATGATAATAATTTGCCAGTCGGGCCGTTTTTCTTATCACCGATTTAGCAGTAATTTCATTGCTGCTTATACATGCCATAAATCGTTCATGTTTAAGGGCATACGGTTTGGTAATTTCTGTTTCCACTTTCCGCTCAACCTGGGAGGCTACCTCTTTTAACGCCAGCTCCCGGAGTTGCAATATATGTTCACTTTTGAAAAAATTTTGTAATGCCTTTTCAATCTTTTCTGCATGATATATTTTACCCTCCTTCAGTCTAATTATTAATTCATCAGCAGTTAAGTCAATATTTACCACTTCGTCTGCCTGAGCCAACACACTATCTGGAATACGCTCTTTAACATCGATTCCTGTTATAGCTTTTACTTCTTCATTCAAACTTTCAATATGCTGGATATTTACTGCTGAAATAACATTAATTCCGGCAGAAAGAATATCCATCACATCTTGCCATCTTTTTTCATTTTTACTGCCCTCAATATTAGTGTGTGCGAGCTCATCAACGATAACAACTTCTGGCCTAAGGCTTATAATTGCCTGCACATCCATTTCCTCCAATTCTTTTCCTTTATAAAACAATTGCCTTCTGGGTATCACCGGTAATCCGGCTAGTAAATCATGCGTCTCTTTTCTATTATGTGTTTCAATAAATCCGATTTTTACATCAATTCCACTTTTCAACAATGTATGAGCTTCTTGTAACATACGGTATGTTTTACCTACCCCGGCACTCATGCCAATGTAAACTTTAAACTTTCCCTTTCGTGATTTTTTTATTAAATCGAGAAATTGTTGAACCGTTTTATCTTTTTCTGTCATACTAGAATGAAAAGGCTAATGAAGATATTACAAAAAAGTTATCATTTACAGGACTTTCTTCATTTATAAAAATTGCGTCTTCACTGGAAAATCCTCTTCCTTCTATGCGCAGAACGAGATTGTTTTGGATATTATAATCAACATTTAAGGAATAACCAACTGTTTGAAACCCATTAGGTGTTCCAGTTGAAATGATTACTCCATTTTTATCCTGATACAATTCTCCTCGTGCTGCCAGACTAATTTTTTTAGTAGGGGCAACTTTTAGGATAATAACCGGGGAGTACCATGTATTAAAATTATTATCATTTTTGGCAACTTGTTGTGCTCCACAGTCAAAACCAATTGTGAAGCCTACCTTTTCATTCAGTTGAAAAATACCATAAAAATTATGGAAATAGCGCATAACTCGGACACTGTCAGGGGCATCATTTCCAACAAATGAGCTGCTATTTAAAGTTATTTTATCGGTTGGTTTAAAAGTTATCTGATGGCCAACTGCAGGAGTATTGTTACCATTTACCCTTTGCATACGTTGCCAACCATTTAAAATTAAACCACTTACAAGCAATTTTTCATTTTTAGTAGTATAACTTACTTTAACACCACTTTCGTAATAGGGTGAATTTTCAGCCAAGATACTGCGTGTTAGGTTCCAGCAATCTTTGCCAATTGCACTTTCAAAACCAATATGTGAAGAAAAAACACCTGCATCAATCCACACATTTTTCGATTCTGATAATTTGAAACCGATATTGGCTTCGTATATGTTTTTTAATACACCAGGCTCTGCAGCTAGGTTGCTATTCGGATAACTACCTGCCATTAAAGCTATATTGCTTCTCAAATTTTGTTTTTGATAAGATAATTTTATTAAACCGAGGTTAAGTGCAACCTCATTATGTCTGTTATAGGAATATAAAAACGAAGGTCGTGTATGGTTTTCCGGGTTGGCAAAGTCGTAAGCAAAATATGTTTCTAAATAACCCGAAACCTGCAAAGGGTTGCTGGCAGTTTCATTTTGTGTAAATGAAGAGAGACTATAAAAAATAATAGCTAAAAAAGAAAGTTGTTTCATACCAGTTTAATTTAAATTGTCTAATGCTAAATTTAATTTAAGGACATTAACTTTTGTTGTCCCAAAAATACCAAATAATGGTTGCTCAATATTTGATTGAATGAGTTGATAAATGGTGTTTTCATTTACATTTCTAATTTTCGCAATACGCGGCGCCTGAATTTCGGCGGCTTCAACTGACAAATGTGGGTCCAATCCACTACCACTTGCTGTTACAAGTTCGGAGGGAATTTGAGCTGTTGTAACAGTTGGATTTTTTATCAGAATGGTGTCAATACGTGACTGAACAATAGCAAGATATTCCGGGTTTGTTGGCCCTTTATTGCTTCCACCAGCACCGGCAGCATTATAATTAACTGCTGAAGGTCGTGAATTAAAATATTTATCTGCTGAAAAATTCTGGCCTATATTGGTATAATAATATAGATTACCGGATTGCACAACTTCACCGTTACCTTTATTTGAACTCAATTGTGCAATGACTAAAATCAAACAGGTGTATATGCATGAAAAGAATACCAACAAAAGGAAGGTTAATCTTAGTGCAGGAACAAAATTAGATTTCATTGTATTTATATTTATAATTAAATGAATAATGCGACAAAAAGGTCAATTAATTTAATGCCAACAAAGGGGACTAAAACTCCTCCTAATCCATAAATTAGCAAATTACGACGAAGCAATGCACTGGCGCCTATTGGTTTATAAGCCACGCCTTTCAAAGCTAGTGGAATAAGTAATGGAATAATAATAGCATTAAAAATTACAGCTGATAAAATTGCGCTTTCAGGGCTATGTAATTGCATAATATTTAAACCTTGCAGAGAAGGGATTCCTACAATAAAAAGTGCAGGAATAATGGCAAAATATTTAGCCACATCATTCGCAATACTAAATGTAGTTAAGGTGCCCCGTGTCATTAACAATTGTTTGCCAATTTCTACAACTTCAATTAATTTAGTGGGATCATTATCCAGATCGACCATATTGCCAGCTTCTTTAGCGGCTTGGGTTCCACTATTCATAGCAACGCCAACATCAGCTTGTGCAAGTGCCGGAGCATCGTTTGTTCCATCACCCATCATGGCTACCAATCGTCCTTCAGCTTGCTCCTTTTTTATGTAATTCATTTTATCTTCAGGTTTTGCCTCGGCGATAAAATCATCAACGCCAGCTTTTTCAGCGATAAATTTTGCAGTAAGCGGATTATCGCCTGTTACCATTACAGTTTTAATACCCATTTTTCTTAACCGCTCAAATCGCTCATGAATACCTGGTTTAATAATATCCTGTAATTCAATAACACCAATTATTTTTTCATTTTCAGCAACTACAAGCGGAGTACCTCCATTGGCAGAAATAGTATGAACATGAGCAGCAGTTTCTTCCGGAAATTTATTACCTGCCTGTTCACACAAATTTTTAATGGCATCGGATGCACCTTTTCGAATTCGTATATTTTCAAAATCAACTCCGGAGCATCTTGTTTCAGCTGTAAATTTTATAAACCTTGGATTAATTATTGATAATTGCTGCGGTTGCAAACCCGCTAATTCAATAATTGACTTCCCTTCCGGAGTATCATCACTTATTGAACTTAATGCTACGCAACGAATAAAATGTTTTTCATCAATACTATTTGCTGGATAAAAATGTGTTGCTTTTCTGTTACCTATAGTAATAGTACCTGTTTTATCCAATAATAACACATCAATATCACCGGCTGTTTCAACTGCACGACCACTTTTCGTAATCACATTTGCGCGCAAAGCCCTATCCATTCCGGCAATACCTATTGCTGATAATAAACCACCAATAGTAGTAGGAATTAAACAAACAAACAATGCAATAAATGCAGCTATTGTTATTGGTGTGTTGGCATAATCTGCAAATGGTTTGAGTGTAATGGTAACGATTATAAAAACTAAAGTAAATCCTGCTAATAAAATAGTTAGTGCAATTTCGTTTGGTGTTTTTTGCCTGCTTGCACCTTCAACCAGGGCAATCATTTTATCTAAAAAACTTTCACCTTGTTCGGTAGTAACTCGAACTGTAATAGCGTCAGATAATACTTTAGTACCTCCGGTTACAGAACTTTTATCGCCACCTGCTTCGCGAATTACAGGTGCGCTTTCACCGGTTATCGCACTTTCATCAATGGTAGCAAGGCCTTCAATTATTTCGCCATCGGAAGGAATAATATCTCCCGCTTCACAGAAAAATAAATCACCTTTTTTTAACTGTGACGAAGGAATAATATCAACTTGATGGCTGTAAATTTTACCAACCTCCGCAACTTTTTTGGCGGGTGTTTCTTCACGGGTTTTTCGCAAGCTGTCTGCTTGTGCTTTACCTCTTGCCTCTGCAATTGCTTCAGCAAAATTGGCGAAAAGTAATGTTGCTAATAGTACAAGAAAAACAATAAAATTATACATAAAACTGCCTTGCGTTGTATTGCCCGAAAGTATCCATATACAAACTCCCAACATGATAGCAGTTCCTATTTCAACCGTAAACATAACAGGGTTGCGAAACATGAGTTTGGGATTAAGCTTCACTACCGATTGCTTAATAGCAGATTGAAGTAATGATTTTTGAAACAGAGAAGATTTGTTTGCCATATAAAATTAATTTATCAATGAAAAATATTCGGCTATTGGTCCTAAGGTAAGTGCCGGGAAAAATGCTAAAGCAGCAACAATTGCCATTACGGCAAAAACCATTAAACCGAAAGTTGATGTATCTGTTTTAAGTGTGCCAGCGCTTTCAGGAATATACTTTTTGCCAGCAAGAATTCCGGCGATGGCTACAGGGCCAATAATAGGTAAATACCTGGCCAATAACATAACAATACCACATGCGATATTCCAAAATGGTGTATTGTCACCTAAGCCCTCAAAACCACTGCCATTATTTGCACTGGAAGAAGTGAATTCATACAACATTTCACTAAATCCATGATTTCCGGGATTAGCCAACCAGCTTGAATAAGCTTCAGGATTTTGTATATATAAAAACGATGCTAAGGCAGTACCTGTTAATATTAATAGTGGATGTAATAAGGCTATAACCATTGCAATTTTCATTTCTTTCGCCTCGATTTTTTTTCCTAAAAATTCAGGTGTCCTTCCAACCATTAACCCACTAATAAATACAGCCAGTATGATGAATATATAAAAATTTAAAAACCCGACTCCCACACCCCCATAAAAACTATTAACCATCATTCCAAGTAATGCATACATGCCGGTTAACGGTGTCATACTATCATGCATTGAATTAACAGAGCCGTTGCTTGTGGTGGTGGTGGTGATAGCCCAATATGCTGATGCAGCGGAGCCGAAACGCACTTCTTTTCCTTCCATACTACCCATGTTTTGGGCAATTCCCATATTTTCAATGGCCTTATTGCCTTGCATTTCATTCATAATTGAAGGAATACAAAGCAATAAAAATCCTGCAGTCATTACACCAAATATCACATTGGCTAGTTTTTTACGCTTTAGTACATAACCCAAAGCAAAAATCATTGCTATCGGAATTAAACTTATGCTTACAGTTTCTACCACATTTGTAAAATAATTGGGGTTTTCAAAAGGATGGGCTGAATTTGGTCCAAAAAAACCACCTCCATTTGTTCCAATTTGTTTGATGGCAACAAAACCTGCAACAGGGCCACGACTCACCATAACTGTGTCGCCTTGAAGTGTTGTAATGGTGTCCTTTCCTGCGAATGTCATTGGAACGCCATTAAATACTAAAGTAATGGCAACTATAACGGCGATAGGAAATAATATCCGGGTACAACTTCTTACGAAAAATGAATAAAAATTACCCAATGTTGCAACTGTTCTTGATTGCATTGCTGCAAATACAACTGCACAAATAGCAATACCTGTTCCTGCACTTATAAATTGCCATAACATTAAAATTAATTGGCCCAAATAGGATAATCCGGATTCACCGGAATAATGTTGCAAATTGGTATTAGTAACAAAACTAACAGCTGTGTTGAATGCCAAATCGCCCGACATTGAAGGATTGTTGTCGGGATTCAAAGGCAAATTTGACATATTAGTAAGTATCAGCATACAAATTAAAAACCAAATAAAATTGATAGTTAACAGCGCAATTGCATGTTGCTTCCAGGTCATTTCAGTTTTAGGATTAATGCCACTTAATTTAAAAAACAAGTTGTCAATTGGATTAAATAATCGGTCAAGCCATGTAGGCTCGTAATTAAATATTTTCCCTATGTATCTACCTAAAGGAATAGCCAACAATACTACTAATAGATACATGAGTAAAACGCCTAATATCTCTGAATTCATAAATTTCATTTAACCGTTAAATAAATATTTTATTTTGAAAATAATGATGAACACCAACATGGTAATAATTAATAATACTATTAACCAATATCGTAATTCTCGGAAGTTTTTCATCATCAAAATTTTTCAGGTTTTAGTAATACGAAACACATATAACCGAAAACCGCAATTGCTACAATAAATAGAATTGTCATAATGTTAAATTTTTTTCGAACCAGTTAATTGATTTAAAAAATAGTGCAAATAGTATTGCACCAATAGAAATGAGTAGTAAAGTCATAAACATGAATTTGATTTACAACTACCAACCAAAAGCCGGTCCATTTAGGCAAAAACATTACGAAACCCTTTATGAATGGGCATTCTAAGCATGATCGAGTAAAACAACTAATTCTAAAACCCTATCGTTTTGAAAGGGTTACACTATTCTTTTGAATGGGTACTAGTCTAAATTGTAGTCTGCAAGTTTTCTATAGAGCGTAGTTAATGCTATATTAAGCAACTCAGCAGTTTTTGTTTTATTGCCATTTGTATAATTGAGCACTTTTTGAATATGGATTTTTTCGGCACTAGCTAAAGTAAAGGCAGACATTGGTTTGCCACCGGTAAATTGTGCCACATTATTGATAATTTCAACGGGCAGGGTGTTGGTCTCGAGTGTATCTCCCTCTGTTAAAATTACACTTCTTTCAATTACATTTTTTAATTCACGGCTATTACCATTCCATGAATGCTGTTTTAGTGATTCAATATATTCATTTGAAGCTGAGCTGATTTTTTTATTTGTTTTTACAGCAAACATTTTAAGGAAATGGAATGCAAGTGCTTCAATATCGACCACACGTTCACGTAATGGTGGTAAATGAATTTGGAAGACTGAAATTCGGTAAAAAAGGTCCTGCCTGAAATTACCTGAAGCAATTTCTTTTTGTAAATCTCTGTTGGTGGCTGCTATGACACGAACATTCACTTTTTTAGGTTTACTTTCACCTACTCTGAAAAGTTCACCGGTTTCTAATGTTCGTAACAATTTGGCCTGTAGGTCAATCGCCATTTCCCCAATTTCATCCAAAAAAATGGTTCCTTTATCGGCTTCCTCAAACAATCCTTTCTGGTCTTTTACCGCTCCGGTAAACGCACCAATTACATGTCCAAACATTTCACTTTCCAACAACTCTTTACTAAAAGCAGAGCAATTAATAGCAACAAATGGAAATTTTTGACGGTTACTTTCCTGATGTATTGCTTGTGCGAAAACTTCCTTACCCGTACCTGTTTCACCTGTCAAAAGTACCGTTGTATCGGTGGGAGCTACCTTTTTAGCTAAATCGATAACTTCTTTAATCTGTTTCGATTTCCCGATAATATTATCAAAAGAGTGTTTTGCAGCTAGTTGTAGCTCAAGTTTTTGAACCCGTTTTGCCAGTTCTACCTTTTCTAATGCACGATATAGTAGAGGCAATATTTTATTATTGTCGTCGCCTTTAGTAATATAATCAAATGCGCCATTCTTAATTGCCTGAACGCCGTCCGGGATATTTCCGAATGCTGTAAGGAGTATAATTTCGCATTGATTAAACCTTTCCTTTATTTTTTTAGCAAGGTCTAAACCGCTACCATCCGGTAACTTCACATCACACAAAACAACATCAACCTCGCGGAGCTCTAATGTTTTTAAAGCCGATTTACAATCAGCTGACTGAAGCACCTCAAACCCATCAAGGCTTATTATTCTGGCCAGTAATGACCTGAGTTTTTCTTCATCATCAACAATTAAAATTCGTTTCAATGTTTATCAAAAGTTATATAACAACAAATGTAAAAAATTAAATCTTTTAATTTCAATCTCCCTAAAAGCAATTCAGACTTGATACCAGGCTATAATGACTAAGTAAAACACTGAATTGAGCCCTTATTGGTTAATTGTAATACTAACCACGCTGTTGCATAAGTTGAACGCGACCATTGCAGATGTAAGCGCTTATTAATTTTCTAAAGCAATATCTTCCAACTGTAGTCTGTTATTAAAATAAATGGCTATTACATCATCTGTAAGTTCATACCCAATTGTAAAATCCATACTTACCAAGCCGATGGTATCTTCAGGGTAAAACCCTAATCTGCGCAATTTTAATTGACTCATCATTTTTAATTCCTTATTGAGTCCTTCAGGTGCAGCATCAAATAATGTTGCTAATTCCTCGGGATTTAATCCACTCATATGCCTATTGATATATTGTTTAACAGGACCATTGGTTTGATAACTTTTAGTCAATTCGGCATATGCTGTTTCAATGAGCTTATTTAATCCATTTAACGCGACAATGGTCGGCTCTAAATCGCTTGCTTCAATGGTGATGTCTTCAAAATTCAGGTCTATGGCAATTGATTTGCCAAGGTAGTTATAATCAGCTTCGTAGTAATCGCTAAGATTGTCGAGTTCGATATCACCAAAATGTGGAACGGTTGCCATTTGTTGTTTGTTTGCAACAAAGGTAAACCATTAATTTGGTTTGATAGAAGCAGAAGGGTTAATTAGCCTGCTTATCACTAACTATTTCACCCAATTGCTTTGGGTCATAATTGCTCGTATTTGTGCTTCGTAATAATAATTTACATCCATATTATCGTAAGCACAGTTCTCAAGCACTACAACACTTGTTTGAGATTTAGGGAACCATAATGTAAACGAAGTAAAACCCTGATCCGGTGATGTGCCTGTATGTCCGTAATAGACAGGTTCATTTAAATCGTCAATGCGCAAACCGCAGCTATAACCAATTTTTTGAGGCCCAAATGCAACGTGCTGCGCTGTAATATTGTAGTGAATAAGTTTTTGATAAATAGTATCAGATATAATTTTCCCTGTGTGCAATAACTCAACCCAGGTTGATAAATCAGATACAGTTGAAACAATACCAGCAGCAGGAATTTTATGTGGAGCTATAATTACAGAATCAATTAATTGAGGTAATTCCCCTTCAATCATTTTTTTGCCAATTATTAAATTCTGCTGATTGTATGCATTTGGAACATAGGTGTGTTTTAGTCCCAATTTATTAAACAATGCAGTTGCAATATCAGCATAAGTTTGATGGCGGACAGATTCAATAATTTGACCAAGTAACACATAATTGATATCAGCATACTTAAATGATGCACCCGGTTCGAATAATAGTGGTTTATCGGCAGCATCTAGGCCGGAAGAGTGATTTAACAACTGATGAACCGTAATTACATTAGCCCATGGCATCGATAATGTGGGTAGGTACTGACCAATTGGATTTTCCAGTTGTAACAGCCCATCGTCTGCTGCCATTAAAATTAAAACCGCTGTTATTTGTTTACTATTAGACAATAACACAAATTCATTTTCCATTTTACTCGGAATCTTTTTGTCGTAATCAGCAAACCCTATTGCATTTTCGTATAGTACTTTGCCTTGCTGCTTAATAAGAATTACTCCGTTAAAGGGCCTTACCTCAACTGCATTTAATAAAGTATCCAGCCGACTTGTTGTATTATCAATATTTTGAGCAAAACTGGTATTAACAACTATTGTCAATGCGACAACATAAAAAAGCACCCGGGTGAAATACATAATAGTAAGGAAATGAAATATTGAAGAAAATTAATGCAGCACAAAGGTAGGAGAATTTTGAATTTGTAAAATAAAATTCAACTATTTTTTATCATTTATTTTTAGCCTATAATTTGTTTATTTCTGGCTGCCCGATTTATGTTAAACAACCAAATTCCTAAATTATGTTAAATAAATCACCAAACCCAGCCTTAAAATGGCGATTTACCGAAATTTTGTAATTTTAAATCATCACAGAAATAAACCTTACAATGAAATCTTTCTTTAGCCTAATCCTACTTATTACAGGCCTGTCGCTTCAAGCCCAAATGCCCAACACACTAAGTCCACAGCAGAAAGTTTATGGTTTGTCCAAATTTTGGCAGGAAGTGAATTACAATTTTGTGTTTTATAATCGCGTTGATAGAAAGGAATGGGACAGTCTATATCAGGCTATGATAATGGAAGTGCAAGCCTCCCCAAACGATTATGAATATTATAAAAAACTGGAACAAATTTGTGCCTATTTAGAGGACGGACATACTAATATATATTACCCTCAGACAGTTTCTGAAAAAATGATGACTACCATGTTTGGCAATTACCTGGTTGTTTTTAACCAATTTTGATGGTAAAGCAATCATCACTCGAGTTAATCAAAGTAAAAAAGATGAAATTCCGGCAGGCAGTGAAATAATTACGGTGAACGGAATGTCTACTGCAGATTATATCGCTCAATATGTTCGGCCTTATATTGCCTCATCGACAGATTATGTGCGTGAAAATCAATGTGTTTATCAATTATTAAAAGGTTTTGAAGGGCAGGAATTTACAATTACTATCAAAAAGCCTAATGGCAGCACACAGCAATTAACGCTTACACATGCACGAACTGAAGAGCAGGAAATTTATCCTCCTTTTGAAGATTTCAACTTACTTAGTTACAAATCACTGGAAAATGATATTGCCTATTTACAACTCAATTCATTTGAAAATGAATCGTTGGACAGTTTGTTTCAAGCAGTATTACCGGAAATATATAAGGCAAAAGCAGTAATTATTGATTTAAGAAATAATGGAGGTGGCAGCACTTATATTGGATTAAATGTATTAAAATATTTTGTAGCCGACACCTTGATGTATGGCTCCAGAAGTGAGAGCAGAATGCATATTCCAACCTACAAAGCATGGGGAGCTTTTCTTACACCGACTGATACTTTGCAAGATAACCCTGATTGGGGAATGACCAAAGAAGATATGACCAAGAGTTATTTAATGGCTAACGATAATTATTATTATCAATTTGATTATTACCCGGATACTATTCAAATGGAAGCAAAACGAATGAACGTACCAACGGTTGTACTTACAAGTAATAATACAGCATCGGCTGCAGAAGATTTTTTAATTTATGCTGATGGCTATAAACATATTACAAAAATTGGTTCACCAACTTATGGCAGCACAGGGCAACCTTATTTATTTGATTTACCGGGAGGTGGTCGTGCACGTATATGCACCAAAAACGATACTTATCCTGATGGCAGACAATTTATCGGTTATGGCATAGTTCCGGACATAGCAATTAAACAATCACTACAGGACTATTTAAATAATAACGATGTAGTATTACAAAAAGCTATAGAAGTACTCAATACCCAACTAAAATAAACCTCCTGTAACTTCCCGTCTTCCCGCCATCCCGGCCAAAAAAAATCATAACCTCACAAACGACAGCGTATCCACTATCTCCGGTCCATTTGTAATTCTCACATAATAAAGCGCAGAACTAAGCGATGCTACATCAATTGTAGTTGTTTTAGCATCTTGCGCTATATTACCTGAAGATAATAGTCTGCCGTGCAAATCAAATATTTGGAATTCCGCATTTTCGGCAAGTGTGCTATTATTATGTTCAATAGTAATTAACCCTGAACTTGGTGAAGGATATAAGGTAAAATCAATTGTTTCACCATCAGGTGGCGGAGGAATTAGTTTAAATATTGCAGTGAATGTAGTAGTATCTTGGTCGACATTTGTTTCAATTATCGGATTTAAAGTATCAGTAATAAATGAATTTGGTATCCAGTTAACAAATAAATACCCTGAATCCGGAACAGCGGTTAACTTTATTGGCACACCATCAAAATAAATACCTGACCAAGGATAAATAGTTGGATGAATGGTATTTAACATTATACTTCCACTTGAGTCAGGTTGAATAGCGAGGTTTACTGTTACTTCTTTCTCCAGGTCAAATTCATTCACTAAATCACCGCGAATTTGTTCATTTCGGCAAGCTAATTGTTGCTGAAATAATTCATGATTATTTTCGAAATCTTCCATTTGACCTTCCACATTAAATGGATCACCCCAACGTGCATATTCTTTCGGCATTTCAAGCACCATTTTATCGTAAAATGCTTGCGAAGCCGCTACCAAGGTATCTGATAAATAGCTGGTATTCATTAAATCTGCATAGCGATTAATAAAGCTATTGAGGTAAGTTTCATTTTGAATACTTTGTAACCAGACATTAATGAATGGATTATCTGTACTTTGATCTTTCATATATCGAATATGATTAAATGGACAGGTTGTCCACCCATTTGGATTAAGCGATAATTCTAAGTCAATTAAGGCAAATCGCCATCTGAAATTTGTTGTGTTAGAGCGATATATTTTAATATTATTACCGGGCCAATCGGTATTTCCCATCCAGGATTCACCAATAATATAATCTGTATAATGCGCCAAATCAAAATATTTATCAGCTTGTGTTACATAATTCGTATCATCAGGTTCCAAGGCATTAAATAATTCATAATCATTATAAAAATTATTTACATCCCCTTCCAATGCACGCAATATCAAATTATAAAAATAGCTGAGCGATAAAATTTCAATGGAATCGTTATCTACATCTTCGCGAACATCAAAATATTCCGTATTAAACTTTTCACGTAATTCATATAACCCAAAATATTCACCATTTATATAAACACTAACAGGTTCCATTGCCGAATAATAATTATTAGTGCCATTGCTCATCATACTCACCTGACATGCGTCTTTGTGTGGAAATGTAAGCCATTGGTTACTGCCGTTTCGCAGGTAAACATCACTGTATTTATCACGGAAAGGAATATTAGGTATAAGTTGTTCATTAATTGTTTCTTCACCTAATGCAGCATGATCAAACGATAAACGGAATGAATGTTGAGGATATGCTCTGCTACCCCCTGCCCCACCGTCCATGCGAATTGCAGTTCGTGTTTCAAACAAAGTTGGATGCCCTGCTTCTTTAGTCAGATAAGTAACATGCGCTGCTTTTACCCAATCGGAATTGTAATTATCAAATATGCCATCCGGACCATATAAATTGTCGTTCTGTGTTGTCAGTAATAAAATTGGTGTGGTATGCTCAACGTCAAATAAATAAGTACCATAGGTATCAAAACTGGGCAAATAATTTTCATCTACAGTCGCAAATATTTTTGCCCGGATTACGGTAGAATTATTAATTGCAATTGGTGTTCCGGTATAAGTATCAGAAGTTATAGTCGGTTCACTGCCATCTAATGTATATACCAATTTAGTTTCAACACCACCTGCATTAGGGTTAGTAATTTCAAGGTCGAAACTGCTGTTAACAATTCCTGTTGCCACTGATAATACCGGAGGTAGTAACTCATCTGTAAAAACATTTGCAGTATTATTTGTTGCACCGGGTGTTGGAGATAACCATTCAATAATATCAGAATTATCAGGTGAACGTCCAATGGCTACGTCGGCTCTGGGAGATGTTATTTCCAACGAACTTGCTATGGCATTACTTTCATCAAACAAATAAACTGTTTCTCCTTCGGCATCAATTTTAAAATTAGTATGATTACGGAAACCACTTACCGGTGATAAAACTTCATTTAATTCATCTTGTGCTGTTGCAAAAATTGAAATATCGATATAAGTATACACAATATCAATTGTTAAAACTACCTCAAAACCAATTGAGCTGATTGGACCTGCGCTTACACCGGCAGCAATTAATTCATCAGCACGAATTAATATTTGATGTCTCGCACTCCAATACCAGTTGCCATAAGGTGCAGGATAATCAGTATTACCATTTTCAATAGTTCCTTCATCAATAGTAATACCATTTATTTGCATATTTGGCCGTTGATAATACATGGAGCCGATAGTTGCAGAACATGATGCATCACTACCATCGTTAAATGCCCCAACAGTAGATACATAATCAGTTGCGGTTTGTTTAAAGATGGCATTTTCAGTATATCCTACATTACTATAGGAACAAATATTAATAATCAGGTTGCTAACGCCATCCCACGCAAATTCAGATGTAAAATGATGTGTATTCCAACCTGCAAAAGGCGCATAGTCTAAATCATTTACAGCATTAAAGAAAGGTGCAGTTGCATATCTGTTTTTTTCACTACAAAATACTTGTGTGTAATCGTTGGGCTGAAGTATTATTCCGGTTAATGGCCAAAGATCAGGCTCGGAAGATTTATCACTTAAATGGTAACCGGATAAATCGACAGCACTTCCACCCGCATTATATAATTCTATCCAATCTTCATTATCCCCTTCTTCATCAATACCATATACATAATTTTTGTTACAGCCTTCATTAATAATAACCTGAGCATCAAGCGTACAAATAGCTATAAGTGTTAAAGCAACAATAGATAGGGTTGATCTAAATAACATAGGAGTGAATTGGTTGGTTATGCTAAAGCGGTTTGCCTTAGTATGTTGTTCCAAAATTAATTTAAAATTATAAAATTGTAAACTCTCATTTGGTGCCCAATGTTTTTACAATGACAATCATAAAGCCATTAATAAGCATTAAAACCCACTATAATATAAGGTTCCAAGGTTTTATAATGTAAAATTTATAAGGTATATTGGAGAAGAAGTAATTGTCACAAATCTGCAATTTTTATGCAGCTTGTTAATTCATTATGTTTTGTTGAATATCAGCTTAAACAATCGATTGTAATAAACATACAAATAGCTTTCTCAAATTATATGAATAAAAAACACCAACCAACAATACATTGCTGCATTATCAATTGGTGACATTACTATTACTATAGAAATACCTGATTTAAATGGCAGGTAATTTGCCTTTAGTTGATGTAAAAGTAAACGGCTTCATATTTACATTAGGCACTTGCCAATGCATCACGTAACGATTTTACGGTATTATGATCAGCAAGTAACAAACTAAACTGCACGTTTATCAAATTTTCAAGATGACTGTTAAAATGTTTTGCATCATCTTCCATCACATTTTCGTAGGTTTTAATCGCAGCATCTTCTCCAAATTCACATGAATTTAAAATAGCTTTGCGGTCTTTACCGGTTAAAGCGGCTTTAACATCCATCCATGCGCGAAAAAATTTACCTGATGCTTTAGTACCCTCAGAAGGTTCACCTGCTAATACTAATACTTCAGCTTCAAGCTCTCTTTTACATTTTTGACTGGTAGCCATTAAATGTGCAAATAACGATTTGAGATCGGTCTCATCAGTTTCCTTTGAGGCAGTTTCATACCCTTCAATTCTGTCGTTATTAATAGTGATAAGTTTATTCAACGCATCAATTGTTTTTTGATTTTCCATTACTTTTTTTTTAAATTTAATTGAATATTTTTTGTATTACCAGTTTTTTGAATGGCCAATTACATATTACTAATTACATTGGCCAAGCAACATATATATAATTAGAAAAACGATAATTGTTCCCATACAACCAGCTCCTAATTTTTTCGCGCCATAACCGGCTATTATTGTTCTGAAAAAATTATTCATTTCTTCGATTTGGTGGTTGAAGCATCAATATTAATTGCAGAAGTTGCTACTTCAGAAAGTGTTTCATCGGCTGATTTTTCATCCTCGAGTGTTGATGACAACAATGCAACTGCCTTTTTTAACCCAAGCGTTTCAGCAAATTGACGAAGTGTGCCGTAGGTGGCAATTTCATAATGTTCAATTTTTTGAGCTCCTGCAATAATTCCAGCATCGCGCATAGATCCTTTTTCGCAAGATTCCATTATTTCGACACATTCATCAATCAGGCCTTCCATTGCAACACACTTTTTACCTACTGCTTTTTTATCAATTACTTGAAACACTTCATCTAATCGCTCCACATGCTGATAAGTTTCTTCCAAGTGGTTATCAAGGGCTTCACTTAATTTAATAGACGTAGCGTTTTTGCTCATTTTGGAAATATTTTTTATCAATGCTTTTTCAGCCCAATAAATATCTTTGAGCCCATCTTCAAATAATTTCATTAATTGAGATGATTGCATTGAACTAACCTTTACGGTTGGAACAACAGTTGCATTTTTTCGAGCACCTGCGCTAGATTTATTTTTCATTATATTTTCAAATTTAGTTTAGTAAATAATATGTAATCTTAAGGGGAAATTTAATATCAAATATTACCTATTAAATTTTCCCGTTTTTACAATCATTGTTGGACACCTACTAGTTAAATAAGCGTACCATTTTCATCAAATTCATCTTTATTTTCATCAATATCATCTTCATTATCATCATCGATATCTTTATTTTCATCAATATCGTCTTCATTATCATCATCGATATCTTTATTTTCATCAATATCATCTTCATTATCTTCGTCGATGTCTTCATCATCAACAAATTCAGCTTCATGTGTATCCGTATCTATACGTTTGTTCATGCGCTCATTTTCATCAAGCTGTTCTAACGCTTCATCATCTACAGTTTTAGCATTCTTACGTTGAGGGTCAGTAAGATTATTAGCAGGGTTAATATTTGATTCATAACTTTCCTCTTCTTCCTTAACAGGATGTTTAGATTCATCAGGCCGCTTAAGCACTTCTGCACCTGGCTTTTGCTTGCCTAAATCAAGTTTGTTAGACTGGCGTTCATTTTTTTGAAGTCCTTTATCAGTTTTATTTTTAATCCTCGTTTAAGTTTTAAATTGTTTAATTAAGTTATTAAGTAAAGATGTTTTTAAATTTATAACACAGTGTTATATAATTAAGCGAAAACGTTATATAATTCATCTAATACTATGCCCCTAAGTAATACTTTTATCTAATTATTTTTACATAAATAAAAGAAAGTATAATTTATAAATATTGGCCTAATTCTATCTTTTGCATTTGTCAATTAAATAGATATCAAACCTTCACTTTATATCAAAATACTTAAATTAATTATTCATCTTGCACTTTTCCTGACAATCCTCTGAATAGGTTAAATGCGCGCGTAAATCAGGCAATGAGGTCGCCGCCCAGTTTTTAATATCGGTATCTTCACAATCAGTAGATGCTTTTTCGAAAGTTTTAATGGCATCTTTATGTTTGTCTACCATCATATCAGCGTATGCTTTGTCAAATTCTAAGCCGGATTTCGTATTTAATTTATTAAACGATTCCATGGCATCATCTGTAGGTGAGGTTGGTATGCTAATAAATTTGTTGTTGGCCATAGCAGCAAGGTCTGTTTGCGATTTGGTATACATATCAACCATCATCTTACCAAGTTCCTTAACGTGCGTACTGCTACCTTTTTGCATAGCCAACTGACCTAATTGAATTTCTTCTATATTCATTTCCGCAGCATCCACAACAAATTGAGCATCCTTTTCCTGTTTGTTGGAATCAAATTTTTCTGCATTGAGCTCTTCTGCAACATCCTTAACATCATTAGTGTTTTTCCCGTTACTGCATGAAGCAAACAATAAGCCGGTGGTAAACAGTATTACCATACAAGTAGCCGTTTTAATATTAGTAGTCATTTTTTTTGATTTTAATTGTTTATAAATAAAAAAGGTATATTAATTTAATTTAGATTCTTCAATTTCAACTTTCTTTAAATCACCGATAGCCGGTCCATTTATTAAATTTCCTTTTCCTGTGAATCTCGATCCGTGCATAGGGCAATCAAAAGTTTTTTCATCAGCATTCCATTGTAAAATGGCCCCTAAATGTGGGCACACAGCTGTGCAGGTGTGTAATTCATTTTCTTTATCACGAAATACAGCAATATGTTTGGCACCTGAAACAAATATGGCTCCCTCACCGGGTTGCAAATCGCTTGTGTGTTTTCCATTTTCTGCATTAAACCAATCAGCATATTGAGCAATCATATTACCCGCTTCATGTAAATATTTGCCAGCATTTTTTAATGTAATGCGCGATGGGTTGTAAAGTTTTGTCCAAGGATTTTCCTTGCCAGTAATTAAATCAGTTATGATTAATGCACCTAATGTGCTATAAGTAATTCCGTTTCCAGATTGACCCGTAATTATGTAAATATTGTCATCACCGGATTTTTTCCAATGTAGGCCAAACCATCAATGGGTTCGAGCACCTGTCCACTCCATTTATAAATAATTTCCCCCATATCGGGGAATTGTTTTCTAGTCCAAGCAATCAAATTATCATAACGATTAGGCTCAAGTATATTCTCATTGTTTGCCTGCCCGGTTCTATGATCTTCACCACCGGCAATTAAAACATCATAATTATCGTCAAATGAATCAGTCCTAATGTAATGGTATGGCTTTGAAACCCATTTAGAATTTTGGTCACCTGTGTCCCACCATAATGCATTGGGCAATTTCCTTCGTTATTTTAGCTGCAATCACATAAGAGCGATATGGCCATTGTTTTGTATGCATGGTAACCCAATCGTTAATTGGGGAATTTGTTGCGACTACAACATGTTTTGCCTTTATATTAAACCCATTCGCTATAACACCTTCTTTGGAAACTTTTTCTGCTCTGGTTTCTGTAAATATTTTTCCACCTAATAAATTAAATGCATCTGTTAAGCCTTTTAGATATAACATCATATGTATCTGGGCCTGATTAGAAAATTTGATGCACCATTTTACTTGGTCAGAATGAATAGCAGGAATTTTATTTAACATTTGGGTGTTTAATCCAATTCGTTGTGTTGCTTTATATTCATCCTGCAGATTTTCGTTGGAATCGGTTTCATGTGAAAACAAAAATCCATCTACCCGCATAAAATGACATTCAATGTTATTAGTTTTAATGATATTTTCTATCCAATCAATTGCTGCATTATGACTCTGTGCAACAAGTCTCGCAGTATTTAAATCAAATGTTTTTTCCAAGTCAACATATCGGGCATCCAACACACAAGTTAGATGTGCTGTTGTTCTTCCGGTTTCGCCACTTCCAATAAATCCATCCTCAATTAAGGTTACCTTATACCCTTGGGCTGCAAGACAATAGGCTGTGGTAAGCCCGGCGATTCCACCCCCAATTACTACAATATCTGTTTCTATGTCCTCTATTAACGGTGCAAATGCAATTGGCTGTATCATTGATTCAAACCAATATGGCGTGTGGTTTCCCGAAGTTATAGTTCCATCACCAACATCTTTCAATTGATAGTGATTTGCACCTTCTTCGTTTGATTTTATATTATTTATTCCTTTATTTTCAATCATAATAAGACTTTATTTATTATATTTAATTGAAATGGCATTTATCATTAATTGTACATTTTCAATATCCACCAATTTCATGGCAATGTTCAATGCATGAATAATCCACACTTCAATTGCAATCCATTTAAATAATTAGTATGCAAATATTTTGTGCGTGTATTCAGGTGATTAAAAAGATATGTCTTTGAAAAAGAAAACAGTATACACTATCCTGAGCTTTAATTTGGACACAAAAAATACCACAAGCCTTTATTCCGCTAATTGTATTTATTCCTGAGCATCATCGTCAAAATTTTTATCCGAATTAAAAAGCACCTTTTGCCTTTTTTTTCTCAACTTAAACCCGTTGGACGGTGGTGTATCCTTAACTTTTACTTGGATTTGCTCCTTTGTTGGTTGCTGACCATTAAAATCCTGATTTGTTTTAAGTTCAGTAAGCCGATTGCTATGTGTCAAAGTTTTATTTGATTTAACATTTCTCATAATTCATCGTTTAGTATCATTTAAAAATTTGATTATAAGTAAAGATTCAAAAATTAGGGATTATAATTGTTATATAATTCCACGAAAGGATTATAAAATTCATAGAAATCCAAAAAAATATTCCAATTGAAATACTTCTTAACAGCTTGCTTTTTTATTAAATAACTGCAATTTATTGGTCAAAAAAATTCAAAATAAAAAGTCAATTACATTCATTTTGAATTACTTATGAAAAAATAAATGTTTTGATACACATTTAATTAAGCGGCTTTCACCTTCAATATCACTACTTTAACCGCTTAAGCGTTGAAACACTGTTAATTACGTTTTAGATTTACAACGGCTATCGGATTTTTATGCCCGGCTTTCGGCTGCCAAACCCTATATTTGCAGCGCATGAAACCCGTAAAAGAGACCCCGTTAATGGGGCAATACAATAAAATCAAGAGCAAATATCCTGATGCGATTTTGTTTTTTCGGGTTGGCGATTTCTATGAAACGTTTGCTCAAGACGCTGTTGTTACCTCAAAAGTATTGGGCATTGTGCTTACCAAACGGGCGAATGGGGCTGCTACACATATTGAATTAGCCGGGTTTCCTTACCATGCATTAGATGCATATTTACCTAAAATGGTGCGTGCAGGTTACCGTGTTGCTATTTGCGAGCAACTCGAGGACCCGAAAATGACCAAAATGATTGTGAAACGTGGGGTTACTGAACTAATCACCCCGGGCGTGGCAACCAACGATAAAATGTTGGATACCCGTTCCAATAATTATCTGGCAAGTTATTTTGGCGATAAAACATCTGCAGGCATGTCGTTTCTCGATATCTCGACGGGTGAATTTTTTGTCGCACAGGGCAGTGCAGAACATTTCGAAAAATTATTACACAGTTTACAACCTGCTGAAATTATTTTATCGAAACAACATCAAAAACAATTTAAAGAAAGGTATGGCAATAAATTTTATGTATATGCCATAGACGATTGGATTTATACTGAAGATTATACTCGCGAAAAATTATTGACACATTTCGGGACTGTCAATCTAAAGGGATTTGGTATTGATGATATGCATCAAGCGATTATTGCTGCTGGTGCGAGTATTCATTACCTGAGTGATACCGAACATAATAATATCGGACATATTACCGGAATTTCGCGATTGGCAGAAGATGCTTATGTTTGGCTGGACCGATTTACCATTCGCAACCTCGAATTAATTCATGCTTCGAGTGAAGATGGCTCCAGTTTATTAAAAATATTAGACCATACTATCACACCAATGGGAACACGATTATTAAAAAAATATATCGTGATGCCTTTAAAAGATAAACTGGCAATTGATGCACGTTTATCGATGGTGGAAGAATTAATTTTAAATACGGCTATTAGCACAACTATAACTAATGCGTTAAAACAAATTGGTGATTTAGAGCGTGTTGTTTCCAAAGTGTCACTGCAAAAAATTAATCCGCGTGAGGTTTTACAACTCAACCGGGCTTTACATGCTTTAGTGCCTTTGAAACAGGAATTAATTGCATCAAGCAATAAACAATTACAGCAATTGGGCGATCAAATTCATTTATGTGAAATAATTCGCAAACATATTGATGAACAAGTTGCTGAAGATGCACCGGCCTTATTAAACAAAGGTGGCTTGATTAAAACCGGGTTTAATGCCGAATTAGATGAGTTACGTGCAATAGGAAATACCGGAAAAGATTTCTTGTTGAAATTACAACAGGATGAAATAATTCGCACCGGTATACCAAGTTTAAAAATCGGATTTAATAATGTGTTTGGCTATTATTTGGAGGTGACCAACAAATATAAAGATGTGGTGCCTTCGGACTGGATACGTAAACAAACACTTACCAGTGGAGAACGTTTTATTACGCCGCTGTTAAAAGAATACGAGGATAAAATTTTAGGTGCCGAAGAAAAGATTTTATCGCTGGAACAAAAATTATACGAATCGCTGATAGCAAGTTTGCAGGAATATGTTAAACCTATTCAATTAAATGCATCGGTGGTTGCGCGATTAGATGTATTATTGAATTTTGCCAATATTGCTACTCAATATCATTACCGCCGTCCTGAAATTACCGAAGATTACGCCATTCATATTACTGATGGTCGCCACCCTGTAATTGAACATCACTTACCTGTTGGTGAAAGCTATGTACCTAACTCCATCCAACTGGATACGGATGAACAACAAATAATGATTATTACCGGTCCGAACATGGCGGGTAAAAGTGCATTATTACGACAAACAGCATTAATTGTTTTAATGGCGCAAATGGGCAGTTTCGTACCTGCAGCTGCGGCTAAAATTGGTATTATTGATAAAATATTTACACGCGTTGGTGCCAGTGATAATATCTCATCAGGCGAATCTACTTTCATGGTAGAAATGAACGAAACGGCGAGTATCATGAATAATATTTCAAACCGCAGTTTAATATTATTAGATGAAATTGGTCGTGGCACTTCCACTTACGATGGTATTTCTATAGCCTGGAGTTTATGTGAGTTTTTACATCAACACCCAACTGCTCGTGCGAAAACATTGTTTGCAACCCATTATCATGAATTAATTGAACTGGAAAGTAAATTTGAGCGCATCCGCAATTATCATGTAAGTACTAAAGAAGCAGGCAATAAAGTAATATTTCTCCGCAAATTACAACAAGGCGGCAGTAAACATAGTTTTGGTATTCACGTTGCTAAAATGGCGGGGATGCCTCCGGGAATAGTAAACAGAGCCAACGAAATTTTAAAACAATTAGAAGATAAACATATTGGTGTAGACTTGAAGGATAAACTCAAAAAAATCCAACACCAAAATTTCCAATTAAATATGTTCAGCATGGACGACCCCCAACTCATAAAAATTCGTGAGTTATTGGAAAATATCGACATCAATAGCTTAAGCCCGATTGAGGCGTTGATGAAGTTGAAGGAGCTGCAGGATGTGTTGATGTGATGATGTGCTAATGTGCTAATTAAACAGCCGGTGTGGAGTTGGAATGTAATTCGGAGCCTTAATTAATGTACCAATGTGTCCGCCGCGGCAGATACCAATGTACCAATTCGAACCGTCCGCTGAGGCGGAAACAGCCAATGATGTGCTGATGTGACGATGTGTTGATGTGCTAATTCGAAGCATCCGCCGGGGCGGAAACAGCCGGGTGCGGAGTTGGAATGTAATTAAGAGCCTTAATTGATGATTAACGACCTCCACTTAATGCACACTAATTTGTCAATTAGCAAATTAGCTGATTAGCAAATGGGGGTTTAGAAAATAATTGTACCGACCAACTTCGAACTCAAAATATTATTCCGCCAAAGGCGGAATATTGCAGAATGATAGGTGGAATCTAAATTGTATAGACTTCGAAAAAGTAACCATTAACCATTTGCTAATTTGCTAATTAACTAATTTGCTAACTAAAACTCCAGCCCAATTCCCGCAGTCATTTCATAAATAGTATTTACAACTCCTTCTGCCGGCTTTGAGTCATCTAGGAAATTGTAGTTGAGGTCGAGGTAAAGTTTTTTGGTGAGGTAACTTTTTAAATCGAGACTTGTTGAAATTCTTCTGTCGCTAAAATCGGTGAACAACGGTTGAAAATAAGTAGTACTTACCAGCGAAAACTTATCGTTTGGTGATAATGTAAATGAAACATAACTGCTTAGACGATGATTATTTTGCACCATTTCAACACCGGTGTTTTGTTCATTTTCATTCATATATAATGCTGCCGCATATAATCGGAATTTATCCGCTCCAATAATTTTATATCGCGGACCGGTTCCAACTAATATTCGGTAATCGATTGCCAAGGGTTCATTATATTGTCCCTGTACAAATGCTTCCCATACAAACCTATCGGTGATTTTATAATTATACCTAAAATGTTGAAACCCTGAATTCACAAAACTTTGCGTTTCATTTACCTGCACACTCGCGATATCGGTTAACAACAAAAACAGACTTTTTTTATTTTTATACTGAATATGAATATCCGTATTAAACGACAAAACAAAGTCATTGTTTTTATTTAAATATACTGCGGCTTCTGCACTACCTGCCCAGCCTATTGTATCGGTTTTTATCCTTTTATCTTCAATATTGATTACCTGCGCAAATGATGTGCAACTGAGCACCAGTAATGTAATGAGGGTAAGGTTTTTCATGATTGTGTTTTTTTGCAAAATTAAGGATAAAAAATGGAATATTTATTTACCCAACCTTATGCTGGCTATGCTATAGCTTCATTACAAAAGTTGATTACGCAGGGTATTACAGCGGTTAGCAAGCCAATACAAATTGTAATTGACCTGCAAATTCTTAAGCTCAGCCTAAAGCAAAATAATAGGTGTTTAAATGGCTTTTATTCCGAAATAATTACCGGCAAATTCATTCCGATAATCATTTTATTTAATGCATTTACTCTGGTAACGGAAATATCCTGATAGATTTCCAACTGTTCATTGATTTGTTTTTTTAAATCTTCATAAACTAAATATTGATTGGCTGATGGTTTAAAATTACCATATGAAGCTGCATTGTAAACACCGGCCAGTTTATCATTTAATTTAACACCATAATTCAGCATATCCTGAACACTTTTATTGCGCTTTTCATATAATACATCCACAATAGCCGACAAATCATCTTTTATTGCTGTTACAGAATCCTTCAGTTGCTGCGGAGCTGATTCTCCTAATTTATTTACATAAGCATCCATTTGAGCTTGCAATGCCCATATATCTTTAATTGCATTTTGCGTATCATTAAATTTATCTCTTACTTCAATTAAAAATCGGTGTTGTAAACGATAATCATCCATTGATGCCTGAGAATTTTGGTCAGGTAAAATAAAACAATCCTGACGAATACTGTCATTTCCCATTTTTACAACAAATGCATAATTACCGGGTGCAGCTAGCGGTCCGCCGGGAGTTCCATTCCACAAAAACATGCCATCTATATTTACACCACCACTATATTGAAAATTCCATGAAAATGCATTTAATCCATGTTTTACATTATTTATTTTATATGCTGCTTCTGTTGCTTTAGTGGAATAAGTATTTACTTTTTTGCCTTCGTCATCATAAATATTAATATCTATATCTGGAATAGAATCATTTCCTGCCTTGTTTTTTAAATAGGGAATGTAATAATTAACTACCGCACCAGGCAACGGATTTTTACCGGCATTAACAGGATTTTCTATCTGATATCCATCAATACGTGGTACATCGCGCATAGGCAACACCTGAAAACCCTTAGCACTCCAATTGCTTTCCATTTGTTGAAGAATAGCAACATCATCAAAAATCCAAAACCCACGACCTTGTGTTGCGATAATTAAATCATTGTTTTTAAACGTCATATCCGTTATTGGGACAATTGGTAAATTCAATTGAAACGGCGACCAATTTGCACCATAATTATAGGATACATACAAACCGTATTCTGTTCCGCAAAATAATAATCCCTTGCGTTTTTTATCGGCACGAACTGCACGTGTGAAATGTAAATTATTTATCCCATTGGTAATTTTTGTCCATGTTTTACCATAATCGCTAGTTATATAAACATAAGGTGCAAAATCATCAGACTTATATCTGGTTCCTGCAAAATACATTTTACCGGTTTCAAATGGGTCAATTTCGATACAATTTATCATCATATCTTTTGGCATATTCGCCGGTGTAATATTCTCCCAATTTTTACCATCGTCTTTGGTTACATACAATAATCCATCGTCGCTTCCTGTATAAATTAATCCCTTTTCTATATCCGATTCCGCTGCTGCGAAAATGGTGCAATACACTTCCACACCGGTATTATCTTTTGTAATTATCCCACCACTTGGTTGTTGTTTTGATTTATCATTAGTTGTTAAATCCGGCGACATGGCTACCCAAGTTGTGCCTTCATCTTCTGTATAAAACAATACATTACCGGCAGCATATAATCGCCTAGGGTTATGCGGTGAAAAAAACAATGGAAAATTCCATTGAAAACGATATGCTTGTGTGCCTGCCCCCTGTCCTATCGGGTCGTTTGGCCAAACGGTAATATTACGAGCATCGCCGGTTTTATGATTTATACAACCAATAAATCCGGAATAATTTCCGCCATAAACAATTTCACTATTGATAGGACTGGCTACTATAAATCCGCTTTCAAAACCTGCAGTTGGTTCCCAATCGTTATCATCAATTTGTCCGCCTCTGCTTCGGTGGCGAATACGTAAAGAAGTATTATCCTGCTGCGCTCCATAAATCCGATACGGCACTGCATTGTCAGTACTTACACGATAAATTTGTGCAGTGGGCTGATTGTGATAAGTGCTCCAATTATATCCACCGTCGAAAGATGTTTGTGCGCCGCCATCATCACCAATAATCATACGTTGCGGATTATTGGGGTCTATCCATAAATCATGATGATCACCATGAGGTGTACTAATCGATTTAAATGTTTTAGCTCCATCAGTACTTTTCCAAAATTCTACATTCAGCACATAAACAACATTTTCATTTTTCGGGTCGCAAAATATTTTTGAGAAATACCAGGCTCGCTGACGTTGATTGCTGTCGTCAGAAGTTTTTGTCCAGGTTTTTCCTGCATCTATACTTTTAAATATTCCTCCTGTTTTAGATCCAATTATAGCATAATATATTTCCGGATTACTTGCCGAAATCGTAATTCCAATTATACCTAAAGTATCTTGCGGCAGCCCTTTGTTTTTGGTAATATTCGTCCAATTATTGCCACCATCAATTGTTTTATAAATGCCCGAACCGGGACCACCACTTTCTAATGAAAAAGGTGTGCGCTTTACATTCCAAAATGTCGCCAATAAAATATTAGGGTCAGTAGGGTCAATCACTAAATCGCAAGCCCCCACCTGATCATTTACATATAAAATTTTCTCCCATGATTGCCCCCCGTTTTTTGAACGAAATACCCCACGCTCAGCATTAGGTCCGAATAAATGGCCAAGGGCTGCAACGTAAATAACATTTTCATCTTTAGGATGAATAACAATCCGCATGATATGTCGTGTATCATTAAGTCCAACATTTTTCCACGAGCGACCGCCATTTTCGCTCTTCCACATACCAAATCCTTCACTCACATTGCCACGCATGGTGTTTTCTCCCATCCCGGCATAAATTATGGAAGGGTCTGACTTGCTAACCGCTATACTTCCAACCGAGCCACCAAAATAACCATCGGAAATATTTTTCCAGTTGGAGCCACCGTCATTTGTTTTCCAAACTCCACCGCCGGTAGACCCGAAATAAAACAATTGGTCATTTTGTAAATCGCCAACAACAGCTGTGCTTCTTCCTCCACGCCATGGGCCGATGTTTCTGAATTTGAGTTCAGCGGTTATGCTAGTATCAAAGGGTAACGCAGCTACTGCTGGTTTTGCAGCCTTTTGAGCCTGGGTTGAAATGGACAAACAGATTGCAATGGCGAATAATAATTTCTTCATAATATATGGATTGGTGGCACTAAGTAACCGAAAGGCAATCGGATTACAAAAATTTGGCATGCGGATAAGGTGGATTTAACGGATTTTAATTGAAAGCGTGGTAGATGTGAGGGAAATAGAAGTTTAGAACCTACCTGGCGGCAGACCGGCGCGGATTTCGGTGTATTGGATATGGGAATAGCCGAATGGGTGGGACTTGTTGGCGGTTGCATATAAATGAATGCCCTCTTTGTGATTTGTTATTCGATTGGGAACGGTAATCTAAGATTGAACCTTTGGGTTATTAGGGTGCGTATAGATGGCATGAAATAAAAACCCCGAAGGGTGGTTTACTACTTGAGGGGATCCCATACCGTTTTGGATAGGAACCCTCGGATGGCTATATCAACAAAAACCAATGGGTGGTTTTTTTTATATCTGGCGGAGAGAGAGGGATTCCCCGCCTGACCGTTTTGGACATTCGGGCAGGGAACCCTCGGATGCTCGCACTATATATTGAAATTTATATAAATAAAAAAACCACCCAATGGGTGGTTTTTTTCTATCTGGCGGAGAGAGAGGGATTCGAACCCCCGGAGGCTCGCACCTCAACGGTTTTCAAGACCGCCGCAATCGACCGCTCTGCCATCTCTCCGAGGGCAAAGGTAACATTTCAAAATCACGTTTTAAAATAATCTTAAAAAATATCGTATCTTGTTACACCAACTGTTCATTTAACCCTAAATTTTATTGTATGTCTGCAGTGCATAAAATCCTTGATAAGAAAGGAAAACCATTGTTTACTATTACCCCTGAAACATCGGTATACCATGCAATTGAGACACTCGCTGCGCATAATATCGGAGCCCTAATTGTAAAAGACGGAGACAAGTTTTGTGGCGTATTCACCGAAAGAGATTATGCAAGAAAAGTTGTTTTACAGGATAGAAATTCACGCGAAACTGCTGTAAAAGAAATTATTGACAATGACGCAGAAACAGTTTCATCGTCTGCTTCAATTAAAGATTGTATGACTTTAATGACGGCGAATTCAATTCGTTATTTACCGGTTGTTGATGATGGTAAAGTATTGGGCATCATCTCTATTGGTGATGTTGTTAAGTATGTAATCGAAGAACAAGCATTCGCCTTACAACAAATGGAAAACTATATTAACCAGTAAGTAAAAAGGTGTTTGGTATTTGTAAAAAACACGGTTAATGCTTAGCTTTTTGTAAAGAATGCAATATGCCGTTTTTTTAATATTGCCAAATTAAACCACTTTCGCTTAGGTTGCCGAGTACTTTATACTTAGAATCCAAAAGAACCTCAGCATTAGCTATTTTATCTTTCACAACGCAGAAAGGGAATGTTCCACTGCTATGGATAAACCAAATATCATTACCATCGTGTAAAACAAAACCGGTGTGGTTGTCCAGTCCAATTATATACAAATTCCTCCCCTTCTCTTCAATGTATTTGAGCATCAATTCATTTTCGTTGCCGTTATATCGTTTGATTTTTGTTTTATCAACCAGCGAAATAATCATTTCTTCAGATGCACATTGCGCAAGTTTTATTCGTGGAATATCGAAATGCATATCGCGTACCATCGTAGTGACAAAGTATCCGCAGGCAATTGAACCTTCACCCGGTGTTTCGGTTATGCCGTTAAAATTCCATCTTGTTCCTAACCAATATGGATACAATGCTTCAAATCGCGACATAATACATGTTTCCGTATCGGTCTCACTTATGGTTGCAAGCCTTACCACTTCCTCATCATAGGCTGCGGCATTATATTTTTTGTGATACCAGGGAGTGAGAAACGGAAAACGAATAGCAATAAATACCCCGAGGGCAAGTACACACAAAACAATTACTCCTATAACGCGTAACGCGGTTTTCATAATGTGAAAATAAAAACGATTTGGTGGTAATTTTTATTGGATAATATGCTTCAATCTGCAACCTGCACAGATGTAAAGACGCTATTTTAATTGATATAAAGCCATCATTTTTTCGGCCAGACTAAATTTGTCGAAAATTGGTAGACGGGCTTTTCCTCTGTTTATCATTGCTGCCCGCATTTCAGTATTGGTTAATACATTGAGTATTTGTTGTGCGATTTCTTCAGGACTTTCTGGGTTCACGTAGGCTGCTGCATCTCCACCCACTTCCGGCAAACTAGAGACACCAGAAGTTATCACCGGGCAATTACACACCATTGCTTCCAGTATAGGTATACCAAAACCTTCGTATAAACTTGGGTATATGAAACAACTTGCTTTGCGATAAAATGCCGGTAATTCCAGAGTGGGAATATTTTCTAAAAAAATAAACCAGTGCTGTAAATGATGTTCAGCAATAAATGTTTTTACTTCTTCGGCATATCGTTTACCATTTCCAATAATTACACATGGTATTTTTTGTGCATCAGGAATTAATAAATATGCTTTACAAACTGCTAATAAATTTTTACGCTCAGTTACCGAACCAACGTATAACATAAATTCCGAAGGAAGGTGATAATTACTTAAATCAGCATTATGTTCATCGAAAAACACATCATCACAACTTTGATAAACAACATGTATTTTATCAGGAGTAACTTTATAATAATCAACAATATCGCGTTTAGTACTTTCGCTTGCGGCAACAATAATATCTGCGTGGTTTACAGCGAACTTACTTTTTACATCATACAATGTTCTGTCCACTCCCGGATAATGATGCGGAAAATGTTCAAATATCAAATCGTGAATGGTAACAACACTTTTAGCATCCGTTTTATTAATACTAAAAGGTAATTCATTACTCAAACCGTGATAAACATCAATTTTATTTCTCACGATATCGCGGCGAATACCAAAACTTCTCCAAACCGAGCCGCGGCCAACAACCGTTTTTACATTTTCATTTTTTGAAGGAAAAGGCAACACATTACGGGCATTGGGAGTAAACAACACGTATTCATTTTCAGGATACTTTTCAGCAAGGTTTTTGACTACACTTCTGCTGTAATTACCCAATCCGGTCGCATTCTGAAATATTCTTTTGGCATCAAACCCGATACGCATGGGGCGAAGATACTATTTCTCTTAACATGTAGTAGTTGCCATGTGGTGCATAAAAAAAGCCCCGACTGGATAGGCCGGGGCTTTTGGGTATTTTAAAATGTCTTATTGGATCACAAATTTGCCGCTTTGGCTAGCTGTTCCACCTGTCAGGCGGTAGATATACATCCCTGCAGCTAAATCTTCACGGTCAATAGTTACGCTGTTGCCCTGAACCTGATAACTTCTAATCATATTGCCATTCAAGTCACTCAATTCGAGGGTAAACGCCTTATTGAGCGGGTTTTCGAAATTGAATACAGCAGTGTTGCTGAATGGATTTGGTTGAATTTTCACCTTTAAAATATCAGTTGTAACTGTTGGTATCCCAAGTACAACTTCAACTGTCTTACAATTATCTTCCAATTTGGTATTTACTTCTTCAAAATTTTCATTTACTGCTGCAGTGAAACGTTTAATACATATTTCCGCAGGGTACGTTGTGGTATAAAAAATTCGGAATGTTGGTATTGCTTCAGCATGTATTTGATAAGGCACTTCATTATATCCAATTGCTATAACTTCATCGTCAGTATGTGTAATTTGGTAATTCGCACCAAAGGTTTCAGGACAAAGATTTTGAACTGAATCAATGGTAATACCTTCCATATCAAACTGTGCAGATAAAATTCTGGCAGTAGGGTTAAGACTATAAATATCCAGATAACTAAACGCAGGGTTTATTGAGCCAATACTATAGGTAACGGTATCCATTTCATTAAACATGGTTTGCGGTAATTCACACAATTCCACATCATGCGTATAACCAAGCGATTCATTAGCACAACCCATTACCAATGTAGCATCAACCACATCAATATCACTATCGTTATTGGCATCATTACAAATTTCTGCAAGAATAGTATTATCCAAAATATTATCTACATATAAACTCACGTCATCAAATGCACGTGTACTATCTTCATTTAAATCACCAACATGATGCCAGCCGTTACAAACACCTTCACACTCTAATTTTGAAGGTCCCCAAATTTCACCGAGACAATCAATAAACGTAGCACAATCGTCTATCATTTCAACTGAAATTACACTGTCAACATCACGAGTAATTTTCATACAACGTGAGCGCCAGTTGTTAGCAAGACTGGTTTCCACACGACCATCGATGTCCGGGTGATTTTCCCAATTTACTCTTGCCACAAATGTATATGTGCCATTAGGAACATCCGTAATATCCATCCATTGTCCGCCGGTTCCTAATCCATAAATATCATAACAGCCTGAAGAAATACCCATGTTATATCCATTATAACCGCCGCCAATTCCACATAAATCCATAACGGCAAATCCATTTTTATGACCAACAGGAATTTCATTTCCTACAGAGTCATACAATAAATATTCGCCATAATCTACATAATGAATATGTCCATGACATGGATCAAATTCAAGAAATGGACTCTCGTCCGAAGTTCCAATATGGTAATCTTCATCACCCTGGTTATCAATTTTAATTCCAAATTTCACAACAGTACGTATGCCATAACCTGTTAGTGAACCTTCATTAATATAACATTCATTGGTCCAGTCATCTGCATTAATTGTTCCCAATTGAAAATCAGCATCCCATCCTCCGCCGAAACCGCCGTCTAAATAAGTTGGATCTAATACTAAATCCGGTCCGCTCGGACAATCAGGATTTCCAGCATAAATACAAGAACCATCATCAATCATTGCAATTGGCGACCAGTTACAGGCATAAGTATCAGTGCAACCTTCAGGTTCACCTGCATAAGTTAATGACCAAATTATTTCCTGTCCAGCACATGCTGTTTCCGCGTCACCAATTCGTATATAAATGACATCACCTTCAGTAAGCAAGGTCGTTATTTGCGACCTGGTTCCACAATAGTCATCATTATAACTAAGGGTACCTTCAGCCAATTCAGATGGAATCAAGCCTAAGCAGTAGCTATACAAATAAATTCGGGTATCACAGGTATTATCCGGGAAACATGAGCTTAACACATAGGTGCCGGTAGCTCCAACCGTAAATACATACCAGTAGTCAGGATTCGGCGCCGTGTAAGTACCTTCCGTTACAGTAACTGCATGGTCGCAGTCTTCCCCATCCAACAGCATGGGAGCTGCAAGTGCAGGTGAAACCGGAAATTCCAAAGGATTACTAGCCGAAAATGCCAGTTGGTGTGTTAACAAAGTTGAGGAAATGAGTAGAGGAGTAAAAATTTTCAACATGAGTATTAAGTTTATACCTGTTAAAAATAATAAGTTTCTTCAGAAATGCAAAATAGGCTTGTATTGCGGAAGAATTCACTGGTCACAAAAATGCGCGTTTTCTGTATTTATTTCAGGGCTTTTAACGCCTCAGCTACCGCATGGATGTTTTTTGGCGAGTTACCGATATAAATGGTATTGTTAATGATAAAAACAGGGCGTTTTAAAAAGGTATACTCTTCGAGGATGTACTTTCTATAGTCTTTTTCAGTGAGTATCATTTCATTCAGCCCAAGAGCACGGTATTTTAATGCCACGCGACTAAACAATGCCTCATACGAACCAGCCAGTTTTTTCATGGCATCTAACTGTGTTGCAGTTATGGGTGATGTTTTTATATCCTGAAGCTGGAAATTATATTTATTTACTTTTAATTCTTTCATAATACGTGCACAAGTAGAACATGTTGCGAGATAATATAATATCATATCCTTTTATTTAAACGTACAAATCTAAATGTTTTTGAGGTATATGCTAGAAAGTGATAGTGGTGAAATATTATCTAAACTAGAAGCGAATAATGCCAATTACCGGTTACGTAATTTTTTTAATATGCTTCGCGATGGAATACTGAGAAAACTAAGCGTGTTAAATCAAGTTTTACTACTATCACTTATCTTCAACCTCATCGGCCCGCTGACGCAAAATTCTGTTTACGTCTACAGCGTTATTTATCTCAAAACCTACAAGTAATACTAATGAATTTAAGTTAATCCAAATCATCAACACAATCAATGTTCCAATGGAACCATACACTTCGTTATAGCTAATAAAATTATTGGCCAAATACCCAAAACCTAATGATGTGAGAATAGAAAAAATTGTCGCGAAGGTTGCGCCAGGCGTAACAAAGCGCCACCTGTGTTTAACAGAAGGCCCGTAGTAATAAATTAATGATATGCCCAGAAAAAACAATAACAAAATAACAACGTATTGAAACAGCGTTAAAAATATTTTCCCTGTGGTATCTTCCCAGTTAATTAAGCCGCCAAACCATTCAACAAATATATCTCCGGTAATAATTAAAATAATAGAAGCTATAAATAAAACGAATAAATATAATGTCAGGCGAAATGAAGCAAATCTGTTTCTCCAGAAATTGCGTTTAGCATAATTCGGATGATTTTTGTTAAACGTCAATAAAATCATGCGCACACCATTGGTAGAGAAATAAAACGCCAATAAAAAACCGATAGATAATAATCCGCTTCGTTTAATGGTTGTAATACTATTAATTGTAGACTCCAAAAATGCATACCCACTTTCCGGTAATACATCTTTAAAGAACTTATGAATACTTACATCTAATCCGCTAATGGGAATATAAGGGATTAAGGTGAATAAAAAGATGATCGATGGGAATACAGCCAACAAGAAATTGAAGGATATTGCCGAGGCTCTCACAGGCAACTGGTCGCGTTTGATTTCCTGCCTGAAAAAAGTAAGCACATCATAAATGGGAATCTTATCAAACCCCGGGAAACTGGTACGTTGCGTAAACGCAATAAAGTCGCGATACTTTACGCCAATTTTCCGCTGAAACGATTTGGGAATAATATTGATACTCATTTGTCGGGTGCAAAGTTAACTATATGCTGCGAAGTTGCAGGGTTAGCTTAGGTAACTCCTGTAATTCGGGGTAATATTTCTCCAGATAGCTGATGGCTTCTCTGGCTTTAGTGCGCTGTCGCGTGGCTATAAACAACTCAGCCAGCTTTATTCGGGCAAGCACATAATCCGGGTCTAACTGAATGGCTTTGGTAAAACTTTTTTCCGCCTCCAGGTAATTGCCCTTGCCAGCCTGTAAAACCCCAAGGTTATTCCAAGCCATGTGGTAAGTTGGGTTTTCGGCCACGATAAACTGCAGCAAATTTTCTGCTTCTTCTGACTTACCACTAAAAATTTTTGCGGTTGCTAACTTAAAATTATAATCAAGGTTATATTTTTCTTCATTAACAGCTTGCTGGAAATACGTTGCCGCTTCTGTATAGGATTGTGTATTTAAAAATGCTTCTCCTACCCTATAGGCAGTCCATGCATCCAATTTTGTTAATTTTTTAAATGCTGAAGAAGTGGTTATTATATTTTTATAATCTTGTTGCAAATAATAATAGTGTATCAGGACTGCACTGTAACTGTCATTTTTCTCAGCAGTTTTATCCAAATAATATTTTACGCTATCCAACAAAGCTCTGTCGCTATTAAATGATTCGAAATAATGTAAATAACCTCTTGCCATTAACAGTGCATCTGGCTTGTCTGTGGTTAAACTAACCAATCCGATAAATTTACCATCACCCATTTTTACAGCCTCACCCGGAATTTGAATTTTATGGTCAGAAATAGAGACATGTGGAATATCTATTGCTCCTGATTTAGGGATATGACATGCACTACAATTGTCGTTGTTTGTTAATCGCACTGCTATGGTTTCCGTGCAATCATTTTTATTGGGTTGATGACAATTAATACAAGCTGCATTAAATTGAGCCGCCGGCGTTGCTTTAACAGAAATATGCGGATTATGACAAGTGATACAACTCAGTTGTTGTGTTTCGATATAACATTTCGATTGCACCATTCTGTCTGCTTGTGATGCCATCAAAAATTTATCATTTTTTCCATCAAATTTCGGCAGGAATATATTCCAATGCTCATTGATTTTATCACCGGGTTTAAAGTCAAAAAATGAAGCGCCTTCATTCAACACATTTACACCCTGAAGATGACAGCGCATACATAATTGATTTTGTAATTCCACCGATAAATGGCGAGGATTAACGATACTATAATCAATTCCGGTTGCGGTATCTACCAACATATTATTACTTACCCGTGCAACATGCAAACTGCCCGGGCCATGACATCTTTCACAATCAATACCGTTTGGCACTTTGGTATATTTATTTGTCGATCCTGCTACCATCTCAGGTAAACCGTTATGGCATGTCATACATTCAGCAGTAATAATGCGCGAAAAACGTGAATTAAATCCCATCTCCATTCCCGGTGCCAAATCCCATTGTTGTTTTTGCGTATAAAAAGTAATGGGTGCCTGAAATACATACCCGTTAATATTTAACATATGTGAGTTGGTATGCTGACCACTACCAATAATATATTGAATCGATTCAGTGCGTTGATGAATGGTATCTGTTCCTGCTAAACGATATTCTTTAATCATCAACGTATCGTTGCGCCAAAATGGTTGGTAATAATAATTGTTGATGGAATCAAATACAATTGCATGTTTATCAAACAAGGCTGCGCTTTTACTGTGCGTTGCAAAATCAAAACTTTTGCCCATACCGGTATGAATAAAAGTAGCATGCTGGTCGGCGTGGCAAAGTTTACATGTAGCCATACCTACATACTGTACAGTATCATTTTGATTAAGCCAGGGAGAATCGTTTACCACTACCTTATTGTTATTATTACAATAAGTAAGTAATAACATAAAAGCACCTAATACGGTAAAGAGTAAAACGGAGCGCATTTGTGTAAAAATAGCCGATTATTTACGATGCAGCAAATTCGATGTTTTTTATCCCAGAAAGCGTTGTTTCCATTGCGGTTTCGGCATCATACAACTTTCGGTTTTGCCAAACCAGGTATATCGGTATTTTGCTATAAAGTCGTAAACGCCGTTGCGAATAAATGGAGGAAAAATAATTAACCCGTAAAGCAACGGAAACGGGAATCGCAATTTGCGCGCTATACGCAATACAGCACCTGTTTTATGATAAAACATTTCACCATCAAAATAAATAATTGTAGCTGTAGGTGCCTGATATTGGTGTTCGAGAAAAAATTGACTGGCAAATTCAGATTGCAGCGAAGCGAAATAAAACAACTGTTGTTTATCGTTTTTTAAAATGGTTTGCACACTGGCGTTGCAGAGATTACAAACACCATCAAAAAAAACAATACGTTGTTTGTTGTCGGTCATTTCGAGCCAAACTTACTTTGCCATTCAAGCATTCCTCCTATCAAATTTTTAACATTTGTAAAACCTGATTGCACAAGAATTGCTTTCGCTGTGTTACTGCGCACACCTGAACGACAATGCACTATTATTTCGCGGTCTTTATCATCATCAAAATCGTACATGCGCATAGGTACAGTTGCAAGCGGAATGTTTTCTGCACCTATATTAAATTCTTCATATTCATGTATTTCACGTACGTCGATGATAAATAAATCTTCACCTGCATCCATACGTTGTTTGAGTTCTTCAACTGTGATGTCCATTTATAATTAATTTGAGTTGTATTGCCTGAAATTGTATCCCCGAAGGGTAAATATTATTTTTCTTTGATAAATTTCTCTACCAAAACATTACCTGTAGTTAATTCGTTCACTTTGAGTATATAAAATCCGGCGCTGAGTTGTTGAACAGAAATCTGATTGTTAAATCCGTTTTCTGCTAAAACTAATCTGCCACTTTGATCAAAAACCTGATATAATAATTCACCGGTTAATGATGTTTGAACATGTAAGGTCTGACTAACCGGGTTAGGATAAATACTCAGTGAATGTTGTGCTGCAGCCTGCTCGCCAATTTGACTGTATTTAGAATAATCGCCACCAACCTGAGGGCGAATCATAATTGCACCGGTTAAAGCAGATTGCTGCCAAGCGCCGCCAACATTATAATACACCTGTTCACTTGCATTATTATTTACATCGAAACCTACATTTAAAAATTCTTCCTGTGTTTGTAACCAACCCACATAAAAATCGCCGTCAACAACAACCGGTGTAGGGTTGCCAAGGAAGTCGATAAGTTTATACACGTAAAATCCATTGATAGAATCTATATATTTTGGTGTAAGAAAATCGTTTTGGAAAACAATATTTTCATCTGCTGATGCCAATGTAGTATCAATTTCATCCCATACCATTAATGAAAAAAACAAATTGCTTTTATTGCCATCCACATAAGCCCAATGAATATATACTTCTTTTAAAGTATCCGGTTCGTTGGCGTAAAAATGTATAGCCAGTTTCGAACCTGTCCCGATTAATGCAAATGCACGTTCTGCTGTGCCGTCATCATAGGCATAATAATTATAAAATGCCTGCTCATAATTTAATGTGTCATTACGCAAATTCACATCTCCCGAAGGGGCAATTTCATAACGGAAATTAATGGATAAACTATCACCATCAAATCCGGTGGTTGCTGCTGGGATTTCGAAATTGGAATAACTATTATAAGCTAAAGTAAATGGGTCAAGGTTGATGGATACAGGAGAAGTTGGTGCAACAATTTCATCACCCGCATATTTTTCGTGCACCTGATAACTGTGCGATGTATTAATAACTGTATTAAAATTATTATACATAAATACGCCGTGGCTTGCAGCCAATTCATCAGCCTGATGGTTTTTAAATTGATTCCATGGCATTTGGCGATATCTTTTCAGGTAACGTTCCGGCTGATAAACCACAGCTACATCACGAAATAAAGTATCATTGAATGTGCGTTCATCATCTAACAACACATAATCAATATTCCAATGGTCATTATTTCCGTTTACACCCGCCCAGTTGCGAAACCTAAAACGGAATCCGTCATAAAAATAACTTTCATCCAAAGGCACCATAGCAAGTTTAAATGACTGAGGGTCGTTGCCTAATGTATTAGTGGCATCCCAAACACGTGTCCATGTGCCATCACTATTTTGAAAATCCAGGATTAACGAATCTTCTAAATTCGGAAATTCGCCAAAACCTCCCGGCTGATAATAAAAACTCAAATACACCGAATCGGTAGGTGTTGCTAAATAAATTGGTTTTGAAGTTAATTCATCGGCCATATCAAAACTAGATGCTTCGTTATATGGTTTTCCGAATTTATTCAGACCATCAAGTGTAATTACGCCATAAGTTGGAGGTAAGGAACCATATGTACGGTTTACAAAAGCATTACTATCTACCCAAAACAAACCGGAAGGATAAATGCCTGTAGCAGTATGTATGATGGTATCGCCACAATCTGTTGCAGCTCCGTCAATTATTTCAAGGTTAGCAGAAAAATCATCAATAAAAGGAATACATAACGTATCACGGTTTTCAACGATAGTTCGGCTACCGGCAATATTTTGTTGATGAAATAAAGAAGGATTATATTTTAACGGCCTCAGCACTTCTTGCGAATAAGTGGCTGCGGAATAAACTATAACAATAAGGAGTAAGAATAATTTTTTCATGAAAAATGTTTTCTAATAAGCACTTTTTTCTTTTAGTCGATTTCTTCTTCTGTTTCAACAGGCAGGCTGCTTGGGTCTTCAGTAATCCAAATATCTACCATTGACCCTAAATTAACGGTTTTTTCGTTACCTGCCGTTGGAAACTGCTTAAACACAAACGCATCGGCACTATCGTTAATTGTACCGCTTGCCACAACTGTTCCAAGAGAAAGTTCTTTTAACTGAATTAAGTTAACGGCTTCAATATAAGTAAGGCCCGTAAGGTCGGGGATGGTAATTTTAGTATCACCTAAACCATTACCTAAAATGAGGTCGACTTTGGTGCCTTTAGCTATCAAAGAGCCCGGTTTTAGCGATTTTTTTTCACCATGAATTTTCATGTCCAGGTATACATCCTTGTATTCGAAGGGTTTATAAATAATATCACCGACCTTTAATCCATGACTTTCCAATATTTCTCTCACGCTGATATAACTGGTGCCGATTTCAAATCGGGGAATTTCAGTTTTGGGTGCCGTGGTCATGTTAACCGTAACATAAATGGTACGGCCACTTTTTACTTTTGAATCGGGTAAAGGGTCCTGACTAATAATAGACAATGGGCGTTCATCAGGGTCGAAGGTGGAATCCATAACTACATATTCCAAATCAAGATTGTCGAGCTCTTCCATTGCCTCGAGGGTAGTTTTGCCCATAAGGTTTGGCACTGTCTGACTTTCGCCGTGGCGGGAAAACTCCTGCACAAAAAACAACAGCCCCCAAAGCAGTCCAATAGTCAGCACCAATGCGGCAAACACATTGAGCCAGAATATTTTACTGGCAAAAAAGCGGAGAATTCCCTGCTTATCTGATGAAGGTTGCTTTGTTTTACCCATTAGGATTGGCGCAAATTTAATTGAAAAAACAGGAATTGGCGGTTAAAATTCAACCTGCTTTAGCCTCATCCAATAAACGACCGAAAAATGCCTGTAGTGTAAGTCCCGAAGCAACTGCCATTTTAGGAACAATACTGGCTTCGCTGATGCCGGGAACAGTGTTCACCTCCAAAAAGAAAGGCTCACCATTACTTATGATGTAATCGATACGCACCACACCTTTGCAATTGAGTAATTGGTAAATGCGGGAAGATGTGTTGGCTACCTTTGCTGCCTCGGTTTCAGGAATTCTTGCCGGAATAATTTCATCGCTCTCTCCTGCAGTATATTTGGCTGTATAGTCGAAAAAGTCGTGTTTTCCGGCAACAATTTCACAAATTGGCAATACAATAATTTCTCCTTTGTATCTATATACACCGCAAGTAACTTCAGTTCCTGTAATACCTTCTTCAACCAGCACTTCCGTATCAAATTTTAATGCTTCGGTAACTGCATTTTTTAAGGTATCAAATTCTTTTATTTTGGAGATGCCATAACTGGAGCCATTGTTATTCGGTTTTACAAATAACGGCAGGCGGAAACCTTCAGTAATTTCCTGAATGGTTGCGGCCATATCAATTTCATCACTTTTCACCAATTTACCTTTGGCCAGATTTACTTCACCGGCTAATACCTTTTTAGTCCACACTTTATTAAAAGTTAAAGCCGAAGTTGCTGCACTGCAATTGGTATAAGGTATTTGCAACATATCAAAATACCCCTGAATACGACCGTCTTCGCCCGGAGAACCGTGAATAGCATTAAAAACGAGGTCGAATTTTATCGTTTCTCCATTTTTATCAAAACTAAAATCACTCATGTTGATGCGGATATTTTCAGGCTGCACATAACAACCATCGGTATTCACCAACACTTTATAAATATGATATAATTGAGGATCTAAATTCCTGGTAACCACATCACCGCTGCCAAGTGAAATATTCCTTTCTGCTGTATATCCACCGCAAATTACGGCTACATTCTTTTTCATAATCAATTTTGTGGCAAATTAACGGAAAAGCTAAAACCTGCAGTATGCAATTTGTAAACAAATCGACATGGGGCAAAAAAAAATGCGCCATTCGTTGGAATGACGCATTGGTAAAATATTGTGGGTATCAAATATGCATTTTTGATTTCTTAGCCAACAACTGCTCTTCTGATTCCACATGGTCAGGGTCAGGTAAACAGCAGTCCACCGGACAAACAGCCGCACATTGAGGTTCCTCGTGGAAACCTTGACACTCGGTGCATTTATCAGGAACGATGTAATAAACATCATCTGCAACTGGTGCATTTTTTTGATCAGCGTCCATTGTTGAACCATCAATCATGGTTACAGCGCCTTTAACAGTGGTTCCATCGGCAAACGCCCATTCTACACCACCTTCATAAATCGCATTGTTCGGACATTCGGGCTCACAAGCACCGCAGTTAATACAGTCGGAAGTAATATGAATTGCCATAATTTTTTTTCTTTCTTTTTTTGAGTGCCCAAATATATAAGCAGTGTCAGGATATTTCAAAATAGGACGTTAATATAAGCTAAATTTATAATCATTCTAAATAAAGAATTGCATTTTAAGTCCCGTAACCATTGTACTTGATGTAATTTTGCGGCAAAGTGTCGAAAACAGATATGGAAAGCGGAAAAACAATTGACGGGTTAATAGCAGCCGGAGCTTTTATTCAAACTCAACCGGACGATTTGATGGCGGTATTACATCGCACCGAAATCAACAACCCATGGTTTACAAAACTGGAAAGCTTGCGCATGCTCGACAGTATGTGCAGTAAGTTATTAGCTGCCGATGCTTTACAAGCCTGGATTGCCCAATACAACACTAATCCGGCATCTCCCAAAACTATTGGATTGGTATTAGCAGGTAATGTGCCTTTTGTAGGTATGCACGATTTAATTTGTGTGTTGGCAAGTGGTCACAATGCAAAAATAAAACTGAGTTCAAAGGACATGTTTTTTTTCCCATGGTTGAAACAGGTTTTGGTGAAAATAAATGCTGACTTTGAACAACGTATTCAATTTGTAGATAAGTTAGAAAATTTCGATGCGGTTATTGCGACGGGAAGTAATAATTCAGCAAGGTATTTTGAATATTATTTTGGAAAATATCCGCACATCATTCGCAAAAACAGAACTTCAGTTGCCATATTAACCGGCAACGAAACGGAGGAGCAGTTGAATAATTTAGGCAAAGATGTTTTTTATTATTACGGACTTGGTTGCAGAAATGTTGGCAAAGTATTTATTCCGGAAGAATTTGACAAACAATTATTATTTAAATTTTGGGAAGACTACCGATACGTTACCGATAATACCAAGTTTAAAAATAATTACGATTATAATCGTGCATTATTATTATTGAACAGCACCAATTATCTAACCAACGATTTTTATATGTTGGTAGATAGTAATGAATTGTTTTCACCACTATCGGTATTGTATTGTGAAACATATAAAAGCGAGCAGGATTTACAGGAAAAACTGGATATTATTTTACCGGATTTACAATGTATTGTTGCTGCAGCACCGGGCAATACAACGTTTGGACAAACACAATATCCAGGCTTAAGCGATTATGCCGACCACGTAGATACGATGGCATTTTTGACTGCCCTATAATTATTTACCGGCTATTTTGTGAATACCTTTTACCAGTGCATCGAGGTCGTACAAACTGGTGTACACATGCGGTGCAATACGAACACCTTTAATATTTTCCCAAACTATACTCACACAATGCACGCTGTGTTCGGTAAATAATTTTGTGGCAATATCTCCCGGTTCAATCCCATCTAAACTAAAGTTGGCAATTGCACATGAATATGATTTAGTCAATGAAGTATTTAATATAAATGTTGGAATATCACTGCATTTATTTACCCAATAATCGCGTAAATATCGCAAGCGTGCTTCTTTGCGTTCAGGACCAATCATCTGATGAAAATCAATAGCAGTTGCAATACTATATTCAATTGGGAAATTTCTTGTCCCCAAAGATTCAAATTTGCGGATATCATTTTTATCCAATGTTTCAGGTGCACCCATTAATGGCCATACTTTGTGAATTTTTTCTTTTTTAATCCACAACATACCTGAACCAATAGTAGCGCTCATCCATTTATGTAAACTGGTGCCATAATAATCGCCACCGAGCTCAGGAACAGAAAAAACAAAATGCCCGAATGTATGTGCGCCATCAATCATAACTTCAGGACCTTTGGCATGCACAGCAGCAGCAATTTCTTTTACCGGATTAATATGACCGGTCCAGTTAATAATATGATTTACTTGTACTAATTTAGTTTTTGATGTAATTTGTTCCGTATATTTTTTTACTAAATAATCGGTATCATCTGTCGGCAATTCCAGGTCTATCCATTTTAATACAATGCCATCGCGTTTTTCGCGCTGTTTCCAGGCGTTAATCATATTCGGATAGTCTTGTCTGGTCAATATTACCTCATCCCCTTTTTCGAAATCCAACCCAAAAATTACATTATCCAATGCTTCGGTAGTATTGCGGTTAATGGCAATTTCGTTGGGGTCACATCCGGCGAGATTGGCCAATTTTGCACGTAAATTTTCTCTTCCCTTGTCCAAAATCTGCCACATGTAATAACTCGGTGCTTCGTTTGCGAGCTGACTATAACGTTGCATAGCATCTTGAACTACTTTTGGTGAAGGGCTAACGCCGCCATTATTTAAATTGATAATTGTATTGGAAGCGGTGTAGGCAGATTTTATTGTCGCCCAAAAATCTTCATCAGCGGCCAATATTTCAGGGGTAGAATTTTGTGCACGTTGAATAGCGGCATTTATCTCTTCGCTATGAACAAATTGTGGCAGGTTAGTTATGCTGAATAAAGCAGCAGATTTTTTAAGAAAACTACGACGATTAGCCATAAGCGGGTTCCATTTTTAATTATTGGAACCGTTAAGATACAAATATCCTGAAAGATTAACTCACAGCTACTGGCATCATTTCACGGATTTTATTTACCGCAAAATCAATTTCCTCCATTGTATTAAATTTCGAAAACGAAAAACGCACAGCAGTAGAACCCGGTGCGCGTTTTAATTGTGCAATTACATGTGAGCCTATGTCGGTACCGCTACTACAGGCACTTCCGCCACTAACAGCTATGCCGGCTATGTCGAGGTTGAATAATAACAATTCATTTTTATCCGATGCAGGGAAGTTTACGTTCAATACCGTATATAATCCGTTGTTATCAGAATTAATTTGCACTCCCGGAATTTCATCGAGTAATCTTCTCATCATGTGGTCGCGCAAATTTTTAATATGGTCGCTAACGGTATCCAATTCCGCATAAGCAATTTCAAGTGCTTTTGCTAAACCTATAATACCGTATAAATTTTCTGTTCCAGCGCGTACATTTCTTTCTTGCGCACCGCCATGTATCAAAGGTTTTATTTTAGCTTCACCATTGATATAAATAAATCCTACTCCTTTTGGTCCGTGGAATTTATGTGCAGCACATGATATAAAATGCACTTTAGTTTTTTGTAAATCGAGTTGATAATGCGCAACAGTTTGAACAGTATCACAATGAAAATAAGCATTGTGCGTGATACATAAATTACTCACCTTATCGATATCGAGTAATGTGCCGATTTCGTTGTTGGCATGCATTAAACTCACTAATGTTTTAGCGGGATTACTAGTAAGTAATTGCTCCAGATTTTCATAATTAACTGAACCATCATTGTTTAAAGCAACGTAGTCGAGTTGAATTTTACCCTCATTTTTGAGTGCTTCTACTGTATGTGTTACTGCGTGATGTTCAATTGGCGATGTTATGATTCGGGTAACCCCTAAATCGCGCACGCTGCATTGCAAAGCCATATTATTGGCCTCGGTACCACCACTGGTAAAAAAAATCTCACCCGGAGACACATGAAACAACCCGGCAATGAGCTTTCTCGCTTTTTCAATAGCTGCTCTGGTTTCGCGACCAAAGGAATGAATGGAAGATGGATTCCCGTAAAACTGTTGTAAATAGGGCATCATAGCCTCTATCACTTTGGGTTCCAGCTGCGTAGTAGCAGCATTGTCTAGGTAAACGCGCATGTAATTCAGTTAAACCGCAAAATTAAGCAATTACCCCGAGTAGCTGAAAAAGGCCCTCCAAATGACTATTTCATGACATTTTTGATGTCATCCATAATCTTTTTGTTGATGTTCTCAGCCGTGGTTTTGGTTGAACTTTCAGAGTAGATGCGAATAATAGGTTCGGTATTGCTGGCGCGAAGATGTACCCAGTCGCCACCCATTTCTATTTTCAGCCCGTCCGTTTTATTGAGTTTTTCCTTCTTATATTTTTCCTCCATTTTGCGCAAAATATATTGCACATCGGTACCTTCAGGCAATTCGATTTTATTTTTTGCCATGAAGTAATTTGGATAATCGGCGCGTAAGCGTGAACAACTTTTACCTGATGTAGCTAAATGCGACAGAAACAAAGCAATGCCAACTAATGCATCGCGACCGTAATGTAATTCAGGTAAAATAATTCCTCCATTGCCTTCACCACCAATAATGGCATTCACCTCTTTCATCATACTTACTACATGCACTTCACCAACAGCACTTTGATGATGTTCCACTTTATGTTTTACCGCAACATCGCGCAACGCCTGCGTTGAAGATAAATTCGAAACTACATTTCCGGGAGTATGTTTGAGCACATAATCGGCAATAGATACTAATGTATATTCCTCACCAAACATATCACCGTTTTCGCACACTATTGCCAAACGATCTACATCAGGGTCAACCACTAAACCGACATCCGCTTTTTGGTGTTTAACTTCATGTGCAATAGTACCTAAATGTTCAGGCAATGGTTCAGGATTATGCGGGAAACGTCCATTGGGATTGGTAAATAATTCCACCACATCGGTAACACCAAGTGCGACCAATAATTCAGGTACGGAAATACCTCCTGTAGAATTCACACAATCGATAACCACTTTAAAATTGCGCTCTTTAATTGCCTTTTTATTTACCAATGGCAATTCCAGAATTTTATCGATATGTTTTTGGATATAATAAAACTTGTGTTGGTATTCACCTAATTTATCTACATCGCTGTAAACTATTTCTTCACTGTTCGCAATTGCTAAAACGGCTTCACCATCAGCACCTGAAATAAATTCACCTAAATGATTTAATAATTTCAGTGCATTATAATTTTTAGGATTATGTGAAGCGGTGATGATAATTCCCCCACCAGCCTGTTCACGAGGAACTGCAATTTCAACTGTAGGTGTAGTAGATAATCCTAAGTCAATTACTTTAATACCAATTGATTGTAATGTTCCGGTAACCAGATGATTTACCATTTCACCACTAATACGCGCATCGCGACCAATCACAATTGTTGGATTTCCGGTCGTATTTTTTATCCAGGTACCAAAAGCCGCGGTAAATTTGATAATATCTTCAGGGGTTAGATTTTGTCCGGCCTTCCCTCCTATAGTTCCTCTAATACCGGAGATTGATTTAATAAGTGTCATAATCGAAATACAAAGTTATACAAATTCAAATGATGCGATATAACGAATAAATGTTTAAATCTTGTACTTTTGTTCATTATTTAAAATATGGCTGTCACAAAAAACTGGTTTGAAACATGGTTCAGTCAATGTTACTACGACATACTGTATCAGCATCGTGATGAAGACGAGGCTGCCGGCTTTTTGGATGCATTGATGGAAAAACTGCAGCCACCACCAAACGCCACAATACTAGATGCTGCTTGCGGTAAAGGGCGCCACGCCATCTATTTAGCAGAAAAAGGTTGGGATGTCACAGGAATCGATTTATCTTACAGTTCCATTAAAGAAGCAAAATCGGCAGAAAATGAACATTTATCATTTTTTCAGCACGATATGCGTAATGTGTTACGCGTAAATTATTTTGATTTTATTTTTAATTTTTATACCAGTTTTGGCTATTTCGCCAATACTAAAGATGATATTAAATGTATTCGTTCTTTTGCTAAAGGGTTAAAACCGGGAGGCAAATTGGTTATTGATTTTTTAAATGTATTCACTACATTACAAAATTTAGTGGAAGATGAACACAAAGTTTTTGGTGATGTTCAATTCGACATTACCAAAAGTTATGCGAATGGCATGATATCCAAAAAAATTGAAGTAAAACATAATAATCAAAATTTTACTTATTATGAACATGTGCGCGCATTACAATTACATCACTTTAATCAATATTGCGCATTGGCCGGGTTAAAAATTGTAGCTACTTTTGGCGATTACGATTTGCAACCATATAATAAATTACAATCTGAACGACTTATTATTATAGCAGAAAAATGATATTTCCGGAATTTATACAACAATTTGATGAATGGGCATTTTTACTTATTAATAATAAGTGGGCAAATAATCTATTTGATATCATAATGCCTCCTGTTCGCGATAAAAATTTCTGGATACCACTGTATATTATCATTGCTATTGTTTTAGTATATCAATATCGTTGGAAAGGACTTACCCTTATTTTATTGTTGGGTTTAAATTTTGGTGCCAGCGACCAGCTTAGCAGTGCTGTCATAAAACCGGCAGTCGGCCGCATTCGTCCTTGTAATGATGAAGTTTTTAAGGAACAGGTCACCTTGCGCATCGAAAGATGTGGTGCCGGGAAGAGTTTTACCTCTAGCCATGCTACTAACACATTTGCTTTCGCAGTGATGTTAATCTTATTATTCAGGAAAAAATCGAGGTGGATTGCCCCTGTAGCCTTGTTTTGGGCGAGTTTAGTGTCGTATGCGCAAATTTATGTGGGGGTGCATTATCCAATCGATATTCTGGGTGGTGCATTATTAGGTACTATTATTAGCATAATTATCTATAAAATTGCATCTCGTTACGTGCTACCCAAACTTGGTCCGGAACTTTAAAGCAGGCAAATCGGTATTATAACACATGAGCATACTTCAAATTGTATTCATAATTTCAGCTTCTGTTGCAGGTATTTTAGCCGCTTGGTTCCTGCGCAAACAAACACATAGTGAGTTACTCAGTATATTATTATCATTTAGTGGTGCTTATTTATTAGGCAATGTTGTGCTCCATTTATTACCTGAAATATTTGCAGATGCTCACGTAGGTCATCAGGAAACCGGTGCGCATACTCATGATTATACAGCAGCTATATATATTCTGCTTGGTTTTTTTATACAATTGCTAATTGTTCAGTTTACCAGAGGTATAGAACACGGACATTTACATTTACACGAACATCAAAGTAAAGGATATATTGCAGGTGTATTTTTCGGATTGAGTTTTCATGCATTTATGGAAGGCGTTCCACTGGTTGGCGACAATATGGAAGCAGCGCAAATGCAACCGCTGTTTAATGCGATTTTAGTCCACAAAATTCCTGAGGCTTTTGCATTGGCTACCGTATTATTTTTTTCTGTAAGTAAACAGTTCAACGCTTATTTATTATTGGCATTTTTTGCGTTAATGACACCACTGGGAAGTTATGCCGGTAATTATCTCACTACCCAACATGTGATGGATTTTAAATGGCTGATTGCGATAGTTTGTGGTTCTTTAATTCACATTAGTACTACTATCATTTTCGAAGCAAGTGGTAAAGCCCATAAAATAAGTATGTATAAATTTATTGCCATTTTAGCAGGTGCCGGAATTGCACTATTTGCTGCTATGATGGAATAATGTTTATCTCGCTAAATACATTTTTCCAAACCCTGAATTAAAGTATTGGTCAGTGCCTGTATCGTATTTTTCTATTGATTCGCCATTTAATCGTGTTACCACTCTATAAACATATAGTCCATTAGCTAATGGGTCACCAAACTGATCGGTACCATCCCAGGCAAATTCGGTTATATTATTTCCAATATGCAGCTCACCTAATTCGCTACGCATAATTTCACGTACCACCTTTCCAGTGACAGTCATAATTTGAATTTTGAAATACTCAGGCACTTCGCTTCCGGTTAAGGTAAATACAAATCGGGTTTGTGATGTAAATGGATTGGGGTAATTCATCACATTACTCACCATTGCCTTATTGATTACTTCAAATGAAATCGTATAATCGATATCACCAGCTGTATTTCCTGTGTTATCCATTCCCTGCACACGTAATTCATAGGTGCCATCCATACTAAAAATCGGATTAATTTCTACACGGGCACTATTGTTTTCCGATAAATTGGAAGGATCAGCAGGATAAAATTTCGTAGTTACACCATCATAATAATAATCGTGGAAACTATAATTCGGGTATTGCATAGTGATTTTCAACAGCGATGTATCTGCTAATGCTAAATAAGGGTTTTCATCTTTTAAATTAATAATAATTTGAGGTTTTGCACTCACAATATCCCCATCTAAAATATGCACACCGTCGAATGTTATATCTAACAATGGATCTTTAGCATCGCCAATAACCTGTATTGGTAAATATGCAAAATTATTATAGTGAAATTGTTCTTCCTGATCATTTTTAGGATTCACTTCAGCTACCAGTGTACACCTTCCAATTGGAATTTGATTAGTGTTAAATTGAATCGTTGCAATCATCGATTCATCACTCAGCAGACTATCTTGCCTTGAATACGGAATTTCGCGGTACAAATTATTAGCGTCAAATATGCCAAAATTAATTAGCAGGCTATCCATATTGTAATCACTCACATTAGTAATAGCCAATTCTAAACTACCCGGAGCACCTTGTTGCAAGGTATCGTTATTAAAGGCAAAATGTAAATTTGGATTCACTGCAGCTTCAGGAACCGGGTCATATATAACACGCCAAAAATTAAATTGAGCAGGAGTTCTTAGCGTATCATCTTTCGTTTCTAACCGTAATTTAATGTACGGATATAAGTCAGCATCGGCAAATGTAATAGAAGTGTCTCCACTTTGTAACCCTGTTTTTAAAACAACTTCCAGACCATTAAATTTTACACCAATTACAGAAATACTGTTAGTATCAACCCCGGGTAAATCGTTAGCATAAAAACTCCATTGTGCTTTGTCCCATTCTTCTGCAGGACCAATTAATGGCGTTTCTATATTCCCTTTATTCCAATTACCATTAATTACAAATGTTGCTTCAATTTTATGTCCTTCAGGGTCGCCGATAATTTCGACTTTAGAATCTGTGTTGCCTTTTTGAGCATAAAAAATATAGGACCTGTCGTAATCAAATACTGACAATGCATTAATATCTGTTGCACCTAAAGCATTAAACGCATCGAATAAACTATGTCCGTAAATCAAGGTGTCATCCAACCATGCATAAAAATCCGGGTAATTATTGCTATAACAAATAAAATGCGTGCTATCAGGCAAATCATTCATCATAAAATTATATAATTTCTCCCTGTTAGCCGGAGTGTTGGTATAAAATTGAATAACACGTTCGTAAGCATCTGCACTGCAATAAACATCGCCATATGGTCCTAAATTAGTAGCACCAACTTCACTTGTCTGCCAAAGTTCTGCCGAATTGGCATCAGCCACTAACACGACAAATCCCGTAGACGCACATGACCCAATTGCGAGCAATTCACCATCCGCATAACTGGTTACTTCTGTCCAATGTGTTGTTGGATAAATACCTGTAGCAACTTCGTATGTTTTTACGTCAGGCACAAATGTAAACTCGCGTGTGGGCTCGAGATTAATATTTGAATAATCATTCTCTAAATATTGATAATAATGCGACTGGTTCCACCCCGTTATTTCACCGGGTAAATAAAGAAAAGAACTTGAACGCCACATGGCCTCAGACTCGTCGCTGGTATCGGGAGTAACTCGCCAATAATATACCACATTTGGCACATAAGTCAGCGGCGGATTTTCCCATTTAATTACACCACCTGCTGAAGTTACCATTGTAGTTTTCCGCAATGGTGAATTAAACAATGTTGTTGTATCTGCTTCGAAAATATATTGTTTCACAGGAGCAAATGCATCTGTTGTTGATGCTGCAAAATATTCCGGAACATGATTCATTATGGTAAACTCCACCGGATAAATGGGCATTGCATCATCAGAAATAACAAACAAACTGGTCGTTAAAATATTATTGAATTCATCAATTTCTCCAATTTCATTTTCTTTGTCCAAATGGATCGAAAAAGTATTTAATCCTGCTCCTTCTAATCCATCAGTAGCAAATGGAATTATTAAAGTATCTCTAAAACGGGTTGCAGGAAACCGTTCAAAAAACGTAGATGTTTCCCCACCAAACTTTGTCCGCTTAACCTCAACAAAATAACTAGAATCAATCGCAGCGCCTAAATTGGTTACGATTAAATGCATATAAATGCTATCTGTACCTGCTGAAACTACATCCGGTTCAAAATGCACATATGGTGACTCTATTGCATAATCCGGTTTGTCGTGCGTGTTTAAACGAATAGCAGGATCCCCTTGCAAGGTATTATGCTGAATTGTCATCCTGTCAAATGGATTATCTGTAGGCCATAATGTATCTGCTACAGCACGCATGGCAACACCCATTGGTAAATTGTAGGAGTTATTGGCTAATTCACGATAAAATAAAGTAGCGTAGGTGTGCAAATTAGCTGCAATAGAAAAATTACTTGCTGCTAAAAAGGCAATGGCTGCTTTATTTTCTGCAAAAATGTATTGTTCACCTAAAGTATAAGCATCGCCATGAATTGCTGCCGTGTTGCATCCATTTCCATACACCGCAAAATATTTTCCCTCATTTTCAAATTCATTTGGCGACCCAATATTATAATCAAAACTGCCTGTAGATGAATGTCCAAAAAATGTAATTAGCGATACACCATTATTAATTAGTGAATCAACATAAGCCGATTCAGAATAAAAAATCGGGTCCGCATTTAATTTGTTAAATGGAATAACATTACCTCCATATAAAGTGTCTTCAATAATATTTTTGTACTGATTAAGAAATGAATTAAATAAAGTTTGTTCAAATTCAGATGCACCACCGGCAAAATGTAATACATTTTTCATCCAGGCTTTATTAGCGATGGTTTGAAGGTGGTCAGCCTGCTGTGCTTCAAATTCGATTACTTTGTCATAATAAATGCGTACGTCATTCGCCGTTTTTGCTGAAATTCTTCCTACAGCAACTACAGGTACAAAATCTCCTGTCCGTGTTACAAGCATATTATCTGAACCTGGGTTTCCAAAAGTTGGAACTAAATTTGCTGCATATTCTGGAGTGCCATTTGCACGCGTTACATCATAACTGTATGATTTGCCTATTAAAAAAAGATACTCAGGAGTTGTAATAAAATTATCTACAGCATACAGCACAAAATTACGAATGGCTAAAGGATGTTTTTTCAAACCATAAGAAAACATATCGTACAAAACATCAATATCTACAATAATCGCATCATGACTTCCACCTGCAATACTTGCCCTGTAATCTCTGTATGCATCAACCCAATTTGTTCCGTCCACATCTTCAAACAATACCTTGTTGGAAATAATCATATAATTGCCCTGATTGGCAACTGCTCCATAATTGACAAAGGTGGCAGGAGTTAATTTGGTTACTGAAAATAAATCAGTAGCATCCTGACTGCTAAAATATAATTCAGCTTCAGTTGCGTTATAGTCTAAATGAAATTTAGAGATATCAGCTTCAACAATTGCTTCAATACGTTTGTGATTCGAAAGGTCGTATAAAAGTGGTGTAGTGAATTTTTCGTTAAAATTAGTACATTCCAAATAGGTTGTTGCTCCAACAACTTGTGATAGGCTGGTTCTTAAAACCGATTCATTGTTACAACTAAATGATCGTGGATAGTTAATATTAATATAGGAATATCGTTGATAATCTGTAGAAACAGGTCCACTGGAAAAAGTTATGGTATTGGAGGCTAATACATCTTCTATATTAAATTCATAACGACCTACCCTATAATTAAAAAAGGTGGTGTCCTTTATTATTTCTCCATTCCATTTAATTAAAAAATGATGTTCACCGTCTCCGTTGGCGATGAGCGCTGTTTTTAATCTGGGTATAAATGAAGTGCCTGTATAAAAATCCGGTGTATTTACCGTAACATTAAAATTACTTAGATTGTATTTGCCTGTGGCATACCCCTCTCCATCTGTCAGATCAGAAGATAAAATATCATTAAACGGATCTCCAGCATTAAAATTTCCTGAACCATATCCGGCACCATATACAATACGTGTATTATAATCGTGATAAAGCAAAGGTGCCGGTGTATCAGATAAATCGTTATTAACCACCTCAAGTCGAAGGTTAGTAATTAAATCATTCCATGTCAAAAAATACATCGCTGTATCTGTAATTATACTTTCGTATTGATGCAACTGATATTCGGGGAATTCAAACATTAGCGAATCGAAAGTACCATCATTTTTTTCACCATAAAACTCGATGTAATCTGCAGCGTTAAAAACACCATCTGCTTCACCTGCAATATGGATATATTGCTCAACACCTTTATTAATTAATTGAAAATTGCGCGGATCAACTGTGGCCAAAGGAACACCAATATCGTTCATAGCCGAATTAAGCACATCGTAAGAAATACGGTAAATTCCATTTTTAGCAATCGGGAATTTTAAATATTGCTGATCATACTCAATCCATTCATTATGATAGGTTTGAGCATTTACCTGTAAAATTGATAATATGAAAAAAAATAAAAGTAAATGTTTTTTCATACAGTTGGTTTTCTGTGCATGTTAAACGGTTTATTCAGCTGCCGGTTTTGGGGTTTTATTAATATTAAACATCAAACTGAATACATGAGAATATAATACTTCGCTTTGTTTGCCAATATTGGTATAGGCGTAATCCAACATTACAGGGCCAATTTCAACACCTAATCCAATATTAGGTTGCATTGTCCATGCTTCTTCAAATAAATCATCAGGAATATATCGTTGCACGTTGCCAACACCGGCACGTACATATATGAATTCTTTATAATCTGCTTCAATACCCAAATGTGGATCAATGCTAATAGGATCAGCACTAATTAAAACATTTCTTCGACCATCAGTGGTAATATCGGCATTTACTTCAGCTAATAATCCGAAATTTTCGTTTAATGTAAAATCATAAGCTGCACCTAAAATTAATTTTGGTGTAGTGATTTCTAAACTATTTTCAGGAATTATATTTCCGGTAGCTAATAAAACTTGTTTTTCTTCTTCAGTAAATGAAAAACTCCAGGCATTAAATGTTGAGGTAATATCTTTAAATGTTGCTCCGAATTTCCAGTTATTAAGATCCATTTGTGCACCTGCATCTAAACCAAATCCCCAGGCCGTTGCAAAATCTCCTGCTTCGCGATGCACCACTTTGATATTTCCACCAACACGCAAATTGTGCCATTTCAATTGTTGTGCATAAGAACCTAAAAATGCATAATCAGCTACAGAAAAAGCCGTGATATTGTCGTAATTAATACTGCCATCAGCCTCAACTAAATACAAGGTATTGGGTATGTCATCCACACCAAAACGAATAATGGATAACCCTACCGCAGCATTTTTTTCAGGTAATGCCATGGCAAATGAACCATAATCGTATTTGGCTATGCCTGCAAAATATTCGCTATGCATAACACCTAACTGAATATCTGACTCAATTAATGTAAGTGCTGCCGGATTCCAATAACCGCCGGTAACATCATTTACTGAGGCTACAACCGTATTACTCATACCCAAAGCACGAGCAGAAATACCAATTGATAGAAATTCATTGCTGTATTTGGGAGCCGAGGACTGACCCAAAACAGGTAGTATAGACATACTGCCTAAAATCAATATTAAATACTTTCTCATGTATGGTTCACGAATCTGTCGGAAATTTAGGAAATTTTTGGCTGAGAATGGTCTTTTCGATGTCATGGATTACAATTTTAAACCGATTTTGGTCCGTTTCGTTCATTGGTGGATTACCTAAACGAATATTTATCCCGTTTATGATGCCTGTCAGGCGCTCATCATAAGCATAATCATACAAAAACTTCCGCTCCCTGAAAACCTTAAAATGGTTGCCAATACCATCCGGGTCCATGGCCTGGGTATTGTTGGCTACTAAGCGGCTAATCTGGCTTGTATCAACAATTTCGATGAGGTCATAAAGCTGTTTGCAAACCTCAGGTCTGCTCGTCAGCAGCGTCCGGTCAAGCACTACTTCCAGCAAAACATGACTTATGGCGTACAACCGTTTATCGAAACATGAAAACCCGGTTGCCTTGATGAGGGCAGAAATCGCAGTGGTATTTTGCTCAAAAAAGGTCGATTCATGAAAATGCCCATCGACAAAATAATGCCTTTTTACCCCTTCCGTCATTGAGTTTAATTCCGGATTGTCTGTGTACACAAGCTTTTGAGGATGCAACTTCACCACCTCACCGGTGCGATAACTATAATTGGACAAAATATCAGGCAAAATGAGGCCTGCAGCGAAATTGGGGTCGCTTACCGGGAGCTCGTGATAAAAGTGGGACAAAAAATTCAAGGCCTGATGGTTTATTGTACAATATACGAAATTATGTAACGTAAAGTTGAGGAAAGGGTTTACACCCGCATATAATTTTTATGTCATTATTTTTGCAGCATGAAAAATTTCGTTGAAGAATTACGCTGGAGAGGGATGTTATTCGATATGATGCCCGGAACTGAGGAGTTTTTGAATAAGGGTATGGCTAAAGGGTATATCGGTTTTGACCCTACTGCCGATTCGCTTGGCGTTGGTAATATGGTGCAAATTATGACCCTTTTGCACTTTCAAAACTGTGGTCATCAGCCAATTGCACTAATTGGTGGTGCTACAGGTATGGTAGGAGACCCTTCGGGTAAAAGTGCCGAACGAAATTTATTGGACGAAGCTGCATTGCAACACAATATCCAGTCACAACAAAAACAACTGGCGAAATTTTTAAATTTTAATTCCGGCGAAAATGCGGCGCAACTGGTGAATAATTACGATTGGATGAAAAACTTTTCATTCCTGGAATTTTTGCGCGAAGTAGGAAAATATTTAACCATTAGTTATATGATGGCTAAAGATTCAGTACAAACCAGAATGGAAAAAGGTATTTCATTTACCGAATTTTCATATCAGTTATTACAAGGGTATGATTTTTATTATTTATGGAAAAATAATAATGTCATGTTACAAATGGGTGGCAGCGATCAATGGGGAAATATTACCACCGGCAACGAATTAATCCGACGCAAAGGAAGTGGCGAGGCTTATGCTATTTGTACCCCATTAATTAAAAAAGCAGATGGCACAAAATTCGGTAAAACAGAAGGCGGCAATATTTGGTTAGACCCTAAACGTACTTCGCCATATCGCTTTTATCAATTTTGGTTAAATGCAAGTGATGCCGATGCGGAAACGTATATTAAAATATTTACCTTATTTGAGCGTGCAAATATTGAGGATTTAATCACACGCCATCGCGCAGAACCCCATCTCCGATTGCTTCAGAAGGAATTGGCAAAAGATATTACCACCCGCGTTCACAGCGAAGAGGACTACCATAATGCAGTGGCTGCAAGTGATATTTTATTTGGCAAAGCAACACAGGCTGATTTTGAAAAATTAAGCGACGAATTATTGTTGGATGTACTGGAAGGTGTCCCTCAATTTGTTGTAGATAAAACTATTTTTTCAACGGGAATTGGGTTTGCAGATTTACTTACAGAAAAAAGTAATATTCTCGCCTCTAAAGGGGAATACAAACGCGCCATGCAGGAAAATTCGCTCAGCTTAAATAAAGAAAAAGTGGGTGATGCCGAAAAAATAATTACCGCCGATTTATTAATCAACGGTAAATATTTATTAATACAACGTGGAAAAAAGAATTACTTTTTAATTATTGCACAATAAATTGTTGTGCTAATACATCACCGTCTTCGGTAGTGATTTTTAATAAATAACTGCTGGGTAATAAGTGAACGGTATTGATGGTAAATAAATTATTTACTTCTTTAGTTTGTTGTAACAGTTTTCCATCTACAGAAAACAATTCAACAAAAAAGGATGGCGTAAATGAATTATCCACTGTAACCTGAATTGCTGTTTGGGTTGGATTTGGATATACAAATAATTGCATATCACCGGCATTTACATAAAGTATCTCTACCGTTTCACTGGTATAAATACCATTGGAGGCCGATACAAAATACTGATAGGTAGTGCCTGAAACCAGGTTTTGGTTATCGACATAATCATAATATTGGTCTGAAGCTCCACCGCAAACCCCGCCAACAGTAAAAATATCTTCAAACTCCGTGTCCTGACCCGCACGTTTCAAATGCATGTCGAAACATGTAGAACCTGCCGTTAATGTCCAGTTTATCAGCATGCTATCGCCAAATTGGACAACCGTTAAATCCTTAAACAAACTCTGAGCTGAAGCAGATGTGGTAACTGCAAAAAATAGTATTAGGAGTATGCTTTTCATATTCGGCTTAATAACGAAATTTCTTGTGGCTTAGTATTTAGTAGGACAAATTCCGTTTGAGATGCAAAGCCAATATGCAATAAAGGGCAAACCTATACCTTGAAGGCGAATTACCAATATTTCAATTATTGCGTTTCATCACCATATAAAACAGTCCTCAAAGCCTGTAATTTTAAATAACACTCCGCCAATTCCTGCTCCGGAACTGAGTCATATACAATAGCACCTCCGGTCTGAATACTGAGATATTGATTTTCCGCATTATACTGAATACTTCGAATAACTACATTAAAATCAAAATCGTTATCAGGTGTAAAATAACCAAATGCACCAGAAAATAATCCGCGTTTGGTTACTTCATATTGTTCGATTAATTGCATGGCCATTACCTTAGGTGCACCGGTCATACTACCCATCGGAAATGCATCTTTTATTACGTCAATTACTTTCACCGCTTCACTAATTTGTGCGCTGATGGTAGATACCATTTGATGCACTTGTGGAAATGAATAAATACCAAATAACTCTTCTACCTGAATACTACCCGTTATAGCATGTTTAGTTAAATCGTTGCGGACCAAATCAACTATCATGACATTTTCTGCACGGTCTTTTATACTGTGGTATAAGTCTTTTTTAAATTGTTCATCTTCTACTGCATTTTGTCCGCGTTTGTGAGTGCCTTTAATGGGCTGACTAATTATTTTATTACCACTTTTTTTCAGAAACCGTTCAGGGCTGGCAGAAATTAAATAACGATGTTGCCATTTAAATAAAACTGCAAATGGCGCAGCACTTAATGTGCATAATTTATCAAAAACTGCAGATGCATCTAGTGTTCCATTGGTATAAAATTCCTGACAAAAATTGAGTTCGTAAATATCACCTTCTGTTATATGGTGAATAATATCTTTTACTTTTTGTAAATATCTTTCTGCCGGAATACGCGGCTGTAAAGGTGCTAAGGCTGATGGAACGGATTGGAAAGTTGCTGCATTAATTTGTCGGAATATTTCATCAAATGAATGAGTTTGTTCTTCCAACAAAAAAATGCTACAGGTATTTTCTTTTACGGTTACATAAATTTCAGGGACAAAAAACAGCATGTCCGGCCAGCCTATACCATCAAAGTTTTTGGACGATAATTGTTCTGTCTCCTGTTTTAAATCATAGCCTAAAAATCCAAAACAATAATCCTTAAATGTTTCCCGAAATAAACGAAGTTGCTCAAATGCATCACCTGCATTGGTGACCAGTTGTTGGTGGGCTCCGGCTGCTAATGCATAATCGAAACTGACAGGGCCATATACAGCGTTTTTGCAGCTATCTAAAAATGCGAAGCAATTAAATTGTCCTGCATAAGCTGATAATTTTTTGCGGAAGTCATCAGTATCAGCAATAGAATACGTTTTACTGATGCGCATCATAATAATTACAAAATAATTAACTTATCCCTTTCCGGTCCGGCAGATAACATGGAAATTTTTGTTTTTAATTCCCATTCCAAAAACTGCAGATAGTTGATTAATTCCTGAGGTAAATCTGCTTTGGTTTTGCAATGGTCTAAATTACATTCCCAGCCTTTAAATGTTTCATACACCGGTTCTATTTTGGCGTCTACAATATCATAAGGCATTTGGTCGGTAACTACACCATTAATTTTATATCCCACACATGCTTTTATTTCAGCAAATGTATTTAATACGTCAATTTTAGTGATGGCAATTTGTGTTACACCATTAATCATAATGGTATATTTTAAAGCCGGTAAATCAATCCATCCGCAACGGCGTGGGCGACCGGTTGTTGCACCAAATTCGTTGCCTATTTTGCGCAACTCCTCTCCTGTTTCATCAAATAATTCGGTAGGGAAAGGACCTGAACCAACACGTGTACAATATGCTTTTGAAATACCTATTACTTCTTTAATTTTTTGTGGTGCTACACCTAATCCTGTGCACACACCGGCAGTAATGGTATTACTGGATGTAACAAAAGGATAAGTACCATGGTCCACATCTAACATAGAGCCTTGAGCACCTTCGGCTAATATGCGTTTACCCGATTTAATATTATCGTTAATTAAATATTCAGCATCAACAAAAGTGATTTTTTTGAGGAAGTCAATTGCTTCCATCCACTCCTGTTCGTTTGGCACTTCTGTTGGCACATCGCCGTAATTTTTTAATAACTGAAAATGTTTTTCTTTCAGCTTATTATATTTTTCTTTAAAATCAGGTGATTCAATATCTCCAACGCGTAAACCATTTCTACCTGTTTTATCCATATATGCAGGACCGATTCCTTTTAATGTAGAACCAATTTTATCTGCACCTTTTGATGCCTCACTTGCTGCATCCAACATTTTATGTGTAGGCAAAATTAAATGCGCCTTGCGGGAAATAACTAAACGATTGTAAACAGATACTCCTGCACCCTCAAGTTTATTAATTTCCATACGGAAAGTAATAGGGTCAATTACGACACCGTTGCCAACCAAATTCAGACAATTTTCGAGAAAAATACCGGAAGGAATAGTGTGCAAAACGAACTTAACACCATTGTTGAGAATAAGTGTATGTCCTGCATTCGGGCCGCCCTGAAAACGAGCTACCACATCGTATTGTTCTGCTAAATAATCAACTACTTTACCTTTGCCCTCGTCGCCCCATTGAAGGCCTAATAAAACGTCTACGTTCATAACATGGATTAAAATGCGAAATTATACCACAGGCTTACCTTCAGCAAGGAACATCCACCTTTTTTTTCAAGATATTGTTAACAGTTTTGCCGCGACCGCAAAAGTAAGGTTGGTCAAAAATGGAGCACCTTACTTTTGGGGTAAAGGTGAATTTTGGTATAAGTGACTGATTATCAAACCTTTTCGGGCTCAAAATTGCCTAAGGCGTCGGTGACAGAATCGCTGATGGTAAAAAAACTGGTGAGCTTGGTGGTCACCATGAGTGTTTTCAGATGGTCTTTCATGGCGCAAAGCACTACTTCCCCATCTACCCTGCGCACTTTAGTCAGAATTTTGAGCAGGAAATTCAATCCACTACTATTTATAAACTCCAGTTCGCTGAAGTCGAAAATAATATTGGTGAACCCATCTTCAATATCTTCTTCTAACTGCTCGGCCACTTGAACGGTTTGATACTCTCCCACCAAACGCCCGTTCAACTTCACCACCAAGGTGTTTTCATTTTTCTTTTCTATATGATATTCCATCGTGTTACAGGGGTATTAAGCTGTTTTTTCTGCTTTTTGTTCATTCATTTCGCGAATTTTCTGACAATTACCACAAATGCCATACATGTTTAATGAATGGTGGGTGATTTTAAAATTTAATAAATCGCCCATCATGGTTTGAATTTGATGGATACGCGGGTCACAAAATTCAACTACCTTTTTACAATCAACGCAAATAATATGATCATGTTGTTTATAGCCATACGATTTTTCGTATTGCGCCAGGTTTTTTCCAAACTGATGTTTCGTAATTAAATCGCAGGTTAGTAATAATTCAAGTGTATTGTACACCGTTGCGCGACTCACATGATACTCTTTTTTGAGCATGTGAGAGTATAAACTTTCTGCATCGAAATGGTCGGTGCGACTGTAAATTTCTTCCAGAATAGCAAAACGTTCGGGAGTTTTACGCAGGCCTTTTGTTTCTAAATGCGCCGCAAAAATATTTTTAATTTCTTCCAGATGTTTTATCTGCTGTTCCATAATCTTGTTTTTAAGTTGTTTCCATTCTTGTTACTGAAATCACCCCTTTCATAGAGCGTAATTTCCGCAACAAGGTTTCTAATTGTTCGGTATTTTTTACAAAGGTTTTAATGGTGCCTTCAAACAAACCGTCCTTAGCATCCATCACTAAACTCTGCATATTTAATTTCATATCTCCGGAAATAATATTGGTTACTTTATTTACCAAACCAACATCATCTAAACCTGTTACTTTTATTCCTGTTAAAAAGGCAATATCTTTTTGTTGTGTCCAACGTGTTTTTACAATGCGATAACCGTATTTACTCATTAATTCGGTAGCATTCGGGCAATTGGTTTTGTGAATTTTTATACCTTCATTAATGGTAATAAATCCGAATACATCATCACCTACAATTGGGTTACAACATTTGGCTAATGCATATTTGATATTATCCATGGCATTATCAAATATTAATAACTCAGCATTCGATGTTGCAATTTTTTCGAGGCGTTCATAATCCACGCTGCTTTCTTTATCCACAACCGGCGGAATTAACTTCCCGCCCTGCACTGTAAAGTCTTTCAGCTCTTTTAACGTAATATCTTTTGTAGAAATCCGGTAATACAATTCCATACTCGTTGGCTGATGATAATATTCCATCAGCAACTGAATATTTTTATCGAAAAATTCGACCTTCATATTTTTCAGTCGTTTTTCCAATACTGTTTTTCCTTCCATGGCTACTGCACGTTTTTCTTCTTTCAGTGCATTTTTTACCTTACTTCTTGCGCGCGAAGTAATTAAAAAATTAAGCCAGTCCTCGTTCGGTTTTTGTTTTTTGGAAGTAATAATTTCTACCTGATCGCCATTGTTCAACATATGACTGATAGGTATCAAGCGATGATTTACTTTCGCCCCTATACAATGGTAACCCACATCGGTGTGAATTTCAAAAGCAAAGTCGAGCGCTGTTGCACCCTGAGGTAATATTTTTAAATCACCTTTCGGAGTGAACACATATATTTCTTTTGAAAATAAATTTAATCTGAAATCATCCAAAAATTCGAGTGCATTAAATTCAGGGTTGCGCAACAATTCACGAATTTCTCTCAACCAGGTATCTAATGCTTTATCGTTAGAACCTTCTTTATATTTCCAGTGCGCAGCAAATCCTTTTTCTGCAATTTCATCCATACGTCGAGTGCGGATTTGCACCTCTACCCATTTACCTTTCGGTCCCATTACGGTAGTATGTAAACTTTCGTAACCATTTGCTTTTGGTGTTGAAATCCAGTCGCGCAAACGGTCAGGGTTGGGATGATATAATTCCGTAACCATAGAATACACGCGCCAGCAATCTGCTTTTTCGTGGTCCACAGGTGTTTCTAAAATAATACGAATAGCAAATAAATCGTACACCTCATCAAAGGTTACGCCCTTATTTTTTATTTTATTATAAATAGAATAAATGCTTTTTGGTCGCCCGTACATTTCAAATTTAAAATCATCTTTTTCCAAACGTTCACGCAAAGGCTTCATAAATTCGTTCATGTAGCGCGTGCGTTCGCGTTTAGTTTCTGCCAGGCGTTTGGCAATATCTTTATATGCTTCTGCCTCTTGGTATTTCATACCAAGATCTTCTAATTCACTTTTAATCGCATAAAATCCTAAACGATGTGCAAGTGGTGCATATAAATACAATGTTTCTGATGCAATTTTTAATTGCTTTTTGCGCGGCATGCTATCCATGGTCCGCATATTGTGCAATCGGTCGGCAATTTTTATTAAAATTACACGCACATCATCTGCGAGTGTGAGTAATAATTTTTTGAAATTTTCTGCCTGAATCGAACTCGTTAAATCAAATACACCGGATACTTTTGTCAACCCATCAATAATGCGACTTACCTTAATTCCGAATTCGCGTTTAATATCATCGAGTGTTAATTCGGTATCTTCAACAACATCATGTAATAAAGCACAAATAGCTGCAGTAGCTCCAAGCCCCATTTCGTTTACCACAATTTGAGCAACACGCAATGGATGGATGATATATGGCTCACCGCTTTTGCGACGCATGTTTTTGTGGGCGTCAACTGCCATTTCAAATGCCAAACGAATTTGTTTACGCTCGGCACCGGTCATATTATTCCGCAAACCCCGCAACAAGTTTTTGTATTCCTTGAGGATGAGTTTCTTTTCTTTTTCGAGATCTAATGGTTCCGCGGCTTCCATGATTACGTTTAAATTGGTGATAAACAGTCTGCCAGTCTAAACTGAGACCCATCTAATTTAGACTGACTGCAATATAGACCTACAAATCTAAAATATAATCAAAAAAAAAGGAAAATAGTTTTGAACGCGGCGATGTTTGTTGATTTTGGGCTCAAGACCCAAAAGTTGTCGCAGACAACGTTGTCGTGGAGTCTTTGACTCCAGACGCCACCCCGGTCTCCCGACCGGCGAAAAAAATAAGCAATAAGAAAAATGAGGATAAATGAATAATTGCGTTAAATCCCAAATTCCTTGCATTTTGTTGAACAGCCGAAACCAAGGAGTTCTCGGAGAAACAGCCCACAGAGTATACACAGAGGGATTTAACGATGAGTATTTAATTGTAGGTTTACTGACAACCCTGGCAATTAATTTAGATTTACGAATAACCTCTCCGCGCACCCAAGTTGTCGAAGACAGCGTTGCCAAGTTGTCGCAGACAACGTTGTCGTGGAGTCTTTGACTCCAGACGCCACCCCGGTCTCCCGACCGGCGAAAAAAATGAGCAAAAAGAGATGAATAATGAATGATTGCGTTAAATCACAAATCACTTGCATTTTTTTGAACAGCCGAAACCACTGTGTTCAATGAAACAGCCCACAGTTAACCTGACAACCGCCCAACATCAATTAGCTTCAGCTACAAAACCACATTTCCTTGTTGTTAAACCCTTCCGGCTTTAATTTCTTCCACCACTCCCGGGTCGAGTAAGGTAGTAGTATCACCAATTTGCTCAAGTTCGCCTTCTGCAATTTTGCGCAGAATTCGGCGCATAATTTTACCGCTTCGGGTTTTGGGTAAACCTGAAACAAACTGAATTTTATCCGGTTTGGCAATAGCGCCAATTACGCGGGTTACAGTTTGTAAAATATCTTGTCGCGACAAATGTGCATCTGCCGGTGTATCGCCTGAGTAAACAACAAAAGCATAAATGCCCTGACCTTTAACATCATGCGGAAAACCAACTACTGCACTTTCAATAACTCCCGCATGCATATTAATGGCATTTTCTACTTCAGCAGTGCCAATACGATGACCGCTCACATTTAATACATCATCAACACGACCGGTAATGCGATAAAATCCATTTTCATCGCGATATGCACCATCACCCGTAAAATACATATTGTGATAAGTAGCAAAATAATTGGTGCGGCATCGTTCGTGATCACCATAAGTTGTTCTGATAATGGAAGGCCATGGTGAGCGAAGACATAAATTACCACTCACATTATTGCCTGTAATAATTTCACCTTTTTCATCTACTAAAACCGGCTCAACTCCGGGCATCGGTAAAGTGGCATACGAAGCTTTTGCCGGCGTAATTCCCGCTAAATTGGAAATTAATGTTCCACCTGTTTCTGTTTGCCACCAGGTGTCGACAATAGGACATTTTCCTTTGCCTACGTTTGTATTATACCAGTGCCATGCTTCTTCGTTAATAGGTTCACCAACAGTGCCTAACACGCGGAGAGAATCTAAATTTTTTCCTTCCAGTGGTGCTGTTCCAAAACTCATTAAACTTCTGATGGCAGTTGGTGCCGTATATAAAATATTTACTTTATGTTTTTCAACAATATCCCAAAAACGTGAAGCATCGGGCCAGGTTGGAATACCTTCAAACATCAACGAAGTACCTCCGGCACTTAGTGGGCCGTAAACGATATAACTATGTCCCGTAATCCATCCGATATCAGCCGTGCAAAAATGAATTTCTCCGGGTTGATATTGAAATACATTGATGAAAGTATAATTCGTATAAATCATATATCCTGCACATGCATGCACAACACCTTTTGGTTTTCCTGTTGAGCCACTGGTATATAAAATAAATAATGGGTCTTCACTATCCATTATTTCAGGTTCGAAATCGTGAAGTCCTAATGTTTCAATTTTTTTTATTTCATCTTCCCACCAAACATCGCGACCTTTAATCATACTGATTGGCGTTCTTGTGCGCGTGCTAACAATTACTCTTTTTACAAACGGACAAGCAATTAATGCATCATCAATAATACTTTTTAATGGAATATCTTTTCCACCGCGATAAGCACCATCGCTGGTAATAATAAATTCGGCATGTGCATCTTGCAAACGATCAGCAATACTTTGTGCACTGAATCCACCAAAAATAACAGAATGAATTGCACCAATTCTCGCACAAGCTAAAACGGCAATGGCGAGCTCGGGAGTCATGCCCATATAAATACAAATACGATCACCTTTTTTTACACCGTTGTTTCGTAAAACATGTGCGAACTGACAAACCTTGTCATATAATTGTTTGTAGGTTAGCACACGATGGGCTTCATCCGGATCATTCGGTTCCCAAATTAATGCAGGCTGATTGCCGCGGTCTTTTAAGTGTCGGTCAATACAATTTTCGGTGATATTTAATTTTCCCCCCATAAACCAACGCACATGCGGCTCAACAAAATTCCAGTCGAGGGTCATTTCCCAATGTTTACGCCATGTAAAATAAGAAGCAATTTCGCCCCAAAATTCGGTTGGCTGTGCTAAACTTTTGGCGTATGCAGACTGATACTCCTCAAAGGATTTGATTTGGTATGGATAACTCATGTTAAAAAATTGTTATAACAAAGATAATAGCGACTGCAGTTGGCAGTTAGCACAATTATATCAAATTTAGGAGTATTGTATCAATTTGGGGTGTTTTAGTGTAAATGGTACTTCCATGCTGTGAGCATTTGTTTTAAACAAGTGGATTTTTACTTAAATTTGTAGTAGAGGTGTAGGCGGACATGGAGGTAGAAAAAATTAATCTCGAATGAAAACAAATCTAACACATAAAATTTCCTTGTATTCTACTTTTGCAACAGTGTTTTTGCTCTCAAAATCACTTTCGGCGGAAGCTGTTTACACTGATATTGATCCGGATACAATGCTTGCGGAGGATAATGATTATTATCTAATCGATATGGATAACAATGGCGTTCCAGATTTTAAAATTCAAAAAATAAGTGGATCATTTTATTCATATTGGAGCGAACATCTGTCATATGCATATTATGTTTTTATGGGGCCGTGGTTAAGTGGCAACAGAATAGCTGCAATTAAAAGCGTAATTGACAAATCCTATGGCGGTTTCACCCAATATTTTCCATTTGCCCTAAATTCAGGCCAATTGATTGATGAGGATTTAACTTTTCAGAATAATAATTTTGAGGTTTTAGCTTATATTATTAATAGTGATGGTGGAGCAAGTCAAGCTATTGGAGGACAATGGCTAGATGGTCAAGAAAATATGTTTTTAGGTGTAAAATTTAAGGACAGTTTAGATTGTTTTCATTATGGTTGGATACGTTGCTCATCAGAGCCAGATGCTGCCAGTTTAACCATCCACGACTATGCCTACGAAACCAAATGTGCAACAGGAATTTACGCCGGAGACACAATTGGTGATACTACAACCGTTGCAATTGCTGAGCTAGCATTTAATATTCCTACTATTTATAATTATGCCGAAAATATTATCATAAATATCGACCTTTCGTTATTGGGAGCGCACTATTCCATTATCAGTCTCGATGGTAAAGTAATTAGCTCCGGAAATCTGGATGTTTTGAACAATACTTTTAATATTGTTGCTGAGAAAGGTAATTATATTGTGACGGTGAGGAAAGGGGATGATAAATATTCGAAACAGATTTTGGTAGTTCAATAGATAATACAAACTAGAAGATAATCTACTGTTGTGAATTGTAAGCCTTTAAATTACCTACGCCTATAACTTCAATATTTCATGTTTATTAACTTAGCAGGAAAATATATAAAATTAAATTCCCATAATTTTAAATACATTCATCGTTATATCCAAAATTAAAATCGCAACATCAAATTAATTTAAAGATGTGTAGATTTAATTATTTTTAGAATTGATAATTTTTAGCAACCTCCTTCGCGGATAAGGTATAATATCAACTACTTCAGAAAATTGTTTCATATCAAACAAATCGATTGGAACCTCGTGTTGGTCAATTAGTGCTTGCCCTGAATATTGATTACCCTTTTTATCGAAATAAGAAAAGGATGGGTCAATTTGAACCAGTTGTAAATCGTTGACAATTTTATACAAACTTTTACGATTCAACCACTGACTACCCTTTAATATTTTTCCGGTGGTTGCACTCACATAATATCTTGACAACACTAACACCTGGTCGTAGTCACAACATTTGTAACAAGGCATATTATCCGGAATCATTGCTCCTTTGTTGGTATGCCTCACCGTAACAACACCGGTATTATTGTAAAGGGTTATATCTTTACTTTTTGTATGTTTTACAATAAGTCTGATTTTCTTGAATTCACTATAATCGCAAAAGTGCTCTGGTTCATTAAAATACCTCGGATCACCAAGCTCCTCATTTACTGGTCGCACTCTGAAAAATACATCTACAACTCTATCTGTTGTGTGAAACCCGCAAAATTGCTCCGGCTTTTGATCACCTTGATAAAACCCAACCAGCCCTTTCGAATCGTAAATAAAACAATGTAACTCCTCACCATAGGTGCCATCCAAAATCCTGTTATTTTTTCCGGGTATTAACGACCACGACAAGGTATAAAATTGTGATGCAGCATATGCTGTATTTATATCCAGCGTAATATGCAATGGTGGCTGAGGGAAGGTATCTACTTTTGAATATTCGTAATAAGGAACTTGCGCTTTGCCTATTGTGTTGAGGAAAAATAAAAATAACAACAACAATAATGTGTTACTTCGTAATGTCAAACTGTGCTGGTCCGGACTAGTGTTCATGAATTTAGGAAATAATAGCTTCAAAACTATTAAAAAAAATTTGGATCAGTTTAAAATTTTGTCATAGTAATATCAAAATGAGTTTAGCAAAACGAAATTTTTAATTTACGTTAAAGGGTTAAATTAAAAGACAGCATCATATTATTTTATTCCCGCTGCATTTAATTCCTCTACCCCTCCCACAACAGGAATAGTTATCGAAATATCACTCACATCAAACATCAATTGCGCACCGGGTTTAGGCATTATAGTAAATTCTTTGTCGCTTGAAAAAATCATCAAACCAATTTGTTTTCCTTTCGGAATTATCTGGTCATCAGGTATCAGGTCGAAATTGATATCGTAGAATTTTCCCGACTGCAAAGGTTCCCCTTTTGTAAGCGATTGATAATTTTGCGGGTCGGCCCAGCCTCTGGTGATAATGTTTTCATATATCTCCACTTTTTTTCCTTCTTCCCAAGGCAATGCCACCAACATTACCGATAAATTTACAGCAGGTTGATCAGCTGCTAAGCGCAATTTAATTGTTGGCACTCCGGAAATACGAATTTCATCTGTCAATATCGGTGTTACAAACAACAAACGATGCTCACTATTTTCACTTTGCGTTAATGATGCACTGCTAATTTTATAATTATCGATAATGGTATCAATAACAACATTATTAACTTGCGATAAAATTAATTTACCGCTATTATCTCCTGTCGATTGAACAAAAAAAGTAACCGCCTGAGCATTTTTATCAGGATAACTATCGTAAGCAGTTGGTTCCACTTCAAATTCGCGGACAATATTTACAGGCGAATCATTCTCAACGCCATTTTCTATGCCATGTAAATATCTCGTAAACCAGCGGTTCATCATTGTAATAGACGGGTCGCCACCATGCCCCCCTTGATGATAATATAATTGCACAGGTAATCCTTTATCCTTCGCAGCTTTATAAAAACGATAACTCTGTTCAGGCATCACATTCCAATCGTTAAATCCATGTGCCATCAAAACAGCGGCATGCAAACTATCTATATTATTTAAATAATCACGTGATGCCCAAAAATCATTATAGTCACCCGTTTTTCGGTCGAAATTTTTCACTAAAATACTATCGCGTACTAATCGATCATTATTTTTTCTTTTGCTTTTATCGCCTGTTGTAATTACATCGTATAAAACATCAATATCTTCACCCGGAAAACCCTCAGGTGAACGCACCAATCCGTTCGAACGATAATAATGATAAAAAGAAGATACAGGTGCTACCGGAATAATCGCTTCCAAACCTTCCACACCTGTAGTAGCTGCTGCCAAACATAATGTGCCATCGTACGATGTGCCAATCATTCCCACTTTTTTCGACGACCAAAATGCAGTTACAGTTTCAGAACCTGTTCGAGTGGTATACCCTTTTGCTCTGCCACATAACCAATCAATTACTGCCTTTGGTGCAAGCGATTCATTTTCACCTCCAACCGTTGGTGAACCATCAGACAAACCTGTTCCCGGCGATGATGAATATACCATAATATAACCTCTGGGCACAAACAAATTGTCGTAATAAAATGCCATAAACGGCCGTTTTGTCCGCGTGCCTAAACTTGGATGTTTGCGCGATTTAGGTTCCTCATTAAAATTGTGTTTAACATCCCAATTATATTTATTCGAACCAATGCCTAATAAAGCCCATAATTTTAATCCGTAATACGGACTGCTGGAATAAATTATTGGCAATTGCATATTTCCCGGTTGTGTTTGTGCAGGTCGCGTAACAAACACATGCATGCGATCCAGTTTATTATCAAAATCAGAATCAAAATTTGTTTCCACCCAAAGCTCCTCCTTAATCCACGTCCCTCTATCACTAAATTCAGGCACTGGTTGCGACTCCCCATCTCGAAAAACCAACAAACCGGAATTCGTTGTTGTTGTTTGTCCTTTTGCCACATCAGTTTGCTGTAAAACAAAAAATACCGTAATAAATCTGATTAATATTTTCATTCAGTAATATTTTAACTCAATAATTAAATCGCGGAGTAAAATTAATGAATATTTCCTTTGCAAAAATTCAGTATTTGGGGGCTACCCGGCTGGCAACATTTTTCCCTTCCCAATACAATCTCGTGCCGGGTCGGGCTTTTCACTGCAACAAGCTATAACACTAAAATTTTACTCAAATCCGGCTGTTCCATTAGCACATAAGCACATTACCACATTAGCACATTAGCTTGTTTCCGTTACAATCCCTAGCCTGGGGTATTGTAGTAAACATGAAATTTATCGTTATTATTTTTTATTGAATTTATCAATATGCCATTTTGTTGGGTTGTTGCGAATATAATTTGAAATTTTTATAAAGGATTGATGATTGCGAATGATATGTTCATAATAATCACGTTGCCAGAGTTTGCCATCGAAGCGTTGCCATCCGAGGGTTTTTACGCCGCGAATATATTCATTGGTTGTCATGGTTTTAAACCATTGAACAACAGTCGGTATGTCGGGGCGGACCCGCGTGTCCGCCCGCAATGCGGAGGCATCATTTAATGCAGTTGCATCAACAGATTCATTTGTAATTTCAATTATACAATGAAAATGATTTGGCATAACCACCATTTCATGGCATTTGATGTTCGAAAATTTATTTTCCAATTTGAAATACCAATTTTCAATCATTTTTCCGGCATCATTCAATTCAATTTTCAATTCATTGGGCCGACACGTGGGTCGGCGGCTACACGACACATCATCAACATTTGGGATACATTCAAATAAATATTGTTGTTTATGACAACAAATCGTAATAAAATACAACCCCTCCTTCGAATAATCATATCCTTTTAACCGAATGGATCTGCGGTCGTGGATGAATGGATTAAATTTGCTCATTGTTTTTGGGATATCAATAAATATTAAATGGTATTGAAATATCATTTGGATTGAAAATGTTTATTCAATCAATAAAATGATAAATTAATTCCAATACGAAATTATAATAATCCCAAAACAAATGTTGTAAATGTTGTGTGCATTGTTTGCCGATTATTTGATTACAAGCGGCTTTGACTTTGCAGGGCTTTCCGTTTATAATGTGGTGTCAATGTGGGTAAATTCAGGAATTCCCAAAACTTAAAATTTTGTGATGAACTCAAATTGTTGTACTCATCGTTTTATCATTCCTACTCCACTCACTCCAAGAACCGACATACAATTTAGGAATGTCCATTTCGGCATAAGCCAAAGCAAGTAACGTATGACAAGCCGTTACACCTGAGCCGCAGTGCACGATAATATTTTCCGATTTAATTTGGTTGAATAGTTGTTCATATTTGTTTCTTAAAACTTGCGGGTCGAGAAATAATCCCTGCTCGTTTAGGTTTTCCGTAAATGGCATATTTACAGCTCCCGGAATATGTCCTGCTATTAAATCGATTGGTTCAATTTTACCGTCATAACGTTCTTTGGACCTAACATCTATAACCAAATAATCTGGGTTTTGGGCAACATTTTCTACCGCTTGCATTTCGATGGTTGGGAGCATCCACTTGTCAATTAAATATGATTCACTCGCCGGTTTAATAATTTCCGTTTTAGCACTCATCGGAAAATTATTTTTTTTCGCCTCATTTATTCCGCCATTCAAAACCTGCACCTTTTCATGTCCCGCCGATTTTAACATCCACCAAAATCTGGCAGCAGCGTTTGAACCATTATTATCATCATAAATTATAATATGGTTGTTTTTTGAAATACCTAAGCCGGTTAACGTTTTAGCGAAAGCTGCTACAGTTGGCAATGGATGTCGCCCGCCATCGGCAAAGTCGCTTTTGATATCCGCCAATTGTGTATTAAGGTCAACAAAATAGGCTCCGGGTATATGTTCCTGTTCGTAACTGGCACGGGCATTTTTACCGGTGCTGACATCGAAAATCATCACATCAGGGTTATTGTATATTTTCAGTAATTCGACTGTTTCAATAATTGGTGATAGGTGCATAAGTTGTTTTAATTTATTTAGGCGGGGAACAATTAGATTTAATATTAAAGTCCTTGTTTAAACAGTTCCCTGAATCAACTTTATCAAAACTAATAAATTATTGGAAAAAACAATATTAAATTGCAAAAACAATCAATAATATCTTTCAAAAAATAAATTTAAGATTAGTGTAAATAAGAAAACAACATTACAGTATGAAAAGTTGTTAGTTAATGCTTTTCTAAAATTCATTTTTTGAGTTCGGAATTTCTTACTTTATTAAACTCATCGCGTACAATTTGCAAGCCTTCCTGCTGTGTGAGGGATTTTTCTTTGCAATAATCTTTAAATTTTTTTTGGTCGCAGATGAGCTGGTTTAAAAGTGGCGTTTTTTCAAATTGTTTTAAACTGAGGCAGGTTTTAAATTTATCTAGATAGATTCCATGTGCGGTTTTTATAATCAAACGAAGGAGAGTTATACAATAGGCAGGATGGTTTTCCCGGTTAATGTCGTCTCGGTGTATTTTTTTAAATGTAATCAATAATAGCTCTTCTGCATGTTTTTTTGAAGGACAAATTTCCAATGCAACCCCGAATAGCATCGGGCTATATTTTTCGTAAATCTTTTTAAAATTTGCAGCGTTCATCATCCCCTATCTTCCAAAAATGGTGGGATACAAAACTCTAAGGTTTAAAATTGAAAAAATTACAGATTTTTAGAAATTAGTTATAAAACTCCCACATTTCGAATTAGAAAAATTGTTAGCTGGCATGGTTAAATGGTAGTAATAGCTTGTTTTTCAAGTGTTTACGTATTTATTTGCATCATTAATAATTATTCCATCTTCACCATAAACTACTATTTCGACAATGCGCAAACTATCACCACCTTGAATTAATAATTAGCAAAATTACCTGACCTCGTTTTTAATTAAATAATACAATTCCGCAACATGGTTTGAGACATTGTGTTAAAGGAAAAATAACCTGCATTTATATCCCCAAAAGTAAGGAAGGTAAAGGGTTTTGCTGAACCAGTCATAACATTAATTAATTAATTTTCATGTATTCAAAATTATGGATTATTGTGGATTTGCAAAAAATAATTTCCTAAAAACTAAAAATAGAAAGCTTCGCCCTAATTATTAATCAGCTAACTAAAATTGCAACAACGCCGTTTCAAGAATGCTGTCAATATGATTAATACTATCGGCAGCTGATTGATCTACCTTAATATCCGGGTCAATTCCATTTTCTATAACATTATTATTGGCATCAATTCCTATTGTTGATGATACCACAATTTGCCAGCCATTGCCTAACTGCATACTGGTGCCAACACCTCCTGCTCCTCCTGTTTTATCGCCAACGGAAGTAATATTGGGTAATACTTTTGCAAAACCGGTAAAAAAGGCTGAAGTACTGGCATCCCCTCTATTGGTTAAAATAATAATTTGCTCGTTCAGGTATTTTTTTTGACTTTCGGCTGGTTCAAGCGTATACTTTGATTCGATGTAGTCATCTTCGTCAGGACCACTTTTTACCAACTGTTTTCCTAAATACACTTCTTTATCAGTAAACCTGCTTAAAATAGTATTTGAGTTAGTACCATCTCCCCCACCATTGCTTCTTATGTCAATAATCAAACCTTTGGCGTCTGCAATAAAGTCAATCAAATCGTCCATATCACTTTCCGCAATGTTTTCTGCAAACGAAGGATAATAAACATACCCTACTTCGTCTATAATCGCAACAGTAAATGGTCCAATTTTTTGACTTTCCTGTAAGTAATAACTATCCAGTAGTTGTTTATCAAAATTAATTGGATATCCCGCCGTATAATCCCAAACGGTAACTGCTTTATTTTCATAATACAATAATGCATGCCCATCCTGCAGCTCTAAAAGCATCGAATTTATTACATTGTATAACGAATCATCAGTCATGCCCTCGAATACTTTATTGCTATAAATAATGTGAATAGAATCCCAATTCAAATTTTTTATGCCCAAAAAAGCGGAATGTGTTTTAATAAAATCCGAGGCCTGATTAAATACCATTATAGGCGAATCGGTAGCATTTGTTGTAATTAATTCTTTGGTACAAGAAGTTATTGACGCCATTAAAAGAGCAATAATTACCCATTTTTGAATTATTTGCATACTATTCATTTTGTTTGTTTGAAAATGTGCGTGAATAACTAAATGTAATTGTATTGGATAAATTTTGGTATTCATTAACTAAATTATTTTGAGCATAATATTGGTTAAGGTGAATGGCATAATTATTTTTTTTATCATAATTCAACACAAATTGAATGTCGTTTTTGATATACCAATATTTTTCACTTAAAAAAGAATAATTGCCATAGCTATTAAAGTATTTGGAATCTCCTGAAAACTCTGTAAATCCCAAATAATCCGGTCTTGAATTATACCCAAATACCGGCAAATCCAACTGATAGGCAAGCAAACACTTTCTATTAAACAATTCCAATGGGTAAACCACTTTTGCGGCAAGTTGCAACTGAAGATTAAAATCGTGCAAAGGTGCGTTGTTAATCACTAATCCTTCAGGCTTAATTTGTGAAAAATCAAATACCAATGAAGGTCCCGGAGATAACGTAAATCGGTTGAATGTATAATTGCGCAGATATTTATACACAAATCGTTCATGTAAATGAATACCGGATAATTCATAGTTGGGGTCAGGAACTTCCGAATGAAATCTGTAAATACCAATATTATTTTCAAAGATATGCGACACCTTGTTATTTGATTGGTAGTAGGCGAGATTAAAAGAAGGACCTAACCCAATTTGTCTAACCAAGGAAAAGGATGCATCATATATTACATCATTACAAAGCCCAAGGCCGACACTCAAATTTTTATTCACTTCAGAATTAGTTGCACTTTGTTCCTGCGCCTTTAGATTACCGTAAATAATTAAAAGTAGAATAAACAAACTATTTTTTGCCATTTTCAAATTGAGTTAAATATTTTTTAAGGTGTTTCACTACAATTACCGACACCAACTGGACGCCAATCAGTTAAAAAACGTTATACATGTTTTTTGTACATTCAAAACTACCGAAATATCCGAAAACGAAGCATTAATATTTGTTAAAATACTATTTGAATTTTTCAATCCCTCAAACCTTGTGGTAGATTACCTTTAATAGATTAAGTCCTATACCGACAATTAAGTGTCTTGTGGAATTAATTCACGGCCTTAATAAAATTGTTCAACCTAAAGCAATTAATTATAAGTTTTGAAAAAACTAATAACCGTTAACCATTTAAAGGTTATTTGGGATATGCCTTTATAAATATCAGTTTTCACCCAATCATTTCACAAACTTAATCCCTGTTGCACAATCATCGGCATGAATGGTGAGCAAGTACATACCATTTGGTAACTCAAGTGGAATTGGGTAGGTATAATTCGAAATACCGGGTGCAAGGTCTAATGTGTAGTGCGGAATAACGGTGCGAGCCATCATATCTGTTACGCTAAAAGTAAAGTTGCCTGAAGCCAATGGATCAAGAGTAAGTTGTAAAAATGATTGTTCCTGGTCGTGATATAAAACAGGGACACTCAACAGCGGACATAAATCAGTTCGAGGTTGATCTATTGGTGGCACTTTAATGAGTGCTGCTTTGGCTGTGTCTAACAAATAAAAGTCGCGAAATGTTGCCTTACACAAAATCAAAATGCTGCCATCTTGCATCATTAACGAGCGAGTTTCATAATCATCAGAAGCTTCTACATAATCAGTTGAAGCTATCAGGTTGATGGAAGGTGACAAATCACCGGATGCCCATGGTAATATTGCCAATTCTGCATTTGTCTTCCAAATCGCAATGTCCCTTTGGAAATAATTATTTAGGAATTCAATACCTGTAAAAAAAAAGGTACCATCATTCATTTTATACATAGTTTGGGCTCCAATCAGCGCTAAATTCTGTTTATGTCCGTTGGAGCCGTATGCGTAATTTAATTCGCCATCCCTATTTAATTGCCAAACAAAGGATTCACCGCTTGGACCATCAGTAAGTATATATAAAATTTCAGACATCTCCTCATACCAATATGATGAAAGTACAGATGTATTTGTTCCGGCAGATAAAATTACCTTTCCGCTATTTCCGAAAGAAGAATCAGGCAATCCCAAATTTGTTAGTAGTTCAAGTTCCGTTTTCGAATTATTATTCGTTGTAATAGTGTTACCAACCAAAATACTTCCATCCTGGTGTTCCAACAAAATGGGGCGATTGTCGTACAACATTTCACCATGATTCATTATTGCCCTTCCGGAATCACCAAATTGTGGGTCAGGCGCCCCTTCTTTTGTGTATTTGCAAACATACCTCGAAGATAAACTTGGAATTAATGATTCTAATTCAACTGCTACCATAAGCTCACCTGAGCGTAAAATGAGCATGTTGCCGGCAACATAACCATCTCCAAATGGCACGCGAACAGCCCCGTTTATACCATATTCTTTTATACGTTCTCCTTCTTCATTAAATCGGATTATCGAATCACGATACCCTAAATTGTCAACACTGTGCATCCACATATACCATTCATTATTTTCAGCAGCAATGGCCATTCTAAACACAACAATATTATCAAATTGGAATTTCAAAGCCCCATTATCACCAAAGGACTCCCGTGCTTGACCATTTCCATCAAAAGCAAATACAGTAATTGAATAATTATCCTGCAACGAGCCGTCGAATACCAGGATATTACCATTTGAAAGTTGAATCACATCATCAGCCTGCTCAAGAAAAAGAAACCCATTTTCACCAAAAGATTTATCCAGCGGAAACTGCGCACTAAGGGTTTGAGCACCCAAAATGAATACCAGAACACCCATGGTGATAAGCCGTGACATACTTCAAATTTATTAAAAATGTGGGAATTTATAAAGGCTGTAAGGGATTTAACATTTGGGTGACATACGTAAGGCCGGGTTATGCTGTTTCAAAACTATAACAAGGTTGAGACATTATTGTAAATTATTTTACCAAAGGCTTAAGTGAAAACAATTTGTTTTGTGTTTGTGTATTTAAATTTACATAAAAAATATAGTTTGTTAATAGATATCATCAATCCACATTTGCCTGCGCAAACTCACATTTGTGTTTTGAGGAAAATATTTCCTGATACCGGTACTTAAATCTTTGTTATAAAGAAAACCGCTGAGGCTATTTAAGGGTATTGCTGTATGAAAGGTAACAACAGGTGACCAATTTGAAGAGACGGTTTCCAAAGGAACAGTAGCCGGTTGTACGCCTCTAATTTGTATTTCAAAATTGTGCAAATGATGTAAATCGCTCATTATAAAATCTATAGCCACATTATTTAGTTTTCGGCTCATTAATTTGTAGGAATTGTCTGCTGTAGCTTTAAATAAAATAGTATCGTATGCCTCTTCTCCTGCCTTTCTAATCAACAATTCATATTCACCATATTTTTTAATTGTTTGCCAAGTTATCTTTATCCCACTATTACCATAAATAGTTTTTGGGAAAGGTGAAATTTCAGTTATATGAGGTGCTGGGAATTCGGCATTTTTGTCGGTGGTTCTAACTAAAGCATAAGGCATATAATTCATGTCATTATCAACATAAGATCCATCCTCATATTTATCTAATCGTTCGTTATTGGGCTTTATAATTATCGGATGCGCCACAATATTGAAAACAATGTTTGCAATAGGTATTTTTAAAGTGCCTTTGTAGCTTTTTACATCGTCTTTCATTTCAACCAATTTTGTATCATGTTGACTAATGCCTTGTTGTGTGCTACTTTCAACCGCAAGCTCAATAAAATCCGGATGATCATCAAATACTGAAAACGAAACTTCAATTTCAAAGTTTGTTGTATTTAAATCAGTAATGCTATCGATAATTATTGTAATATATCGCTTTTCCATAAAATAGTTTTATTGTTTTATAATTGGTTCATGCCAAGTTTACCAAAATAGGTATCAAACCTTTACCTGAATTTAAAGGCATTAATGCCTTTCCTATTATTGTTCCAAATGATTTATAAGGATCAAGGGCCTTCATCGCACTACCTGTGGTGGAAGAAGTAGTCAATAAGTCTCCAATTTCAATAGGACAGATATCAGCATCTACTTTGCAGTATACTTTTCCCATCAAAGCTATAGGTAAGCGATTGGTTAAATCTTTTTGTTTATCTAAAACAATACCCGGTTTGTAGTTACCCGCTCCGGAAATAACACCAACAACTTTTTTATCATAATCTCTATTGCATGGTATCAAAGCTCCAGCTTCACCAAAAATCATTACTGAACCTATCTCAGTTTCAAAATCAGCAACTGTGAAATCTTCTGCAATATCTGCATTAAGTAAAAGTATATCACCATGCACATGAACATTTCCTTTAAATACTGCTGCAGCCTTATTCGGATTGGCATGTTCAGCATAAAATGCTGCTGAGTTACTTTCAGGATTCATTTGATAGGCGGCAATTGCAGCGGTTTCATTCGATTGTGTTTCTGCATGTAGGGCTTCATAATTAACGCTTTTACAATAAACACCTGTGCCATTTTCGCTGTAACCATAAACGCCAACATTAAATTTTGCATCACTTCTGCCACCTACTCCAACATCAGGTATATTGTCAATAGCACCCGCTATTACTCCTTTGGAATGTGTAACATTATTCACTCCAAGAATTGCAGAATGTGCATCATATGGCATCCATCCATTAGTAAATTTATCACCTTCATAAAAGTCTGCTCTCAGTGGTGATGGATGTTGTTCTCTTCTAAAGAAACTAACGCGTGCTGATAATTCGTCTTGATTAGGCATAAAATAATTATTTTAAATGTTAAATAAAAGGTTTTGTAAGCATGAAATTTCGAAGTATCAATTTTCATGACACAACTTTATTGAAAAGCAACTACCTTGTTTTGTTAATCCAAAAAAATCCTTGAGGATAAGTGTAGCAACTCGATACATCGTGCAATTTATACCCTAATTTTCAATATAAAGAAATTTTAATGCAAATTCACGGTATACCGTTAATCCTCAAAAAGGAGTATGCACTGCGCATGGTCACAGCAAATTCACCAAGCCCAACTTATATTAAAACGAATTCTAAAACATTACAATGACAATTATAGTAAATTGTGTGATACACATCAATTGCGATTCCATATTCAACTTGCAGTAACTATCTTATTGTATCCAAATAAATTACAAATAGAGGATAATTTGAATAGGCAGTAATTACATATTTGATGAAAGAATTAATAGTGAGTAATTCAATAAACCCATATTGCCCAATTTTTTTGTACTACAGGAACTTAAAAGCCCGCTAAACAAAACAACACCTACGACATTCAATATTTCAATGAAACTTCTCCCCCTTTGCTAACTTTTCAATAATGGCCTTCATACGTTTGTCGCGGGTTTCTTGTTTTTTTGCAGTTTGCAATTGAAATCCTATAGCATATAAGTTGGTTTTATTTAAACTTTTAAAAAACGTTTCTGCCATTTTGTTTTTACTGAGTTCTTTTAAAAAATCATCAGGTATGGTCATTTTACTTGGCGAATCGTATGCCTTTTCCCATCTGCCATCTGCTTTGGCACTTTCGATTGCTTTTAATCCGGCAGGTTGCATTTTTCCGGTTTGAATTAATCTTTCTACATGACCAATATTAATTTTAGACCAAATACTTTTTGCCGTTCTCGGACAAAATTTTTGTAACCAACATGTTTCATCAAATGCCTGTTTCTGACCATCAATCCAACCGAAACATAATGCAACATCCAATGCTTCTGCATAGGTTATCGTTTTGATGCCGGAATCTTTTTTATATATTTTCATCCAAATTCCGGTTGACTTGTCATGTTGTTTTTCAAGCCAGGTTTCGAATGATTTGGGGGATTTGAATGGTATGGTGGGGAGGGTTGGTTTTGTCATGTTGGAAATGATTCATTTATCGTTTTCTTATTATTAAAATTTAGCTGCTATAATAAGTTAGCAAATATGGTGAAATTTTTTTTGCCACCTCTGTCCTTAATAAAAACATAAAGCCGACAAATATTGTGATTTTTATCTTATGAACCGCTCATTTTTTTCAGAAGTGATAGCTGTTAAATATTATAATTTTCATTCAGTTTTCCCTTTGAATGTTGCGTAAATGGCCATTGCGTGTCCGTGCCCCAATTCAAATTCTTCTTTGAGCCAATTTGTGATTTCAGTAGCCTTAATTTTAGGATTGAGTTTTCCGTCAATGATAAATTTTTTTTTCTCCGCCATTTTTTTAAAGTCTGCAGGAGTCTTACCTGTTTTGGCTTTAATATTGTCTATGTATGCTTGGAATGACATATTATTTAGTTTTTAAGATTAATTATAGTTAGTAAAAGTTTTGCTATTAATATTGGATATGCAATATAGCATAAAACTAATAATCTGTTTGCCCACCCATTAATACCAATTACTCCTTTTGGCAGCTCTGACATTGGTGCTGCATCCGGTCCAAAGGCAATGCCGTTTGCTTTTAGTGATGAAAATAATAAAACCATAGCAACAGCCATCAAAATTAAACTAATCCAAATAGCGTGCCCTGAGAGTAATAGCAATGTGCTATGATTTTGCCATGCTGTTTTTTGTATTAGGTGATAAGAAATTAATAAGGCACCAATTGGTAAAAATGGTAATCCTATGCCGAATGCAAGTCCATGTAGTTTGTGTTGCACATCGAATAATCCACCCATTATAGCGCCAATTCCGGTCACAAATAATAACACTACACCAAATTTTGCCCAACCTGTTGTAACCACATTCCAGAGCATAAATCCCGACGAGATAGAACAAAGTCCCCAACAAAGAAAAAACATGGTAAGTAACCATTTGTGTTTACCTAAAGCATATTCACTTACCATTCTGAAATTAGGTTTAAATTCAGGACTGGTAAAATGCAATGTGAGCAGACATAGAATGGATATAACGCCAAAAGCAATTGTGCTATTTGCGAAAATTGATAAACTATTCATATTATTAAGTTTTTATTTTGATTAATAATTTAAGTAAATGTTCCAAACAAGCTTTGACTACTTGTACTAAGTCCGCTTCAATTATTTTTTTAATTTGTTCAAAACAATATCCAATTGGTTGAATTTTGTTTCCCAAATCTTCTTGAACTGTCCCACCCATTTGTCAATTTCTTTCATTTTATCAATTTCTAGTGAGTAGTAAATTTCTCTTCCCTGGTATTCTTGCTTTACTATTTCACATTCGGTCAATATTCGTAAATGTTTGGAAATGGATTGCCTTGAGGTGTCGAAGTGCTGTGCAATAGCATTTGGGGTCATTGCTTGTAACGCAATTAATACCATAATTGCTCTTCTTGTCGGATCAGCTATTGCTTGAAAAATGTCTCTTCTCATTTTGAGTCCTTATTATTGCGAAACCATTCGGTTGCAAATTTAAGCGCAACTATTCGGTTTCGCAAATTTTTAGTATATTTTTTCCTGCAATCCAGGCGGGTACTGTTTGTTTGGCGGGTCTGCGCTCAAGGGGAGCTGACACTTCGGGTATTTGTGCAGCTAGGCCTTTAAAAAACATCTGCTTGAATTTTAATCAACTGCCAATAGCAGTACAAATGCTTGATTAATTCAGCCGGCCATGTTTTTTCAAATACTTGTTAGTCGTTCTTTTTCGTCAATTTAACACCTCAATTTATCCTTCATTATTGAGCCCTTTGTTCTTTTCACTTGGTTCTATAAAATCCCATAAATTGCCGTATAAGTCCTCAAAAACCGCCACTGTCCCGTATTCAAAGGTTTCAGGAGGTCTGACAAAATTAATTTGCCTATCTTTCATTATATTATAATCTCTCCAAAAATCATCCGTAAAGAGAAAAAACCCAACTCGTCCGCCGGTTTGATTTCCAATACTTTTTGACTGCCTTTCATTAGCTGCTTTGGCAAGTAACAAACAACATTCTTTTGCACCCTTGGGAGCAAGCATTACCCACCTCTTTTCATCACTTAACTTGGTATCCTCTAATAATTGAAAGTCGAGCTTTTGAGTATAGAACTCAATCGCGTCATCATAATCTTCTACCACTAAGGTTATATGTGCAATTCTTTGATACATGTTTTTTTTGGCTGGTTGTTATAAGCTGATTTTGGGGAATAAATTTAAACTTATCTGATGGTGTTTTTTTAATGCAATTATTGATTATGGTTAATTAACTGCATGCATCATAGCAATTCACCGGTTTTGGTATGAGCAAACATTAGTTTTATCTTAAATTCAATATTCGCTGGTATATCTAATCCCAAAAATGTCACATTTCAGGACAAAATACATAACATAATTGATACTTACAGGCTACAAAACGACAATTTTGTGCGTTTTACCATGTCACAATAGAATATTACTTAGCAGCAAATTTAAATCAATTGTAAAATCGAATACCCTTCCGCTCCTTCAATCAGTAAAATTACTTATCCTCCAGCGTGTATTTTACTTATTCCGTGTGGATATTTTTACTTTTTTTAAGGCTGCACGGACCGATATCAAGTCAATGTAGTAATAAATAATCCCCTTTAACAGTAAATTTTTTCTGCTCACGTATCAATAGGTAAATTACAATACTGTCTTTAACCTAACACATTGAAATATAATTCGATTTCCGGAATTAAGTTTATCCGGTTGTCCAAATGATTTATCCAATAATTACCTTTTTTTCAACCGTGCTACTGCCTTGAATTAACTTTACCAAATAAACTCCAGAAGCACATTTAGACATGTTGATTATTTCCATTTCATTTTGCATATGGCTACTATTAATTTCCCTACCAATTAAATCATAAACTTTGATTTCAATACTTTGAAATGTTTTTGAAATGACATAAATATCCTTACCAAAACTATACGCAGTGGCATCGATTTGATTTTCACCGGTATTGATGTTAACATAGTGCGTGGTATCACCCGCTATTATTGGATAATCGGGTTCAGTTTCATATGCATAGTCTTTAATTACTAAGGTACGCCCGTCATCCTTGACATCGCAGCGTATCCATCCGTAATGGTTAATTTCATCAGCATCTTTAAATCGAATGCCTAAATAATGGTCTATTGATTCTGGAAACCAGTTTCCACCGTAACTGCTATACGTTCCAAAAATATAATAAACATTTCTGAAATTTAGGGATTGGTTATACGCATTTTGGAATTGCAAAGTGTTATCAATTAGGTCATCTTCCAGTGCATATGGAAAAATTCTATGTATTGTCCCTGAAGAATAGGTGCTATAAGTTACCAAGCTACCGGCAATGCTATTTCCTAATGCCATAATTTTAATTCGTTGCTCTGCTGTAGGAAAAACGTAATTAATGCTTCCGGAAGTCCAATAACCTTCAAAGTAATTAGATACATTTAAAAAATGCACATCACTAACCAAGTCATCATTTATGTCCAAAAAAAAGTCTTCATCTTCTTCATCCAACACAACATCAGGTTCAATATTTGTGTAAACAACTTCAGAAAATATAAGATCCGGCTTTCCTAAAATAAATGCACCTGATAATGCAGAGTATTGCAATAACCTATTTCCGAATAATATGTGCCTATTAGTTTTTGTCATATCCCACCTAAAGTTGAAGCAAAGTTGATGTCATCGCTGACGGTTTTGAATACATTTGTAATTTTGTTGATGTAAATTTATGCGTTTATACTCATTTACTGCTAAGCCAAGATAATAAAATCCTGAAATGTAATTTCTTCCGGCAGCCAAGCGGCTCGGACTGAAATCCAGTCCATGTCGTAATAAGCAATCCCACAGTGTCCATAAAATTTTTCAGCTCCGGGGTAAATTTAGACTGCTGTGTTTTTTAGTTTGATAAATGTAGTATCCTTTAGCAATTCAATAATTTTAGGAATGGCTCCCTGATGATATTTTATAATGCATTCGTTTGCCTATTACTATATTCCATTTTATAACCCTTACTTAGCCAACGATATTGAAGAAAAGCCAAAATAAAATTTATTGGTTTCCGCTTGTTTGGTTTAAATATTCTTGGTTTTAAATCAAGATTATATAATTCGCTGATGATTTTATTTCCGTTGCCGTAACGCACAAAACGTTCCCTAAAGTCGCGAAGTCCACAATTGAAATTGTGTTTAGCTACACTATCAAAAGCGTAGGCAAGTTGACCCACGTTGCGCAACTTAAAACCTAAGTCAATGTCTTCACCCCCAGCGATTTTTATCTCCTCATTGAAACCACCAACGAGTTCAAATGCATATCGCCAAACGAGACAATTTGCAGTAATTAAATAGTCGGGACATGGTTCACTTTGTCTTTCGTAAACTTTTGGTGGCAAGAGAATTTCTTGTTGGTCGTAGTATTTTGAAATGAAGTCATGCCCTAGAGCTTTGATATTGCCAGCGTATCCAACTGAACCGTTTTGAACTTTTAAATAACCTGTCAGTAAATTACTTGTAGGAACGCAGTCACTGTCCGTAAAAAGTATCCAGTCGGATTGTGAATTTTGAACTCCAAAGTTTCTCGCACTTGCAGGCCCTATTTTATTGCAAGTTAAAAGTCGAACAGGAATAGGATACTCAATCCAGGTAGGTTCAATTTTAGGTGATGAGTTGTTATCAACAATAATTATCTCTCTTGGAAAATTGTCAGTTGAATGAGTTTTAAAAAACTCTGTCAAAAAACGGTTAATGCCATTTTGGTTGTTTTTAACTGGAATAATGATTGTAACCTCTGCAGTTGTCTGCAGAAAGTCTGACATTAAATTCTTTCTTTTAGTCGGCTTAAAACCGAGCCTGCTTATCATTGTCATAGTATTTCCTAGTCTTTACTTTGTCTCAATCAGGTTTCTTTGCAAAGGTTTGGCAGGTAGTGCAGTGGCGGAAATCTAAGCACAAATATTCAGTTTTGTACAAAAGTTCATTTGAAGAACTGCTGTTGAATTTAGCGCTAAACTCGCAATCATGGCGATCTGTTGTTTCCTGTTCGTGGTTGTTTGTTAGTCTTTATTATCTTTTCGATTTAATAATGGTCTGTGTTTTTTTATTAAATATTCTTCTAATTCATATCGTCCAAATGCAACTGGAAAAAGTGTCACTTCACAAGTTTTAAGAAACTCTGTCACTTTTCTGTCTGCTATTTCGCTAAAATACCGTTTTTTACCTTTAATTTCTTGAAGTTCAAACCCTAAAATGTCAGTTCCAATATGTCTTCTGAGCGCCGAAAAATATGTCCGTCCGCTATGAACTTTTATTCGTTCTCCTATGTCAGAACTTTCTCCAATATAAATTAGTTTGTTTGAATTGTCTTTCACGAGATAAAGTCCAGCCGAACGAACAAGTTTTGCGGCGAACCAAGAAGTAAAAGTTGATTTTAGAATTTCATTTTCTCCTTCTTTTAAATTTTTTGCGAAATTTTCTTGAACTGCATCCCAAAGTCCTTTTTGGTTTGCAATATCAAATCGTTTCCTTTTGTAGAGTTGGAAGCCGTTAAGTTTTGTTGGTAAATTTACAATTCCAAATTCTTCAACTTCTTTTCGTCCTATGTTTGTCGAAATAAATTGAATTTTAAACTTGTCAATTGTTGTAGGTTTTGCAAGTGGATTTATAGAATTAAGTTTCTCGAAATTCTTATAAAAAGTCGATGTATTTGATTTAAATTGTTGTTTAAGTCTTTTATTAAGTTCTTTACCTTCGCCAACATAAAACGGAATTTTGTCAAGTGATATTAAATAATTTCCAAAGCCTTTTTCATTAACAGTCGATGTGTCGCAAAACGGTTGAGTTTTCAATTTGTTAAGTCCACACGATAAAATTTCGTCTGATTGTTTTTGAATTATGTCCCAACTAAATTTATTCATTTTTACCTGTCTGTTTTAGTGTTGCGTTCTGTCGTCATTGCCTGGCTGCTATTTTTTTTTGGGGGGGGGCACAAAACAGTCAACATGTGTGCACCTATATATAAGTACAAAACTCAATTTTTGCATGTCACCTCCACTGCCGCAAAACCCAATTTATGAACCATTTATGCTCAATCTTTCACTTCATACATTTATTAATCCAACGTTCTTCTCATAAAGACCAGAACGCCTTTGTTTCATGTTGCCTAATTTTTCAACTGTCAAAATTTGCTGATCGATTACTTCAATAAACTTATCATGGAGGTTGTTGTAATTGTCAATAACTTCTTTGTTCTGTATTTCATCATTTTTTATACTTTCGTTGTAAATATTAGCATAAGCATACTCGCAAATATTATTTATGATTTCAAGTATTTCGTAACTCATTGAATATATTATTTCAATGCCTTCTTGATTAGCTTGTATAAACCATTGTTCAATTACAAAATATAAACTTAATTCTACCGTTTCATAGTTTTCAAGAGTTTCTTTCACCTTTTCTATAGACGGATTTAATCTTCTTATTAACGGTTTTATATTATTCCATGTATTTACTGTTAATGGAATTAGGCCAGGATATAAATGCATATTTCGTCTTTTATTATTGATATCTGCAATTTCACGTTGAATAAAAAGTCGAAAGTCAAGTATTGTCGCACGTTTCCAATTCATGAATATTTTCCGATGCCTATGAATAGTCACTACTTCAACTCTGTCTCGCCAACTTGTCGGGGTGAAATTACTTGAGCCATAGTATAAATCATTCTCTGTCAAAAGCCACTTAGAGTGATTGCTTTTATTTAGAATAACCCCAATGTTATTTGCAATACAGTAGTTTATTAGTTTCGGTTGAGGATTGTATTGTCCTGCCAAGTGAGGTGGGACAATAAGAATAACCGGGATTCCATTATTTGCTTTATGAGTTAGTTCGTTAAAAAACATCATTCCAGCATGTCGAAATGAGAAATTATAACCGGCTGCAACAATAAATGAAGTTGCATTAGTTGCAATGTCTATAATGTCGTTTGTGATATCTTCACCACTGTCTTTTAGCCCCCAAGTTGAATAATGATGATTTCCTATCATAGTAATTTGTCTTTCGTCTTAAACCGATGCATAGATATATCTTTTGTGAATTTTCCATTCATTATACTTCTCATTGCGGAAATATCGGTAAATTTTGAGCTGGATTTCAATTCAAATTTGTTAAGTGTTTTTTAGCATTATAAAGTTCTATTCAACACAATCGATATGTTTTGGCACTGTGCTTTTTATCCTTCATTTTAATTTATTTTATGTTGGAATTTATTATTGAAAATCAATATGTCTAAATAGTTGGTGCACTTTTTAAAAAAAATCAATTAAATAAATCTTAAACCAAATTTAGGAAATTTTGATCTTTAAGGTAAATTTGAATTTCAAATTCACGGTTTTCCGTTAATCTAAAACATGTCACATTTATTATCTAAATACGCAACATTTATGATACTACTAGACCACATATCTCATTTTTTGCACATTTAGCCATGTCACAAAAAATATTATTCTAGCAAAGTATTAATATGAATTTAAAATTTGGTTAAACTGGATACCCATCCTCTCCTATCTTGTAGGTGGTTTTAATGCGGGATCAAGATTTTTCATTGAGGAGATGATATGAATCAGAGCCGGCTGAAAGTAGTCGAATTTTGGAGCCTACGGTCAAATTATTGCTGACGATTGTAGCCTTTTCCAGTTCGATTGTAGATAAAAACGCCACCGAATCAAGATTATTTAAAAAGTAAGAGTATTCTGAGTTCAGGACGGGATTTGAAAAATGTTTTCCGGACAGATATACGCCCATTTTTTGATATTCTTTTTTAATGATTTCCCCGGTTTCAATATTCAACTGCACATAGAAATACACCGGAAACATATTTTCACTAAACGTATTATTGGGATGTTTAATCTTTTGATAGTAATCAAAAGAAACAAGTGCACAAACCATATCGCCGGAAACAATAATGTCATCAACATTGTCCAGATGTCCAATTCTTTTTTCCAGTCTGTTTGACCGATTAAATCAATCTTTTGAATTGTTATTTTATTGTCCTTTGCTTCGGATTCGCCGGCAAAAAATGAAGTTATGGTGAACCACAACCGGACTCGCCTGCGATTTATCAGAATATCCAAATGTGTATTCCCAAATTACTTCGCATGCTTTATTCAACGAATAAAGTTTTGATTCATTATTGTTCAATGAAACTTTATTGAATGTTAGAAATTACTGGTCATCTTTTAAGGAGTTAATTCGGTCTGCATAATCATTTTCCGTCCTTGTTGTCAATAAATAAAAGGTTATAGTTCCAGTACCAAAAACTATTGTTGTTAATAGAAATTGCCAATGAAAATCCTTATTGAATATAACTATTATGTCAATAATTAAGTTAATAAAGCAAGCTGCACTTAATGTCCATCGCATCATTGTTAGAATAATATACCTTTCGACGAAGTGCAAATAGAGTTCCGGATTTATTCTATAAAGCTTTGGCAGAGATTTGGAGTCAACCGAATAAGCAAATTTTAAAATCTTATTTATTTTTTTATCCACTTTCGTCCATTCTAAAATCGTGTAGAAAAACGCCATACAAAACTGCCCTATGAGATATAAAACAATTGCAACCGGAATTGTCAAGTTGTGGGTCTGAATGAAAGCCAAAAGCGTTGAATTGTAATAAAAGTAGTCAATGATTAGAGCATTAACGGCAATTACAACTCCGCTAAACAAGTATACCTGAATTTCCCTTGCGAGATGATTGAAAGCTTTAAAAACTTGTTCAATTGCTTTGTCCATATTGAGTGTGTTTTTTTTTAAATATTTACCATTTTCAGTTTAAGTCTAAATATCGTCAAAACAAGATACTAATGTAAGAGTATGAAAAACTCACTGCAAACATTATTGTAGAATCAAAAATACTAAATAATCCGAAAAAGAATTACTTACTTTCGAAAAACACCAAAATGGATTTTAAAGCCCCTCAAAACCCGCAGATGATTGCAATTGCCCCCCTGAAGGTAAATTGAATGTGGATAATTCGTAGTAACTAAATCGGACTTAAAAAATCATTCAATTAACCATATTTAAATATTAATAATGTAAAACTATGTTAAAAAAAATAATTTAATTCTATCTAAACATATTGCAGCTAAAAATCACTACTAGGTATTTAAAGAAAAGATAAATATTGTTTAAATGGATATTTTAGGTTACATCATGAAGTATGCATAGGTATGGAAATTTTAGTTAATTTATAGCATGAAAATTATTAGGGGTCATCCAAACAACCAATAAAGCAATTCTAAACTCTCAATAGCATGGTTTTGTTAGTTTGACTATTCAAAGCTAATTTGGTTTTATATGATATTGTTACGAATTTCAATGGTATGGTTCCATTTAAATACATTGACGAAATTCCTAACGACAAAGGGGTGAGACTGTATAATTTGTGATAAATTCCTGATGTGCATCCCAATTTGGGTCAATCAAACTGGGATTTTGTAGTAGGATAATAAATGTACCACTGCAGCAAGAGTGTTTTGCGCGTCCTCGCGAATAGGTTTTAGCTAAATGAGCTGGATTTTCAGTCGGCAAATCAGGCGTGCAATTTTTGGATAATTGTGTGCATGATATGCGCACATTTTCAACGAACTTTTTTACTTCTGTAACAACTTCAGGGCGAGGGTTGTCGTGTTTGTTTCTACCATTAGAAAATACTACTAATTCTGGAGTAGTTACTTTACAAAGCTGCTTTGTAAAATCCAGAATGTTAGCCCCACCAGCGTAGCCTCCATGATGAGGAAAAACTAATAATGGACTTTTAATATCTATTTCATTGTCTAAAACGTTATCTAATCCAATCTGGTCGATATCTCCAGCAAGATATGCAATGATCTGATCATTCCAAGTGACCTGAAACGAAGCAGACAATGAATTGGATGAAATGGTTCTCCCTAACCTGTCAACACCACCAACGCCTTTTCCTGCTAAGTATCCTGTTGGAGATATTGTATTTAGGCCTAAAGAATTCCATTTCAAATGACCTAAATGCCTCGCGATACCAATTTGATACTTGAGTAACCCTCTTTCTTGTAATGAATTTAGTTCGTAACATAAATCATCCCACAATTCTGATCCTTTTGTGCTGTCCGCATTTAGATATACTGTATCAATCCTAAAAATTGAAGAAGATAGTAATGCAATCAAACCACCAATATGATCTTGATCGGCATGCGATAGGAAAACAGCATCGATTGTCGAAATATTTTCTTGTGTCAAAAATTCAAGTAGGCCGGAACCTTTATTACCGCAGTCAACGATGACGGTATGTTTTTCATCACGTATAACGGTACTGTTTCCATGTCCTACGTCTACAAATGCGACAAAAGGGATTGGGATACTCATTTTATATTTCCCAGTTTTGAAAAAAAAGTTCATATGGCTGTTCAGCCTCTATATTCACATTGGCATGAACTCTTTGCCCTTGCCGTAATGATTGTGCCACAGAATTATCGAGTTCTTTTTTTGCAATTGATATCACTTCATTAGGATTCCATGAAGGAATTATTACATAAAAATGCAATTCATCCAAATCATCAATCCTAACTAAAGTTCTCCATGTTTTACGCTGAGGAATCATTACGCCTTTGAATTCATTAATACATATTTCGAGTGAATGTATTAGGGAGTCGGGGTTAAAATCCTCTGGGTTAATTATAACTGGTATTTTTGGCCTTAGTTTTCTTATTTCATGTACATCAGCTTGCTCCCATTTGGTAACTAAAATTGAAGGTATCAGCAAATCATAACAATGTGAACAGACAACGGCTCCATCTGCTGGAAAATAGTTCTTTTTTCTCAAATGATGGTCGGAAACAATTGCATCAGAATTTTTAATTGAGGACAAAAAAAAATTAATATCTGATATTCCCTCATTTTGTGGAAGTGCTTCCAAATCCGAATCCTCGACCGTATATTTGAGTACGTTTCGGCTGGAATCGTCATCATCTAAGATGCACACTCTTTTGATTTGTCTGTCGTAAAAAGTAATTGCCATTATATTCCTATGATTGGTAGTTCAACAATTATTTCAGCGCCTCCTAATGTTCCTCTCGGGATTGCTCGCACTTTACCGCCTAGGTCAAATGTGGCATCACGCACTATAGTAAGGCCTAAACCTGTTCCGTTAGGGTTAGTCGTGTATCCAGGTAGCCAGATATTTTTAAGTGCGATTCCTACAATCCCAGGTCCGTTGTCAGCGACACTTACTGAAAGAATGTTTTCCTGAATAATACTTTTAATCAAAATCTTTCTTTGAACATTAATATTTTCTAAAGCGTTGATGCTGTTATTGAGCAAATTTGTTATAATTGATTCAACAGAAGCTTCTGTTGCACGAAGATACGGATTTGCATTTGCTAGGTCAGTAGTAATTTCAATATCACGCCCCTCCAAGAAAGGCTTGAAAGTTTTGACAATATTTTTAATGACTATATTCACTTCTACCCTTCCTGTGCGGCGTTTTTCATGGGCTAGTAATTTTAATGTCGCACCAGCAAGTACTTTTAATGCATCGACTGACTTTGTAATACTATTTATTGGCTCTTCAAATTGGCTGTAATGATTTTCGAATCGTTTCTTAATACGTCGGTCAATAGCGCTAATTGCTTGGGTTATTACCTTAATTGGATTGCCATTCGACTCATGTGAGAAAGTTGCAGTTGTAATTCCCGCTGTGCTAAGTGTTCTATATAATTGCACTTCATTCTTCAATGATTTAACTTCCTCGTTTCTGGCTTTATCATATTTCGCAAATGCTAATTCAAACGATTTCCTTTTAGCGCTAGGCAACTTTTTAATTGCATCAGCGACCACTACTTTTATGTTTTCTGATTGGCTCGCGGTCTTTTGCCTTTCTGCGCGTCGCTTTACTTCTGCGCTTTCAAGTCTGCGTTTAGCCATCCAATCCAAGGCATCCTGACAAAATGCTCTTATCTCATGAAATACATCGTTTTCAATAAAACCCGACCTGTCAGTTTTTTGCGATAATAATCCTTTCGAATCTCTGACTCTTACTATTCCAATTGATGTATTTGTTGAAGGACGTTCTTCTGGACTTCTAGTACGAGCAAGATTCATGTCAAGCCAATCGTTTCCTGGATTGCCATAAGGATTAACCCGCAATCCATTTTCATATAAATGCACGCCACCGACTTCAGCCAGCCATTCTTGTATTTCAGAAACAGATGTCGCTCTTGTTTGGAAAGTCGTTGCATTTAAAATAAATGCCCAAATGTCAAAACTTACTGGTGGGCAGTCGTATTTATCACCTTTTCTTTTTTCCGCTAACTGCTTATGATTGGTTTTGTAGAGAATATTTCCGCGATAATCTTGAACTGTTGCTTCCCCTTGTCCTTTAGCATCTACTTTTGCTACCAAATGGTATTCTGCTTCGTCAAAGTATCTTTTTGAAACGAGTTCTTCCATTTCTTGGAATTCTTTCGTTTTGAGTACCGGCTTAAATGCATTTGGGTCATCATCAAATGGGTCAGCTAACAAAATCAACCCGCGAGCAATTTTCTTTACTTCACGGATACCGATTTTATGTTTCAGCTCTTTAATTTCAATTGTGGTGCCAAATGGTGTTGATTGAATTTTACTTTTTCCTTCAACGTTTAAAATCACATCATCTACTAGTTTTGCCTGATCAAACTTATCCCAATTAATATTCAAATCATATGTACTTGGAGAGCGCATTTTTGGAGTGCTTTTAAGAATAGCAACATGTCCCATTCTTAAAGCAGCCAATCTACCTAAGCCTTTGCTACCAGCCGGAATCCTTCCCAGCCCAGTTTTCTTGGTAATGGACTTTGTAGACTCTCCCAATACAAGCCATCCATTGATTATTTCTGTATCTGACATACCCTTTCCATCATCCGTAATCTTGATAGAACCGCCAATTTCAGTTATATTATCTAATACTACTGTGCAATTCAATGCATCTGCATCGTATGAATTTTTTACAAGTTCAAGGATGCTTTGATCAACACTGGGATTTAATTCTTCGCCTAGACGTTTTATTATCTGTGTGGAAAAACGGATTCGTGCTTTTTTCGTTCGTTTATTCAAGGCCATATAGGAATTTTTGCAACAACCTTAACTGTTAGGTGTCGGCACCTTATTTTATTATTTATCCAGTTGTCGGTTTCTATTTTTTTTAAGTTTTCTAGCATTTTCTTACAATCATTAAGTGTGCCGGATTTAGGTTGTAACACTATCAGATGGTTATCCACGTAAACGTTCCTTTTCGAATTGATGATGGTTGCAATTGCACGTTGTGCATCACCCATTCGTGAAGTTCTTTTAATCACAATAAAAGGACTTTTAAAGGACTTTCCAGAATGTGATCTCAATAAGTTAAATCTAGTTTGCGTTGTCCAGCCTTCCAGTCCTTTACTTACAACGAAATTTCTCACGGGTCCAATTTTTTCATCCCGGTTATCAACAACTGGGCCAACACAAACATTGAAAGTGTCTTCGACGACTTTGGCGTCTGTGTTTATTTTTGCTTTTTCAAATGTTGATTTCCCTACCTTGAACTGTCTTGATTTCTTTGTAAGGTGAATTGAAAACACGTCAACATCTGCATATTTGTCAAATTGCCCAAGGAGTTCAATTCTTTCAACGACACATTGTTTGGTAATGTGCCTTCTCCATTTTTCATACCTTGTGCCACTGCGTAACACATCCGGTAAAATTGCGTAAATTGAAGTGCCGGTATTGACATATTGGACTATTTTATCCATAAATAAAGCCGCAGCCGAAACTTGGCCTTGGGACCAGTCCAACTTTTCCTTGGTTTGCACTAGATTAAAAGGTGGGTTAGTGAAAATATGAGTTGCCTTTTGATAAAACTCATTGTGAAATAACCCATCACATTGTTTTACAACAAAACGCGCATCTTTTTTAAGCATAAAGTCGGATTTGCAGTCAGGGGAAAACAACAACTCATTAATCAAAAATCGAAGTCTAGCTGCTTCAAGAAATGGTTTATGTATGTCGGTTCCCATAAAAGAACCCTCATTCATAAGCATTTGACTTTCGGACCGCAAATAATCGGCTACTGAAATCAGTAAATTGCCTGCACCGCATGCAGGATCGTAAATTTTAGATTGCTTGGTAAATACAGGCTGCAGTCCCCTCAGAACCCTATTAGCTAACTTGCTATCTGTGAAAAATATACCATTCTGTCTTCTGTTATCTAAGCTTACAAGCCGACGAACTTCTTCTGATGCGAGTCCATTGACACTTTTTACAGCAAATGCTTCCCATTCACCTCTTGGTGTTTTAAGCCATTCATCCAGATTAGCGTTTAATTCTGCAACAAATTCTTGATAGTCTGATATTTTTCCTTTAAGTGCCACTGCTTCTCAATTTAAATTAATAGAGGTAAAATATACATTTTACATGAAATATCAAAAGTATAAATTTACATGCGGTTCTGAAAATAAAATATGAGATATATACTTTTCATTAGAGAAGACTTTAAAGATTTGTTAGTAATTGAACGTTGGCAAACTTTTTTTGGGTGCCGTATAAAGGGTTTACACTTTATATAAAAGTATGCTTTTAAAACCTTCAGTTAATTAATTGTAATAAAACCAGAAGCTTGTTAGTGAATTTCACTCAAAATTCACGGTTTTCCGTTAATCCCGCAAGTGTCACAACCCAACCCAAAAACCCCAACAAATTCAGCACCCCTAGCCATCAAACTACCATTTTAGCACGCTTTACCATGTCACAAAAACCCTGAAGTAGAACAAGTTATTAAATCTAAAATTTCAAAAATGATTATAATTTAGAATCCTTGGTTAATTGTAAAATAGAACATTAAATACTAGTTCACTTCAGGGCTAAGCAGCTTAATTTAGCCCGGATTGAAGCGGAAACCCCGCAGTGAGGAACGAACGAGGAGTTGGAGCGAAAAGCCGGTGCGGATTTATAATACGAAGCGGGATGTCCCTGCTCCCCTAAAGTAGAACAAGTTCATTTTACCACATCATTTCATTCCATCACTCAACACATCATTCGGACCTTTTTTATCATACCTTCAAACCAAAACTTGTTCACTTCAGGACTGCGCCCCCAACATTTTACATTTAGAAAAAGATGATATTCAGTATCCCCAATTCAATCTATCAACCAAGCCCACCTCCCATTTTCCCCTCCACCCACCTTTTCCCACCCCAAAACCTTACCTTTGCGGCCGTGAATTATCTTACTGTTGAGGGGTTATCGAAGATTTATGATACGAAGGTGCTGTTTAATGGCATCTCGTTTAGTATTAATCGTGGTCAGAAAGTGGCGCTGGTGGCCAGGAATGGTGCGGGGAAGTCGACACTGTTGCGGATTATTATGGGGAAGGATATTGCTGATAGCGGCAAGGTGCAAGTGCATAAGAGTATCACAACCGGGTATTTGGAACAAGAGCCCGCGCTGAATGAAAACCTCAGCATTATTGATAACGTGCTGAGCAGCGATGCGCCGGCGATTAAGGCCATTAAAGCCTATGAACAGGCATTGCTGGATCAGGAACATGATTATAACGACATCACGGCAGCCGCACTGGAACGCGCGCATGAGCAAATGGCAGTGCTGAATGCCTGGGATTATGAATTGCGCATCAAACAAATTTTGTTTCAACTGAAAATTACTGACCTGGAACAAAAGGTGAGCACTTTGAGTGGTGGTCAGAAAAAACGGATTGCACTATCGAAATTACTGATTGAGGAACCGGATTTTGTGATTATGGATGAGCCTACCAACCACCTCGACATCGGGATGGTGGAATGGCTGGAGGAATATTTGAGTCTGCGCAATATGACATTGCTGCTGGTTACCCACGACCGCTATTTTTTAGATCGCGTGTGCACCGAAATAATTGAAATGGCTGATGGGCAAATTTTTCAATACAAGGGCAACTACAGTTTATATGTTGAGAAAAAAGCGCATCGCGATATGGTGGAAGCTGCGGAATTGGATAAGGTGAAAAATACGTATCGCCGCGAATTGGAATGGGTGCGCCGCATGCCGAAAGCAAGAACTACAAAAAGTAAATCGCGCCTCGATGCGTTTGAAGATATCGCCGCAAAAGCAACCGCAAAAAAGAAGGAAGATCAATTGGTGCTCGACGTGAAAATGACACGTATGGGTGGCAAAATTTTGGAAATGGTAAAAGTGAGTAAAAATTTCGGCGACCTGAAAATTGTTGACCAGTTCACTTACTTATTTAAACAATACGATAAGGTTGGCATTGTCGGCAAAAATGGTGTTGGAAAAACAACTTTCCTGAATTTAATTATGGAATTGGAAAAACCTTCTGCAGGAAAAATTACCACGGGTGAAACCATTATTTATGGTTATTATTCGCAGGAAGGGATGCTGATAAAAGAGGATAAACGCGTGATTGAAGTGGTGAAAGACATTGCCGAATTTATTCCGCTTGCCGATGGCTCGAAACTGAGCGCTTCTCAGCTGTTGACGCGTTTTCAATTTGAACCGGAAACACAATATACTTACGTGAGTAAATTAAGTGGTGGCGAAAAACGTCGCTTATATTTAATGACGATTTTAATTAAAAATCCGAATTTTTTAATTCTCGATGAACCTACCAACGACCTCGATATTTTAACGCTGAGTATTTTAGAAGAATTTCTCGCGGACTTTAAAGGTTGTTTATTAATTGTGAGTCACGACCGCTATTTTATGGACCGCCTTGTTGACCATTTATTTGTGTTTGAAGGTGATGGTGTTATCAAAGATTTTCCGGGTAATTATTCTGATTGGCGTGTATATCAGGAAGCGATGAAAGCAGAAAAACAGGAAGAACAAAAACAACTCAACAAAAAAGAAATTGTTGAAGAGAAAAAAATAGTTGAAGTAAAACCTGTTGTAGAAAAACGCAAAATGTCGTTTAAAGAAAAACGCGAATTTGAAATGCTGGAGAATGAAATCGCGGAGCTGGAAATAAAAAAAGCTGACTTGGAAAAACAATTATTGGACAGCGGTTTATCGCATGAGGCGTTGTTTGAAATTTCTGCACAACTAACAGCGACGATAGCAATGATCGATGATAAATCACTGCGCTGGTTAGAACTCAGTGAGATGGAACAATGATTGAAAAGGAACACGGATTGAACAGATTTAACGGATAAGAACGGATAATTATATTAAGTTTAAAAAACAACGTTTTTTTAATAAAAAATCCGTCAAAACCCGTTCAATCCGTTCAATCAGCGTTCCCTTTCTTCGAATACTGACTGGATGGGGTAATGGGTTTTGGTGTTGCCGCAGTGCGGGAGGTTGTAGATGTCTTGCAGGGTGCGTAAAACGGAATAGTGATTAATTATTTCATCGTAACTACCTCCAACAATATGATCGCCGGTGAAGAAGGTGACTATATGGTTGCCATCGGGTTCGTAATTGCCTTCGTCGAAGGTGACTATCAATAAACTATTATTTGTTTTTGCCCATTCGGCATAGGCGCCGAGGTTGGTGCGCAACCAGGCATCACCGAGTGATATGGGTCCATCATGCATGTCGTTATCGAGGTCGGGCACCACAAAACTGATGGTTGGCAACTCGTTATAATTGGTCGGAAAGGCCGTAAATGGCTGGTTGAGCGCCGAATCCACCTGATTTTTTAGCGGACCCATCCAATTGGCCACCGGATTGTGTTTGCGGGCATATCGTCCATACGTATCGCCGTCGAAACCGGGGTAAGGTAAACCTTCGCTATAGGTGACAAACGTATAACCACTGTCCACCAATTGCGCTGCCAGATTAGGTGTGGTAAATGAGGTTGGTGGCCGGTCTGTGGTAGTCACCCCCTGATTTTCACCGGAAAAAAACATGATATAATTCGGCTGACTGGGATGAGTAAGTGCGTAGCTGTGCGTGAAAAGGGCAGTATGCGGGTCGCTGATGAGCTCTTTAAAATAATAGGCATCAGGGCAATTGATAACTGAATCGAATTCATGGTTTTCGAAAAACACCACTACGATATGGTCGTAAGCCGGAAATGGGGAATCGGGTACATTAGGTTTACCACAGGCAATATTGATTAAAGCCAGCAATACACATAGTTTTACCACTACTTTCATTAAAAGTAAAGGTAACGAAAAAGTAACATTCAGCAATGCCAATAGACGCCCGGGACATTAGCCCATTGCGGCTTGCAAGTGTGCTGTCACTTACTTAACCACCTAAGTGACAACCAATTACTATTGTTTCACGCTCAAATACGGGCATATCAGATACATTTAATAACCTCTATTAAATAGCGTTCAACCACAACAAATTCCCACATATTTTTCTTACCTTTGCATCTCTTTTTAAAATGGACCCGGTTGTCGGGCAAAAAGCGTGTTCTTTATTTGATTTTAAATCAATATTGACATCCAAAAACAAAAGCGGGTATGGTGAAATTGGTAGACATACCAGACTTAGGATCTGGCGCTTCACGGCATGGGGGTTCGAGTCCCTCCACCCGCACCATTACCTCAACAGAAAGTCTGAAGTCCTCAGGCTTTCTGTTTTTTATACCAAAGGGAACGAAAAATCATTCTAATAACTTTACAATAATAATTTCCAAACAGTGAATATCTCAATCGACAACTTAGGCTTACAGCACAATATGGTGCGTTTTACATTTACCAACGAAGATTACCGTGGTCGTTTCGACAAAGCATTAAAAGACCTTTCAAAAAAAGCGCAGGTTCCGGGTTTCCGTCCCGGTCACGTGCCAATGGGTATGGTGAAAAAAATGTATGGTGATTCGGTTATTCTCGATGAGCTTTACAAAATGGTAAATGAGCAAATGAATGCTTATTTAAAAGAAAACAATCTCGAATTATTAGGTGATGCACTGCCGGTTGAAAACGACCTTGGTGTAGATTATAACGAGACAAAAACATATGAATTTGTTTATGAAATTGGTGTTCAGCCAACTATTGACCTGAGCATTAATCTCAATAAAAATAAATCGTTAACCCGTTTCCGTATTCCGGCTAAACAGGAAGAAATTGACCAGGAATTTGAACGTATTGTACGCAAGTATGGTGAGCGCAAAGATGTGGACAGCGTTGAAGAAAACGATGTAGTATATGCGCACGTAAAAGAATTAAACGAAGATGGTTCAGATAAAGATGGTGGTGTTAATGTAGAAACCTACTTCAACCTTCAGATGCTGAATGATGAGTATCAGAATTTATTTTTAGGTGGTAAACCCGGTGATGTTAAAAATATTGATGACCTGTTCATCGTCTTCAAAGGAGATAAAGTGAAAGTGGCGAAAAATATTCTCCATTTAACTGAGGCTACCGAAGAAACCGTGGTAAACATCAGCCCTAAGTTCGAAATTAAGGTTGACCGTATTGCCCGTTTGTTCCCGGCAGAAATCAACGACGCGTTCTTTACAGAAATCAGCAAAGAGTTTGGCCCTATTGCCACTGAGACTGAATTGCGTGAAAAAATTGCTACTGCAATAGAGCAATATCACGACAGTTTAACTGAGGTTTCGCTTGAGAATGAATTATTTAAATATTTAATCGATACAACCGAAGTGCCCCTTCCGGATGTCTTCTTAAGGAAATGGTATAGTCAGACCAACGAAAAAGACAGCACAGCTGACACTTTTGAAGCGGAATTTGCTGATTTTACCAATAAATTGAAACAATCGTTAATTTACCGTGAGGTGCAAAAATCGCATGAAATAAATGTGAGCAACGACGAAATTATTCAGGAAGCGTTGTTTGCCGTGCGCAGCAGTTACGGACAAATGGGTGAAGATTTTGTGCAGTACATTTTACAAAGTCAGTTAAAAGACAAGGCTTTTGTAGAAAACATGCACGATCGCGTAGCACAAAAGAAGTTTTTTAACGTCATTAAAGAATACATCACTATTGAAGAACAGCCGACTACCCTGGAAGCTTTTCAACAACTAAACAAAACTGAAGAAGTGTATGCAGAATAACGAATTTCGCAAGTATGCGATCCAGCACATGGGCATGAGCAGTAACTCGCTCGACAGTTACATGAAAACCCAAAGTATGCATGTAACCAATTTTACACCATACATTATTGAAGAACGCCAGTTGAATGCGCAGGCACTCGACGTGTTTTCAAGATTAATGATGGACCGTATCATTTTTATGGGCACTGCTATCGACGATTATGTTGCCAATGTAATTCAGGCGCAGCTATTATTTTTATCGAGTGTAGATGCTAAACGCGATATCCAGATTTATATTAATAGTCCCGGTGGAGTTGTGTATTCCGGTTTGGCTATTTACGATACCATGCATTTTATTACACCTGATGTAGCCACCATTTGTACCGGTATTGCCGCATCAATGGCAGCTGTATTATTATGTGCGGGTGCTAAAGGCAAACGTGCGGGTTTATCGCATTCACGTGTTATGATTCACCAACCGCTTGGTGGTGCTCAGGGTCAGGCAAGTGATATGGAAATTACTTTGAAAGAGATTCTGAAGTTAAAAACAGAATTATACAATATTATCAGCAACCATAGTGGTCAGCCATTCGAAAAAGTAGAAAAAGACTCCGATCGTGATTATTGGATGCGTTCTGCTGAAGCGAAAGAATACGGTATGATTGACGAGGTGTTGTTAAAAGACCCGAAAAAAGGGTAAATTTGATTGAACAAGTTACATGAAGAAAAAAGAAACCGCCCATTGTTCCTTTTGTCTGCGCCCGAAAGAAGAGGTGAAGATGTTGATTGCAGGACAAGAAGGACATATTTGTGAAACCTGTGTAAGCCAGGCGCAAACCTTGGTGGAAGAGGAATTGCACGCACCTGTGAAGCGTTATAAATTCGCTTTGGCGAACTCGATGAAGCCACGTGCCATCAAAGAATTTCTCGATACTTATGTAATTGGTCAGGATGAGGCAAAGAAGATACTTTCCGTTGCCGTTTACAACCACTACAAGCGCCTAAACCAGAAAACCAGCGAGGATGTTGAGATTGAAAAGTCGAATATCATGGTTGTTGGAAGGACAGGAACCGGAAAAACCTTACTTGCGCGTTCTATTGCTAAGTTTTTAAATGTGCCTTTTGCCATTGTTGATGCAACCGTATTTACTGAAGCCGGTTATGTTGGGGAAGATGTAGAAAGTATCTTATCCCGTTTATTACAGGTTTGTAATTATGATGTTGCGGCAGCCGAAAAAGGAATCGTTTATATTGATGAGATAGATAAAATTGCTCGCAAGGGTGATAACCCTTCCATCACCAGAGATGTTTCGGGTGAAGGTGTGCAGCAGGCATTACTAAAAATGCTGGAAGGCACAGAAGTGATGGTTCCGCCACAGGGAGGAAGAAAACATCCGGAGCAAAAAATGGTGAAGGTGAATACACAAAACATTCTCTTCATTTGCGGTGGTGCTTTTGATGGTATTGAAAAAATAATTGCCCGTAGAACCGACACTCAATTAATCGGATTTAAACGTCACGACGATAATGTAACCACCGATCGTGAAAATTTACTACAATATATTGCTCCTCAGGACTTAAAAAACTTTGGATTAATACCGGAGTTGATTGGTCGTTTGCCGGTCCTCACTCATTTAGATCCGTTGGATGCTGATGTGTTGAGAGCAATTCTGGTTCAGCCTAAAAATGCCATCATCAAACAATACAAACAATTATTCGAAATTGAGGATATCAATTTGGTGATTGATGATACTGTGCTCGATTTCATCGTAGAAAAAGCCATCGACTTTAAACTTGGTGCTCGTGGTTTACGCTCTATTTGTGAAGCGTTACTTACTGATGCTATGTTTGAGCTGCCAAGTAATGCAGGGGTTAAGGATTTTCATCTGACTTTGGATTATGCAGTGAGTAAGTTTAATCAGTCGAAGTTGAGTTTGTTGAAGATTGCAAGCTGACAGTAAGGATGCTCGCATCCGGCGGGATGAAGACTAATGAACTGTAAGAATTCTACATTACATTAAATTCAAGAGTAAACATATTACCGCGCGGCGATTCAGCTATTACTCAGTATTCATTATAATTTAATAGATAACTCAAGGTGTCCTCCGAGACCGGTCTCCACTATTTTTTGCAGTGTCGAAATGCGGACTTCTTTTATATTATTTTCAATTTTTGAAATATATGATTTTGTCGTTCCGGCTTTAGCGGCAAGTTGCTCTTGTGTTAAACCTTTTTCAAGCCGTGCCTCAAGCAGTAAAACTCCAATTTTAAAATTTTCGTATCCGGCTTCTAATTCTTCTCGTTTTTTGGTCCCACGTTTTCCATAATTTTTCACTTTAAAGTCTTCGAGGGTAGTCAAATTGTTATTTTTCTTTTTCATATTCTGCCTTTATTTTTTTTGCTAATTCAATTTCGTTTTTAGGTGTTTTTTGTGTTTTCTTTTGTAACCCGTTTGCTAAAATGACAAGTTTTCCCTTGTCGAAAAAACAAAAAATTCGATAGATGTCACTTCCAAACTGAACTCTAATTTCGAATATTCCATCTGTCCCTTCAATATGCTTGAGGTAAGTTTCAGGTACTCTCTGAGTTTCCTCAATCAAGTCGAAAGTCCACACAATTTTGGCCTTAACTTTCTTTGATAATTTGTCAAAAAAAGTCTGAAAATAATCCTTGTAAAAAACGATCCTCCTGAATTTCCCTGCCTCCACAAACCAAAGATACAAAAGTTTCCCTTAAGTGAAACTTAAATGCTAAAGTTTAATTGAGAAGGAGAAATTATGGATGGTTAAAAATCGCAGCTGGCAGTATATGCAGTAAAAATTGGTTGGTCCGAGGGCTTAACGACTGATTACCTGAGTGGTAAATGATTGCTTTGGTTTTGGGGGATTTCACTTCACTTACTACAAACAGAAAGGAGGCCTAAGCCTCCTTCTGGTCGTGAACCTAATTTATGAAACAAACCAACTGTCTAAAAGTTATAATTCGTCATTGTCTATAATAACTATAGCTCCAACGGGAAATTTTGTAGGTAATTCTCTTTTCATAGTTATTGTTGTTTTGGCTGTTAACTGAATGACTAACGAAGTCAAAAGTAAGTGGCTTATATGATGCTTCCATTACAGGAATGAATTATTTGTGACTACTTATTTTAATACTTTTTAATATATAAACGCCTCTAAATTAACCATTTATGGCTTTTTTTAATATTTAATTAGTCATTCTGTGACATTTTGAAATAATAATAGACATGTGAATTAATATCTGATTAGTCTCAAAAAGTGTGCATAATGCGTAGAAAAAAGAAATAAAATACTGTTTGGATTTCACAATTTTTGTTATGTTTGTGACACAATACACTCCTCTTAAAAACGGTTCCCCTGTAAAGAACCCTTAATTTCAGGCATAATGAATAGAATAGAACCTATAAACTAAGCGCACACACAGTATGAAAAACCTAATTGAAATTTCGAAAGTTGTGACCAAAAAGCGGATATCAAAAATTGAAATTTTTGATAAAAGTCTGCTGAATCGTAAGGAGAGTAAGTTCAATGAGTTTTACGAAGGGTTGGTGAACGATAAGTTTAATACCGATGAAGAAGCTGCGGCTATTCTGTATAATACTTCTCCCCTCGATGATAAGTACCGTCAGTTAAAATCCCGTTTTTCGAAACGGTTGTTGAATACCTTATTTTTCCTGGATAGCAACGACCCTTCATTTTCGGACTACCACCGCGCAAATTATTCCTGCAATAAAAACTGGGCTCAGATAAGAATTTTATTAAACAGTGGTGCACGTAATGCTGCTATTAAAATTGCGGCTAAAACTTTAGGTGTTGCTGTTATTTACCGTTTTTCGGATATGATATTAAATTGTTCACGCATTTTGATGAATAATGCCAGCTTAAACGGTGATGAAAAGGAATATGAAGAATATGCTGCGTTAACCAACAAAGCATTACGTGATGTAGAGTTTGAAATTAAGGCTGAAGAAATGTATCAGCGCCTGACCATCAATTTTGCATTGAGTGCTGCCTCAACAGGCGAACTGGCATCTACTGCAGATAAGTATCTGGATGCCGTAAACAAACTTTGTGAGCAAAGCGACAGCTATCAGTTACATTATATGAAATATCAAATTCGTATAATGGTGGCGCAAATTAAAGGACAGTACCTGCAAACAATTAAAGTATGCGAGGAAGCTGAAAAATATTTAAACGACAATCCTAATTTTAATCAGAAAGTTAAACTTGCCAATCTCGCATTAATTAAAATCAGTTCGTACCTGCAACTCCGCGATTATGAAAATGGTCGCATGAATGCAGAAAAATGTCTCGACCTGGTTGCTGAAGGAAGTAACAACTGGTTTATATTCCTCGAATACTACTTTTTACTTGCCATGCATACCGAAAATTACATCAATGCTGCAGGTATATTTATTAAAGTGGTTAATCACCCGCGTTTCGTTTATACCAGCGAAGAGCGCAAAGAGAAATGGAAAATTTTCGAATCATATATCAACTATATTTTCGAAACCGAAAACCTTGATCGCGACTTATTAGCCAGCGACCCTACGAACCGGAAATTCCGTTTGTTGAAATTCCTGAATGAGGTACCGAATTTTACTAAGGATAAAAAAGGCTACAATGTATCTATCCTGGTAATTCAAATAATTTACATGCTCGAAAAAGGTGAGCTCACCGGTATCATCAATCGTTCGGAAGCACTAAATGTTTATTGCAGTCGCTACCTACGCAAAGACGACTCATACCGCAGTAGCTGTTTCTTAAAAATGTTGCTCACTATGGTGAAGGAAGATTTTGTGTATGACCGCACCAAACAAATGGCGCAAAGGTATTTACGCAAAATGCAGGAAGGTGATCCAAACGGTAACAACATGGTTAACGAATGGGAAATCATCCCTTACGAAATATTATGGGAAAAGGTGCTTAATCGCCTTAAACATAAACCTGCAACCCGCATTTAATTTTTCCGGATTACAAACAGTCCAGCATCGGATAGCTGCCATTTAATATTTTTTGGGCATCTACATTTAACCACTTGTTTAACAATGTGGAATATACACTTCTGAAATCTACCTGATGAATTAAATCACCATCCTGTAGATTGGCTAAATCGGCCATGTCGTTGATCATACCACCTTGTTTCAATCCGCCGCTAATTAAATACACATTATTTGCAGTTCCGTGGTCGGTACCCATGCTTGCATTTTCATCTACCCTTCTGCCAAATTCTGAAAATGTCATAATCATGGTATCCTTAAATTTTCCTTTGGATTTTAAATCGCTGCAAAATGCTTTTAATCCGTCGGCATATACTTTTAACTGACGCTCCTGTTGTCCTTTTTGTCCCGCATGTGTATCAAAACCACTCAGCGATACATAATAAATGGAAGTATTAGATTCTGCAATAATCAGCTGTGCAATTGTTTTTAATTGATTGCTGAATTCATTTATCGGATACACCGCATTATTGGTATATTTTTTTGATACCTCCGTTAAATAATCGGTGCTCTCTGCAGTATCAGCCAATATTTTATGTAAGTAAGCAACATTATGATGGTCGTCTTCAAAATTTAATTGTTGTCTCGCAATGGAATCTATAAATGGATTTTGGTTCACCTGACTCAATTGTTTTGGGTCACGCATGGCAAATCCGCTCATGTAATTACCTTTTAATGCAAGGCTTAATGAATCGTCGAGCTCCACTGCAAAATGGGGTTTAGCACAATCTTTATTATCGCAAGTGCTATCCATTACACGGCCTAACCAACCTGTCGGCAGATATACATTTTCATCGCTGCCGCTTTGCCATATATCCATACTTCTGAAATGGCTGCGGTTAGGGTTTGGATATCCTACGCTATTTATCAGCACCACATCTCCATTAAAATATAAATCTGCGAGTCCCTGCAAACTGCTGTTCATCCCAATATCATCGCCGAGTTTAATTACTTCTTCTTTTTTGTAACCGATTTTTGGTCTGGCTTTTTGATATAAATCGTTGCCATACGGAATAATACAATTGAGTCCGTCGTTTCCACCGGAAAACTGAATTACCACCAATACTTTTGGTCGTGCGGCATCGCCAATTAAATTTCCGGATGCTTTCAAAAATTGCGGTAAAAACATACTTGCAGATGCAAGGCTTGAATAGCGGATAAAATCTCTTCTTGAAGTTTTCATACTCAGATTAATTGAAATTCAGGTAATGACATTACAATTCCTACAGTGCTGATGATACGTTTATCATCTGTTGAATGGTCCACATATTTTTCGATGAGCGCCTTATCAATTCCTTGTTTAGGTGATTGAATAAATGCTTCTATAACAACATCTGTAAGTGCTTCTTTGGGCACCATTTTAAATGCAGTAACAATTGATGCCCAATCAGAAAATATTTCAGAACGTTTTCTGGCTTTCAGCGCAGTTTCATCTTCAGGTGCATCTTCAAATTCCGGTTTTGGTCGGATATCAAATCCTCCACCTTGAACAATACGTGTTGGAATATTCATACGAAGCGTAAGTGTAGAACTATCCACCCAATTTTTTCCGCCAGGCCAACCGGCAACATTCGGAGGAAAAAACAATACTTGTCCCAGTACTTTCTGCACCACGAGTTGTGCCTTATCATCTTTAAATCCGATATTGAGTAATCTTTTATATCGCGTCAACAATTCTACCGGCGATGCGATATGTGTGCCGACATTTTTTTCTTCATAAAACCAGTCCGCCGTAAATATTGTTTTCATCAACTTTCCGATATCATATCCCGATTCAAAAAACTGGTCGGTAAGTTGAGCTACAATTGTTTCATCCACATCATCATTTACAAATTCCTTATAAATTTTATACGTGACATATCTGGCAGTTTGCTTTTTGCTGAGCAATATATTGATGATGTCCTGTCCGTTGAAATTGCCTTTCATCCCCATAAATTCTTTTTCACCATCGTCATGTTCTTCCTCCACAAATTCGAATTTCCCTCTTTTATTTACAGTCCACCCAGTGAATGCTCTCGCAGCTTCTTTGATATCTTTTTCTGTATATAAATTTCCTTCTCCTAAAGTAAATAATTCCATTACCTCGCGTGCAAAATTTTCGTTGGGAGCATCTTTTTTATTTTGCTGATTATTTAAATAAATAATCATGGCAGGGTCGGTAGAAATGGCGTGTAATAATTTATCGAATTTCCCTAATGCATTTTTGCGAAGGGTATTATTTTGCACTTGCATTAGATAGGCAAGTTGTGTAGAAGTGGCAAAATGATTATGCCAAAACAAGGTCATTTTTTCGCGCAATACTGATTTTGTAGTATGTAAGGTTTTCAGCCACTCAATATTAAGTTCCTGCATTTGGTCGCGGGATTTTAAAATGAGTAGGAGCACTTTAAAATTGCCGACTTCTTTGCTGCCCGCCGGATTTTCGAGATAAGTTATTGGATTGTTTTGTTTGGCATCATTAAATAATTCATCAACTAATTTTTGGATGGATTGTTGTTTTTTCTTTTTGATGACTACAGGAGTTTCTCCGAAGCCGGACCTAAGGTAGAGGTGCTGAACTTGTTGCTGCTTACTTACCATGGTTGCGATTTTGATGTGGTAAAACAATTGTTGTGCCAGTAATGAATTCACCTATATGACACTGCTGCGTGTGAAGGGTTTAATCTAAAACGATTGAGGTGGTTATTTTGTTACAGGCCTTAAGATAAAATCTTCCTGTATCTCCGCGCCTCCGCGTGCAACAAATACCATATCATTTACGAAATGTTTCTCGCTAAGGCGCAAAGGTTAAGATATCAGCACTTTGTGCTTTGTACGAATAAAAAACCAATTCAAGCACGCAAAGGTACAATTGGTTTAGCAGCTTTGCGTGCCTAAAAACATACTATATCGCACATAACATATTTTCTTAAACTTTGCTCCCGATAGCTATCGGGATGGCGAGAAAAATACACCAATTAATTCACGAAATGTTTCTCGCTAAGGCCCAAAGGTGAAGGTATCAGCATTATGTGCTTTGTTCGAATAAAAAATCCAATTCAAGCACGCAAAGGTACAATTGGTTTAGCAGCTTTGCGTGCCTAAAAACATACTATGTCGCACATTATATATTCCATTAAACTTTGCGCCTTTGCGAGAAACAACAACACACTTTCCTACCAGCTTATTTAATGGTTTTAATAAGTATATACCCAAACGCATTTTTAGGAATAGTCCCAGTAAATTTTTCGCGTTTAATACCATTTACTTCGTAACTAGGTTTAGTGCCTTTACCCATATAACCAGTCATACCTGAACCACTATATAAATGTTTACCACTCACATAATTTATGGTTACAGATGTTGCTTTCAATTTTCCGAGATCGAGTGCATAATTGAATGCCTCATCCATATTGACAAAGTAGATACAAATTTCACCATCATCATCCACCTGCATTTTAGGTGCTTCATTTTTAACCAACTTTTGTGCACCCTGAGCTTCAGATGCTAAAATATACGCCCAATAACCTGTTCGGCGAATCATAGTGGCATTTTCACTATCGGCATAAGTTCCTTTGCTAATCATCCCATATTTATCAGGGCTCACGCCATTGTGCATGAGTAAATATTCTACCTGTTCAGACTGTTCCACCATTTCACGAAATTGCCATGCACCATTTAAAATGGTATTACACAACATTTCTGAAGGTTTGGTATTCCATTCGGTAATCCAAATTGCCTTATCACCAAATAAATCGCGTGCATAGGCAACACCTCTTTCAATCATACTTTTATCCAATAAAACTTCGGCAGCTTTGTCGTATGCTTTTTCTAAATCCTTATTGGTTACATTTTCATCATATTTTATGCGGAGCGGGATCATATTATACGCTTCACCTAAATCATTTTTGGTATAATAATAGTGGAAAATTACAGCGTCGTAGTCACCTTTATACTGAGCCATACTTTCATTCCAACGCACTAATTCTTTTCTACCTAAATTGGCTCCTGCAACTAAACCTTTTTTAATAGATGGATATTCTTTAGTAAGCATAGCAAAAATAGGTTCGAAATCATTTACGTATTCATCAAAGGAAGCATATTTACCATATATTTCATTACCGGCTTCTACACCCACTACTTTTACATTATTTTGCATGAGGTAACGAATGGCCTGCATATTTTTTTCAGGTGTGCTGTTTAATACATTCAATACATAAAGCACCTGCATGTTCGGAAACTTTTTTTGCATTGCAATTAAATCATCCAAATAACTGTGATTAGGCTGTTCTTCCGTTTTGCGCAACCATTTTTCATAGCCGTTTCCATCTTCATCAAAACCGGTTTTATCGAACCAGGTTTTTACGTTAGCTTCTGTCATACCCCAACCCTTTTTCACATTCGCCGGATCATGGAATTTAGAAATTGCTCCGCCGGGTACACGAATGGTAAATGGTTGATTCATGTCCACTAGATATTGTTCAACTTCGGCATTATAATTTTCAAAAAATCCGGAGCCGTTAAAGCCTAAATTCTGGGCTTTTACAACTGTTCCGAAAAATGCTAAAAGGATAATTAATTTTTTCATGTAAGGTTTTTTTAGTAACTCTGCAGTACAAAAGACAAATACCGTGCCTACGCACCACAATGGCAAACAAAAATAATTCAATTTGGCTAGTGTTACTAATGCTGCAGTTATTGCTGCATATTGATGGGTCGGCACAAACCACCATCACCCTTCCACAATGGGGAAATGCCTACACGCCGCTGGGGAGTAATAGTATGCATTTAGTCGACAGAATTGATATTCAGTATAATAAAACTTATCAGCATTTACACAGCACGGTAAAACCTTATTTGAGAGAAGATATTGCATCATTAGCTGTTGCCTACCATAAATTCGATTCACTTAACCAGCGCGAACAATTTAATGTGAATTATTTAAGTGCTGATAACAGCGAGTTTGTTACATTGGATGAAAAAAGTAAATATTATCGCTCCAATTTAGGATTTTTTTATCCTGAGCCCGCCACTTTTTATCAATTTTTTACGGTAAAAGTAAATCCGGTTATTGCCAATAGTTTTGGTTTGTCGAGCGATAGTTCCAATTTACGTTTTGTCAACACCAGAGGATTAGAATTACGCGGGAGTATTGATAATAAAGTAGGATTTTATTTATACGCTACCGACAATCAGGCTATTTTTCCGGGATATGTTAGTGATAGAATAAACAAGGCGCCTCAAGTAGTTCCGGGAGAAGGTGTGGCTAAAATATTTAAAGAAGAAGGCTTTGATTATTTGTCCTCACATGGTTATATCACCTTTAATGCAACAAAAAATATCGCCGTTCAATTCGGGCAGGATAAAATATTTATTGGCGATGGCATCAGAAGTTTAATATGGAGCAATAATGCCAAGGATCATTTAATGCTGAAAATAAATACCAAAATCTGGAGAGCCAACTATCAAAATGTATTTACGGAGTTGGCTAATTATGATGGTTCGAATATTTATAACAGTTTGGTGCACAAAAAATACGCAGCCATGCACCACCTGAATTTTCCTATCACCAAAAATTTTCATTTGGGTTTATTCGAGACTATTATTTTCGACAGAACAGGATTATATGGTGCTGAAAAAGGTTTTGAACTGAATTATTTAAATCCGGTTATATTTTATCGCGCCGTGGAAAGTGGTTTGGGCAGCAGCGACAATGTGGTATTAGGAACTAATTGGAAATGGAATTTCTTACAGCGGTTTTCATTGTATGGTCAGGTTGTTTTAGACGAATTAGTTGTTGGGGAATTATTAGCCAACGATGGATGGTGGGGAAATAAATACGCGATTCAATCCGGCTTAAAATATATCAATGCATTTGGTATTAACCAATTGGATTTGCAGTATGAATACAATATGGCAAGGCCTTATACTTATAGTTACGAAGATGAAAATGGTTCCAGTTATACGCATTATGCGCAACCGCTGGCACATCCGTTAGGAGCTAATTTTTCAGAACATCTGCTTGCCTTGTGGTATCAGCCTTTTCCGAAAATTGTCATTAATAATACATTGTTAATGGCCAATTACGGCACCGACCCAACCGGAGAAAATTATGGCGGAAATGTTTTTCTCGATTATAATACCTATTCCAACGAGTACGGCAATTTTACCGGTCAGGGAATTAACAATCAACTTCTGATGAACGACCTTGTAGTTTCCTGGCAATTTTGGCATAATGCCAGTTTAGATTTCAGATGTATTTACCGCGATTTACAAGTAAGTGCTTCGGGACAAAATGCTAATGAATTATTTTTCAGTGTTGGGGTGAGATTAAATGAAGTACTTAAACAATATTTGTACTAATCATTTAAGGTAATCTGCTTTTAATAAAGCATAAATAATAGAATCTTCCAATTGTCCGTTTTTAAAATAATGTTGTCGCATTACTCCTTCTTTTACGAATCCAAATTTGTGTACTAATTGCTGAGACGCGATATTTTGCGGACCAATTAATGCTTCAATTCTATTTAATTGCATGTGTTGAAATCCGTAGTTAATAATAGCCGTAAAAGCCTCCGACATATAACCTTTGCCTTTGTTTGTTTCTTCAATAATATGATAACCGATTTCAGCGCGCTGGTGTTCGGGATACCAGGAATGAAATCCACACCAACCAATAACATTCAAATTAGTTTTGTCCAGCAATTGAAAGCCAAGGTAATCGATTTTATAAGTAGTGTATCCTTTTTCAAATTTTGATTTTTCAATAGCTAATTGTTCTGCATTGGGCAATCCTAAAAAAGTAATTAATTGCTCATCCGTGTAATTGTGATAAACATATTGTAACACTGTCGGCGTAATTATCCGCAATTTTAGTCTTTCTGTGATCAGGTAATTAAACTCCATTGTAGAAAAGAAACAAAATTATTAGTGGAGATTAAAATTAACACCAAACACTACATTCCACTGTGCGAAAAAGAATTGTTGGTCTGCAATATCCGATTCAAATGCAGTTGTCCGTATGCTAGGCATATTGATATATCCACCTTTTAGCTCACTCTGCAGGAAAAAATATTGGTAGAGTTCCACATTAATTCCGGCAAGTATTCCGGTTCCAAATCCGGCAATATGGAATTCATCATAACGTTCATTATTCAATAATGTACAATTAGTTTTCGGCCATAAAAATCCGGCACTTATACCTTCTACTGCATTCACTTTTACCGGTCCTATAGCGAAGAGATTATCCATTCTTCGTAATTCCGTATTTACATAATTAAGTCCGTCGGTATGTTCAAAACGGAGGAAATCGGCAGCCAATAATATTTCATCATTTTCATACAAACCGTCATATTGCGTCTCAGAATTATTAATAAAACCGTCGATACCAACAATTTGTTTTTGTTGCATTACATATTTCATGTGGTCAATGCCAAATGAAACATTATAATGATTATTCAAAAAATAACCCACGCGGAAATTATATTGTGGAATGGTGGCTCTTAAAGGATTACAATAGGTTCTGGCTTCAAAAGGCGTTTGTCTGTCGTTGGCAGCTACATTTTGCAATGTAAAATCATAGTCATCACCCTTAAAATGTATATCAGAATCGGAGTACCCGTCGAGGTTCCATCCCCAATAGATATACCATCTGCTTTTATAGTCCAATTTTTCGAGGTAATGTACATTTTGACCATTAGCCATTCCCAGACCTGCCATAGTAAGCAATACAAAAAACGATATGTATAATTTCATTGGAAAATAATGTTAACCCTTACAATTGCGGGACAAAGGTATAATAAATGTAAAAATCAGGGTGTTATTTATTTGATGTCAATCCTGCAATCTGTTGCATTGAGGGTAATGGTTTTTTGCTCTCCTGCCCCGTTAAAGATTACAGTAGTATAAACATTCTCTTCGGTTTCGTTAGCGCTTTCAATAAACACATCTTCATAACAACTTTCAAATAACACTCTTTGGTGAGTAACCCAATAGGTATTTATATCGAATTGTAAGGCTATATAGCCGGATTCGAAACCTGCCCCACATCTGCCATTTACAAAAGGGTTAGACGGATAGGAAAACCTCAATAATATTTGTATTTGCTGGTCATTGCTGCAGGCATTTATTAGTTCAAAATTTTTGTCCGGATTTGAGATTTCCTGCAAATCCAGCATATTTAGTTGATCTTCGGTCGTTATAATCAAATATTCGTGTTGGTGTATTACGCGCAGGTCGCTATCGTTTAAGGTAACAGGCAAAGACTTTTTACCGTCTGTCCATGTACCGCTATTGCCATCAAGCGTAATTTTTTCGGTAAATCCTGAAATTTCCTTGCAGTAGGTGATAGTTTCAAAATGGCTTAATTCGTAATTAAAATAAACAAGGCTATCTCCCCTTTCACTGTTGTTAAAAACATACAGGGTTAATGTTCCATCGTAAATGCCAACTATCGGTATAGGAGTATTTATTTTTGTATATAGATAATATCCGCTAACAGAATAAATTTCGGAATTTTCAGATGAATAGTTTTCGAGTTTCAGGAAAATCTGAATGTCGGCATTTTGTCCAATTCGGCCATCAATAAAACGACTGGTTGTAATTATTTCTTTGTATTTAACATCGTCTTCGAAAGCAAATAGTTTAGTATGTATACAATTTGTAATTACCAATACTAAAAACAACCGGAAAAAATATTTGTTTTGTTTCATATTCAAGTTAATAATCCTCCCAATAAAATACTTCCTAAAAATATAATCAGGTATAAACCAAAAACAATTATAGTAAAAATGCCGATAAATTTGAACAGCGATTTATAATTTTCAAAACCAGCCTCGAGTTCTTCCTGATTATCGTTGTTAAGCGCTCTTATATAAGCAACAGAACCTTTGTATAAATACAATAAAGGGAAGAGGTAAATGAGCATAAATAACGCGAAAAATATATAGGCTCCCGTCATGGCACTACCAATTGCACTTCCGCCGGTTGACATGGTTTGTTGAGCTAAAATTGAATTAAACATACTCACGCCAAAAATTAAAAAAATAACCATTAAGCCTAAGCCTACAAACCCTATTATTGCCAACATTCTGCCCCATTTAGCAGTCTCCAGTAAATGCGATTTTATTTGACCATTTATAATCAGGTTTTCACCGTTGCTCAAGTTGTTGTCAAGTGTTTCCATACAATAAAATTTTGAATAAAAATAAATATATCAATTACTTACAATTGTTCCTTCAGCTCAACTAAAAATTGTCTGATTTTTTTAAGTGCTGCTACAGCCTGATATTGATTATCCGCTTTATCGCCACCCGATTTCATTTTTTCGCGAGCACCTTTGATGGTATATTTTTTTTCTTTGAGCAGATATTTGATTACGCGTAAATTTTCGATATCTTTTTTAGTAAAATATCTGTCGCCTTTTTTATTTTTTTTCAGATTAAAAACATCAAATTCTTTTTCCCATAATCGAATTTGTGCAAAGCTGAGATCCAGCATTTCTGAAACTTCCCCTATCGACCAATAAATTTTTTCTATTTCCTTTTCTTTATAAGGCATGATGAGGCAATGAGTGTGTGCATAATCAATTGAATTACAAATATATCAATTTTATCTTATACAATAGCACATGAGGTAGCAGCTGTAAAATTAGTCGTACGACTGATTGGATTTGTTTGCCAGCTCTATCATACGGGCATATTCTTCTGCAGTAAGGTCGGTATAGAAGAAGTTAATTGGGTCAACTCTTTCGTTGTTTTTCTCCACTTCATAATGTAAATGTGGTGCGGTAGACAAACCGGAGTTACCCACCAAACCAATTAGTTCGCCGCGTTTCACCTTTTGGCCTGCGCGCACTTTAAAAGCGCTTAAATGCGCATAACGCGTTTTGTAACCATAGCCATGGTCAATTACAATCACATTGCCATATCCGCTGGAGTTATTATCTGACTGCACAACAGTGCCATCTGCGGTAGCAAAAACATCGGTTCCTTTTGGTGCTGTGAAGTCTAAACCCTCATGGAATTTGGCAAATTTGTAAATAGGGTGAATTCGCCAGCCAAAACCGGAGGCAATACGTTCCAGATCTTTATTACTTACCGGTTGAATAGATGGTGTATGAGCAAGGAGTTTTTCCTTATCCTGAACGAGATTGGTTATTTCATCAAAAGATTTGGACTGCACCACCATTTGGCGACGAATGAGCTCGAGTTTCATAGCCGTATTTTTCAGCATTTCAGAATTATCGAGTTTATTCATGCGTTTAAAACGGTCGCTACCGCCAATTCCGGCAATCCGCTCGCTGCGTGAAACCGGCTCTGCTTCAAATATTACCCTGTAAATATTGTCGTCCCTTTCCGCAAGTTCGCCCAAAATAACCCCCATGGTATCGAGCTTGTTGTTCATGAAGTCGAGCTCCAGCTCCATTTGAGAAATCTGGTCTTTCAAATAGCGCTCTTTGGGTGAATCAAAGTAGGTATACGCAATCCAAACAATTAAAGAGGCAAAAACACCGGCCGTACATATCCATCCCAATATCCGTAAAGTCCATACCCAACGCGGGGTTACGTGCTTTTCGAACCTGAGATTCGCAGGATTATAAAAATATTTTACCTTCTTCGCCATGCGGCCGTGATTCAGTAATTTTGCACCTTAATTTAATGGCTGTGTGCTTTTTGGAGGGACACGAAAATAGTTAATATTTTACAAAACATAAAACGAAGGAACAGGAACTATTATGACATCGCAGGAAATTCGTCAGCATTTTTTGAAATTTTTTGAAAGTAAACAACATAAAATCGTTGATTCAGCGCCAATTGTGGTTAAGAATGACCCAACGTTAATGTTTACTAACGCCGGTATGAATCAGTTTAAAGATTTATTTCTTGGCAATAAACCTATTCAATATCCACGTATTGCTGATACTCAAAAATGTTTACGCGTTTCCGGAAAACATAACGACCTTGAAGAAGTAGGAGTTGATACCTATCACCATACCATGTTCGAAATGTTGGGCAACTGGAGTTTTGGCGACTATTTCAAAAAAGAAAGTATTAACTGGGGATGGGAATTACTGACTGAGGTGTACAAATTGGATAAAAGCCGATTATATGTTACTGTATTTGAAGGTGATGCTGCTGAAAATTTGGAATTTGATCAGGAAGCCTATGATGTTTGGAAATCACTTATTGATGAAACGCATATTTTAAAAGGCAACAAAAAAGATAATTTTTGGGAGATGGGTGATACAGGCCCCTGCGGACCATGTTCGGAAATTCATTACGATATGCGTTCTGATGCTGAACGCGCTGCAGTTGATGGTGCTACATTAGTAAATATGAGTGACCCACAGGTAATTGAAATCTGGAATCACGTATTTATGCAATTTAATCGCAAAGCAGATAAATCCTTAGTTGAATTACCTGCTAAACATATCGATACCGGTATGGGATTTGAGCGATTGGTGCGCGCATTACAAGGTAAATCGTCGAATTATGACACAGATGTATTTACACCACTCATTAAAAAAATTGAACAACTAAGCGGACATAGTTATCGTAAAACAGAACAAACTGATATTGCCATGCGTGTTATTGCTGACCATATTCGTGCAGTGAGTTTTTGTATTGCAGATGGACAATTACCATCTAATACCGGAGCGGGATATGTTATCAGAAGGATTTTACGTCGTGCTATTCGTTACGGGTTTTCTTACCTCGGATTTAAGAAGCCATTTTTTAATGAATTAGTAAATGTATTAGCCGACCAGTTTAATCATGTATTTTCTGAATTACATGCGCAACGCGAATTAGTTGCTAAAGTTATTTTTGAAGAAGAAACGGCATTTTTAAGAACATTAGAAAACGGTATTAAACGTTTAACTGATGTAATGTCGGAAGCTAAATCAAAAAATCAAACTACCATTTCAGGTGTTGTAGCTTTTGAATTATATGATACTTATGGATTTCCATTTGATTTAACCACATTAATAACACGTGAAAACGGTTTAGATACAGATGAAGTCGGATTTAATGTAGAACTGCAAAAACAAAAAGACAGAAGCCGCAATGCTTCGGGAATGGAAACCGGCGACTGGATTATTGTAAATAATGATACGAAAATTGAATTTGTCGGATATACCGATTTAGCTTGCGAAGCCAACCTGGTTAAAATGCGTTCGGTTAAAGTGAAAAATGAAATGCAGTATCAGGTGGTATTAAATAAAACACCTTTTTATGCTGAAAGCGGCGGACAAACAGGTGATACCGGTTTTATTTCTGTGAATGCAGATGTAATACGCGTATTAGATACTAAAAAAGAAAATGATTTAATTATTCATTTCACCGACCAGTTGCCACAACAAAATGAAGGTAAAATATTTGCACAGGTTGATGCTAAACGTCGCACAGATATTACCTACAATCATACTGCAACACATTTATTACATGCAGCGTTGCGTTCGGTATTAGGCACGCATGTGCAACAAAAAGGAAGTTATGTTGGTCCGGATAGATTGCGTTTCGACTTTTCGCATTTTTCGAAAATCACCGATGTGGAATTACAACAGATTGAATTAATGGTCAACAAAAAAATTCGCGAAAATATTCCGGTTGTTACTAAAGTAATGCCAATAGCTGAAGCGCAACAATTAGGTGCAATGATGTTATTTGGAGAAAAATACGGTGAAACAGTGCGCGTTGTTATTGCAGATGAAAAATACAGCAAAGAATTTTGCGGTGGTACACATGTTGGTGCAACCGGCGAAATTGGTTATTGTAAAATAGTGAGTGAGAGCGCGGTAGCCGCCGGTATTCGCAGAATTGAAGCCATTACCGGTGAAGCAGTGGGTAAATTTATTGATGAGCAATTAACCACTATTCAACAAATTACAGAACTTACCAAAGGGACTGATATTGTAAAAAGTATTGGCAGTTTAGTAGAAGAAAACAGCACCTTAAAAAAGGAAATAGAAAAATATCAGCTGATGCAATTAAATCAAATCAAAAATGATTTACTTGCCAAAAAAGAAACATTTGGTGATGTGCAGGTTATTCGTGCCATTGTAGATTTACCAAATGCAGATTTAATTAAAAAACTGGCTTACGAATTACGCAACGAAACCACTAATTTATTTTGTGTGTTAGGAGCAGAAATTCAAGCTAAGGCATCATTAACCATCATGATAAGTGATGAGTTAGTGGCTGCTAAAAATATGGATGCTTCCAAATTAATCCGCGAATTAGGCAAAGAGATTGAAGGTGGTGGAGGTGGTCAGAAATTTTTTGCAACAGCAGGTGGTAAAAAACCTGAAGGGTTACAAAAAGTTTTGGAATTGTCGGTAGCAGGATTATAAACTTTTTGAATATACTATTAAACCGGGTGAGTTATCATCCGGTTTTTTTATGCTCGTGAAAGTCATAATTGTTGCTTTTAGGAATTGGAGTATACTCAAATACTAAAGGTAATAGCCCTGGATTACGAAACTCAACGTCTTTTACATAATTCTGAGTTTTGTTGAAGTTATGGTTAATCAATCCCAGTCAGGGTGGCAATTTTGACAAAAACTAGTAGGTGTCGAATTGTTAATTCATGGGCGTATTTTCCGGTTTTTATGCTATTTTTATCACAAAATAGACCAATGAAACAACTTACTATCCTAGTTATTTGCTGTGTTATAAGCACTACAGCATTTAATCAGACATCCCAACAATTTAGCGGTGGAGAATACAATATGACACCATTAGATGAAATGTCGCCGGAACAAAGGGCAACCATTTTTCAAATGTTGGAAGAAAACGAAGCCAAATTGCAGGCTGAGGGAAAATTACCAATGGTATATAATAAAACAGCTACTGTTGCATTGCAATTTCCATTAGCATGGAACGATGGCTTTGAGGGATATAATTTTTATGCCATTTCAAATTATGTTGACCACGACAATGCTTATCCAAATTCGTTGGAAGATTGGAATTGTGGTGAAAGAACATACGATACTGAATCAGGATATAACCATCAGGGAATTGATTATTTTTTATGGCCGTTTGATTGGAATTTAACTAATGCAGGAGCAGTGAAAATTGTTGCCGCAGCACCTGGAACAATTGTGGGAAAATACGATGGCAATTTCGATCAGAACTGTGCATTTAATCCTGGTTCGTGGAATGCCATCTATGTAAAACATACAGATGGTTCAACAGCATGGTATGGTCATATGAAAAAAAGTTCGCTTACAGCCAAAGGTTTAGGTGAAACTGTTGAAGTTGGAGAATATTTGGGCACTGTAGGTAGTTCAGGAAATTCAACAGGACCACATTTACATTTTGAGATGTATAATGATGATAATAATTTGATAGACCCTTTTGAAGGCACTTGTAATACCATGAATGTAGATACCTGGTGGGCTGATCAGGACCCTTATATTAAACCTGAAATTAACAGAGTGCAAACGCATAGTGCCCCACCCGAATTTATGCCTTGTCCCGAACCAGCCATAACCCACGAATCAAATAATTTCATGCCTGGCTCTGAGTGTTATTTTGTTTTTTATGCAAAAGATTTATCGCCAACGGATTTATGTAATTTAACCATTACAAAAGCTGATGGCGAAGTTTGGTATGATTGGGATTTTTATCAGCCTGACTATTACCTTGCTTCTTATTGGTACTGGTGGTACACCATTCCAAATGATGCTCCTGAAGGTGAATGGACATGGGCTGTTGAATTAAATGGTACTACTTACGAACATACTTTTATTGTTGGTGATATGCCTGTGAGTGCAGATAACAATAACTTACTCAACGATGCGACAGCTTGGTATGAAAATAATAGTATTAATGTTCAACTGAATACCGATGAAATGGTAAATGCGAATGTTCAATTGCTCAATACAGTTGGGCAAGTTGTAGCTCCGCAAATAGTAGTATCCGGTACTGAGCAACAAAATGCGGTTATTCATACTAATGGTTTAAGTGCAGGATTGTATTATGTGGCCATTCAGGATTTACCTACTCAATCGTTTACGACCATTCCAGTTTACGTATATGAGTAAATTAATAGTTGCATTTATTTGTACATTTATCATGTTTGCTGCTGAAAGTATTGCTCAAATACCTGTACCTGTTAAAGGTACAATTGTGAGGCATGAAATGTTTGCTTCTGCATTTGTGGATGCCAGAAATATTGATGTTTGGCTTCCGGAAAATTATGATGTAAATAAAAAATATGCTGTGCTATACATGCACGATGGTCAGATGTTATATGATGCTGCCATAACCTGGAATAAACAAGAATGGCAAGTAGATGAAATAGTTTCGCAACTGTTATCTCAAAACCAAATTATCGATTGTATTGTTGTAGGTATATGGAATAATGGTGTATACAGGCATTCAGAATATTTTCCACAAACTCCCATTAGTTATTTATCCAAAGATGTTCAGGATACTTTAATTAAAAATGAATTACAGCAGCAACCCCGAAGTGATGCTTACCTGAAATTTTTGGTTACAGAGTTAAAACCTTTTATAGATAAAACCTATTCAACATACACTGATAAAAATCACACCATGATTGCAGGTTCCAGTATGGGAGGTTTAATTTCCATGTATGCAATATGTGAGTATCCTGAAGTATTTGGTGGTGCAGCTTGTTTATCCACCCATTGGCCGGGAAGTTTACAAGCGCCGGAAAATGTTATTCCACTAGCGTTTCAAGATTATTTGAGTAAACACCTTCCTTCACCTGATTCGCATAAAATATATTTCGATTTCGGGACTACCACTTTGGATCAATTATATGAACCGCATCAAATTAAAGTGGATAGTATAATGAAACAAAAAGGTTATACTGAAAAAAATTGGATGACGCGTAAATTTGAAGGTGAACCTCATACTGAACAGGCATGGAGTAAACGATTGCATATTCCGCTCACTTTTTTATTGGGACAAGAATAATTACAATTTATTTCCGCGCAAAAATTCACCGGTTGCCATGCGCTTTTTACCTTCTGCCTGCAAGGATAAAACATGAATAAACCCATCGGTGGTGACAAATTTAAGTGTTGCATTTTCGGCGATAAAGGTGCCCGGCGTTAAATGAGTATCTATTATTTCTTTTGATGCCTCCAGTATTTTATATACCTTATTGTTAACATTACAATAAGCTCCCGGGTAAGGTGATAAACCGCGAATAAAATTATAAATTGTTGCTGTCGGTTGGTTCCAATTGATTAAGCAGGTTTCTTTAAAAATTTTTGGTGCAATTTTATCGGAAGTGCCGGATTGTGGTGTAGTAACATAATTACCGGCTTCTATGGCATTTACTGTTTTTACTATTAATGTCGCACCAAGGTGCATAAGTTTATCGTGAAGTGTTCCTGCATTATCATTTTCTTCAATTGCCATTTTTTCCATAAAAATGATATCACCGGTATCGATGGCATGTTGTAAAAAAAATGTAGTTACTCCGGTAGTTTTTTCTCCCTGAATAATAGCATGATTGATAGGTGCTGCTCCGCGATAATCAGGTAATAGTGAGGCATGTAAATTAAGTGTCCCCAGTCGTGGCATATTCCACACTATTTCAGGCAACATTCTAAATGCGACAACAACCTGTAAATCTGCATGATAACTTTTTAACGCAGTTATAAATTCCGGGTCTTTTAATTTAACCGGTTGTAAAACAGGAATGTTTTTAGCAACAGCAAATTGTTTTACAGGTGATTGCTGAATTTGTAATCCCCTACCCGATGGTTTATCCGGAGCAGTTATTACAGCAACCACCTTATGACCCGCTTCTACCAAAGCCTGCAAACCCGCGACAGCAAAATCGGGTGTACCCATATACACGATACGTAATTTTTCAGCCATTATTCGAAATCGGGGTAAAGTAAATATTGTTTACGTACTTTTTTAAATGTTGTTATATCATCTTGCCAGCTCAAACGAATTTCTTCTTCCGATAATCCGCCTTTTAGTTGCATCATCAACTCAGCACTACCTGCTAATTTATTAAAGAAATTATTTTCAAGAAAAAATTTGTCCTTAGGTTCGAATTCCTGATAAATATTCAGCAATAATTGTATATCGATTTTTCCTTGTTGTACTTCATCCAAACTTTTAGCAGAAAAATCGTATCCATAACATTTGGTATGCATTAAAAAGGGTGATTTTGCTCCGGGGCCGGGCATTGGGGTAAATTCAAATCCGGTATTTTTTAAATACGGCGAACCGATAATTTCAAATGGTTTTGCAGTACCTCTACCCACACTCACATTTGTACCTTCAAAAAAACATAATGTTGGATACATATAAATGGCTCGCATATTTTTCAAGTTCGGCGATGGTGCAATAGGCACTTCGTACATTTTTTTATGGTCGTAATTTTTGCAGGGAATAACCGTTAAATCGCATTGAACGCCATTCGCCAACCATTTTTCACCATTAATCATTTTGGCATATTCACCAATAGTCATACCATGCACAACAGGTATTGGATGCATGCCGACAAACGAACTATAGGCTTTGTCCAATAAAGGACCATCCACATAAAAACCATTTGGGTTTGGTCGGTCCAAAACAATAATTGGTTTGCCTAATTCTGCACAAGCTTCCATTACATAATGTAACGAGCTGATATACGTATAAAACCGCGCACCAACATCCTGAATATCAAAAACAACTACATCCACATCAGCAAGGTCTTGTTGCGTTGGTTTCTTTTTGTTGCCGTATAAGGATAATACCGGCAATCCTGTTTTAGTATCTTTTGCATTAAGAATGGTAGCACCTGCATCTTCAGTTCCGCGAAATCCATGTTCAGGCGCAAAAATAGTTGCGATATTAACGCCGGAAGCAATCAATGAGTCTACCAGGTGTTTATCACCAATTGTGCTGGTTTGATTTACCACACAAGCAATGTATTTGCCTTTAATTAGTGGCAACAACAGCTCAGTTTGCTGAGCACCGGTGATTATGTCTGTATCATAATTAACCTGTTTTTGCGCTACCGCAGGGTTAGACACAGGTTGAGCATTATCAATTGCAGAATCATTATTTTTACAGGCAATTGAAACAGTAAACAGAGTAAAAGCAAGAGCTATTATTGACATACGCATGTTTCATTCAAAACTAAGGCCAAAGTTATAAAGTAATTAGGGATGTGGTTCGAATTTTTTATCACCAAAAAGATAATTCATAATAAAGAACGGTCGTTTTCGCGATTGATTATTGCCATAGCCCGCGTTGCTGTTGCACTTAGCCTGAGTGTAATGATCATCTCGACCTCGTTGGTAAACGGGTTTAGAGCCACCATTTCTGATAAAGTATATGGTTTTTGGGGACATATTAATATCGCAAAACAAAGTTTACGCAATTCCTTCGATGATGAACCTATTTACCGGGTGCCTGAATTTGTTGAGCAGGTAGGCAAGATTGATGGTGTTACTTCTGTGCAGGTTTATGCGCGAAAAGCTGCCATCATTAAAACCAAAACTGATATTGAAGGCATTATCATGAAAGGCATTGGCAGCGATTTTGACTGGCAACAACTGGATAAATATATCATCGAAGGCGACCCGATTGATTTAACGCAAACAGATGTGAGCCGTGGTTCACTAATTTCAAAATCGACTGCGGACAGACTTGGATTTGTGGTGGGTGATAGTATTTTATTACATATTATCGACCAAAAAGAAAATGGCGATTACGAACAAATGTATCGCAAATTACGTGTTAATGGCATTTATAATACCGGCCTCGAGGAATTTGATAAATTGTTTGTGTTGGTCGATATCAGACATATTCAGCGATTAAACAACTGGTCGCAAGACCAAATTGGTGGGTATGAAGTGTTTATTGATGACCCTGAAAAAATTGCCGCTATAGAGCCAATAGTGGATAAAAACGCAGACCCGTTTTGGGATGTGCAAACTATTCAGCAAATAATTCCCAGTGTGTTCGACTGGTTGAATTTGCAAAAAGTAAATGAATGGATTATTCTCACATTAATGGTATTGGTTGCGCTCATTAATATGGTAACATCATTATTGATTTTAATTTTAGAACGCACCAATATGATTGGTATTTTAAAAGCATTGGGTGCGAACAATTTTTCTATTCGTAAAATATTTTTATTAAATGCCGCAAATATTATTTTGAAAGGCATGTTATGGGGAAATATAATCGGAATTGGATTGTGTTTATTACAATTACAATTTGGTTTAATTAAACTCCCTGAAGCTTCTTATTATGTAAAAGTGGCTCCTGTGCAGATTAATGTAATATGGGTTTTATTACTCAACGCGGGAACGTTTGTAATTTCTATCTTATTCTTATTAATCCCTTCCTTATTTGTGGCTAAAATAAGGCCTATTAAAGCCATCAGATTTAATTAATTCACTTATTGTTATTATCAGGCGAAGTTTGTGTTGGATTGTTGTACGGGCAATGTAAACATCCGTTACCGCAACAATATCCACGCTCCAGCAAATACTTTTCAGTAAATACCAAAAGTCCATCCTTATTGATGTAATAGTCAATATTTTCGATTAAAGCAGGAGACGGCATCAGCGATGTAATTAGAAATAACGCATACCCGTATAGTTGAATGGCGTAATCCCACGCAATTGTTCTTTAATGTCTTCACTTACATCTAATCCTTCAATAAATTCCTGCATGGTAGCTTTGGTAATTGCTTGACCGTTTCTGGTTAGGTTTTTCAACGCTTCATACGGCTGAGGATAATTTTCTCGGCGCAAAATTGTTTGAATCGCCTCTGCAATTACAGCCCAGTTATTATCTAAATCGTCGTGAATTTTTGCTTCGTTTACTTGTAATTTTTTCAGCCCACGAGAAATCGATTTAAATGCCAGAATGGTATGCGCCATCGGCACTCCAATATTTCGCAACACAGTAGAGTCGGTTAAGTCGCGCTGCAAACGTGAAATTGGCAACTTAGCAGATAAATGTTCAAACATGGCATTAGCGATGCCCAAATTACCTTCTGCATTTTCAAAATCTATTGGATTTACTTTATGCGGCATGGCTGAAGAGCCAACTTCATCTTTATTTATTCGTTGTTTGAAATAATCCATCGAAATATAAGTCCATAAGTCGCGACTCATATCAATCAGAATAGTATTTATTCTTTTCAGGCCATCAAAAGCGGCTGCCATATTATCGTAATGCTCAATTTGAGTAGTATATCTGCAACGTTCTAATCCTAAACGTGAAGAAACAAATTCATCAGCAAATGAAATCCAGTCGATATCAGGATATGCTACAAAATGTGCATTAAAATTTCCTGTAGCACCACCAAATTTTGCACTAAACGGAATGGCATTAAATACATTGCGTTGTTTGCTCAAACGTTCAATAAAAACTCGAATTTCTTTACCAAGCATGGTTGGTGATGCCGGTTGACCATGTGTGCGGGCAAGCATTGGTATTTTAGTCCACTGAATAGCTAATTCGCTTAATGTATTGATTAAATCTTCCAGCAAAGGAGCATATACATCAATTAACGCATCGCGTAAAGAAATCGGAATTGCGGTATTATTGATATCCTGGCTTGTTAAACCGAAATGAATAAATTCTTTCCACTTACCAAATCCTAACTCATCAAATTTATCTTTAATAAAATATTCTACAGCTTTTACGTCGTGATTAATTTTAGCTTCTATTACTTTAATTTGCTGACAATCGTCAATATTAAATTTCTTATAAATATTTCTTAATTTGCCTCTATTGTCCGAATCGAAATCTTTCAACTGCGCAATTGGCAATTCGGTCATGGCAATAAAATATTCCACTTCCACATAAATTCTGAACTTCATGAGCGCGTATTCTGAAAAATACTGGCCCAGCTCAGCTACTTTGCTGTGATAGCGGCCATCAATAGGGGAAATATTTAGCAATTCGCGTTCATCCATTGGATTCAAAATTTAGGGTGCAAAGTTACGAAAAATAGAGTATTTGAGGGTATTGGAGGGGGTTATCCAAGCAAAAAATTTAATAAAATTGAGCATGAAGTTGAAAAACGACAAAAACCACTAAATAAAGGTGATTAGCAATTCAGCAAAGTTTATAAGCCTTCGCCATGCTTCTGGAAGCTTTTTCTATTTCTTTTATAATATTGACTGGAAATTCCAGTCAAACTGACCCCACCTGAGCAATTTAAATTGACCCCACTTCTGCGGAGCAAACTGACCCCACCTCTGCAATCCAAACTGACCCCTGTGTTTTTGATTTGATTATACTGTTTTAGCATGTTGGTTTTTTATCGTTTACAATATCGTAGTATGTCGGTTCAGTAATCATATTGGATCATTGCTAGTAAAACAATCAGTATGAGCAAAATCAGACAAATTATCAAACTTTATTCGCAAAGAATGGGCAAAAAACGGATTGGAACCAGATTATCTATTTCCAAGAACACAGTAAAGCTGTATATCGATGCCTATCATAGATTACAAAGGCCCTGGGAGGAGCTTTCTCTTTTGACGGACTACGAGTTAAATAAAATATTCAATCCCGTACAAGAGGTTATATCGACTAATAAACTCCAAGATGTATTTGATTTTTTCCGGCGATGGAAAAACAGCTACGTAAACGGGGTATGACGATAGCAATTCAATACCGCAAGTTTTTGGAGGAACATCCAGATACCTACAAAGAATCACGTTTTTATTTTTACTACAGACAATGTTGTGGCCGCAGTAAATCCAGCATGCATATTGAACATACACCTGGAGATAAGGCTTACATAGATTTTGCCGGGGTTAATTTGCCCTATGTGGATACGGATACCGGAGAAATAAAACAAGCAGAAATATTTGTTGCCATTTTAGGCTGGAGTCAATTTTCCTATGTTGGAAGCGATGTTAAGTCAATCCAATGAAGAGTTTATTACAGCTTGCGAAAATGCACTGTTGTATTTTGATGGAGTCCCCTCTGCCTTAAAGTACTGATAATCTGAAAGCAGCCGTAATAAAAACAGATAAATATGAGCCACATTTAAATGACAATTTTAAATCCTTTGCAAATCATTATGGATTTACTGTGTTGCCTGCTCGCTCCCGAAAGCCACAGGACAAAGCTCATGTGGAAAATATGGTGAAGATCGTATACAAAGATATTTATACGCATATTTATGAAAATGAAATTACATCTTTAACAAAACTCAATGAACAAATCCTATTATATCTGAAGGATTTAAATAATGGCCTGCTCACCGGAAAAAATTATTCCAGGGCTGATCAAATGTTATTTGAAAAAACAACATTATATCCGTTGCATATTGATAGGACGAGATGCGCACCGTAAAACAAGTTACCGTTTCAAAGGATGGGCATATACGACTTGCCGAAGATCAACATTATTATAGTGCGCCTTTTGAATTAATTGGGAAAAATTAAGGTTGCAATACTCCCGGTCAATTGTTGAACTCTTTCACCAATACGAACTTGTCGCTACACATAAGAGAATACGTAAACCCTATCATTATACTACTGATGCGGGACATCTCAGAGCTGAACATCGTTACCTAGCGGACTGGAACCCCACATCATTTTTTAGAGCAGGCGCGTGCTATTGATCCTATATTGGAAAAATATATTACAGAAGTTCTTGCTAAAAAGACAGCACCCGGAACAATCGTATAAATCCTGCACAGGTATTTTATCCTTTACCAAAACGTGTAGGTAATACCAGATTAATAAATGCATGCAGACGTGCAATGGAGATGGGTTATTATAACTACAGGTGATTTTTTGAGGGATGTATTAAAAAAATAATATGGATGATTATACCGATGAACCCTCGCCAGATAATATGCCACAACATGAAAACATACGCGTGGAGGAAATTATTATCAATAAAAGAAACTAAAGAAAATCGAAATCATTTATTTAATCACCATTTAAAATCAAAAAAAACAATAATGCAGGAAATGTTAACCAAAAATGAGGTCTATGCGACTTCTTGGAATGGCACAGGCCTTCAGACAATCAATGGAATCGGGTAAGAATGAAAAGTTTACATCCGATGAAATGATTACCCATCTAATCGGATCGGAATGGGATGACAGACACAAATAGAAAAATGAATCGGACAGTGAAGGATGCAGTTCGGTGCAAAGCGAGTATCGAACAAATTACTTTTGAAGATAATCGGGTGGATAAAAATCAAATACACCGGTTAGCAGATTGTAATTTTATTAAACGCCATGAAAATATTATTATCACAGGAAGTACAGAATCGGAAAAAAAGTTATTTAGCCTCTGCAATAGGCCACCAGGCATGTTCATTGGGGTATCGTGTATTATCAACACAGCAAAACTTTTTGCACGAATGAAAATAGCAAAAGCGGATGGGTCCTATTTAAAAGAACTTTCAAAAATGGAAAAACAACACCTTTTATTAATCGATGATTTTGGCATACAACCCCTCGATGCACAAAGCAGGTCAGCATTAATGGAAATCATTGAAAGACAGGCATGGCAAATCATCCGTAATAATAACTTCCTCAAGTGCCGGTAAGTGGATGGCATGAAATAATCGGTGAACAAACGATTGCTCCATTACCACTTTATCTGAAGCTTCACATCCAAAAATGATTGCCCAATTTGGAAATAATCATTTTTAAAATTTGAATAAAAAACATAATCGGTGCCGTGAATCTACGATGAAAAGTCGTTGGATATACTGTAGAATTATAAACCCGGAAATGAAAATATTTATAGTTTTCCAACAAAAATGTCAAATACAACATCATCATTTCCAACATAAAGTGCCCAATCAGTTTCGATTGTTCCAGCACTAGCAGCGGCTCGACCAAGTGAAATTTCTAACACTAATGGATATTCATCATCATAAACGCCGATATCAAAACCAACTTCAAAATCATCAATCTCAATATACTCGGCATCCCATCCTAGGGGATCAAGGTCACCCATAGCATCAATTTGATATGCATCGGCAACATGCTGTGTCAGAGTTCCTAACGGTGTTATTATTTCCAACTCACCACCACCAAGGATATTCATCTCATCAGCACCTTCATAAAGTATGGAAATTGGATCACTTTGCTCGCTCCATCCTGGCTTTATAATGATGTAATATTTTAATCCGGCATTATCAAAATAATATTCAAGGTCAACATTATCATAAACTTCAGAAACAATTAATCTTTTAATAAATTTAATTTTATTTAAACTGATAACAATTGTGTTACTTTTGAGCGCGAAAATCCCCTCCTTCACCCCTCAATCAAACTAAAATCCTGCAACTGCATACACTTAAAATGGCCTTTGGGGCAGACTTCAAAACCGATTTTGGAACATGGGCGGCAGTTCAGTCCGTTTACTTCTAATATTTTGCAGGCAGTTCGTTGCGTTTGGAGCGAATTGGTGTCACCAAAATACGGATACATTCCAAACTCCGGGATGGTGTTTCCCCAAATCGAAATAACCGGCTTTTTTAAGGCTGCGGCAATGTGCATCATACCCGTATCGTGTGCAATTACCTGTTGAGCCTGTTGTATAATGGAAGCACTTTGATTAAGTGAATACTTTCCGCAAGCATTATATATCGTTGATTGTGAATCGGCAATTATGGCATCTCCAAAAGCAGCATCTTCTTTACCACCAATCAATACGATTGGCAATTTAATCCGGTTGCATAATTCAATAGCCTTATTCAAGGGAAGTTTTTTGGTGTTATGCATAGCACCAATTACATACGTAATATAACCACTGTGAAAATTTTGCGGCAATTGACTAATATCTACGTGTGCATGATCAGGGATATAAAAATCTAAACCTAACCCATCATTTATTACCTTGTAGTCACGTAAAGTTGCAAGATAGCGGTCCACAATATGTACTTGCGGCAAACGATTAATTTTAAAATTCACCATTAACCATTTTTGCCAATTGAGTTTGTTGAATGAACGATGTTCAATACCCAAATTTGTTTTAATCAAAAACGAACGCAAATTGTTATGCAAATCGATAATCAAATCGAATTTTTCTGCATCCAGTCTATCCATTAAATCCGGCAACTGTTTATCTTCAAAAGCATGAATTTTAGTCAGATAAGGATTGGCTTCTAATAAACTGACATATTGCTTTTTTGTCGCGTAATGAATAGCTGCCTCAGGATATTGTTTTTTCAGGCAGCGGATAACAGGCGTAGTAAGCACGATATCGCCGATTGAACTAAACCTGATTATCAGAATCTTTGAAGGCATTTGTAAATTTGTGACAAATATCTGAAATGTTAGGCTTAAAATTACCCACTGACCCGCGTTGGGTGAATCTTGCGGAAAAAAGTTTGGAGGAAATACTCACCGACCATGCCTATTGTGAGCAAAAGGCAGCATCTACCTGTATATCGCTTATCCAAGTATTTCCGGACAAAGAACGTTTGGTGGACGAAGTGTCGCCGGTGGTTACCGAAGAATGGGGGCATTTCAGAATGGTATTAAAAGAGCTGAAAAAGCGGGATTTGAAATTGGGCAAACAGCGCAGCGATGAATATGTGAAAGAATTAATCAAATTTCAGAAAAAGGGGGCAGCCGCGAAGACCAATTATTGGAAAAACTGCTGATGGCCGCACTTATAGAAGCGAGAAGTTGTGAGCGGTTCCGTTTATTAAGTGAGGGATTAGCAGATGAGGAAATGCGCAATTTTTATCATGAATTTATGGTAAGCGAGGCCGGACATTACAAGATGTTTATATCATTGGCTAATAACTATATCCACCCCGATAAAGTAAAAAAAAGATGGCATGAATGGCTCGAATTTGAAGCTTCAGTCATGAAAAATATGCAACTTAGTGGGGAACGTATCCACTAATTAATTTTTTGCTGTAGTAATATTTCTTTCCCAACCGCTCCATTTTGTGCGTTTGATTGCAGAATGTTTAAACACCTGATTAAATATTTCAGCAGTAACTTCTTTCCAATCATTTGCGGCAACATTTTTTAAATCGTTGGTTGGTAAAAATTTTGGTTCCTGATGTTGTTTAGCAAATCGGTTCCACGGGCACACATCCTGACAAATATCACAACCAAAAATCCAATTTTCCATTTTGCCATGAAATTGTTCCGGAATCAAGGCATCTTTCAATTCAATGGTGAGATAAGAAATACATTTTGATGCATCAATCTGATAAGGTTCTACCAACGCATCTGTTGGGCAGGCATCTACACATGCTGTGCAAGTACCGCAATAATCTTTTATAGGATGATCATAATGTAAAGGTAAATCACAAATAATTTCTGCCAGAAAATAAAATGAACCCAATTTAGGGTTGATGAGATTTGTGTTTTTTCCTTGCCATCCCAATCCGCTTTTCTGCGCCCAGGCTTTTTCTAAGACAGGTGCTGAATCGACAAATATTCTAGCTTCAAAATCTCCAACTTCCTGCTGCAATGCTGTTACCAATAACCGTAACTTTTCTTTTATTACATCATGATAATCTTCACCGTAAGCATATTTAGCAATTTTCAAAGAAGAGGATAGTGTTTGCTCAGGAAAATAATTATACAACAAACTAATTACCGATTTTGCTCCGGGCATTAATTGTGTCGGGTCGATACGTTTATCGAAATAATTTTCCATATAACCCATTTTACCGTGTTTGCCCTGATTAAGCCAACGTTCCAGCTTACGTGCTTCATCGGGCAATTGTTCGGCTTTAGCAATACCACAAAAAGAAAATCCCGCGTTGGCAGCTGCTGTTTTAATAAATTGGGTAATATGCGATTTTACATTATCCTGCATCTGCTATTTGCTGAATAATATCTGAAGTGTAAATATGGTTACCTGAGCCCGATTGTTTCGCTTTAATAAACATAGCCTTTGCAACCGACTTAACATGAATAGCCCGATATTTTCTCCACCCTCCTACTAACATCGGTTGAATAAATGCCATCAGTGCTGTAGCAAATTTTTCTCCGGAACGATGTTCACGTCTGTCCCCTAACAATAACGATGGCTGAAAAATATGTAAACAAGGTAATTGCATTTCTATCAATTTACGCTGCAACTCCCCTTTTAATTTGTTGTAAAAAATGCGGCCATTTTCATCGGCACCCATTGCCGAAATAATTAATAATTGTTTACCATTATTGGCCTTAAGCAATTTTGCAATACGCAATGGCCTGTATAAATCGGCTTCCCGATAAGCTTCTTTATCGTTATTTACATTTTTATTCGTTGTTCCAAGGCAACAATATACATCAGCATGTTGAAATAATGCGGCATGTGATTCCAGGTCATTAAAATCAGTCAATATATTTTGTTGTTTATCATGAATATTGTGAATTTGTTTCCTGACAAAACAAATTACCTCCGAATAATATTCCTGTTCACATAACAGTGATAACAATGTTGACCCGGTTAAACCGGATGCTCCGAAAATTATTGCGCGATTATTCATTTCAAATATTTAAATGTTTTGTTCCAAAGGAAACAGGTAAAATAATATAATGATTTAAACATTGATAATTGCTGATGTTTTCGCAACAATTCCCAGTTATAACCAAGCACCTCCCATTTGTTTTGCGAAAGCGAATCGTCTCCAATCCGGTATTGAGCGAGCACCAGCGGAATTGTTTCAGCAATATAACCTGCTCGTAATATATTCAGCCATAAACCATAATCCTGGCGTTTTCTTATTTCAGGCATATATTGTTTACCACAAATTTCCACATTATAAACGGCAGTTAAACAACCAATGGTATTATTTTTAAGTAATTGATGGTAAGTGATACGATCCGGAGCTTTAATTATTGACTTTACCGGTGTGCCATCTTGCTGCATTGTAGAATAATAAGTGCAAGTTAAAGCAGACTGATTTTTTTCCATAAAGGCAATTTGCAATGCAAGTTTTTCAGGCAGCCAAATATCATCGGCATCTAAAAAGGCGATGTATTTTCCCTTAGCCTTTGCTATTCCTTTATTACGTGATATTGCAGCTCCACTGTTTTCAGCTTGTTCAATCAAAATTATGTTGGTTTTTTGAGCTGTATAGGTTTGGATAATTGCTAACGATTGGTCTGTACTTTTATCATCTACAATAATTAATTCCCAGTTAGCATAGGTTTGTTGCAATACAGAATCGATGGCTGCTTTGAGCACCTTTTCCGAGTTGTACACCGGCATAATTATGGAAACAAGCGGATTAGTCATTTTTTAAAAAATGCAGACTGCCTTTATAAATATGATAAGTAAAGCTAAAAAAGCCAATTGACTTTCTATAAGTGGTATATTTTTTAAGGGCGAAAATGGCATTGGCAAAAATAAATTTCCAGCCGTACACTCTTGCAGTCATTGCACCTTTATCAAAAGCTACTTCCTCATTAAAAATTTTGCCCGAGCTAATTGGCGGATGGCTCACCAGATATTGAGGAATAAATTTGGCAGTGATGCCTTTTTTTAGTGCGTCGCTTAACATCACAAATTCCTCACCAGTGTTATAAATTGTTGCCAGGCCAAATCGTTCGTCGAATTTAATTTTCCCTGTTGCATAAGCCTGCTTGCGAATGACCATCTCCACAATACTCACCTTTGCAGTAGTTCTTATATTGTGTTGATAAGCGTGGTCCGGATATTGTTTAAAGGGTTGCCCTTCTGTTGTTAAAACCTGAAAAGTAAAAATATCAATATCAGGTGATGCCGCTGCAGCAGACATAATATTCGTGTAAAAATCCGGTTGAAAAACTAAATCATCATCACAGAGATACATTAATTCGCCTTCAGCTTTTTGCATGGCTAAATTGCGGCTTTTTCCTGTGCCTTTATCAAACATGGGAACGAAGCGAACATAGGCCGAATCGAACTTATTGTATAAATTACTATAAGTATCAGTTTTACTTAAATTCGTAATTTGATGTACCACTACAAATTCGGTATCCTCAAACCGATTTTGCAGTAAAGGTTCTGCAGCATAAATTCTGTCGTTAATGGTTGACAGCAGGATGCTCAGTTTCTTCATCAGGTTTACGCTTAAAAAGGAAATTGCTTATTGTTTGTGAGGAAAGTAAAATCAGTATTATTACCAAAGGCATTCGATGTCGCACAGCACCACCGAGATGATATTCGTAGCCGCCAAAAAGGATAATAAAAAATAGCAGGAATAATAATAGTGGTAAATGGTTTTTAATATGCAAACGCAATTTGGCAAATATTACGATAAATAAAAATATGAGGAAAATACAATCTAAAAATGGAATGAATGTATCAATTGGATTATGTTGCACAAAAATTGGCAGAGGGCTGAACAAAAACTGCAAAATGATAAATGGATAATCGCGCGCCATATCCAGATACGAATCCCAATATACATTTCCATATCCGAGTTCTCCTACCATTAAAATTCCTCTGTTTCTCATATCCGCCATGGTTTCAGGCGAAAGTGGTTCTTCCACTAAAATATACCGAACGGCCAGTAATGCGATTACTAGTGTTGACACCATTATACTCACTTTTGTCAATCGGTTGATTTTGAGTTTGTAAACCGCCAAAGCACCTAAAACCGGAAATACCATTACAATTAATTGTAATCTAATGGCGCAAATAATAAGGCTGCCAATTAATAGTGATTTCCATTCCTGTTTGTATAAGAAATTAATAAATCCATTAAAAAATAAGGCAAACCCAAACAGGATAAATGCTTCTCTCAATGGGGCTGTCATATACACCATGCTTGCCGGCCAAACCAACATCAATAAAGTAGCTGTAAATTCCCCTGCTGCGTTAAAAGTAGGCAATGCCACTTTCCATGCCCTGATAAATATCATGAGTGCTACCAGATATAAAAATATACAGAAGAAGACAAAAATGACCGGACTGTTCAGACATATGGTCCCGATGAATAAAGTCGCATAATAAAGCACTAATATATTTTCAGAAGAAGTTTCCGGATATTGTCCGCTGCTTATCATAAAAGAGTATAACTCCGAATCGGGTAAATAGGGCAAATAATTAAAAAAGCTATCACCAACAACCAATAGGAAATAAAGCTGAAAAATGAGCACAAGTACCAGTGTTGCTTTTTTGCTGATATTAAAAAAAACATCACCCAGCCGATATATCAAATACGAAAACACACCATTGTAAACTAAAAAAATGAGGTAATCGTACCATTCAATATTTTCGAAGTAGGTCTTCATCCTGTGGTTGTTTAATTATCGTTGTTTACTTTTTTGGTCCGTCTTTGTCTTAAAAAACGAAGGTAAATAATCTGTTTGGCTTCCGGAAGGTTTCGGGTATAGTACATTTTCATCAGCATGACAATCAGGAAGCTGGTAAGTGTTGCCAGCGCTGCTCCCATGATGCTCATACTCGGTATAAGGATGAAATTGAGTAATATATTGATAACGCAGGCAATAATAGTTGCCTTTATGATGGGGAAGTCGTTTTTCCGCACATACAATATGTAATGGAAAATAAGGGAGAAGTTTAAAACCATTTTGGATAATACCAGCACTACAAACGCATTATAGTCGCGGATGTATTCATCGTTTTCAAGCGATTTTAATAACGGGATTATCAATATGGCCAAAGCCACGCCGATTATGATGGTGTAGATTACCACCTGTTTGGCAAATTGTGCTAAGGTTTTGCGATAATCATAATTGCTTTTATGGAATGTTTCAATAAGTCGCGGCGAAAAAATAATTATAACTGCAGTATGCACAAATGTTTCAACGATATTACACATGTTGGCATAAAAAGTATAAACCCCTACTTCTTCTTTGGTGTGATAATAATCAATAAAATAACGATCGGCGAATTCTATAATTTTATATCCTACAGTACCAATAAAAAACAGCAGACTCACTTTAATGCCCTGCTTAATCCATTTCCAGTCGATAGGAATATGTTTTACAGATTTAAATTTGAATTTGGCTAAAAAATATAGGGAAACCGCCAGCGCCGCTATTCCTCCGCACATCCAGAACAAATACAACCAGCGCAAACTTTTTAATTCATCCACTCCGGCTGTCCACAAAATTAAAATTAGATAAGCCCAGGAGCCCGTTCTAAGAAATAAAATGATATTTGCAATAATAGGTTTTGAAAACACAACAAACGTACGGTATGCTTCCTGTGCTAAATGTTCAAATATTAAAATTGCATAAAAGAAGATGGCAAATTTGATATCAATTACATTAAAAACAAATAAGAGCCCTAAAATTGGAAACAATACCAAATAACTAATAAAATAAAATACCAGTTGGTCGCGCAACATTGGGCTGCGGTCTTCCTCTTTAAAATCTAAAATTCTTCTTGAAGAGTAGGTGTAAAAATCGAGCCCTACCACATACAACGATAATGCAATTGAAGTAGTGAAAATCCCCCATACACCATTTTGTTCTACTGTAAGCTGATCGGCTAAAAAATAAACCAGTAAAAACTTTCCAATCAGGGTAGCTCCTCTAATACCCAGATTAGCAGAAGTAATCCAATTGGTCCGTTTCATCTTTTCAACAATATTCATGGAGTCAGGCCGGGCGATTCAATTGGATGAAATCAGGTACATCGTTAAACGGGAAACAAAGGAGGAGTTTGCGGTTGGTCATACGGTTTTCCTGAATCGAAGGCGAATATACGGCGTATTTCGTGAAATTGCGGGAGTAGGAATGTGGATGTGGGTGTTCATCGGTATTTACACCAAAAGACGCAACAACTCAAGCCTTAGTTGCAGCCGGAACCCGCATCAGATAAAGCACGACAACTGTTACAACACATGCTGTAAAACCAAAAGCAACCTCGGGACCAAAAACAGCCCATAAAACACCCGCTAATGCCGATGCTCCAAATGCCGCCATACTTGCTAAACCGGTATAAGCCCCAATTGCTGTTCCGGCGCTTGTTCCAGGGACAATATTGGTTATCCAGGCTTTCGCAATTCCTTCTGTGCAGGCAGCATAAATGCCATAAATAAAAAACAATATCCAATAGCCGATTTCCATGTTTACGAAAGCAAAACCTATGTAAACGGCAATAAATAAAATCAATCCAAACAAAAAGGTATTTTTTATGCCCCATTTATCTGCAATAATTCCTGCAGGAAAAGCTGACAGTGCATATATCAGATTATAAAATATGTAAATGGTAATAATATTTACATCGCTAACACCAGTAGATTTCATTTTGAGCAACAATAACACATCACTGCTATTTACTAACGCAAAAATGAGCAGACCCCATAACAATTTTTTATAGGAGCCATCTGCATTTTTTACATGCGAAAGAAATGAAAAAAAGTGAATCTTTTTTTGTTGTGGTATGCCTGCTTTTTCTTTTACAAAAAAGGTAAATAATACAGCCGCTAATCCCGGGATAAATGCAATTATAAATAAAGTTTGATATTGCCCCGGATAACAAGCGAGAAACCATAATGCAATTAATGGCCCCAGCACTGCACCAAAGGTATCCATGGAACGATGGAACCCAAAAACTTTTGCTTTATTTTCTTTGGTGGTAGCATTCGATAATAACGCATCGCGAGGTGCAGACCGCAATCCTTTACCCGTGCGATCAATTGTACGGGAAAAAAATATCCAAACCGGAGTGCTGAATAATGCCAGCATGGGTTTTGAAATGGCACTTAAAAAATAACCCAGTTGTACAAATGGCAATCGTTTTTGGCGAACATCACTAAGTTGTCCAAAATAACCTTTGCTTAAACCGGCAACCATTTCTGCAAACCCTTCCAAAACACCAATTAACACAACCGAAAAGCCGATTGAACTCAAAAAAACCGGCATGATAGGATACAACATTTCACTTGCCATGTCAGTAAACAAGCTGACAAGGCTTAATACTAAAATCGGACGGGTGATATAGGGAAAATATTTTTTCACTATGCGTATTTATTCCAGACTTAAATTTTCATCGCCTGGCTGGTAGGCCATGTAAGTTATAATAAATTGTAACATTTCATTTGTCGTCTTCATCGAATCAAATCTGTCACCTCTATCAATAATAACCTGCGGTGGGAAATAAGGGTTATTGATATTCTTTTCTGTATTATCGAAAACACCTTCCACATGAATAACTGAACCAGCAGGAATTACCAATACTTTTTTATAGGTATAAAAATATTGCCAACGAAATTCCCACTTAGGAATACGTATCATTGGAATAGTATCACCAATTGGTGTTGTGGCATAAGCAATAAACGATTGTCCTAATAAATGCATGTGCGGATTTACCGTAAGCACACTCATTGTTTCCTGCACATTATAGTCAATGGTAAATGACTTAATTTCATTAGCCGGAATTACCAGAGCAGGTTTTACAGGTGCAACACCTAATGAACCCATTAATATTTCATATGTTGGCCGCTGTGGAGGAGCATCTGCGAAAAAAATATTAAACTTCGAAGTGCTATCCATTACTTCTTTTGGAGAAGGCCCAAAATGATAATCATTTATAAAAAATGCACCTTGTTTACTCATACGAAATCCGCCAATGCCGGCAGGATATTTTGCGGGTGATACACCGGGTAAATAATTACATACCAAAGGCACTAAGGTAGGATAAGAACCATCATCATTTTTATTGTCCATGGCAGTTTGCACAGATTCAGCAGACTCAGCCAAATTTGTTGCAATAATTTTTTGTCCCCCAAACACATTGGTTTTTTTCCCGGGTTGATATTCAATTAAGTTGGCATTCATATGATGCGCCAATTTTTTATTTCCCGGAATAAATTCAATCATTTTTACGTATTTATCTTCAGGTAAATCGTAAGGTATTTTTACCAGAAAAAAATGGTCTTTATTATTTCCTTCAATTTGTATATCAGGAAATGTAAGCACTAAATTAGGTTCTCCAATTTGTGAACCCGTCGGGAAAACAGGTAAAGCAGGAATGGCTTTTTCATCGCCGACAGGGCAACCATCTAATTGCCATTTTTCTAACATCGCAATTTCTGTTGCCGTAAGTATCCGTTCTTCTTTAAAACTGGTGTAGGTTGGGTCTGCAGGCCATGGTGGCATAAACTTAGACTTAGTAACCTTTACAATTGTTTTGGCTTTTGACTTTACTTCATCATAGTTAGTCATATTAAAAGGGCCCGCAGAATTACTTCTATGACAAGGCGTACAGTTTTCATAAATAATAGGTGCAATATGTTCACTGTAAGTCACTACATCCGGTAGTTTTACCTTGTCTGTCTCGGTGGTATTATTATCTTTTTTGCAAGCGGTTACCATTGCTAAAAGCATAAACAATATTCCTATTAACAGCTTACTATTTTGCATAATTAATGTTGGTGTTGCATTTCTATATAACATCCTACTGCCGTAGTTTTATGGTAAGGAATTTTGCTTCCACTCAACAATGCATATAATACATCGCGGACATAAAATTCGGTTATCACCTGTCTTTTTTGACCTAAATCTACTGCCCAATTATCAATGGCTCCCGAATATACTACTTTGCCTTTATTGTCGACAATAAATGATTCAGGTGTAATACTTGCCTGCAGCTGATTTACCAATGATGATTGTTCATCGAAAATTACTGCTTGTTTTACCTGATAAGCCTGCATAAAACTATCAATTTTATTTCTGCTATATAATTTACCGGGAAAAACATTAATGAATCTTACGTTTTCTATTTTAAAAGTCGCTTCAAGTTCGTTGAGTGTTTTCGTATAATTTTCACTCAAGGGGCATTCGGGCGACATAAAGGTTAATACAGTTGCTGAATATTTATCGAAATCGGAAATTTTATTTGTTGAGCCATCAAAATAGGACCAGGAAACATTTGATTGTTCCTGCTTATTACATGCAAACAACAATAAAACGGCAATCCAAAAAATATTACGCATTTGTTTTGCTCTTAAGTGCAAGGTTGCACATTTTATACAACATTCTCGCGCCGACAATTGCATCCCATTCATCATCACCGGGAGCTACTTCAACCAAATCAAAACCAATAATTTCACGCCCTGAGGTGATAATTTCATTTAATAAATAAACAGCTTGTTCATAGGCTAATCCGCCAGGCACAGGTGTTCCTGTATTTGGGCAATAACGTTGATCCAAACCATCGATATCGAAACTGATATATACTTTTTTAGGTAATTCTTCTACAATCTGACGACAAATGGCTGTCCAATTAATACCATTAAAAACGGCATCTTTTATTTCATGATTAAAATAAGTAACAACACGACGGTTAGAGTCGTTAATCAAATTAATTTCATCATCACAAATATCTCTTACACCAACCTGCACTAATTTTTTAACCTGTTCATTTTGTAATGCGTTAAACATAATACTTGCATGCGAATAAGTAAATCCCTCGTAAGCATCACGTAAATCGGCATGTGCATCAATTTGTAAAATGCCAAATCCGCCATGTTTTTCGCCTAATGCTTTTATTAATCCAAGCGGAGTGCTATGGTCGCCACCAATTAAAGCAGGAATTTTACCATCTGCTAATATTGCTGTTGCTTCATTGTAAACATAGGCATTCATTTTTTCGCATTCGGTATTTATTTCTGATATCAATTCATCTGCATTTACCGATTTGCCTTTTTCCAATGCTTTGATATGGGCTGCTGCTTTTTTTCTTACTTCTGTATTTTTCTTTTTAATGGTTGCAGAACTTTTTTTCGTGAAAATGCCATTATGCCAACCATTCGGATTATCGTTATCGTACAAGTCGATTTGCGTAGAAGCTTTTAACATAGCATCAGGTCCTTTTGCAGTCCCTGCACGATATGAAACAGTAACTTCCCAAGGGGCAGAAAATAATACGAGTTCACTCTCTTCGTAAGTGAAAGGCAGTCCAAAAAGTTGATTATTGGCAACCCCTACTCCATTTGCATTAAATGCGGCTATTTTTTCAGTTTTCGAATCCATGCAACAAAGATAAGGATTGAGCAGCCAAACTGTGTAGGATGATCCCTGTTAATCGCTATTATAAGCCCCCCCCCGCGGGACAAAACACCTCCCGTTCTATCCCCGTAAAATTCTTCGATGTCTCAAGCCTAAAGCTAGCAGCTCTTTTAATGCTTCTCATATTCAGCATCACACCACATGCCTATACCAATTGGGAAATCGCGCCATACGTCTTCTGCAACCTGACGATACACTACTTTATTGCCAAAAAATCCTGCACAAAACATAAGCGATTTAGTTTTTTCAGGTAAATCCTGCACCCATTCCAGCGATAAAATAAAATCCTGGTCGATATGCAGGTTATAAGGACGTAAATCCACTTCTGCACTGCGTTGGTCGCGATAAACAGTAATATAAATTGGCAGTTGGTGTAATAAATCACCAGGCAAACCATTTTTTATGTTGTAGATATTTATTCGAAAAATAATACTATCATAATCCACTCTTCCGAAGTTAAATCCACAGTTTTTTAAGTAATAATCTTTACCATCTTTTAGTTTCATCACTGTTCCTATTTCTGAGCCTAGGTCATCGGAAGTGAAACCAGCTGTAATTGATGGGGAATCAAATTCATTACCCAAAATTTTAGATTTCATATCGCGAGGGCGAATCATCACTTCGCTTAAAATTTCATCTTGTGGTTGCAATTTAATGACTGCCTTTTGAGCTGTAGCTAATGCTTTAAATTCACTCACCAACATTTTTTTTGCTTCATAACCTATTATAGAAAAACGAATGGAATCATTGTTGTAAATATCACTGATTGTAATATTAAACGAGCCGTCCAATTGAGCAACTGTTCCAACAGATTTACCGGGAATACCGATGCTCACGAATGGTAATGTTTCTGCTGTTTTTGCATCCAACACCTTGCCTGAAAACACTTGTGCCTGTAAGCTAACTGAGAGCAGTAACACACTAATAAAAAGCTGAATTTTTGAGATTGTCATCCGTTTTGTTTTGGAGTATGACGAAAGTAAGGCAACAAAAGTTACATCCGCGAAACTAAATGGTAAAAAAAAGTCCCGATGTAAAAACACCGGGACAAAATATACTTTGCTGCAATTAATTAAGGGAAAATACCCAATGCTAAATAATCGCTTGCAATTTTATTGATAGCTACAACAAATGCTGCAGTGCGTAAATTTTTGCAGGCTGCATTTGATTTCCATTCGTTGCGGATAGCGTGATAAGAATTAATCATTGTTTCTTCCAAACCTGAACGAACTAAATCAATTTCATCCGGGCCTTTAATGATTTTATCAACTTCAACAGCGTTTAATTTTTTGCCGGTTAATTCTTCAATAGCTTCAACAATTCTGCTATTGCTTCCTTGTTCGAAACGTTTTTGTAAACGGCCAAAACGAACGTGGCTTAAGTTTTTCAACCATTCGAAATAAGAAACGGTAACACCACCTGCATTTAAATACATATCAGGAACAATCATTACACCCATGTCAGTTAAAATATCATCAGCTTCAGCAGTAACAGGACCGTTAGCAGCTTCACCAATAATTTTAGCTTTTATTTTAGATGCATTGCCTTCATGAATTACATTTTCTAATGCAGCAGGAATTAAAATATCACAAGGTTGTTCTAAAATTTCTGCAGTTGCATTAATATTAGTAGCACCAGGGAAATTTAAAATACTTCCTGAAGATTTTCTGTGGTTAAATACGGCATCAACATCTAGTCCGTTTGCATTATAAATTGCACCTTCATATTCGCCGATACCAACGATAGTTGCACCACCATCCTGGAAGAATTTCGCAGAATAGTAACCAACGTTACCAAGACCTTGAACAATCACTTTTTTACCTTTTAAGCCGGTAGATAATCCAAGTTCAGCCATATCATCAGCAAAACCTACAGCTTCACGAACACCATAAAACACACCTAAACCGGTAGCTTCACGACGACCGTTAATACCGTGCTGCGTAACAGGTTTACCGGTAACACAACCGTAACCATCAACACTACCAGGATTTAACGCCATATAGGTATCTACAATCCAGCTCATTTCTTTTTCACCTGTTCCGTAATCCGGAGCGGGAACGTCTAAGCCTGGACCTAACATTTGTTTTTTGCATAATTCAGCTGCATAACGACGTGTAACGCGCTCTAACTCCTCAGTTGAAAATTCTTTAGGGTTAATTTTGATACCACCCTTAGCTCCACCGAAAGGAACATCTACAATAGCACATTTGTAGGTCATTAAGCTGGCTAACGCCATAACTTCATCTTCGTTAACCATTGAGTCGTAACGAATACCACCTTTAGTAGGTGTGCGGTGATGGCTATGTTGAACACGCCATGCTTCTATCACCTGAAATTCACCTTTTACTTTTACCGGAAATTTCATGTGGTAAACACTGTTACACACTCTGATCTGGTCGAGGAGACCTCTAGGGTGACCAGTGATCTTCGCTGCTTTTTCGAAGTTTTTTTCTACGCTTTGAAAGAAACTAGTATTTGACATATAAAATAATTGGTTTTAAAAATTGTTAATCGTGATTGTTTATTTTTTCCGAAAACCGGATTTTTTACTTGTTTTTAATTTCTTTTTCCAATTTGCTCAATTTGCGGTCGATGGTAGTCAGGTAAAAAATTAACCCGGCCAAAATGATAACAATTACCCCAACCACTACGTAGATAAGGCCATTGCTGCGCAAAACATTATCTACAACATTGCCATTCGCATCAGCTTCTACCGTTTGAGCGTGCGCAAAGGTAATGGTTGCCATCAAAAAAAAGAATGATATTAATTTCTGAATATAGGATTTAGCTTTTTTCATTCGATAGGTATATTATTATTGAGATAATTGAGCCTGCCCATGCGGTAAATAATAGATGAAATCCATAAGCCAAGCAGGAAATAACCAATTACTGCAGGGTAAAACACCATACGTAAATGGTTGTCGAGCTCATACACAGTAAAAGTCGCATTTCCGCCGCTTCCAGGGTGCAATGAGTCGGTTAATCTAGGTACTACGTTGATTGCAACATTAAGTAAAATGAAGGCAAAAATGCTGTATACTGCCGAAACTCGGGCTCTTTTTTCTTCATCTTCAATACTGCCACGCAAAATAAAGTAAGCGAAATAAATGAGTAAGCCGATGGCAGTTCCCAAAATCTTGGTATCGTTGGTAATCCAGCTAACCAGGTTACCCCAAATATAATTGCCCCATAACATGCCTGTCAGATATCCCAAAATGCCGAAAGTCACTGCCATGCGCAATAAGGCAACAGCAGCAAGGTCGTATTTTGTTTTACCGGTTCGGAGATATTTGATACTATACACCAAAGAGGTGAGCATTAACAATAACATAGCAAACCAGCAAGGCACGTGGAAAAAGAGGTTGCGTACGGTTTCGTGTAATAAGGCTACGTTGGGTATTTCGACCAGTAAACCGTAGATAAATGTGTATCCGAGCAATAACACACAAAGCACCTTCCACCATTTGGTATGCAACTGTTTCAGCATTTTTTATTGATCAGTATCACAAAAAAAATCGGCAAAATCGCCGGACTGTTAATCGCGCCAAAGATAAGGAAATAATACCATTGCAAGTGCAATTATCATCACATTTAGCGCAGCAAGATACAGGAGGTCCTGCAGGTTGATGTCCAAATTGTTTTGCTGTATGGCATTGAGCGAAATCCGTATGAGAATAATGATAATCGGGATGAGTAAAGGGAAAGATAAAATAGCCATCAAAGTGCCGCTGTTGCTAGCTTTGGAGGCGATTGCAGAAATCATTGAAAACGTGGTAGCAAATGCCATTGCACCTAACAATAATGACAACAAAAACGAGGCATTATCCACTATTGGGTAACCGGAAGTAACGGAATAAAACAATAAGGCTATTACGGCCAAAAACAGCATGATAAAAATATTATAAATTATCTTCGAAAGCATGATATCACGCGGGTTTGCCAATGTGTAATAATACAATTGACGACCTGCAGATTCCTGCATAAAACTTTTAGCAACTGCATTCACAGCGGTAAATAACATGATAATCCAAAATAACACAACCCAAACCGGTCCGCGCAAATCCTGTCCGAAAGTCATAAAAATGATGAAGACTATACAAGCCATGTATAGCAGTATGCCTGAAATTGCATACTTGTTGCGATACTCCATTTGGAGGTCTTTTTTCAATAATGTGAAAATCGCCATGGGGCAAAGGTAGTAATTAGGACAATAGTCGTAATCAACAGTTGAGCAATTCCATTATTAGGGAATATTAATTGTGATTGGCTCATTTTAGTTTAAACACACAATTGGTGACTTTTGTGTTCACCAGCTTTAAAATCTTCAATTAACTTTGGGCGATGAAAATCACAAAACTTCTTGTAGCCAATCGCGGAGAAATAGCTATTCGCGTTATGCGCTCTGCCAGAGAAATGGGGATTAAAACTGTTGCGGTTTATTCTGAAGCCGATAGAAATGCGCGACATACACAGTTTGCAGACGAAGCTTATCTGATTGGGCCACCACCCTCTAACCAAAGTTATTTATTAATGGATAAAATAATTGAGGTAGCGAAAGCTTGTGGTGCCGATGCTATTCACCCGGGTTACGGATTTTTGAGTGAAAATGCTGTGTTTGCGCAAAAAGTAGAAGCCAACGGTATTATTTTTATTGGACCTACGCCGGAAAGTATTGATATGATGGGCGATAAACTTTCTGCAAAACAAGCTGCCAAAAAGTTTAATATTCCAATGGTTCCCGGAACCGACCATGCTATTGTGGATGTTGCCGAAGCTAAATCTGTTGCAGCAAAAGCCGGTTATCCTATATTAATCAAAGCCAGCGCTGGTGGTGGTGGTAAAGGAATGCGTGTAGTGAATAATGATGAAGAGCTCGAAGAACAAATGCATCGTGCAATGAGTGAAGCACTTTCTGCATTTGGCAGTGATGCTGTTTTTATCGAAAAATTTGTTTCCTCTCCAAGACATATAGAAATTCAAGTGCTTGCAGATACACAAGGCAATGTGGTGTATTTGTTTGAAAGAGAATGTAGTATTCAGCGCCGCCATCAAAAATTAGTGGAAGAAGCGCCGTCATCAGTAGTGAGCCCAGAAATGAGAAAAGCAATGGGTGAAAGTGCAGTAAATGCCGCTAAAGCATGTAATTATCGTGGAGCTGGGACTGTTGAATTTTTAGTGGATGCCGATTTGAATTATTATTTCCTCGAAATGAATACGCGCTTACAAGTAGAACATCCGGTTACAGAATTTATTACCGGTTTAGATTTAGTGCGCGAACAAATATTAATTGCCGAAGGTAAACCGCTTTCGTTTACACAAGAAGAATTAAAAATTCATGGTCATGCCATCGAATTGCGTGTAACTGCGGAAGACCCAACCAATAATTTTTTACCTGATATTGGAAAACTCATCACCTATCGCCGACCACAAGGTCACGGCATCAGAGTTGATGATGGTTATGAAGAAGGAATGGATATTCCAATTTATTACGACCCGCTTTTATCTAAATTAATTGTGCATGCAGCAACAAGAGAATTGGCATGTAAAAAAATGATTCGCGCAATTGATGATTATAAAATTTCAGGTGTAGCCACTACTTTGCCATTTGGTAAATATGTTATGCAACATCATGCATTTTTATCGGGACAATTCGACACAAAATTTATTGAAACGTATTTCACTCCCGATCAATTAAAAAGTGAAAATGTTGAGGAAGAAAAAATAGCTGCATTAATGGCAATTAAAGTACTTGAAGAAAATGGCACTGCAACAATTGCAACACATGCCGTAAATGAAGAAAGAAGTAAGTGGAAAATTAACCGCTTGTAATTTTCTATTTTTCGACATGTATTGAGTATGTTTTGGTTTACATTTAATTGTAAATAGGTGCTGTTTTAATGAAATTAATTTGGCACTTCGTAGTCCGTTGTATACCATTTTCACAACAACTTATTTCCCAATTCGAAGTCAAAATCAAATAATTTCGGGTAAAATCCGTTTATTTGTTTCAACCAAAAACAAACCAAATGAAAAGATTAGCCATGTCAATCTGCATATTGCTGAGTATCAGTGCATTCGCTCAACCCACCGAGCAAATCACGGTTTCCGCTCAGCAGGATAGTATTGTTTATACGGTAAATGGTGAAACAAGTGCGATTGCCAATACGGACATGGCTGCTTATTATTTATCGCAAGGCATAGCTTCTGCAATTGAAGGTGACTATACAGGTGCTGAAAGTAAATTCAAAGTAGGTTTGTTATATGACTTAGAGAATGCTGAAATATTATACAATTTAGGATTAGCACAATATTATTTAGAAAAATTTGAGGAAGCCATTAAAACATTTGATGCAGCTGCCGATTACGATCCAGAAAATAAAGATATTTATAATCAACGCGGATTATGTAAGGCGCGTTCCGGGTTATTGCAAGAAGCAGAAATGGATTTTAAAATAATGCTAAAATACGACCCGACATTTGCAATGGGCAATTACAATTATGGCATTTTAAAATTACAAATGGGCGAACAGGAAATGGCTTGCGAATTGTTAAATAAAGCAGACCAATATGGCTATGAAAATGCACCTGCAGTAATTGCTACTTATTGTAATGGTTTTGACAATTAAATTATTGCACGCATTCAGCGTCGTACATTTTTTTACACATCTCATTTCCGATTAAAATTCCTTCACTCCAATCGGTGCAGGCATCTTCATCTTTCATTAGATTAAACCATGCTATGCCGCGTTCAAAATACGCATCACCGGCATCTGCTTCCATGCCAATTACTTTAGTAAGTGCTATAACTGCTTGTTCGTAATTGTTGGTCTGGTTGTAAATAAATCCGATATAATACCAGGCATCAGCATCTTCCTGGTCTAATTCCACCACTTTCGAAAAATCCTGTAAAGCTGATGTATAATTTTTATTCGCGAGATAACTTAATCCTCTGTTATAAACAGCATCGGCAAAATTATTTTGGAGACTGATTACTTTATTAAAATCCTCTATCGATTCATCTAATTTACCCAAGCTGTAACGGATATTACCACGGGCAAAAAATGCTTCAACATAATAGGGGTCGTAATACAATGCTTTTGTATATGCATTTTCAGCATCCTCTAATTTACCTTGTTCGCCATAGGTAAAACCTTTCCAATAATAAGCTTTTGCTTCACCGGGTTTTAACATCACCACCTGATTAAAATCAAAAATGGCCGCATCGTAAAATCCAGCAAAAAAATTACTTAAACCGCGGTTGAAATAGGCCTCAGGAAATTCCGGCGTAAGCATAATACATTCCGTATAATCGGAAATTGCACCAGCATAATCGTGGTTTTCATACTTGTCGTAAGCCATCTCAAACCATTGATCGGCTGTTTGAGCTTGCGTAACTACCGAATTAATAACAAAAACAATAAATAGCCATTTCTTCATGCCGGTTGTGCCAATTTTTGGGCAAAGTTAACCAAGAATTCCCCGATTGCGATTGCCAAGGCGAAACTTTTACAGCGAAATGCCTGCCAAAATGGTAAAATTGTTTTAATTTAGATGATATTAACCAAATTAAACAAATCATGAAAAGAACATTTTACTTGTCTCTCCTCGCTTTTTTAATAACATTTCAGGCCTCAGCACAGGTTGTAGCCTTTAGTGATGATTTTGAAAGCGGACTTGGAAACTGGACTTACACCGGATTGTGGAATACCACTACGAGTGAGTCGTTCAGTCCTACTCATTGTTTTACCGATAGTCCCGATGGCGATTATCCGGATGTGTTCAGTTCAGAAGCTACCCTGGCAGTTGACGTTGATTTATCAGATGCACTCGATGCCGACATAAAACTTATGGCTCTGGTTGATTTGGAAACCGGCTTCGATTATGTGTATTTGGATGCTTCTACCGATGGTGGAGGTGACTGGACAAATATTTATGTATTTAATGGTGAAGACATGTTTACATGGACAGAATATGATATTCCGCTAGGTGCATTTGTTGGTAGTGAAAATGTGCGCATACGGTTTCGTTTTGAAAGTGATGCAGCCTATTTTGTTGATGGTTTATATATAGATGACATACAAATTATCAAATATAATATTGATGGTGCCGCACCTTTAATTTTACATACACCTACCAATTTATATGAAGGCACATTAGGTGCAAATACCTTGCAGGCAGAATTAATTGATGCCTCCGGTATTGCATCTACCACTTTATATTACAATGAAGATGGCGGACCATTTAATGCGGTTTCAGGAATAAATGTTGTTGGTGATTTATATGCCTATGAAATTCCTGAATTAACACCAGGCACTTGGGTAACATATTATATTGAAGCAACTGATACTTATGCAATTCCAAATTCTGCAACTTCACCTAATTATGAAATAATTGCAGGTAATTATATTGGTTATGATGATGGTATAATTGATTTTGTATCTGACATTGGTACATTAAGTTTAACAGGTTATGTTTCAGCTGCAGTAAAAATTACACTCACCGGAGAAACAGATGTTGTTACAGCAATAATTCAAAATTATACCGATTACATGCGACCAAATGATGATATACAATTTCATATTTGGGCAGATGATGGCACAGGATTACCGGGTGATGATATCATTCCTCCTTTTTATGTTACACCTGAACCAACATTAGATGAACCTAATCGCGGAACTCGTATTGACTTGCGTGGTATCCCGGAATTAGAAGGTATTTATGGTGATGTATTTATTGGTTATACTGTTCCCGGTGGTTTAGCCTGGACATCTTATACCAACACACTTGTAACCGATCGCAGCTATGTGCAAACAGCTTTCGGATGGTCGTTATTAACAGGTGATTTTCATTTTAGAGTAGTAACATCTGAACTCACAGGAGCACCTGAAGTTGATTTTGCTTATTCAGCAGTTGCTGAGCCTTTAATTAGTTTTACCGATTTATCTACTAATGACCCTACCTCATGGTTTTGGGATTTTGGCGATGGCGGTACAAGCACAGAAGAAAATCCATCACATAATTATTTAAGCAATGGTTCATTTAATGTTTGTCTTACTGCAACCAATGCAATTGGCAGCGGAACACATTGTGAATTTGTTGTAATTGATAATTATTTAACTCCTGTTACCGATTTTTCATATACTGGTGACCCGGTAGTCAACTTTACCGATTTATCATTGAATATACCAACAGCATGGGAATGGGATTTTGATGATGGTGGAACATCAACAGAACAAAATCCTACGCATACTTTCCTTGTCGATGGCACTTATAATGTTTGTTTAACTTCTTCCAATTCAGAAGGTGATGATTCACAATGTAAAATGGTTACAATTAGTAATACACCAAAAACGCCTGTAGTTGATTTTAGTTTTTCAATTTCAGGAACAACTGTAAGCTTTACCGATTTCGCTACTACTACACCTGATTACCGGGCGTGGAATTTTGGAGATGCTGGAACTTCCACACAACAAAATCCAACGCACTTTTATCCTTTACCTGAAGCTTATACTGTTTGTTTAACTGCAGGTAATGTAGCCGGTGAAAGTTTCACTTGTAAATTAGTTGATTTTAATGGTGTTAGCAATTTGGTGACTTTAGATTTTTCTCTGACACCAAATCCGGCAAAAGATTTTGTTACCATAACATCAGCAGAACAAAGCAAAGCTGTAATGATGAATAACCTTGGAGAAATATTATTTACCTTCGATGTCAATCATACAACTCAATTGGATGTAAGCGAATATGCTTCCGGTTTGTATTTTATTCAACTACAAACTGACAATGCACGAGGCATACAACCTATTGTAATTCAACATTGATTTCCAAACCAACTATCAATACACAGAACCGCTTCGAAAGAGGCGGTTTTTTTTATGCTTTAGCCTATCAAAACAGCACTACCACGCACTATGGCAGTTAACAGTAACAGCAACTTCCCTATATCTGCTGAGTTTCTTGCAACAAATCCGTATCTTTGCCGCCTCAAAATTTATCATCATGGGTTTAAAATGCGGAATTGTAGGCCTTCCGAATGTGGGCAAATCGACTTTATTCAATGCACTTTCAAGTGCAAAAGCACAGGCGGCTAATTTTCCGTTCTGCACCATTGAGCCCAATGTTGGCGTAGTTACCGTGCCTGATAATCGCTTAACCCAATTAGAAACCCTTGTACACCCTGAACGTGTTGTACCTACCACAATCGAATTTGTTGATATAGCAGGTTTAGTAAAAGGCGCATCCAAAGGGGAAGGTTTAGGCAATAAATTTTTGGCTAATATTCGTGAAACGGATGCCATTATTCATGTGGTTAGATGTTTTGATGACCCTAATATTGTACACGTGCATGGCAATGTTGACCCCATTCGCGATAAAGAAATTATTGATTACGAATTACAATTAAAAGACCTCGAAACAATTGAAACACGTTTGAGTAAAAGTCAGCGTGCCGCAAGTATTGGTGATAAGGATGCTAAAAAATTAACAGAAGTACTTGCCGCCTACAAAGCACATCTCGAACAAGGTAAAAGTGCACGTAGTTTAGTTATTGATGAAGATGGCGCTAAATTAATTGCCGATTTATTTTTACTCACAATTAAGCCGGTAATTTATGTGTGTAATGTGGAAGAAAAAGATTTAAAAACAGAAAATGATTTTGTTCGCAAATTGCGTGATGCCGTAAAAGACGAAGATGCTGAAGTAATTGTAGTAAGTGCAAATATTGAAAGTGAAATTGCCCAGTTAGAAAGTTTCGAAGACAAACAATTATTTCTTGAAGATTTGGGATTAACCGAAAGTGGTTTAAACGTACTTATTCGCGCAGGATATAAATTATTAAATTTGATCACCTACTTTACTGCCGGTGTGAAAGAAGTTCGCGCATGGACCATACACAAAGGAATGACTGCTCCACAAGCTGCAGGCGTAATACATACAGATTTTGAAAAAGGATTTATTCGTGCTGAAGTTATTAAATACAACGACTTTATTCATTATGGCTCTGAAGCTGCGTGTAAAGAAGCTGGTAAACTTAATGTGGAAGGTAAAGAATATGTTGTGGTGGATGGTGACTTAATGCATTTCCGTTTTAACGTATAAGCGACTAACAGTAATTACCGGCGCGCATACCATTTACAGCAATAATATTATCTAAACGAATGAGCAAACCCTGCTCTAATTGCATATATTCCACTTTTTCCTGCGTAAACAAATTTTGAATTTTACCGGTAACTGACATCTGCTGCTTAGTCTCATCAAAATATTCAATTATAGCAAGCTCCCGTTTGGTTGCAATTGATTCTAAGATGTCGTAAAAACTACAGCTGATTGGCGTGTAATCGTTCATTATTACAAAACTATTTAATTACCTGAAAAGTTCCGGTTTATACCAATTTTTCAAATAGCTACAATTCATTTGCTGACTAATTATTGCAATTATTTTTTTACAAAAACCGCGCGGTAATTTGCTCCATTTGCCATTCACAACCACGGTATAAAACCCGGATGGTAAATCCTTTACTGAATGTTTGACGTGGTGCATTTACCCTGTTGAACCAATTGACCATTCAGGTTGAAAATTAGGTAATTACCCTCATTAAAAGGAATTGTTATATCATCATCAACCGGATTAGGCTTTATTAAAAATGTATTGGTATAATTGTTATTTCCAGATGTTATTTCTGTATGCGTAAGGTCTCCCCATGAAACCCCATCGATTATAGCACCTACAAGATAATATCCAATATGATCGTTGTCGATAGTTATCCCAGAGAAGGATGTTAATCCTAAAAATGAGTGAAATGAATATCTTTCACCCCCAATAATATAATTCCATGATAATCACAATTTTCAACTTCTTGTATTCTATCACTATAGACGTATTTATTAATTTGGGTATTTAATCCGCTTTTGTCTAAATAATTATCTACATAACCTAAGGAGTAAAGTTCCAAATTTTCAAAACTTTCATCATTTAAAGATTCAGGACTATACATCACGTTACATAGTGGCCCTCCAAGCACATATTGATACGCCTCTTTATAAAAAGTAAAGTCATAGTATTTTGTTGATAATTCCACTAGTTCATCATCTTTATAAATATTCAATACAGTGTCAATATAATAGTCTATACTTCCGTTAGGAAATTTTACTTTCCAAATCAACACATCACCTTCTACATAATGAAAATAATCATCCCATTCGGGGACAACAAACCCTTTATTCATCCCATCAACGGTATAACCCTCCAATAACTCAATATTATAATAATATATCAAACGTGGATTTTCAAATCTGTACCAGTTTAAATATTGAATAAATCCATTTGATTTACTCAGTTTAATAACCACTTTATCGATAGCATTCGCATCCGGCAATTCAACACCTACGTTAACAGAAAAGTATTTCACACTGTCCTCAGTCCCGAAAACAGTTTCAACACCAATTGAATCGTATGCAATTGTTACAAACGGCCAGTCCGAAACCGGGTTAGTATTTGGCACATCCCATGAATAACCTAATGTTTGAGGGTTAATAAATTTAACCTTAAAACCGGGGGTAGCTGCAGAATAAAAATAAAAGGTGTCAGCAATTACATCACATCTGTCAATTATAAAATACTCTTCTCCATTTTCATCTATTGAATCAAAACAAACCTCCATTGCAGGGTCCGGGAAATGCCTGTTAAAAAAATATTGGGTAATGTCGCCTTCTATCACCGTGGAGTCCTGATTAAGGTTATATACAGATTCATGTGAAATAAAATGATTTGCATTCGGAATAAAAGGCATCCAGTCTTGAGCGAAAATTGTTGATGACGCAATAACAAAAACAATGCAAATGAATTTTTTCATGGTCAAGGGTTTATAGGATAATAATTTTTTTAACCATTTTTTGTTGACCTGAACGCACCATAATAAAATAATTGCCTGCGCCAAGGTTTGCCGGAATGTTCCATCTGATTGTCTGCTCAGCTGTACCCTTTATAGATGGTATATCCGCAATAATATTTCCCTGCATATCCAATAAACTAATCGTTGAATTTGAAGGTTGCGCAAATGTTACATGCAAATTGATATAATCCGCGGCAGGATTGGGATATACTTGTAATGAAATTGATTCAACTATGTCGGGTTGTACAATTGGCACAGCATCAATATTAGTTGTTTTCCATAATCCGCCGCCAACACTACCGGCCCATACTGTTTTCCCGGAAGGGTCGTTTGGATCAATCATAATGGTGCGTGTTCTGCCGCCAAAATTATTAGGCCCCCTCTCCTCCCATCTCAGATTATTTATTGGCACATTAATTAACAATTTAGCTTGCCATAATCCTCTTCCATGTGTTGCTGCCACCAAAATGTTTTCTGAATATTTAATTCGAAGCATATCTGTGCGAACAATCGGAAAATCAATACAAGGTATCCACACAGTTGAATATCCGTTGACATTATTTGTGTAAAATACACCTAATTCTGTTGCCAGATAAACAATATTCGGAAAGTCAGGATGTATAGCGCTCCAATAAACAGGTATATCCGGTAAATTGCCTTCTATACAATGCCAGGTTGGTTCAAAAGCCATCGCATTAAAACTTTCCCAAACACTTTTTACATTGTAATTAGAGTACGTAACAATAACATGATTAGCATCATGCACATCAACAACAATGCTGCTACAATAAACTGTACTTAAAAATCCGGCATCCGGTAATGAATCAAATGGGTCCAAATTAAATGGCACAACCGTAGCATCTGAATTATAACAATCATCTAAACGATATATGTCGCCCGAAGCAGAACTTTTACCAATAAATAACGAACCGGGAGCAGCGGGTGAAGAAGCAATTGCTGAAAGAACACCATTCAGGTTTACGCATTTTAGCCATTGCCCAGTATCAGCAGTTGATGCATTTTTTAAACGCATTAATCCGATATTCGAACATTGATAAATAACTTCCGGGTCGCTGGCATCAATATCAAATGGATTAATAAATAAAGTATTATAATCTTCTAAATTCGGATTGGTAATTGTGTCCGGCAATTCGAATCCACCATTATTAAATCGGAATAATCTTTTGAGTTGCGATGCAGTGTAAAATACCTCCGGTTTTTCGTGATCATATGCTGTAAAAGCACCGTCGCCTCCTGACACCATTTTAAAAGGCGCATTTCCTGAGTCGTAAGTATAGGGTGTTCCATTATCTTGTGTACCCCCCATCAATTGTGAAATACCTTCAGTAGGATGCACAGCAACGGAATAAAATTGGGTTACATTATATCCATAATTTCTATCGTAAATAAACGGTTGATCCGCAGTGAAATTTGTTGTTCGATAAATACCGCCATCGTTGCCAAAATACACTTCATCTGAATTACGGAAAGTTATTTCATGTTGGTCCACATGCATAAATCTAATCAGCACACTATCCAAACCACCGGTTGTCATACGCTCCCACGTATCACCTGCATTGCGCGAACGCCACAAGTGTAATCCACCCATCGCCACAACATTGGCATTATTAGGGTCCACTGCAAGCGATAAATCATACCATGCTTGTCGCGCAGCAAATTCATAATTATCTTCCGGGCGATTTATTTCTTCCCAAGTTGCACCTTTATCTGTTGTTTTATAAATACCTTTTACGCGATAATCTGATGAGTTACAAAAAATACTATAAGCAACATTTTCATCTGAAGGAGCTGTAGCCATTTCAATTCTAAAAAATCCCGAAGCCGGTAATCCGGTTGTTTGTTTTACGAATGTTCCTGCATCACCTGATGCGGAATAATAAATACCATCCGTTTCAAAAATTCCGATTGCAGCAAATATTTCACCGGTAGCAGTAAGTTCAATATCACATACAGAATTTCTTGTTGCACCTAAGCTAACACCTAAAACTTTTTCCCAACTTTCACCGCCATCTTGTGAACGCATCAAACCACTTTCACGAGTGGCAACATAAACATCACCATTGGTAGGGTGCACAACAATATCCTGACAATAATCAAAATTACTATTCGCAGTTGATGCTAATTGTGCCCATGTTGCACCACCATCTATCGATTTAAATACACCTGCTCCTTTTACGGCATCAGCATTAAACCAACCTTCGCCGGTGCAGAAATAAAATATTTGGGTATTTGATGGGTCGTATGTAATTCTGGTAACAGCCAAACTTGGAAAAAAATCATTTACCTGTTGCCATCCTGTTTCTTCTGTTGTTTTTAATACGGAATTATGCGGCTGATAATAACCTTTATCTTTTAATGAATAAAATGCGCGCATCAATGCACCTGAAGGAATATTACCTGAGACAGGGTCGGCTGTTCTCAAATAATTATAATCGGCATTAGCCACCATTTCGGCGAGTTTCTTTTGTTTTACCACCTCCTCTGTTGCTGATTGTGGTCGATTGTGAATATACCCCACCAAAATCATTATTCCTATTACAAAAAATACCCGATACAATTGATTCATACCATTTATTTGAACCCTAAATTTAAGCATTAAAACCAAAACATTCAAAATTAGGCAGAAGGCTACGCTGACCCTTTGCATTTAAAGGATGCTGATGGCAAATCAACGCCGCAATAGACAGGGAATTGGGCCTCGGATGCAGGTTGGCAGGTTCGATTATTTATTAACTATAAACAGTTATCATTTTTTATTGAAGCTTGAAAATACTCTTTATATATTTGCGTTTATCGGGTAATATACATTCAACTTATTTTAATTCATTTACATCTAACTGCTCCTCAGTATGAAAAAATTGATTATTGCTTCCCTTTTCCTTTTAGGGATAACAGGTTTACATGCTCAGCAACAAACAATTGTAGGGACAGATATCGATAATTTTTGGATAGCCTACGACAAAATAGTAAGCACAACAGATACTGTTTTACAATATCAATATTTGAATGATTTATACATCAGTAAGGGCAGTCCCGGCTTAGTTGATATGATGTCCGTTAGGAATTATACCGCTGAAGATTATTTGGATGCCATTAATAATTACCCTCTTTTTTGGCCTTCGATGCGTGAAAATACCAAACAATATAAAAATACTTATGCAGAAATTGAGCAAAACATATTCAAGTTAAAAGCTATATATCCATCATTAATGCCATCTACCATTTATTTTACAATAGGGGCATTTAGCAGTAATGGTACTATTCTCAATAATCATGTATTAATAGGCAGCGAATTGGCCTTTGGCGATACTACCACAGTTATATCCGAATTTCCTGAATATCGTCAACAGTATTTCAAGGTATTTGAGCCCAAAAAAAATCTCGCTTTATTATGTACACATGAATATGTGCATACCCAACAAAAAATACCGCTTGATAATTTATTATCCTATTGTATTTATGAAGGCATTGCCGAATTTGTTTCATGTTTAGCAACGGGCAAACCATCCACATCTCCTGCCATTGCTTTTGGTAAAACGAATACATCACTTGTTGCCAATAAATTTGCAGCCGATATGTTTAACGGCAATATCTACGATTGGATGTGGGGTGAAAACTCGAATGAATTAAAAATACGCGATTTGGGTTATTTTATTGGTTATGAAATTTCCGAACGATATTACAATGCCGCAACTGATAAACAACAGGCAATAAAGGACTTGATTGAACTGGATTATACAAATGAAGATGTAGTAGAACATATTGTTGACCAAACCCAATTATTGCCGAAAACACTGGAAAATTTATGGGCGGATTTTGAGTTATCGCGACCTAAGGTAATTGCGTTACAACCATTCGAAAATAATGCGACAAATGTGCAGCCGGGTATGACTGATATTGTATTTACATTTTCGCAACCTGTTGATGTTTGTTGTCAGGGATTAGATTATGGACCTCTCGGAGCAGCTGCTTTTACCCCTATTCCAATTGAACATCGCAACTTTTCTCCTGACGGAAAAACATGGACTATCAGACTCAACTTAGAACCTGGCAAACAATATCAATATGTATTATCCACTAATTTCCGCGATGCTCAGGGCAATAGATTAAAACCTTATTTGTTGGATTTTACAACGGCTCCGAAATAATTTTTTAATACCTGTATGATTATTCAGCTTTAATCTAGCACATAAATGTTATCGTGTAGCTGAACTTCCATTTATGTAATTTTACAGGAATTATAACGACCAATGACTAAAAATGTTAATGCGTTAATAACTAAATTTTCGGAACAGCCAAAAAAACTATTTTTAATAGATGGTTTTGGTGCCTTGGTAACTGCAATATTAATTGGTGTTGTTTTAACACAACTATCCTCATTGATTGGATTAACAAAAATCATATTATTCCAATTAGCGGTAATTGCTATCCTGTTTGCTTTGTATTCCTTTTCTTGTTATTTGTTTTTGAAGCAGGTAAAACCGGTATTTTTAAAAATTATCGGATATGCCAATTTATTGTATTGCGGATTAACGTTACTCATCCTGCTCATTAATTGCAGACAAATTCAACCCTTAGGTTATGTTTATTTTTTTGCTGAGGTGGTGATAATTTTAATATTAAGTTACATAGAATTATCAGTGGCTAATAATTTGAAAATAAAAGGCCAATAACTTGCCAATGGGATTAACATTTCCGACTGGGTCGATTTAGATACTCCATTTTAAGTAACAAATGATGCCATAGCGCCCCAACCTAAGAGGCAACTGACAGGTAAAATCAGCCGAGCCTGGCAATACTTTCCACTATTTTTAAGGTTTCAGGCATTAAAACAGCATTTTTTCAGCCTTTGGAAGTCAATAAAATCAGGGATTCCATGGTAAACTTGTTAAAATATGTCAAATATTTTTTACATTATGTAAAACATTTTTACCTTTGTGTCATTATAACTATACAAACACTAAATACATTTTTATGGACACCAAAGAGAAACAAATACTTGTAACCATCGTTAATACCATCCTGATTTTTGCGATTTATGCCTATTATGTATATGACCGCTACCTGATTGACAATCCGGAATTACTCAATGACAGCAGTTTTTGGGGGAAAACATTTTTGGTGCTTATACCGGTAGCCATATTAGCACAAATTGTTTTACATATCATTTTTGCTATCATTAATGGTATTCTTACCCGAGAAACGATGGACATTATTACCGATGAACGGGATAAATTAATCGAATTAAAAGCAATCAGAATTTCTCACTGGTTATTTACATTCGGATTTCTATTAGCTATGGGCTCGCAGGCATTAGGTATGGAAACCTGGGTAATGTTTGTTACACTAGTTGCATCCGGTTTTATTTCCGGCATAGTATCCGAATCAGCTAAAATTTACTTTTATAGAAAAGGCGTATAACATGAGCAATAAAATAAAAATCGATAAATGTGCCATCACCAATAATATCCGCAAGCTTCGTTTTATGGCTAATGAAATGACTCAACAGGATCTTGCAGATAAAACAGGTGTAACACGGCAGACAATTGTTGCCATTGAAAATGGAAAATATTTCCCTACACTGGAATTAGCATTTCGTATTGCACGTGTATTTGAAACACCATTAGACCAGGTTTTTGAATTTCAATTTATTCCATCAGAAAAATCATAATTATTATGCAGGCAGTTCATTGCACTCAATATGGTGCTCCGGAAGTTTTACAATTAAAAGAGGTCCCAACACCAACACCCAAATCACATGAAGTACGTATTAAAATTTATGCTACTTCAGTTACTGCAGCCGACTTTAGAATCAGGAGTTTTAGTATTCCAAAAGGGTATGCATTTTTTGCAAAACTTGCACTTGGATTCAACAAACCCAGAAAACCTATATTAGGTACTGAGGTAGCAGGGGTTATAGATGCTGTTGGCAATAAAGTATCTAAGTATAAAGTGGGTGATCCGGTTTTTGCATTAACGTTAGGAAAGTTTGGTGGTTATGCCGAATATGTTTGCCTCAATGAAAATGCTTCCATTGCAATAAAGCCGGAAAATATTTCATTTGAAGAAGCTGCAACTTTACCGGTTGGTGCATTAACTGCTCAACATTTTATTCGCGTAGCGCAATTAACACCAAAACACAACATATTAATTTACGGTGCATCAGGCAGTGTAGGTTCTTTTGCAGTGCAATTTGCCAGATTAACAGGTGCACATATTACAGGTGTTAGCAGCAAATCCAACAAAGACATGGTAACAGCTTTAGGTGTAAATACCTGGTTGGATTATAATGCGCCTGATTTTGAGCAACAACTTTCATCATACGATGTTGTATTTGTCGCTGTCGATAAACTGCCGTTTGAAATCGCCAATCGCGTATTAAAACCTAAAGGGATGTATATCAATGTTACTTCACCCTTTAAAACATCGGCTATGAAAAAAGCTGCAAAGTTGGAACAAAAAGTAATAGTTACCGGAAAAAATCCTGCCGTAGGTATACCGGAAATGCAACAATTAAAATCGTTGGTTGAGCTAGGTAAAATAATAACTGTTATTGATAAAACATTTAGTCTGCAACAAATAGTTGAGGCACATCAATATGTGGACTTAGGACATAAAAAAGGTAATGTATCCATCAAAGTTTATGGAGGATAATGCTATACTTATTGTAATTATTACAATAAGTGGTTAATTCAATGAAATATGAGAGAAAGTCTGATAGCTTGAATTATAAAAAAGTAAAGGTGCAATTTCGCAATCCATGAAGTTAATTAGCGGGAATTTAGCCAGTTGTTCAATGATATCTTCTTCGTCGTTGGCTACCATGGTAATCCAAAGTTTAGAGCGGTCCACCGAAACACAATAGCTGGTAATTTTTCCTTCAAACATCAGGTCGTTTACAATAGCACGCTGGCTCGGAATGAGTTTAAGAAACTCATCTGAGTTCACATCGTGTAAGTTCACATCAACCATAAATTCTGGCATTCCGAAGTCTTTAGACATACAAATGTAGTGTTTTTGATGATATACTATAAACGAGAATAAACCAGTTTAGGTTGTATTCCGCCTAAATTTTAACGATTTTTTTTAGGGTATTCAAACCACAATAGCTTGCCTTTACCGACTAATTCGCTTGTTTTTTGTTTGGGGTCAAAACTAATAGCGACAATTGCGCAGGTAGGCATCTCGCCTCCAAATTCCGGAGCAAAATGGTTAGCTAATTCCGAAAATGTGGGGTTATGTCCGAAAATGGCAACAGTATCCGTTTCTGTGAAGGCTGCCTGTAACATTTTTTCAATTAGTGTGATTTCACCGAAATACAATTCAGGTTGGATAACAATATTGGCGGTATCGTAGTCAAGTTGCTCGCAAAAAATACGGCAGGTAGTAAAAGCCCTAAGGGCAGGACTAGTCACCATGATTTCCGGAATTTTTCCGCGTTTTTTCAATACACCTGCCATAATTGGAGCATCGCGTAATCCTCTGCTTGCCAATGGGCGTTCAATGTCGTGTAGTCCTGCTTCAGCCCAATCGGATTTAGCATGTCGTATGATATATAACGTTTTCATTTGGTCGGTAGACGTTTAAAAAATACATAACCATTTTTCTCACCAATTAATTCCATACCCTGCATTTGATCAAATCCATCTTTTTTGCGGACAGTAGTTACAAAATAAGCCGGTTTATCAATATTACCGTAAACCAGCCAAAAAGAAAATAAACTTCTATAACGAGCCGCTGTGTATTCCTCCTCAGGGTGTGTAGTTTTTAGCCATGTCAAAAATGTAGGATTAATATTATCGGTTGGTTTTCGTTGCCCATAAAATAAATGCGCATAACTTTTATATCCGATTACTTCTTTATAACAATCCTCCTGATTTTTTTCTTTTAAAAAATCAATCATAGCCCCTTGTGAATATCTTTCAATATTAGGCACAAACAACACAGTTGATAGATTAATAGCAACCGCCGCAGAAATAAAGAGTACCCATACTGCTTTTTGAACCATATTTCGGCTATTGAAATAAAGGGCAACAATAAGTGCTATTAATACCATTATCGGAGGAATTATCTCTAACCCATTCCAATTACTTTCAGCATATAAAGCTTGGTTCGAAAATTCATCAGTAACAAATTCCGTAATTAGCGATGGATGTTGGAGCACATAAGGTATTAGCAAAGCTAAGCTGATAAACACTGTTCCCGTAAATATAAGAATGGCTACTTCCCATTTTTTCCATTTATCGACAGTTGCATATAATCCATAAGCGCCTAAAAACGTAAATGGGAAATAAGCCATAGATGAATAATGCGCTATTTTGGTTTGCACAATTGAAAATACAATCATTACCACCCAAAAAGTTATAATCATCCATTTTTTAAAATCCAGGTAATGGGTGGACGCATCTGTTTTTTGAAATAATGGCCTGATTGCAAAAGCTGACACCGGAAAACATAAAAAGAATACCACGACAAAGTGATAACCAAAAAACCCTCCATGACTGGCATCTTCAGTTGTGGCCAAGCGCAGTTGGTATTTAAAAAATTCAGATAAAAACCAAGTCCCGTTTCGAGCAACTTCAATTACCACCCAAGGCAATATACTCAACCCAATAAAAAATACATAGTATACAATATGCAATATCGGTGGAAAATTCCGAAATCTATTTACGATATAATAAATTCCGATAGTCAGCCCAACAATACCAATACCAACAGGACCTTTTGTAAGTGCCGCCAAACCGGCAGCTAACCCTGAAATAAATAACCATTTCAGCTGGAATTTATTTTGAGCGTATGTAGCAAAAGCATAAATACCAATAAACATGAATAAATTAAACCATGGATCAATAATTCCTGATTTAAAATAAAACTGCGGTAATATACTCCCTGCATAAGCTAACACCCAAAGCCAGGCAAATTTTTCGTCTTTTAACTTTTTGCCAATGGCGAACAATAACATTAATGTCAATATACCGCAAACGGCATTGGGGAATCGCGCAGCAAATTCGTTGATACCAAAAATGCGCATAGATGAACTTTGCAGCCAGAAAAATAAGGGTGGTTTTTCCCAAAACTGCTGGTAATCCACCTGAGCCTGGGTATAATTGCCTGTGAGCACCATCTCACGCGATGTTTCAGCAAAATTTATTTCATCCCAATCAAACAAGTGCGATTTTCCTAAAAATGGAAAAAATAACATACTGCCTGCAATCAGGATAATGAGATACGGTTTCAGATTACGCATACTTTGACGGTGGAAAATTACGAAATGATTTCGTGGCATAAGTGTATCTTTACCATATGTCAAAGAAAAAAAAGAAGCAAAATACGCGTTTAGTTAAGGCAGGGCGTGACTTTGCGGCTGAGTTATATTCCTTTCTGATTGATAAGTCGGCAAAAGGAGCATCGTTAAAAGTAATTTTTAAATGGGCCGGTAAAACGGGGCAATTAGATGGCGTTTTTGACGCAATTGAAAATTTAGTCTCAGAAGGGAAAATTGAGGAGTATGCACCTGATATTTTCAGAGCTAAACAAAAAACAGCAGCAATAAATACCATGGTTGGTATTGTTGATATGACACAAAGCGGAAGTGCTTATGTAATTATCGACGGACATTTATACGATGTTTATGTCCCATCTCACAAAACCAACAGAGCATTTAACGGTGATACCGTTCGTGTAAAAATTACAGCTCTCGGTAAAAAGAAAAAACCGGATGGAGAAATAGTTGAAATTCTCAAACGCGGAAAAGAATTATTTATTGGTAAAGTTGATATCAACGATAAATTCGCTTTTGGTATTACAGATGACCGTTTTAATAATTATGATTTTTACATTCCCAACGAAGAAATAAAAAAACATAAAATAGTAAGTGGCGACCGCGTAATTATGCGTATCAAAGACTGGCCGCCCACCATGAAAAATCCTATTGCTCAAATTGTCAGTAAACTTTCACAACCAGGTAATCACTCAAGTGATATGGAAGCCATTTTAGTTGAAACAGGTATCAACTATATATTCCCAAAAGAGGTTGAGCAACAGGCAGAAGAATTACCAACAGAAATAACCAAAGCGGAAATAAAACGCCGACGCGATATGCGCGATATTTTCACTATCACCATCGACCCTTATGATGCTAAAGATTTTGATGATGCAATTTCCTATAGAAAACTGGAAAATGGATTTATCGAAATAGGTGTGCATATTGCTGACGTGTCGCATTATATTATTCCTGACGGACCTATAGATAAAGAAGCTTATTCACGCGGCACCTCTGTATATTTAGTTGACAGAGTTATACCTATGTTACCTGAAAAACTATCTAACAATGTATGTTCGTTGCGACCACACGAAGAGAAATTAACCTTTAGCGCCATTTTTGAAATGGATGATAAAGGCCATATTGTTAACGAATGGTTTGGCAAAACTGTAATTTATTCAGACAGAAGATTTACCTATGAAGAAGTTCAGGAAATTATTGAAAGTAAATCAGGCGAATATGTGGATGAAATTTTAGTTATCAATAAAATCTCCACTTTATTACGCGAAAAAAGATTTGCCAGTGGCGCAATTTCATTCGAAACACAGGAAGTGAAATTTATTTTGGATGAAAATTTTGTCCCTACCGGTTTATATGTGAAGGAAAGAAAAGAAGCGCACATGCTGATAGAAGACCTCATGTTATTAGCCAATAGAAGAGTAGCATTTCATTTATCGAAAAATTTCACAAAAGTTCCGTTTGTGTATCGTGTTCACGACACACCGGATATTCAAAAATTGGAAGAGTTTGGTGAAAATGCCAAGCGGTTTGGCCACAAATTGAAATTAGATTCACCGAAAAATATATCTGCAGAACTCAATCGCTTGATGAATGATATAAAAGGTAAACCGGAGCAAAATATTTTAGAAAGTTTAGCCATTCGTTGTATGGCTAAAGCAGTTTATACAACAAAAAATATCGGGCACTATGGTCTTGCATTTGAACATTATACGCATTTCACCTCCCCTATCCGCAGGTATCCGGATTTAATGGTGCATCGCATATTGGCCAATGTGTTGGATAATCATACCTTATTATATGCTAACAGAGAGCAGTTGGAAGATAAATGTCGTCACTCATCAGCTACTGAACGCAAAGCCATGGAAGCTGAGCGCGAAAGTGTAAAATACAAGCAGGTTGAATATATGACCAAACATGTTGGCGAAAGTTTTGATGGTGTAATTTCGGGCATTACTACCTGGGGTGTTTTTGTTGAAATAGTTGAAAATAAATGTGAAGGCATGATTCACGTAGATAATATTCGCGATGAATTAATGTACGATGAAGCGCGACGCAGATTAGTAAGTTTGACCAATTCTACAAATTATGAATTGGGGAATAAAATTCGGATTAAAGTTCAAAAAGCAGATTTGGCAACCAGGAAACTTGAATTTATTCCTGATAATATTGAATAATTTTATTGGTTATAACTCTGTATTTACTTCCCAAGCTGGTAATAACGGTGCCTGAATAATCATTTCTTTTTGTTCTACCGGATGAAAAAATTGGAGTGAAAAGGCATGTAAACCAATTTCATTTTCAGCAAATGCTTTTTTTGCACCATACTTGGTATCTCCAATAATGGGACATCCAATAAATGCGAGTTGTGCGCGTATTTGATGAAATTTTCCTGTATGCGGATGCACTTCAATTAAATGACCAAATACATTTTCTCCTTTGTAAATATAATCTAATGAGCAAGGCAATCGGCTTTTTGCAATTTTATCGTAAACAACTGCTTTTTTATTTTTTACATCCTTAAATAAAAAGTGATTTAAAGTTGCTTTTAATTTTTCAGGTTTATTTTCAGTAATGGCAAAGTATATCTTTTTAATTAACCCGGCTTCAAATTGCTGATTAATTTGCACCAGAACCGATTTCTTTTTCGCTACCAACATCACACCGCTAACAGGCCTATCGAGGCGATGTGCAATACCTATGATGGTGTTATGCGGAAGTTTCTGGGCATTAAAATAGTCGCCAATACGACCTTCCACACTTGGGTTGCGGTAACGGTCGCGCTCAACAGCAATACCTGCCGGCTTGTTCACCAGCATTAAATGTTTGTCCTCGTATAATATGGGTAGTTTTTCCATCTGCGTCCAAAAATAACCTATATTTAAGGTCTAAAACCAATTTTATAGCATGAATGCAGAAATATATTTATGGATCAATGCTTTTTTATACGCCGCATTTGCCCTTTGGTGTATGATTCAGCCAACCACAACAGCTACATTTTCAGGCCTGTCGTTTTTAAATGTATCGGGACGAGCTGAATATTTTGCGATTTATGTTGGGCTCGAGGCAGCATGGGCTGTTATGTATATAATTTGTGCCCTCAACGATGATTTGCAATTTGCAGGTGTATTCTATTCCGTTTTTTTATATGCCGGAGTGGTAATTGGCAGATGGATTTCCATTTTTCAAAAAGGAGTTGCTTCAAATAACACCTACATTATAGCGATACTTGAAATTATTTTAGGTGCCTGGGCAGTTGTATTATTATCGCAATATTAATACACACAAGAGCGTATTATCGCGACTTACAGCTTAATATAGTGTCAGATTATTACGGTATTTTTTTATTGTGAAAAAGTTGTCGCATTTACTTTTTTTAAAAATAAATTTGTAATTGTCAGTTTGCTGATTATATCTTTGCATCACGTTCTTTAGAAATTACTTATCAAGAAAGGTGGAGGGACTGACCCTACGATACCTTGGCAACCCATAACAATTTAACTCGTTGTTGTGAAGGTGCTAATTTCAGACAGATAAGTTGGAGAGATAAAAAAGATATTTAAGCTCGCCAATTTATCGGTGAGCTTTTTTTATGCCCATCGGTGAACCATACAATTAATTTGTAGGCTAGAACCTCTGTGCGTGAAGCTTTCCGGTAGAAATTATTTTTGATAAGTGTTTTCTGATTGAAACAATTTTTTCAAATCAAAAAACACTTTATTATGCAAAAAGAAACAACAATTATTCATGCCATTCCGGTAGATGAACTTACCGGAGCCATTTCAGTTCCCATTTATCAAACTGCAACGTATGTGCAGGAAAGTCCGGGCATCCATAAAGGATACGACTACGCTCGCAGTAATAATCCAACCAGAAAAGTTTTGGAAGATTTAATAGCAACACTGGAAAATGGTGCTGCAGGATTTGCTTTTGCCAGTGGTTTAGCAGCCATTGATGCTGTTTTAAAATTATTAAAAACCGGGGATGAAATTTTAGCAGTAGACGATATTTATGGTGGTGCTTTTCGTTTGTTTACACATGTTTATGAAAAATTCGGTATCAAAGTAACTTATGTAGATACAACGGAAATTATCAATGTAATTGACAACATCACGGCTAATACAAAACTCGTATGGCTAGAATCACCAACCAATCCTACCTTAAAAATTTCGGATATTGAAGCTATATGCAATATCGCACATCAGTACGGTGCATTGGTAGTTGTCGATAATACTTTTGCTTCACCTGTTGCCCAGCAACCCTTATTAATTGGCGCCGATATAATTGTGCATTCAGGTACAAAATATCTGGCAGGACATAGCGATGTGATTGCGGGATTAGTAGTTACAAAAACAGATGCACTAGCCGAAAAAATTAAATTTATACAAAATGCCAGCGGTGGAATTTTAGGTCCGTTTGACAGTTGGTTAACTATCAGAGGTATAGAAACATTGCCATTACGTATCGAAAAATCAAGTGCCAATGCGCTGGCTGTTGCGCGGTTTTTAAGCGACCATGAATTAGTTGATAAAGTATATTATCCAGGTTTACCAACACACAAAAATCATCTGATTGCTACGCGGCAACAACAGCATTTTGGTGGTGTGGTGAGTTTTAGTTTAAAAGATGATAAAGTAGCCAATGCCAATACATTTTGCAGTAATACCCATTTATTTAAATGTGCAGAAAGTTTAGGAGGCGTAAAAAGTTTAATATGCCATCCGGCAAGTATGACCCATAAATCAATTCCTGAACAAAAACGAAAACAATCTGGGATTCAGGATTCATTAATTCGGCTTTCTTGTGGAATTGAGGCGGCTGCAGATTTGGTGCAGGATTTACAACTGGCTTTTGAAAAGAATTTCAGCACAGTGCAACAAAATAAATTCACTTATTAAAATAATTATCATGCAAAGAAAAAATTTAACCATAGGTGTATTTGGATTTGGTTGTGTTGGACAAGGGTTGTACGATGTATTAAGTCGAACACAAGGGCTAAAAGTACATATCAAAAAAATAGGAATTAAAGATGCGACCAAAACCCGTAATTTACCTGCTCACTATTTCACCACCAACAGAGATGAAATTTTGTTTGATCCTGAAATAGATGTTGTTGTAGAATTAATTAATGATGAACATGCTGCATTTGAAATAGTATCTACAGCATTACGCAATGGCAAAGCAGTAGTTAGTGCAAGTAAAAAAATGATAGCCAATAATTTAAATACCTTATATGCATTACAACAGCAATATCAGGTGCCGCTGCTATATGAAGGCGCATGTTGTGCGAGTATACCCATAATCAGAAACCTGGAAGAATATTATGACAACGATTTATTGAATAGTGTAGAGGGGATTTTTAATGGTTCTACGAATTACATCTTAACCAAAATATTTAATGAAAATAAAAGTTTTATTCAGGCTTTAAGTGAAGCGCAGGAATTAGGCTTTGCAGAAACAGACCCGACAATGGACATTGAAGGTTTTGACCCCAAGTTTAAGTTGTGTATTTTATTATTACATGCTTTTGGGTTGTTTATTCAACCTGAGCACATATTTAATTTTGGCATCAACAGAATAAATGATTTTGATATTAATTATGCCAAAGAAAAACACAGTAGTATAAAGTTGTTAGCTAAATGCCGAAAAGTAGATAACGCCGTATATGCCTACGTGTTACCCCATTTTGTAAATGGCAATACCCAGCTCACCAATATTCACAATGAGTACAATGGGGTTATTGTTGAAAGTGCATTTGCGGATAAACAATTTTTTGTAGGCAAAGGTGCTGGAAGCACACCCACCGGTTCTGCAGTTTTGAGCGATATTTCTGCGTTGAGTTATGATTATCGGTATGAATATCGCAAAACAAGTCAGTTGCTTGCCAAACAGGCTCAAAATGATTTAAAATTTGCAGATACATTAGCACTCGATAACAATTTACATTTAAAAGTCTATGTGCGTTGCAAAAACCAGGCAATTGTTCCATTAACAGACTTCATAGAAATAATAGAAAAATACGAATCAACGGAACAACAGTATATCATAGGAATAATCAATCTAGCGACCATTATAGCATCGGAATGGGTTAAAAACGAGGATATCAACCTGATTGTGCTATAAAACTTACAATATTTTGAAAATCGGGAACTTTTTAGTCCCGATTTTCCTTCATACCTTTGTTACAGCGATGAAATTCACATTAAATATCTACAACAATGCTATCGGGATTCATGAGTATCCTTGGCTTTCGTCTGCATTAGCTTGCTGCTAATTATTGTATTCCTTTTTACACACCAATCCACATTTTTATTACCTTTTTTAAGCTTTTGTTATGATTGCTATTAGCATTACTGATATTATTACTATTAGTTTAACCCTATTTGCCATTATTGATGTGTTGGGTAATGTTCCTGTTATTATTTCTATGAAAAATAAAGGAATTGTATTACAACCTGTTAAGACTACCATTTTTGCAGGTGTTTTAATGGTTACCTTTTTATTTTTAGGTGATACCATTTTATCCTTGCTTGGCCTCGATACCCAATCGTTTGCATTAGCCGGCTCGGTTGTTATTTTTTTATTGGGATTAGAAATGATTTTAGGTATTCATATTTTCAAGTCTAGCCCTGAAGGTTCTGCTTCCGGTAGTTTAGTTCCGATAGCATTTCCATTACTAGTTGGTGCAGGTACTTTAACTGTTTTAATTAGTATGCGCAGTGTGTATTCTATTTATGATATATTAATTGCAGTACTCATTAATTCGATTATTATGTACTTTGTATTGCGTTCAACCACCTGGATTGAATTAAAAATCGGCAAGACTGCCTTACATGCCATCACTAAATTTTTTGGCGTGATTGCTTTGGCATTAGCCATCAAAATATTTATGACCAATTTTTAAGTTAGCCATTACTTAAAGGCATTTTGACTGAGACTTTTCATACATTTTAGTCAACAAAATAAATTGTCAAAACAATACGTTATTGCAACCATGAAAACCGCGGTTGCAATAATTGTATTTTTTGTCTGTTATGCCTGTAAGCCCTTCCAACCCAATAACGAACAACTTCAAAGCGAAACACAACAAAGAACTGCATCGCCTGATATGCCATTAGGTGAAATTATGGATTCATTAAAGTTGGATAAAACACAAACCCGTATTTATATTGATAAATCGGAGCGGGTATTAAAACTTTATGCAAACAATCAACTACTTAAAACATATCCTGTAGTATTGGGAGGTAACCCTGTAGATGATAAATTACAGCAAGGAGATAACTGCACACCAGAAGGCAAGTTTGCTATAAGAGATTTATATCCGCATAAATCCTGGGATAAATTTATTTGGGTAAATTATCCAACGGAAGCAAGTTATGTGAAACACAATGACGCCAAAAAGCAAGGGCGTATTAATCATAATGCAGAAATCGGCGGAGAAATTGGTATTCATGGTGTTCCTGAAGGAAAAGATGAATGGATAGATAATAATGAGGATTGGACAGCGGGATGTATCTCATTAAAGAATGAACATATCAGAGAAATTTTTGCATCTGTTCAAACCGGGACTCAAATTGAAATTGTGCAATAATATCACATGAAAATAAAACTCTTATTCATTATTTTAATCAGTGTATCAGCTATTTCCTGTAAAAATAAATTGCTGATAAAAGCGGGTATTACAAAAGCATCAATTAATGAAGCATTAATAGACACTTCCGGAACTACCTTACAAACCCGGATAAAATGTCCTGAAGGGTATTCGAGAACAGTAGCCGAGTCTAATAGTTTTGCCACATTTTTAAGGAATTTAAAATTAAAGCCACATGGCACAGATGTTCAATTATATAATGGCAAGGCTAAACAGGTAATGGTGCATTGCGGAGTTATAGATATGCCCATTCGCAATAAAGATTTACAACAATGCGCCGATAGCGGGATTAGACTTTATGCAGAATATTTATATGCCACTAAACAATACGACAAAATGCGATTCAATTTCACAAACGGACAATCATGTGCATACGTAAAATATGCCGAAGGTTTTAGAATGCGATTTGAGGGTGAAAAGGCCGTGTGGTATCCTTCAAAATTAAAGGACTATGGCTACGACACATTTTTAGACTATTTAGATTTGGTGTATATGTATGCCGGTTCATTTTCGTTGTCTGAAGAACTTATCAAAAGGCCAATTCAGGAAATAGCACCCGGCGATTTATTTATATATCCCGGATTTCCCGGGCATGTAGTTATCGTATTAGATGTTTGTCAAAATGATGCTACAGGTGAAAAATTATTTCTTACCGCACAGGGATTTACACCGGCGCAGGAAATTGAAGTGTTGGTGAATTTAGAAGCAAAACATCAGAACCCTTGGTATACCATTCCGGAAGCAAATGTTATTACACCACAATTTGATTTTACTGTAGATCAGTTATACAGGTGGAAATAAAAAAGCGCATTCATAAAAATGAATGCGCTTTATAAAAGTTAATCGGATATTATTCGATAACTACTGATTTAGTAATTTTTTTACCATTACCATATTCAGCATTTACAAAGTATAAACCCGGAGTTAAATTTTCGAGTGTGATACCAACGAAATCGCTAGCACCTGTAGTTGAATAAACTACTTGTCCTGTTGTATTTACAACAGTAATTGTAGCATCTTCAATTTCGAATAAATTTAAAGTGAAGTTACCGTTAGATGGGTTTGGATAAACCAACATTTGATTATTTAAAAAATAAGTTGGGTTATCTAAATAGTCAGCAACTACATCATCGCCATAACGAGCAAGTGTTCCTAAAGTAGCACAAGCAGAATTACTTAAAGCAACCTGATCGGCAACACCTGATGGTGTAAATACGGTGCTATAGGCAACGCATGCACAATCGTTGTGAGCGAGTGAATCAATTTTGAAAGATACCTGAATAGCTTCATCTGCTACAACTGCACCAGGGGTAGTAACATAACCACCAACACCATTCCACATATCGTTTGGAGAACCCATAGAGAAACTACCATGAGAAACTTTACCACGAGAGTCACCGGTTACATAACTCATGTAACAAGGAGAGCCTGTAGAGCTAGATGCACTTACTTGTGAATAACCATGTGTAGCATATTGTTTTGCTGAATTGTTATTAGTAGTAAAATCACCTGTATTTATTTGGTCATTATCCGGATCGGCATTTCTTGCATAATAAACATCAGTCAAAGCATCGCCACCATTACAAATATCAACGATACTTAAAATAGCTTGTTTTTTGCTTAGAAAATATGTTGTTTGTGCAACAGCCAAACCTAAATCTTCATTGGTTCCTTGCCATAAACTTCTTCTAACTGCTCCAGTGTTTGTATTAGTAACGTTACCACCGGCAAATGCAGGAAAATCGGTAAAACCTACTGAAGGATTAGAACAATAAGGTTGAACGTTACCATTAATAGCACCTGTTCCTATTTGAATAGCGAAACCATCTTCAGGTGAACCCGGTATAATATAATCACCACACTGATCCGGAACACCTAAGTCCCAACCATCTTGTGTAACGTCATTTGTAAAGCCTAAAGAACCATCAAGATTGTTTTCATGATAAGTGCCTGGAGCCGCAACAACAACTCCATCAGCTGCTGAAGTATAAGTTCCACAATCAGAAATGGCTACTTCTACCCATTTACCTTTTAAGTAAGAAACACCGCCAACAATTTGTGCGTTTGATAGTGTAGCTGAACCAATAATTAGCATTGCTGCAGCCGAAATTTTTATATACGTCTTTTTCATAAGTTTCAGTTTATTATTGGTTTAAAAATGAATTGTAATTAGATGAACAACGTTGCGACATAGTAGCAATGTATTTATTCCAATCTTCCAACGTGTAAGTGAATTTACCTAAACGGTCAGGATATAACATCATGGTTGCCGTTTTTGCTTCATAATTTAATACGAATTCAACAAGGTTGTTTTCAATGGAGTTAAAATACTTGGTTGCAGTTGCTTCATCTTTAAAACTCAAACCTGAAATATCAAGCTGAACGAATTTTTGTTGCAGTAAATCTTCAGTCAACTGAATATTAAAATTCTGGTCAACTTTAACTGCTTGTTGTCCATATCCTTCTGCGGATAACAACATACCTGCTGCGAGGAGCACGGGTAGAATTAATCTTTTCATCTAGGCAATAATTTAAAATGTGAACTAATATATTTCTATCTAAAAATAAACAAATACTTTAATAATTCTAAGGTTTGATTAACTACAAATCAAAATACATGTCACATTTACACCTAAATTTGACAACTTTTTGGTTTAAAATGTGAATTTATGCGATGTTTTTAGGGTTTACAGACTTTGTAACCATGTCACATAAACCGTATTTTAGTAGTAAAATATATCTAATTTCAAAGTGCTGGGCAATTCACAAAAAAAAACGAGCCGGCCAAAGCCAGCTCGTTACAATTTGATTTCTAACGTATTATGAGTTTACCTCAATATCCCGGATTTTGCTCCAGAAGTGGGTTAATTTCTATTTCAGATACAGGAATAGGATAAATCATTTTAGGGTCATTGTAATTCATAACGCTGATTGTTCCTTTCAAACGTTTGATATCATGCACTTTAAATCCTTCTAAAGCAAGTTCCAATCTACGTTCTAAAAGAATATCATCAAGTGCAACGGCACCTTCTGCTGGTAAACCTGCTCTGGTATGCACCATATTAAAATCATCAACAGGTTCAGCTCCAATTGCAGTTCCTAAACGAGAATTACATTCTGCACGAATTAAATACATTTCAGCTAAACGTATGATACTCAGATTGCCGAATTCGTTATTGAATTTTGATGTAAAAGTAGCATCACCATCAACAAAAAACATTGCCTTACGAGCATCCAAATCATCATATAAAGCGAGGTGACTTTCTTCAATTTCGATATCAGCACGTCCGCCAAAATCGTTGATTGCGAAATAAGTAACCATTACATTACTATTATCTAATTCTGAATTTTCAGCGCTGAAAATATCTTCATCTGTTGGATCATCTTGTGCAAAACATTCTGCATAAGTGTTATTCAATTCATAGTCGCCGGATGCAATTACTCGGTTAGCCGCATCACGTGCAGCAGCATAATCTGCTTTTTGTAAATACACACGAGCAAGTAAAGCGGCAGCGGTATATTTATTGATGAATACATCATTACTTTCAGGTAATAATGATTCAGCTTCTGTTAAATCGGTAATTACCTGATTATAACATTCTTCAACAGTATTACGCGTAACATCAACATTATCGCCAAATGCTAAAGTAGGAATTAAAATTAGCGGAACTGCTAATTGTGTATTATCGATCCCAGCTTCATATTGTTGGCCAAACATACGAGTCAATTCAAAATGCGCCCATGCTCTTAAAGCCAAAGCTTCACCGCGAACGCGATTTTGGTCGGCAGCTACAACAACATCCAATGCATTAATTACATTGTTGCAAGAATTGATTACTTCATAAGCATCTGTCCATAAATCCAATACATCGCCATTGGTATTTAAGATGTCACGATTAAAAATTTCACGTGGTGCGGTATATGTTCCCACCCATAAAATTTCATTATCGGCGCCGTATAATTCAGCGTTACGCATTAATTCACCTCCTAATAAAGAAGTTTGAGACATATTATCGTATGCACCAATTAATGCCTGTTTAACCCCTTCGTCGTTGTCCAGGGCAGTTTCATTACTTAAGCTCTGAGCAGGTTCAAGGTTCAGTATATCTTCACAAGAAGCAACTGACACAATAATTAAACTCAGTGTTAAATATTTATATAATGATTTTTTCATGATTATTGTTTTTAAATTACAATTCGGTTAATTAATTAAAGTGCAATACTTACACCAAATACAACTGTTTTAGGTTGAGGTGCACTGTAAAAATCAATACCATAATACACATTATCAGTAAACGAATCTGTTGAAACTTCAGGGTCCCAGCCGGTGTAATTAGTAAATGTAAATAAGTTATACGCTGAGGTATATAATCTCAGTGACGACATATTCATTTTTTCTGTTAATCGTTTTGGGAATGAGAAACTTAATGTAACTGTTTTAACACGTAAGTAAGATGCGTCAGATAAATAGCGGCTTGAGCGCGATTCTGTGCCATTTGCAAACAACAAACGATTTTCAGGAATGTCAGTCTCATCACCAGGGTTTTGCCATGCATCTAACTGGTCAATTGTTTGGTTATCATACTGGCTGGCATTTGAGCTCATCCAATAATCACCTTGTAAGTTTACATCGTTGCCATAAACACTTTGTAATGTAACATCTAATGAAATATTTTTATACGCAAAGTTGTTTGTAATACCGGAAATGAAATCAGGATTCGGGTCACCAATTACTACATAATTAGCAAGGTTAAAATCGGTAGTAGTTTCATCACTGCCTTCGGTTTCGTTTACATAAAATAAACCATCACCGTTATCAGGATCAACACCTGCATATTCAGCACCATAAAATACGCCGAGTGGCTGGCCTACCATAATTACATTCATAAAGTCGCTACCACCTAAATCTATCAACTCCTGACCATCTGCCAATTCGAGGATTTTATTTTTATTTACCGAAAAGTTAAAGCTGGTGCTCCAAGAAAAATCGCCGATAAAGTTTTGCGTATTAATTACAATCTCGTAACCTTTATTTTCGAGGCTACCCACATTTTGTGTTTGCACCGCATAACCTGTTGTTGCAGGAACCGGAACATCTAACAATAAATCGGTAGTATTTTTAATATAATAATCTAATTCACCCGAAATGCGGTCGTTATAAAAACCGAAGTCAAAACCAATATCTAATTGCGCAGTTTTTTCCCAAGTTAAAGCAGGGTTGGCAATTGATGAAGGAAATAAAGAAGAAGTACCGGCATAAGAACCAATACCGTAAAGTCCTTTGTAATCAAAATTACCAATGCCGGCATTACCTGTTAAACCGTAGCTGGCGCGTAATTTTAATAAACTCACTTTTTCGCTGCCTTTTAAAAATGCTTCATTTGACATTACCCAACCAACAGATGCTGAAGGGAAAACGCCATAACGATTTTCTTCACCAAAACGGGAAGAACCATCGGCACGAACAGTAATATTTAATAAATAACGAGTATCATAATCGTAAGTTGCACGTGCAAAATAAGATAAGAAACGATAGTAAGAATCAACTGAAGTTCCTGCAACAATTTCTGCTGCGCTGGCTAAGGTTTGTAATTTATCATTAGGGAAGCCCTGACCTTCAACATAATTGTAGTTATCATCATATTTATTATATTCCATACCACCGGTTGCACCAATTGAATGTTTCTCGATTTGTTTATCGTAAATCAACAACAACTTAGTATTCAAATATTGTACGGTTGCATTATAATTTGTAGCATAACCTCCAACTGATAACCCTACTTCACTTTTGCTTCCATAAAAACGTTCCTGATAGTGATTGGTAATATCACCACCAAATTCACCACGAATAGCCAATGAAGGAATTAATTGATATTCAGCGGCAATATTTGAAAGTGTGCGGAAAGTAGTACTTTCAAAAAACACATTGTCTTGTTCAATTAAAGGATTATAATACAAAGTTGTAGGTGTATTATAATATTCACCAGTTGTATCTTTTGGTGGAGTAATAGGCGATTGAGCAACCATTTGTAATGGTGTTGAAAATGAATTGTCGTCCGGTATATCGTTATTAATAGAACGGCTTAAGTTAAGGTTTAAGCTCATTTTCAATTTTTCGGTAAGCTGTGCATCAATATTATTTAAAATATTAAAGCGGTCACCGTGATTACCTATCATGATACCATCCTGATAGGAATAACCAACGCTGGTAAAATATTGCATTTTTTCAGTTCCGCCCGAAATAGATAAATCGAGCATACTTGAAATCGCTTTTTGGAAAGCAAGTGATTGCCAGTCAGTATTGGCATAATCTCCTCTCCAATCTGTATGTCCGGCTAAACGGTCAAATTTCTTTTCTACATCACCAATATAATCTTCCACTGCTTCTTCAACAGTTGCATAGCCACTTAAGCCATTTGCAAAATCATATTCACCGGCATTAATTGCAGCCTGTGTGAAATAGTCGATATATTCTTCAGCATTTAAAAACTCGCGTAAACGAGTTGGCTCACTAAAGCCTTGCTGATAATCTAAAGTTATTTTTGCTTTACCTTCTTTACCGCGTTTAGTAGTAATAATTAATACACCGTTAGCAGCACGTGAACCATAAATGGCACTTGCTGATGCATCTTTTAAAACTTCCACACTGGCAATATCATTAAAATCGATATCATTTAATGGATTGAGATATACGTTAAAGTAATCGTTAATTGCTACTGTATTAATTGGAATACCATCTACAATAATTAAAGGCTGGTTACTTGCATTAATTGATGATGAACCTCTGATGCGAATTTTTACATCACCACCAACTTTACCGTTATTTGATTCGATAAATAAACCGGCAGCACGACCTTGTAAGGTTTGTTCAACTGTGGATACCGGAGTTAAGGCGATTTCATCGGCTTTAATTTCTGATATACTACCTGTTACTTTGGTTTTCACCTCCGTTCCATAGCCCACAACAACTACCTCTTCAAGTATTTCTTGTGACATTTTTAAGCTCACGTAAACCACATTCTTCTCGCCGAGTGTGATTTTTTGGGTTTCATAACCAACAAATGAAAAAACAAGTGTAGCGCCACTTTCAGGGACATTGATGGTGTATTTACCGTCAAAATCGCTAATTGTGCCATTTTGGGTGCCTTCCTGCAAAATGGTTACACCTGGCATGTATTCGCCATTGTCTGCATCTGTAATTTTACCTGTTATAGTCCTTCCCTGCCCGAAAAGCTGCATGGAGACGAAGGAAATCATAATCAGGAGTAGATATTTCCGCATAGTTTTAGGTTTAGTAGGTCGCTAAAGTAAAGCATTTCAGCATAACATTAAAAACAATTTCGTAAAAAAAATATGCCTTTTGTGACATGGTTGGCAAATGTTATGTCACCAAATCTGTATATTTCGACCATGAAAAAGCAAAAATTCATTCTCAGCATGCTGTTTTTAGCTGGTTCGGCAGCAGCGGCATTGGCTCAAACCCAGGCACCCGTTGCACCTGTGGCTGAAAAAATTCCCTATGAAATCAAAGGTTCACAAGGGCCTAGGCAAGACCCTTACTATTGGATGAAGGAACGCGAGAACCCTAAGGTGATGGAACACCTCAAAGCAGAAAATGCTTACCTGGGCGCCATAATGGAACCAACCAAAGCACTTCAGGAGCAGATTTTTAAAGAATTGGTGGGTCGTATAGAGGAGGATGAAAGCAGCGTTCCTTATAAATTGGGGGAATATTACTATTATTCCAGGTATGAAAAAGGTGGTGAGTATGCCATCTATTGCAGGAAAAAGGGTGACCTGACTGCAGCAGAGGAGATTATTGTTAATGGAAATGACTTAGCTGCTGGCAATGAGTATTTAAGTTTTTATATAGAAATGAGTCATGACCACAAAATGGCTGCTGTAATAATGGATGTTGCAGGTAGAAATTTTTATACGATCAAAATCAAAGACCTCAGCACGGGTGAATGGCTAAAAGATGAAATTAAAGATACCAGAAATGGCTGTATTTGGACCACTGATAATAAATCGCTTGTTTATGGTGTTCCGGACAAAGAAACATTACGTGTTTATCAAATTAAAAAACATGTGATTGGTGATAAAGCTAAAAATGATGTGGTGTTGTTACAAGAGGATGATCAAACGCTAGATTTATATGCATATGAAAGCAGAAGTAAAGAATACATTTTTGCGTTTGCCAGCAGAACCGATGCAGGAATTATTAAATATACAAAAGCCAATCAACCGGATGTATTTACTACTATTGAACCAATGAGTACCGACCATTATTATACTGTTGACCATATTAAAGGTGATGAGTTTGTAGTAAGAACAAATTATCAGGCAAAAAATTACCGTTTGTGTAAAACTAAAATTGCAGCGCCGGCTAAAGAAAATTGGACAGATATTATTCCTGCGAGGGACAATGTATTTTTAGAAACGGTAGAATTTTTTAAAGATTATTTTATTGCACAGGAAAGTACAAATGGTTTAACCACACTGCGTGTAATTTCTCCGAATGGCCAAAACGATTATATCAAATTTGACGAACCTGCTTATTATGCTACATTAGGATATAATCCTGACCCAAATACCAATGATATACGATTTGTTTATTCTTCGCTTATTACACCTTATTCAACATATGAATATAATGTAACTACAAAAGCAAAAAAAATATTAAAGCAAGATATTATTCCGAGTGGATATGATAAATCGCAATATGTAACAGAACGTATTATGGTAACTGCACGCGATGGTAAAAAGGTACCAATGACTATAGCCTATAAAAAAGATACCTTTAAAAAAGATGGCAGCGCACCGGGTTATATTTATGGATATGGTGCTTATGGATATAGCAACGAAGATTATTTCGACAGCAATATTTTGAGTTTAATGGACAGAGGATTTGTGTATGCCAATACGCATATTCGTGGTGGTCAGGAAATGGGTGGTTCATGGTATGATGAAGGTAAAATGATGAACAAAAAAAATTCGTTTTATGACTTTATCGATTGTAGTAAATATTTAATTCAGGAAGGTTATGTAGGGAAACAAAAATTGTTTGCGAATGGCGGTAGTGCCGGTGGTTTATTAATGGGTGCTGTTTCGAATATGGCACCGGAATTATATTTAGGTATTATTGCTGATGTGCCTTTTGTGGATGTAATTACTACTATGGAAGATGAAACCATTCCATTAACTACATTTGAATGGTTAGAATGGGGTAATCCAAAAAACAAAGCAGAATATGATTATATGATGAGTTATTCACCGTATGATAATGTTGAAGCGAAAAATTATCCAAACATGTTGGTTACAACAGGATTTAACGATAGTCAGGTACAATATTTTGAACCAGCAAAATGGGTAGCAAAATTACGTGCAACTAAAACGGATAATAATTTATTATTATTTAAGATCAATCTTGATGCAGGACATGGCGGGCAGTCAGGCCGTTATGAGAGTTTAAATGAAACTGCATTTATGTATACCTTTATGTTACATTGTTTAGGGGTAACAAAATAAATAATTTACAACCGATAAATAAATAAAGGCCGCACTCATAACGAATGCGGCCTTATTTTATTTACTACCGATAAATAAAACCTTAGTGTTGAACAACAAATTTAGTTGTTTGCATGCCTTCACTTGTTTTAATAATGGCCATATAAATGCCGGAAGGTAAATTTTGAACATCGAATTCGATAGTTTGATTACCTGAAGGAAGTGTTTGATTTTCCATTAGGTTAGCTACTACTCTACCGGACAAATCTGTGATGAACAAATTTGTATTGGAAGTAGCAGGGATTGTAAATTCAATGGTAACAAGACTACTTGCCGGAACAGGGAAAATATTAAATCCACTTAATACTTCGGCCTGTTCATTTTCAGGAGTTTCAATATTATGAGCATAACGTAAATCACCCGGATCGTATTCTGAAATTTCACATTCATCTATAAACGCAATAAAGGTTGAATTCGCTTTTGCCTCAAAACCCGGATTTAAGGTGATGTAATAACCTGATTCGAAATTAATAATTGCAAAAGGATTAATAGTAGTGGTGCAATCAGAAACAAATGTACTAAATACCACTGTTGAATTTTCTATACCATAAGTAGCATCAACTGTTCCAATTCCTGTATAGGTTCCACATACTGAAGCTACATCAAAGCCGGTAAAAAAGGTTACACCAACAGCTTGCCAAGCCTGACCAACAGAAATCACTTCCTGCGAGCAACTTCCGAACAAATCGATTGCTGATTGAATCCAAGCATTGCGAGCGGTGATATAACCATCAGCTGCATTTAAATAATCCATCATGGCTCCCCATGCAATATCTTGGGCTTTGTCGTGACCAATTCCTTCAACAGTGTATTCTACACCGTAATCGTTAACACCTGAACCGCCTTCGCTTAGCAGGTAAAACATAAAGTTTTGAACACCACTGTTAGTATGCACACCACCTTCGTCATCACCATCAACTGGAGCCCAATTATCTCCAACATAAGTGTCGGGGTCTCCGTAATCATTGGGATCGCGCATTGAGCGTAAAGTACCTCGGTCGTTTGCCAGTAAATAGAGCACAGAGTCGCCGCCTTCAATCCAGTATTCAACCATTTCCCCAAAAATATCGGCAAACGATTCGTTTAGAGCTCCACTTTCAGCATAATAATCAAGGGCATCAAAATGTGCATATTCGATGATCCCGTGCATAAATTCATGACCTGCAATATCTAATGTATTATAATCATCAGTTGTGCCGGGAATGCAATCATTACCTGCACCAAAATAGATATTGTCCAAAATAGATGTAAAATTTGCATTGGTGCAATACTCTTCATCGGCATCGTTAGTGTATACTTTATTGCTAAATAAATCAATTAACCCATCAGTACCATCAAAACTTTCATGGCCGTGCACAATATCATAGTATTTAAATGCCTCAGATACTGCCCAAAGTGATGTCATTGTCATTAGTCCACTGCCACTAAACTCAACCCATGCCCAATCATTATCACTATCGCATACTAAGTCATCATCCCCGTCATCATTTCTGTAATTGCTACGTATTTCAGAGCCGGCATTGCAATCGTTCACAGAGTAATAGTCAAATCCATCTGTTCCGTAAGTGCAAGTTTCATCACGAAAATCAGTATACATGAGTTGTGCGCCATTAAATGTAGTTTCAACTGTTGTTGAGTTACAAGAATGCTCTAAACTACGCTCACGTAATATCTCACCTGTGTTGGCATTAACATATACATATTTCGCAATGTCAGGTACTTTGGCAAAAACATACATTCGGTAAACAAGCGTGTAATTATCTGCAGTCTCAGGTCCTTTCGGATTTATTTTTGCAATCAGTAATTCAGGAGTAGGATATAACGTAGCATTGGCGTCATTTTTTTTCTTTTTAAATGATTGTTCTGCTTGTTCATCTTCCCATAAATATATTTGCGCCGGGTTTGCTGCAAGAACTTTTTCAATGGCTTCTGTCTCACTTACCATTGCTGTGGTATTAATATTTAATCCAGGAATAAAATTACCATTGATTAAATGTAGTTTACCATTTCTTTCATGCGACATGTGTTCAACACCTTCTACACGAACGCCATTATAAAACTGTGCAAATTTGAAGTGTTTATTACCGGCTTTATCGGTATTCACTTTCATTAATTTTAATTCATCGCGGTTGCTGATTCCTAATAAATCAGGAGCTGCAGTAAATACTGTTTCTGCAGTATATTCAGCCTCTTTCCTGAATTCAATCCAGGCAGGCGATGCACCGGGTTTAATAGCTTGTTGATATTTATTTTCAACATGCACCGGCAGGGCTTTATTTTGTGCTATTATCAGTTGCGGAGCCCCTAGCAGCAAACCGATAAAAAGCAGTTTCCATTTTTTCATAATTTTTAATTTAAATTGTAATAAAAAATTATTCTGCTTTTAATGCATCAATTTGTTTTTGCAGTTCGATGATGTATAAAGTGAGTTCTTCAATTTTTTCCATCATTTGAACTTGCATCGCGCCTACTTCAATACCTTCTGCTTCAACAACAGCTGCTGAAGGAATACCAGGTAAATGTTTATTTTGTTTAATACTTGCTTCTAATTCATACAAGGTTGGTAATGTATAGTCATCAGCAAAAACATAATCCGGCCAGCTGCCGCTCATTTGCACTTTTAATTCTTCACACATTACTTTACCATCTACAGATAACAAATAACCGGTAGCAGGAACTGCAGTACCAATCATAACACTTCCACTTGCATCACACATAGTGATATTACCACCATCATTATTTAAAAATAATGTTGATGCAGCACCATTATTGCGTGCCATAATTTCGTTATTGTCCATAGCAATATTTAAGCTAGTTGTAGAACCAAAAACTCCAAAGCCACCGGATGCTAATTCAGCATCAGTACCACCTTCTATATGTAGTTTCACGTCAGGAGTTGATGTGCCTATACCTAAACTTCCTGAAAAATATCCACGGCCAACAAAATACCCGGCATATTGGGAAGTACCGCTAGTGGCTATACCATAAACACCTATTGAAGTACCCGCTGTGGAACCTGCTGTACCATAAACGCCGTATGTTGTACCTGCAGCACCAAATCCTGAACCGTAAACACCATAACCTGTTTCAGCTCCGTTTGATGCAACACCTTTAACACCAATTTGACCACCTGATGCCTGTAAGCCAGTACCATAACCAAAAGTGTAAGCATTACTTATTTCAACTAAATTAAAATTGGTAGCACCAACACCTGTCCATGGTTTAGTTACTTTCATAACTGCACTTGTACCTGTTGTTTCAACATTTAATTTTGCACTCGGTGTAAGTGTTCCTATACCGATTTGACCGGTATTATCTACTACAAATTGATCACCTCCGTTATATAATCTAAACTGACTTGTAGCTTCATCATAATAAGTCCAAGCTTTTGCTAAACCACCTACTGCATAACCATAAAATGGTTTACGTCCGCTTGTTCCGGCCATATCAATGTACATACCACCGTATGAGGTTACGTTGTTTGATTTGGCTACAAAGTTTGCTGAACCAATCATAGCAGTTGTATTAATACCAACATAGCCACTATTATCGTGAATTGAAGAGTTACCTACAGTTGATGCAGCTGTGAATTTAGGAAGGTAATTGGTTGTTCCACTTCCACCTACTCCACCGCCACCGCCGACAGTTGCAGTTGATTGTGTTGTTCCATCCATAAATTTAATAGAGTTTACATACACTTCATTCCAGTTATTGGTTACTGAACCTAAATCAATAGTGTTGTTTGTTGCAGGTGTTAAACCTACATTAATTGCTGTTCCACCTGCAGCCAAATTAGATAGGCTTGTGTTAGCACCTTTAGTGGAAATTGCATTCCATGACGTTCCTGTATAATAATAGAAACCAGGTGTGGAATTGGTTTGGAAAATTAATAAACCTGTAGCAGGGGATGCTATTGCATCACGTTGTGCTTTTGTCATACGCGGTGCCAATAATCCTTGAGAGGTACTGGTCATGTCTAATAATGCCGAAGCAGTTGGAGTTGTTGTGCCAAGTCCTGCGCTACCGGTTAACGGATACGTGTTGGTTTGGGCTTTAACCATTGTTGCACCTGCGATTAAAGCAGCTGCAAATAAAAGTAATTGCTTTTTCATTTTGATTTGTTTTAAAAATTTTAAAAATGGGATGAATAAAAAGGGTTTGTTTGATTAACCACCAAACATGAAGCAGACTTTACAAAATGCTTTTGGGAGATGTAATTGAGCGTCCTGAAAAAAACTTGTTTCATTTTTGGTAGTATTTAGTTGCAAAGAGAAGGTATCGTCAAAAGGTAATCCAGTAGATTTTTTTGACTTTGTAGCAGACAATTTGCAATTTTGAGCATGGAAAATACCTATTTGCAGCAGGTGTTACAGGTGCTCAACAAGGCAGAATGGCGAGATTTCGGGGATTTTGTAGCGTCGCCTTATTTCAATAAAAATGAGAAGTTTGTAAGATTCTATCAATTTCTTCAACCGTTTTATCCAAAATTTGATATTACAGGTAGTACAAAGGAACAACTGTATATACATGCAACTTTAGCCGACAAGTATAGCGATGCAGGTTATCGCAATTTATGCAGCGATTTATTGGTGTTAGTGCAGGAGTTTCTTGCGCAGGAATCGCTGAATGCCGGCAACACGATTAAAGAGAGTTTAATTAACAGAACATTAATATTAAGAGGTGTTTTAGACCTTGCTGAAAGGAATGTAAAAAAAGCCGAAACAATGGTCGCCAAAAGCGAGTTCGATTTTCAGGAAAAATTGATGTCAGCCATTTGGATAAACGACCTTCGTGTTTTACACAGCATCTACAATAACAGAAAAAGTATCAATGCCTCTAACCCAATTATGTTGGAAGATAATACCCATAAATTTATCAGTGAATGGGCATTACTCAGAATTTTTTCTGCATTAATGAATAATCTTAAAGCTACCAAAAGTTACAATCTTCCTCTAGATAAAAAGAAATATGAAACATATTTGAATTTATATGAAGCACTTCAACCTTTCGAGCACAAAGAAACTAAAATCGTGTATCTGATATGTAAAATGAATGTTTGGAATGATGAAGCCGCTTATTTTGAATGTTTTGAAATTATAAAAAGTCTTGATTTTACAAGAAACATCAAAACAAATGAAAATTTGATAATTGGCTTACTTGATTTTGTTGATTTCAAAATGAATGAAGATGAAAAATGGAGGAAGGAGTTATTTGCTGTTTACGATATTAAATTATCCAATCGTTTGTGGAATGAAAAAAAGATGTTGTCCTATGCCTCCCTTTTTAATGCAGTGCATAATAGCTTGCAATTAAATAATATCGCATATGCTGAAAATATTTTAAAAAAACATATTGTAGATGTTTCTCCAAAAATTGAGTCAACTATTAACAACCTTTGTTGGGCCTGGATACATTTTTTTAAAGGTGATTATAATAAGGCGCATGAACACCTTGTAGATGTAGAAACAGAAAACATGATGGTAAAATACGAAATGCGCAGTTTACAATGTTTAATATATTTACAAAAAAAGGAATGGGATTTATTAAATGCTGGACTGGAAAGCTTTCGACAGTTTATCGCCTATAATAAACCACATATCAACGATTATGTGTCGCATCAATTTTCATTGTTTTGCAAAAACATCACCTTAATTGCCAAATTACATCCCGATTACCTGAAAAAGGATATTGAAAAGATAGCAGCCCAATTATCAACAGAAAAAAACTCTTACATGCGCAATTGGATGCTAGAAAAAATCAATTCAGGAAAATAATTATTGTTTAATAGGGAATTCTTCTCCCGGTGCGTAAATATTAAGGTGAATTTGTCTTGCAGTCAACAAGGTATCTCTGCTCATATCCACTTTAATTGGGGCTCCTACTTCAATTACCTGGCTAACGCCAACAACTTTTGCTTTTCCCTGGCTGACTAAAATAGCAGTTCCTTCATCAATACCAATACATTGAAAGCCATTATTTTCGATGCTAGCACATAACAAACGATTATACCTGCTTCTGGCAACAAAATGTTGGTCGATAATTACCGAATCTAGTAATCCTAAACCTTCAACCAGTTCGAGATTCCCTTTCCAGATATTATCGAATGTAGATTCATACACCGTATCAACAAGGCCTTCACCGGTTATCATACGTTCACTCATTATGCTGGCTCCTGCACTGGTTCCGCTGATTAAAGCACCGTTTTGATACGCTTCATTAATGGCAGCTTTAATGGTAGTTCCTTTAATTAAACGCATCATCACCGCCTGATCGCCACCACTGATAAATATTATTTTCGATTTTCTTAAAGAATCTATTTTTTCAGGCACATTTACTGCGGCAGAATCAAACTTAACGCAATTTTGTCCTGTTAATTTTTTGAAGTCGTTATTCAACCAAATATAAGCACTATCGCCCCATCCACTTGGTAAGGTAATAGCAGTAATTAATTCACCCGGTTTCCAACCGGAAGCCACAATTAAATCCATCATTAAACTATCACCTCTGTCGCCACCACCTATAATAAACAATTTCCCTTTAGGGTAATCTGTTTTGGTATTGGATGTTTCTTTTGATTCAGTGCTGGTGCAGGCAACAAATAACAAAGCGCATATGGCAGCTAATAGTGACAATCTTTTCATGTAGTGGTAATTTTGAACAAATATAGTGATAATCCTTAATCGGTAATTTATTTACCGATGGAGAAGATAAAAGTAGTGCCTTTGCCAGGTTTTGACTCAACCGCTATTTCACCCCTATGCCGTTCCACAATTTTTTTGCAAATAGACAGTCCCAAACCTGAGCCTTGGATTTCGTCGCGGCCATGTAAGCGATTAAAAATGCCGAATATTTTTTGCTGAAACTGTTGTGCTATGCCAATGCCATCATCTTTTACTTTAAATTCCCATCGGTCGGTTAATTCTTCCAAATCGATAAACACCAGTGGTTCGTTTTTACTGCGGAATTTTATAGCATTATCAATCAGGTTCTGGAACAACAAAATTATTTGTGAATGGTTACCATACATCACCGGCAAATCTGGATATAAAATCAAAGCATTACTTTCTTCAACCGACATTTGTAAATTATCCAAAGCCTGACGAATGGCTGCATTACCTTCAAAGTGTGTCATAGGTTCACTTTGGAAATCCAATTTACTATAGGTTAGTAAATCTTTAATTAAATGATGCATACGCTGAGCACCTTCAGAAGCAAATTGCAAATATTCTTTTCCTTCTTCAGTAAGCGTTTGTCCATAACTTTTCAGGAATAAATTAATATATGAGGCAATTGTTCGCAAAGGTTCCTGCAAATCATGCGATGCAGAATATGCAAATTGTTGTAATTCCTGATTGTAAGTAATTAATTTTTCGTTGAGCTGAAACAACGTGTCATTATTTTCCGCAATATGCCCGGAAAGTTCTTTTTGTTTGTCGTTAATTTTACTTCTGATTAATAATGCATCTTCAACCTGCCAAAAGAAATTTGAAAAAATACGGCAAGTGTCATTTTGAAATGCATCTTCTTCTATAGCAGTAAATGAAGTGCCATAAAAAATTAATTCAACACTACCTGCACGACGAATGGTTACAATAACTTCCGCAGCAAGTTGTTCGATTTTTTTTCCAAATAAAAAAGGTCGGCTTTCCTGGTTGATAAAAACGTATTTGTCAGTAGCATCTAAAATTGAAACAGGTAAATGAATTCTGTTTTCCGGTTTTGCAAGAGGTAACGATTTCTTTTTTATTTTACATTCTGCAGAACGAATAAATACATCTTTTTTTTCGCTTACGCGATATACCGAACAATAATCTAAGTGGAACAACAAATTAAATTGTTCAGCAAAATACAACATAGCCTCATCGGTTGTTCGAAGCGAAGTAATTCGTTCGGACATACCTGCAACAATGCTGATATAGGCTGCGTTGGTCAAATGTTGAGCTTATTGTGTTTTGCAAGATTAGGCGTTCATAACGAAACAAACAAATTTAATTTTTTATCAATAAACCCTAATAACGGTAGATAAAGTCATTAGCCGCTTTTCGCGCGATATCGGGCACGGTAGCATCAGGTGCAGGATAACCAACAGGAATGAGCAAAAAAGGTGTCTCATTATCAGGCCGTTGCAATAAATTTTTAAGAAAACCCATTGGGCTCGGCGTATGGGTTAAGGCGCATAAACCGGCATTCTGGATAGCAGCCAACAGCAACCCAACTGCAATTCCCACACTTTCTGTTACGTAATAATTATTTTTCTTTTTGCCATTCACTACCTCATAATTTCGTTTAAAAAAGACAATTAAGGCCGGGGCTGTCTCCAAAAAAGGTTTTTGCCAATCGGTGCCTAAGGGAGCCAAATCGGCCAGCCATTCTTCGGGCATTCTTTCACTGTAACTAAGTTGTTCTTCTTTTTCGGCCGCGATTCGAATAGCCTGCTTCAATTCAGGATTGGTAACCACACATATCGCCCAGGGTTGTTTGTTTGCTCCGGAAGGTGCAGTTCCTGCAGTCATGATAATATTTGTCAATACAATTTCCGGTATCTTTTCATCGCTAAAAAAACGCAGGGAGCGACGTTTTTGCATTAATGCATAAAACTGATTGCTTCTCTCCATCATTTGCTCTATCGAAAAACGAACAGGGTTAAATGGAATAAAAGGATAATCATTCATAATTCTGTCATTTTATTTGTAAAAAATGTTGCGCATCTTCGCCATGATTTTACGTGAAGATAATAACTGCATATCAAACTATTCAATCGCCATCGGAAGGTATTTATACTGAAGCCGGAAGTCGGTTTTTAGGGTATCTATATCCACTCACTACTGATGAAGAAGTAAAACAAATTAAGGACAACCTAAGAAAAGAACATCACAAAGCTGTGCATGTTGCTTGGGCATGTCGATTAGGCATTTTATCAGATACAGAGCGGAGTTCAGATGATGGTGAACCATCAGGAAGTGCCGGAAAACCAATTTTAAATGAGCTAAAAAGTAACAACATTACTCAAGTAGGATTATTTGTTGTGAGATATTACGGTGGTAAAAAATTAGGCATTCCGGGTTTAATTCATGCTTATGGTGCCGCTGCAGCTTACAGCATAACATCAGCAAAAGTGGAAACTATTCCAATCAAAGAATGTTACAAGATTTCATGTAAAGAAGCTGATTTACACCTTGTAATTCACGAGGTAAATAAACTTGGCGCTAAAATCGTTTCAACAGAGTTCGGAGAAATATGTAATTTTATTATAACATTTAATCGCGACAAACATGATAAAGTTATCGGCAAATTGGAAACGCTTTGGCAAATTGAATTGGCATATAGTCATAGCTTTTAGTTTTTGTAGCAGCTTCACTCAAACAATTTTCGCTCAAAATGTTACCACGCCCGATGTTCAGCTTGCTGAAAATTTTATCGCTTCCCGCTTAAATTACGATGATTTATACATGAGTAATTTTGTTTGTGTTGCCACCAGACAATCCCCTTATTCAACCTATTATACATTTCAGCAATATTTTAATCAAATTCCGATTGAAAATAAAATGGTAAAAGTTGGTATAGATGCCAATCATCAACTCACCGTTTTTAACGGAAATTATCAATCCACAAAAGATTGGACAAATCGAGCCATAGTTGCAAAGCAATTAAACACTGCTTATTTGTTACCCAATGGCAAATTAGTTGAAGCTAATACTCCATTGCAGCCGCTCATTCGTGTTGAGGAAAATCAGCCAATATATGTGTACACATACGATTTGCTAAATGAAGACCGCTCACGTTACACAATTATTGTGAATGAACAAGATGAAATAATTGAATTGCAAGATCATAAAGTATTTTTTGCCGGCGAAGATTCAACTGTTTTGACAAAAGTATTTTTGCCCGACCCGCTTACAACTGCAGGTGTAACTTATGGTGCGCCTTATGTGGACGATAACGATAGTGATATTGCCTTATTAAATGATGAAGCAGCAATAGTTCCCATGCAGGTATTTTTTGAAGATGGGATATTTTATCTTAAAAATGATAATATCGTAATTAAAGATATTAATGTTCCAACTGCAGCAGTTGTTACTTCAACTGTCCCTGAATTTTATTTTAACCGCAGTGAAAGTGGTTTTGAAGATGTGAATACTTTTTATCACCTCACTAATTTGTGCAACGATATTATTGCAGCCGGATATACCTCCTTGCAGGATTTTTATATTGAAATAGACCCGCATGGTGCCAGTGGCGCTGATCAGTCTTTTTATGTAAGTGCAGCTATTCCCACTATTCAGTTTGGTGAAGGTGGTGTTGATGATGCAGAAGATGCCGATGTGATTGTACATGAATTTGGTCATGCGTTGAGCGACCATGCTTCTCCCCTTTCCAATTCAGGATTAGAACGTCGTGCCATTGATGAGGGTTATGGCGATTATTTTGCAGCCAGCTATTCCCGTAAATTCAGCGATTATAATTGGGAAAATATTTTTTCCTGGGATGGCCATAATGAATTTTGGTTTGGCAGAAATGCGAACACTTCAAAACATTATCCGGAGGATAATTCAGATAATATTTATGCAGCAAGTGAAATTTGGTCAGGTGCACTGATGGATATTTTTGATATAATTGGAAAAACCAATTGTGACCAGTTAGTTTACGAAACTTTATTTGGAAGTTTCCCAAATATGACCATGCCTGATGCTGCATTATTAATATTGAATGCAGAAGCAACTATTTTTGGTGGACTATATTATGAGCAGGTATATGATGCACTTTATGCAAGAGGCTTAATTTACCCGAATGCGGTAAGTAATTTCACAAATAATAATATTCAAATATTAAATACCAATGGTTTTGCTTTTTTTGATGAACCGCTTTTAATTCAGTTCAATCAATATACAGATGTTCAACTTAACTGTTATAGTGTAGAAGGCAAGTTATTAGAACAACTACAAACTTCGGGTACAACTATAAGTTGGAAACCGGAGATAACACAACAGGGATTATATATCATAGCTATTGTAACACCAACAGGAACAATAGCAACTATGATAAGTCACTATTAATTATTCGCTGTCTTCATCTTCAGGACGGAAACTTAACACAGGTATAGTGCTGTGTGAAATCACTTTATTTATGCGCGAGCCAAATATGAGCTGATTAAATTTATTTTCGGCGTGACTCATAATTACAAGCAAGTCGGCATCAATTTCATCGGCATATAACAGAATAGAATTGCTCACCATGTCGTGGCGAATCATTTCGGTTGTGCATTTGAGGCCATGATTGCGAATTGTTTCTGCAGCCTCTTCCATTTTTTCCTCAAGTGCTGTTTTGCTTGAAATGAATTCTTCCAAAAACTCAGAAACAGCAACCAGGTGGATGGTAGCATCAAATCCTTTGGCAAAACGGATAATTCGTTCCACCTTTTCGCTTGTATATTTTGTTAAATCGATTGGCAAAAGGAAGTTTTTAAACTGAATAGGCGACTTAACATCTCTGCAAGTAAGCACAGGGAAGTCGACACTTTTTACCAGTTTTTCGGTGTTATTTCCCAGGTTAAACTTATTCGGTTTTGAATCAGAACCAAAAGTGCCGATACAGGCTAGTTCGGCGCCAATTTTTAATCCATAATCATGTATCAAACCTGAAATAGGTTCATTGGTAGTGATAACTTCGGTAGTAATTCTGAAGGCAGCGCCACTGGTATTCTTCATTTCATCCAGCCTGGTTTCCAGTGTGCGTAATTTGGCCTTATAAGCAGATGCAGTGTCGTTTTTTTCTTTTAATGATTCCCGTAGGGCAAAATGGACCAGATGGATATGCGAATTTGTTCTGTTACCTATATATATAGCATATTGTAAAGCCGCCACTGAAGCCGAGGAGAAATCAGTTGGGACAAATATTTGCTTTAGCTGCTCACTCATTCCGGGCACAAAAATAATCAGAATTTTTACAATTAACTTTGTAGGTATATGTCAACAACTTCATCATCGGAGCTTATTTTAAACAGCGATGGCAGTGTTTACCATCTGCATTTATTACCAGAACAAGTTGCAGACACCGTTATTACAGTTGGTGATCCGGACAGGGTTGCTATGGTGAGTAAACATTTCGACCGTATTGAACATCGTGTGCAAAAACGCGAATTTATTACGCATACCGGTTATATCGGACATAAACGTATTACGGTAATTTCAACAGGAATTGGTCCAGATAATATTGATATTGTATTTAATGAATTAAATATTCTACGCAATTATAATTTTAACACTCAATCATTTAATGCGGTAGCTAATCCATTACAGATAATTCGTTTCGGAACATCCGGCGCCATTCAGGCAGATATTCCTGTTAATAGTTTATTGGCATCCGGCTTTGGAATAGGGATTGATAATGTGTTACATTTTTACCAATTTGAAAACACCAAAGAAGAAGCCGCTATTTGCGAACAATTTAAATTGCATTGTTATTTCAATAACACCATTCACCCATATGTTTTTAGTGCTGATACACATTTGTTAGCGCAATTAGATAATACTTTTATAAAAGGCATTACATTAACTGCGCCGGGTTTTTATGCGCCGCAAGGGCGAGCAGTTGGATATACCTTAACTCATCCTGAATTCTATAACGATTTAAGGAGTTTTCGTCATTTAGACTGGCGAATTACCAATATAGAAATGGAAACAGCCACTATGTTTGGTTTATCGCGTGTGTTGCAACATCAATGTTTGTCGTTAAATGTTTTGCTCGCCAATAGAGCAACGGGAACGTTTAGTGCTGACCCGACAGCAGCAGTTGAAAATCTCATCCGTCACGGGCTTACGTTTATAGCAGGATTGTAAATTATTCTACTTCAATATTGGTATTCGACCTTACTTTGCTGATGAATAAATCTAAGGCTCTTCGTTTTGTATTATCAAGATTATAACTAATATCGTTTTGCAAATAATCCTGCACTTCTGCAATAGAAAAATTGGGATGCGTATAATTTTTTGCAACTAAATCAATATGTTGCACACCAAATTTAAGTGCTTCATTAATTTCGAAAATGATACCCTCAGGAATTGTTTTGCGGGTAATCCATGCTGCAAATACAAATGGCAAACCTGTCATCTGTTTCCACGCTTCACTTAAATCATAAACATAAGCGAATTTTTTATTGAGCGCTAATGCTCTGTCCCCAATTACCAAACCCGCAGTTGTGCCTTTTATTTGGTCGATATAACCGGTTTCAGCAGCAATTTGTATAGGATTTACCTGCCAGTATTCTCTCAATAATATTTTAACAAGTTGCACGGATGTAAGCGAATGATAATCTAAAAACACCTTTTCTATTTTATCGATTGGTTGTTCAGAAAATATACTCACACTTTTCACAGGACCATCAGCACCAATGCAATAATCGGTAATAATTCGTGCATCGTCTAATTTGGCTAAAACAGCAACAGGAACAAGACCGATATCAACAGAACCATTGAGAATTTTTTTCCCGCCTACGGATGGAATATCGAGTTGTAAATCGAGTTTTTCTTTTATAGCAGCATTTTCCAGCCCATATAAAAATGGTTTGGTGTTGAGATAACTAACCAGCGAAATGATATACTTATTATCCATTTAAGTGTCCTATATCATTAAACAAAACTATTTTAAAACCGTTCGCATCATAGTACATTTTATACAAACTTACATTGTGGTGCGGAAAGGTGTCCATATCTTTAAGTGGTTGGTTGAGCATAGTGCATAACAATATGCGAATTGCTCTTCCGTGACTGCAAATGAGGATTTTCTTTTCTTTGGTAGCCAGCAACATTTTTACAAATTTTTGCTGCCGAAGTTGCACTTCTTCAGGGCTTTCACCTTCATCAATTTTTTCGGTAGTTTCACCTGCTTGCCATAAATGTAAAATGCGATAAAAGTCCTTAAAGGTATCACCATCTTTTTTTCCTTCATGAATACCCCAACTTATTTCATCAAGACCTTCATGTATTTCAACCGGAATATTTAGTTCGCTGAAAGGAGCAACTGTTTGTGCAGTTCGTTGTAATTGAGAAATATAAATTTTTTCAAAATTTTCGTTGCTGTAAGCTTCAAAAAAAGCCTGAGCCTGCTGCGTTCCTTTAGCATTAATAGAACTGTTGACACCTTTTCCCTGCACAATTCCCAACTGGTTGAAATCGGTTTCGCCATGTCGGATAATAAATATTTCCTTTTCCAAATCAGTTATTAATTATGGGCAAATTCACAAAATGATCGACACCAAATTCAGCGTCTAAATCAACATTAGCATAATTTTTAATGGTATGATATACAGTATCTCTTTCAACTGGAATTTTTCCTGCCGTTAAAATGAGTTCACAAATTTCTTTAGTGCTCATCACCGGTGATTGTTCTTCGGCGCCGGCCATAGAATAAATTTTTGTGGTATCATCAATAGTACCATCAATATCATTTACTCCAAAATTGAGACTTAACTGCGCATTTTGTCTGCCAATCATTGGCCAATACGCTTTGATATGCGGGAAATTATCTAAATAAATTCTGGCAATGGCATAGTTGCGTAAATCTTCAATCACGCTTACTTCCTGCACATTTTCCATTTGGTTATTTTTATTTCTGAATTTCAGTGGAATAAAACAATTAAATCCACCTGTTTCATCTTGTAATTTACGCAAACGTTCCATATGGTCCACCCTGTTGGTATAACTTTCAACATGTCCATATAGAATAGTTGCATTACTTGGCAATCCTAATTCATGTGCTGTTTTATGTATTTCGAGCCATGTTGCTGAATCGCATTTATCAGCACAAATTTGTGCACGAACAGTTTCGTCAAATATTTCTGCACCGCCACCTGGCAAAGAACCTAATCCGGCATCTTTTAAAAATTGCAATCCTTCGCGAATCGACATTTTTGCTTTGCGAATCATGTATTCCAATTCAACAGCAGTAAATCCTTTCACGTGTAATTCCGGCCGCAAAATTTTAATATCGCGAATTATATCCGCAAACCATCTCAAATTTAATTCCGGCAAAACACCACCAACAACATGCACTTCGGTAACAGGTTTGTTTTGGTAAGAGCGCACAATATCCAGCATTTCATCACTCGACATCACCCAACCTTCACTGCGTTGTTTAAGCAAGCGCGAATACGAACAAAATTTGCAATCGAATACACAAAGATTAGTAGGTTCGATATGGAAATTACGGTTAAAATAAGTTACACTGCCATGTTTTTTGGTTCGAATATAATCTGCCAATGTTCCTACAAAACTCAAACTTGCCTGCTCATATAACGTCACGCCATCTTCAAATGAAATGCGTTCTCCGACAAGTATTTTTTTTGCAATTGAGCGCAATTGCTCATTGGTTGTTGTGGTCTCAATTAATTGCTGAATATCTTCTTCACGTGTCATCTTCGAAAATTTATATAAAAAAAGAGTGGTTAGGTTTAACGCCCAACCACTCTGTAATTATTTAATGGTAATTAAGCATAATATTATTTAATAACCGTAATTTTTTGAGTCAAATAAAACTCGCCATCTGAAGCTTTAACCATATAATCACCTGCACTTAAATTGCTGGCATCAAACACAACATGTTCCTCACCTTTATTTGTTGTACTTATTTGATCAATTAACTGACCAGTCAAATTATATACTTCAATAGTTAGTTCATTGTGTACGAAATTCTTCATTTCAAAAACAAATTCACCACTAGAAGGGTTCGGATAAATACTTAGTTGTATTAATTGATTTTTTAATACTTCATTTACATCAACTCCACCTTGCACACAACCTTGAGATACTAATAACGACTCACGATCATTTTCAATTACGTCGCGCATTTCTGAAGCTTGGTCTTCTGAAAACATATTCATTGCGCCATCATCCACATAGTCCATGTAATTCATAAACATGATTCCCGGACTTGAAGGAGAACAATCATCAAGACGTGGGAATGAAGGATTGCCATAAGTAGCATCTTCCTGATTTGGTGTATCAGCAATGCCATCAGAACCACCACATTGCGGTTCAGCTGCAAAATCATCATCACCCCAAGTGTGATTTAAACCTAACCAGTGACCTACCTCATGAGTAGCCGTGCGACCTTTATTGTAAACGCCACCCGGGCTGTCATCGCCAAAATATTTGTAGCCGATAACTACACCATCTTTTCCGGAAGGGCCACCTGGAGGAGTGGCATAACCTAATACACCACCTGTTAGGTTACATACCCAAATATTTAAATAATCAGTTTTAGGCCATGCGTCTTCACCGCCTTTGGCTGTAAATTTTACGTTATCAGAGTAATTATCAGCTCCAACTGCAACAAATAAACTCCAACTGCTTATATCAGTTTCTGTTCTGGTGATTCCGCTGTGGGCAACACCATCAGGATCCTGTTGAGCCAAACAGAATTCAATTTCAGTATCTGCAGCTAAACCTTCAAATGCTGCAGGAGTTTCATCTGCATCTTCGTTAAGTCTTCTATAGTCAGCATTTAATACATCAATTTGAGATAAAATGAAGGCTTCATCAATATTTTGTGACGCGGCGCTGTAAACCACATGCACTACAACTGGAATTGTATAAACGCCACCATTAGTTTTGTAGGTGGTAGTTACCTTATTAGCATCTCGTCTCAATGCAGCTTCCTTAATTGAAGCAAATTCTTCAGGAAAATTTTCTTCTAATTGTTTAAGGTAAGTATTTGAGCCACAACGCGTTACAGTTTGGCTAAAACTAACTGTTGATAAAGCCAGTAATAAACCGGCAAATAAAGCTTTTTTCATTATTGATAGGATTAAATTTACAGATTGTCAACAAAGTTAAACAGAACCCCTAAAATTTTACCATATCTGTAAAAGTTTATTTGAAAGTTGGCACCTTATTGACAATTTGCAAACAATTTTGAACTATAGTTCAATATACCATAAACTGTTGGGATAAGAAGTAGGTTCCATTAAACACCTTAACTATGTAACAACCTGCTGCTAAATAACTTAAGTCGAAGTATTGTGCTACATTGTTAGCTGCGGCCGGATTTGCAGAGGCAATTATTTGCCCAAGACTATTATACACTGCAATATTGAAATTGTCTTGATAACCCAAAAAGTTTTGGATAGAAATTGTAAACTGACCCGAAGTAGGAACAGGGTAAACTAAGATTTCAGCAATATCGCCAGGTAGCGGGCCAATTTCGTTGCAACCTGCCGCTGATGTAAGTAAGGATGCCCTATAGGTTTCCATAACAGAACGCATTCTGCTTGTTTGATCCTGTGTAAACAAGTTCATACAGGCGTCATTGGTGTAATCCATATAGTTTTGGTACATAATTCCGGGTGCCTCAGTTGAACAATCATCTAATAATACATCGCTTGGACAACCATATGTTGCTTCAGACTGATCTGGTGTATCATCGATACCATCAGAACCAGCACAGGTGCCACCGTCATCGCCCCAAACGTGGGTTAAACCCAGCCAGTGTCCTATTTCATGCGTGCATGTGCGACCTAAATCATATGGTTTAGAGCTTACATCGGCTATGCCGAAATTCTTATAATCAATTACAACACCGTCTACTTCAGGGCTTGCACCGGGAGAAACGGCATATCCTAAAATACCATCTTGCAAATCGCAAACCCAAATATTCAAATAGGAAGACGCCGGCCAGGCATCATCGCCCATTTGGCTGGTTTTTTTAACTTCTTCAGAAAAACTCAAGAGCCATTCCGTAGTGTCGGTATAGGTTCGGATAATTCCGGTAGTGGAATCACCGTTTGGGTCATAAAATGCAAGGCAAAATTCAATGTCTGCATTTAAGCGACGAAAATCTTCGTTTAAGACATTCATCTGCGTGTAAACGCGAGTATCGTCTAAATTTTCTGCTTCTGTATTGTAAACAATGTGTACTACGACAGGAATTATATAAATGTCGTCTGTGATTTTGGCATTTACCTGAGTTTTACTCCTCTCCTGAATTTTAGCATATATTTCCGGATTGGTCGTTTTCATTTGTTCCAAAATAGCAGCTGTTCCGCATCTTTCTTGCGCAAATAACAAATTGCTGCTGCAACAAACGAGCATTAATATGAGGTAAATTCCTAATCGCATAAAATCGAAAGATACTAATTTTTACAGTTTTATATGTTTCGAATACGCCCGCCATTTTTCAGTTGCTGCTAAAAAATCGGCCGGTAATTCGGTTTCAAAATACATTTCTTTTCCTGTTTTAGGGTGAATAAATCCTAAAGAACGAGCGTGTAATGCCTGACGCGGTATTAACGCAAAACAATTGTCTACAAACTGACGGTATTTGGTATAAATTGTACCTCTAACGATTTTATCGCCACCGTAAGTATTGTCACTAAACACAGGATGACCAATATGTTGCATGTGCACCCTTATCTGATGGGTTCTTCCAGTTTCGAGTTTACATTCAATTAAACTGGTATGCCCAAAACTTTCCAATACTTTGTAATGGGTAACGGCATGTTTGCCAATTTCCCCTCCGGGAGGATATACGGTAAATATTTTTCTGAATCGTTGATGTCTGGCAATATTGCCAACTACTGTTCCCTCCTGTTCGTCAAATTCACCCCAAACTAAGGCATTATAACGACGATTAATGGTATGGTCAAAAAATTGTTTTGCCAAATGCGCCATTGCAAATTCATTTTTTGCGGCAATTATTAATCCCGAAGTAAATTTATCGATACGATGTACTAAACCCGGCCGATAAGGTTCATCTTGTTTAGCCGGCAGTTGTTCGAAATGATATAACAACGCATTTACCAAAGTTCCGGAAAAATTTCCCAGTCCCGGATGCACCACCATTCCCGGCTTTTTATTAATGAGCACTACATCATCATCTTCATATACAATATCAATTGGAATGTTTTCTGCCTTAACATCATACTTAGCCGGTTTTTGTGGCAGCACCACAACTATTTCGTCGAATGGTTTTATTTTATAATTCGACTTAACCGGTTTTTGGTTGACTAAAATACAACCTGCTTCAGCAGCACTTTGGATGCGCGTTCTGGAAATATTTTCAATACGGTTAAATAAAAATTTATCGATGCGCAAAGGTTCTTGTTTCCGGTCGGTAACTACACGATAATGTTCGTATAATTCTTCATCGGATTCACTCCCTGAATCACCAATTTCTATATCATCATCAAATTCCTGCATCAGATTAATTTACAATTAAAAACGGTAGCAAAATGTTGTTTAAGCTTTGCCTTCACTTCATCAAGCGGGATTTGTTTACCCAACTCTTTTTCTAATGAAGTTACAGCCTTATCCTGAATACCACAAGGTATAATAAGTTTAAAATTATTTAAATCGGTATTCACATTAAATGCAAATCCGTGCATCGTAACCCAGCGACTGCTTCTAATGCCAATAGCACAAATTTTACGTGCATTTTTATTTGTTGCATCTAACCACACGCCAGTTGAGCCGGGTAAACGTTCGCCTTTTAAACCGTAATCAGCCAAGGTTAAAATAATTACCTCTTCAATACTCCGCAAATATTTACCTAAATCGGTGAAAAAATAATCCAGGTCCAAAATCGGGTAACCAACAATTTGACCGGGGCCATGATATGTAACATCACCCCCTCTGTTAATATGAAATAAACTTACGCCGTTTTGATTTAACAATGTTTCGTTTAACAACACATTATTTTCGTTAGCACTTTTCCCTAAAGTAATTACAGGGTTGTGCTCAACAAATAATAACTGATGCGAATAAGTTAATTGTTCTTCATCGTTCAGTACTCTGTTTTTGAGTTTCTTTTGTACGATATCATTGAAAATACTTTCCTGCAATTTCCATGCATAGCCGTATTCCATTTTTCCTAAATCGCGAAAGTGAACGAGTTGCATTATTTTTTTTCCAATGCTGTTTTTAACCAATCGAGCATGTCGATTTTAATAGGGTCAACACCTTTGAGCACTGATAAGTAAAAACTTATCCAATCGCCAAGATGTATTAAATAAAACATATTTTCAATTGCGTGATTACCTTCTGAGGTAACAGCTACAGTACAACTCACTTTATCGTTAATTAATTCCTTAACCAATTCAAATCTGCGTGCAGTTTGCGGGTATTCATTCGGATGACGTAAAAACACTGCAGCAATCGCTGTGTTTTTTTGTAATAGGCGACAAGCTCGTTGTGGTTCATTTCGGGTATCACATGACAAAAACAATGCATTTTTGCATTTTCATTTATTTGTTGTTTCCATCTTAATACAACGGCTTGTATAGCGACATCTCCATAAATAATTGGAATTGATGTTTGCAACTGATCGGCCAATGTTTTTGTAGACAATTGGATATCGTCTCGTTTATTTATTAATAAATGAGCTGCATCTTTTATTTCTTCAATAAAATAATCGTTAATAATTCCGCCGCATTTTAATACAAACAATTGTGCTACGGTAGAATATCCTAAACAAGAACGCGGTGGCATGCCCCCGGGAATAACGATATGTGGTAAATTATTTTTAACTGCCTTTTCTAACAATTTCCCTCCGGTTGTAACGCAGGCAATCATACATTTTTTTCGCAGCGCCTGATCGAACGTTGCGAGCGTTTCTTCGGTATTTCCTGAATAACTGGAACAAATTACTAGTGTATTTTCGCCACAATGTAAAGGCAAAGTGTAATCATTTATTACCTCAATAGGTATCTTAAGTCGTTGTTTGAGCAGGTCTTTTATGAGCAATCCTCCAATACCGGAGCCTCCCATACCTGAAATTACAATATGATGTAGGGGGTTTTGGAGCTTAAAATCCGATGCAGTGAGCCCGATTTCCACGGCTTCCAGTAGTTGTTGAGGAAATCTATCGATATATTTGTCCATGTTCTGAAACACAAAAATACATTATTATGGGCAGGCATAACGAATTGGGGAGGCTTGGAGAGGAGAAAGCTGCCGAATTTCTCGAAAACAAAGGGTATACAATTTTGGCCAAAAACTACAGATTTGGCAGGGCTGAGGTGGATATAATAGCCGCCAACAGCGAGCATGTTTTGTTTGTGGAGGTGAAAACGCGCACCAACTATTTGTATGGATACCCTGAAGAATCGGTAGGTGCTAAAAAACAACGTTTGATGAGCCTAGCGGCATCTGAATTTATGTTTCAACATCAACTCAATTTATCGTTGCGTTTCGATGTTATTGCTATCTTTAAAACCAAAACAAATGAATGGCAAATTCAACATTTAGAAGATGCCTTTTTTAATTACGGATGATAACAGGTTTACACCATATTGCCATTATTTGTTCGGACTATAACAAATCGAAACACTTTTATCACGAGATATTAGGTTTTGAAATTATTGCTGAAAATTACAGAGCAGTGCGCAATTCCTGGAAGTTGGATTTAAGGGTAAATGAATATACGGCAATAGAATTGTTTTCTTTTGAAGATGCACCTCCACGGTTGTCGTATCCTGAAGCCAGAGGTTTGCGGCACATTTGTTTTAGCGTGAAAGATTTGGATGCTACAATCAAAAAATTAAGTGGTTTGGGAATTACTTTCGATGCAATCAGGACAGATGAATATACCGGAAAACGTTTTGTATTTTTTGCAGACCCAGATGATTTGCCTATCGAATTATATGAGCAATAAAAAGTCCTGATTAACTTGTGCCAATCAGGACTTTTTTAATAAGTAGAAATTTAATATCTATCAAATCCCTTGTTTTCCAAAAAATCTTTCATTTGTTTTCTGGCAAAGAATATCCTGCTTTTAACGGTTCCTAAAGGGAGCATCATTACGTCGGCTATTTCCTCATATTTATAACCCTGATAATGCATGATAAACGGCTTTTTGTAATCTTCATCCAGCTGGTTGATAGCTTTGATGAGATCTTTCATCACAAAGTCGTTCTCAGCCTGATTAGCTATAGCGCCAACGCTAGAGTTCAACAAAAATAAATTTTCTGAAGTATCAGAAACAGTGTTGCGTTTAGATGCTTTGCGATAGTTATTGATGAAAATGTTTTTCATGATAGTGAGCAACCATGCTTTAAGGTTGGTACCATCGTTGAATTTATCTTGATTAGACAAAGCACGCATGTAAGTCTCCTGCACTAAATCAAGCGCATCGTCTCTGTCGCGAGTCAGATTCAACGCAAAAGCCTTAAGCGGCGATTTTAGTTGAATGATGTGTGATTCGAATTCAGTGTTTGTCATATTCAGATTTTTATACAAAGTAAACGGTCAAATGCCGTAATTCCAAATTTTTGTTTAATCTTTTTAGTTAAATGTTTAACAAAATGTGGAAACTAAGCTACAGCAAGGGTTTCTAATTGTGCCACCACAGTTTCCAGGCTTTCAATTACATACACGTTTGCCGATAAACCCTTAATTGGGGCTATTGTTTGAGAGCCACTGACAAAAACCTTACTCTCCGGGAATTTATCTGCCAATTTGTTTAGGTAATCACTTACCGTAAATGCAGTTGGGTTAGTAGTAATAATAGTGTAAAACCCATCCGGCTGTAGCGTTTCGCCAACTTGAATTACATCGTTAAGTGGTACGCTTGGACCCAAATACACAACTTTATGGTTATGGCTTTTCAGCATATAGCTTAAAAACAATAAACTCAGTTCATGCCATTCACCATTTGGCAGAAACAATACAAACTCACGGCTTTGATCATCATATTTGGTTGTTTGACCATCAATAGCCACTAATAATTTTTGGCGTAACAACTGGGTCATAAAATGTTCCTGAGCAGCTATAATTGTCCCTGAAACCCATAACATGCCCAATTTCTGCAGATAAGGAAAAACAACTTTCTTGATAGCATCTTCAAATCCTAATTGTAAGATGCAGGTATTGAGTATTTTCTCAAATTTCTCCTCATCAAATGCAATAGTAGCAATGGTTAGCCCCTCTATCTGGTTATTGAATTCATTTGGTGCCTGAATCATGGCAGTCACCAAACCGGACACTTGTTCATGTGTCATTTTAGCCAACTTGGAGATTTTATAGCCATTTCTATTCAGCAAAGCCAGACTCATCAGGTATTTTAGCTCCGATTCAGAATAATACCGAATATTGGTTTCGGTACGGCTTGCATTAAGGATGCCATAACGTTGCTCCCAAATCCTTATAGTATGTGCTTTTATACCTGAAAGTGACTCCAAGTCGCGAATGGAATAGATAGCTGCCATGATGTAAAGATAATTTGTTTAATGATATTAAGTAACAGTTAAACAAATTAAAAGTTGTAAAAAAAGTCAAAATGGTGACTTATTATCTATTTTACCCTGCAAAAGGGTCGTAACTTTCGATAAAATTCAGGTTATGAAAAAAATACTGATACCAACCGATTTATCTGAAAACGTTTCGCAAACCTTATCCTATCTATTGCCGCTCGTTATAGCCCAAAATGCCGAAGTGCATTTGGTGCATGCGGTTGATGACCCTTTTGTAAAGGAGGAACGCAAAGATTTTGACGATACCGGCGTTGAAAAATACACAACAGATATTTTGTATAAAATGCGGGCTGAGGCCGATGCGGATATGGAAAAATTTGCTTCCCTATTTCGTGCATCATTGGAACAGGCAGGAAATCCATTACCGGTTTACAGTACAGTTGAAAATGGTCTTCCTGATGAAATAATTTTAACAAAAGCTGCTGCCATTCAACCACAGCTTATTATTTTAGGAAGACATCATCATAATCGGATGGATAGATTATTTTTTGGCAGCGTAACACAATCAGTAATGCAAAAAACGCATTTTCCGGTGCTCATTTTACCACAGCAATTTGTGTATGCTCAACCAAAAGAAATTCTTTATATGAGCGATATGGATGATCATGATATTATTTCTATTGGTAAATTAATCAATTTATTACAACCATTTTCCATCAATTTACACATCGTTCATTTTAATATTAATGAAATTGGCACTGAAGAAAAATTGTTTGCTTTAGGCGAAAAAATAAAAAATGACCATCAAGAAATTCCTATTACTTATGAAACCGTAGATGGCGAAATTTTACGCGTTGCATGGCAACAGTATATCCAAAAAAGGGGAATTGATTTAATTGCGTTAACTGCTCATAAACACAATGGTTTACAGCGATTATTGAACCAGGATACAGCAGTGGATGTGCTTTACCACAGCAATTTACCATTAATGGTGATGCACAAATATTAATTTTTTAAAAAATTACCGGAAGCAGAAAAAGTAGCTGCTTTTAATTCGTAGAAATATAATCCGACGGGCAGATTGTTTACGTCAATTTGATTTGTGCCTGATTGTTGCATTATAGTAACTCCAGCCAAATTTTTGATGCTAATATCAGCCGTCTCATCCATGTCAAAATGTAATATATCGTGAACCGGATTAGGATACACTTGCATACCTTTTTTAGGGTTTTCAATTGCTAATGTTTCAGTTAGCCCTAAAGCATAATCAAAAGCATTAGCCAAATTAGCAGTATCGAGTGGACCAAATCCAAATTTATTATAACACACCACATGTGATGACCGACCAGCAACTAGAATTGTTGGCATTCCCATACCACCATAATAAGTAGCGATAGCTTCACCTTCTACAAATTGGGCATCACATGAAATGGAATTTTCAGTTTTCCAATCTATCAATTGACTGCAACTGTATGAATCGTCGAAACCGAATGTGTAATAATTAATTCTATTATCGTAATTCGTATTGTAATATTCAATTATAGGTGCCATATAATGTGCAGCGTTGATACAAGGAACACAACCATCCAGCATGACAATTTCCATTAAAACAACCTCTCCTGCATCCAATTCGGAAAACAGATTGTGTTCGACGCCATTGCAGTCAGTTTGGGTCCAATCCTCAGCAGGAATAACTTGTCCGAACGAATTGCCAACAAAAAGACAAACAACTAAAAAGGTGGATATATATGGTTTCACCCAACAAATTTAATAATTATAATTATTAGGTCGTGTATACACCATTTGCACAACATTAATATTGCGCATATCGAACGCAGCTTCACAATAAGAAAAGTAATAGTTCCATTTCCGTATAAACTCATCGTCAAAGCCCAATTGACGGACTTTTTCAATGTTTAGATTAAACCTGTTGCGCCATTCAGAAAGGGTAATTACGTAACTTTTGCCCATATCCTTTAAACCAAACATAAACAAGTCGCCTGTTTCATTTATTGCTGAGTTAATGGCGGCAATACTCGGGAGTAAACTACCCGGGAATATATGTTTTTGAATAAAATCTACATTTTTCTTAAATGCTTCGAATCGGGAATCGGGACAAACTATAGCCTGTATAGCCAAAACCCCTGAAGGTTTGAGTACAGATTGAATTTTTTCGAAATACACTTTTAAATATTGAGCGCCGACTGCCTCAATCATTTCAATAGAAACAACTTTATCGTATTTGCCTTCAATTAAACGGTAATCTTTTAACTGCACTTCTATGAATTGTTCCAACCCTTCTTGCTTAATTCGTTGTGTTGCAAAATCAAATTGTTGTTGTGAAATAGTGACAGTAGTTATTTTACATTTATAGGTTTGTGCTGCATAAATGGCAAACCCGCCCCAGCCGGTGCCTATTTCCAATAAATGGTCATCCTGATTTAATTTCAACGATTGGCACAAACTTTCATATTTTTCGAATTGTGCTTTTTCCAGTTCCTGTTTAGGTGCTGTATAATAAGCCGAAGAATAGGTCATAGTTTTATCGAGAAACAAACTAAAAAATTCGTTACTCAAATCGTAATGTGCAGCAATATTTTTCTTAGAGCCGGTGACAGAATTTTTTCGTTTGCTGTGAAATATTTTATTGGCAAACTGAAACGCATTTAATATCAGCGTTTTAGCTGTTGAACCCGACAACGTAGGCGCTGTATCCACATTTAATAAAAACCAGGAAAGTAATGCAGTTAAATTGGATGTTGTCCATTCACCGGCCATAAATGCCTCCGCGAAACCAATGTCGCCAAATAAAAAAGCTCGTTTATAAAAATGGTCGTCATGCACGTGAACATCAGCATGGTGTTGATTGCTTTTATTACCCAATTCCATTGTGCTGCCATCTGCAAGTGTAATATGCAGGTAACCTTTTTGCATGGGTTGCAGACTTTTCAGGATAATATTTTTATAAAATTTCATGTTGAGTTGCCGATTAAAATTAAGTTTATTTTTTCACATTCAAAATATCACGTTGCAGTTGGGCATCGTCAGATTTTTTGTGATAAGGTATTTTTTTTAGCCACAATAACATAGCCTGCCAATGAATTGCCGCCATAACCTTGATGGTGATAAATGGAAAACGTATTAAATACCAGCACAAACGTGCATCCTTCAACACTTGCTTATCACCGGTTAATGTGCTGATAAAAAATTTATCGCCTGTTTTTTCCTTTACATTAATTTGAATATTGAGTTTTGCATCCGGCACTTTGTATCGGAATTCGAATTCAGTATCCATATCTGTAAATGGTGAAACGTAAAAATATTTTTCTGCGTTTTGTTCAAATTTTTCCCCGTTTTTAGCATCTACCAAAAACAGTTTCATTTCACCGAAAGTGTTACTAATCTCGGTAACAACAAAATTACAGGTGCCTTGTTCATCATAACAAAAATAAAAGCTCACCGGGTTAAACACATACCCCAACATTCGGACATGTGTAGTTAAAAATACCTTTGCAGGCATTTTAGTAATACCTACAGACTGTAGATAGTCGTTGAGCTTTTGCCTTGTTGTTAAACCATTTCGTGCATCACCTGCAGGATATTTAAAGTGATCGGTATCCCAAAAACTGTAAATTCCACGTTTATTGTAGGCAAATAATTTGCTTGATTGAGTTGTTTGTTCCAACTTATCAATATCGAGCCAAAACATAAATACATGGTAATGAAACCTGTGCTTTTTTGGAGCTAACCGGTTGTGCATTACTAGGCAATTATATAAAGCTGAATCCATCTTAAACAAATGTAAGTTAACACATTATTGTTGCATTTCAATTAAATCGCAAACGGCATTTGCACTCATCAGGGCGTCCTCATGAAAACCATACCGGAAATAACTTCCGCAAAAATAGAGCTGACCATTTTCATTTAACTTTGACAAGTGCTGCTGCGCCTGCATAGCTTCAACTGTAAAAACAGGATGCTCATACATTATTTCCTTAATTATAGCTGCCTTTTTGATCGTTCCCGGGTTATTAATTGTGACGAAATAGTTTTGTTGTTTTGATACATCCTGTAGGCTGTTCATCCAGTAAGTACAGGAAGCCACTAAATTTTTATCAATTATTTCAGTGCGATAATTCCAACTACTCCACACCTTTTTAACTGAAGGCATTAAATCCGAATCGGTATGTAATGTCGCTTTGTTTTGCTGATAGGAAAAACATGATAATAATTGTGTATCCAGTTCAGTTGGGTTTTGCAATATCTTAAGCGCTTGATCAGCATGCGTTGCAATTATTACCTTATCAAAACTTTTGATGTCACCTGTTTTTGTTGTTAACTCAATTTTCCCATCTACTTTTTTTACACCCACAATTCCAGCATTGATATTCATTTTATCTTTAAATGGAGCTATGAGTCGTTTTTTATATTCTTCACTGCCACCATCAACAGTGTACCATTGAAACTGCGTATTTAATCCTAAAAATCCGTGGTTTTTAAAAAAACGAACTAATGTTAATGCCGGAAATTTCGCACTGGTATCGGGAGGTGTGCTCCATAATGCAGAACTCATTGGCAAAATATACCAATTTAATAAATCTTTTCCCCAGCCTTTGTTATTTACATATTCAGCAATAGATAAGGATTGCAGTTCGGGTTTTTCCAGCACCTCTAAACACACCTTATTAAATGCGTTCAGCTGCATTAAAAACCGGACATATCTTGGTGAGAAAATATTTTTTCGTTGCGCAAATAATCCGTCCAAGCTGCTGCCACAATATTCAACGTTTTCATGCACGATATGCGCCGCGAAACTCATAGATGTTTTTTTTATCGGCGCATTAATTGTGTTAAACAATGCATTTAAATGCGGATAATTTTCATTATTAAAAACAATAAACCCGGTATCAATTGGAATGCGGCTTTCTCCTTCATTTACATAAACTGTATTCGTATGTCCACCAATATAATTATCCTGTTCATAAACCGTAATATCGTGCATCTTGTGTAATCGATGCGCACATCCCATTCCCGCAATTCCTGTTCCTATTATAGCAATTTGCATTTTAATGAATTAAGCTTTTACAAATAAATAGTGACTAACAAACCACTCCCTACCCTTGTTGTAGCCCCAAAGTTCGGCGCAGGCCATAAAAAATATCCGCCAATATACCCACCATTTTGTAGCTTGTTGGGCACCATAAGTATCAGACAAAATCGGCATGATTGTTTGGCGATTTTTATCCATGTTTTCCAGCCAACAATTTGCTGTTTTTTCATAATGCGTGCCATCCCAATGAAAATGTTGCTGGATTTTTAAATCTTTATTAAAATACAATAATAAATCATCCGATGGCATTATTCCGCCGGTAAAGAAATATTTACTCATCCAATCACTTTCATCTATTACATCAAAATAATACGTAAATGATTGATGCGTGAAGATGTGCACGAATAACTTTCCTTCAGCTGTTAACATGCCTGCAATTTTTTCCATTAACAATTCATAATTGCGCATGTGTTCAAACATTTCTACTGAAACAACACGATCGAATTGTTCATCCAAAGAAAATACATTCATGTCCGCAGTTATGATACGCACATTCTTTAACCCTCGTTCGGCACATGTTTTATCTATATATTGTTTTTGGGTGGCAGAATTGGAAACTCCGGTAATTTGTGCATCCGGAAACTTCGCTGCCATAAACATCGTTAAACTTCCCCATCCGCAACCCAATTCTAATATCTTCATGCCATTTTCTAATTCGGCATGTGCACATGTTTTTTCCAAAGCCAGATTTTCTGCTGCTGATAAATTCGGTGTTGAAGCATTCCAATAACAGCTGGAATATTTCATATGTTTTCCCATTACCAATTGAAAAAATGCCGTTGGTAATTCATAATGCTGTTCGTTGGCCGCTTTAGTTTCAATTGCGATTGGCGAATTTTTTAATTCATCAACAATACGCATGAGATGCTGTTGTTGTAATTCCTGGTTGGGTTTGGTTTCGTCAATTAGCCGCTGGCGTAATAATTTTCTGATATTTTGCCTGATTAAAAAATCAGGAATTACATCTTTTGTTAAAAGGTTATCAATAGTTCTATTCACTGTTTTGGTATCGGGTTAATGCGTTTATTTACGAAAATAAGTTGATTGGCGATTGAATTAATTTTCCCTGCATCCTGTCTCGTTGCGGGTATCGGTGATTTGGGTAATTTGCCATCCATCATTGCTCCGGTATAATTCAATTGAATTAACACCACAATGTAATAATTGTTTATGCCCGTTCTGCTCCAGAAAAAATGTATAAGGACACCAAACACTGGCAATTTCATTATTCAGTTCGATGGAATAACTCCAAATTACTTCATTCCAAACCTCATTTTTGGGCTGGCCAACTGCGGTGATAAAATCTGCAATTGAAGTTTCAAAAACCTGCATATTACCCTTTTCGGATTCACACTCAGTAATCTGGCTTTTGCTGTAAAAATGGTGTGTAATGTTGCACTATCATTATTTCGCATGGCATCAAACAATTTTTGGACGGTATTTTGCACATTGGCTTTAACCTCCAAGGTGTCCATTTGAGGCTGAGCTACCATATTTTTGGCAATAAAAAGGCAGCATAAGCAGGTGAAAGTGATTGAAAATTTATTCATGAACAGCTTTATTCAGATAAAAATGTGAAAAAGTTGATTGATTTTGCGAACAATTCGGTACAATTTTACGTATATAAAGTTAATTAACATTAACACCATTAAAACACAGGTATAGCGTTATGGTTAAACAGTTCGGGCTACCCAATTACGTTGTTTGGATATTTCTAGGTATCGCATTTACTGCGGTAGGGGTAATTTCTGTATTTCAGTGGACTTACGGAATTGCAACTTTCATATTAACCAGTGCTGTAGGTTTTGCAGGTTATTGGTTTTTCTTCAGACCGGCATTTGTGGCTTTAGATATTATGAAATCCGGAGAACCGGCAATGGCCATTATTTTGGAAGTTTGGGAAACCGGTAAAACCGTAGACCACAACCCGCGTATCGGTTTATTATTGGAAATCCGCCACCGCACTATGGTTCCTTACGAGGTTGAGCTAAAACATAATGTTAAAAAAGAGGAGATGCGCCATTATCAAAAAGGCAGAACCTTGCAGGTAAAGGTCGACTCCAAAGACCCTAAAAAAGTGGCCATTTTAGCTGCTTAAACCCTTGTTTTACCCTCTAACCGGAACAGAATCACCATTTTATCGTCTTAAAACGCGTAGAGTGTTATCTTTGCACCATGGTTTATCTTACCAGACGTGAAACGTTTAATGCTGCCCATAGGCTGTATAATAATAAATGGTCGGAAGAAAAGAATTTCGAAGTTTTTGGCAAATGTGCCAACAAGAACTGGCATGGACATAATTATCAGCTTTTTGTGACGGTTAAAGGCAATCCGGACCCTGATACCGGGTTTATTATGGATGCTAAAAAGCTGAGCGACCTTATTAAAAAGGAAATTGTCGAGCTGTTTGACCACAAAAATCTAAACACCGATACACCCTACTTTAAGGATGTTCAGCCAAGTACTGAAAATTTTTGCAAGGTAATTTGGAAGTTAATTGAACCATTAATTACAGGTGGCGTTTTACATTGCATAAAACTTCAGGAAACCGAAAATATTTCTGCGGAGTATTACGGTGAATAAACCAACTCAATAATGGAAAACAACAACCCAACAGGTCAGTTCTATAAAAAAGTAGAACAATACGGAATGGATAAAATAGCAGCACTTACCGAGAACTATAAATCGATTATTAATCATTTGGGGGAAGACCCTGAACGTGAAGGTTTACAAAAAACGCCTGAACGTATTGCCAAAGCCATGCAGTTTTTAACGCAGGGTTACGACCAGGATGCTGAAGCAGTTGTTCGCAGTGCCATGTTTACTGAAGAGTGCAGTGAAATGGTAATTGTAAAGGACATTGAAATTTATTCCATGTGTGAACACCACATGCTACCATTTTTTGGTCGCGCACACGTTGCCTATATTCCAAATGGTAAAATTGTAGGATTAAGTAAAATTGCCAGAGTAGTCGACATATATGCCCGCAGACTCCAGGTGCAGGAACGTTTAACACAACAGGTATTGCATTGCCTCGACAATACACTAAAACCGCAAGGTGTAGCAGTAGTTATTGAAGCAAGTCATTTATGTATGATGATGCGTGGAGTTCAAAAACAAAATTCGGTTACCACCACCTCAGCATTTACAGGCCAGTTTCAAACGATGCAAACCAGGAATGAGTTCATCAACCTCATCTCGGCCCGTTTGAGTAAATAATTTCCGATAATTATTTACATTTACATTCTAAACTTATTGATATGAAAAACATACAAATGGCTTTGGCTATGCTCTTAATCATAGGCAGCACTAGCCTCAATGCTCAATCAAAAAAATACAAAATTGAAGGTACTAAATGCCAGCGCGTTGAAATTATTGACGCCGGTGAGTTGTATAGTACTTATGAATTAAATGAGGGTGAAATTGAGATGATGAAAATCGCCGGACTTTCCAACTATTTAATTGATGAAATAAAACGCAATCATTCTGAAGATTCCTGGCCTGAAAAATTAGGCGATTTGGATGCGCGAATTGCAGATCCTGATAAATTAAAATCTTACGTAGTTTATAAAGTTGTAACACTAGAAGATAAAATTATTTTAGTAGCTCCTTTAAAATATAATAAAGACAAAGACAGTGGTTGGGCATTGTCGCGCGATGTTTTTTTTGTGATGAGCACTAAAGCAATAAAATAAATAATCAACCACTTTTAATTACATCAATCAATGAAAAAAGCTTATGTTTTTCCCGGACAAGGTTCTCAGTTTCCGGGTATGGGTAAAGATTTGTACGAAAATAATCCTGCTGCCAAATTGTTATTTGATGAAGCGGATGCCATTTTAGGATTTTCTATAACGGATATCATGTTTAATGGCACAGAAGAAGCATTAAAACAAACCAGAGTTACACAACCTGCCATTTTTTTGCATTCGGTAATTCTTGCATCTACTATTGAAAATTTTTCACCGGACATGGTTGCAGGACATTCATTAGGTGAATTTTCTGCATTGGTTGCCAATAAAACTTTATCGTTCAAAGACGGCCTGCAATTAGTGTATAAACGCGCTATGGCAATGCAAAAAGCATGTGAAATTCAACCTTCCACAATGGCTGCTGTGTTAGGATTAGCGGATGATATTGTTGAACGTATTTGCAATGAAACTGAAGGTGTTGTTGTTGCAGCAAATTATAATTGCCCGGGACAACTTGTAATATCAGGAGAAATTGAGGCGGTAAATAAAGCATGTGAAGCATTAAAAGCTGCAGGTGCAAAACGTGCCTTATTATTACCAGTTGGTGGTGCATTCCATTCACCATTGATGGAACCTGCGCGAATAGAATTATATGAAGCTATCAACAGCACACATTTTAGTAATCCTGTTTGCCCTGTATATCAAAATGTAACTGCACAAGCAGTTGCTGACCCGGCAGATATAAAAAATAATTTAATTGCTCAATTAACTGCGCCGGTAAAATGGACTCAAAGTGTATTACAAATGACAGCTGATGGTGCCACACATTTTGTAGAAGTTGGTCCCGGTAAAGTATTACAGGGATTGGTGAAAAAAATCAGTCCGACAGTTGAAGCTGCGAGCTGCTAAAATAGTAAAATATAAATACAAAGGGTTGTAATTTTTACAACCCTTTTTTATTTGCCTAATCCTTGTGATAAATCATCAATAATATCCTGCACATTTTCAATACCTACACTTAAACGCACCAATCCATCGGTTATACCAGCCGCCATTCTCCTGTCACGAGGAACATTTACATGGGTCATACTCGCAGGGTGTTGAATTAAGGTATCTAAAGTGCCCAGCGATGTAACCATTTTACAAACCTTAACTTTGTTCATCAATTTAATACCGGCCTTTAGTCCCCCTTTTAATTCGAAGCTCAACATTCCACTGTGTGCCAGCATTTGTTTTTTGATAATATTTTTTTGAGGATGTTGTTTATCGCCGCAATAATTTACTTTAGAAACGTATTTATTGGCACTGAGAAACGCAGCAACTTTTTTGGCATTTTCACAATGACGTTCCATTCTCAATTCAAGTGTTTTAAGTCCTTGTAATAATAACCAGCTATCGAATGCATTTGAATTGGCACCTAATAATTTTACTTTATTCCACATTTCATTTTTCATAAATGGAATATCCAATCCAATAACAACTCCACCCAATCCGCTGCCGTGACCATTAAGGTATTTTGTAGCAGAATGTACGGAAAAATCGGCGCCTAATAAAAGTGGACGCTGGCAATAAGGTGATGAAAAAGTATTATCTACAGCAACACGACAACCATATTTTTTTGCTACAGCAGATATTGATTGAATATCAAATATTTCCATCATCGGATTAGATGGTGTTTCGATATAAATCAATTTAATGTGTTTATCGTTTTTTAAAATTGTTGTTACTGCTTTTATATCATTTAAATCACATCGCGTAATATTAATATTCCAATCGCGTAACTGTTTTTGCATCAGTTCGTCGGTGGTACCGTATAATTGGTTTTGCGTAAGAATAGTATCACCTGCCTTAGCGCATGATAATAATACGGCGGCAATAGCTGCCATTCCACTACTAAATAATTGTGCTTTGGCTTTGCGTTCGCTGCCAAATGTTTCCATAGCGGCAATTTTCACTTCTGCCATCGTTACAGTCGGGTTGCCCCAACGTGAATACACATAACCTTTATGGTGATCGTCAAATAAACTCAAAGCATGGTCGGTAGACTCAAAGGTATAGGCAGTTGTAGCATATATAGGTTCGTTATGAGGCAGGATAATTTTATCTGTTTTACCCGGTTGAACACATAAAGAACCAAAGCCTGTCTTTTTTGTAGTTTTTGCCATATTTAATGGATTTTTTGCATCACAAAGCTAATTTATTTTCAATTAGTTAATTGCGCAGATATAATTAGTATAAACTGAACAGAATTATAGAATTTTGGGTTGTGCTTATAAACAAAACACTCAGGCAATGCTATATAAATTCAGTAATACTCAACTACCCCGCATTGTAATAATAGGCGGTGGATTTGCAGGCTTAACCATGGTAAAAAAACTCAATAACCTCCCCTACCGTGTAACGTTAATAGACAAAAATAATTATCACAACTTTCAACCGCTTATGTATCAAATTGCTTCTGCGGGATTAACAGCAGAAAGTATAGCCTTTCCCCTGCGGAGAAAAATTGGTAAGTATCCCAATATTGTTTTTCGTCTGGCAGAGGTTACTTCCATTGATAAACAACATAAAACCGTTCATACTACTGCAGGTGAAATTCCTTATGATTATTTAGTAATTGCAACAGGTGCAACAACCAATTTTTATGGCAACAAAAATCTGGAAACAAAAAGTTTAACCTTAAAGTCCATTCCTGAAGCGCTCACAATGCGCAGTGCAATTTTGCAGCAGTTCGAAAATGCAGTAATTCAATCGGCAGGAAAACCCGAAAATCAGCATCTTAATTTTATCATTGTTGGCGGTGGTCCAACGGGAGTAGAACTTGCAGGAGCATTGGCAGAAATTAAAAAAAATGTATTGCCTGCAGATTACCGCGAATTAGATCCTGCTAAAATGGAAGTGCATCTGGTTGAAGGTAGTGGCCGCGTTTTGCCAACCATGTCCGAAAAATCGTCCCGGCTGGCAAAAAAATATCTGGAGCAACTCGGCGTAAAAGTTTGGCTCAACACTTTGGTAAACGATTACACCGGTCACGAATTATTATTAAAAGATGGCAGTTCAATTGCAGCTGAAAATGTTATTTGGACTGCAGGCGTAAAAGGGGCTACTATTAAAGGCATTAATCCTGATGCTATTACAAAAGGAAACAGGATTTTAGTTGATGGTTTCAACCAGATTATAGGTGAAGAAAACATTTATGCTATTGGCGATATCGCATTAATGCAGGCCGACGGTGCTTATCCAAACGGGCATCCTGGTGTGGCACAGGTAGCTATGCAACAAGCTGATAATTTAGTATCCAATTTCAAACGTATACACAATAACAAAACGCAGCAATCATTTATTTATCGCAACAAAGGTAATATGGCAACAGTGGGAAGACATCGTGCAGTGGTAGATTTGCCATTTTATTCCTTCGGCGGTTATTTTGCCTGGTATATATGGATGTTCATCCATTTAATGTCATTGGTAGGATTTCGCAACCGGTTTATGGTATTTATAAACTGGATGTGGAATTACATTACGTACGACAGAGCATTACGCATTATTATCAATAATACGGGAAGTACTAAACAGACTGAATAATTAATAAATATCCCAAAGAAGAATACGCACACCGGTATTGATATGGTAACTCATACCAAAATCGTTACCGATAAAATCGTTATTTACCTGAGTAACAGGAATTTCTGTTTTGGCTTCAAAATACCACCAGAAACGTCCTCGAACTGTCCAGTCCACACCAAATCCAACAGGAATTCTTACGCTCATGTTAGATTGAACTAATGGTGTGCCTAATGGCGGAGCAAAAATAGTATCTACATATGCACCTAAACTCATTTTAGAATTCACCAACCATAAACTAGCGCCAACTAAACCGTAGAATGCAAAATAATCATCGGCATCTGTCTGAAAAAAATATCGGCGATAGTCAGCATCAATAGAAATTACATTCGCTTTTAAAACAGAAGGAACTGTATCGGTAAACAATCCTGTTGAATCATAAACAACGAATTGCCATGTTTCGTTAGGTAACATATTGAAACCACCACCCAGCGTTGCCATGTTGCGGTCGTAATCACCAAAATGAAAGGCTCCTCTTGCGTTTACTCCGTATCCAATCAAGTCCTCCGTTAAAAAACCGCCTACATCACCCATTACCCATAGCTGAGCAAATGATGTGCGTGCAGAAAATAAAGTCGCAATAGTAACAAGCAGTGTAAGTGTCAATTTTTTCATACTCAAGATATTGATTAGCTGTAAGGGGCAGTTTTCTGCACAATACTGCACAAAATAAACGTTTTTTGATTGCAAATTAAAATTCTATCTGCACAACAGTCCGGAAATTGTCCTCAACAAATGACAATAGCTTAATTTTGGATAAAAAAATATGCCTAAAACTATCATCATAACCGGTGCCGATGGCGGGCTGGGAAGTGCGGTAACAGCGCAATTGCTGAAAAATGGCCACCAGCTTATAGCCAGTGCCGTATCACAAAAAAGTGTCGATAAACTACAAAGTCTGTTTCCGGAAGCATTTGGCAGCCAATTAAAGGCCGTAATAGCAGATCTATCGGACGAATCAGCTATCGATAATTTGTTTCAACAAGCCGAAAACGTCAACGGATTGGTGCATTTAGCCGGTGGGTATACAGCCGGAGCTTCGATTGCTGATTATAGTTTACAAGATTACCAGCACCTGATGAATCTCAATGTATTGCCCACATTCCTACTGCTAAAAAAGATAGTTCCGATTTTAAAAGCGAATGGCGGTGGCGCTATTGTTACAGTTGGTGCTAAACCTGCCATTCATCAAAGTGCCGGAAATGCCGTTTATGCGGCAAGTAAAAGTGCAGTTATTACACTTACCCTGAGCACAGCCGAAGAAGGCCGTGGATTTAATATCCGGGCAAATTGTATTGCTCCGGCAACATTACAAACACCTAATAACCTAAGTTGGGCCACCCCTGAACAGTTTAAAACATTTACGCCAATTGCAGATGTTGCAGCAGTTATCGCATTTCTTCAATCCGAGGAAGGGGTTGGCATCAATGGCATGGTAATTCCAATGTATAATAAACTACCTGCCTGATTTTTATTTATTTTCACCCCAAAATTGTAATTCCCTTAATTATGCTTAAAAATGTAAATCCCGAAGCCCTATTCTTTTTCGATATCGAAACTGTACCGGGCAATCCAGACTACCATGAGTTGTCTCCAGACTTCCGAAAACTTTTTGACGACAAAGTTGGTCGATTTAAAAAAGAAGAAGAAAACCCTGCAGATTATTATTTTTCCAAAGCCGGCATATTAGCTGAATTTGGAAAAGTGATTGTAATATCCTGCGGATACCTGCAAAAAAAAGGCGAAGCCTATACTTTGCAAATTAAAACATTTAGTAATCACGATGAAAAATTATTGTTGGAATCGTTTTTACCAACCCTGATTAATGTCTCCAAAAACGACTACCAATTGTGCGGACATAATATTCGGGAATTCGATGTGCCGTGGTTATGTCGTCGATTTTTAATTAACGGATTACCATTACCTCCGGTATTAGATATTTATGGGAAAAAACCCTGGGAAGTAAATCATGTCGATACACTTGATTTATGGAAATTTGGCGATTTTAAACATTATACTTCTTTACATCTATTAGCCAATGTGTTAAATGTTCCAACACCAAAAGATGATATCGATGGTAGTATGGTAGGTGCCGTTTATTGGAAAGAAAATAATTTATCCAGAATTGCAAAATATTGTAGTAAAGATGTAATTGCCGTTGCACAAATTATTATGCGATTAAAAGGATTACCATTAATCAACGATGAAAATATCGTTTTTCAGGAAACATAAAAAAAATGCCCGGCAAACCACCGGGCATTTCTAAAACTAAATGCTGATAAAAACCTGATTATCTATTTCACTTCAACCTTTTTTACAGGTGCAACTGCAATGGATGTTTTAGGGATAACAATTGTAAGCACTCCATTTACATAGGCAGCATCAATTTCACCGTCTTTTACATTTTCAGGAAGGGTAAACAATCTGGAGAATGACATACAACTAAACTCTTTACGCGTATAGTTTTTTCTTCCTCCATTTTTTCATCGGTGCGTTCTGCAAATATGGAAAGCAAACCATCTTTTACTTCAACTTTAAAATCTTCTTTTTTCATACCCGGAACCGCAACTTCCAATTCATACGTTTTTTCATTTTCTATAACATTTACTGCAGGCATCCGCTCGGTAGTGAAAAAGTTATCGCCAAATAACTTGTCAGTATTAAAGAAATCTGACAAATAGTTGTTGCTGAATGGCGATGTCCAACCTTTTTTAACCAGTGTCATAACATTTCATTTAATGGGTTAACTGAATATTTTACAATTCAAAAATATAGGCATTATGATGGTGGTCGGTATGACTTAAACAGCCTGATATGATTGATTTTTATCAGTTTTTTTCCAATGTATACCGGTCATATATCCTAGTGTGTAAATGGCATATTGTTTGCTTACAAGCACCATATTAAATACCTTTGATAAAATGCGTCAATCAATTCGGTACACCTTACTATTTTTTGCACTTATAAAGCTGCAAATCAATTATGCTCAAACAGGGAAATTAGCGCTGAATTTTGGTAACAATGGCGTAATTATTACCGATTTGCAACAAAGTACCGACTATGCATCAGCAATTACCATGGATAAATCGGGTAATGTATTGGTTGCAGGAACTACCGAAAAAGGATATGATACCGGCAAACAGGTTTTTGTTGCACAGTATAATAATAGAGGGCAACTACAAACTAATTTTGGTAACAATGGTAAAATATTAATTCCGGTTGCACATCAAATTCGTATAACCAAAATTATGATGCAATATGATGGTAAAATATTAATTGGTGGTACCGCAAATGAAAAAGATAAAACAGCCGAATTTTTTATCCTGCGATTATTGGCAGATGGTACACCCGATAAAACCTTTGGTATAAATGGTCTGGCTAAAAGCAAATTTGCAGTTGCTTATGTCACAACAAAAAGTAATTACATACTCAACGATTTCGACCTCGATTTTTATAATAATATAATTGCTGTTGGTGCAAACAATAGTAGCATGTTGGACCAAACTACTATCATAAAATTTACACCAAGTGGTATTATCGATGAAAATTTTTTATTTGAAGGGATGTATGTTGGGTCATTTCCTATTACCAATAGCAACAATAAAAATGTTATTTATAATTCCTGCACAGCCACAAAAGTAGTTGCGTTAAGCAATGGCACTTACCTGGTTGGAGGCACTCAATATATGTCGAATGCCAATAGTGCGTATGAAAATTTTACCGTGCAACGTATATTAAGCAATGGTACTGCAGACACCACATTTAATTATGGTAAGGCATTTAGTGGTGGTTTTGATGACGCATCAGATGAACTTTCAGATATCATGGTAAATGCGAATGGCAATTATATACTTGTTGGCACAACAGATAGAGGCGATCAGGATTTTGGATGTATGGCACTCAATAAAATGGGATTTTTAGATTACAGTGCTTTTGGTGACGTATCAAAAAAATACGGTATTACCGGAAAAACCCAAACCGGGTTTGCTAAAAAAACAAATCAGGAAGCCGTAAGCAGTGTCATGTTACCCGATGGTAAATTTGTGGTTGTTGGTAAGGGAGGAAATATTGAAGAAGAAATTGTGATTGCCCGTTATTTACCGAATGGTCAATTGGATAATACTTTTGGAGAAGAAGGAAAAACAACATTCACTCTGCAGGATTGACTAACGACGACTTGTTTGATATTTATAAAGCTGTTTTAGACTATGAAGGTAATTTGCTAATTGTAGGTTGGTTGTCCTCAAAAAACAGTGCTACTTCTGCAGATATTTTTATCGTTGCCTTTACATTATAAGCCTACAAGCAACGCATTGAAATAAACCTTCATCTGCCTGATATGCTGCAATTGTTTTCTGGATTTGGTTTACATAAACAAAGTAAATGGTATTTATTAGTTACTATTTGTCTGCTATTTATTGAAATAGCGATTGCCCTTTTTGTAAAAGACAAAATTATCAGACCCTATATTGGTGATTTATTGGTAGTGATATTAATTTATGCCTTTGTGAAAATCTGGATTAGCAATCGCGAGAAACTTGTTGCCATTTGCGTTTTTGTTTTTGCCTGTTTCATCGAATTTTTACAATATTTCCACATTGTAGAAGTATTAGGATTAGATGACAATAAAGTTGCAACCGTTATTATAGGCAGTAAGTTTAATACATTAGATATCGTTATGTATTTAATGGGAACAATAGTAGTTATTCTAACTGAAAAATTCCTAAAATCCAGGGCTACTACCATGGTTGACAGGTAAAAATGTCTGTTTACCGTCAATAAATGTTTAATTATGTTAAGGTGATGAGGTTTACTGGCAGAATGAATTACATTTGTTCGCTTGAAAATCGGTAGTTATATCCTTGCACTTATAACCTATGTGCTGCTCCATAGCAGTGGCATAGCCATAGCAGGTGTTCCAGCCGTTCCTGATACCGATAAAGGTTTCGACGACCCAATTCCGCAAGGCGAGTTTGATGAGTTATTTATTCCTTTAAAAAGGGTGCAGAATTTATTCCTTGTTGAGGCTCGTGTTGATTCACTCATTGGCAATTTTATTTTAGACACCGGTGCGCCTCATTTGGTATTAAACAAAACGTATTTTACAGAAGGTCGCAAAGCTGAGGGCGAAGGCGTATCGTATGGCATTACGGGAGGCGGAAATACCATTTTAAATACCACAATCGATTCGCTCATCATCACAGATATGTTTTACACCAATGTGGATGCCGATATTGTGAATTTAGGTCATTTAGAAGATGCCAGAGGTGTCAAAATACTAGGTTTGTTAGGGGCATCCTTGTTTAAGGAAGTGGAAATGGAAATTGATTACCGCAACAATTTGCTCATTTTATATAAGCTGGATAAAGAAGGTAATAGGATAGTCGGAAATGAACGGACTCAATTACCCGATGTAGACATGTCCATAGATATCACGAACGATATTATTTTCATGGACGTAGTTGCCGCTGAAAAAAAGTTGCGTTTTTGTCTCGACACCGGTGCTGAACGAAATGTAATAAGTAATACACTCAGTAATAAAATCATCAAACACTTTCAACTTACCACTCCGGGAGGCTTAACCGGCTCAAATGGCAACTCACAGCTCATCCTGAACGGTCAAATGGATTCTGTGATAATAGGTGGTAAATCGTTTGTCGCTATGCCATTTATCCTTACTAATCTAAACTATTTACAGCTTGTTTACGATACTAATATTAATGGAATACTCGGTTATGACTACCTTTCGAAAGGAATTGTAACCATTAATCATAAAAAAGAAGCGATTAACCATGTATTTTTATACTGACATTAAAACGGAATGAATAAACTGATTACATATTGTTTACTGTGCCTGTTTTTAATAATAGGAATACCCGACAGTTCGTCTGCCCAGATAACAGGCAACGCAGTTCGTGTAGAAGGTAATATGGTAGTAGTAAAAATTAAACAGCGCAGTCCCGACTACCAAAAACTTATGATGTATTTTGGACTTGATGAGGACAGTTTATTTATTCATCATAGTCTTGGTCAACTAAGTAAAGAAGGATGGAAAATCAGGAAAATTACCAAACGCAAAGCCATCATTACAAAAGTAGTTGGTGATGACAATATGGAAGTGCAATGGGGTAATCAACCTATTTTTTTCAACTTAAATGTGAATGAAAATAATACGCCCGGTTATCCCGGACCTGTAAGTTTTGGCATTAATAATTTCAAGGGTGCTCCAACAGTATATGAGAACGATAAAGATATAACCGTTTTCAAACTACTTAATTTTCCGCAGGCAAGTAAAGTTTTTTTAAGTGGTAATTTTAATGATTGGAGTACCGGCCAAACACCAATGCAAAAAACCGACTCCGGTTGGGTTGCAGAAGTGAAATTAAAGCCGGGTAAATATTTTTATAAATTTATTATTGACGGGCAATGGATGCAAGACATCAATAATAATTTACGTGAATCTGATGGGCATAATAATTACAATACATTTTACTACCATTACAACTACAATTTTAAACTGGAAGGCCTCACCGATAAAAAAAATATTATTCTCGCAGGTAGTTTTAATAACTGGAATGAAAAAGAATTAAAAATGCAGAAGACTGCAACCGGTTGGGTGTTGCCCATGTTTTTAAAAGATGGCACACATACCTACAAATTTATTGCAGATGGTGAATGGATATTAGACCCGGGAAATTCAGCAATCCTGCCGGATGGTATGGGTAATATAAATTCCGTTATCACTTTAGGTGATCCTTATAATTTTACGTTAAAGGGTTATCAAAATGCGAATGCTGTTGTGTTAGCAGGCAGCTTTAATAATTGGAATGCCGGTGAATTAATCATGCAAAAAACGGAAACCGGTTGGCAATTACCTTTCGTGTTAGCACCCGGCAATTATGAATATAAATTTATTGTAGATGGCAATTGGATTACAGATCCTGCCAATCCTGTTACAACAAAATTAGGCGAAACCATAAATTCATTTATTGTGATATCAGCAAATCATCTATTTACATTATCTGCCTTTCCTACTGCAAAAGAAGTGTATATCACCGGAAGTTTTTGCGGATGGGCTGAACCTGGTTATAAAATGTATAACGACAATGGAGTATGGAAATTTCCTTGCTACCTGCCTGCAGGCAAATACACTTATAAGTTAATTGTAGATGGCAAATGGATGTTAGATCCGGGCAATAATAATACAGAACAAAATGAATTCGGCACAGGAAATTGTGTGTTATGGGTTTCTCCTGAATCTGAGTTTTTGGAGAAATAATTTTCATTCCTTTTATATATTAAATACATGTCTGAAGAATTTTTTAAAGTAAGCGCAGAACAACTTCGCCAGCCACATGGTGATTTAGCTATTCAGGTGGGTGAAAAATGAATGAAATCAATATTCATATTCACCACAACACATTTGAAACACTCCATATTTCAACCAACGACAGCATTCTCGAAATAGGAATGGGCAACGGTTTTTTGTAAAAGATTTGTTTGAAATTAATCCGGACATTACTTATGTTGGTTGCGATTTTTCAGAAAAAATGGTGGAAGAATCAACAAAAAATAATGCCCAATTAATTGCAGATGGTAAGGTGGCATTTCATTTTGCAAATGCAGCCAAGTTGCCTTTACATGATGCTGCTGTAAATAAAATATTCACCATCAACACACTTTATTTTTGGGATAACCCAGCAGACGTTTTACGCGAATTGCATAGGGTATTACAACCAAAAGGGCAATTAACCATCACCATTCGCCCTAAGGAAATTATGCAACATTATCCGTTTGTTAAATACGGCTTTACCTTATATGCAAAAGAAGATGTGGTGGATTTACTGAATAACAATCATTTTCCGTGATTAATATCGTTGAAAAAAACGAACCTGATATGGAAGTAAACGGCGAAAAAATGCCTACTGCTACCCTTTTGGTAACAGCGGTAAAAATGTGATGGATTTCCCTTTTACTCGAGGTAAAACAATGAAGCTTCAAGCCTATCACCAAATCTTCAAATCTTTCCCTATTTTTACCCCATGTCTAAACCTTTATTGCTCGACATAAAAAATTTATCGACGCATTTTCAAACCGACAATGGGTTGGTAAAAGCTGTTGATGACATTTCATTTCAGATATTCCGTGGTGAAACCGTTGGCATTGTTGGCGGATCCGGCTCTGGTAAATCGGTGACTTCTCTTTCCATGATGAGGTTAATTCCCCAACCCGCCGGGAAAAATAGCAGGTGGTGAAATGTTGTATTATGAAGAAGGAAAAAATCCTGTCGATTTAAGTAAAATAGCAGATAAAGACATGCGCCATTATCGTGGAAACAAAATCTCCATGATTTTTCAGGAACCTATGACCAGCCTGAACCCGGTATTTACTTGCGGATATCAAGTAGATGAAGCCATTATTTTACACCAAAAATTATCAAAAAAAGCCGCTAAACAGCGCACCCTCGAATTATTCGAAAAAGTGCAATTACCCAATCCTGAACGTATATATAATGCCTATCCACACGAGTTAAGTGGTGGACAAAAACAACGTGTTATGATTGGTATGGCCATGAGTTGTAATCCCGATATTTTAATTGCAGATGAGCCAACAACCGCTTTGGATGTTACCGTGCAAAAAACAATTTTGGAATTAATGGCCAACCTCAAACAAACCATTAATTCTTCCATCATTTTTATCACCCACGACCTCGGTGTAATTGCTGATATTGCCGATAGGGTTTTAGTAATGTATAAAGGCAAAATTGTTGAACAAGGTCCTGTTGCAGAAATTTTTAAAAACCCGCAACACCCTTATACCAAAGGCCTCATGGCTTGTCGGCCACCATTGGGAAAACGTTTGCGGAAATTGCCTGTAATTGCCGATTTCATGGTTGAAAATGAACAAGGCGAATTAATAGAAAAAAATCAAACTATTGCCGGAGCTGTTGAAGCAAATATTATAACTGCTGCAGAAACACAACAACGACATGAGCAATTATATCTGGAAAAACCAATTTTACAAATTCAAAATATTAAAACGTATTTCTTAACCGGAAAAAGTTTATTCGGTAAACCAACCAATTTTGTAAAAGCAGTGGATGATGTTTCCTTTGATGTTTATCCAGGTGAAACTTTGGGATTAGTTGGTGAAAGCGGATGCGGAAAAACAACATTAGGACGTACGATTATTCGTTTGGTTGAACCTGTATCAGGAGATATTATTTTTAAAGGGAAAAGTATTTTATCGCTCTCAGATCAGGAAATGAAACCTTTGAGAAAAGATATTCAAATAATTTTCCAGGACCCTTATTCTTCGCTTAATCCGCGCATGACCGTTGGCAGTGCCATCAAAGAACCTATGACGGTGCATAAATTATATGCGAACGACAACGAACGCAAAGAAAGGTGATAGAACTGATGGAAAAAACAGGCCTCAAAGCCGATTTTTTATAATCGTTACCCGCATGAATTTTCAGGAGGTCAACGTCAGCGGATATGCATTGCCCGGGCATTAGCATTAAATCCGCAATTTATTATTTGTGATGAAAGTGTTTCGGCGCTTGATGTAAGTGTGCAGGCTCAGGTGCTCAATTTGCTGATTCAATTGCGGAATGAATTTAAGTTCACTTATATCTTTATCAGCCACGACTTAAGTGTGGTAAAATTCATGAGCGACCGCATGGTGGTGATGAATAAAGGAGTGATTGAAGAGATGGGACCGGCCGATGAAATCTACAATAACCCTCAAAAGGATTATACCCGCAAGCTGATCGAAGCTATTCCCAAAGGTGAAATTACTGACCACCGAATGCAACTGCATTAAAATATTCTTTATCTTCACAGCATAATGTACTTAAACAGAAAAGGCATACTCCTCCTCCTGTTGGCTGTATCTGTCTTCAGCGCTTGCCGCAGAAGCCTCGACACCGGCTGGGATACCCGCTACCTTTCTCCTATTTTAACCGGCGAACTTACCATTCGCGACTTGGTACCCGATTCGGTTACCGTGGTGAATGCAGATGAAAGTGTAACCCTGGTTTATCAAACCGAATTGCTCAACTACGACCTTACCGAAGAAGCCATAGAAATACCTGATACTTCAGTGGAATATTTCGTTTCGCTCGACTCCCTCACCCTTGAGGACCAAAGTATGTCGGTTGCGCTTTCACTTGGTCAAATTGCCATGGACCTGGGTTTTCCAATTGGCACATTAATTATTGCCGCTGACGGGTCAGAAACAACACTCGACCCTATTTATAATTTATCAACTGACCCAACTCCTGTTGATGCTACCTCATTTTTTGAAACAGCAACTTTTAATGCAGGATTTTTAGACATTTCGATTGGTAACGGATTGCCGGTTGATTTAGATTCAGTTGTATTCAGGTTGTCCAATTCTGTTGGTGGTGAAATTATTGTTGAAGATACTTTCTTTCACGTGCCCGCATTAGGTGTTCCCGTGGTAATTACCAAAGATTTAACCGGTATGACCGTGGAAGGAAATTTATTGGGAGAAATAATTCATTTCAGCACACCGGGCAGTCCCGATGTTCCTGTTTTAATTGATACCAGTGATGCCGTAATTATTAATTTGATTGCTTACGACATGGAATTACAAGAAGCAGTTGCCATTTTTCCTGCGCAAAATCTCATCAACAATGCCAACGATGTGGAATATAATATGGGAGGCCCTGAGTTTACTGAAATGGGAATGGAAGAAGGTTACGTAGTTATTTATGTAGAAAATACCATCAGTGATACTATTCATATTGTGTATGATATTCCGGGAGCGGTTGATGAATTTGGTAATTCGGTCCATATTGAAACATCGGTTGGTCCTGATGAAATTGTGGACCAAGCTTTTGATATTTCAGGTTATACCATCGATTTAAAAGGTAGTCAGGGTAATGCCGTAAATACATTTTACCAGGAATTTAGTGCGCGGATTAATTATACAGGTGTGGCAACTTATATCACCTTAGAGGATAGTTTAAAAGTGGTTTATGGGTTAGAAGGAATTATTCCCAACTCATTAAAAGGCTATTTAGGCCAATATGAGATTGCTGTTGCGGACACTACTTCAGGTGTTGAATTATTCGACCAATTTGAAAGTGGAGAAATACATTTCGGCGATATTAATATTGATTTAGAAATTACCAATGGATTAGGTGCAAGCGGAACAGTTACAATTAATTCATTAGGTGGAACAAACACCGCAACCGGTGAAACAGTTTATTTAAATTGCCCAACTGTTGTTGGTGTTCCTATTAATATCAACAGAGCATTAAACAATCCATATATTCCCGGATATACTACTATTTCACTTACATCAGATAATTCAAATGTAAATGAACTGGTTGAAATTTTTCCCGATAAATTATTTTATGATGTGGTGATGAAAGTTAATCCAAACGGTAATGAATTTAACTACCAGGATTTTGTAATTGCCACTAGTGTAATTGATATCGGATTTAATATTAGTATGCCACTAGATTTTTTCGCCAGCGACTTAACTTTGCTTAGCGAATTTCCGGTAACACTTGATGCAGAAAGTGGCACTGAAGGAATTGGCAATATCGATTTAACCTTATTTGCTGATAATACTTTCCCTCTTGAGGCCAATATTAATATTGTATTTATGGATGACCTTGGCACACATCTCGATTCACTCAATTTTAGTGGTTTTGATATCAAAGCCGGTGTGCTTGCAGAAGATTGCCGGGTGCATGAAGTAACGCAAACTGAAATTCATCAAATAGTAGATGGCGAATTAAAAGACGCTATTCTCAATGCAACAAAAGCTGTTGCTACCATTCAATTTAATACCGCATCAATTCCAAGCTGCAGTGATATCGTAAAAATTTATAGTGATTATAAAATGGCGATACAGTTGGTTGGAGATGTAAATTACACCTTTTCAACCGCTGATTTCTGATAAGTGATGCTAAAAAAACTATTGTATTTTTTCGGATTAGTATGTTTGGTTCACATAGCCAAAGCAAATTCCGATTCTGTTAAAACAGCTTTAACCGATTTTTCGTACAGTGCGCCAACAACCATATTTGGCATTTACGACCCACTTAATGTAAATTTAAATGGAAAAAAAATTGCGTTTAGTGCCTATGGCGATGTGTATAGCGCCAGTAATTGTTTTAGTGCAAGTTTTATTCAAAACTTTTTCGGCAGCGGATTTATTTCTGAAGAAATGAAAAATGATGCTGCTGCAAAATTATCCGATAAAAATACAATTGGTGTAGACCTTGCTTCAGGCTTATGGATGATGATGGCATTAAAAAACAAACCTTCCATGTATTTGCTTGCCGGGGTAGATTATAATTTCGAAGAAAGCAGTCAGTTCACCGCCGATTTATTTCATTTGGTATTTTATGGTAATTACGATTTACAAGATTACACAGCAGTAATGTCGGATTCAAAATTCAGTCTAACCAATGTAATGGAATACAAAGTTGGGTTGATGAAACATTACACTGAAGATTATAATACCTACAAATTAGGCGCAAGTATAGGATTGGTTCAAGGTTTATCCGGTTTAGATATCAAAGCACCTTCAGCAACATTATATACGGCTGAAGATGGCAGATATTTAGATTTAGATTATGATTTCACGATTAAAACATCAGGCAAATCAAAACCTTCGTTAACCAATTTTGCCGGTGCAGGTTTTAGTGCCGATATTTTTGCTCAGGTTTATTTTAAAGGACCCGAAATTACCATTAATGCAATGGCTAACGATTTGGGTATGATATTTTGGAACAACGACCCAACCAAAATAAGCGCAGATTCTGTGTTACATTTTGAAGGCGTGGAAACCAATAATTTATTTTCTGCAACCGATGAAGCTACCGCCGGAAATAGCGATTCATTATTACAAATTTTAGGCGTTGTAGAAAAATCTGATGTATTTACACAAGCATTACCATCCCGAATAAATATTAGTGCCAGCAAAATGTTTGGCTCCGATTATTATTTCACATTGGGTGGTCAATATATGTTGAACACACCTTATAAGCCACTCGTATTTATGCAATTTGCAAAAGTGTTTACGCCACTTCAAATGGCCATTGGTGTAAATGCACATGGTGGAGGTTATGGTGTTTTTAATGCCGGGATCGACATCTCCAAAACATTTGGCAGCATGATTGAGTTGCGATTAGGCAGCAATAGTTTACTCGGCTTAATTGCTGCTGATGCATTTACAGGTATTGGTGGTTATGGCACTATTACGGTAAAATTATAATTCGCCTGATTTACTCCCGGAGGCTTATTGATGAAGGAAAATTTAGCGCTATTGTAGTTTTGAGATAGGTTCTGTCTATCTTTGCGCCCAATGGCACAAATACTCAATACCGACGTTTTAATTTTAGGTGCAGGTCCCGGTGGCGCCGCAACAGCATTATTTTTAGCGAAAGAAAATATTCCCTGTATTGTAGTGGATAAAGCAGTATTTCCACGAGATAAAATATGTGGCGATGCATTAAGCGGCAAAGTAGTTGAAATATTAAATCGTTACGATCGCAGCTTTGTAGAAAAACTCAGTCTGGACCCCATCCAATTGAATTGTTGGGGTGTAACATTTGTGGCACCCAATTTAGAAGAATTAAGTATTCCATTCCGCAATAAACCCAAAAAACCGATGAAAAAGGAAATAGCGCCGGGTTTATTACTAAACGTTACAACTTCGACCATTTTATGGTAAATGAAGTAAAAAAAACATGCCGGTGTTAATTTGATGGAAGGCGTTGAAATTGATCAATTTGTAAAAACACCTGAAGGGTTTACCTGCAGCGATAAATCGGGCAATTATATTATTCACGCCAAATTAGTCATAGATGGCAGTGGAGCACATTCGCAGTTTGCCAAAAAAATCGGCAAACTTGAAGTTGAGAAAGAACATCATTGTGCCGGGTTACGTGTGTATTACAAAGGCGTAACAGGCATTAAAGAAGGCAATTATATCGAACTACACTTTTTAAAAGACTTTTTACCGGGCTATTTCTGGATATTCCCTTTGGCCGATGGGCAGTGTAATGTGGGCGTGGGTATGCGCAGCGATTATGTGGGAAAGAAACGTATCAATCTAAAAACCGAGCTCAACAACATTATTCAAAAATATCCTCAACTGAGCGAGCGGTTCAAAAACGCCGAGCCTGTTGACGATATCAGAGGATACGGGTTACCACTTGGAAGTAAGAAGCGCGCTATCAGCGGAGATAACTATATGTTGATTGGCGACGCTGCCAGCCTCATTGACCCTTTCACCGGTGAAGGTATCGGGAATGCCATTTTAAGCGGTTATACAGCAGCTCAGCAGGCAAAAGAGGCCATTGAGAGTAAAAATTTCTCCGGTACAGCCCTAAAAAAATTCGATGAGGCCATTTACAGGCGCCTGGGCGATGAATTAAGCCTGAGCTACCGTATGCAAAAATTAGTAAAATACCCTTGGTTGTTCAACTTTGTTGTCCGCAAAGCCAACCGCAACAAGGTTTTGCGCGAAACCATCATGGTCATGTTTGAAGATATCGACATCCGCGACAGGTTGAGAAAGCCATCATTTTATTTCAAATTGTTATTTTCGGGTAAAAATTAACAGCATATGAAAAACTATTCTACCTGGTGGTATTGGCTGCAACGTTCAGCCTGGCTACCTCTTGCAAAGACAAGGAAAAAAGACCACAGTGAAGATGAGATGGATGACCTTACCCTCGTGGTGAGTGCAGAAACATTCGCTTAATCGGCACAACATTTGCTCTGTGAGAGCACACACATTTTACAAAAATTTAGAACCAATCTTTCTCAAAATCAATGTAACTTTGTATAAAATTTCGACAATGAAAAAACTAGTTTATAGCCTCCTGATTATTTCAGGAACCATCATGATGGTATCATGCGGTGGTAAAGACAAAAAAGACGATAACGCTGACGATATGGAAGATTTAACCATGAACGAAGGTTCGGTGTTCCAGTTTGCCAGCTATACCCCGGCAGACAGTGCTAGAACTTTTGGTAAAAAGATTACTGCCGACGGTGCTAACAATGTTTACAATGTTGCTGCTGATAAAGCAAAGGCAAATGGTTTTACTGGTAAAGTATCAGGTAAAGTAACCAGCGTTTGCCAGGCTAAAGGATGTTGGATGACATTAGATGCAGGCAATGGTGAAACTATGATGGTTACTTTTAAAGATTACGGCTTTTTTGTGCCTAAAGATATTACAGGTGCAACTGTAGTAATTGATGGTAAAGCTGAAATCAGAGAAGTATCTGTTGATGAGCAACGTCACTTAGCTGCTGACGCAGGCAAGAGCCAGAAAGAGATTGATGCCATTACAACACCTAAACAGGAGTTACGTTTTGTGGCTGACGGTGTGCTGATTAAATAAATAATTTCCACAATATTTTTATTTACGGCAGAAGGTTGTATCTTTGCGACACTTTTGAAAAAAGGGGGTGCAAAATATTGCCTCTTCTTTAAACAAAACAAGAGTGATTCCGATTCCGTAGCTCAGTTGGTAGAGCATAACACTTTTAATGTTGGGGTCCTGGGTTCGAGTCCCAGCGGGATCACACCGAACAGGTATAAACCCTTGTAAATCAATGATTTGCGAGGGTTTTTTAGTTTTGGGGTAAACATTGGGTAAACATTGCGAAAACCGTCAATTCTTAATACCTCACAACCTCAAAGTATCACTTGACCTATTTCCTCAGAAACGGTCAAATTGGTATTTATTTTTTTAACTAATTTTAACTTGGCACAATAGTTGAAAATCAAAATTACCCAACCCAATAAATTCATTATTTTTTTAACCATAAAACAAACATCATGAAAAAGTCAGCATTTTTTATTTTGCTGTTTACAGCATTTTCTGCATTTACAACACAAGCGCAAACAGCCAAAGCAAATTCAACAAAAATCTACTCGTTTACCGGGAAGCAAGTGGATGAGAGCATAATTACATCAGGTGAGGATTACACGCCAACTGCAAAACTTAAAACATTGCAAACCAAAATCGGTTTGACCGACGTGAAATACAAAAAACTTACCGGTGGTGATGTTGTATCGGTAATACAATCTTCTAAAAATCTAATTGGTATTCCCAAAACAGTGGTAACAAAACTCGAAGCAGATGATAAGTCAGCTTTTGCAATGGTAGCATTTGCCTTAGCATTTCAAGCAGGAAATACAGAAAGCGTTCTTAAGCAACAAGTATTACAAGCAGATCGAAAAGCACTTAAAATCATGAAGGAAAACATGAATGCTACCGCACAAGAAATTAAGATTGCTTATAATAAAATCTTAGAAACCCCTGCTATAACAGGTTATCCAACTAAAGAAGAACGATTAAAAATAGTTAAGCAGTTTTTTGATGATGCACCAGCTACAACGGGCAATGGAAATACCGGAGGAAATAATAATGAGGGTGATAATAATGCAGGAACTGATAACGATGACAACACTAATGGAAATAGTAATGGGAGCAATAATAACAATGCAGATTGCCAACAATCCAAAACTGGAACAGTTACCATGATAAATACAGGTAATGGTACTGTTAATATTATAGTCTTGAAAGGAAACACATTAGATGGGGAAGAATACATACCGATAACTGTAGGTAGTGGCAAAACCGCATATCTATATGAGGTTACAGAAGGAATCCATGCATGGAAAACTACTTGGCACGGAGGCCCAACAGGCCAAATAAATGTAATTAAGTGTGACGGTGCAACAATTACAATAGAATAAATATAAATTTTAATTAATTCATGCCTAAAATATAAATATATGAAAACCCTTTTTGCAACATTTATATTGATTATACTTTCTTACACTGTAATTGGTCAAAATAATATAGAAGATGTTGTTTACCTTAAAAATGGTAGTATTATTAGAGGTTTGGTGCTTGAAACCATACCTAATCAAACCGTAAAAATTCAAACAGTTGATAGAAATATTTTTGTCTTCCAAATGAGCGAAGTTGAAAAAATAACAAAGGAAGAAAAACCTAATACAACTGCACCTAACAGCAGCATGTCTACTGAAACGACTGATAACAGGATGGAGGTTGCCCAAGCCTACATGAGTAATATAATTTCGAATGAATCAATTGGCATCCTTAAGGTAATCACATTTACAAAGATGAATGCAGTTGAAATGAATAATTTTGGAGTATCATTTTACAAAATAGACTACAAAATATTAGTTGAATTTAATAACCCTGGTTGGGTATGTGGTGATCCTTTTACAAATACAATTTTTGATGATTTTAAAGTTGCTGCAAAAGAACCAGAAAAAGGAATTTATGGAGCAGGATATAATGACTTTGGCGAAAAAGTAACAGCATATTCAAAAGGACAACAGGTTGAATTTTTTGGAAATGTCAATTTAGAATTAAGTGAAAATGGTTGGAGGGGTGCGATCAGGAATTTCTAAAGTGCAAGTCTTGGTTTATACGCCAAATAATCCCGCTACATCATCAGAAAATAGTAATTCAAATAACACAACAATCAAATCGGTAGAAGCCTTAAAATATTCTGAAATTAAAGTCGTTTTAATTTTTCCTGATATTTTTAGCGAAAAAGAAATGAATATTGCCTTTGGAAGTAAAGTAATTATCTCAGAGGAACAAGAATACATTACAAATAAAATTATCGAAAAAATTACGGCTATTAACCGTTTAACATTACCAAAGACTACTTCTAAAAATGAGGAAATATTTAAAGAAATTACAATAAATGTAACGGATATTGCATTAAAAACTTCAAACATTAAAACCGGAACCGAAACAACACATGGGTATTTGTATACATATAATGTCGAATTTGTTGTAACTAATTTGGAAAATAATACAACTAAATCCTATAGTTATGAATATAACGGAATTAATATACTGAATGCCAAGACATCAAAAAAGTTGGCGTTAGAAACTTCGGCCGATATTATGCAAAACTTCTTGAATAATTTTATTTTTCAAGAATTTCCAATAAAAATAAATGTCCTTAATATCTCTTCAGAAAATAGTAAACAAATCGCGACGAAAGTTTCTACTAATGTACCGATGTACAACTTAAAAAATATACTTTTTAATGTCTACGAAAACCCAGTATCTGAAAATTCAACTCCCATTGGATCAATTAAATTAATAGAGATTAATGGAAATCTTTGCAAGGTATTGGAAGGATCTGAAGACATAACCACTAAACTAAGAGATGGAAAGAAGCTATGTGCGCTTTCAGTTGGTGTTGATTAATCCAAGTTTTTTTCACTATCCACTATATTATTTGCCATTACACGCCGAACAGATGTAAACCATTGTAAATCAATAATTTGTAATGGTTTTATAGTTTTTGGGGGGAACTGGGTAAACAAATAGGGATTTAGACTAATAAAAAATCTGCAAACTAAATTTTAGCCTTATTGCGATGAACAATCCATTTTTATCACAGACTTCCCATCCGGTTGCGGTCAAATATTTTTCCAAGGCCATATCTAGCTTCAATAGTAAATTGAATATTTTTTTATATGCCAGTGTCAGAAAGGCTGAAGGTCAAGACATCTCCGAAATTACTATAAATTGGATTGAATTTGAAGTATTCAAACTTGGATTTGATAATGAATTATTGAAGGAATATATTGAGGTATATTGGCAGCTCGATGATGTAAAAAAGGTGTCACACCAGATTCTATAAATTCAATTGATTATATTTATAAGTGCATAGAAGGCTTGAAAATAAAGGAGGGAAGAACAATTGAAATGAAAATGGAATTTTACGTAATAAATACATTCCCAATTTTATTTCCCCTTACTGACTTTAAAAAACTAATATCTGAGGTTGAATGCCATTATTGTCAAATTACACTCAATAAAATAAAATCACTTGTTGAAGGGAGAAAAATATTCAAAAAACAAATTACTCGAGGATGGTCAATGGAAATTGATAGAAAGGAACCAAATCTTGAGTATTTTAAAGATAATTGTGTCCCATGTTGCTATTGGTGTAATAATGCCAAAACCGATGAATATAATGAGGCTGAATTTTTAATAATTGCACAGGGAATAAGGCAAATTTGGGAAAAAAGATTAGCTAATTCATAACCCCCCAGCTCACACACCTCAAAACCCCACCCCTTTTTGCAATTTGTTTTGAATTGACCGGTATGATATTGCAGCCACTAAAAACACCCTCAAAAACTTCACTGCTCTTTCATCTTGCAGAGTATCAAATACCGGTAGAAAAATAACGTCCCCGATATGTAAATAATTAATATAAAGTCCTTCAGCATTCAAACCTGTTTTGGCACAATTACATGGAGCACAGATAAAATTTAAATTGTTCCGTTTAAGTATCCCGGTTAACCTTTTAAAATATTCAACTTCCAAGCCCGGCTCGTTCACCAAAACTGTATCACCATTTATAAATCGAACCAAGCCATCCGCATGACCAAAAATATCACCTTCAGACCTATCAATTACAATTATCCTTGCCTGAAAACAATTCTCCATTATTTGAATGATTTGGGATTTGGTCTTTTCAGAATTTTCTGAGAATATTTTATCAGTAACAATTAATGTATCCTTCTCATATACAAGATTTCCTCCATCTAATACCAGATCACAAGAAACCATGTCGGCATTCAAGTGCAAATTACTCCATACTTTTTCTGCATCTGTCAATAAATGCAAATACCTCCGGGAACTCAAATAATCCGGTTTAAAAATATATTTTACAAAACGGTTTTCAGTTAACTGCATCGGCATGTAATCTACTGCCCAAATATCTGAAGTATCTGTCAAGATACCTTGTTCAATTCCGGCAGATGTGATTGCTGTCGTAAAATGCTTGTAAAACAAGGGCATTTTAGACGGCAAAGTATCAGCGACGTAAATAAAATTCTTTGAATGATCGGGTATCATAACTCTTTGATTAACTGCATTAACTTATTGATTACTATTTTTCGGTTTTCATTTTCGAGCAATGGTTTATAGATTGGTTCGCTGCCTAAATACGTATTATCCCTGTCCATTATATTATCCGTCAATGCCTCTTTAAGGAAATATAATTTTGTTTTTACATTCTCAATGTGGCGTGTATCTCTTTCCAATGCCAGCTGCTCCATTGAGCCTCTCAATTTTTCGTTGGCAAGGCTAATTCTGTTTTTAGCAGTTTCTGAAATCATGTGCCGGATTTCAGCTTTCATTTTTTTTACATTCAACTCCCGTGCTTGTAGGTCTAACAACAAGCAACTTAATTCAACTTCAGCTTTTTGTTGCTCCTCCTTTTCTAACTCTTCAAAGAAATTAGTGTCATTATTATTTACTTTATTATTTTTTTTCATATTATTAGTATTTAATTAATTACTTGCTTACTTAAGCATAAAGGTTTCAGATTTAAGTTTCAAAAACATAACTTTTTTAAGTATTTCTTTTTTGTTAATACGTTCCATCGGCAATAGTTTTATTTATATAAATTAAATATTAATTGCCAATTAATTATATTAATATATATCGATAATTCAAATTCATGTATATTAATTTGTATTGATTGATTTTTATACGCTTTTCTGCATTAATTTGCTTTAATTCATATTAATCAACTGAAAAAAATCGCCGTACCTTTGCAGGTATGAAACCAATAGAAAAAACAGATCCGTTAACAGGGGAAGTATTTACTGCATTCCGGGCAAACCAAGTTTTCGCAAGTGATGAAAACAGGATAAGATTTAATAATCTTAAAGCAAAAGAACTTCGTGAAAGTAAATCTGAAATTGATAAACCCTTACTCATCAATTTCCGCATTTTAAATGAACTTATGGCAGGGAAAAAAGAAGAGGTATTTCACAAGCAATTTCTTTTAGGCAAGGGTTATTCGTTTTTAGTTCTTACTCATTATGAGGAGTTTAATGGCAAAAGGTTTATGGCGGTGTATAATTTCATAATTGTTCCACAGGAGGGCGATAACATTAAAATTGTAAGAAAATGATTGATATAACAACACTTGGAGAAGCATTTGATCCGATGGCTGTAAGGCCAATTCCAAACACCACACTTCCTAAGTCACGTAAATATTTATGGATTACTATTATTGTGATAATAGCATTATTTGCTTTTTTGTGGTATTTGGCTAGTCGGGACAAACAAGAGCGTAAAAATTATATTTCATAATTCGTATTAGTCAATTTAAAAGCCTATGAATTTCTTCTACAATAACGGTTAGTTTATTTCCAGTATAAACTTTTTCAGATTCTAAGGACTCAACCAAAAACAAAGTTGCAGTTTTGTGTTTTTCAGTCTTAAAAATATTCAGAGCATCATTAAATAACATCAAATTTAATTTTCTCATATCCATAAAAAACGACGGTGAACTTGCATCTATCCGTTGAGTCTTTAAAATATTTCTACAGTAGATTTGAAATTTTGTGAGGTCTGATGCAATATCATCCTCTTTTGATGATGTCAAATCAGGTAGTGGTCTGTTATTTAAAACACATTCAGCAGCAACTCCACCAACATTAATAACGGCTTCTTTCATAAGTTGCCTTCTTGTTAATTCCAAGTCGGGATATCTTTCTAAATTAAATTTTCTAAGTTCTTCATCTGTAAACATCGGTTTTGCCTTTACTGTACCGCCATGATCCTCATCTATACTTATTTTTATAAAATCCACTTGACCTCCAATTCCGTATAAATCAACCATTCTTGAAATTACATGACCTGATTCATGTATGGCTAAATGTGGCTCATAATAATCCATCGAGTTTAATTATTTGAAAAATGATCGGTAATAGCTAGTCTAAAACGAGTTGTAATTTGATCCGGTGCATTTCTAATATACTGCAAAGCAGCCTGTTGTTCATTTTTGCGGCAATTCGGCAATAAATTCAATTGCATTTTGCAGTGTAAATGGTCGATTTATCATGTCGGAGAATTTCGGAGCAAAATCTGACCAGATAATTGCATCAAATCCTTTAGTTTCATTCCAATCCCTTAGTATTTGAAGAAGAAACTGGTTTGTTTGGCGAACATGGTTTTCACCGTTCCTTAAATTAATAAATCCAATATTTCCGTTAGTTGGTGCACCTTCTCTTATTTTCAGATTTTCGATAGCAGAAGTTAAATCCGCTAAGCCAGAAATAGCGTATAGAGTGGTAACATTATCAAAATCTGGAGCAATTACAAGCGTTAATCGATTACCTCCTGAAATCCGGCAAAATTCAACGGGTAAAATTGGCCCATCAAAGAACCATTCGCCAGTTGTGCTCAAACTTCGTTGATCCCAATATAGAGATCCCCATACTAATATAGCTATTCTCATTTTTCATTTTTTTTACTCATGTTACAATTCTAACCAAATGTCTTATCCTTAATCAAATTGTATAGAGGGATATATTTCCCAAAATCGCTGATTATTGTATTAATAATTTGCGCTGAAGTTAACTCCGGTGATCCTATATGATAATCTCGGCCAATTATAAAATAGTAAACACGCCAGTTATCCCTTAAACAGTAATTAAATAATTCCATTGAGTTTTGAAAAGTAGTTACCAATCGTAAGTCTTCTGCAATTTTGATCCAATAATGATCTCCCAAATTTGTAAGTAAATTATAGAAGGATTCCCGATAATTCAAATCATCTTTCATATTAGTCAGAAAGTATTCACGGTCAATTTGACTTCCATTATCCTTTCCCGGCATCAACCATATCCCAATATCGAAATCATGAATTATTACTTGCAACCTCATGAAATCTAAGGGAGTTGCTGTTTCAGAATAGGCTTTTAAAGCATTTCTGTCACGGCCATAAGCTACCCAAAGTGCGCCAATTTCTCTTGAAACATGAAACTGAATATCAATTGTTGCAACTATATTATCTGGTTTAAAATGGTGGTGAATGTTCCAACTTATTGGTATCGCTGGAGTTAATAAACTATCCAATTCATATAGCCGATTTCTAACATCCATACGTTCTGAATCAACTAAAGCATCTTCTTTGCGTCGTTTAATAGGCAGAAACGTTTGGTGATGCTCTTTGAAAAAACATATCCGTAAAATCTATATTATCAAAATTAAGGTTTTCATTCAAAAATCTTTTAATTTTGTTATTTCTTTTCATTTGCTTTTTCATTTTCCTTGATTTTGGGTAAAATAGCTTCATACCTTTGTATTATATCCAAGTCTATTTTCTTACTTTCGTTCCATTTTTCTTCAAACCAAGTTTCTATCTCAATATTTTGTGTTTCCGTTTCAACTTTAATAAATAGTTCGTCATTAATTCCCCATCCACCTTTTGTGAAATTACCAGAACCAATGTATGTAACATTTATTCCGTCTTCCATGTTAAAGGAATAAAACTTCGGATGAAAATATAATGAAGTATTTATTCGGCAATCCCAAATATCTTCAGTCAAAATTTTCTTTAACAGATCCGTAGATGTTGGCAAATCAAGCCCTAAAATAATCCTAACTTTTGCATTGGGTTTAAGATTGTTCTTTAACCGTTCATACGCCCAGTCAGATGCCATTGCAACCGCAATTCTAACTTCGATGCTTTTACTTAATACACTATTACTAATTAATTCAGTGGTGAGTTTTCTTATCAACATAATTGTAAATTTATATTTCAGAAGCTTCAGAAACTACATCAAAATCCGTCTCCAATGCCTCAAAATGTTTTCTACCACATTTTATCTTATCTGCTTCTGAATTTCGTAGCTTCTCAAAGTTCTTGGTGCTTTTCGTTTCTCTTACTAAATAAATTAATTGCCCAATCGGGGTTATATGTGCCTATTGGTGTTGCTACTTTAAAGAATGAGGGCAGTTTTACAAACAGTTTTATATCTTCTCTTTTGTCTAATTCTTCTGCAAATTTCCTTTCTATTTCACTGTCATAAATAACTGTTTCAAAGACTGAATTTTTAACTGCTAAGCATTGCTCAAAGTAGTCTTTAATTCTTCATCTCTGAATAGCTGCATACTCCATTCTGTTTGCCCTGTTGTCAATTTTTCATACTTTATACCATCAATCATTAATTTATGTAATTCCTGGTTAATAGCAGCTACTGCATCCATAAACTTTCTGAGGATTGATGGCAAATTTCTGCAATCGATTACTTTCAGAAAGTATGTTAACAATTGATTGTCCTTGTAAGTTCGGTTTCCTTTTGTAGGTAGGCAAAATATCGGGCAAATTGCCTGAATATTCTAATTTAATTTCGTTGGCTTTTGTATTGGTAGTTGTAACACCTTTCTTTTCAATCCCATAATATCTTCACGATAGGAACTTTACTGGTTCTATTTTTTCCATCGTTTAATTGCTTTAATAATGCATTGTCTATCAATGAAACAATTGATAATCTACTTGGTAGGTGGTTCAGTGTTTAATTTTATTCCAAAGGTTTTCAAATTCGGGTCAAGGAAAATCTGTTTGTTGATTTTTAACCGTTTGGGTTCTTCGTCTTTCTTGATGTGGCGCCCAATTGATAAGATTTAAGACTGTAATTAACAATACTTCCTCTTCTGCTTGAAAATTGTTTAGATAAACCTAATGAAAATCCTTCTTTAGAGGGATTGAATGAAGGTTGTATTTTACCGTTGTTATCAACAAAACCTTTCTTAATAACTCTGCCCAAATTTTTTCACTGGATTTTCTGCCTAATGGGATTTCAAATTTTAGCTTTAAGGTTAATTGCCACAATCTTCTTCATATTCTTTTTGCAAACCATTTGCAAAATCAGCATAACTTTCTCTTGCTATTACAGTGAGTTTATTTATGCTATCGTCTTTAACTCTTTCTCCTTCGCTGTTGACTGGTAAACGTAAGCCTCTACCTAATGTTTGCCTTCTTTCTTTGGTGCTGCCTACTTCTCTTAAAACACATATTTGAAATACATTTGGGTTATCCCAACCTTCACGAAGTGCAGAGTGGGAGAAGATAAATTTCAATGGCTCGTCCATTGAAAGTAGTTGTTCTTTGTTTCGCATGATTTTAGCATAGGTATCATCATCCGCTTGGGTGCTTCCGTTGGTATCTTTATAAACTCCTTTTTTATCGGCTGAGAAATATCCATCATGGATCTTATCAACTGGAAAAATAGCTAACTCTTTGTATTGGGGTAATTCTATCAATTCATTATAATGCCTTTCAAACAACTCTGCAAACTTTCCGGGTATTGGTTTCCCTTCTTCATCATAGGTTCTGTAATTGGCAACTTTATCTACAAAAAACAAACTTAATACCTTTATACCTCTACCCTTTAATTGCAGTTCTTTATCTAAGTGTTTTTTGATGGTGTTCTTAATTTGTATTTCAATCAAATCATCTGTAATACCGCCTCTTTCTTGTCCTAAATATAATCTGCCCGAAGTAAAATCAATATACTCATTGCCTGGTTCTGCACTTATGTCTAATACTTCAAAACCATTTTGATAGGCTGCTCTTTCATTGGATAGGGCAAATAAATCAGCATTTTGTTTTACCCACATTTCTGTTTCGTTTACTGCACCTATGCCTTGTACTTGAATACGGATTTTAGCTTTTATACCTGCCTTGTTATTTACCTCTAATAGCTTCACATAAGCATCGTTTTGAGCATTTGCACCTACTACTGATGCTACTACTATTTGCTTAACCAAACGAAGCTCATAAGCCCTAATAGGGTCAAGTTTGTAAATGAGATTATAGGGGTTTTTATGCGTAGCAGAAAAACGGAATATGCAAATTGGGTATAATGATTTTATTGCTTCTTGCGCCTTGCTGGTATTGTCAACACTTTGGGGTTCATCTATTAATACAAATGGCCTAACTGAATTAATAAATTCCTTTGGACTAAAACCATTTAATTGATTGCGTTCTTGGTTGAAAATATTGGTGTCTTTGTTAAAAGCATCAATATTGATTATCATTATTTGCAGTTGGTTACTGGTGGCGAACTGCCGAAGGCGGTTTGCTTTTTTACTATCGTACACAAAATATTCAAATTCAATATTATTGTATAATGCTTTAAAATGGTCTGCTGTTATTTCTATATTCTTTACTGTACCTTCTCTGATGGCTACACTTGGAACAACTATAATGAATTTTTTGAAGCCAAATTTTTGGCTGAGTTCAAAAATGGTACGGAGATACACATAGGTTTTACCTGTGCCTGTTTCCATTTCAACTGAAAAGTTGAAACCGTTCTTTTTAAATTCCTGTTCGGGTGTGGCATCTAAATCATTTTCCTCTTGTATGGCATGTAGGTTTTTTAGCAATGTTTCTTCATTAATGGTAAGATTGTTACCAATACCAAGTTCTGATTGAAAGATGCTACTTTGCACTTGCTGATTACTTGCATTTATTTCTACTGTATAATCGGATTGATTTAATGGCTGCCCATCAAATAAATTTACAAAGCTGTGAACTGCTTGCAACTGAAACGGCTGTGTACTGTCGAATTTTAATTTCATATTGCTATACCGTTCTAAAGTTTACAACTCCTTTGCTTTTCATTATCTGAACTGCATTGGTTTTTAGTGCATCTGCATTTTCGCCCTTAAATGCTTCATCTAAACAAATAACTCTTGTGGGCTGCAACTCTGCCATTGCTTTAAGACAATCGTGTGTTAATTCCTTTTCTAAGCATATAAGCAATTGCCCTTCTGCAATACTGAAAACAGATAGCCCTGCAAGGGTTAATTTTTCAATGGGTGTGGTTAGTTCAAAACCTGATTTTAGCAATAACTCGTAGAGTATTGCTTCTTGCTCTGCCTCGGGTGAAATGTGTTGTATGTGTTCAAATAATTTTGCTTGAATTAAATGACTTTCAAACAAGGTAAACAGGTCTTTATTTCTCTGTTGTATACAACAAGTTGTCCTTTTATCAATAAAGATGGGTATATTCAAGTATTAATAAACCATCTGAATTACCTAATGCATCCATTACCCTTCCTTAATTGAACTTTTTGTTTTAGTGTTCTCTACACATATTTGAAATATTTGAAATCATAATTCTATTCCTAAAAATTTATCTCTTGTAAATTCATTATCTTAAAGACAAATAATTCATGTAATGTAAAGTTTAATCATTATCATCACCATCAATAGGTTCATACCTCGCTTGTTTGCTTGTGTTTAAAATTGACCTTGTAGTAAATTTTAACTCCTTATTATTATTCTGCAGATTTTTATACTCCATCAGTTCAATTTCTTCAAATGCCTTGAAAATATTCATATTTACCTCTTTGTTCTTAACATAAACCAGTATAATTCAGCATTTTTTAAGTCTTTTTGCCCACCACCACCTTGCACGTGGTTTAGCTTTTACACATATGGTAAAATTTTTCTTCCAAATATTTCATTGCACAAGCTCTTTAAATTATGTAATTCTTGGTCACCTATTGAAATAAAAATTACACCGTCCTTAGTAAGTAAATTTTGCAAGAAACAAACGAGGATAAAGCATATTCATCCACTTGCTATGAAATCCTGCCATCTGTATCTGTATTTGTTCCAAACTTCTTACCCTCCATCTCCTACTTGACCTGTGTATGCTAAATAGGTATCTAAACTTTCTGAATAATTGTCAGGATATATAAAATCTTTGCCTGTGTTGTATGGAGGGTCGAAATACATAAACTTGATTTTACCCAAATAGCTTTTTTGCAATAGCTTCAATACTTCCAAATTATCGCCTTCAATGAATAAGTTTTGGGTGGTGTCAAAATCTACACTTTCTGCCCTTGCAGGTATAAGCGTTGCAATGCTTGGCTGTTGTATGGTTTTAAAACAATCAGATTTACCAGGCCAATTCATGCCATAGCGTTCTTTGCCTGTATCTATTGCATCGCCTAAAGTAAGTTTGAGTTTATCCCAATCTACTTTTAAGCCTTCGGTAAATGCCTCGTGGAAAAGTTGTTTTAACTTTTGCAGTTGTTCCTCTGTAATATTCATTGAGGTAAGTTCTTGTTTTTGTATTTCTGCCATTTTCTTGTACTATTTTTATTTAGGGTCAACTAATGGATAAAGTTTAATTGAACCTGATTTTGTTTCCCAATATGAACCCGAACTATCCTTGTCGGGTAATGCTCCTGTTTCTGCACAAATTAATAATTCGGCAAATTCAACTGTTGCTGTTCCAAATTCAATTACATCATCGTCACTTACTAACTGCCCATCAAAATTGAAATGTGCTCCTACTTGGTTGCGAACAGCTTTAAGTTGTTTCAATTTATCTACAATCACTAATGGAATATCATTAGACAAAAACAGTGTATTTGCCATCTCCGTCTTTGTGAAATGTTCTACTCTAAAAACCTTTAGCAATTCTTTAGATAAGCCTGTAAGCAATTCGTGAAGTTGATAATCTGCTTTTGGCTTACGTGGTAAACGTGATGAATATTTTAGTGTAATGTAGTCCAAAATATTTTCAAGCATTCTACCTGCTGTACCTGCAATATTTTCTCTATGAAAATATTTTTCATCAGCCAATAATTGCTTTAACTCTGCTAAAATAATTTTGCTATTGAAAACACGAATACCGTTTTCTTTTGTCCAGTTGCGAAGTTCCATGAATTGAACATTACCTGCTGGTGCTCTGTTGTTGCGGTATCTTTCTCTCCAAGGTCTGTAATGGGTGGTAATAACTATTTGCCCAAAGTGTTTTTCTTCATCATGCAATAAATCAATAAACCTGTCTAAATGTTTATCATCCACTGACATTACGACATCATCCAAAACAAGGATAGTATCGCCTGTGCTATATTTTTTTGCTAATGCTAAGAATATACAAATGCCCAAAGTATCTAAATGGCTTTCGCTGTAAACAGATTGTGGTGTAATGCCTTCCTCTGTATGAAAATTGGCTTGTAATTCTAACGATGTTTGAATTTTGGATTTAGGAATAGTTTGATGCCACCTAAACCTTCTTTTCGGGTGTATTTTGATACATCTGTTCTACTTCACCCGATATAGATAGTAATTCGTTATCGTAATAGTCTTTGCGTTCCTTCTCAACTATAACCAATGCTTTAGCAGTAGCAATGGAAAGTTTGCCTAATTTTTCTGATTTTGTGAGTTGAAGGGTAATTGTATCAAACTGTGTCTTGATAAAGTTGTGTTGCTCTATTGCTTTTGACTTTAGCTTTTCAGCATTTTCAATTCTAACAAACAAGGCAGTTAAGGGTGTGATATTAGCAGTAAAACAAGTATAGTTTGCACTAATGTCAGTACCAATAGTATCTACAAAAGGTGCTATATCGGGAACGTCTGTTTTATATTTAGCAATTGAATTTTTATATTTAATCAGAAGCCCACTAAAATTTTCAACTGCCTTGCTTTGTATTGCAATATTTCTATCGTTTATATTTTTTGTATCTTCTACTAATTTGGTTGCTTTACCTAATGCACCCATTGATGCAATTTGCTTATTCAAGGAATTTAGCACTTCGGTTTTACCAATGTCGCTTGAACAAACAGGCAATTTTTTAATTGGGTCTTTTGCAGCAATGTAGTTTTTAGCTTTGCAACAAAGTAAATAGCGAAGGATTGTTGTTGATGCTTTCTGCTTGTAATTTTTTAGTGCTTCTGAAGCATTTGTAAATGCTAATTTCGATGCTTTAACTACCACTTATTGAACCTAAAATTTCTTGCATTTATTGTCAATAGCCCTCCATTCATTCGTCAATAAATTTAGAGTTTTCAGTGCAATTTTATCTTTGCTTAAATCTATTTCAGATTGTGCTTTTGCCCACAACAACATATCGCCTTGTGGTTTGTCTTCATTAATCCATGCCTGTTCTAAAGTGTCTTTTGCACTTGCAAGAACACGAACAGAATTTTCTAATTCACTGTCAACTTCTCTGCTTGTTTTTCTTAATTCCTCCTCTGCTGCATAAATACTTGAAACATCAATATAGTCCTTCAATGAATTATACCTTTCAGAAGGCTTTAAATTCATTATGTTGATGATTTGGCTTCTTCTTAAAAACCGCAATGGTGGTAAACCAGTTGCTGGTGTTTTGGAAAATCTCCGGCAAGTACCGGCTAATGATGCTGAATAACTTCCAATATCTGTGTTTAGTGTTATTTTAGTTTCTCCAGTGCCTGTACCTAATGATTTTATAAACTGTGGATCAATTGAAGATTTATCGTCTAATGAGCCTCTATTCTCTGTGAGTAAGCAAATGAAAGCATCTGCAATAGTTGATTTACCATTACCATTTTCAGCAAAAATCATAGTGATTTTCTTTGAAGGGTCAAAGTCAATTGTTACGGGCTTGGTAGCACCTCTAAAAGAGGATATGTTGAGGTTATTTAGCTTCATCTGTATCAATTGTTTTTGTAACAGGTTTATTCAAAATTTCCTCAAATGCTAATTTCCAATCCACATCTTTATGTACCTCTTTGCCAATTTAGAATTTACCAATTGAGTTTCATCATTGGCATTAAGCTTAGCCGCTTTCAATTTATCATCAATTATTTTGGGCACTCTTGCGTTGCTCTTGGCTCATATCGCTGATTAAATAAGTTTCCATTTAATTAAAAACAAAGGTTCTTCATTCAAATTTTGCTGTAATCGTTGCTCAATCTGGTCTATTAACTTGTCTTCTTGTTTGTTCCTATTTCTTGCCACCCCATCACGTTCTTTCCACGCATTCTTTCGTCTTCAACTTCTTGCGTGTTTTCAAGCTTTAATTTGTCAGGCAAATTGGGTAAAAGCTAACTGTGACTGCTTTTCTTTACTTCCTTAATTTCAAAACGCAAACTCCTTAAGAGATACTTTTAATGAGTTTCGCGGTCTTCACCTCAATGGTCTAATTTTCTAATCTGCTTTAAAATATACAGCATTGAGTGTCCAATCTCCTCTAAGGTGCTTAAACGATGTACGTTAAATTTGCTCTGCTAATTTTAGAGAAACGTTTAGTGGAACTGCTATTGCTGAATTATTGATGGTAGCTGGAATTGAAAAGAACCTTTCGCATTGGTGCTTATCTAATAAAGTCCAATATTTGTGATACCATTGCAATTGGATAAACTCTTCTAATTGTAAAGATGTTATACTTAATACATTGCTCTTACATATATAACCTGATTGGCCAACAAAACCTTCAATGGCTGCAATATTTTTAGCTGTATTGGTATAATCGAAAACAAGTTCAATTTCTTCCAATTTAGTAGCCTTGCAAGTGTCAATAATTTTTTGAGCCAACGGATGTCCTATTCGGTAAACATTAGCATCGTCTCTATATTTTTACCAATACGATAAGGACCAGGATGTATTTTAACTTCGGGGAATGGATTGTTTAATAAACGAAATGAAATGTCTATTACAACAGAAAATTCA
>JADKEK010000005.1 GCA_016718035.1 Bacteroidota bacterium | reverse complement strand
GAGATTAAAAGTGTGCAGGATATCAGTCGCTTTTTAAATGGTTCAGCACCATCAACTTTTAGTTCAAAGGATAAAATCAAGTTGCAAAAATTAGTTGATGAGGTTACACTGGAAATTAAATTAGATTTAGAAGGTAATGAAGGATTTGCTGGTAAGCCGTATAAAGTGAACTCTAATACGGTTGAAAAATGGATGAAGGCAGCGGAAGATTCTGAAAGGTGCATTTTCTTTAATACTTACATAAAGATGAAGGATTGGCATAATCCTATTATTCAGATGCACATGTGTTTGCAGAAAAGCATTGAGCAAAAAAGTAATTTAGTTTCTATACACGACTGTCATAGTAAGAAAGGAGAAAACCATTCAGAGAAAGTAGAGGAAGATAGAATTCCGAAGATTATTTCTTGTACACAGAAACCACCAAGCTACAAGCACTATCGGGTTTTGTTTCTTCCATTAACAACTGACACATACAATGAAAGTGTTTCAACCAAGGATGCGTTTTACGAAAACCTTAAATTTTCAGCGTATCAGCATAGCGCTTTATCAATTCAATTAGCGGTGATGACAGTTAATGATTTGATGAATTTTATGAATCATAACAACTATACAGAGTTTTTTCAAAAAGAAAATAACTTGAAGATACTTGGGTTGAATAAAGAATTTGCAAGTTTGATTAAGAAGAAAGAATTCAACTAAAGTCAAGTGGAGGTTTTTATTACCTGCCTTACAAATATGAGTGACATTCCGAATCGGAAATCAGAAACAGGAATGGATTATATGCTTATTCAAAGAGAGGAAAGTAAAACCAAGAAAGACGATTTATGGACTGGCGTTTTATCAACTAAAACAGGATTGAATTATGTTGCTTGCGAGGAAAAGAAAAATATTGAAGTTAGAAGGGAATTCACTCAGAAGATATTTGAATATATCACTTATGATGGATTACCAAGTCAGCAGGAAACTAATTTTTCAAATGTTGACCCGCTGTATGAGTTTAATAAAAATAAAACTCAAAAAATTGTAAAAAACATTTTTCACCCTCTGCTAAGAACTCATTAAATGAAAGTGTTTACGCTACATAACGGCTGTGAGACAAATCTTTACGATTCGGAAAAGGCAAAGGGTCTTATGCTTTCGGGTGAAAATGCTTTGGCTGAAAACAGAAACGATGCCGACCTGATTGTTTTTCATGTCTGCACTTTTGCACAGCATAAAGAAGATGAATCAAAGAATACGATTGAGCAACTACTTAAAACCACTTCCAAAACATTGTGGTGTCCGGCTGTTACTTGGATGAGTATATAACCAATGAACGCATCAGCTATGTGAAGAATGAAAACCTTCCGGCACACATTAGTAAACTGAATGCAGTTGAAGAAGCGGAAAAACAAAAACAAAAAAACGGTGCTGCGCTGTTGCCGTATGTTCAGATTTCACGGGGCTGTTATGGCAACTGTACCTTTGCAGCATCAAGAGTGTAAAGGGTTCGCACAAGAGCCGTCCGGTTAGTGATATATTAGCTGATATTGAACAAAGGCAGCATCACAACACTATAAAGCTGGTCGGTGATGAAGATGCCGGATACGGAAGGGATATTGGAATCAACCTGAAAGTTTTGATTGAGGCAATTGTAAACGGTTTCCGAAAATTAAAATCAAGTTGGGCAGTTTAAACGCAAAGATTTTGAAAAAATTCACTGCGAATGAACTGGCAATTCTTGCGCATGAGAATGTTGTCGGCAATATTCACATTCCCATTCAAAGCGCAAGCAACAAGGTTCTGAAAGATATGAGCCGTGGTTATACGATTGAAGAATACGCTGCCATTTACCTCACGCTAAAACAGTTAGGCGTTAAGAACATTTCGGCAGACATCATCAGCGGTTTCCCGGTGAAGATGAACAAGACCACAAAATGAATTTGGACTTTATTTTCAGCTAATGCTTAACTTCATGGAAGTTTTTGTATACCATGAAAGGCAGGGAACAAAAGCAGCAGAAATGGAACAAGTGGATTTTGCCATCCGTGAAAAAAGGGCGACGGAAGTAATTGTTAAGTATCTGAAAAGCTACAGCAAGTGGAACAATATTCCTTATGAAACATTGATTAAACAAACTCCGGTATTTCATACCAACATAAATTTCAAAAGTAAATGAATACAACAGAAACAGTAGAAGCTATAGTTGAAAGCAACTTTCAAGGTGAAAGTATTTCTGCGCAAGATATCGTAAACTACATTACTCAAGGTGATGTTTTCTTCGGAATATGTGAAGAAACCGAAGACCTCAACGAACTAAGAAAATCCTATGAACACTAATCAGCCGAAATGGTCAAGGAATCTGTTCTTCTCCCTCGCTACAATTGGCGCAGCTGTTGGCTTAGGAAACTTATGGCGTTTTCCATACATGGCTTTTGAGAATGGCGGTGGCTCATTCTTCATTCCTTTCATCATTTGTTATTTGGTAGTCGGCTTGCCGCTTATTATGCTTGAATTTGGAATGGGCAGGTTGTCGTCTGGTTCGGTAGCAGAATCATTTAAGAAGGTCAGCCCGAAAAGAACATGCATGGGTTGGTGGGTTTTGATGAATTCGTTTGTGATTGTTTGCTACTACACTGTTATTATGGCTTGGTGTTTTCAATATGCCATTTACAGTTTAACGCAAGCATGGGGAACTGACACAAAAAGTTTTTTCTTCAACGATGTTCTTCACCTTTCTGCTTCACCTGCAGATGCCGGAGGTATCAACTGGTTTTCGGTGTTTTCTTTATTTATTCTTTGGCTGATAGCATTTTTGATTTTAAGAAAGGGAATAAAAGGATTGTCCAAAGTTTTGCTGATAACTGTTCCCGTTCCGTTTATCCTAATCGTTGTTCTTGCATTTAGAAGTGTGAGTTTCCCAGGTGGGATGGAAGGTGTAGAATATTTTCTCATTTCCGATATGTCAAAGGTGTTTACAATAAGTGTATGGACAGCTGCCGCTTCGCAAGTGATTTTGTCTTTGAGTTTAGGAATGGGTCAGATGGTCGCCTATTCAAGCATGAAAAAAGATTCATCAAAAAATCTTAGGTCTGGGCTGTTTCTGATAGGTGGTGATTTTGCTTTTAGTTTGTTTGCGGGTATTGCTGCATTTGCAACATTCGGTGCAATGCAAACTCAATTAGGTCAGCCGATTGTTGGCGATAGCGGATTAAGTGGTCCCGCTTTAGCGTTCATCACTTATCCGGCTGCGTTGTCGTCATTGCCCGGTGCTGCGTTTTGGGGTTTCGCTTTCTTTATGCTCGTCATGTTGGGAATTGACAGTGTGTTTGCTGTTGTTGAAGCAAACATTGTTGATTTGAAAACTGTGTTCCCGAAACTCACAAAAGGAAAATTGATTGCAGGTTTTTGTCTATTAAGTTTTCTTGGTGGTTTGCCATTCACAATGGGTGCAGGTCTTTACTGGCTTGACATCGTTGACCATTGGGTTGGCTACTTTGCAATCTTCTCAATCATCGTTTTACAGTGTATCGTGTTCGGCACTTCTATAAAAATCCATGAGGTTGCTAAACACATTGGATCATGGATGACTGGTTGGGTTTTCAGAGTATGGAGAGTTTGGATTGTCGGAATACTACCCATTGTCTTTTTGTTGTTCGTTGTTACGAAACTGAAGGATGAATTTGTGAACCCGTATAGCGGTTATCCATGGAACGCCATTCTTTTTGGCGGTTGGGGAATTTTTTCACTCGCCATTATTCTTGGCGTTATAATTTCCATTAAACACAATAAGCAGAACAAAGCTGTTGATTAGCTCCTGCATTTAGTAAAGCGTTGGGAGAAAACACACTCACATTTTTTGGGCGCTGGTTCGTGCGATTGCAAAAAAATGAGAGTGTGTTTTGTGAGCTGACGGTTGATGTCGTCAGGCGTCAAAGTTGTGTGTTCAAAGTCCGTCCGTTTGATGTCAGTATGGCCGCCAATAGAATGACCTATAAAATGGTTATACCCGCACCATTACTTCAATTATCACACCAATTTAGGTGCATAGGCGCAGTTTTTGCATCTCTCTTCTAGTTAAGGCGTAACACTGTCGCTGTTACATGATGAACTTGCGCATTCAATGTTTTAAAGGGTTATTCAATTTGATAGTTGCTCAGCTTGTTTTCAAAATGGAAATTGTTGTTTTTAAAAAACAATAATGGTTTTCAGTTTAAAGAAGTTGGCGATTTCGGAGCATAAAACTGTGTGCCAATAGTGAGCTTAATTCTAATTACAAAGATTCATTTAACCAATGAACCGCCAATTTCTTTTTGTTGGTGTTATCGGAAGTCGTTTTTTGGGTTTAGTTTTCTCGTTTCAAGTTTTGGCAAAAGTCAATTTAGTTTGGGTCTGTAATGGTAGTAACCTGTTTTCTGATAGGGTAATATATTCTTGACTAACATCATAACCAACAAAGTTTCTTTCGGTCTTAAATGATGTAACTGCTGTTGTTCCGCTACCCATAAAAGGGTCAAGGATTATGTCGCCTTTGAATGAATAAAGTTGAATTAAGCGAAATGGTAATTCTTCTGGAAATGGCGCTGGATGACCTATTCGTCTTGCACTTTCAGCATTCATTGTCCAAATAGATTTTGTGTATTCCATAAATTGTTCTTTAGAAACAAGTACTTTCTTTTACGCCTTTATCTCTTTTATAATCACCCTTTGAGAAAACTAAAATATATTCGTGTATATCTCTCAATGTGGGATTTGCGGCACTTTGCCAACTACCCCAAGCTGTTGAAGGGCTTGCACTTGCTGCTTTATTCCAAATTATTTCACCACGCATATTAAATCCAATATCCAACATAATTTTAGAAATATAGTCGGAAAGCGGTGTGTATGGCTTACGTCCTAAATTAGCAACATTAATACAAGCTCTACCGCCATTCACAAAGTACGATATGTTTCTCTAAAAGAATTTTCAAGTAACTGTAAATATTCCTTTAATGTTAAATCATCATCATAAACTTTTGAAACGTTATAGGGTGGGGAAGTAATCATTAAATGTATAGAGTTATTTGGTAACTCTTTCATATTTTCAGCAGACCCAAGAATAAACTTGTTAAGGTATTCATTTGGCAATTTATTTTCTGTTTTGTCAATTTCTATTTTGTTATCAAGAGTAGAATATAATTTTGAATTATAAAATTTAGAACTATCGTGATTTATCCTACCGTTTGTTCCGAAGTCGCTTGACTCTGTGCCGTTCTTTTTCTTCATTTTAGTTTCTTATTAAAGACAAGAATTTTTCTGCTTTCGCAATTTCATTTTCTTCTCTATTTGCAATTTTTATCAGTTCTCCAAGTTTTACTTTTGATAGCATTGAAGAAAAATAGTTCATATCACTTCTAACTAATCCACTACATATTTTAAGTAAATTGTTTGTATCATCAATAGTTTGGAAACCTTTTTGTGGAGATTCACGAATGAAATCTGTTTTTGTCGGAGTGGGGTTTAATGAAATAAAACCTTGAACGACACCTGACTGTTTAAGAAAATCAACTTTCTTTTGATAGCTATCCGTTATTGGACTGTTACCTAAAATTATAATTGGAATCTTTGTAGATGAAATCCCCGATTCTATGTAATTATTTGCTTGCGTGTATTTATAATTTGAAACTACACTCATTTTCACCTCAAAAATTAATTTAATATTCTCTGGTCTTTGATTATTTTCGTTTGTAGTGCACAACGCTAAATCTGCATTTGTTCTGCTTGAAAGCCCAAGTTCTTCACAAACGACGCTATTTACTGCGTATAGTCCTAATTTGGTTGCTATTGGTTGAAATAATGTCTTACACCATTTTTCTGTAAACTGTCCTATTAGAGAATTTCTTGCTTGTAATGTTTGTCCTTCAGAACCAGCACCTCTTGGAATATAAGCAAAATATCCACCTTTTAACTTATAAAAAATTTGTTCCGGTGAGGCAAAGTTTTTTAATGCTTCTGTAAAAAATTGAATTTCTGTATCGTTATTCCAAAGTGCCATATTTGTGTTTTATAACTTTATCAAAGGTAATAACTATTTGTATAAGATTTGAGTTTCATGATACGATCTAGGATTTCCGCTAACATATTTAATATGAGTTCCGTATTCGTCATATTATCTCGCAGATTTTCTTTTTTCAGACCTTTTAAAATTTTGTATTCTTTTGTTGTTTTGTCCGACCAGGTTTTGGTAATAATATCAGTAAGTGTGGCAAAGTGTTCACCTTCCTTTAATCCCCTTTTTTTCCACTCATCAGTTAATTCTTTTCGGATTTCAATACTTTTTAAACGCTGGTTAATCCAATTTTCAGAATATCCCAGTTCCAGGTAATTTTCCATTGCTCTGTCAATACTTAATTCAGGATCTTGCATTTCATCAAGCCTTTCAGATGCTATTTTAGCCAACCAAAGTTTAAAGGGTTCTGCTTTAGGCGAAGGAACTGACTGTATGAGTCTGAAAAGCTGCTCTGTGTCAGCCACATCGGTTTTATAAAATTTGCCATCAGCGGATTGCATTTTCAGTTGACTACAATTTGTAGCCAACTGACTTCCCTCTGCTTTTAGTCTTGTTTTTAATACACTCCAATACTTTCGTGGGTTGGGGCTGTCCGTTAAAACAGCAATAACATCTACTATTGAAATATACCACTTTTCTTCCTCCTCACTCCAAACCGACCGAACTTGTTTTTGTTCGAATAGGTTAATTGCCGTTTCTTTTTTCATTAGGTTAATATTGCCGTTATGTAATAAATAGACAAAATGAATTATCTGTTTATTCAAAAAATCAATAGGCTAAGATAACTTTTAATGACTATATTTTTAAGTAAAATAAGGAAATTAAATAGCGTCCTGTTGACCAATACACAAGCTGCATCAGGGTTGTTGCATTGCCAGCAGAATCAAAAGCGCTTAAACTCGAATAATAAATATTTTAAGTTATTTGCTAACACCTATTAGTGAAGTATAGTTAGCATATCAACTGCTTACATCAATAGGCCCTTACATCCTTCTTCTCTACCCAATTCATAAATGCCTTATTTGCAACTTTGTTTCCACCCGGTGTTGGATAATTGCCGGTGAAATACCAGTCGCCTAAATTTTTAGGGCAGGCTAAGTGTAAACTGTCTACCGACTGATAAATTACTTCTACCTCGGCGCGAATATGTTTCGCTTTTACGATTTGAGCAATTTTTTTGGAGACTTGATCATCGGTAAACTGATCGTATAATTTTTTTACGGCATTATATGATTTTTCGTTGCTGAGTTTGTTTACTTCAACACATTCGTCATATACTTCCTGAATTAAATGTTCTTTTTTGTTTTCTTTCAACAACTCAATCATCGCTCTGAACGCAACAAAATCACCCATCTTACTCATGTCGATTCCATAACAATCCGGATAACGAATTTGTGGTGCAGAAGAAACAATCACAATTTTTTTCGGGTTTAATCTGTCGAGAATGGCAATAATACTATCTTTTAATGTAGTACCGCGAACAATACTGTCGTCGATTAATACTACCGTATCTTTTCCATCATTAACTTGTCCGTACGTTACATCATATACGTGACTCACTAAATCACCACGGTCAGAGTCGTTGGTAATAAATGTGCGGAGTTTTACATCTTTTAATGCAAGTTTTTCAACGCGCGGACGTAAATTTAAAATACGTTGCAACTCAGCAGGATCTAATTTACCATTGAGTTTTTTAATTTCCTCCGACTTATAATTATTTAAATATTCTTCAATACCTTTTACCATGCCGTAAAATGCGGTTTCGGCGGTATTGGGAATAAATGAAAATATGGTATTATCGAAATCGTAATTAACAGATTGTAAAACTCTTTCCGTTAAAAAGCGACCGAGATTTTTTCTTTCTTCGTAAATTTCTTTGTCGTTACCACGCGAAAAATAAATGCGCTCGAAACTGCAGGATAATTTTTCCTTCGGAGGAATTACCATGGCTTCTTTAACAGCACCTTTTTTCTTAACAATTAATGCATGGCCGGGTTTTAATTCATTTACTTTTTCGAAAGGCACATTAAATGTGGTCATAATTGCCGGACGTTCACTTGCTGCAACAACAACTTCATCGTCCTGGTAAAAATATAATGGACGAATACCATTCGGGTCGCGCAAAACAAATGCATCGCCGTGACCAAACATGCCGCACATGGCAAATCCGCCTTCAAAATCTTTTGATGCACGGGTTAAAATGCGCTGAATATCTAAATCGCTGGCAATTAAATGGGTTAATGTTTTGTTGTCGTGATATTCTTTTCTTTCATCAAATAAACGTTGCACCTCATCGTCCAAAAAATGCCCGATTTTTTCCATCACGGTTACCGTATCGGTAAACTGTTTAGGGTGCTGACCAAGTTCTAATAATTGCTGGAACAAAAATTCATTGTTCACCATATTAAAATTACCGGCAACAATAAGGTTGCGGGTAATCCAGTTATTTTCTCTTACAAATGGGTGAACACTGTCTAAATCGTTGCCGCCAAAAGTGCCATATCGCAAATGTCCCATCAAAACCTCACCGGTAAAGGGAACATTTTTTTTCATCCAATCGGTATCGTTATATAATTCCGGGTTTTTGCGTTCAATTTTTCTGGCCTTTTTGAAAACATCTTCAAAAATGTCTTTAATCGCTGAAGGGGCTACGCTGCGTTTGCGGTCTAAAAATTTGTAACCCGGAGCCGAATCAATTTTAATAGTAGCAATACCTGCACCGTCCTGTCCTCTGTTGTGTTCCTTTTCCATCAACAGGTAGAGTTTATTTAATCCATACAAAGGAGTGCCATATTTTTTATGGTAGTAAGAAAGTGGCTTTAATAATCGAATGAGGGCTATGCCGCATTCATGCTTGATTTGATCGCTCACAATAAATGTTTCAGAAAATTGAACCGCAAATTTAGTCAATTAGCAGCTTAAATATTTAATAAAAACACCAATAGCAGGGATAAGTTCCCGTTAAGGCTTGTACAACACCAATTTGCCATGTTTACAACATGGTTAACTGTGCAGATTTACATCTAAATTGGGCTAAATTATAAGAGGCCTTTAATCAAATCGTCAACCCCAATGCCATCGGCTTCGGCTTTGTAGTTGCGCACTATTCGGTGACGAAGCACAGGGAGCGCCACGGCCTTTACATCTTCAATATCAGGAGCATATTTTCCATTAATAGCCGCATGACATTTTGCACCAAGCACTAAATATTGTGATGCACGCGGACCGGCACCCCAACTGAGGTATTGCGTAGCCTTGGCATCTGCTTTTTCGGTATTCGGACGCGTTTTCGCAACCAACGATACGGCGTAATTCAATACATTGTCAGTAATTGGAATACGACGAATTAAATGCTGGTATGCAATTATTTCTTCACCCCCAATAATTTTCGATAAAGTAGCTTTGGTATCGGTAGTGGTAGATTTAACAATATTCAATTCAGCCTCAAAAGATGGGTAGTCTAAAATGATATTAAACATAAACCTGTCGAGCTGGGCTTCAGGCAAAGGATAGGTTCCTTCCTGTTCAATCGGGTTTTGTGTAGCCAATACAAAAAACGGTAAATCAAGTTTATGCAGATGCCCTCCAATGGTCACATTTTTTTCCTGCATGGCTTCTAATAATGCAGCTTGTGTTTTTGGTGGTGTACGGTTGATCTCATCGGCAAGGATGATATTCGCAAAAACAGGTCCTTTTAAAAATTTAAAGTTGCGGTTATCATCTAAAATTTCGCTACCTGTAATATCACTCGGCATTAAATCGGGTGTAAACTGGATACGTTTAAATGATAAATGTAAAGCGTCAGAAATGGTTTTAATTAATAATGTTTTAGCCAAACCGGGAACACCTACTAACAAACTATGTCCGTCGGCAAAAATGCTCATCAAAACATTTTGCACAACTTCATCCTGGCCGATAATTACTTTTCCTATTTCCGCCTTCAGCCTTTTAAAATCTGCCGAAAGGGCATCAATAGCTTCCACATCGTTTTTAAATTCCTTCATACCGCTATATTAATACAAATCAATTGAATATTTGTCTGCAACAAAAATAATTAACGCATTATAACATTACTTACTAACCGTATTCAATAATATATCTAGGTTACCACAATTATTATATGCGGGGTCTACTTTAATATATTCTTTCTCAGCTTTTTCCTCCACCCAGTCGCGCATTACAGCTACTTGTTTTTGCGACATAGCAGCGTTTTGGATTTTTGCGTAATCATCTTTTAAATTTAAAGAGTGTGGCGCAGACTGATCGATTAATTTAATAAGGCGAATTGCTTTTTTACCATCCTGAGTGGTGTAGGGTAATACTTGTGAAATTTCACCTGGTTTTAAATTTTCAATGGAGTAATAATCGTCCGGTGACAATTCTGCAATTTCGAATGTACTTTCTCCTGTTTGAGGATTAACAACAGTACCGCAAGTTTTATTGCTGTTTTCGTCGTCACTGTATTTTTTTGTTGCTTCACAAAAAGTTAATTTACCTGCCACGATATTCGCTCTGATACTATCAAGTTGTTTATTCGCAGCAACAAAATTGAGGTTGGTTACCGGTGGCATAATTAAAATGTGACGCAAACAAGCTTTGTCGCCCTGACGGCTATCCATTTTAATAATATGATAACCGAACTGTGTTTCAACAATTTCAGAAATTTCGCCGGGTTGTAATTTAAATGCCGCTGCAGAAAATTCGGTAACATATTTTTCACGTGGTTCACATCCTAAAAATCCGCAATCATCTTTTGAACCATCGCCGGAATAAATACTGGCAAGACTACAAAAATCTTCTCCTGCAATAATACGTTTTCTAATATCTTCTGCTTTTTGTTTTGCGATGGCCTTTTGTTCGGCATTGGCTTTCGGAATAATGAGCAACTGTGCATATTCAATTTCTGCATTAATTAATGGCAGTGAATCTTTTGGTATTGCATTATAAAACGCTTTCACCTCGGTTGGCGATACCGACATTTCACCAAAAATATTATCCTGCATGCGCTGAATTAATAATAAATTGCGCACATCATCTCTAAATTCCTCTTTAATTTCCTGAACCGATTTGCCATAAAATTCTTCCATCTTCTCCTGAGAGCCGAAAAGCGAAATAAAATATCGAATACGGTTTTCGATATTACTTTCTACTTCATCATCAGTTACTTCAATACTATCTTTTGCAGCCTGAATAAGCATTAGTTTTTGGGTAACCAATTCCTGCATCACCTGGCAGCGATAATCTTCCGGCACTTCGCCTTTTTGCAATTGTTCAAAATAGAATGATTCTATTTCGCTCATGAGAATTATTTTATCGCCAACCTGTCCCACAATTTTATCTACAATAGGTTTATTTGCTGTTGGTTGAGCAAATGCTATTGCGCTGATAAATGCAAACAAACAGGTAATTATTGGTTTTTTCATTGTTCTTTATTTATATATTCTGCGTTATTTCTTTTTAATCCTTCGGTATAAATGTCTTTATAGGTTTTATCCAATAACTCCATTTTCCGTTTATTAATAATAATTTCTTTAATACCTTTTTTCTGATATTCAAATGGACCCAAATCTCCGGCCAAATGAAAATCATCTACTTTAACAAAATACCTGAAACTGGTATCCCTATAAGTCACAATACCTTTAGTTCTAAACTTACCGCCGGCGTACATATCGTAAGGCAACAATTTAAACAAGTCGTCCTCATTCAACCAAATGTTACTGTTCAGCGAAAAACTTTGGCAATTGGCTGCACAGTAACGTTCAATTGGCAGTCGATATTTTTCAATACCCCTTGAAAACCAATATTGTATAGAATCGGCCGACTTAACTTCCACAGGAACCACTGCATAGGCCAGTTGGTAGATATCGGTTTTTAGCGTAAAGTCCTTTTTGTTGTTATCAAAATAGCTGCGAATCGAATCGTCTAATACAACGGTATCGAGGTTTTCGGCCAGCCATTGACGCTCGTAGGCATAAATAACCAACGATTCTTTATAGGCTTCAGCTTGTTTGTTGATATTAGCGAGTGCAGATTGCAGGTTGTCTTCTGCTACGCGTAAAATGAGATTTTGTCTAACCCAGTTTTCGACGTATTCGGAAACTATGCGGGCACTGTCTTCAGGAGAAGTTTTATCGTTGATGAGACCCTGAATATCGGCAACGTATAAATATTTATCGTACACTCTAGCCAGTGGTTCCTGGTCTTTTTCAGGTTTATGCCTGTTACATCCAAGAACCACTGTGCTTAATACGAGTGCTATGTAAACATTTTTTAAGCTCAATTTATTTTATCGAACCATTGAATTAAATACCTTTTCATTTACAGAAACCGGATATTTTTTATGGAGTTCTTCAATCCATTGTTTTTCTAGTTGATCCTGATAAGCAGAAATTACATAACCTCTTGCTTCATCAAGTGTTTTTGGTGCCGGGGCAACAATTTTATTTATTTTCACAAAGGTGATTGAACCATTTGCGTTTAAAATATCACTTCCAATGCCAACTGTTTTATTTAATAAGTCCACATTGCTGTCCTGACCAGGTAAAAATAATGCTGATTTGATAGTAACTAATTCAGTTGAATCAACATTAAATTTCTCCATGATTGATTTATCACTTTGATTTTTGCCTGCTAATTTGCGAACAGCTTTGGCAGTTTTTACATCCGCACAAGTATAAATAGTGGCATCAATTCTTTCTTCCCACATGTATTCATTTTTGTGTGCTTCGTAATAATTTTTCAAACCAATTGTATCGGTTGAACCTTTGCTCCATATTTTGCGCTCAAGCATAGCAAATAATGGTAAACCATCGCGATATTCCTGCAATAAACGTTTAAAGTCAATATTGCGTTCGCTGAGGTCGTACTCAATTAATGTTTGTTCTAAAGCCTGGGTATATAATTTATTGTATTTCTCTTCAATATTTTTATCGCGGGAAACACGCTGATTAATTTCCAGGTAACTAGCCATATCGCTTTGTGTAAAGTTGCGGTTGCCAATAGAGAACATTGTTTTGTTCATATTAGCAGCCTGGCTCATTAACCATGTATTTTTAACAAAACTAGAATCGAGTTTCGCCAACATTTCTTTTTTAGCTTCTGAATTTTCAGTAAACGGATATTTTGTTTTTACTTTTTCAACAAAATCGGTGCGCAAAGTTTTGTATTCAGGTGAACGTTCGATTTTACCTTTTAATTCATCTTTAACTTCTGCGAAAGTGCCGTTAGGTTTTTTCTCAATTAATTTGATGATATGGTAGCCAAAGGTAGTTTGCACAGGAGCAGCAATATCGCCAGGATTTTTTAATGCAAATGCAGCTTCCTGAAAAGGCAACACCATTTTACCGGTACCAAATGCTTCTAATTTTCCGCCGTTGGCAGCGCTTACTTTATCTTCAGAATATCTTCCTGCTAATTCTTCAAATGATGCAGGATTTGATTTTACTAAATTATAAAGGCTATCAATTTTAACTTTTGCTTTTGTTATATCTTCAGGTTTTGCTTCTTTACCTGTTTTAATTAATATATGTGCAACGGTAACTGTTCCTGAAGACGGACGTTCTTTAGCCACTTTAATAATATGATAACCGAATTTAGATTTAACAATATTACTATTAGTACCAACGGGTGTTTCGAAAGCCGCATTTTCGAAATTGGCATCCGGAATTTGACCTGCAGTAATCCATCCTATTAAACCAGGGTCAGTTGCATTTGTTTTATCGGTAGAAACCTCAGCAGCTACTTTGCCAAAATCTTCACCCTTTTTTAATCTTTCTGCAGCTGCTTTTAATTTATTAATAGCACCTGTAGTATCAGCTCCCGGAGCAGAAGCATCGATAGCAATCATAATATGATATACCAAACGTTCGCTTTGTTGGCGGTTATACATTTTTAAAGCTGCAGCTTCCAAAACTTCTTTATCGAAGTTGGATTTAATTAACTGGTCGCCATATTTCTGTAATTCTTCTCTAACTTTTTCAGTTGTGTCGATGCGTTCTGCGCGAGCTTCTGCAACTTTAAGTTTGAAATTGATGTACAAATCGAGGTACTCATCTAAACTTTCTTTAGAGTAATCGTTTTGTTTGTCGGGATTGTTTTTCTTGTAAACATAAAGGAATTCTTCCTTCGTTACTGGTTGTCCGGCAACGGTAAATAATACCTCATTTCCACCGGTTGATTGTGCGTTTACAGAAGTGATAAGCAGTAAACCTGCAAGCAGCATTAAAGTCTTGAAAATGTTCATTTTCATATGTGATAAATTATATTTTATAGGTTTGATTGAATTAAGGGACTGCAAAGCTAATGATTATTAGGGTTTAAGCAACATAAAGGGTAATGATATTGCTCAAAACTGCCTAATCATAGGTTTGAAAACCCCGTTTCAACCGCCCTTTACAGCAAAAATCATGCGATATTAACGGCATTTTATCCTTACCTTTGGCGCCTTAACAAAATTTAAGTCATGTCAATTTCAAAAAACAAAGTGGTTTCCCTAACGTATGAATTGCGGGAAGATAATGTAAGCGGAGACCTCATCGAAGTGGTTAAAGCCGATCAGCCATTCGTGTTTCTTTTCGGCGCAGGCGGCTTACTGCCTGAGTTTGAGTCAAATCTTGAGGGTAAACTCATTGGAAGCAATTTTGAATTCCAAATCCTGTCTGCAAATGCTTATGGCGAGTTCGATGAAACTGCCATGGAGTATGTGCCTAAGGATATTTTTATGATCGACGGCCAATTGGCTGACGACCTGCTTGAGGTAGATAAAGTAATTAACTTACGCGATCAGGGTGGTCACCTTGTTAGGGCCCGTGTTGCTGAAGTTGGCGAAGCAGAGGTATTGCTGGATTTCAACCATCCACTTGCCGGAGTTAACCTGCATTTTAAAGGTGAAATTCTGGACATCCGCGAAGCTTCTCAAGAAGAGATTGAGCACGGCCATGTACATGGACCCGGCGGACATCATCATTAATTTGTAATAAACAAATGGTGCAAACCTGTTTGGAAGCGACTTGCTGACCATTAAAGGTTTGCTGTACGACCCCCATCCACAGGGAGGTTGATGCCATTGATATAGGCAGCTGCCGGCGATGCCAGAAAGGCTACGGCATTGGCTATTTCAGTGGCTTCACCAAAGCGTTTCATGGGTATTTCCGCTATCATTTTTTGGGCGATAACATCTTCGGAACTGTTGTTTTTAGCTGCGTTATTGCTGATTATTCCCGTTAAACGTTCGGTTTTAGTGGCACCCGGGAGCACATTATTTACGGTGATATTAAATTCCCCAAGCTCGTTGGCCATAGTTTTACTCCAGTTGGCAACGGCAGCGCGAATAGTATTACTCACCCCCAAATTGGGCAGTGGAGCTTTTACTGATGTGCTGATAATATTAATGATACGACCATAACCGGCAGATTTCATACCCGGAATTACAGCCATTGCCATGATGTGATTACCAATTAAATGGGCATCAAATGCGGCTAAAAACTGTGCTTCTGCAGCCTCACTTATTTTGCCAGCAGCCGGACCACCAGTATTGTTTACTAAAATATGAACGGGCTTATTATAAGAGTGTAAAAACAGATGAACAGCAGATTTTAATGTTTCAGGGGAGGAAAAGTCCGCCACAATATATTGGTGTTGCTGTCCAGCCGAGGATGGCAGTTCATTTACTACTGCTTGCAATTTCTTTTCATCGCGGGCAACTAAAATTACTTCTGCGCCTAGTGAAGCGAGTTCTAAAGCACATGCCTTGCCAATTCCCTGAGTGCTGCCGCACACTATTGCATTAAAATTGTTTAAACTGATATTCATTATTCTTTATAAATTTACTTCAAAATTAAACAATCAAAGTTATGGCAGTAGCGGCACCTTTTAATTTGAAGAAATGGATAGACGAAAATCGTCATTTATTAAAACCTCCGGTAGGTAATCAGCAGATATTTAAAGCCAACGAAGATTTCATAGTAATGGTAGTTGGCGGACCAAACTCAAGGAAAGATTACCATTTTGAAGATGGGGAAGAATTATTTTATCAATTGGAAGGAGATATCACGGTTGGTATTCAGGAAGACGGCAAAGCAAGAGAAATTGTGATTAAAGAAGGTGATATGTTTTTACTGCCACCTAATGTTCCACATTCTCCACGTCGCCCGGCAAATACTATTGGATTAGTAATTGAACGTTACCGCACTGAAAAAGAATTTGATTCATGTATGTGGTTTTGTGAAAAATGTAATCACAAATTACATGAAGAAACTTTTCCGTTAAAAGATATTGTGAATCAGTTGCCGGCTATTATGAATTCCTTTTACGAAAACCTCGACCTCCGCACCTGCGATAACTGCGGGTTTGTGATGGAACCGCCAAAATAAGTGACCTGCCTAGCGGCAGACAGGCGCTGAACCCGACGGCGTTTAAGTGAATAATAGGATTTGTTATTCCTGTATTGTGAAAATGAAAAATGTGGAAAAGGAGAACTCGGTTCTGGCTTTCTTGAAAAGGTTTATGAAAATGCACTCATAATTGAACTTAAAAAAAGAGGATTTAAAGTAGAAATTCAAAAAGTAAAAATTAAAGTTTTTTATGATGAAACTCAAGTTGGATTTTATCTTGCGGATTTACTAGTTGAATCAAGTGTAATTGTTGAAATTAAAGCTGCCGAATCCTTGGGTTATGAACATGAATGTCAATTAATTAACTACCTTAAAGCATCAAATGTTGAAGTTGGCTTGCTATTAAACTTTCGGTTAAAACCAAGTTCAAGAGAAAAATTTTTTAAAAAAAATAAAATCAAATTTATCCGCCAAACCCGTTAATCCGTTCAATCAGTGTTTTAAATCTGCGCTTCCTATGCTTAAAATCGACATCCACACCCATATCATCCCTGACCAGCTCCCGAAGTGGAGTGAGAAGTTTTTGGATAACAGATATATTCATCTCGATCATCATTGTCCGGGTTGTGCGCGGATGATGCAGGGGGATAAATTTTTTAGAGAAATTCAATCCAATTGTTGGGATGGAGAAGTGCGCATACACGACTGCGATGCAACTGGTGTTGATGTTCAGGTATTAAGTGCTATTCCGGTGATGTTTCATTATTGGGAAAAAAATGCTGCCTATGCATTAGAAACATCTCGTTTTCAAAATGATTTTATTGCAGAAGTTGTTTCACGTCATCCAAAACGTTTTGTGGGATTGGGCACTGTTCCTTTACAAGATCCTGAGTTGAGCATACAGGAGATGACGCGTTGTGTAAAAGAATTAGGATTAGCAGGTATTGAAATTGGTTCGCATGTTAACGACTGGAATTTAAATGCAGATGAATTATTTCCATTTTTTAAAGCAGCTTCAGAATTAAATGCTGCCATTTTTGTACATCCTTGGGATATGATGGGCAAGGATAAAATGAATAAATATTGGTTGCCATGGTTGGTGGGTATGCCTGCTGAAACATCACTGGCTATTTGTTCCATGATTTTTGGTGGTGTGTTTGAGCGATTGCCAAATTTAAAAGTGGCATTTGCACATGGAGGTGGAAGTTTTCCTGCTACTATCGGGCGTATTGAACATGGATTTAATGTTCGTCCCGATTTAGTGGCGGTTGACAATAAAGAAAATCCAAGAAATTATCTCAATAAATTTTATTTGGACACTTTAGTGCATGATGAAATGATGATGCGATATATTTTGGATTTATTTGGGCCAAAACAATTAGCATTAGGAAGCGATTATCCATTTCCATTAGGCGAACATCATCCTGGTAAATTAATTGAGTCGATGCAATTAAGTAATGAAGTGCAGGAGCGATTATTAAATGGAACTGCATTGGAATGGCTTGGGTTGGATGGCAAATTATTTATGTGAGTTTTAACAGCCGTAACCACAAAGAAAAATACAACGATTTTTCACATAAGGAAAACAAAGAGAGCAAAAAAAAACCGGAGTGAATTTTTATAATTCGTTCCGGTTTTTTTGTGATAATTATTTTTTATTTATGGTTCTAAGCGACCATAAAAACGTGGAAACGGAATTGCTTCACGGATATGCGTTGCGCCGCTAATCCATAATACCATACGTTCTAATCCCAAACCAAAACCGGCATGTGGAACTGTTCCGTATTTACGCAAATCTAAATACCAGTCGAAAGCTTCCACAGGTAATTCTTCATGTTTAATGCGCTCCAGCAACATTTCATAATTGTCTTCACGTTCGGCACCACCTACAATTTCACCGTATCCTTCCGGTGCTAAAACGTCGACACCTTTTACATATCGCGGATCGTTTGGATCGCGTTTCATATAAAATGCTTTTACTGCAGTTGGCCAGTTGTACACCATAATAGGACAAGCAAACAATCGGGTTAACACTGTTTCATCACTTCCACCAAAATCGTTGCCATGTTCAAAGTTGCGAGCAGAGTTTAACCATTGCGGAATATTATCTGCTTTTTCCTGCAAATCTTTTATTTCATTTTTAATGGTGTCAATTTTATTTTTATTAAAATTAATTTCACCTGCTTTTAAAGTACCGCCTGCAATTTTATTTTCACGTTCGGTGATTTCGTTTTGCAGTGCAGTAATTTTATCATTGATTTCTTTTAAATCATTTTCCAATGTTAGGATACTGTTTTTACCATCCACATCTTTTTCACCGCGAATAATGGCAACAGCATCATCGTAATGAATGCGCGGAAATTTCAGGTTGATAGCATTTTCAAGAAAAGCAGTATTTCTTTCTAAAATCTCCAACTCTTCTTTGCAAAACTCAGTAACATCTTTTACCACCGCTTTTAGGAACTGTTCAATCAGGTCCATATTCATATCTAAGTCGTAAAATGCCATCTCCGGTTCAATCATCCAGAATTCTGAAAGGTGGCGACGGGTTTTAGACTTTTCAGCGCGGAATGTAGGTCCAAAAGTGTAAATTTTACCATGGGCCATTGCCAATGCTTCGCCATATAACTGACCACTTTGGCTCAGATATGCAGGGCGACCATAAAAGTCGGTTTCAAACAAAGTTGAAGTTCCTTCGCAGGCATTGCCGGTAAAAATTGGGGCGTCCATCTGCAAAAAGTCGTTTTGCTGAAAGAAATTATGGATGGCAAAAATTACGCGGTTTCTCACGCGCATCATTGCCCACTGTTTTTTGCTTCTCAGCCATAAATGGCGATTATCTACCAAAAACTCAACACCATGTTCTTTTTTCGATATTGGATATTCGTCCGCAACCTGAATAATATCAAGGCTGGTAATTTGAAGTTCGTATCCACCAATCTGGCGCTCATCTTTAACCACTGTTCCGGTAAGGGTTAATGAGCTTTCGAGGGTAAGGCGTTTTGCCGCCTCAAACTGCTCAGCACTCAATTTTGCAGCATCGGCTACACATTGTGTAAACCCGCTACCATCGCGCATAATGATAAATACCAGGCCTTTGCTGTCACGTTTATTACTCACCCACCCTTTGATGGTTACTTCACGGTTTTCAAACTGACTGAATTCTCTGATGTATTGAAATTTTTCAATTCGCATGCTAAATATGATTAAGGGTGCAAAATTACAATGAATTTTCTGTGAAATCCACCCACTATACAGATTTCATTAATAAATAAAAACTTAACCTACAAGAGTAAATTTATTGCTGTCACAAATAAATTCGACTTAAATTTGGCGCAGGATAGGATTAAAATACAATGTTAAATCAGCGTTTAAGTCAAAAATTATTACAAAAGCTGTCGCCACAGCAGATTCAGCTCATGAAGCTGCTGCAGGTGCCAACCGACCAGCTAGAACAGCGCATCAAGGAAGAACTTGAGGCTAATCCGGCATTGGAAGAAGGCGATAATGGGGAAGAGGAGCTCACCAGCACAGAAGAAATTTTTAGGGAGGAAGAAGGCAATAACGAGGAGTCATCGCAGGAAAGTGAAGAAAGCAACAGCAGCGATGAGCTGGATTTAGACGATTATATTAATGACGATGATGTTGCGGATTACAAAACCCGTGACGATAGTTATGGCGATGATGACGAGGACAACAAAACTGTTCCATACGCTGTTAGCGATACATTTCACGAAAATTTGACCAAACAATTAGGTATGTGCGAACTCGATGAGCGCTACCATAAAATTGCAGAACAAATTATTGGCAGTATCGACGACGATGGATATTTACGCAGAGAAATTTCGGCAATTGTTGATGATTTGGCGTTTTCACAAAATGTGATGACGGAAGAAAATGAGATTATCGAATTACTGGATTTAATTCAGGGATTTGACCCTCCCGGAGTTGGCGCTCGTGATTTACGCGAATGTTTATTGTTACAATTAGAACGCAAAACGCAAACTAAACACATTAAACTCGCCATCAACATTATCGAAAATTATTTCGACGAGTTTACAAAAAAACATTACGATAAACTTGCCCGACACTTAAAAGTTGAAGATGATGTATTGAAACCGGTAATTGCAGAAATTACCAAACTCAATCCAAAACCGGGTGGAAGTGCTAAAGAAGATGGCAGCAATTTATATCAGTATATTATTCCCGATTTCACCATTGTAAATTCCAATGGCGATTTAGAATTAAAACTCAATTCCCGCAATGCACCTGAACTTCGTGTTAGTCGCGACTTCAGAGATATGATGGTGGATTATAAAAACAGCTCATCAAAAGATAAAAAACAAAAAGAAGCCATCATGTTCATCAAACAAAAAATTGATGCAGCAAAATGGTTTATCGATGCTATTAAACAACGCCAGCATACACTGTGGAGCACCATGTACGAAATCATGTTACACCAATATGATTTTTTCTTAACAGGTGATGAAACAATGATGAAGCCAATGATTTTAAAAGATATTGCAGAAAAAACAAATCTCGATATTTCAACGGTGAGCCGTGTTGCGAATAGTAAATATGTGCAAACTGAATTTGGCACCTATGCCTTAAAATATTTTTTCAGCGAGTCATTGTCTACCGACACAGGCGAAGAAGTTTCAACTCGTGAGGTTAAAAAAATATTGAGCGAACTCATCGAAATGGAGGATAAAAAATCGCCGCTTAGCGACCAGGAATTAATGGAAGACTTGCGCAAACGCGGCTATAATATTGCAAGAAGAACAGTTGCTAAATATCGCGAGCAATTAGACATACCTGTTGCGCGTTTAAGAAGAGAATTATGATAAAAAAAATCTTCGGGCATGTTTTCTCCATTGTATTTCTGCCGTTATTGCTGCCGTTATACGGAACAATATATGTAATATATACTAATCCTTATACTTTTCCCGATCCACCTTCTTATGCCCTTACGGTTATTCGTGTGGCTTTATTAACTTTTGTATTTCCGGCTTTTACCATCGGATTACTTGCTGCATTAAAATTTATTAAATCGGTAAATGTGTACGACAGGCAGGAAAGAATTATTCCTTATATAGCAGCGGGCTTTTTTTATATATGGGCATATGTTGTTTTTTTAAAGGAGGGATTTAATCCACAAATCACCTTTATTTTATTAGGCTCCACCATTGCGGTTTTTGTTGACTTCTTAATTAATATTCTATTTACCAAAGTAAGTATGCATACCACAGGTGCCGGTGGAATGGTAGCTGTAATTATGATATTATTGCCCTATTCGTATGTGGGCATTTTACCTGTATTTTTAATTACCATTGTATGTGCAGGTTGTGTTGGAGCTGCACGTTTAGCGTTGAAAGCACATACCGACCGTGAAGTGTATCTCGGTTATATGGTTGGTTTTATCAGCTTTATGGTTGCTGCTAATTTTTTCCAGGCATAAAAGGGTCAACCGCTGTTATCTCATCAGATTTAATCCAGCCAACTTCTCCATTTGGAATTTTTATTTCTGTCCAACCTTCATCGCTCCGCATTAATTTTAATTTTATGCCTTCATGCAACAAGAATAAATTGGTGCTATTTTCTGATGGTTCACTTTTTACAATTGCACTTGGTGCCATCACAATAGCAAACTGATATTTATTATCGAAATTATTTCTTCCCAAACCTGCCACGCAAAATACTATTGCCAGCAATAATGCAATAGCAAAAACAAAAAATCCTGGGCGTTGCCAAGCCACAAATTTCGGCAAGCGATAAATAACAAATCCTGCCAATGCTAACCACATAAAAATTACGGCAAGAATTGTCCAGGTATGTGCAGTAAAAATTTGTATAAAATTATTCCACCAAATCGTAAATATCGATTCATTAACCGGCTCTATCTGGTCGCGAATGCGTTGATTGGCTAATTCCAGATTGTATTGTGCATCTTCATTACCCGGATTAAAAAACAAAGCCCGTTCGTAATTTAAAATGGCTTTACCATAAGCATTTGATTTATAATAACAATTGCCTAAATTGAAATAAATTTCATCTGAAGGACCATTTTTAGTGAGTAATTTTTCATATACTCCTGTTGCTGCATCGTAATTCCCATTTTCATACATTACGTTGCCATATACATAAGTAGTGGTGTCGATATTTTGTGATACCGATGTACTATCCTGCGCTAAAAGTTGCAAGCTGTTGTAAACCAGAAAAATGATTACTCCTAAATGCCGTTTCATTTTATTTCGTTTTCCAGTTTTGTAATTAAATCAACTGCTGATGCATATACTTGCTGTAATGATGAACTACCTGTTGGTGGCGCAAAAAGCGACATCTCGCAGTCGTTCAACAAATCAATTAATGATTGTGCGGTGGCATGCGATACATTTTTTCCTGCCAGCACCTGCTCAATATTTTCTTTCGTCAACTCACTTCTGTTAATTGCCAGTTTATCTGACAAATAACCCCAAAGTGCGCGTATTGTTTCATCATAAAATGAACGACCATTGTTGGAAGCAACAAATTCAGCTGCTTTGGTAAGTCGTTTTTTAGCATTGGCATTTGCACTGTTGTAACGCAACGCCACAACGTCACTTTGTTTACGTTTATTTACAAACGTAAAAGCAAAAAGCCCGATGCCCACCACAAACGGCAACATAAATAATGTATAAAATAAACCACTTCCTGCAAATGAAGGTTTTTCATTAAAGTAAGAAGGATTGTCTTTTGTGATAAAACGAATATCACTGGCCAACGCTTCCACTTCTTCTTTGTTGGTAGCAAAATTTCCTGTAGCAGGATTATATCCGGGACCAGCCTCTACTTTAACATTGTAAGCTTCAGAAGCCAATGAAACATATTTTTTTGAAGCGGGATCCAAATATGACCAAGTGTACGATGGAATAGTAAAATTACCCGGTGAACGAGGTATTAATAAATATTCAAACGTTTTGGCACCTGAAGCAGTTGTTGTTTTAGGCTCATACGTTTCCCATCCCGGAGGGAGATTTAATTCCGGCGCATTAAATAATTCCAGATTGCCGGTTCCGGAAATTGTAATTCTATAAGTTAACGGCTCATCCGTTTTTGTTTCTGTAGCATTTATTTGTGTCTTCATAGTAAACTTACCTACAGCGCCATTAAAATCGTCGGGTGTATTTGGTGGTAATTCGTTTACTTTAATTTTAACAGGATTAGATTTGATAGTTACCATTACATCTTTAGCATTAGATGCAAATGGATTAAAACTTTTGCCGCTTTTGGTAATCACCGCAAAAATGGCATCAATACTCAGCGGGTCAACTTCAAGAGAGCCTGAACGCTGAGGTGTTAAAATTGTTTTTTTAATTACGTTAACATGATAGCTAACCCCGTTTATTACTTCCGTTTTTATTTGTTGGTCCGGTAAATCAATTTCTTCGGCATAAAAACCATCGTATTTAGGCGTAATAATGTTTTGAAATCCTCTTGGACCATAAATACTGCCATTGTTGTTGACATATAATTTTAAAGTGACTGCAATATTTTCCCCTTTATATACCTCATCGTCGCTAACTTCAGTTTTGATAAAAACATTATCTTTTAAATATGTTTCAAGATCAGTTGTTGGTGAGCTTGATGATTTTTGGTCTTTTGCATTATCAGTAGTAGTCGGTTTGTCAATTACCTCGATAGTAATTGGTTTAGATGTTAAAGTTTGTCCGTTTACTTTAACGTATGCCGCTCCGATGGTAAATTTTCCTAATTGTTTAGGTTGTAAAATATAAGAATACGCAACTGACTGGGAAATATTACCATTAACATTTTGGTAACTCATACTTTGATTAGGGCCACCTAAAATTCTAAAATCGGTGAGTGAAGGCGGACGAAAATCTTTGGCATCGGCGCTATTGGTTACTTCGATGGTATATTTAAATCTATCGCTCAGGCCAACTTTGTTACTGCTTACTGTAGCTGTAACAGTAGCATTTTGCGCCATTATTTGGATAGTGGCAATAAAAAAATAAAAAACAGTTAGCCAGGTTTTCATATTACCAATCTTTTTCTGCATCAGCATTGCCGGATTGCGCTTTTTGCTTATTCACTTTTTCCTGAACATTTTTATCATCATTATTTAATGATTGTAAAATGCGTTCAAGTTCTTCTTTGAGTATTCTTTAGGTTGAGCAGGTTGTTGTTGTTCTTTTTGCTGCTGTTCCTTTTTTTGTTGATTTTGATCTTGTTTTTGTTGATCCTGCTTTTTAGGCTCTTCCTTTTTTTGTTGATTTTTATCCTGATTTTGCTGTTGCTGCTGTTGTTGTTGCTTCAACATTTTTTGTGCGTAAGCTAAATTGTATTTTGTGTTATCGTCGGTAGGTTTATCGCGCAACGATTGTTTGTATGCATTTATACTTTCTTCGTATTTCTTTTGCTGCAAATAGGTATTTCCTAAATTATGATAAGCATTTGCTCTTGTTTCCGGGTCGGAGGCAGCCTGAGCAGCGCGTTCATATTGGGACGCAGCCTTATCATATTCCTGTTGCTGGTAATAAGTATTACCAAGATTATAATTACCCGCATCGGAATCAGGTGTTTCGGTTACAGCCTGTTCATATTTTTGCTGAGCGCCCTTATAATCTTTTTGTTCATACAAATCGTTACCCTCTTTAATAATAGCATTACTATTTTGGGCGAACCCTGCAAAGGTCATTAGTAATAAAAAGGTTACAACAACAATTCTCATGGTATCATTTTTTTTCATCAAACAAATTTACTTTTTCCAACCATTTTGGTTTTTTGTCGGACATAAAAAATTCTAAAGTCAATAAAAATAAGCCAATTCCTAAAAATAATTGAAAATGATTGGCATATTCGGTAAATTGATAGGTATCGTCTGCGGTTTTATCCAGCGCATCAATTTGCTCGTATACGTCCTGTACAACCTTTTTCCCGCCATTTAAATTCATATAAACCCCATCCGCTTCAGTGGCCAACTGTTGTAACATCTTTTCGTTGAGTTTGGTGAGGATGACATTTCCTTCCCTGTCTTTTTTAAATCCGTTTACAGTATTGCCTTTTCTAACAGGTATGGGAGCACCGGTTGGTGTGCCGACACCCAATGTAATTATTTTAATATCGTTGTCTGCTGCTTCTTTTGCCATAGCCTCAGCATTATCATCATGACTTTCACCATCAGTAATAATAATAATTGCTTTGCCTTTTTTACTGTCCTTTTCCCCACCATTGTCAAATGCCATGATGGCCGTTTCCAAAGCACTGCCGATAGCAGTACCCTGATTAGCAATAGTTCCGGTATTGATATTATTTAAATACATTAATGCCGCACGCGAATCGCTAGTAAGTGGCATTTGCACATAACTTTCTCCAGCAAAAACAATTAATCCTATTTTATTGGATGCAAGTTTTTCAATTAATTGCGCCGTTGATAATTTGGCTTGAGCCAATCGGTTTGGTTTTACATCTTCCGCAAGCATGCTGTTCGAAACATCGAAACAAATCATCACTTCCGCACTTTCACCTTTTACTTTTTGTTTCTTAGAACCCAATCGCAAATTGGCCAAACCTAAAATGATAAAAGCGCAAGCAGCTAAGAGCAATGAAAATTTTATCCATTTCCTTTTCATGGAAGTTCTATTCATGAGTTGCTCCAACAGATGTTGGTCACCCATTTTAGCCAAGGCCTTTTTTCGCCATGCCACATAAGCATAAAATACCAGCAGCAGTAGCGGTATTACAGCCAACCCATATAGCATTATTTTATTTTCGAATTCCATATTATGTGAGCGACCTGAAAATAGTATTGGTTAAAAGTATTTCTATCAACAACAAAATAAATCCTATCAAAGCAAAATAAAAGAAATGTTCATCATACCGTTGTGTGATGTCAACTTCAAACTTTTGTTTTTCTATTTGGTCTATTTGCTGATATATTTCTGATAATTTTTCTTTGGAAGTAGCTTTGAAATATTGTCCGCCTGTTAGGTTAGCTACTTCTTTCAACATGGTTTCGTCAAACGAAATACGCGGGTCCAGTTCAAATATTTTTCTTCCGTTTTTATCAACTACAGGAATTGGTGTATTAGATTCTGAACCAACACCAATTGAATATACACGAACATTTAATTGTTTGGCAGCATTTGCCGCATCAACCGGTGAATATTTTCCGCCTATGCGCACACCATCTGTAAGTAAAATAATAACTTTTGTATTTACATTAACCGTATCGGCTAAACGATTTACTGCTAAAAACAAACCATCACCAATAGCAGTCCCATCTTTAAGATACCAGTTGTCGGCAGTTGCAACTTGTGCTTTCAACATTTCGTGGTCTAAGGTTGCAGGACATTGTGTAAATGCTTCGCCGGCAAATACTACTAAACCTATTCGGTCGTTTGGACGACTATCGATAAATTCGTTGGCAGCCACCTTTGCTGCTTCCATCCTATTCGGTTTAAAATCGATAGCGTACATACTTGGAGAAACATCAAGTGAAAGCATAATATCGATACCCTGGGACGAAATTTTTTTACTACTAAATCCGGTTTGAGGTCTTGCGATTGCAATAATTATTAAAACCACAGCAGTTATACGCAAAACAGGAAGCAAGCGCATCCATTTTATTTTAGCCGGAACATAATCTTTAAATCCGGAAGTATTTGAAATTTTAAAAGCGACGTATTTATTGTTTGCCTGCGTACGCAAATAATAAATATACACCGGCACCAGCAGTAGCAGTAAAAGGAGCCATGGGTCCTCAAATTTTATATTGCTGATAAATTCGTTCATATTTTTTCCGGCGTTGGGGGAATAATTTTAGTATTTTCTACAAAGTTGACAGTTAATTCCATGGCCCTGACATTTTCATTTGCAAGCGGTCGCGATTTTGCAAATTTTGCCATATCGGCTAATTGCAAAATAAAGGAGATATCATTGGTAAACCCTTTAGCTTCCGGAATATGTTGTATTTGTTCAATAATTTCATCGCTGGTGCTTTCCATGGCGTTGATATAAAAACGTTCTTCCAGATAATCGCGCAAAATGTCAGTTAATTCAGAATAATAAAATTTAAGTCTGTCCTGCTGCCATAATTTTTTTTCATCAAGTGCCCTCAATTGCTCCAAAAATATTTCATGCAGCGGACGTATTGGTTTAGCCAAAGGTTTAGGTGTTGGCTTATTTTCTTTTCTAATGATGAAAAAGTAAACTAAAAACGCAATGGCAATTATGGCATGCGCTAGCAATAATATTTGCATCCATGTAAAATCGCGCACTGTCACCAGTTTAATATCTTTAATCGGTTTAAAAGCCGCGGTGGTATCAACATCAGGTGTGATGACATTAAATGGCAACGAATCAGACATTGCTAATAACGTTGTTGTATCACGCTTAATTTTATACAGGATAAATACTTGAGGAAAACAATATTTTCCTTCTTCGTAAATACTATAGGTAATTTGCTGCGTAAACATTGTTTTACCATCAGCAGTATGTGTATCAATTGGCTGAGCAGAAATAATTTCATACGGCGCAATTTCTTCCACCGGTGGCCAATAATAAGTATTGGTGCTATCACCGGTTGCTTTAATGGTAATTTGTATATAGTCGCCAATGGCATAATCAAACTTATCGGTTTGCACTTCTACACTCACCTGTGCTGTTAAAGGCACAAGTAAAAGACAAAACAATTGATATGTAAAAATTTTCCTCAGCATACTATTTCATCATAATTCTTTTTCTGAAAAAACTATGGAGTTCGTTGATATAAGGTTTTTGGCTGTGTATGGATATAGTATCGGCGCCGCTTTTTATAAATGTGGATTTAAATTCCTGCACATTTTTTAAATAATTACTTCGGTACCTATCTCTCACTTTTTTATTGGATGTGTCCACTAAAATGGTGTCATTTTTTTCGGGGTCAAACATTCTTATAATTCCCGCATCAGGCAATTCCTCTTCACGTTTGTCGTGGATATGTACACCAATTACATCATGTTTACGCGCCGCAATCATCAAAGGTTTTTCATACCCCTTATCCATAAAATCGCTAAAAACAAATGCAATACTTTTTTTATTCACCACATTATTAAAATATTGTAATGCCTGGGCAATATTTGTTCCTTTTCCTTCCGGAGTGAGTTCAAGCAAATCGCTTATAATACGCAGGATATGTGATTTTCCTTTTTTGGGTGGAATAAATTTTTCGATACGGTCGGAGAATAAAATCACCCCAACTTTATCGTTGTTATTAATTGCCGAAAAACTTAATACAGCAGCAATTTCGGTAATCAGCTGATTTTTCATTTGAAGCTGTGTACCAAAAAATGAGCTCTGACTAATATCAATTAGCAGCATTACCGTAAGCTCACGTTCTTCTTCAAATACTTTAATGTAGGGATGGCTCATGCGTGCAGTAACATTCCATTCAATATTGCGCACATCATCACCAAAAGTATATTCGCGCACTTCGCTAAAACTCATTCCTCTTCCTTTAAACGCAGAGTGATATTCCCCGGAAAAAATATTCTGGGAAATACCCTTCGTTTTTATTTCGATGAGTCGAACTTTTTTTAGCAAGGTTGCTTTATCCAATTGAATTACTCGTTAAACTGTGAATTAAATACATGTTATGTGTAGTAAACACATGAGAACATTTAAGGCACCTCAACTACATTGAGAATTTCGGCAATTATATCTTCTGCAGTAATATTTTCTGCTTCTGCTTCGTAGGTTAAACCAATTCGGTGACGAAGCACATCCTGACAAATTGCGCGCACATCTTCCGGAATAACATAACCTCTGCGTTTAATAAATGCATACGCTTTACTTGCCATTGCCAGGTTGATGCTTGCACGTGGCGAACCACCGTAAGCTATAAGATGTTTGATTTTCGATAATTTATAATCTTCAGGTTTGCGGGTAGCAAAAACGATATCGAGAATATAATTTTCAATTTTATCGTCCATATAAACCTCACGCACTAAATCGCGGGCTCTGATAATATCTTCAGGTTTAACTACTTGAGCAATTTTGCTGATAGCGCCTGTAACATTTTGACGAATAATTAATTTTTCATCTTCTTTACTTGGGTAATGAATTACCACTTTCAGCATAAAACGGTCTACCTGAGCTTCGGGTAACGGATAAGTTCCTTCTTGTTCAATTGGGTTTTGTGTGGCCAACACTAAAAATGGTTCTTCCAGTTTGTAAGTATTTTCGCCAATAGTAACCTGTTTTTCCTGCATCGCTTCAAGTAAAGCACTTTGTACTTTTGCCGGAGCACGGTTAATTTCATCAGCCAAAATAAAATTGGCGAAAATGGGGCCTTTTTTTACGGTAAACTGATTGTCTTTCTGATTATAAATCATGGTTCCAATCAAATCGGCAGGTAATAAATCGGGCGTGAACTGAATGCGTGAAAATTTCGCATTGATTGCCGAAGCGAGTGATTTAATGGCTAAGGTTTTTGCTAAGCCCGGAACACCTTCTAACAAAATATGACCTTGCGTAAGCAAACCAAGTAACAGGCGGTCGATCATATTTTTTTGCCCCACAATAGCTTTGGCGGTTTCAAGCCTTAATAAATCAATAAATGCGCTTTCCTGATGAATGCGTTCGTTTAATTCTTTAATGTCGGTAGATGCCGCAGTATCCATATTAGTCAAGTTTGGTCGATTAAAATTTTCAGAACACAAAAATAACTCTGTGTTCAAACATTAAATTTGGTGTGCAAAGTTAATTAAGGTTAACTACAAGATAAACATTGTTAACCGCAAGCTTTATAACAAGTGAACCTTGATTAACGTAGCTTTAGGACACTTTAAAATAACCGTTATGCAAAATAAAATCAGCATTCAGGCAAATCTGGGCAATGTGCAGTATCGTACGGCTCTCAGTAATGGCAAACACACACTTTTGGCCGATGAGCCTGAGAGTGAAGGCGGCTTGGCCACAGGCCCCACTCCGGATGAACTTTTAGCCATGGCTTTGGCAGCCTGCACCAGCATAACACTGCGCATGTACAGTCAGCGAAAAAATTGGGATTTGGGCGAAATTGCGGTGGCAGTTGATATGCAAAGGCGGGAGGATGGTTCAGCTGTATTTGAACGTAAAATTACCTTCGAAAAAAAACCTGATGCAGCAACCTGCGAACGTTTGATGATAGTTGCCGATAAATGCCCCGTGCATAAAACTTTATCGCATGTTAATACCATTATTTCATCTTTACAAACAGCATTATGAACGATATAGTTTCAAGTAATGAAATTAAAATGGTAATTGATACATTTTATGAAAAAGTGCGCGCAGATGCTAGCATAGGATTTATTTTTAATGAAATTGCAAAAGTAGATTGGGAACATCATATGCCAATTATGTATACCTTTTGGGAATCGACAGTTTTTGGCACAGGCACGTATACAAGAAATGCCATGACTCCGCATTTTGTTTTGCAGGATAAAGTCAAATTTACTGCAGCACATTTTGAACGCTGGGTATTTTTATTTGTGACAACCGTCGATGAATTATATGCCGGAGAAAATGCTGAGATAATGAAAATGCGTGCAACAAGTATTGCGGGTTTAATGCAAAATAAGTTAGGCATTAATTGATTGAAACAATCAAATTTTGATGAGCTTATAAAATTAACTGTTACTTAAATATACAGCCCTTTTTTATAGCTGACCGGATTTGTAATTTTTTTTACAACTTACTGGTTTTCAAGTATATATATTTCCATTTATACTCAAATTATAGCTAAATGATTTGCTGGTTACCATCATATCTACCATTAGTAAAATATATTATTCCAATAGTACAATACCGTTTAATTATTTTACTTTTGTATAAACAACAGGCAACTTATGACAATTGTACTTACCATTTTAATGATTATCGGGATTATTATTTCTGTAATTTTAATAACTGCATTAATACTTCCAAAAAAATATAAAGTTTTGCGCGAAGTCACTATTCAACAACCACAACAAAAAGTATTTGATTATATCAAATACATTCGCAATCAAGATGGATTTAGTGTATGGGCGAATACGGATCCCAACATGAAAAAAACCTATAAAGGTGACGATGGAAGAGTAGGATTTGTTTCTGCTTGGGAAAGCGATAATAAAAAAGTAGGTGCAGGTGAGCAGGAAATAATTCGTGTTGATGAAGGCAAGGGCATTGTAACTGCTTTACGATTTTTTAAACCATTTCCGGGAGAAGCAGTTGCTCAATTTATGACTGCGCCGGGTGAAAATAATTCAACAAAAGTTTCATGGCAATTAGACAGCGCCATGAAATATCCGATGAACTTCATGTTGTTATTTATTAATATGGATAAAATGCTGGGAGCCGATATGGAAAAAGGCCTGGAAAATTTAAAAAATAAATTGGCCGAATAAGGTTAGTCCCAACCGGGATAAATCACGAAATTATTTTCCGTTTCATAAAGCTCAATTTTTACATCAAATTCAGCATCCAGTTTTGCTCTAAATTTGTCGTAAATAACCTTGGCTATATTTTCAGCTGTAGGGTTTAATGCAGCAAATTCGGGCACATCTAAATTCAGGTTATTGTGGTCGAATGGCTCAATAACCAGTTCTTTAATCAGGTCGTTGACAATTTTCAAATCCATTACATAACCAGTTTGCGGATTTATTTCGCCGGTAATTTTCACAAAAAGGGTATAGTTATGCCCGTGGAAGTTGGGGTTATTGCACAAGCCAAACACCTTGTCGTTAGTGGCTTCATCCCAATCGGGGTTAAATAATCGGTGGGCTGCGTTAAAGGTAGCTCTTCTGCAAACTGTTGTTCTCATAATGCCTGAACAATTAATGTAGTGCAAAGGTTGCCAAAATACTTTAAATTTGCCCTATTGTGACGATGGTAGTGACAGATTCAATTCATGCATTCACGTTCCGTTCAATTGATGGCGGAACGATAGATTTTTCAGCATTTAAAGGCAAAAAAGTGCTTGTTGTGAATACCGCAAGCGATTGTATGTATACCGATCAGTATAAACAATTGCAGGAATTACACGACAATTATGCTGATAAACTGGTTATTGTTGGTTTTCCTTCGAATGATTTTGGTGAGCAGGAACCGGGAACAGACCGAGAAATTAAAAATTTTTGTTCCTATAAATATGGAGTAACGTTTCCACTTGCCTCAAAAAGCGAAGTAATTGGTGTAAACAGTAATCCTATATTCAAATGGCTGATTAGTTTGCCGTTTGAAAATACGCTCAACAAGTCGATTGTATGGAATTTCCAGAAATTTTTATTGAATGAAGAAGGCAAACTCATTGCTGTTTTTCCGCCTGCCACCGATCCGATAAATGATGAACTGCTAGCATTTCTCAACGAAAATTGAGCAGTGCCGGCCAAATGAACAGGCGTGCTATTTAAAAATGTAATTGGTCAAACCCGCATCAAATTGCAGCTCACAAAAGGTGTAGCTGACAATAGGGTGAGTCATGCCCAGTTATTTCTTGGGCCGGAAGGCAGCGGCAATTTAGCTATGGCCTTAGCCTATTCTCAATATATTAATTGCGAAAACAAACAAACGGTTGCTATTGAAGACGGCACAGTGCATGGCGATTCATGCGGCACTTGTCCTTCATGTTTAAAAGCACAAAAGTTTATTCACCCTGATATTCACTTTACTTTTCCTTTTGTAAAAACCGATAAAAAAGAAGTTTGCGCCGACTGGATGGTAGAATGGAGGCAGTTTATGCTCAACACGCCTTATGGTGGCTATAATGAGTGGATTACACAAATTATAGAAGGGGAAAACAAACAGGGCAATATTACCGCCCGCGAGTGTCAGGAAATTATGCGGAGGTTATCGTTAAAAAATTACGAATCCACCTATAAAATTATCATCCTTTGGTTGCCTGAATACCTTGGTAACGAAGGTAATAGACTATTAAAAATACTGGAAGAACCACCTGAAAACACGGTGTTTATGCTAATTGCGCATGACCAGGAACGTATTATAAATACCATTATGTCGCGTGTTCAGATTGTGAAATTTCCAAGGATTGCCGATCAGGATATGATTCCGGCAATTGTGGAACGTTTCAAAGTTGGACTTCCGCAGGCAAAAAAAATAGCTGCTTTGAGTGATGGCAACTTTAATGAAGCTACGCAACTAATTGATATTCATGAAGATGCGAATACAACCATGATTAGAGAGTGGATGGAAGCCTGTTATCGCCATAACGTAAAGGCTTTATTTGCCTGGAACGACCGTTTTGTAAAAATGGGCCGTGAGCAGCAAAAAAACTTCTTCCAATACTGTCTGCATTTTTTCCGTGAAGTGCTGCTGTTAGAGGCCGGAGCCGGTTCACTGTCCAAACTTTCAGACGCTGAACTAAAAACTGCGGAAGGATTGGGTAAGGTGCTTGGGGTAGACCGCATTACCTTTATCCTTGAACTATTTGATAAATGCATTTACTTTGTAGAGAGAAATGTGAATGCCAAGATTATGATGACATTTGTTTCGGTTACCCTTTTAAAACAGTTTCAATCAAATTCAATTAACACGAGGCCATTTTACGAAAAGTGGTCACGCTAAATAATATATTATGAGTTGTGCAGGTTGTTCGGTTGGTTCAAACAGTGGTATTCCTTCGGGGTGCCGCAGCAATGGGCATTGTGCCACGGGGGGCTGCAATAAACTCAATACTTATGACTGGCTGCGTTTTTTGCCGGTTCCAACCTCACAACAATTTCATGTTCATGAAATCAGTTTTAAAAACGGCATTCGCAAAGGATTTTACCTCAATAAAAATAAAATTGATGTAATGACCGGCGACATGGTTTGTGTTGAAACCGAAAGTGGTTTTGATGTGGGTAGAATTTCATTGAGTGGTGAATTAGTAAAACTGCAAATGAAAAAACGCAAGGTAAATGCCGACATGCAGTTTATGCCTATTTTGCGCAAAGCAACCGACAACGACCTGGAGCGAATGATGGAAGGCAGAGCGATGGAAGGTGCCACCATGTTGAAAGCGCGTGTTATTGCCCGCGAATTAAATCTGGATATGAAAATTGGCGAAGTGGAATATCAGGGCGATAAACGCAAAGCCACTTTTTATTACATTGCCGATGATCGCGTGGATTTTCGTGAATTAATTAAATTATATGCGAAAGAATTTCGTGTAAAAATAGAAATGCGCCAAATTGGTGCTCGTCAGGAAGCAGGTAAAATTGGTGGTTTAGGCAGTTGCGGACGTGAATTATGTTGTTCAACATGGCTAACAGATTTTAAATCGGTTGGAACAAATGCTGCCCGTTACCAAAATTTAAGTATCAACCAATCAAAATTATCCGGTCAGTGCGGACGTTTAAAATGTTGTTTGAATTACGAATTGGATACTTATATGGATGCCTTACAGGAATTTCCGAGAGATGCCGATTGGTTACAAACAGAATTTGGCAATGCGCGTTTAATTAAGACTGATATATTTAAAAAATTAATGGTGTATGAATATTCCGATGGCGGAAAACAATATCCATTAACATTAATTAAGGTGCGGGAAATTAAACAAATGAATCAGCAGGGTCAGAAACCTGAGCATTTGGAAGGTTTAAAATACGAGCCGGAAACAGCTGTAAAAGAAGTGGAGTTTGTTAATGTAATTGAACATGTAAGTTTAAAAACAATTGAACGTGCAGGTCAGAAAAAAAGACAACAAAATCAACAAAACAGAAATAAAAATCAGCAAAACCGCAACCCAAATCAGCAGAACCGCAATCAACAGGCCAGACCACAACAACAGCCAAACAAATTGCGCGACAACAATACTGAAAATCGGAACGAAGGCGACAAACGCAATAATCAACAGCGTAATCCAAATCAGCAAAATCGTCAAAACAACCCGAACAGAAATAATCCGAACCGCAATAATAATCGCAACAACGATAACAATAAACGCGACGATAACAATAATCAGAACGATAAAAAATAAATCATTGTCACTTAATAAACATACATATTATCTAATTCCGGTTATTGCTTTGTTATTTATTTTATCCGGTTGCGAGCAATCGAGAGTATTTGATAAAAATATTTCTTTACCTAAACAAGGTTGGTTTTATGATGAAGCCAAAACGTTTGAGGTTGAAATTCTTGATACCGCAAAATCGTACAATTTATATATTAATGTGCGCCATACCGACGAATATCCTTATAATAACTTGTGGTTGAAACTCACTACTACATTACCAGATGGCAGTGTTAGAGAAAACAATGTGAATATTGAATTATCGGCTGCAACCGGCGAATGGTCGGGCAATTGTGTGGATGGTATTTGTTATAACTCAGTGCTTATTCAACACAATTTTTCTCTTCCGCTAAAAGGCAAATATGTATTTTCGCTCGAACAGGATATGCGTATGAATCCTATTCCTTATATCATGGATATTGGAATTAGAGTTGAGAAATTTATGTAACATAATTATGCCATCATTACGTTTTTTATTGTTGCTGTTAATTTGTGCTCCTGCAGGAAAACTCTTTGCACAAACACCATTTGTGTTAGGTGAAACAAGAACATTACATTCCACAGTTTTAAATGAAGATAGGGTTTTGAATATTTATTTACCCACCTATTATACTGACACAATTCAATATCCTGTAATTTATTTGTTGGATGGTTCGGCCGATGAAGATTTTATTCATATTAGTGGTATCATGCAATTTATGAATTTGATGCAGGTAGTACCGGATGCCATAATTGTCGGCATCGCCAATGTAGACCGTAAACGCGATTTTTGTTTTCCGACAACAATTGAACAGGATAAAAAAGATTTTCCTACAACAGGTGGTTCGGCAAAATTTATTGAATTTCTACGCACTGAATTACAACCTTATATAAAAAATAATTTCCCCACAAACGATACCACCACACTGATTGGCCAATCGCTTGGTGGACTTGTTGCTACAGAAATTTTATTTAAGCAGCCCGCCATGTTCAATAATTATATTATTGTTAGTCCAAGTATTTGGTGGGACAATCAATCGTTGTTTACGCTTGCTGAATCGGCCATGCAGCAGCTTCCAACAGCTGATATGCAAATATATGTTGCTGTTGGAAAGGAGCATCCTACCATGGTGAAAGATGCTAAAAAACTACATCGTATATTAAAACATTCCGGTAAAAAAAACCTGGGTGTAAATTTTGAGCAATTGAAAAATGAGGACCACGCAACAATTTTACATAATGCTGTTTACCATGCATTTGAAAAAATGTTCGGCACTAAATAATTTACCATTTTAATTCCAGTAATTGCGGACAATGGTCGCTGTGTTTAGCATCGGGCATTATTTTAGCGGAAAGTAATTTCGGTTGTAGTGTATCACTTACTGCAATATAATCGATGCGCCAGCCTTTGTTATTATTTCTAGCATTTGCGCGAAAACTCCACCAGGTATATTGATGAGGTTCCTGATTAAAGTGACGGAAGCTATCGGTAAAACCGGAGGCAAATAATTTATCCATCCATTCACGTTCTTCCGGTAAAAATCCCGAAGAATCTTTGTTGCCTTTTGGGTCGTGAATATCAATTGCTTTATTACAAATATTATAATCGCCGCAAACAATGAGTTTTCTGCCTTGTTTTTGCAGTTCGGTCAAATGTGTATAGATATAATCTAAAAACTGATATTTAACTGTTTGGCGAATGTCGCCGGTGGTACCTGATGGAAAATAAATAGAAAAAATACTGGTGTCACCAAAATCGGCGCGAATTACTCGTCCTTCTGCATCAAAAGCTTTATTCCCACAACCAATAACTACATTATCAGGCTTAAACTTGGTAAAAATGGCTACACCACTATATCCTTTTTTTTCCGCTGAATGCCAAAAATGATGATATCCCAATTGATCAAAAACTGTTGTATCCACTTGACTGGAATCTGCTTTTAGCTCCTGCACACAAATAACATCAAACCCATTTTCCTTAATCCAGTCTATCCAACCTTTGGTCATTGCTGAGCGGATTCCATTGAGATTGTAAGTAATTAACTTCATATTGGCCGAAATTGAAGCGTAAATATAAGGGTAGTCGCTGTAAAAATCTCATACCTTACCTGTGGGATGAAGTTAAAATGACAGCTGCACTCAGCTCAAAGTTGTTTACTAACCCAATGAAGCATTTCATCAGTAAATTCAGTCATTTCGCGCATTTGGTACGGTACGCACGTAAACAAATCGTTAAGTTTGTGCTAATATTTATACCCAATGATTCGCCTTATTGCAACATGCTGTTTCATGCTTCACATGTGCCTTGCGGTAGCTCAACCTGCCGATAAGCCGAACATTATTATCATTACCTATGACGACATGAACGATTGGGTGAGCAACTTACAAGGTCAACCTCAATCTTTAACACCTAATTTAGACTCCATTGCAAAGCTCGGAACAACATTTTTAAATACTTTTTGTAATGCACCCGTTTGTGCACCTTCCCGAACAAGTTGGTTAACCGGGAAGTCGCCTCATTATACCCAAGTATATAACAATGAAGAATATATTTCAGAAGATTTCAGAGAAAATTTCCCTGAGGATAAACAGATAATTACTTTGCCACAATATTTGAAAGATAGTGTTGGGTATTATACGGTAAGTATGAATAAAATATTTCATGCTCAACAATTTAAACCGGATTTTGATTCAACGAATATCGATGCGTGTTCGCGCTCGCTATCATGGAATGATGTGGTGCTTACCAATAATTTAGGTGGCATCTTAAATGCAGGTGATGAACTAAACGAAGATGTTAAAAATTTCGAGTGGGCAATGATTGACGATTCATTTACCACCAGAATGAAAGATTATACTGTTGTAGATGAAGCCGCTTTGCTGTTAGATGATTATACTACTAATCCGGGAAACTTTTGTAACAAACCATTAATGTTATGTGTAGGTTTTCACAAACCGCATTTAGAATTATATATACCTGAACAATTTTTTCTTCCTTTCTATATTAAAGATTTTTACCAAGAGCCTTACGACTTTCCATACAATTATCCATCCGGAACATTCCCCTATAATGGATTGGTATTACCTCCACAGCCGGCTGAGGATTATGCCGATTATGACAGCTTAGGATTTGTCGGGCAGGCGCTTGCTGCAAAAGGATTTCACGACGCATTTAAAGATTGGGCAGATAGTATGGCATTATTAATTACTATCAATGACACACTCACCAATAATGAACGTGAAGATATTTTAATGAAATCGAAAATGGCCAATGCAACTATGGCTTATCTCGCAGCAATTAATTTTGGTGATGCACAGTTGGGTAGATTATGGGATGCCCTCAATAGCCATCCTGATTTTTTAAATAACAGCGTAATTATCATCACGAGCGATCATGGTTACTCATTAGATGAAAAAAAACATTGGAAAAAAAACGCCCTTTGGGACACCGATATTCGTGTGCCTTTTTATGTTATTGACATGCGCAACAAAGGTGAACGCGTGGTAACAACACCTGCAGCTTTAATGGATATATTCCCAACAATTTGTGATTATATTGGCATCCAACCACCGGTTGACGAAACAGGTAATACATACACTGATGGTATAAGTTTGCGTAATATAGCTTCCGACACAACTCTAATAATTGAAAAACCTGTAGTTACTGTATACAAAGCAGAAGAAGTAAAACAAGCGGGGTGTTTTGAACAATATTCAGTGCGCAATGATAGGTTTCATTATATTAAATATAAATCCAATAATATAGATGGAGATTTAAGTTGTGATGAAACTCAATCGGTAATTGAAGAAGAATTATATGAATTAGGCACCTTCCGTGAAGTTGACCCGAATGAATGGAATAATTTAATTAAAGATGAACAATACCAAATTGTAAAAACATTTTTTAGTCAATGGTTGCCTGATAGTATTTTATTCAATCGCGTAACTTACAAACCGATAATTACCATTAGCAATGATGATTGTCCGATAGGCATAGGCGATACTATTGGGTTAACTTTAATTTTGTATGATACAACAGGTTTTCCAATAAACATTCCGGATGATTTTTCTTGTAACTGGCATAGCAACTTTAATGATGTAATACAAACCGGTGACACGGTATATTGGGCGTTAAATGATATTGCTACCATATTATCGCTAGATAAATTAATATTCACACTCTCAGTGGAGGATAACACAAATGGTTACATGGCGGGTTTAGACCTCATGTATTTTTATCCTGATGGCGGAGAAAATCCAAGCGTAGATTTCACGGCGGCCATCAATATTCAAAGCAATACCGTAGCTATTGATAATATTCTTTTGCCTGTAGATGTTGACTCTGTTGTATGGGATTATGGTGATGGATTTTATTATACCGGATTCTCCCCACCTGCTCATACCTATACAAGTTATGGCACATTTTATATTACGTGTTTTGTTTATATGAGTGTAGGTGACAAATGTGTTATCAAATTATTACAATCGGTTGAAACAATAGATGAAGAACAAATTCAGGATTTGTTTATCAGTTTCCCAAATCCGACATCGGCAATTTTGTATTTTGCCACAAGTGAAACAGTTACCAATGGTATTGTAACAATATCCAATATTGCCGGACAGGAATTAATGCATGTCCAATTGGCTGATTCGCATCAACGAATAATACCTATTGATGTGCAATTGCTGGCTGCAGGATTATATTTTATTACTTTAACTGCCAACGACAGGCAACAAGTTCAACAATTTATAAAACATTAATGGTGAAAAAGTGTACTAATTATATGATGATGTTGTTTGTGATGGCACTATCATGTACTACTTTTGCGCAAACACCAAAGCCTAATTTCATTTTTATTGTTGTGGACGATTTGAATGATGGCATTGAAGCACTAAATGCTTTACCAGAAACCCTTACACCAAACATCAACCGAATTTGTGAAAACGGGACCGTGTTTACCAATGCTGTTTGTCCGGCTCCTTTATGTTGCCCTTCGCGAACAAGTTTTTTAACAGGGAAAGATCCGGCTTATACACAGATTTATAGCACTTATAATTACAAGTGCACTGATTTTAGTCAGAATTTTAGCGGCGAAAATAATAATGCCACGTATTTCACACTCCCGGGGTATTTAAAAGACAGTGCTGGTTATTTTACTTATGGCCTTAATAAAATATTTCATTGTTATGAAAATTATCAGGAGTACGACAGCCTAACTGCTGATGCCTGTAATAAAAAATTATCGTGGAATAAAATATTTGTGTATAACGACAGTATCATTTTAAAACCCGGAATTAATATAGAAGAACAAGGCGTGAGAAACAATCCATGGTCGAAAATAAACGACACTTTGGAGCCTTACATGATGGATTATGTTGCAGTTGATTCATCTATTCAATTTATTAAAAACTTTGCAGCCGGTGAAGGAACATGTGGCAACCCGTTTTTTTTAGCCCTAGGTATTAAGAAACCTCACGAACCATTATATATTCCTTCAAAATATTTTGATTCAGTGTATGTTGAAGATTTTACAACACCTTTTAAGGTGCCGTTTAATTTTCCTTTTAATGCCTACCCACCAAACGGCATTATACTGCCACCCCAACCGGAAATGGTTTTTGAAGACTTTACAAGTTTGCCGGAAAACGGTATGGCTCAAGAAATGGTAAAAGGTGCAGACGAAAAATTTGAATTATGGGTAGAAGGTCTAGATGAGGTGCCCGAAATAAATGCTAATTCAAACACAATGCTTAATGAGGATTTATTAGCATGGACAAAAAGGGCAAATAGTGTTATGGCTTATCAGGCGGGTATAAAATATATAGATACACAAATTGGAAGATTATTGGATAGTTTATCAGCATATCCTGAAGTATATAATAATACTATTATTATTTTAGTTGGTGACAATGGTTATAGTTTAGGGCAGAAAAAACATTGGGGTAAGCGTGCTATGTGGGAAACAGATGTGCGTGTTCCTTTGATAATTGCAGATTTAAGAAACCCTTTACCAAACACTACCAATGTAACAGTTAACTTATTAGATATTTTCCCCACAGTTTGTGCTTTAGCAGAAATTAATACACCAGAATTTGAAACCGGTTTGCCTTACCTAGATGGCAAGTCGCTCACAACAGTAATGCAGGCGCCACAAACACAACTTGAATTACCACAATTATCTGCTGTAAAAAAAGAATTTGAATCGGAAGGATTTTGTTATCCTCAATATGCCGTTCGCAATGAGCGGTTCCATTATATCAGATATCAATCCAATGGCGGTGGTATGCTCAATTGCGATAGTGCATCAAGTTACTTTGAAGAAGAATTGTATGAAATAGGTGAAAACAGATTGGTTGACCCTTACGAATGGCGAAATTTAATTAATAATGGAGCTTACTATCCTGCTATTCAATTTTTACAACAATGGCTTCCAGGAAATAACATGTATTTAAAACAAGGATATAAAGTAAATATAGTAAGCGAGACACAAACCTGTATTGCCAATAAAAATGATACACTTTTATTAAATATCAATGTGTTTGATTTAAATGGGACGCTTTCACCAGAAATTCCGGATATGCAATATGTTTGGACTAATAATTTTACTGCTGATACCCTCATTGGTAAAGAAGTGTATTTCCCATTAGCATTGGTTCCTGAAAAAAATTACAACAATGGCAATCCGTTATATATCTATTTTTCACTTATAACCAACGGAACAAAAATTACCATGGGATTTGACCTCCAGGTTTTTAGTATTAACCCTGAAAAAACACCTGAAATTAGTTATGACTTAGTTAGCAACGATAAGGGTGAAAGTTTTGTAAGTAATTTCAGTATACAACCATCTGCTAACTACTGGTGGTGGGAAATAAACGGCGACAGTTTATTTTATAATACTTTGCCCGGTCCGGTAAATGCCGGCAGCAATAATACAGTAACGTATAAATGTATTGCCAACTATGGCAATAATAATTGCGAAGTAGTTGAAGAAAAAATGGTTGTAACCAAACCACTTACTTATTACGATGAGCATCAATTAATTTGTTTACCTAACCCCGCTAATAATGAAGTAATACTCATGCATACTGAAAATATAATCTATGGAAACTTAAGCATATATGATATTTCAGGAGCTATTGTAAAAGAAATAATTATATCAGATGCATTTTCATCTTTTTATAAAATTAGTATTTCCGATTTAAGTGCAGGCTTATATGTAATAGCCTTAATGGATAATAACGAAGTTCTAACCACCTCATTAATTGTTACACATTGAGCATGAAACACACACAATTATTACTTTATTTAGTTTTGCTTTGGATAGTGCCCGGTTTCGGACAGGCTGGCTCCACTCCAAATATCATTTTGATATATATAGATGATATGAATGATTATGGCATGCCAATTAATGGTTTGCCAGGCGTCGAATTTCCGGGGATTCAGCAATTAATGTCGCAGGGAACTACATTTTATAATGCTCATGCCTCTTCTCCAAAATGCGGACCATCAAGAACAAGTATGCTTGCAGGAAAAGATGTGAGTTATACAAAAATTTACAATAATCCCACTTGTAAACCATTTACCGATTACTTTACTCCGGGATTGCACAATGAAGTATTTTTTACACTTCCCGGTTATTTAAAATCGAATGGTTATTACACATATGGCATTAATAAGATTTACCATTGTTTTGATTCTGAACCCGACTTTGATAACATAACTAGCAATCCGTGCAGTAAATCATTATCGTGGAATAAATATAGTTGGTTCTATGAAAACGAAGATACATTAATTTTAAACTATGGCAATGCACATAATATCGGTATGCACGATATGGCTACTGCCATTTTACCGGACTCATTTGAACACTTATTATATGATTATCGAGCTGTTGACTCTGCATTACTATTTATTGAAGGTGTTGTAAATGGCGAAGTATCAACATGTGGCAATCCTTTTTTTATGTCAGTTGGTATTCGCAAACCGCATTCGCCATGGTATGTTCCAGAAAAATATTTTTCAAGTGACTTTATCACTAATTTGTATACACAACCTTTCAATTATCCCTATAATACCCCTGAAAATAGTTACCCTTACAATGGTGTAGTATTGGCACCTCAACCGGATACCATATTTAACGATTACAACAATCTGGGTTTGTTAGGAAAAGTAATAGCTGATTACGATAGTTCTATACTTCATTTCGCAACAGAAATTGAGGACTATGACCCAATTCCGCAGTTTGCAGATGGATTAAATGAAGCAGAACGATTGGCTATTTTAACTAAAAGTTTATTTGCTAATACGCAACTAGGTTATTTAGCTGCCAGCAACTTTGCTGATGCACAAATTAAACGTTTATTAGATTCACTTGCTTTATATCCGGAAATTTATCATAACACAGTTGTGGTATTAGTGAGTGATAACGGATTTAGTTTAGGTGAAAAACAGCATTGGAAAAAAGGCACAATGTGGGAAAATGATTTACGCGTGCCATTTATTATAACCGATTTTCGCAATCCGATAGAGCAACAAGTCTTTAGTGCTGTAAGTTTGCTTGATGTATTCCCAACTATTTGTGATATCGCATCCATAGAAAAACCGGTTCAGCCTGACGGCGCCATCTATTTAGATGGTCATAGCTTATTTCCTTTTTTAAATAATCCTGATATTAAAATGGAAAAACCATCAATCGCAACTTACAGAGAACAAAATTTAAGTCAATGTGGGTGTTTTCCTCAATTCAGTATTAGAAACAATAATTTTCACTATTTATATTACACATCAAATGGGGTAGATTTAACTTTGCCTTGTAATGCCGAAGCTGCTTGGCACGAAAGTGAATTATACGAAATTGGGAATAATTTTATCCAAGATCCGCATGAATGGAATAATCTGATTGACAACGAAGATTATCAGCCGGTAATAAATTATTTACAACAATGGCTACCTGATAGTAGTTTGTATTTACAAAAGACTTACTTACTGGAAATTAATGAAGTAAGTCCTAATTGTTTTGCAAACAATGATGAAATACTTCATTTTTCTTTTAGCATTTACGATACCAGCGGATTATCTGTGTCGCCACCAGACACATTCCTATATCGATGGACAAATAATTTGACTACCGATACTTTATATGGAAGCGAGGCAGATTTTTCAACAACATTAATAGATGAAGCATTATTTACTTCAGCACAAGAAATGTTAGTTTTTGTTGAAATGGTAGATACTTTGCAACAAACAATTGTAGGTTTAGCCTTGAAGCATGTCCATATTAATTCAGGCAATATGCCTGTAGTAAATTTCAACCTTAAAAGTTGGGGATTTCAAACTGTAAAGGTGGAGGATTTTACTATTACAGGTGATTATAATAATTATTGGTGGGATTTTGGTTTTGGACCCACATTTATGAATACCATACCCGGTCCGGTTATTTTTGAGGAAGAAGGTCCATATACCATTAAATGTATAGTAGAATATGGCAATAATGTAAGTTGTGAAAACATAATTGAAAAAACCTTTATTACCGATGTAGTTACATTCGAAAAAAATTCCCCGTTAGTCATAGCACCAAATCCCACTGATGCTCAACTAACAATTTCAGTTCCGGACAATACTACGGGTGGTAGTATTTTTATTTATACCAGCGGAGGTTCACTAGTAAAAGAATATGCTTTAGGAGCACAAATCAATAACTTTGTAATAAATACAAACGATTTACCTCAGGGATGCTACTTTATTAAAATTTTTACACCGAAAACAAACTACAGTGCAACTTTTATAAAAAATTAGTTGTAAATTACAATTTGCAAACACTCATGAAAAAAACAATCTTAATTCTTTTCACTCTACTGCAGGCAGCGCTTCAGGCACAAGATGTCGCCAAGCCAAACATACTTTTTATAGTTGTAGATGATCTAAACGATTACATTGAAGGATTTGAAGGGCATCCTCAAATTCAAACACCAAACATTAAAAGTATTGCCGACAACGGATATTTATTTACCAATGCGTTTTGTAATGCACCCGTTTGCGGGCCTTCAAGAACAAGTTTTTTAAGCGGTAAAGATTTATTATATACCCAAGTTTATGATAATAACAATTATTTGGATGAATTCAGAGATAATTTTACCGAAGCAAATAATAATGAAGAAGTAATTACATTACCCGAACATTTAAAAGATGCCGGCGGGTATTATACGATAAGTGTAAATAAAGTATTTCACGATGCATTTAATAAAGATTTTGACAATGTCATTTCCGATCCTTGCTTAAAAACATTATCGTGGAGTAGAGCAACTTCGTTCAACGATTTTGCATGGTTGCTAACCGAAATGGAAATCTATAACAGCGGATTACAAGAAATGAACTGGGGAATTTTACCCGATAGTTTGGAAGAAGATTTAAAAGATTTCAGAGCTGTGGACACCGCTATCAAAATTTTTAAAGATATTGTGGATGGAGATTTAGCCTTATGTGATAGCGCATTTTTTATGTCGATTGGTTTTGATTTGCCTCACCTGGATTTATATGTACCCGAAAAATATTTTCCTGCAGATTATATCAAAGATTTTTATGCAGATACGTTTAATATTCCATACAATTATCCTGCTGATACTTTTCCAACCAACGGCATTATTATGCCACCACAACCGGAAATTAGATGGAACGATTATAATAACCTGGGGCCACTTGGCAAGGTTATTTCTGAAGGGCAGGCTGATATAGAAGCCAGTCTGCAACTATTTTGCGACACGTTGGATCCTATGCCGGTAATTGATCCGGGTTTGAGCGATTCTGCAAGAGCAGAAATATTATATGAAAGCACTAGAGCTAATGCAATTATGGCATATATGGCGGGCATTCAATTTATAGATGCACAGGTTGGCAGGTTGTTGGAGTATTTAAATTCGGAGCCTGAACTCATGGCAAATACCATCATTATTTTTGCAGGTGATAATGGATTTTCTTTTGGTGAAAAACACCATTGGTTTAAACGCAGCCTATGGGAACCTGATGTAAGAGTGCCGTTTATTATTTACGACCCAAAACGTGGTAGTAATAATATTTGTGATCAGACAGTAAGTTTATTGGATTTATATCCAACCATTTGCGAATTAACAGGAACACCTTTGCCAACATTCGAAGATGGTAGTAATTATTTAGATGGCAAAAGTATAGTGCCCATTTTAGACAATCCGGATAACAACTGGGAACGACCTGTGTTGATTAGTTTTGAATCTGAAGACAATAAAGAAGGTTCTTGTTTTCCACAATTAGCTGTCAGGTCCGAAAAATTTAAATACATCCGTTATGCATCTGATGGCGGCGACCCTTATGATGAATGTGATGCAGACTCTTCTTATTTTGAAGAAGAATTATATGAAATTGGCAAGTACCGCGAAGTGGATCCATACGAGTGGAATAATTTAATAACAAACGATGATTATGCCGATGTAGTGGAATATTTACAACAATGGCTGCCAGATGGCCCATTGTATCTTGATGCAACTTATGCATTGCGCATTAGCGATATTAGCGACCCATGTTTATATGGTTATGAGGATAGTATTTTATTGCATTTCGATTTATTTGACACCATTGGTAATAGTATTTCACCGCCTCCCGGATTTAATTATGTTTGGTCAGTTAATCTTTCTGATGAAACATTTACTGGAAATAATATTTTGTTTCCGTTCAATGTAATCGATGCTGCAACATTTAATGCCAATTCAGAAATGCTAATTTATGCTAAAATGGTAGACACAATAAATAATATCATTTACGCCTTAGATACTAGAACAATACAGATAAATACATTAACGCAACCGACAATAAGTTTTAATACTGTGCAAATTGATGATTATTCGATTCAAATTTTGGATTTTTCAATAAGTGGCGTGTATTCCGATATTTGGTGGGATATGGGTGATGGAACAATTTTACATACTTTAAATCCAGGCATTTATACCTATGACAGCTCAGGTGCATTTAATATAACCTGTTATGCACAATATGGAAATGAGGCTGAATGTTTAATTAGCTTCAGTCGATCAATCATTTCCGGAGTTGAACAATTTGAAGGTAAGGGAAATATAATCATCTACCCAAACCCCGCTAGCGATTTGATTAGCATATTTACAAATGTTTACGATACTGCTGGCGTTGTATTTATTACAGATGCTTTGGGCAATTTAGTCTATCAAAAAACAACAACAGCAGCAGACTATCCTTTTATGCAAATTTCTACTCAGTTTTTACCTTCCGGTGTATATTTCCTGGTGTTAAAACAGGAAGATTTTCAGGAAACAGGTATTTTTGTGGTAGCACAACACAACTAAACATGCGAAACACCTTTGTCCTGATTGTTTTATTTTTTTGTTCTGCAGCAAAATTAGCTGCACAGGCTGGTGATAAACCTAATTTTATTTTTATAGTAATCGACGACCTTAACGATTACATAGATGGATATACCGACCAACCACAACTTACCACACCTAATATTAAAGCTATTGCCGAACAAGGAACACTATTTTTAAATAGTTACAGCAATGCCGCTGGTTGCGCTCCATCTCGAACTAGTTTTTTTAGCGGGAAAGACTTAGCCTATACACAAGTGTATAACAACGATGATTATGTAAATAAATTCAGAGAGAATTTTACAGCTGAAAAAAACAATGAGTTAGTTTATTCACTTCCTGAAATTTTAAAAGACTCAGGTGGATACTTTACTTACGGTATTAACAAACTATTTCACAACCCCAGCAGCAACGATTTTGATAAACCTGACAGTGTAGCTTTATGTGAAAAGAAATTATCATGGAATAACATGGTGTTTTTTGAAGATGAAGACAGTACATTAGAAATGTTATCGTCTTATGCTTTTGGCAATTATTTCGATTGGGGAATGATTCCCGATTCGTTAGAAACTATACTTGAAGATTACAAAGCTGCTGATTCCGCAATAGCATTTATTGAATCTATTGCCGATGGCACAGCCAATACTTGTGGTAATCCGTTTTTTTTAGGACTAGGATTATATCGACCACATTCCGAAAGATATATTCCACAAAAATATTTTCCTTCTGATTATGTTAATGATATTTATGCAGAACCTTTCGATATTCCTTATAATTATCCGGTAAATACTTTTCCATATAATGGTATTGTTATGCCTCCGCAACCTGAGCCGATGTATAACGATTATTACACTTTACTGGATGGAGGAATTGCGAGCAAAATGGCCGATAATGGTGGTGTATACGATCAAATTGAATCCTGGATTGATGGACTTACAACATTACCGGTAATTGACGATTTATTAACCGATGCTGACCGCGAAGCTATTTTGTTTGAAACAGCAAAAGCAAATTACCAGATGAATTATATTGCTGCAGTGCAATATATAGATGCACAAATTGGTCGTGTAATGGATGCGTTAAATGCACATCCTGAAATAAAAGAAAATACGATAATTGTTTTACTGAGTGATAATGGATATTCCTTAGGCGAAAAAAGACATTGGACAAAATGGACATTATGGGAGCCTGATACCCGCGTGCCGCTATTAATTGCCGACCCGTCTAAACCGGGCAACAGAGTAGTGCGCCAAACAGTAACACTAGTTGATATTTTTCCAACGGTTTGTGATTTAGCTGATGTGCAATATCCCACAAAACCTGATGGCAGTGATTATTTAGATGGGTTAAGTTTAATTGATTTATTAGATGGACCGGAATTACAATTTGAATATCCCGCCTTAACTACTTACAAAAAAAATATAGGTAATGGTTCTTGTTATCCGCATCATTCGGTGCGCAACGATAGATGGCATTATATCCGTTATCGCCAAAATAATGATGGCGCCTTTGGTGTTAGCTATTGCGATTCTACTAATGTTTCTTTTGAAGAAGAATTATATGAAATTGGTGTTAACAGAGAAACAGATCCTTATGAATGGAATAATTTAATCAGCAACCCTGACTATATTCCGCTTGTGCATTATCTCAATCAGTGGATGCCCGATTCAGCACTTTATATGGATAGAACATTTAAGTTGGTTATGAACTCTGTTTCACCTGATTGTTTTGCTGCGCATGATGATACTTTATTATTAACGTTTACGATTTATGATACAACAGGATTAATAATCTCTCCACCTGCAGATTATATTTATAAATGGTCAAATAATATTACAGACGATGTGATGTACGGTGAAACGATATCATTTGATTTACAATTATTAAGCGATGCTGAATATGCAGCTAATGAACGTATTGTATTTTATATCGAAATGTTAAATCCCGACAATGATATTGTTGCAGGGTTTGATTTACAATATTATTTTTTAAATGGTGCTAATATTCCAAATGCTACTTTTAATGTAATTAATTTATCCGGTCTTACTGTTCAGATATTAGATTATGCTATTACCGGAACTTATCTCGATACCTGGTGGGATTTTGGTGATGGTGTTATTATTGAAGAAACAATTCCGGCACCTTATACTTACGCAACACCAGGCACATATTTAATTACCAATTATGCCACTTATGGTAACGATAGTTGTGTAACTTCATTTACCCAAAATATTACTTTAGACACAAATATTACGCTGCCCGAAGATTTGGTGCAAGTTTTCCCAAATCCTGCGAATAGTAATATCAATGTATTATTTCCAATGGTTACAGAATTTGCCTCTGTAACAATATATGATTTAGCCGGTCAGGAAATTTTGGCCAACCGCTACCTGAATGGTAACTATGGTTTTACCTGTAAAATTGACATTTCGGACTTCAAACAGGGCATGTATCTGTTAAATTTGCAGACCGCAGAAGTAAATTCTACGACACCTTTCATAGTGGTTAGGTAAGGATTTTGGTGTATAAGTCGTTGTATTTAAAGGGTTTAGCCCACTTTTTGGGCACTTCTACCCTAGTTGCTCCTGCAAAGCTTTACCCCAATATGACAAATACTCTTGTTAATTTTGTGTGGAATACAGGATTTTATTAACTTTGGAAGGATAATCCACGATGAACAGTATGAATAGAATAGTCTTAAGCCTTTTTTGCGCACTAATCGCAATAAGCTCCTCCGCTCAGGATATTCACTTTTCGCAATATTCTCAGTCACCACTCACGCTCAATCCGGCGCTTACGGGGTTAACACCTTGTACTTACCGAGGCGTGCTCAATTACCGTAACCAATGGGCAAGTGCTGTTGGTCCGGCTTCATATCAAACTTTTGCCGGTTCTTTTGATGCCGGTTTATGGAGAAATAAATTGGATGGCAATATTGTAGGAGTTGGAGCAATGATTTACAACGATATTTCCGGAGACGGTGCTTTAACCAATATGACCATCATGGGTTCATTTGCTTATCACCAAAAATTAGGTGATGAAAACCATTATTTATCAGTTGGTGGCCAATTGGGTTTAGTGCAAAAACGCGTAGATTATGGCAAATTAATTTTTGAATCACAAATTGGGAATAACGGAGTTGATCCAACATTACCAAGTGGAGAATATGGAGATGACAATTTTTCTTATTTAGATATTAATGCCGGTGCTAACTGGAGAAGTCGTTTCTCGAATAAATTCGCCATGCAAATTGGCGGTGCTTATTTCCATTTAAGTGAACCAACTGAATCATTTTATAATGCCAACGATAACAAAATCAATGCACATTATTTAGGTTATGGTTCATTCAAAATTGGAATTGGTAAAAACACTGTGTTAATACCTTCCTATTTATTCATGCAACAAACACAAGGTTCAAACGTACAAATGAACACGGGTGCAGATGTTGGATTCCAACTTGAAAAAGGTGTTTCTATGGCATACGTTGGTGCACATTACCGCTCAACAGACGATATTGATGTTGCAGATGCTATTATCATTAATCTTGGACTTGATTACAATAACATCAACTTTGGGTTGAGTTATGATGTAAATATTTCAGGATTATCTGCAGTTACAAATTATCGTGGTGGTATTGAATTTTCTTTAGTGTATTGGGGATGTTTAGATGTAAATCCTAAACAAAAACCAATTGACTGCCCTCGATTCTAAAATATTATAAATACTATTTAAGCGGATGGTTGAATGACTATCCGCTTTTTTTATGTCGGGTAAATTCAAATTTGGTGTTTTTTGTATATGGATTGCGTCGGACAGCGTCCTGGAATGATGTTGCAGAATTAGAGATTTTGTAGCGCAGACATTTCCAGAAAGATGAAAAAAATTACACACTAAATTTTGTTGAATTAATTACATCTCCCTTAAACGGTAAAAATTATTTCTTTTTCATCTACTCTGAATTGGTCGTGATAAATACCTTCCGCAGTGCCGGGACCGCAACTAATCATCATATTAATTTCATAACTGGAAGGAAAATTTAAATAGCGTTTTACACGCATAGAATCAAAACCTTCCATGGGACAGGTGTCATATCCCTCCGCTTTCATACTCAACATAAATGTTTGAGCAGCTAAAGCAGCAGATTTATGACAAACTACACGCAAATCATTTTTTGTTACCTGCCAAACTACCGGTCGCCATAACGACGAAATGGTGACAATTAATTTTCTTATCAATCCCCAAATTCCCAGCCAATCCTGGAAATAATACATAGGCATTAAACGCGTAAAATATTTTAATTTGCGTTGCTCCCGTTTAGATAACTCGTGAAGCGGTTTATTGCCATAACGCGCATGATGAAATTCGAAATTGGCTTTGGCGCGTTGTTTCCATTTCGCTTTAGGAACAACAAACAATACCAGTTCGCGTGCAGTTCGTGCAGCACTTTGATTCATGGCATATTTAGCAAGTTGTTTTATTTTTTCCGGGTCAGTAACACGATAAAATTCCCACATCTGCATATTACTGCTATTTGGCGCATACATAGCACGCTGCAAGCTGCGATGTACGGCTTCACCATCAAATGGTTTGTTGGCATCATAAACACGCATACTGCGTCGTTGCTTAACGATGTTATCAAAAACGGTTGCTGCTTCTGTCATCATGCAGCGAAAATACAAAATGCAACACTACAAAATAGCACGATAAAAATAATGAGTAAGTATTATCATTTTGTGGCATATTTTTTAAATCCACTACCCGGTGAATTTACATATAGTGCAGTATTATCGTTGCTAAAAATTACGTGATAAACATCTTCTTTAAAGTCCGCAATTATTAAAGTGGTTTGGTCAGTATTTACATCCCACAAGCGCACCGTATTATCGGATGAACCGGTAGCAATACGACTGCCATCGGGGCTCCAGGCTACCGAATAAATGCGTTCGTTATGGGCTGGAATTTTGCGGAGTATTTTGCCTGAGCCTGCTGCAATAATATAAATTTCTTTACTCTCCCCTACAGCAGCAAAAGTTACATTATCCGGACCAAAGGCACATTGGTATATAGCGCCATTTGAAGTTTTTACTTCATGCAATTTTGTAAATGAATCGTTCAACCAAATAGTGACATCACCATTTGTGGATGAGCCAACAATATATTTTCCATTCGGCGAATAAGTAACATGATACATTTGACCGCTGTGTTTTAATTGCTGTAATCGCGCACCTGATGCTAAGTCCCAAATAGTAATAGTACTATCATAAGCAGCAACAGCAACTTGTTTGCCATCGGGGCTAAAAGTACATCCAACAACACCTGCATTTATTCCTGCAAATTCGATAGCTTTTTTTCCGGTGAATAATTCCCACACTTTAATTCGCCCTTCCCAATTGCATCCAACCACATAATTATTATCAGGACTAATTGCAGCAGCATTCATTATTCCGCCAAAAGTGGGAAATTGTTTTACAATACTGCCATCATTATTATTCCAAACGGTTAATATGCCATTGTCACCTTGTGTTACCAGATATTGATCATCTTTTGAAATATTAAATCCGTACACATATCCATTTTGTCCTGAGGGATTGCTATAAGGTGCTGCATTTTTCAGGCTCCATGTTTTTATTGTTTTATCATTGGCCAGTGTATAAAAAGTATTTCCATCAGGGGCCATAGTGATGTCTGTAATTACACTCTGATGTCCGAATAAATTGTTCACCGGCAAACCCGTTTCGGTACTCCATAATATTAAACTACCATCAGCACTGCCGGTAATCATTAATGTTCCATCGTTAGTAAATCCTCCTGCATACACAGCATTTGAGTGACCTTTTAATTCGAACTGTATGGTGCCGGTGTACATATTCCATACACGCGCAGTGGTGTTTCTGCTGGTAGCCATTAAGTAGGAATCGTCGGCAGAAAAAACGAGGTCGTCGATTGCAGAATAGGCAGTTACATCATCAAAGTTAAATTCATATTTTTTTTCTTTAGTTTGAACATCCCAAACGGCAACGGCCCAATTCCATCCCGCTGCAGCTAACCATTTTCCATCATGACTAAATGTAATTGCCACCAATGGTTTTTCGCCAAATGTTGTTTCCCATTTTAATTCACCGGTAAATGCATCATATACTTCAATAAATCCCACAACATGATTATGGTCTTCATCACGATACCATGAGCTGAGTGCAACTAATTTTCCATCAGGGCTGCCAACAACATCACAAATACCTTGTGCTTTAGTTGTTTTTTTCCAAAGTTGAATGTCATTTTGTGTATCCCAAACGCGAATGGTAAAATCGCGAGCGCAAGAAACTAATTTAGTATCGTTGCCAAAATAATCTACTGCATATACGATACCGGTATGGCCTTTATATGTTTTTTGTTCAACCAATCCATCAGCAGTGCAAATATGAATGAGGCTATCAGAACCGGCAATAGCCATTTTTTTACCATCGTTACTAAGATCCAACTCGTTTGCTTCATACAATAAATTAAATGAGTTCGAATATCCCTGAATGGTATTTTTCAAATAGTAATATTCCCATCCTCTATATTCAACGGGAGTGGTTGTTAACCAGCGTTGTGCTTCGGCACCATCGTGAAGACGCATCGAAGCATTTGCTGCTGCAATATGCGCAAGGTAGCTGGAATAATTATTTCCGGAGAAGTTGCTTTTTTTACCGCTATTATCCGGTTGTGCCTGAACCTGTTGAAGTCCGGTTAAACTCATTACCAAAAACAAACAGCGCATCCATTTTTTCATCATTATTAGTCCGATTTTTGTACTGCAATATTAAAAGGTAAAATTTTAGCAGACATAATTTTGCCTGTTACAGCCGGGTCCTCCAACATAATTTTTTCAGCCTCAGCTAATGTTGTCGGCAAAATTAAAACTATTCCAAACATGTTGGGGTCGTTTGAGGGTAGATTTACCCTGCCGGCTAATTCAATTTTACCTTCTTTTGCCAATTGCTGTAATCGGACAAAATGTGCGCCAATAATTGCACCATCAGCATCGGTCCAATTGCTGTCCTGCTGATAAAACGGCGCTAACGTTAATATACCCAGGTAGGCAGATTTGGTGCTGTCCTGTGCATGTAAATGCAACGACAGTGCCACGAGGGCAATAACAATTATACCTTTCATTTTATAAAACTAAATAATTACTTCCATGCACCCAAAATTATTCCCATAACTAAAAAGGAAATAACCATGTAACCACCATTAATAAAAATATATTTCCAGCTGCGTAATTCAAATAATGCCACAATACCAAATGCAAGGGCTATCCATCCGAGACCAACACACAATGCATAAAAAATAGTCATGGTAAAATCAATTGATGGGTCAGAAACAAACATCGCGAGGTTAAACGACATGATGAGTGAAAATAAAAATGATAATCCAAAGGTTTTACCTTTATTTGATTTTGCAAGCTGTTCTTCTGTTAAATTATTTTCACGCATCCAAACATTGCCAAATAGTGCCTTTGAATACCATAATCCACCAATTAAAAACATTGAAACGGCTGCTACAATTACTGCAATAACATTTAATTTTTCCATAAATAGTATTTTTGTTGTAAATTCGAAAATAGGACAGGCATTTAATTTAAAATAATATTTAGTCGTTAAAGTGGATAGTTTATTACCCAAACCAGAAAATAGTTTACTGAAACCGGAAAATAAGGTTCCGGCTTATCTCAACGACAGAGGTCTGAGAATGGTATTAATACCATTGTTCGCTATAGCTGTACCTAATTTAACAGGTTTGGTAAGTTATCATTTTAATTGGTGGACGCTTATTTTTCATTATTGTTACTATTTATTTATTTCGATAACAATATATTATGGCAACAGGTATTTGTTATTTCAGTTAAGCGACAGGTTTAACTGGTTTTATACGCCATTCAGGAAAGTGTTAACATTATTGGCCGGTGTAATATTATATACGCTTCCGGTTACATTATTTCTTGTAGGCTTGTATTATGTTTGTATTTTACAACAAACAATTGATGAAGTAGTATTACGCAATGTAAGTTTGATGAATGTAATATGTGTAATATTTGTAGCTCACATTTATGAAACTGTATTTCTGATTAAACATACCGAAGGAGAAATGCTGAGAATTGCGCAGGTAGAAAAAGCTAAAGCTGAAGCAGAGCTTGAAGCGCTGAAAGCACAAATTGACCCTCACTTTATTTTTAATTCATTAAATACATTATCTCACCTGATTACACAAAATCCTGAAAAAGCGAAAAAATTTAATGATAACCTTGCCGACGTTTACAGGTATATTCTGCAACATAAAAACAAAAGTCTCGTATTCCTGAGGGATGAGATGTACTTTATGGAAAGTTATTATGCTTTACTCCATATTCGTTTCGGCGAAAGCTTGCAGTTGCAGAATGAAGTTCACCCATCTCAATTAGAACATTATTTGTTGCCACCCATTTCGTTGCAGATTGTATTAGAAAATTGTGTAAAACACAATGCATTCAGTGAAGTAAACCCCATGCCAATTCGCATTTTTGTAGAAGAGAATATGCTGGTGGTGAGAAACAGGTTGATGCCCAAAAAAACGGTAAAACAAAATACAGGAACCGGGTTAATTAATTTAAAAGGGCGTTATAGGTTGTTGGCAGAAAATGAAATTGTAATTAATCAGAATGATGACCATTTTGAAGTTCGGTTGCCATTATTAAGCACAGGCATATGAATATAATAATAATCGAAGACGAAAAACCGGCATTGGAAAAGTTGCGCCTTCAACTTATCAATTATCCACGGCCGGTCAATATAGTTGCAACTTTATCCGGGGTTCAAGAAAGTGTAATGTGGTTAAGTGACAATGTACATCCCGACCTAATTTTTTGCGATATTGCTTTAAGTGACGGTATTTCGTTTGATATTTTCAGACAGGTAAATGTAAAATGTCCTGTAATATTTATAACTGCTTATGACGACTACTTACTGGAAGCTTTTGAGCTCAACAGCATAGACTATTTATTAAAACCGGTTAGTCAGGAGCGGTTGTTTGTTGCGTTAAATAAATATTTTCAGTTAAAGGAACATTTTTCAGGCAATTATTCAGGGTTGGCTGATTATTATTTTGCAGGGCAACAGCAAAAAACGCGTTATTTGGTGAAAAAAGGTGTGTCTTATTCTACTGTAAAACTGGAAGATATTGCGTATTTTATTTCTGAGCATAAAATAACTTTTTTAATAGATAAATCGGGTAACAAATATATTTTGGACAAAACTTTACAGGAATTAGAAACCGAATTGCCCAAAAATGATTTCTTCAGAATTAACAGAAAGTATATTGGCAACATAAGTGCTATTACAAAATTTAAACCGTTTTCAAAAGGGAAAATACTGGTTGAATTAACGCCGGCTGTTGGAGAAGAAATAATTGTGAGTGCGGAGAATGCTGCGGCCTTTAAATTGTGGGTTTCGGGAGATTGTTAAAATGGTGTTTTAACAGCCGAAACCACGAAGCAACAAAGTTGCGCTAAGGTACTCAAAGATGATGTTGAATAAATAAATTTGGGAGCAGTGAACATTTAATCTTACCGCAACAAGGTTACTGTTCCCCGAAGAATATATTGTTTGCCGGGTTCGTTGGCTTTTTCGTAGATAATCATCCATACATACATGCCAATTTCTTGATTAATACTATCGTAAGTACCATCCCATCCTTTTAACACATCGCTAGTAGCAAATACTTCTTGTCCCCAACGGTTGAAAATCCGGAAAGAAAACACAGGAAAAAATATGGGGTTGAGAATATTAAACTCATCATTCAATCCATCATCGTTTGGTGTAAATGCATTAGGAATTATTAATTCACTTTCCTGCATAATTACGATGATAGAATCGGGCAATGAAACACATCCATTTTCAACACCATAAACATAAAATACAAATTCCTCACCCTCGGTGTATGCCAATGTACTTGGACATGTTGGGCAGTTGGCATTTGCTTCCGGCACCCATAAAAATCCAACATCATCACCTTCAATAACTTCTGCTTCCAATAAAGCCAATGCGCCATTGTTTACAAAAACTGTATCAGGAATTGCATTAATTACCGGCGCTTCATAAATATTGACTAAAATTGGTGAAGAAGTTCCTTCACATCCGTTGGCATCAATTACGGTCACAAAATATTCACCGGTTGAATCAATATATAATGTATTTCCTGTTGCCAATACATTAGTATCTGCATCAGTCCAAACATAATTATCGTAACCGGCAGGTGCAGTAATAGTAGTTTCGTAGCATGCTTCAAAAGGACCAATATTTACAATTGGTGCGGCGTTAACTGTTACGGTTTGCGTAACCGTATCGGTCATATCACAAGCATCGTGAATAATGGATGTATATGAAGAAGTAGTTGTCGGCCAAACTTCGTGAATGGGTTCAACAGTTCCTCCCGGCAACCATTCATAAGTGTATGGAGGAACACCCCAATATCCATTTGCAAATAAATCGATGGTATCACCTTCGCAAATAACAAAATCGGGATAGGTAGAAGATTGAATTGGATTTTCCACTACGGTTTCTCCTTCTATTGTAATTACCCAACTTCCTGCAGGCATAAAATGGCATAAAATTCCACATGGTGGTTGTGTGCACGAGCAATGCCAAGTACGCATTTCAAAAGTGAATTCATAATCATCGCATTGTGGAGGAATACATGAAATGGTATTAAACATATCTAGGTCGATACCATAACAAGTGCCTGCTGTATCACCTGCGGGTGGACTACATGTCCAGAAACCGCCTGCAGAAGGCGAATCGTCGCAAATTCCGAGTATACGAAAAGCGGCTTCTTTCATCAAACAATCGGTTACGAAAAAACAACCAAAATTTTGAGAATAATAAGTACCATCAAAATACGCTGCCGTTAATGTTGTTTTTCCGGGTACGGTTACATCTAAAAAATAATTACAATAATCCGCTTCATTCCAACACAACACATCAAATTCAAATCCGATATCTTCAGCTGTATATGTTGCTTCTCCAATTAATGTAGGGTCAACAATAACCGGATAAATTCTTTCAGGTGCTAATAACCATTTTGTGGTTACGCGTAAACGAATAGTATATCCTGTTGCAGTTTTAATTAATTGATAAGCAACTGCATTTACCTGATCCATTGCATGTGTTTTTTCACCACTTTGATCTAACACAAGTGGCTTTTCGATGCGGAGATAGGGTAAACCAAATTGATTTTTTAAAATTAAATCTCCCTTCCAGTCACCATTGTCTAAAAAATATCCATCTACATCTTCCATCTCCAAAAAATATCCTTCAGGCAAACTTATCGGGTCATCAATTATGAGGTATTCACTATTAGGGTCGACTATACTTTTATCTTTAATAATAAAATTTGTTTTGATTGCATTTTGTCTAAATGCAATTTCCATATCCACACTTTCAAAAGCATCGGTTATCCATACACCATCGCGACCGGCAGTATGGTTATTAAGCATTGCTTTTTGCGGTTTGGTAAAATTATTACCGGTTTGAAAAAATAATTGCAAATCTGCATTATATCGGTAGTCAAGGTCTTTAATTCTGATAGCGGTATAATTATTTACAAAATCAATTTTAGTTGGGGCCGGTTGTGCATCTGCTTCATAAATCCCTTTTACCAATGTAGGATGTAAATAAAAATCAATGGCGCGCAAATATCCCGAAGGGTCGAAATAATTGATTGGTCCATAGGCTTGTTGAATAAAAAATTTGTTGCCTGAGGTGTTGGGTTTAATATAATACCTGGAAGTTGGAGTGCGCTTTTGAATTAATTCAATTGCACTATCTGGAGCATTAACCGGTAATATACCAAAGTCGGGATTAGCATAATAAGATTGCGGTGTCGCATTTAATAATTCATCACTGATTTCCGGATAACGGATATTTGTTGTGCCATTGGTAATTGAAACATAGTCGTTCTTTTTTGCATGCATTTGCCCTTGCGAAAATGCAAGCTGCAAAGAGGAGATGCAATAAAGAAATACGAATATTCTTTTCATAATATTTTACCCGGCAGTTAGCCAAAACTTATCTTACCAATGTAATATTACCTTGCAACTGCACAGTTGTGCCACTGCCGCCGGTAGCACTTAATTGATATACATAAGTGCCCATTTCCTGCTCTACACCGTTTAATCTTCCATCCCAACCAAATGCAGGATTATTTACAATACCCACGTCATCACTACGAAAAACAATTTCTCCCCAACGATTATAAATAATGATATCTATACCTACTATTGCTGCACCTACAATTACCAGATTATCATTAAAGCCATCTCCATTTGGTGAAAACGCATTAGGTATATCAATAATTGGATCACAATTATCGATTACTTCATTAACGTAAACTGTTTTTGTTATATCGCAAGCCTGATCAGGATTATCAATCAGCACGGTATAAGTGCCAAATAAAGACACCTCAATAGTTTGTGTAGTAGCACCTGTATTCCAAACATAGGTTGCATCTGGGTATCCCGCATCTAAAATTACGCTGCCACCAATACAATATTCGGTGGTATCAAATTCGAATTCAGGATATTCAACAAATACACTAATGGTATCCCAACTTGGGCAACCTTCATCATCTTCTGCTGTTAAATAATAAGTGGATGTTGAATCTGGTGTTACTGTTAAATAAAAATCATCGCTAATTAAAGCTCCTGTATCATCAGACCATTCGTAATAGGGAACCCCAACTGTTAATACACTAAATGTTGCGGTTTCCCCTTCACAAATAGTCACATCGTCGGTATTTTCAACTGGAATGGTTTCTATAATGGTAATATTTTTAGACCCGTTTCCGCTGCCGCATTCATTTAATGCAAATACATTTAATGAATATGTTCCTGCCTCATCCCAAACAATACCAACAACATTATTTGCTGTATCAACAATTGCGCCGCCTGATAAAGACCAGTCGTAATAGGTGGTTAAAAAATATGGCACTGAATAATACACCGTATCTCCGGTACAAGCTTTAATTGGACCTGTAATAGTTACAATCGGAACATCAATAATATGGAAGGTTATATATTCACTCCAAGGTCCCGGGCAATTATAATTTATTTCACGAACGCGTAAAGTATAATCACCTGGTAATCCTGTAAAGTCGATAAATATTGGATTAAATGGCCACACAAAAGGTGTTCCCAAACCAAACTGGAATTGATAATCTGAATTTGGATTATATGGAACAATTGTAGCACTGCCTATTGCACCTTCACATAATAATGTATCTGCAGGAATTAAAATTGGTGCATTATCTGCAGGCGCTCCAATGGTTAAATGAATTAATGTTCCTAATGTATTTTCCTGCGGAGTTCCACAATTTGCAATTACACGCATATACCACATACCTGCATCAAGCCCCATTGCCAATAAATCAAAATAGCCTGGAATTTCTAAATCAATTGTTCCCGATTCTGTGTCAACTGTAAATCCTAATCCGCATAAATTCGCTTGTGTAAAAAACATAGAATTTAATACTTCAACACAAAATGTATTGGTATCGCAATATGTTTCTACTTCATCAAAAACATTTACATCATAAGTTATTGTTATGGTAACACCTGAATCTTCTGTAATACATGCATATACATCTTCAATATCATTTGTTTCAATATCACATTCCTGAATACAAACTGTTCCATAAGGAGAACCTGTGGCAACAGGATTACTGGAAACCACACGAATTAAATAATTACATCCCGGAGGAACCATAGGCACGATACCGGAAACCGAACCCGGAGGCGAACCTAAAGCCGGATCATAAGTGGCATTACTATTAAATGTTCCTATTACAGAGAAGGTATCAAAACTTCCAGTAGAATCACTCAATTGTGCAGTGTAAATATTTCCCGGGTTATAAACACCGGTGGAATAAAACGGCACATCGATAACACTATTTACACAAATGGCATTGCTGTCAATCGTGATAACCGGTTTTAAAGTGGTAATTACATTCGGACAATTTTCTACCACAAAACAAACACTCGCCTCACCACTGATTTCCGGTAAAGGTGACGTTCGGTTGATGCGCACTTTATAACACGACCCATCTGGAATAACGCCGGGAATTGTCGCCGCAATTGCACCAACGGTATCTTCTGCAAGAATAGTAAATACACCCAAACTTGTTGGTGCAGCAAAAGCGCCAGCAGCATTTGAAAGTTCAATTTCATAAATACCGGTGCAAAGCGGATCAGAAAGCGACCATCCAATAATGAGCGTACTGAGTTTACAAACTGGGTCAGGTATTACAAAATCGATATTAATATCTACCGGATGAATAGCTTCATCGTAGGTACCTACTGCAATGATATCATCGATAGCAAACGACATGGTATTTGCACCACCATCTGCATTATTTACCCATCTGAAACCAAAACGCAAATTGGCAACATCTTCAAATGCCGGGTCGGTAATTACCTCATATTTCCAAAGGGTTTGACCGCTGTAAAGCCCCATACCCACTGGTGTCCAAGGCCCACCATCAGCACTGTAATATACTTGTCCGTAGTCGCCTGCACCACCTTCGCACAACCAGAAAAAGGTGAATTCAATATCAATAAGGCCTAGCGTACAAAAGCCACCGGACATTTCTGTAAAATTATCTGAAGGGTCGCTTGCATCATAACTGGCACATGTAATTGCAGGTGCTCCCTCTTCATCATAAATATGCATGTAGGTGCTAAATGGGGCGCCGCCAATAGTACCCGTTTCGGTTAATTCCTGTGAAGTTGTATTTGGATATCCAAACCCACCTGTGTAGCTGTCGTTTATAATCCATTTGTTGGTTCCTGTTGCTACTCCCCCGGGGCCTGCAGTGTTAAGCGTAAAACTCCCTGAAGGCACATTGAAGTCCTCTGTAAACAGTTGGAATGTCTGAGCTTCGAGGCTGAAGGCAGCCAAAAAACACAGTATTGTGGTGTAAAATTTCATCATAGGCGCAGATAATAGCTACTAAAGTAAAGAAAAAATGAAGAATAATGAAGGCAAACGGAGTTTCTCATTCCATAGACTGCTCAATTTTCAGTACATCAAGTCTAATAGTCGATGTAGCAGCCTTTTTGATGCCGCTTACCTCATTTTTTATAACTTTACCCCAATGTCACTCCGACGCCTGGCGAATGTTACTGCAATTTATGGGTTGAGCACAATTTTGGTGCGGGTTTTAAATTATTTATTAGCACCCCTGCACACAAGGGTTTTTACCAATCAGTCTGATTATGGAATTATATCAGAAATGTATGCATACGTTACTTTTATTAATGTAATTTGTATGTTTGGTTTGGAGACAGCCTATTTTCGTTTTGCTTCAAATTCGACCAATTCGCTGGAGAAAAAAAACATATTTGGCACCGCCCAATTTTCATTACTTGTCACTACCTTAATTATTGTTGGTTCAATTGTTTTTTCTGCAGGCAATATTTCCAATTTATTGGGTTATCCCGGAAATGCTAATTACATAATATTTTTTGCTTTAATCATCGGATTTGACACACTCGTTAATATTCCATTTGCAAAATTACGTTTGGAAGGAAGACCCTGGAGGTATTTTTCTATTAAGCTGATAAATATTGGTATTAATATTTTATTGAATATATTTTTCCTTTGGCCTGCTTTAAAAAATAATTATACCTTATTTGAGCCATTCGGATTTACTTACCAGCCACAATATGGAATTGCTTATGTATTTATTGCCAATTTAATTGCCAGCGGTGTAACGTTTTTAATATTTGCACCAAGCATGTTTAATATTCGTTTCGACTTACCTACATGGAAAAAATTAATGCAATATGGCGCTCCATTAATTATTATCGGTTTAGCAGGCATGATTAACGAAACGCTCGACAGGGTGTTGTTAAAATACTGGGGTTCCGGCACCATGGAAGAGAACCTGCAACAGGTAGGTATTTACAGCGCAGTGTATAAACTCTCCATATTCATGACGCTTGCGGTACAAGGGTTTAGGATGGGTGCAGAACCATTTTTTTTCAGCCAATCCGCCGACAAAAATGCACCTTCCTTATATGCGTTAATAATGAAGTATTTTGTAGTGGTTTGTTGTGTAATATTTTTAGGTGTAGGTTTATTTCCTGATATATTTAAAATAATTATCGGCGCAGAATTTCATGAAGGATTACATATTGTACCCGTTTTATTATTAGCGAATTTATTTCTCGGTATTTATTACAATCAAAGTGTTTGGTATAAACTCACGGATAAAACAGTATTTGCCACCATAATTCCATTAACAGGTGCGGCATTAACTTTATTATTTAATTTTTTACTCATTCCAAAATTAGGTTATACAGGTGCTGCATGGACAACATTAATTTGTTATTTCAGCATGGTGGTAATGAGTCATGTAATTGGTCAAAAACACTACCGAGTTCCTTACAATTTACGCAAAATAATAGCTTATATAATAATATCAGTAGTGTTATGTTTAATTGGTTTATGGTTATATCAAATCATATCCAATCAAATTATTTCGTTGATTATACGCGCAATATTTATTGGTGTATTTTTTGTTTTTGCATGGTGGTTAGATTTACATAAATTATTGCGTAAAACTTAATTTTACCATCACCTGATATTTGCTACAACAAAACATTTTTTCTTTTATTTATTGCAACAAGCATGGAAATTAAAATCATCAACAAATCAAATAATCCTAACCCATCGTATGCTACTGCTCAATCTGCGGGAATGGATTTACGAGCTAACCTTGAGGCAGAAATGGTGCTTTTACCCGGACAACGAGTGTTGGTGCCAACGGGCATTTTTATTGAACTTCCGGTTGGTTATGAAGCCCAAATTCGGCCGCGTTCCGGTTTGGCAATCAATTCCGGTATTACCATGCTTAATTCGCCGGGCACAATAGATGCCGATTACAGGGGTGAAATAAAAGTAATTGCTATTAATCACAGCGACCAGCCTTTTCGCATTAACAATGGCGACAAAATAGCGCAAATGGTAGTCGCCAAACACGAATTTGTTTCCTGGATCGACGTTGCCAATTTAGAAAAAAGCGAGCGCGGAGATGGGGGTTTTGGTTCGACTGGGGGTTAATGTGCTGATGTGCTAATGTGTTGATGTGCTGATTAATGTACCAATGTGGGAATGTACCGATGTACCAATTAAACAGCCGTTGATGTGGTAATGTGCTGATGTGTTGATGTGCTGATTAATGTACCAATTTGGGAATGTACCGATGTACCAATGAAACAGCCGTTGATGTGCTGATTTGATAATGTGTTGATGTGCTGATTAATGTACCAATTTGGGAATGTACCGATGTACCAATGCGCGAAGTGTCCGACGAGGCGGAAACAGCCGTTGATGTGCTGATGTGATAATGTGTCCGCCGCGGCGGATGCTGATTAATGTACTAATGTGGGAATGTACCGATGTACCAATACGCGAAACGTCCGCCATGGAGGATACCGTAGCCGTCGACCCACGTGTCGACTATGGTTGGCAGTTATTATAATTCGAAGCAAATGTACCTGTACCGAAAACACCAGGTTGCAAAAACAAATAATTCGAAAAACCACACCCATCACCCCCCATTAGAACCAAACCATCCCCCACCAAGGATGCGCCAGCATCCGCTAAACTCCAGGTTCACCTCATCATTTCCTTCCCGAAGCGAAAACCCATTAGCTAATTTGCTAATCAACCAATTAGCTAATTACCCACCACCAAGGATGCGCCAAGCATCCGCCAAACTCCAGGTTCACCTCATCATGTCCTTCCCGAAGCGAAAACCCATTTGCTAATTTGCTAATCAACCAATTAGCTAATTACCCATCCTTTTTCGTGCAATCACAAACATTATTACATTAAGTATCTTTGCACTTCGAAAAGCAGAAATATGAATATAATCATCCCAATGGCCGGAATGGGGAAGCGAATGAGGCCACACACACTGACTGTCCCAAAACCCTTGATACCTGTAGCCGGAAAGCCGATTGTGCAGCGTTTGGTGGAGGATATTGCCCAGACTACTGACGAAAAAATTGAAGAAATTGCCTTTATAGTTGGCCGTTTTGGCAAGGAAGTAGAGGACATGCTTATTCGTGTTGCCGAACAGTTAGGCGCCAAAGGAAAAATTTGTTATCAGGATGAACCGCTTGGCACTGCACATGCCATTTTATGTGCCGGTGATACACTTGTTGGTCATACTATAGTGGCTTTTGCCGACACTTTATTTAAAACCGACCTGAAAATTGATACATCAGCCGATGGTATAATTTGGGTAAATCGCGTAGACAATTGGAAAAACTTCGGCGTGGTTGAATTAAATAACGATGGCGTAATTACCAATTTTGTTGAAAAACCGGATCATTTTGTGTCCGATTTAGCCATAATCGGGGTTTATTATATTAAAGATGGGGCACTTTTGCGCAGCGAAATGCAATATTTGCTCGACAATAACATTAAAGAAAAAGGTGAATACCAGTTAACTAATGCACTGGAAAGCATGAAACAAAAGGGGTATAAATTTACCCCCGGAAAAGTAGAAGAATGGCTCGATTGTGGTAATAAAGATGCCACTGTATATACGAATCAGCGCGTGTTGGAGTTGAAAAAAGGGAAGGAACAATTAATTGCAGGCAGTGTTAAAACTGTCAACAGCGTTATAATTGAACCTTGTTATTTAGGTGAAAATGTGGTGATTGAAAATGCCATTATTGGTCCGCATGTTTCAATTGGAAGTAATTCAACAGTTAAAAATTCGTTAATACGAAATTCAATTCTGCAAAATTCAGTTACTATTGCAGATAAAAATATCGCGAATTCGATGATTGGGAGTTTTGCCGTTTTACAAGGTAAACCTGACGATTTGAGTATCAGCGATTATAGTACTCAGGCATGATAAAAACCATTAAACAATTTTCTCTTCTCACTGCATGTTGTCTTATGTTGCTGGCAGCTGCCTGTACGGGAAGTAAAACAGCACAAAATACAAATCCTTCAACTGTTTCTCCCACTATTACTGCAAAGAGTAAAAAAGGGGTAGATACCGCAGCCATTGAACGCGATTATATCGACGCATGTAAATTTATGGCTTTAGGTGAGTATACTAAAGCAGTGGAATTGCTCAACAAAATTGTTAAACAAGACCCCAGTAACGATGCATCGTATTATCAGTTGAGTCGTATTTATTTCGATTTTGGTCAAGCATCAGATGCGCTATCTTATATTAAAAGTGCTGTAAACTTAAAACCAGAGAATAACGAATACCTGTTACAGTATGCCGATATTTTAGGATATAGTGCCAGCTACTTAAAAGCAGCAGAAGTTTATACTGTTGTTGTAAAATCAGGTAAAGCGAATGATGAAACCTATTATCGTTTAGCTTATAGTTATGAAAAGGCAAATAAAATAGATGATGCTATTAAAACAATGATGTCGTTAAAAGATATTATTGGTAAAGAAGAAGGTGTGGTTTTTGAATTACAACGGCTGTATGCATTAAAAGGCAACTACGAATCGGCTATTACCTGGATGAAGGAACTGATAGAGATGAATCCCGGAAACACCACGTACATGCGATTTTTGAGCGAATATTATGAAAAAAATAATCAGCCTGAACTCGCAGCCGAAACATTTGATATTTTATTAGCTACCGACACTAATAATACCGACTTACAATTTAAGAAAGCGAGTTTATTTCAAAAATCGGGAGAGCAAAAATTGTATTACGACACCATGCGTAAAGCATTTTTAAACAGTGCCGGAAATATTGACACTAAAATATTTTACCTCGTATTATTTGTAGACTCAATAGATAAAAAACAATTTGTGATGAAAGATTCTGTGCTTAAATGGACAGAATATTTAGTGACAGCTCATGCCGACGATGCCAAGTCGTTTGCCATGCGTGGTGATTTTTTATTTTATGGCAATGCACTTGAATCTGCTGCTGCCAATTATTCAAAAAGTATACAACTTCGCAGCGATATTTTTGATGTTTGGATTAAAATGTTTTATATCTGGTCCGATTTAAGAAAATACGATTCGTTGGTAGATGTGTCAGCAACAGCTATTGAATTGTATCCTAATCAACCGGTCAGTTATTATTTTAATGCCATAGGCAATAATCAGTTAAAACAATACGACGAAGCCATCAAGGTGTTAAAACGCGGCTTACCCTTAACCGTATCGAACCAGCAATTGCGTGCCGATATGTTTACTCAGCTTGGTGATGCTTATCACGAGTTGGGCAACCATGTGGAATCAGATAAAGCTTTCGAAAGCAGTATTGAAATTGTGGCAGACAATCCTTATACTTTAAATAATTACGCGTATTATCTATCTGTCCGCAACGAAAAGCTGGACAGAGCGGCTGAAATGTCACTGCAAAGTATTCGTATTGTGCCTGATAATCCTTCGTTTGAAGATACTTATGGCTGGATTTTATATCAGCAGAAAAAATATACAGAAGCCGAAAAATGGATTAATAACTCACTACGCAATGGTGGTGATAAAAGTGGGGTTGTAAACGAACATTACGGTGATGTATTATATCAATTAGGGGACAAAGAAAAAGCAGTTGAATACTGGAAAAAAGCCAAACAGTTAGGTGAGGCATCAGATTTGATTGATAAAAAAATCAATGACAAAATGTTGTATGAATAAGCAAGCGGTTTTTTTTATTGGGATATCCATTTTTTTATTGTCGTGCAAAACCACGCAAACCATTTTTAACCGAAACGTAAAACCGGCTTCTGCTTACGAACTTGACGACAAACTCGAAGAAAAAAAAGTAGTTTTTCAAACTTTTAGCGGAAAAGCAAAAGTAGATGTAGCTTCTGCCAATATCAATCAAAGTTTTTCGGCCCAGATTGACATACTTAAGGACTCTGTAATTGGCCTATCACTCCGCGTTTTAGGGGTTGAAGGTGCCAGGGTAAAAATTACCCCCGACAGCATAGAAATAATCGACAGGCTTAATCAGGAGTATATTCCCCGCGACATCGAATTTATTAAATCTTCATTCAATATTGACGCCGATTTTTACGATTTACAAAATCTGATAGTCGGCAATCCGGTTTATTACGACACCACCGCCCTTAATACCGGTGAAAGTGACGACAAATATGTACTATTAGCAGAAAATGCTGTTTATAAAAATACACTTTGGTTGAGCCCTGATTATGACATCTTACGTATGTTTATCCAGGATTTAATCGCAAATCGCACCCTTACGCTCGATTATGATGCGTATGAGAAAATAGAAGGGAGACAATTTGCGTTTATCCGTAACATATTTATAGATGCACAAGATGACCTTACAGCGCATATTGAATTTACCAAAGTGGAATTTGACCAACCATTCGGGTTTACGTTTACCGTTAACCCCAAATACAAACGTATCGACTAATACCGAAGCGAATTTAATTACACCTATTTCGCGTTTTCCTTTTTATGGTATTGTTTTAATTATAATGGCGTTGTTACTTACACAAGGCTCCGCAACAGCATTTGCTCAAACCGGCGACAAAGCGAGTTTGCAGTCTAAGTACAATAAATTACAAAACGAAATAAAAGACACAGAGGAATTGCTTAATAGCACCAAAAAGAAAAAAGAAAATTCCTTAAACGATTTAAAGTTATTAAATCGCAAAATAGATATGCGTGAGCAGGTAATTAATAACATAGCACAACAAATGCATAGCGTTAATCAGGAATTAAACAGCACCAATGCCGCTATTAATGCGATGCAAAGTGATATGACCGAATTAAAAAAGCAATATGCCCAAATGGTATATTACACATATTTAAACGACCAGGATTACAAACCTTTACATTTTATATTCTCCAGTAAAAGTATAAATGAAGCATTTCAACGCGTCCAATATATTCGTTCATTTCATGGTTTTAGAAAAGAACAAATTGTTGCTATTGAAGAAATAAGTGAAAATTTGACTAAAAAAATTGAAATTATCGAGCAGGAAAAGGAAGAAAAAGAATCGTTATTAACCAAAGAAGAAAAAGAGAAAAAGCAGCTTGATTCCGAAAAAGCAAAAAAAGATGAGGCAGTTAAAAAATTGCAAACACAGGAAAAAGATTTAAAGAAACAAATCGAAAAAAAGAAAAAAGATGCAGCCTCATTAAAAAATAAAATTCAGGCAATTATTTCTGAAGAAATACGGAAAGAAAAAGAAAAAGCTGCTGCTGAAGCTGCCCGTATAAAAGAGGCAGAAGCAAAAAAAGCCTTGGAGCAAAAAAACGCCAATACCAATACAAACACAGGTACCACTACTAAAACAACCGAAAGCGCAACCACCACCAAAACGGCGGAAAAAACCACAGAAAAAGTCAATTTGGGATTAACGCCTGAAATGCAACTTATATCTAAAAACTTCGCCGGCAATAAAGGCAAATTACCGTGGCCGGTCGAACGTGGAACAATTACCGAACGATTTGGAAAACATGCGCATCCGGTTTTGAAAGATGTAATAGTTGAAAATAACGGTATTGATATTGCCACAACTGAAGGCACAGCCGTGCGTAGTATTTTTGATGGTGAAGTAGTAAATGTAATTTTTAATCCATCGTTCCAAAAAGGCGTAATTATAAAACATGGCGAATATTACAGCGTGTATACCAATCTCGAAAATGTAACCGTAAAAGCCGGTGATAAAGTAACTACCAAACAAAAAATAGGCACTGCCTGGGAAGATCCCGAAGAAGGCAAAACCGAAGTGCATTTAGAAATTTGGAAAAATACGGTAATTATGGATCCTGCGTTGTGGATTAGTAAATGAGGGATGAGTAATGAGTGATGAGTAATGAGCAGTAACCACCAATTTGGGATTAAATACTACTATTTAAAATTATTGTATCACTATATATTCATACCGTTGCCCTTTTAGAAATATTTGTAAATTCGATTAGAAATAATTCGCAGGATTTGATTAGCTATACCTAACCTTTTTAAAGTAAAATAACAGGGGAATTGGAAAAGCCATTAATAAACAAAAAATATTTACTTCAAAAATATCCGGGGAAAGGCGGTTGGACGTATGTTGTAATTCCCGAAGTACTTCAGGATAAGCGAGCACCTTTTGGTTGGGTTAAGGTAAAAGGGTTTATTGATGACTTTGAGATAAAAAGTTACAAGCTAATGCCATTGGGCAATGGGCAACTTTTTTTACCGGTAAAGGCGGAAATCAGAAAGAAAATTGGTAAACAAGCAGGTGCTTGGGTTAATGTGGTTTTATATGCGGATAACACCCCATTAGAAATACCTGAAGAATTGTTAGTTTGTTTAAAGGAAGATCCAATTGCCTACAAAACATTTTTAAGTTATACAGAAGGTCAACAAAAAGAATTTATAGATTGGATTTATTCAGCGAAAACCGATGACACAAAAGTTCGGAGAATTGCAGCGACGCTAAATAAATTAATAAAAAAGGAAAAGCTAAGAGACGTGAAATAATAACATTAGTAGAGTAGAAAAATTATCGTTTACAAACTCGAAATTTGAATTCCAAAAATTAGTGGTTTTGTGGTAAGTTATATTTAAATTACGGTGTCAAAAGCAATGGCAATTATTTATAAATTGTTTAATTTTTCTATTATTTAAATCTTGCACCTATTCATTGTGGTAACCTACATTTATCATTTTTATCATTTAAAAACACTAACATGACCGACGAGCAAGCAGTTAATTTTACAAAAGATGTTTTTGCGTTTATCTCAACAGCTAAAACAATTTCAGATCTATCTAAACTTCCTGAACACTTAAGTTTGATAAGTAAGCATAAACTACCAATTAACACCTACCCTAAAATTGAATTTAGCATAAGCAAACAAGAAATTCAGTCATTAATAGATAATAAGATACTTAATGAGGAACTTGAATTTACACCACAAATAAACTCCAATTTATCAGACCCTTTAACTAAATTATTTTACGCTACCGTGTGGAAAAATGGTGACCTAAAAAAAATAAAACATATTATTAAAGGTATTTTAGACGGAACAAATCAAAACAGTCAACAAAGCGAGGCATTAGTGTTCTATCAATTTGGCAAGTATTTAACTAAACTTCCTGGACAACCAATCATAGACCAACACGTAATTCGGGCATTTGGTATATATAAAGCAACAAATTTAGACGAGATTACAAGGTTAAGGCACATGAAAATTATCGACAAAAATCATATTGATATTATTGAAGCCTATAAGGTTTGGCTTAATTCTGACGCCATACATGATGAACTGAAAAACAATGTTGATTATACTTACTACATCGACAATTTGTTATTTGCAACTGGAAAAACAATTAAACTACATAGTTAAAGTAACTAAATTAAGTAACCTAATTAGCCATCTTTAAACTATTAATATAATGCCCAATTATTAAGTTGTTTTTGTTAATTCCAACGAAATTGATCGAAATAAACAAAACTAAATCGATTTTAACGGCTATTAAGGGCCATTGGATATTGGTTGAAATTTATTTTACACTACATTATTTTGTATAATTGTTGAGTTTTAAAGTGGTGCCTATGAAAAGCAAACATTGGTTGTTAGTTAGTTTCTTTAATATGCTTTTTCTCAATGTGACATTTTCTCAAATTACATTTCAAAAAACATATAACGGTGCAATTGAAAGCAAGGGGAACGCTGTCATTCAGACTTCAGACGAAGGATACATTGTTGTTGGCTCGAGCACACAAGCTTTTGGCTTAACCTATGAAGATGCGTATATCATTAAAACTGATAAGCAAGGTAATGTGGAATGGACAACTTTTTATGGTGGGCCGTTAGACGAAGTTGCCTATTCGGTGCGGGAAACTGATGACGGAGGATTTATTATTGCTGCTAATACTAGTAGTTATGGTGCCGGATACTGGGATATTTATTTAATAAAGGTAGATAAGAATGGCAATTCGGAATGGACCAAAACAATAGGAGGAAATAACGATGATCGCTGTTATGCAATTGAACAAACCATTGATGGAGGATTTATTATTGCAGGTACTACCTTGAGTTTTGGAACCGAATATTATAACATTTATCTTATTAAAACTGACCGCAATGGTAATGAAGTTTGGGCAAAAATTTTTGGCGGCAGTGGCGGTGATTATGCCTACGCTGTGCAGGAAACCGAAGATGGAGGTTTTATTATTTGCGGTGATTCGCAAAGTTTCAGTGCAGGTGGATATACGGATGTTTACCTTATTAAAACAGATAATTCAGGCAATTTGCTTTGGTCAAAAACATATGGAGGACCCAGTAATGAAGGTGGGAAGGCAATCAGTCAAACTACAGATGGCGGCTATATTATTGCCGGTATAACACAAGGATTTTCAGCTTACCCCAAATCTGATGTTTATTTGATTAAAACCGATGAATCCGGGAATATCATTTGGACGAAAACACATGGCGGAGCAAGTTATGATAATGCCACCTCTATAGAACAAACAAATGATGGCGGCTACATAATTGCAGGAAATACCAATAGAGCAGTTGATGGTGTTTTCAATTGTTATTTAATTAAAACCGATGAAGTTGGAGATGTAATTTGGACAAACTCCTTTGGATTTATTGAATATTCTTATGGCGACTATTTTGCTCATCAAACAATAGATGGAGGATTTATCATATCAGGCACTACTTATAATTATGACAGTTTTAATAATGCAGTTTATTTAGTAAAAACCGATGCATTGGGGAATACCGGTTGCAATGGAGAAAATATCAGCACTGTATCAGATACACCTGAAACGCAGGAGTATAATACCTTGGGATTGGATTCTAATATTATAAGTATCACGTCTTCGCCAGTTGATATTTACAAAAACGGAACTGACACCTCATCCACTATTTGTTTTAATGAAATTGAAACCGACAATTCACTTTGGGTTTATCCCAATCCATGTATAAACGAAGTAATAGTAGCAGGAACAGCAAATGATGGTGAATTCATAATTTATAACATTGCCGGACAGGCAGTCTTGCGCAAAGAAACAGTTGCTGCACAAACAATATTAAACACAACACAACTAATTCAGGGGATATATTTATTAAACTACAGGAATGGGGATAAAACAATGAGTATTAAGTTAATAAAATATTAATATTCTAGTCGAGCAACCCAATTGTTCACCATTTTAGGTACAAGATGAATGTCCTAACAATAAAAAAAGTAATTAAGGTAAATTTTTATACGCTTGAATTTTATAAGGTACATACTTTTCAGTGACCTTATTTAATATTTACATCACACTTTGGAAAAATATGTTATGTATGAGCTCCCTGGTAATTTACACGCTCTGTTGTGTACCTGTTAAGATTATATACAATTTGATTGATTAGTTCCATCCTTTCGTTTTGCGTATGTCCGGCCGGGAAATTAATTACAACAGGAAGTTCTGATCTAATATCTCTGCATGCCTGTGTAGCGCTTCCTGTTCCATTGTGTTGATTAACTTCAACCCAACCTGAAGCATCTCTTCTTTCAAGTATTGGCATGTAATGATTGTTATCGTGAAATCCGCATCGGTATTCTGTGTCGTTATCCCCTTGGAAGTAGACACCAAAAAATTGAAAAGACATAATTATTGATTTTATTCTATGAGTTTTGTAAGTATTGCTTCTTTTGCCTCAGGTATTTCCAGTAACTGACTTATAAAATAATCAAAATTTTTACCCTGCTCACCAATTCTTAATCCTAATATTTCTGTGTAATCAATATGCAATAAGTCACAAAGTTCTTTACCTGTCATTGCCATATCTATCGATATTTTTTTCTTAAACCCAGCCACAATTTTATCCTTGTCGTTTTGATTAAAAGAACAAACATGAATAGAAGTGGTAAACTGCAATTTTTTTGATATATGATTTTCAAATTTTTGCAGCAAAGCAACTTCCCCTGCGGCCTTCTTAGTATCAAAATTGTCGCCATCCTTCAGTTCAATAATATAACAGTGTCGATGCGGTGGCTCAATTTCAAATACTAATAAATCCGGCTCTTGATCTGATTTGAGTGCCGACTTTTTTATCGCTTTTTTAGTAATGAGATACGTCCCTGGAGGTAATTCCTGTTGAGCGAGGAAACTATCAACATCCGCTATGCTTTTTGAATGAGCAATAATTACATGCTCAAGTTCATTCCCGGAGGTGATTACAGATGCTTGAACTCTTGAAAGTAAATGTCCTAATAACTGATTACCAAAAAGTCTTTCGTAACCTCCGCCCGATTCGCGTCCTTTACTATTTTCAATTAGTGCCATTTTCTTGGTATGGGTTTCTTAAATCCGAACCTATGAATATACGGTTTATTTGTTTGCAAGCCTCCATTACATTATAACTTCCTGCACATGGGTCAATTACATATTCTCCCTCATTAGTTACAGCTTCGATTAACGCCTTTTGCAACTCAAGTGGTTTTTGATGGGGGTGAATTTTTCCAACAATCTTTTCTGTCCAAACATCCGGAATATTGTGTTTAGTCCAAATTCCCTTTGCTTTTATTGGTAGTTTTTGAATTACTACCAGGTATTCTGTTTTTCTCCGTGTTCTATATCCCATTCCGATTTTTCCCTTATCCCAAGTAATAAGATCAACTATCGATAAATCAGTGTCCTTTAACCAACTTGACACACCTTGGCATAAATGGAATTTATCAACCCATAAAAACAAATGCCCACTCGGAATAAGAACCCGTCCAATTTCTTGAATAAATTCTGAAATTACTTCCTCAGACATTTGGCTTAATTGAGACCGTTCAATTTGCCTGCTTACCCCCTCATTTCCGTATTTCATTTTATCCATAATTCCTCTATATTGAGGATCGAAGAAACACACCGAAATTGAATTACTAAATATACCGTCCAAAAATGTAAGCCCGTCCATTATATTAGGCCCATTAGTTTTGATGGCATCACTTATTATGACGTTTTCAATTTTCTTAATGACAACATTCCTTTCTTTGGAATAAACATTTAATGATGACGTTTCTGATTTCACACTTCCAGTACTCATTTAATTTGTTTTTTTATGTGGTGCTATATTTAGCAATCCTTTCTATTGAATAACAAATTTATTTTGTTCCTTTTTAAACTTTGTTATTATATTTTTTTACTAATACACTTTAAACAACCATGTCAAAATCTAATTCATATTTCTCATTTCATATAATTCACTATTATTTGAATTATTGTATCTCCAATAAAACAGATAAGCTTTTAAATATGTACCCAGAGCTATTTAGGATTTAGCATACACTAAAACAAAATAAACACTATTATTTTCACCCAATACTTGCCTTTTTAAATTGCCCACCTTTTTCTGGTAACGCAGCTAATAAAATACACATTGGTGCAAATTTGTTTTTCGCAGCAATTTCATTCCGAGTTGCTTGCCATATGACGCTTTATCACTATGTTTACTAAACTGTTGATTAGGCGCAAACTTCAAAGCAAACAAACTGGATGTGGTATTAAAAGCAATTATCATCAGCTTAAACATCACTACCTTGGTTATGAGAAATGACAAATTTCCTTAGATTCTAAACAATGGCAAAGAACTAGTTGGCTACCTCCAAATGTGGGCCACAATTAAAACTACTTTCTGCATAAATATCGGATATCTTTTGGTAAAATTTTCCCTCAGTTACCCGAATTTCTTCAATTTCTTCTAAAAGTCCGGTAAAGTAATCCCCTTTATGCAAGGAAATTCCCAGATTTAACACTCGCGTTCAGTGCAAAGCCTTTATAATTTTAGTCACTTCAATCTGAATTGAGTGGCATCTAAACTACACATTAACGTTTTATGCTGAATTTTTAGACCCTAGGCGCAATATTAACTAAAATCAACTTAATATGGCTTTAAATTGCCAACTTCTAGTATGAATATTGGGGTGAAGTAATGGCAAAAAAAAATCCCAATACAGCACGCACAAAACTGAAAACCACAAAATAACATAAGCCTAATAAGCGATACAAGCATACCGTTTACCATTTGTTGCTACGTCTTATCTCCTCAAAAATTCTAACTAACTTTAGCACTTCATTAGAAATGCCTATTCAAAAAACCAGGCATCGTCATTTCTAAACAAAACAGCTTGCAATGAAAAACTACTCAGTAGACATATCAAAAAAATGGGATTACGAAAATGGGTTTTATTTAACTTGTGAAACGAGTAGAATTGGTAAATTTCTCAATCATCTGGAAATCTATAATCACATTCTCGGAATTGAAGGCGATATCTTAGAATTTGGTGTTTACAAAGGTGCTTCCCTCGTGCGTCTATTATCATTCAGAAATTTATTGGAAAACGAATCAAAAAGAAAAGTATTCGGGTTTGACATATTCGGTAAATTTCCCGATTCATTAGCACTTGAAAGTGATATACAATTTGTCCATAATTTTGAAAATGCCGGAGGTTATGGCATCAGCAAAAGCGACCTGGAAATGTTGCTTAATAAAAAAGGATTTAACAACTATTCTTTAATTCAAGGCGATATTTTAAATACTATCCCTGAATTTGTGGCAAACAACGCTGCCGAAAAAATTGCATTATTGCATATCGATGTTGATGTGTACGAACCCACTAAAGTGATTTTAGAAAACCTTTGGGATAAAGTGGTACCGGGCGGTGTGCTCATTTTAGATGATTATGGCATTGTTGAAGGTGAAACAAAAGCTGTAGATGAATTTTTTGCAGGACAAGGGATCACAATTAATAAACCAAAGTTCAATAACCTCCCTTCTTTCATTATTAAAAAATAATTGAAAATAACGCTTACTAAGCATTCCTGTTTATTCTTTTTGATAACATCATTAAAAATAATTTTAAGATAAAATATTATTTTATGTTTAAAATGAAATTGATAATTACATCCCTTATATTTTCTTTTGGTAGCGTTTATTGTCTTGCTCAAAATAATAATGCCAAATCAATTGATGTTTTGAAAACTGAGACAGCAGCAGCAATTCAGTCAAATTACGATAGTTATAAAAATATCGCTTTAAGCATTTGGGATTATGCAGAGTTGGGTTATAAAGAAACAAAAAGTTCAAGTTTATTACAAAACACATTAACAGCAAACGGATTTACAGTAACATCTGGTGTTGCCGGCATGCCAACTGCTTTTATAGCAACCTATGGCAGTGGCTCACCGGTTATTGGCATATTGGCTGAATACGATGCCTTGCCCGGATTATCGCAAGATATTTCTGCAACAAAATCACCAATAGAAAATAAACCTAATGGTCACGGTTGCGGTCACAATTTATTTGGCACCGGTTCTGTAGCTGCCGGAATAGCTATCAAAAATTTATTGGCATCAGGTGATTTAAAAGGTACTATCAAAGTATATGGTTGCCCCGCAGAAGAAGGCGGAAGTGGCAAAGTATATATGGTTCGTGAAGGGTTGTTTAATGATGTTGATGTTGTTTTACATTGGCATGCTTCCGATAATAATGCAGTAACTTATACCAGTGCATTGGCTAATAAATCTGCTAAATTCAGATTTTATGGTGTTGCATCACATGCTTCAGTTGCACCTGAAAAAGGACGTTCAGCTTTAGATGGTGTTGAAGCTTTAAATTATATGACAAACATGATGCGTGAACATATTCCACAAGAGGCACGCGTGCATTATGTTATCACCAACGGTGGCAAAGCACCCAATGTAGTGCCCGAATTTGCTGAGGTGTATTATTATGTGAGGCATCCTGATAAAGCTACCGCTGTTGCTATTTTCGATAGAATTGTAAAAGCTGCCGAAGGTGCTGCGTTAGGAACGGAAACAAAAATGGATTACGAAATTATTGGTGGCACCCACGATTTACTTATTAATAAAACATTGGCTATAAATATGCAATCCAATTTAGAAAAAGTTGGTGGTGTTACTTATACCACAGAAGAGATAGCTTTTGCCAATACAATACAATCCGGATTTACCGGCATTATTCCTCCTATTAATACGGCAGGAAAAATTTTACCGCTCCAAATTGAAAGTGCGCTTGGTTCAACCGATGTTGGCGATGTAAGTTATGTTGTTCCGACTGTTGGTGTTAATACCGCCACCTGGGTTCCCGGGACTATTGCACATAGTTGGCAGGCTGTTGCATGTGGCGGAACCGATATTGGTATTAAAGGAATGATGGTTGCCTCAAAAACTATGGCATTAACAGCTATCGATTTATTTACTAATCCTGAATTAATTAAAAAAGCCAAAGAAGAATTTATTTTGTCTAAAGGCGATTACTATTACCGTGCGCTATTAGGTGACAGAAAACCTGCGTTAAATTATAGAGATTGACTTTTAGTTTTGTGTTATACTTTTTATCAGCGATGTTTTATTAATTAATTTTTCAACATTACGCTCTGCCGTTGTTTTTCCCTTTTCATTTTATAAAAGCAGTCCTTTTGAAAAAAATATGCGAAAAAATTTGCGCAGTCAAATAACTGCATTATATTTGCAGTCAAATAGCTGCATAAATGGAAACTCGCAGAGATATATTTCAGGCCATAGCCGACCCCACCAGACGGGCGATTTTGACATTACTAGCATTTCAGGCTATGACTCCCGGTGCCATAGCTTCCAATTTTGATTCAACCAGGCAAACCATTTCCAAACATATTCAAATATTAACGGAGTGCGAATTGGTCGGTCAGCAACAAAAAGGCAGAGAAATTTATTACCATGTCAATGCGCATAAAATAAACGAAATTGATGCTTGGGTAGTACAATTTAAAACCATTTTAGAAATGCAATTTTCACAACTCGACCATATTTTACTTCAACAAAAAAAACATCATCATGGAAAATAATTCAAATGTCAACCATTATCAAAATGATTTCTTTTGGATAAAACATCCCAAACTGTCACCATAACCCGTGTTTTTGATGCAGCACTTGAACAAGTTTGGAATGCATTTACTACAGCAGAAATTCTCGACCAATGGGTAGCTCCAAAACCATTCACCTCGAAAACAAAATACATGGATTTTACCGTTGGAGGCCGGAGATTTTATGCCATGATAAGCCCCGATGGACAAGAAAGATGGATTTTACAGCGATACCTTGCCATTACCCCACTATCAAATTTTAAATTGTTTAACACATTTGCCGATAAGGATGAAACCCCGGAAATTACAGGCTCTGAATGGGATTACACATTTATTGAATACAATCAACAAACAGTAGTGCGCATTGTAATTTATAATGAGTCGCTCGCGCGTATGGAAAGAATGATAGAATTTGGCTTTAAAGAAGGTTATACCATGAGTATGGAGAATCTTGAAAATGTATTGTCGTCAAATAAATGAAATTTCAATAATTTTAATTACCCTTTACATTTTTAATAAGAAATGGATATACAAAAAGAAATATCCGATTATATTGCGTCTCAGCCCGAAGCAAAACGCAACGATATGCAGGCGTTACATCAAATGATTGTAACGCTTAACCCGGATTGTAAACTATGGTTTTTGGATGGAAAAAATAGCGAAAACAAGGTAGTTTCAAATCCTAATATAGGTTATGGTTTATTAAACCTGCAATATGCCGGTGGCAAAACAAAACCTTTTTACCAGATAGGTATTAGTGCCAACACAAGCGGTATTTCAGTATATATAATGGGACTTAGCGATAAGTTATTTTTATCCAAAACATACGGACAAAGTTTAGGTAAAGCAAGCATAAGTGGTTATTGTATTAAATTTAAAGCTTTGAAAGATATTCAAGTGGACGTTTTATTAGCGGCAATAAAGCATGGGTTTGCTACAACTTAATATCAAAAGTACTTCCTGATCTTGGACTATTAAAATAAGTCGTAAATATGTTCAAGGTGGAACCTCCATATATCAAATAGTAAAATTACCTGCTTACATTTACACCTGGTCATACAATATAATATCTTGTATGACAAGCGTTTAAATTATTATCGCATTGAAAACCTATCTGTATAAATCTGAGTTAAAAATAATAGGCGTTAACCCCTATGTTGACGTGCCTGAAGATTTATTACAAAGTTTGTTTGTGGCATCGGGCAAAACTAAAGGCCATATTCCAATCACAGGGAAGGTAAACGGCAATCCCTACACACAAACCTTAGTAAAATTTAGCGGTGAGTGGCGTTTGTACATCAATACCACGATGTTAAAAAATTCTCCGAAACGCATTGGTGAAATAATTGAAATATCTGTCCGCTTCGACCCAAAACCACGAACAATTGAAGCACCGGCACAGTTTATTGCAGCATTGAAAAAAGAAAAAAAAGCACAAATGGTTTTTGAAACCTTATCCCCCTCTAGGCAGCATGAAATAATTCGTTACTTAGCCGGTTTAAAAAGCGATACTGCATTACAAAAAAACATTCCACGTGCCATCAATTTTTTATTGGGTAAAGAACGATTTGTTGGACGGGAAAAACCATAAACCAAAGCATGTAATTGCTAAACATTACTACGGTTTTCTGGAAAAACAACCGACGTTTGGCGCAAAACAACTATAAGTAGTGGTTTTACAACTATAAGTTGTTAGTTTTATACAAGGTTTTCTAACTGCTCAAAATACTTTTGTCGCATCAACAAAACCGATAAATATGATGCCTAATTCAAAATCAATTGGCAATAAAATTGCCGAAGCAAGAAAAAAAATTAATCTCTCACAGGCAACTCTCGCGCAGCAAATAGCAATAAGTCCGCAAGCGGTTGGAAAATGGGAACGGGGTGAATCATTACCCGATATTGTTACACTCAACAAACTGGCAGCACTTTTAGGGGTGGATTTAAATTATTTTTCAGATACAATTTTATCCGCTGATGAAATAATACCAATTGAACAACCTACTGCAAAGCCCCTTCCGACAGGCCGAAAAAAATTTGAGTGGAATTGGGATATGTCCAAAGGCAATTGGGCAGATGCCGACTTTTCAGGATTAAAGAACCTGAAAGAACAGTTTAGTGGTTCCAACATGAAAAATTGCATATTTAATGATGCTGAATTGACAGCACTCGTTTTGGCTAACAACAATATTGAAAAATGTGATTTTACAGCTTCTGACTTACGAGGTGGCTAAATAGAAGTCTCTAACCTGCTAAATAATAAATTCAACAAATGCTCATTTATAGATGCTGTTTTAATGAAAAATAATATCGGTAAAAACGATTTTTCAGAAGCGGATTTTTCAGGGGCAGAATTTATTAATGGTTATTTTGACAGTAACACGGTGAACGATGTAATTTGGAACATCACTTCCTTTAAAAATACCGGATTCAGCAACATTACTTTTAATGGAAAAATACAAAATTGTCATTTTGAAAATTGCGCCTTTTATAATGTGACGTTTAAAAATGTGGATATAACCAATACGTTTTTTAAGTATAACCGAAAAATGAAAAAAGTGGTTTTTGAAAACTGTAAGGTGGATAAACTGACTTATGCGTTTTTGAAAAACAATCAGGCCAATTTAACGGGTTTAACTGTAGTGTAATTTAAGTGAAATAACATACATTTTTACTGAATTTTAGTGCCTGTATGGCTGATAGATTCCCTGATTTCATTTTTTTTATTAAGTTTGATGAAAATTTAATTATATCAATATGAAAAAAATGACCTGCAATCAATTAGGTGGAGCTTGTGATTTAGAATTTCACGGCGACACATTTGAATCAATTGCCAGCCAAAGCAAACAGCATGCAATGGAAATGTTTCAAAAAGGTGACCAACCCCACCTTGCTGCTATGCAAAAAATGCAGGAAATGATGCAATCACCAACTGCAATGCAAGAATGGATGATGGCCAAAAAAGCCGAATTTGATTTGCTTTGAGCAAACCAATTGAAATGCATTTAAGTTTACATATTTTGATACAGTTTATTATTTAAATTGTTTTATGGCAACCAAAAACAAAACAACTGTCACAACTCAAAGTGTAGATGTCTTCATTGAATCATTTGTTGATAGCAATCAAAAAAAACAAGACAGTTATCAACTCATCAAACTGATGCAGCAATGGTCAAGCTTTAAAGCACAAATGTGGGGGCCTTCCATAATTGGATTTGGCAGTTATCATTATAAATATGCCAGCGGTCATGAAGGCGATGCTCCAATGATAGCTTTTTCACCGAGAAAAGCAGCAATCTCGTTATATGTTTTTGTTGCAAACGAAGAAAATAAACATCTGCTCAATAATTTGGGGAAATTTAAAATAGGCAAAGCTTGTATGTATATCAAAACCTTATCTGATATTGATATTAATGTTTTACAAACTTTGTGCGAAACAACTATCGAACACCTCAACAAAAATTATACTTGTGCTTGCAAAACCACAAAATAATGTTTTAACCATTTTGTTATCGGGATATTAAAAAGTTCAATTACTTTTACCCGTCCAACACCTAATTAATAAACTGAGTTAATTTTTAGCACCTGTAGTATGAAAATTTTTGTGTTTAGTTTATTCCTCACGCTGACTTCCTTCACGTTTGCTCAAAACGATTTGAAAGACCAATTTCAAATATTTACCATTGAAAACAAAAAATTAGGCAAAGTTGAATTTTGCACCTTTAAATCTACAATCGCTCAAAAAAAACCTATTCTATTATTTATTCATGGCTCCGGTAATGAGCCTACTTTTGCTTATCAGCCAGATTTAAAAACATATGCCTGGAAAGGATTTTTAGAAATAGAACAGTATAAGGATGTATATCATGTAATTTGTGTTTCCAAGCCGGGCATTCCACTTTTTGACACCATTCAAAAAGATCCGATAAACTTTAGTACGACTTATCCGTTAAACGATACATTTATTCAACAATATTCCCTGGAATGGAGAGCAGAAGCCGCATCACTAATAATTAATCAGGCTATAAAACTACTACCTGTTGATCAATCTAAAATAGTCGTAATTGGTCATTCTCAAGGCGGGCAAGTGGCTCCAAAAGTGGCAGTACTCAACAAAAAAGTAACGCATGTTGTAATGCTGAATACAAACTCACTGAATCATCTGTACGATTTTACACTGCAGGAACGACTCATGTCATTTACCGGGGAACAAACCTTTGAGCAAAGTCAGCAAAATATCGATAGCCTATTTTCCGAATATGCCAAAATATTTGCCGACCCAAATAGTCGCGAAAAATTATTTTGGGATGAAACCTATTATCGTTGGGCAAGTTTTAGTGATGAAACCCCACTGGAGAATATGTTAAAACTCAAAATACCCATCTATATGGTAGCAGGTGGAAAGGATATTTGGCAATCGTTTGTTATGAATTCTGATTATGTGCAGATTGAATTTTTACGTCATCACAAAACCAACTTAACTTATCGGGTTTATCCTAATGCCAATCATTTTTTACAAGATGAATTAGTCGAGAATGGCAAAACTGAATATGTGAATATAAAATCGCAAATTTTTAAAGATATTCACGAGTGGACAAATAAATAATTCAGTGTAAATAACGAAGCAATTATATATTAGCGTAGCATCAAATTATTTTTACAAGCATTCAACCTAACACGCGCAATGGCAACAGAAATCTTAGTCACATCACCCGATAGCGAAATTATCAGCTCAAGAATATTGCAGTATGATAAAAACCTGGTGTTTCGTGCATGGTCAGAACCCGAACACCTGAAAAACTGGTGGGGCCCTGCAGGTTTTACCAATACTTTCCATGAATTTGATTTTCAGGTAGGTGGTAAATGGGTATTTACTATGCATGGTCCTGATAAAGGAAATTACGAGAATGCCTGCACCTTTATTAAAATTGAACCTAATGCACTTATTGCCTGGGACCGCATTTCAAAACCGTTGTTTCAGGTCGTTGCCACTTTCGAAACAATAGATAATGGTTTTACCTTGCTCACATTTAAAATGTTATTTTATTCAGCAGAAGATTGTGATAAGTTAAAACCTTTTGTTGTTGGAAAAAATGAAGAAAATTTCGACAAGCTGGAAATTGTGTTGGCTAATATGTAAAGAAATTATTTACTAAAAAATCTGTTTATGGCAATTTATGATATAACTGAAATCGCTAATTCCACAACTACATATTATCACGGAACAAAAGCAATTCTCCAAACAGGTGATGTAATTGAACCTGGATTTACGTCAAATTATGGCAGCAGAAAAAAAGCTAATTATGTATATTTTACTGCAACCCTCGACGCTGCCATTTGGGGCGCCGAACTAGCTGTAGGCGAGGGTTTCGGAAGTATATATATAATAGAACCAACAGGAAATTTTGAAGACGACCCTAACCTTACGGATAAAAAGTTTCCGGGAAATCCCACAAAATCTTATCGCACAAAAAGTGGTTTAAAAATTATTGGTCTAGTTGAAACTTGGGAAGGTCATTCCCCGGAATTATTACAAACCATGAAAGATAACCTGGCCCGTTTAAAAGAACAGGGCATTGAAGCAATAGAAGATTAATTTAAATAACTTAAATGTATCAATAATTCAATGTCTAACATTTATCTTTATTGTAGAAACTTGTATAAAATAAAAAAGTAATGTTTAAAAATAGTTATATTGTTATAGTAATGGTTTGTCTTAGTGCATGTGTTCCCATAAGAAAATCTATGGCGGATAAGCAACAGCTAACAGTGTTAATCGACAGTTTACATCAAGCAGACCAGGCTTGTGTTGAAATACAACCTGCCGATAGTGCAGCAGCAGCCTTTTTAAGAGTGAAAAAATCTAATTATCCATTTATTGCTGATATTTTTAAACGATATGGTTATCCTGGTTATGACTTTATTGGAACCACAACTTCCGATAAATATTTTGTATTAGTGCAACATAGCGATTTTAATGTAGATTTCCAGCAGGAAGTTTTACAAAAAATGAAAAAAGAAGTCGCTAAACAAAATGCTTCCGGTCAAAACTTTGCATTTTTAAGCGACCGTATAGAAATAAATAATGGCAGGCCTCAAATTTATGGCACTCAGGTTAATATGAGCGGAAACACCACTATAAAACCCTGCATCGATACCGCAAATTTGGATATCCGCAGAAAAAGTGTCGGGCTGGAACCTATACAAGATTATATTAATCAGTGTAACGAAGTGTTTTATATGTTAAATCCGCAGGAAAACGTGCACTAAATGGTTAACTTTAAACCATTGTTAATTTCTTTTGTCTAATACAAAGATATCATCAGGTCATATGTCCAACAAATTCATTTTTCTATTGCTTTTACTGCCATTTTTTGGATGCAAAAAAGATGATGATATTATTCCGCCTACTCCTGAAACAGCAATGTATTTTCCTCCTGTAGCTGATACCGCATGGGAAACTACATCAATTACTGAACTAGGATGGAACGAAGAGGCCTTTGAACCTTTGTTAAATTATTTGGCTGATAAAAACAGTAAATCATTTATGATTTTAGTAGATGGCAAAATTGTTTTAGAAGCATATTTCGACGGACACAATGCCGAAGCGGAATGGCAATGGAATAGCGCAGGTAAAACTCTTGTATCAGCCACTACAGGAATTGCACAACAACAAGGTCTGCTCAATATAAATAATAAAGTTTCCGATTATTTAGGCTCAGGTTGGACAAGTGAACCTATTGATAAAGAAAATTTAATCAACTCCCGTCATTTATTAACTATGACTTCAGGAATTAACGATTCGAGTGAGCTGGTAATTAAATTCAATTTAACGTATTTAGCTGATGCTGGCACAAGATGGTCGTATCACAATGTATTCCAAAAATTGATGGATGTAGTTGCAGCTGCGGCTGATACAGAATATGAAACTTATTTTAATGAACATCTCAAAAATAAAATAGGAATGGATGGTTATTGGGAAGAAGGACTCATATTTACTATTTATCACAGCACCACACGCAGTATGGCTCGATTCGGTCTCTTAGCCTTAAACACAGGTAATTGGGATGGGGAACAAATTGTGAATGCCGATTTTTTTAATGAAAGTGTTCATACTTCTCAAGATATTAATCCCTCATATGGTTATTTATGGTGGCTAAATGGAAAAGCCACTTATATGGTTCCTGGGGGGCAAGAAGTGTACACAGGCCCCTTGATACCGAATGCGCCATCAGATATGTATGCTGCCATGGGTGCTGAAGATCAGCGCATTTATGTTGTTCCGGGAAAAAATATGGTAATTATTAGAATGGGCAATGCCTCCGACCCTTTAAACCCTAGTTTCGCACTTTCCGGATTTGATAATGAACTTTGGGAGAAAATTAATGCCGTTATCGAATAAATTCACATTACTGCGTTTATTAAGAATAGTTAATAAAATTGCAAGACGGGTTTAATTAATTATTTTTACCGGGACATATTTTCCGATTTAAAATAACGTTTTATCCTATGCGCAATAAACTATTTGTTACAACCATTTGTGTTTTGTTGACACTCACTACCGGTTTTGCTCAATCAATAGATATTAGTGGCACCTGGATATTAAATTTAGAAAAAAGTCAACTCGAAGCTAAATCTGAAGGGTTTACCGGAAGTAAATTTATAATTAGTCAAAAGGGTGAAAAATTTTATTTAACCCGTTATCACTATTACGGTGAAAGGTCAAATAAAATTAGTTTTAAAATGAAAGCCGATGGAAAAACCCGACCGGTTAAACTATTATTCAGAGGTAAATTGGAACCGGCACCTACTACTATAAAAGCTTCCATTTGGAAAAACAATTTTTCTAATATTGTCGATTACTCCTTCGGTTCAACCCAAAATGAATTAATTGCCGATGAAGTGATGAAAAGTAAACACGACAATCACCATAATATTTGGGTATTTGATAAAGTAATTACAGAAACTGTTAAATAATTAATTTAGCATTAAATTTCTATGTTTTTCAATTCCAGCTATGTTATTACAATTTAGAACCGGAACAAACTCAGATATCCCACAATTACAAGAATTGGCCATTAAGTCATGGGGAGAATATGAAAAAGTACTTTTACCTGATGACTGGATCAAATTGTTCAGCAACATTTCTAACCCGGACACCTATTCAGAATTACTTGAAATAGCGCATTGTGAAGTTTGTACCAATGAAGAAAATACCATTGTTGGAATGGCTTTTTTAGTGCCTAGCGGAAATGCTACCGAAATTTATGAAGCTTCCTGGTGTCAACTTCGATTTGTAAGTGTTGATCCAAGTTATAATGGACAGGGAATTGCCAAAACCTTAACCCAAAAATGTATATCACTCGCTAAACAACAAAACGAACAAATAATGGCATTGCATACATCTGAAATGATGGATAAAGCAAGACATATTTACGAATCGTTAGGATTTACCATCTTAAAAGAAATTCCACCGCGGTTTAATAAAAAGTATTGGTTATACACCCTTACGATATAGGTAATTCAAATACACGGCAGCAATAACTATATGCGTGCTCTTGATTTATAACTGTTTAATGCTTCAATTTACATATAAAATAGGGATTCCGTCGGTTTGGTAAATAATTGAAAAAAGGATGCCTGTAATCAACAATTCTTCAGGTCCCGGGTTAGACAGGGTTGTGTTTGAAGTGAAAATTTCAGACTTAATAATCTTTAACCTGCTGTCGCAATCTTTAAACATTATAATTATTGTGATATTTTTGCCTTCTTTAAACTTATAAGTGCGCTAGTTAAGTTATGACAAAAAAACCAAGGTTTACCGGTCTGAATAAATTCCTTTTAGAATTTTTATCCATATTTATTGGTGTATTCGCCGCCTTTGCTTTAGACAATTGGAACGAGGACAGAAAGGACCATATCACGGAGATGAGCATTCTGCAGGAAATCAACAATGGGTTAAAACAAGATGTACTCGATATTCAGGTAAATACAAAAGGGCATGAATATGGTATAATTGCTATCCAACATTTCAGAAATATTGTTTTGAATGTTCCGGTGAACAATGATTCCATTACGTTCCACTATTTTAATTTATTTCGCGATTTCGTTTCCGTTCAAAATAATTCAGGTTACGAAACACTTAAATCGAAAGGGTTGGAGATAATCAGCAACGATTCACTTCGCTCCAAAATTATCGCATTATACGAAGGCGATTATAATACCATTCGCAAATTAGAAGAAGAGTATGATGAGTTACAATTTCAGGAAAATTATTACAAAGATTTTAATACGAAGATGTCACCCTACTACCAGCTCGATAGTTTAGGCACCTTAAAAGATATGACCTTTCCGGTTGCCTTACCTACGTCAGATAAGAATCAGGTTTTAAGCGATTTTTGGAAAATGCAAAACAATAGAGTATTTATTATTCAGTACTACCTGGAAGTAGAAAAGAGAATTAAAGCGTTACAGGCTGAAATTGATAAAGAATTACATTAAACATTGGGTAATGCCAATTCATACATTGCCGCTTAAATTGTCAAATTGATTGTATCTTTAAGAAGGCTAATGTGGCACTATGCATAAAAATTATAAACTTATTGCTGAAACGTTAATAGTTTTCCTGTTAAACGGTTTATTGGCAATTGTTTTATTTGAATTTGTTGCAAATGATTTGCTAAAATGGCTATTGTACATCCCATTGCTGATTTTCCAGGGATTATGGTATTATCGATTGTATATCATCGGGCACGAATGTGCGCATAAAAAGTTAATTCCGGAAAATAATACGGTGAACGATGTAGTTGGCAGTATAGCGCTAATTCCTTTATTAGTGCCGATTAACATCTATCGTAAAATACATTATTTTCATCATGGGTTTAATAGAAAAGACCCACATACATCTGCATTAGACACCTTTGTAATAACCGGTAAATTCAAAAAGTTGAAAACCGTTTATTATTATTTTGTCTGGTACATAAGTGTGTTTTTTGGTGGTTTTTTTCTGCATTCACTAATCTCGGTAATGTTATTTTTATTTGTACCTTCAAAATTGTCTTCCAAAATATCACCTGCATTTAAAGGGTGGCAAATGAAGGACCAGTTTATAGCAATATTGCTGTTTTGTATTGGATTATTATTTCATTATGTGACTTTTCACTTGCTGGGTAAACAATATTATTTACTTGTTTTAGGATTTCCCATGTTATCTTTTGCATGGGTGCTTTCACTCTTGGTTTATATTTTTCATTATGATACAACTATCGGTGAAGAGGTGCGGTATAATGTGCGCTCCGTGCGCCCTGTTCCGGTTATTTCATGGATATTAATGAACTTTAATGAACACGCAACACATCATCAGCATCCAAATATTCCTTGGTATGAATTACCATCCAAACGAAAACAACTACCTGATGTATATGCAATTAAAAACCAGCAGACAACAAATTTTTTTGTTGCTATTTTCAGGCAATTAAAAGGCCCTTCCAAACATTATGAAAATTAATATTCGTTATGCCGCATTGGAAGACGCTGTTGCAATGGTTGAAATCAAAAATCAGCTGTCGTTTAAAAATGTTAATGGCACCACAACAACGGGAGGTTTTTTATTGGGAACATCTTTACCTACATATCAAGAATACATCGCTAATGATTATTGTTTGGTTGCAGAAAATGAAAATGAAATTATTGGCTTTGGCATTATATTAAAAAATACAACTTTACAACAATCTGATATTTGGACTAAACGACATGCTGCCAATTGGGAGGTAGATATAACTAAATACGAATCGCCAAATGTGTGTTACTTTGAGCAATTAGCTTTCTTGCAAGGTTACACCAGAGTGGTTATCCGTTTATGTTATCAATTATTACAACTTGCATTTAATACGCACGATAATTTATTTGCGACAACTGTTTCGTCTCCCATTATGAATCTGGCAGCCATACCGTTTATCGAAAAAGCCGGAGGCAGAAAAATTGGTCGGATAAACGAAGTGTATCCTGAAATCGGACACATACTTTCCGACATCTACTTAATAGAAAAGGACATTTATTTGAACCGCCTACAACATTCCGGTCTCAAGCCCTTACTGAACAGGGTGCAATACGAGCTGCATATAATTTAAATAAACAACCAAGTTTGTAAGCGCCTCATCATCAACACCTTAACTCAGCTACTGCAGGTTTTTTTGATGAAGGATAGAAAAAAATTATCCTAAAATTTTGCGTAGTCAAATAACTACATATATTTGTAGCCAAATAGCTACATATGAATTTACGCAGAGATGTATTTCAAGCCATAGCCGACCCTACCAGGAGGGGCATTTTGTTATTGGTTGCTTCACAAGCCATGACAGCCGGAGCAATTGCTGCCAATTTTGATACTGCGAGGCCAACTGTTTCGAAACATCTGCACATTTTAACGGAGTGTGAACTCCTCACTCAAGTGCAGGACGGACGCGAAATTTATTACAAAACCAATGTGAAAAAAATGAAAGCAGTTGCCGATTTTATCGAACCTTTCCGCAAAATGTGGGACGACCGATTTAACAAGTTAGAAACCATAATGAAAAAACGTCATAACAAATAAACTTCTATGGAACTCAAAACTAAAATACATGCTGAAGATGGTAAGCAGGAATTGTTTATCACCAGAAACTTTGATCTGCCGGTTGAATTATTATTTGAAGCATACACCGATGCCGAAATTGTAGCCCAATGGATGAATACCAATGTTTTAAAATTAGAGAATAAAAATCACGGCGGTTATTTGTTTGAAACCACCGACCCAATGGGAAATAAACACCGGTTTAACGGGACTATTCATGAAATGCAAACAAATGCTTTTATTACACGCACCTTCCAAATGGAAAACACCGCTTTTCCAGTGCAATTGGAGTTTTTAGTTTTCGAAAAAGTAACTGATGATACCAGCAAATTAACCATGCATGTAATTTATCAGTCTGTTGCCGTTCGCGACCAAATATTACAATTGCCATTTGCACAAGGAATTAATATGGCACACAATCGTATCCAGGAAATAGTAGCTAAAAACAAATAATATGTCGAAACGTAACAATATCATTTATTGGATTAGCACTTTATGGTTATCGTTAGGTATGGCGTCAACCGGAATTGTGCAATGTATGCAAAAAGAATCGGAGGTGACATTCATCACAGGATTAGGTTATCCGGCTTATCTCTTAATCATTATTGGAATTTGGAAACTACTTGGTGTAATAGTAGTGTTAGCTCCTAAACTCCCTTTAATGAAAGAGTGGGCATATGCGGGTTTCTTTTTTGTAATGTCAGGTGCGCTGTTTTCTCATTTGGCCGTAAACAACGGTATAAAAGAAATAGCGCCGGCTTTATTACTTTTGGTGTTAACAATAGCATCATGGTTGTTCAGACCGGCAAATAGAAAATTAATAAGCCTTAAAGCATAAGTGTTATGGAAAAAAATATTGAAAGTTATTTCAGCAAACCCAAAAAGTGGCAAAAGGAAATACAGGAAATGCGGGCTATTGCTTTGGATTGCAACTTGACAGAAACATTCAAATGGGGACATCCGTGTTATACATTAAATAATGACAATATTGTTTTGATTCATGAGTTCAAATCTTATTGTGCGTATTTATTTTTTAAAGGCGCACTTATACAAGATGAAAAGGGTTTACTCATACAACAAAGTGAAAATGTCCAGGCAGCGAGGCAAATCCGTTTTACTCATGTAGATGAAATAATCAAATTAAAAAAAGTCCTGAAAGCATATATTTTTGAAGCCATTGCAATTGAAAAAGCTGGACTTAAAGTGGCTTTAAAAGAAACAGCTGCATATACCATTCCGGAAGAGTTTCAACAGGTGTTAGACAAACAAAAAAAAGTGCATAAAGCATTTTATGCATTAACTCCAGGCAGACAGCGGGCTTATCTTTTACATTTTGCAGCTCCCAAACAATCCAAAACAAGAGTGGCAAGAATTGAAAAATGTCTACCACTTATTTTGAGTGGATTGGGATTAAATGATTAAAAATATTTACGTTAACTGATATCAACTATTAGCTTATGATAAAGCAACTTACAAAAGAACAACGCGAAAGTTTATTGACACTTTTAAAAACGCGTTTTACAAAAAACATGCATCGACATAAAGATTTAGATTGGAAAAAAGTGCAGGCAAAACTAGAAGCAAATCCTGAAAAATTATGGTCGCTTAATGAAATGGAAACCTCAGGCGGTGAACCTGATGTTGTAAAATATGATAAAAAAAATGACCAATATATTTTTGTTGATTGTAGTGAGGAAAGTCCTAAAGGCAGGAGAAGTATTTGTTACGACTACGAAGCACTTATGTCCCGGAAAGAACACAAGCCAAAAAATAATGTCATTGACATGGCAAACGACATGGGTATCAGCGTATTAAATGAAGCGCAATACCGCGAGCTTCAGGAAATTGAGGCTTTCGATAAAAAAACATCGAGTTGGGTGCAAACGCCATCTGAAATCAGAGAATTAGGTGGTGCCATTTTTTGCGATTATAGGTTTGGGAAAGTGTTTGTTTATCACAATGGCGCGGAATCATATTATGCTGCAAGAGGGTTTAGGGGAATGTTGGCAGTTTAATTATATTCAAGCATTAATGAATTTCACATTGTTATTCAGTGCTTAATTTTTGTTTAAAATACATTATATTTAAATTTTAGTGCAATTAATAAATATTTATTATGCAATCCTATTCCAAATTTAAATATGTTATCTTTTTAGCAATAACAATTATAATGGCAATTTCCGGATGTGCCGATGCTGTAAAAGCCTGTTTTACATTTTCACCTGAAATGCCAACTGTATCCACTCCGGTAACATTCGATGCAAGTTGTTCAGAAAATAGTTATTTATACATCTGGAATTTTGGTGATGGTACGGTTGATACAACCGTTACTCAAACATTAACAGTAACACATACCTATTCAACAACCGGCACTTATACTGTTACACTAACTGCAGAAAGTAAAGATGGTGTAACATTTCGCAAAGGTGAATTTACTGCAACCCAGACGCTGGAAGTGCAATAACTCGAGGTTCAATCTATTGTTTTTAACTGCCCGCAAAAGGTGACCCAAAAATCCCGACAGCTAACTCTATCCAGATTAATGCTAAAATCACCAATACCGCTGCACCAAACATCAACCTTCTCTCTTTTGATTTTACCTTGCGCAATATCAGTTCGATCAATAATCCTGCTCCTCCTAATAAAAGTCCTGCTATCATAAAGTCAAATAGTGTCCAATCCACATCATTCGAAAACTGCATGAAAACAAGTGGAATTACTAATAAACCCCCAACTGTGAGTAGGATTCCGGATAATCTTTTGTTTTGAGCTGTCATAATGTATTTGTTTAGTGTACAAAAGTAATTAAAAGTACTTTGCTTTTCAAAGTGATTAATAAACTTTAACTTTTTTAAAATTAAGGTTGCTAATAAAACATATGTTTATACTTGCATTATCCCTTTTCCCCAATATAACTTTGTGTTTATTTTCAGGGTTAAAGCACTACCTATGTCTACTGCAATTGCTGTTTCAATTTCCACTACTTACGATTGCTCACTGGAGCGCGCTTTTAAAACTCCAATGTTATGTGATGTAACCAAAATCCACACGGGATATGGATTGATGCCTAAATTAACCCATTGCACCGAAGATGCCAATTGGGGTAAACCAGGAAGCACTAAACGTGTGTTTGCAGCTGCCTCCCCTACTTTTAAAGGCGGTGAAACTTCTATGGACAAAGTTTTAGAGCGCGAAGAAAATAAACATTGGAAAATCGAAGTAAGTGAATTCAAATCATGGATGTTGGGATTTTACAAATTTGTAGGTGTTTGGGACACAACCGAATTAGCACCCAACAAAATTTTAGTCGATTACACCTACACCTTATACGCTAAAGGAATTTTATATTATCCATTTAACTGGTTATTTGTAAAACTATTTTGGAAAAAATATATGGTGCATGTAACTGAAAACATTCGTCAGTTAATTAAAAATAATGAACCCTATTTATACGAATAACTTATAACGTTTTGCCGTTTCTAAATAATTAGTGTTTAAATGGAATCGGTAATTTTAACTAGTTAAGCTTTTTCATAGGCACCTTTTATATGATTGAAGTAAAACGCACTAATTCTCAAAACGAAGATTTTATTCAGCTAGTAGCCGCACTAGATAAAGATTTAGCCATTCGCGATGGCGATGAACATGGTTTTTACGCCCAGTTCAATAAAATTGCCAATCTCAATCATGTAGTCGTTTTGTATAACAATAATATACCTGTTGCTTGCGGTGCTATAAAACCATATGAATCAAATTGTATGGAAGTTAAACGTATTTTCGTGCCTGAAACTGAAAGAGGAAAAGGTTGGGCATCTATGGTTTTAACGGAATTGGAAAAATGGGCGTTTGAATTAGGCACCTCAAAATTAATTTTAGAAACCGGTCTGAAACAGCCTGAGGCCATAGCACTCTATCGCAAAAATAATTATACCGTTATTCCCAATTACGGGCAATATGCAAATATTGAAAACAGTGTTTGTTTTGAAAAAAACCTATAAGCGCTAGTTCACTTTACCGTTGCCTAATTTTTTCTTTGCACAGAGATGGAAGTATAAAATTTGCCCCTTTTTTGTAATTTTATCTAATATCTGATTATTATGTTGCAAAAAAGGAATTTTAAATTCAATTTATTATTGTGTGTGTGTAGTTTATTGTTTACTTCAACATTAAATGGGCAAACAACATGGTATAAGTATGAAAATAATCCGGTGTTACAACGGGACACGGTAATTGCTAATCTCCCCAACGATTTAATTGCAATCAGCGACCCATGGGTATTGTTTGAGGATGGTGTATATAAAATGTGGTATACCTGTGGCGGATTAAATTATCCTCCTGATACTTTATTGCGTTCAAGAATTTGTTATGCCACTTCTACAGATGGCATTAACTGGGAAAAATATGAAGACAATCCGGTTATGGACGTAGATTATGCAGGTAGTTGGGATTCGTCAGGTGTTGAAACTGTTACCATAATTATTGATAATGATGCACCTGCTGCTGAACGATATAAAATGTGGTATGCCGGTCAGTATTTTAATAACTATCGGTATGATATTGGTTATGCATATTCATCTGATGGCATTAATTGGATAAAACACTCCGTACCGGTAATGAATGTAGGAAGTGCCAGTGAATGGGATAGTGGTTTTTTAGAAGGTCCTTCTGTAATTAAAGAAGATGGTCAATATAAAATGTGGTATTGTGGTTATGATATTGAAGTGAATGGACAAGCTAGTGATGGAAAAGCAAATATTGGTTATGCCACTTCAACCGATGGTATAAACTGGACCAAATATGAAAACAATCCAATATTAGTTACCGGCAATAATACCTGGGATAGTATTTATGTGCAAGACCCGCATGTAATTAAATATGGCGATGAATATCAAATGTGGTATGGTGGTGGTGATAACGATACGTATTATAGTCAACAAGTTGGTTACGCCACTTCCACCGATGGCATAAATTGGAATAAATCTCCCCTTAATCCTGTGCTTACCAGAGGTAGTGATGGTGATTGGGATAAAATTTTAGCATCATTCCCTTCGGTAATTATAAAGGACGGTGTATATCAAATGTGGTACACCGGCAGAAATTTAGACCCTGTGCCGGAAAATTCCTTGGATTATTATTGGGAATTAGGGTTAGCCATTGCGCCATTTTCAGCATTAAATAATTTTATTGTTACTGATAATTTACGGTTATTCCCCAACCCTGCACAAAATAATATCACACTTCAATTTACTAATGCGCCCAGTGCTGCACTAATTTCAGTTTATAATAACATTGGTGAATGTTTATTTACTCAACATACCAGTAATATCGAATTATTAAATATTGATTTACAAAGTTGGACTAATGGCATGTATATAATGGCCGTACAATCAGAAAATATAAATGAATTACATAAATTTATTATAGCAAAATAATTTAATTAATATATTATGGAAAATGCACAGCAATTAGCTAATCGATTGCGTGAAGTAATTTTAAACGGACGCTGGATAGCCAATACCAATTATTTGGATCAATTAGCTGACCTCAATTACGAACAGGCGAACACCGGTATAGGTAATTTAAATTCCGTTGCCCTGTTAACATTTCATATTAATTATTACGTTTCAGGAATAGCTCATTTTTTCAAAACAGGTAAACTCGAAATACACGATAAAAATAGTTTTGATATGCAACCCATAACTTCCGAGGAAAACTGGTTGCAATTGAAAAACGATTTATTCGAACAAACAGAACAACTGGCGCTACTTATTTCAAATTTTTCGGACAAACAGCTGGAAATGGTATTTTTAGATGAAAAATATGGTAATTATCGCCGTAATATAGAAGCACTTATTGAACATGCCTATTATCATTTAGGTCAAATTACATTGATAAAAAAATTGGTAAATGCTTAAACCAAAACATAATATATAACTGAAGAATTTAACGATTATTATATGCAAATCGAAACCCAAACCTACAACCAATCACAATCACCTGCTGATGCTGCTATTTGTCAATTATTAGCTGAGCTTATTGATGCCAATCTGCCGAAAGCAGAAAATAAAATCTGGCATGCACACCCTGTCTGGTTTTTAGATGGCAATCCTGTTGTTGGTTATAGCAAATTAAAAGACAGTGTCCGCCTGCTTTTTTGGAGCGGACAGTCGTTCGATGAACCCGGTTTGTCACCTGAAGGCAAATTTAAAGCCGCTGAAAAAAGATATACGAGCGTTGAACAAGTTAAAGCTGCTGAAATAAAACGATGGCTAAAAAAGGCTGCTGCAATTCAATGGGATTATAAAAATATTGTGAAAAATAAAGGCCGGTTGGACAGAATAAAATGATTTGAACAAGGAGTAACAGGTAGTCTTAAACTTGTTAATAAATAATAGCATTTAAATTCGTCGTTTTCATAATTATAACTGCCTGTTGTTGCCGCTTGTAAAATAACTTCCCCGTTAATAGGTTATCTTTAAAAAAAATTATCCTTTAATTGTATGGAAGCCATTGTTCAACAACTTGAAAAACAAGACCTCGAAGCTTTTGGGTCGCTGATTCAGATTTATGTCGACATATTCGGAATGGAGGATTATCTTCCAATTACCAACGATAATTTACACAATGCACTTCAACAACCGCATTTCGAAGTTTTTGTTGCAAGCATTAATAACAAAGTGGTTGGTGGTTTAACCATTTATATCCTCAAACCATATTATTCCGCAAAAGGTATTGCCTACATTTACGATTTAGGTGTTGCAGAACAATATCAACGAATGGGAATTGGCAAACAACTCCTTTATCACCTGAAAACATTTTGTGCTGCTAATAATTTAGAAGAAATGTATGTTCAGGCAGAAGCAATTGACCGTCACGCCATTAATTTCTATAGAGGCACTAATCCTTCAAGTGAGATGGAAGTGGTTCACTTTAATTATATCATCAACCCTGAAAATAAATACGACGACTTTGTCAGATGATCATTATCACTCATCATATTCACCATAAAAAAATTGCCGAAATTGGTGATGAGCTGATTATTTTGCGCAATGAAGATGATGGCCTTCAGTTGGTGGGCGAAATATATTATGCTGGTTATGACACGCTAATTATGTATGAACATCAGTTTACTCCCGATTTTTGGGATTTGAAAAATGGCCTGGCCGGAGCCATTCTGCAAAAGTTTACCAATTATAAAATTCAACTAGCCATTATTGGCAATTTTACAGCAGTGCAATCCGCTAGTTTGCGTGATTTTATTAGGGAAAGTAATAAACGTAAACAAATCAACTTTGCTAATTCGTTAGCAGATGCGTTGGAGCTATTTTACAATTAAGTAGCTGACTTCATTTTGTATATATATTAATATCCTATAGTTATATTTGGCAATTCGTTACATCGAACCAAAGTTTAACTTTATTGGTTAGTGAAAAAAAATTACAATGGAAATAGGAATAGATAGTTTTGCCGCAGCGCCAAGAAACAAGGAAATTAGTCATGCACAGGCACTAAATGAATTATTAGACCGTATCACATTTGCAGATGAAGTTGGGCTCGATGTATTCGGCTTAGGTGAACATCATAGGAAAGAATTTTTAGATTCTGCATCGCATATGTTGCTTGCAGCAGCAGCAGCTAAAACAAAACGAATAATATTAAGCAGCGCAGTTACCGTAGTGAGTGCCGCAGATCCCGTTCGTATTTTTCAAAATTTTGCTACATTAGATTTAATATCCAACGGGCGCGCCGAAATTGTTGCAGGTCGTGGTTCATTTATTGAAGCTTTCCCTTTATTTGGTTTTAGCTTAAGTGAGTATGATGAATTATTTATCGAAAAACTTGACCTCTTATTAAAAATTCGGGATAATGAATTTATTACCTGGAAAGGTAAATACCGACCTGCTTTAAACAATCAGGCTATTTATCCTCGTCCTGTCCAAAATAAATTACCCATTTGGTTGGGTGTTGGCGGAACTCCCGAATCATTTATCCGTGCCGGTGAATTGGGATTACCATTAATGGTTGCCGTAATTGGCGGCGAAACGCATCGTTTTCGTCCACTCATTGATTTATATCGCGAAGCAGGAACAAATGCCGGATATGCAGATGATGAATTAACAGTTGGATTACATTCTTTAGGATTTGTAGCCAACTCAAGTGAAGAAGCCGTAAATGCCTACTACCCGGGTTATGCAGAAATGTTTACACAAATAGGTAAGGAACGCGGATATCCTCCGGTTACCAAATCGCGTTTTGATGCTCAAAATGGCCCGACAGGTGCCTTATTAGTTGGTAATCCGGAAGAAGTTGCAGAAAAAATTATCCGCCACAGCAAAGCATTAGGTGGCATTTCTCGTTTTACTTTTCAAATGGATGCAGGATTAACGCATCAACAATTAATGGAATCGATTGAACTTATTGGAACTAAAGTAATTCCACGTGTAAAAACATTATTACAATAAACATTACTAATTAAATATCAACTTACTTTTGATGGCCAAAAAAATGAAATCTAATAAATTATTACTTTTTATTGTTGGGATAATTACATTTATCAGCTATTCTTTTTCCGTAAAAGCGGATCAATTTAACGAGTTATTAACACGTGGTGATTTAATTTTTACCCAGCCTGAAAATTTTACCTCAGTTGGAATTGTAGACCAAAACAACATGCAGTACGAATATGCATTAAAACACAACAGCAAAAATTTCGAAGTGCGTTATGCCATCAGGCCTTTGGATGAACTCATTAAAACTTACGATAAAAAAGAAAAGAACAAAAAAGAAGGAGACATCAACATCCACCCAAATACGTTATATAAAACATTATTACAATCAACAACTATGAATATTTCCGGTGGCTATTTGCCCGAAATGGTTGTGTTTGATTCACTGGCAGTCCGGCAGGAGTTTAATGCTGATTGGGGAGCAACTACCTACGTTGAAGTAGGAAATGCATTTGGAGCTAATTATAAATATTGTATAACTGTTGCCATACATAAAAACAATGTGGCGGACGCCTATTTATTTTTTCTCTCCGACAATACCGAAAATTTTGATGATATCATGTTAACAGCTTTTCATTCTTTAAAATTTAAATAATTTTCGCTACTAGAAAATAAATTTATCAAATATGGGCATACAATCTATTCGGCCATTTATTGGTGCACAAAACTTTGAATTATCATGCGCATTTTATCGCGAACTGGGATTTAGTGAAGAAAAACTGGAAGAAAAGTTAAAAGTATATAAATTGGATAACTTCGCGTTTTATTTACAAAATGCCTACGTAAAAGATTGGGTGGATAATACCATGATATTTATGGAAGTAGATGATATTACTGTATTCCACAGCACTTTAACTGCATTAAATTTACCTGCCAAATATCAGCATGTCCGTTTATCTGAAATTCGATTATTTGATTGGGGGAAAGTATTTTATTTGCACGATCCTTCAGGGATTTTATGGCATATCGGTGAATTTAAAGCTTAATCCAATGTAGATTTATTCCTGGGCACATTTCGCATTTGTGTAATAATTACCTGCACTTATCCAATATTTAACCTAAAATCAGATTGCTACTTTGGTAATTTGTTTTATAAGCAGATATTTAGGTAACAATTATTAGGATGAAATTTTATATAACCTGTTTTTTCATTTGCCAAACCCTGGTTGTAGGTTGTCAATCCAACCTGTTGGTTACACTTGATTCAATTATCGAAAAAACAAAACAAATTTCAATGTATTCGGCTTCTGTGAATTGGGATAGCCTCACCATTAGAATGCACCAAAAAGCTGAAAATGCGCAATCAGTTGAAGATTTGCAACCAGCATTTGAATTGATGTTAAACACACTAGGCGACCATCATGGCAGAATTATGCTTGCCGCCAATTATACTTTAATTGGAGCATTTACCGATTGGGATAATATTCGAACTAAAGACACTAGAGAAAAAGACATGGACACGTGGAAAATTGTAAACGATACTGCAGCTAAGTTCGAATATACCATCTTACCAAATAATATCGGGTATTTAAAAATAATGGGTATAGGCCCCTGGGTTGATATGCAAGTTGAAGCCACAAAAATAAGGGCAGCATTATCGGAAATGTACAATAAAAACATTGAACATTGGATTATAGATTTACGTTACAACGCAGGTGGAAATATGAATCCAATGGTAGCAGGTATAGCTCCTTTAATTGGTGATGGTATTGTTGGTTATTTAACAGATGTTAATCATAATATTTTATTTGAATGGGAAATTAACCAGGGTAATTTTATGTATGCCGGTATAAAGGCAATTGATTTACCCAATCAGCCTCAAATTAAAACCAATCCCAAGGTAGCGGTTTTAACCAGCCGATGGACAACCAGCTCAGGAGAAGTTGTAGCAACAACATTGAAAGGACGCGATAATACGCGATTTTTTGGAGAAGCTACCGGAGGTTTTGCCACAAATGTAAGTTGGGAAGTGATAAATGAAGAAATATTGTTATTGATTTCTACCGGCGTTTATACAGACAGAAATAAAATTGCCTATACGATTAATATTCCTGTTGATGTGGAATTGCCATTTGTAATTGAAAAAAACATATCCAACGATATTGGTGTTACCACGGCAATAAAGTGGTTATTAGAGGAATAACTAATTAAAATGCCTTTCCGTTTTGGCCATAAAGCTTTATCACCTTTTCTAAGTCTTTTTGTAATGGTATTATCCTACTTTCCTTAAAGCCTGCCCGTGAATTTTATAGATGCTAAAATTTAAGCGCCATGTTTGGCTCGAACAAATTGTTTAAATTTACGGGTATCAATTGTATCATAGAACGATAAAACGGCATGTTACAAATACAAACTGTGCATAATAAAACAATTTATACCATTTTATTTTTAGTGGTAGTGCTCAATTTTTGTATGCACTTTTCACACTTCTCGGATGAATTAATTGGGACACATGTGTGGCGTCAGGCGCAAACGCAATCAACCATTATTAACTTTTACGAAGAGGACATGAATATTTTTAATCCAAGGGCTAACATCAAATCGGCTAATGATGGTATTCAACGTATGGAGTTCCCTTTAATGCAATGGTTGACGGCTGGGTTATATCATATAACAGGCAATCAACTAGCAGTAACAAGATATTTTATGTTTTTGATTGGGGTAATTGCCATGTTTGGTATTTATCATTTATTACTTGCCTTATTTAATAAGCCCATTTTATCATTAATCGGTGCATGGGCATTTACATTTTCACCTGCATTTTATTATTATACTATTAACCCTTTGCCCGACAATCTGGCACTTTGTTGTGGTATTTGGGGATTGGCCCTTTTTTTTAAATATGTCCATAATCAAAAAACAATTGTTTTAATTGCCTCAGGCTTATTAATGAGTTTGAGTGCATTGTGCAAATTGCCTTTTATACTCTATTATATTGTTCCAGTTATTTATTTTATACAAATAATAAGGAAACAGGGAAATACATTCATCACCTTAAAAACGGCTACGCTACAATTGAGTTGGAGTTTACTCCCATTAGTTTGGTATGCAATTGTAATTCCGCAATGGAGCGACAATCCTGTTTTAACGGGTTTGTTTGATAGCCGGGTTTCAGTATTAAAATTGTTAGATTATTTACAACATAATGTATTTATTACCACACCGGATTTATTATTAAACTATGGGTCTGTGTTATTTTTTATAGCAGGGTTTTATTTTCTTGTTAAGCGTAAATCGTATCGGGATTTTCGATTTATCCCTATATTATGGCTCGGGATAATGGTAATTGCCTATTATTTATTTGAAATTATCCCCATAGGAAAAATTCACGATTATTATTTATTTCCATTTTATCCATTGTTGTTCATCTTAGTTGCTTATGGTGCCTACCATATACTGTATGGAAGTAATAAAAAACTACATATTGTATCTTATGTACTATTAATTGTTTTGCCGTTAACCTGTTTCCTGCGGGCAGATACCAGATGGAATAAAAATAATCCCGGTTTTAACCGCGACTTGCTCACCTTTAAAACGGAATTACGCAATGCTGTTCCAAAAAACGCAGTGGTGGTTGCAGGAAATGATATATCAAAAGTTATTTTTCTATATTATATTGATAAAAAAGGGTATCCGTTTTTAAATAACTTACTTACCACAAACGATTTACAGGGATTTGTGTCGGCAGGTGCAGAATATTTATATTCCGATTCGCCGGATATAATTGAACAACAGCAACTATCACCATTTATTGATTCATTGATAGTAACATGCGGTTCAGTGAAAGTATACAAACTTAAAAACCCAATTTAAATAGTTTATCCAATATCATGCATCTAAATAAAATAATAGTAAACCTTTCACTTTTATTGTTATTTGTCATTCAAATTACAAAAGCACAAGAAACTGTAACTGTACAATGTAATGCTACTATCCCTGCAGAAACGCAATTTATGCAGGGATTTCTGCACGGAGGTCCTTTGTATCTCGATTCAACCCTAACTGCAAAATTGCGCCCTTCGTTCTGGCGTGTTGGCGCATATTGGCTCGCTGGAAGTAGTTATGAAGATGCCGAAATATTTAATCCGCGATTTACTGTTAGCATCAATGATATTTATATGATAGCCAATGGTATCACCGATCAGCATTTTAGTCAGCCTTGGGTAGACAACTGGCATTCCTGGGATAGTATTACAACTGTTGTGGTAAATGAATTTAAAATTAATTCCAAGCCTGTTGAATTTTGGGATATTTGGAACGAGCCTGATAATTTTTGGAGCGGCACCTATGAAGATTGGATAGAAATGTACAGAAGAACAGATAGTATTATTCACAGCATTGATACAGATGCGAAAATTGTTGGTCCTGATTTTGGTTTTGGTGCCTGCGATTTTTCTGTAGTACCCTTGTTGGATTTATTAGATACACTGCACAAAATTAATAGTTTAATTGATGCCGTTTCATGGCATGAATTCTGTACACCCGAAGAGGTAGTTGAACATGTAAATGAATTGCGAGATTCACTAAGTGTTCGCCCATGGGCATCAGATTTATTAATTAATATACCTGAATATGCAGGTCCTGCCAATCATATCATTCCGGGCTGGAATGTAGGATGGTTATATTATTTGGAACAGGCACAAGTAAACTGGGTTTCGCATGCTTGTTGGAACGAAAGTGATGGAGTATCAGAATGGAGCGATTGTCAATTCGGTTTAAACGGATTATTTATGTCCGACAACAAAACGCCACAACCAAATTATTGGGTGCATAGAATTTATGCAGATTTACCTGTAACGCGTTTAACTACAACTACTGACCATCCCAAAACAGTTGCCTTTGCAGGCAAAAATGATGTTACCAATGAATTAAAAATACTGGTTGGGCGCTACGATAATCCAGATTTAGGATTGCACAATGCAACGGCTGATGTAGTGGTAAAAATTGAAGATTATCCATATTGTTCAACATGCACAACGCCATTAATTATACAGCGGATTCCAAGCAACGATGTAAATTATTCCATACCACTTTATGCGCCGGTTACAACATTAAATGCTACAATCAATATTGTGGATGGAGGAGCACTAATATCAATTTCTGATTTTATTGATGGTGATGCGTATGTTGTTTACGTAAACCCGGCTGAGGGAAGTATTTCAAGTGTTCATAATAACAACTTTTCGGAATTACTTAAGGTAGTTCCGAATCCGGTAAAATATGAAACTAAAATTGTGAGTAGCCAGTATTTATCAAATGCCAATATTACTATTTATAATCAATTTGGTAAGGTGGTACTTTATTCAACACAAATTATTGGAGATGAATTTTTAATTAACACAACACAATTTGTTTCGGGCATTTATTATGTTAAAATTGATGACACTAATAATCAAGTTGCACAAACAAAGTTTATTGTTGTGAATTAATAAAAAAATACTGAAAACGTTATTATTCACCACCTGGTTAATTTATAACACCTATCAGCCACTTTAAAAATTAATTTCCGAATTTAAGGAAAGGAGCTTATTTGCTGAAACTGGTTGGGCACTAATAACATCAATCTCTCAAAAACAATTATATAGGTAAATTAATTATTCATATCCTATTAGCTTAAGAAAGTAGTTTAGTTCAGCCCTTTTTTATGCTACTTACCTTCAGGGTATCTTCCTATTGAGTAAAAGTATAATGCAACACATATAATTTTTTTTAATAGAACCAAAATGTTGAAAACTCTCAATTTTAGAGGAGTATAAAAGTTACATTTTAATAAGTAGGAGCTAGCTATAATCTTTAACAAATGTTAAACCAACTCAGAATTAACTTGACAATTGTTAAATAATTAAATATTATTTGTGAAGCAACCCATTGAAAGCCTGATACATCAATGAGTTAGTCACATTTGTTTAAAACACGGCCTTGCCCGCTTAAATAAACGTCACTAATTTTACGTTAGTCTGAATCCCTATTTATTACCCAATACCACCACTTTTATGTTTTTAAAGAAATTATTGCCCATTGTCCTATTTATTGCCATTTCCCAATCAACCTATTGCCAGATTAGCTTTAATTATGGCCCTGAAATTGGTGTTTCAACACCACATTCACCTGTATCATTAATCACTCAACCTCAAGGCGAAGAAATTACCGAAACTTATTTTCCTATTATAAGTCCTTTAATCGGCTTTCAAAGTCAGGCTACTTTTTACACGCATTTACAACTAACCGCAGGTCTGCAATACCAAATAACAGGTACTAATTTCCATTCACACAGCGATGGTTCTGATATACGTGATGATGGCAGCGGAACTTATTATACTTATACGTATGACATTTGGGAAAAACAACGTTTTCATAAAATAACTTTACCGCTTACTATTGGATATAAATTTACTATTGGTCATTTTACGCCAACAATTTATACAGGTTTACGTCCTAATTTATATTTAACCGGCACTTATGCATATAATACTGAATATGTTGCAACTGATAATGCCGAACCGGGTGCCAGCGAAAATGCATTTAACCCCTTAAGTAAATTAGAAGCCAGAACACCAATGTCACATTGTCAATTCCAATTTTCAGGTGGTGTGTCAACTGAAATTGGACCAAGAATTAAAATTGCCATTAATTATAGCAGAGGTCCTGAAATTAATTATGCAGAAAAAAGTACTTCTAAAGAATCCGATTATATTAGTATGATTAATCAGGATTTCAGTATTAGCTTAACCTATCTGTTGGCTGATATTGTTAAAGTAGCCAAATAACTTTACTCTTGGTATTGTAGTTTTTTACATTTCCCAATTTTTCCTATCTTGGCGTCGGGCTAACTAATAATGGGCAAAAGTCACTATTTTACTTTGGCTCAAAATGTCCGTTTTTTGGCTGCACAAGTGATTGAATTACCGGTAGGTTTGTAGCTTACTAATTTCATGTTATGCAAAAAACTACAATTGCATTTTTAGTATTACCACATGTGCACCTACTCGACCTGGCAGGTCCCGATCAGGTATTTTTAGAAGCTATAGGATATGACGCGCCCTTTGAAATTGTCTATTGTTCAATTGGAGATGAAGTCGCTTCTTCTGCCTTATTACCTTTTGGAAAATTGAAACATTTTTCCAAAATGAAACTAAAACCTCAGGATTTTTTAATTGTCCCGGGTGCTGAATTAAGTTATTTACAATCTAAACATTTTAAAAACAATACGAATCTTTTTACTTGGTTAAATGCTTGTTATGCCAACCAAATAAATATTTGCAGCATTTGCAGTGGTGCATTCGTATTAGCTGAAAGTGGCTTGTTAAATGGGAAAGAATGTACTACGCATTGGAAGCGAACTAAAGAACTCCAACAACTATATCCTAATGCCAAAGTTGTTGAAAATGTTTTATTTACTGAAGATGGAAATATTTATGCAAGCGCAGGCATTGCTTCAGGTATCGACATGGCATTATATATTGTTGAAAAAATAATGGGCAGTTTCTTTGCCCACAAGGTTGCCCGTGAATTAGTTATTTATACCCGAAGGTCCGGCAATCAACATCAGCATAGCGAATTATTAAATTATCGCAATCATATTCATACCGGTATTCATAAAACACAGGATTGGTTGCACGAAAATCTACATAAAAAAGTATCGCTTAAATTTTTAGCAGGTATTGCCAATATGAGCGACCGCAATTTTACACGCGTTTTCAAAAAAGAAACTTCACTCACTGTGAACGAATACATAACATTGTTGCGCAAGGAAAAAATTACGCAATTATTAAACAACCCCGACATGTCGCGCGCGCAAATTGCAAAACAATGTGGTCTTAAAAGCGAACGCCAGGTTAGTCGCCTGATTAACAACAAGTAAATCCTAAATTTTTAATCACTTAACTTATTTTTATGTTACACAAATTACGTTTAGTAGTTGTGTTGTCAGCTGTGTTAACAGGCATTACAGAAATAATTGCCCAAACACCAAACTCGGCACCTCAGCAAATTGATATTATACATCAAGATATTGAATTATCGTTTGACTGGGAGAAACAACAAGCTTATGGGTCAACAGCTTTGTATATGTACATACTGCAACCTACATCAACAATTTCATTAGCCGCACAACAACTCACTATTCAAAATATATATGCGAATAATAGCCAACAATTACTTTTTACTGAAAATAATGGGATAGTAGTTCAACTTGATAGAACCTATGCTGCAGGCGATTCGCTAAAATTAAAAATTGATTATCATACCAATTGGGTAAACACAAGTGACCCGAATTTTTTAAGCGGAAGTAACGGACAGGGTTTACGTTTTTTTCAACCAACAAAAACAGAACCAACTAAAAAACGACAAATTTGGTCCGCCTGCGATTATGGTTCTTTACCCTTGTGGTTACCTTATATCAATAATATGGCAGACATAAGAACAACATCATTTACAACAACCATAGACAGTTCATTAACCTTAATTACAAATGGCCATTTAGTGAAAGCCACAACAAAAGGTAGCAGTACCACCTATCATTATTTTATGAACCACCCTTATTCAGCTGGGTCAACCGCATTTGTAATTGGAGAATATAGTGATGTGCGGCAATATGCAGGAAATATCCAATTACATAATTACACCTATACAGATGAGGTAGCAGCAACTACAGCAAGTGTTGAGCGATTACCCGACATGGTAGATTATTTTTCCAAAACCACAGGTGTTTCTTACCCTTATGAAACATATAGTCAGGTATTTGTTTTGGATGTTCCTTGGGGTATGGCTGCAACATCAATGGCCATACAAACTGAAAATATGGTTGATGATTTTGGGACACATGCTGATTTCTTATATTTATGGGACGGACTGGAAGGCGAGTCGCTAGCGCAACAATGGTTTGGTAATTATGTTAGTTGTAACGACCCCAATCATATCTGGTTAAATAAAGGTTTTGCCAGATATTTTTCCGGTTTGTATAATGCCAATAAAAATGGCAAAGATGAATTTTTATTATGGCAACACGCATACGACCAAAGTACGTATTTTTTCGATTGGGACTATAGTGTGCGACAAGCATTAGTAAATACTGATACGAATAACATCTATAATTTTATAAACAGCAATACGCCTTATTTTCATGCATCAGCTGTAATGCGAATGTTGCATAAGGAATTAGGTGAAACACAATTTAAATCGGTTATTCAGGAATATTTAACAACTTATGCCAACACATCGGTTACCACTGAAAATTTAATTACCACAATTGAAAAAACTACCAGGAAACCCATTGCATGGTTTTTTGATCAATGGGTGTATCAAACCGGGCATCCTATTTTTGAAGTGCAGCAAGACTATGATGCAGAAAATAAATTATTTACTTTAAAAGTAAAACAAACTCAGGGCTTTGATAGCATAACCACTTACAAGCAAACAACTTTTTTTAAAGGGAAAATGGAAATTGCTATTAACAATAAAATTTATGAGATAAATATAGAGCCAAAAAAAGAAACAAATTTTATTTTTTCAATGAACGAAAAACCCAAATTGGTGAATTTTGATTATGAAAGTACATGGCTCAAACAGGTGACTTTCGAAAAATCATTGGAGGATTTAATTTATCAGTTACAATTTGACAGCGATGTATTGGGTCGGCAATCTGCATTAAATGCATTAACCACAATTGCGCAAAACGATACTACATCTCTTGCTACTAAAGAAAATATTTTATCCCATTATAGAGAGATTATTTTAAGCAATACGTATTGGCGATTCAAATTAATTACGTTAACACAATTGCAAAACATTTTAGTTCCTTGGGGTAGCACTGAAGCTGTAAAATTAGATGAACCAACAACAAATATGTTGTTACAATTAATCAAACAGGACAGTTCGTGGGTCTCAGCTGCAGCAATTCGTTTTTTAGGACTAACAAAAAATGTTGCGTATGCAGATATTTATATCAATGCATTACAAAACACGAGCGATAGGGTTGTAAATGCTGCTGCAATAGCATTAGGTAAAACTAAAAGTGAAAAAGCTTTTGATGCACTTGCCAATTTACCTTCGAGACCTTCCTGGAAAAATCAAAGTTTAATGAGTGCCCTTTCAGGATTAAAAGAATTAGGTGACCCAAGGGGGTATGATATAGCCTATCATGCACTTCAGGATGTTTATTTAAGTAGATGGTATTTGCCAACTCCACCGGTTTGGGATTATCGGGTAGTTGCCGTAGAAACTATTGTTGCACTCAACAGAGGCAGCGATGTTTTACCGTTATTGCTTACCCGATTCGAAAATGCCATACAGGAAGGTGATATCAATACCGTTTTTAACTATGTAGTATTATTATCAAAAATACCTGACGAACAAATAAAATCGGTTTTTGAAAAACTGAAAACAACTTATCAGAACGACAGCAATACATTAGTTGCAATTGACACATTTGAACAACAATATTTAACCTTAATACAAAAATAATTATGGAAATAATTGCTTCAGCCACATCAAGCGAAAATGATTTTGACTTTTTAGTCGGAAAATGGCAGGTGAAAAACAGAAAACTAGTTGCACGTTTATCCAATTGCACCGATTGGACAACATTTGATTCAGAAATACATATGGTTAAAACCCTGAATGGTTTTGGCAATATGGAACGTTACTTTGCAACCTTTGATAAACAGCCATTTGAAGGTATGGCAATTCGTTTATTTAATCCCGAAACAAAATTGTGGAAAGTATATTGGACCGATACATCCAGTTGTAAAATGGATGAACATCCTGTTACCGGCTCATTTGAAAATGGATTAGGGAAATTATATGCTACCGATAATTTTAATGGCATACCCATTATTGTTTTATATCAATGGGACGCAACCAATCCCGAACAACCCATTTGGTCGCAGGCGTTTTCAGCAGATAATGGACTTACATGGGAATGGAATTGGGAGATGCAATTAACGAGGATGGCTTAAAATATTATTGGTTGTAACAATTGGTTCGGTTGAGTTATTAGTATTTTAGAAGTAATCATTATTAATTACCTTTGAATATCTAAAGCAATCGAGCATGGCATTCAATAAAAATATTTGCATTTTTGGAACAGGAGGTTTTGGCCGTGAAACCTATTGTTGTTTAATTGATGCTATGAAAGCCGAAGGTAAAGATGCGGCTGCTTCAACTTGTTTTATGGTTGGCGATGAGCATTACACAACATCGGAAGTAATGGGCATTCAGGTAATTCGTCAATCCGCATTTATACCTGAAAATTATGATGTAGTTGTGGCAATAGGCGATCCTGCTGCAAGAAAAAAGATTGTAACATCATTACCTGCAAACACAACTTATGCTACAATTATTCACCCAAATGTTGTCATGTCATCATGGGTGCAAATTGGTGAAGGTAGTATCATAACTGCAGGTACTATTTTAACTTGCAATATTACAATTGGCAAACACGCACACCTGAATTTACATACCACTATTGGTCACGACTGTTTTATTGGTGATTATTTTACTACCGCACCGGCAGCCAATATCAGCGGCAACTGTGCATTTGGCGACCAGGTTTATATCGGAACCAATGTTGCTGTTAAACAAGGTGTTAATATTCCATCAGATACAACTGTTGGAATGGGAGCAGTTGTTGTAAAAGATATTGCCGTTGCCGGAGTATATATCGGAAATCCATTAAAGCAATTAATTAAATAAGGCATAAAATTTTCAAAATCCAAGTTATGACAATAACCGTATCCACTTCTGTCCACGCATCTATCTCAAAAGTTTGGGATTGCTGGAATTTACCTGAACATATTAAACAATGGTGCTCGGCATCCGACGATTGGCATGTACCGGATGCAGAAAATGATTTACGCGAAGGCGGTGAATTTACAACAACAATGGCGGCTCGTGATGGTAGTTTCAGTTTCGACTTTAATGGTATTTATACAAATATTATTGAACATCAATTAATTGAATATCGGATGTCTGATGGTAGAAAGGTAAGTATAACATTTAAGGCAATAAATAATGTGGTTGAAATTACTGAAACATTTGATGCAGAAACCGAAAACAGCGTTGAAATGCAACAAGCAGGTTGGCAGGCTATATTAGATAATTTTAAAGCTTATGCTGAAAAATAATTTAATTAAAACCATTCAAACCTATTTACCTGTTTTCCTTTTTATTTTAGTTACAGCTTATACCATTATAACCAGATTAATAAGTGGTAATAACTTTACCTTTGAATATCAGGTGCATGTTGTTTTACTAATTTTTGTTGGAATATCGTTTTTATTTAAAAACCCTGCTAGCTTATTTACCACATTGGTAGTTTTGGTAATAGGGTTATTTTTTCCTTCCGTTTTTGTTATAGGCAACAAAACATATTATTACTCCTTTTCCATAAGTTTTCTGCACCTAAATGGCCTTTATTTTATTTTGTTGCTGTTGTTTATTATTTGTAATTATAAATTAATACCCGGTTTAATTCAATGGGCATTTAACAACAACTCCGCATCAAATAATTAAAATAAGCAAAGAGCAGCCTTACGAGGCTTGGAACTTTTTGTTTTCAGACATTGTTTTCTCCTTTTTGATGATTTTTGTCAGCTTTTTTGATGAATGCCCAACTTAACTTTGTGGTAAATCTGACAGCGGCAAGGCCGAAAGGAAGATTATGCAAAAAAACAGCTCTGTAACAAAAGTAACCGAAATTACCATTTCACCATATCATCTTTGCATACTAAATAATTAACTCATATGAAAGTTGAACAAATTTATACCGGCTGCCTTGCACAGGGAGCCTACTATATTGAAAGCAACGGCGAAGCAGCCATAATTGACCCACTACGTGAAGTACAACCATATATAGATATGGCAAATGCTCGTGGAAGTAAAATCAAATATATTTTTGAAACACATTTTCACGCCGATTTCGTTTCAGGTCATGTGGACCTATCCAAAAAAACCGGAGCACAAATTGTGTATGGTCCAACCAAAATGAAAACCGGATTCGAGGCATTGATTGGTGAAGACGGACAAGTATTTAAGTTAGGTAATGCTACTATTAAATTACTGCATACTCCCGGCCATACCATGGAAAGCAGCTGCTTTTTATTAAGTGATGAAACAGGAAAAGAAACCGCCATATTTACAGGTGACACCTTATTTATTGGCGATGTTGGTCGCCCCGATTTAGCTCAGCATGTAATTGCGGACCTTACTCAGGAAAAGCTGGCAGCACATTTATACGAATCACTGCAAAATAAAATATTGCCTTTAAGCGATGACCTTATTGTATATCCTGCTCACGGTGCAGGTAGTGCTTGTGGTAAAAATTTAAGCAAAGAAACTTCCGATACCCTGGGCAATCAGAAAAAAACAAACAGTGCTTTACGTCCGGGCATCACAAAAGAAATATTTATTAATGAATTATTAAATGGATTAATGCCACCTCCTGGATATTTTCCTAAAAATGTTTTAATGAATATTAATGGCTATGATGCAATTGATGATGTAATGGCTCGTGGTAAAAAAGCATTAAATGTTACAGAATTTGAAGTGGTAGCAAACGAAACACATGCATTAATTATTGATACACGTGCAGCACAAAAATTTGCAAAAGCATTTATTCCTAATTCAATTAATATTGGTATAAACGGAAGTTTTGCTGTTTGGGTTGGAACCTTGGTTCCGGATATCAAACAGGAAATATTACTCATTACTGAACCTGGTCGTGAAGACGAAGTAATTACTAGATTGGCGCGTGTTGGTTACGACAATGCCATCGGTTATTTAGATGGCGGTATTGATGCCTGGATAAATGCAGGCAAAGAAACCGAATCTATCCCTACTGTTTCTGTAGCGGAATTTGCAGCAGCGGAGGTAGCAAATCCTGACATTAATATTTTAGATGTTCGCAAAAAAAGCGAATACGATTCAGAACATATTGTAAATGCCATTAATGCTCCATTAGATTATGTCAATAATAGCATGACCGCAGTAGATAAAAATAAAACCTATTACGTGCATTGTGCAGGTGGATATCGGTCGATGGTATTTGCGTCTATCTTAAAGGCTCGTGGTTACAATAATTTAATTGATGTTGATGGTGGATTTGCTTCAATAAAATCGTCGGGTAAATTTAAAATTACCGACTATGTTTGCCCATCTACGATGTTATAATAATATATTGTTGAGTAATAAAAAATCCATCTTTTAGGTGGATTTTTTTATTACCTTTAATTTGTAAATGCGTTTATTAATTTTCCATATATTATTTTTTTGTTGCCTGATATTTGAACAAAATATTTCCGCACAAACCACTTGGGTGAAACACCCATCACCTGTGCTTGAACGAAGTGCCACTTTTCCCGATTGGAAAGGCCTGGCAACAGGCGACCCCTTTGTAATGCTGGACAACGACACACTTAAAATGTGGTATGCAGGCGTAGGCTGGGTTAGCGCTTTTGACGATTGCCCACATGTGCGGATAGGATATGCATGGTCAATCGACGGAATTAATTGGAATGAATATGCAAACAATCCTGTATTAAATATTAATCCGGATACCAGTATGTTTGACGCTGATGGAGTGGAAACGCCAACAGTTATTAAAGATGAAAGTGCACCGCCTGAACAACGATATAAAATGTGGTATGCTGGTAGAAAATCCAGGTGCCTCCCAATAAATGACCATCATTTTGGATATGCTTATTCGCCTGATGGATTAAACTGGACAAAATATGAAGGCAATCCGGTAATGTCGCCCGGTAATCCAGATGAATGGTTTAACACTTTTATTTCCAGTCCTTGTGTAATTTATGATGAGTTTACCTACAAAATGTGGTTTACTGCAAGCGACTTAGTAATTAATGGTCAGGAAACAGATGGCAAGGGTAATATTGGTTATGCAATATCAACCGATGGTATTAATTGGACTATTTACCCCTATCCGATAGTTGAAGCCGGAACCCAGGATAATTACGATTCAGTTGTTGTAGCCGAACCAAGTGTGGTGAAAATAGGTTCTTTTTATCATCTTTTTTATTCCATGTTAAACAGTTGGGATATAGAAAACTTTCAAGTAGGATATGCAATTTCAAACGATGCCATTACATTTACTAAAAGCACTTTAAATCCGGTACTGAAAATTGGTGAACCCGGAAGCTGGGATGCCTTCTGGGCAGCACATCCAACCGTAATTTACGATGAAAATTCAGGTAAATTTAAAATGTGGTATACCGGCCGTGATAAATCGGAAATTGTGGATTTAGAAAATTATTTCTGGGATATTGGTTATGCTGAATCCTATATGCCAAATGCAATAACAGAACAAAATGAAAATGGTGTTCAGGTTTTTCCAAATCCGGCAACAAATATTATTTATGTTTTGAATGGTACACCCGGAGCAACAGTTGAAATTTATAATTTAAATGGTGTTTTAATTACAACCAAAACTATGGATAATCAATTTGCTATTCAAATAAGTAATTTGCCTCAGGGTATCTACTTTTTAAATCTTCCGTCTGCAGGTAATACAAAATACACTTTCATAAAATTGTAAGGATTAATCTCTAGTTTAGTGAAATGGGTCATCCGCAAACCGGTTTTGTAACATTCGTCCCAATCAAAACAATATAAATAATGCCCTATTCGTTTGTACCCATAATTTAATGCGATGAGATTTATATTAATAGTATTTATAGGTTTGCTATCCGGTTTGGTGCAGGCTCAGCAGCTGGAAATAACTCCCCTCACGACCAATTTTTACGTGTATACGACCAAAAAAGTAATGGATGATGAAGTTGTTCCATCAAACAGCATGTATTTGGTCACCAACGAAGGAGTGGTATTGTTTGACACCCCTTGGGACTCTACGCAACTGCAGCCTTTGCTGGATACCATCATGGCCCGGCACAATAAAAAAGTGGTAATGAGTATTTCAACCCATTATCATGCAGATAGAACAGAAGGGTTAACTTATCTGGCATCAAAAGGAATAAAAACCTATTCTTATTTGAAAACGTATGAGTTGGGTAAACTAAAGGATGAAGAATTAGCTGAACATATTATTTATAGCGACACAACTTTTAAAATAGGCAATTACACGTTCGAAACATTTTATCCCGGTGCCGGTCATACACCTGATAATATTGTGGTATGGTTTCCGCTTCAAAAAGTGTTGTATGGAGGTTGTTTTGTAAAAAGCACCAAAACGCCATCAATAGGTTATATCGGTGATGCCAGCATGTCGTCATGGAAACGCTCAGTGAAGAAGGTTGAAAAAAAGTATAAACATCCTGAATATATTATTCCCGGTCATTATAGTTGGGAAAGTACCAAAAGTTTAAAGTACACAAAAAAGTTAATTCGTAAATACAATAGGTCAAATAAGTTGTAACAGTACTATTCCTTCCAACTTTGTCGCAATAACACCTATATTTAGCCGTATTTCCCTTCCAATAGAATATAATTGAATATTAACTTTGTTTTTTTCATGTTTTTAAATTTGGTGTTATGCATATAGTTACTCCTGTATTATGGTTCAATGGCAAAGTAGCCGAAGCAATTGAATTTTATTGTTCAGTTTTTAAAAATGCAGAGGTTTTGCATAAATCGTATTATCCTGAAGGAGAAGTACTAACAGCTTCGATGAAAATTGAAGGGCAAAAAATTAATTTTCTAAACGGTGGTCCAAAATTTCCATTAACTCCCGCCATTTCGTTTATGGTAAATTGTAAAAATCAGGAAGAAGTAGATTACTATTGGAATGCTTTAACTGCTGGTGGCGAAGAATCCATGTGTGGTTGGCTGGTAGATAAATTCGGCTTGTCGTGGCAAATTATTCCCGACGCGCTAGGTAAATTGATGAGCGATCCCGATAGAAATAAATCCCAAAAAGTAATGATGGCTATGCTGAAAATGAAAAAAAATTATTGTAGCCGACCTGGAAGCTGCCCTAAATGACTAATGCAACGAAAATATTGCTTTGTATTAAAGTCAATCCTTATAAATAAATTTAAGAAGTCATATCTTACTAATTGACTAATGTCAAACTAAATGATATTTGAAGTCACCTTATAACAAGGGAATGTTCAATATCTTTAAAGTTCTTCTTTTTAAAGACGTCAAATATGACTCAGTCGCTTTTAGGCAAGTATGTTGTCCCGTTTTTTTTATGGTATGGTATGATGATAATCAGTACCATCATTATTGATTATATTTTACACTACTATAATATAGTTCATTTAGGACGTGACCTGGGTCTTATAGGTACAGTTCTGATAATTTTATCTTTTATTTATTCCCTGCGGAAACGTAAAATCATAACCACCGGACCCCCAAAACAATATCTTAATTTTCATGAATATATAGCATGGTTAGGCTCCGTTCTAATATTGGTGCACGCCGGTATTCATTTTAACGCTTTATTACCATGGTTGGCTATATTAATGTTGTTAGTTAATGTTGCATCCGGTCTCATCGGCAAATTTTTATTAAAAAGAGCATCTGAAGATTTAGGTCAACACAAAAAAGCCCTGCTTGAACAAGGTAAATCAAAATTAGAAGTAGACAATCAGTTGCACTTTGATATTTTAACAGTTGACGCACTGAAACAGTGGAGAAAAGTACATCTTCCTATTACATTCCTGTTTGCCACACTTTCAATTATACATATTGTAGCTGTTTATATTTTTTAACAATGAAAAAGTATTTTGCATTTGGCATTTTAGGTATTCTGATAATTTTATCCTTTGTCTCACCACATTTAATGTTTAATTCAGGCGAGTTGATAGAGGAACACCAAATTATTGAAAATAATTGTTTCAGTTGTCACACCGCTTTCCATTCCATACCAAATGAAAAATGTATTACTTGTCATAAATTGGAAGAAATAGGGTTAGACACCAGTGCAACGGCGCAGGAGCAAATCAGTATTAATTTTCATATCGGTGTTCAAAATTTAAAATGTACCGAGTGCCATACTGACCACAAAGGAAAAATACCACCTCCACTACAACATCAATTTAACCACAGTGTATTAGAGTTGGCTGTATTGAACAACTGTGTAACATGTCATAATATTCCTTCTAACAATTTGCACCAAGTGGTTGGAGCTAAGTGCGTAAGTTGTCATAACACTAAATCCTGGAATAGTGTGGCTGCCTTTGATCATACCACCTTAAATGAATCAATTAAATCCAATTGCATAAGTTGTCATCAACAACCTAGTGACAATTTGCATAACAATTATAAAATTTCATGTGCAACTTGTCATAACACCCAAAAATGGAAACCTGCGGATTTTAACCACAATAATTATTTTATCCTTGACAATAATCACAACGTAGCATGCAATACTTGTCACACAGGTAATAACTTAAAAACATATACATGTTATGGCTGTCACGAACACACTTTAAATAATATTAGGGAAGAGCACGAGGAAGAAGGTATTTATCAGTATACCAATTGTGTTAATTGCCATAAAAGTGGTAACGAAAACGACATTCAAATTCCAGGCTACCTCAAAAAAGCAAATAAAGGCGCTGAACAACAACGCAACCATGAGGAGCATGAGGAGGAGGAGGACTAAGCTCCGGCAAAATTGGATGGGAAGCTCAAACAATCAATAATTTGTTATTTTTGAGTAATTAGGCTGAATTCTTTTACTCAAAGGCTGCTTCATGAAATGTTTTAGGCTAACATTTATTTGTATTATTTGTGTTTTAGGCTTGCAACTGCATGCCCAGGAATTTCCGGTGATAACCTATCCTTTTCAAACTATTGAATGGGAAAATAATAGCACCATAACTCCTGTGGCAGATTTGTGTTTAGATGAAGCAGGTTACTTGTATATAGCTACCAAAGAAGGTGTTTTTATTTGGGATGGAAACAGGATGCGCAATATAGCCCACGACCCTGATGATAGTACAAGTTTAATCAGCAACGATGTAAATGCGATAATAAGTGCAGGGAAAAATAAAATTGCCATAATTACCAATTCCGGATTGGCAATATTAGATACCAAAACCAATACGCTTTACCAAACAAATTCCAAAGATTTATCAGCCAATGGTTTTAACGGAATTAAATACGTCGAGATTGACAATAAAAATCAATTATGGCTGGCAAATGAAAAAAATATCGTGGTTTATAACACCGATACAAAAGTTTATACCCCTTTTAAACTGTTGGATGGCAAACTCATAAACAATGAATATATTATTGATGTATTTGCCGATAAAAATGAAATTTATTTCCTCACCACCTACCATTTATACGTTTATTCAATTCTAAACAATACGTTGCAATTAGTACAGCTTCCTTTGGAAAACGAGGAAATGGTGAGCTTTACGATTACTACTACTAAAATATTAATACTGAATACAGGCGGAAATTTGTATCAGTTTAATAAAAAAAGTTTAGCGTTAATTCAATCTAATTTCCTTTCAGATTTTATTTCGCCTTATGGCTCCTACCCAATTGTAGAAGTAAGTGAAGATGAATTTTGGATTACATCTAGTCTCAACAAACTCAATTATATTATTTCCGGCAACACCGTTAATCAATTACAATTGAGTGGCATTGCGGATAACATTTATGCAAAAACGATTTTAAAATCACCATCCGGCGACCTGTATTTTGGGTGTTCAAATAATGTAAAATACATACCTGCAAAATTAATTCAAAGCAAAACTATTCCTTTTACGCGCCGCCAAAAAGCAATGGAGCGGCGTATGCCGAAAAACATTGTTGTTAAGGACAGTACAATATTCAGTATCGATAGGAATTGGCTTTTTTATGAGCATCACCTACCTACTGATAAAATAACTGCGAACAACAAACTACCTGATTTAATTATTAAACTGTATATGCCCGCAGTTTATATATATCCAATAAACGACACAGCATATCTAACCGGTTATGCCAACAATGACTTTCCACAAAGTAATTTAAATAAAACCTCAATAATTAATAATAAATTATCCTACTTTTTTTATTATAATACAAAAAAACAACAGTATTCCTCTGCAGACTTTAATACTACATTTTATAATCCGGCAAAAGGTAAATACCAATATGATGCCTTTAATACCAACGACAGCACCATCTATTTTATTAAAAACAATCACATTGAATGGCATCATTTCACAAATAAAACAACAAAAACAATTCATTTTTCAGTTGATACTGCTCTATATAGTCAATTATTTTACGCTATTTACCTTGATGCTGATGGTAATTTTTGGACAGCTTCGGTGCACGATGCAAGCAATCCTAAAAAAACAAAATCCGGGTGTTTGGTAAAATATCATTACCCAAGTGGTAAAACAACTGTATATCCTGCCGGTAAAGGCATTTCTTTTGCTTCGAGTATTGTGTTGGATATTACTTGTGATGCTAAAGGAAATGTTTATTTACTGAATAAATTTGGTGTTTGCCAATTGAACCCTGGCAGTGGTAAAACGTCGGTATATTATAGCAACGAGTTATTACCTGATAATACATATGTGTCAATGGAATTAGATGCCAAAAACCGGTTGTGGTTAGGCACATTAACAAATGGCATCGTTGTGTATGATATTCCTACCAACAAATTCATACTTTTAAAAGGTCAGCCTACCTTATTATCAAATGATATGTTGATGCAAGCCAGCACACAGGACGATAATAATCATTTATATTTTTGGGATGTCACCGGAATTAATATTTTTAATGCGAATGATATTCAGTTTAACCTTCCACAACCCAAAGCAATTGTATCAGATATCTTGATGCGAGGTAAAAGTATAATCGGAAATAAATTAATTGACGACCTTGCAACTTATGTTTTTCCGTATAACAATAATGATATTGATTTTGCGTTTTCGCTATTGAGTTTTAACGAATCATCTAAAAATACTTTTGCATACATGCTGGAAGGTGTCGACGAAAAATGGATTTATGCCGACACCCGAAATTTTGCTTCTTATCATAATTTAAGTCCGGGCAAATATACTTTTTTAGTAAAGGGGAAAAACAATTATGGTATATGGAGCGAACAGCCTGCCAAAGTGATAATTGAAATAACACCGGCATTTTGGCAAACGGTATGGTTTAAATTATTGTGCACCCTTTTAGTTACCGCAATAATTTACTGGATATATAAATTACGTTTGGAACGTGCACTTGCCGTTGAGAAAATGCGAACCAAAATTTCTCGCGATTTACACGACGATTTAGGTTCCACTTTAAGCAGCATATCTATTTTGAGCGGACAGGTAAAATCGCGGCTCATTAAACAACCTGAAACGGTTGAACCCATTTTAGATAAAATAAACGAAAGCGCTATTAAAATGAATGATAGTCTGCAGGATTTAGTATGGGCGGTTAAACCCGAAAATGACACCTTGCAGGAACTGCTGGTTCGGATGGAACAATTTGCCTCAGGAATTTTGGAATCAAAAAACATCAATTACACTTTTACCGGACCGACAACAGTATCTGATATTAAACTTAATCCGGAGCTTATCCGTAATATTTACCTCATTTTTAAAGAAGCCGTAAATAATGCGGCAAAGTATAGTAATTGTGCAAACGTTACCATCACAATAAAAGAGAAAGGTAAACAATTAAGTTTGTCGGTTATTGACGATGGTATTGGGTTTAACCCTGAAACCGTGAAAAGAGGTAATGGATTAAACAACATGACAAAACGTGCAGCGCAAATCGGCGGCTCATTGAATATTATTTCTGAGCCTAAAAAACAAAGCGGTATTGTGCTGGAATGTAAAATCACATCATGATGTGATAATTTAGCACTATCCAAATACACAACTTTACACCTTATGAAAGTGTCGTTTTTAATGTTTGAAGACAATAATGAACTTCGCGAAGCACTAGTTACAGCGCTCAACGAGAAGGATGAGGTTGTGTGTATTGGCAATTACGACAATGCTATTCATGCCACACAACATGTTAAGGAACTTAAGCCCGATGTTATTCTGATGGACATCGATATGCCGGGCATAAACGGGATAGAAGCAGTTAAACAAATTAAATCTCAGCATGTGAATGTTGAAATAATTATGTTTACCGTATTCGATGAAAACGATAAAGTGTTTGACGCCATTTGTGCCGGAGCAACCGGATATTTATTAAAAAACAGCAGTACCGAAAAAATAGCTGAATCTATTGTTGATGTTGCCAATGGAGGAGCGCCAATGAGTGCTACAATAGCCAGAAAAATATTATTTCAGTTTCCTCAGTTTAAAACAGCAGGCAAAGAAAAATTCAACCTCAGCAACCGTGAAGTGGAAATATTAAATTACCTTGTAAAAGGTAAATCGTATAAAACAATTGCTCAATTGTGTTTTATTTCTCACGATACCGTTCGCACCCATATCAAACACATTTACGAAAAACTCCAGGTGCATTCCGCTCCCGAAGCTGTTGCAATTGCAATGGAGCACAGGCTTGTTAATTAATAGCCGATAAATATCACATCACAATGTGATTGCCCTGTTTATTGCGTAAATCTACTTTTGCAATAAACAATTAATTATGAAAAAATTATGGTATTTTATTATTACATGGATTTTAATATCCATTCCCGTGTTCATTTTTGCGCAACCACAACACAACAACCCTGCTATTACCCAAACCACACCCACGAATGTTATAAATGAAGTGATAATTATTGTCAAATAACAATAACCTAATTCAACCAACTGTCATGAAAAAAATAATCATACTTATTTCACTTTATTGTAGTGTTTTAATAACCACTGCACAAAATGTCGCTTTAAACATAGATGGTTCTGCGCCGGACAATTCTTCGATGCTGGATATTAAGTCCACCACCAAAGGTTTATTAATTCCGCGCATGACACAAGTTCAACGCACTGCAATAGCTTCCCCTGCAACAGGCTTACTGTTATTTCAAACCGATTTAACAAAAGGATTTTATTATTATGATGGTGCGGCATGGGTGTTTATTGGCAACAGTGCAGCCGGATGGTCTACAACAGGTAATACCGGTACAACGCCCGGCACCAACTTTATAGGCACCACCGATGCTAAAGATTTAAAAATAAAAGTAAATAATACAGTAGCCGGTTCAATTGAAACATCCGGAAATATTTTTTTAGGATTAAATGCAGGTATTGTAAATACAGGTGCAAATAATGTTGGTATTGGTGGTAATACCTTAACTAATAATACAACAGGTGCGCAAAATACGGCAATTGGGAAATTTTCTATGGAGGCTTCTACAACCGGGTCAAATAATACTGCTGTAGGTGAAGAAGCGTTGCAAAACATTACAACCGGATCTGGCAATACAGCAATTGGTTATAAATCGATGGAACTGCAAACCTCCACTAGTGATAATACCGCAGTAGGTTTTCAGTCGCTAATGTCAAACGTTTCCGGATTTTCAAATACCGCTGTCGGTAAATCGGCTTTAGAAGATAATACCAATGGATTTGCAAACGCCGCTTTCGGCAACGATGCTTTGGCAAATAATACAACAGGCGGATGGAACACTGCCATTGGCTCAGCTGCATTATTTTCTAATACTACCGGCACCAGCAATGTTGGAATAGGAAGTGGCGCGCTTTATTCTAATACCACCGGTTTTAGCAATACCTCGATAGGCAACAGCAGTTTGGGTATTAATACTACAGGAGACAGCAATTGTGCGATGGGAGCATTCGCCTTATCTCTAAATACCACAGGAACTAATAATACTGCTATTGGATCCAGCACATTAAGTTTTAATTTTACCGGCAGTTCAAATGTTGCAGTTGGAAGTAACGCGTTAAGGATGAACACCGCAAGCAATAACACTGCAATTGGATTTGAGTCGATGGAATCCAATTCAAGTGGTACATTAAATACTGCTGTTGGTTATCGTAGCCTGGAAGATAATACCACCGGCTCAAATAATACAGCTATGGGAGAAAATGCCCTGGCTAATAATACTACTGCGAGTAATAATACTGCATTGGGCTCCGGTGCATTAAAAGTAAATACAACAGGTATAAAAAATACGGCTATTGGTACTTCCACGTTAACTGCCAATATTACCGGTAGCGAAAATACAGCAATAGGTTTTAATGCCTTGGCAGCAAATACTTCAAGCACAGGCAATGTTGCAGTTGGCGCAAATGCATTACAAACTGCTACTACAGGCAGTAGTAATACTGCAGTTGGATATAATGCACTCATGAACGCAACTATAGCAACACATAACACTGCCATTGGGTATCAAAATTTAAATGCGTTAACCAGTGGTTCTCAAAATATTGCAGTAGGTAGTAATATTTTAAACGCACTCACTGTTTCAACAAACAATATTGGTATTGGATATAATATTTTAACAGCTAATGTATCCGGTGGATTCAACATTGGAATAGGTTTTAATATATTAACAAGTAGCACCTCTTCAAATAATATTGGCATTGGAAATAATGCACTTGCAGCAAGCACAACAGGGCAACAAAATATAGCTATTGGTATGGGTGCACTCGATCAGTTAACTACTTCTTCCAGTAATATCGGTTTAGGTGCAAATGTATTAGGTGCTACTACTACAGGAACCGGTAATACGGCATTTGGAACCAGCGCAATGTTTAATAATACAACAGGTGGAAGTAACGTGGCAATTGGTCACAGTGCATTATTAACCAACACAACAGGTAGCAGCTTAACATGTATCGGCGAAAATGCAAATACCGGTGGTGTTTCACTTGCTAATGCTACAGCACTTGGCTCAAGAGCACAGGTAAATACCAGCAATAGCATGGTACTTGGCAGTGTAAATGGTGTAAACGGCGCCGTTAGTAATGTATTCGTAGGAATTGCCACGAACTCACCTGCACATATTTTAGAACTCGGTGTAAACGATGCTGCAAAACCTACCTCTTCAACATGGACTGTAGTATCTGATAAACGATTAAAAGAAAATATTAAAGATTTTAGTGATGGACTTGATTTGGTTATGCAAATAAATCCGATATGGTTTACCTATAATGGAGAAGCAGGATTACCTCGTGAAACAGGCGTAGGAACTATTGCTCAGGAGTTACAAAAAATTGCACCTTACATGATTACCAAATGGACTTATCGCGAAAATGATACTGACCAGGGAGTGGAATATTTAGGTGTGGATTATGGTGCAATGGATTTTGTTTTGGTAAATGCTATTCAGGAATTAAATAGTAAATTAAATTCAGCCACATCAGAAACGGCAACTGCTGTTTTAAATCAAAATGACGAAATTGAACAACTTAAAACAGATAACGCAGCGTTACAAATTAAACTCAACGAATTGCAATTGCTCATAATGCAACTTGTTGAACAACAAAATTCCGGTCGCTAATCGTAAATAATTTGTTATGAAATATGTATCATTTATTACCCTTTTTGTTTTTTTTACAATAAGTATTAAGGCGCAACAGGGATTACAAATAAAAGCCGGTGCCAATTTGGTTTGTAATGCAAGTCCGAACTTGGTTTTAAATAATTGCGGATTTTATAATAATGGCGATTTTAATGCCGGTGAAAGTAATATTGTTTTTACAGGAACAACTGCAACGGCTAATTCAGCAGTTGGTGGTTTATCTATAACCAAATTTTATGATATTACTATAAGTAAAACAACAAACGATGTAATTATGCAGCAGGATTGTATTGTAGATGATTTAATTGTTTTTGATAACGGCTTATTAGAATTAAATAATTTTATTATTGATTTAGGCGCTACAGGATTATTAAAATCAGAATCAGAAACAAGTCGTATAACCGGAATTTCAGGCGGTGAAGTTATTGCCAATGCAACACTTAATGCACCTTCTTCCGCAAATCCGGGTAATTTAGGAGCGGAAATTACTTCTACAGAAAATTTAGGTTATACAGAAATCAGAAGAGGCCATGTTCAACAAACCGACCCTTCAGGTAATTATAGCATTTACAGATATTTTGATATTATACCGGAAAACAATTCGAGCTTAGATGCTACATTAATTCAGTATTATTTTGATGCAGAATCAGGGGGATTAGATGAAAACAATTTTGACCATTATTTATCTAAAGATGCAGGTGTTACGTGGTATAATTTGGGTCAGGAGGGAAGAGATATTGCAAATAATTATGTGAAACTTTCCGGCTACGGCGAATTCTACAGAGAAACTTTAGCTGATCCAATTGGTTCACCGTTACCGGTGGTGTTAGGTAATTTTTATGCCCAATGTGCCTTAACCGGTGTTGTTTTAAATTGGACAACATTTAGTGAGATTAACAGCAGCCATTTTATCATTCAACATCTGAATGAATTACAACAATGGGAAGAAATTGCGAATATCGCTGCTCAGGGATATAGCACCACAGAACATTATTATAGTTATACTATAGAATCGAATACAAGTGAATATTATAGGTTGGTGTTAGTAGATGCAGACGGGCAAACAAATAATTCATCACCAATACAAGTGCAATGCAATTCATATAACCCATTAAGTATTTATCCCAACCCCAACTTTGGGCAATTTACAATTGACCTCGGAATATCTACAAATTCCAATATGACAATAAACATTTTTGATATCAGTGGTAAAGTGGTATATAGTTCAATTGCAGCTAATTCAAATTATGTTAATATTGATATACAATCGGTAGCTGCAGGTATTTATTTGTTACAATTAGCAATAAACGGAAATGTTACGTACCATAAAATTGAAAAGGGCGATTAACTAAAATTAGCTGATTTGTTTAAACTTTATTATATTTGAATAAAGGCAGCAAAATGAATCACCTGATAAATACCATTAAAAAGCTTGAACCCCTTACCGAAATTGAGTTAAAGGAGTTGGAAGCAATGAAAACTCTTGCCAGTTTTAAATTGCTTAAAAAGGGTGATTACATTTTTACTGCAGGCGATATGCCACCCATTTCTGTGTATGTAAAGTCGGGAATTCTACGACATTTTGTAACAGACAATAATGGCAATGAAAAAATCATCCAGTTTTTTATGGAAGAGGCATTTTTTGATGACTGCGGTAGTTATGTAAACAACCAACCTATCGATTATCATATTCAGGCAATTGAGGACACCGAAATAATTTATTTTTATCTCGATGATTTAAAAGCAATAGCAGAGAAATCGAGTGTAATTGAACGGATTGGAATAAAAATTGCAGCGGATTTTTTAAATAATCATCGTGAACATGTTACTATATTAATGAAATTCAGTCCGGAAGAACGTTATAAATACCTGCTTACAAATAAACCGGAATTAGTACAAAGGATATCAGTAACACATTTAGCCCAATTTCTGGATATTTCGCGTGAAACCCTAAGCCGCATGCGTGCACGCCTGGCCGAACAAAACATTTTGTGATTTAAATCACACCCTAACCTGCTGTTTTGATTTTACATTTGCGATAGCTTAAATGCACACACTATGGCAAATTCAATATTTCGTGAATTAAAAATGGGTAAGGAAACATTTTTACCTGTTTCAGTTGAAAATAATATTTTTAAAATGATGTGGTGGTGCGAACCCGGAGGAGGTGTTCCAAATCATATTCATCCGCATATGGATGAACATTTTACTGTTTTAGAAGGCGAAGTGGAATTTACTGTTAGTGGGAAAAAATTAATTAAGAAACCTGGAGATACATTATTTATTGCTAAAAATGTTGTCCACGGAATAAAAAATATTGGCACAACTAAAATTAAAATGGAGGTTTATTATACGCCTGTTGCTGACACAGTTGAAATGTTTAAAATCTTATTCTTTTTAAATCAATCAAATCCAGGCTCGGCAAGCCATTTTGTAAAATATTTTTATATGTTTCCTCGGCTTGGATTAAAACCGTTTTCCTTAATTCCTTCACCTTTCATAATGGGTATTATGAATGGTATGCTATCAATAGTGGGCGGACTGGCTGGTTGGAAAAAGCTGGTTAAAGCCTATAAGCAAACAAACTGATTGCTATAAACTACACCTAATTTTCCTTAAAAAAAATTGTAAGTTTGAGCATGGCTTACAATGAAAAACTGGCTAATCGCATACGTGAGCGGTTTGCTGAACTTCACCCCGTGGAAGAAAAAGAAATGATGGGTGGACTCACCTTTATGTACAATGGAAAAATGTGTGTCGGTGTAATTAAAGATGACCTTATGTGTCGCATTGATCCTAAAATACATAACGAATGTGTTGAAAAACAGGGATGTAAAACAATGGATTTTACTTCGAGACCAATGATTGGTTATGTTATAATTGATGAAACCGGCATGAAAAGTAAAAAGGATTTTGACTATTGGATAAATCTTGCTTTAGCGTTTAACCCATATGCAAAGTCTTCGAAAAAAAAGAATAGCAACAAAAAATAACTTTAATCCCTGCTTTATGCAATTACTTAAAAATAATGCTATAACTATTCTCCTGCTGTTAAGTGTAATCGCCACAAATGCGCAATCCTTTACACCACACCCCGATAATCCTATATTACCCCTTTCATTTGTAAATCCCGGAACATGGAACGACCCCTGCGTAATAAAACAAGGTGATACTTATTGGATGTACGCATCTTCAAAAAATGGTGTTGATATTTTTGATGGCGAGGTTGTTCCTTACTTATTAACTTCTTCAGATGGTATTAGCTGGACTTTGTATGACAGCACATCTTTACTCAGCACCTCTACAGATACCGCTGCATGGGATTATTCGGCAATAGAAACACCAAGCGTAGTGTTTTTTGAAGGGGAATACCACTTATATTATACTGCCATAGCTAAAAGCGGCATATTTGCTATTGGGCATGCCACATCATTTGATGGTATTAATTGGAATAAAGAGGATATTATTTTAACCCCAACAAATATTTTCGACGATTGGATGAGTTATTTAGTCGGAGAACCTGGCGCTGTGGTTTATCACGATAAACTATATCTCTACTTCACAGGAGTTGGCAATCGGTTTGATGCGCCTGCCCCTGCCGGTAAATCGGTAATCGGATTAATTATTTCTGACGATGGATTTAATTTTGGAACACCACAACAAGTTTTAGAACAAGGTTTGATGTATCCACCTGCAGAAAATTTTTATGGCTATTCAACACCTTTTCCAATAGTACTGAATGATACGTTACATTTATTTTTTGATGTGGCACAAGAAGACCCGGAATGGTTGCAGGTAGCTATTCATCATGCCTATTCGGCTGACGGTATCAATGATTTTATTCAAGATGATGTTGCTATTTTTCACAAGGATGATTTCGACTGGACCCAACGTGAAATAAGGGCTCCAGCCGTTTTAGCCGATGAAGGTCAGCTCAAAATGTGGTTTTGTGGTGATGATATTTTTGCTACTGCAAAATGGGGAATTGGATACGCATGGTCAAATGATTTTGCAGTCAACAATACTGAATTTATAACCGAACCGATTACCATTTTCCCAAACCCGGCAAATGATTATCTAACTATCAAAAGCAATGAGCAATGGGATATCTTCACCTTGACTGATTTAACAGGAAAAATTATACTGAGGTATCATTTTCAAGGCGAAAAGAGTATTCCGCTAATGGGTTTACCTAGCGGCATCTATATTGCTCATTTTATGCAAAATAATAAAATAACAAAAACAGAAAAAATTTCGATAATCCATTAAAATATTATTGAGTATATTTATATTCAATTTATTGAAATGAGATTACAATTTTTCCCATTGTTAATAGGCTGTCTTTTCACCACAGCGTTATCAGGTCAATGTTTGATTGACCTCGGTGCTGATACAACTTACTGTGAAAGTGGCACTCAGCCTTATTATTTAGGGGAAAATGCAATTATTCTAGATGGCTTGGCTCCCTTTACCTATAGCTGGAGTTGTTATTATGTAGGAATTACCGGTATTGTCCACACTGCTTCAGATTTTTTAAACGATACTACACTTGCGATCCCAATTATAGAACAATTTGTTGAAGGTGAATTATTGTATACGCTAACAGTTACTGATGCCGATGGAGCAACTTGTTCTGATGAAATCATTGTATCGTATTATCCATTTTTTAATACTTTAGAAGTAAAGTTCGATTATATCAGTTCATTCGATACAGTAAATCTATATTCTTCAATAGTTGGTGGGACAGCGCCATATGTCTATTTATGGACTCCGGATTATGCCATATCGGACCCTACAGTGTTAAATCCATTAGTAAGCCCTGATGAAAATACTAATTATTATCTTACACTTACAGATTCGAAGGGATGTAATGCATATGATATATATTTTATTTATGTATATCCTGTTGATATAAAAAATCTTGCCACTACCCAAAATTTGCAGGTTGTTCCAAATCCTGTATATAATCAAAGTATAATTACATTGCCGGAATCTAATTCAGGTAATTATTATGTGGAAATAATCAATCAATCCGGTCAGATAATTCAGGAAATTAACTCAACAAGCAACAAGATAAATTTTTCTACCTATCAAATACCTGCGGGAATATACCATATATGTTATGTCGATGAGCATAACATAAAATATTCAGCCCAAATCGTTTGCAGTGGGAATTAAAAAATAGTTAGAAAGCGTTTTCTTGACATATAATCAGACTTGTTTATTAAATATTAGCAGTGTGGAAATAACACATAATTGTTAATGATTTGTATTTTCGGGTTTTTAGTTTTTCACATAAATAAACAGTATCATTACAACCCATTTGCAATATTTAACATGAAATTTAATCTCCGTCGAATCACCACCACAGGTAATTTTATCCCTGAAATCGATGGGTTGCGATTTATAGCTATTTGCAGCGTAGTGTTTTGTCATTTAGGCGGTTTTATTATTGAAAAAGTGCTCAATCGCAGCTCCTATGCTGCCGGCATGGGGCCTTTAGAACATCTATTATCCAATGGAAGAAATGGCGTAGAAGTATTTTTCGCCATCAGTGGTTTTATCCTGGGAATTCCTTTTGCCAAATACTATCTGGCGCAGGGACCGAAAATTAATTTAAAACACTATTTTCTCAGACGACTTACCAGACTAGAACCACCATATATCCTGGTAATGACAGTGCTGTTTTTTGGGAGTGTATTTGTTATTCACGACTTAACATTATCTGAAGGTTTAAAAAGTTACCTCGCTTCTATTACCTATACACATAATTTTGTTTACGGAAGTAGTTTTCATCCCTTAATTAACAGTCCCGCCTGGAGTCTTGAAATAGAAATTCAATTTTATATCCTCGCACCATTACTGGCATTGTTATTTACTATTCCGAAAATCAATAAACGGATATTAACCTTTTTAAGTTTAGCGCTATTGTTCATTTTTTTAAACCACATTTTCGACTATAGTGCTTATTCCATTGTGAATTATTTGTTTTACTTTTTAGCAGGTTTAATAATTGCAGATATTTATACTTCTAAAGTACTTATTTTACCTAAAACCCGCTTTGACGTTGTGTTTGCGACTATAACATTTTGTGCTATATGGTTGCATACTCGTTTGGATTTTTATGTTGCCTGGCAAAAAATGATATGGGAATTAATTCAATTCAGTAGCGTTTTTTTATTGTTGTATTATGTAATTATACACGGATGTTTCAAATGGTTGAAAAAAACATGGGTAACAAATATTGGTGGAATGTGTTATAGTATTTACTTATTGCATTACCCCATTATAAGTCTTGTGGGCAATATTATTATCGCCAAAACGGTTTTTGGTAATGTATATGCTAATATTATTTTGTATTGTGTAATTATCCTGTTAGCCGTTCTATTCATATCCACTATTTTTTATGTGTTAATTGAACGTCCGTGCATGCGAAAAGACTGGTATAAACGTTTTGTTATATTTAAATAACAATTTTGTTTATTTTTAATGTATGAACAAATTGATACTCAGTCTAAGCCTTTGCGGCCTCTCACTTTCCTCCATTCAGGCACAACTAACCGATCCCGTTGAAATTTGGGATAGTGTTAAAAACAACACTTATGTTGTAGTGTCCCCTGAATTTGAAGATATTTTAGGCACCCCATATCGCCAACCACTAAATTCCTATGGCTGGGAAGATGGTTTGCAGATTTCAGCAGATGGATTAAATCTGTATACCTTATACGCACCTGCCGATTTACTTTCCTGGTTTACCTATATTGCCTCAAACCCCGGTTTACCGGTTTGTGAAACGATAGGAAGCACTCAATTTATTCGCCCTTATGCCGAAACGTATGGTATGGATATGGCATTTAATTATTTTGGTTGCGATACTATTATGAATCTGGATATTTTGTACGCTCATCGAGATAATATTAATGATGAATTTGAAAACTGGGTATTATCCGATATGGCAAGACCCGGACAAATTGAAGGCGGGCCATTTCCATTACAATCGGCTGATAATCCTAATGAAGTTGACCATTTTTTATTTACAGGACCCGGTGATATCTCGATGATAAACAACACCAATGCAAACCCTGATAATATTGCATCAGCTGTTCTTTTACCGGAGCCAATTAATTCTGCTGCAGGTGAATTTATAGTTGATAATCCCGTATTAAGAAGAATTAATAATTCCGATACCTTATTATTGGTGTATGAAAAATATGTTGATGCCAGTTTAAGAGATTTTATGTATGCATTTAGTTACAATGATGGCGAAACCTGGGAAACACCTGTTACAATGACCAGCATTAACAATGCTACCGGCCACATTGAACATCCACAATTACATACCGATGGCAGTGGAACCTACTTATATTATTCTCGCAATTTTGATATTTATCGCATGAAACAATCTATACCAAATAATTGGGATAGTTGGACAAATGAACAGTTATTGATTTCAAAAGGTAATGCGCTTGCAATAGGTGAACCATCTATTGCCATTAATGGTGATATTGCATTTGTTTTGGCTTATCATAATATCGAACATCCGGAAGATGAGTTTGATATTGACCCTTGGTATGTGCGCAATATCAATGGACCGAATGCTATTCATCAGGAAAATAGTTTACCGGAAATTGTGGTATTTCCTAATCCGGCAAATGCAAGTATTCAAATCGGCAATTTGTTGTCCTCGACAATTTCAGTAAGTATAATAAACATGTTTGGCCAGGAAGTAGCATATGTTGAAAATTATCAAACTAACGCTACTATTTCAGTTGCACATCTTCCCAATGGGATATATAATGTAGTTTTAATAAAACCAACTTGTGAAAAACAATCAGTGCAAATATCAGTATTAAATTAACACAAGTAATTAAATCTATCAACAATGAATAAATACATACTAGTTGTATTTTTAAACATTATATTTCTTTCGATTAATGCCCAAAATTACACGCGCGCTGAACTTACCACTGATATCAATTTCCTCCAAACCCAACTATTCGAAAAACATTCTGGGTTAGATACTTATGCATCACTTGAAGAAATAAATATCACCCTCAATCAAATGAAAGCAACATTGCCCGATTCAATGTCGGCAATTCAATTTTATGGACATATTTCACCTATACTTAGCACAATAAAAGATGGGCATACCATGTTATTACCGCCTTCAGTATATCTCGAAAAATCAAATACAGACTCATTGTTTTTGCCATTTAGGATGTTTAATTCCGGCGAGAAATTATATGTTGAACTTAATTATTTACCTGAAGATAAAATTCCAAACGGCTCAGAAATTATTACTATCAATGGCGTTTCCGCAGCAACTATTTTAAACACTTTGCTCAATGGCATGATGCGCGATGGCAATAATGATGGATATGCTCGCTGGGCCTTAAACTGGTGGTTTATGGAATATTTTAGTTATTTCTATAACCATCCGCCTGCTTTTGAAATACAATATATTAACGCCAACGGTAGTGTTCAACAAACCACGATTACCGGAAGCTCAAAAGAGGAGATATTTGAAAACAGAACCAAACGTTACCCCAACCGTTCTTTCACACGTACTTACGACCAAAAACCGGGTACAGCAGTTGTATTTACACTTGATACTATTCATAGTATTGCCATAATGAAAATTAAAGACTGGGATGAAGCCGTTTTGAAAAACACCTATCATCAAAAACTCAGAAAAACAATTGATAGTTGCTTCGACAGTATTTTTTTATTCAATATACAACATTTAATTATTGATATTAGAGATAATCAGGGTGGTAATATGAATAACAGTAAACATGTATTATCCTATCTACTGGATACCACTTTCAATTTAGTTGATAATTATTATAAAGTATCCAACCCTGCACTTGATGCCGGAAACAGTAGATATAAAAAAACAAGTGGCGAAAACTCGAAATCTAATAAAATACGCAAAGAAATATATACCGGAAAAGTGTATGTATTAACAAATGGTGGTAGCTTTTCCAACTCCGGACTTTTTGCTTCAACACTAAAAAGAAATAATCGTGCCTTGTTTATAGGAGAAGAAACAGGTGGCAGTATTTATAGTTTAAATGCCAATACTAAATCACTTACACTGCCAAATACACAAATCCAATTTGAACTTACCACCAAACGTTTTGCTATTAACGAATCTATTCCAAATGCAGGCAGGGGTTTAATTCCGGACTATGTTGTTCATCCAACAATAACAAATTTGGTTGAAGGAAGAGATGTAATTTTGGAAAAAGCTTTGGATGTAATTCAAGGTAATTAATGAATACCTTTTTATTGATTTTGTCATTGTTCAATTTCCAATTTATGTCACCCGTTAATTGTTGTAAATTATAATGAAGTTAAGTGACAAAAGTGACATTAATCGCTGCGGATTAAACGTAACTTTGCCCAAAGTTTTGTTATGAAATTTAGTGTTGCCCTTTTTAGCTTGTTGTTGTTGTATAATTTCAATATTACCGCACAATCGCCGTTTGAATATGCTGTCCACATCGATTCGATACAAATTCCGGGATTGCCCGGGTTACATTCCTATGCCTTTGCCGAACACGATGGCAAATGGTTAATAATAGGTGGCAGAACCGATGGTTTACATCCGCGACAACCATTTGCATCTTTTCCAGAAGCAGATAACAATACCGATGTTTATGTAATCGATATTGAAACCAAACAATTTTGGTCCTCATCATTAAATGTATTACCAACAGCAATTAAAGAGCAGCTCCAATCGAGTAATATGAATTTTTATCAGGATGCCGACACCCTGGTTTTAATTGGTGGATATTGTTATGCTCAAAGCGCCGCTACACATAAAACATTTCCAAACTTGACAACCGTAAATGTATCCGGCCTAATAAATGCCATTATAACCAATACCGATATTACCGCTTTTTTTAAACAAATAACTGACGATAAATTTGCCGTTACGGGAGGTGAGTTAGCTAAACTAAGCAATCAATTTTATTTAGTCGGTGGACAACGATTTGATGGTCAGTATAACCCAATGGGCCATGGCACCTATGTTCAAACATATACAGAAGCCATTCAGAAGTTTACATTGAATAATAGTGGCGCAACTTTATCGTATTCCGGTTATGAAAAAATTACAGACCCAATTCATTTACATCGCAGAGATTATAATTTATTATCCCATATTTTTCCTGATGGGTCAGAAGGACTGGTAATTTCATCCGGTGTATTTCAGCAATTTGTCGATTTACCATTTTTATATCCTGTAGAAATTAAAGAAGATGGTTATGTTGCAAAACCTGAATTTAATCAGTACTTAAATAATTATCATACTGCACATACTAATATATATGATAGTCTGGAAAACAAAATGACATCCTTATTTTTTGGCGGAATTAGTCAATATTATTATGTTGATGGTGCCTTACATCAGGATGATTTTGTGCCTTTTGTAAACACCATAAGCGGCATTTCCCGCGACAATTCCGGCAATCTAACCGAATTTTACATCCCAACCGGAATGCCGGGATATAAAGGAAGCAGTGCCGAATTTTTACCTAATTATAATTTAACGTATAATCATTCAGAAATTTTAAGAGAAACTCAATTTGAGGGTGATACCATTACTATTGGTTATATTTTAGGTGGGATAAGCAGTCCGTCGAAAAACCCGTTTAGTATGAATCAAACCAGCCTGACATCGGCAGACAATAATATTTATATTGTAAAATTATATCGTGCCGAACCCAATTCCATTAAACCGATTCATGTGCAGCATCCGTATACCATGGAATTATTTCCTAACCCGGCTTCAACATCATTTACCATTAAGTTTAATGTAAACAATATTGTAAATGCCCGCTATTTTATTTCCAATACATCGGGTGCGCTTTTACAATCTAATCCTATAGAAATAACCCAAACCGGTGAAGTTAAATATCTGGTTACATTGGATAAATCCTATCTTTTACAAAACTTGATTGTCACCCTGGTTATTGATAATACCTATTATTTATCAAAATCATTGGTATTGGAATAAATTGTGTTCGTTTAAAATTGATTACCTTTACCCAATGCCAAAATCGAAAAAACCAAAGTTAAGCGACGAAGAACAGGTAGCCGAATATATGCTGCAATTAGCACACCCGCTAAAAGCAGAAATTGAGTTATTGCGCAGCATTATTAAAAATGCGAATAACAATTTGAAAGAACGTATTAAATGGAATGCTCCCAGTTATTACACCAATGTTGATTTACTTACGTTTAATGTAAAATCAGACAATACCATTTTACTCATTTTGCATCATGTTACCTGCGTAAAATTGAAATCAGATTTATTGGAAGGCGATTTTCCCGATCGCAGGATTATCTATTTTAAAGATGCAGATGAAATTAACTCCAGTAAAAAAGAACTAGAGCGTATTATCAATGAATATGTTGCACTTGCAGCCGCATAATTAGCATCATTTTATGGAAATTGCTTATGTGTTGCATCCTAATAGAAAGCACCACAATTATGTCTTTTAAACACCGACTCCTCCTACTGCTGATTGTTTGTTTACCGCTTGTGAAGGCTTATAGCCAGGGCGGTTGCTTGGAATATAACAACCATTTATTTGTTATTAATATCGTTAACAATGGCTTACCGGTTAAAGAAAGTCAGATAAAGGTATATCTGGTGAATGAAGATAGTTTACCTTATTGGTATGAAACAAATTCCGTTAATAATTATAACTTAAAATTAACGCCACGTAAAATAAAACTCAATACTCCCAAAAACGCCCGAAATCAAAAAAACCCTTATGAAACACAATCTTATTACCCTAAGCTGAACAGCAACTGGTATACCTGTAAAATACGCGAATTTTCACCGGATTTACCGGAACAATTATATCAGGTATTGGTCATTAACAAAAAAACAAAGGACTCCGTTTACACCTATTTGCCTTACTCAAAATCAATTGATATTTGCAAAAACAATCTGGATAGAGAAACCCCCGGCGATTTATTTTTTGATGATGGCAGCAACTTTGAACCAATAACAATTGATATTGCTGTTCGAAAAGTTTTTCCACTTCCTCAGTATCCCATCATCAACACGTATTTAAAATTTGATTATACCAAAAAATGGAATGCTGAAAGAGGCGATACATTGTTATACGTGTATCAGGCACGGGTGCACGATAAAAACACTTTAGCTGTCATTCAAAAAATTCCAATTGAAAATGCCCTTCCATTTCCAGCCAATTATTTTAAACAAAATATTGAAACCGGCGATTTTTATAAAGATAATCCCAAAGGTGTAGCCGATTTCAGAATAATGACTGCCCAGGTATTGAACGATAGAAATCAAGTGTTATCCAGTTCATTTGACCATTATGTTTTTGACGTCAATCAACAAAAATATGTGTATGATGAGATTTTGAGCACGAGTAATAATGTAGCAATAAAAGAAAACACCCCGGTGATTACCAAATGCGAAATAAGTGTAACCTCAAAAGAAAAATATTATGATTATTTCACGCTGACCAATGGTGAATGGGTATTTACTGAGCGAAAAACAGCATATTTATTTGAAGCCAATCCATTTAAATATCAAAAAGATGCCATCATCTGGTCTGAAAAGTCCAATGGTTTTCTTCCGGTTGTTCAAATGCCATATGATGACAAATATTATACACATCTCGATAGTTTTGCGTTACTCAATAATGGCCCGGACACTTTATTACTATCCTTATCTCATAGTTATAATAAAAACATCATTTCAATACCGGAAAAAATTGCTCCGAAAGAGACCGTTTATTTAAAGTATTCTGAATGGTTGCAACCTTCACCCGGTTACGTTTATTTAATTGAAAGAAATACCTATGTTTATTTTGGCGATAAGTCAAGTGAAATAAAAGGATTTAATTATTTTCTCGCTGCACCCGGCACTGAAGAGCGTGATAACCAAACAGGCAAAATTGTGCGTTATAATTCCAAAATTGATACCGTTTCAAACACCGGGATGGTATTAGAAGTATATGATACCGGCATGCCAAAAGCCTTTGGACTTTTTAATTACAATAATGGCAAAAAAGTAGACAGGTGGGAAAATTGGGATGAAAAAGGCAATCGCCTGCAAGCAACTGAATACGGCAAAAAATTAACTGCTTTAATTGGCAATCCGGATCGTTTACAGGAAGAAGTTAGTATCCGCGTAAAAACAAAAACCGAATGGAAAAATATGGAATTTAAACGAAATGAAAATACATTCATTTTATTTGTTCCAATGGATGCCGACAGTCTTGAAATTATTAGTGGTGAATTTCATGTCGACTCCAAATTCACTCAATGGAATTCCACTAGTCAAGCCAATTTTACTTATTATTTATTAAATAGCAACGACGATTATATTGACCAAATGGGTATTCGTTATCCAATTACCTGGCTTGAAAATGAATATTCAATAAATTGGGATGTCAGTTTTTACAGTTATTCAAAACCCGGCACTATTGAAAATGAGGTAAAAAATTTACAAGCAAAATATCCCGGAGTTTCATTTATGGGTTTTGAATATGCACCACATTTAATTCAGGTATCTATATTCCCAACCACTGAATCAAAAAAACAACAACTCATAAAGAACCTCATTAAAGAAGCTTCCATAGGCAGTTTATCGCAAGGCGCATCAATGTTAAATAGCGGTAAACCTATGTATCTTGAAACTACTGCAACAATAATTGTAAGTCCTTATATCAGACAAGAATTAGTAAAAGAAATTGCAGATAAATACAATGGTAAATTAAGTCAAATGTTTGGAACCGGAAATTATTATCAATTAGATTTAGATGCAACCATGTATGATAAATCATATATCAATTTATTACATACCATCCAAAAAGAACCCAACGTAATTGGCATAAGCGCCGGCTGGAGAACAGATATTAATTATTTAGATGAATAAACATCAAAAAAAATACATCCCAATCCGTTAAACCCGTCCCGATAGCTATCGGGATCCGCGCCTGTCTGCCACCAGGCAGGTTCCTTTTAAAACACACCTTATCAAAAAAATCCGCGCAAATCATAAATTTCCATCCACCGCCCACTCACACCATAAAAAATCCGTCCCTTTATCCATTAAACCCGTCCATTCCGTGTTCCTTTTCAAACACACCATCCAGAAAATCAGTGCATTTTTCATAACCAATCGCAAAACCATTGTGTAAGGGCGGATTCAATTCGCCCCTACACAATGGTTTTACTCACATTATCGAAAAAATTGAAATTTATCTCCAACCAAAAATTCCGCACCTGTCTGCCACCAAGCAGGTTACCCAAAAAAAATCCGTCCCCAATCCGTTAAACCAGTTCAATCCGCGTTCCCCTTCAAAAAAATCCGCGCAAATCCGCCCCATCAGCGCCCTGCCCCGCAGGGTCCGCGTTCCCAACTCCACTCCAATCCCTTTTTAAAACATTTTTACCCACCCGATACAAAAAACCCCTACCTTTGTATTGAAATCAAAAGTTCAGGAAATGAATAATGTGCTCTTACTAGCAATGCCAAGCGGAATGGAATGGATAATCATCTTATTTGCTGTTTTATTGCTTTTCGGCGGAAAAAAAATACCGGAACTAATGCGTGGCGTTGGTAAAGGTATTCGCGAGTTCAATGATGCTAAAAACAACGTGAGCCGTGAAATCCGCGATGGCATGAATGATGAACCAAAGAAATCTGAAGAGAAATAAATACTGCCTCTTTTAGATGTATTCAGGTTTGAATTCTATTGTGCGCACTGGATTGAAAAATGTCCAGCAAGGCATGCGTGCGGGTAATTTTACCTGCGGGCAAGTGGTCGACTATTACTTACAAGCCAACCGCGAAAAACAACATCTCAACGCTTTTTTAGAAATATTTGAAGCTGATGCTATTCAAAAAGCTGCTGAAATTGACGAAAAGTTAAAGTCAGGAGCCCCATTGGGTAAGCTTTTCGGTATGGTAATAGGCGTTAAAGACGTGATTGCCATGAAGGGCAAAAAGTTAACCGCCTCTTCAAAAATTCTCGACGATTTTCATTCTTTATACAATGCAACTGTAATTGAACGCTTGTTGCAGGAAGATGCCATTATAATAGGCCGTTGCAATTGCGACGAGTTTGCGATGGGTTCTTCTAATGAAAATTCGGCATTTGGCCCTGTTTTAAACGATATCGATAATACACGCGTTTCAGGTGGTAGTTCCGGTGGATCAGCGGTTGCTGTGCAGGCCGGATTATGTATGGCTAGTCTCGGCTCCGAAACCGGGGGTTCCATTCGTCAGCCAGCCTCTTTTTGCGGAAATATCGGGTTTAAACCAACCTATGGCCGTTTGTCCAGATATGGTTTAATCGCTTTTGCCTCCTCTTTCGACCAAATTGGACCAATTACCAATAACGTTGAGGATATGGCAATGATAATGGAAGCAATGGCCGGAGTTGACCCTAAAGATGCCACTTCTTCAAAACACCAGCCACAGGCTTATGCCTCAAATTTAAAGCTGGACCGCAAGCTGAAAATTGCCTATTATCCGCAAACATTGGATAACCCGAAAATTGACCCGGAAATCAGTAAATCCATGTATGCGCTTATTGATAAATTACGCGCAGAAGGCCATACTGTTGAACCTCAGGACTTAAAATATCTCGATTACCTGGTGCCGACTTATTACGTGTTAACCACCGCAGAAGCCTCATCCAACCTTAGTCGTTTTTCGGGGATTCATTACGGTTTTCGTGACAAAGATGCAGGCGATATGGAAACGGTTATTAAAAACTCCAGGTCCAAAGGTTTTGGGAAGGAAGTACAACGCCGAATCATGCTTGGCACCTTCGTTTTAAGCTCGGGATACTACGATGCCTACTATACCAAAGCTCAAAAAGTGCGTCGAATAATTCGTGACGACACCAATAAGACTTTAAGCGAATACGACCTCATATTATTGCCAACTACTCCAACAACGGCATTTAAGCTCGGCGAAAAAACTACCGACCCAATTGAGATGTATCTCGCCGATATCTTCACCGTTCAGGCAAATATTACAGGGCTTCCTGCTATCAATGTCCCTTTATTTAGACATAGCAACGGAATGCCTTATGGCGCCCAGTTAATGGGGAATTACTACAGCGAAGACCTGTTGCTTTCTGTGACAGACCATCTTCTTAAAAATTATTAAAATTTAGCTGTTGATAATGATATTTGTGTGTCTGGGTACAATAAAAGGCTAATTTTATAGTTTTATAGCCCTAACAGCTATTACACAACGACCAAATTTTAAACTAGGGGGGAAATTTATCAATGTACTACATCAGAATTACCGTATTATGCCTTTTGCTATGGGGTGTGGCGAAAGCACAGGTCTCTAATTCTACCGTTTCGACAAACAACGGCATTTCATTAAATGCTACCGACGAAAGTGTGAATATGATGGACAGCTTACTGGAAGCCTATTTTTCGACAAATCCTGCATGGAATTTCGACCAGAAGGATTATGACATGATGGGTTATGCAGCTACTGATACGCCTCGGTTTACCCCGGAAGTTTATGCTGAACGTATCAGCAAAATCAACTCGCCAATTCCTTATACCTACAATAAATCTGTTCAGGGTTTCCTCGATTTATATTGCATGCGCCGCCGCACTCAGGTTTCGAATATGTTGGGACTAAGCCAGACTTATTTTCCAATGTTTGAAGCAGAACTCGACCGCAAAAACATGCCTATTGAGCTGAAATACCTCGCCATTATTGAGTCTGCGTTAAATACACATGCTGTATCAAAAGCAGGCGCTACCGGTTTATGGCAGTTTATGAATGGCACAGGAAAATTGATGGGTTTACGCATCGACTCTTACGTTGATGAACGCCGCGACCCTTATATGGCAACCGTTGCAGCTGTAGCCTATTTGGAGGATTTGCATAATATTTACAACGACTGGTTTTTAGCTATTGCCGCTTACAATTGTGGCCCTGGTAATGTGAACAAAGCATTGCGCAAAGCGGGTGGTGGCAATAAAACTTTTTGGGATATCGAAAACTATCTGCCTAAAGAAACCCGTGGTTATGTGCCTGCATTTATAGCAGCAACTTATGTGTTTGAATATCATAAAGAACACAATATCCGTCCGGCTAAATATGATTATGATTTCAGCATGATGGATACCCTCATGATTACCCATAAAATGACAATTGAACAATTGGCACCTTATGTTGGATTATCAGCAGAAGAAATTGCGTTAAACAACCCGGCGCTCAAAACTAAGACTATACCTGGTTCTCCGTATCCATATCCACTGCGTTTGCCTATGAATGCGGTTGCTACTTTTTATGCCAATAAAGATTCTTTATACGCATCTCTCAATAAAAAGGAAACGCAGAATTTAGCCACTTTAGCCAAAAATGTTGAAGAAGTAAACAATGCTAAAGCTGCAAAAACGGCAACCAAAACTACCACTGATGCAACAACAACAGCAGCAACCACTGCTAGTACAAAAGAAATAACCGACCCTGAAGCACCGGTAACCGTTAGTTATACCGTTAAAAAAGGCGATAACCTGGGTTATATTTCCGATTGGTTCGATTGTTCGGTAGCTGATATTAAAAAATGGAATAAACTGAGCTCTACTAAAATTGTTCCGGGCCAAAAACTCAAACTTACCGTTCCGGCAAAACACGAAGAGCAATATGCCATGATTAACAAAATGACATCTGCAGAAAAGCAAAAACTAACTGATATTCAATTGATTAGCGCTGCTCCTGCTGAAAAAGAACCTGCAACCAAAGAAGTAATTTATTATACCGTAAAACCCGGAGATACTTTATGGGGCATTTCTCAGAAGTATCCTGATAACTCAGTAGATAAAATTCGTGAACTCAATGGGTTAGAGAAAAACGAAACTTTAAAAACCGGCACAAAAATCAAACTGGTTAAATAATCAGTTTCAACTTATAACAAAGGCTGCTTTCGGGCGGCCTTTTTTGTTTTTAGCCATTAACACTATCTTTTCGGGTATTACTTTCAAAAATTACAGTTCATCGGTTTTTGTGACAAAACGGTTGGGGGATTGTGCGTAGAAACCCCTTAATCTCAATTTGCTTGATTAATTTTGAGGCAATTACCAAGCTACAACAACTTTTAAACGACCCAATACAGATTTATATGCGGAGCAGATTTTTGTTTGTTTTTTTATGTGCAATCACCCTTTGTTCAAGCCGGCTGCTTAATGGTCAAAATGCTATTCAATTTAAAAAGGAAACAATTGATTCTGTGCTGGAAACTTTTGATCACAGTACACGCTTACCCGGTTATTCATTAGCTGTTGTTCATAAAGGCGAAGTAATTTACACCGCTCAACGTGGTAAAGCATCAATTGACGATAATATTAAAATTACGCCATCCACTCAATTTAATATTGGCTCTGTTGCAAAACAATTTACAGGTGCAGCAATATTATTATTAGAAGAAGCGGGTAAATTATCCTTATCAGATGACATTCATAAATATATACCTGAACTTCCTGATTACGGACATACTATTACATTACAACAATTATTAAATCACACATCGGGAATTCGCGACCATGTTGAATTAGCTACATTATTGTCAGAAGATAAAGATGAATTAAATACATTTCCTGCTATGTTGGAATGGCAGAAAAAATATCCGGCATTAAATACCGCTCCGGGTGAATCTTTTGCTTATAGCCATACCAGTTACATGATGTTGGCAATGGTAATTGAACGGGTGTCGGGATTAACCTATGCGCAATATTTACAAAATAATATTTTTACTCCCCTCAATATGACAAACACTTATGTTGAAGAAGGAAAAAATAATCGTTTGCGCGACGGGTCAACACATTATGAATTAAATCATACCAATACCAAAGCTAAAAAAGCGGAAGCTTATACCAATCCACTAGGTGCAAGCGGAATTATTTCAACCACAGAGGACTTAGCTAAATGGGATAAAAACTTTTTACAAAATAAATTGGGCAAAGGGGGCAATGGTTTAATCAGTAAAATGGAAAAATCAGGTTCATTAAATGATGGAACTGATGTGCATTATGGTGCAGGATTATTAATTAAATCATATCGCTTAAAACCAATTGCAGAACATAGTGGTGGCCAGGGTGAATATTTAACGTTATACCGTAGGTTTTTAAATGAGGATTTATCCATTATTGTTTGTATGAATTCTTATTTAATATCTCCATTCGATATTTGTGATGCCATTGCGAATAATATCATGACTTATAAAGAACAGCATTGGCTGGTTCAAAAAAGTTTGCCTGATACTACGTTTAAAAAACTGGAAGGCACTTACGCTGCAGAAAATAATTTAGTCCGTTATGTGTATCGCAAAAAAGGTCAATTAGTAATAGCGAGAATTTTTGATGAAGACACAACTTCATATCAATTATCTTACACAGGCACAACAGGCGCCGGCGATTATGCATTTGTTGATACGTTAGGTTCAACTGTTATCTTTAATGTGGAAGGCGATAAAATTGCCGGTTTACATTGGGATGGCGGCACCTATTTTATTTGTAACAGATACTACACAAAAGAAAATACCACTGTTCCACCAAAATTAACATCGTTTGCCGGAAAATATTATTGTGCAGCGCTCGACAAAAAAGTAAGGATTCAATACTTTTCTAAAAAGGATGAATTAACTATTCACCCGTTTCCGTTTATATCGTATAATTTAATTTCAAAGGGTGGTGGAATTTATGTAGTAGAAGACCAACCTTACATTGTCAATTTTAATAAAAATGAATTTATGATTGGCAACGACTGGATTTTTAATATCAAGTACGACAAAAAAATAAAACCTAAAAAGGAGAAAAAAGAAAAGCCTGAAAAAGAGAAAAAAGGTTTATTTGGGTGGTTTGGCAACGACTAATTGCATACTATGAAATTTTCTTTTTTCGTTATTGGTTTAATCTGCTGGTTCGATACCTTCGCACAATTTGAAACTGATATTACTTACCGTCAACTCGATTCCATTATTTATGGCATAAATCCAGATACTGAAGCTCCGGGCATGGGTGCTATTGTAATTAAAGATGATTCGATAGTCTATTTTACTTCCACCGGTTATGCTAACACAAAACGCAAATTACCAATCGGGTTATATACTCAATATAATATTGGTTCTATCACAAAAATGTTTACTACTACTGCCATTTTATTGCTGGAAGAAGAAGGTAACCTAAAAAGAACAGATGAAATTCATCAATACATTCCTGAATTACCAGCGTATCCTCAACCAATAACCATTAATCATTTATTAGGACATACCAGTGGTATTCGAGACCATTTTGAAGTTGCAAGTTTTCTATTTAATTACAATAAAAAACTGGTTTCATTTGAAGGAATGCTCAACTATCAAAATGAATTTCCCGAACTCAATACCAACACCGGCGAATCTTTTGCTTATAGTAATACCGGATATATGTTACTGGCTTTGATAATTGAAAAAGTGAGTAATCAATCCTACGAATCATATTTAGCAGAAAATATTTTTAAGCCATTAGGGATGGAAAATTCATTCGCTACCCGTGAGAAACAAAAATATTTGGCGGATGGCACCACTAATTACCCTCAGAAAACAAATGGAAAATTTAAAAAACCATTTGAATATTATGATGCATTAGGTGCAACCGGTGTGTATGCAACATTGTATGATATGTATTTGTGGGACAAAAATTTTTACAATAATAAACTAGGTAAACAATCGCAAAGTTTAATAGACACACTACAACATTCATTTGCACTAAATTCGGGCGAGTCGGTAAACTATGGTTGCGGGATAATCGAAAAAAAATATCGAGGTAAAATCGCTTACGAGCATAGTGGGGGTTGGGGATATTATTTAACACAATACCGCAGGTTCCCGGATGAACATATTTCGGTAATAGCCTGGAACAATTCGGATAATTATTCACCTTTTACTACCGCAGATAAAATTTGTAATGCCATATTTAAATTCGACACAACAAAAACCATGTCGGATATGCTGCCGGGTTTTAATCAAAAAACGCTGGAAGGTATTTATATTACCAATAACAACTTAATTCGCGAAGTGAAAGTAAAAGGCGATAGTTTAATTTTGCGACTTCCACTTCAACAGAGCGCACGTTTTCATAACCTCACCTATGCCGGTTCATTCAGAGATAGTATAATTACTTATGTTGACTCGCTCAACAATCCGGTAGTATTCATAAAATCTGCAGGCCGTGTTGTAGGATTTAAATGGCAAGGTGGTGAATATTTTGTTGCTAACCGTTATTATTCAAAAATTGATGAGAATCACATTATCCCCACAAAAAAATTAACCGGGAAATATGAAAACGGGCAACAAAATAAAAAAGTAAAAATTAGTTATAAAAAATACAGACATCAATTATACTTGCGCAATTTTATCTTTTACAAAATGAAAATGGAACATGTTTGCGGTAATGTATATTATTTACCCGAATACCAATTTTATGTAAGAGCGGAATCCGATAAAATTATTCTTGGGGATGATTGGATTTTTAATCTCACCTACACCAAAAATAAATAAAGCCGGACAAACACAATTGTTATCCGGCCTTATAATATTGTATTGGTTTTATTCTACAGTTATTGATTTATAAACTATTCCATATTGAGTTGTAATCTGTAAAATTAATTGTTGCGCCGGCATTGATTCAAATTGTATTAATGTATTTTGTTGTTGGCGTAAAATGGTAGTGTTTAATTCCTGTCCTAACATATTTAATAAAACAAAATCTGCATCAGCAATTACGGCAGGTAATGCTATTACAATATATTGAGTTGCAGGGTTTGGATAAACTTTAATCTCTCCAAATAATTCATCATGAATGGCATTACATATTTCAACTGTTACGGTAACTTCTGCCTGATCGTAACAACCATTGGCATCAAAGCCCTGAACGGAATAGGTGGTAGTTTCTGTTGGTGAAACAGTTATTGATGCGCAATCGCCACAAGGTGCAATTGGTTCAGGAAACCACGAATAGGTTGTTGCACCGCTTGCGCTGAGAATAGCAGATTCACCACGACAAATAGTTACATCTTCTGAAGCAGATACAATTGGATTATCGTAAATAATAATATCAACTGTATCGGAACCAACACATCCATTAATATCGGTAACGTAAACAATATAACTAATAGATGAAACAGGATTACTAGTTGGAAATTGAATTGCACTATTATCTAAATATGTAGCCGGAGTCCATTCATAACTTTCTCCTTCGCTTACAAATAAAAATATTTGTCCTGCTCCACATGCTGCTGTATCGGGACCTGCAATAACCGGTACAACAGGAATGGTTGTCACATTAACTATTTCTTCATCCACACATCCATCTGCATTCGTAACGGTAACGGTATAAGTAATATCACTTAAAGGTGTACAAATTGGTTCATCTGAAAATGGATCATCCAAATAAGTTGTTGGACTCCATTCATATGTTACGCCACCTGCAGCCAATAAAGTTGTTGGATCACCCGCACAAACATTTACATCAGGAATTGCATTCGCAAAATTGCCGGGCAACACTGAAATATGAATTGTGTCTGTATCGATACAACCATCTAATGAAGATGAAGTAACGAAATAAGTTATATCAGATAAAGGTGTGCAAACCGGATTGGCAATTAATGGATTATCTAAATATGTTGAAGGACTCCATGAATAAGTTGTTCCGCCTGTAGCTAATAATGGTACTGATGTTCCTTCACAAACTGTTGTTTCATCATCCAACGATAAAAATTCAGATGGAATAATAGTGACAACAACAGTATCTATATCTTCACAACCTTCATCGTTTGTTGATGTAACATAATAAGTAATATCTGCCAGCGGCGTACAAATCGGGTTGGCAATTAATGGATTATCTAAATATGTTGATGGCGACCAACTATGTGTAGTTCCGCCTTCAGCAAGTAAATCAACAGCACCACCTGCACAAACACCTGCCGCAGCAGTTGTTGTTAAAAAATTAGATGTGCTAATCAATACCGATACTACATCTGTTCCTGTGCAACCGTTTATATCGGTAACCGTTACCGTATAATTAAAATCGATAGGTGCTGTAGAAATAGGATTAGCAATTAACGGATTATCGAGAAATGCCGTTGGCGACCAACTATATGAAACACCACCACTGGCATTTAACATTACACCATCATCGCCACATTTAATTACATCTTCACCTGCATCCGCAATAACTTCCGGTGCTATTGAAACTGTGATCACATCAGTATCTGTGCATCCTGAGCCGTTGGTTACAGTCAATGTATAGGTGATATCCGCGCCAGGGGTGCATAAAGGATTGGCAATCAAAGGATTGTCCAAATACGTTCCCGGCGACCAGCTATAAGATATGCCTCCGGAACCATCCAGGTTAACCGAACTTCCGCTGCAAACTAAAACATCAGCTCCTGCATCAGCAAAATCGGGATTATAAGCAATAACACTTTCTGAAAGTATAAAATTGGCCACTGAAACCCCTGCCCCACCTGAGGCTGCACCGTTATTATCGCCGAAGCAATCGCTGATTGCCGTGGTATTAGTACCGAAAATTCCACCGGCCAAATCTGCAGTAACACCCGCCCAAACAGCGCCTGCATTAAATTTGAACGCACCTCCCGAACCACCACCTCCCGGTCCAGTGCACTGATCCGCTCCGGTATCGCCACCTTTACCACCTTTTGCAATTATATTGAGGTCAGTTGCATCGGCAGCACTAATAATCACCGATCCACCTGCACCACCGCCACCTGCGCCATCTCCCCAAGCCCAGTCCGTAACCGACTCGCCATTACTAATTATACTGAAACCATTACCGTTAATCAGGTTTGCTATTATAATTACCAAACCACCACCATCGCCACCATCCGTGCCATTGGTATTATTGCCATGTCCGGCACCACCGCCGGCACCTAAAAACAGTTTATTTGTTAAAGCCGTGTTGTCCATACTTACACCTGCAAAACCCTCATTTCCCGGGCAAGAAAACACCGATTCATCGTTCTCACCTCCAATTCCACCTGCGCCACCATTAGCACCACCACCAGCACCGGCATTATGGTCGTTACCACCCCCACCGCCATTGGCAGCTTTTCCGCGACAAGCCAAATAGGTATTTGTTAAAATGGCTATTCCCTCGCCTTTCTCGCCACCTTTTCCGCTGAGGGTGTCAGAGAAGTAAGCAGTAGTTGCAGTGCCTGTAGGGCAGCTTTCGGGGAAATTTCCGGCATTGCCACCTAAAAAACCCTTTCCGCTGACATCAATATTCGCGTTAAAGTTGACCTGATTGGCTTCAAAAACCAAAATTCCGCCTATAGTGCCATTCCATTCAGCAGCAGTTAGTTCTGCGTTGATGTTCACGTTATCATAAACCGGCACTTTCACCACTTGTAAAGCAGCGCCGTTTGTATAAGTTCTCACAAGCGTGTTTTCCAACGAAATGGTTGTAGCAGTAAGCGCAGCAACGGTTCCAAACTCATAATTGCCGGCATTATTATAGGAATTGATATTGCCGAAACTGGCTGTATTGGTCAAATTGATATCTGCACCCTTCATTTGAATAAGCAATATTTTATCACCTACAGCCAATCCAGCCGTTGAAGGCGCATAAATTTTATTGAGACAAACATCTACAGAATCTACTTGCAGATAGGTGTTAATTACCCCACTTATTGGGGTTTGTGCCTGCAGATAGACACTAAATAGCATTAAAAAAACTGTGGTTATTCGCTTTTGCATAACATAGTTGGGTTGGTGTTCACAAAATAAAAATACAAAGGATTTTTATTTGATGTTGTATGGACGAATTAGTTACTATAATTTCACAGCAAATTTAAATTATGTATACCATTAAAGAACGCCTTCAGGCCGAAATTCAGGAAATCAAAGATTCAGGATTATATAAAAACGAAAGAGTTATTACTTCGCCTCAGGGTGCTGACATCACTTTAGCAGATGGCAGGTCAGTAATTAATTTTTGTGCCAATAATTATTTAGGATTAAGTTCTCATCCAAAAGTAATTGAAGCTGCAAAAAAAGCAATTGAAAGTCATGGTTACGGAATGAGTTCCGTGCGATTTATTTGTGGAACTCAGGATATTCATAAAACACTGGAAAGTAAAATAGCAGAATTTTTAGGGACAGAAGATACCATTTTATATGCTGCTGCATTTGATGCAAATGGCGGTGTTTTTGAACCTCTATTTAATGAGGAAGATGCCATTATTTCTGATGCATTAAATCACGCGTCAATAATTGATGGTGTGCGTTTATGTAAAGCGGTGCGTTACAGATATGCGCATAATGATATGGCAGATTTAGAAGAACAACTTAAATTATCGCAAGCACAACGCAATAGAATAATTGTAACAGATGGTGCATTTAGTATGGATGGAACTATTGCCGCTTTAGATAAAATTGTTGAGCTTGCTGAAAAATATAATGCATTAATCATGGTAGATGAATGTCACGCCTCCGGATTTTTAGGTAAAACCGGAAGAGGCACGCATGAGCACCGTGGTGTAATGGGAAAAATTGATATCATTACCGGAACATTAGGCAAAGCATTAGGTGGAGCAAGTGGTGGATTTACTTCAGGAAGAAAAGAAATAATTGAAATGTTACGTCAGCGTTCACGTCCTTATTTATTTTCAAATACATTAGCTCCGTCAATTACAGGTGCATCAATAGCAGTATTAGATTTATTAAGTGAAACAACCGAATTGCGCGATAAACTGGAATTCAATACAAAATATTTCCGCGAAAAAATGACCGCAGCTGGTTTTGATATTAAACCTGGTGAACATCCTATTGTGCCTATTATGTTGTATGATGCTGTATTAAGTCAAACCATGGCTGCACAATTATTGGAAGAAGGTATTTATGTAATTGGATTTTATTTTCCGGTTGTTCCAAAAGGGCAAGCAAGAATTCGTGTTCAAATTTCAGCAGGCCACGACCAACATCATTTAGATAAAGCAATTGCAGCATTTACAAAAGTGGGCAAAGCATTAAAAGTAATTGCATAATTATAAACCACGAATTATTACGTGAAATAAATTGAGTTTATGCTTACAAATCATGTTAATCGTATTACGTTATTGATTAGCATGATTTGTTTGCTTCAATCAGTATACAGTCAAAAAATTTCCCGGGAAGAAGCACAAGCCGATGTTACATTTTTACAAGAGGCACTCACCAATGGCCATCCGGGTTCAAAAAAAGAAATAACACAAACTGTTCAGGCCCTTGAGGGATTTAAAAACAGTATTACCGACTCAGTAGATTTAAGACCGTTTTTTAGAAATGTGCGATATTGTGTTACACAATTAAATTGTGTGCATACGTCAGTAGATAAAATAAATCGCCCACTCAACACTTTAAAACTGAATTTATTGCCATTTGATTTTGCCATTGATGAAGGCAAATTATTTTTAATTGGTGGCGATAGCACTTATACAATCAATTATCCTGCAGAAGTTGTATTGGTAAATAAAACACCTTCATCACAATTAGTAGATTTACTTTGGCATTACAGAAGTTCTGATGGAAATTTAATTACTACCAATAACAGTTATGTTCCGGATTATGGTTATTATTTTATAGCAAGCGTATTAGGTTTTCCGGATACGTTTTCCATTCAACTTGCCGGCAAAACAAAACCTATAATTGCTCCGGCTGTATTAAAAAAACAAACCACTCCTCAAGTAGATAGTATTACGTCGATTTACGCCTTTGAGGATTGTAGATTTTATCGCAGCCGTGATGATAGTTCTGTTTATATATTGGATATAGACGGATTTGCCAATCACTGGTTCAGGCCGTTTTACAAAAACGTATTTGATTATTTAGAAAAAAATAATATCAATAATCTGGTAATTGATTTGAGAGATAATTTAGGCGGCAACCGCAATAATGTAAGTAATTTATTAGGTTATTTTTTAGACAGCACTCAACAATACCAATTTATTAAAACAAATGGTGCTGCTAGTCAGTACGCAGATTTTAAAATAATTTTTCTTCAATTTTTGCGATTTAATATTGCAGAATTTTATCGTTGTAAGTATAACAATGGGCAGGCAACTTTTACTTATAATATGCGCCCGCATAAACTACAATATGATGGCAATGTATATGTGCTAATAAATGGGAAATCCGCTTCAGCGAGCGCAATTACAGCAGGATATTTAAATCAATATTGCAAGGCTATTTTAATTGGAGAAGAAGCGGCCGGTGGAAACAATGGGAATAATGGCGGAAGTTATGCGCGTTTAATTTTACCAAATTCAAAAATAGATATTCGATTCCCGGTATTCCATTTAAAACACGATTACGCAACAAGCGATGATACCGGTGGTGTATTACCTGATATCACTACGACATATTCATTGCAAGAATTAATACAACAGGTGGATAAAGAAATGGATGTGGTTTATGAATTGGTTGGTAATTAATGTGATAATGTGTCCGCCCCGGCGGATGCTGATGTGCAGATTCGCGAAGCGTCCGCCGGGGTGGAAACAGCCGGTTTAGAGGTGGAATGAAATTCGGAGATACTGTACCCGTCAACCCACGTGTTGACCATCAATTTTATTATTCTAAATTCAAGGCGATATAACCGTCAACCCATGTGTTGATCATCAATTGGATATTATAAATTTAATTTTAAACCAATGTACCCGTCAACCCACGTGTTGACCACTGCTACCTGTAAATGCAATGAAATAATTCGTTGCAAACCTTGCAATATTAATTTGTATAAACCTTTTTAATCCAGCGAGGTAATATAATTACGCCGGTAAATAAATACGGATAAAATGAAATGATGCGCCAAAGTAATGCCAGGGTGGCAACTAATGCAGGGTCGGTGAAATCGCACATCATGGCACTGAAAGTTAATTCTGCTATACCTGCGCCGCCGGGTGAGATGGGTAATAACATCAGCATCCATATAGCAAACATGCGACTAAATATTACAGGCAAGTCTGCGAATGTCGGGTCAAAAAATGCATGAAAAATACAAATAGGGATTGAAAAAAATGCAACCCATGTGATAGTTGTCGATAAAAATGATTTTGCCCAGAAGCTGACATTTTTAGTTTTGAGTTCTTCAGATGTAAGTATAATATCGTTACCGGTTTGAACAGCATCTCGTTGCCATTTTTTCAAAAACCGCATACTGAATATAGAATTCAACATTGATTTAAATGCATAAGCATTTACAAATAATCCGTATGCTATCCCGGCTATAACAATTAAAAAAATACCAAATCCTAAAAAATAAACGGCCTGCATATTATGAAACATATTCATAAGTGGGAGGTCACTTTGGCTGCGACAATTGGCATCTGATGCAAACATTTTATTTCCGCCAACAACAAACCACATTAATATTCCAAAAACGGCAAGAAAAATTTGGTCGAGAAAAATCGTCAACATACTGGTTGCTGCACTTTTTCCGAGGCTCAGTTTTTCTTTTTTCATAAAATAAATGGCAACCGCCGCTCCACCAACTGTAGAAGGTGTTACCGCTGAAGAAAACTCCCATAAAGAAATTACATTAAATGATTGTCGCCAGGATAATTTTTTATCGGTAATTAATCGCAAACGATACATATAACCCAAGTGGCGAATAACAAGAAAAATAAATCCGGCTCCTATCCACAATAACGATTCGGCATCCCATTGAATAGCGCGAAGGGCATCGAAATTAAAGGAGGTATAAATCAGGTAAGCAGAAATTGCAAGGCTAAGTAAAATAATAACAGCAATTCTCTTATAGGAAAATTGATTATTAATTTCTTTTTCAGGTATGTCGATATGCTCGTGTTGTTCGGCCATTGACAATTTGATTTTAGTTAAAAACTGTAAATCTCCTTTTTGAGACTGCCCATCAGATGGAACAATCTGATTATCAAACAATGGATGCATCTTTGTCGAAAAGTAATAAAAATTTAATATTAGCTAATGCAGGCGAAAACGTCAAATTTGTGTATTATATTTATCCTGTATGAAATTTCATTTGTCACTTATTTGCACAATATTAAGTTTGAATACTGGCGCCCAAATTACCTGGAGCGCAGATGTAGCTCCTATTTTATTCGAAAATTGTGTGAGTTGTCATCGCCAAGACGGTATTGCACCTTTTTCACTAATCACCTATACAGAAGCGAAGTTAAAAGCAGGTGAAATTGAAGAATCAGTAGACAGTGGAGAAATGCCTCCTTGGCCTGCTGATGAAAACTATACCCATTTTGCACATGAATTAGTGCTGTCTGATGATGAGCGATTTAAAATTGCAGAATGGATAGCTGATGGCTTACAGGCTGGTGATACTACTTTAGTTGAGGCACCAACGTTTGAATATGGCACTTCGGTATTGGATACAATAAGCAGTAGTTTTTCAATTGGCACATATACCACACAATATAATATCGATGAATACCGGCATTTTGTAATACCAACCGGATTTGCGACAGATAAATATTTTAATACTATGGAAATAATTCCGGGAAACTGGAATTTAGTGCACCATGTAGATATTTATTTAGACAATACTAACTACAGTGATTCATTAGACCAATTGGATACATTAGCCGGATTTAATGAATTAACAGGTTGGCCATATTTAATTGATTACATTGGTGGTTGGTCACCCGGCAGCGGCCCATTATATTTTCCTGAAAACTGGGGAATTAAAATTGCAGCCGGTTACGATTTAGTAGTTCAAATTCATTATGCTCCTGATAATATAGGATTAACTGACAGCACGAGGATTAATTTTTCGTTTGTGGATGATACGGCTGCTGTTCGAAAATGTTCTGTAAGTGTTCCATTGTATAATCCGTTAGGGCAACCATTGATAATTCCTGCTGATAGTATTATCACGTTCAAGCAACAATCCAGTGCAATGGTTGGTGCCAAATCGCTAATTGCACTTATGCCTCACATGCACATGTTAGGCAGTTCTTATACAATATGGTATGAAACAATTGCGGGCGATTCTGTACCGGTAATTGATATTCCGGAATGGGATTTTCACTGGCAATACTTTTATACCCTGCCCAAAATAATGAAAATACCAAGTGGAGCACGTTTTCATGCAATAGCCGTATACGATAATACAAGCGATAATCCTGAAAACCCTAACGATCCGCCTATTACCGTTTATGAAGGTGCTTATACTAAAGATGAAATGTTGATGACCTTTATGGCTTTAGCCGATTATGTGCCTGGTGATGAAAATATTATTATTGATTCTTCCTTTTATTTTCCAACCGAAGTTAATTCAATTGATGAGTTATCTGAATTTTCTCTGTTTCCCAATCCAGCAAATAAAACAGTTACCATTGCGTCCAATGCTTTCGAAGAAGTAGATAAATGTACTATTACCGATGTTTTAGGTAGAAATGTATTACAAATAAATCACACAGTAAGTGAGTCGTCAAGTCAATTTTTTACAAACTATAAACATTGCACACTTAATACCAGGTATATATATTGTTGAATTACTTTCGGGTAATACTAAAGCGGCAAAAAAATTAATTGTTTATTAAAAAATAAATCAATTAATGATGTGCACCAATAAGTATTATTGATCCGAAGTTAACCAAAAATTATTTGGTCCTTCACCAACTAATAATGTTAGTTTCTGCTGTGCAATTAAGTCTAAAACGCTGAGGAAACGGAATACAGCCTGATACCGGTCTTTACAAGATGTAAATACTTCTGTAAACGGCACATTTTTTTTGCCCTTGCAATAGGTGTAAACGCCAAAACTTTCTTCCTCAATAGAGTAATTGTAAGAAAATACTACGTGTTCTTTTACAGTAGGTTGGTTATTAAACCTGTCCATTACTTTTTGGAATACTTTCAACAGTACAAACAAATTGATACTGCTTAATTCCATTTCGTTGCTGTGTTTTTTAGCCAGCAAATCATGTTCAAGTGTAATATTTCCGCGCTGTATTTTCAGTTGACGATCTTCTTCAAGTGTACTGAGGTCGGTAATTACTTCTTTGTAACGTTTATATTCTAATAATCGGTCAACAAGTTCTTTACGAGGGTCAATTTCGTTGCCAAATTCATCCAACTCTTTACGAGGCAGCAACATTTTTGCTTTAATGCGCATTAAGGTTGCGGCAACAAGAATAAAATCGCTGGCAACTTCAATATTGAGTTGCGTCATTGAATGAATATAGTCGAGAAAATCTTTGGTGATTGTAGAAATCGGAATATCATGAATATCCAATTCATCTCTTTCAATAAAAAATAACAGCAAATCGAATGGCCCCTCAAACTGAGGTAGCTTTATTTCAAATGTTTGTTGTTCCTGCATCGCTTATTTCTAATCTTCTATAAATCAGTAGTTATATAATAATTAATTGGCCATTTCGGACATAAACTTAATATGTAGTAAACGCAATTCTTCGAAACTTAAGCCTTCATCTTTTAAATCGTTAAACGCGGTTTTAAGATCGGGGCTAGCCATTTCGAGGAAATAATCGTGTACTCTTCCTGTAAATCCTGCTCAATTAAATCGTTGAGATAATAATTTAAACTGAGTTTGGTACCTGAAGTAACAATGGTTTCAATTTCATCAATAAAATCCGGGAAATTTAATCCGATATTTTTTGCAATATCAGGTAACGGCATTTTTTTATCGATAAACTGAATAATTTTTACTTTATGTGCCGATTTATTGACAACCTGCTTCATAACGAACTCAGAAGGTTTTTCGATTTCGTTTTCTTCCACATATTGTGCAATTAAATCAATAAACTGTTTACCGTATTTATCTGCTTTACCTTTGCTTACTCCGGAAATTTTTACAATTTCATCCATTGTTGTTGGATACATGGTGGCCATTTCCTCAAGTGAGTTTTCGGAATAAATTACATATGGAGGCATTTTAGCATCTTTCGCAATTTTATCACGCAGCTTGGTAAGCATATCCATCAACACCGGGTCCAATACACTTTTGCTGGCATTGTTTTCCATGTCAACATCACTGGTATCTGCTTCGAAATCGTGATTTAATGAAATCATCACCGACTTCGGCTTTTTAATAAACTCGCGACCTTTTTCGGTGAGTTTAATTACACCGTATTGTTCGATATCTTTTAAAATAAATTCATTTAATAAACATTGGCGCAAAATAGAATTCCAGAAATGTTCATCTTTTTCTTTCCCTACACCAAATAATTCGATTTTATCGTGATTATAATTTTGGTTTTCGGTTGTTTTTTTACCGGTAAGTAAATCTACCAAATAAGGAATATGATGGTTTTCTTTCACAAAATCTACAACACGAAGTGCATTTTGAACATAGTCTCTACCTTCAATTTTTTCTTTAGGCTTCAAACAGTTGTCGCAGCATCCGCAATTATCGCGGTCATATTCTTCTCCAAAATAAAATAACAGGAATCGGCGACGGCAAACACTAGCCTCGGCATAAGCAGCAGTTTCAGCTAACAACTGAGCACCCATTTCGCGCTCCGAAAGCGGTTTATCACGCATGAATTTCTCCAGCTTTTCGATGTCTTTATAGCTATAGAAAGCAATACATTTGCCTTCCAGGCCGTCGCGACCGGCTCTACCTGTTTCCTGGTAGTAATTTTCGATTGATTTAGGAATGTCGAAGTGAATCACAAAACGCACATCCGGCTTATCGATACCCATTCCAAAGGCGATGGTTGCCACAATAACCTGATAATCTTCCATCAAAAACTTATCCTGCACTTCAGGACGTGTTTGAGCATCCATTCCAGCATGGTACGCTCCAGCACGTATTCCGTTGATATTCAGCACTTTAGCAATATCTTCAGTGGATTTACGGTTAAGACAATATACAATGCCTGATTTTCTTGGGTTTTCTTTTATATACTTCACTATCTGTTTGATAGCGAACTCTCTGCTTCGTTTTGGGCGTATTTCGTAATAGAGGTTTGGCCTGTTGAAGCTCGACATGAACACATTCGGGTTTTCGAGACCGAGGTTCTTTTTAATATCGCTCTGCACCTTGGGAGTGGCCGTAGCAGTAAGGGCGATGATTGGAATATCGTCGTTGATAGTTTCAATCATGGTATGAATCTGGCGGTATTCTGGACGGAAGTCGTGACCCCATTCTGAAATACAGTGTGCCTCATCAACACCTACAAAAGAAACTTTAATGCCCTTAAAAAATTCGATATTTTCCTCTTTACGCAGGGTTTCAGGCGCGACGTATAACATTTTAGTGCGTCCTTCTGTAATGTCCTGCTTTACTTTTTTAATCTGCTGCCTGTTCAGGGAAGAGTTTAAAAAGTGAGCGATATCGTTGTTACTGCTATATCCTCTAACCAGATCGACCTGGTTTTTCATTAAAGCGATAAGTGGTGAAACTATAATTGCCGTTCCTTCCAACATCATTGCGGGCAACTGGTAACACAGCGACTTTCCTCCTCCGGTTGGCATGATTACGAAGGTGTCCTGTCCTTTCAACAAACTTTCAATTATTTGCTCCTGATTTCCTTTAAACGAGTCGAAACCAAAAAACTCCTGCAAGGCTTCCTTCACTGTCATATTAGATACTTCCATCTCTCAATTTGTTTTTTTCAATGTCTTTTAAGGTATATTTGCGTCGTAAAGCCGAGGCAAAATAAATTTGTGCCGCAAACTTTTCCGACATTAGAATCGTCTTCTAAATATAATAAAATTTTATAAAACAGTTCTCTTAGTAGAAATTTATCATCCGCTTCAATGAGTAAAGTTTATGTGGCTATAATGGCCGGAGGTATTGGAAGCAGGTTTTGGCCTGAAAGCAGAGTAAAAAAACCTAAACAGTTTTTAGATATTCTCAACACCGGCGAAACCCTAATTCAAACTACCTACAACAGGTTTTTAAAAATAGCTGACAAAGATAACATTTTCATCGTAACAAATGAACAATATATCCCATTAATTAACGAGCAATTGCCGGAAGTTGATGCTTCGAGGATTTTGGCAGAACCGATGCGAAAAAATACGGCTCCGTGTATAGCTTATGCTTGTCACAAAATTGCAAGTATGGACCCGGATGCTAATATTGTGATTGCCCCGTGCGACCACATTATGCTCAATCCCGACAAATTTTTATATGTCGTTTTAGAAGCGTTGGAATACACTCAAAAAAATGATGTATTGGTTACCCTGGGCATTAAACCTACTCGTCCCGATACCGGCTACGGTTATATTCAGTTTGAAGAAGGCACCGTTCACCGCGACATTCATAAGGTAAAAACCTTTACCGAAAAACCTGATTACGAATTAGCAAGAACCTTTATTAAAAGTGGCGACTTTTTATGGAATTCCGGAATTTTTATCTGGAATGTAAAAAGTATTATGTCGGCCTTTGATCATTTTCAACAAGATATTCATCAAGCGTTTTGGGCTGCGCGAAAAGTATTTAATACCAAAGATGAAAAACGTATGCTCGAAAAAGCATATAGTATTTGTCCCAGCATATCGATTGATTATGCCATAATGGAACGTGCAGATAATGTTTTTGTTATTCCTGCCGCATTTGGCTGGAGCGATTTAGGAACATGGGCAAGTTTATGGGATAATTATAATAAAGATTATTATGGCAATGCTGTAAAAGGTGACAATGTTATGATTTACGATGCTGCCAATAATATGATAATGACGCCTGACAATAAACTTGTAGTGATACAGGGTTTAGATGATTATATTGTAGTAGATAGCGAAGATGTTTTACTCATTTGCAAAAAAGATAAAGAACAGGAAATAAAAGATATTACTGCTGATATTAAGCGGAAAGAATTGGATGAGTTTTTATAATCACCTGTATTGTTATTTTTGAGCTGACAGATGTAATGCATCTACAATAATATTTTTAATTGGTGCAAATATTATGGTTCCTGTAAATAACGTTTACAGGTGTTAAGTAAATAAGTTATTCCCGGCATGCAAATAAAATCGAAACTACCCAATTCTGGCATTAGTATTTTTGCAAAAATGACCGCGCTGGCCAATCAGCATGGTGCAATAAATTTAGCGCAGGGATTTCCCGATTTTCCTTCTTCGGTTCGATTAATTGAGAATGTTTATGCCGCAATGCGCCGAGGATTTAATCAATATGCACCTATGCCGGGTGTTTTAAGCTTGAGAGAACGAATTGCAGAAAAAGTTTCAACTATTTACGGAAGTAATTATTCGCCCGACAGCGAAATAACAATTACCGCCGGAGCAACTCAGGCTATTTACACGGCTATTACCGCAATTATCAGAGAAGGAGAAGAAGTAATTATTTTTGAACCTGCTTATGATAGCTACGCACCTGCAATACGCCTGAGTGGCGGGGTTCCGGTGCCAGTTGCCTTGCACGCGCCGGACTATAGTATTGATTGGGAAATGGTGAAAAAAAATGTGTCCCAACGCACCAGGATGATTTTGATTAATACACCACATAATCCTACCGGAGCGGTATTAAGTAAACAAGATATTATTCAACTGGAAAAAATTGTTGAAGGCAAGGATATTTTTATTTTGAGTGATGAAGTATATGAGCATATTATTTTTGATAATAAGCGACATGAAAGTATTTTATATTATCCCAACTTAAGGGAAAAAAGTATAATTGTATATTCATTTGGTAAAACATATCACAATACCGGATGGAAAATTGGTTATGTACTTGCACCGGAATATATCACCAAAGAATTCAGAAGCGTACATCAGTTTGAAGTGTTTTCGGTTAATACACCGATTCAGCATGCATTGGCAGAATTTATGCAAGACCCCAATGAATATCTTCATGTGCATACTTTTTATGAAAACAAAAGGAATTTATTTAATAACTTATTAAAAAAATCGCGGTTTAAAATTAAACCTGCATCCGGCACTTATTTTCAACTTGCCGATTATTCTGAAATAAGTAATTTACCCGACATGGCTTTTGCAGAAGAACTTTGTATACAACACAAGGTTGCTGCAATTCCTTTATCACCTTTTTACCGACAAGGTTCCAACGAAAAAATATTGCGATTTTGTTTTGCCAAACAAGATGAAACTTTACAAAAAGCCGCTGAAATATTATGCAGGATTTAAATGTTACATTAGTACAGGCAAATTTATTGTGGGAAAATACATCCGGCAATTTATCGCATTTTGAAAAGTTGTTTGAAAAAATAACGACTACTGATTTAATTATTTTACCTGAAATGTTTACCACAGGATTTACCATGCAATCGAAAAGTTTTGCCGATTTCATGGAAGGTAAAAGCGTAAACTGGATGCGTAGTCAGGCCGAAAAAAAACAAGCAGTAATTACAGGAAGTTTGATAATTGAGGATGATGGTAAATATTTTAATCGTTTGATTTGGATGCAGCCAGATGGCGAACTCAATTATTACGATAAGCGCCATTTATTTTCATTAGCAGGTGAAGAAAAACACTATACGCCGGGCAACAGAAAAATATTTCCGGAAGTGAATGAGTGGAAAATATTGCCGCTTATTTGTTATGACTTGCGTTTCCCGGTTTGGAGTCGGCAATCGCCACCATTTACCGAACTTGGTGCTCATCCTTACGATTTATTGATTTATGTAGCCAATTGGCCCGACCGAAGGGTATATGCCTGGCAGCAGCTGCTTATAGCGCGAGCTATTGAGAACCAGTGTTATGTGGCCGGGGTTAACAGGGTTGGCGAAGATGGTAATGGGGTTATGCACTCGGGGCACTCCGCTATTATCAACCCAATGGGAGAACGCCAGGCCGAAATAGTTGGCGAAGAAGCCGTTTTACAATACACATTATCTGCTGAAAACCTTACCAGAGTAAGAGAAAACCTACCTTTCCTCGACGACCGCGACGAGTTCGAGTTACGCCGCTAAATGTTAAAATTGTATTAAATGTAAAATATTCTATGGTTTTGTGTCGTCTGTTCTGATATCTTTGTGATATCATTTTAAAATCAGTCAAAAAAATTTAAAACTATGATAACCGACAAAATCATTAAACCTAATTCAGGGTATTTTATGTTGTTTGTGTTCTTACTCATGATGGTAGGCGCAGGCTTTTTAATGGCAACCAAACATCCAGCCTTTTCCTTATTTTTCGTTCCATTGTTTTTTGTGTTAATTGGATTTTTTATTGTTAATCCGAACGACTCAAAAGTATTAGTCATGTTTGGAAAATATGTTGGAACCGTTCGCGACAATGGATTTTATTGGGCGAATCCTTTTTACACGAAAGCAAAAGTTTCTTTAAAAGCGCGCACATTAGAAGGCGATAAGATTAAAGTAAACGACAAATTGGGAAATCCAATTATAATTGGAACCGTAATTGTTTGGCAGGTAACAGATACTGCTAAGGCAAAATTTGAGGTGGAGAATTACGAGATGTATGTAAAATTACAATCGGACACTGCAGTGCGTCATTTAGCCGGCACATTTTCTTACGACCATTTTGGTGATGATGAATCAAAAGAAATTACTTTGCGAGGTGGTGGCGACCACATTAACGAAATGTTGATGGGTGAATTGAAAGACAGATTAAGTTTAGCAGGTGTGCAGGTAATTGAAGCAAGAATAACACATCTCGCATATTCTGAAGAAATTGCCGGAGCAATGTTACAGCGTCAGCAAGCCAGTGCGGTAGTAGCGGCAAGAACTAAAATTGTAGAAGGAGCTGTAGGTATGGTGCAGCTAGCATTACATAAATTATCAGCAGAAGGTATCGTTGAATTGGATGAAGAAAAGAAGGCAGCCATGGTAAGTAATTTATTGGTGGTATTGTGTTCAGACAAAGCCGCGAGTCCGGTAGTAAATGCAGGAACCTTATATCATTAATTAATGTGTTGCAGCGAATAAAAACTATTCGCTGCAATTTATTTTTACATTATGTATACAGAAGAACAGAAAATAAATAATCGTTTTGCAATAACAATTTTTATTACCGCTGTATTTATTTGCGTAGCCGGTTTATTTTTTGCTGCTTATCAAATTGTACAGCAAAAAGGTGATTTAAAACCCATTTACATAGGAAGTGCAGCTATGGCCGGAGTAATTACGTTGATTTATTTTATATTTTTCAGGACCACTTTAACAGTTTCGATTGATGCCTATAGGATTACCATAAGTTTTTTTTCTTTATTTAGAAAAAACCTGGAAATTGAACATAGCAGCATTTCAACATGGGAATATCGCAAACTGAAGATGATAATGGATTATGGTAGAATTGGTTATAGCACCGATCCGATTTTAAAAAAAACCGGGTTTGTCATGAATGGAAAAAACATTTTTGAAATTACGTTAGCCAGTGGGCGAAAAATTGGATTCACTGCTGCAAATACAGAAATGATGATGAAGGCCTTCAAAACATATATACCTAATAAAGAAAAACGCTAATGGCGAAGGAGGAAAAAAAACAAACAGGTAAAGACCGTCAGGCCTTTATACTTCGTATTTCACCCGAAATATTGAAGTCGTTGGAGCAATGGGCTGCCGATGATTTCCGCAGTGTAAATGGTCAAATAGAGTATCTGTTAAATGAGGCTTTGAAGAAGGCTGGGAGGAAGAAATGAGGTGGGTGTTTTTTGCTGTTTTCTGCGCCTGTAATTTTGGCAGGGTCTCTAAAACCTTCCAGGTCTAAACCTTCCAGGTTTAAACCCGGAAGGTTTTAGATTTCTAACCGCTTACTTGCCTACCAAATCTGAATTAGTCAAAAAATCAAATCAATTTTTTACCCAATTTACCACCCTGTAAAATTGTCATACTTAAACGTAGCCACATTTCTGTTATAAAGAAAGTTTTTATGGTAGATTTTGAAGTTGTTAAAACCTCCATAAAGTGATATTACTTCGCCTCTTAATAAATAAGTGGGTTTATCACAAATTATTTTGGGGTAAGAACTAAATTCCCAATTTCTAAAATCCTGAATGAGATTATGCTTCTCTGCATTTGTATGCACATAAGCTATTGCGTGACGTAAATGGTCGTCATCTTCTATTAAAACTCTTTTGTAATTTTTCTTAAATAAACTTCCTTGTCGGCGATAAACCTTATTCATGGCTTTTGTATATCCATTAAAGAAATTGCTGAATTGTTGATTGGGACTTAATTTTTTAAACGGAATCCTTCGAAAACGGCACCATTGTCTACTCCCAACAATTATTTCGGTTTCCGATTTAACACGAACTATCAAATGAAAATGGTTAGGCAACAAATTATACGCATAAATGTCAATAACAGGCCATAAATGAAATCTCAATTTCTTTAAAAAGTAGGCGCAATTATTGGCGTCGTAATAAAAATCATCCCAACCATTTGCATGATTAAAAATGTGGTAAACCCCTTCTGCCTCTAAAGGAATAAAATAATTCATTACTCTAAAGTACAACTCTAACAACAGCCAAATTTTAATCAAGGTTACAATGCTGTGGAAATATATTTGCGCACATAATCAATTATCCGAGTTGAAACGTTTAGGCCAAAACCAATCAATCCAATAACCGCTTAAGCGATTTTTTGCGGGACGTTAATAAATTGTCATTCTAAGCAGTGAGCCATTCTCTAACACCGATGCTTCAAAAACATTACCTTTAACTAATATACTACGGTATGAAAAAACCTGATGACCTGTTTAAGCTGATTAAATCTTTAGAGAAAGCCGAAAAAGGTTACTTTAAAAAATTCGCCCAAACACATAACAAGGGTGCCGAACACCAATACCTTAAATTATTCGATGCAATAGACCAACAATTAGAATATAACGAACCGGATCTTCTCAAAAAATTTAAATCAGAAAGTTTTGTAAAACAACTTTCAGTAACAAAAAGCTATCTCTGGGATCTAATTTTAAAAAGTCAACGCGCTTACCGAGCACAAAGTTCCAAATTTATGCGCCTAAACGCTCTCATGGAAAATGGCGAAATTTTGTTTGAAAAAGGATTATATGAACAAGCTTTAGTCGCATGGGATAAAGCAAAAAAACTCGCCGAAGCTTTTGATGAAAAAGCATTTATACTTGACTTAGAAGCCTGGAAACGAAGATATTTTGTGGATCTAAAAGCTGAGCTTTGGGACACAAATGTTTTACCATCTTTCGAAACTACCGATAAACTTTTAGAGCAATATAGAACTACTTTCGAAATTCAAAAAATATATTACCAAATAACCAAGTATATTAAAACCTATCCTGATTTTCGAAACCCGGAACATAAACAAAAATATGAAGCACTATTACAGCACCCATTGATTCAGGCAAAAAATGAACCGGCTGATTTTTATGGTAAATTATACTTTAATTATGTGCATTCAAATTACCATAATTTAGCAAATAACGAGAAGGAAAATCTAAAGTATATAAATAAAGTAATTCAACTTTGGCACGAAAATCCACTCCTTATTAACGTAGAGCCAATAAGATACATAGCAGCAATTAACAATTACCTTGGCACGCTATCTAAATTTGGTCGCTATACTGAATTTATAAACTATGTTGAAGCCTTTAAGCCGCCTGTATTTAATTCAATAAGTCAGGAGGCAATTTATTATGAGCATTGGTGGCGTTGGAAAGAAATTACATTTAAAATAACGAAAAACGATATTGAATTTGGAAATTTTATTGATGAAACATTTCCAAAACTAGTAGCCTACGCTCCGTATATAAATAGTGTTCGTTGGATGCTTATTCGTTTCGCCATTGCAGGCCACTATTTTAAAACAAAAAACTACAATGCCGCCTTAACTATAATTAATGAACTGATAGATGCTAAGGACATTGAATTGCGAAAAGACATCCAAGCACACACCCGAATGATGTACCTAATTTTACACTTCGAGCTCAAAAACACTTTAATTTTAGAAAGTATTACCAGATCAGTAAAACGATATTTACAGCAAAACGAAAATTACTTTGTTACAGAACGTGTATTTATTAAGCATTTTAACAAATTAATTTATTCAACGAACTCGGCCGAAGCGGATAAAATTATTAATGAACTAAAAGTAGAAGTTGTTGAAATATTTGAATCCAATATAAATGAAAAAATTGCTTTTACTACAATGCCGTTATCGCATTGGCTAGACTTGTATTAGTGCTTCATTTTTTGATAAAAATATCCCCGATAGGCAGGCCTACCGGGGTACACCGTAGCTGTGTTGTGCAATCTTATTGTTTTACAAATGATTTTGTTTGGGCAAGTTCATCGCCACTCGTTACCAACACAAAGTATAAACCCGGTGCCAAATCAGAAACATTCATTGTATTTGATTGATTTGTACTTGATAGCAATTTAATTTCACCACCATTCTGATCAACAATTTTAATCGTCTTTAATAAGTCATTTTCTGTCGAAATGGTAATTGTATTTGTTGTTGGATTTGGCGACAATTCGATTGATGCCAATGTTTCAACTTCAGTTATATTTACTAATGGCGATGTCTCTTTATAGGCATATATGTCTACACCCCCATTAGTAACCAAGGTTGCAAGTCCGTCTGATATAACATCTTCATAAAATAGTCCTGAACAATAAATATTGCCATGAGCATCCATATTAACATCATTTATAGTTACAAAACTTTCGCCCGTAAATCCTCTTACACTTAATGCGTTTCCGTTATAATCGAAACTGGTTAAATATGCGCCTGAAAATGCATCTGTTAGTTGCAGGCCATCAAACTCAGCTGTGCCGGAGTAAGTTCCTATCAGAAAAATACCGTCTTTGGCTGCCTGTATTCCATGAACATAATCATACTCATAACCCCCTCCGGTTTTATACCAGTTTACGGCACCGTTTTCCGGATTTAATTGCATCAAACAAGCATCAGTTAGGCCAAGTGTTAAAATTTCAATGGCGTCAACATGCGTTTCATTTTCTACTGTAACTCCAAGATAAATATTATTATCAGGTCCAATTGCAACTCCTTCCGGCTGCGACTCATCATTGTTTGAGGCAATAAGATTTAACCAGATTGGGTATCCGTTTTCATCTGATTTCATTATAAAATTATCACCAAGTGCAACTACATTAAAATTGTGCCCTTCAAATTCGAAATCAGAATTAAACCGGCCTCCTAAAATAATGTTATTGTCATCGTCAGTGGTTAAACAACTTAAGTCTTCACTGCCTAATCCACCAAAAACTTTAATCCACATTGGCGAACCTGTTGATGAATACTTTGCATACATCGCATCATATTCTCCAAATGTTGGATAGTTTATTCCATCAAAAGAAAAATCGCCATATAAACTGCCAATAACGATAATGTTACCGTCAGCATCCACAGTAATTTTAGTATAGTAACCATATCCAACTTCATCAACAGCCCATATTGCATTTCCATTGTGGTCATACTTTACAATAAATGTATTTCCCAGATCAGATTCGGGTAAAACTAAATCACCAAATACACCATCACCACCATAAAACGTTCCACACATGAGATATCCGCCATCTGCTGCAAGTGCGATGTGATATGGTGTATATTGCGTACCTGAATTTTCTGTTTTAAGCCAAATGATATTGCCATCTGAATTAAACTTTGCAGTAAACAGGGCATTACTTCCTCCGGTTGCAGTTAAACCATCAAGTGTTATTGTGTTGTTAAACGAACCCGTTAAATACATATTACCATCACGGTCAACGGTTGACGCCGTGAAATAATTACCAAGTTCATCGCCATAGTTTTTTAAATACTGGGATTGCGCAAACGATAATGTTGAAAATAAAATCATTAAAATAAAAAAAATGCTACGTTTCATAAAAATTTGTTTAACTGTTAAGTAATAATTTCAAAATCGCTACCGGTAATTACTTACCTGATAATGATTGGTCAATAATTATTGAACAATACAAAGGTCTCTCAAACACAAATTCGGCACCAACAAAAAAACCGGCTTAAATTAGGTTCTGGAGGGTTTAAAATGGCTGAAAGCTCTATTATAATTGAGTTTATGGCTTTTTTGCTTGCTCATTATTTGAGCATCATTGTGCAGTAATTTTAAAAACGTTATTATTAAACAATATTATAAACACTGATTAATTTATATTATTTTCTATATATGATAGTTGCTATTATAAAAAATTAAATTTATATTTGAATAAAACAATCCTATGCAACCACTTATTCGCACCCTCCTAATGTTGCTTTGTTTAAGCAGCACTTTAAATGCTCAATTCGTAATGGAATATGCCTCTGAAGGCAAAAACGTCCGGTTTACAGCCCTGGCGAAACTCAATGGCAATTACCTTGCTGCCGGAACAGAAGGCAAAAAAATTATTTTAGCTGAAATCAGACCTAATGGAACCCTAGTGCGCACCGTAAACCTGCATGTGCTCAATACTGAAACCGAACATCCTGTAAAATCGATGATTGTTGACGGCGATTTAAATATTGTTATTGCCGGATACCGCGACCCTATCAACGAGGTAGCTTCTGAAGCATTCGTATTAAAATATAATTGGAATGCCGATTCATTATTGTGGTGCACCAAATTTGATTCCCCCGGTTCTAATTTTTTTAAAATAATTGAAAAAGGTGCTCAGGGAAATTATCTGGTTTGTGGTATGGTACGCGCAACCGGATTGGAAACGCATTCAGTACTCATTGAAATAGATAGAAATTCAGGTGCATGGAATTTTCTCAATGTAAGTTCACATAATCCTTATAACGATACTTATTATGCTATTGATGCCTCTGCAACAAATATTTATGCAACCTCCCGCCAGCAATTTTATGGTGGCTCGGGTGATAAAATGAGAGGTGGCATTACCAAATTCGATATGTCGGGAAATCCGATATATAATTATACTTATTTGCGCGACACTTCCGGTTATGCAAGATTATATGGTGCCGATATATTAGCTCAAACAAAAAAAGTTATTTCTCTTTACTGCGGAGGTGGCGCTTCCACTTATACCTCACGCGATTTATATGCTGTAACATCCAAACTAAGCGGCGATGTAAAATGGGCAAAACGTTTTGATATTACAACCACTGTTGACGATGGCACATGGTTATCAATTAAGCCGGTTGGTCCAAATTATTTAATTGCAGGAAGTATGTATAATCCTAGCGATCCAAATGGTTACGGACACGGTGGAAAAATATTCGTAATCTATTGCACCTCATTGGGTAATATTATTTGGGCGAATAGTTATGAAATTTATAGTGATTATTATTATTACCTCGGCCATACCGACCTATTAATGGTTGAGGGTGATTATTTTGTTTTGGCTGGCGCTATCAAAAATGACGTTACCAATAAATATCATGGCGCTTTACTTCAAGCAAAAATTGAAGATGGTGTTTTAGAAAGCGGTTGCAGCACTCCGCTATCGGTAACTGTAACAGATGAAATACCTCTCAAACAAGCTTCCAATTTATATGATGCAGGTGATACCTATATCACTTCTAATCCGGCTGCTCCCGTTACTACATCACCTTTATATGAATACAGTTCTTACTGCACAAGCGATTCAATAGTAGTTATCGGTGATGTTAAACTTGCACAACAATACAATACTGTTTACCTCGAACCACTGCAAACATCTTTTGTTTTTTCAAATGTAACAGACGTAACCGAAGGTTATTTGCGCATTTTTAATATGGAAGGAAAATTAATGCTTGAAGAAAACATGTCTTTCCCAACAAACCAATCAGTTCATGTAAATAATTTACAGGCAGGTGTTTATATTCTGCATGTATTTGATTCTGGAGGACAAACATTGTTGAGTAAGAAATTTATAAAAAATTAAAAAACAAAAAAGCGGGAATTGAAATCAAAGTCCCGCTTTTTTTTACATATTTAATCTTTCGATAATATCATCATCAACCATTTCAGGAATGGTCACTTTTAAATCCGGCGTCCGCTCCATTTCGCGTTTTATGGCAAATAATGCTTCGTCATTACGCGCCCAAGCTCTGCGACTGATCCCATTATTTACATCCCAAAACAACATTTGAGTAAGATTATTTTCTGCCTCCGGAGTGCCATCCAGCACCATTCCAAATCCACCATTTATTACTTCTCCCCAACCAACTCCACCACCATTGTGTATACTTACCCAGGTTGCGCCACGGAAGCTATCACCAATAACATTGTGAATGGCCATATCGGCAGTAAATTTACTTCCATCATAAATATTACTTGTTTCGCGATATGGCGAATCTGTTCCGCTAACATCGTGATGGTCGCGACCTAATACCACCGGTCCGCTCAACTCACCCTTTTTTATTGCATCATTAAATGCTTTAGCAATTTTAATTCTACCCTCTGCATCTGCATATAAAATTCGCGCCTGACTGCCCACCACCATTTTATTATCCATTGCCGATTCTATCCAGTTAATATTATCCGACAATTGTAATTTAATTTCATCCGGTGCCGTTGCAAATATTTCTTTTAACACTGTTGCGGCAATTGCATCTGTTTTGCGCAAATCATTTTCATCGTTACTCGAACACACCCACCTGAACGGACCAAATCCAAAATCAAAACACATTGGTCCTAATATATCCTGCACATAACTTTTGTAAACAAATTCTTTTTTATCATCTAAAATATTTGCACCTGCTCTTGACGATTCCAATAAAAATGCATTGCCATAATCAAAAAAGTACATGCCGTTTGCTGTCAATTTATTTATTGCCACAACATGTCTGCGTAAACTTTCGTACACTTTTTCTTTAAATAATTCCGGCTGCTCTGCCATCATTTTTTTGCTTTCCTCAAAACTTAATCCCGCCGGGTAATAACCTCCGGCAAATGGATTATGTAAAGAAGTTTGATCGCTGCCAATTTCAATAGTTATGTTTTCTGCTGCCAGTTTTTCCCATAAATCAACCACATTTCCCTGATAAGCAATTGAAACTGCTTCTTTATTATTTCTTGCAACTTCCATTCTTTTAATGAGCGTATCTAAATCATCATACACTTCATCTACCCAACCTTGTGCGTGTCGCTTATTAGTTGCTTCAGGGTTCACTTCTGCAACAACACAAACACCTTTTGCAATTACCGCGGCTTTAGGTTGCGCTCCGCTCATGCCACCCAATCCTGCAGTCACAAATATTTTTCCCGAGCAATCTATTGCGTGTTTATCAATTTTACGTGCAGCATTTAATACCGTAATATTGGTTCCATGCACAATACCTTGCGGTCCGATATACATAAATGAACCTGCGGTCATTTGTCCATATTGTGTTACGCCTAACGCATTAAATTTTTCCCAATCATCAGGCTTCGAATAATTCGGAATCATCATACCATTTGTAACAACAACACGAGGTGCCTTTTTATGCGATGGAAATAATCCCATTGGATGACCACTATATAATACCAATGTTTGTTCATCGGTCATATTGGCCAAATATTGCATAGTAATTAAATATTGCGCCCAATTTTGAAACACCGCACCGTTTCCGCCATATGTAATTAATTCATGAGGATGTTGCGCTACAGCATAGTCAAGATTATTCTGCAACATGAGCATAATACATGCCGCCTGTTTACTTTTATGCGGATACTGCTCCCAACTGCGTGCTTTAATCGTATAGTCAGGGCGGAATCGATACATGTATATCCTGCCATATTTTTGCAGCTCTTCAGCAAACTCAGGAGCCAAAATTGAATGAAATTTTGTAGGGAAATATCGAAGTGCATTCCTTATGGCTAATCGTTTCTCGTCGCCGTTCAATATATCCTTCCGCTTAGGGGCGTGGCTGATTGAGGTGTCATAAGGCTTTGGCTCCGGTAGTTCGGCCGGAATACCTTGCAATATGCTATTTTGAAAACTTATCAGGTCTTGACCATCGGCTTGAGCTATCATACACTATTTTTGCACAAAGTTACCAATTGGTGCCGCTACTTACAATGTACTGGCACGATGTTGGATTAACAAGATAAAAACATGCTTATGAAAAAGTTTATACTTGGTCTATGCCTCACTCCATTTTTATTTACCGCCTGCGAAAAAGACGTTGTGCCTGATTATGATATACGTGACGAATACGTTGGCGACTATCAGGTAAACGACGCATGTGATGCTTCAATGAATGATTATAATATCGCTGTGTTTAAAGCAAACGATTATGATGAAATTGTGTTTGGCTGGCCGGGCTTATACGAAGCAGGTATGGAAGTATGGTATTGTTACCGGAATGAAAGTTATTATTCCAATTCAGCAGTTTTTGGTTTCTTCATTCCCTGAAATTTATTACGAATTCAGCGGAAGTGCAGCATTAGAGGGTGACACCCTAATTGTAGATTATACCGTTTTAGTTATTCAAGATGGTTTAATTTTTGACGAGAATAACTGCATAGCTACTATGGTTCAAAATTAATGTATAATTGAAAGTGGTATGGTGGCAGCACCTTCATCATTAGTAAATTGAATAATATAATTACCGCTTATAAAATCCGATACCTGAATAAAATTGGTATTGGATTTTATTTTTTGTGTCAACACCAATACACCACTTAACGTATAAATTCGAATTTCTCCATCATTAAAATTACCTGAAAAAATACAGTTGTCAGTAGCAGGATTTGGATACACTTGCATTTCTATTGTTGTTGTTTGTTGTATGCCATTTAATAAATCGCGGTTTAATACCACCAAACCACCAGTGTCAGTTCCAAGCCACACCAATTGGTCGTTGTCAGCCACAACGGTATTGACGAAATCATCCGGTAATTCAGAATTTTCAGTTGTTAAAATTGTCCAATCGGTATTGTCGAAAATATTTAGTCCGGTTGAAGCCATGGCTAATAATCCAATATTATTATCGTCAATTGCAACAGCATCAACCGACCAATCCGAAATATCAGATGTTAGTGGTGTAAATTTTAAAAATGTTGCATCCGGAGTAAATACGCTTAACCCACCAAACGAAGTCGCCAGCCATTTGTTATGCAATTCATCTTCTGCAATTGACATTACGGTATTATCACTGATAAGTGAATTGTCTGTTCTATAATAATCTATAAATCCGTCAATATAGGTGCTCAGTCCACCATTTAATGTGCCGATAAACACATCATCATTTTCATCGATATACACATCAATAATATTCGGTGAATGTAATAATGAATTAACGGTATTATACACAAACCAATAATCTGCACCATCCCATTTTATTAATCCACTCGGCGTCCCTATCCATATTGTATCTGCACTAGTCATATTTATCGCTTTAATATGATAATCAGCTAGTGGTGAATTATCAGGTGTATAATTCGTCCATACACCTGCATTATAATAACCCAATCCATTGAGGTAAGTACCAACAAAATAATGCTCCTCATCTATCACATAAATGCTACGAATTTCATTTGCAGGGATATCTGAATTGGCAGTATCTATCAACGTCCAAACACCACTTGCATCAATTTTTATTAACCCATTTTCAGTGCCTACCCATTTATTATTCAAAGCATCTACAACTATTTTATTTACCTGATTTACCGGTAAATCAGAATTATCTTCATTATAAATAGTAAAAGGAGATTGTGCTTGTAATGTCACTATGCCAAACACAAAAGTTAAAAACAAAAATCTTTTCATTTGGCAAATTTACAATTCCTTAGCAGCTCTGTTGAGCCAAGTTTGGTGATATTTGTCAATGTAAACTCAATAATAGGAGGTATAGTAACGTTATATTTGATTAAACCCTAATATTTATGCGCCCTTTCAACCTGTTTCCCCCTGCCGTTTTATGTGTTTTTATACTGTCATCTTCTTGTAAAGATAACACAGCAGGATGCCCGGCCGATACGGATATCCTTACATCCTTCGTATCCGAGACCGGCGATATTGCTTTAGTTACAAATTCGGGTGAGGCATATTTACAGTCCGGTGATGGTTGCACTTTTTTAGAACAATATTTTACCCCGGGGTTTGAAGATATTTATGTATTTACCGATGACGAAATTTTTGTAACAACCGATGACGGCTCTCTTTTTCCGGTAACAAATACGTTTTATGATGAAGTAAATGAATATACTGTTTTACAAGATGCCATTATTCTTTCTACCGATGACAGCACTTTGCACTGGAATAGTTTTGTGTTACAAAGTCCGCTTGCCCCAAGTGTAGAAGACTATGTTGCGTTAAGAGCCTGTTTATTAAATAATACCTGCGATTTTTTAGATAATAGAATTGATATCGTTTCCGACCCTGAAAATATTACGAATAAAGTATTTCAATTTACTGCGGTTCCTCCAAGTGCTAACATGGTAACATCAAAAAGCAGTATTGAACGTACATTTAATTATTTCGTAAAAGGTATGAACTTATGGTATGAAGCAAAATATTATATCGCCGATGGGATGCCATACAGTATTGCAGATTTTGAAAATATTTATTTCAACGAAAGTCCGGGACCCAGAATTGTATTTAATGGTAATGCCTTGGCGATAGAAAATAAATTTGGCGACAAAATAAAATATTACCAGGACACTCCGGTTGTTTTCCCCACAGGCGAATGGGTTACTGTTAAGGTGCATTTTATGTTTAGTGAAACCAATAACGGTTATATTGAACTTTGGCAAAATGGTATTAGAATAATGGAAGTTACAGGCATTAATCTACCCCTTTTCAATTCTATCCAAAACAGCCTGGAGGTAGGCATTTCAGCTACTCAAACAGGCTGCGTATTACTGGTTGATGATGTGCGATTATCGCCTGTTCCTTTTTAAAGGCAGGGTTTTTGTATCTGATTAAACCAAATGTTTAATTATTAGTCTAATCAAAAACCTTTATGTATGAAAAAAATAGTATTAGCAACTGTATTTACCATCGGTGCCTTTTATGTACAGGCACAAAATCATGATTTGCCGCCTGCCGATCAAAGAGCAAAAAAGCAAACTGAATTAATGGACCAGAAATTAAATCTTGACGACGCACAGGAAAGTGCAGTTGCAGATATTAATTTAAAATTTGCCAAACGTGTAGACGAAGTTTTTGCTGCTGATGAATCAAAAAAAGAAAAGGCAAAAAAAATGAAAAAACTAAATGATGAAAAAGAAGCAGCATTGCAACCAGTGTTAACACCGGAACAATTTGCAAAATATGTGGAATTAAAAGATGAGTTTGTAGAAAAAATAAAAGAACGTCATCAATAATTAGTTCATTCTGATAACATAAAAAAAGCGCCTGAAATTCAGGCGCTTTTTTTGTAGCTGTATTATTATTCTTTATCCATCATTCCAGGAATTGTAGCTCCGTGGTTGTGCACTTCGCGTTTTATTCCAAGTAATTTGAATACCCATGTTTTAAACTTATCGTTGTATAAATACATAACCGGAACAACTAATAAGGTAATAAATGTTGCATATCCTAAACCAAAAACAATTGTCCATGCTAATGGTCCCCAGAACACAACGTTTTCACCACCTAACCATATATCAGGTTTACCTTGTGTAAATAACCCAATAAAATCGATATTAAACCCGATTGCCAGTGGAATCATACCTAAGATGGTGGCAGTTGCCGTTAATACTACCGGTGTCATACGAATACGGGCTGCTTCAACAACAGCTTCTCTAATAGGCATACCTCCTGCAATAAGCAAGTCGGTAAATTCAACCAATAAAATACCATTTCGAACAACAATACCCAGCAAGGCTACAACACCCACACCCGTCATTACCGCTGAAAAGTCCATACCGAAAATACCATAACCGAGTAATACCCCGATGATACTAAATATAACTTCAGCAAAAATGATGATTGGTTTAGAAATAGAGTTAAACTGTGCCACCAAAATAATTACAATCAGGAATAAAGAAATAATCCAGGCAACACCCATAAAGCTGATTGTTTCTTCCATGTCCTGACTAGCACCTGTATATCCTATCGATACGCCTTCAGGTGTGTCGTAATCTTCTAACGCGGCTTTAATTTCATTCATAATTGCCGGCTGTGCACTTTCGTAACCGGATAATAAGTTGGATGCTAAAGTCACTACACGTTTCTGGTCTATACGTTTAACACCTGAATAGGTAGTTGAATATTTAATTTCAGCAAAAGCACTTAAAGGTATCTGACGAATTTGACCCGTCATCATATCGCGATAAGTAATTTTTAAATCTTTAAGCTGATCGATATTTTTCCTTTGTGTTTCGTCGTAACGAATTACAATAGGGAAATCATCATTTCCTTCTTTAAATTTAGAAACCTCCCAACCGTATACCGCATTCCTGATTTCACCACCAACGGTTAAGGTAGAAATACCTTCACGATTCATTCTCTCTCTGTCGAGGTCAATGGTAATTTCAGGTTTATTTGCCTGTAAATCGGTTTTTAATTCTTCAATACCTGCAATATTTAAACCTTCCAAATAACGTTTAATGTCGTTGCTGGTTTGAATTAATTCATCAAAATCATCACCTGAAATTTCGATATTAATTGGTTTACCTGCAGGAGGTCCGTTTTGTTCGGCTCCGACAGTTATTTCAGCACCAGGAATATCTTTTACCGCTTCACGGAATTTATCCATATATGGTTCTGATGTTTGGTGACGGCGATCTGCAGGGTCGATAAATGCCACACCAACTTTACCCTTGTTGGTATAAGAACTCTGATCAAATGGGTCTTCATTAGCTCCGATAGTTACGTTGCTAATTACAGACTTAACCAAAGGATTATTTTCTCCCAAAACATTATAAATTCTTTTTTCCACCAATTTGGTAACTGAGTCGGTAGTTTGTTGATCAGTTCCGTCAGGCATAACTACATAAGTATAAATAAAGTTAGGATCTCCGGTTGGGAATTGTTCAACACCCGGTTTAGTAATACCTAACATTACGATAGCTAATATTAAAGTTCCAATAATTGATGAGAATAAAATGATAGGATGTTTTAATGTCCATCTGAGTACCGATGCATATCTCGCCTGAATATTTGGCCATCCGCGTTTTTGGAATCCTTTAACTGCTTTTATTAATACTAAGTTATAGAACCAGAAAATAGCGACAAATGTAATCATCACATTTCCTAATAATGGATTGCCACCTAAGGAAATTAATAAACCAAGACCAGCAACTATTGCAGACCAAATTCCCTGTTTTCTTCTATTTGGTTTATCAGTATCATGATGCGGTTTCATAAATGTTGCCGCAAATACCGGATTAATTAAATACGCTACCAACAACGATGCGGTGAGGGTAATAATTAATGTAATAGGTAAACCTTTCATAAATGAACCAATCATTCCCGGCCAGAATAATAAAGGGAAAAACGGTGCTAAAGTTGTCATTGTTCCTGCAAGTACCGGAAGAAACACTTCACCTGCCGCATTTTTAGCAGCTGTTTTAATTGGTACTTTTCCGTTTGCAAAAATCCTGTGGGTATTTTCAATTACCACAATCGCATCATCTACCACAATTCCCAATCCGAGTAAGAAGGCAAACAACACAATCAAGTTCATACTTATGCCTAACAAACTTAAAACGATAAAGGCAATAAACATGGAAAGTGGTACCGACAAACCAACAAACATCGCATCGGTTGCACCCATAAAAAACATCAATACAATGGTTACCAGAATAAATCCGATAATAATGGTATTAATTAAATCTGCAACCTGCGTTCTGGTTAAAGTAGAAGTATCACCGGTAACGGTAACATCAACATCACTTGGAATTTCTTTTTTCTCAAGTTCAACTAAAAGCGCATTAATATTATCAGATGCTTCAATTAAGTTTTCACCGCTTTTTTTGATAACATTTAATGTGATTACATTTTTGCCATCTAAACGCGCAAAACTTTCCTGTTCTTTAAAATCATCTTTTATCTCCGCAATATCTTTTAAATAGATAGGGAAATTATTGGCATTGTTAACCGTTAAATTTTGAATTTGAGCAACATTGTCAAACTCACCACTTACTGTAATGGAACGACGCATGTCTTCCACTTTAATAGTACCGCCTGATACAATGCGGTTTTCATTGCTCACTGCAGCATAGATATCATACATCGTAAGCATTGCTGCCTGCATTTTGTACATATCCACATTAATTTGGATTTCCCTTTCCGGTGCACCAATTATATCTACTTTAGATACTTCCGGTAATTCTTCAATTTCATCCTGAATTTTTTCAGCATATTTTTTAATGGTAGCTAAATCATAGTCACCACTAACGTTTACCTGAAGAATAGGAAAATCAGAAAACTCAACTTTTTGCACATTAGGTCCAAATGTTGGATCTAAGTCGCTCGGTAAATTAGGTTTTGCCTTATCAACCGCATCTTTTACTTTCTGGTTAGCATCGTCAATATCGGTACCGGAAACAAATTCCACCTGAATGCTGGAAAAATCCTGTACAGAATTACTGATGATTTTATTTATACCGCTAATTGCCCCAATCTCTTTTTCCAATTCTTTGGTAATGAGATTTTCCATATCGGCAGGCGATGAACCCGGATAAATTGTAGCCACATAAACAGTAGGCATGGTGATATCCGGATATAATTCTTTCGGCAGCGCATTATAGGTAGAGATACCCATAATGGTGAGCATGATAGTGATAATAAAAATGGTTGTTTTATTATCAATTGCCCAGCTCGAAGGTTTAAATTCCTTGAATACGTCTTTCATTGTTTAATATTTTTTATTGCCGCCGGTAAAATGTATTTACTTTAAGCAATCCTGATTTATCAATATTTAATTTCCTGACCAGCAATTAAATTCTGGTAACCGCTGGTAATTACTTTATCTCCTTTTTCCAGGCCGGAAGTAATTTCTGCCATACCATTATAAATTTTACCTACGGTTACAACGCGGCGCTGTGCAACTGTTTTACCATTTTCCTGAGCAGCTACATACACGAATGCTGCATCTGCAGATTTTTGAATCATATTTAAATCCACAACCATTGCATTAGCCACTTCATAGTCGGCAATTTTAATTACTGCAATCATATTAGGTTTTAAATTACTTTCAGATGGTAATTTAGCTTCTACAGAAAATGTTCTGCTTTGCGGATTAATTACACTTGAAGCAAATGAAATTTTTGCATCAATTTCTTTATTTAAATCAGTCAAAATAATTTTAGTATTATCACCGGCTGAAACAAATTCCGCATGTGATTCAGAAACTTCACCTTTTGCTTTTAAGGTACGCATATTTACTACACGAATACCCTGAAATCCCGGAGAACCAATTTGTCCAACCTTTACATCAACCGCATCTACCACACCAGAAATTGGTGAAATTAATTTGGTTGCGCTTATTTGTTCGTTAGCAGCAGCAATACTTTTTTCCAATGTTTCTACATTATTTTTTGCAGATAAGTATTGAATTTCACTACCAATTTTTTGGTCCCATAAAGCTTTTTGTTTATTGAACACATCTTTTGCAAATGCTAATTGAGATTGTAATGTTTCAATGTTTTTAACCATTGCATCATTATCAGTTTCTGCAAGCACCTGTCCCTTAGATACACTTTGTCCAACTACAACATAAACGGCATCAATTACACCAGGAATTTGTGGTGTAACCATAACGTTTTCATCAGCATCAATTTTACCTTGCAGTTCAATATAATGGGTAAATGGAATTGGTTGAATTTCGGTAACCACTACTAATTCACCTTTATCAGATTTTGTAGTGTCATTTAATGCCAATTCTTTTTCAATGGCTTTAATTTTATCATCGAGTGCTGAGCGCTCTTTTTTAAGTGTTTCCAATTCTGCTTGTTTGTCGCCAGATTCTTTAGCGCCGCATGAAGCGAGGAAAACGATTACGGTTAAATATAATAAGGTCTTTCTCATAGTATGTAAGTTTTAATAATATCCTAATGATTTGTTTAAAGCAGTTTTTGCATTGAGCATATTAAACATAGCGCTCACATAACCGCCCTGCGCCTGGTATAATGTACTTTCTGCACTATTTAATTCAAGACTTGATCCAACACCTTCGCGATACTTAATTAAAGCGGTATCGTAAATGCGTTGTGCAAGTGCAATATTTTGTGTTTGCACGTTCAGGTCGTTTTCAGCATTGATATAATCTGTTTTGGCTTTTTCAATTTCCAATAAAATACCTTGCGTGGCCAATTGCTGTTGAATACGTGCCTGGTCTAAATCGATTTGAGCAGCTTGAAGACCGGTTTTTCTCTCCATACCTGAAAACACAGGAATAGAAAGTGTTAAACCGAATAATCCTGTTTCGAACCATTCCTGGTCACCGTCTAAAAAGTCGAAACTATTGCGTTGCGCATTTTGTGAGTAAGAACCATAAGCAACTAATGTTGGTAAAAACATTGCCTTGTTCATTTTTACATTCAATTCATTTAATGTAATTGTACTTTGTAAAATGCTGAATTCCGGTCTCGACAAATAATTTGTTCCAACCATATTCACGTCGGTCATTGCGCCTATCGAATCAGTTAATTCAATATTGGTTGCCATGTCCAAACCCATCGAAAATTTTAAATAATTGGTTGCCAATTGTGTTTGTCGCTGCGCATTTTCCAACTGACCATTCAAGGTAAGTTTACTAATGGTAAGACGGTCAACATCAATACCCTCAACAAAACCTTGTTTTTGCATTTCGGTAACTTCAAATAAAACAGCATCCAGATTTTCAATGTTTTTTTGCAATACCTTTTCAAATTCTTTTGCAATTAACACTGAATAATAAGCTGTTTCTACATTTTTTTTCACCTCAGTTTCTGCAAGTCTGGTTTGCTTCTGAACCAATGCAGCATATTCTTTTGCTGCACTAATACCAACCAGCCATGCACCGTTGAATAATAATTGAGAAGCAGAAATCTGGGCCGTCATGTTTTGTTCCGTTCCAAATTGAACAGGAATAAACTGACCCGGTTCACCTCCAAAAAATTCAGCGGGAATTAACGATGTGGGTAATTTGAAAAAGTTTTGGTAATCGAGCGATGCATCAATTTGTGGTAATCCGCTAGCGATGCGATTGTTCACCGTAATTTGCGCATCCTGCTCATCCAGCGCCGCGGATAAAATTTGAGCGTTGTTTTTAATGCCGTAGTCCATTGCCTCCTGCAACGAATATTGTTGCGTTTGGGCAAACAAAGCAAATGGAACCACCAGGGCAATTAAAAACGCTTTGAGTTTATATGCCATTGTTTTCTGATTTTATTTTTTCTAAGTATTTAATTCCTTTGGTTGTTGCTAATCCACGAATATGATAATCCATGAACACTTTAAATGTTTTTTCGGGAGGGAATTTATCATACGGGAATATTTCTGCATCTAACAACATTTCCATTCTTGCAATATAAATTCTGGCAAGCACTTCAGTATCTAATTCTTCGCGATATAAACCTTCCTGTATGCCTCGTTCTAAATTGTGTTTGATACAATTATAAACTTCTGTATTCCTGTGGTCGTTAAAAATCTGCCAGCTTTGAGGATGATACTTTTTTAAATCAAATACCAAACTTGGGTTCAAATTTTTACTCATGGTATTCATCCAGTTGGAAATGCCTATCATTTCATCAATAGCTGTTTTTGAGTGATGAATAATATGTTCAATCACTTTGTTTTGACAGGTGAAATGGTTTTGGGTAACCTTATGAATCAGCTCTTCTTTATTCTCAAAATACTGATACAAGGTCTTTTTACTCATGCCCAATTCGCGCGAAACATCATCCATGGTCACGCTTTTGATGCCATATCGCATGAACAGACGCTCACATTTCTCTAATATTTTAGCTTCTTCACTCATAATTTGGCCGCAAAGGTAAATACACGAAACTCAGGAAACCAAATTTTGTTCAAAAGTTTCCAAAGTTTTTTAGATTATTTAACATTTGGGAAACTTTCAGCGTTTCCAAAGGCAAAGTTGGGAGCCAAAACCCGCATTACGACAAAGTTTTAGATGAACGGGAGGTTTTTAGGGATGAAAGGTAGAAATTTGGGTTGTATCGGAAACTGGCTCTTGTGTCTGTATTCGTGCTCAAGCTTGTTTACTTGGGCTAAACCAATCGGCTAATCACAGTATCGGCAAGGTTGGTTTGGGTAGATGTAATTCCCGTTAAAACATTAACCCCCGGTTTTTTCCCTTTTTCGAAGGTGCCATATTGGTTGTTTATGCCAAGAGCCTTAGCTCCGTATTGGGTCGCCCAACGTAGTAAATCTGAAGTTGGCAATTCCGGGAATTGGTGTTGTATGGTTTGAATTTCGGTTAATACCGACAAACCATGATTAGATGCAAGACTGTCGGTACCCACAGCAATATATTGAACATGCTGCATGAGCATAGGAATATCCGGTAACCTGTCTTCTATAAATAGATTTGCCTTGGGACAAAAACACCAAAATAAATTGGGATGAATATCTTCTGCCCATTCCGCATCCCATGAAGTGGCGATGGTATTATGCACTAATAAAGTAGGTACTTCTTTATTAAAATATGGCAATAAACTTTCTAATGCTGTTTTACCTGTTGGATTAAAATGTTTGATGTCGACACCCAATTCTCTGTATAATTTGCGATATAAACCTGAAGCCTGAATATAAAATTCATTTTCATCGTTACTTTCCAACATATGAATGGAAGTAGGTTTTCCATTTGCGTAACAACTGGCATTTATACTTTTAATTAAATCGGGACTAACACTATAAGTGGCATGTGGAGCTAAAGAAGCATGTATGCCATATCCTCTTGCTTCAGATAATAATTGTTCACCATTTTGCATTGCACCATTTGCTCTTGCCGGATCAAATGCTATTAATTCGATAAAAGTGTGATAATATAAATTGCGTTTAGCTTTTACATAAAATGAATTGCTGTTATTAGAGATGTCACCAACGGCTACAATACCATTCGTTATCATTTCTTTTTCGGCCATCTCCATTGCTTCATTAATTATTTCAATGGGAACATTTCTTTGTTGCGTAACTAAAGATAAAAATTGTGGCAACCCTGTTTTTTCAGGAAATTTACTTTTGAGATGGGATAATTCCAGATGACAGTGCGCATTAACAAATCCGGGCACCAGCGCACCACTCACTTTTTCAATGGAAGCGTTATCCAATTCGGTTATTGGTAAAATGTCTGCAACAGTGCCATCATCTTCTAATACTAACACATGATTGGTTAGTGGTTGAGTGTGAATAGGAAAAATAATATCTGCTGCAATTTTTCGCATGTGGTAAAATTAACCGTTTGTTATAAAAACAAATGGAAATAAATTTTAATTTATTTTAAAACACAACCCAACTCGCACTGCGCCGCTAAATGTATTTAATGAAGCATCCCAATTTGTTAAATCAAAAGTTTCACCATCAATATAATACTGTTTCAAAGTAAAATCATTTCTTGTATATTCTGCTTGGGCAAATACACCTGCAAATGAAAATAAATACCAATTGAAACCAAGATTTACCCCAAAATGTCCGCCGCTATAATTAGATACTTCTTCAATATTTCCCAAACTTGGATTGAGTTTTCGTATTTCAAGAAATGAATAACCCACTTCAGGGCCTATGTATAAATTAAATTTTTCTCCGTTTACAGGATATAATCTTAAATCAAAAGAAATATTACCGACATTATTTCCATTAGCACTCACATCCGCGGTGTCTTCTAAATAGGAGCCGTAAACAAAAGTAACACCACCCGATAACCAGTTAAGTAAATTATATTGAGCGCCAAAACTAAACATCGAGGTTGCCGCTCCACCTGTATCGGTTTCAATTGGCAACCCAAGGTATTGCGATTTATATAAGGTTCCATGAACACCAAAATCGTATCCTGCCTGAAATGATAAAGTTCCGGCCTGTTGTCCCTGTCCGAACACAGAAATACATGTAATCAGGGAAATGGATAGCATTAATAATTTGACTTTCATATAACGGAATTTTGATAATGAAATAAATAAGGAATAAAAAATGCTTCAATTATAGTGCCACCGGAATTGTCCGATTAAAAAAGGCAAATCAATTAATAATTAATTACCTGTTCCACAATATTTTCCGGAATAGCCCTTTCCTCATATTGCTGATTGCGCAATTGAGGTTCAAATCCCGCTTCGCGAATAGCATCCTGAATGGTTTTATACGTAAATCTGTGTGGGGCACCGGCTGCGCTCACAACATTTTCTTCAATCATGATACTGCCAAAATCGTTTGCACCGGCGTGTAAACAAATTTGTGCTACATTTTTTCCTACTGTTAGCCAGCTAGCCTGAATGTTTTCGATATTGGGTAAAAACATTCTGCAAATGGCAATTGTGCGGATATATTCATCAGGAGTGGTGTCATTTTTCGCACGTCGTATTTTTTTAAGCGTGGTATCCACATCCTGAAATGTCCAAGGTATAAATGCTAAAAATCCTTTTGCATGTGCAGGCTTTTCACTTTGTACTTGACGTATTTTTTCCAAATGTAAAAATCGCTCTTCAATGGTTTCGATATGACCAAACATCATAGTAGCACTCGTGGTAATATTTAATTTATGTGCCACACGCATAACATTTAACCACTCATCGGCGGTACATTTTCCGGTAGAAATAATTTTCCGAACACGGTCAACTAAAATTTCGGCTCCTGCACCGGGTAATGAATCTAGTCCTGCTTTAACCAACTCCGTTAATACATGCTCATAAGTGTGGTTGCCTAAAGAAGCAATATGATGAATTTCGGGCGGACCGAGTGAGTGTAATTTAATTTGAGGAAACATTTCTTTTATTTCCCTAAACGTTTTAGCATAAAATTCAAGCCCTAAATCCGGATGATGTCCGCCTTGTAATAAAAGCTGTTCACCACCATATTTAAGTGTTTCTTCAATTTTAATCCTATATGTTTCCTTATCGGTGATATAACCTTCAGCATGCCCCGGAACCCTGTAGAAATTGCAAAATTTGCAATTGGCCACACAAATATTAGTGGTATTCAGGTTGCGGTCAATAATCCAGGTAACCTTATTTCCCGGCTTTTTGCGCTTGCGAATTGTATCGGCAACCTGCATTAATTCAGCAGTGGGAGCGTTTTCAAACAAATACATCCCTTCCTCTACCGAGAGAAATTCAAGATTTAAGGCTTTTTGATAAAGCTTGCCTAGTTCCATATCCACAAAGGTAAAACAAAGAATTATGGATTGGGTTCGTGAGGGGATGGATTTAATAAATCCTAGTATAGATTAATGGCAATAAATAAAAAAAGCACCTGAAGGTGCTAGTTGTGGGCCCACCCGGAATCGAACCAGTCCCGATAGCTATCGGGACTACTGATTATGAGTCAGTTGCTCTATATTTAACTAATAAATTTTCTCCGATTTCTGGATATTGTTTTAGATTTTGTAAATACCTGGTACTTTTCATTTTTTTGATATGAACTTCAATAGCTTTAGCCTGGATAAAAGATTTACATTCAATTACTAAAAACATCTCCCAAGGTATTCCTTTGCGTGTAAATGCATCTGGAAATTTTATTTGGTTGTGTTCGTCAAGTCGCTCAACAGGGCTCAGGCTGGTGGAACCTATGTAGAATTTATTGAGTGATTTGCTAAATAAGATATATGTATAAAAAGGCATAAACAAAAAAAGCACCCTAAGGTGCTAGTTGTGGGCCCACTTGGAATCGAACCAAGCACCTACTGATTATGAGTCAGTTGCTCTAACCGAATGAGCTATAGGCCCGTTGTTTTTAGGGAATGCAAATATAATACGTTTTATTTTTATCGAGGAATATTATCTGTTTTGCGCTGGCAAATTAACGCGTATGAGCCTTAATTTAACTACGCTTCATTATACTTTTTCCTATAATCCACCGGCGACATACCAGCTGTTTTTTTAAACACATCTCTAAATGCTTTCAAATCGGCATAACCTACCTCAAACATAACCTCATTAACTGTTTTGCGGCCTGATTCTAGTAAACTTTTTGCTGCTTCTATTTTTACTCTTTGCAAATATTCAGCGGGCGAATTGGAAGTAGCCTTTTTAAAACGGCGTTCAAATGTGCGGCGACTTAAATTACTTAAAGCAGCTAATTCATCAACGGTAATCTTGTTTTTGTAATGTGTTTCGATATATACCTGTGCTTCCAAAATAATACAATCGCCATGGTCTTTTTGTCCTTTGAAAATGGAAAATGGGGACTGACTATTTAAATTAACATTCAGCAAAAAAAACTTTGATGCCATTATTGCCATCTCCCTGTTGGTATACTTTTCAACCAAATACAATAATAAATTCCAATAAGCCATAGCACCGCCGCTCGAATAAATTCCGTTTTGATCAACTATCACCCTGTCGTCTGCTAAGGTTACCTCCGGAAATAATTGTCGGAACTGATTGGCAAACATCCAATGCGTGGAACAGCTTTTTCCATTTAACAATCCGGTTGAAGCCAACAAAAACGCACCAACACATAAACTGGCAACTTCTGACCCGCTTTTATACCGATTTACCACCCATGGAATTAAATCGCTATTCAGTGCTATAGCTGCTTCCATATCGCCACTCAATGCCGGAATTATAATTAAATCTGTTTCACTCACATCCGCTAACAGCAAGTCCGGCCTGACACTTATTGTCCCCTGATTTAAAAAAATCTCTCTTTTTGCCGCTACTAACTGCACTTTAAACGGCACCGGTAACCCCGCACCTCGGTGAAATTCATTCACTGCGTTAAACATATAACTCGGGTCTACTATAGCAGCCGGTATGGCCGTTTCAGGAATTAAAATCGATATTGTTTTCACATGGCAAAAGTATTGTAATATCTTGTCGCAAACAACCCCTGACATTGTCGTTGTTCCCCACTTAAGGATGGCCATTTGCGACATAGTTTTGTGGCATGGAAAATCAAACTGAAATCACCATAATACCTAACGACATAGTAGTTTGCTGCATCCTCTAATCTTTTCCGGGTGGTGTTTTGGCAGCACACCAGCAATTGCATCGGTTAATTCCACAAAAACCGGGTAGAAATTACTACGGTATTTCATATCCGGATGTAAACAGAACAATTTTATATAAAGCTGCCGTTAACATGCTAAATTATGATGAACCGGAAAAATTAAATTGCGAAACGGATGTAATAAAAGCAGGTAAATATTATAGCACCATTTTAACCGACTTTATGAGCGATATTCCTGCAATAAGCCATATTTTTAACCAATTATTACATCATCCGGATTTAGACCCGGATGGTTATTGTTTAGAAATTTATATAAACGATACTGATGTTCAACTACTAGTCAAATTAATTTAATTCAAAAAAAACAAAAAATGGCAACTCAAATTTTTATTAATCTTCCTGTGAAAGACCTGCAAAAGTCAATTGGTTTTTTCACACATCTTGATTTAATTTTAATCCGCAATTCACCGACGAAACGGCAACTTGTATGATTATCAGTGAAAACATTTATGTAATGTTATTAATTGAATCCCGTTTTCAGGAATTTACAAAAAACCTGTTAGTGATGCCAAAACAAGTACTGAGGTACTCATATGTTTAGATGCAGAAAGCAGAGACGCTGTTGACACAATGGTAAAAAATGCCGTTGATGCGGGCGGAAGAATTTACGCCGACCCAATGGATCATGGCTGGATGTACGGACATAGTTTCGAAGATATTGATGGCCACCAATGGGAAGTAGCGTATATGGACATAACTGCATTTCCTCAACCAGAAAATAATTAATTATGATTTCAAATTTATATCCTTACATTAACTTTAATGGAAATTGTGAAGCGGCACTCACATTTTATCAATCTTGTTTAGGTGGTGAAATAAAATTATTATCCGTTAAAGATTCACCCGCTGCGCCGCAATTACCTTCAGAAATGCATGAAAAAATAATGCATGGAGAAATTAAATTCGGTAATATGATGATAATGGCTACCGATATTAATGACCAGCGCTCACAAACAGGAAATGCCGTGTCGTTATTTATTCATTTTACAGAAGAAGATGAATTAATGCGTGCATTTGAAGCTTTGTCTGCCGGTGGTGCAATTACACTTGCAGTGGCAAAACAATTTTAGGGGTGCTACCTATGGTGAGCTAACCGATAAATTTGGCATCAAATGGCGATGCAATTTTCATCAAATGTAAAAGAGAATTTTTTTGAGCGACTTAATATTTTATAATATTAAGTCGTTTTTTTAATCAATTACCACCGTGGCCTCAATCTCCACCAAATATTCAGGAGCTATGAGTTTGCTTATTTCAACCATGGTAGTGCATGGTTTTATATCTTTAAAAAACTCGCCATGTGCTCTGCCGTATTCTTCCCAGCGTGAAATATCTGTTACAAAAATGCGTGTGCGTACTACATGTTTTAATTCAGCACCACATTGTTGTAAAACCTTTTCAATTTTTTGAATCACAAATTTAGTTTGTTCATAAGCAGAATCTCCACCAACTAAATTATTATCTGCATCAACCGCAACTGTTCCTGTAACTTCAATTGTATTATTAATAATTACAGCGCGTGAATATCCAACAATATCCTCCCATTTTGCGCCTGAAGAAATATTTTTTCTCATATTAATTGTCTCCGTTTTTTTTACGCATGGTTTCCCAAATTTCCAGCATATTATTTGCCGCCGCCATTTGTTTCATTTTTTGACGCGCTTCACTTGCCGGAGAACCAAAATAGGTTTTTCCTGCTTCTAAATCTTTACCTACTCCACTCTGTGCTAAAATGACAACATTATCGCCAATATGCAGTGTTTTCGAAATACCAACCTGTCCCCACGCAATTACATTATTACCAATAATTGTTTTACCACCTATACCAACCTGTCCGGCAAATAAACACATTTTACCAATTTCAACACCGTGGCCAATATGAATATGATTATCTAGTTTTGTTTGTTCACCAATAATAGTATCTCCACTCACACCTTTATCTATTGTACAACAAGCACCAATTTCAACACCATCGTGAATAATTACGCGACCACAACTTTCCATTTTATCAAAATGTTTTTCGCGTCTTTTAAAATAAAATGCATCAGCACCTAAAACTGTGTTGGCATGAACAATAACATCATTACCAATAATTGCATTGTCATAAATTACCACATTAGGATGCAGGATACAATTTTTTCCAATAATTACATTATTGCCAATATATACGCCGGGAAAAACAATAGTGCCTTCGCCAATAACTGCATTATCCGCAATATTTTTTAACGAAGGTGTAAATGGTGCAAAATGTTTTACCAATTTTACATAATCGCGAAACGGGTCATCGCTAAAAATTAATCCTTTCCCATCGGGGCAGGCAACTTCTTTATTAATGATAACAAAGGTTGCTGCAGAGTTAAGTGCCTTATCGTAGTATTTGTGGAAATCAACAAAAGTGATATCACCACTGGTTACTTTATGAATTTCATTTATTCCCGTAATAAGCGCATCGCCGTTTCCTGAGTATGTAGCATGTAACAATGCAGCACAATCTTTTAACGAAATAGGATTTTTCAACTTCATGCTGCAAAGGTAATCGGTAAAAATACGCGGAGTGTAAAAGCCCGGAAAATTTGTCTGCCTATTACTTCCTTATCCCGTATACAATTGTTCATCAAGCTATCCCGCGAATGGCTTATCTTTGCGCCTGCCTTTGCCTTTTTGAGGGTAAGGGCTAAAATTCAAACTATATGAAACAAACTGCGCTCACACAATTACACAAAGACCTCGGCGCCAAAATGGCTGAGTTTGCGGGCTATGAAATGCCTATTGTTTATTCCGGACAAGTTGAAGAACACCATACCGTGCGCAATGCTGTTGGGGTTTTCGATGTGAGCCATATGGGTGAATTTATTCTGAAAGGAGATGGCGCTGCTGCGTTAATCCAAAAGGTGACCTCTAACGATGTGTATGCATTAAGTCCGGGCAAAGCGCAATACAGCTGCCTGCCAAACGAAAACGGCGGCATCGTGGACGACTTGCTCGTTTACCACCTCGAAGATGGCAATTATATGTTGGTGGTAAATGCCAGTAACATTGAAAAAGACTGGAACCATATCATGAAATACAATACCGATAATGTAGATATGGTGAATATTTCTGATAATACCAGTTTGTTGGCGATTCAGGGACCAAAAGCCATTGAGGCGCTTCAAAGCCTTACGGATGTTGACTTGAGTGCAATTGCATATTATACCTTTACCAAACATCAATTTGCCGGTGTAGGCAATGTAATTATATCTGCAACCGGATATACCGGCGCAGGTGGGTTTGAAATTTATTTCCCAAAAGAACATTCGTTAACCATTTGGAACAGAATATTTGAAGCAGGCGCCGCTTTTGGCATTAAACCAATTGGCCTTGCCGCTCGCGATACCTTACGTCTTGAAATGGGCTTTTGTTTGTATGGCAACGATATAGATGATACCACATCTCCTCTGGAAGCGGGTTTAGGCTGGATTACCAAGCTCAAAGCAGCTAATAATGAGTTTGTAGGTAAGGATAAAATTGTTGCCGGTAAAGAAGCCGGATTAACCAGAAAGTTGGTTGGTTTTGAAATGATTGACCGAGGCATTCCACGCCACGATTACCCTATTTTAGATGAAAACGGAGCGGTAATAGGCAAAGTAACTTCAGGCACTCAAAGTCCGAGTTTGAACAAAGCAATAGGCCTTGGATATGTAAACAACGAAAAATCTGCCGCTGATTCCGAAATTTTTATAGATATTCGCCAAAAACCCGTGAAAGCCAAAGTTGTAAAGATTCCATTTTGGAATAAATAATTGGAGCCTTTTCAAAACAATTGCTTTCAACAATATGACCAACACACTAGAAGATAATCGTCCAATATTAGAGGTATGTTTAACACCTGCCCTTTGGGATCAACATGACCCCAAGGATAAAAACGTAGTAGTTATTGATATTATTCGTGCTACCTCTACTATTGCCTCTGCATTACATCACGGTGTAAAAAAAATGATCCCGGTTGAAACTGTTGAAGAAGCAAATACCTGGCTCGAAAAAGGTTATTTAGTTGCCGGTGAACGCGATGGAATTAAAATTCCTCATTTCCATTTCGGTAATTCTCCTTTCGAATTTATGGGAGAAGATGTTAGGGGGAAAGAAATAATTCATACCACTACAAACGGCACACGTTGTGTACTCAAAAGTAAAGGCGCTAGAAATATTGTTGCCGGTAGTTTTGTAAATCAGGATGCCATTTTCGACTGGATAAAAAAAGAAAACAGAAATACTATTTTATTTTGCGCCGGCTGGAAAGATCATTACGTAATGGATGACGCACTTTTTGCAGGTGCTGTTGTACGTGAATTGGCCGATGATTTTAGAATTATCGACGACTCAACTTTAAGTGCAAAATTATTATACAAACACGTTCGCGAAAACATGTTGCGCACAGTGAAACAAGCTACTCACTTTAAACGATTACAACGATTAGGTATAGAAAACGACATCAAGTTTTGTATGAGCAATCCACAGTTTGATGTGGTGCCTATTTTTGATGGTGTGGGTTTTGTAAAATTATAATCCCACCTTTAAATAATTACTGCCGCTTTTTAATTACGCATTTTACTTTTCGTCATCCGCACTTAAAAAGTGGATAGACTGAATAAATCTTGTAGCGTTGTTTGATACCAAAATTTGGCTATCGCCACCGGCTGCAAACTGGTAAACAGTATTCCCATCGAAATAAAAGTAGATGCGATAAATTTTGCTATTCATCAATTGCATTTCAATATAACGACCTTCAACACCGTTATTTTCTACTTTTTCAGTTTTATAGGCTTTTCCGATATATGACTTTTCAGCTGTAGCAACTAAATCCTCAAAAAATGCATTTTTATTCCCGAATTTGTGACCTGGAGGATAGGTGCTTGCCGTTACTGTATATTCTACCAATTCCTTGTAATCGGTAGATGAATAAGTAATTACATTTAAAGGTCCGGCAGCTAATGGATATGTTTTTGTTTGTTTTGATGGTGGAGTTGGCAAATAACAGTTAAATGACGGCTGTTCGAAAAAGTGCCAGTTAACCAAAACATTGGTTGCTGTTTGAAAAGAGTTCAAAAACGACTCGGCATATACGCTAAAAGGGTTATCTCCCGGGCCACCTACTAATAATTGATACAACACATTGTCTTGTAACAAAAATTGTGAACGAACAAAAAACGAATCACCTACAACCGCAGTAAATTCTCTTCCGGTAAAGTTCGGATTAGAAACAATTCGTTGGTCAATTATTCTTCCACTAATTTGATCTTGTGTGCTTTTTATAAATTGTTCGAAAAAATTATTTTTATTATTCTGAACAAAATTAGGTGGGTAAACGGTATAACCTACTGAATAAAATAAATCGGATTTCGCGTGGTTGTTTGAATAAATAAATTTCTTAATAGTTCCGCCATTACTCCAAGGAGTTTCAGATTTTTCCCACTCTGCTTTTACAGGAACTTTAACTTTAAAGTTAGCATCTGTTCCTTTTAATTCATACCAACTTTCCATAAATAAAGTATCAGCAGCTGCCATATCAAAAAAATCACCAAATGGGTCACGATATGCTAAAAATCCATCGTTATAACTATTGTTCTCTTTAATATTTATTACCTTAATTGATTCCGGATCTATATATCCATTAATAGCCGGTGTTAATGTCATTTCAGGAAAGTCATCAGGAATATTGGAAGTTACTGAAGCTGTGGCATTATTATTTTTATCACCCAACTGTGGTGCATTTCCTGCATATAACTTTATGCTCAAAGGCTCAGCAGTAACAATAAATCCTTTGCTTTTTAATTTTTTAATATCCCCGATTCTCCTGCAACTAAATCGGCATCTAAAACATATAATACAGATTGCTGTGAACTAAGTGGTTCAATTTTTTTAAGTAAAAAATCATTCATGTTATTCAACATTACATTAATATAAGCGGACTGCTCGGCTGAATTAACAACTTTGATATAATCGGTTAATGATTGTTGCACATAAGCATTAAATTTTTCAGCATCTGCATCAAGATAAGTTTGTACATTATTCACATAACTGCTCAATACCAATGCCTGGGTACTAAAATCCATTTGGTCCATAATACCGGCAATTTGTCTGATGGTAATTAAACTCAATGTTGGTTTTGATTGTTGCAGCGCAATATCCATTAAAATTGTTTGCTGAAAATCGGCTCCGGCTGCATGATCTTTTTCTTTTAATAATTGTAAAACGTAAAGTGGTTTGAATCCATAATAATTTTCGGGACTGGATTTCAACTTATCGTTTACCATTAATTCAAAACGAATTCTGTCTTCGCGTTTATAATAACCTTTCAAAGTATTATCACCTGAAGATTTCATAAAAACGGGAATATTCTGGATTTCAGACTGATCAGGTACATTAAAAAATGCGACCGTATTTACTTTATCCATAACTAATGCTGTTCCGGTAGCAATATCATAATTTTCTACGCCCGGTAAGGTGGTAGAAGCCAAAACGTATGAATTGTATTTGCCATCCGGACTGGTAACTTTCCAAAGCAAAGATTCCTGTGCCTGTGCAGCTTGTATCAATAAGCCCGTAAAAATGTATAAAACGATGTTCCTCAGCATCATATATTTGTCTGTTGAATGGGTAAATTTAAGGTAAAGTTATGGGTTTTAACAACAGTTTTTTATTTCTACCTTTCAGTCACAAAATTGATGTGACATGGTAATCGACCAAAATGAAATACTCCAAATATGCCTTCGGGTTGCCGTTATCTACGTAATAGTGCTTGCCGGATTGAGAGTTATGGGTAAAAGAGAGATTGCTCAACTCAGTGTAATAGACTTTGTTTTGGTGCTTTTAATCAGCAATGCCGTGCAAAATGCGATGCTTGGAAGCGACACAACACTTTTTGGCGGAATTGTTGCTGCTATCACCTTGTTTGTTATCAATTTTGTGCTGAAACAGGTCGAAAATTATGGTCCGTTCAGGAAATTATTGGAAGGAAACCCCGTTTTACTCATTTATGAGGGCAAAGTGAATGCCTCAAATTTGAAAAAATCGGGAATTTCGATGGCGGAACTTGAGGCGGCGCTCAGAGCGCATGGTGTGAAACATATTGAAGAGGTAAACCTCGGAATGCTGGAAGTAAATGGTAACATCAGTATTCTTTCAAACAATTATACCATCAAAACTGAAACAAAACAGATAAAACAAGATTAACCATAACGGGTTATTAATATATGAAATGGACATCAGGTAAAAGAATTGTGTTTGTATTAGCCATTGCTGCATTTAGTTTGCAAGTGCAAGCACAATGTATCATTGGCAATTGTGAAAACGGTTACAGTGTTTTTAAACTTGAAAATGGTGATATGTATACCGGCCAGTGGGTAAACGGAACCCGTGAAGGTTATGGCAGGTACGACTGGGCCAATGGTGCTTTTTATGTCGGCGACTTTAAATACAACGGCTTTCATGGCCTGGGCACTTATTATACGCCTGATGGTGCTATTGCCTCGGGTGTGTTTGAAGATAATGTATTTCAAGGAGCAGATACCACTGTGGTATTACCTACGCCAATTGCGGCACCGGACGTTTTAATTTGGGATGAATGGATAAAGGCCGACCTGACAGCAAAGTCTGCGGCTGCCAAGGGGACAAAACCCGTTGAGTTTGGAGCTATGGTATTAAGGGCCATCAGCGAATTTCCTACTGATTTTGCGAATATAAAAACTGTTCCCAGACCAAAAATTTTGGCTAGAGAAACAGGTTGGTACAGCAATTTAGTTACAAAAGAATCGGTAGAAGCCGGAGTAGGAGCTGCCTCTGTGAGCCGTAAAGCATTGTATTATAACATTTTGTATACCGGAACCGATTCATTAGCCGCAATAAAAAAATACAATAATTACATTGCAGTTGTAAAGGGATTAACCATTCCATGTTGTTCGCTTATTGCCGATACTTACGATTTTTCCGGGCCAAATTATAGCAGTAAAACAACGAGTTGGTTAACCCTGTCGGTAAATGGTGGATTTGAAGAATCGGTGTATAGCGATATGGTTATGGAATTATCACTCAATACCATGCTTGGAGCAAACGGTTGGCAAATTACTTATAAAATTTACCACTTAAGTGAAATGCAAAACGAATAAGGAAGAAAAATATTAACGGAATTAAATTATTGTTTGGACCAAATCCGTGTATTTAAATTTAATTCGTCAACAATAGCAGTACAAAATTGTAATTGCGAATAATACATTTTAATGTCCTCGAAATTTAATACCGTTTTGCGAATTGAAGGTTCAAACATATTTTCCTTCATCGGTATTGCCACATTAATATTATTGCCAACAAACGACAATTGAATATTGGCATTTGTTTTCTTTTTAAATGCCATTATTTGTTCCATAAATGAGGTAGATAAAATATATCTGGCTTCAACTTCATCGCTGCTGTAAACAACAAATTGTTTTTCAAACTCAACGTCTTCAAGCCTTACAACGTCGGGGCGTCCAATGCTTAAGCCTTGTAACATTTTGCCAAATCCGCCTAAAAATCTTTCACCAAAATCGCTTAACACATAGGTGTTTCCATTAAAATGTTTATTGAAATCAGCGATAAAAAAAAGGCCTTTAAAAATAGTCACATAATGTGTATTTCCTTTGTGGTCGGTCTGACGGTCTTGTGTATGTAATTCACAAAATTCTACTTGCGTTTTATCAATTTTTCCGGACACTAAATCTTCCCCTTTATAAATATCGGGACTAGCCAGAAAAATACCACTTTGCGTGTATTTATTTTGTGCAATAAATAAATTAGGTGTAAAGGCTAAATCAGGTGTTATAAATTGAATGAGTTTTCCAATTACAACTTTTTTATACTCTGATTTAAAATCAGGGCGATTGCGTTTAAATCCAAAAAAATAAAAATATAATAATAATGAAATGAGTAAACACACAAGTATCAGTGGAGGCATCATGGAAATAAATCCCACAAAAAGTGAAACCACTGTTGCAATCCACATAAATCGCACTCTGCGTAACTGTGCTTTGCGCAATACTTCCAGTTGCGATAAACCCGGTACTATTTCCTGCTGATAAAATTGTTGTAAGTCGTCGATGGTTTTCATCTGCTAATTGTTCCGCAAACTTAAGTCAAAATACCTTAAGAAGGGCCCGATTATAATAATCAGGTTTTGGGTTGTTCTTCTTCCGCAACCGGTTCCTGCAATTCAACAGGGGTTGTGCTTTCAGTTGCCGGTTTTTGCTCCGCATCAGAGTTAACAAAAATACTGCGCTGAAAAATAAGTATCGAAAGCACACCGATTGTAATAGCGCTATCTGCAATATTGAATACCGGTCTGAAAAACATAAAGTACTTCCCACCTAAAAATGGCATCCAATCGGGGTAGTTACCCTGTGTCATTGGGAAATAAAACATATCTACCACATGTCCGTGCAGCAAAGTGGTATAACCGCCGCCTTCGGGCATAAATTCCGCCACCTGACCAAATGTAGAAGCTGAAAATATTACGCCGTAAAAAACGCTGTCGATAATATTACCCATTGCGCCGGCAAATACCAATGCAATGCTTATGATTAAGCCGTTTCCGGCTTTTGCTTTTATTAACGTATATAAATAGTATCCGATAAAAAATACCGCTATCAACCTGAACAAACTCAAAGCGAGTTTGCCATAATCTCCACCGAGCTCCATTCCAAAAGCCATCCCTTCATTTTCAACGAAATGAATTTTTGCCCATGAAAATCCGAGAATATCAAACCCTTCACCAAGTGCAAATGTGGTTTTAATCCAAAATTTTACAACTTGGTCGATGAGTAACACCAACAAAATAATACCGATAGCCAGATAGGATTTCTTCACCGGATTATCCTTTTCCTTGTTTTGCTTCAATACTTAATGTGGCATGTGGCACTGCGCGTAATCTTTCTTTAGAAATTAGTTTGCCAGTTTCGCGGCAAATACCATAGGTTTTGTTTTCGATACGGATTAACGCCTTTTCGAGGTGACCTATATATTGAATCTGACGAGAAGCCATTTGACTCAGGTATTCTCTTTCAGAGGTTGAAGTACCATCTTCCAAACCTTTGAAACGCGCATCTGAATCATCACCCATTTCGCTGCTGCGGCTAATTTGTTCCTGCAGATATTTCAGCTCACCGCGAGATGTTTCCAGTTTACCGGTAATTAATTCTCTGAATTCAGCTAATTCCGCATCACTGTAACGTGAACGGTTATCGGTATTTAACGAAACAATCGCCGGTTTAGGCTTTAATTGTCTTTCAAATTTTCTGGGAGGCGTTTTTACAACCGGGGCCTCTTTTTTAGGCTCTGGTTTAGGTGCCACTGTTTTTGTTACTGCCTTTTTCACTTCTTTTTCTTTTACAACCTCTTTTTTTGTAACGTTTTTAACCACAGGGGCTTTTGTATTAGTGGCCTTTGTAATCGGTTTTGCAACCGGTGCTTTTGTTTTTTCCTGTTTTTTTACAACGGGCTTAGCCACAGGTTTTGCGGCTTTAGCAACCGGTTTTGCCGGAGCTGCTTTTTTTGCCACAGTTTTAGTAACCACCTTTTTTACTGGTTTTTTGGCGGCAGGTTTAGCTGCGGTAGCCTTTTTAACCGGTTTTGCAGGGGCTTTTTTAGCTGCTTTTGGGGCAGCTTTTTTTACTGGTGCTTTAGCAGCAACCTTTGCTTTTGTGTTCACTTTTGCTTTAGGCTTAGCAGTTTTTGCTGCCTTTTTAGCTGGTTTTTTTGCCATGATGCTAATTTTTTTTGATCAGGACCTTGATTGATATTTCGTTTACTGAAATCGCTTCCGACTCCGGCAGGCTTGCAACCTGTTCTAAAGTGTCGGCCAAAATTTCGGCGCAAATATACTGCTTATAATTAAGCAATGCCCCTGAAAGTTCCATATCAACTGCCTCAAAATCAACTCCTATACGGTCGGTAATTTCCAGGTTCATCTCCTTTCTCATACGTTGAAGCTGGCTCACAAACTCTCTGGCATAACCTTCTTCCTTCAACGCCGGGGTTATGGTAACATCCAAAGCCACCGTAACATGTCCCGCATTCGCCACCAGCCATCCGGGGATGTCTTCACTCAAAATTTCAACATCTTCTAACGAAATAACAAAAGTTTTATTTGCCGTTTCAATGGCATAGTTACCGCTTTTTTCCAACTCTGCAATCTGTTGTTGGGTAAAAGCACTGATTTGGGCGGCGATTGTCTTCATTTCGGCGCCGAGTTTTGGACCCAGGGCTTTGAAATTCGGCTTAATCTTCTTGGTTATTACCCCACTATCCTCAGCTATAAACTCAATTGTCTTAATATTTACTTCAGATTTAATTAATTCACCAACATGTTCAATTTGACGCTGAACCTGGGCATTCAAAACCGGAATCATGATTTTTGATAAGGGCTGACGAACCTTGATGTTTTCTTTTTTCCGCAGCGACAGCACGGTTGAAGAAATTTCCTGAGCTAAAGCCATACTTGCTTCCAACTCAGTATCGATTAACTGCTCCTGTGCCTTTGGAAATAAGGTTAAATGCACTGAATCGGAACTGTTTTTTCCGGTTACATCATTTAAATTGCGATACAACCATTCGCTCATAAACGGTGCAATAGGCGCCATTAATTGCGAAATGGTTTGTAAACAGGTATATAATGTTTGATAAGCAGCGGATTTATCAGCACTGTCGTCACTTTTCCAAAAACGTCGGCGACTTAAGCGCACATACCAGTTACTTAAATGATCGTTGACAAAATCCTGAATTGCTCGACCGGCTCTTGTTGGTTCATAATCATTTAAACTGCTTTCACATTCGTTAATCAGTGAGTTTAATAATGAAATAACCCAGCGGTCTAACTCAGCGCGTTGTTGCATAGGAATTTCTTCCTGCGAAAAATCAAATCCATCAATATTCGCATACAATGCAAAAAATGAATAGGTATTATATAAGGTGCCAAAAAATTTGCGCTGTACTTCTACTATGCCTTCGTTATCAAATTTTAAATTATCCCATGGTTGTGCATTGGTAATCATGTACCAACGAGTGGCATCTGCACCGTATTTATAAATGGTGGAAAATGGATCAACACCATTGCCCAAACGCTTCGACATTTTATTGCCGTTTTTATCCAATACCAATCCGTTACTGATTACATTTTTATAGGCAACGCTATCGTTCATTAATGTGGCAATAACATGTAATGTAAAAAACCAACCACGTGTTTGGTCAACACCTTCAGCAATTAAATCGGCAGGGAAGTTTTTTGCAAAAACATCTTTATTTTCAAACGGAAAATGTAACTGTGCAAATGGCATCGCTCCTGAATCAAACCACACATCAATTAAATCGCTTTCACGTTGCATTGGTTTGCCCGAAGCACTGCGTAATACAATTGCATCAACATATGGCCTGTGCGGATCTAAAACTTTTCGCGCATCATAATCTGCAGGTAAATGTGGATTTAAATCTTTTGCTTTATTAATTTCTTCCTGTAATTGTTCAAACGAACCAATACAAATTTCTTCAGTCCCGTCTTCAGTTCGCCAAATTGGTAATGGTGTTCCCCAATAACGTGAACGAGATAAATTCCAGTCTACCAAATTTTCTAACCATTGTCCAAAACGCCCTTCACCAGTGCTTTGTGGCTTCCAGTTAATGGTTTTGTTTAACTCAATTAATCGTTCCTTTGCTGCAGTTGTTCTAATAAACCAACTGTCAAGCGGATAATAAATAATCGGCTTATCAGTTCTCCAGCAATGCGGATAATTGTGTTCGTATTTTTTCTACTTTAAATGCGCGGTTTGTTTCTTTTAAATGGATGGCAATTAATACATCAGGATTTTCCCATTTTTCATCATCCTTATAATTTTTTACAAACAAACCACTGAACGGACCAACACCGTCAACAAATTTTCCTTCTTTATCAACTAATGTTAATGAGCCGATATTATTTTGTTTCGCTACGCGGAAGTCATCTGCTCCAAAACTGGGTGCAATGTGAACTATTCCTGTTCCATCTTCCGTAGTAACAAAATCGCCAACAATTACTTTAAACGCATCACCTGTTGTTGGTTGCTGATAAGGTAATAATTGTTCGTATTGAATACCGGCTAAATCTTTTCCTTTAAATTCAGAAACAATTTTCCAGCTTGATTTATTTCCAGGGTCGAGTGTATGCGTTTTATTTTCTTCTTTAAAATAAGCAGCAACTCTGTCCTGCGCCAAAACAACCGAAATATGTTTACCTGTATATTGATTATACGTTTCAATTTGCTGATACGTTATATCTTTTCCAACTGCTAATGCGCAATTGCTTGGCAATGTCCATGGTGTAGTTGTCCAGGCAAGAAAAAATACTTCATCATGTCCCGCAAATAATTTCGGATGCGCCGCATGATTATCTTTAATCACTTTAAACTGCGCAACAATTGTCGTGTCTTTTAATGGCTTATATGTTCCGGGCTGATTTAATTCATGCGAACTTAATCCGGTTCCTGCTGCCGGAGAATAAGGTTGAATGGTATACCCTTTATACAATAAATTTTTATCGTAAAGTGTTTTCAAAATATACCACAACGATTCAATAAAATTTTTGTCGTAGGTAATATATGGGTTTTCCATATCTACCCAATATCCCATAATATCGGTAAGCTCTTCCCATTGATTTTTAAATTGCATTACCTGCAACTTACAACGCTCGTTATATTCCTCAACCGTAATTTTTTTGCCGATGTCCTCTTTGGTTATACCCAATAATTTTTCAACGCTGAGTTCAACCGGCAAACCATGTGTATCCCATCCGCTTTTGCGCTCAACACGGAATCCCTGCATGGTTTTATAACGACAGAATAAATCCTTCAGCGCACGCGACAATACGTGGTGAATTCCGGGTGTGCCATTTGCACTTGGAGGACCTTCGTAAAATACAAAGGGATTGTTTTCGTTGCGTTCAGACACACTTTTTTTGAACACATCGTTTTGCTTCCAATACAACAACACAGCCTTCTCAAACTCCGGAAGGTTCAACTGCTTAAATTCTTGATACTTTTTTGTAGACATATAGTAAAAATCATCAACTATTAACCTTTGATGATTAAGCGTGCAAAATTAATTGTTTCGAGGCAAAAGAGTAGGATTTCCGCCGGTTTTAGGTAGACACCAATACAAATTCGGGTAATTTGCCGTGTATTAGGCAATACTAAAGGGTAAAAACGACGAGTCTGGCGAACCGCGCAGGTGGCCTGAATAACTAACTAAGCAGGTTATTTGATATCCTTAGTATCGTTATTAATTAAGTCGGTAAATGGCCTGTTTGCCTTTTCAGCAGCACGGGCACGCAACTTACTGTTCGATTTATTTAATCCTTTTTCAAATAGCAGAATCAATGCCGGCAACAATAATAAATTGTTAAACAGGGCAACTAATAAAGTGATTGACGTGAGTAATCCCATATTTACAGTGCCACCAAATTTGCTGAACACAAATATGAAAAATCCGCAGAATAAAATTAATGAGGTATAAATCATACTTACCCCTGCTTCCTGCAAACTGCTCATTACCGTTTTTGGAATATTAAAACTGTTGCGAATTAAATCGTGTTTATATTTTGCAATAAAATAACAAGTGAAATCGACACACATACCATAGGCAATACTAAATATTAATACTGTTGAAGGTTTAATCGCAATATTCATAAAGCCCATAATTGCCCCTGTAATAAACAGCGGAATTAAATTCGGTAAAAATGAAATTGCCAGCATGCGCAAACTGCGGAATTGATATAACAATATCAGCGAAATAACAATTAATGCAATTAATAAACTTTCAAATAATCCGTCAATTAAATATTGATAACCTGATAAGGCAACAACGCTGGTTCCTGTTATACGAACATCATAATTTTCTTTGTCGAAAATGGCATCTATTTTAGGTTGAATATCCGCCATTAATTTAGGCATACTATCGCTTCCGATATCGGCAACCTGAACGCTAATTCGCGCAATTTCGCCTTTTGAATCAACAAATCTATTCTCCAAAACGCCCTTCTGGCCTGAGTTTTCGAGATAATCTTTTACTTTTAAATCGTTGGTGGTCAGGTTATTAAAATTGGGTAATGAATAATATCGCTGACTGCCATTATAATATGCCTGACGTGCAAATTTTAATCCGTCGAGAATAGATAACGAAGTGGAAAGTTGAGGATATGTTGCCAGTGTATCCTGCAGCTGTGCAATTTTTTGCAGGGTGTTCATACCCATTACACTTGTGCCTGAAGTATCGGGACGTTTTACCACAAGTGTATCATAATTAATTATGGTATCGGTGTCAACATAAGTAACATGTTCATTGATAATGGTATCCTGAACAAATGTTACCACTTGTTTTTTTGTTACCATTACTTCGAAAGGCATCACACCATGAAATACACGTTCAAAAAATTTCATGTCCTGATACACTTCAGTAGTTTCTTTTACCTCATCAAGTATATATCCTTTTGACTTTAATCGCGAAGCACCAAAAGTTGAAATAATAATGATGATGATAGCAGAAATAAAAATTTGACGGCGGTGATTGCTTGTCCAAAGTTCAAGTTTACCTAAAATAAATTTCAGCTGTTTGCTTTCAAGATATTCTGTTTGTTTTGCTTTAGGGCGAGGTAAAAAACTATACACCACCGGTATACCTACCAATGAAATAATAAAGGTTGCCAGCACACCAATTGTGGCAATAAGACCAAATTCTTCTAATATGCGCACATTGGTAAAACAAAATACCACAAACCCAACCGCTTTGGTCATATTGGTAATAAAAGTGGCAAACCCGAGTTTTTCGACAGTAAGGCTCAGCGATTTGATTTTATTGCCGTTTCGGCGAACTTCGTGATGGTATTTGTTTAATAGATACACACAATTCGGAATACCCATTACAATGAGTAAACTCGGCACAAGGCTGGTTAATACCGTAAATTCATAGCCCAATAACGCCATAAACCCTGTGGAAATAACCACTCCCGAACCAATAATAAGCAAAGGAAACACCACGGCGTCCCAGCTTCGGAACAGGATATACAGTACGATAATGGTAATTATTATCGCTAAAATGAGGAATAACTTAACCTCCCGGGTAATTGTGGAAAGCTGATAATATCTGATATATGGTAGTCCGGAATATTTTATATCTGTTTGATGCTCAGCACCAAAGGCCTCTGTTTTCTCTTTTAATTCATTGATTAACGAAATCCTTCTTGGCGAGTTCAATACTTCTCTGTCGATGGCAATCAGCATCACATAAGTATTGGAGTCGGGGCTATAAATTCGGTCTTTATAGAAGGGAAGTCGTAAAAAGTCGTTTTTGATAGAATCGAGCTCAGCCTGAGTTTTAGGTTGATTAACCACTAAAGGCTGAATGTCGAACCTGCGCTCTGCAATGTTTTTAACCAGGTTATAGGTGCTGGGCACAGAAAGGGTACTTTCAACATCCTCAATTTCCTTAATCGATTTTTCGAGTGCGCACCAGTCGTTAAAGTAGTCCAGTTCAAAAAAACGCTCGCTTTGAATGCCTAGAAACAGGACATTTCCCTCTTCACCAAAAATCGCCTTAAAATCTTCGTAGTCCTGATAGGCCGCATTGTCCTCAGGCACCGTTTTGTAAAACTCATAACTAAGCTTTACACGGGTGGTTTCATAGGTCATGAAGGCAGTAATTACCACCCATGCCGCTAAAAACGCCCAGCGATTCCTTAAAATTATCCTACCTAGTGCCCTCCAAACCATATTTAAAAAGGATGGCAAAGATACTAAATTAACAGCCGCTGTTTACGGTATTGATGAAGGATTTACTGAAATATTTAGCTGTTTTATGCGTTATATGGTTCTATTTCGGAAATTTGCTCTGCGATGATGAAGCGTTTTACCTTGTTTTTAACCGGCCTGTTCTGCCTTTGTATACTCAAAAGCCAAAATGTTGCCATTGGCCAATGGACCTCACACCTGCCTTATAGCGGAACGGTTATGGTTGCAGATGCCGGCGACAAAGTGTATGCAGCAAACACCCGTTCAGTGTTTAGCTACGACAAAACCGACAACTCTTATACTAAATTGAGTACGGCAGCCGGTTTTTCTGATATTGGCATAAAAGGGATTAATTATAACAAGGCTAATCAAACATTGGTAATTGCTTATACCAATAGCAACCTCGACTTCCTGTTCGACAACGAAATTTATAACTACCCGTTTATTCAATCCAGCAACATAAGTGGTGATAAAAATATTTATAGCGCCTCCTTTTATGGTGACACTGTTATTTTAAGCTGTGGTTTTGGATTGGTATTGTTTGATATCGAAGCTCGTGAGAGTCCTGCCACTTTCTTTTTTACAGATACCGATGAAGCTAGTATACAGGTAAATCAATGCACTGTGTTTGCAGATTCTTTTTTTGCCGCAACTGAAAATGGATTGTATCAAGGGGCATTATCAGAATCGAATTTACAGGATTTTTCAAAATGGAATAAAACAAGCGGAACCAACAACCTGCCCGAAGGTGCTGTTCGTTTTGTTACCGTTTATAATAATATGCTATTTGCACAAGTTGCCGATACATTATATCAATACAATGAAGGCATATGGGAAAATTATTTTTACGATACTATTTGGCAAACAAATGATGTGCGCACCGTAAATAATAATTTATTAATCACACAAGTATTTGGAACAAATTCTCCGGCCGATTCTTGTCGCGTAATAATGGTAGATGGTGACGGAACATTAACTGAAATTGTCAACGACACCGAATTTAATTATCTGGGTCAAAGTGATTTAGATGAAGAGGGAAATATTTGGATTGCAGATGCATTTCGCGGATTAATAAAATATAACAACGGAACCTATAATTCTTATTTGCCAAATGGTCCGTTTAGCGATAAAGTTTTTGATATGAAAAGTATCAACAACGAATTATTTGTTGCACCCGGTGAAATAAATGCTTCGTGGAATTATGCCTACAATCGCGATGGCTTTTTTACATATAGTTTTGGCAAATGGCAGGCCTTTAATGAATTTTCATATAACTTGTTCGATAGTGTTTTTGATTTACTTGCCGTAGATGTTGATATCACCAATAACATTGTATATTTTGGTTCTTACGGTGGCGGGTTGATTGAATTCAGGCGCAATACCAACGAAATGTTGTTATACAAACAGGGTTATTTACAAATGGTTGCGGGTGACACTAATTCTTATCGTATTGGTGGATTAGCACTAGATGATGCCAACAATTTATGGATGTCGAATTATGGTGCTACCGACTGTATAGTAGTAAAAAAAGCAGATGGCACATGGAAATCGTTTAACCCGGAAATGCCAGCTGATATTGGTAATCAGGTAGGAGCCATTGCGATTGATGATTTTCAGACTAAATGGATTCAGTTACCACGCGGAAATGGTATTTTAGTGTTTAATGATAATGGCACTATTGATGATGAAAGTGATGATTTAGTGAAAGTACTCGGCGCCGGTTCCGGAAATGGTAATTTACATGTGAATTATATTAATGCCATTGCCGTTGACAAACAAAATGAAATTTGGGTAGGCACAAGTGAAGGCATTACCATTTTTTATAACCCCTCTGAAATTTTTACCGGAACAGCAGCGGGAGATGCCACACAACCTTTGGTTAATCTCGGTGGATATTACGAACAATTATTGCGCAACGATATTGTAAATACCATTGCTGTTGATGGCGCAAATAGAAAATGGGTTGGCACAAATAGCGGCGCATTTTTAATTAGCGCAGATGGCACGGAACAATTACTATATTTTAATGCCGACAATTCACCACTTATTTCAAATACAGTATTAAATATCGAAATAGATCCCGTTACCGGCGATGTTTATTTTGGCACCGATAAAGGTATTATTGCCTATCGTTCAACTGCAACAGAAGGTGTAGCAGAAATTAATGATGTATCTGTATTTCCTAATCCTGTTCGAGAAAATTACAATGGCACCATTGCAATCAATGGATTAACTCCTGATGCAGATGTAAATATTACAGACATGGCGGGACGGGTTATATATAAAACAACTGCATTAGGCGGACAAGCCGTTTGGGATGGTAAAGGTTACGAAGGCAACCGCGCTGCCACAGGTGTGTATTTAGTTTACAGCTCAAATGAAGATGGCTCACAAACTTATGTGGCTAAAATATTAATGATTAGCGGGAAATAAATAATTTGTTCCTGTAGTTAATGCATACATTTGTACTATGACAATTCAGGAGGCGCAAGACACGATAGACCGCTGGATAAACACTACCGGTGTTCGTTATTTTAATGAACTTACCAACATGGCAATGCTCACTGAAGAAGTGGGTGAAGTGGCCAGAATTATTGCCAGAAAATATGGTGAACAATCTTTTAAAGAAAGCGATAAAGACAAACAACTCAGCGACGAACTTGCTGATGTATTGTTTGTATTAATATGTATCGCCAACCAAACCGGTATTAATCTTACCGAAGCACTTGAAAAAAATCTCGATAAAAAAACGCAACGTGATTCAACCCGGCATCAGGAAAATGAGAAGCTGAAATAAAAAACTTCTTCCTTATTTTCCACATATCTTACACTAAATCCACTAGCTCTTTTTAAGGAAGTAATATCAAATTAAATTCACATGTGGGTTTTGTGATAAGAAGGATAACTTATTTGATATACTAATAAACTTATGTTAAAAATTTGAACCGGTATTTGTTTTTTTGAAATTAAAGATTAAATTTGGATAGTAATAATATCCTCATTACCCTTAAATATCTTACCTTATGACGCGTTTTCTATTGTTTTTTGCTATTTTGATGATGGGGTTTTGTGCGTATGCGCAACCGAGTATTGCCTGGCAACGTTGTTATGGTTCTTCGTATCGGGACTATTTTATGGATGCAAAACCTACTGTTGACAGCGGGTATATAACTTGTATTGAATACGGGGGTATTGATTTTGATGCAGAAGGAGTATCAGATTTAGAACGCCCAGCTACACTCATGAAATTCGATAGTGATTTTAATGTCCAATGGTATAGTTCGTTTGGGGGATTTACCAATGCAAGTAATTTTTATCAAGTTGAAGTTTTAAGCGATAATGGATTTGTTGCCCTTGGCAACACCTATGCTACGGATGGCGATTTTTTGGATAATCATGGGTCAAGTGACATTACTTTGGTACGCACAGATTCACTGGGTCAAAAACTCTGGAGCAAAAGTTATGGCAGTCCGGGGAGCGATTTCCCAAGTGAAATGATGGTAACCCAAGATAAGGGTTATTTAATATGTGGATATAGTAATTCTTCCGGCGGCGATATTCCGGATCACTACGGTAGTGGATTTAGTAATGATATTGTCATAATTAAAACCGATTCATTAGGTAATATTCTATGGTCAAAAAATATGGGAACATCGGGTGATGATGGCATTTTAAGTAATTCAATAGAAATTGAACGCGGCTACTATATTCTGAACTTAGGTTGTATTGGTGATGACCACGATATGGCTGGTGTGGGTGGTGACATATTTAAAAGGTGGTTACTAAAAATGGATAGCACCGGTGTAATAGTTGATGAAAATATTATTACAGGAGAAACAGATTTAAAATTATTACCAGGCACTTTTTTGTGGGCGAGTGATGGAAAAATTTACAATTGCACTTCCTCTAACCCGCTTACAGATAAATTTGAAGATACACATGGCATCGGTGGTGGATTTGATGGGGCAGTTGCTGTATTTAATTATGACTTGGATTTTATTGATTTGAAAGTTTTTGGCGGAACAGGTGCAGATTTTATAAAAAATTCAACTTTTGATGAATTTGGAAATATATATTTAACCGGATTGTCTACATCGCTAGATGGTGATTTGCCAGGTAATTATAATGATGGCACAAATTACGATTATTGGTTATTAAAACTTACTTCAAGCCTTGATGTAATTTGGAGTATCAATTTTGGAGGAGGTGGCAATTCTGAAAGTTCTGGTGGTTCAATTTTAGGAAATCATATTGTAAAAAACAATAGCTTGTTTTTCTTTAGCACAAGCCAGTCAATTGCTGAAATGCCTACATTTGATGTTGAATGCGGTCATTATAACCCTGCAGACCAACCTTCAATGGATGCGTGGTTAGTGGCGTTTGATTTGCCCACTAAAATAGATAACGTCACTCTAAATGAAAATGATATTGAAATATATCCTAATCCTGCAAATGATGTAATATTTGTGCGTAATAAAAGCATTAAAAATTTACACTTTACTATTTATTCCATTACCGGGGTAGTGTTAAAATCCGGGTTGATAATCAATGGTAACGCTATAAATATTTCAGAATTAAATAAAGGATTTTACATTATTAATCTGTCTTATGATAATATTAGTCAAACAAACTTACCTATTATAATTACCCATTAAATATTTTATCATGAACACAATTATTGGAAAAATGCATTTGGTATTGACAATAGTATTGTTAATCCAAATAACCAAAGCACAAGTTTTCACATGCGAGCAAAGCGATTTAAACTCAAATTGGATTAACCTAGGTCCATTTGACGATGAACAAAGCCATTTAGCAAGAGTTACGGCATTGTATGTTGATCCGGTTAACTCAAATAAAATTACAATAGGAACACGCGGCAGCGGGATGTGGCAAACAACAAACGGTGGATCCAATTGGGTGAATTTGTTTTCTTATGAATTACCCTCTGTTGGTGTCAATGAAATAGTAGAGGCTGATGTATTTGTTGAAGGACCAAGTTATAGTACTACAGCATTATATGGATATGGCTATTTTGGTTCAATATTAAATCGATATGACTTGGGAATTGTATTTTTTGACCCATTCAATGGTAAATGGGAGTTAGAACCCAAAGCAAATTACCCGTCGGGTTTCTCATTCCAATTTAATAAAAATGAACTTACAACTTGTATAGAATACCGGCCTGATAATGATGAAATATGGGTAGGCAATCGGGAAAAAATTTATGTCCGTAATACTTATAGTCATTATACTTCACCAACAGAAAATTATTATACATGGAATGAAAATGCAGTATTGGATTATTCAATTCTTGATCCAATGTCTTTAGGTGTTGAAGTTTGGGATATAGATTTTGCAACCGGCAACCCTAATTATGCTGTTGTAGGACCTCATGAAGGGTCGCAATCATTATTTGTGTTTACCAACAATGCAAATTCTATTTCTCCAACATGGTCTTCAATTACTTCAATGCCCGAAATAGTGCCAGCCCCTCATGAACAAATATTTGCAACTATTATCTCCTACTTTGTCAATACAAGTAAATTTTATTCCATTATTCGATATAAAACAAAAGATCTTATAGAAAATGAATTTACTTATGATAATTCTTATTTATGTGAGTATCAAATAATTGGGGGCATACCCACAATGGTGCATTACTTTCCAATAGACACTTACCCTGCAAATGAATGGGTTGATTTGCATGTATTAGCAAGTAATCCAAATAAATTTGTTGTTGGTATTAATCAAAGGCAACTTAATGTAGGTATAATACCTGCAATAAACGGACTCACAATTCCAATTGAACCGGTTACTTATTACCCTGAGTGCGATAAAGATTTTTCAAACACACATGGAGATATCAGGGTAGTTAGGATGAAATATAATAGTGAGTTAAATACTGATGAAATTTACATTGGAACCGACGGTGGCATTAGTTTTTGCCCAATTGCAGATAATTTAGTGATGGGTGTTGAAAATGACGATATTTGGCAAAACTTAAATGGTGATGGTTTATCAATTGCTGACTTTGAAAGTATTGAAACCACTGAAATGGCGCCTTATAAAATTTTAGGCATTGCGGGGGATGGAAACAGTTGGATTTTTAACGATAAACCGGAAGTTGAAGAACCCCACCCATTTGGCAGCATTTGTGATGCCTATAAGGCTGCAATTTCAAATGTAGTTCCTTACAATGGTGTTGTGAGTTATAATGGTACAGGATGGGCAATTGGAGAAGGTTTTATACCAATTACATTTAACACCTATGATATGAATTCGGGAGCAAGACTTAATACCTCTCGACCCCAAGTTCCCCGTGGAGATGTCTCTGATGCTGACGAAGATAGAGGAAAATATATGATGCCTTTAATGCCATTTGAATTTAAAACATTTAACAATATTGAAAAATTTTATGCTGGGACAAATGAAGTATATTCAAATTTAAATGCGTTTCAATCTCCCACCGATCAGAGTAATTGGTTGAAATTATCAGAAGTTTCTATCTACAACTTAACTCAAGTAAATCCGCTTGCTATTACTGGGAGTCCCATATCAACAATGGCTTCGTATGCAGACCCCATAAACTCAGCAAAAACCCACATTTATTTTGCAACCTATAAAAATAGGTCCGCTGATGATTTAATTAAAATGGTTTATTGTACTTATTTAGAAGGTGATCCCAACCCTTATACAGCTGTAAATATAACACCTGGACATGACGGTGGAGATTTGCCAACAACTAATCAACTTGATAAAGCATTTATTACCGGTTTAGCAATTGATTTTAATAATGAAAATGTAAACAATTCGGAAATTTGGGTTTCTTTTGGGTCAAATACACTTAATGAATGGGGAGCAGGAACTCATCCTGAGGCACTTTGGTATGTAATGGACGAAACAAACCAATCGAGAACGGGGAAAGTTTATTATTCTCCAGACAATGGTTCTACATGGTTTGATAAATCAGAGGGTCTTCCAAATTACCCTGTTATTGATTTGGAATATTGGAAAGGGTCTGATGATGTAATATTCGCAGCAACTGGTGTTGGAATTTATGTATGGAATAAGGGATTAGAAACCTGGGAGTGTTTCAATACCAATTTACCACTAGCCAGTGCTGGTGACATTGAAATTAATTATTGTACGAAAACACTTAGAACATGTTTGTATGGCTACGGCGTGTGGGAAACTCCACTTCCTGACATAAAAGTAGAATCACCGTCCGCATATCAACCAATTGAAATTTATAATGATGAAACCTGGCAATATTCTCAAGACGCTTACACCGATATCATTATCAAACCCGGTGCCACCCTTACCGTTCAAAATTGCGAAATAAGGATGCCTAAAGATGGAAAAATAATAGTTGAAAATGGTGGTAAACTAGTGTTAGATGGTGCAACAATTACCAATTATTGTGATTTCTGGGATGGTATTGAGGTTTGGGGTAAAGGTAATTCCGTTCCGCATCCAGCATTGGAGGATGTTTTTACTGGAGAATATCCTATAAATGATTCAGATCATGGTGTAGTTTTTTTAACAAATAATGCAAAGATTGAATCAGCAGAAGTGGCGATTACTACCTATAACTCTGCGTATCCAACAACATCTACTTTTTATGGAGGTATAATAGTGGCTCGCTATAGTGAATTTCATAATAATATTACTAGCATAGACATACGTCCATTTGATGTATCGCCTTCAAATACTGATGATGATAATATTAACGAATTTTATATGTGCAAATTTAGTAAAGATGAACAAATGCCGTGCGACATCTATGCGTCAAGTGATGTCTTTCTAGATGATGTTGATGGAGTATTGTTCCATGCATGTAAATTTGAAAATACTTTTAGTAGTTGCACTGATTTCAATTTTCCTATTGGGATAAATAGTACTAATGCTACCTATACAGTTGAAAGTGACTGTAATTTTGCTGGTGAAGAGGGTTGTGAAGTGAATGAAACATACTTTAGTGGATACTATAGGGGCGTCTATGCTTCTAATTCGGCTGCTAGACCAAGGGCAATAATAATAGATGATGTTCATTTTATTAATAATGAACGATCTATTTTACTTTCGGCAGTTACACAATCTGAAATATTTAGAAATTATTTTGAAATCCCAGACTTTAGCTCAAAAACGGGATATGGTTTGTATCTTGAAGGGTGTTTAAATTATCATGTTGAGGGGAATTATTTCACAAGTTTAGGAACATTAACTTCAAATTCGCACTTTTGTTCAGGTATTTTGGTGGAAAATAACCATAATATTGCAACCCAAATTTATCGTAACACTTTTGAAAATATTGAAATTGGTATTAGAAGTCAAGGGAATAATTCAAAGCTTCAATTAAGATGTAATGACTTTATTAGCCCCATACATGATTATAACATAATCGTTACATCTGGAACATTAGGAAATCAGGGTATTTGTAATGCCACAATTACTCAACCCGCTGGTAATATATTTAGTTTCAACGGTGAAACAGAAAGTGACTTTCGAATAGTTCCAAGCGGAGTTACACTTAACTATCGACACCATACAGAGTCTGATTATATCCCTATTGATTATACAACTACAAATATAAATCTTCACAACTGCGGCGTAAGCGGCGGGGACGATTGTGTTTCTACACTTCCGGGTGGCATTGGAGGTGAGGGAAGAATGTCGACGATTGAAGCAACTGGATATCAGGAGGCTATTGATCTTGAACTTTCAAAAATTGATGGGGGTAATACAGAAGGGTTTATTGCTGATATTCAAGGAGGCGTGTCACCTACAGAGGTCAAGTATTTACTTGACGAAGCAAGCCCATATATAAGTAATGAAGTACTTGTTACGATGTTAGCTGCAGAACCATTAGGTACATCAGAAATTCTGGATGTTATGAATAATAACTATCCTATATCTGATACAGTGGCTACAACACTTGAAGTTAGCAACTATAACGTTCCGTCTCCGGTTATTGAAGCTTTAAATGAAGATATAATAAATAATCATCTTAATGTTTCAGCAATGACAGATTTGTTAGCCACTGTATCAATACTTGAGACAAAGCGCGAATATGCGATTATGCAATCTTTTAATGACTTAATTAAAGAATCTAAAATAGATTCAGCGCTTTCAATTATCGATGAGGAAGCAGGTGACTGGGCACAACAATTGGAAATTCAATTTCTTTCAGCTGCATCAAATTACATAGATGCTGAAGCGGCATTATCTAATTATACGATATTTGATGAAACTGGAGAAAATTTTATAACTCTATATTCAGTGCTCATTGGATTAGATAGTTCTGGAAGAACGGTTAGCGAAATAACTGAAGTTGAAGAATCTACTCTTCGCTCTATAGCAAATAAAGAAACTCCATCAGGAATTGCTGCGCAAAATATACTGGATGCTGTTTTCCAAGAAAAATATCCGGAAGTAATTGACGAAATTCCTGAATTGATGGTGCGTTTGGCGGATTTTGATATAAATACAACTAACCAAGGATTTAAAATATACCCAAACCCTGTTGACAACATCCTATACATAGAGATAACTAATTGGGATGAAAAAATAAATTATTGGGCTAATATTTACGACATGAAAGGCATAAAAGTAGCTACCTATGATTTACGTAAAGATTATAAGCTTTCATGGATCGAAACAGAAAAAATACTTACCGGCATTTATTTAATTGAAGTGTATTCAGGCAATCAAATTTTAGGAACACAAAAAATAATTTTTGAATAATATTTAAAAATATATAATAACGCCTATAATCTGGTTAAGAATATAGGCGTTATTTTTTTATCGTATATTTAAAATGTTTCATCTGTTAAATTGGGAAATGCCGGCATTATCGAATTGCTATATTCCCTAGCTAAATCATTGGCATATTTATCACCCGTTTGTAAAAAGGCTTGTTAATTTTTAATCCAACTATACAAGTGTGTAGAATCGGCCCATCTATTGCGCACAAGTGCTAATGCAGGCCCTGTCATTTTTCTTTCTAATAAATGGCATTTTTGACAATGGGTTTGGAATAGCTCTCTCCCTATTCCTGTATACTCCGGTTTAAAAGTAACTCCACAAATTTGTTGACGTGGAGGCTGTTTGTAATTGCCTATTTGTGATGCCTCAGTAAAAGCGCCCCAAATGAGCCCTGCACCTAATATCATCAAAATACCGAGTGTAAGTAGTGCTAAATTGTTGACAAACCGAAGTTTTTTAGGGTCTATATCCATAGTACAACTTTTAGGAATGCAATTATTATATCCAAAATTACAGTGTTAATGTTTAGCGCGTTACTTTTGTGAAAGAAATTTTTGTGAGCAACCAATCACCTCTACGATTTATGGAATTCCGCTACTTTTTAAGTATGCGGGTTTTTATTACGTTCGCATTTTTAATACAATATGTAGTTGCAGGATGGGAAATTTATTCCATCACAAAAGACCCCCTTTCTTTGGGTTTAATTGGTTTAGCAGAAGCCATTCCTGCTATTGGTATTGCGCTTTATGCAGGCCATTTGGCAGATATCAGCAATAAGCGGAATTTATTAATTGCCGCATTATTTGGTATGTTGATTTCATCAATCGGACTCACTTTGTTTACATCAGATTACATGCGGCAAATAAATACCGATGCCACTACTGTTTTATTGATGTATGTTTTCATTTTTACAACCGGACTTGCTCGCGGTTTTTACGGGCCAACAGCAACTTCTATTATTCCGCAAATTGTGCTTCCTCAAAAAACATTCACTCAAAACAAAACCAATAAAATTCAAGCACTCGATAGTATTGATGAAGAAGAATTAATGGATGGCGAATCACAAAAAATCCAAAATCAGCAACTCATAAAAGCCAGCACCATGAATACTACTATCTGGCAAATGAGCGCAATTATAGGCCCTGCATTAGGCGGATTTATTTATGCGGGGTTTGGCATGACTGTTTCAATGGCAATTGTGGTAATTTGTATTATTACCGGTATTATTTTATTTACCCAGGTAGCTTCAAAACCGGCAGTGCAGAAAAATAATACAGAACCAATTTTAGACAGATTAAAAGAAGGCATTCGATTTGTATTCCAAAATAAAATTATTTTAACTGCATTAAGTTTGGATATGTTTTCTGTTTTATTCGGCGGCGCAGTTGCTTTACTCCCGGTTTTTGCAGAAGACATTTTAGCCTGTGGCCCACAGGGTTTGGGCATTTTAAGAGCAATGCCGTCGTTGGGAGCCGTTATTACCATTAGTTATATTTCATGGAAAAAAATTCCGGGAAAAGTCGGTCATACATTACTTTGGGCAGTTGCCGGATTTGGTCTCACTATTATTTTATTCGGATTGTCTACCAATTTTTATTTATCGTTGGTCCTCTTGTTTTTAAATGGTGCTTTCGACAGCGTGAGTGTGGTAATTCGCAGTAATATTATTCAAATATTAACACCTGACTCAATGCGAGGAAGAGTAGCAGCGGTTAACACTATGTTTATTGGAAGCAGTAACGAGTTGGGTGCTTTTGAAAGCGGCCTGGCAGCTCGTTTAATGGGAACTGTTCCATCAGTGGTTTTTGGAGGCACTGTTACACTACTTATTGTAGGATTTACTGCCGTTAAAGCCAAAGCCATTAAAACGTTTAGTTATTAATGCTGTTGTAATTGCTGCATTGTTGTAGTTTGTTTTGAAATTGTTTTACTCGCCTTTTGTTCAAACGTTTTCTGATACTTTTTGTGGTTAGTGCGCATAATTAAATCCCAAAAATTAAAATATAATCCATAATTACATTTGTTATAATGATGGTGCATATCGTGATGCGTTGTAGTGTTAAATATTTTTCCTAAAGGTTGTTGCAGAAAATTTTTAGGGAATAATTCATAACCGATATGACCTAACACATTCATGGCGGTCATCGCAAAAGCAAATATCATTAGCACAACCGGGTGAAGCGGTAAAATAAACACCACAGGAATGATAAAAGCAAATTCAAGAATGGCTTCAACCGGATGGAATGAAAATGCTGTCCAGGGTGTTGGTGTTACCGATTTATGGTGGTGCAGATGTATATGTTTAAATAAAACGGGCAAATGCATGAGCCTGTGCATCCAATAAAAATAGGTGTCGTGAATAAATAAGAGTGCAACAAAGCTCAAAACCGCATACCACCAGCTATGCTGAGAAAAATCCGTATAAATTTTGGTGAGCCCAAGTTCTTGTAAATAAACAATTAATGTCATGAAAGCCGCGAAAATAAAAAATGAAAATACAGATGCGATTATTTCATTTATTATTTTATTATTCGGCGCAAATCGTTGTTGAATTTTTTTAACCGATAGTCGCTTATTAAATATAAAATAAATACACCAATAAGCAGCGCCGGCAATTAAAAAATATCGGGTTAGCAACATTAAAAATGAATAAACCCAAACGAGTTGAACATCCCATTGCGAAAACATAAATAGTATTTTTTAGGTTAAAAAAAATGGCGGGGCAATCCGATTTGCCCACGCCGTCAGCTTAAAACCAATCATCAAGGAAGTGTATATGGGTAATCTTTTTTACCAATAGTTATAACAATATCTTTATCACATGCGCCAACACCGTAATTAATGGCTCTGCTAATATTGTCCGGAAAATCGAGGTTCAATTCACCACTCACCGGATAATAAATTCCATCGGCCCAACAAGCAGATTTAAACACTACAGGTGATGTTGTGGTGCCGCTATATACTTCACCATCTACGCTGCCCGCAAAACTGCCGGTGGTTTCGAATATATCATCATATAAATTTTCGCTTCCGGCTCCCGCTGTCCAGGTAACAGTGCGGTTGCAGGTAAGTGTTATTTCATCTCCGTCAGGTTCTGTGTAAACACCATTTTCAACCATATAAGAAAATTCCAGATTGCCATCTGTATTATAATTAATGGCATTATAAGTTAGTGTTCCGCTAATGCTATAACCATCTACCGAATAATCGTCGAGGGTTATGTTCAGGCTTGAACCCGGTTCGCGTGGCACGCCATCATAATCGACAATAATTTTTCCTTTGCGTTCACGACCATCTAAACCAACACAACCGGAAGTGCCTAAATCGAAAGTGATTTGTGTATTAGTTGCGTCGAAAGTAATTACCACACAATTTCCAATGGCATATTCTGTAAATGTTGAATCATCTAAATATTGAATAGTAGCTTCTTCTGCCATTGTAAGCGCATCGTCGTATGCTTTTGTAGTTTCTGCAACCATTTTTGCACTTCCGGGATCTGCTTCAATATCTAAAAGGTCATCAGCACGTTTACAGGAAACAACTGATAATGAAATAAGGCCAACTAAGGCGAGTGATTGAATTTTCATCGTTTTCATAATTTTTTTTGTTTGTTGATGAGGCAAAGATGTTGTGCTTATTTGCCAGCGGAAAATAAATTCAATCTAATAGCATAGCAACAATACCAACATGAATAAATCATCCATTAGAGGAAAATTCGATACGCTGGTAGTAAATTGTTTCCGTTGGTAGAAAAAAAACTATAGTTGGTAGAAAAAAATAATACAAACCTGCTGAATTGGTTAAGTTTGTAACATGAGTTATGTGCTTAAAAAATATGAGTGGTTATGGCATGGTTTGTTTTGGGCCTTGTTTGTTTTATTAATGACACTCATATTTGCACGCTTCCTGGGTTTTGAACAGGCCTTGTTACGCAATTTTGCAACCTGTTTAGTGCTTGCACCATTGGTATATATTAATTTATATGTTTTAATAGAACGCTTGCTGTTTAAAGAAAAATATTTTGAATATGCCGGAATAATCGTTTTATTAATCATTGTTTCCTCACCACTACGGGCCTTAATAGATAAACAATTTATTTTTAATGAGAATAATCCGCTTGAAATGTATTCGGTTGCACACTATGGCACTATAGTGCTGAGTTCTGTAATTATGTTGGGCGTTACTACTACATTAAAATTATTAGAAGCCTATTACGAGAAAAAAACAATTGCGGCAGATTTAACAAGATTAAAATTAGAAGCGGAATTAAAATTTTTAAAAGCGCAGGTAAATCCTCATTTTTTATTTAATACTTTAAATAACGTTTATGCACTCACGCATTTAGAAGGTAAAGCTGCTGCACCACAAATATTAAAATTAAGTGCACTCATGCGGTATATGTTATATGAAAGCAACGAAAACCTGGTGCCGCTTTCTAAGGAGTTGGAATATATACAGAACTATCTGGAATTACAGCAGCTTAAAAACGAAGTTACACATCGAGTAACATTTGTTGTAAATGGTAATCCGGATAAAATAAGTGTTGCGCCTTTATTGTTTATTCCTTTTTTTGAAAATGCATTCAAACATGGCGATGTATTAGACAATATTAATGGTTTTTTAACCGCTACAATTACCATAGAAACTAACAGCTTACATTTTAGTATCGAAAACAATATCGCGGACCAGGCAGCCCGTAAAGATGCTGTTGGTGGCATTGGTTTAGAAAATGTTCGCAAGCGATTAACCTTGTTGTATCCCGACAAACATATACTCGAAGTTCAAACTATAAATAATAAATTTGTTGTTCACCTTACAATCGAGCTCAATTGAAATACACCTGCTTGTTAGTTGATGATGAAAATTTAGCCCTGCGCTTGTTGGAAGATTATGTAAATAAAATTCCGCAGTTAACTATTGTTGGCAAATGCCAAAATGCATTGTCTGCCTTACAAATATTACAGACACAACAAATTGACATTTTGTTTCTCGATATTCAAATGCCGGATTTAACAGGTATTGAACTCATTAAAATTTTAAAAAACAAACCGGAAATAATACTCACCACCGCCTATGCCGAACATGCATTGGAAGGATATCAACTTGATGTTACTGATTATTTATTAAAACCAATTCCATTTGAACGTTTTGTGCAGGCTGTCAACAAGGCAATGGAATACCGAAACCTGAGAAATGCAGGTGTATCCAATATCCAGATAAAAAGTGCCCCTGTTTCAGCTGCTGCTCCTGCTTCAGATTATATGTTTGTTAAATCCGATTACAAACAAATCAAGGTACCGTATGCCGATATACTTTACATTGAAGGGCTGCGCGAATATGTAAGTATTTACACCAAAGAAAAAAGAATTGTCACCCTCGAAACTTTAAAAAATCTAGAATTGACATTACCGGCTCAACAATTTTTGCGCATTCATAAATCATACATTATTAATACCACCAAAGTGGAAGCATTAAATGGCAATATGGTGGAAATGGGAAAAATAAAAGTGCCTATCGGAAAAAATTATCGCGAAGCAACCTTAAGCGTATTAAAACAATAAATTACTGTTTAATAAACGAAGCGGTTGTATTGCCAATTTGAATTAAGTACAACCCGCTTTGTAAATTCTGGACATCTATTTCAAATTCCGGAGCACCTTGTTGCACGCATATTCCGGAAATTGTATAAATAACATACCGCTCATCTTGTTGCGTTAATCCTGAAATAGTAATATTATCGGATACCGGATTAGGATAAATATGTAATGGTTGTTTTACCTGAGCTGTTAATGCTAAATGCCCGAAATCGGTTTCGCCGAATGGTTCGCCATTTAATGTACCACCAATAAGTGACCAGGTATAACTAAAATCATTTATCGACTGGCTCATAAAAACCACACCATGTTGGTCGTTTAAAGTAATACCATTTCCCACATCATAAATTTCAAAAACTTCGCATATTGTGGTGTCAACATAACCTGCTCCTGATGTCCACCTGTAAGTAGTGATGGTATCTCCAGCGTCTAAAATATAACTGGTTCCTGCATTATTCCACACCTTAAATTCTTCGCTATACCAGGGATTAAACTCATTACAATTACTTAATACCGGTTTAGAAGGGTAGGCAGTAATAAACTGTGTAAAGTCTTCCTTTTTAAAATTATGATGTATATCGAAAGTATAAGTTAATACATCGTCGGTATCTTTTTTTGTCCGATTATAGGTATATACAATACTATCAGGATAATAATTTACGCTTGTAATGGAATCTTTAAAATACTGCGTAAAGGCGATGTAATTAAATGGGTCCGGATTATATGAATTTGCCCGCCAAATTCTGATATCTCCTGTTGAATAAGGGAAAAAATTCGTCCAATCTTTATATTGATATCCAATAGTATTTGAAGGTGTTTTTAGTCCTAACAAAGAATAATATCGCGGTGTCCCATAACCATCAAAATTGGCCAAATCATAAAAATCCAAAAAACTTAATAAACCATAATGTTTGCTCAACACAATAGTAAAATCATTGAGTAGTGTTGTGCCGCTTTCTTTATAAAATTTAAATTTTTTAACGCTGTCCATTACACCAAAAACATCATCTTCCATAGCCAAAAAACATTTCATATAAATATCTTCATTATCAGGTGATAGCATATGAAATGTATCTCCGGTATTGGCATTGTTGTGAAATGTCATTAAAAAATCTATTCCATAACCATACAACGATGTTTGTCCGTTAACATAAACAATGGAGTCGAGTCCTGGAAGCATATCATACCCGTCTATAGGGAAATAAGCATCAACGGTTTCCTGACAGGTATATTCATTAAAATCTATATTTTCATAGGCAAAATAAGAAGTAATGGTATCACCATCCGTAATTACGATATGCGGGTTTAACCCGTAAATAAGATTTATATAGGTGGAAAATAAAAATGTACTTTTTTGGCCTTGCGGAAATAGTGCCCAATCCTGACTATACAGGTTAAATGCACTCAAAAACAATATCGGTAAAAGTGTTAATCTTCGGTTCATGGTTGAATAAAGTTACAAAAAAGTATATTTCTATCTCATTCAGTTGAAATCCTCTCAAAAATAGGTTTGCGCTAGTATTTTCAATTATTCGCTCTTTAGCCGAGGCGCTTGGAGCAGCCCATACCGGAGGAAGTACGGGCAATTCAAGCAACGAAGGATAAAGAGCAACGACGCAGAAAAGACCCCAAAGTTATTTTTGAGATGAGTTCTGGTTAAAAAATGCAGATTCAAAACAATTTGGTATAATTTTAGCCACACAATTGGTATGAAAACTTTGTACACCTTTTTATTCCTGATTCTGGGTTTTGGCGCTGCTTCGGCGCAATCTTACGTTTTTGATTCCGTTGGCGTAAAAAGTATAGAAATAGGAACAGTAGTGATAAAAAACGATACTTGGGTAATTAAGGTGGACAAAGCGAATTTTACTCAATACTATTTGCCGGTTAATTTGCCTGAAAAATATTGTATAAACAATCAGGAGGTGGTATTTGAAGGTGCTATCGGGCGTATTCCAACTAATGTTAAAATGGTTGGCACCCCACTTAAACTCAGCATGATTAGAGTGTTATACCGCACCAAACCCAATCCGAATAATGGCGAAACATTGTCTGAAGAAAAGGTAAGCCAAGCCTTGCCAGACCCCGATTCTGTTGGTTTTATTAGCAATGCAAACGGAAAAATTATTGCCATTGGAGATGTGTTCCTTATTGAGCAGGAGATAAATGGTGAAACTAAACGGTATGTTCCCGATTTTTTACCGCAAGATTTTTTAGTTGCGAATACCGCTATAACATTTAGTGCTACCATTTTAAAAAGCGACCCTAATGTGCGAATGATGGGCACTCCAATTAAAATTAAAGACATAAAATCTGAATCAACCGAACAATTTGATGCACAAAAAATTCAAGATGCCGTGAAAGATTTATTTCCATTTGATTCAGTTGGTTTTTTACCCGAAACAAAAGGTACAATTAAACTTATTGCCGGAACCTTTGTGATTGAGGTTGATAACGGTAGAAATGACATTACCCGTTATTTGCCGGTAATGCTGCCCGAAGATTTTAAAAAAGAGGGATTACTCGTTATGGTTTCAGGCACCATTGGCAAAATACCGGCCAATGTACGCATGGTAGGCACACCATTAACCTTGGCTACCATTGGCGAAATAATAGAATAGTTGGCAATTGTGTTCTACCTGGTTATATAAGCTAAACAGGTGAATCCCCAAACCAAGCCGGAGTCTGCTGTAAGCGCGGGATTTACGCCTCTCAAAACTTGCCGCATTTTTAAAAATCCTTACTTATTGTAATGACTACAATTTGCGTTTTTAACATATAATTACAGGTAACACTGGTTTTGCAACTGCCTATTGCCTGTCTCTTTCCAACTTCTAAGTTATCGGCTATCAGCCAATTATACCGCCACATTCAATTTTATTAGCCGTTTGAAAATGATTTTTACCGATGAAAAATTTACACCTGTTTAGAGGGTTGAAAACGCTACAAGAGCAACTGTTCAATATTATATTCTACTGTCAATTTCTTGTTAAAAATTAGGGCGTTTTTATTGAAATAATCTTTAACTTTAGGCTGATATTTTAATTTTTAAGCTTAAAAAACAGTTTAGTTATGAAAAAAATTTACTCTTTACTTTCAATTTTGTTTGTAGCCGGTGCAGTTAACGCACAGGTAAATGTTACCTATATGGTTGACATTACAAACTACTTAGCTGCAGGTAATACACTTCTTCCGGGTGGTATCAGAATTGGTGGCGACTTTGGTGCTTTAGCTGCTGAAAATGCAGGTACTGCTATGGCTTCTTGGTCACCAGCCGATCCAACTTGTGCTTTAACTGACATGGGTAGCAACGTGTGGTCTATCACTGTTACTTATCCAACTGCTTCTATTGGTATGACTCAGCCTTACAAATTTGTAAACGACAACTGGGGAACTAACGAAGGAACTGATACTACTAATACAATTGCAACTGGCGGTTGTGGAACTGATGATGGTGGTGGAAACATCAACCGTACATTAGTTATCCCTGATGCTGATGTTATGTTACAGTATTGCTGGGATGCATGTTTCAAATGCGATGGTAGCGATCCTATCGTATTAGGTGTTGAAAATGTAAACTTAGTTTCAGGCGTTGTGGTTTCTCCAAACCCTGTTTCTACAACTGCTGCTATCAGTTTCAATTTACAAGCTGCTGCTGAAGTTTCTGTAAGCATCATCAACATGATGGGTCAGGAAGTTTACACTGTTGCTAATGCAAATGAAGTTGCCGGTAACCATGCTTATAGCATTGATGTTACTACACTTCCTGCTGGTAACTATGTTTATCGTGTAATTGCAGGTGATGCAGTTACTTCTGGTAACATTGTTAAATTGTAATTAAATAACTAATTACTACATAAAAAACCCCGGCGTTAATTCGTCGGGGTTTTTTGTTTGTTATCAATTGAAAAAAATTGAGCGAGCAATTAATGTAAATGGTTGTAGAAATTTATGCTGCTGTAAATTCGAATTAAATTAAGTGATATTTATTTTCCCTGCAACACCAATTGATATGCTTTTTCATAATTAGAAGCCAGATTACTCCAGTCGAAATTTTCGGCATAACTCTCAACCGTATTTCTTAAAATAATACGTTCGCGTCGGCTTAGTTGCACAAAATTGTACATCATTTCACATAATTCATCTGCACTTTCGTCAAAGGTTTTTGTTTTGCGTTTTACAATATAAATGCCTTTTTCGTCGAGGTTGCGGAATTTAGTTTGGCAATAATTTCCGAACCCGCTCAAATCGCTGGTAATGGCCGGAACCCCGCGTGCAACGCACTCTAGTGGTGTATAACCCCACGGTTCATAATAACTTGGAAATAAACCCAGGTGGCATCCTCTTACAAATTGCGGATACTCCATTCCAAATAATGGTGAAGTGGCCGCAACAAAATCAGGATGATATACCATTTTTACTTTATCACCGGGTTTATTGATTAAATCGTGAGAGCGCAGGTAACCTAAAATTTCATCACCCGCATCATTTTTTAAATTATGGGTAACTACAATTGGCCAAAAGTCGCTCTTCCAGCTTTGGATTTGTTTGCGATATCGAAATTTCCAATAATCGTCAATAAAATCATTTAATTCCGGAACATTGGGATCCACATTTGTTGCCGCCGCTTTAAATAATTTTTCGCGTATTTGTTTCAACATCTCTTCACATGTTGAACGAATATCATCCATTGCTGCGCGTGCATGCAACACCAACGGATTAATTGTTTCAAATGGTCGCTTGGTGATAAAAAACATGACTACTGTTTTATCAGTATTCTCTTTTTTCATGCGGTCGTTTAATCGCTTCAGTGCCTCCAGTGTTAAATCATATCCTTTGTTGTGATATTCATATCTGCCTGAGGTGAAAAAATAAACTGTTTTATCTAAATCGAAAGTATAAGAATGAAAAAAGTGCGACATCACAAATTCATCAATCTTGTTTCGGAACTGACCGTGCAGGTTTTGTAATTCGTGCGTAGCTAAAAATCGCGGCAAACTGATACCATTTGGTAAAATCATATCCGGTTTTCTGCCTAATAAAAATTCGCATTCTTTTCCTGTTATATCGCTTACAGTAGTAAACGTATCACAATCGTTGGCAGCCATACGTTCCAGTCTGGTTTGCGGCTCGATATAAAATTTTTGCGCCATTTGCAGCCAATCGTAATTGCTTAAGTTGCGATAAAAATTATCGTCGTTGCCGGCAATATATCTTCCCAACAAAGTAGCATGCGTGGTAAATACGGTTTTTATCCGCAATCCTTCTTTTTTAATTGCTCCAATTGGCATACCGGTCATCCATTCGTGGAAATGCGCAATTATTGGATTGCCTTTTTGTAGCTGCTCAAGTGTAGTTAAAAACTGCGTAACCAAATAACCAAAAGCAATAACCTGTTGCAATAAATCATCTGGGTTAAAAATATTGATTTTGTGGTCGTGCAGTAATGTGGTGCGAATATCTTTCAACTTATCGTACACCTGTGTTGGCGGCATTAATACCACTTTGGGCTTACCGTCTGTTAGCCAGCGGCCGTAATGTATTTCAAAACCCAATTTTCGCATTTCCAACACAGCCTGACCAAAGGCGTCATCATAATCGAAACCCTCTTCAAACTCAGCAGGCAGCTTGCTATGTAATAAAGGCCCTACCATACAGTAATTGCCGGCCCATTTATCTACTATTTCAGGAGCTTTACTCCTTACCACTGTATAAATTCCTCCTACCTGATTACAAACCTCCCAGGCTGTTTCCACCAACAATGGTGCATATAAACTCGTTTTATCCGGCATACCGCTTTCCTGTTTTTTTTTACTTTAGACACTAAGATACGCATTGGTTAAAATTTTGGGTAAAAAGCAACGAATCTTGTTTTATATTTTTCTACTTACACCAATTGCAATTTTGTCTAGATAGCAAATTAACTTTTATGTTACCAATCATACCATTTTTCCTTGGAAATTAAATGGCAGATGGAAATGCTTAGGGAATATAACAAATGGAACTATTTTTTTAATTGAAATGTATTCCATTTCAAATTCAATAAAATGCAAAACCTACAATACCCGGTTGGAAAATTTATTGCTCCAACTGATTTTTCTACAAACTTACTGGACAACTATATCTCCACCATTCAATCGTTTCCCGATAAAATAATTGCTGCCACTTCAAATTTAACCGAACAACAATTAGATATGCCTTACAGGCCCGATGGGTGGACGGTAAGACAAGTAGTGCATCATTGCGCCGACAGTCATATGAATAGTATTATTCGACTGAAGCTGGCTTTAACAGAAGATAAACCCACAATTAAAGCCTATAATGAATCGGCTTGGGCGAAAATGGCAGATAGTATTACTTTTCCAATTCACGATTCTTTGCAAATAATTAAAGGTGTGCATCAGCGTTGGGTAGCCGTTTTACTTGCTATGAACGAAGCTGATTTTCAAAAAACATTTATCCACCCGGCTTCAGGTAAAGAAATTACGTTGTTTGTTAATACAGCATTATATGCATGGCATTGTGAACATCACCTTGCGCATATCAATCTGGTAGCAAATGCGTAAATAATTATTCTGATTTTATCAGACTGAAATAATCTTCCATTGAAGCTTTAATTATTTCGCGCGCTTCCTGTTTATTATATAAGTGTGTAATTTCAGCTTTGTTGGGCGCTCCGGGCATGGCCTTATAGGTTAAAAAATAATGTTTTAAACGCTCAACCAGCGACAATGGCATGTGGTCGATATCGTCCCATCCTGAATAAATTTCGTCGTGATACATTACGGCAATAATTTTATCATCTGCCTGACCTCCGTCAATCATCCTGAATCCGCCAATTGGTGTGGCCGGAACTATAATATTGCCATGTGTGATATTTTTTTCGGTAAAGACACATATATCCAACGGGTCTCCATCTCCATAAATTCCGGTTCGTCCTGTTTTTGATGAGCAATAATCACCAATTTTCTGACCACAATAAGTTTGCGGAATAAATCCATATAAACAAGGTAATACATTGCTGTATTTCTGAGGCCTGTCAACCTTTAAAAATCCGCTCGCTTTATCAATTTCGTACTTTACAGTATCCGTTGGCACTATTTCAATAAATGCGGTAACAGCATCAGGTGCGTTAACTCCTGCGCTTATGCCATGCCAAGGGTGAACAGTATAATTTTGTTTCATCATGTTATTCATTTTATTGTGCAGTTTCTCTCACAAAATTGCACCATTTGCATTCTTCTTTTCCGCAACCTTCGGTAAATGCTAAGCTTTTAATTTGATGATATACTTCTTTAATTTGTGCTTTCACAACATCTACTTCATCCTGCACAATTGGGAAACGATATTTTACTAAATCACCTTTTTCATTTTTTTCAAGAAAATCTATTTCTCCGCTTACCATTTTCCAAGGCTTATATTTTTGATTGTCGAGCAATATTTTATAGAACATAATTTGTCGCCAGTAATCGCCTCCATTAGGGTCTTTTGGATGTGGTGGATATAACTTTTCTTTACTTCTGTCAGCATTACCGGTTTTGTAATCAACAACGTTTACTTCATTACCGTTAAATTCAACTTTATCAAACACACCGGTTATTGGCACATCGTCCATTATTACATTGCGAATTGGATATTCCAGTACCACTACTTTATTAAAGTGATTGATATACTTATTATAATAATCAGTCAACACCTGTTTACCTAAATCGAGGCGATTTTGAAATTGTTTTTCCGTAAACGAATCCTCGTTTCTGCGCATCTCATATAAAAAGTCGCTAAGCACAACATTAATGGTTGGAAAAGGATGACCTTCTGCTTCGCGCATGCGTTCAAACATTCTTCTCAATGCATAATGCACGGCAGAACCAAATGACATACTATCGTTTTTTGCAGCAGGCACACCAACAATTCTTTCAAAATAATATTTTACCGGGCAATCTAAATAAGCATTTAAAGCTGAAGCACTCATCACAAAATGTTCCACTTTTTGTTGGATATACTCCCTGTCAAACAAGGTAATCATCACCTTAGGCGTTTCCATTAATGCGGTGATTTTATATTCCGCCAACAGCTCCTCTGCAATGGTTTTGGGCTGTTGTATTAAACCGGTGCCTTCTTTTAATTCAGCAATAAATGCAGATGGTTCAGCATCTTTACCCTCATTGGTATGCGATGCATATGATATAAATAAATGTTGTTTCGCTCTGGTCATTGCCACATAAAACAAACGGCGCAGTCCTTCAATTTTATTGCTGCTTTCGGTAAATGTCAAGGTATCGGGCAATACAAATTTTTGATTGTTTGCTCTCGACTTTTCCCATTTATCACTATTGCAGCCAATTAAAAATACATACTCAAATTCCAATCCTTTACTGGAGTGGGTAGTAATAAAATTTACACCGCCGGTTTTAGAAATAGATTTTTGTATTTCTATTTTTAAATCGTGCACCTGCATTTGCTCCAATGTATCTAAATACTGATGAATATTTAATCTCGGCAAACGTAAACCTTCCGATTTAATATGGTCAAACAAAGTGGTAATTACTTCTAAATTAAAGACCCTGTTTTCTCCACGCAATAAAAATTGCAACATGCCACTTTCGTTTAACACTTTTTCAAATAACATTTGCAGTGTCAGGTTAAACGACTCAGATAACCAGTGGGTTAATTTTTCTTCAAACTTATCTATTGCCTCGTGACTGCGAAGTTTAATCGTATTTAATACCGATTTATCTGCCAAAACCGAACGCCAGGTAAATGTTCTGTCTCGTTTTGCACTAATCCATGCAGAAATTGCAGCTACATCATGCGGATGAATACCAAAAAACGGATAATGCATTATTTCAAATAATAAATATTCACCGCTATGTGGTTTTTTACTTTCATCACCCAGGTAAGTTAAAATATTAATCATTTGATTTACCAGCGGTAATTCCAATATATTTATTTTTCTACGCACCTGATAAGGCAAACCTCTTTTTTCAAAAACGTTGATGAGCTCTTCCGCTTGTGCGTGTTTATGATATAATACTGCAATTTCCTCAGCAGGCACACCATCATTTAATAAAGCCTCTATTGCCATCAACACACCCGCATGCTCCTGTGCCGGATTTTGGTATTCAATAATGGCAGGTTCGGTAATAAGCTGTCTTTCGGTATGCGCTGCGGTAAGTACTTTGGATAAATTATTTAATTTATTGATCAGTCGCTCTTCATTTTTTTCAATAATAACCCGCGAAGCATCTAAAATCGCCTGATGTGAGCGATAATTATCGGTAAGTACAACAACTTCAATTTCATGTTCGTATGACTGATAAAAATCCATTATATTTTTTACACGCGCTCCTTGAAATTCATAAATACTTTGATCGTCGTCACCAACGGCAAATACGTTTGGTATATCCCAATAACTAATTAATAAATTCAGTATTTCATTTTGCGCACCATTGGTATCTTGAAATTCGTCCACCAAAAAATATAAATATCGTTCCTGATAGTTGCGCAACATATTTTCTCCTGCAGGTGAGGTGTCGCGAAAAGCTTTTATCACCCATAAAATCATATCGCTGTAATCGTATCGCCCCATGGCGCGCATGCGTGATACATATTCAGGATACATATTGGCAGCAGCCCGTGTTTTTTCCATACGGTCAACTTCTGCCTGTAATTCTTTTTGTTTTACATCGCCAACTTTTACGCCTGTTTTGGCGTTTGCACGTTTATATATATAATCTTCTCTGTTCGGTAAATCGGCAATATAGGCATCAATAGTTTGATTTATTTTTTGTTCATCCCAATCTTCATCCTTCATCATTTTAAAAAAATTATTCAAGCGTCCTACTTCATAACTTTTATCGCCTTTCAATTTTTTTAACGGATGGTTAAGAGGTAATTCTTCTAACAGTTGTTCTATCAAATTAACATTTTCCAACTCAGAAATTGGTTCAAGTTCACGTTTACCAAAATAATCGAGGTTGGCCTGAATTACATCATTACAAAATGCGTGGAAGGTATAAATATGCACTCGATAAGCATCAGGACCAATAAAATCGAGCAAACGTTTACGCATGGCGATGGTGCCGGCGTCGGTATAAGTTAAACACAGAATATTATCCGGAAGCGTGTCGGTTTCCATTAAAATTTTGCCTATTCGCACGGCTAAAATTTGTGTTTTTCCCGTTCCCGGTCCTGCAACCACCAAAACCGGTCCTTCAATGGTATCAACCGCTTTGCGCTGATTTTCGTTTAATGAAGCATATGCTTCGGTAAATGATTTTTTATGGTTGGCTGAAATTTGCATGGTATTTGGCGTAGTTTTGCATTTGTGGGCAATTTGCCGCAAACAAATGTAAAATTGAAAAATGAATATTACTAAAAAATTATTGTTGTTGTTATTCGTTACAGGACTTGTTTTTACCGCCTGCAAAAAAAATGTTTCTGATGATAAAGATAAGACATTAAACGACACCACTGCAACAACAAGCAACGATACCAGCGTTTCCATTAATTTGAACAGCCCCGTGGCAGATGAAAAAATATTATTGCGTTTTCAACCGGTAGTTGGTACTACATATATAGTGGAAAGCAATGTAAATTCCACCATGAGTGAAGCTCAAGACACCTTTAAAATAAGTTACAAGTCGAATAAATTTGGAAAAGTTAGTTTGCGTATTCTTTCAAAAGAAAACACCGACTATAAAATGGAGTTTATCTTAAAAGATGTTCGCGAAACTATAAAAGCTGATACTTCAACCATCGAATATAAATATGGCAAAGCATTGGCTGACCCACAAGCCGATATTAATAGAAAAATTGAAGACTGCCTGGTAAACTCTCCATTAACAATTATGATGTCGGGTGCCGGAGAAGCCACTGATATCAGGGGTTATGAAGGAATTATTGCCAAAGTTAAAGCCATTGTCGGCCAAAACATTGATGACAATATGATTGCCGCTCAATTGGGAACGCCTACCGAAACACTGGAAAATTATTTTATTAATTATCCCGACTCGGCTGTAAAAATTGGTGAAAGCTGGGACCTAACTGTTGCATCACAAATGCAGGGAGTGCCTATCGTATTAATTAATACGTATACTTTGGCAGACAGGAAAGATGGTGTAGCTTTTATTAATTTCAGAACAGATATTGAAATTGACAAATCGCAAATACCGGCTGAAGTAGCCGCACAAATGAGTAACATTAAATTTGACGCATATATTAAAGGCACCGGCGAAGTTGATGAAAAAACAGGTTGGCCTAAAGTGATTAAAGTAACGCAAAGTGTTGAACTTTCTGATAGCTTTGAAGGACATGTTACTTCTTCTAAACAATATAGTACATCAGTAATTAAGTGGGTTCAATAAACAATCCTAAAAAATTCATTTTCATAGCAGGATTTGTCACCTTAATTGGTATTGGTGGCCTTGGCTTACTGCTCATCTATTTTTTTCATAAAGAGGTTTGGCATGCGATAGTAAACGTTGGCATCGAATCGCTGTTGCGGCAATTTATTACCGGAACGGTATATGCACTTGTAACCTTAATTCCACTGGTACTTTTACTGGAACGCCGCATGTTGGACGCTACCAGGTATTTTTTTGCCGATTTGATGAAAAAATTCACAGTCAGCACACCGGAAATATTTTTACTTTCATTATGCGCAGGTGTGGGTGAAGAATTGTTGTTTCGGGGCGCAATTCAACCCTGGATTGGCATTTGGCCTACTGCAATCATTTTTATTGCTTTGCATGGTTATTTAAATCCAAAAGATCGTCCATTATTTATTTATGGCATGGTTTTGCTGCTGGTGAGTGCCGGTTTCGGCTATCTGTTGCCGTTTTCAGGAATATATGCTGCTATGGCTGCCCATTTTTGGATAGACGTAGTCCTTATGTTATACCTAAAACGCAATAGCGGCAAACATTTTGTTGATTAATTTATGCAATTTGCCCTTTAGCTGTATCTCAATTCAAAACATAATCATTTTTTAAATTAACTTAGGAAAAAATCAATACTGAATATGAAGCGGAAAAGTGTAATGCTCTTAGCTATTTTATTAATTGCCGGAGCTTTGGTTTCAGCTATAACCTATCAAACTATGCAAAATCCCGATAACGGTAACTGGAAAGGTTACGAAAAAGAATGGGCAATTGTAGACTCTCTCGAAGGTCAGGGATTGCCTGCATCTGCCCTCAAAGCTGCTGAAGCAATTTATGTATATGCCAAAACTGATAAAAATGACGAGCAGATTGTCAAAGCAATTATACATAAAGCCAAATACACCAGTATGGTGGAAGAAAATGAACAAATAAAAGCAATTCATTTATTCCAGGAAGAAATTGAAACTTCATCAGGTGTAATTAAAAGTGTATTACAAAGTATGACTGCCGAAATTTATTGGAATTATTATACCAATAACAGATGGCGTTTTAACAATAGAAGTAAAACAGTTGATTTTAAAAATGAGGATATCAGCACCTGGGATGTTACCACATTACATCAAAAAACATACGATTTATATGTGGCATCTATTGCGAACAGAGAAGAACTAAAAAAAGTTAAAACCACTCGTTATAACGAAATTTTACTAAAAGGTGATGAGTATGGCCAAATGTTGCGCCCAACCATGTACGATTTTTTAGCACATCGTGCATTAGATTTTTTAATGAACGATGAAGTGTATATCACCGATCCTGCTTATGCATTTAATATTGACAACCCCGTAGTATTTGGCAGCAATAAGGCTTTTGCCGGATTTGTTTTTTCAGCCGAAGAAGTAGAATCGAAAAAATTACTTGCATTGCGCATTTTTCAGGATCTTACCTTAGCACATTTGTACGACCCTTATCCAGCTGCATTAATTGATGTGGATATTAAACGACTAAACTTTGCAAAAAACAATACGATAATTAATAACAAAGACAGTTTGTATTTAAATGCATTAATTGCAGAAGAAAAATTATACGCCAACGACAGCAGCTCTACAAGAATTAGTTTCCTTATTGCCCAATATCATTATAGCCTGGGTAGTAATTATGTGTCGCTGGCAGGGCCTGAATATAAATGGGAATACGAAACTGCTATTAAAATTTGTAATGATGCCATTAAAAAATTTCCTAATAGTCTTGGCGCCATTAATTGTGCTTCGTTAAAAGCTACAATTGAACAAAAAGAATTAACGTTGGTTGCCGAACAAATTAATATACCGGATAAACCTTTTAGAGTAGGAGTGGGTTTCCGCAATGTTGATACTGTGTTTTTCCGTGTGGTTAAAGTAAGTCAAAAAGATATTGACAAAATTAAAGTGATGGAATATGAAGTTAAGTTCAACGAACTTACTAAATATCCTGTTTATAAATCATGGATTCAACAATTGCCTTTGGATGGCGACTATCAGGACCATTTTACTGAAATAAAAGTAGACGGTTTACCGCTTGGCAGTTACTATTTAATTGCCAGCACGAATGCCGGTTTTTCATTTAGTGAAAACAAATTAATTGCTCAGGAAATCATTATTTCTAATTTATCTTATTTCGCTTCCGGTAACGATTATTATGGTACTTCTAATAAAGACTTTTATGTGTTGGACAGGTCAACCGGAAAACCCATTAAAGGTGCCAGTATTCAAACATTTAGAAAAGAATATGATTATAACAAAAGAGATTATAACTACAATCCTTTAAAAACATATACTACTGATGAAAACGGAATGTTTTCTGTGAGCGACCCGTTGATAAAAGATTATTATTATTTCAGTTTTAGTATTACTTACAATAATGACTTTTTAAGTTCCGGTGATAATTATTATATCAGCAAGGAGAACAAACCCAATACTAACTCAACCTTTCAAACCTATTTTTTCACCGATAGAGCGATATATCGCCCGGGACAAACAATTTATTTTAAGGGGATAATGGTTGAGCGCAGTTACGATGGTAAAAAACAAACTGTTGTTGCGAATAAAAAATCAACCATTCTATTTTACGATGTGAATAGCCAGGTTGTTGCCAAAATAGATGTTACCACAAATGATTATGGTTCATTTAACGGAACGTTTACAGCGCCGCAAACAGGTATTACCGGACAAATGCGCATAAGCAACGAAACCGGAAGCACATTTTTTTCTGTTGAAGAATATAAACGTCCTACATTTTCGGTAAGTAACGACCCTGTAACAGGAGGTTTTGTACTTGGCGATACAATTACCGTTACCGGAAAAGCAATATCTTACGCAGGTGCAAATATTGATAATGCGAAGGTTGCTTACCGCGTGGTAAGAAATACCTATTATCCCTACTATTACAGCGATTATTATTGGTGGCGCAGACCGGCTCCTGTTTCTGCAGAAATGGAAATTACAAACGGAACTTCAACCACTGATGCTGAAGGAAAATTTGCAGTAACATTTAAAGCAATTGCCGACTTAACTGCCGACAAAAAATTATTGCCTCACTTTTCTTATACTGTTTATGTTGATATAACTGATGTTTCAGGTGAAACCAGAAGTCAGGAAACTTATGTAACTGTTGGTTATACCGCACTCAATTTATTTGTAAATGCTCCTGAAACAATAACTACGGGTAAAAATATAACCTTAAATCTTACCACCAATAATTTAAACGGTTCACGAATTACTGCAAACGGAAAAGTGGAAATATTTGCACTGGAAACGCCTAATAAATTATTCAGAGAAAGAACCTGGCAGCAACAGGATGTGTACACTATGAGCAAAGAGGAATATTATAAATTATTTCCACACGATTTATATGCTGATGAATCAAATATGTATGCGTGGCCGGTAACAGGTTCTGTGCTTAAAGCAGAATGGTCAACAGAAAAATCAGATTCGCTGGTATTAAATACTGCTTCATTAAAGCAAGGTGTATATAAAATCGAAGTGAGTTCAATCGATATTAGTGGTGAGGTTATTAAAGTGGTAAAATACATCAATGTATTAAATCAGGGCAACTATGCAGCTACACCAAAATATAATTTTACAACTACCGAGTCTAAATCGTATAAGCCCGGGGAAAATGCTGTAATAAATATTGGCAGTAGCGCTAAAAATATTAATGCCTTATTGGAAATAACACGCGCAGATGGCGTCAGCGCAAGAAAATGGATTACCCTGCCTGAAGTTGGCAACCGCGGAAGTAATGCCACAGTAATGGATGTTGAAATCCCAATAAGCGAAAGCGATAGAGGTGGTGTTTCAGCACAAATTTGTTTTGTAAAAGATGGCCGTTTTTATAATCAACAATATTTTATCAGTGTGCCTTGGGATAATAAAGATTTAAAACTAACGCTCGAAACACATCGCGATAAATTACAACCCGGAGCCACCGAAACCTGGAAAATAAAAATAACAGGAAACAATGGCGAAAAGGTGGCAGCAGAATTATTGGCAAATATGTATGATGCTTCTCTTGATGCTTTTGTCGGACATTATTGGAATAGTGTTTCATGGCCTTCTTTTTATACCTATAAATATTGGACAGGTGTTGGTTTTGGTAATGGTGAAAGTTTAGTGTATACCGATTATGATTGGTACAAAAGACTTCCGGGCCAAACATTTAATTATACTACGTTAAATTGGTTTGGTATTTATTGGGGAGTGAGTTATTACCGCGATTATTATTTTGCTGATGGCGACATGGATCGTTTAGATAACAGAAGTTTTGCCGGAGCACCTGTTTTAATGGAAGCTGCTGTTGAAAAATCAAAAATGCTGGAAAGTGAAGAGTCAATAGGGCTGGGTGCAATAGCCAATGGTAATGTTTCAATTGAACCTGTGACAAATTCGAATACATTATCCAATAATAACTTGGAGCAGGTAAGCACTAGAACCAATTTAAATGAAACAGCATTTTTTTATCCTCATTTGGAAACAGATGCAGAAGGTAATATTGCTTTCACTTTTACACTGCCTGAAGCGTTAACTACCTGGAATTTTATGGGATTTGCGCATACTAAAGAAATGCAAAGTGCACAATTATTCGACAAGGTTGTTACACAAAAAGAATTAATGATACAACCTAATGCTCCTAGATTTTTAAGAGAGGGCGATGAAATTGTATTTACTGCTAAAGTGTCTAATTTAACTGAAAATGAATTAAGCGGAAATGCATCTTTAGAATTATTTGATGCATTAACCATGCAGCCAATTGATAATGTATTTGGCAATACCGCCAACATAGTTGCGTTTAAAGCATTGGCAAAAGGAAGTGCTGCAGTAAGTTGGAAATTAAAAATTCCTTCCGGTTATGATGCTATTGTGTATAAAGTAAAAGCAGCATCAGGAACATTTACCGATGGTGAAGAAAATGCATTGCCGGTTTTAAGTAATCGAATTTTAGTTACCGAAGCATTGCCATTATGGGTGCGCGGAAATCAATCCAAATTATTTACTTTCGATAAATTGTTGGCCGCAAAAGGTTCTTCAACTATTCGCAATCAAAGTCTTACGCTAGAATATACCAGCAACCCGGCATGGTATGCTGTGCAGGCTTTGCCTTATATGATGGAATACCCTTACGAATGCGCCGAACAAGTGTTTAGTCGTTATTATGCAAATAGTATTGCTTATCATATCGCGAATTCAGACCCTGAAATTAAACGTGTATTTGATTCATGGAAAAATAATGCAACGTCATTAACTTCTAATCTGGAAAAAAATCAGGAGTTAAAACAATTATTATTAGCAGAAACACCTTGGGTATTACAAGCGCAGAATGAAACAGAACGCAAAAAACGTGTTGCATTATTATTCGATTTAAACAGAATGAACACCGAATTGCAATCTGCCATTAATAAATTGGAAAAAATGCAATTGCCAAATGGCGGCTGGCCATGGTTTAAAGGATATGAAGACGATAGATATATCACACAATATATTGTTACAGGGCTTGCGCATTTACAACAATTAGGTATTACCAATGCTAATACCGATGCACAGGTTAGCCGCATGTTAAATAATGCTATGGCTTATTGTAATAACAGAATGGTGGAAGATTATCGCAATTTAGAAAAATATAAAATTGACAAAGCAACACATGTTCCCGGAAACATAACTGTGCAATATTTATATGCTGCGAGTTATTTTGGAGAAGATGTAGTGGCTTTAAGTAGCGAACAAAAAATTGCCAAAGACTATTACATCGGTCAATTAGTTAAATACTGGACAAAATACAGTATTTATGAAAAAGGTATGATTGCCTTGATATTACATCGTGAAAACCAAAGTAAAACTGCAGCGGCAATAGTTAAATCATTAAAAGAATTTAGCTTAAACAGCGATGAAATGGGTATGTATTGGAAAGACAACCTAGCTGGTTATTATTGGTATCAGGCACCAATTGAAACCCAATCGCTTATGATTGAAGTGTTTGGAGAAGTGGGTAAAGATGAAAAAGCCGTTGAAGATTTAAAAGTATGGTTGCTTCGTCAGAAACAAACTACCGACTGGAAAACAACACGGGCAACTGCTGAAGCATGTTATGCCTTGTTGCTTCGCGGAAATAATTTATTAAGTAATAAAGAATTGGCGATTATTACTGTTGGTAAATTATTGGTTAAGCCTGAAAGTGTAGAAGCAGGAACCGGATATTTTAAAACAAACTGGCTGGGAACAGATATTAATAACGATTACGGAAAAATTAGTATTACCCCACCTTCAACTAATTCGCTTAGTTATGGTGCTATGTATTGGCAATATTTTGAAGATATAGATAAGGTAACTGCTTCAAATAATAATTTACAAATTAATAAACAATTGTTCTTACAACAAAATACCGCAACCGGTCCGGTAATAAAACCGATAACCGACAAAACCGAATTACATGTTGGCGATTTAATTAAAGTAAGAATTGAAATTCGTGTGGATAGAAATATGGAATACGTACACATGAAAGATATGCGTGCCAGCGGATTTGAACCCGTAAATGTGTTAAGCCAATACAAATGGCAAGATGGTCTCGGTTATTATGAAGCCACCGGTGACGCTGCAACTAATTTCTTTATTGCTTATTTAAATAAGGGAACCTATGTATTTGAATATCCGCTGCGTGTAGCGCATAGCGGTAATTTCAGCAATGGTATTACTACTATTCAATGTATGTATGCTCCGGAATTCACCAGCCATAGCGAAGGCATTCGGGTGCAGGTGAAATAATTTAAAAAAGGCTGCTAAAATATTTTAGCAGCCTTTTTTATTTAAATCAATTAATATTTATATTCTATTGATATAACGTGATATTAATTTATCCTAAAATTTAATGTTCAATTAATAAATTACTGTTTCCGTACCAACGTTGATTTCAACTTATACGATTTAACATTACCCTCTAAATCGAATAACTCAGCATATAATATATAAATACCTGATGATGCTTTTTGGTCGTCGTTATTCAGTCCATCCCAGGTAATAAACCCTTCACGGCTTAGTGTAATATTTCCCGTTAAATCTTTCACCAATTTCCCCTGAGCGGAAAAAATTTGGAAACGACCGGTAAATCCTTCTGTTTCTGTGCTATAGGTTATTACCATTAAATCGTTAAATCCATCTCCATCCGGCGAAAACACCGGAGATGAAACAGCAACCGTACCAGAAGATGTATAGGCGCCAAAATTAGAATTTTGATATCCGGGAGTAGCAAAATGCACATCAGATGCTGCGCTAAACCAATTGTTATTATCCTGTGTAGTATAATCGTAATTAATGCGTTCTAACGAAACACCATCCTGATTACTTAATAATGCATAATGCCAATCATCAAAAAAATGTAATCTGTCAATTTCATTTAATGTATTATCTAAAATAGCTACTATCCCTTCGTTGTCTGCATAATTTGGCAACTCATTTACCGTTAGAAAATTTCCGGTATCAATCGAAAAATATTGTGCGGCAATTAAATCAGGATCGCTGGAAAGACACAAATATTGTCCAGGCAATAATAATCTGCCACTTAATGAAATATTATCATATTCGTTTACTTCAGTGGTATCGAACAAATCCATTTCCGCAATAATTAAAGTGGATAAGTCAATAATTTTTGCTGAACGGTTATAAATTTCAACAAAGTCCACACCTTCCGAAATTGGATTAAACAATACTTCATTAATTACAACATCGTTTGCTAATGCAGGTTCCGGCAGTCCAAAAATAGCCTGATTAAATAAATTTATTTCATTGCCACTGCAATCGCTAATTCCTGTTGCATTTACCGTATAAATAATTCCAAACAATAATGTAGTTGGCATTTTTAAGCCTACAATAAATGCATTATTGGGGTCAATTATCAACGCTGTAGGAATTATTGTTTCGCCAGATGAAGTGGTTATAGTAAAATTCGATGTGCTTAATCCATCCAATATTATTTTTTCATCGAAGGTGGTTATTACCGTATCTAATCCTATAGGATAAGCTTCAATTAAAGCCGGTGCTGTTTCATCCGGATTATCTGCTGCAACTGAGTTTACTAATCCCGGAGTGCCACCGTTGGCATCAATTGCTGCCTTCCAGTTTTCTTTTTCCTGACACGGGTTGTTCGTGTCAATCATTTCGAGACTCCAGCCCCCATCTTCTTTTACCGCATTGCCATACCAGTCGATTTTATAATTCACCGCATGAATAACAGTGCCTTCCGGACTAATTAATTGTAAATCATCGCCGTCGTTATTTAATGAAGGCAAACCGGTTACAACTAATACATTAGCATAAGCTGAAAACAAATCGGCAACGCCATCATCAACCAACACCACATAACCACCTGCCGGAATGATATAATTAGTAAATGCATCACTTTCTGATGTAGCATCGTGTAATTGAAAACCAACTAAATCAATTTCAACATCAGTATTATTATATAACTCAACATATTCGCCCAAGGGCAAACCAACCTGTGGTTCTATATCTGCAAAAATTTCATCAATTAATAAATCATATTCCTGTGTAGTATAAATAGAAAATGATTGCGTGGCATTATCTACTAAATTGCCATTTTCATCTGCAACATCATTAACAGTTAAAGTCAAGGTAACACCTTCAGGAAATGCACTTAAAAAAGTTAACACAACTTTCGAAAAATCAACAACATCGCGTGTTGCATCTATAGGATTGCCAACACCTTCATCTACTACATAAAAACTTTCTGTCTCGGCCGACTCAAGCGTTACCGGTTCATTAAAAGTTAAAGTGAGTTGTGTTGAAGAAAGTACTTCTAATGAAACAATTTCAGGAGCCACATCATCAACAAATGGCGGGTCTATGAAAATATCATCGTAAAAAAATAATTCGCAACGAGTAGAAGAATATTTGGAATAAAAACCAAAGTAATTGCCGCCATTATAAGTATCGTCAACATCAGTGCCTTCTAAAACATAATCCGTTCCACCGGTTGGGTCAACATATAATTGCCATTCTGCATCATTTGTCCGTACAACTTTAACGCCTACAGTTGGCGACAGCGACATATCAGAAGTTCCTTCAATCATTAAACTGGCAGTCGCGCCATTACTTCTCCATAATTCAACCCTATCGGTTAAACCATCTTCCCCAATGCGCACAAAATAGCCATACACATCACCATTCAAAACGGGTGTGTTCGACTGCAAAAATATACGGGTATGATTGGCACTGGATGGGTCAAATTGTAAATCAACATAAAACGACCAAACCGCCGAGTCGAGCGTGGCCAGGGGATAACTCAGGTATTCTGTCCCTCCCGTGCTGCAGTTTCCATGCAGCTGAAGCTGATTTGAAGCGTTTACAATGTAGCCGGTATCAATTCCTGTCCACCCCGCAAAATCACCATCATCAAAGTTTTCGATAAATTGTGCTCTGGCTGTGACAACGCACAGTAAAACACCAATGGCTGTTAGTATGCTTTTCATGATAATTTGTGGTGGAAAAATACGGATTTTTTACCGAAAATTCGGATTCACCACATGCGGTTGGTTGAAATACATAATGACTACCGTGATTATTAACGCCGTTTTATCAAATTATTAATTTGCAGGTAATATACTTTTGATGATTTAGTATGTAGTTTTTTATTTTTAAAATTATTCTTTCACAAACGATTTCGTAATGCTGCCGGTTTCGCTATTTATTTTAATAAAATATACGCCATTGGCATAAGGTTGAATATCAATATTAATCAAAGTTTGTTCAGTTAAAATTGTTTGAACTACCTGCCCGACAGCATCGATAATATAAATTGATTTAGCAGAAACATCTTGCGAAGTAATGGTAATATCTTGTGATGCCGGATTTGGAAAAATGGTAAAGTCATTTTGTGTTGAAACAACTAATTCTTTACACATAACATTAACCTGTATCGTGTTTGAATTTTTATAACAGCCTGTTGCAATTTTGGTTACACGACATTTATAGTTACCCGACGTAGTAGCAGTATAAGATAATGATGTTGCACCTGCGATTGGCGTTGGGCCTTTATACCATTGATAGGCACTTCCTCCTACCGGTGTTACGTTTAAATTCACGTTCTCGCCAGGACAAAATGTGGTAGGTCCTGCGGCAGTTATGTTTGCGTTAGGATTTTTATTAACAGTTACAACTATTGGTTCTGAAGTTGCGGTATTACATTAATTTGATGCATCACAAGTATACGTTCCCGTTTTAGTAGCCGTATAGGTGGTTGATGTTGCCCCGGGAATAATGGCACCATTTTTTTTCCATTGTAGAGCAATACCATTATGCGATGCTTCCAGCACTACGCTGCCACCTTGACAAAATGTTGTTGCTGTCAATGCTGATGTTGTAATAACAACATCAAATCCTTCATCAATAAAACCATCGCAATTGTCATCAATTAGATTGCATATTTCGGTTTCACCACTATTAATATCACCATTAGCATCATCACAATCGGTGTTGTTTGTAACTGTTCCGGCTATAGGTAAACACGCACTGGTTCCTGCATCATTTATATCGCCAAAAAAATCTGCATCCGCATCAACATAATATATTTCAAATATTAATCCTTCGTCAATAAGCGTATTACAGTCATCATCTAAACCATTACAAATTTCAATTCCTCCCGGAAAAATAAATGCATTTGTATCATCACAATCGGTATTGTCTAAAACAGTTCCGGCTATAGGTAAGCACGCACTAGTTCCTGCATCATTTACATCGCCAAAAAAATCTGCATCTGCATCAGCGTAATATGTTTCAAAGATTAATCCTTCGTCAATAAGCGTATTACAATCATCATCCAAACTATTACAAATTTCAATCGCTCCGGGATAAATAGATGCATTTGTATCATCACAATCGGTATTATCTTCAACTAAATTAATTGTATCGTTACAAATGTTTACGAGATTTAATGGATCTCCAAAACCATCTCCGTCTAAATCAGCATATAATGAGTCAGCACACATGTGATATACATATACCACACCTTCATATAATTGACCATTATCATAAAAATTGGCAGATGCCATAACATCAGGAAACCCATCGTTATTTACATCGCCTGCACCTGAAACGGAGCGACCCATATTGGCTTCAGACTGATTGCCTTCAATAGTTAAATAAGGTGTTGTTATGATTCCGGAAGCAGAGCCTTTATATAAATATGCGCTGCCTTCTGCCAAAGATCCGTTTTCAAACAAAATGCTTCCTACCATTACGTCATCAAAACCATCCTGATTAAAATCGCCGGCCCCGCGCACAGAATGCCCGAAATAAGCTAATACATCATTGTTTTGCAACATTGTTACCGGTGTCGCAATAATGCCCGTCGCGGAACCATGAAAAATGAATGCAGCACCTTCGTCTGCCATGCCATCTTCATATTTGTGTGAGCCTACGATAATATCATCATAACCATCGTTATTTACATCACCGGCTGAGGCAACTTCTGAACCAAAATTTGCATTATCCTGATTGCCCTCTATTTCCTTTGCTGGAATTGGATTTATCCCCGTTGCTGTGCCATGATAAACCAATACTTTGCCCTCGTTTGATAGTCCGCCATCGAATCTATCAGCAGCAACCACAATATCATCATAACCATCTGCATTTACATCACCTGCACCGGCTGCAGAATTGCCAAAGTGTGCAAACTCTTGATTCCCTTCTAAAACAACCACAGCAGGTGTTGTAATACCTGTTGATGAGCCAAGAAAAACATATACCCTCCCTTCATCAGTTTGCCCTGCATCATATAACCACGCACCTACAACCACATCGTCGTAACCATCATTATTTACATCGCCGGCAGCCGACACACAATTGCCGAAATTAGCTCCAAATTGATTGCCGTCTATTGTTTTTGCCGGCGTTGTATTTATTCCGGATGCCGATCCGTGGTAAATATAAACGCGTCCCGCATTTGTAACACCGGGATCATAAAGCCAAGAACTTACTATGATATCATCGTATCCATCGTTATTTACATCTCCTGCCCTTGAAACCGAGCGACCCATATTGGCTTCAACCTGATTGCTCTCTAATATGGCCGCCGGCGTAGTTTCCAAGCCTGTTGCAGAGCCCATGTGAACAAATACAGCACCTTCATTCAATTGACCATTATCATACCAATCAGCGCCAACTACAACATCATCATAACCGTCTGCATTAATATCACCAGCATTAGAAATATACCAACCATAATTAGCATCAATTTGGTTGCTTTCTAATAAGGTTGTGGGAGGTGGTGTTTGAGAATAAACCTTATTTATTAGTAAAAAATGTAATACAAAACCTATAGTAAAATATCTCATGTGTGCTGATTTTGCATAAAAATGCTAAATATACGAGAGTTCTAATTATATCTTTAACAAATTAGATTATCGTACAGAAAAAAAATTCAATTTAACATGCTCATAAAATGTGAAACAAAATAAATCATTCTTTCACAAACGATTTCGTAATGCTGCCGGCATCGCTGTTTATTTTAATAAAATATACGCCATTGGCATAAGGTTGAATATCAATATTAATCAAAGTTTGTTCAGTTAAAATTGTTTGAACTACCTGCCCAACTGCATCGATAATATAAATTGATTTAGCAGAAACATCTTCTGAAGTAATGGTAATTTCTTGTGTTGCAGGATTTGGAAAAATGGTAAAATTATTTTCTGTTGAAACAACTAATTCTTTACACATAACATTAACCGGTATCGTGTTTGAATTTTTATAACATCCTGTTGCAATTTTGGTTACACGACATTTATAGTTTCCAGACGTAGTAGCAGTATAAGTTAATGATGTTGCACCTGCGATAGGCGTTGGGCCTTTATACCATTGATAGGCACTTCCTCCTACCGGCGTAACATTTAAATTCACGTTGTCGCCAGGACAAAATGTTGTAGGCCCATCAGCAGTTATGTTTGCGTTAGGATTTTTATTAGCAGTTACAACTATATCTGCAGATATTGCAGTATTACATAAGTTTGATGCTTCACAAGTATACGTTCCTGTTTTAGTAGCCGTATAGGTGGTTGATGTTGCCCCGGGAATAATGGCACCATTTTTTTTCCATTGTAGAGCAATACCATTATGCGATGCTTCCAGCACAACACTTCCTCCCTGACAAAAAGTTGTGCCAGATAATGCGGTTGTTGTAATAAATACATCAAATCCTTCATCAATAAACCCATCGCAATTATCATCAATTAAATTGCAGATTTCTGTTTCAGCACTATTAATATCACCATTGGCATCATCACAATCGGTATTGTTTGTCACCGTTCCTTCAGGTGCTAAGCAGGTAAAAGTACCGACGTCATTTATATCACCATATAAGTCACCATCAATATCTGCATAATAAGTATTAAATAGGAGACCATCATCTAAAAGTGTATTACAATTATCATCTACATCGTTACATATTTCTGTTGCACCCGGATAAATTGCGCCATTAGTATCATCACAATCGGTATTATTTGCTACCATATTAATTGCATCACTACAAATATTTACTTTGTTCATCGGATCTCCAAAACCATCACCGTCTAAATCTGCATATAATGAATCAGCACACATGTGATATATATACACAACACCTTCGTTTAATTCTCCATTATCATAAAAATGGGCGGAAGTCATGATATCAATAAACCCATCATTATTTACATCGCCTGCAGGAGCAACCGAATTCCCGGTATATGAGCTTGCCTGATTACTTTCAATAGCAAAATAAGGATTGGGATTAATTCCGGAGGCCGAGCCTTTATATAAATAGGTGCGTCCCTCAGAAGGAGAGCCATTGCTAAATAAGGGGCTTCCTACCATAACATCATCATAGCCATCCAGATTAAAATCGCCAACACCGCGTACAGAAAGTCCGAAATAAGCAACGGGTAAATCATTATCTAAAACAATAGCCGGCGTTGTATTAATACCGGAAGAAGTGCCGTGAAAAATAAATGCAGCACCTTCATCAACCTCACCATTATTATAACGATACGCGCCTGCGATAATATCATCATAACCGTCGTTGTTAACATCGCCTGCTGCAGCAACATCATAACCCAGGCTTCCGGCTTCCTGATTGCCTTCAATTTGTGCAGCCACAATTGTATTTATACCTGTTGCATTTCCATGATAAATCATGATTTTGCCCTCATCGGTTTGACCGCCATCAAATAATTCAAATCCAACAACTATATCATCATAACCATCTGCATTAATATCGCCGGCATTGGCAACTGAAGTGCCAAAATGCGCCCAATTTTGATTGCCGTCCAAGGTAGCAACCGCGGGTGTGGTGATACCTGTAGCTGAGCCAAGGTACACATATACCCGGCCTTCGTCGAATTGACCCGTTTCATATAACCAGGCTGCAGCAACAACATCATCATACCCATCGTTATTTACATCACCGGCAGTTGAAACATAACTACCCAAATTGCCACCATTCTGGTTGCCATCAATAATTTTTGCAGGCGTAGTAATTAAGCCCGCTGCAGAGCCATGATAAATATAAACTCTTCCTTCATTACCAATTCCTGTATCATAATTCCACGCACCCACTACTATATCATCGTAACCATCATTATTTACATCACCTGCCCTTGAAACTGAGCGCCCCATATTTGCCTCTGCCTGATTACTTTCGAGAATGGCAGCCGGCGTTGCAACCAAACCCGTTGCAGAGCCCATATAAACAAATACTGCTCCTTCATTCGACTGACCATTATCATAAGTATAAGCCCCTACAACAATATCGTCATAGCCGTCAGCATTTATATCACCTGCATTACATACATCCCAACCATAATTACCATCAATCTGATTTCCTTCAAGTAAAAGTGTTGGTGTTTGAGCATTAGTTTCTGTTATTATGAAGAAAAATAAGGTAAACGCGATCGTAAGCAACTTCATATGAATCTTTTTTAGCGAATGAAATATAAATATATGAGAATTGGGGTTAATTCACTACTAATTTGTGATTTGTGCATTGAAATAATCAATAAGTGATGAAAGAATGATAACCGTATTAAAAAGCGCTACCTGCTAGCCGTAATAGTTACAAGATTAAAAGGATGTTGAACAAATTGGCACAAAAGCCAGGTCTTATTAAAGCAATTTGAAGTTATTTTAATTGCTGCCAATAATCCAATTTTTAAATTGCAAATAGGTTGACTATAAGTGCCAAATTCTTGCTACATTTATATGCAGTATTTTATAGAGGCGCTCTAAAAGCCCTCAACTTAAAGACATAGCACATATAATTAGAACTCTTCTTGGCTAATAAATAATTATTCAAATTAGGGCGCTATCAGTTTAGCAATAAATATATTTTTTATAAAAAACCAAAAAACAAGTTAGAAAATTGAACATATTAATCAATAAATAAAAGTTGCTTAATAATGTGTTTATCAAAATAAAACGTGGCCATCAACAAGTACTAATCATTAATCAAATTTGAAACACAATAAAACAATCATCCAAACACTTTGTCCAATAAATTACCAATTAAACTCGCAAGAAAAGGAGATAGAGAAACTGTTAGGCCTTTAATAAAATCTCCAAATAATTTTAAATTATTAGGTCCTTTAACAATCCCCACCACATTTTGAGGTACCAGTTGCGGTGCTACCAAATTAGGTTGCAAATCCGGCACTACATTCACGCCAGGTGCTGGCAGTTGTTTTGCATCTGTAAAATAAATGTAGTTATTCGAAACCAATTTTAGCGGAACATAAAAAATTAATAAAATCAGTGTATATAATAAACCATAAGCATAAACTATATCATAGTTCAAATTTATTTTTACATAATAACGGGATAGTAAATCAATATAAGCAGTATGTAATGACGACATACTAAAAACCATTAAACTCAAAATTAACGATGCTGCGGATAAACTATAGTTAAAAAGTTTAATCGCTTGGGCTTCGATAGTTTGATCTTTGGCAATATTTTCCTTTAAAATTCCGACCGCAGTGAACATTACCGCAAAACAAACCGCTCCGGCTATTGAGCCAATTAAAGTTGCAAATAATATTTTGTTGTCCAAATTTGATGTAAACACGTCGCTCCTTATTGGCTCTGAGTCATAAAACGTACGTGTTTGTAAAACCAGAAATACGATGAAAAACAGAAGCGATACAAAAAGCCCTGTTTTAAATAACTTGAATTTGTTATCTACTTTTAAATGGTGCAAGCCCATTGGTAATGCACAAATGATAAACATCCAAACAGCAAATTGTATTAAAATAAATAAACACCATAACATAAATGAAGGGTAGTCGCGAAAAAAATCTACATCACTAGAATAAGTAGCACGAAGACCTTTAATTTGTTCTGGCGTTTTTAATTTCACATAACCACTGTCATTATATACCCAAACGCTAGTGGTGTCATAAGTATATAGTTGTTGTGTTAAAGTATCCTTTACTTCTGTATTGGGCACTGCGGCTAACAGAATTACTTCTCCCTTGTTAACATAAAATGACGAATACTTATTAATGCCAAAAAGCACCAATAGCCCGATAAATAATCCTATAATAGGTAGGATAACAGAAGTGTAAATAGGGTTCACGGTTATCGTTATTATTTCAATATTATTTTTTTGTATTAAAGACATCCCTTCCAAGTTCAAGGTTTACCATAAAAGTTGGCTGTATTTTAGTGAGCTTAAATTTTTGATCAAAGTCCATCAGGAATCCAATCTGTAAATACTTTTGTTTGTCTAATTCATAACCTCCACCAAACGAAATTCTATTCGCAGTTAATTGCTGCCCACTAAAAACCGGTGAGTATTCAGTAAAAACATCCGTTTTTCCTCCGACATACCGAATATTAAATCCTGAAGTTATTTCAGTAATAGTGTCTATAACTGTCATCTTTCCAATTGCGGCAAATAGTAAAGAATTGTTGCAACCGGATTTATTTTTATCTAAACAAAATCCAAACCCCGGATTAATCCAAATGCCAAAACCGGTAAGAAGCGGGTTTAATTCTGTTACCAAAGTGTCTTTATATTGGAACACTTGCCCAAAGCCTATATCCATTCTAAATTTCGATTTCTTGCTCTCCATATAGTTGGATACGTACTTCTTTGCATTTTCTTCCAGTGTTTTATTTTCGTTGTTTAAATTATCCTCGATTGTCGAATTGATAATAAATATTCTGGTAGTCCTTTCCGTTATTTGTGCATTAATGGTATTAATTTCATTAATTAATTTATTTTTTTCATTTGTTTGATAATTTGATAATTTAGATAGTTCGGTTTTCAAATTAAAAACCTTGCTCTCCAGCGTATCAAGTTTAAATTGAATAGCTATTTTCTCCATTGTTAAACTCATATTTAATTGATTGATGTTATCCACAGTTGCACCTAACACTGTTTCATAGCCTTGAGAAAAGTTGATATCTGTTAATGGGTTGTATCCAATTGTTGTCTTAAATGAATAAGCAAATTGGTTACCTTTTGTTTGGGTTTGAGTTGATCCGAATGAAAATTCTGTGTTTGCCACAATAGAATGAAGGAAATTCGCGTCAATCCAACTATCAATTGTTTTGTTTTTGTAAAATAGTAGCCAGAAAGGTTGACATTGTAGTGCAATATTTGGATTGAGTTGAGCATCCTGAAAAAAATAATCAATTTTAAAATCCCGGCTAAATCCCGGTGTGGATACATTTTCTGGGTTAACACCCAATAAAGTAAAGGCACCAGAACTAGGAATTGAATATTGAGTAGCTTTTAATAACGTGTCCTTTAATAATGGATCCCCTACTTGTCCTTTACCTGTTGAATGTATTATAACAACAAGTAAAAAAAATATAAAATATTTTTTCATATTAAAGTATTATATTTTTTTGAAAAAAACATCGTTTTGAGTAGCCAATGTAGAACCAATATGTTCAATGGTTATTTGTTCGGAAAGTGCAACTCCGTTTTGATAAAATGTATAGTGCACAAGAATTTGAGTGTGTCCATATGCGGATGCAAATGCACCTGCAATTACAACAACCCATGAGCCAAGCTGTGCAGGCACTATAGGTAAAATAAAAACATCTTCTATACCATCAGAAAACGACCCTTTTCCGATTTTTTGCATTTGTACTCCATTCGTGATATAAATATCATACGCGCCATTTGTTGCGTAAAATGGTTTAAATATTAAAGTAACCACACTTCCCTGTGGTGAAAAATAGACGATGTTTTCTTTGTGCATAAAAATAATTTTAAAGGTGAATAAAATATAAAACAACCCTGCAATAGGGCATTTTTATAGTGCAAATTGACGAATAATTAAAATTGCCCACAAGGGTATTATTGAGTTATTTGAGGGGTATAAATACGGGGTTCAAAATACCCGAACCTTTGAAATTATTTAAACTAGCTTTGAATTTTTAGCACAAAAACAAGTCAAAATGAAAAACAGAATTACATTTATCCTTATTGCACTTATTATAGTTGCTCTTTCAGTATTAGGCACATATAGCTGGCTCAAACAGACTGCCCAATTAAAATCAGCTGAAGATGCTGAACGTATAGCGGCCATGAAAAAATTAGAAAATTCGTATTACACAAATCTTTCATGCGAAAACACACATAATATTTTGGATTTAAATACTTTTTTAAATAATTACAGGGCAGCGCCAATTACCAGGCAATTTGCAGACACGTTGCGAGATCATAGTAGGAAATTTTTAGCGTATAAACCCTTAGTGAAAAAATTAATTTTTGTTGAACCAGAAATTAAAGTTGCCGACCTGATAACTTTTATAGATACTTTGCGTAATAACCCAAAACAATTTGGATTTCAACTGTATTCAGGATTAATTGATAACAAATTGACTTATATTTTATCAGTTTGTCATAAAAGTGATTCGTCTTTGGAAAAAAAATATATTGTTCTAGATAAAGTAGATTATAGAACTACTGACAGTATAACCGGTTTAAAATCTATAAATAAATCTGAGGTAATAACCTTAATTAAAAACTATGTAAATAATGTAACAATTGAAGGTAATGACCAGAGGGATAGCACTTACAAAATAGGTAGATATTATCCATTCGAGGAGTTTAACTTGTATTTACAAAACAATGGATATTACGGTTTAAGCCAACTAGACAAGGACGAAGCCTTTGTTTCATTTGTTCATGGGTATATTAACACCCATTCAGACAGTCTGATTATTGACTGTTTTCAGGATGAAATTTATAATAATGCTAAATACAATGATTACAAAGGTTGGACAAGCATATTGGAGTTAAATATTAAAGGAAAACCTGTTGGTAATGCAAATAACAGCGGGGCTTATAAAGGTGCATTAATAGAAATTGGCAAACCTTGTCCTCCACGCTGTGATGGAACTAAAATAAAAGGAAGAGATATTTGGTAAGTAAAGTGATATCTTTCGGTTAACTTTGTTAGTACAATATGTATTATGGAGAACCTTGGAAAGTTTCTTTTTAACACACACATAAATACACCATCAATTTTATTTGGTTTATTTACGTTATGCGTGTCTTTGTTATTCATAAAAAAGCTTAGCCGCAAAGAAGTTATAATTTTAATTATTCCAAATGTCTATTATTTTTTTGACATTATTGCTTCTTGTATAACAAAATATGCCCAAAGTGATGAAAATATCTGGTTTTATAATTGGGTGTTGTTGTTGGAATTATTACTGTATTTTTTTGTTTTCAAATCACTCTTTCAGTCCCGTAAAATTAAACGTATTATTAATATTGTTATTGTTGTATTCACAATTACACATGTAATAAATATCTTATTCGGGCAAGGGTCACATATATTTTGCACATTTACTTTAATACCCGCCCATGTTGCGGCGGTAATTTTTGCCTATTTACACATGAAACTTACAATAGATGATATCAATATTGTCCCGATTAAACAATTTAGTTTTTGGTTTTCCATTGCTTCGTTTATCAGCATTTCTACAAGCATCCCGGTTTTAAGTATAATAAATAGTTTAAATGAAAACAACCTGGAACTTGCAGATAAAATATTTATATTAAATGATATCGCCTATTGTTGTTGGTACGCATTAATTATTGCCGGTTTAATATGGACAAAGAAACTTACGAAAATATAATAATAGTAATTAGCACAACCGGTTTGCTTTTTTTACTCGGTGGTTTAATAATTAGTTTGTTGCTTGCGGCTAGGAATCGCCAACTCAAGCATAATGCAATTCTTGCAGAAACTAAAAACAATTTCGACAAAGAGCTTATCAATACGCGTCTGGAGGTAACAGAAAACATTTTAAACGAAGTGGCAAGGGATTTACATGACGATGTGGGGCAAATGCTAACATTTGCTATTCTTCAATTAAATAATCTGAAGTCACAAAACGTTAATGATCTCGAAGCTAATCTGGAAGAGATTCGCGAAAGTGTTAAATCCAGCCTTGAATCTGTCCGTAGCATTTCAAAGTCATTGAGCTCAGACTATTTAGGAACATTCGGCATTAGCGAATCGCTTAATAAATTATGTGATAATGTAATTAAATATGGAAAAATACCGGCTGAATTACATTTTAGCAACGACGTGGTTTTTATATCAAAAACACATGAATTATTTATTTACAGAATTATTCAAGAGTTGGTAACAAATACACTTAAGTATGCGCACGCGTCAAAAATAGTCATTGAAGTAATAAAAATTGATGACCAAATTAAAATAAAATATGCGGATAATGGAATTGGTTCCAGCCCGAATCTACTTGATAATAACACTCCTGCAAACGGTATGGGTTTAACCAATATTTACAAAAGAGCACGGTTAATTAATGGTGAATTAAGTGTAAAGTTTATCCCCGGATCGGGTATGTTTTTTGAGATGTCGTTTCCAAATGTTTAATATTATTATTACATTTCAGGATGAATCCCATTACACTCGCAATTGCCGACGATCACGAGCTGGTGAGAAAAGGACTTAAATTATTGCTCAACAGCTTCGAACATTTTAACGTAATTCACGAAGCACCTAACGGCAAACAATTAATTGATTGGCTTAACACGACTCCGTCGCATCCTAACATAGCACTCGTTGATGTAGGGATGCCGATAATGAACGGTTTTGAAACCACTAGTTATATTCATTCGGAATTTACAAATGTTAAAATTGTAGCCTTGTCCGTTTACGACGACGAACAAACAATCCTTAAAATGATTGAGTCGGGTGCCAATGCATATTTGTTAAAAGACTCTGCCCCGGAACTTGTTAAAGAAACGCTTATTCAGGTTAATGAAAAAGGTTATTATTATTCTCAACACGTGATGAGTGCTATGCTCAAGGCTAAAGAACAAATATTGAGCGGAAATCATTCGACCGCAAATAGAAATACCATTCAACCTATTGACACATTAACAGCCCGGGAGATAGAATTTATCAAAAAGTGTTGCAGTGAAAAAACCTACAAAGAAATAGCTTCAGAAATGAAAATCAGTCAGCGCACAGTTGACGGGTATCGCGAATCCGTTTTTTCTAAACTTGATATTAAGTCCAGAAGTGGTATCGTGGTATTTGGATTTATGAATGGTTTGGTTGAAAATAAGGGGTAGGGATATGATTTGGTGTTGGGTAATTTCTATCACTTCACTATTATTTTTTTCAATTGAGACCTCATTTAATATTAACCAGGTCGATTTTAAATAATTGAATATTAATTTAATTTAATAGGCTTGTGTTTTATTGAAACGTAATAAGATTCAATGCAAACAATTTGGTAACAGTTTATGCAATAAGAACATTGCACGCAATTCTTAACAACCCCACCCCACTACCACCCCTACTTTCCCCTCATGAATTAAACATTTGGTTATTGCCCCATGTGAATTATTCACCAATTCCCCTTTTCCCTTACCTTTGCAAAAAAAAATCATGAGAATTGCCGTTGTGGGTGCTACCGGTCTTGTGGGCCAAATGATGCGCCGGGTTTTGGAGGAAAGAAATTTTCCGGTTACGGAGTTAATTCCCGTTGCTACCGAACGTTCGGTTGGTAAAAAAGTGAAGTTTCGCGGTGCCGATGTTGAAGTGGTGAGCATGGAAACAGCCCTTACCATGAACCCTCAAATTGCGCTGTTTTCGGCGGGCGGGCAAACCAGTCTGGACTGGGCTCCTAAATTCGAAGCAATCGGCTGTTGGGTAATCGACAATTCAAGCGCCTGGCGAATGAATGAAAATTGTGCTTTGGTAGTCCCTGAAATTAATGGAGACGCCATCAAAAATTATCAAGGAAAAATAATCGCTAACCCAAATTGTTCTACCATTCAAATGGTGTTGGCACTCAATCCATTACATCTTAAATACCAAATAAAACGTATTGTTGTTTCTACCTATCAGTCTGTTTCCGGTAGCGGTGCAAAAGGAATTATGCAATTACATCAGGAACGCAGCAGCGGTTGTCGTGTTGTTGAAAATCCTGCTTACAAACATCAAATCGATAAAAATGTAATTCCTCAAGTGGATGTGTTTTTGGAAAATGGTTTTAGCAAAGAAGAAATGAAAATGCATTTCGAAACACAAAAAATATTACGCGATAATCATATCCAAACTTCTGCAACCACTGTGCGTGTTCCGGTAAGTGGCGGACATAGCGAAAGTGTGAATGTGGAATTTGAAAATGAATTCGAAATTCAAGAAGTGTATAACCTGTTACAACATACCGAAGGCGTTGTTGTGCAAGATGACCTTGAAAATAGCATCTACCCAATGCCGCTAGACGCAGAAGGCAAGGATGAAGTTTTTGTCGGCCGCATTCGTCGTGACTATACACAGCCAAAAACACTCAACTGCTGGATAGTGGCAGATAATTTACGGAAAGGCGCCGCAACTAATGCCGTGCAAATTGCTTTATATTTATTGGCGAATAATATGGTGCAGTAATTTTTATACTGTAAACAAATAAATTGTGATTAAAGCCGTTAATGATATTATTCATCATTACGGTTTTTTTTAATTTTGATGAATTAATTACGCACTTGAAAAAAATAATCAAACGTCTTTTTATTATCACATGTGTCGGGTTTATTTTCGGTTGCCTTACCATACTATTAATTAACCGCTCCGTTAATAAATCGGCAGAAGGAAAAATTTATACGGATAGTAATACTATTCCGGCCAAAGATGTTGCTGTTGTTTTAGGCACCTCGCGTTGGCTGACCAATGGGTATGAAAATAATTATTTCACCTATCGAATAAATGCAGCAGCTAACTTATACCTGAACGGCAAAGTGAAAAAAATTCTGGTAAGTGGCGATAATGGCACCGCTTCCTACAACGAGCCATTTGAGATGTTTGATGCACTGGTGGACAAGGGTGTAAACCCCAACGATATTGTGCTCGATTATGCGGGTTTCCGCACTTTCGACAGCATGGTAAGGGCTAATAAGGTGTTTGGTCTCAATAATTTTATTGTTGTTTCTCAGGATTGGCATTGTGAACGGGCTATTTATATTGGACAATCGCAAAATATCAGCATGATAGGTTTTGCTGCAAAAGACCCGAATATTTCTACCAAAGCGCAATTGCGCGAATATCCTGCTCGCGTTAGTGCTTTTATCGATTGTTATGTGGTAAAAAATCAGCCCAAATATTTGGGTGAAAAAGTTGAGGTTATTGCCATTAAATAATTATTACTTCTTTTTAAACCATGGCAGAAACGGACTCGTTGTGCGTTTGTAAATTGAATACGCATTGTTTCCTTCATACCGTTTTTCTAACATGGTAATGCCCGAAACTTTTAATAACATATAGGTAAGTAATAACGGCGATAAAATGCCAATTAATGTTGCCCATTCTGTATTAATACTTATTAAAAATATTCCCCACCAAACACATACTTCTCCGAAATAATTGGGGTGGCGACTAAAATACCACAGTCCTTTATCCATCACCTTTCCTTTATTCGCCGGATTTTTTTTGAATCGCAACATCTGATAATCTGCAGCTGTTTCAAAAATCCAACCCAGGGTCCAGAGTAAAACACCAATGCAGTTAATTACACTCAATTTTTCATCACCATTATACATAATAAAAATAATAGGCAGCAATAAAATATATTGCAAAAAACCCTGCAACATAAATACTTTATAAAAACTGATATACCAGGTGTTTTCTTTCCAGTCATTTCTAAATGCAACATATCTTGGGTCTTCTCCCTTTCCTCTGTTGCGATAAAATATATACACCGCTAAACGCAATCCCCAAAGCGTAATTAAATAAGCGATAATAAATTGTTGTGGGGGGATGTCATCTAATCTAAAAAACCAGTGATGTGTTACTGCAATAAATCCCAAACCCCAAAATCCATCCACTATACTCATATCCTGTTTATACAAACTCAATAACCAAACAGCTGTCATAAACACAACTATTAATCCCGCTGAAATAAGTAACATTGATAGCATAAAATAGAATTTGAATGATGGTAAAACGAAATGTGCTGCAAAGTGTTTAAAATTAGGGAATATTCCCAATTTAGCCCGATTGCCGTTCACACTTACCTTCAATTTGCTAAAACACACCTGTCTTGGCTTCCAGATGCCGTTTTTAGCCCCTTTCCGGCTTTTTTATGCAAATGTTGAACTTTTTTGCAATTTTGCTGTTTATGTAAATGTATGTATATACATATAAAACAAAAAATGATGAAAAAAACGACAATTTTTACCCTTGTTGGTGCTATTGCACTGACTTTCACGGCATGTAAAAATGCCCCGGACAGCGATGAAGCCAAAACTGGCGACGCTAAAGAAGTATCTATAACTGAAGGTGCTGCTACTGTTGCCATTAACACTACAGACAGCAAAGTAGAGTGGATTGGTACCAAACTTTCTGCTTACCATAGCGGAACTGTAAACATTAAAAGTGGTGATTTACAATTAAAAGACGGTGTAATTGCAGGCGGTAAGTTTGTAATGGACATGCCTACATTGATTTCGTTAAAAGATGATGCAACAACTAATGGAAAATTGACAGGTCACCTTTTGTCACCAGACTTTTTCGATGTTGCTAAATTCCCTGAATCAACTTTTGAAATTACCGGTGTTAAGCCATTTACAGGAGCAACTGCTACCGGTGGCGACCAGGCTGAAATCAGCGAATACACTGTGGCTGACCCTAACTTTATGGTTAGCGGAAACCTTAAAATTAAAGACGTAACAAAAAATATTGAATTCCCGGCAAAAATTACCGTGAACAATAATGGTGTTGATGCTGTTGCTAAATTTAATATCGACAGAAAATTGTGGAATATCGTTTACCCTGGTATGCCTGATGATTTAATTCAGGATATGATTTGGTTCGGTATTTCTTTAAAAGCAAGTGCCGCTGAACCAACAGCGTTAAAATAAAAACAGAGTAGTGGTTGTTTTTCAAATGCCGGGGAGTGTAAACTTTCCGGCATTACTTTTTATAGTAGCTCAGACTTTTATTTCTGCAAGGTTATTTTAACATAACCATTCATATCAGGCATATCCTGTTGCAATACCATAGTTGTTTTTTCCAGCGATAAAATGCGGTAAGTTTCAACTCCTTTAATGGTATCCATTTCGTAATACATCGCCACTTCCAATTTTTCTGCATCTAATTCCCAATGTCCTTTTGCGCCGGCTTTAAAAAAATCGCTGCGCACTTCTAAAGAGTTGTCGGTATTTAATGTATACACTGAAGATAAAAATTCTTTTTTACCCGCTTCCTGAAACTCAGCAGGAATGCCGGGTATTGTGCTTTCAAATTCTTTTGCCTTCCAAACACCTGAAACATTGGTCTCGTTAATTTCAGTTTTACAGGCCGTTAAAAATGTGGTAAATATGAAGAGAGTTATTATCGCCTTATTCATTATTAGTTTTTTATTATTTTTTGAGATGCAATTAATTGATTGTTTTCAAACAACGATACCAAATATGTACCGGCTGCAAAAGATTGTAAATCGGTAGCAATACTGTTTTCACCATTTAATGCACTTATGTTTTTTTCAAATATTATTTTTCCCTGTAAATCGCTTATGCTAATTAAATATTTAGCATTTCCCGATGTTGTAAATTGTATAGTTGCAGATGTTGCTGCAGGGTTTGGATATACAACAAAATTATTTTCACTCGAAGCATTATTTTCAATACCATCAATTACATCCGCAGTTTTATAAGTTACTTGGGTGATGGTTTCAAATCCAAAAATTACTTGCGAATTAATTTGTAATACCGGCATACCTTCATTTTTTGCCATCCACCGATATTCAACTGCAGTATATCCAAATGGAATTTCAAAAATGTCGTAAGAGAAAGTGTCAACAATGTCAATTTCCGATTTTGTTCTTAATACTTCGAATTCGCCGGCAGGTGTTGTAATGGTTCCCCAGCCATCGTTTTCGTTGGTGCGACTACGAGATTCGCTCCATCCGCCAAAACCAGGAACTGAAATACTAAATCCGGCTTCTGAAGAAGTGTTGTCGGAATATGCAGATGGAAATTGGTATAAAATTTCATTATTATCGTAAGATATTGGCAACGGGATATCAGAAATTGTTCCTGCAAATCCGGTTTGCGCAAATTCATCATTATTCAGTTTATAAAAATTGAATACATCTTCAATAGTAATAAAATCATTGGCTATATCGGCCGGATTTTGTTGTGCAACATCTGACGACAACCATAAAAAGAAATATAAAGGGTCTGTATCAGTTGGGTCTTCAAAATTGGTAACTGTAGCCGTCATTACTTCTAAATCGCTAAAATCCCAATTATAATCTGGACCGGTTTCCGTTCCGTCAAAAGAAATCGTCGGGTTTGCGTTAACGATATAATATGAATCGCCACCTGTTGCAAAATCAGATTTTTCTAAAACAATGGGCGACTGGCCAAAGTAAAAGTTGCAGCTGTGCATGCAAATACTAAGGATAAAAATTTTTTCATGTTATTGAATTATTACAAAGATACGAAAGTAGGCGAATGCTGCTATCCGGCGTGTCGCGAAGTAAAATCAACCGTTTGGCAAGCTATTGCTTTGCAACAATGAAACGAACTGTATATCTTGCATTATGTTTAACAAATTTGCCGCAATCCTCATCCTGCTTAGCCTGGTGGCTTGCAACAAACCCAAAAACAAACCCGCCGCCGCTATGTCTTATCCCGTAAATAGCCTTCAATTAATTGTAGTGCAAACGCAGGATTGGCCCTCAACATCCGGGACTATGCTGTTACTTGAGCGCGCAGACACTGCGGCTGAATGGCAGGTTATCGATTCATTTGATGTAATGGTTGGCCGAAGTGGAATGGCGCGCGATAAAAATTCAAGCTGGCAACAAACAGCAAATGACCCTATTAAACAAGAAGGTGATGGATGCGCGCCTTCGGGAATTTTTTCTTTGGGTACTGTTTTTAGTTATCATGCTTTAGACAGCATAAACATGCCTTCTAAACAAGTGAATAAAAATGATTTATGTGTAGATGATATCAACTCAAAGTATTACAATACATTAATTGATGTAGATACCATTTTGGAAAAAGACTTTAACAGTTTTGAATATATGCGTCGCGATGATCATCAATACGAATATGGTGTTTGGGTAAATTATAATACCAATCCACAAATTCCGGGAAACGGCTCATGCATTTTTTTACATATTTATAAAACATCAACTACACCAACAAGTGGATGCACAGCAATGAGCAAAGCAAACATGCTCAAACTTATTCATTGGTTAAACGCTTCAAAAAATCCAATGCTAATTCAATATCCCATTCATCGATAAAAAATCAAATCCAACCATAACCTACGTGGCAAACAGGCAAGTAAAACAATCAGCCTTGCAGTGTGGCAAACCAATATGCCGCCCTACCGGGCTCATTGGGTTTGGCCGCACCAGCTGGTGGTGTTAACAATATGTCGCCCTATCGGGCTCGTTGATGTGGGGTACCCGCCGACGCTGCGGCGTTACCGATATATCGCCCTGACGGGCTGGTTTAATTTGTAGTTAGGATCGATTAATACATTGTAACTTCAATCAGCCCGACAGGGCTTCATTATGGTATAACAAACCACACCTCAGAGAGTCTGCCAGCCCGGCAGCCCGACAGGGCGACATACTGGTTTACCAGCTAACATTGGTACATCGGTACATTATCACATCGGTACATTAGCCCGTTGTTACATCAGCACATTAACCCCTCTCCAAACAACCTCTCCACCTGCACGTTTCAACACAACTACATAAACCCCACTTTTTAATTCACGGATATTTATTTCATTGTTTACTAAATCACCAGCTTTACAAATTTTTCCATGCATGTCGATTATTGTATAACTGCTTGCATTAATTAATTGTGCATCAATAAACAATTGCCCATGTGAAGGATTTGGGTAAATAATTAATTCAGGTGCAATATTTATAACATCAACTTGAAAAGTATCATAATTAATTTCCCATCCAATTTCTTCCAATACCGTTAATGTTAAAATACCCGGCATATGATCCGCTACATTTGCTGCCGCTTTTGGTGTCATAAATTCGTTATAACTACAAACCGGATATGTAGTTTCATCCCAATGCGATAAACTAGAGCCAAGTGTAAATGTTGCGGGTGCGTAAATTTTGGGACGTATGCCGTCGTTTTCTAAAATTATTTCCGGGCTATCAAAAAATAAATTATTGCTAATTTGAGCGTCACCTAAAGCCGTTGATGGATTTTCATAGGTGGTTAATGCAACACCGGAAAAGTCTTCCAGGTATTTATCAAAAATGCCCGGCATCGTATCCAGTTCCGGCCAAATAAATGTAGTAGTTAAAGGAAAAAAAGAAGAAGCGTAAATCAATCCAAACGAACCCTCGGTGCCTGATTTATTAGAAAGGCTTAAAAACCCCAACCCATGGCAAATTTCATGTAAAACAGTTGAAACAAAATCGTATTCACCGGGACCCGGATTTTCGTCCAAGCCAAAATACCAATTCGCCGCAGAGCTGATGTATATTTCAATATCCGCATCATCACCATTTAAATCTGTGCCGGCTATTGAGTTGGCCAAACACGATGCATACCAATAATTCGGATACGGCGCCTCATCAAAATTAATTTCCCCATTCGGAAAAGTGATACCCAGCTGGCCCGGGAGCAATGGCTGAAGATGTGCTATAATTTTAATCGGCACATCACTTATCAAAAAATTACTCCAAATATCAGTGGCATAATTAAATGCTGTTTCTGCCTCGGCAGAAAATCCAATAAATTCAACATCAAATGTAGCTGCCTGACCCTTAACCTGTTGCGAAGACGAAAAAAACATCCCGGCAGCAACAATAACGAATAAAAATACGCGCATAATTTCAATTTGTATTCAAAAATACACAATACTTAATTGGTTATTAATCTATTATAAGTCATTTTTCGATGTTGAAACGATAGGCTTTAATCACCATAAATCCTAACTTTTATATAGTTATTCTTGTCACAAATTACTCCATGCTGTTATTGGAAATCCTTATTTTCTAAGCTTTTTCAAAAAATCTATGACAATTTTGTTTTATTTTTATTGCAGATTCGGCATAACCCTTAAAAGATGTTTTCAGGTTACAAAAAAATAAATCAAACTTTTTGGACAATTGTATTGTTCCTGCTTTTTCCTGTTGTGTCGTTCGCGCAAACCAGATCAATTGAAGGTCATGTTTACGACAATGAAACAAAACAACCCATACCTCTCGCTACGGTAATAATTAAAAATACCAATTTTGGTGTTTATACAGCAGAAGACGGGGAATTTTATATAAACACTGCCCTCAGCAACGACACCCTTTTAATTTCTTATATTGGTTATTATAGCGACACCGTTATTTTAAGTAAACAACAATCGCAAAAGTTCACCATTTATTTAAAACCTCAGAATTTTAATTTATATGAAGTAGTTATTAAACCACGTGAAGATCCTGCACGGGTGTTAATGAAAAAAGTTATTGAACATAAAAAAGAAAACGATTATCATAATATTGATGGTTATAAAACCCGTGCATATACTAAAATAGAGCTGGACCTTGGCAATCTGGTGCTCGACAACATGAATGCTGAGGATAATGTTCGCAAAAAAAATCCTTATAATGTATTAATTGATCACATTGATACATTAAATGATGAAACCAATTACCTGCCATTCTTTTTTACTGAAACTTTATCGGACTTGTATTTCAGAGAAAGTCCAAAAGCGAGAAAAGAAGTAATCGTCGCCAGCAGAACTTCGGGTATAAACAATGCAAGCGCATCGCAAATTTTAGGCAACTATTACGAGCAGTATAATATTTATAACAACTACTGGTTCATTATTAATAAAAACTTTATTCCCCCTGTTACTGATTCCTGGAACTTTTTTTACAAAGTTGAATTAACCGATTCTGCATTCATAGATAATTATTGGTGTTATAAAATTGATTTTTCTCCACGTCAGAAACAGGAAAATGTTTTTGAAGGATACATGTGGATTGCAGATGACGATTTTGCAGTTAAAGAAGTCTACATGAGCCTCGATAGCGCCGCAAATATCAATTATTATAAACGTGCTGTATTTTATCAGGAATATGAAAAAGTGGACGATAAACATTGGGTGCTTAAACAAGATAAAATTTTGGGTGAATTTTTGCCAATGCAAAATTCTGCCAGTGTTATTGTTCGCAAATCAACTACATACCAATCCTACGCATTTGCTGCCGATATTTTTGATGAGGTAGTAAAATTGCGGGATGATATTGTGTACACCGACAGTGTGATTAATAATGACGAACAATTTTGGGCGTCAATCAGACCAGAAGCACTCAACACAAACGAAACCGGTGTTTATGAATTAGTTGATAGCCTTCAGAACATTAAAAGTTTTATGACAATTGTCGACCTATATAACACACTGATGTATGGCTATTGGAACTTGGGTTATGTGCGTATTGGCCCATTCGCTAATATGGTCAGCAGCGATGAAGTAGAAGGATTGCGATTGCGCCTTGGTGCCAGAACCGGCGATCTGATTAGCAAAAGAATGAGCCTGGGTGGTTATTTGGCTTATGGAATTAAAGACAAAGCCTTTAAATATGGTGGTGATTTTAATATTGTTGTAAATAAAAAACCATGGCAACAATTTAAATTCTCTTACGAAAACGATTTGGATGTTAGCAGCAATGAGGGGGTAACTTTTGGAGAAGATAATATCCTATCCGGTTTTTATCGCCGTCGTGATACGCCACAAAAAATTCTTGATCACGAAAAAATTCGCGGGCATTATGAAAAAGATTGGATTTGGGGATTATCTAATTCTGTGACTTTTACATCTGTAAAAATGCAACCGCTTTTTGATATCTATTATTACAATCAGCACGATTCATTAGTGAGCGATATTAATAATGCTGAATTAGACTTTGGTTTGCGTTTTGCTTACCGCGAAAAATTCCTATTTGATAATTATCGTCGTTATAGTTTAGGAACCAATTATCCGGTTATTAATTTTCATTACAAAATGGGTATTCCAGACATTGGTTCAAGCGATTTTAAATATACCGCTCTTGAATTTAGTATCGACGATTACTTTTTGCTGGGCAGTTTTGGCGCTACCGACTATTCTATAAAAGCCGGAAAAGTGTATGGTAATTTACCTACCCTGTTGTTGGAAAGTCCTCCGGGAAACGAAACATATTTTATGAATCATGGCAACTTCAACTTGATGAATGAGTATGAATTTGTTATGGATACTTATGCAGAATTATTTTTAACACATAGCTTCCATGGTTTTTTCCTCAATAAAATCCCATTAATTCAAAAACTTAAATTGCGCGAAGTAGCCACCTTTAAAATGGTTTATGGCAAATTAAGCGCCGATAATACTGCTGCTAATAATTATTTAAAAAATGTAGAGCCCTTTTATATCGGTAACACCGCGCCTTCACCAAAACCTTATATGGAAGCTGGTATTGGTGTAGAAAACATTTTCAAACTTATTCGTGTAGATGCCATTTGGCGCTTATCATATCGCAACAATCCGTTAGCACCCAATTTTGGTGTGAGAGTTGGTGTGAGCTTAGATATATAAAAAACCTGTTTTCAAAAGATAATCAGTTTGAAAACAGGCCTCAATTATAAATTAATAAATTGTTATTGCACTTTCATCAGCTTAGCTAAATAAACACCTGCAGATGTTTGCATTTTGCATAAATAAGTGCCAGTTGGTATTGCACTTCCGTCTGTAGTATTTCCTGACCAGGTGTAATTAAATGCACCGGCATTTGAAATTACGGCATCTTCAAATACTAATTCGCCTTTCAAATTATAAATTGAAATTGCAACTTCTCCGCTTGTTGCTAAATCAGCAGATAAATTAAATAAATTACCTGAAGGGTTTGGCGAAACCAACAATTCATGTTGCATAGCAGATGCTAATTCTTCAATGCTGATGATAATGTCAGGCGTGTTCAATTTTACATCTGTGTACAAACGATATTCTCCCGGTAATAAATTAATAGTTTGGCTAATGTTCGACACATTAATTGTGTCTCCTGAAAAATATTCATACCAAAATCCGGTATGCTGAAAATTAGGATTAACACTTGCATTATACACATCAAAATTCCCAATAACTGTAACATTCATTTCATCATTATTCAAATTGATGCGTTTTCCTGAGCCACCAACGTTTAATATAAAGCTGGTTGAGCTAAAGGCAGGATAGGTTGTTTTTAATTTTATCAGTTCACTCCACACTTGGTTAATGCGCAAACGACTGGCAATGTCGTAATAATTCCATAAAACCGGTTTATTACAAACTCTGCACCCATAATCTATACTGATATCATAACCGAGTTCTCCAAATTGCCAAATCATTTTAGGACCGGGAATTGTAAAGAAAAATGCGCCGGCAAGTTCCATCCTGGATAAAGCAACGGGCAAATATTTTACATTATAATCAGGATTGCCGCTATTACCAAAAGAAATATTTTTATACATTAATCGCTCTTCGTCATGACTTTCCATATATCCCATTACGTGTGGATCGCTCCAGCCACGAGCAACATAACTCATCCAGTTAATATCTGAACCGGTATAACCCATTGTGCCCTGGGCATAATTATAATTTGAATTACCCCACAATAAAAATCCATAATCACTCAATTCTTCTTCTTCGGTATTTACGGCAAAATGTTCAAGAATTAATATGGCATCCTCCTCAACCGTATATAGAACATCTGCAATATCTTTCCAAATTGCAATACGCGTTGCATCATATTGTCCCCATAAACCAACATCGCCTAAGGTATTTGTTTGAGTATACCCTTTCGATAAATCAAATCGGTATCCATCTACATTAAATTCCTGTAACCAATAAGAAAAAATAATATTGCGCATATTTCTGGTCGCTTCACTTTCGTGATTAAAATCATATCCAACATTATAATCGTGTTTTGGCACTGTATTAAAATAAGGCGAATTTGCAGCCGGTGCATTTGCCAGCGGATCCCACCACATCTGTGCTAAAGGACTTTGACCAAATGCATGATTCATAGCAATATCCAAAATAACTGCAATGCCATTTGCATGACAAGAGTCAATAAAAATTTTAAATGCTTCACGCGTGCCATAATATTTATCTAAGGCAATAAAAAAACTTGGATTATATCCCCAGCTTTCATTCCCTTCAAATTCCATTACTGGCATAAATTCAATCGCATTAATACCTAATGCTTTTAAATAGGATAATGTATCTAGTAATGTTTGATAATTTCTTGCCGCCAAAAAATCGCGAACCAACAATTCATATACCACTAAATCTTCTACTGCCGGTGGTGTAAATTCAGGAATTGTCCAGGTATACGCCGGTTGTGCTGTTTGAAAAACACTCACAATGCCAGAAGCATTTCCAGTTGGATATTCAATTAGTCCCGGATAAGTAACTTCCGGTATATAACTATCATTCCATGGGTCTAATACCTTTTCTGCGAGTGGATCTGCTACCCATAAATTGCCATCAATAAAATATTGGTAGGGATATTCTTTGCCCGCTTCTAATCCGCTTAATGTAACCCACCATGTTGCACCATCAGAATCAAGATTCATAAAACTAGATTCTTGTAACATCCAGTTACTATGTTCGCCAACGGCAAAAATGTACGATTTAAATGGTGCATATAATACGAGCGTTACCGTATTGTCGTCAATATAATTAATACCCTGATGTAAGCCTGCAGGAACATCTGCAATTACCGGGTCACCAATTACATAATAATAAGTTGAATCTGCTTTAATATCACCATCGCCTTTTGCAACAACACGAATTTCTCCTAATCCAAAACTTGCAGCTGTAATATCATATTCAATACTGGTTAAATCTGTTGCTACAACTACTGCACCATTTACATACAAATACATACTATCTGAAAATACAGCCGCAGCAGACACGTGAATATTATCTCCCAAATCAACAATCAACGGGTCTGTAGTTGGTGCTGTTATAGCAACATTAAGTCCATCTTCATAAACATCAACAAAAATATCCGAGCCATCTGTATCTCTGCCTACAACATCACCGGATGCTGTTCTAAAAACAAATGCCATTTGCAAAATGGTATCATCTTCAGTTGCGCCATAAAAGTCCAAAATACTGGTATACTCAATTTGATATAAATTATCACCTATTTCAGTCATTAGCACCTCCGGGTCGGGTGTTCCCCATACACCCTGCGTATATTGCCAGTCGGTTGGAGAATCGCTTTCGGTGGTAATAAGCCCTGTATGCGCATAAATTGGACCCGGAACATCGGCTAATGCCCCGTTTCCTTGTGTAGCATCAAATATAATAGTAACCGGCACATCGGCTGTTGGGAATACCGGAATAGTTGTAACTACCTGAGTGCTAGCTAATTGTGCAATTAACAATAAGCCTGCTAAATGAGTATATCGTCTGAACATACAGTAAAAATACAATGATGTTGTTAGAACTCATCTCAAAACGGACCTGGATTTTATATTTTAAGTAAGCAAACGCGTTTTTAAATCACATCATGCACATTAGCGCCGGCATTAAGATTTTAAAAACTAAATAAAGTAGCAGTTAATTATTATTGAAATTAACAGGAAAAACATTTATTGAATATTACCCGCTTCATCCATTTCAATAAACGGATTAAAAGCAATTTCCCAATAATTGTTTTCGGGGTCTGCAACATAACCACTATATCCTCCCCAAAAAGCTTTCTCGGGTGATTTAATTACGGTTACATTTTTAGCACTGAGTTCCACAAATAAAGCATTTACGTCTTCAATTGAAGGCAACAACAAAGCTGTTGTAATTTGTTTAAAATTTCCCGTCTCTGCTTCAATGCCAATATCCTTGGCTAGTTCAGAGGATGGATACAGGCTTAAAATAAACCCATTGAGTTTAAAAAACACGATATCTCCCTGCTCCAACATCAGTGTCCAGCCAAATTGATTCAAATAAAAATTTTTCATCAAATCAAGATTGCGAACACCAATGGTGAGCAGAGATAGTCGTTGCGGAAACATATTAAAATAATCCCTTTTTTTCCTTGTGAATAAAAGCGCTATCTAATAAATCGCCATCAAAATCTTGAACATCATTATCATTAATGCGATGATAAACGGCACTTATAAAAATGGTTTGTCCTGCAGATGTAACTGCAATTACAAATAAAACTCCTATTCCGGCTAAAACAATTGAAGGAATTAAACCAATTAAAGAGCCAAGAAAAAATAAAGGCAAGCCGATGAGCAGAATGCCTAAAATTTGCACAATACCAAAACTAAATGAAGAGCCTAATGACTCTCCCCATTTTTCTTTCATTATTTGTGCTGATCTTTTAAATGCAGCAATAGGAGTGAGGTTTTCATAAGCTAAAACCGGTACTACGAAAAATGTAGTAATTGACCATGCCACACCAGCAAAAGCCGCTATAATTTGTCCTATTTTTCCCAGGTTTTCTTCCAATAAACGGAAAATTAAACCAACGGTTGCAGCCATCGCCGACCAGGCTAAAATATCGCCAACACGACTTAAACTAAAGTTTATACCATCCGATACTTTTGGTACACCACCCTGAAAATAAATGCGAGCACAGTGTATCAATCCCATATTAAAAAATACAACAATAAAATAATTGATTAAATAAAATACAAAAAGCCCGATATAAGTTACGATATCTCTTTCTGCTATAACGGCTGAAAAATTGCCATCATTTGGAAGTAATAAAATAGCAAGATAAGATGCAAACAATAATAACAATGATGCACCGGACAATACCGGAAATATTAACAATTGTTTATGTTTTTTGATAACGGCAAAACTGCTCATCGACAGTTTCCAGCCATTGGAGAGGCGGTCAAGAAATCCCATTTATGTGTTTATTTCCCATAAATGTAAAATTTTTTCGCTAATTCAACAACTTAGGGTTACTTAAGCATAAAAGTTTGGGCCAATTTTCTAAAATCGGATAAATAGCTTTCATATTTTGCGTTTGTCATTCCAAGCATGATATAATAAGACGTATTATCTGGATATAACATAACAAAATAAATAAGTTGTTGCTGGTTTTCTTTATCGCTTCCTTCTGCAACAATTTCGTATCCGTTAATATTATAAATAGTTACCGGAGTAATTGTTTTAATTACTGTCTTTTCCGCATATGGTAAACTTTTAATACGACTTTCAGTATAGGCTTTTGTATCGTCAATAGCAACACTAGAAAATGAACTTCCAACAGTAAACACAGCTTTATCAGCGCTCTGGGTGGGCATTTTTCCATCTTGCGAATACATTAATGCACCAGAAAGATATCCAGAATAAATCATGGATGTTCCTGTGGGATCCAACGCAAATTTAACCGCCTCCTTGCCATTTTCAGCGGTTGTTTCGTTATAAATAACACTTTTCATCGATGATAAAATTATTTCGCCCACAGCAGTTTCTTTTTCAGGATACATGCCATTTACCATAACCGCTAGTTGATTATTCCCAAAAATGAAAACTTGTTTATTAAATGTTACCTCGTTGGCTTTTTGTTTAATGTAATAGGTATAGGCAGTCATCCCGTTAAATATTAAAGTATCACTGCTCATTAATAATAAGCCAGCCTTTGCTAATGATTCTGCAGTAAAAGAATTTACAATTACCATATAATTAGTAGGTAATTCAGTAATCATTATCGACGAACCCGTATTTGGTTGCTGAAAACCGGAAAATGTTTCTGCTTTATCAAATCCTTTCGGAGGTAACATACTACAATGCGTACCCGGAACCTGGAAAAGGCTGTCAACCTGAGCGTGAACATAAAAATTAATGCTCACAAATAATATTAACAGAATTTTTTTCATGCGTTATTTTGCAATTTCTTTTTGAAGAATTTTTTTATCTAAAATAAACGGACCAAACGGAATTATCGATGCCACTACTGCCAATAATGTTTTTTTAAAAGGCCAATCATGTACCATTTTTACATTAAGTCCGGTAAACATATATAAAATAAAAAGCCCGCCGTGAATCCACCCCATGATATCAACAGCCTGCGGAATATCTGCTGCATATTTTAAGGGCATGGCAATAAATAATAATAATAAAAACGAAACGCCTTCAAATATGGCGACTGTTCTAAATCTGCCAATTTCTGTTGTATACCACTTGTTTTCCATCTTGTTGCTTTTCTTTTTAGCCGCTACAAAGGTAGCCACTTTTTGATTCAATTGTGTTAATGACTATTACCCCGTTTTTTTAAGTTACTTTTATACCGGAATAACCGCTATTACATGTTATTGATAGGTAAAAAACAACGTTTAAAAGCAATTCGATTTGCCCCGGAAGGTGTTTTTCTGGACGATGGTGCAGAAGGGGTATTATTGCCCAGAAAGCAGGTGCCGGCAGGATTAAGAACCGACGACGAAGTTGAAGTATTTATTTATAATGATGGCGATGGTGCTATTATGGCCACTACAATGGAGCCCAAAGGGGTTTTAGATGATATTGTTGCTTTGGAAGTAATTAATGTTACACCTAATGGCGCCTATTTGCAATTGGGAATTCCGAAAGATGTTTTTTTACACAAAAGTCAAATCAGAAATATTGCCGAACCGGGTGATATCAAAGTGGTGAAGTTAATTCTCGATTATGATGGCAGACTTGCTGCAACCGAATTAATTGAATCGTGGCTCGACAATGCGGAATTAACTGTAGTTGAAAAAGAACAAGTTGCAATCACCATTATTCGTGAAACTGATTTAGGATATAATGTTGCAATAAATAATAAACATCTTGGTTTATTACATTACAGCGATGTATTCCGTCATGTAAAACCAGGCGACGTATTTACCGGTCACATTAAACGTATTTTACCCGAAAATAAATTAGATGTGGCAGAAGGAAAACACGGCTATCAGCGTGTTGAAGATGAGTTGGGGAAAATTTTGCGACTCTTAGACGAAAACGAAGGCTTTTTACCATTTCACGACAAAAGCGAAGCTGAAGATATTTATGCCTACTTTGCCATGAGTAAAAAAACATTTAAAAAGGCTGTCGGCGCATTGTACAAACAGCGCATCATTCGTTTGAGCGAAGAAGGTATTCACAAAATTTAATCAATACTTTTTTTATTCCTATTTTGTGTGCATTACACTATCACGCAACATTTTCATATAGGTCAGCCCCTTTTTTCGTGCAAAATCGATATTCCTTTCCGGTATCGACATGGGTTCCCTATAATTTTCTAATGCAATATCAATTTCGGCTTCTCTAATTAAATGAAACATAGGGTATACAGACCTGTTGGTATAGTTTGCTGCATCATTTTCATCACTTCCTGCAAATAAATAATTAGGATGAAATCCCGCTACCTGATAAACGCCTTCATAACCACTGTTTTTCATAATATCTTCTGCCATTCCCAAAAAATCGAGGTAAGCGCGGAAGTCTGTTAATGATTCAGGAACAATAATAAAACTTGTTGATGTTAATTCATGCTCGTCTAAATAGGTGCATTCATCTAAAATAAGTTGCAATAACTTTTCTGTTTCGGCATTTGCCATTACAACATAACGCACAGCATTATTACGCACAGGCGCAGCGGCAAACGGACAAAAGTGACAGCCAATTACTACCTGCTTTATCCATTCTTGTGTGTGGAGGATTACATCCTCGTCAGCAATCAATTATTATTCATTATCCATTCATTTAGTGCTTGATAAAACCCCTAAAGCGGTTATGATATCTATAAGGTGAGCAATAATATCAATAGATTAAAGATAAGGGATTTTTAGCCACTCCAACAAAATCAACAAAATCGCCTGTTGCCAAAGCATTACCTTTGTATAATGAAACCGGCATCCTTATCTGATATTAAAAAAGAACTGCAGCTGCTCGACCCTCAGCATTTGACAGAACTATGTATCCGAATGGCCAGATATAAAAAGGAGAATAAAGAATTACTCACCTATCTGCTTTTTGAATCAACAAATGAACAGGCTTTTATTGACGGAATTAAAGACGAAACAATTGCGTTCTTCGAAACGATAAATGATAGCAATCTTTATTTTGCTAAAAAAAGTATCCGCAAAATTTTGCGCAATATCAATAAACATATTCGGTATTCCGGTAATACTGCTACTCAGGTAGAGCTTTTAATATTTTTTTGCAAGTCATTAAAAGAATCGGGAATTCCATATCATACCAGCGCCGCAATGGTGAATTTATATGATGCTCAAATTAAAAAAATCAATAAGGCCCTAAGCACCATGCACGAAGATTTGCAATATGATTTTAAAAAAGACCTGAAACAATTGATATAATCACATATTTTTACTCAAAATCCTTTTCTTGAGCGCCGAAGTAATATTAATTACACCACCATTTACGCAATTAAATACACCGTATCCAGCTACGGCATATTTAAAAGGATTTCTCAATACCAAAAATATCACCGCCTTTCAAGCCGATTTAGGTATAGAGGTTATTTTAAAGGTGTTTACTAAAAACGGCCTCAACAAAATATTTGATAACATTGAGCAACATCATACAGATAATGCGGATGTCTTGTCCTGCCTAGTATTGCGTAACGACTACGTGGCAACCATAGAGCCTGTTATCCGCTTTTTGCAAAATAATGCACCTACCCTTGCTCATCGAATTGCCGCGGGTGGTTTTTTGCCGGAAGGTCCGCGGTTTCAGCAATATGATAATTTGGACTGGGCTTTCGGACATATGGGGGTTACCGAAAAAGCAAAATACATGGCTACCATGTATCTCGAAGATATTGCTGATATCATATCAACTTTTGTAGACCCGCACTTTGGTTTTAGCAGATATGCAGAACGATTGGCAAGATCTGCCAATTCATTTGATGAATTATATCTGCAATTACATAATCCGCCGACTTTTTTTGATACTATATTATTCGAAATTATTCATCAGCATATTCTTCAACACAATCCTAAAATTTTAGCTATTTCTGCTCCATTTCCTGGTAATGTGTATGCAGGATTTCGTTGTGCGCAATTTGTAAAACAACATTTCCCTCAAATTAAAACAGTGTTGGGGGGAGGTTTTGCAAATACAGAATTGCGCGCTGTTGCCGATGTTCGTGTATTCGAATTTTTCGATTTTATTACACTCGATGATGGTGAAGCACCAATTGAACAGTTAGTATATTTTGTGCGTAATAAAATTACTATTGAGGAATTAAAACGAACATTTACTTTAGTAAATAACAAAGTGGTTTATATCAACAACAGTAAATGTATTGATTACAAACAATTTGAAACTGGCACTCCCGATTATAGCGATTTATTATTGGATAAATATATTGCAGCTATTGAAGTAATAAATCCGATGCATAGTTTGTGGAGCAACGGACGCTGGAATAAACTTACCATGGCGCACGGTTGCTATTGGGGTAAATGTACTTTTTGCGATATTTCATTAAATTATATTCAAGCTTATGAACCCTTAACCGCTGCTGTTATTTGCGACCGCATGGAACAAATTATAGCACAAACCGGTGAAACGGGTTTTCATTTTGTGGATGAAGCTGCGCCGCCATCATTAATGCGTGCTGTGGCTTTAGAAATAATTAAACGCAAACTGGTAGTAAGCTGGTGGACCAATATCCGATTCGAAAAAAGTTTTACCCGCGACTTATGTTTATTGCTGAAAGCAAGTGGATGTATTGGTGTAAGTGGTGGTCTGGAAGTAGCTTCAGACAGACTACTCGAATTAATTCAAAAGGGCGTAACCGTTGAACAGGTAGCGCGTGTAAATAAAAATTTTACCGATGCCGGAATTATGGTGCATGCCTATTTAATGTATGGCTTCCCAACACAAACTGTACAGGAAACAATCGATTCCATGGAAATGGTACGTCAGCTTTTTGAAAATGGTGTTTTACAATCCGGTTTCTGGCATCAATTTGCAATGACTACACATAGTCCTGTTGGATTACATCCGGAACAATTTCATGTTACCATAGTAAATAATCAAATTGGCGCATTTGCCAATAACGATTTAGTGCACAACGACCCAACCGGAGCCGACCACAGTAAATTTGGTGAAGGCCTTAAAATTTCATTATTTAATTATATGGAAGGCGCGGGATTAGACAAACCTGTTCATACCTGGTTTAAAGAAAAATTTCCGGCTACTACTATTCCTCCAAATTATATCGAATCAATTTTAAATAATAACGTCCCATTAATTGCCAACGAAAATCATAAAATACTATTTTTAGGTAATGCGCCGCAAACAAGTTTTTTTACAAAAACAAAAAAAGGTGTTACACATCAAATGGCAGCGCTGCTTTTTTCGACCAGAACCGGTGAGTTGGAAATTAAATTAACGCGTGAACAAGGTATTTGGTTAACAGCCATGTTACAACACATGAAAGAAAATGGTGAAGCCATATTTACTTTGACACAAATAAAAGAAAATTATACATTATCCGGTTTAACCGATTTTGAATTATTCTGGAACAACCCTCCGGTAAATACACTTTTTGAAGTGGGTTTATTACATATTTAAAAATCTAACAATTCCTGATGTTGTAATGTTATTCCTTTTTCAGGTTCAACAAGAAAAGTTACAACATACCACAAGGTCATTTCTCCTGTAACTGTTTTAACCATGGTACTTACTTCTAACATATTTGTTTTGGGTGTATAAAAGTATTGGGAATTATTCCGCAAGGCAGAGTTTGAGTATCGTTTTGAGCCTGAGTTAAAAATGGTAACGCAATAATTAAAAATATGATTACTCTTTTCATATTAATGATTTGATAATGGCATAAAAAAAATCCGCCGTAGCGGATTTTAAAAAAATAATAGGTAATTATCCATTCATGGTTGCCAAAAACTCTTCGTTGCTTTTGGTGCCACGCATGTGTTGTAAAATAAAATTCATTGCCTCTTCAGTATTCATATCGGCAAGGTGATTACGCAATACCCACATTCTTTGTAATGCTTCGCGCTCGTGCAACAAATCGTCGCGACGAGTAGAACTTGCTGTTACATCTACTGCCGGGAAAATACGTTTGTTGAATAATTTTCTTTCGAGTTGTAATTCCATATTACCGGTTCCTTTAAACTCTTCGAAAATTACCTCATCCATTTTACTTCCGGTATCAATTAAGGCCGTTGCTAAAATGGTGAGTGAACCACCAAATTCAATATTTCGTGCTGCACCAAAAAATTGTTTTGGTTTTTGCATCGCATTTGCTTCCACACCACCCGATAATACTTTTCCGCTTGAAGGAGCAACTGTATTATGAGCACGTGCTAAACGCGTAATCGAATCGAGTAAAATAACTACATCCTGTCCGCACTCCACCAAACGTTTTGCTTTTTGTAAAACAATACTGCTCACCTTCACGTGTTTTTCGGCAGGTTCGTCAAATGTACTGGCTATTACTTCTGCATTTACACTGCGCTCCATATCGGTAACCTCTTCAGGGCGCTCATCAATAAGTAATACAATTAAATATACTTCAGGGTGATTTTGTGCAATGGCATTGGCAATCGATTTTAATAAAAATGTTTTACCAACTTTTGGTTGCGCCACAATCATTCCGCGTTGCCCTTTTCCAATTGGTGTAAATAAATCAATTACACGAGTTGAATAATCTGTCGGGCTATAAACTAAGTTTAATTTTTTTTCAGGAAACAACGGCGTTAAGTAATCGAAAGGTACTCTGTCGCGAATTTCTTTTGGGTCGCGTCCGTTTATTGTTTCAACACGTAATAAAGCAAAATATTTTTCACCTTCTTTCGGAGGGCGGACAAATCCCGAAACCCAATCTCCGGTTTTTAATCCAAATAATTTTATTTGCGATGGTGATACATAAATATCATCAGGCGAGGTTAAATAATTATAATCGGCACTGCGTAAAAAACCATATCCGTCGGGCATCATTTCTAATACACCTTCTCCCGGAACAGCTCCGTCTAAATCAATATTAAATCTTGGCTCTCTGGTTTTTTTTGGGTATTGATGTTGTTGCTGTGGCGCCTCTTCTCTATTATTTACAACAGGCTGCTCATTTGTTTGTTGCTCAACAATCGGTTGTTCATTATTTTGCTGATTGTTGGATTGATTGTTAAACGATTCGTCGCGCGTTTCAGGCACTTCAATTTTTACGTCCTCATCTTCTTCTTCAACAAAAGCAATTTCGGGAGTTACCACTTTATCATCAGTGTCATCACCGGCTAATTCTTTCTTTTTTCGCGGACGTAATAATCGCTTGCGATCATTCTTTTTGTCGTCGCTGGTTTTATGGGTACTCACAGCTTTTTTGGTCGTACCAATTATGGCCGACACCAATTCACTCTTACCCATTTTTTTAAAGTTGTTGATCGATAATGACTCCGCAATCTCTCTCAGTTCAGGAACGAGCATATCGTTCAACTGTGCTTCAGTATACATTACAAACTTTTATAAGTTAAAAAATAAAATTTCACTAAATACAATGTAGGTTCAATCTAAAAACGAAAATAAATTCAGGAAAAAAAACTGACTGAATAAAACAAAAGAAATATTCAGATGAGATGTCCTTTAGTTGGTTAATCGGACTTTACAGTGCAATGATAAGGCGGAAAGTTGAAATAAACAAACTCAAAGGCCACTGGACATCTAATTAATTGATTATGAATAAGATATAAGAAAATAAAAATTTTTATACCACGCTCTCCAAGTAATTATAACGCCTTTTTTCAGTCAAATAATATGGCAAACAACAAAAACCTGTGTTTATTCTTTAGCTACAGCAGGCTTCCGCGTATCTTTGCCAAAATTTTTACCCGATGCTTGATATTAACTACCTGAGAGCCAATACCGAAATTGCCAAACAACGTTTAACTAAACGCAATAAATATGATATTGCTTTAATTGACCAGCTTTTGCAATTGGACGACGAGCGCAAAAAAACCCAAACCGCACTCGATAACACGCTTTCAGAAACAAATGCTACAAGCAAAGAAATAGGTAAAATGATGGCGCAGGGTCAAAAAGATGCTGCTGAGGCGATGAAAATTAAAGTGGCAGAACTTAAAGTTCAATCTGCCAACCTGGAACAACAACACGCATCAATTGCCGAAAACATTAAAAACCTGCTGCTCACACTCCCTAACCTGCCACAAGAAATTGTTCCTGCCGGCAAAGATGCTGAAGATAACGAGGTGGTTCGCAGTGGTGGCGATATTCCTACATTTAGTTTTAACGCTCAACCGCATTGGGAGCTGACCGAAAAATATAATCTCATCAACTTTGAGTTAGGTAATAAAATAACCGGTAGCGGATTCCCGGTATATATTAATAAAGGTGCCCGCCTACAACGCGCGTTAGTTGCATATTTCCTCGATAAAGCCGGTGAAGCCGGTTATATTGAATATATCCCGCCGTTTATGGTAAACGCCGATTCTGCCTACGGAACCGGTCAGTTGCCTGATAAAGAAGGCCAAATGTATCACGCTGTTGTCGACGATTTTTACCTTATTCCAACTGCTGAAGTACCTGTTACCAATATTTACAGAGATGTAATTGTGAAAGAAGATGAGCTGCCAATAAAAATGACCGCTTACTCTCCTTGTTTCCGTCGCGAAGCCGGTAGTTATGGTAAAGATGTGAGAGGTTTAAACCGTTTACACCAATTCGAAAAGGTGGAAATTGTTGAAATTGCTCACCCCGACAATTCCGTTGAGCGCCACGAAACCATGGTTAATCACGTAGAAAATCTTGTAAAAGAACTCGGCTTGCCTTATCGGATTTTGCGTTTGTGCGGAGGTGACATGGGTTTCGCTTCAGCTATTACTTACGATTTTGAAGTGTTTTCCGCAGCTCAGCAACGTTGGTTAGAAGTAAGTTCTGTTTCTAACTTCGAAACATTCCAAAGTAACCGTCTGAAATGTCGTTTTAAAGACAATACCGATGGCAAAAACAAACTCGTCCACACCCTTAACGGCAGCGCATTAGCCCTTCCGCGCATTTTAGCATCCATTTTGGAAAATAATCAAACACCGGATGGTATCAATATTCCGGAAGTACTTTGGAAATATACCGGATTTAAAACAATCTAAAACAGAACCCAATCGCTTACAACACATTTATTTAGCGAATTGTAGTTTACCCGATTTGGAGCATCAACATCTCGGTCGCCAACAAAACCGTTGCCGGCTCTCCATTACAACTTCCGCCTAGAAAGATTTTAGATGAATTTAAACCGGTAGTATCGTTGAACGATTTAGTTAATTGGGATTTGAAGTAGGCGGAGGTTTCCTCCCGATAGCTATCGGGACGATCCGGGCTATATATTACTTTTTCAGTAACCTTTAAGGATTGTTTTCGTTATAATTGGAGGTAAATTGTGACAAGGTAAATTGCCAATAAACTACACGTTAAGTGACTAATAATCAATCTTAATAATGTTTTACCTATTCACATTTATTTCAATTGTGACCTCATCGGTGTTCACGGTAAACCGTGAATTTTAGGGTGGTGTTTATTTGGGGGTGGTTTTTTGTTTAGATTTGGAATAGGTGTTTGTTGCGGAGTTGATAAATTTTATTGTAGTTAAGATGCTGGAATGGGGAGATTTGGGGCAATAATTAATGGTGGTGTAGCGCATATAAAATGTTATGCCCAATGCCAAAAGACACCGTACAACAATGAACAGACAGACAAAACATAAAACAGAAAGCCAACGCTTCGCAAAATTAAAAGAGGTGCAATCCAACGCACAAAGCCAACGCTTTTGCACCACATTTAATTTTGCCCCAACGCACCCAAGCCCACCCACCACCCAAAGACAAATACAAAATTTTGAATTATAAAACGATAAAGTAAATGCAGTATATCAACCCAATTGAAATATTAGGATTATCAAATGTAGCGGACACGACAAGCATTGATAATGAAATTGTAAAAAAGGCAAAGCGTAAACTCTTTGCAGACATTGACTTATCAGACAATGGACTTTTTGAATATTACGGACTTCAATTAACAAAAGGTGACTGTGAAAAAGTAATAGACGAACTTACAAACAATGACTTGAAGGAGTTTTATTTGTATTTGGCATCAAACAAAAAACTAAACAACTTTTTAGTTAATGGCAATGATGATGTTTTTATAAATTTTAAACAAGACAGCATTTTTAAGTTGCCAGAATTTGTAAAATTCATTAGTCCGTATTTTGCACCGAAATTTGACAAGGCTTTACTTAACGCATTTGAAAATGAAGATGTTGAACAAACACAATCCATATTAAAAACTTCGTTTTTAATATCTCAAAGTGAAATTAACATTGCTTACAAAAGTGTTTCAAATAACATTCAAAATCGAATTGATGAAATTGCAGAAATAAAAAGAGATATTAAAAATGAAGAAAGTGTGTATGATGAGGACGATATTGATGAAGTTGTTGATTTAGTTGTTGAAAACTTCCCAAGTGATATTTTAAATTGTTTACCAAATTACTTTCAAAGTCAAATTTTAAAAATAGCCAATGAAATCAACTATTTAAATGTTGTTATTTGGGATAATTTTGACAATACACAAGTTTGCAACGACTTATTAGAACACGTTTTAACTTTAAATATAGGAGGTCTTGACAAACCAACATTTCAAAAGAACTATGAAATAGTAAGAAAGAAAAATCAAGAAAGAGTTGAACAGGAGAAGAATGCACCAATTTTAAGAAAATATGCAGGTTACTTAATTCAAACAAAAACAAAACTTAAGGAAATAGAAGATAAAACCACTACACCAACAAGTTTATTGAGTTGGGTAAATTCTTCAATTTCTATAAGTGATGTAAATAATTTGCCAAGCGTATTTGATGAAATCAAAAATCAAGTTGCACTATCATTAAGAGCAATGTCAGTAGAAATTTGGAATTCATTTTCAAATATTGATGTTTCTATTGACTTAATAAATAAGGCAAATAATATTACTGGCTTAAAATCCGAAACAAGAGATAATTTACAAGATGCAAAAAAGCAACTTACAGAATTGAAAACAAAAATAGATTTAGCCAATTTAGTAAGACAAAGAGTATCTACACCAACTCAAACAAGACCAGTTTCCAGACCAGCAACAACAACAAAATCAAAGGATGACAATTCTGGTTGCTTATGGCTTGTTGGTATTGCGGTTGTTATCGGATTAATTGTCTGGGCAAATTCCAATAAATCATCTTCAAACGATTACCCAACTGCAACAGAAAGTTATACTGCACCAGCAACAACATCTGACAACTCTTATTCAAATGATAATTCAACACCATCAACAACTAATGAATATACACCACCAGCCGAAAGTCAATATAAAGGAAACCAATTAAAAGATGGAGCATCACCATTAACTGGATGCTTTGGAAAAGGCATTTATAGTGGTAACGCCACATTGACAATTAAGAACGGAGGAAATTCAGATGCCATTATTTGCTTATACAGCATTTCTGATGATAGAACTATTAGAAACGAATATGTACAGAAAAATTCAAGTTTTACAATGTCAAACATTGCCCAAGGCGAATATAAAATTAGAGTCTTTTATGGCAACGACTGGAATCCTGAATTAGAAAATAGTTGTGGTACTAAAGGAAATTTTGAAACTGACGTGAATTTTTCGGAATTTGACGGAACAGAATATTTTGAAGATAGCGATAGAGGTTTCACAAACGCAACCATTACACTTTATACAGTTGCAGGTGGAAACGCTTCTTCATCTTCTATAGACCAATCACAATTTTTAGAAAATAATTAATAATAAAATCAAATGCAAGAAATAAAAAAATTAACCGTAAAAGTACCTCAAGCATATCTTGATTTAGTCAATCAAATATTTGAAATTGAGAAGAAAGCAACGAATATTAAAGAGGACAATTCCATTCAACGAAATATTAATAAAATTAATGGTTTGTTTGAAGAAGGTTTTTTTAAAGATGTTGGTTTAACATATCATAATCCAATAGGCGAAAGTTATGCAGACACAAGAACAGACTGTGAAGCAACTATTGCAGGTGCAGAAGTAGAAAATCTTGAAATAATAGAAGTTATAAAACCCATAATTTTCTATTCATACAAGGAAAATGAAAACACATTTAAAATTATTGCTCAACCAGCAGTAGTAATTGTTCAATCAAAAAATATTCATCAATAAAAGACAATCATTAAAAATGGAAAATACAATTAATTACGGTATAGATTTAGGCACAACCAATAGTGCTATTGCAAAATTTGTAAAAGGAGAAGTAATCATCTTTTCCAATCCACAGGACTATGGAAGAAATACTTTACCTTCTGTGGTAATGTATAAAAAAGATAAAATTCAAGTTGGAAACAAAGCAAAAGAATTTTTAGAAAAAGACCCAAAAAGTGTTGTTGGTGTTTTCAAAAGAAAAATGGGAACAACAGAAAGTTTCAAGATAAAATCTATCAATGAATCAAAAACGCCAATTGAATTATCGGCACAAGTTTTAAAAGAACTAAAAACCTTTGTGAACACAGGCGATACTTTAGATGCAGTTGTAATAACTATTCCAGCATCTTTTGATACCATTCAATCAAACGCAACAAAAGAAGCAGGTATTCAAGCAGGATTTAAACAAGTTGTGTTATTACAAGAACCAATTGCAGCAAGTTTGGCTTACGCCAATATGAAGAAAGAAAGAGAAATGCAAGAAGGACAATGGTTGGTTTATGATTTGGGTGGTGGAACTTTTGATGTAGCCTTAATCAAAATCAAAGACGGAGAAATGAAAGTTTTAGACCACGAGGGCGACAACTTTTTAGGTGGTGCAGACTTTGATAATATGATAGTTGAAAAATTAGTTATCCCAAAAATTTGCGAAAAATTTAAGTTCTCAAATTTGGAAGATGATATGAAAAGTGCATCGGGAAAACTCAATGCAAAATACTATGTTTTATTGCGTAGAGCAGAAGAAGCAAAAATAACGTTATCCTCAAAAACATCAGCAGAAATAGTTGTTGATGGATTTGAAGACGAAGAGGGAAACGAGGTAGATATGGAAATAGTTATCACTCGTTCCGAGTTCAATGAATTGATAAGACCAAATATTGATGGAACAATTGAAATGATTAAAAAAATCCTAACAAGAAATTCATTAAAACCAATTGACCTACAATTTACTTTAATGGTTGGTGGTTCTACATACATTCCATATGTGCGTAGTCGTGTTGAGGAAGTTCTACAAATTCCTGCAAACTGCGAAATTGACCCAACAACTGCCGTAGCAATTGGTGCAGCATATTATTCAGCAACCAAGCCAAAAGAAATTGAGAAAACAGGAACAAAAACCAAAACAAGTCTCTCAATAAAAACTTCTTACAACAAAGCATCAAAAGAAAAAGACGAATTATTTTCTGCTAGAATTACAGGAAGTACAGAAGGTTTATCATACAGAATAACGAGAGATGATGGAGGTTTTGATAGTGGCATAAAAAAACTAACAGAAAGAATAAGTGAAGATTTGCCACTAGTTGATGGAGCTTTTAATTTCTTTTCACTTGTCGTTTATGATAGTCAAAATAACATAATTGAAACAGACATTGAGCCAATTGGAATTAATAGTGGTTTTGGAATTAGTGGGCAACCAATCCCAGAGGATATTTGTTTAGAAGTTGATGATTATGATAATCCAGGAGAAACAAGACTTCAATTAGTATTTCAAAAAAACACGATTTTACCATCAAAAAAAACATTGTCATATCCATTAAATAAAACAATAATCAAAGGTTCTGAAGATGAAGTTGTAAGAGTAAATGTTTTAGAAGGTTCTCATTTAGCATTACCCGAAGCAAACAAAGGAATCGGTTCAATGCAAATTACAGGCAGGAATTTAAGCAGAGATGTTAGTAAAGGTTCAGATATTGAAATTACAATTACCATTTCAGAATCAAGAGATTTAATAATTTCTGCATACTTAAATATGGCAGACCAAGAATTTAAACAAACTTTTAATCCCAAAGAAAGACATACTGATATACTTTATTTGAAAGAGCAAGTTGAAGATTTATCCGACAAATTAGAATTGGAAATACAAGAAGCAACAGACAAAGAAGATTTTGAAACAGCAGGTGCTTTGAGTAAACTCAAAAAAGAAATGGAAACTGTGAGTGAAGAAACTGAAAGCCTAACAAGCGATGATGTTACAGACAAGCGTTACCAACTAGAAGATAAAAAAAGAAAAATTGCACAACAAATAGATAGTGCAACAAAAGACAAACGCATACAACAAGTAAAGGCACATTATTTTGAAACAAAAGAGGAATGCGAGAAAATGTTAGACCAAAATGGTAATGACCACGAAAGAAAAACATTTAACGATATTGTGGCTCAAGAAAGTGCATTTTTTGCTACAAATAGCCCAATAAAAATTCAAGAAAAATCGGATGAACTTCATAGTATAATTGGCAAAATTAGATGGAGAACACCTGATTTCTTGACAAATATTTTTCAATGGTGCAAAAACAATCAAACAAAAATGAATGACCAAACACAAGCAAAAAGTTTAGTTGATGCAGGAAATTTTGCAATTGAAAGTGAAAATTGGGAGCGACTTTCTGAAATAAATAGTGGATTATTAAATTTACTTCCTAAAGGTGCAGAAAAAGAAGCAACTACAAGAATTGGTTTTGGACTTTAAAATTATACAAAATGAAAAATACAGATTTTAAAACTTTCCTTTTCAAGTCGGCTGTTATGGCAATGGCTTGTGATGGTGATATTGCAGAGGAAGAAATCAACGAAATAAAAAACATCGTAGCCAATGAAATTTATTTTATGGGTTACGATTTTGAAGAACCTTTAAAAAGCAATATTGAAAACATTAAGGTTAATGGCAAAAATGCCATTAACCAATACTTGCAAGAAATTGTAACAAACGACTTAAACGAACATCAAGAAATTTTACTTGTTGAAGTTCTTTTAAGAATGATACAAGCTGATACAAAAGTTGAAGAAAGCGAATTGAAGTTTTTACAAATGGCAAAGTCAAAACTTAAAACAGACGAGCAAACTTTGATAGTTAAATTTCCACACCAAATTGACTATTTAATGGACTTTAACAATTACGGACAACACGAAGAATTTACAAACGAAATTTCAATCTAATGTTGCAAACAGCAATTAAAATAGTATTGACGATTTTATTTTTACTATGCCTTTTGGATATGCCTTATGGCTATTTTCAAATTGTTCGTTTTGCAGGTCTTTTAGGATTTGGATTATTAGCATATCAAGCAAACGAAAACAAACAGACAGAAATGACAATAATTTTTATTGGACTTGCTTTGCTATTTCAACCATTTTTTAAAGTTGCATTAGGTAGACAAATTTGGAATATTGTTGATGTGGTTGTAAGTGTATTTTTAATCGTAACAATATTTATTGACAGACAAAGACAACATAAATAAGCCAACGCTTTTGGTAGCACATTTGCATTTTTTGCCAACGCACAAACCAACGCTAAAAAATGCAAAAGAGCTACCAAGCCAACGCACCACGACACGACAAACAAAGACGAAATGAACAGACGAAAAAAGGCACTAGGGCATAACAGGGGTTTTGCAAAAAAGCGGGTTCAGTGCTAAATTGAACATTCGGAATTCTAATGAACATTTGTGCTAAATTGAACATTTGTGCTTCTAATTCCGCTTCTTCGCAAAGCCCCAAAACGTTAAACAAGGGCTGAGTTTATGCAATGGTATGAGGCGCAAACCGAATGGAAAGAAGAACATAGTTATAATGACCCAACAAATACTTTAGTTGAATTACGCAATTGGTTTATGGATATGATACAAACTTTTCCGGATAATAGAAAATTAAAACTAATAGACAATCTTGGCAATAAAACTAAAAATGCTTCAGGTAAACAAAAAAACAAACCGTGGTGGAAATTTTGGTAAGTTTGAAAAAGATATACTATCTAACAAATAAAACCCAGAATTAGCGCAGTTAGATAATTAATGAATGGATTACAAATAAAATGTCATCAAACGGTATTGGAAATGCCATATCAAACAAATAAGTTTATTAAATGAAAAGGGTTAAACAATTAACTGCTAAAGGAAACATGAAAATTTTAATTTTTTTATTATTGCTTGCTTGTCTGAAATTAGCAGTAAGTGCTCAAGAAACAACAGCCAATAAACCAAATACAATTTATATCGAAGGATTAGGTATTGGTATGCGTTACTCCATTAATTATGAAAGACAGTTTCAAATTAAAGAATCAAATTGGGGGTTTTCATTATCAGGGGGCATCGCCCCCAATTTTTCTGAACCAAAATATCTCTGGTTTCCCCTACGATTAGATGCAAACTATCAAATTAAAAATTCAAGAATAGGTGCGGGTGTAAACTATATGTTTGGTTACTATTGGTTTCACAGTTTTATTCACCCTGAGGATATAATTAGGTCTACAAGTGGCTTTTTCCTGCCAGGAATAAATTATGAGTATCAATTTGAAAATAAATTTGTAGGTTCTATTAGGATTTTATTTGTTGACAATACTAAAGACTATAAATATAGTTATCTAGCTCGTTTACCGTTTTTAGATTTAGAATTATACAATAAGAAATTTGTAATGTGGCCAGGATTAGCTATTGGATATTCGTTTTAGCTATAAACCACCGGTTATAATTTCAGGTAGGAGAAATAAGTTCTATATGTAAATATGAAATATTTAATGCTAGCAATATTTCTTTCCAATTTGGTGCAAGTGAGTATAGCACAAGATACAACTGCAACCAAACCAAATTCCATTTTTGTTGAAGGTTTTGGTATTGGTATGCGTTACTCTATTAATTATGAAAGACAGGTTCAAATTAAAAAATCAAATTGGGGGTTTTCATTATCGGGGGGCATCGCCCCCAATTTTTCTGAACCAAAATATCTCTGGTTTCCCCTTCGAATAGATGCAAACTATCAAATTAAAAATTCAAGAATAGGTGCAGGTGTAAACTATATGTTTGGTTACTATTGGTTTCACAGTTTTATTCACCCGGAAGACGTGAATAGATCATCTAATGCTTACTTTCTCCCTGATATTAACTATACATATTTTTTTAATTTCAGAGGATTTATGAAATTCAATTTGCTATTTGTAAATAACATAAATAATTACAAGCATGGCTATTTAGCATATTTGCCTTTTTCAAAATTGCAGCTTGAAGATAAAAATTTTGTTGTATGGCCTGGGTTAAGTTTTGGCTATTCATTTTGAGTTAACCACTGGTTGCAACAAAACCTTTGTAATAAGGCTTGGTATATTGTTTCCTTGAATATCTCCAAATAGAAAACTTTAGTAACCGTGAACTAAATCATTAGTCTGCCTCCTGTTCGGAAAACCAGCACCTCCTCCAAAAAGCCACCCCCAGTTGTCAAAATACAACCACAAGTAGCCACCATACAACTAACAGTAACGGAAAATTTTTGGCCGAAAGCTTTAGAAGCCAGTAACTTTGTCTCAACAAAAAATAATATTGAAAAATGTGATTTCACCAATGCCGATTTTTCCGGAGCAGAATTTGTTGAATCTAATTGGGAACATAATACAATTAATCAGGTAAGTTGGAAGTTTACCCAATTTTTTAGATCAAACCTCAACAAAATAACATTTACAGGCGCAATCGAAAACGGTCACTTTGTACACTGCTCTTTTTACAACGTAAGCTTCGAAAATGTAACTTTTGTGAATACCTTTTTTAAATATAACAACAGGTTTAAAAAAGTTCAATTTATTAATTGTAATGCAGATAGTATTACCTACGCCTTTTTAAAAAATAATCAGGCAAATTTGACAAGAATAACATTAATTGAAACATAAATTAAAACGCATTTACAACAACCTTCTCAACGGGCAAACACGTGGGTTTGCCCCAACAGTAACTCCAAATTATAATTATTAATCAAATACGGCTGTTTAATTAATACATTAATAAACAAACATCTCAGCGGGCGAACACGTGGGTTTGCCCCAACAGTAACTCTAATTATAATTATTAATCAAATACGGCTGTTTAATTGGTACATTAATAAACAAACATCTCAGCGGGCAAACACGTGGGTTTGCCCCAACAGTAACTTCAAATTATAATTATTAATCAAATACGGCTGTTTAATTGGTACATTAACACATCGGTACATTGGTATCATCCGGCTGTTTCGCATTAGCACATCAACAAATCAGCATCCGCCCCGGCGGACACATTAGTTGTTTCTCGCAAAGCTGCAAAGGGTTGGGTTAATATAGGGTATTAATTCAAGCGCGCTAAGCTTTTAAACCTGTTTCACGCGGAGAAAAAGGGAAAAAGTCGGAGTTAAGTAATAGCTGTTTCCGCCCCAGCTGACGCTTCACGAATTAGCACATCAACAAATCAGCACATTAATTGGTATCCGCCTCGGCGAACACATCGGTACATTGGTACATCAAAGGCTGTTTAATTAGCATATCAGCACATTATCACATCAACACATTAATTGGCTGTTCCATTGGTACATTCGCACATCGGTACATTGGTACATCCCCCGGCTGTTCAATTAGCACATCAACAAATCAGCACATCAGCACATTAATTGGTACATTCGCACATCGGTACATTGGTACCCCGGCTGTTCAATTAGCACATCAACAAATCAGCACATCAGCACATTAACCCCCCTTCACCCTCGTCCACTTTTCAGTATGATATACCAATCCCCAATACCCTCTTAATACCAAAACATCCTTTCCTTCCATCCAAATTTCGCAGGAATAGGTTTTGCCGTTTTGAGAATTATATACATACCCGTTTTTCCAAAAGCCATCTTTAAACTCAAAATCTTTTAATACCTGCAATCCAATTAGCGGTCGGTTTCTTTTTGCCGGATCCGGATTTTCTTTATCGAGTTTCGGTTTGCCGGTTTCGGGATCTATTTTTTCGTACTGCCAGAGAATTTTTCCAAAATATTTTTTATTAGACTCGTATACCTCAACCTTCAGCCTTTTGTTTTCCGATAACCATACGCCCACAATAGCATTAGCATTTCCCTGAGCAGAAAGTTTCCCCAGCCCGTAAAAAAACAGTAAAAAAAATATGCCGTACTTCATGATTGCGAAATTTATTTCGCTTTGGTCCAGGTTTCTGTTCTATATACTACTCCCCAATAACCGCGAATTTTTAAGCCGGTTTTTCCGTCCAGCCACATTTCGCATTTGTAGGTTTTTCCGTTTTTGGGGTCATAAATGGTCCCGTTTTTCCAGAAACCATCTTCAAAATCAAAGTTTTTTAAAATTACCAATCCCATAATCGGCTGACTCTGTTTCGTTTCATCCGGGTTTTCGTCGTCGAGTTTTGGTTTGCCATCCTCTTCATTTGGTTCGCGCAACCAAGTAATTTTGCCGTAGTACTTATTATCCTTTTTATAGATTTCAATTTTTGCGTCACCATCTCCATTTATCCAACCACCAATACAAGCGTCCTGCCAAGTTTGGGCTTTTGATGATAAGGCTATACTCAGTGTAAAAATCAGTACCATTATTCTTTTCATAACATTGTTTTATTCCCTAAAAATAATAAAATTTTTTATCCGTCGCTTCCGCTATTGGATATATTGACAAAATTGCTGCCATATTTTACCCGCAAAAATTCTTTTCTTTTGGTGATACTGTTTATGGTGTTTTTTCTTTTTATCCTCTATAATCCCGTTTATCTTTACAGGAATGAACATTGGTCTGTTTTTCGGCTCATTTAATCCTATTCATACCGGACATCTCATCATTGCCAATTATTTTGCAGAAAACGCTGATTTACAGCAGGTTTGGTTTGTTGTTTCACCTCAAAATCCATTTAAGGAAAAGGCATCCTTGTTAGATGAAAAACACAGACTGTATATGGTTAATCTGGCCATTGAAGACAATTATCAACTCCAGGCATCCAATATCGAATTTCATCTGCCGCAACCAAGTTATACAATAGATACCCTCACTTACCTGAAGGAAAAATATCCGGAACATAGGTTTAGTATCATTATGGGAAGCGACAACCTTCCGGCTTTTCATAAATGGAAAAATTATGAAAAAATTTTAGCGCAACACCCGGTGCTGGTATATAAAAGGAATAGTATCGACCAGGTTCCTGACAACCTGCAAGGCGATATCCGTTTGTTTGATTTACCTTTACTCGCTATCTCTTCTACCTATATTCGCCAACAAATAAAAGCGGGAAAGTCTGTTCGTTACCTGGTTCCGGATAAAGTTTGGCAACATTTACAGGAAATGCACTTTTATAAGTAAACGTACACTTTATTGGATATTTTAAAAATATTGCTTTATTCCAATTTTATAATTATTTGGTTGTAAGCCTTTTAACTTTTGTAAAGTAGATGTTAATAATGTGTTGTACAATTGTTAACTCGTATGGATAAGTTGTTCTTTTTCATCATTCAAAAAGTTGGGCTGTCTTTTTTTGTGGAGATGTTGCGTTGTACCAACAGTGTACGTACGTTCAATAAATGTGTATTTCTCAAAAGTTTTCCTGTTAACTTTGTACCAACAGGGTGTGTATTAGTCGCTTAATCCCATATTTTATTGATAAAATGCTGTTAGTTGATTGTGGACAGCATTAATTAAAGTATGGAAAACTTATTTATCAAAGATGTGATTAAGTACTTATCAACGAATACACAGCACTGATGATGATTCTTTATTTATTTAAAAAATAACATCATGATTCATAAGGGGGAAAAGGTTGTGGATAATGCCATTTTGGAGCGAACAGGATTTATCGATAGTCCGGTTGATCCGAGTTTAGATTTGTTCGAAGAAATTCGCAAACTCAAAAAAGAGAAGAATGCGGTTATTCTAGCACATTATTACCAGGACGGTGAAATACAAGATATTGCCGATTATATTGGTGATAGTTTGGGATTAGCTCAAAATGCAGCTAAAACAACTGCAGACCTGATTGTTTTTGCCGGTGTACATTTTATGGCCGAAACAGCCAAAATATTAAACCCACATAAAAAAGTGATTATGCCTGATTCTAAGGCTGGTTGCTCCTTAGCTGATAGTTGTCCTCCAATATTGTTTAAAAAGTTTATTGAAGCGCATCCTGGGCATACTGTGATAAGTTATATTAACTGCACAGCTGAAATAAAAGCCCTAAGCGATATTATTTGTACCAGCAGTAATGCGGTTAAAATTGTAGAAAGTATCTCTAAAGACCAACCTATCATTTTTGCACCTGATAAAAACCTAGGACGTTATATTGAGAAAAAAACGGGCAGAAAAATGGTGTTGTGGGATGGCAGCTGTATGGTACATGAAATTTTTTCACTGGAAAAAATAACTAAACTCAAACACCGTCACCCTCATGCAAAAGTTATTGCGCACCCCGAATGCGAAGAACCTGTTTTAGCCATTGCTGATTTTATTGGTAGTACCACCGGTTTACTAAAATATACCATTAACGATAATTGTAATGAATTTATCGTGGTAACTGAAACCGGAATAATTCACCAAATGCAAAAAGATAGTCCGCATAAAACTTTTATACCGGCTCCACCTGATAATTTATGTGCTTGTAACGATTGTCCGCATATGAAAAGAAATACGTTGGAGAAACTGTATAATTGTATGCTATATGAATTACCTGAGATTAATATTGCAGAACCAACCATTTCTCAGGCAAGAAAATCAATTCAGCGAATGTTAGATATTTCTGCAGCTGCGGGATTATAATTATTTTTTAAACTGCTCAATTAAATTATTAATACGTTGAATATTTTCATAATTCAATGTGTAATAAATAAATTTTCCTTCTCTTGTTGTTTTTACAAGATTTGACGCACGTAATATATTTAATTGTTGCGATGCAATACTTTGGTCTAAATTTAAATTAGTATAAATACTATGGACATTAACCGGACGGTTTTTATCTATATAGGCGAGTATTTTTAATCGCAATGGATGTGATATAGCACGTAATATTATCCCTGCACTATGCAAGTCGCCGCTTTCCACATCATTAAAAACAATTATCCCAGCTTTTCCCATGTTACTTAACGAGTTCTTTTATTAAATTACCTATTTCAACAAGACGTTCTTTGTTAAGGGAGTAATATATAAACTTACCTGTTCGTTTGCTGATAACTACACCACTGCGTCGCAATATAGATAAATGCTGCGATGCAATGCTTTGTTCTATACGTAATTTAATATAGATTTCAGTAACGGTTAAACGCGGAGTTTCTTCCAACATTTTTATTATCTGCTGGCGTAGCTTATGGTCAACCGACCGAATTACCAAAACGGTTCTTCGGAGTGTGTTGTGTTCAAGTTTTATTTCTCCTCCGTTGTCCGAAGTGAGTTTAATGGAATTTATAGCGGGCATATCGTTGTTTTACCGGTTGTCGTTACCCACGTGGCGTTCTGCTATCAAAACTATAAAATGTAGACTGAAAAAACAAACTAATTCAAATTTACACTCATTTAATTTTTAACGTTGTGTAAAATTCTTTGATGTATGAAGGTTCAAAATACGCCATATTTTCAAATTTACCCGATAAATATTGACGATTTGCTAATAAATGCATACTTCCTGCAGTCTGAAAATAATCCTCATGAAATAATGCATTTAAATTTTTCAAAAATGTTTTACACTTATTTAATCCTGACCCAAAAAAAACAATTTTGTGACATGATAAATACGAATTAAATATGTGTTCTTCCTGCATCACATAAGCTTGTTGCGGAATTAATAATTGGCCGGAGTGGTCTGATAGCAAAGTGTACACCTCCATACGACGTGCGTCAATTAAAGGACAAAAAAGTATATTTTTTTCAGGATATGTATCCTTAATACCTTCTACCATACTTACTAAAGTATTTACGGCAATTAGTGGAATATTTAATGCATGACATAAACCTTTAGCAGTGGAAACACCAATACGCAAACCTGTATATGACCCGGGACCCGCACTCACTGCAATAGCATTTAGTTGTTGTAGTGTAATTTTAGAGGTTTCGCAAACACGCGCAATTAAAGTGGTAAGTTGAGCAATATGATCATTCACTAGTGCCCCATTTATTACGGCGATTAAATTACCATCGCAGGCAACACTCACACTGCATATTGCTGCAGATGTTTCGATATGTAAAATATGTGCCAATTAGAATTGTACCTCCAATTGTAGTTCTGCGTTATTGCGTATTACTGTCACCATGGTTTTTTGACCTTTTGAAAATTTGCTGAGTGCCTGCATATAACTCATCATATCTAATACCTCAATTTCACCCATTTTAATCACAATATCACCAGCCAGGATGCCAGCAATACTCCCTGGTTTTCCTTCAGTTACTCCGTCTATACGCATACCTTTTTCTGAATAGGCATAATCAGGAATAATACCTAATGTTACAGTAAACCTAGGAGCATTATCATTATTTTCTTCTTTAGTTTTTGTGAAATTAATTTTTCCTTCATTGTTTAATGAATCAATTAATACATAACTATAAGATAATATTTTTCCTATACCATCGTAGTTTACCAAATTGGCATCATCAGTAGGTTTGTGATATTCATTATGTGAACCGGTGAAGAAATGTAATACCGGAATGTCTTTTAAATAAAATGAAGTTTGATCACTAGGGCCAATTCCCGATTCAGTTGTTTTTAATTTTAAATTGCCAGATTGAATATTATTTAAAACATCCCAATTGGTACTGCTGCCTACACCATTAATAATTATGGTATTAGTGCTGTCTAACCTGCCCACCATATCATAATTCAACATGTAATTTATCTGGTAATTTTGCATCGCTGTTGAATTAACAAAAGCCTTACTGCCAAAGAGTCCCATCTCTTCTCCACTAAAAGCAATAAATAAATAATTATTATTTTTTAATGATGAATTTTTGAGCTCCTCAGCTAGTTCAATTATTAAACTAACACCACTTGCATTATCATCAGCTCCGTTGTGAATAGCCGGTGCACCGCGGTATAAAGATCCTTCTATTTCGCCATGACCAAGATGATCGTAATGAGCGCCAATTACAATAGTACTCTGTGCATTATTATCAATGTAACCAATTACATTATGTCCTTTTTTAATTACCGGATTTAATGAGGTGCTAACTGTGCAATTATTGTTATTGGCTATTAATTGTGCTGCTACCGATTTATCTACAATCATTACCGGAATACTTTCTGCTGCAGTTGTACGACGATAATCAGCAACTGGAACTTCATAATTTTCATCTTCATTATAAAAGATTACTGCAATTGCTCCTTTTTCTACTGCAGATTTTATTTTTAAACGCTCATCGTTGTAATCTATATATTTACTATGTGGATGAGTGCCGTCCGGTGAAGACAATTGTATTAATGCTATGTTTCCTTTCAAATCCACATTTGCATAATCATCATAATTCAACGTTGGTGCAACAATCCCAAACCCTACTTTAACTAATTTGCCTGTAACAACCCCATTACCACTCATAGGGTGAGGGTATATGATTGTTATGTTTTCCAGTTTTTCTCCGGCTATTAGATAGTTGTCGGCGCCTAATGCTTTGCCAGCATGTGCATCGAATTCCTGCAAAAAGGTATTTGCACTTCCTGCCGGAGTTAAGCCTAAAGCGCTAAACTGTTCTGCTATGTAGGCTGCTGCCACCTGCTCACCTTTGCTGCCTGTTGCACGGCCTTCCAGTGCATCTGCTGCCAGATACTCCACATGTTGCTTAATAGCCTTTAAATCCGGAGCCTGTGCAAATGTGGCTATAGTTGATATTAATAATAGAGAAACAGGGATTGCTGTTGCAAATAGTTTTTTCATATAACGTTACTTAACAAATATTATGCAAAGTAAGTTATTCTTGACTGAATTAACAGGATTAAAAGTTACCCCGTTGCCCGGTTTTATCAATTTTTACAATATTGATTATTTCGGTTGAAGTAAAGATTTATACTGGTTTTCATCTTTTAACAGCTTAACTGCTTCTATAATTTCTTTGTCCTGATCAAAATTGGCTTCAATTCGACCGTCTTCATTATAGTAACGGGAAACAATTTCAGCATTAAGTTCAGCCATTATTTCTGTTTTAAACTTGTATAAATCTTTTTCTTTATCGTGGGTAATTTTAGATTTTAAACTGGTGAAATCATCTTTTAATGCATCGTAGTATGCATCTTCTTTTGCACTTGCTTCTAAGTATTCTAAATCTTGTTCAGTTGCGGTTGTATAATCATATTCTTTTCCTTTTAGCCACTCAACAAATGTTTCATATTCTTTGTCGGTTAAAGTAAATGATTTTGCATTGGTAATTTCAGGATGATCATGATGATAAATAGTAGCGTAATTAAAGATGTGATTTTTGCGAATTAAGCTGATAGTGATATCTCTATAACTTTCTCTTTCCACTTTTACATCCGGGTCAATTCCACCACCATCATATACTGTTCTTCCGTTTTTTGTTTTAAATGCAGTTTTTAATGAGTCCGGTAATTTACCTACACTGCCATCTTCATTGCGATGCGAATAATCCAAAGCTTGAATACAACGGCCACTCGGGATATAATATTTAGCAGTAGTAAGTTTTAGTTTTGTATTAAATGAAATATCTCTTGTTGTTTGCACTAAACCTTTACCAAAACTTTTTTCTCCTAATATTACACCACGGTCATAATCTTGAATAGTGCCCGCAACAATTTCCGAAGCTGAGGCAGATGAACTATTAGTTAATACCACTAAATTAATTTTACTATCAATAGCTCCATTTAAAGTATTAAATGTTTTATCCCATTCTTTTACTTTACCTAGTGTGCTGCATACTTCTTCTCCTTTATCTATAAACACATTGGAAACATTTACTGCTTCTCGTAATAACCCACCTGGATTCCCACGCAAGTCAAGTATAATGCCATTCATAGCCGGGTTTAACTTTTTGAGTTCTTTCACAGCATTACCAATATTTAGCCCCGCATCTTCTGTAAATTGATTTAAAATTATGTACCCAATACCATCTTCAACAAAACCGTAATAAGGAACGTTATGTACATCAATATCTTCTCTTACAATTGCTAAGTCAAATGTTTTATTATCTAAAGGACGATTTACTTTTAATGTTAATGTTGTTCCCGGAGATCCACGCAATAAATCACTTATACCGTCTTGATTTACATCCGATAATTTTTTACCATCTATTTCTAAAATAATATCTCCCGGAATAAGGCCGGATTTTTCTGCGGCGAAACCTTCAAAACATTCCACAACTGTTGATTGTCCATCAATAGTTCTTATGCTAGCGCCAATTCCTCCATAATTACCTGTAATTTGGAATTTATAACCTTCTAATTCAGCTTCAGAAATGTAATTCGTATAAGGATCTAAACTTTCCAGCATCGCATCAATACCTGTACGCATTAATTTATTTGGATCTACATCATCAACATAATAAGTATTTAATTCTTTGTATACCGAAGTAAATATGTCTATGTTTTTACCTATTTCAAATAAATCTGCACTGGTTACTGCAGAGGTTAAAACAAATATTGATGAAATACCTGTAATGGTAATAATAAACTTACCTCTTGCTGATTGATAAAATGATTTAATTTTTTGCATAAAATAAAAACAATTTAAATTAATTAAGGAACGGGATCGTGTCCATGGCCACCCCACGGATGACAACGACTTATTCTTTTAATTCCAAGCCATAAACCTTTTATGGGTCCATGTTTTTGAATTGCAGCTACCATATAATTACTACAGGTTGGTTTATACCGGCAAGAGTTCGGGAGTATTGGTGATAATACTAATTGATAAATTTTAACAGGTAAAATCAATAGCCAACCAAAAAACTTGCTGATGTATTTCATTGTGTTTTAACCTATAAGACTTTCATCTAACGATTATATTGTGCTTTTGTTATATCCTTGAAATTAGTTCGGATAAAGCTACTTTGATTTTAGATTCAATGTCGTTAAAAGATGTTATTTTTTTCTCATTGTATATTAAAGCTACAGCTAACTGCTTGTTTTGGTTCAGCAAGTGTGTATATAAAGAGGTTTTATTTAATCGATAAGCCTCTTTCATTCTGCGTTTCAACGTATTTCTGTCTGTTGCTTTAGCAAATTTACGTTTCGACACAGAGGCTAAAAACTGTGCAGGAACCTTGTCCGGTAAGAGAGGTAATTTTATAATGAACTACGAACGGTGGGGATAAAAAACTTTGCCCCGCTTCGAAAAGCGAGGCAATAAGTTGTTCTTTGGTAAGTCGCTCGGACTTACTAAGTGTAGCTCGTGTAAACATACGACCAGCGCTGTTTTCAGAGCCTGAAGTTGGTTTATTTACCGATATTTCTTTCGTCAGAAACAGTCAATTTTTTACGTCCTTTACGGCGACGACGCGCTATAATAGCACGACCATCTTTAGTTGCCATACGCTCACGGAAACCGTGCTTATTTCTTCTTTTCTTTCTTGAAGGTTGAAACGTCCTTTTCATCGCTTACTATTTTGGGAATGCAAAGATAGGATTTAGTTTGCGAAATTCACAATCTGTCAACAAATATTGTTTGAAGTCCTTCATTTTATCCGTCATTCGGATTTAATTGAACAAAAGTATGCTTAAAAAATAAGATTGTTTCCAAGGTTTGTTGCGTGATAAGGCATAAAAATAACCCGTAAAAAAAAGTTCTTTTACGGGTTATAAAATTTGTCGTAAGCATTATCAATAAAGTGCCTTAGGATAATGCATATATAAAAATACTAATATATTATCTCACCAAAATTACATTACCGGAACCTTGGTAGGCATCTCCATTATTAAATGATGCTGTCACTTGCCAAACGTAAGTTCCCATTTCTTGTGGTTCTCCTTCAAAGTTACCATCCCAACCTGTTCCCAAGATAAATGAATTTGTTTCATAAACCATTTCACCATATCGGTTAAATATGCTCATATGAAAATCTGTTACATTATAAGATACACCAGCAAATTGATCGTTAAAACTATCACCGTTTGGTGAAAAAGCATTTGGGAAAAACACTTCCGGAACAAATTCTACAAAAATGGTAATCGTATCTGTAGCCACACAACCCTGGTCATCAATTACTGTAACTTCATAAGTTGTAGTAGTTGTAGGTGCTACTATTGTTGAAAAACAAGGAGGATCTAAACATGGTACTTCCGGATCCCAACTTACCGAAGTAATACCCGGCAAGCTTGTAGTTAATGTTATTAATGCTGTTTGGCCAACAAAAATGGAATTATCGTCCGCAGTTAAATTGGCCGTTAATAATATCGGTTCTTCAATGGTAAAGGTTTCATCTACCGTGCATCCATTAGCATCTGTTACCGTTACCGTATAAGTGCCGGCCGCAAGATTTTCAAAGGTGTTTAAAATTGTGTTTGCACCTCCGTCTAGACTATAAGCGTAAGGAACGGTTCCCCCTGAAGTTTCGATAGTTGCTGCCCCTTCTTCATAATCGAAACATGGGTTATCAATAATATCTGTTGCGTTGGCAACTAATTCTTCAGGTTCGTTAATAGTAAAGGTGTATTCTCTTTGACAACCACCTGCTTCGGTAACAATTACTGAGTAAGTGCCACCATCAAGTCCGCTCAGTGTGTTTGTTCCGGTAACGCCTGTGCTCCATTCATAAGTATATGGTTCTAATCCTCCGGTTACATCAACTGTTGCTGTTCCGTTGTCATCACCCCCACATGTTATATCTGTTGTTAAAACTTCTGTATCAAATGCAGCACCTACTACAACTGTAACATCATCGGTATAGGTTGTTCCATCGCACATTGTTTGTACCACGGTATATGTTGTAGTTACATCAGGTGTAACATCTAATACCTGGCCTACGCCCAACAACACATCATCTTCATCAAACCATTCTACAGTACTGGTATACCATCTCCAAGATTCGTCGTGTGCTTCCCAAGCGGTTGCATTTCTATCTTCTACAGTGAACGCAATTGTTCCGGTTTGATTTTGTAAACCTTGAGTAGCTACCCCATCATCCCAAGTGGGACAAACCATTGCATCTGTAAAATGGTTATCAATAAAATTACTTGTTTCATGTAAAATAATCTGAAAAGTACCTAACTCATCGGCACAAGCATCGCTATATAAAGGCACTTCATCCCAGGTTACCAATAATCGTTGGTTTGGTGCAACGCCTACATTTTCAAAATGAATACACTCATCACATGTGATTGCGCCTGTATTCCAATCGGTCCAGCAGGCAAAAATGGCTGTCCGAGGAACATTAGGAGCAGCATCAGGAATTGGCCCATCAGGTGTCCAGTTTCCAGCCCATAATGCACCCGGATTAACAAAACTTATCCATCCATTTGAACATAAATAAAACTCATCATATTCAACTCCAAAGAAACAGAAATCAAAACCAATTGGATACGGACCAATATAAGTATCATCAACCATTGTTATGGCTTCACCGCCAATAGGTTCCGGGGCGTAAGCTAAACTTTGATAGGTGTAGCAATTGCCGCAGTCATCAACCAGCGTCGTACCGAGTTGAACCGTTTCGCCCGGACAAATACTCGTATCCGGATAAGCCGTTATTTGAGCTTTCATTGAAGTGTAAACAAAGAGGAGTAAAAGGAGTGAGTAACAATACTTCATAAAACCTTGAAATTTAGATTGTTAAAATCGTAATAAAGATAAGGAATTTTTTTGCTGTCTTATTCTGTGTATAATCGTCATTTTTTTGTTAAAATGACCTATTTTGTTAAAAAAGCAAATTTTGCAACATTTGCGAATTATACTCGTTTTAATCATATAATTTCAAAGAAATGACGATGCTAGAATATTGCAAAATGATCCTTGAGAAGGTGAGTTTTGATATGAACCTTTTTCGAATAGAATTAAAAAAGGCGCTCGACCAATTAATCGGTGAAGAAATCACCGAATTAAAAAAATGGTGCATCACGCGTTTTGGTTTAAATTATTGTAAAACGGCTGCTCCTGAAATTCCACTGGATATTGATTGAGTTTTCCCTGTATTATCTCAATCCAAACTGTTTTTTATACTAACTACTTTGGACTAATGGTTCATCCTTTTAGTAAACCATTTTTTGCGACTCACCGGACTAAATTTGTATTATTTGGCCCTTATTTTTATTCTGAGAGACGTTGTTTGCGGGTGACACTATGGGTCAAAAAACTTAAAATCTTTTAACTGAGGGCAAATGTGAAGCTCGTTTTTTTCGCGGTTTTTTAATTTTTTGGGACAAGCAACAATCTGGTTATTTTAGATGCCATTCAATTTCATTTTCCCAATTCGCGCGTAAATTTTGATCTACAGGGAAGAAAATAACTGATTCCGGAGGACGATTTTGTGACAAATCTCCAGGACTCCATTTGCCATTTTTATCAGTATCTAATATTGCACGAATTTTATATACGCCGGGTATTACATATAATTGTTTGACAATATAGGTGCTATCTGCATTTTCAAATTTTGTAGTTGGTAAATAAAACTCATCGATAACTGTCAAGTCTGATTTCATAAATTGAAATAAGATAGGACTACCACTTGTGTTTTTTATAGTAGTAGAAAGTGACGCAAAGGCATCTATTTTTTTGACAGTAAGTTTTATCGTATCGGCAATATTATGCAATCCAAAAATATCGATTGTAGCTTTTTCTGGTATTATTATGGTGTAGTTCTTTTCCGGTTTCCAGTTGTAGTTGATACGCAATTTTCGAGAATCAAGTGTGTCAATATTTAATGTATAATCAGACAAGGGAATTGAATCTTGGTAGATAGTTATTTTATTTGTTGTTAATGTTTTAACAGGATTGTAAAAGAGAAGGTCTATTGGTTTTTCAGGTACCCACTCTGCACGGGAATTTGGGTCGTTACCTTGTGCTAATGTTATTACGTTTTTGGTAAAGGTGTTTGTGGATTTATAGAAATTGGAGTCTGCCGGAAATTCTTTAGTCTCTATTATTTTTTCTATTAAAGTGGTATCAAAGCTTATTGCAAGTTGATGGGTATCTAACAAATAATTTGTATGCCAAAACAAAATGGTGTCGTTTGTAATATTGCGGGTAAATAAATATGCTGCAGTATCTTTCCCAGTATAATTTATTTTAGTGTCGGATGTGTTGGTTGCAAAAACCAATTTAGTCTGACCATATCGGCTACTTTTAGCTTCAAGTAAATTTTGTTTCGTTTTATTTTCTGAGTAAAGAAATAATTTTTGATTGGTGATATTGCTATCTATTATGAGGGTTGATGTTTGAAATGCAATTTTTTCATTAGGTAAATCGTAGAAGTAATTGAAATTTTGATCTTCTATTGCATATAATTTATATGACCCTGATTTTATATTATTAATTAAAAATTACCTGATACATCTGTCTTTGCAAAGTAATAAGGTTTTGTAGTAGTGAACGACGTATCAGTTGGTTCATAATATAAAACTACATATGCTTTTGTTGCCGGTGCTGCAGTTAGTAAATCAACTACTTTTCCGGAAACTTGTGATGAGTCAATATAGGAACCGGTTGAAAAAACATAAGTGAAATTTTCCTTTACATTTCCCGCAGTATTATCTTTTATTGCTTGCCCGAAATTTATGGTATAGGTAGTTTCCGGTTTTAAAGTATCCTTTATAGAAATGGTTAATGTTTTTCCTTTGAGTTTATAATCAGGTGTTTCGTTTAACGGTGGTGAAATGGAAATCTGATTAAACACATCATTTAGAATTACATATTCATCAAACTTTATGGAAATGGTTTTTGCAGTAAATAATACAGATGCTGAGTCTGGTTCATAATCTAATACTGTTGGTGGTGTGATATCTTTTGGCCCGCCCGATGGTGCAACCTGATTGGCACAACCCGCTATTATTATTAATACTATCGAAAAAAGGAATATTCGCATTGGTGTTGCAAAGATAGAAATTCACTTAACGGCTGTAACGACAAAGTGATTGTTTATTCGAAAATCTTTTACTTAAAAAATAATGGAAGGGGTTTGATAATATTTACGTATTATTGTTATAAATTATTGAAAATCAATTGTTTACGACACAATATATTATCTTCCAATATGAATCATCAATACCGCAATATCACTTGGTGAAACGCCACTTATTCTGCTGGCCTGACCAAGGGTTTTGGGTTTTATTTTACTGAGTTTTTCTCTTGCTTCAGATGATATGGAATGTAATTGATGATAATTGATGGCATCGTGAATGATGATATTTTCAAGACGCAACATTTTATCTACGAGTTCTTTTTCTTTAGAGATGTACCCTTCGTACTTTATTGAAATTTCAGCTTGCTCTCTAAATTCAGTTTCGTATTGAAGCAACTCGGTATCGAGATTTTTGTTTAAACCAATTAAGTCGTTGAGCCCAATATGTGGTCTGCTTAGCAACTGCCCGACTTTAGTTTTTTGCTTAATTACTGTTGAACCTTTTGTCTCCAGCATGCCATTTACCTGGTCCGGATCTACCGAAAGGTTGCGTAAGAAATCTATCAATTTTGCTGTAGCTGAAATCTTTTCATTCACCCTATGTAATCGCTCATCAGATGCCAGTCCTATAGCGTGCGACTTTTGAGTAAGTCGAATATCTGCATTGTCCTGTCGCAACAACACCCTATACTCAGCTCTGGATGTAAACATCCTGTATGGTTCTTCGGTGCCTTTATTAATTAAGTCATCTACCAATACACCTATATACCCTTCACTTCTGTCTATTTGGAAAGGAGCTTTTTCAGCTACAGAAAGGGCTGCATTTATACCTGCCATTAGTCCCTGACATGCAGCTTCTTCATACCCGGTTGTTCCATTAATTTGACCTGCGAAGAATAGGTTTTTTATCAATCTTGTCTCCAGCGTATGGTTTAATTGCACCGGTGGGAAGTAATCATATTCAATAGCATAACCCGGTCTGAACATCTTCACATCCTCAAATCCCTGTATTTTTTTTAAGGCCGCATACTGAACTTCTTCCGGCAGACTGGTAGAAAAACCGTTTATATATACCTCCACCGTATTCCAACCTTCCGGTTCTACGAATATTTGGTGGCGTTCTTTTGAAGCAAAACGATCTATTTTATCTTCTATACTAGGGCAATACCTAGGACCCGGTCCTTTAATCCTTCCCGAATACATTGGTGACCTGTCGAACCCTGTTCTTAAAACATCATGCACTGCATCTGAAGTATAGGTAATCCAACAGCTTCTTTGTTTAGCCAAGGGCTTAGTATCGGTATAAGAAAACTTCTGAGGAACTTCATCCCCTAGTTGTTCCTCCATGAGATTGTAGTTCAAACTTCTTCCATCTACCCTGGGAGGAGTTCCGGTTTTCATTCTTCCGCTTTCAAATCCCAGACTTATAAGTTGTTCGGTGATACCTGTCGCAGCCTTTTCCGCAACGCGACCTCCACCAAAGTTTTTTTCTCCTATATGTATTAGGCCATTTAAGAAAGTTCCATTGGTAAGCACTACTGCCTTAGATGGTATTTCCATTCCCAGACTTGTCCGCACCCCTGCAATTCTCCCATCCTTAATCAGCAAACCGGCCACAGTATCCTGCCAAAAATCTACATTTTTGTTTTGTTCCAGCATGTATCTCCATTCTGCGGCAAACATCATTCTGTCACTTTGAGCCCTTGGGCTCCACATGGCTGGTCCCTTACTTAGGTTTAACATCCTAAACTGTATGGCACTTTTATCGGTCACAATCCCCGAATACCCACCCAATGCATCAATCTCCCTCACTATCTGACCTTTCGCCACACCTCCCATAGCGGGATTGCAACTCATTTGGGCTATAGTCTGCATGTTCATGGTCACAAGCATCACCTTCGCCCCCATATTAGCGGCAGCAGCGGCAGCTTCGCAACCGGCATGACCGGCACCCACAACTATAACATCATATTCTTTGAACATCCTGATGCAAAGATAATTAAGTACAAGCGTATTAACGCCCGTAACAATTCTTCCATGTTTCACGTGGAACGTTGAATTTAAAATTCCCTCACATGTCGGGGCGAAAACATTTTCGGCCCGATGGGCGTCCCCACGTGGGCGCCCTTATTTAAATCCATGCTGATGGTTCCCGTGGAACAATAATTTAAAATCACATTCGCTTGGGCGAAATATTTTTCGCCCCGACATATCAAACACCCAAAACCACCCCGTATGGACATCCCCACATGGGCCCCTTATTTAAATCCATAACCAACCGTTCCACGTGGAACAATGAAATAAAATCCCCCACTTGGGCGCCGCTAATTTTAGGCCGAAAACATTCCCCATGGAACTAAAAAACACCCCAAAATATTTTCGCCCCAGGCCACCCATCCATATCTGTAACCCCCACCCGTACGGGCGAAAATTTTCGCCCCAACATCCATCCATATCTATCTACCCCACCATTCCCGCAGGGAAATTTCGAAGATCCACACATAAACCCCACCCACCCCGCACGGGCGAAAAATCTTTCGCCCCAACTACCCATCCATATCTATCTACCCCACCCATCCCGCACGGGCGAAAAATCTTTCTCCCCAACTTCCCATCCATATCTATAAACCCCAAGCCACCCCGTAAGGGCGAAAAATCTTTCGCCCCAACGCTATATTAGGCCCAACCGGAACCGGATTTATGGACTATACTGATGATTCTTGTATGTTCGGGTTTACCACCAGTCCCGAATCGAGCGGAGTTGGAATTTTAGATACCAATGGTGTGCCGGTTACTTATCCCGATTTGACCGTTTTGGATTTAACTTCTGAAGTGCAAGCTGTGCAGGTAGTCGACAACCATACCTATGTTTCATTTTTCGATGAAGCGGATGCCATTTTTGGTTTAATAAGAATGGATATTGACACTTATGGAATAGCACAAGTAGAAACTGCAATACCGGCACTCTATGAAGAATTCACATATGTGAACTGTTTAAATAACAACCTCGTTGAGGAAACCGTCATTTTTGTTTACATGAAGGCAAAAATACGTCAACCGGAAAATGGACATCATTATTATTAAAACATACTTATAATAAAATCACCAATGAATTTTCTGAGGGGCAGTTTATTGAAATTAATATGCCCGGCAAGGATACTTATCCAAGCAAACTGCTAAATTTTGAATTCACGGATATAGTTTTTACAGCTTATTTTGATGGAGGAAATACAGACATATTAGTGACACGCATAGATGAAAACGGAGAAATATTGTATAAAAAAACAATTTCCGGATATCCGGGAAAAGATGATCTTCCAATTGATTTAGTTAAAGACAACTCGAATAATGTTTTTTGTATTGCACAATCGGAAGATAATGTTGGGGCGAATAATCATATTGCAGTGATTAAAATAAATCCGAATACCGGTAAGGCTGTATGGACTAAACGAGTGGGTGAAGCAACACCTGGAAGCGAAACTGTTGTATGTGCCAGTGGCAATACACTTGGCGGCGGACTGGCTTTTGCGGGCAACGTTACGGATGGCGCCGCAGGAAGGAATGCTAAAATATGGAGAATGAATGCCGCAGGAAATGTGTTGTGGAATAAAACTATTAATAATGCAGCACCCGGAAATTTCGAATCATGCAGCGATATTTTATTTGATGAATCAAATGGCGATGTGTATGCATTTGGAACAACAGCAGATAATATTTTTATCTCGCGTTATCAATCCACAACCGGAAGCTCCGGCTACATAAAGCTTGATGATATTAAAGGTGAAAAGGTAAAAGGAGAAACTTCTTTAGGTGATGTAGTTTGTTCAATTTTATCGAACGATGGCACATCGTATTATTTAACCATCAGCAAATATTCAGAAATTAATTTGCGCTTACCCGAAAATGTTGAAGCAACTAATAATATTAATTGTTTTCCAAACCCGGCAAATGCATTGCTAACCATTACCGGATTAAAGGAAAACACTGACCTTCAAATTATTAACGCTACCGGACAAGTGGTGTTCACACAAAATGTTTCCGCCAATAAATTGGATATTGATTTAGAGCAACTACCGGTTGGATTTTACACCGTACTGATTAATAATGAGGGAATATTTGAAACCAAGGGTTTTGTGAAGATGTAAAAAAGATAGAACGCTTTTAATTAATAAGTTCACACTACGTTTTAAGTAAAAAACCACCGCAGGATCATTACCTCTCCAATTTTGTATCAGAGGGGTAATGATTTCCTTTTTTTTAATGATTGCAACCTAACTTTTCTTTAATCTACTTTATAAGATGTTTTCTATAAGAATTCATCATTCAAAAAACACCCATTTAACGCTTATACCTAAAGGGTTTGTATAATTGCGATTTCCTTGTAATTAAGTTGTGCAATCACAACAAAATAAAATATATTTATGGTAAATAACTCAATGTATGCAGCTATCAAGACTTCAACAAGTTAGGCTTCGTGAAATATGGAAAAATGAAGCGGGAAATTTCACACCTTGGTTGGCACAGAATGAAAACATATCACTACTTGCAGATGCAATTAATTTAGAGATTGAGGTGATTAGTAAAGAGGAAGCCGTAGGGCCGTATAGAGCAGATATTGTTTGCAAAAATCTTGAAGACGATAGTTTGGTGCTCATTGAAAACCAACTTGAGTCAACAGACCACAAACATCTGGGTCAATTGCTAACCTATGCTGCAGGACTTGAAACATTTACTATTATTTGATAGCCGAAACATTTACCGAAGAGCATCGGGCAACGCTTGATTGGTTAAACAGTATTACTGAACAAAACATAAATTTTTTTGGTGTCGAAATTGCTGTATTTAAAATTGGCGATTCGCTACCGGCTCCTCAATTTAAATTAGTATCAAAGCCAAATAACTGGACAAGAAATTTACAACGAAGTAGCCGCAACAAGCTTAACAGCGATACAAATTTAATCCAACTTGAATATTGGCAAACCTTAAAATCGCTGATGGATAAAGAAGCAAAACCGTACAAAATGCGTGAACCATCACCAACCTATTTTAATATAATTACCTGGGGCAGTGGCGAGCGACGGATGCGGTTATTTGCAAATGCACGAGATAAAAGAATAGGACTTATTTACATATTAAGAGGTAACAATGCTTCAGCAATTTATCAAAGCCTTGAGCAAAAATACAAAGAGGAGTCCATCGCTATATTTGGCAGCACCCTTGAATGGGATTTTATACCAGGTCGCAACAAACAAAATATTATACTTCGATTATACGAAAACGACCCGCTAAATAAATCAGAATGGCCAAAACAACACCAACAATTAATTGAGTTGACAGAAAAAATGTTTTGGTATTTTTTGGAGAAGGAGTGAAGTGGGTGAAAATTTATAATTCATCGTCTAGCTTTTCGCCAATAGCGGCTAAATAATTGTTTAGGTTAATTGCGGGTATTGTTCCGATGGCTTGTTGAAGATATCTTGTAAGTTGAATTACAAAGGTTACTAATGAATGATCCGGTTTACTAAAATGGATTGAAAGGAGTTCCCTGTTTCTATAAAATTTATAGTAAGGTTCAACGTCAGCTTCAGTAATTTCTTCTTTAGGATAGTAATCTATATAAAAACTGCCATAATCCGCTATACACCCTAAATCAATGCTTTTAAAATTATCCAACTTTTTTAAATTTGAAATAATACTAGCATTATTTTTATGAGAAAATCCATTACAGTTGCATAATATTCCGCCAATTATTTTAGTTAATGGTCGGGGTTCTTGCTTTTTACCACTATTAATATAGCTGGCAGCCCCTCTTTTCAGAACCCTTACGCTTTCAATTTTCTCACCGGCATAAGCAATATATGATTTATTACCTACATTACCTTTTATATCCGGTTTAACTTCAAAAACGGCATAAACGCCCTCTGCAGGAATATATCGCACCTTATTTTGCTTAAAATGAAAGGTGTATACCAGGTGTCGTAAATTACTATATCCATTTGCTGACTAGTATTTCCCATGTGGTCAATAATAAAAGCGCTATCAATGCTATATCGGTCAGGTAAGTACTTTCGGAACCATTTTATCCACGTAGATTCAAATGAGGTGCCTTTCGCGCCTGGATTTTTATGATTTTTATTGACGTTTATTTTTGCAATCATTTCTTGTTGCATATCGAAGAATAATTTTTGTAGATCCATTAAGGCAAGGAATTTTTTTATTAATTTAAATATTATTTATTTTTTTTTATTATTTTATATTAATCTTATATTCTACTAAAGTAGCCAAATTTTTTCAACTAAAAATATTTATTAAATTTGATTGAAAATTTAATATAATGTTTGTAAGTTTTGAAATAGCCGACTATTTTGCCTTTCATTTTGCGAGAATTGATGCTGAAAATGAGAAAGCAATTACATGAAAACAGCATCGTGTCTGAAAGAGATTATATATCAAATTTTACTTCTAATTTAAGGAATGAGCTATTTAGGGTCGCCAATGTTCATTTACATAGCCAGACGTTACCACCTGGATTAGAGCAAAAATCAGGTTCCGACGGTATTATTATTTTTAAATCAGGTGATAATTATAAAATTGGTCTTTTTGAGGCAAAACACCCCAAAATATTTGATTTGGCGACATCCACTGTGCTCGCTAATGTTACTTGAGATCAAATAGAATCCAAACACAATATTTCCCATTTTTCAAAACAACTACATTTACAACACTTATGGGTAAATGAAATTGCCATTTGGGAAATGTTTCTAAATAATGGCCCATCTGGTTTTGAGTGCCCGCCATTCGATGCATATGGAAGTTCTTGTGTTTGGCACAAAGAAGCATATAATTTTATGCATAACAACCATTTAGTTTTTAAACCATGGTCGACATCGCATTTAAAGATACTTTTAAGAGCATCAAATCAAAATATATATAACATAATTTTTAGCATATTAAGTTGCAAAAATGGGAAAATACAACATGCAACTGGGCCTAACAATACTTTTATTAAAATTAGGAATGAAACCACAGATAATCTTCTTCAAATTCCATTACAATCTTCATTTAATAATGATTCTAACGAATTAATAAATAATTTTTTAAGAGAAAATCGCATTTCCACTTATCTTTTCGTCGATATCACATTTGGAAAATGAGTATTTAGAATGTTTATAAATTATGAATTAAGCAATTTGAATATTATTTTCTAATATGTTGATAATCAATTAGATAAAAACTACCGTCTCGCTATCCTAGTTTATAATCCGTTAACGGTTTACCGTGAATTTAACTTCAAAATTTGGTTTTAATACTTGTAATAATTAGATTTACTAACCGAACCCATTACCAAGTTCAACCCAACTACAGTTTAAGTTTTATAGAAAAGTTTACTGATGGCGCTAAAAAGCCATTTGGAAAGCTATGTGTATAAATTAAAAATAATAGAATGGAGAGAAATATTAATCCCAAATATGAAACAGTAACTTTTGAGTGTGAAGTAATTACTCCGATGTTTTTAGGGAATGCAATTAAAGGACAACCAGAGTTAAGAGTTCCGCCAATTAAAGCGGCACTAAGGTTTTGGTGGAGGGCATTGCATCCTTCAATTAGTGTAGCAGAATTAAGAAAAAGAGAAATGCAACTTTTTGGCGGTAGTTATGGGGCTCAAGATGAAATGAAATCTAACAGAAGCAAAGTTCTAATATCAATTCCTTATTCTGATGTAGATTTTGAATTCAATAGTTTAAAAGCTAATTATTTAGTGGATGAAAAAAGGAAAATAAATTTTAACACAAGAGAGGAATATATTAAATCGAGAAATATTAATTTAATTAAATATATCACATATGGTATAGGTGATGATGATGAAAATGAAAGCGGTTATCTGGCTCCAGGATCTACTTTCACGCTGGCTTTAAGCTTTAATAATGTTGCCGAGAATGAAAAACAACATATTATTAAGGCATTATATGCAATTGGTTTAATTGGCGGTTTAGGTGCAAAAGCTAGAAATGGTTTTGGTAGATTTTCAATAAATCAAATTTCACCCGCTCCCACATTTGCATTTTCATTAAATGATATTTTAATACCTGTTAGTAATACCTTGTCCGAATACATTGTTATTTCAAATCAGGTTAATAGGATAGTATGCATCAACAATCCTTTTAATAATTGGTATGACGCAATAGTTGAATTGGCTACATTTATAAACGAGCAAAATCGAATGTCGATTTTGAACACAAACCTTCAGTGAGACAATACATTACACCGCAAATAAAAAAAAAAGTAAATTTACTATCGAACGCTTTTTCAAAATCATATTTTTAACAGTAATTAAAACTAACAATCAATATAAAGGCTATATCATTTTCTTTCCGATTAAACCAACAAAATTTGATGAAAATTATACAACCGCGAACAAAATATTTATAGATTCCTTAAATGAATTAAATTCATGAGTCAATACATAATAATATATTCAATTGGACCGGTCGGAAAATTTATTACCTCGCTAGAACCACTCACGACTTGTTCGCGGGAAGTAAAATGCTTTCAAAAATGTGTTTGAGAGCAATTTTATATTTTAAAAACCAAGGTGGGCAGATAATAATGCCAAATGAAAATTATGATGATCCCAAGAAAATTGATTCCATTCCAAACCGGTTTGTCGGTAAAATTGATGTGAACACTCTGGAAACATTGCAACAATTAATTGACGACCTTAAAGCCCAATCATTGGTTGAATTGGAAAATTTCAAAGATGAATTGGTTAAAAATACTAATTCAACTTTAACGAATAAAATTCAACAACAATTTGATAATTATTTTAAAGTGTATTGTGTTGCAGGACAACTTGGTGACAAACCTTACCACGAAGTATATAACAACCTTGAGAAGGAAATGGTTGCAGTCAAACAATCACAAAAATTTAATCAGGTAACGATAAAAGGTGTAATCGGCGAAGTGGGCAGAAAATGTAATCTGGATGGGGAAAACAATGTAGTTTTATATAGAAAAACGGAAAAAGAAGATCGGACAAATCAAGTATCAAATAAATTATTTATGAACAGCAACCCTCCAAATGAGGAGGTGATTGTATGCAATAGCGCGGATGATAAACCATACAAAATTTGGGAGATTAAAGAAGGAGAAGGCTTAAGCACAATTTCTGCCATAAAAAGAATTTATGAAAACGAAGCGCATAAACAATTCAGTACTACTAAAATATGTTTGATGCACTTATTTGATAAATTGGAGTTGAACAACGAAATAAATAATTTCATTTGGCGTGTTGAAGGGTCTAAAGATGACAATCAGAAAAATTTACCAAAGAAATACCTGCGTCATTCCAACGATGAATTATACTTTGAGGAAAATATAAATAAAAAAGTTTTTAAAACCCTCGGTAAATTTGATACTGACGATGCCGCAGAAGCTGCAGCTAAAGTAGCAAGGCAGCATTATAATGATTTTATTTCAGAGATAAAAAAACAAAAGACGAAAGTAAAATTTGTACTATGGATTGCTTGCTTCCGATGGAGACAACATGGGTGAATGGTTATCAGGGCTCTTTTATCTGACAAATCGGATTTAGAACATTTTCCAATCAAAACTTTCAGCAGCTTTAATTAAATATTCAAAACAGAATCAGGCATTAGGCCTTGGATGGGAAATACATTTATGCCGGAGGGGAAGATTTTTTGGGGTTTTAAATCTAAAAGGCGTTTATTATTACCAACGAACTTAATACCCGGTATAAGAAGAAACAGATGCTGTCTTTTCTAATCCAACGGAAAAAAATTAAAGCTGGTACAAAAGAGTTTACTATTTCTGCCGGCTTACTGATAGCCCATTATAAGGAGCCCTTGAGTGATGTGGTTAAACAAACATTGGCCTTGGAAAAAAGAGCGAAAGACGCCGGACGCAATAAATTTGCCATTCAGGTTTTATTACATCACTAAATAAATTATGGGCTATCGACAATGATGTGACAAATTTTTTATCCATGCTTAATATTTGTGATTTTATGCAACGTAAAACGAACAACAAGAATGACGAAAACAATTAAAATAAAAGCCGCGGATACATTTTCTTTTAAAGATGGCAAACCGTTTTTAATGGGCGAAGAAACCTATGCAGACGCTGTTTTTCCGCCTTTACCATCAGTCCTTTATGGATTTTTGAGAAACTTATATATAACCAACCAAAATATTAACTTACATCAAGATGTCATAACGTTTGCAAACTTACATCCGGTAAAAGAATCCTTAAATTTAGAGATATTAAAAAACCAGCTTCTAATTGGAGACCAATTGCTTTTTCCTTTACCCGAAGATGTAAAATTCAGAAAATTATCTACCCCTATTAGACACGAATGTCATTATACCGAACTCAAAAAATCAATTTTCACCAGAAACGAACATAAGATGCCGGAGTATTTGCTTGACCCGGCTGATGGCAAACCGGAATCCAATGCTAACTTATACCTTACCTATTCCGGAATGGTAAAATATGTTAGCGGTGCAAGCGCATCCGAGTTGTTACACGAAATTATATATCTTCCAAATTATATTACAAATGAATATAAGGTTGGGATGGGAAGAGAAAAGGATACTAAAACAGCCGAAGAAGGTAAGCTTTATACAGTAAAAATGATTAGGCCGGAAACCGATAAAGGGCCTCTTTCCTTTTTTATTGAGCAAGGGAATACCACTAATCGAAAACGAGGTTGGGCGCCTAGGGTCTGATGGTAAAATCGGATATTTAGAAGTTTGTCAAATAAATTCAGACATAAAAGCTCCCGTGGTAAAGAGTAGTGATAATATGGTTAAAATGCTACTTACATCTCCAGGCATATTTAATAATGGATGGCAACCTTCTATTATACCGGAAAAAATTAAGATAATCGCTTTTTCAAGCGGCAGACCTTTAACTGTAGGCGGCTGGGATATGGCAGCAAAGCGCCCAAAACCAATGTTAACGGCAGTTCCGGCAGGGGCAATTTATGTACTTAGCGGAGCTACAGAAGATTTGCAGGAATTTATCACAAACTATCATGGAAAAGTCATAGGTGAAACCATTAATTCCGTTAATTATAAACATGAAGGGTACGGCCATATTTTATTTGCCCAATTAAATCAATCACAATTATTAAAATAACATTATGTATAAACAATTTAAACCCATGTTTCTATATTGTGAAACAGCCATGCATGCAGGCGCTGGTACCGGAGTAGGTCGTGTTGATTTACCTATTCAACGAGAAGGCCATACCGGTTTCCCAAAAATTGAAAGTTCAAGCTTAAAAGGTAGTTTACGAGAACACTTTGAAGAAATACCAGGTGTTCCTAACCAAACTGTAAATGATTTATTTGGACCGGAAGACACCAGCAATATTGGCCTTCTTGGATTAACCGATGCACGGTTGTTACTTTTTCCTATTAGAAGCGCAAAAGGCATATTTGCATTTATTACTTGCCCCCATATTCTAAATAAATTGAAAAGTGATTATTTGATGATGGGAGAACAATTTGAAATAACAGGAAATATTATACCTAATGAAAGCGAAGTAATATATAATGGAACAAGTTTGTCGGTAAATTATGGTGGGCGAGACAGTATTATGTTAGAAGAATTTGTTTTTGATGTAATAAACCCGGACACTACTATTAATAATATTAAATACAACGAATGGCTAGCGGCGGTTTGCCCCGATGCCTATAAAGACGAAGTGTTGGATAAAGTAGTAATTGTACGTGATACCATCTTTCAAAAACTGGTATCAATTTATACAGAAGTGATAACAAGAAACCATATTGATAATGATACCGGTGTAGTTAAGGATGGTCAATTGTTTACAGAGGAATATTTGCCATGTAATAGTGTTATGTATTATATGGCTATGTTTGGGAATGGTGCTTCAGATACTACCAGCTTCGATAGTTTTTTGACCAATATGGATGAAAATAAATTATTTAGAATAGGAGGTGGTGCTACTATTGGAAAAGGTTTTGTAACAGTTAAATTTTAAACATGATAAACTTAGACCAAAAAAGGGCTGCAAGCGCATTGTCTGTGATTAATAGCCCAAATACAAAAAACAACATCAACAGATACAGGTCTCAGGTAAGGAAATTGCCGGCTTTAATTCAGGCAAATGGTATAATACAGGTGGCAAGTTTTTTGAAAGCGAAGGATGATACAAAGCTGCTGTACCAACACCTCAGTAATTGGGTTGTACAACAATATCCGGAAATTATTATAGATAAAAATAAACCGGCATCAAACGACTTGGTATTAAACCTTTTTTATTTCGAAGACAACATATTACTTTTAAATATTACAACAGAGTCAATTCGATATGCGTATTGGCTGAAAAGAATGACTGAATGTATTTATCCTGAAAATTAAATTGTCTAAAAATGCCTGAAATTATAGTTTATTCTAAAACGAATAATGAGAAATTTAACCCGAATATTATATTTAGCGATATAAAGGGTAATACGTATGCATTGGAAAAAAATCACTTCTATATTGCAGAAAAATTGAAACCAGAATTAAAGAAAGGGTTTGAAACCTACTCTTCCGAATCAATTTTTGTGGCAACAATTAATGATAATAGTAAAATTAGTCATTTAACTTTTATAGAAAAAAGGATTTCACCTAAGGTAGATAAGTTTATTAAAAACAACCACCAAAACAGCGCAAAACAGAACTATGCGCTTATTATAAATAAAGTTGCAAATTTTGTTATGAGTAAATTCAGCTTATTAAACTCACAAGGAAGTGAGTTGGAATGGCCTTATGACAATGAAACACATTTTAGTGCTTTAATAAAAAAACAACAACTTGAATTAAACAACAAATTAATTTGTAGTAATACTTATTTGCCCTTAAGTTGTTCATTAACATTAATTAACCGACTTGCCATTGGTTTAGGCAATGAAAGCATTTATGAAACCGGAATTTTTTTTCACCCGATTTATGGCATTCCTTACATACCGGCCAGCAGTATAAAAGGTGTTGTCCGCAACTATTTTTTGGACAGGTATTTTCAGCTTACAGATAAAGAAATAAATGAAAACAATGAGCGTGCAGATAAAGATAAAATTACACCTGAAAAAAAGGCATTTCACGACGCGGGATTTTGTTTTTTATTTGGGGCGGACAAAGATAGTATAACAGGGGCACGACAAGGTGCAATTGTATTTATGGATAGTTTTCCCGATGAAAACTTAAATATAGAACCGGATATCGTTAACCCACATTATAAAAATTATTATGACGATATTGAGGGCAATACCCCTCCCGGAGATTGGATGAACCCGGTGCCAATAATTTTTTTAACCGCTACCGGAGCAACATTTGAGTTTACTATTTTAGGCAAAAAATATTAAGATATGCAGTTGCACAATATAACATACAAACCATTGATGAACAAGGAAGACCTTTAGATAAGACTATTGGAGAAAATACCTGGATAGAAAATGGCCAACCGATACAAATTATGCTGGACCACTTAAAAAATTGCACTAAAAGAAAACGGCATAGGTGCCAAAACAGCAGTTGATTATGGAAAATTTATATAAGAAATCATTTTATTTGTTATCACTAAAACTATTATTGTTTTTGGTAGTTGTGGCTACTTCAATTAATATAGGAAACGCCCAAAACCAGATAGTGAATGGTGACACGAATGTTATGCAAGTTTCTAAGCAGGAACTGGATTCAATAATAGATGCACGGACACAAGATTTATTTACCCGACGCGATAGTTTAATTGAAGAAAATGTAGAAATTGCAAAAAACTATACTGAAAGTGCTGATAAATTGGTTGATAGAATAAGCGGGCTTATTCCTGCTATTATTGGTGGAGGTGTAGTTGCGTTGCTTTCAGTTTTCTTATGGGCACAAAGGAAAGCTCGCATTGAATTTATACAGACATTGGAAAATCAATTAAGAAAAAACAAAAACACGCTAAACAATATTTTTGCTAAACACGATTTAGACATACAAATACTTGAGCAATCGAGAATCCTTGTTTTGAAAAATGCGAAGGCTCGAGAAAATAAAAATTTTGAAGCAGGGCTCGAAATATTCAAAAACAAAATTGAAATAGAGCTTGAAAGTTTTCATAAAGCAAAAGATGTAATTAATGATACATTAAAAGTATTTGGCCTAAGCCTTACTGATTGTGATGCAATAATTGTAAAAAATGAGGGGGCAGACGGCAAAGAGGATTTTGCGGGTAATTCGACTGATATGGGTTGGGAAAACTCCGAATTTGCAGATTTCGTCAAGTCAACCAAACTTGATACTGTCATTTTGTATTATGGTATTAAGTTAGACAGGAAGGGATTAAGACTAGATCAAATGCAATATATTTCCTTTGCAAATGTACCAAGTCAACTTTTTAGCAATTTATTAAATTTATTGAAATATAGAAATGAACTTAGAAAGCTTAGCCAAGAAACAATTTAAAATTTAATAACAATGACACCAACAATAACACTCCACTTTGCCCAACAATTGTATCCTCGTCAAATGAAAGAGTTTAAATCTTTTATTGACAATTTGGCGTGGAAGTGTGAAAAGGCTTTGCTAGAGGTTGGCTTAAGACCCGATATTATTACCAACAAAACAATTGATGGAAAAAACATAAGTCGTTTCCCATTGGTACAATGTAAAATAATAAGACGGCAAGTGGTATTATTTGGTATTGCCGACGGCGTTGTAGCACTTAAAGCTTTAATGCCTTTTTTGGGCAAAAGGGTAACCCTTGGCGACCAGACCTATAACCTGGCGTTTATTGATGTATTACCCGGTAACCATACATTTGATAAATTGCGTAAACCCAAACAATATCATATATATAACTGGCTTGCACTGAGTAAAGAAAATTTAAAAAGAGTGGAACACAGCGCATACGTTAGCCAATAAAATTGTAGTGCTTGAAAAGATATTATTTGGACAGATAAGTGATTGTATTCAAACAACAACAGGCAAAAAAATTAAAGCGCTTAAAAACACTATTCTGGATATTAATAAAAAAACGACAACAAAATTTAGAGAGTACGAAAACTTTGTAGAGTTTGATGTAGTTTTTGAAAGTAATGTTTTGCTACCTGCCGAATTGAGTTTAGGTTTTGGTAAAACAGTTGGCTTTGGCAAATTAATTCCTTCTGATTATTATGTGAATGCCAGACCATACTCCCCGGAAATTATCAATAGGAGAAAAATTGAAAAAGTTCTTTGACATGTTTGTAATTAACAATTTAAAATGGTGTTCAGTCCATCGATTTATGTTTATTAATTAGAAGCTAAAATTGACACAAATGTAAAAATTTGACAGTCTTCTCAATTTTTTGAATTAGTTATTCCATTTATAATCAATTGTCCATATACCCCGACAAATCATTTAATATACCTAATTATTGCAGCGTAAATTTATTTTGGCGTATTCTGCCAATTCCTTAGGTATATTGAATGGTGGCGGGGGGTAATTCTATAAGAAGATATTTTTTGTATTAATTATTTGATGAAGATTACTTTCGACATAAAAATCTACTTTTTTCTCATAGTGCCAATAGTGGGAATGATTATTTGATGAAGATTACTTTCGACGTGCAAGTGCGTAATCGACAACTTTTTGCATAACAGTGGGAATGATTATTTGATGAAGATTACTTTCGACTTACTTAATACAGTGTACAAATCGGCATGTGTAATGGTGGGAATGATTATTTGATGAAGATTACTTTCGACAAAGAACATCACTATTAAAATTCCTACAGTGATGTGGGAATGATTATTTGATGAAGATTACTTTCGACAATGAGATTCTCTTACCATTTTTACCACTAAGAGTGTGGGAATGATTATTTGATGAAGATTACTTTCGACTTTTGTTCAATGCGAATCAAAGCTTTTTCTAAGTGGGAATGATTATTTGATGAAGATTACTTTCGACTCATTTTCCGGGGTTAACGTAAAGGGGGTATTTTGTGTGGGAATGATTATTTGATGAAGATTACTTTCGACATCAGATTTACAATATATAAAACCGGAAGGAAGGTGTGGGAATGATTATTTGATGAAGATTACTTTCGACCAATTTCAAAGCTGTTTTCTAGTTCGCCAGTTAATAGTGGGAATGATTATTTGATGAAGATTACTTTCGACTGTCGTGAATTGCGAACTTCACAAAATACACCTGTGGGAATGATTATTTGATGAAGATTACTTTCGACACTTTCACTTAAATTTCCTTGTGATAATTTAGGTGGGAATGATTATTTGATGAAGATTACTTTCGACTGTTAATAAATTCGTGCGCTGTGTCAATGTTTTTGTAGGGTGGGAATGATTATTTGATGAAGATTACTTTCGACTAATTTTCGGGATTGATATAATGCACCTCCTCAGTGGGGAATGATTATTTGATGAAGATTACTTTCGACGAATCTTTCGTGTTCTACCGGCTCCTGATAAAGTGGGAATGATTATTTGATGAAGATTACTTTCGACTAAATCATAATCTCGGCTGAGTTTTTTGGTGCATGTGGGAATGATTATTTGATGAAGATTACTTTCGACCTCGATTTATAAATTTCTCCATGGGGCTATCAATTGAAGGTGGGAATGATTATTTGATGAAGATTACTTTCGACAAATTCTGGAAGAACCAGCGGAGCAGATATCACGTGGTGGGAATGATTATTTGATGAAGATTACTTTCGACTTACATTTTCCAATGCCACTATGTGCAAGATATGCAGTGGGAATGATTATTTGATGAAGATTACTTTCGACAAAAAGCCCCCCAGTTATTTATAAACTTCGAGCGTGGGAATGATTATTTGATGAAGATTACTTTCGACCTCGATTTATAAATTTCTCCATTTGGAGCTATTAGTGGGAATGATTATTTGATGAAGATTACTTTCGACGTACTCATTTCCTTAACATCACTTGTGTTAAAGTGGGAATGATTATTTGATGAAGATTACTTTCGACTCTTCTACTTCTTTAGGTATTACCCCGCCGTTGTGGGAATGATTATTTGATGAAGATTACTTTCGACTGTTAATTGATTAAAGTCATAAGTGGCTAATGAGTGGGAATGATTATTTGATGAAGATTACTTTCGACTTTGCTGAATCCGTTTGACGGTTCATTTCTTTGAAGTGGGAATGATTATTTGATGAAGATTACTTTCGACAATGCCTGTATTAGAACGAGCCCAAGTAAGCGTATAAGTGGGAATGATTATTTGATGAAGATTACTTTCGACCTTGTGGCCTGACGGCGAGTACAGTTGCGTAAGTGGGAATGATTATTTGATGAAGATTACTTTCGACAATAAGTGCGCTGTCAATGCTGGCATAGGCGACTGTGGGAATGATTATTTGATGAAGATTACTTTCGACAAATGGCTGTTGCACTCCAATGAGAAGGCAAGTGGGAATGATTATTTGATGAAGATTACTTTCGACATAGAGTTAACCTGTGCGAACCCGTTTAAAACAGTGGGAATGATTATTTGATGAAGATTACTTTCGACAAAACCGCTTTTTTACCTAATTCCAATTGCATTGAAAAGTGGGAATGATTATTTGATGAAGATTACTTTCGACTTTTTTTTAAATGAGAAATTAGTTAAATTTTCAGTGGGAATGATTATTTGATGAAGATTACTTTCGACATCTGCATTTTCCTCCTGGCCAAAAAAATTGTCCAGTGGGAATGATTATTTGATGAAGATTACTTTCGACATCTGCATTTTCCTCCTGGCCAAAAAAATTGTCCAGTGGGAATGATTATTTGATGAAGATTACTTTCGACTACATCGTCATACGATATACTTGAAGCCATTTTTGTGGGAATGATTAATTAATGAAGATTACTTTCGACGATCATATCGTATTTATCCTTCTGGTCATTTCTGGTGGGAATGATTAATTAATGAAGATTACTTTTGACATGGAATAGTTAAAAGTTCGTCATCCGATAAAGTGGGAATGATTAATTAATGAAGATTACTTTCGACCCATTCATTACGATATCCCTTGCGGTCATTTTTGTGGGAATGATTAATTAATGAAGATTACTTTGGACATTTTTCTCCCATCTGATCTACAATCATATCTGTGGGAATGATTAATTAATGAAGATTACTTTCGACCTCCGATACGCTATAGAGAACTTCTCTTTCAGCGGAGTGTGAATGATTAATTGATGAAGATTACTTTCGACAATTTGATGTGTGTCATCCTCCATGTTAGGGGTGGGAATGATTAATTGATGAAGATTACTTTCGACTTTTGTGATATGCCACCTGGGTACTTCACAAATTTTGTGGGAATGATTAATGATGAAGATTACTTTCGACTACCACCACCGAAATTATAATAGTAGTAGTTGTAGAGCGGAATGATTAATTGATTAAGATTACTTTCGACAAAAAAGTGGACCAGCCTTCAACTAAAGTCGGGTGAAATGATTAATTAATGAAGATTACTTTGACATCTAACTGCTGCTCCCTTCTCATTTCGGCAAGGGGTGGGAATGATTAATTAATGAAGATTACTTTCGACTCTTTTAAGCGGGCAGCGAAAAGGTCATTGTGGTTGTGGGAATGATTAATTGATGAAGATTACTTTCGACTATTATTATGGCTGGACAAATCAAGAGCATTAATGGAGTGGGAATGATTAATTGATGAAGATTACTTTCGACTCTTTCCGTCTGCTTAATTCGCTGGATTACCGTGGGAGTGATTAATTAATGAAGATTACTTTCGACTTTTTATCGAGTACAACAGCCAATGTTGTGGCGTGGGAATGATTAATTAATGAAGATTACTTTCGACTCCTTCAGGCATTAGTTCTAAATGAGCACCTAGTCGGTGGGAATGATTAATTAATGAAGATTACTTTCGACAATTCATTCAAAGTGCATTCAATTGCAGCTTCAGTGGGAATGATTAATTAATGAAGATTACTTTCGACATCACTGCCCATAAAAACAAGTCTACAAGCAGAAAGTGGGAATGATTAATTAATGAAGATTACTTTCGACTTTCTGTGTATACCAGATCTTCTGTAACAAGTAGTGGGAATGATTAATTAATGAAGATTACTTTCGACATTGCTGTTGGCAGTTTATCAGCCATTGTCACGGTGGGAATGATTAATTAATGAAGATTACTTTCGACAATTTTGCAATTAGTGTAATTAGCAAGTACTTGTGGGAATGATTAATTAATGAAGATTACTTTCGACAAATACGTATCAACGCATTCTCGAGGTGGCCAATGTGGGAATGATTAATTAATGAAGATTACTTCCTATTTAATGAGAACCATCTATATCTCAATTAAGATAATCGCAGTGATTTTTTTAAAATTGTTTAATTTTATTGCGTTAATTCTTTAAAATGAAAAATAGAAACACAAATGATTTCCTCCAAAACTTATACTCAAATCTTAAGTCAAAAATAGACAACAACTTTGCTGTCCGGTTTGCATCAAAAATTCAATCGTTTGAAAACTGGATGCAGGTAGAAATAGCTGATTGGATGCTGAAAGAAAATTCAGACCTGAGAATAGAATTAGAAAAAAAGGGCGTTGATATTTGGACAGAAGAATATGCAATTGAATGTAAAATAATTCAAACAGGTTGAATCGACTTGGTGGACATAGAGAAACTAGCAAAACTTTCTACAAGAATAAGGCGAGGAATATTTAGTGGTGTTTTTGTTTTTTCAAAAAAACAATAAAAGAAGAAAAATTATGGAGCAAACGCAAGTTTACTCTGGAGAAAGCCAAACTTATTTTACATGGAATTTTTTGAGGTCGAACCAATTACTGGGAAAAGACCTAATCACATTTGGATGTTTCGGAGTTTTAAAAGTTAAAATCTCGGAGCCGAACTAGTGAAAAAAGTATAACGGATTATTCTAATTGGAAATAATTGGATTTGTGTTAAAACTGTTTATTTTAAAAACGCACAAACGAACTTTGTTTGAAGGGTTGTTAAAGTATTATAGCTCAGGAAGTTTCACGGGACTTGGTTTCGGGGGATTTTTGGGAGTAGCATCAACTACAGAATATGATTATTACTACGGCTACATCTGCCTGTGTTTATTTAAGATTAGGCCTTGAAGCATCCTATGGAATTGCCATTTTTAATTCTTTGTTATTAACTCCCCTGATGTAAGACTTGGAGGCTTAATTCCGATGGGGTGGAATATATTTTAGCCAGGAGGCGCTTTGTGTTATACGTTTTAGTCATAGTGAATTGTCAACTTAAAAATTAGCCCAACAGAGAAACTAAGTAAAATGATCGGTTGGGGCTAATATTATTATTTTCAATACATACGCCCGAAATTAATTGGTAATTTTATAATAAATATTAATCAAAGACATAATTACAATTAATGCATGGCTTGCCTAACACCTATTTCCTCTCCCTCCCCCAACCCGCCCAGTCTGCTTTACTAGCCTTGAGGGGCATTATTCTCGATCACCACCCATCCATCACCCCCGAATGGAAATACGGCATGCCATTTTTTTATTACAATGGAAAAATGTTGTGTTATTTATGGACAAACAAAAAACAGGACAACCCTATATCGGATTTGCAGATGGAAATAAAATGGATTTTCCGGAATTAATTCAGGAGAAACGCTCGCGCATGAAAATATTTATGGTTGATGCGGAAAAAGATTTGCCGGTGAAAAAAATTACTTTGTTGTTGAAAATGGCAATTGCGATACTGGAAAAAAAGTAAAATATTTTGCATAAAAAAAGGTCACCATGTGCGGTGACCTTTTGGGTTTATTATGAATTATTTTATTCTATCACAATCGGTGTAGTGGCACTATAATTATCTCCAATTAATTGGATAAAATATGTTCCACTGCTGATGCTGTTTTGTAACTGAACATGCATTAATCCCGATTCGTCGGATGTTGCGTTATCGGAATACACGGTTCTTCCTGATAAATCTGAAATGATTAAACTAAATGTTGTATTTATTTGTGATGCCGGTAATTGAATATAAATATTTTCGTTTGCCGGATTCGGATATACAGCAATTGTTGCATCATCAATATTACCAAAACGTGGATGCGGATTTAATTTTACTTTTTTGATGCAATTTCGCAAACACCTGTTGTTACTATTACTTTGTAATTTCCTGTAAGGGTTGTTACATAAGTGTTTGAAGTAGCTCCGGGTATGTCCACATTATTGCGTTGCCACTGATAAGTATAACCCGGTTTTAACGGTGTGCTTAAAGTAACAGGAAATGCAACACTTACCAGATTGGATGTAGCTGATACCTGAATAGTAACATCACAATCCTGTATAGCACTTAGGAAAAATGCATTACCATCGGAATTCACAGTATCGTTTTGATATGCATTATAGTAGGCAAATTCACCGCTAACGGCTAGGTTGGAACCTAAAACCGAAATTCCGTGCACGGCGGTTTCATCAAAGGGGCCCACTTCACCGGCAAATTTTTCGCCCCAACGTAAATTACCTGAACTGTTCAATTTTAGTAAAAATCCATTAGCATAAAAAGAAGCTGGAGGGGAAGTTGATGTTAAAGTATTGCCATAATAATTTAATGTTCCTGCAAATGCACCTCCAAGAAATACATTTCCTTTTGTGTCAACAGCAAACGGCGCTTCTGCATCTGTTGGATATTCAGTGATATATAAATCTTCAGCAGATAATTGTTTTACGTATGCATAATTTCCTCCGGAATTTAATTTCGCAACAAAGGCATTTGATTTTGCAGGAACCGGAACTAAAATATTACCATCAAATTCGGCATTGCTATTAAATGTGCCATACAGATAAACATTGTCCTGATTGTCGGTGCCAACTGCAGAAACTACTTCTATACCAGTTCCGTTTATTTCTTTTCCCCATATGCTCACTAAACTGGAATTCATTTTCCAAACAAAACCGTCGGGAATAGCATAAGACGGATTCGTGTCGCAAATGCTAAATGCGGTAGGGTCAACATCATTCATACATAGTCTGCGGTGACTGCCGGCATAAATTAAATTACCGGTTTTGTCGGTATCTAAAATATAACCATCCACTAAATAACGCTCAATATTATTTCTTGATAGCGCAATAGTGCCAGTGGCGGTGGAAATTTTGGTTAACAAAATACCTTGCACGCCAAAACCTGCAGGTAAAAAACTTTCTCCGGTTTCAAAAACAACATCACTGAGATAACCATTTTGCATATATACATAATCGCCAAGAGGTGAAAGCGCAATGGACTCACCACCATCAATTGGATAACCGGTTACGCTAAAAGTATTATTCGACCAAACCAGGTTGCCGTTTGTGTCAAAACGCATAATGAAGGAACGGTAGAAATTTGTTGAGAAGCCGGAAAATGTTTGCGTGTTTTGTTTGATGCCATCAATATAGAAATCGGTAATAAACGAACCCGCTACATAACAATCGCCGGTATTGGGATTCACGCGAAGCGACTTAATCAGTTGCGAAGACGGTCCGTTGATGGTTTTTACCCAAATTACATTGCCGGCAGCATCATACTTGATTACATAGGCATCGTTTGAGCCGTCATTCACATAATTGGGGTATGACACACCGTCAACAACCAGGGTGTCGGCATAATTTCCGGCAACATAATGATTGCCATTTTGGTCCAAATCACTTGCAAATGCCTGATCACCGGTGCCGGTAGCGTCGGATGTCTCGGTCCAGATTAAATTTTGAGTAAAGGCGCTTGCCGAGAGTAACAGGGATAGCGCGAAGTAAAGGGTTAGATTTTTCATAATTAAGATAACTTTTCTACAAATCTATCGGTGTATCCGCGGCAGGTCAATACAAAAAAGGTAAAAATATGATATTTTGAATATGTAACATTTGCTCATTAACCTTTATATTTATGGTGTTATATGAAAGAAACGCTAAATTTCGAACAGATAAAAAGCCAATGGAAACCTTTGTTGGAGCTTATTTCAACTATGACCCCAAGTGAAAAGGGCTATTTTATGAAATCGGTTGGGGGATTTAGTCGCGACAAACAAAAAACCTATATCAGGTTGTATAAAATACTCGAAGCCAACGGTTTCGAAAATGATGCGGCGATAAGAGAGCAACTAAGTGTTAAAAAAACTAACATTCATAGCATTCGCAATTTTTTATATGCCCAAATACTTAAAAGCTTAAGGGCTTATCACAGCGAAAAAAACACACAATTTAAAATCCGTGAACTACTTGATTACGCAGAATTACTTTCCGAAAAAGGATTATTGCAACAAAGTCAGCACTTCACCGATTTAGGAATTGCATTAAGCGACCCGGTTACACTTCCTGCTTATCAGATTATTTTTCAAACGCAACAAATACAATTATTGCGTTCTTATGATGAAGAAGAAAAAATAAAAAAAACAGATGAAATAGTTTTATCCATAACTGAAAGTGCAGAAATTATTAAACACGCCTATATTACACGACAGGGTTTAACAAAGGCATTGTTTTATGTAAATACTTATTTTCCATTGCGCAATCAGTTGATTAAAATGGAAGTGTATCAACTATTGCATGAACTCATTTCGTTGCCGGATACAGAAAAACAAAATTATCGGTTTAGAAATTCAAGAAATGCCGCCATTTCTTTGTTATACCGTTTACTAAACGATTGGGATAATGCATTACATTATCAGGAAAAAACGATTCGGATATTTGAGCAAATGCAAACGCAATTACTCAATAGAAATATTCCTGCAATTGGCGCATATTATAATTACATTTCTTTGTTTATCAATAAGGGCGATAGAATTAATTACGCCATTCAATTAAAAAAACTACAAGCATTACCGGTTACTGGAAAGGCTGAAGAGCACTATTTGAAAGCGGTTGTAACCCAACTTCAATTAGATGATATTATTTTTAATAAAGATATTTTTAATGGTAAACAAATAGTGCGGGATACCATTATTTTTTTGGAAGAAAAACATCCCATCATTAGTATTTACCACGATACATTATTACGATTGGCCGCTTATTTTATTTACGATAAAAATTATGTTGAAGCATTAGACATTATTAATAAACTTTTAAATTCAAATTTCCACCACTCGTTGCGTTCGTTTGTTGTGCACGTAAAATTGATGAATATTCTCATTCACTTTGAATTAAACAACTTTTTATTACTTCCCGGCTTGATAAGAAGTATTTATCGTTTTATGATGCAACAGGAATTAAAATATGAAATTGAAAAAGCTATTCTCAATTTTTTTAAACGCACATTCGTAGTAACCAATCCTACGCAACTAGAAAAAGAATTTGAAAAATTGTTGCATCAACTCGAATATATCTCGAACGACTCCTATGAACAACAAGCTTTGTTATCATTTTTCGATTATCGATTTTGGATTGCGGGCAAACTGAAGGCCTAATGCATAAACCCATATGCCGCCCTACCGGGCTGAGTGAATTGCCTATGTATTAAGAAACAATCTTCATGATACTTTAACCCAGCCCGCTAGGGCGATACATCGGTAACCCAGCCCGCTAGGGCGACACAACGGTAACCCAGCCTACCAGGCCAGCCACCCCACACCAACGAGCCCGTCAGGGCGGCATAACACGCATCATTTATGCGCCTCAACCATCTTTTTACAACCAACCTCATGAAGTATTTGTAAATTTCGGACTACTATTATATCTTCCAATTTAATGCGCACAAGGTTAGTTTTTTTATGGTTGTTATTATTATCGGCAATTGGCTTGAGCGCTGCTAATAAGCAATTGGCTGTTATCGATAGTTTGATAAAGGTTGGGGATTTTAGCGAGGCACAGAAAAGGGCATTGGTTATGCTTAATACAGCTAACGAAACCGGCGATTGCGCGAACGAGGTGATGGCCAATTTCAAAAATGCCGAAATTGCGGCACTGCTGAAAGACGATTTTCGTGCAATTCAGTTTTGTCAGGATGGTATTGCCAAGGCAAAGGGTTGTGATGCCGATTCTGCTTATTGGTTGTGTATTAGGTATTTAGGGGGAATGTATTTTGGACATAACCCTGACTCTGCTACCTATTATTTAAAACTCGCTTACGAGCTCAAAAAAAACAGTAACTGGCATCGACTTATTTCGAGCACTTGTGGCATGATTGCCAATAATTATACAGAAAATTTTAAGGATACAGCGCAGTCGTTAATTTGGTATGAACGTTCCATGAAACACGCATTACTCTCGCCCGATTCTGCAGCACTTGGATATGCTTATTTGCGGTACGCTGCATTTTTAGGTAATGCAGGAAATTGTGTCGAAGCCATTCCGATGATGGAAGAAAGTTATGCCATATTTAAACGTATGAACGATACTGAGGGCATGATGTTTTCTTTAAAATCGCTGGCGCAAACATATAATACCTGTGGCGTTAAAGACTCCGTATTTATCGTGATGTATCGTATACTCGATTTGCAGGATACGATTTATAAAAATGAAACTGCGAGAAAAACTGCAGAATACCGAACTATTTATGAGACTGAAAAAAAGGAAAAAGAAAATGTAATTAAAGATGCACAAATTCAAAAACAAAAAGAACAACGAAAAGTAATAATAATCGCATTTATTGTGGTATTTGTTTTGGCTATTTTAATATTTGTAACAATTTATTATCGCAATCAATTAAATTTAAAAACAGAAAATCAACGCAAGTTGGCAGAGGAACAATTGTTGCGATTAAAAAATGTGGTGGAAGCGGAAGAAAAAGAAAGAACACGCATTGCCCGAGAATTACACGACGGTGTCGGGCATTTAATCAGCGCCGCTAAAATGCACGTGGAATCTATACAACAAGAAGAATCGGAAAAGGAATTAATTATCAATGCCTTAAAAATATTAGACGATGCGGCGATTGAAACAAGAAATATTTCGCATAACTTAATGCCATCAAGTTTGTCTGAATTAGGGTTGGTGTCAGCCATTCGCGAGTTGAGCAGAAGAATTAATAAAGCCGGGGGCTTGCAAATACAATTTAATTGTGACACTTCATTTAATGAACCGGACATAACACATTCGACAGCCATTTACCGAATTTTGCAGGAGGTGTTAAATAATATGATAAAACATTCGGGAGCTACGGCTATTCAAATAACTTTATCGCAAACTATTCAGCATATCCAACTATTGGTAACAGATAATGGAATAGGATTTCAGGTGAGTGAAATAAATAATTCGGAAGGAATAGGGTGGAGCAATATTTTTGCACGCGCAGCCGTAATTAAAGGCGAACTGGAAATTACATCTGCCCCCCAAAAAGGAACTAAAATTATATTAACAGCACCAATATGAATGCAATAGCGAAAATACTAATAGCAGATGATCATAAATTATTTTTGGATGGATTAAATATGCTCCTGCGCAATCAGCCCAATTTTATAATTGAAGGGATGGCATATAATGGTGCAGAAGTGCTGGAAAGTTTAAAAAGTAATCAATACGACATGGTTATAACCGACCTCAATATGCCGGGTATGGGTGGGGTAGAATTAGTGAAGTCGATAAAAGAACAATTTCCTCAAGTTAAATTATTGGTGATTACCATGAATGATGATAGAGAAATAGTAACCGAAATATTATTAGCAGAAGCGGAAGGATATCTTTTAAAAAATTCAGGAAAAGAACAATTGTTAACTGCAATTAATAATATCCTCGGCGGAAAAACGCATTATGAACCTGAAGTGATTAATTTAATGTTAGACCGTGTTCGCAAAACAACACAAACAAATAATTTTAATGCACAGTTAAGTACTCGCGAAAAAGAAGTACTTGATTTAATTATGCAGGAATTTACCAGCAAGGAAATTGCAGAACAACTGTTTATTAGCAAACAAACCGTAGACACGCACCGTATTAATATTATGCAAAAAACAGGGGCCAAAACCTTGGTGGGACTTATCAAAATGGTGGTACGGCAGGAGGGTAACCCCTGAAGCGGAAACACTTCGCCAAGAGGCTTATCCATATTTGTATGGATATAATTTCAGTATAAATATGTATTGACCGGGCTTGCAATTGAAAATAGTTTTGTAGCAATAAAATACATCTATGAAATTATTTATCACAACACTGCTGGCGATTACATTCGGATTAAATGTAATTGCTGCAACCCCAACATCAAACACAACCGAAATTAATTGTACAATTGCTCCGGATGAAGCTATGGACCCACTGGTAGAGGCAATTGTTTTAAAAGATTTAACTAAGTTAAAATCTGCAATTGAAGCTAAATCAAAACTGGAACAGGACATAAAATTTATTTATGTTCGCGCCGGTGTAGGTACTATTTCATTCGAAAAAGGCACACCCTTAATGTATGCCATCCAAATGGATTGGTATGAAGGTGTTTTAGAATTGCTAAGAGCCGGAGCTAAACCGAATGCAGTGCGTAATGCTGAACCATCAGGTTTTTATCATCTCGGTTGTCTTGCTGAAAAAATTGAAGGTATAACACCAATGTATTTGGCAACACTACACGCCAATGCTGACATATTAAAAATTATGATTATCGCCGACGGTGACACCAGAGGTTCTATGAATGTTTTTTATAGTAATAAATGTAATGTTAACGGCACCAACGTAAAAATGGCCATGTGGCATATGCGTGAAAACGGACCTGCATCGATGGTAGAAATAATTAAGGATGCAAAAAAAGCAGCTTGGGCACAAAACGGTTTGCCTGCTGAAGGACAAAAACCGGAATAAACTTTCGTTTTAGGCAATAATTTTTCTGCTATCTCTACACTATTTATTCATGCCTACCGCGCATAGATTAATATGCGCGGTAGGTAAAAATATAATTATGAAAAAAAGTATTTCAATTATTTTTTTACTCATACCATTATTTATGTTGGCCCAACGACCGGGTAAATATTCGAAGCCGAACGATTTTAGTTATTATACATTATCACTTGGTGCAATTAATTCGCCTAGCAACGATGCGTTTCAAACAAGTGATGTCTGGTCAGGGAAATTTTATGCGCTTTATGGAGAAGCAAGAATTAGTTCGCTGGAAGTTTTATATGAAACATCTCCAAAAAATAGATTTCACATTAGAGATATTATTGAGTTGCAATTAGGTGTTGGGTATGGCACCGACTTTTATGCAAACATTGGTTTTGCCGGGGGATTAAAATTTAAATATGATATTAATCAGAATATGGATTTCGGCGTAAATGTTACGGGGCGATTAGCACTTGACCACATGAGCTATTATGGTATTATGGCACAACCTTTTGCTAGATATAAATGGGTGATGGTGCAATATGGCATTGGTGAAAATAATGCTGATAATGTTACGGATTCAAAAGAAAGAAAATTTAATCACCTAAATACAAAATTCTTTTTTAAACCCGATGACCCAAATTCGAAATATATAAATTTTAATTATTGGCATATACAGGCAAGGAATAATCAGGTGACAAATCCCTGGGAAGGGAATAGCCAAGTGATGATTGGGTTTGGGTGGGAGTTTGGGAAGTAATGTACCAATTAATGTGCTGATGTGCTGATTTGTTGATGTGCTAATTAACAGCCGGGGGATGTACCATTGTACCGATGTGTCCGCCGAGGCGGATACCAATTAATGTGTCCGCCGGGGCGGATGCTGATTTGTTGATGTGCTAATTAAACAGCCTTTGATGTACCAATCAGAAGTATCTGCCTAGACGGAAACAGCTATTACTTAACTCCGAGTTTTTCCCTTTTTCTCCGCGTGAATTTGGTTTAAAAGCTTAGCGCGCTTGAATTAACACATTATATGAACCCAACCCTTTGCAGCTTTGCGAGAAACCGGCAATTAATGTGGCTACGACAGCGGACAACTCATAAATCATCTAGACGCGGGTAAGAATTTCGAGCGCTTCGTTTTCTTTTTCCTGCATGAGTTTTTTGTCTTTGGGCGATTTATCATTTAATCCACATAGATGTAAAATGCCGTGAATCATAACACGATGTAGTTCATCTTCTATTGTTGTTTTGTAAGTAGCGGCATTTTCTTTTATTCTATCTATGCTGATAAATATATCGCCTGAAATGTAGTGCCCTGAATTATAATTAAAAGTGATAATATCGGTAAGTGTATCGTGTTGTAAGTACTGCTGATTCATTTCAGCCAAAAAAGTATCATCACAAAAAATATATTGAATATCGCCTGGAAATTTGTGATACATTAAAACGACACGTTCAACCCAAGAAGCAATACGCTCCTTTTCTTTAAGCTTAAACCGTGTTTTTTTGTTGACAAATTGAATGGTAGACATCAGAGGCGGAATTGAATTTCTACGTTAGAGCCATCGTTAGAAAAAACTACCAGGTCGCTGAGGTGCTTCATGAGGAAGATGCCACGGCCACCACAATTTTCAATATTTTCCGGTGCTGTCGGGTCGGGTAAATTGTTAAAATCGAACCCACAACCTTGGTCTTTTACCAAACAGGTAAGTTTGTTCTGTTCTTTTTGGATACTCACCACCACCTCTTTGCTCTCATCTGCCTTATTGCCGTGTAAAATGGCATTGTTAACGGCTTCCGTAACGCATACCAGTATATTGCCATACATTTCGTCGGCAATATTGAGCCGCATTCTCACCTCTTCAATAAAGGGTTCGATTAATACGATATTGGAGGGTTGGGACTTGAGACTGATTTGTTTGCTTATGGTTTCTGCTGACATTTTACCCCGTTTACAGTTTAGTAGCTAATAGACCGCAAATATTCTTCTACTAAATTTTTGTAAAAAGGTTTCAATTCCGGTGAAACAGTTTTGTATAAATCGAGTTCTGCGTTGCGTTTTTTGAGGTATTCTTCAATAGCAGGCGGAACCGGACGGTTAATTTCGTTGGCCGTATTTGACTTGCGTTCGTTGTCCTGCTTGCGTTTGCGCTCGCTTTCTTCCGCTTCAAGCAGTCTGGTAAGAATTTCTTCCTGACGTTTCAGGGTTTCTATAGAAATTTGTTTGTTAACAATGTCTTCTTCCGTTTTATCCATCTGATCGGCCAGCTGCTGCAGTTGTTTTGCCAACTTACCATCTTCAGTATTGCCTCCTCCCAACTCTTTGGCCATTTTTTCTAGGGCTTCGCGTATCATGGCTTGTTTTTGCGCCATTTCAGCTAACTCTTTACTCATTCCGCTTTGACCGCCTTTTTGCTGACTTTGAGGGTTTTGGCCCTTCATTTTATTGAGTTGCTCGTTGAGTTGTTTTTGCATTTCACTCATCGATGGCATTTGTGATTCGTTTTTACCTCCCGGTTTCTGACATTGCTGTGAGCCCGGCATCGATTGCGCCATTTGCTGTTGCATTTGTTGTAACACCTCATCCAACATCAACGCCAGGTTGTTGTAACCGGTCATGGTTTGTTGCTGATACAAATTGCTCTGGTTAATCTGACGTTCACCCATTTGGTCCACCGAATTTTGCAGGTTGGTATTTACATCACTCATTTCGCGGGTAATGAAACTGCTGATTTGTGTTACCCTTTTAGCCAGCGCCAATAAACTATCTTCTACAATTTTCGTGTCTTCTTTTATTTTTTGCTGTTGCGCCATCAAATCAATAAACTTGGGATTACTGGATTTGAGGGTTTTTACTTCTTTCATTAAGGACTCCTGATCAACAGAAAGTTTAATCAGGTTGTCGAGCAATTGTTTTAAAGCTTCGAGGTCTTCTTCCTGTTGCTGCTGCTGTTGTTGCTGCATTTGCTGTTGCATTTGCGCAGCCATTTCTTTCATTTGCTGAGCGGCGCTTTTTTGTTCTTGTGCAGCCTGCTTTTTGTTGTTTTGTTGCATTTGCTGCTTCGACTGTTCCATTTTTTGGTCGATTTGCTGCTCTTGCTGCTCAGTATTACCTAATTCTTTTGGCGATTCAAGCTCTTTATTCATTTCCCGCATTTCCTGCATGTCCTTTTGAACATCGTCGAAATCTTTATTCAGCTCCTCTTGTTTTTCAATATTTTCTTCTTGTTTACTTTGTTTGTTTTCAGTTTGTTCTGCGAGTTTTTGTTGCTCCTCTGAAAGTTGATTGAGTTTGTCGATGGTTTCCTGCATTTTTTGTTCCATCTCCATTTGTTTGAATAATTCTAACATTCGGTCGAGTTCCTGTTCGAGCTGCTTGTTGTTCATTTGCATCTCTTTCATTTCTTCGAGCGATTGCTCTTTATTCATTTTTTCCATTAATTGCTGAAGCTCTTCCATGAGTTTTTTCATTTCCTCAGGAATTACTTCTTCAAACATTTTTTCTAACTGTTCTTGTTTTTCTAAAATTTCCGGGTCGGGTTCCAAATATTCTTTTTGTAACTCGAGATTTTCTTTATACTGTTCTTTTATTTCTTCTACCGATTGCTGAATGTTTTGATTTTTTTGCATCAAATTTTCAATCGCTTTTTTATCTTCCCAGTTCAATTCTTTTTTATCAAAAATTTTATCTTCTAATTTTTCAGTTTGTTTTTTTACATCAGCAATATCATCCAACACTTCTTCCAGCTTATCTTTTATATCTTCATTTTTTTCATCTTTAATATCTTGTAACTCGTCGAGTGTTGGCACAACAAATTGCATAGCTGCGGTGCGTGTAGATTTACTGCCGTGCACACCATCATTATCCCATACTTCAAAAAAGTAAGTAACCCTATCGCCCGGCGCAAGTGTTTTAGCGCGTAAGTCGAATGAATGTGTATAGCGATTGCTTTTTACACCTGAAGGAACGGATAATACATCTTTATTTTCTTCTTTTACAAAATAATTGTCTGCAGCATCTCTTCCTTCTACTTTATATTTAAAGTACATGGATTTAAAACCGTAGTCATCATTTATTTCTCCAAGAAAATATAAAAATTTATTGTCGGTGCTGTCTTTAAATTGTTCAGCGGTTATTTGCGGAAACTCATCCGGAATTACAGTAATGGTATAACTAATTGTATCGCGGTTATATACTTGTGTATTGCCAATGCCAATTTTATATACTTCATTTTGCATGGCTCTGCGCCACGACGTAAATGATGATTTACCATCTTTAACAGCATTCATTTTTTGGTCGTTAAAAAACAACTCAATTACATCTGTATTTTCTGTATTAAATAACCACTCGATATTGGTGCCTTCCGGAACTAATAAGTCGCCGGTGTTTTGTAAGCGTTCATCTTTAATGCCGGTATAATCCGGATAATTAACATTGATATCGAAATTTAATAATGTTGGTTTAGGCACAACGGTTAATGTGCGTTCTTTAGATTGATAACCATTTGCTTCAAAATGAAAATCTGTATTCGCAGGCACTTTATTGAACACATAAGTAAATGCATCATCATCTGATTTTTGCATAGTATAGGTTCCTGTTGCGGTTACTATGGCAACCTGTTCCGGTAAAATATCACCAGTAATTTGAAGTTTTAATTCGAAATCTTCGTATTGCACAACTTCCAGCGATTTATTCTGCACCAGGAAGTTGAAAGGTGCTGCTTTTTCAAAAAAAGTATTGTTTTTTAATAAACGTAAGTTGCTGTCTTTGAGCACATTAGGCGCAGCGAAGATGACAAAAACAAGAACGCCCAATGGAGGAAGCGCATATTTGAGATACTTTTTATTCTTATTTAAATCGATGGCCAGTGAAAACGGAATAGGCTTAATTTTTTCGATTTTTTGATTGATACCGGCTTCAATAAGTAGTTGATTGCCAGTGCCTTCTGCCTGTTCGCGCAGCTCCAATATGTTTAATAACTTATCCTGAATTTCAGAAAAGTGTGTTCCGATAATACTTGCAGCCGTTTTATGATTAATGGTTTTGCCCAAGCGATTATATTTGAGCAAAGGGGTGATAATGTTATTCCACAACAAAAAACCTGCTCCGCCTAAAAAGCTGTAAAACAGCACTTTGCGTACAGAAGTTGAAAAGTAAAAACGATATTCCAGAAAGCTGAAAAGTAAATAAGCAGAAACCAATATTGCCGCTGTAAACAACACTCCGCGAATGAGTTGATTCAGGTAAAATTTCCTGATAAACTCATCGAGTTTTTGAATAAGAATATGATAATTACTATTGCTTTGCATACTTATAGAACAATATTAACGCAAATTGAGCCAAAATTGTACCATGATAACGAAATTTAACCTGTAAAGTTGCACATACTAGGTTGAGGTTGAACTATTCTTTCTCTTACTTAATATTGTTTCGCTTCTTAAGCTGTTTGAACTTGCTTCTGTTTACTTTACTTAACTTTGCCCCATGGATGCTTTAACCCGCGAGGAGTTACCAATAGATTTTGACCCAAGGTGGTTAGCGGTATTAAGGCAAATGAAAGAGCAATTTGGGAAAAAACCGGAATTAGAAGCCGTTTTATTCCTTATTGGAATGAATGAATTAGGCAGAGTAATTGAAAAATTCACCAAAGAAGAAAAGCAGGATTTAATGCATATAGCAGTTTGTAAATTGCTGAGTTACGATGGATTTTATCGTTTTGCCGGATGGGATGATGACAATTGGCCAATGTGGGAAGCAGCAGAAAATTTACCACAATGGGCAAACGAGGACCAGGAAAGAGCAATTAAATTAAACATCATCAGATATTTTGAAGAAAACAACATCATATGAAAAAAACAACATTAATTGCAGTATGCCTGATGGCATTTGTGGCGTGTAAAGAAAAAACAACTACGCCGACACCTGAAGAGCCAAAAGCAGAAATTCAAACAACAACACAAACAAATACAATGGAAAATCAGAACGACACAACGCAGTATTACGTAAACATCAGCACATCTTTTGGTGACATGGTGGTGAAGTTATACAACGAAACACCTAAACACCGCGACAATTTTATAAAGCTGGTAAAAGACGGTTATTTTAATGATTTGTTATTTCACAGAGTTATAAAAGATTTTATGATTCAGGGCGGTGACCCGGCATCTAAAAATGCAGGACCAAATGTACAATTAGGTGCAGGCGGACCAGGTTATACTATTCCTGCAGAATTTAACCGCAACTTTATTCATAAAAAAGGAGCACTTAGTGCAGCTCGTCAGGGCGATCAGGTTAATCCAACCAAAGCAAGCTCAGGCTCACAGTTTTATATTGTTCAGGGAAAAGTAACGGATGCAGCTCAGTTAGAACAAATGGGTCGCCAAACTGGCAATAGTTATACTCCGGAACAAACTGCTATTTATAGTTCTATTGGTGGAACACCATTTTTAGATAATCAATACACGGTGTTTGGTGAAGTAATTAAAGGATTGGAAGTAATAGATAAAATTGCAGCTGTTAAAACAGCATATGGCGACAGACCACAACAAGATGTGAAAATGACCATGACAATGGTTACGATGTAATTATAATCAACAAAAAAATATAAGCCTGTAGGGTATCCATTACCTTACAGGCTTTTTTTTGCAGGATGTTTTGCCCGTTTTGCAGATAAACCGGTTAAAATGACAAAACAAATTTGAGACTGGTGGTTGGCGGGTATACTTTTGTTGCATACATTAAATAAATAGTATGTATTCAATCACAACAAACAACCTCACGTATCGCTTTAATGGAAAAGAAACCGTTTTAAGTGATATCAATTTACAAGTTCCCACCGGTTCAATTTATGGGTTTTTGGGACCAAATGGCGCAGGAAAAACTACGACACTGCGTTTACTTCTTGGTTTATTGAAAAAACAGGATGGTGAAATCAACATATTTAATCTGCCATTCGAAAAAAACAGAATTGATATTCTTCGGAAAACAGGTTCATTAATAGAATCACCTTCTTTGTATGCACATTTATCTGCAAAAGAAAATTTAGCCATTCTTCAAAAAGTATATCAATGCAAACCTTCCAGAATTGAAGAAGTATTAAAAATTGTTGGTCTTGAAAATACCGGAAAAAAGAGTACCGGGAAATTTTCACTTGGCATGAAACAACGTTTAAGTATAGCCATTGCATTAATGCACGAACCAGAATTATTAATACTGGACGAACCCACAAATGGTCTTGACCCGAACGGCATAATCGAAATGCGTGAGTTGCTTAAACAACTTAATAAAGATTTAGGAATGACAATCCTGGTTTCGAGTCACCTATTGGCCGAAATAGAAAAAATGGTAACACATGTGGGTATCATTAACAAAGGGAAACTCATTTTCCAGGGCACCATGGGCGAACTCCACGAAGCGCAGCATCAACAGTCTTTCATGTGTTTCGAAACGGGAAATGTTGAAAAATCAAAGGAAGTACTGAAAACAAACGGTATTCAATTTCAACAAGAAGGCATTCAATTGCACATGCCGGTTTTAGAACGCGAATTAATTGCATCCATAAACAAACAACTTGTTGAGCAGGATATAAAAGTATATCAAATCAGCATTGTAAAAAATGATTTAGAATCAATATTTATTGACCTGGTAAAATAAATTATATGCAACTCATAAATAGTATAAAAAGTGAATGGTTAAAAACCAGAAAAAGCGCAGCATCGTGGCTTTGTTTAATTGGCGGATTGTTTATTCCACTAATTTTTCTTATCGGATTTTTATATAATGGAGAAACACTGAGCACTTATGGTGAAGTTGAAAATGTTTGGACAGCACATTTTTTTCAGGTGTGGCAATCGATGGTAGTTTTTTTGTTGCCTATGGGCCTTATTTTGGCGACAAGTTTAATTACCCAAATGGAATTTAGAAATAATACCTGGAAACAATTACACACTACGCCGCAACCTTATTATGTGATATTTTGGGCGAAATTTATTGTTATAATTGGCATGACACTGCAATTCTTTTTTTACTTTAATCTTGGATTTCTTTTGTCGGGAATTATTCCGTCGTTAATTGTAGACAAACAATTGCCGGATGCAACATTTCCATACAGTCAATTTTTTACAAGTAACTGGAAAATATTTGTCACTTGTTTACCGGTATTAGCTCTGCAATTTTTAATTAGTTTGAGGTTTAAAAACTTTTTGGTTCCAATAGGTGTAGGATTGATGTTATTAGTTGCCACATTAATACTGGTAGGCAATTGGGAGCATGTGTATTTAAGTCCGTTCAGTTACAGTCCCCTAACCATGATGGGCACACCCGAAACTATGAAAGATATTAATATTTACAATTGGAGCTGCTATTATTTTATAACCTTTATGGTAATTAGTTACCTGATGTATATTAGAAAAGCTGAAAAAGGGTAAGCCTGAATAATTTGTTTAATTTTAATCGCTTTTAAAAATGAAAAAACCGGTTATTATATTATTACATGTTGGCTACTGGCTGGTGTTTTTATTGTTGTTATTTGTTTTGTATGGATTAAGCAGTGCTGCAGCACTCAGCAATGAACAAGACCCGGGAGTTGGTGCGGGCGAGTGGTTTAAACTCATGTTTTCAACAACCATTTTGCCCGGCGTAATCTGTTTTTATACTTTTTATTTCATCATCTTTTCCCGGTTTTTACAAAAGCGACGAATTCCCGAATTTTTTATCAGTGTTTTTGTTGCTTCTTATGTTGCAGCAATTATTGGTGGCGGAGTTGGTTCTTTGAATTATTTTTTAGGGCATTTCTTTTTACTGGATAAAAACCTCCCGACAGTCTTATCGATGCTAACTTTTTTAGCGTTTATCGCCTTGTTAAATGGCGTTATTGGATTAGTAATGAGAGGATTTATTACCTGGTATTCTGAAATAAAAATGAAGGAAGATTTGAATAAAAAGAATTTTGAAATGGAATTAGCTTTGGTTAAATCACAAATTAATCCTCATTTCTTGTTTAATACAATAAATAATATTGATGTTCTCATAACAAAAGAACCGGAATTAGCCTCTAAATATTTGAATACTTTGTCAGACATTATGCGTTTTATGTTATATGAAACAAAAGCTGAACGAATATTATTATCAAAAGAATTGGCGTATATCGAAAAATTTATTGGGTTACATAAAATAAGAAGTAATAATCCGGAATATGTGCATTATACTGTTACGGGCTCTGCGCCAAATATGATGATTGCTCCAATGTTGTTTATTCCATTTATTGAAAATGCATTTAAACATGTTGCGGATAAAAAGGCAAACCCTGCAATTAGTATTAGCTTGAATATTGATAAAGAAAAAATCACTTTCATCTGTCAAAATAATTTTAAGGAAGAAACCCGCGAAGAAAATGAACACAGTGGGCTTGGTGACGGACTAATCAGAAAACGATTGCAGTTGTTATATCCTGACAAACACGAGTTAACGGTTACCACAGATAACAATATTTATGCAGTATATTTAACCATTAGTTGTTGAGGAATGAAATGTATTATTGTAGAAGATGAACCATTAGCGCTTGAGCGCACAAAAGGATATGTTGAAAAACTACCTTTTTTAAAATTATTGGCAACGTTCGACAATGGTGTTGATGCATTATTGTTTTTAAAAGATAATACAATTGATTTACTGTTTCTGGATATCAACTTAGGAGAACTTTCGGGGATACAAATGTTGGAAGCCGCTAAACCGGATTGTGCTGTAATTATTACAACTGCTTACCACGAATATGCATTAAAAGGATATGAGTTGAATGTAACCGATTATTTATTAAAACCGTTTACATTCGAGCGTTTTTTTCAAGCTGTTGAAAAAGCAAAAGTTTCACTGGATAAAAAGGAAACCCCCGAAAAGAAATCAGTATTTATAAAAACGGAATACCGTTTAGAACAAGTACTTTTAAGTGATATCATTTACATAGAAGGCATGCGCGATTATCGAAGGATATTTTTAACGGGCAAATCGATAATGACTTTACAAACATTTAAAGAGCTCGAAGAAATGATACCCCCATCAGCAGTTTGCCGCGTTCATAAATCGTATATGGTAGCGGTCGACAAAATAGAGAGTATTGAAAAAGACCGAATAAAAATTGGCAAGGAACGAATACCAATCTCAGACACGTATAAAAGCCACTTTTTCAATATAATAGGAAGAAAATGAACTTCAAATTGGCCCCAAAGAGGCACTTTTTGTCAAAATTTCAATAAGTAGGCGGTTAAATTTTTGGTGACATTTTAGGCTTCCGGCTAACAGTAATATCTTCAAACTGTTCATTTTTTTGATAAACAGCAAAAAACTGTTACAAATTCCTTACAAAAAGACTTATTTTACGGTTTACAATTAGTAAAATTGCATTGTATTTCACTTAATACACCTACTTAACATCAGTTGTATGTCTGAAATGATGTTTGATATTATTTTAATAACCAAATCTAAAAGTTCATGAAGAATGTTTATTTACTAGTCAGAAGTGCATTTGTTCTGGTTTGTATGGCGCTCCCAGCCTTTGTTTGGGGTCAGGCGGCTACTTTGTCCGGAACTATCACAGATCCTCTTGGAGAAACACTACCGGGTGTTACCGTTTTAATTGACGGCACCGGTCAGGGAACAATTTCCGATATTGATGGCGTTTACAAACTCGCTTTCGAAGCCCCGGGAACATATGTTATAACGTATAGTTATATTGGATTTAAAAAGGTTACCTCAACAGTTACGCTTGCTTCAGGGCAAAACATGAAGCAGGACCTTGCGCTTGAACTTGATGCATTGATGCTCGAAACAGCGGTTGTGGTTGGTTATGGTACGGTTAAGTCGAAAGACCTCACTGGTTCAATCACCAATGTAGGTGTTAAAGATTTTCAATCAGGTAACGTTACCACTCCGGAACAATTGATTGTTGGTAAAGTTTCCGGCGTTCAAATTACCTCAAATAGCGGTATGCCGGGTGCGGGAAGCCGTATTCGTATCAGAGGTGGTACTTCGCTTAATGCTAGTAACGACCCATTAATTGTTGTTGATGGTGTTCCTGTAGACAATAATGGTATTTCAGGTTCAGGAAATGCGTTGAGTTTGATTAACCCTGATGATATCGAAAATATTACCATTTTAAAAGATGCATCTGCATCTGCTATTTACGGTTCACGTGCAGCGAATGGCGTTATCATTATTACCACTAAAAAAGGTTTTTCAGACACTAAACTGCATATTGATGTATCTACAACAAATTCATTTGCAACAGTTACTCAAACGGTTGATGTTTTATCAGCAGATGAATTAAGAGAAGTTATAACTGCAAATGGAACAGCTACACAATTAGCTTTATTGGGAGATGAAAATACCGATTGGCAAAATGAATTATATCGCCTTGGTATTACTACAGATAACGATATTACGTTTTCGGGTGGTATTAAAAATTTCCCATACCGTTTGAATTTAGAATATATGATGGAACAAGGGGTGTTAGACCGTTCACAATTAAACAGAATGGGTTCTTCACTTTCAATTAATCCAACATTTTTAAATGGTAAATTAAAAACGGATGCAAATGGTAAATTCTACCATACCGATAACTTTTTCGCCGATCAGGGTGCAATTGGTTCTGCAATCACATTTGACCCAACTAAACCGGTTTATGACGACGCTTCTGTTTATGGTGGATTCTATGAATGGCAAAATGCAGCAGGCTTAATTGGTCTTGCACCAAAAAACCCTGTAGGTTTATTAAATCAGCGCGATGATGAAAGTAATGTAAATCGTTTTATCGGTAACTTAAAAATAGACCTTGAATTATTTAAAAATTTTCATGGTGTTGTTAATGGTGGTCTCGATATGTCGCGAAGCGCAGGAACAATTGTTGTTCCAGCTGAAGCTGCATCAAGCTATTCAAATGGTGGTGTAAACAATCAATATGAACAAAGCAAAGACAACCGTTTATTAGAAGCTTATTTTAATTATAAAGTTGATGCCAGTAAAATCAAAAGCAAATTCGATTTTACAGGTGGTTATTCTTACCAGTTCTGGACTAGAAAAGAACCTGCTTTTGCAAGTTTAAGTTTTGATGGCGATACCATTACACCTGCAGGTATTCCTACTGAAACCGAAAATGCATTGATTTCATTTTACGGACGTTTGAATTATACTTTAAACAATAAATATTTATTAACTGCCACATTACGTGAAGATGGTTCATCAAGATTTAGTCCTGAAAACCGTTGGGGTTTATTCCCTTCAGTAGCGCTTGCTTGGTTGGTGAGCGATGAAGCGTTTATGGATAATTCTACTATGTATTTAAAATTCAGAGCCGGTTACGGTGTTACCGGACAACAGGATATTTTTAATGATTATCCATACATTGCGAACTACGATTCAAGTACTTCTACAGCACAATATCAGTTTGGTGATGTATTTTATTATTTACTTCGTCCTGATGGTTATGACCCAAATATTAAATGGGAAGAAACTTCAAGTTATAACGTTGGTATCGACTTCGGTTTTGCCGGCGATAAAGTTTCAGGTAGTTTAGATGTGTATAAAAAGTAACTGAAGATTTATTAGCAACTATTCCAATTCCTGCCGGAACAAACTTCACTAACCAGATTTTAACCAATGTGGGAAGTATGGAAAATACCGGTATAGAAGCAAATATTAATGTTGTTGCCATTAATAAAAAGGACATGAACCTTGAATTTGGAATTAATGGTACTGCAAACAGAAATGAAATTACCAAATTAACAAAAGTTGAAGACCCTAACTCTCCAGGTATTTTAGTTGGAGGTATTGAAGGTGGTATTGGTAACAATATTCAAATTCAAAGCGTGGGTTATGCAGCAAATACATTTTATTCATATGAGCAGATTTATGACGAAGATGGTAATCCGATTGAAGGCGAATATGTAGATCAAAACAACGACTCAATTATTAATGCAGATGATTTAATTCAGGGAGAAAGCCCAACACCGGATTTCTACGCAGGATTTTATTCTAGCTTCCGTTATAAAAAATGGAGCGTAGGATTTTCATTACGCGGGGAATTTGGAAAATATATGTATAATAACATTGCATCTACTCGTGGTATATATCAAAATATTCCTTCCGGTAGTTATATGCAAAACTTATCAGCCGATTATTTGGAATCTGAATTCCAGACTTATCAGCTATTTTCTGATTACTATATTCAGAATGCGTCATTCGTTAGAATGGATAATTTAAGCGTGGGATATGATGTTGGTAGTGTTTTTAATGACAATGCATCTTTAATGATTTCTGCAATCGTACAAAATGTATTTGTTATTACACCTTACACAGGATTAGATCCGGAAATTGCAACAGGTATCGACCGTTCAATTTATCCTCGTCCACGTATTTATTCAATTAGTGCTAATCTTAAATTGTAAATTAATCAGCGATGAAAAATAAAATAATTTTACCGGTAATGCTACTCGCATTAGTAAGTATTACCACTCCGTCGTGTTTTAATGATTTGGATTTGGAACCGGCCTATGGTTTAAACTCTGTGGCTGTGTATGAAGATCCTGCTAACTATATTCACGTACTGGCAAAAATATATTCCGGATTAGCAATTTCCGGTAACCAAGGTCCTGCCGGTAATCCTGATATATCAGGTATTGACGAAGGATTTTCTCAATATGTTCGCGTATTATGGAACTTACAGGAAGTTACAACCGATGGCGCAAAATGTGCATGGAACGACCCGGGTATTCCCGAATTAAATAAAATGCAATGGTCTTCAACTAACGATTTTGTTGAGGCAATGTATAATCGTATTTATTTCCAGTTGCCTTTGTGTAATGAATTTTTACGCGAAGCTTCCGATGAAAAAATGAGCGACCGCGGTTTTAACGAAGCAGATCAAAATTTAATTCGCGGTTACAGAAACGAAGTGCGCTTTTTACGTGCATTGAGTTATTTCCACGCAATGGATTTATTTGGAAATGTGCCTTTTATTACCGAAGAAAGTGTTTTTGGTTCTGATGCACCTGAGCGTATTACCAGAGGCGATTTGTTTGCATATGTAGAGGGCGAGTTATTGGCAATAGAATCAGCACTGCCTTCAACTAATGAATATGGTAGAGCAACAAAAGGTGCCGTGCAAACTTTATTGGCAAAAATTTATTTAAATGCCGAAGTATATACAGGCACTCCTCGTTACAGCGATTGTGCTGAATATTGCGCCAAAGTAATTAATGATGGTGGGTATTCACTCGAACCGGTTTATGATCATTTATTTATGGCTGATAACAATAAATCAAATGAAATTATTTTCCCGGTTACTTTCGATGGTTTATTTACACAAACTTATGGTGGAACAACATTTTTAACTCACTCAACAATTGGTGGTGACGCAATGAGTGCGTTAGATTCCTCTTATTTCGGTGTGCAGTTTGGTTGGGGCGGAAATCGTGCAACTCCTGAATTTGCAGAAAACTTCCCGGATAATGATGACGCAAGAAATATGTTTTTTGTAGACGGTCAAACCTTGGAATTTACTGACGACACCCAACTTGGACAGTTTGTTGTTGGTTGGCCAATTGCAAAATGGAGAAATATTACCAGCACCGGTGTGCTTGGCTCTGATGGCACAGGTAACTTTGTTGATACTGATTTCCCAATGTTTCGTTTAGCAGATGTATATCTGATGTATGCCGAATGTGCTGCTCGCGGCGCAGGTGATGTATCACTTGGTTTAGGTTACGTAAATGCTATTCGCGAACGCGCTTATGGCGATGCCGCACATAATGTTGCATCAATTACACCAGAGTCTGTTTTAGCTGAAAGAGCACGTGAATTACAATTTGAAGCTCAACGCAGAACGGATTTAATACGGTTTGGTTTATTTACAGGTGGCGAATATGTTTGGGCATTTAAAGGCGGCCCTTACAATGGCACATCTGTTTCTGAACATTTAAACTTATTTCCAATTCCTTCTGATGATATTATTGCTAACCCTAATTTGATTCAAAATCCGGGTTATTAATTCATCATTCCTTATTTTACGAGAGGCTTTCCTTAAACGAAAGCCTCTTTTTTTATGTTTAACCAATACATTAATTATTTTTATACGATGAAAAAGTTATTGCTCATTTTATGTCTTGGTATCTCCAGTCAAATTTTTGCACAACAAATTCAACAAATTTGCCCGCCAAATTGGTGGATTGGCATGAGAGACTCTTCCGTACAGTTAATGATTCATGGAAATAATATTGGTGCACATCATTTGAAAATTAATTACCCCGGTGTAACATTAGTTAGCGTAACCTCGGTAGAAAACGATAATTATTTATTTGCTGAAATCGTTATCGATGAAAAAACAGCAGCGGGAACAATTAATCTTGAATTCTCTTCCGGAAAAAATACATTTTCCTATCCTTATACTTTAAAAGCACGCACAAAACGCACTTTTGATTACGGATTAGATGCCGGTGATTTTATTTATTTATTAATGCCAGACCGGTTTTCTAATGGCGATATGAGTAATGATATCGTTACCACATTGCAGGAACAAGTAATGGACAGAAACGACCCAAAAGGCAGGCATGGTGGCGATTTGCAGGGTATCATCAACCATCTTGATGATATTAAGGAGATAGGCGTAACTGCCACTTGGTGCACTCCATTAATTACAAACGACCAGCCGAAATATAGTTACCATGGTTATGCAGCTACTAATCATTATGAAATAGATCCGCGTTATGGAAATAGCGACTTATATAAAATGTATGTTGATGAATCACACAAGCGCGATTTGAAAGTGGTGATGGATATTGTACACAATCATGTTGGTTCAGAGCATTGGTTTATTAAAGATTTACCAATGAAAGATTGGATACATCAATGGGATACCGGATTTGTAAGAAGTAATTATCGCACAAGTGTAAAACTTGACCCTTATGCAAGTGAGTACGACCAGAAAAAAATGAATGAAGGATGGTTTGATCAACACATGCCTGACCTTAATCAGGATAATGTTTTTTTAAGTCAATATATCATACAGAATAATATTTGGTGGATAGAAAATTATCATATCGATGGATTTAGATTAGATACGTATCCATATTCAGATTTGCAATTTTTAACCAATTGGGCTGAAGCCATAAACTATGAGTATCCCGGATTTGGTTTTTTTGGAGAAGTATGGGTAAATGGCGTGGGTGTTCAAGGATATTTCCATGGGAATAATCATTTAAATACGGGCTATAACTCACTGCTACCGGGCTTGACATACTTTAATTTATACTATGCTTTACATACTGGATTAAACGAAAATTTTGGCTGGTATGAAGGGCTTACTCGCATTTACCACAATTTGTCGCAGGATTATATGTATGGCGATGTAATGAAAAATGTGTTGTTTTTGAGTAATCATGATGTGAGTCGTTTTTATTCAATGATGAATGAAAACGCAGATAAATTTAAAATGGCTATTACGTTTTTAATGACAACCAGAGGAATGGTACAATGGTATTATGGAGATGAAATTTTGATGAAAAATTATGTTTCTCCTGAAGATGGTAAAGTGCGCGAAGATTTTCCCGGAGGATGGCCTTCAGATGGTATTAATAAATTCGATTTTCCTAATCTCAATGCTAAAGAAAAAGATTTTTATAATTATGTAAGCGCATTAGCCAATTGGAGAAAAGATGCACCGGCAATTAGTGAGGGAAAACTCATGCAATTTATTCCTGAAAATGGTGTGTATGTTTATTTTCGATACACCGACAATCAGGTTGTAATGGTAGTAATGAATACAGGAAAAAACAATTACAGTTTAGACCTGAAAAGATTTGCCGAAATGACGAATGGAAAAACAACAGCTACAAATGTTATAACAGGCATTTCATCAAATCTGAATAGCCTAACCGTTGGCAGCATGGAAGCAAATGTTTATGAACTAAAATAATTTCAAAAACCCTACTTCACTAATTAATTATATTGTGCAGTAGGGTTTATTTGTTTCTAAGTAATTGTTGAATCTTAACAATCCCCCAAAGCCCCAAATCTTTATATTTGTGATAACGACCCACAAATTATGAAAAAAATACTGCTCGTACTTGCCCTTTTTATTGGGTCAACCACCCTTTTTGCTCAAACATCAAAAAAAACTACAACTACCGCACCGGCTATTTCTACCATTCCCAAATCGTTGTTTGACGGTTTGCATTGGCGAAATATTGGTCCTTTCAGGGCGGGTAGATGTATTGCAGTTACCGGAGTGTACAACAATAACCAGGTGTATTATGCCGGTGCTGTTGGTGGAGGCCTTTGGAAAACTACAGATGGTGGTGTTGACTGGCATAGTGTGAGTGATAGCACTTTTGGGTCGGCAAGTGTTGGAGCTGTCGAGGTTGCTCAAACAAATCCTAATGTAGTATATGTTGGGATGGGTGAAGTGGAAATGAGAGGAAATATCTCTTTTGGTGATGGCATGTATAAATCTACAGATGCCGGTAAAACATGGAAACATATTGGATTAAAAGAAACCTATGCTATTGGTTCAATTGCTATTCATCCGCAAAATGAAAATATTGTTTACGTTGCAGCACAGGGGCATAATTGGGGACCAAATAAAGAAAGAGGTTTATATAAAACAACTGATGGCGGAGCAACTTGGAGTTTAATATTAAAAGGATATGACGACACAACGGGTTGTGCCGATGTAAAAATTGACCCGACGAATCCTAATATTATTTATGCCAGCATGTGGAAAGCATTTCGTACACCATATTCACTGAGTAGTGGCGGCAAAGGCAGTGGATTATATAAAAGTACAGATGCGGGTGCAACATGGAAATTAATTTCTGAAAATCCCGGAATGCCAAAAGGATTAATGGGAAAAATTATTGTTACTATTTCTACTGTTAATAATCAAAACTTATGGGCAGCTGTTGAAAATATAGATAATGCCGGTATTTATTCTTCCAACGATGGCGGCGAAACATGGAGTTTAAATACACAGGAAAATGATTTAATTCAACGCCCATGGTATTTTAGTAATTTATATGTTGACCCACAAAACGAAAATGAATTATATATTTTAAGTGTGGAATATTGGAGAAGTTTTGATGGTGGCCATGAATTTTCACGCGCCGAAACTAACACTTGGGATAATCACGTAATGTGGATTAATCCGGCAAATCCAAACAACTATATTATTGGTGGAGATGGCGGACCAACAATTACATTTAACGATGGATTAACCTGGAGTGATATTGATATCCCAACAGCACAATTTTATCATGTGAATATTGATAATGAATTTCCATATAATGTATATGGCGGCCAACAGGATAATTCTTCCATTAAAATAAAATCGCGCACAAGTGGTGGTGATATTGGAGAAAGCGACTGGCGTTGGGTTGCCGGTGGTGAAGCCGGATTTATTGTACCCGACCCGCGAGATGCTCGCATTACGTATGGTGGTGAATATGATGGTATTTTTTCTTCTTATAATGAAAATACCGATATGTATCGAATTATTTCGGTTAACCCTGAACAACATTATGGTGCAGGAGCGAACACAGCAAAAATGCGATTTAACTGGACTTTCCCAATAATATTTTCACCCAACGATAAAACATGTTTATATGCTACAAGTAATTATGTGCACAGAAGTTATGATGGCGGTGTAAGTTGGGAAACTATTTCTCCCGATTTAACAAGAAACGACCCGAAAACATTAAAGGAAAGCGGTGGTCCGGTTACTTTAGATAATACCGGCGTAGAAAATTATGCAACCATTTTTTCATTACAGGAATCGCCCGTAACGGCAGGTGTAATTTGGACCGGAAGCGATGATGGTTTAGTGTATTTATCTAACGATAATGGCAAAACATGGAATAATGTTACTCCGGCTAATTTACCGGAATGGAGTATGATTAGTTATGTAGAGCCATCACATTTCGATGCAGCTACTTGTTATATTTCAGCAACCAGATATAAACTTGACGACATGAAACCATACATTTATAAAACAAATGATTATGGTAAAACATGGACGAAAATTACAGATGGCCTTCCTGAAAATATGTATAACAGATGCGTGCGCAACGACCCAAATAAAAAAGGTGTTTTATTTGCAGGATTAGAAACGGGTGTTTGGTTTTCGGTAAATGATGGTGCTTCATGGCAATCGTTAAAATTAAATATGCCCGTAACGCCGATTGTTGATATACAAATTCATAAAGGCGAACGCGATGTGGTAATTGCATCACACGGAAGAAGTTTTTGGATATTAGATGATATTACACCAATTTATCAATTGGCAGAAGATTGGAAAAACATCACCAACAAACCGGCACATTTATTTCCGGTTCACGAAGGATGGAGAACACCGGGACCCAATTGGAATTCCGGTGAAGTCAGCGACCAAAGTGGAGAAAATGAACCCGTTGGTGTTAAAGTGCGTTATTTTTTAAAGGATAATATTACCGATGAAATTCGTTTAACATTTTATGAAGCGGATGGTGATTCAATTATTACTTATTCTAATTTATATGATAATAAGCGAACTCCAGTTACTACAAAAGACGATTTTTATCCCAACTTAAAAGCAGGGGAAACAGGAAAATTAAAATCAATTAAAGGGATGCATCAATTTGTTTGGGATATGCGTTATCCGGAAGCCAAAGGTGACACTAGTGCTACATTCGATGCGTCGTTGCAAGGACCCTTAGCTGTGCCCGGAAAATATATGGTAAAAATGTATAAAGGCAATACACTTATTGCTGAAGAAAAATTTGACATTAAAAAAGATCCGCGGAATCCATCTACACAACAAGAGTTACAAGCACAGTTCGATTTAAATGTAAAAATCTGCAATAAATTAAATGAAATATCTGCAGCAACATCTACCATAAGAAGTTTACGCAAACAAATAAACGATCATAGTGCAAGCATTAAAGACCCGGCTCAAAAAGAAAAATTCGAAGCAATTGCAACACCGATTTTGGATAGCCTTACGGCAATAGAAGAAGGGTTGGTAAATCCTAAAATTCTTGCTTACGAAGACAATTTAAAATTTCCAATTATGTTGGAAGAGAAATTGGCAGGATTAAATTATTTTTTGCAAATGGCTGATACCGGTCCAACTAAATCGATGATAACAAAATACGATGATTTAAATGTGCGTATTGAAGTGTTTTTAAGTGCCTATCGAAAAATGGTTCCTGCAGAAATAAATAAAATAAACGCAGCGGTTGGCACACAAAATTCCGGCTTACTTAAAATTGAATAACAACTTAACACAGGTTAAGCTTTGAAATAAAGGGGAAACAGCAAATTAAGCGTTGTTTCCCTTTTTTAATGGCTGTATTCAAGGCAAGAAACTGCCGGGGTGCGTTATAAACACTGCGCACATTGTTAACTATTTAATAATCGTATATTTGCCGAGTGTTAAACAGGCTGCCTGGCAGCTACGTTTTCAGCATGACGCAAGACCAATCTATTCCGATACGAAAACGAGCCGTTCACTTCGATTTGGTTCGATTTATTGCCACATTTATGGTAGTACAATTACATGTAGCAACTCCATGGCTATGGCGTGAGCTCGATGTAAACAGTGGTTTTTGGATTACCTGTCTTATTTTCGATACTTTCGGCAGAGTTGGGGTGCCCATTTTTTTAATGATCAGCGGCGCTTTGTTGCTCTCGAAAGAAGAGTCCTACCCTTCATTTTTTAAGAAACGTTTTGTGAGGGTGCTTTTGCCTTTAGTCTTTTGGACAATTGTTTACGAAATTAAAATTATTGCCGACCACCATTATCTAAAAGGTGGGGTAGAATGGTCCACACTTTATTCAGTAATGAAAAACCCTTTTACAGGACCGGTTTATGACCATTTGTGGTTTTTGTATATGATTGTTGGTATGTACCTGGTAACACCATTTTTAAGAAGAATTATTCCGGTATTACGTAAACAGGATTTATATTATTTACTAGGATTATGGGTTTTTTCAAATGTGTTTTTACCACTTGTTTATAATTATACCACATTTAAACTTGGATTAAGTATTCCAGTAGTTACTTCTTATTTAGGATTTTATGTACTGGGATATTATTTAATGCAATATCAGTTTAATGCCAAACAAATTAAAATTGCCTGGATAACATTTGCAGTTAGTTATATCGTAAATATTTTATTGGTTTGGATGGATTCCAATCAGCATGACAAAGTTGATATTTTCTATTTATCTCATCACAGACCTGCCATATTTGTGCAAGCGGTTGCCGCATTTATTTTGCTTGAACATTATGCCATGAAAGCATTTGCCAACTTCTCTGAAAAAAAATATAAACTACTGGCATACTTAGGCAGCGTAACCTTTGGTATTTATTTATTACACCCGCTTATTATCGAATTGTTTGAAGGTGTTTTTATGGGCATAATAGGCATTTACCCTCCTGCAATGACAACCGCACCGGTAATTACCATACCTATTACAGCAATAATAATTACGTCAATAACAATGGGTATTGTTACGCTAATGCAAAAAACCCCATTCCTGAAAAACTTTGTTTAATTAAGCAATAGGTTTTGTTTTAATTGCAGTGATGTCACCATCATCGTGCACATAAATAACTGAGACCGCTGCACAAATCATAAACACTCCGCTCATAACAATCGCATAAATGGCATTATCGTTATAAATGGCATGTACTATTGGTCCGCCAACAATACCATTTATTATTTGTGGTATGGTAATAAAGAAATTAAATATGCCCATATAAACACCCATTTTTCCTGCAGGGATACTTCCAGCTAAAATGGCATATGGCATGGCTAAAATACTCGCCCATGCAATACCAACGCCAATCATAGAAAAGATTAACATTTCTGGTGAACTAGCAAAAAACATCGAAATTAATCCTGCGCCACCACAAGTTAATGAAATGGCATGCGTTAATTTCCTGCCAATTTTTCTTGCAATTGCCGGTAAAAAAATAGCATATATTGCACTAACTAAATTATACACCCCAAAAATAATTCCCACCCAGTTGCCGGCTTTCCTGAATTCATCGCTTGAAGTATCATCAACCGGTAAATTATATATATGATGAGCAATTGCCGGTGTGGTAAACACCCACATGCCAAATAAAGCAAACCAGCTAAAAAATTGCACCAAACCTAACTGTTTCATTGTTTTTGGCATTTTACTGAAATCGGAAAATATTTCCCAAATGCCTTTATTAGATTTTTGTGGTTTGCCATGATATTGTTCATATTCTTTTGGCGGATATTCTTTTGCAAAAATGATGGTCACCATAATAGCACCAAAAAATACAATTGCGCCGATATAAAATGAATAAATAACATTGTTGGCCACCTGACCATCGGGTGCCGAAGCAGAAACATTTGCCCAGTTAGCTAAAACCCATGGCAACCAACTACCTACAACCGCTCCAACACCGATAAGTACAGTTTGAATACTGAAGCCTAATGTTCGTTGTTTATCAGGTAGGTTATCCGCTACAAGCGCTCTGAATGGCTCCATGGCAATATTAATACTGGCATCCATAATCATTAAAAATCCCGCACCTATTAACAAGGCTGATTTACCGGCAAGGAAAAATGCAGAATTTGGTAACAGCACGAACGCCAAGCAACATAAAATTGTGCCTAACAAAAAGTAAGGTTTCCTGCGCCCAAGTTTGGTCCATGTATTATCGCTGTAATGACCAATAATTGGTTGGACAATCATACCTGTAATAGGAGCTACTAACCAATACCAACTCAAATGGTGAATATCAGCACCAAAGTTTTGCAAAATTGATGATGCATTACCATTCTGCAAGGCAAACCCAAACTGTATTCCTAAAAATCCGAAACTCATATTCCAGATTTGCCAAAAACTCATGCGAGGCTTTTCCATGTTGTCCTGTTTAATTTGGTCGCAATTTAAGGAATGATAGGGATATATCTGAATTTATGCCACCCGATAAAATGGGCAGATAACACTTTTTGTAAAATTTACAATATGCAATGTCAGTTACACTTGTTTTCTTATTTTACAACTTGCTCACGTTAAGGCTTTTTGTATATTTATTGCTTATTCATCCGAACATTGTACAACTAATTCTTCAACATGTTAGCTATTCAAAAACGACTCAGTAATTCATTTTATGCCATACTGGCCATGCCGGCAACAGCAATGGGTTTTGCACTATGTGTTCAAATAAGCGCCCTAAGCTGGATTTTATCTACTAAATACAATCTCAAAATAGAAGAAATTGGATTGGTTTGGGCTAGTGGACCATTGGCGGGTTTGGTGATGCAATTGCTAGTGGGACTTGTTTCGGACAATGCCTGGTTTTGGGGTGGAAGAAGAAGGCCGTTTATTATTATTGGTGGTACAATTGCGGCGCTAATGCTGATTTGTTTGCCCAACTTAGATGTTATTCAGAAGCTATTTGGTGCAGAAAGCCTTATTCCGGTTGCACTGGCTGTAGCTACAACTTTAGACCTTGCGATAAATCTTGGTTTTAACCCTACCAGAAGTATTATTACCGATGTGACTCCCGATGGTAAAGCAAGAACAAAAGGGTATACCTGGATGCAAACCGTTTCCGGAACACTTGGAGTTGCCGCCTATTTTTTAGGCGCCTATTTTAGCAACTATACGTTGATTTACGTAGGTGTTTTTATTGTATTAGCTTTTAGCATAATTCCTGTGTTTTTTATTGAAGAACCGAAACAATTGCAGGCCGATACAACTAATGCAGAAATTAATGCACTCGATGTGCAGGCACACACACAAAAAGCTGAAATTAATGAGTTGATAAAAATTTATTTCGCTAATGCATTTTCATGGATTGGCGTGCAAACAATGTTCGTTTTTATGTTTGCATATGCTTCACAAATGTTATTTAATACAAACGACTCAGCATCGCTCGATGAAACACAAAACAATAAAATCGGTCAAATTATCGGCTATTCGTTTTTAATATTAAATGCCGTAGGGGCGATTTTACCGGCAATAGTATTGGAGCCGTTAACTAAAAAATATGGTCGCATTGCAGTTCAGTCCACCTGCTTGCTAATTATGAGTATTGCTTATGGATTAATTGTGTGGATTGGCAATAGTGTTACAGCACTCTACTGCTGCATGGCGTTGGCAGGTATAGGCTGGGCGGCAATTGTAAGCCTGCCTTTTGCTATTATGAGCGAAAAAGTGAATAAACAGCGAATGGGTTTATTTATGGGAATTTTCAATATGAGTATTGTAATTCCGCAACTCATTGTAAGTTTATTAATAGCGCAATTTATTGGTAGTGCAGAGAACAAGGACCTGATATTTGAGATAAGCGCAGTAAGCCTCTTTTTGAGTTTTATTATGTGGCGATTGGTGAAAGAAAAACGAGCAACAGCGTAATTATTCTAACTTTTTAAGGTAACTTTAGGGCATAAAATTCATCACTATGAAAAAATATGCGCTATTACTCGTAGTTGTAATTTTCACAATCACAGCTAAAGGTCAGGATGCAGATAAAGCTCCTTATGCAATAAAATATGATTTTTTTACACCGGTTGCAGGATGTTTTGGATTTTCATTAGAATTACCTCGTACCAATTTTACTTCGCTTGATATTGATGCAGGTTTAATAGGTTTGAAATTGGGCGATTATTATTCTAACACTTCGTTTGGGGGTGGTTATGCCTCTATTGGCCCTAGGTATTATTTCAGGAAAGATGAGCTACCAAAAAATGATATGCGCGGACCTTATTTTAAACCTCAGTTTTTACTCAATTATTTTCAATACACTTACAATTATACATATTATGAACCTGTTTCAAACCAAAATATTGAGAGTGAAGTAACCGGTTCCGATTTTTCTGCTAATATTTTATTGTGCATGGGAAGTCAATGGATATTGTCCGATTTAATTGTATTCGATTTGTGGTTTGGTTTAGGCTATGGCGGTGATTGGACAAAAGAAGAAACTAATGTTCCACCAGAATACTTTTATGAGTATAACAGCAGGTCATATAAATATAGTCACGTACACTTTGGCGACTCGCCAATGATATTTGATGGTGGGCTAAGTATTGGGTTGGTGTTTTAATATTTATTTCGATATTCGATCATAAAGTTTGGTAAGGGCTGCTAACTCTTCAGCTAACTCCAACTTTAAATCATCTGCCTTCATTCGCCACAACCAATTATTAACGGTTGTTCCTGGCAAATTCATTCTGGCATCTCCGCCAAGACGCAATAAATCCTGCATGGGAATAATAGCTGTATTGGCAACACTTGCCCAGGCAACACGAATTAAATCTTTACAAATATCGCTGCCATTGCTGTGGATATAGTTGAGAAAATATTTTTGATCGGCTTCTTTTGCTTTTTCATACCAACCCAAAACAGTATCGTTGTCGTGGGTGCCGGTGTAAACAACACAGTTTTTAATATAATTATGTGGTATATAATCGTTGGATTCGGCACTATCGAATGCAAATTGCAAAATCTTCATTCCCGGTAAATTAAAATGGTCGCGCAATTCAGTTACATCCGGTGTAATTAAACCGAGGTCTTCGGCAATGATTGGTATATCGCCTAATGCATTTTTAATGGCATAAAATAATTTTTTACCTGGACCATCTACCCATTTTCCATTCACCGCTGTTGGCTCTCCGTATGGAATACTCCAGTATCCCGAAAATCCTCTGAAATGATCTACTCTTACATAATCATATAAGGCTAAACTTGCGCGAATGCGATTAATCCACCACGCAAATCCATCCTCTTCCATTTTATGATAATTAAAAATCGGATTACCCCACAATTGTCCGGTTTCGCTGAAATAATCAGGAGGACATCCTCCAACCACAACCGGATTTTTATTATTGTCGAATTGAAATAATTCGGGATTACACCAGGTATCGCTGCTATCCATTGCAACATAAATAGGAATATCCCCAATTATTTGAACACCTTTGCTGTTAGCATAATTTTTAATATCCTTCCATTGCTTAAAAAATACATATTGAATAAATTGTTGAAATTCGATACTGTCTTTTAATGCAAGGGTTTCTTTTAATAACACACTTTGATTGCGCAAACGATAATCGTTTTCCCATTCGTACCATGGACGTTTATCAAACTTTTCTTTTAACGCCATAAACAAGGCGTAATCATTTAACCAATGCGCATTAGCCTGAAGAAAAAAAGTATACTCGTTATTGCCGTCCGGTTTAAAATTATTTTTAGCTGTTTTTAGAATACCCATTTTGTGGTCTATCACCGAGCCATAATCTATTCGGATATCATCAGCCACAACCAACTCAGGAATATCATCAGCCGTTATTAAACCATCGTTTACCAGGGTATCAATATCTATCAAATACGGATTACCCGCATTACTCGAAAAACACTGATACGGGGAATCGCCATAACCGGTTGGCCCAAGCGGTAAAATTTGCCAATAGGTTTGTTTGGCAAGATGTAAAAAATCGATAAAAGCTTTAGCCTCATTACCCAAAGCACCCATGCCGTATTTGCCGGCTAACGATGTTGGATGTAATAATATTCCCGATGCGCGTTTTTTCATAACAATAGCAAATATATCGGAAAGGATTTTACAATATATAATCTGTTGAAAGGAAATTCGATTTCCGGTTTTCTAAAATGTCGTTTACCATATCGCGGTTGATTGCCGAATCTTTGAAAGCAACCGTTGTCCGTATACTGAAAACACGTAATGCATCCTGCACACTCAATGTGCCTTCTGCCGAATCTTTTCTTCCATTAAATGGATATTTATCCGGGCCGCGCTGACATTGTGAGTTAATGTTTACGCGACAAACCTGATTGACAAGCGGGTCAATTAGTTTAGCCATTTTATCGTGGTCGGTGCCAAATACTGCCACCTGCTGACCGTAGTTGCTGTTCTGGATATAAGTAATCGGCTCATTAATGTCGCTAAATGTGGCGATAGGAATTACCGGACCAAATTGTTCTTCATGCCAAACACGCATTTTTTCATTTGCGGGAAATAATACTGCGGGATAATTAAAGCTTAAAAAATTATCGCCACCATGCTCGTTAATTATTTGTGCACCGTACGATTTTGCATCATCAATTAATCCTTTTAAATAAGCCGGTTTATTATCTTCCGGTAGGGGAGTTAACATTACCTTTTCGCTCCATGGCATACCGTATTTTAAAGCCGCTAATTTTTGTTTATATAAATCCATAAACGGAACGGCAATACTTTCATGCACAAAAATCATTTTTAATGCCGTACAGCGCTGACCGTTAAACGATAAGCTTCCGGTAATACATTCGCTCGCAGCAATTTCCAAATCGGCATCGGGTAAAATAATTGCAGGATTTTTTGCTTCAAGTCCCAAACATGCACGTAATCTATTTGGTTTCGGATGCGATTTGCGAATTATATTGGCAACACGACTTGTACCAATAAATGCAAATACATCTACTTTGCCTGATTCCATAATTGGTGTAATAATTTCTTTTCCATCTCCATATAACATATTTACAACACCGGCTGGAAAACTATCGCGGAAACATTCCTGCAAAGGATTAATTAATAATACACCATATTTTGCAGGTTTAAATAAAATGCTATTCCCCATAATTAATGCGGGAATTAAAGTGCTAAATGTTTCATTTAAAGGATAGTTGTATGGCCCCATACATAACACAACACCTAGTGGACCTCTGCGAATTTGTGCATAAATACCTTCTTCTTTTTGAATTTTAGAAGTGGTGCGGTCCAATTCTTTTAATGCATCTATTGTATCATAAATATATTGAACTGTTCTGTCAAATTCTTTTTCAGAATCGGCGCGCGATTTCCCAATTTCCCACATTAACAAACGCACAACTTCTTCGCGTTTTGTTTTCATTTTTTCAGTGAAATTAATTAAACAGCCAATCCGCTTTTTCACAGGCATGGTAGGCCATTCGCCGCGACCTAAGTCATACGCCTTTACGGCAGCATGTAAAGCGCTCATTGCCTCTTCAACAGTGTAATGTGGAATTTCACCAACAAGCACCTGTTCGAAATTATCGGCGTTTTTCAGATAAACAGGGGAATAAATTTTTGTAAAGGTCCCGTTCCATGTTCTGAATTCACCATTGATTAAATATTGCGATTGTTTTATGGGTAAATCCAATTTTGCATTTTCGGGAATTTGATCTGCTGAAGGAAATATTCCTGCAAAAATGGATGTTGATTGTTCTGTACTCATGTTATTTTTTAATGAATTTTGCTATCCTGATTTCTTCATCACGGATAATTTGAATTAAATAAGTGCCTGAAATTAAATTTTTTGTTGATATTGTGTTTTCTGTAGAAGATAAAGTTGTGGAATAAATTAATTTACCTGTCATGTCAAAAATATTCACCTGCTGATTAGATGAATTATTATCGCTTATATGATAATATAATACGTCATCAACCGGATTTGGAAATACATCGAAAGTAACAGCATTGGTTAATTGCTCAATATTTACCGGTGTTGAAATATCTATCAGTTCATCGCTTAAGTCCCCTTCAACATAAACAGCATAACTGCGCGCCGGAATTTCGAGATAAATTTGATTATCACCCTGAACAGTAATAAATGGAAAAGCAGTTTTTGAAAAAATATCTGTTAAAGTATCACCGGGGGAAATGTTTGCTGTGTTTATTGTTTGGTCAACTTTTAAGGTGTTGCCAGAAAAATTAATAACCACAACCACCTCTCTTCCGCTTTCTGCATAACTTGTCTGGTAAATTAATGAGGTATTTGCACCACCTGAAATATAGTTAGCGGTATATGGTGAAGCAAATCTGCTTAAATAATCTACCTGAGTAGCACCATAAATATAACGTTTGTGTGCTTCCATTAAACCATCAATTTGGTAGCGTAGATTTAATGGATAATAATCTTTAAAAAATACACAAGGAATGCCCAGCCTATTATTAGTAAGAATATATGCATAAGCCAACATCGGATCGTTGTCAATCGGCTGCCCTGCATCTCTGAAGTCGTGATTATTAATGAATGTGACAACATTAAATCCACTGCCACCCGCACCATCAACTATACCTGAATTAAATACATTACGCACATCGTATCCAAATGCATCACAGGCCTGTTCTAAATTATTTCTCAACGCAAAATCAAATACACGAACATTAATAGCAGCTTTTGTGTCGCCATCCATATTAAACATTACATCATCCAACCAACCTTTTAAGACGGCAGGTGTAAAATCATAATTTTCTCCAACTACCATTCCCGGGTTCATGCCATTGTCATGTAAATCATCTAACAAATCGCCGACAAACCAACCGGGAAAATGTTTTACTGCATCTAAACGATATCCGCGTATGCTCTCGTCGGTCCATAAATATTTTGTGTAGTCGTATAAAACATCTTTAGTTGAACCTACAGTTTGATCGATATCATAATAAAAATAAAATGCATCCTGGTCACCGGCAAGTTGAGTAGGATTACCATTGGGTTTGAAATTAAGATAATTCATTGCTCCCTGCCCGCTTGGTAAATTTGTAAAATCGGTAGCAGTTTGAAATTTTATTTGCGATTGAACATCTGCTCCTAAAGCACCATTCCACAATCCATATACATAATGGTCTGTCATATCACCAAGGCCACCTCCGCCTGTATTTACCATTTTAAACCAAATGGTATCTCCGGCTGCATTAAAATCTGCTGCTGAAAGTGTTAGCGCAAATTCATCGGTTTTGCAACCGCTATTATCAATTGTGGCATTTTTTCTTTTACCTAAAATAATGCTGTTATTACTTTCACCACAATCACCACCGCCATTTGGTTCTGCTTCAGTTGTTGGTGCTGTGACATAATCTGCAGCAACGGTATTGGTCCAAAAAATTACCTGATAAGGTTTGCTATAAAAATTGGGATGCTCACTAGCTGAACGAATTTTAAAATAATAAGTGCCCGCACCGTTACCGGTTGCCCCACCAATTGGTAAATAACATTGATACCTGTCGCTCGGAAACGGCTGATCGCCGGCGGCAACTTTGGTGTAATTCATGTTCTCTATCCATCCTTCAACCGCGCCATTGTATTCCCAGCTTCCGCCATCCCGATGATTATAAATCATATCAGCTACCATCTTGATTCCCAGGCTGTTGTATGTTGTTTTTAACGCCTCAAATCCGTCTCTGTCGCCCCAACGAGCAGGTCCATAATCGCCAATATCATAGTAATCACGCACATTATATCCCATGCTTGACGAACCCGATATCGATTTTGCCAATGGTGGTAACCACATATAGGTAAATCCTGCATCTTTTAAATGTTCACCTTCCTGATTTAAATAATCAATTTGATTGCCAATGCCGGTATAAAATAATGGGTAGTCCCAATACCAGCCTTGCATCATAAAATCAGGGGTTTGACTTTTAGATTTTGTAGAAAAAAAAGCTAAACAAAAACCAAGTGCAGTAAAACCAATCAATAGCTTCCTCATATAACCTGACTATATTTGTTGCAGTAGACAAAAATACATGAATATGTTAAACGATACGCGGAAAGTGGTAAGGAAAACAACCTTGTTGAGTCATTGTTGCCTCTTTTTAGTTGTTTTTTTTGTGTTTAGCACGCAACTTATTGCACAAATGACAATAAGGGTAACTTCCATACCTCAATATTTTATGCCGGTACTGGATTCGGTATTTATTGCTGGCACTTTTAATTCGTGGAATCCGGGTGATACCATGTTTGCTTTAGAAAAAGATTTTGATGGTAATTATGTTATTAATTTATCAGGAACAAACGGTGAAGAGATTGAATTTAAATTTACACGCGGTGATTGGGAAAGAGGTGAAACAACATTGGAAGGTGGTTTTGTTGCAAATAGGGTTGAAATATTTGAAAATGGTGTTGAAAAAGAATACACTGTTGCCAACTGGGAAGACCAAATTGGTACGCATACCATAGCCGGAGATGTAATCCAGTTAGACTATGATTTTGTGATTCCTCAATTAGCAAGAACCCGCCGAATTTGGATGTATTTGCCTCCTGATTATTACACTTCCGGAATTAGTTATCCGGTTGTTTATTTACACGACGGCCAAAATGTTTTTGACCTTGCAACTAGTTTTATCAGTGAATGGGATGTTGACGGCACCATGCAAACTTTAATCGCAGCAGGTCATACACAAGCTATTGTTGTTGTTGTTGCAAATGGAGAGGCAGATAGAATTGATGAGTATTCGCCGTGGAATCATCCTACATATGGTGGCGGTGACGGAGATTTATCTGCCGACTTTATTGTGAGTACTTTAAAGCCATATATAGATGCAAATTATAACACATTACCCGACAGATTAAATACGGTAATTGGAGGAAGTAGTTTGGGCGGACTAATATCATATTATATGGCATTAGAACATGATGAAATATTTGGCAAGGCTTTAATTTTTTCACCTAGTTTTTGGTTTGATGATTCAGTAAATATATTTACGCAGCAATTTGAAAAAACATTGCCATCTAAAATTTATATCACTGCGGGATTAAATGAAGATGAGGATATGGTTCCTGATATTACAACAATAACAGATGAATTGCAATTAAAAGGATTTAACGAAGATGAGCTGATAACAATAATTAGGTCAGATGGGGCGCACAGCGAATGGTTTTGGAAACGTGAGTACGATGATGGCTATTTATGGTTGTTTGAAGACCTGCTTCCACTAACAACAGAGAACCACGCACATCAAATTAAGTGTTATTATGATAGGAAGTCTAATACAATACTGTTTGAAGGTATTGATAATTTTGACTTTGTTATTTGTGATGTAATGGGCAGAATCCGTTTAAATGGTTTGGCTCATAATTATATAAATTGCCATACGCTTCCTAAAGGTGCATATATTTTTACCATGAAAAGTAATCAGCTCAACTATACATTTAAATTCATGGTATTATGATGCAACAATTAAAATATTTAATGCTGCTATCGAGCATTATTTGTTCAAGTTATACATTTAGTCAGTTCACCATAATTGTAGAAAATGCGAACGATTTTCACGATTCAATTACTAATAAAATGTTTATTGCCGGTAATTTTAATGGTTGGAACCCCGCAGACAGCAGTACGATGTTAGTTTGGGAAGATGGTGTGTTGCAGACAAAAATTGTTATTGATTCAACATTGAACACACTCGAATATAAATTTACTTGTGGCAGTTGGGAAAAAGGTGAAGTGAAAAAAAACGGAGCGCCACAACCTAACAGAACCTGTTTTTATAAGCCCGGAATGGTAGTGGAAGAAAACATTGAAAGTTTTGCACACATAGCACCAAAATGGCAACCTGAAGAAAATACGTCTGTTATAAAAATTAAATTATATGCAAAAACTTTAAATAAAGAAAAAACCATACGCATATTATTACCATGTAATTATGAGAAAAATAATTTGAAATATCCTGTATTATATATGTTGGATGGACAAAATTTATTTGATGAAACGATGTCGCATTCCGGAGAATGGGGAGTGGATGAAGCAATGGATTCGTTGTGTATGATAAATAAAATGCCGGCTATTATCATTGGAATAGATCATGCGGGTGAAGAGCGTATTGCAGAATATTCACCGTATCCAATTCAAGAATATGTTACACAACCACAAGGTGATGGTTTTGCTGAGTTTGTTGTAAATACCTTAAAACCCTTTATCGACAGTGCTTATAGAACCAAGCCGGAGCGCGAATTTACGGGTATTGCAGGTAGCAGTATGGGTGGCGTTATGAGCATGTATATGGTGATGAAATACAACAACGTGTTTTCAAAGGCAGGAGTTTTTTCTCCGGCGTTTTGGACAAATGAAAGTAATTATGAAAATGTAAAAGCAACCATTGTACAACAACCAACACAAATTTATTTTTTAGCAGGTGCATTAGAAGGTAAGGAATTTGAAGTAGTGAATGATACCAAAAAAATGTTGGATATTTTATTGCAGCAAAACAATCCAAACATAAATACACGTTTCGTAACACAAAGCACCGGTCGCCACACTGAGTCGTTTTGGAATGCCGAATTTTTTGAAATGTTTGAGTGGTTGTTTTTAAAATGATTGTGGTAAATTTGTTGATGAGTTTTTTGTAGTTAGTGTTTTTTTGCCGGGAAGTCGGGGAGAAAGGAAGTGACGGGAGGCAAAAATGACTAATTATGAATAAATATGAGTTAAATGAAAGAGAACAGTTTTTAGCAAAAAAAATTGTAGAGGCGGCGATTTTAGTACACCGTGTTTTGGGACCCGGATTACTTGAAAAAGTGTATGAAATTTGTATCGCACATGTTTTGATGAAGCAAGGTATAAAAGTTGTTAGACAAACAATTGTGCCGGTGAAGTTTATGGATTTGGAGATTAAGAATGCCTTGCGACTGGATTTATTGGTAGATGATTGTATAATTGTAGAAGTAAAAGCTGCTGAAACAGTGCACCCAATTTGGCAAGCACAAATTTTAAGTCAGCTGAAATTAACAGGTAATAATATCGGATTTTTATTAAATTTTAATGTAACATTAATGAAAGACGGGATACGCCGTTTTTCATTCAACCACAACAAATGATTTTTAAAACCACCTCCCGTAACTTCCTTTCTCCCCGCCTTCCCGGCTATATTAAGTGCATATTACTAATTAGCATCATATGCAACACCAACCCCACCAAAGCACAACACGATATTTTTGGATTGGCAGAACCCGTTCAACTGGAGTTGGACACAACAATTGTGATGCTCGAGGATTATTTTATAGATGTTTCAAAAATTAAATCGGTTGAGGCACCTGGCTGTTTCGAATTTGGATTGAGCAACGATAAAAAGAAACTCTACCTAATTATTATAAAAGACAACGTTCCCGAATTAAGCACAATAACAATAAGTACTGATAACTATAACTATGATATCCTCCTAAAAAAATCTAAAAAAGAAAAAGTAGTTTTTCAATTTAACCCCAATGGAAAAACTTATACTAAAGTTTCCATTGTTGGCGACCTCACCGGCTGGAATCCAAATGTCATTTTTATGGAATTAAAAGATGGTATTTGGCAAACTGAATTAACATTATCGCCCGGCCGTTACCAATATCAAATTGTTGCAGATGGCAGCTGGTTTTTGGACCCGAATAATCCGGTTAAAATTGATAATGGCATTGGTGGATTTAATTCGTTGTTGGTTGCGGGAAAAAGAAATTCTCAAAACCTTAAGGACCAATCTAATATTGTAAATATTTCTACTCCTGATTTGCAAAATCATAAAATTATTTTAACAACAAATCATTCTGAAAAGGCTTTATATTTTTGGAATAATGTGTTGTTGGATCAGGTTTGGATTTTAGACAATATTAGCTACAACGAAGAGCTATTAATTTCAATCCCTGAAAAAGCAAAATCCCTACGCCGCTCCTACCTCCGCATCTTTTACGAAGGCGCCGAAACCGCAACTAACGACATGCTCATCCCGCTCGAATACGGAAAAATAATTACCGACCCATCATTACTTGAAAAAGATGATTTCCAGCGCACCATTATGTATTTTATGATGGTAGATAGATTTAATAATGGCAATAAACTAAACGATGCGCCGGTTCAGGATGCACAGTTATTACCACAAGCAAATTACTACGGCGGCGACCTTGCAGGAATTCAACAAAAAATTGATGATGGTTATTTCAGCAATTTAGGTATCAATTCACTTTGGATTTCACCGGTATTTCAAAACCCTTATACTGCTTACCAGGAATTTCCTGAACCGCATCGATGGTTTAGCGGATATCATGGTTATTGGCCAATTTCATTAAGTAAGGTAGATACCAGGTTGGGAACAAACACTGAATTTAAACAATTTGTAAGCGGCGCACATAATAGTAACATGAGTGTTTATTTAGATTATGTTGCCAACCATATTCACGCCGAACACCCTTTATGGAAATCAAATCCCGAATGGTTTTCACAACTAGATTTACCCGACGGAAGAAAAAATTTGCGACTCTGGGATGAATACCGACTTACCACATGGTTCGAACCTTATATGCCGAGCTTTGATCATAGCAAACCAGTTGTTGCCGAAGCTTGTGCAGACAGTGCCATGTATTGGTTAAAAGAATTTAATCTCGACGGATTTCGTCATGACGCAACAAAACATATTGAAACAGAATTTTGGCGTTTGCTCACGTATAAAATAAAAACAGAAATAGAAATTCCGCAAAACAGAAATATTTATCAGATTGGCGAAACATTTGGGTCACGAGAATTAATCAGCTCTTATTTAGGTTCGGGATTATTAAATGCACAATTTGATTTTCCATTGTATTTCGATGCAAGAAGTGTATTTGCAAATAATGAAGTAGGATTCGAAAGATTAAATACCAGTTTACATGAAACTTTTGATGCGTATGGTTACCATCACGTAATGGGCAATATTACAGGCAACCACGATATGGCCCGATTTATATCCTATGCCAGCGGTGATTTAAAATGGAATGAAAACGATAAAGAAGCGGGCTGGAATCGCAATATTACCGTTACCGACACAATAGGTTATGCTAAACTCAAAATGTTGCATGCATTCAATATGACCATACCGGGAATTCCAATTATATACTACGGCGATGAAATTGGTATGCCCGGCGCCAACGACCCCGATAATCGCAGAATGATGCGTTTCGACAACCTTACTTCATTTGAAACCGATGTTAAAAACACGGTAACAAAACTGACAAACCTCCGCAGCACGCACATGGCATTGTTATATGGCGATTTTGAAGTGCTTGAGGTGAGTGAAACGGTATATGTATATAAACGCACCTACCAGGACGATGTTGTGATAGTAGCCTTTAATAAAAGTCCCGAAATAAAAACTATTATTGTAAAAGATTCAGGAAGTAAAAACCCTGACAAAGCACAATTTGGTAATGGTATTAGTACAAATGATAATACGATTGCAGTATTTTTGGCACCATACTCATTTGAAGTTATTACAATGTATAATAAATAAGTTTACAACGATGAAAAAAATAAGCTGCATTTTATTCGCTCTGCTCCTTTGTCAAATCACATTTGCTCAGGCACCTGAATGGACAAAAGATAAAACCATTTACGAGGTTAATATTCGTCAATATACACAGGAAGGAACTTTCGACGCTTTTGCAACCCATTTACCGCGCCTCGAAAAAATGGGTGTCGGTATTTTATGGTTAATGCCGGTACAGCCAATTGGCGAATTAAATCGCAAGGGAAGTTTAGGAAGTTATTATTCCATTGCCGATTACACTGCAACCAATCCCGAATTTGGTTCAATGAAAGATTTTAAAAAATTGGTAGATGAGGCACATAAACGCGACATGACAATTATTTTAGACTGGGTGGCCAATCACACCAGTTTTGATCATGTATGGATGAAATCACATCCCGAATTTTATACTACTGATAAATCAGGAAATGTTATTCCACCGGTAGCAGACTGGAGTGATGTGGCTGATTTGAATTATGATAATAAAGCCATGCGCGCTGCCATGATTGCTGATATGAAATTTTGGGTAACCGAAGCCGATATCGATGGTTTTCGTTGTGATGTAGCAGGTATGGTGCCGGATGATTTCTGGATAGAAGCTTTAGCAGAATTAAAAAAGATTAAACCCGATATTTTTTTACTGGCAGAAGCGGAAGGCCCTCAATTTCATACTGATGGTTTTCATATGACTTATGGTTGGTCAAAACACCATATCATGAATGAAATTGCAAAGGGAACGGCGCTGGCAGACAGAATGGATAGTATTATTGTTAACCACAATACGGTATATCCTGCCGGAAGTTATTTCATGAATTTCACCAGCAACCATGATGAAAATAGTTGGAATGGAACCGAGTTTGAACGTATGGGCGATGGTGCTAAAACATTCGGTGTTATGGCTGCAACTATTCCGGGTATGTTTTTATTGTATACCGGTCAGGAAGTAGCACTCGATCGCCGTTTAAAGTTCTTTGATAAAGATTCGGTGGTTTGGTTGGACAATAGAAACTTCACCCAATTTTATACCACATTAATCCAATTAAAAGCAGATAATCCCGCGTTATGGAATGGCTCTTATGGTGGCGATTATAAAAGAATTGATACACAGCACGAAAAAATTTATGCCTATACCAGAACATTAGGCGATAATAAAGTGCTGGTTATTTTAAATTTATCTTCCGACGCACATGATGCAGTATTAAATACCGATTCCGGGAAATATAAAAATGTATTCACAGGAAAAAAACAAAAATTAAAAGCGGGCAAAAAAATTACCGTTCCGGCATGGGGGTATGTGGTATTGAAACAATAGTAAGCTAATTACATAATTTTTTGGCGAGAACAAGCTGTAAATTTGATTATTATCTACTGTAAATTAATAATATGTTCGATAATACAATAGGAATTATAATACTTGTTTTAGCAGCAATTCTTTATCTAATTGCATTTTATTATTCCAAGCATGATAAAATTAAATCAGCAGTTTTATTAGTAGTATTAGCCGGGTTTATTATTAGGTGTTTTGTCGCCAGCGATCCCTATTTGCATCCTTGGGACGAACGTTATCATGCTCTGGTGGCGAAAAATATTATTTCGGAGCCGCTAAAACCAACTTTGTATGAAGACCCTGTATTGCCATATAATTATAAACAATGGCATAAAAACCATATTTGGGTGCATAAGCAACCGATGCCATTGTGGATGATGGCGGCTAGTATGAACGTTTTTGGAGTAAACGAATTTGCCATGCGACTGCCAAGTGTATTATTGTCAACATTAGGCATATGGCTCATTTTTTTAGTCGGTATTTATTTTTATAATCGTAAAGTAGCATTTGTTTCAGCTTTCCTTTTTTCACTAAATGGGTTAATTATTGAATTAACCGGTGGCCGGGTTGCTACAGACCATTATGATTTATTGTTTTTGATTTTTATTTTATCAGCTATTTATTTCACTACAAAATTTGTTACAACTAAAAGTGTCATTTTTAACATATTGGCGGGACTAATGATTGCATTTGCAATATTAACAAAGTGGCTCCCTGCATTAATTGTGTTGCCAATTTGGTTGATATTGGCTTATTCGAGTAAAACTTTTTCAATAGCTGAAATGGCAAAACATTTTGCAATATTGGTTGGCGTAATTATTATTATTTCGTTACCATGGCAAATATATATTACCAATACATTCCCGGCAGAAACGGCATGGGAAAAACATTATAACCGCCAACATATTTTTGAAATACTTGGAGGCAGAGACGAACCGTGGTGGTTTTTTCTTGAGCGATTGAGAATTAACTATGGTGAACTTGTTTATATTCCACTTCTCTATTTTTTATATAAATTATTCAACAAAACATCGTCTATTAAATATTATAGTTTAGCCATTTGGATAATAATACCACTGTTGTTTTTTACTGTAGTTAAAACAAAAATGCAAGGGTATATTTTATTCACCTCCCCGGCTATTTTTATGATAACAGGATGGTTTATTTTTTACATGAAGGAACAAAACCTTCAAGGGTGGAAAAAGTATTTGTCCGGTTTCGTTATTGCTTTATTGTTGTTGCTGCCTGTGCGATATTGTATCGAAAGATCGAAACTCCTTACACCTCCTTCTAAGGACTACAACTGGGTTACTGAGCTAAAGGCTATTGACAAAAATATTCAACAAAACGCAGTATTGTTTAACTATAATATGCCAATTGACGCAATGTTCTATACAGAGTTTATGGTATATCAGCAATTACCGGATGATAAAACAATTTTCGACTTGCAAGCAAGAGGATACAATGTATATGTTGCCTATGAGGGAGAAATACCAAGCGGGTTTGAAGACAATAGGGACGTTCACTTAATTGAGTTGGATATGACAGATGATGCCAAATAATCAATTTGTATTGCTTCGATAATTATTATTTTTTGAATTGAGAACATACATGTAGAATATCAATTGTTTTATTATACTAATAACATAAAAAAAATCAGGTGAGTTTATGTAATAATAAAACTCACCTGATTTTTTAATTCATACTACAATAGTTATTTTCAACTAATAACCTTTTCGATGTAGTATTCAAATTGTTTAAATGCTTTATCAACCTACCTTCGATTAAGGTTGCTTGTTACTATTACCAAAATGCGCCAATTCGGTATATTTAATTTCTAGATTGCTTAACTTAAATAGTATCGTAATAGAGCCGGCGTATTAATAACTTGCTTTGATAAATATGTTTTAACCATAATCGTTTATTAGCTGACAAACCAGTTACAATTAAAAGATAAAGCCCAGATGTAATTTAATACCGGAAATTGAAATATCTCTTGTATCGTAGTAATCGCTAATATCTACTTCGCTATCAAAGGAATCATCTTCATAGGTATCCTTACCATCAATTGGATGAGAACCAAGTCCTAAATAGTCAAATCCTATAGAAATTTTTTCATTAAGCACAATACCCGCTCCTATTCCATAAGCAAGTTTCATAGAGTTGTCAAAGGACAAAGTGTTTGTTCCATATCCATCGTATTCAACTTCGTAATTGGTTATATGAAGCATATTTAAGCCCACATTAAACTTCCCAAAAATACCGATATTGGATGCTAATAAGCTATATTTTGCCCCAATTAAAACCGGGGCGTTGATGTACTTTAAATAAGTAATCTTATCGCTTGGATCAAGGTCGTCCTCAATGTTTTCTTTTATTTCTTTCGACAATCCGTTTACTAGAACGTCTACCGAACCAATTATTGATAAACCCTCTACTTCAATTTCTTTGGCAAACTCAAATCCTAATCCGATTCCCGCTCCGGCACCGCCAGCACCATCGAGTAAAAAATCATCATAATCATCATCTTTAAATTCACCGGATGGAATTAATGTATTTAGCCTAACTGTGAAATTGCTGCCTGATTGGGAAAACAATACAAAAGTGGTAAGGGTTAAAAAGGCTGTAAATAGTGTTTTTTTCATGATATGTGTTTTGGTTAAATTAATTATTACAACAAATTTAAATTTTTTACCTATAACTTAAAACGATTTCGTGGAAAGTTTTAAACATTTGAGTTAATTTACTTCAACGGTAGTGCAAATCACCCTTTATTACAGTAAATCCTCATTAAAAGTTGCCTGTTACCCAGCAAAAACGACTGATTATCGAGGCCTGGTTCAATTAACCATCAGCTATAATAATATGTCTTGTAGATCATTAAAATCAAGCCAAACTTTCGTATACGAAATTAAGGCATAAATTTTCCACCATTTCAAAAAAAGGGGTGTTAAAAGCCAGAATCTAAAATTGTTTTTTTAGTGTCTTAGGTGTTTAAAGTTAAAGAATGGTAGATATCAACACGACGGCAAATATTTTATGAAATCTAATTAATATAAAACTTGAAAACTGCTTGAAAATAAACAACTCAAATCGGTATGCTTCATTACATAAAAGATTTATAAAAAGAATTGGTTTCCATCTAGTAATTGTATATTCAAGTTGAATTATTTTCTCAACCGACTATAAGTCGCCTTGATAATCGGAAAATTATTAATTTTAAATGTTTAATGAGCGACAATAGTCGTCACTGCACAATTTGTAACTTGTGCAGCTCATTAAAAATTTCATAATATTTGATTACAAGCTGGACATTAACATGGATTTTTGCCGGAAGAATTTGCCTTATGAAGTATAAAACTGATTTTTTAAAGCACCCAAAGCTACTTGTGGTTTTGCCCTTTGCTTTTGTGCTGCTAAATACGCTTATAAAGGGTTTATTTTTGCCATCAACATCTATTGCAGGCGACGAGCCGTTTAGTATTTATCACGCACAAATGGATGTGTTTTCTATTGTTAGGTTACTAAGTAGTGGCAACAATCCCCCACTTTATGAAATTATTTTGCATTATTGGATTTCGATATTTGGCATATCCGAATGGGCGGTGCGATTGCCCTCACTTATTTTTAGCAGTATTACGGCATATTACATTTATAAAATCGGGATTAAATATTTAACACCGGAAATTGCCTTGACAGCATGTGTGCTTTTTGTTTTTTCCAATTACCAAATTTTATATGCGCATCAAGCTCGTGGGTATACATTGTTCGGCATGCTGACAACTATGTCACTATACTATTACATCCAATTTATAAATCAAAAAGCCGAACCTTTTAAATATAGTTGGTTGTTTATCATCATAAATGTACTGCTCATTTATACGCATTACTTTGGCATAATTGTTTTAGGGATCGAAATTACATTTATACTATTTAACCCGCATTTAAGACAACTATTATTGCGAAAAATGCTTTTCATATTCGGCATTATTGCAATTTGTTACCTACCGATGCTATACACAATGTTTATTCGCTTCACCGACTCTGTTACAAATGGAACCTGGATTCAAGCGCCAGATGGATTCAACAGTTTATTTGGTATGGTAAAAACCTTTACAAATATGCCGGTTGTTGCTGCTATATCTATATTGTTTTTTATAATTGCCATAATTAAATTCTTTATTTTAAAAGAAAAAGCTAATCTTATAAATAAACTCCTGACCTATTGGTTTGTAGTTGGGTTCTTCGGCATGTTTTTTATTTCCTATGCAGTGCCTGTGTTCTTGGATAGGTATTTAATGTTTGCCGCCATCCCATTTGTTTTGCTCTTGAGTGCTGTTGCAAATAACTTAATAAATGGTCGCGTTATGGCATTGTTGCCACCCATTATTATATGCATACTATTTATCGCAACAACCAGTTTAAATATTACTAATAAACGAAATGTGCGGGAAACGGTACAATATGTTGAAAGCCTTAAACAAGACAGTACTATGGTTATTATATCTCCCAAACATTTTGTTTTAAATTTTGCGTATTATTATGATAAACGAGTGTTTAAAAATATTAATACCAAGGAAATTTATAAGAACATTCAGGCAGACTTTACCAAAAATCATATTTATACAACAAATGCTATATCTGAATTGGATTATAAAGATTATAACCACATTGTATTTTTAAATGCGGGTGCAGATTTTAGTTTTCCAGATAATAATATCGAAAAAGAATTGAGCCAACAATATAGCGACACCAGCACACAAAAATTTTACGAAATTTTTATTGTGAAAGAGTTTGTAAAAAAATAGAATATTAATTAAAAGCACTTTGGTTGCTGTAGAAAGTTGGTATGCTATTTAAAGGCTTACCAAAATCAACTTCAAATAAACACGATACTTAATTACAGCACGCTATTTATCTGCTATAATTAGGTGCTTCTTTTGTAATTACAACATCATGTGGATGCGATTCACGAATACCACTTGCAGTTATTTTTACAAATTGTGCATTATGTAAAGAGGCTACATCTTTAGCACCTGCATATCCCATACCGGCTCTTAAACCACCAATATATTGCACCATCACTTCTTCCAATGTGCCTTTAAATGGAACACGACCAACAATTCCTTCAGGGACTAATTTTTTAATATCATCTTCCACATCCTGAAAATACCGGTCTTTAGAACCCATTTCCATAGCTTCCACGCTACCCATTCCGCGGTAAGATTTAAATTTTCGGCCTTCGTAAATAATGGTTTCACCAGGGCTTTCTTCCGTTCCGGCTAATAAACTACCGGCCATAATGGTATCGGCGCCTGCTACAATTGCTTTTACAATATCACCGGTGTATCGAATGCCACCATCGCCAATTACCGGAACTCCGGTGCCTTTTAATGCATTGGCTGCGTCGTTAATTGCACTGATTTGAGCAACACCAACACCTGCCACAACACGCGTGGTGCAAATACTTCCCGGACCAACACCCACTTTAACCGCGTCGACACCGGCATCGGCAAGTGCTTTGGCTCCAGCCCCGGTTGCTACGTTACCCGCAACAACCTCTAAATCCGGAAACTTCGATTTTACCAGCTTCACCATATCAATCACCCCTTTCGAATGACCGTGCGCCGTGTCAATAATTACTAAGTCGGCACCAACGGCTTTTAATGCTTCAATACGTTGGATAGTGTCATGTGTAACACCCACCGCAGCACCAACCAGTAAACGACCATATTTATCTTTACAAGCTCGCGGGTGGCTCGCCAGTTTGAGAATATCTTTATACGTAATCAATCCCTTCAAAATGCCATTGCCATCAACAACAGGCAGCTTTTCGATACGGTAATTTTTGAGGATATTTTCAGCCTGTTGCAAGGTTGTTCCTTCAGGCGCAGTAATTAAATTCGTGGTGGTCATCACCTCAGCAATTGGTCGCTGCATATTGGTTTCAAAACGTAAGTCGCGGTTCGTCAAAATCCCAACCAGCTTCTTGTTTTCATCAACTACCGGAATTCCACCAATTTTGAATTCCTTCATCATGGCAAGTGCGTCGCGAATAATGGCGTTTTGTGACAAGGTAACAGGGTCAATAATTAACCCACTATCACTTCTTTTTACCCGTCTTACCTGGTCTGCCTGCTTCTCAATACTCATGTTTTTGTGAATGATACCAATACCACCCTCTCTGGCCATAGCAACTGCCATCTTATACTCAGTCACAGTGTCCATTGCAGCCGAAATAATAGGCACATTAATACGCAAATTGCGTGTGAGTTGTGTAGAAATATCTACTTCACGTGGTAATACTTCAGAATAGGCCGGAACTACAAGGAGATCATCGAAGGTGAGACTTTCACCCAAAAACTTAGTTGAGAGATTTTCCATGTGCAAAGATAGAACGGGAATTTGAATTTGCAAAAAGAGGTTTTTTGGGCGTTGGCCGGGCTATACGTTCCAAGTCCTCGTCATTCGTGCCTCATTCCTGCGGGCTTTTCACTGCTATCCCTAACGCGATTCGGAGCAAGAAAAGTAGTTTATCTTCTTATTGTCAATTTGAAAAATAAATATGACGCTTGCCTCGTCCGCCGCAGCCGAGCTCCGAATTCGAAAATGTTGAATGTGTAGGGGCGGATGCAATTCGCCCCTACACATTCAACATTTTCTTACTCCCCAATAAAAAGTCATACTCAAAATGCCCTAAACGAATGCATTAAAATGTAGGGGCGAATTGCAAACGACCACAAACAACTGTTAAGTATAATTTGTTTCATCTAAGTATAAATAAAAATTAATTTGTGATATTAAATCGAGATTTTTAACATTTAAAAACACAAACAAATCTTTAGGAATTGTGACACAGTTAACATTAACGGTTTACCGTGAATCAGAACATCAAATGAGGTGTTTTGGAAAATTTTTGTGTAAGTTTGATATAAAAAAAGAGCGACTTGCACCGCTCCAAATGTAATCACAACGGAATAAAATCCTTATTGTGAATTGATTCAAATTATAATTCAAAAATATATCAAATATATCAAATATACAAGTATATGAAAAAAATATTGGGTATAGACTTAGGAACAACATCAATAGGATGGGCATTAATCCAGGCCGAAGAGGACAATAAAACTCTTATTGATATGGGGGCTCATGTAATACCATATACTGAACGCACTGAAGCAGAAGAATTTGGGAAAGGACAGGGCATTAGCAAAAACCAAGCAAGGACAGCAGCTCGCACCTCAAGAAAAATGCTGAATAGATACCAACAAAGAAGGAGTTCTATTATTAAGTTTTTAACAAATAATAATATGCTCCCCCAAAAAGAAATATATAATTTGTCACCTTTAGCCCTTTATAAAATAAGAGCCAACGCTGCAAACCAACAAGTTAGCTTGAGAGAAATTGGAAGATTGATATTATTGTTAAATCAGCGTCGGGGTTATAAACACGCAGCAGAAGATTATTCTGCTGATAATACAAATAGTGAATGGGTTCAAAATATTGATGATAGATATGGCAGAATTAAAGGAAAACAAACTATAGGTCAGTTTTTTTATGAACGTTTAACTGAGGCTAAAGAAGAAAATAAATATTATAGAATAAAAGAAAAAATATTTCCTAGAGCGGCCTATATAGAAGAGTTTGATAAAATATGGAATACACAAGCGCTGTTTTACCCAGAAATATTAACTGAAGAAAAAAAGCTGTACCTAAGAGATAAAATTTTGTTTCATCAGCGGCCACTAAAGTCACAAAAGGGACTTGTTTCAGTTTGTGAGTTTGAGGGTTTTTATACAAAAAATAAAGAGGGCAAGGTGTTATTTACCGGACCTAAAGTTGCACCTAGAAGCTCCCCCTTGTTCCAAGTATGTAAGCTTTGGGAGTCAATAAATGCTATTACTATAATAAAAAAGGGAACAGGTTTAAAAAGAGCACCAAAGTTGGACATATCGCCATTTAAAAATCAACTATTCGAATATTTAAATTACAATGGCGACTTAAAAGAAAAAAAATTATTTGAAATCCTAAAGATTTCCAAATCAGAGGGTTATGAAGCAGATAGAAAAATTGCTACCAAAGGAATTCAAGGAAATTTAACTATACAATCTTTTAAAAAGGCATTAGATATTGATGGCGAAGATGAACTTTTGCGCTTTAATTTAAATATCACAAAATCCACAACAGTCGACAAATTGACTGGAGAGGTAAGAACAATAGATACGATTTCTCCCAGAATTGAAACAGAACCCTTATTTAAGCTTTGGCATATTTGTTATTCAATAGCTGATGTTGACGAAAAACGTAATGTATTAATAAGAAATTTTGATTTTTCTATTGAACAAATTAATAACCTGCTTGGTATAGACTTTAAGAAATCCGGATACGGCAATAAATCGGCCAAAGCAATGAGGAAGATTTTACCGCATCTAATGAATGGAATGGTTTACAGTGATTCAATGGAAGCCTCAGGTATCAAACATTCAGATTCATTAACAACAGAGGAAAATGTAATCCGAAAATTAAACGATACAATACCAATTCTTTCAAAAAACGAACTACGCCAGCCGGTTGTTGAGAAAATTCTCAACCAAATGATTCACCAGGTCAATACTATAATTAAAACTTATGGAAGGCCTGATATTATTAGAGTGGAGTTGGCCAGAGAGTTAAAACAAAGTAAGGAGGAGCGTTATAAATTTTTTACAGCAATGAATCTTAGGACAAAACAAGCTGAAAAAATTGCATTGGAATTGGAATCAAGATATCATGTAAAAGCAAATGGAAGAAATATTGAAAAATGGCGGCTTTGGCATGAGGTAAATGGAACATGTATTTATTGCGGCAAACAAATTTCCTTATCACAATTTTTAAATGGCATTGAAGCAGATGTTGAGCATATTATTCCTAAAAGTGTATTATTTGACAACTCGTTTGCGAATAAAACCTTATCTCATGTTGAGTGTAATAAAGCAAAAGGAAATAAAACCGCTTATGATTATATGTTAAGTTTAGGAGAGGACCATACACAAAGGTTTTCAAAACAAGTTGAGCTTTTATTTTTCAAACCAGTATCAGGTGAAAAAGAAACCCACGAAGGCGCTCACTGCACTGTAGGTAAAATCAGTAAAAACAAATACAATCGCTTACAATGGTCCTTGGAAGACATACCTAAAGATTTTATTTTACGACAATTACAAGAAACACGATATATAAGTAAAAAAGCCAAGGAAATTTTAAATACCGTTTGTTATGACGTGTATAGTACAACTGGCGCAATAACAGAAAAATTAAGAAATATTTGGGGTTGGAACGAGTCGTTAGAAAATATTCATATAAAAAAATTTTCCCAAATAGATGGATTAACACATGAAATATATAATAATGAAACGGGTGAGAAAAGAACAAAAATAATTGGATGGACTAAAAGAAATGACCACCGCCATCATGCGCTTGATGCACTAGTTATAGCATGTACTGACCAGTCCTTAATTCAAAAAATTAATACTTTAAACGCTCAATCCACAAAAGATTATCTAAATGGAGAAGTGCAAAATTTACAATTTTCGAAGCGCTTGAGTCTTTTGGATAAATTTATTTTAAGCAAACGTCCATTTCTAACAAAAGAAGTTGCAGAAAGGTTGGAAAATGTATTGGTCTCTTATAAACCAGGAAACAAACTAACCACAAATAGCACAAGATTGGTGAAAATAAATGGTGAGAAACTTAAAGCACAAACGAACATTATTACTCCTCGAGGCCCTTTATCTGAGTCTAGTGTTTATGGGAGAATAAAAGTGATTGATAGAGATTCAAACACTTTGATGCCAATAAAGTATCCAGTTAAATATTTATTACAACATTCAGAAAAAATTTGTAGTACTAAAATTAAGGCCTTAATTGAAGAAAGGTTAATTGAATTTAATTATGATGTAAAAGGAGCAGTTAAATCTCTAAAAGATAAGCCTTTTAGGTTTAATAATACGGAACTCCTTTACGGGTATTGTTACGAGGAAATGTTTGTAATTAAGTATCCGTTAAACCAAAATTTCGACAAAGTTGACAAAATCGTAGACCTCAAAGTAAGAGAATGTGTTCAAAAGAGGTTGGACTCGTATGAAGGCGACCCTAGAAAGGCTTTTAAAAACTTGGAAGAGCAACCTTTATATTTAGATACTAAAGACACAATTAGAATTAACTCTGTTCGATGCAGGGCAGCTCTACAGTTTGCCGAATCTATTCCTGTATTGGACGATAACAACAAAAAGCTGTACACTAAATATGTGAAAACGGGAAACAACCACCATGTTGGTATTTACGAAACTCCAGTAGGCGATTTGGTGGCAGTGCCATCCGACTTTTGGCATGGCGTGCAACGCGTTTTATTTTTCAATAATAATTTCGTGAAGGAAATAAGGGAAAAGTTCATAAAAAATGCGATTGTGTTTGACCCTAAAATAATGTGGGATTCAATTCTTGAGTTAAAAAAAGATATTTTAGATGAAGATTTTTTGAAAAAGCTACCAGCGGACAACTTGAAATTATTATGTACTTTACAGCAAAATGATATGTATGTTTTCGGCTTGCCTTTATTAGAGCTTGAGCAGGCAATTATCGAAAACAATTATAAACTAATACAATCAAGATTGTATCGTGTCAATGTTATTTCTAAAACATCAATAAATTATCAATTTAGATTACACTCAGAAACAAAGGTAGACGATAAATATAATGGAAAATCGAGTGAAATGACTTCCAAGAAATTGGGTGTTTTAATTATTGTACAAAGTTTAGATAAATGGAGAGAATTACAACCAATAAAAGTATCTATCAATAGACTTGGTAAAATTACAATTGCATAATATATGGCGAAACGTACTTTGTTTATTGTCAATCCAGCTAAACTATCTACCCGTTTAGAACAATTAATTGTTGAACAAAAAAATATTTCAAACGAACTAGAAGTCCGTCAGGTTCCTATTGAAGATATTTCTATCATAATATTAGAAAGTCTTCAAATTACGGTTACCACTGCTGCAATAAATAAATTAATGGAAAATAATGTAGTAGTTGTGAGTTGCAACGAAAAGCTAATTCCTAATGGTTTGTTAATTCCAATAGAGGGTAATACGCTACTGCAGGAACGTTACCGGCTGCAATTTGCTGCATCAGAACCACTTAAAAAGAAGCTTTGGCAGCAAACGGTAGAAGCAAAAATAAAAAACCAAGCCGCTGTTTTGGATTATTTAGGAATAGAAAATAATAAGTTAAGAATTATGTCAAACGATGTAATGAGTGGAGATGCAGGTAATATTGAAGGTGCTGCTGCGGCATATTATTTTGACAAAATTTTCACTGAATTTTTAATAAAATTTAAACGATCAAGGGAGGGCGACGCCCCAAATAATCTATTAAATTATGGCTATGCCATTTTACGCGCAAATGTGACGCGAGAAATAGTTGCTGCTGGTTTATTGCCGGCGTTGGGTTTGCACCATAGAAATAAATACAACGCCTATTGTCTTGCTGATGATATTATGGAACCTTTTCGACCATTTGTTGATGTTTGCGTAATAGACATTTTAAAAGGTGAAACAAATGTTTCCTTGCTCACAAAGGAACTCAAAAGCCAGTTAATCATGGTGACAAGCAAAGATGCTATTTACAAGAAGGAAATTTGTGTTTTAGCTACAGCAATCGATAAGGTCTGCTCCAATCTTGTTAAGTGCTATTCCGGAGAGGTAAGAAAATTGATCTACCCACTCTTGAAATTATAAATTTTCCATGAGCCGATTAAATAAATACCGAATCATGTGGATACTAGTATTTTTTGATTTGCCAACTGAAACCGCTAATGACAGAAAAATTTATGCCGGATTCAGAAAAAGTTTATTAAAAGATGGATTCTACATGTTTCAATTCAGCATTTACGTTAGACACTGCCCATCTAAGGAGAACATGGAGGTGCACTTAAAACGAGTGAAAAAAAATTTACCCGCAAATGGCCATGTTGGCTTGCTAGCTATTACAGATAGGCAGTTTGGCGATATGGAGATATATTTTGGCAAAGAAATGGCTCCTTCTTTACCCATACCACAACAATTGGAGTTGTTTTAACCTACCCCCCAAAAACCTCAAAATTAAATGTCCGGATTAAGTTCCACCCTCAAAAAAAATATCCTAAAAACTGCTAGAAACCCTTTAAAATAAGGGTTTCTAGCAGTCGCGGTTGTCGAACCAAAAATAAGAACATAATTTGAAATCAATTCACAACGGGTATATCGTAATACTCCTGACCGATTAGTTGTCGAACCAAAAATAAGAACATAATTTGAAATCAATTCACAACTAGATAGCTTTTTCGACTTTAAACTAACTAGTTGTCGAACCAAAAATAAGAACATAATTTGAAATCAATTCACAACAACCGGGTAAGTATGATCCTCGTTAATGTTGTTGTCGAACCAAAAATAAGAACATAATTTGAAATCAATTCACAACAACAAGCGTAATTTAATTACATATTGCCCAGTTGTCGAACCAAAAATAAGAACATAATTTGAAATCAATTCACAACCTGAATAGGTTGCATGACTTCTACAGTTGTCGAACCAAAAATAAGAACATAATTTGAAATCAATTCACAACATAGTTGCGTTCATTATTTGAGCGGTGCCTAGTTGTCGAACCAAAAATAAGAACATAATTTGAAATCAATTCACAACCATAATCTTTTTCTTTAGCCATAATTAAAAGTTGTCGAACCAAAAATAAGAACATAATTTGAAATCAATTCACAACATTTTCGGGGCAACTCAAACGGGTAACTACGTTGTCGAACCAAAAATAAGAACATAATTTGAAATCAATTCACAACTAAATGCCTTTTCTACCCATTTTAACGATAATCCAGGTCGTTGTCGAACCAAAAATAAGAACATAATTTGAAATCAATTCACAACTATAAAAGAATTGATAAATACTAAAGAGTTGTCGAACCAAAAATAAGAACATAATTTGAAATCAATTCACAACTCAAAACAATAGGCATAGATACCGATAAAAGTTGTCGAACCAAAAATAAGAACATAATTTGAAATCAATTCACAACTCCGTGGGCAATCGCTTGCATATATCCAAAGTTGTCGAACCAAAAATAAGAACATAATTTGAAATCAATTCACAACTTACGAGCCAGCGCATTGGCAAGAATTAGTTGTCGAACCAAAAATAAGAACATAATTTGAAATCAATTCACAACTACACTAACAACATTCACGACAGATTAAAAGTTGTCGAACCAAAAATAAGAACATAATTTGAAATCAATTCACAACTAGTTAAGGTATTTATAGGTTAAAAAATTAGTTGTCGAACCAAAAATAAGAACATAATTTGAAATCAATTCACAACTTTACCCATTCGACTCAACCGATTTTAACGGTTGTCGAACCAAAAATAAGAACATAATTTGAAATCAATTCACAACGCCCTTTCGAGCGGTTCCATGAAAACTCACGTTGTCGAACCAAAAATAAGAACATAATTTGAAATCAATTCACAACTAAACCATAAGGATTCAAGCTATCAAATAGTTGTCGAACCAAAAATAAGAACATAATTTGAAATCAATTCACAACTGTGAATAACTCGTAACACAAGTAAATAAAGTTGTCGAACCAAAAATAAGAACATAATTTGAAATCAATTCACAACGCACTTCACTCCGTTAAAATATCGCGACCAGTTGTCGAACCAAAAATAAGAACATAATTTGAAATCAATTCACAACATATTCCTTGAGATAGATATTGACAATTCAGTTGTCGAACCAAAAATAAGAACATAATTTGAAATCAATTCACAACATGAGCGAATCTACACTGCAGAAGATTTCAGTTGTCGAACCAAAAATAAGAACATAATTTGAAATCAATTCACAACTAACCAAGCCAACGGGAACTGATAAAAATAGTTGTCGAACCAAAAATAAGAACATAATTTGAAATCAATTCACAACTATCAACAGACCATAAATCCAATGTAAATAGTTGTCGAACCAAAAATAAGAACATAATTTGAAATCAATTCACAACTACATGATGCCCGTCTTTGTCGAACCACATGTTGTCGAACCAAAAATAAGAACATAATTTGAAATCAATTCACAACACATGACCCCAAGTAGAGTAAAAGAAATCAGTTGTCGAACCAAAAATAAGAACATAATTTGAAATCAATTCACAACGCTGACCTAGCAGCGACATTCCCATCAAGAGTTGTCGAACCAAAAATAAGAACATAATTTGAAATCAATTCACAACAGATAAACGACGATTTGAGAAAAGAAGTTGGTTGTCGAACCAAAAATAAGAACATAATTTGAAATCAATTCACAACAAAAACTTATGTTTTAATGGTTGCTGATGTGTTGTCGAACCAAAAATAAGAACATAATTTGAAATCAATTCACAACGGATCATTATCAATTGTGCTCAATTTAAATGTTGTCGAACCAAAAATAAGAACATAATTTGAAATCAATTCACAACTAGCATATTGAAAAGAATTTCTTTTGCATGGTTGTCGAACCAAAAATAAGAACATAATTTGAAATCAATTCACAACACCCCGACCTTTTTAAATAAAAAAGGATTTGTTGTCGAACCAAAAATAAGAACATAATTTGAAATCAATTCACAACATACACACCTAAAATTGTCAGCCGATTCAAGTTGTCGAACCAAAAATAAGAACATAATTTGAAATCAATTCACAACCATCTCCAAACCACTATAAACCACACAAAAGTTGTCGAACCAAAAATAAGAACATAATTTGAAATCAATTCACAACTAAAGAAGCAAGCGATCTAAACCAATACGAGTTGTCGAACCAAAAATAAGAACATAATTTGAAATCAATTCACAACAACTAGCGTAATCAATTACATATGATGTATTTTTTTGTTGTCGAACCAAAAATAAGAACATAATTTGAAATCAATTCACAACTATGCCTTTTGGTATCCAATTTCACGGTCGTTGTCGAACCAAAAATAAGAACATAATTTGAAATCAATTCACAACGATGTATTCCCAAAGGATATTAGCGGTAAGTTGTCGAACCAAAAATAAGAACATAATTTGAAATCAATTCACAACTACAATGCAGATATGCCGCCTACAATAAAGTTGTCGAACCAAAATAAGAACATAATTTGAAATCAATTCACAACTATCTCCGCCACCTGCAAAAGTGTTTAGAGTTGTCGAACCAAAAATAAGAACATAATTTGAAATCAATTCACAACGTTACATCATTGCTATCGCTGAGCACATTGGTTGTCGAACCAAAAATAAGAACATAATTTGAAATCAATTCACAACCAAGAGTGTAAACCTCCAAGCAAATTTCTTGTTGTCGAACCAAAAATAAGAACATAATTTGAAATCAATTCACAACTACAAACACTAGGTATTTTAACAGCTAATAGTTGTCGAACCAAAAATAAGAACATAATTTGAAATCAATTCACAACTACGAGCAACAACACCATCAATAAGATTAAGTTGTCGAACCAAAAATAAGAACATAATTTGAAATCAATTCACAACGAATTTAACCAATTGCCAGTCATGCAACTTGTTGTCGAACCAAAAATAAGAACATAATTTGAAATCAATTCACAACGATTACTTGGCCTTGTCTGAGTTTACGCCGGTTGTCGAACCAAAAATAAGAACATAATTTGAAATCAATTCACAACTAAGGTTATTGGTGATCGGTAAAACATAAAGTTGTCGAACCAAAAATAAGAACATAATTTGAAATCAATTCACAACTGTGAGTTGACGTACAATTGAATCCAGGTGGTTGTCGAACCAAAAATAAGAACATAATTTGAAATCAATTCACAACTAGTTGCTGTTGAAGCGGCAAGCGATTCAAGTTGTCGAACCAAAAATAAGAACATAATTTGAAATCAATTCACAACTATCAACTTTGACAGGGGTAAAATTTATTGACGTTGTCGAACCAAAAATAAGAACATAATTTGAAATCAATTCACAACTAACAAACGAACCTATTAATGGGAACCTTCGTTGTCGAACCAAAAATAAGAACATAATTTGAAATCAATTCACAACGGAAAGGACCACTAAAACCCAAACATCTCTGTTGTCGAACCAAAAATAAGAACATAATTTGAAATCAATTCACAACGGATTGTGGCAAACAGATAAAGTGTCTATGGTTGTCGAACCAAAAATAAGAACATAATTTGAAATCAATTCACAACTTTCACACTGCACTGGTTACAAAAATCTTTGTTGTCGAACCAAAAATAAGAACATAATTTGAAATCAATTCACAACAGACGCTATGTTCAGCAGGTGACAGACTTGTTGTCGAACCAAAAATAAGAACATAATTTGAAATCAATTCACAACTATCATCAAAATTGACAATGAAGGCAAGCGGTTGTCGAACCAAAAATAAGAACATAATTTGAAATCAATTCACAACTTTTAAGAAAAGAGGGTCGGTTCCACGAACGTTGTCGAACCAAAAATAAGAACATAATTTGAAATCAATTCACAACGCTGCAACGGCTTGTAAACCGTTAAGAATAGTTGTCGAACCAAAAATAAGAACATAATTTGAAATCAATTCACAACAGCCCTGAGCACTTTGTTTTTGGTGAGTTGTCGAACCAAAAATAAGAAACATAATTTGAAATCAATTCACAACTCTAAATGATGTTGAATTGGTTGTGATGTGTTGTCGAACCAAAAATAAGAACATAATTTGAAATCAATTCACAACGGTAACAACATTGCAAAGGCATAAAGTTGTCGAACCAAAAATAAGAACATAATTTGAAATCAATTCACAACTATAAGTGTCCCAATGTGGCCTTACCATGTTGTCGAACCAAAAATAAGAACATAATTTGAAATCAATTCACAACTATGAAAACA
>JADKEK010000004.1 GCA_016718035.1 Bacteroidota bacterium | reverse complement strand
TAAAGATTGAAATTAAACAAACGGAACCGCCATCTGAAGAGTTACTAAATAAAGAAATTTTAAAAGCTAAAAGGACGGCACAGACAGTAATGCTGATGATGTTTCGAAAAGTTAGAAGCATTGGAAGAACAATTAGAAATGAAAAGGGAGTGCTGATGGCAAAATGAAAATACTTCATGGTTTGCGAAAGGAACTACTTAAATTGGATGGGGCAGAAAAATCAGCTCAATATCCTCAAGTAGAAGAAGAATTAAAAGAAGCATTTTTTGAACTAGAAGATTTAATTGAAAAAATCAAGAACAATGGTGCTGACGAAAATTTAAATATGAAACAGCTCGAAACGCACTTAACAGAATTTAGAAAAAGAGTTGAACACACAATTAAGGATAAAAACATTAAGGAAGCTAAAGACCTTATTAGAGAAATAGGACAATTGGACTTTGAATTGAGAAATGCTGTAACTGGTAATGCAATGGATGTTCAATATTTACGCCATATAAATGAAGAATTTAGCACCTACCATTGGAAAGATGCCAATAAGGCTAGACAACTACTTAATCAAGGGTTGCAAATGGCAACAAATGGAAATACATCTGGCATCCGAAACGTATTTATACAGATAATCGGCTTAATGCCTGACAATGAAAAACCAAAAGAAACTTTAGGCTAATGAGTATCACTAAAGGCATATTACCAAAAGGATTTTCACTCGATGAAAAGTACAATGTATTACTATTCATTAAACAGGGCAGTAATGCTGAGACATATCGAGCAAAAGGTTCTGACGGTAAATTGTATTTTCTCAAACTTTTTAATTATGCCAAACTTAACCGTTCGGCATTTGACAGCGAAAACAATTTGCTTGAAATTGAGTTTCTGAAATCAATCAAACATCCAAATATTGTTTCATACAAAGACAGTGGTGAGTTGATTTTTGAAGGTAAGAAATTTGGTTATTTGATTCTTAATTTCATTGCTGGTGAAACTTTAGCTGAAAAATTAGGTCGTGAAAAAAATTGAATCTGTTTATGATTTAAAACAAATTATTGCTGCTGTTTTGGAGTGGATTAAACTATTTACATAGTCTGCCTAACCCAATTATTCATAATGAAATTACACCGCAAAACATAATGCTTGATTTATCGGAAGACATTCCACAAGCAAAAATTATTGATTTTGGTTTTGCCCGTTCATTTCACCAATCCTCAAAAGGCATATAATGAAAGAAGGCCTAAATTTGAATTATGTAGCTTCAGAGTGTTTCAACAGTTTCTATTCCCCTCAATCTGATTTGTTTTCAGTAGGCACTGTAATGTATCATTTACTATTCGGTATGCCACCTTGGTTTAAAGACATTTCAAAATTTAAATCCGATAGAACAAAAGCTGAAGATATTCTTATTGAAGAACGCAAAAAGCCAATTTTGTTTCCTTCAGTTTCGGAAGAGATTGTTGACTTTGATGATTCCATTTTAAAAATTTTGAAAAAATCACTGCAACAAGACCCTGAAAACCGTTTTCAATCTGCAAATGAATTCATTCAATGCTTAAATGGTGAAATAGAAATTGAAGATGTTGACACTATTCAAAAAGTAAAGTCAGACAACAAGGACGAAAGAAAGATAAAAACTCAAAAGGCCAAAGGAAAAGGATTTGATGCAATAGCCGGGTTAGATGATTTGAAGAAGGAAATGAAAAGATCTGTTATTGATGTTTTGCAAGATCCTGAAAAGGCCGAAAGATATGGTGCTAAAATACCAAATGGTATGGTTTTGTATGGGCCACCTGGTTGTGGTAAAACCTTTTTTGCCAAGCATTTTGCCGAAGAAGTTGGTTTCAATTTTATGTTAGCAACGCCATCTACTTTAAAAAGTCGATATATAAATGCTACTCAGGAAAACATTGCTAAGATGTTTGAAGATGCGGAGAAAAATGCTCCAACAATTATTTTCATCGATGAAATAAATGAATTACTACCAAATCGTGATAGTGATTCACACGAAATGGCAAAAAGTGCCGTAAATGAAATGCTAGCTCAAATGGACAGAACAGGAGAAAAAGGTATTTTTATAATTGGCGCAACCAATTACCCTGATATGATTGATCCAGCTATGTTAAGGTCGGGTCGTTTAGAAAAGAAATTTTATTTACCACCACCAGATTTTAAACTTAGAAAAGCACTTTTTGAAATGAGTTTAAATCAAAGAAAAAAGGTCTTAGATTTTGGAATTGATTACGACAGACTGTCTAATCTGACTGAAAACTATGTTAGTTCAGACATCGAATCAATAGTTAATGAAGCTACATCAATGGCAATGGCAGATGATTCAAGGATAACCATAGGTTTGTTAGAGAAAGTGATAAAATCATTTAACCCTTTTCCGAAAGAAGAATTAAGAAAATACCAAACCATTAAGGCAAAATGGATGGCGAAAATATTGAACAAAAAACGAACGACCACGAATTGGCTTTAAACCTTAATACAAAATAAAATGGACACAATTAGCTTTGACAAACTTTTACTAAAAACCGCTTTTTGCTGTATGGCATCAGATGGTCATATTGATGAAAGAGAAATTTCTCTTATTAATTCGATGTGTGAAAAATCACCATTATTCAGCAATTTTAATTTTCACGAAGAAGTCAATTTGCTTGTAAATAAAATCAATACCAGTGGTAAAGCTTTTATTCAATACTATTTTGACTTATTAAAAACATCGACTTTAACGGAAGAAGAAGAATTGACATTGATCGACTTTGCTTTAAAAACAATCAACGCTGACGAGCAGGTTGAATATTCAGAAATTAAATTCTTTAAAAATATTAGGCACCGTTTGAAAGTAAGCGATGAGAGAATACTGATGCAATTTCCAGCTATTGAACAATATTTAGAAGAAGATATTATATCAGTTGGTTTTCTGGATAAAATCACGAGTCAGTATTTTCAGACAACTGAATTACCTCAATTTGATTTAATCAAGAATGAGAATGACTCAAATAAAAATGAATAAACTTATCAAGGTAATACTTGCTATTTTATTCTTCTCTTGTTTACTGGATATGCCTTACGGTTTTTATCAGTTCGTAAGGTTCGCAGGACTGATTGGCTTTGCAATCTTAGCTTATCAGGCAAACCAGCAAGGCAGACAAACAGAAATGATAATTTACGGTGGACTTGCTTTGCTATTTCAACCATTTTTCAAAATTGCACTTGGCAGACAGATGTGGAATATAGTTGACGTAGTTGTAGGAATAGGACTTATAATATCAATATTTATGAAACCAAAGGAAAGCCAACCCTAAAAGCAAGCACATTTGCAATTCACACAAGCCAACGCACAGACCAAAAATTGCAAAAGAGCTTGCTTTGCCAACGCAGACAAAATTGTTTTTAAAAAATTTCCCAACGCTTCAAAAAAAATAAAAATACACCGACACACAGCCCGACAAACACAGCAGACAATGACACAGAAACTCAATATTGACAAGGCTTACAGCGACACGGTGGACAGAAGGCCAGCAGGTAACAGCGGTTTTGCAAAAAAGCGGGTTCAGTGGTTAATTGAACATTCTACCTCGCATCAACTTTTGTGGTGGGTTGACAGTTTTGAGCTCCGAAATCCGCTTCTTCGCAAAGCCGCAAACCGTTAGTGGCAAGGCTATGACGACACAACCGACAGACAAAATCGGGTTCTTTTTAATATTTTGTATTTAAGTAGTTGCTTAAATAAACAAATTGACTAACTTTGCAATATGGACAACATTTCTTGCATAAGACAACAGGCAGACATTAAGCAAATAAACCGTTGCAAAGACCGAGTTTCAGAACTGAACGGTTCATTTGACTATTTATCGAACGGACTTGAATTGGCGGGTAACAACGTAAGACTGAAAATTCTTTTCCTACTTTACGAAGAAAAACAACTCTGCGTTTGCGACCTGAGCGACATTCTCGGAATGACCATTTCCGCAATTTCACAACATCTGCGAAAACTCAAAGACCGAAAACTCATTGAAACGGAAAGGCAAGCACAAACCATTTTCTACTCATTGACAAAAGAGTATGAAAAATGCTCAAACCGTTTTTCAAAATACTTCACGAAAATAAAATTTTGGAAACAATATGAAAACAGACAAAAAATTAATCGGTGCAGGACTTTTAACAGCAATTGCTGCTTCACTTTGTTGCATCACACCTGTATTGGCTCTTGTTGCAGGGACGAGCGGACTTGCTTCAACCTTTTCTTGGCTTGAACCGTACCGACCGTATTTAATCGGTTTGACAATTTTGGTTCTTGGTTTTGCTTGGTATCAAAAGTTAAAGCCCAAAAAGCAAATTGACTGCAATTGCGAAACGGAAGAAAAACCAAAATTCATTCAATCGAAAATGTTTTTAGGCATTGTAACAGCATTTGCAATCGTAATGCTTGCCTTTCCTTATTATGCTCACATTTTTTTTCCAAAGACAGAAAAACAAGTCATTGTGGTTGACAAATCAAATGTTCAGACAGTTGAGTTTTCCATTAGCGGAATGACCTGTGCAAGTTGTGAAGAACACGTAAATCACGAAGTGAATAAACTTTCGGGAATAATCAAATCAACTGCTTCATACGAAAACGGAAATGCAATTGTAGAATTTGACAATTCAAAAACTAACATTGCAGAAATTGAGAAAGCAATAAACGGAACAGGATATACAGTAACAGACAAAAAGGAAAAATAAAATGGAAATCATATTACAATCAACAATCACTTGCCCCAACTGCGGACACAAAAAGGAAGAAACAATGCCGACAGACGCTTGCCAATATTTTTACGAATGTGAAAATTGCAAGACCGTTTTAAAACCACAGCAAGGCGACTGTTGTGTTTATTGCAGTTATGGAAGTGTAAAATGTCCGCCAATTCAACAAGACAAGAAATGTTGCTGACAAAAGACAAAGAAGCCCAGCCACTAACAGCGGTTTGGCGTAATGGCGGGTGCAGTGCTTCGTATGACAGTTTTGTGCAAAGTTCAAGTTCAGTTCTTCGATTAAACTTTTGTGCTAAAAATCCGCCACTACGCCAAGCCGCAAAACGTTATAGGATATGGTCTATCAAATTCACAGTTCCAAAAATCGGGGTGAGCAATTCACCATCTGGTCGGTTGACAGATTGAACAAGCGGCGACGACGATGTAGTTGGATAAATATTCACACATAGAAGCACTTTTACTTGTTTTTATTTACCTTAAATTTTAATGACATGAAAAACTTATTTATAAAAAAACATTTGTTGGTTTTATCAACATGCGTAATTTCATTTTTATTTTTTAACAGCAAAATATATTCCCAAGACATCGATACCCTTGAGTGGGAAGAAATTGTTGACCTTGCCGACACAATTTTCAATAGTGGGCTGGATACTATTTATGTAATCGAAGATTCTATTTCTGAAACAACCGGATTCAGAACAGGCGCATCACTTGATTGCACAACTCCTGCATCAACAATGAGCATCAACTTAAACAAAACGGTAAAAACCATTAATAAAGGTCAATTTGGAATAAATGTTACTGGTATGTTTACAAAATCTACTCTATATGGTGACACATATAGTGAAGACCAATGGCAGTGGTTAAGCGATTTGCGCCCAAAAGTATTGCGCTTTCCGGGTGGTTCAAGCAGTAAGTTCATGCATTTGCTGACCGGAGATAAAGGATATGGATATGACATTGTAGAAATAACACGGTACTTTGATGCAATTGATAATGATTTGGAAGCACCAAGTGACGAAGCAAGTATCTTGGCTTCTTCGGAGGCTACTATGCTTGAATGGTTTGGTAATAACAATGACATTTTGAACGCATATCAAGATGAGTATTTAACGCAGTATACATATCAAGAACTGTTAACCTCCGGTGACCGCTTCATCGACCATTTTATACGTTTAATTGAAAAAATAGAAACAGATAATCAGGTATTTGACCCAACGTACAGAGTTGATGTAATTGTATGTCTGAACATTCTGACAGAAACGGCAGAAGATTGTTTGGATATTGTTCAATATCTGCAATCAAACCCTGTACATAATGTAAATGTTGTTGGAGTTGAAATGGGGAATGAAACTGCAAATAAATTTCACAAACAAATTATGCAGTTTGGTGAATTTGATGATTACTGGAATTACATTGACGGGCAAGCTGTAGACCTTCAGGATAATCTTGAAGAAGATCTCGAAGAAATACTGGATTTAGAACCCGGTGAACCATTTTATATTCCCGCTGCTGACAGGAATTTTTTATATGTCTTTAGAAATAGAGCCGGTGTGAACTATAAAATTGGTTTATGTGCCGAAGGACTTAACGGAACTGGTGAAATTTTTAATATTCTACCTGACGAAGATGCTGGTTCACGGTCAGTCGATTGGAATGTAGCTTTACGTTCTCATTATGGTGACACCCATACCGGCACCAGTATTAAAAATTTCACGCAGTAATTTTGCACACTTACTTTAACGCAGATTCTGGGTACAATGAATGCGTAACTGAGGCAGGCATTTTAGGAAGCTATTCCTGCCCTGAATGGGATTTTGATAATGCAGATACCCGCATACAACCAGCTTTTTGATGCAGCAAGATTAAATTTCAGGCAATTTATGTTAACCCGTTATGATAATGACCTTGACCTGTTTAACCTTGATTTAAACTTCAATCTCACTTCTTCAATCAAAAAAGACATGTGGGTTACCGAATGGAACCTGAAAGATGAAGGAACTCCAAATAATGGTAAAATATTTACAAATAGTTATCAGCACACAGTTTTACTGCAAGAGTGGTGGTTAAAAAATCTGAAATTGAACTTCACTGAAGGTTACCGAGAAAATTTCTTCAAATATGCTACTTTGCAGAATTATGCCGGAGGCTCTGGTGTTCAAATGCTCACCCCTGCTGACGAGGATGTTGAACTTGAAATAATTGGGCAGGATGATTCACCATACAATTTACCCGCAGGTGATCCAGCCAAAAGGAATTACTATGTAAAAAGAACTGTTGGTTATACCATGGATTTAATCAGCGAAATCAATAAGAATAATCTAAATTATTTCCCAGCCACAGTTGCAACATACGGCCACAATCCCAATTTGACACCAACATTTTTTATAACACCTGCAAAAGATTTTATATACATGTATTTTACAAATAGCCGTTGCAAAGAACAGCGGTATGTTTTAAACCCCTCTGGCATGACACCTATGTTTGGATATGTGGTAGAATTGGAGAATGCTGAAATGTTTGTTGTAGATGCTTTTCAGGCATATTCGCAAAGTGGGAAAAGCATGATTTATGATTTTAATTCGTGCTATACGCCTGTCAATCCCTATGACATGGAAATTAATCAAACATATAATTACGTTAATCCGGGTTGCACTGCCGCAGAAGGTAGTTTATGTATTACTGTTCCAGGATTTACATCCGGGTATGTAAAAATGGCTGTCGTGCCGTATGTTCCAAGAATTGCGGATGAAATAAACAGTTCGCTTGCAATTTACCCTAATCCGGCAAACAACCTCTTAAATATTTCAACAACAGAACAAATCGTAAAAGTTGAGATAATTTCAATGACAGGAGCTAAAATGTTTGAAGCAATTGATAATTGCAATACAATTGATATTTCAATTCTCAGTTATGGCATGTATCAGGTAATTTGTAATTTTAGTGATGGAAGTAGTGTTACAAAACCTTTTATAAAATTGTAAAAATGGCAAGCAAATTTTCTTTATTACAATATTCAACAGCAGCAGTGTCCCTTCTTGGGGTTACTGCTGCTTCATCACAGGTGGTTTATACCGATATTGACCCAGATGTGGTGCTGGATGAACCTGATGAAATGTTTGGTATCGACTTGGATGACGATGGATTAAACGATTTTAACTTCTTTAATGAAAGTTTTACGACTTATATTCCATATGCAGGAAGTGCTTTAATTCATGCAATATTTGTAGGCGCATTTGATACAATGCAAAATGGAATTGTAGGGAGTACTATTTACAATAGCGCTGGGCCAGGTTATACCTATCATTTTCCTTTTGCAATTCAGCCAGGTGAGGTGATTGGAACTTCAAAAATATTCCATAATGACAATTATCAAACAATGGCGAGAACAGAGTCATTTTTAAGCTTACCTTTACTTTTCACCAAGGAATTGGCATCCTGCCTTGTGGGGATATAAATTGGAAGATTTCATTGGAATCAGATTTACAGACGAAACAGAAATCCAAAGGTATGGTTGGATTCGTTGCTCAGTTATAGATAGCGGCCGCACCTTGATTATTCATGACTATGCTTATGAATTGCAACCCAATTATCCTATTATTGCCGGTGATACAGTAAGCTATGTTGATATTATAGGACAACCTTCACTTGTTGCAACGGTTTATAGTTTTAATACAGCCGTCTATATTAACTTACAAATTCAGACCCCGACACAATTAACAATTGTTGATCTTAACGGGCAGACTATTTTGGCTAAGACATTATACCATCAAGTTGAAATTGTTGAAATGAATTACTTCCCAAAAGGAATTTATTTAGTTACTTTAAAAGAGGGCGAAAAATTACTAACCGCGAAAGTGGCAATTGAATAATCGAAAAGACCACATCCTATAACAAAACCTTTGCAAAATGGCGGGTGACGAGTAATTATTAATATTCATCTTCAAATAAAATTTATAGATAACCATGAAAACATTTCGTTTTGTTGCCGCCACTTCGCAAAGCTTCTAAACGTTATGCGTAATGCTATGACGACCATCATAGACACATAAACAGTGTGCTATAAGCAAAAAAGCGACTACCCTAAACAGAATAATCGCTTTTTTTGACATTTTGCAACTTGACTGAAAATTAATTCCAAAACAAATCTTCGGCAATCTGGTCTTCTGAAAACAACCAAACTTGGACAATCTTACCATCAACGACTTCATACAAATCATTTCCATCCATTTCAACAGACTTATCGCCACTTTTTGCACTAAATCGAACAGGACAAGAAACAAAATTCCCATTAACCATCATTGCACCAGCAGGTTTAATAGCTAATGAACCTTGTGTTACAGCCATCATTTCTGATAGCATTTTACCAATGGCTTCAAGTCCTGTTTGTGTTCCTGAAAACTTATTGTTTCCAGGTTGGTGCCATTTGCATTTGGACTAAAATGCGAAAATGCTGTCGAACATCACCTTTTGAAAGGGCTATTGAGTAAGCCTCTACTACTTCTTTTGCTGTCATTTTTTTTAATTTTTTAAAATTTATTGTGCAAAACTAAATCAATTCTTACCTTTGCATAAAGCCCTACATAATAGTAAGGTACTAACCAAAATGTTAGAATTGTTTATTATCAAGCAAAAAAATGAAAAAAAATATTTTTACCTCTGACGAGAATTGCCCTGTAAGGCGTTCATTAAATCTATTAGGCGGTAAGTGGACACTTTTGATTTTATTTCAAATCAATGAAAGAGTTATAAGATATGGAGAACTTAAAAAAGCAATACCCGGAATCAGCGAGAAAATGTTAATCCAAGAACTGAATTTTTTAGTGGAGCATAAATTTGTATTTAAAAAAGCATATCCAGAAATTCCACCAAGAGTAGAATACACGTTGACAAATCTTGACTAAAAACTTTACCCATAGCAGACACACTTACAACATTTGGTTTGGAAAACTTAAAATAAATCACCTTTAAACACAGACAGAAAAGTGGGAAACGGAATGACAAGAAAAGAAGCACATACGCCTAACAGCACATTTGCAATAGGCGGGGTTTCGTTCTCCGCAGACAGTTTAGTGGTAGCCGAAAGTTCTGTGCTCCGCATAAAGTTCAGTGGTAAAAAGCCCGCCCATCGCAAATCTGCAAACCGTTAGCGGCAAGTATAACCGACACTACCCAAGACTTTCTAACTGCTTAAAGACAGGAATTAACGACTTCCCTTTTTCGGTAAGATTATGTTCAATATGTAATGGCTTTTGCTGAATGACAACTTTTTCTAACAAGCCGACTTCTTCCAACTCTCTTAAAGCGACAGACAAAGTTTGCTTATTTGAACCTTCAATTTGACGCAACAAACTGCTAAATCGCAATGGTGCTTCAACAGCTAACCGAAAAATTTCAGGCTTCCATTTACCAGACAGCAACTTCAAAAGGCCTTGTGCAGGACAAGTTTCATTTTCAATAATTTCTTTTTTAGTAGTCATAATTTTCTGACTTATTGCGTAGTTGAAATTAAGTCCTCAACTTTGCACAAAGATAAACAAACGGTGTAAGACACTTTAAAAAAATGAAAATTACTTATCTTATTTTAATCACAATGTTCACTTTTGGCAATACAAGTTGTCAATCTCAAACAAAAAAGAAAATGGAAAATAACAATCCTTTAATGTGTGACCCTGAAAGTGGTATTTGCGAAATACCAACTAACAAAACAAATTCAGCAGACAGCAGTTTGGTAAAAGCAAACAAGAAACCTGTAAAAATAATCTATTACACCGACCCAATCTGTTCTTCTTGTTGGGGTATTGAACCGCAACTACGAAAACTCAAATTGGAATACGGAAACAATATTGAAGTTGAATACAGAATGGGTGGTTTGTTGCCAAATTGGAGTTATAATAGTGGTGGTATTAGCAAACCTTCTGACGTAGCACACCATTGGGACGAAGTAAGTGTTTATTACGATATGCCTATTGACGGAAATGTTTGGTTGGAAGACCCTTTGTCTTCTTCTTATCCACCTTCAATTGCTTTTAAAGCTGCACAAATGCAAGACAATGAAAAGGCAATTTTATTTCTTCGTGAAATACGAGAAATGGTTTTTCTTCAAAAAAAGAATATTACAAAATGGGAACATTTAGAATTAGCAGGAAAAAAAGTTGGACTTGACATTGCTAAGTTCAAAGCCGATTATGAAGGAAAAGCAAAAGAACTTTTTGAAGAAGATTTAAAATTAGGCAGAGAATTAGGCGTAAGGGGTTTTCCGACAATTTTTTTTACAGACACAACAGGACAAAAAGAAATGGTTTATGGTTCAAAACCATACACCACATTTGAGAGTGCTTTGTTAAAACTATTTCCAACTGCAATCAAAACCAACTATGACAGAACTTGGAATGCTGTATTTTCTAAATATCATTCATTGACCGCAAAAGAATTTTCCGAACTTACAGAAACACCAAGGAATGAAAGTGAAAAATATTTAGACGACTTAACAGCAAAAGGACATTTAGAAAAACTGACAACAAAAAACGGAGCAATTTGGACACTAAAAAATACCAGCCGCTAACAGGGTTACTGTTGCACAACTTCTTAATTCCAGTAATTTTTAATTAAAATCGTTCAAAACAATTGATTCTAGGCCATTTTAACGAATGCTGATTATTCCCGTGCAATTAATTTACTAAAATTTGCATGCCGCAAATGCGCTTAAAATGCATGTAAAAAAGTCGACTTATATAATTTGGCAGTTGTTTCCCTTGTATTAATTTGTAATTTTTATTTGCAACCGGATTTTGTCGATTAAATTTTAAATATTTCTTTAAGTTGTAGCATAATGATGCCATTAAAACATGTTTATTCGCTTGTTTTATTCCGCGCGTATTCACTCTCCGCATACCCATAAAATTGAGCAATGTTCCTAGCACAGGTTCTACTGTTTTACTCCTTATACGAACCATTTTTTTGCATACTCGGTTTGCATACGTTCATGCATCCGGTCGTAATATGGTTTATCGACTGTATCATCCAGTTTTTTAAATTTCGTTTTCTCCCCTGCACAACTTTTTCTTAACGGACAATTTTTGCAATCCGTTTCACTGCTTCGATAGATTTTTTTATCATAACCTTTGCTGTCGGTTCTTATTCCTTTAAATGGTAATATTGCTTTATTTCCACGTTGACATTCATATTGATCCTGTTCCTTATTGTAAATAAATCCCTCTCTTGAGTTGCGGTATTGACCAAAATTCGGAATGTATGCAGTAATATTATTTTGTTCCGCATGAGCAAGAGCCAGGCCACTGCTATAAGCGGAGTCAGCACCTATTTCTGCAATGGTAATATTATTTTGTGCTAAATTATTTATTGCTTGATCTAATATTGCAGGCAAACATTGGCTATCCCGTTTATCTGCAAAATTGGCCATGGCTCCGGTTATAACATGGTGCGCATCATCCACTGCCAACTGCCCAAAATAGTTGAGCTGACGTGCCTTTCCGGGCTTTACCGAGATACGTGCATCAGGGTCCGTAGGGCTATAATGTGTGATTGGATAAAAACTTTGGACGGATAATATCACCATGTTCATCAAGGTTATTTATTTTATTGGTTTGACCGGTAATAATATTACCTTTTCCGGGTTGGTCTTTATATTCTTTTCTTTCCAGGCATGATGTTTATCTACCCATTTTTTTGTTGATGCTTTTACGGTTTGATTTTCATTTGCCGGTTTTTCATCGATATCATTTTTCTGCTTGTCATCAGATTCATTTTCTAATGATTCTATATAATCTACAGCATCATCAACAATTTCTTTTTCTAACAATGAATCTAAACTTGCATTTGCTTTTATAAATGCAGAATCAATTGCTTGGCGCTTACCCCTAACCATGCCTTGCTGCACACAAAGTGATAATACTTTTTGAAATAATTGTAAAAATATTTCCTCTCCATAAATTGTCTTGTTCTGCTTAATGTACTATGCCAAGGCAAGGGTTCGTCGATATCATACCCAATAAAATATAAAATATCCAATCGCATGGAAGCAGTGGTTATTATTCTTCTGTCGCTAGAAAGGTTTTCAAAATAACCTACCATCATTAATTTAAAAAATACAACCGGGTCTATACTTTGCTGTCCTTCATCGCCATAAAAAGAAGCTGTCGCTTGATATAAAAATTTGAAATCTAATGCATTATCCAACTGCCGATAAAAATTATCTTCCGGAACTCGGTCGCTTAATTGAAAATGGACAAATAATTTTTCGGAGTAGCGTTTTTTTCCTTGCATAAGCTAAGTTAAACAGCCTTTTTGACGCCCAAAAATCCATTTTAAACATGAAAATGTGTACATTTGGGTGGTTGTGCAACGAGCACACGGGTTTGGCAAAAGTGGCGGTTCAGTGCTCCGCAGACACATTTGTGGTTAATCAAAGTTTGGTTCTCCGCATCAACATTTGTGGTGAAAATCGCCACCTTCGCCAAGCCCGAAACCGTTATAAGCAATTTTAGACAGACTGTGCAACAAATGATTAACCAATGACAGAACAAATTAAATATACATGCAGTTGTTGTGGACAAGAACATTATGAGTGGCCAGCTTTGACATTCAAGTCGCCAGACAATTACGATAGTTTATCACAGACAGACAAAGAAACCATTGCAGAAATTGACAGTGACTTCTGCATCGTTAATCATCCAGACCAAACAGATAAATATATACGCGGCACTTTGAAACAGAAAGTAAATGATCATTGCGAAGATTTGGAATATGGACTTTGGGTTTCACTAAGTGAAAAAAGTTTTGACGACTATTCAGATAATTATAACAACGAAAATCACGAAACGACATATTTCGGTTGGCTTTGTAATGACATTCCGGAATACGAGTTTAACGCCAGTATTCCGACAACTGTATTTACACGAACAGGAAATCAAAGACCTGAAATAGTTCCACATAAAGATTTTGACCATCCATTTGTAAAAGACTATTATGATGGAATTTCAAAACACGAAGCCGAAAAACGAATTAAAACTATGGTGAATAAAGTTGGGCAAAACGACACCTTAAAACAGGATAAAAAACCGTGGTGGAAAATTTGGTGATTTTTCGTCATGGTAAATGAAAAACTGCTTATAACACGGGTTTTGCCTCAGGCGGGCTGACCTGTAAACTTGGAGCTTCTTACTTCAAATAAACTTTTGGCATAAATTGAAACTTTGTGCTTCGAAACCCGCCTGAACACAAAGCCCGAAAACGTTAGGCATGTATCAGGTAATTTGTAATTTTAGTGATGGAATTAATGTTACAAAACCTTTTATAAAATCGTAATAATGGCAAACAAATTTTCTTTATTACAATATTCAACAGCAGCAGTAGCCCTACTTGGGGTTACTGCTGCTTCATCACAGGTGGTTTATACCGATATTGACCCCGATGTAGTGCTAGATGAACCTGATGAAATGTTTGGGATCGACCTGGATGACGATGGATTAAACGATTTTAACTTCTTTAATGAAAGTTTTACGACTACTGTTTTTTATGGTGACTTGGCAAACGTAAAAGCTCTTTTTGTTGGTGCGTTTGATACAATGTTAAATGGAATTGCAGGAAGCACAGGATTTTTGTCAGGAGGTGGCGGATATACTTATTATAGGCCATATATTATTCAAGACGGTGAAATCATAGGAGGTGCGTTTAATTTTTATAATAACAATTATCAAACTTTGGCAATGGAGATTGATGAATTTAGCTCTCCTTTTCCGCCCACACACAATGGTAATTGGTATTACTTTTATGGTGGAGAAGTAATTGAAAAATTTCTAGGCATTAGCTTCACTGATGAAGATAATATCAAACGATACGGTTGGATACGTTGTAGCGTAATTGATAGCGGCCGAACCCTAATAATTCATGACTATGCTTATGAATTGCAACCGGATTATCCCATTATTGCCGGTGATACAGTAAGCTATGTTGATATTAAAGGACAGCCTTCACTTGTTGCAACGGTTTATAGTTTTAATAAAGCCGTCTATATTAACTTACAAATTCAGACCCCGACACAATTAACAATTGTTGATCTTAACGGGCAGACTATTTTGGCTAAGACATTATACCATCAAGTTGAAATTGTTGAAATGAATTACTTCCCAAAAGGAATTTATTTAGTTACTTTAAAAGAGGGCGAAAAATTACTAACCGCGAAAGTGGCAATTGAATAATCGAAAGACCACATCCTATAACAAAACCTTTGCAAAATGGCGGGTGACGAGTAATTATTAATATTCATCTTCAAATAAAATTTATAGATAACCATGAAACATTTCGTTTTGTTGCCGCCACTTCGCAAAGCTTCTAAACGTTATAGGATATGGTCTATGAAATTCACTGTTCCAAAAAACGGGGTGAGCAATTCACCATCTGGTCGGTTGACAGACTGAATAAGCGCAGGCGAAGACAAAGGTTTTAAAGCTATTTTGGTTAAAATTTTACCCCAAACCATTTTTTAATTAACTTTAAAATCAATTCAAATGAATAACCCTTCTTATCATAATAAACACATTTGGAAGTTTATTTACTTCATTGGAGCATTGTTTTTGTTTTCCTATTTAGTTGGTAACAGCAATATTAAAAATACTGTAATAGCAAATTTCATAAATGATTCCATATTTTCCACTGACACAATTCCACCGGATACATCAGTTTATGAAGAGGAAATTATAGACGATACACTCATTTTTGCGGACGGCCTAGACACTATCATTGAACTAAACGACACAACCTTTACTGAAGACAGTTTAAGTGATTTAATGCGGGACATTTTTGTTACCGGTCCTCAGGACATATTAATTAAATTTGGCGGTGTATCAAAAACGATAAACCGCGGACATTTCGGTATACATGTGGGCGGTATGTTTGACAATGCTACATTGCCGAATGATGGAACAAGCGTCTACGCCTGGCAATGGTTAATTGATCTTGCCCCCGATGTGTTGCGTTTCCCGAGTGGTTCATACAGTAAATTCATGCATTTATTGCATAATACTGATGGCACTGATGCTACAGGCTATGGTTATGATATTTTTGAAATAGCCCGCTATTTTGACTGGACAGATGATACGCTGGATTTTAATTATTACGCGCTTGATTCAATTGAGATAGATCATATTTTACGTGATTCCATAATACCACTAACGAATTGGATATCCCCATCCCATGCGGACCAATTTGATAAATACCGAGACAAATGGTTTTCTCAACAATGTGTAACCTCCCGTTATATTGATGATTTTATCGAGTTGATTAATCAACTGGATTCTGCATACCCAGGCAGACCTGCAACAAAAGTAATTTTAGATTTAAATATTTTAAGCGAAACGGCAACCGAATGCCGAGCAATTGCCGATTACCTGAGAGCACATGATGTAAATGTTGTTGGCGTTGAAATGGGTAATGAGACCTATGCCGATTTTTTTTGTGATGCTATGGAGTTTCACAATTTTGAAGATTATTGGTCGTTCATTAATGGCAGTAATTTATCCGGAAATGAATATGTGTTGCAGGACAAACCATTTACCATGGAAGACATGTACAGTGACCATAATTTTATTCATAAATTTAAAACAGGTGGTGGTTATAATTATAAAATTGGTGTTAGTGGAATACCTCTTGAACAAGGGTATGCATTTAAATTAGATGGGGATGGTGGTGAAACTTGCGCAGAAACAGTTGAATGGAATTCTTCGCTGCGCAGTCATTATAAAGAAAAAATTTCAACTAAATACAAATTTGATGCAGTTATCATGCACACATATTATGAAGTGGCAAATTGGGAAGATATAGCCATTAATGGCTTAGACCCTGTAACAGCCTGCAGTGGCTCGGGTGACTTATGGCAATTTGGCACTTATGATACAAGACTTAAACCCGCATTTGACACCATCATCGGCATCGGTAATAAAATGGGTAATTTTAAATGGTTTTTAAACAGAACAGATACTATCGCATTTAAGGCTTCATTTAATAAATTTAACGACTACTTTAGTTTTGACTTACCCTCAGATTCCGCCTTTAAAAAAGAACTTTGGGTTACCGAATGGAACTTGAAGGATAACCGAAACGGGCTTGATAATGAAGCAGATCCTACCGATGATGCAGACCCCTATAAAGTTGAAATTTATTCCAACGGCATAACCCACGGTCATTTATTCTTTCAGTGGTGGCTTAAAAACATCAAAATCAATTTCGATGGTGCATTCCGACAGAATTTCTTTACTTATGCCACCGTTCAGAATTATGCAGGTGGGGCCTCAACGGATCTGATTTCTACCTCAGATGGTATTGAAAGGGATTATTATAATAAAGGTAATTGTCCTTACGATGAAGATTGCGCAGAACCACTAAATTGTTTATATGATGACAAATTTGATAAGCGCAATTACCATATTCGCCGAACTACTTATTTTGTTACATATTTATTAAGCACCATTAATAAAAACAATTTAAAATACCTGCCTTCAAACTATACCATGTTTTTAGGGAATGTGAACGTACAGCCAACTGTATTTATCGACCCGAACAAGGAATATGTTTATGTGTTTTATGATAACATGAAAGATACGATTCAAAACATCATACTTGACCCTGACAACCTGAAAACATTTTTTCCCGACAAAGCTTATGTTGATTTGGATGTGGCCACAATAACTTATTTGGAAGGCAGGCAACTGTATTCCAATTCCGGCAAAAGTGCCTTGTATGATAAGGTATTTATCAATACTTGTTATGCCACCAACGACCATCCGTTTGAAATTACGCCAACCACAGAGGCAGGATTAGATTCTGTAATTAGAACGGCTATTAACATACCTAATTGCTCCGGCGCGGGTTATATAAATGGATGTCTTTCTGCTCCTCCTTATTCTATCGGTTATTTTAAAATAAAACTCCTACCAGTTGAAGACCCTTTTAGGGCTGACAATAATGCCTCAGATTACGAAATAGCTATTTATCCAAATCCAACATCAACTGTATTCACCGTTAAACAGTATAATGCAAATACAATAACAGCAAATGCCGATTTGGATATTACAATTGTGAGCATGGATGGTAAAGTAGTATTTACTACAAGCACATTGGCAAATAAACCGATATTCGTTTCTAATTTAGCAGCAGGTTGTTATCAGGTAATTATTAAAGATGGCAACAACAATTTATTTTATAAAAAATTGATTAAAACAGAATGACCAAATTTTCTATAAAAGCTTATGCCGCTTCTGCAATCAGCTTCCTGACTATACATCAGGAAGCTGAAGCGCAGGTGGTATATGTTGACATCGACCCTGATATTGTATTAAGCGAAGGAGGGCAAGCAGCCGAACTAGATCTCGACCAGAACGGAACAGTTGATTTTTGGTTTCATAATAATTCGTTTTTCTTACAATACTATACTTATGATGGCGGCACGACAAGCTTTACCAGACAAAACCTTTTAATTGGCCCTGAGATAGGTGGAAATTTTATTGCTGGAAATTCTGAATTTATTAGCTTAGGATATAGTGCATTTACAAGATTTTATCCTTATGCAATCGAATATGGTAGTAAAATTAGTGACTCAATTAGTTTTCAAACTGCAGGATTGCAAATATTGGCGCTAAGGTCAATTGATACATTAGGCGGGATAGTTGGTTTTGGTTTCAACTGTAATTGGTATAACCTAGAAAATACAGAATCAATTGATCATTATTTAGGAATAAAGTTTAGCTCGGGCGAATTAACGAATTCCTTTGGTTGGATTCGTTGTGATGTAAAAGACGAAGGGCGGACTTTGGTGATTAAAGATTATGCTTACGAAACGACACCTAATTATCCAATAATTGCCGGTGACAAATTGCATTATGTAGAAATTGATTCATTACCTGCAGCCCCTGTTGAAATTTATAGTTTCAATGAAACGTTATATATAAATTTAAAGGACAGCGCAGAGACGAGTATAACGGTGACAAATTTATCGGGTCAAACCATTATCAATTTTAAAACTTTCAAATTGCAAAACACGGTGGACATGACAACTGTTGCAAGTGGAATTTACGTTGTAACAGCAGAATATCAGGACAAGTTTTATTCAACAAAAATTATGATACATTAGAAACCGACCACATCCTATAACCAAGGGCTTTGGAAAATTTTTTGTTTTTTGGGGGGGAACAGGTAAACCAAACCTTTATCCATTTCTCCAAATTTTAATAAAATAAAATCCGGAATCTTTTCTACTCCCACAAAAACAAACTTAGCAAAGCCTCGAACGTTATAAGCAAGCCTAAAAGACGACCGTGCAACCAACAAGCGGACTTCAAAACGACTAGACATTTGATTTCCAAACTAACTTTCGGACGACAAAAACTAGGTTGACAATTTCGCTGTAACTCGACACTGACCAGACCAGTTTGCCGACACAAAAGCCAACGCAAGGTTTTAAAATTTTTTCCCACCGCACATTTTAAAAAATAATTTTAGCCAGCCGCACATTGGCACATTTGCAAAACCGCACGAGCCAACACACAATCCAAGTTTTACAAAAGAGCCAATTTCCCACGCTCAAAAAAAGATATTGGATAAATATATCCACTATTCAAAAAAATTACTTATCTTTGCACCGATAAAAAGTAAAATATGTTTTCAAAGGCTTGTGAATATGGTATTAGAGCATCAATTTTCATTGCAGAGCAATCTTTGCTTGACAGAAAAGTGAGCTTGAAGGATGTGGCAGAAGCTATTGAATCGCCCTCGGCATACACCTCCAAAATTTTGCAGCGACTATCCAAAAGCAACATTATAAATTCTGACAAAGGACCAACAGGTGGTTTTTCAATGGACAAAAGTGAATTGGAAAAAGTGAAATTAAGTTCGATTGTTTATGCAATTGATGGAGATACTGTTTACAATGGCTGTGGTTTGGGTTTAAAACAATGCAATGCGGATAAACCTTGTCCGGTGCACGATCAATTTAAAGTTATCAGAGACGAACTAAAAAAGATGCTTGAAACTACTACTGTAAAAACGTTAGCAATGGATTTTGAGAAAGGCTTAACATTTTTAAAACGATAAAAAAAATTTGAATAAATAGTGGACAACAATATCCAATATAATTAAGAAATGGAAACAAAAAATATATTCAGCGAATCGGGCATTATCATCACACTATTGCTGATAGCAATACCTGTAATTGTTGCTTCGATATTGGTAATCATAAAAGCCAAGAATGTTCTAAAGAATTTCTTGAAGAAAAAAGAACTCGAAAAATTCAATGAGTATTTAAAAAACTTAAGTCCAGAAGAAGTGCAAAAGATAGAGCAACGAAAAAAGGAGCTTGAATTTTCTCTTTCTAATAATGAATTAGCTGGCGATACGACACCCATTGATGCAAAAGGTTTGATTGATAATGTGAGCGAAACGAGTTCGTTGCGATTTATTGAGCAAAAGAAAAAAAGTCAGGCAAGACCCTATATTGAACCTGATTTAACCAAACTTATTCTATGGTATTTGGGTTGTGCCACTTTTTGGTTGTTGTTTGGCACTACGGTTGGCGAATACGTTGGAATCAAATTTGTCGCTCCAGATGTTGACCATTACAGTTGGCTAAGCTTTGGCAGATTAAGACCCGTACATACCAATGCAGTATTTTGGGGTTGGGCTTCATTGGCAATGTTGGGCTTGGCTTATTATGTCATTCCAAGAGTGAGCAATGTGCCAATTGCAAGTATTAAAACGGGTTATAGAACCCTCATTCTCGTAAACGCTTCGGTTATACTGGGTAGTTTGTTTTTAATGGCAGGTATCAACAATGGTGGTGGTGAATACCGAGAATACATTTGGCCAGTAATGGCGTTGTTTGGTATTGGAGTTATCATTTCACTACGAAATTTTTATAAAACCATAGCCAAAAGAACAACCAAAGAAATTTATGTTTCTAATTGGTACATCATTTCTGCAATGATGTTTCTATTGGTGATTGCCGTAATTGCGTATTGGCCAAGTTGGCAAAATGGCTTAGGCGAAACAATTATACAAGGTTACTATATGCACCAAGGTGTGGGTATGTGGTTTATGCTTTTCAATCTTGGACTAATGTATTATTTCCTTCCCCAACAATTAAACAAGCCCATCTACTCATACAGTTTAGGAATCTTGGCGTTTTGGGTTCAAATCCTATTTTATACTTTAATAGGAACGCATCATTTTATTTTTAGTGCAATTCCTTGGTGGTTACAGACTGTTGCCATTGTTGGTAGTGCAGGAATGATAATACCAGTTGTTGCAGGTACTACAAACTTTTTAATGACTTTTAAAGGCTCGTGGCACAAACTTTCAGGCAGCTATACTTTACCATTTTATTTGATTGGTATTATTTTCTACTTCACGGGTTCATTACAGGGTACTGCCGAAGCGTTCAAATTTACCAATTTGGTGTGGCATTTTACCGATTTTACCGTTGCTCATTCGCACCTCACAATGTATGGAATTATCTGCTTTATGCTTTGGGGATTCATTTATACCGTTGTACCAAGATTGACTGGGAAAGAACCACCTCAAATTACCGTTGGTGCTCATTTCTGGTTAGCATTAATTGGATTGTTGTTCTACACATTCCCATTAATGTACGGTTCAACACTCAGGGGTTTAATGTGGATGGAAGGTACCAAATCATTTATTGAAAGTGTAGAATTGATGGCTCCGTATTGGTTGTGGCGTGCTATTGGAGGTTCATTGATGTGGCTTTCTCACATTTTGTTTGCCTACAATTTTTATGTAATGGTAAAAAAGAAAGAAGAAATAGAAATACCAAGCTCTCCGAAAGACATTCTAAATGCAAAGGTTGAACTGGACAATCAAGAAGTAACAAATTAATATATACGAAATGGAATTTTTTGACAATCATAAAAAGCTATTTAGAACGGCACTGGTATTATTTGTTGGGTTAACAATAATTGTTGCCATAATGCCTGCCATCAATAATCAAGAAAATAATGCTCCTTTGCCTGGCTATGAACCGTTGACCCAAGAAGCCTATCTCGGTAAAAAAAGTTTTATTGCTAACGGCTGCGTGGCTTGCCATACACAGCAAGTAAGAAATGTAGATATGGACAATGTTTGGGGCAGTAGACCCGGAATACCAGCCGATTATGCGGGTATTTCGAGAATAGATTTTTGGACAAACACGGCTACATTAATGGGTACGGAAAGAACAGGCCCCGATTTAACCAATATAGGTTTAAGACAGCCGAGCTTAGCTTGGAATTTATTACACATCTATCAACCCGGAAGAATTGTTGCCACGCAAGAAGCACTCCAATTAGTAGCGTATCTCCAAAGCCTAAAACAAACGCCACTACCTGATGGTAAATTACCTATGGAATTTTTGTACAAGAAAAAAGAAATTCCTGTGATAGTAAATGGAAATAATGCTAACCTACCTGATGGCAAATTATTGTACACCAATAACTGTATGAGTTGCCACCAAGCCAATGGCGAAGGACTTAAAGGTGCTTTCCCATCATTAAAGGGTAGCCCGATAGTTTTGGGTAATGATCTCGAATTATTCGTCAATATTATAATGCTTGGTTATGATGCCAGACCAGAATATGCAGTGATGAACGCAGTAGGTTTGGATAATAACCTAACTCCCGAAGAAGTTACAGCCATAATTAATCACGAAAAAACAAGTTGGGGTAATAATGCTAAAACTGTAACTCCTGAAGAAGTGAAAAAGATAATGGACTTTATAAAATTAACATCTAACAAATAACAAGATGAAAGTAAAATATATCATATCTGTACTTATCATTTTTATAGCTCAAATAGCTATCGCTTGTCCTGTTTGCGAAAAGCAACAACCTAAAATAACGCAAGGGTTAACTCACGGAGCGGGTCCGCAAAGTGATTGGGATTGGGTAATCATTGCCATTATTACGCTCATCACCATTTTAACGCTGATTTACTCCATAAAATATCTGGTAAAACCCGGTGAAAAAAATGAAGACCATATCAAACAATCAATCTTAAGCAATTAAATAAGATGGAAGAATATAAAAGCAAGATTAAACTTTTTGTGGATGATGAACAACAACCCATAGCGGAGTTGGTTCCACCGGTGCAATTTGATTTTGACACCAGCAAATTAACAGATGGCGAGCACACCTTAAAACTCATTAGCAAATCACCCACAGGCAGAGAAGGTATTCGGAAAATAAAATTTACGGTAAAAAATGGTCCTGCTATTTCGGTGGAAGGCTTGAGTGACAATGGGGTTGTGGATGGAGTTATTCCGCTAATGATAAACGCTTACGACAAAGGAAATCAAAAAAAATTCTTGATTGAAGGAAGTGAAACCCCTCAAAGTGTACCTAATTGGCTTTGGATATTGCTAATTGTTTTCTTAGGTTGGGCAGCATTTTATATCATCACAAATTTTAGTCTGTAATTCAATAAAAATAGAAATGGCTAACAAGGAAATTTGGTTAGAGACATTAATCACCGTCTGCCAATGTAATTGCCATAGAGTTTCAAACGGTTGCGGCTGCGAATAACTATTGGAAAAATTAAAATGGAAGAAATATAAAAACCAAACAAAATGGAAATAAACACAAATGAATTAACCAACAATTGGTTTGACAAACAGGCTCAATCTTTTGAAGTAAACAGATTTGGTGCTATGGCATTAATGATGACTGCTCAGAGCTGTTGGGGTTCTGTTGCCGCAATTTATGCGTTGAAGGCAGACAACATTGTACTACTTGTCGTTTGTGCAGCAGTAACTATGGCATCAAATTCCGCCTTCATTGCACAAAGCCCGGCTAAATGGTGTTTAGGAATTTTCTACACAAGTGTAATAGCCAACTTAGTCATTTTATTATTAACTATATTCTAAAAATGAACGACATACAAAACCTTGAAGACATTAAAACGCTAGTAGATAATTTCTATGGAAAAGTTCGTGAAGATGATGTTTTAAGAGACATCTTCAATAATAAAATTCAAGACCGTTGGCCAGCACATCTGGAAAAAATGTACCGTTTTTGGCAAACTGTTTTGTTGGACGAACACACCTATCACGGCAGTCCATTTTTGCCTCACGCCAAACTTCCTGTAAGCATTGAACATTTCAATCAATGGTTAAATCTTTTTTACGAAACGGTGGATGAAAATTTTGAAGGTGAAAAAGCAGAACGAATGAAATGGCAAGGACAACGAATGGCAGAAATGTTTCATTCAAAAATCGAATACTACAAAAATAATCCTTCAATTCCATTGCTATGACCGTAGTAAAAATGCCCATAGCCCTTATTTGCACTTTCCTATGGATTGGGTTTGTTTGTGCCATCAGCTTTATGGAAGCCTGGCTCAAATTCCGTGCTCCAGGAATTAGTGTGCCTTTGGGATTAGGCATAGGAAGATTGGTTTTTAATGCCCTCAATAAAGTTGAATTGGTATTTGCTTTGATTGTCATCATCAACATTTTTTATAATACATCTGAAATTCTGAAATGGCAAAATCTGTTTTTTGCCTTCCCTGTTATTCTTTTATTAATTCAAACTTTTTGGCTATTACCTGCATTAGATGCAAGAGCAGAATTACATATACAAGGTCAAATTGTTCCTCCCTCAAACCTGCATTTTTATTATGTAGGCATAGAACTCGTTAAAGTAGCGAGTCTGACAATTTTTGGTTTAACATTTTTTAAAAACACAACAATATGAGCAACGAAAAAATCATCAATGATATTGAAACAAAATATCAGCAATTGGGGGAAAACCCTGAAACGTACCTAAAAGGATTGCTTCACGCAAAACCAATCAACTATTGGGATTATGTAGAAGCAGACACACTACTTTCTTTACAAAAACCAAGAACCAATTTCAAGGACGAAGAAATCTTTATTATGTATCATCAAGTAACGGAGCTTTTCCTTAAAATGATGGTTCACGAAATAAAGCAATTGGTTTATGAACCTTTTAATGAAGATGTTTGGTTGGAAAAATTAGAGAGATTGAACCGCTACACGAATATGCTTATAGGTTCGTTTGATGTAATGAAATACGGAATGAATTATGATGACTATAATACTTTTCGCAGCAGCTTAACACCAGCTAGTGGTTTTCAGTCGGTTACATTTCGCTTAATCGAAATCTACTGCACCCGCTTAGTAAATCTAATCAATGAAGAAGGCAAGCAACGAATTTCAGACACACCCACTACAGAAGAATACTTTGAGCATATTTATTGGAAAGATGCTGGATTAAATAGAAAAACCGGCAAAAAGTCACTCACCCTATTGCAGTTTGAAGAAAAGTATTTAGACCGATTAGTTGCAATGGCAAACAAAACGAAAGGCTCTACATTGGAAGATAAAGTTTTGAAAATGCAAAATTGTTCGGAAGCATTGAAAACGAAATTAAAAGAGTTTGACCATTTGTACAATGTGGCTTGGCCTTTAGTTCATTTGGAAACAGCTCAACACTACCTCGACTTAAAAGGTGAAAACAAAGCAGCGACAGGTGGTAGCGAATGGAAAAAATATTTGCATCCAAAGTTTCAGCAGCGTAAATTTTTCCCAACACTTTGGAACAATGACGAAATAACCAATTGGGGTAATAATAAATAACACTTAAAAAATAGTAAAATGAATATTCAAGAAAATAACATCATCGGAGAATTAGTGGCACAAGATTACCGTGCTGCTTCAGTTTTTAAAAAATATGGTATCGACTTTTGTTGTCAAGGTAACAGAACAATTCAAGATGCTTGCGAAGCAAAAGAAATTGACGCATCTTCGGTAGTAACCGATTTAATCGAAGCAAATAAGGCAACTTTAGAAAGCACCATCGATTATCAATCTTGGCCTATAGACCTTATGGCGGATTACATAGAGAAAAAACATCATCGCTATGTGGAAGACAAAACGCAAGAAATAAAACCTTATCTAGACAAAATTTGCCGAGTGCACGGTGACCGTCATCCTGAGCTTTTAGAAATCAATGAACACTTTAATGCGACTGCCAGTGAATTAGCAGCTCATATGAAAAAAGAAGAATTGATTTTGTTTCCATTTGTTAGAAAAATGGCAAAGGTGAAACAGGAAAATACTAAACTAGAAGCACCACATTTTGGCACGGTAGAAAATCCTATTCAAATGATGATGCACGAACATACTACCGAAGGAGAACGCTTTAGAAAAATAGAAGCCCTGAGCAACAACTACACGCCACCGGCAGATGCTTGCAATACCTATCGAGTGACATTTTCCTTGTTAAAAGAATTTGAAGCTGATTTGCACTTGCACATTCATTTAGAAAACAACATCTTGTTTCCTAAAGCCATTGAACTTGAACAACATTTAAAGAATGCCTAATCCTATTAAAAGAAACGAAGCCCTTAAACCTTTAAGCCGTGACCACCATCACGGCTTATTGCTCTGCTGGAAAATTAGGCAAGGTATCAAACTGAATATCGAACCTGAAAGGATAAAAAAGTATTTGGATTGGTTTTGGATGAGTTATTTAAAGCCACATTTTGAAATTGAAGAACAGTATGTGTTCCCAATTTTAGGAAATGAAAATGAGTTGGTCAAACAAGCACTTGCCGAACACCGAAGGTTAGAACGACTTTTTGAAAATGAAGGTGAACTTTCCAAAACCAATAGTTTGATTGAAGAAGAACTAGAGAAGCATATTCGCTTTGAAGAACGGGTACTTTTTAACGCAATACAGTCAGTAGCAAGCAGTGAGCAATTGATCCAAATAGAAATAGATTTTTCGGATAAGAGTTTTTATGAAAATCTATCAGATCCTTTTTGGTTATGACAAGAAGCATAATAAAAATAACAGTGCTTGAAAATGGAATAGAACAAACCATTGAAACCTACAATGGAGAGTATCACAATTTAATGGAATTGCTAAAAGACAAAATGTACCTTGATTGCTTTGGAGAATGTGGTGGAATGGGCAGGTGTGCTACTTGCATTGTACTCGTAACTGGATTACGAGGAAGTTCAGTAATAAAAGATAGGAATGAACCTGTAACACTTGCAAGATATGGTTTTGAAGATAATCCAAGCATTCGACTTTCTTGTCAATTGTTAGTTTCGGCAGATTTGGACGGGGCAATAGTTTCGGTGTTAGAAGAAAATTGAAACATTTTTCAATGTCCAGATAAAACAATTTAACTGAATGCATTAAAAACTTTAAAAGTATTTTCTTAGTAAGGATTCCTTACTATATTTGCAGCGGCAATAATGCCAAACAAAAATTTAAATTCATAAAAAATGGCAAAATCAATTTTCTATCACGCTGGATGTCCAGTATGCGTAAGTGCAGAACACGACATCGTTAACCTAATTGGTGCAACTAATGTAGAAATCGTTCACATTGGCGAAGACCGTAACCGAATTGCGGAAGCGGAAAAAGCAGGTGTAAAATCTGTTCCAGCTTTGGTGACACCAAACGGAAATGTTTTACACATCAATTTTGGTGCGTCTATGGCTGACGTAAAAGGTTAAAAAAAATTGCCCTGCATTGTTAGGATTCCTATCTTTGCAGGGCAATTTTAATTTATGATAAAGGAAAAAGTCAAAAGAAGCTACAGGATAAGTAAATACATTATTTATAAAGAAACTCTTGTTGATAGCAAGGAAGCATTTTGGTCATTTCTTGGTGCTTTTATTGGCATTGCTGCAATTGGATTTATACAAAGTTTCTATTTAGAACATTTCGAGAATGTTTTTCTAATTGGGTCGTTTGGAGCAACTGCTGTATTAATTTATGGAGCCATTCAAAGTCCGCTTGCTCAACCTAGAAATTTAATTGGCGGTCATCTAATTAGTGCTTTAATAGGAGTATCAATTTATAAGATAATTCCTGAACCTATTTGGTTAAGTGCGCCTTTGGCTGTTTCCATTTCGATTTTGGCAATGCAATACACAAAAACACTTCATCCACCGGGCGGGGCTACTGCTTTGATAGCGGTATTAGGCACAAGCAAAATTGTATCACTTGGGTATTTATATGTTTTGTCTCCTGTATTAACAGGTGTTTCAATTATGCTTATAGTAGCCCTTGTTTTTAACAACATAACTCCTCATCGTAAATACCCTACTGACGGTAGATTTTCAAGAAGTATAAAGTGGTTAGTTGACCCAGCAAAAAAGCAAATGAATAAAATGAAATCAAGAAAAATAAAATGAGACCTTTATTTATAATAACTTTTGCGCTTTTAGCATTATCAACAAGCGCACAAAACAATAAAACAAAAACAATGGAAGTAGCAGTTTGGGACACCTATGTAACTAAGAAAGATGGTAGCGTAATGCACTTTGACATTATTGCACCATCATCAGTAAAAGACACTGCCGTTATTTACGAATATGGCAGAGCATATCTGAAAACTAAAGGGCAAGAAGGGCAACCTTTGACATCAAAAGAATGCAGGTTTTGCCACGTTAGAAGTTTGCAACCACAATGGGAAGCCGACATAAAAAAACAAGGCTATTTTATTCTTGAAATGGAAAACTGCGAATAAATGAAATACTCTTCTTTTAATTTAAACGAGCAAAACCAAAAAATTGAAAGTCGCATTGTTGTTGCTTTGGAACGAATTTCAGAAGCATTCAGAGTATTACTATGGAATGAAAGCAAAGAAAACTCTTTAAGCCCGATACAAATTCAAATTTTGATTTTCATCTATTTCCATTCAACTGAAAAATGCAAAGTAGGATATTTGGCTGATGAGTTCAATATGACAAAAGCCACCATAAGCGATAGCGTAAAAGTGTTACTTTCAAAAGAATTAGTAACCAAGGAGACTGACCCCATTGATACTAGGAGTTTTTCGCTATCACTCACAAACGAAGGAAAAAAAACAGCAAAGAAGGCATCATTATTTGCTTCATCAATAGAACAACCCATTGAAAAACTAACATCGGAACAAAAAACAATAATGCTTAATGGATTGCTGAAATTGATTTATGACTTAAACAAATCAGGCATAATTACCATTCAAAGAATGTGTTTTACTTGCTCCAACTATCAACTTGAAAAAGGTGTTCACTACTGCAAACTTTTGAAAAGTCAACTTGCCGAAAACGAATTGAGAATAGATTGTCAAGAACACGAATTGCAGATATGAGCTTCATAATCGAAAACATAGCAACCATTAAGGGTAGAATAAGAGCAGCAGCCGAATTTTCAGGCAGAAACTCAACAGAAATCAAACTCCTATTAGCAACTAAAACAGTTTCGACTACAAATATTATTAACGCCTTGGAAACAGGTGAAACGCTTATTGGAGAAAATAAGGTGCAGGAACTCAAAGAGAAATTTGAAGCACTAAAAGTTATCCCACACCAAACCCATTTCATCGGACATCTTCAAACTAATAAAGTCAAAGAAGTTACGAAATATGCTGACTGTATACAATCTGTTGACAGGTTGGAATTAGCTGAAAAATTGCAAAAGAGATTAGAATTTGAAGATAGAACCATAGATATTTTTATTCAAGTAAACACTTCGTATGAAGAAAGTAAGTTTGGTGTTTCACCCGAAAATGCTTTGATTTTTGCTCAACAAGTCAAACAACTTGACAGACTAAATATTAAAGGTTTAATGACCATCGGACTTTTTTCTGTGGAAACAAAAAAAGTTCGCAAGTGCTTTCAATTACTAAAGAACATTCAGATACGAATGTTAGAAAAAGACTTAACTGTTTACGATTTATCAATGGGAATGAGTAACGATTTAGAAACAGCCATAGAAGAAGGCTCAACGATTATTCGTGTTGGAACTGCAATATTCGGCAAACGACCTTATCCGGACAGCTATTATTGGAATGACAACAAAGAAACCAACCCACAGGTGTAAGCACATTTGCAAACCGCTACAAGCCTACCCGCAGACCAAAGTTTGCAAAAGAGCTTTCACCTTCCCCAACCGAAAAATTATTTTTTAAAATTTCCTTCCCTTCTAAAATTTTTAAACCCGCCAACACACAGCCGACACAAAACAAACCCGACAATGACAGCGAAACTCACGGCAGACAAAGACTTCACAACCTCGACAGACAGAAGGCCTGCTTATAACAGCACCTTGCCAAAAGTGGCGGTTTCGTGCTTCGAAGGACAGTTTTATGGGTATATAAACTTTAGTGCTTCGATGAAAGTTTGTGGTGGAAATCGCCACCTTCGGCAAGCTGCAAACCGTTATAAGCAATTTTAGACAGACTGTGCAACAAATGATTAACCAATGACAGAACAAATTAAATATACATGCAGTTGTTGTGGACAAGAACATTATGAGTGGCCAGCTTTGACATTCAAGTCGCCAGACAATTACGATAGTTTATCACAGACAGACAAAGAAACCATTGCAGAAATTGGTGACTTCTGCCGTTAATCATCCAGACCACACAGAAATTTTTTCGCGGCCTTTGAAACAGAAAGTAAATGATCATTGCGAAGATTTGGAATATGGACTTTGGGTTTCACTAAGTGAAAAAGTTTTGACGACTATTCAGATAATTATAACAACGAAAATCACGAAACGACATATTTCGGTTGGCTTTGTAATGACATTCCGGAATACGAGTTTAACGCCAGTATTCCGACAACTGTATTTACACGAACAGGAAATCAAAGACCTGAAATAGTTCCACATAAAGATTTTGACCATCCATTTGTAAAAGACTATTATGATGGAATTTCAAAACACGAAGCCAAAAACGAATTAAAACTATGTTGAATAAAGTTGGGCAAAACGACACCTAAAACAGGATAAAAAACCGTGGTGGAAAATTTGGTGATTTTTCGTCATGGTAAATGAAAACTGCTTATAACACGGGTTTTGCCTCAGGCGGGCTGACCTGTAAACTTGGAGCTTCTTACTTCAAATAAACTTTTGGCATAAATTGAAACTTTGTGCTTCGAAACCCGCCTGAACACAAAGCCCGAAAACGTTAGGCATGTATCAGGTAATTTGTAATTTTAGTGATGGAATTAATGTTACAAAACCTTTTATAAAATCGTAATAATGGCAAACAAATTTTCTTTATTACAATATTCAACAGCAGCAGTGTCCCTACTTGGGGTTACTTCTGCTTCATCACAGGTAGTTTATACCGATATTGACCCCGATGTAGTGCTAGATGAACCTGATGAAATTTTTGGTATCGACCTGGATGACGATGGATTAAACGATTTTAACTTCTTTAATGAAAGTTTTACGACTTATATTCCATATGCGGGTGCTTTAATTCATGCAATATTTGTAGGCGCATTTGATACAATGCAAAATGGAATTGTAGGAAGCTATTTACAATAGGGGCCAGGTTATACCTATCATTTTCCATTTGCAATTCAGCCAGGTGAGGTGATTGGAACTTCAAAAATATTCCATAATGACAATTATCAAACAATGGCGAGAACAGAGTCATTTTTAAGCTTACCTTTTACTTTTCACCAAGGGAATTGGCATCCTGCCTTGTGGGGATATAAATTGGAAGATTTCATTGGAATCAGATTTACAGACGAAACAGAAATCCAAAGGTATGGTTGGATTCGATGCAGTGTTATAGATAGCGGCCGCACCTTGATTATTCATGACTATGCTTATGAATTGCAACCCAATTATCCTATTATTGCCGGTGATACAGTAAGCTATGTTGATATTATAGGACAACCTTCACTTGTTGCAACGGTTTATAGTTTTAATACAGCCGTCTATATTAACTTACAAATTCAGACCCCGACACAGCTAACAATTATTGATCTTAACGGGCAGACTATTTTGGCTAAGACATTATACCATCAAGTTGAAATTGTGGATATGAATTACTTCCCAAAAGGGATTTATTTAGTTACTTTGAAGGAAGGTGAAAAGTTGTTGACCACGAAAGTAGCAATTGAATAAACGAATGAGCACATCCTATAACAAAAGCTTTGCAAACTGGCGGGTGACGAGTAATTATTAATATTCATCTTCAAATAAAATTTATAGATAACCATGAAACATTTCGTTTTGTTGCGCCACTTCGCAAAGCTTCTAAACGTTATAAGCAACCAATTCCATGAGAAACCTAAAAAATCTAAATATTGACGAAAGTATAAAACGTAAAAAATTAATTTACACAGAAAATTGGTTTGGCAAATTAGACCAAATAGTAATTTATATATTTTTTAGTTGGGGCTTTGTTTTACCTTTTTTAGTGTATTTTAATCCGAATAGAGATTTTACGAAAACTGGAATTGAATATTATCTTTTATTTATTTTTAGCATATTTTGTGGTTATGTAATTTTCAGAAAAGCAACTGAAAAAAAATTGACCGAAATAGAAAGCCAATTTGATACAGAAAAAACCAAAGAAATTATAAATGAATATTGTCAAAAAATGGGTTTTGAAAAATATAGCAACTCAAAAAACATTACAATATACAATTCAGTGAATACGTTAAGTTTAAACTCAAATTACAAAATAAGCAGAATATTTCTGTTGGATAACAAAAAGGTATATTTGACTATGATTAAGGAAAATTATAAGATGAATATTCCTGTTCTCTTTTCTCAAATTATTCTGAAAAAAGAAATAGAAAAACTTATAAAAAAATAAATTTTGGCAGCTGTTAACAGGCGTTTGGTAAGATTGCGAATTTTGTAGTAAATTCAAGTTTATTTCTCGCAAGAAATTTTATCTTTGATAGAAAATAATCGGTTCCGAAGTTCGCAACCTCGCCAATCGCCTATTCGTTAGCTGTATTTTGATGACAAAACTATGAGGAAAATTTTCATATTATTAATAGGTCTTAGTTTTTCCATTTCACTTTCTGGAGAGAAATCCAAAGTAAATATTTCTTCTGCTATTTCGGACGACAATGAATTGAAGTTACCATGCTTTTTTAAGAATAACTTGATTTATCTTTCAGCAAAACTGTCCAATAATGACAGCTTAACTTTTTATACTGACACAGGTGGTAAGAATTTTCTTTATACAATTGGGCTGAAAAAACTGAGAATTAAAAATACGACAGAGAATCTTTGGGAGAACTCTAACATTAAAGCAATTTTTACGGCTAACAACATCTCATTTCCAAAAAAAGCGGAAATATATTCTACTAAAGCGAAAGGAGTAATAGAAGATGGAATGCTCGGAAGAGAGTGGTTTGCCGACAGAATTTGGAGAATAAATTATAAAAGAAATTTTCTCTCTGAAATAACGAATATTCCTCACAATGAATTCGAACCAATTAGCTCCCTCTACTTTTTGAAAGATGATAAAAAACAGGTTATCAATCATTTACCCAGAATTGAGATTGTTATTAAAAACGATACTCTTTCGTTTCTTTTCGACACAGGAGCGCAAGTGTATCTGAGTGATGCTGCACAAGAACAAATGAACGACCAAAGCCTGACTGCTATTAGCTTTATTAGCAGTTCCATTTTTAATAGTTGGAAAACTTCATATCCTGAATGGGAAGTTATTAAAAAAGGAGATAAGCAGTATAAGGCGGATATTATAAGAGTTCCTGAAATCAAAATAGGGAGCAAAATAATTGGCCCTATTTGGTTTGTGAAGAGAGAGGAACAAAACTTTGAAGTTATGTCCAGACGTTTCATGGACAAACAAATAGTGGGTGCAATTGGAGGAAACGCCCTATCATTACTTGGCGATATTATTGTTGATTATCAAAACGAAAAATTATACATAAACAAAAACTACCGCTAACTTAGGGTTGGCAATATGGCTGCTGAAGTGCTTCTATGAAATCCGTCGCGGCGGATGCAAGGTTCAACAGCAGTAAGTCTATTGAACTTTAGTGCTAAAACCCGCCACTTTGCAAAAGTTCAATCCGTTATCATCAAGTGTTGGAAAAACCCTCCGAATTAAACCATACGTCTGAAAACTATATGACACCAATAAAGAAAAAACTTTTAATTGATATGGACGGTGTACTCGCCGACATATATGGACAGTTTATTAAGTATGAATTCAATGACATCGGTTTGACACAATCATTAACCGATTTGACAGGAAAACTTGAACGCGAAGCATTCAAGTATCACGACAAATATGTTAACTCAGAAAACTTTTTTTATTCAGCAATACCGATCGAAGACAGCATAGAAACTGTGCGCAGACTAAATGATGTATATGAAGTTTATATAGTTTCTTCTGCAATGCAATTCCCACTAAGTTTGACAGAAAAAATAAATTGGTTGACAAAACATTTTCCGTTTCTATCCTGGAAACAAATTGTTTTCTGCGGAACTAAAGAGATTGTTTATGGCGACATTATGATTGATGATCATTTCAAAAACTTAGATACTTTTCAAGGCCAAACAATTCTTTTCACACAACCGCATAACGTAGGCAAACCAACTGACAAACATAAACGGGTTAATAATTGGAAAGAAATTGAAACCATATTACTTTAATATTGGCTTATTTCGGCAAATACGCAATCAAACTGCAACTGTTTGTCACCACCTGAATGCTAACAGCTCCTAAAATAATGCATGTTGAAGTATAAGTTTTTTGCCTACAAGTTGCCGCTATCTGGAAAGTCATTATATTTATGTTGGCAAAAAAGAGTACAGTATTTCGACACCTAATTAATATTGTGTCGGTAGAAAACAATTCGGTTTGAAAGCCGCACAGCTTTCCAACCCAAAAACCTTAGTTTAACCAGTCATTTATTTTATGGGTTTATTCCGACATTCATGGTCTGGACAATGCATTTGCAATGCATCAATATGCTACAACCATACATCCTATTTTTTATTCCCAAAACAGTTAAAAATTTCTAGAGAAATATATCAATAACCAGACAAAGCCATCCATTTTTGAGCGATATTTTCTGTTTCCAACACAAAAAAACCTGATATATAAACGTTATATTTAGCAATCGTATTCAACAGAAAACACAATAATTAACATAGAAGTTACATCCTATAGTGACAATGAAAAAGATATATTTTATCTTACCACTACTTTTGTTCAGTATTTGTAGCTTTTCTCAGAGCCGGTATATTTCAGCAACAACAAAAAAAGTTGTTTTTGCAAGAGACGGAGGCGGTTGCCAATATTATGGCAAGAAGAAGCGATTAACTGATTTTTATTTCTATTTTCGCTATTATAAATCCTTAACATGATAAAACGTATTCAGCTGGTATTTATTCTCGGTTTTATTTTACACACGAGCAAAGCACAACAAGTGTTTGAATGTCCTGAATTTGGTTTCAAATTTGTGATCAGTTATGAGTTTGACGGCTATAACGGCAACTCCATTCCACTGATAACTTATGTTGCAAAAGGAAGTCCGGCAGAAATAGGGGGTATGATTGCCGGAGCTAACCTAGCTTATATAACAGGCTCGCCCATTTTTTACGGAAAAAATGTTTCGGGCGAGGATGTATTAAATTGCATAAAGAATTTACCATATGAATGTTGCATGACACTTTATACAACCAAGGGCTGGGGTCAAAGTGGTGAGTTATATGTTAACATGGTTAGTGGTGGTAAAATCACATTTCCAGAGGCAAAACAAGCTGCGGTGGCAGGTGGCAAAAACCTGCTTGGCACCTGTGTTGAAGGTTGCAAAGAAGACGTAAAAACCATTCTATATGAAAACGGTGATATTTATACAGGCGAGGTAGTAAAGCAGATTTACCCCGACCCTAAATATACAGGCGGCAGGTATATTACATTAGCAGAATATATAAAACCCCTGAAAGAAAAACATGCAGCAAAGGAAGCGGAATATGCTGCAATAAAACAGCAACAGGAAGATGAAAAAAGAAAGGCGGCCGAATTGCTGAAGGAACAACAAGCTGCTGCCATTATTAAATACAGGCAAGATTCAATCAATAATTTAAAGTCGCTGAACGAATTTATTGAAATGATTTACCCCGATGTTGCTAAACGTCCGATGATATACGGGATCGGGATTGATATAAAAAAAGATAAGGGAGCATGGATAGTATCGGAAGTGAAACCGGCAAGCAGTGCCTGGTTTTTTGGTATTATGGAAGGTGATGTATTAACAAATGTGAATGGTACACCAGCCGCTTACTTGTCTAAGATGAATATTGTAACCGGGGCCTTGCTGGGCAATCCCTGGGAAGAAAAAATCATAGAAATTTCAAGACCTGCTGACAACATCAGCTTGCAAAAGGTATTTGCCAAATGTTATACCGTTTACCATCGCCCTGCCTCATTTACACAAGGATGCATCAGCGGTGATTGTGAAAACGGTGACGGGATTTACCTGGATCAGAAGGGTATTATGTACAACGGAGGATTTATCAACGGAAAATTTAATAATCACCTTGTGAGCAAGAACGGTGGAGAGGTGGTAAACGCTGCTGAAAAAATGTATACCTACAGCAATTTTACCAACGGTATAAAAAACGGCTATACCATTATTTATAGCGACCGCGGGAAAATTATGAGCTTGAGTAATGCAGGAGGAAGTTATGGCAGCAGCGGTATTTTTACTGTAGGCTATGGTGGTGAATTTATAAACGATGTGCCACACGGCAAAGGAGTTTTAACACGTGGCCTCGCAGACGGATATAATGTAAAATATGAGAGCGGTGTTTTAAAAGGGCGGGCACTTAAAATAAAAGATGAAAATAATTACACGTATTGCGATGTAAGTCCGCGATTTGATCCAATCAATTGCAATGATTATACAGGAACACCTCCTGATGATACCATGATTCCATTAAGCACACCCGGCACCGTAATTGATGAGCCTGATAATGTTCCGCAAGTTTTGTTGCTTGTTTCAAATCAGATAATATCAAAACCCGGACCTGGTGAAACCTATTCGGGCAGCTCGCTTGAACGTTTTGATTACTCACAATTCGGTAAAAAATACATCCGTATTCCAGTGCCTTCGGGCAATGAAATTCTGTTCAACGTATTACTTTTAAATGCTGAAATGGAAAAGGCAATAATAGGTTGTTATGTAGCTGTTCGTGATGGCGAGGTTGATACCAATGTAAAATTTAACAGCGGACCCATGCCCCCCAACGGAGCTGTATATTACAGAGGCTGGGCTTATTATAACACCAGCCCGGGACAGGTGGAGCTTGTTGTGGAATTGGATGTAAAACCCGCCTCTATGTTTAATAGCCGCACCATTTGTTGGTTTTACAGCCTTACAAAATAAAAACAGCCCCAAGAAGAAATTGGTAGTTTAGTGGTTAAATGAAGTTATATGTATCGTACCAAGGTTGGAGCTGGCAGATCAGCCACGGCTGATGCTAGGAACTGTAGTGGTAAGCTATGAAATAATACTTCACAAAACGGATGTGTTCCAACATAAAGAAATCAAAAACTGTGTTTACCACAAGGCATAATAACAAGTTAACTAATGTGTTTTGCCAAATTTTCATTTAATTTTTAACTTTAACAAAAAAAACTATGACACATGCCGCTAAAAGTGTTCTTGTATTTGGTGTTTACCTTACTCTTGTTGGAGCAACGTTGTTGTTTATTCCTAATGTTTTTCTAACTGTAATCGGTGTAGAAAATACAAGTGAAGTTTGGATAAGATTATCCGGGATTTTACTAATGGCATTATCAGTTTATTATATTGTTGCTGCAAGACATCAACTTTCTATCATTTTCAAAGTTACAGCTTGCATTCGTTGCACAATTATCTTTTTCTTTTCAGCGTTTGTATATCTACAAATGATGGAACCCATAATGCTGCTCTTCGCATCCATCGATTTTGCCGGCGGGGCATGGACATATTTTGCTATGAAAAAAGAAGGGACTTGGTAATATCAATTAATTAATGATTATATCATGTTATTTATCCGCAAGGCCAAGGTCATTGCACATAGCCGGAATTATTTAGTATTTTTGGAGAGGTGAAAGGTAAAGTCTTTTTCAAGCGCTTTTGTTGTATGACCTTTTACAAGCGATTGTTAAATAGCTATAGTCGTCGAACTACCGTCAAGATAAAAAAATATTTTCAATAAAATTTTACAACTACCGACACCTTGGGAAATTTTGACTGACCCTGTTTCAGTCATTGTAATTTCCATTTATTTCGTCTTAGTAATTGCTGAAGCTGTTATACCGGCAAAAAAATTACCTACCATTAAATATTGGCGTATAATGGGAATATCGACATTTTTTATCTACTTCTTTGTGTCGTCCTATCTTCCGTTGATTTGGAACAATTATTTGTCTGCATACAAAGTGTTTGACTTAGTTTTACTTGGCGACTATTGGGGTGGCTTGACTGCATTGTTACTTTACGAATTCGGGGTATATGTTTGGCATCGGTTAATGCACAAAAACCATTTGTTGTGGAGAGTGTTTCACCAAATGCATCACAGTGCAGAGCGTGTGGATACATATGGTGCTTTCTTTTTTAGTCTTATGGATATGATTGGTTTTACTTTTTTGACAAGTTTGGCAATGATTTGGATTGCAGGATTTACTCCACAGGCAACTATTTATGCAATTTATGGAGCTACTTTTCTTGCGGTTATACAACATACAAACATTAAAACGCCTCAATGGGCGGGATACATTTTTCAGCGACCCGAATCACATTCATTGCACCACGCCAAAGGCATTCACGCGTTCAACTATTCAGACCTTCCATTGTTTGACATTATATTCGGAACATTTCGAAATCCAACAGAATTTGCTGAGGAAACAGGTGTTTATAGTGGAGCATCATCTAAAATTGGAAAAATGATCCTATTTATTGACATTAATAATGATAACAAAACAACCGTGGACGATTAATATAACGCCATTTACATTAGTGTTATTAGTAGACGTCCTATTCTTCTCCTTATAACTGAATTTTGATATTTGATTAATTCGTTTCTCAGATTTATTTGTAAACAAAAACGCAAGCACATTGTAAATCTTCAAAACGATTACAGCACCCTTATTTATCCTGCCAACTTCAAAAGGGTGCACTTTAAACAACCTTTTTTAGGGAAAAGGTACAATAATTCAGGGGAATTTATTTGCCTTTGCTTCGAAAAATATTGGATATATTTAGCACTGCTACCACACTATAAATGCTTTCATTTTGTCAACTCATAACCCGACAATAAAAAAATGAAGCCTGACTCGCAACTGCTAATAAAAAAATAATAAACAGCCACTGAAATGCAAATGCCTAATTTTTTATAAATTGACCGGTTACACTTTTTCAATTCTTTAATGGATGCCTTAATAAATCCTTCTTTATCTTTTTTGTAAGCCCTCAATAAAGCTTTTCGTTCTTTTGGTATAGTTGCATATTTATCCGCCCAAGCTGTTATCTCAATCATAATTGGAACTAAGTCTATTCCTTTTATTGTGAGCTGATAATACATTTTTCTTTTACTGTCGGGGTGCTCCGATTTTTCAATTATCTCAAACTCCTCTAACGACTGCAATCTTGAGGCTAAAATATTTGTTGCAATTTTTTCTGGCGACTTTAAAAAGTCGCCGTAGGTGCATTGTTTGGCATCCATTAGATCTCTGACAATCAACAGCGACCACTTATCTCCCCAAATATCAAGGGAGCAACTAATAGGGCAATCTGACCTTTTTTGATTTCTGCTCATAAAATAATTTTTACACAATACTTGCATTATGCAAGTATTGTTGTATGTTTGCACTTGCAAAATGCAAGCAAATATACAAAATTATTAAAAATGGCTAATCAAAATCTAACTTATGCAACAGTGCCGACACAGTTTATTACTGCGGCAAACGGCATCAAGTTCGCTTTCCGTGCTTATGGCAAACAAAGCGATATTCCAGTTATTTATTTCAACCACCTTACGGCAAACCTTGATAACTGCGACCCAAGAATTATGGATGCTATCGCAGCAGAACGTCATGTAATTTCCTTTGATTATCGAGGTGTAGGGGCTACAACAGGTGAACAAGGCACAAGTATTGCTGACATGGCAAAAGATGCTATAGCTTTTATCTATGCATTGGGGTATAAACAAGTAGATATTGTTGCCTTTTCTATGGGTGGATTTATAACCCAAGAATTACTTTTAGTAGAGCCCTTATTGGTACGTAAAATAATATTGGCAGGATCAGGCCCAAGAGGTGGAGAAGGCATTAGTGCCGTGGTTGGCCTTACTTACAAGGATATTTTTAAAGGAATCGTCACATTTAGAGACCCCAAGTTTTATTTATTTTTTACCCAAAACAAAGTGGGCAAACAAGCAGCGAGAGATTTTCTAAAGCGGTTAAACGAAAGAACAACAAACCGAGATGCAAAAGTAAAACTCAGTGTTTTAAAAAAGCAACTGCAAGCTATTGAAGCATGGGGCAAAGAGGCTCAGGCCGATTTAAGTGTATTTAAACATCCAGTGTTAGTAGCCAATGGTGATAATGATAGAATGGTGCCTACACCGCTCTCAATTGATTTAGCAAAACGTTTTCCCAATGCGGAGCCAGTTATCATTTATCCAAATTCAGGGCATGGTGGAATATTTCAATACCACAACGACTTTCTTAAAAAAGCAATTCCCTTTTTAACTACCTAAATATTATATTATGAAAAAAAATATCAGCATATTATTGCTCAGTTTGATGTTTGGCGCAGTAAGTTTTGCTCAAACAAAATTGTAAAACCTATCAAAGTTAAGACCGATGTGAGCTCAGAAAAACATTTATCGTCATCAATTTTACTTTGGATGCGAACAGACACAACCCGACAGGCAGGAATGAACAGATGGAAAGGTCCGCACTCAAAAATAATTGCTGCAAATAAGGGGCTTTGGGAATATCGTCAAATACATCTAAATGAAAAAAATACCGGCATGTGGCCTACAATATCAAGTGTTGAAACCACCATACCTCAAGACCGCAAAATAGACGGCATTGCCGATGTTACTTTGAAAGGTTTCCTTTCTCTTTTAAGCGGCAGAGAACAAAATAAACTTGCTTATAAAGACGAAGTAAATTTATTTAAACGAACTATACTATATGCAGCATTTCCAAACAATTCCCGTTGGTATTACGTAGCTGATGCCGGCACAACTATTGAAGCTCGAAGTATCGTTTTATTTAGGAAAAAAGATGGCGTGAAAGAAGATGATTTTAAGAAATTTATCATGGAAGAACTCACACCTATGCTTGCTAATACCGGTTTGTTGAAGGAGTTAAGAAGCAAGACCTACAACCCTTGGAAGGAATCGCAATGGGACACCCCGAATGTATTACACGATAATGCGAAGGAGGTACAGTTTCAAGCTTCAATAATTATAGGGTTTTCAGATAAAAATGGTATGGCGCAATTTTTTAAAAGTGAAGCACTCAAAAACCTTTCAGAACGAATTTCTCTTTTTTGTACAGCAGTTCATGCTTATGAAATTGAGGAGACATTGACATTTGTAAAGGAAGGTAAGCTTTTTTATTAATCATTCAAAACAAATAAAAAAAATGAAAGCATTTATAGCAAGACGATACAGTAAAGTAGATAAACTTGAGATGGTTGATTTGCCTGAACCAGTAGTAAACGACAATGAAGTTTTAATTCAAATACACGCTGCTAGCATAAATTTAATTGATAGCAAACTAAAAAGTGGGGAGTTTAAACTCATACTACCGTATAAATTGCCCTTGATTTTAGGACATGATGTAGCAGGAGTTGTAACAAAAACCGGTTATAAAGTTAGTCGCTTTAATGTTGGTGATGAGGTATTTGCACAACCGGCAGTCTTGAAAATTGGCACATTAGCAGAATATATTGCTATTAATGAAACTAATGTTGCCCTAAAGCCTCAAAATATATCCATGGAAGAGGCAGCTTCCATTCCATTAGTAGGTTTAACTGCGTGGCAAGCATTAATTGAAAAGGCAAATCTCAAAAAAGGGCAAAAGGTTTTTATTCAGGCAGGATCGGGAGGTGTTGGAACATTTGCAATTCAGTTGGCAAAGCATGTGGGTGCAACAGTTGCAACTACAACAAGTGAAACTAATTTTGATTTGGTGAAGCGTTTGGGTGCAGATGTTGTGATTGATTACAAGAGGGATGATTTTGAAACCATGCTTAAAGATTATGATGTAGTATTGAACAGCCAGGACACAAAGTCACTCGAAAAGTCGTTGCGAATCTTAAAACCTAATGGGAAAGTTATTTCTATATCCGGACCGCCGGATGTGGGCTTTGCAAAACAAATGAATACACCTTGGTTCTTAAAATTCATTATGAAATTATTAAGTTTTGGAATTAATAGAAAGGCTAAACGACTTGGTGTAGATTATTCGTTTCTTTTTATGCGTGCGAATGGTAATCAGTTGACAGAAATTGCATCGCTTATCAATAATGGCGCTATAAAACCGGTGCTGGACAAAGTATTTACATTTGAACAAGCCAATGAGGCTTTGACTTATGTAGAGGCTGGTCGCACAAAAGGTAAAGTAGTTGTGAAAGTAAAATAAGCAATGCTACGCTTAAAAAACACATACTAAAAAATTGTTGTTAACCAACGCTAAATACATTTTTATAGTATGTGTTTTCCTCCGCCTTAAAAATCCTCTGCATTCATTTTAATCATATTTATTCCACTTCAAATATAACGTGTTGAATTATATCCAACATTTAAATTATCAATTTATTCATCTATGTTTCTCCACCCTACCTACATAAACAGTTTCCCCAACAATTAATTTAACAACGTAAATCCCAGTAGGTAATAATGGTATATTTACATTCAAAGCGTGTTCATTTATTATTTGAGTTTCAAGCGGTGAAATTACCTGTTTACCTTGTAGGTCATACATCTCCAATACTATTTCATTCCCGCTTAAATTTTCCAGCTCGACAATAAAAAATTGATTTGCAGGATTTGGAAATAAGTTAATGGATTTAATATCAGTATTTGAAATAGGCGTAACTTGAATGGTAATTACCATATTATATTCAGTTATTCCGCATTCATTTTCCACTATTAGCGTTACCGAATAATCACCCACAGTTGCATAAGTATGTGTAGGGTCTATTTCGGTGCTACCATCTCCATCACCAAAAACCCAGAAATATGTTCCGGCACCCGAGGAAGTATTTTCAAAAAATACAGTGAGACCTAATGTAGTGTAATTAAAAGACGCCTCAGGTGCAGATATAATGGTGACATTAGCCGTATCGCTAATCTCACAACCTGATACCGGGTCAATAACAGTAACGGAATAGGTTCCCGAACTTGTAACCGTTATAGTTTGTGTAATTTCTCCTGTACTCCATACATATTCAACTCCTGGATTTCCTGCATCAAGAATTACTGCATCACACGATGTTATATTTACTTCTAATATAGGCATAGGTGAGGCATATGAATTTATAGTTAATTCAAGCGTATCATTGCTTATATCACTATCATCAGGAAGCAGGGTGTAAATTTCAAAAACATATTCACCCGGAACAGAAAGATCGGCAGTAGTTGCAAAAATATAATCTGCTTCAGCCCCAGGTTCAATTGTAATAGCAGCAATTTCCATAATTTCAACACCACCATTTATTTTATAAGCTACAGGTACAGAACTTATTGTTGTTCCACCATAATTTTGAATAGTAATTTTTATTTCCTCTGTCTCAGATTTATTACAGGAAGAAACTAATTCCGGTAAATTGATGACACCTGCATCATCTGGAATAACTACATTACAATCACCTAAATACACCAAAATGTTTTGACGCAGATTCATATTTTTATCCGCTGGATCAATTAACTGACTTGGTGCCCACGCACTCATAATTACTTTGCCAATTCCCCACTGTTTTTCTATCATACATGGCATATCATTATGTGGTGCACCAAACAACACGCCATCAATGTTTTCATGTGCAAGTGTGTCGTAATTATTTCCGTATATCACAGCATTACTCGCATAAAAGCCACTGAAGGTTGTGCCAACAGGCGTATAAGGTCCTTCATAAACAGGATGCGTAATTCCGGTTTTCTTTTTGATATCCGTTACCTGATAACTCATGGCAATTTTTGTTTCGTCGAACCCATACGCCACATAAAAATGTTCTCCCTCACTTTCTGACCCACTGCTGTTCAAATATAATTTTCCGCCGGCTGCAACCCAGTTTTCCATTAATTGTCGGTTATCATTTAAAAATATTTCCATTGCGACAATATGATTATAACTTCCATCTAAAAAAATAAAGCAAGATGAATCGGAAAATAATATTTCCGGGTCAACTGTTTCAAAATATTCCTGCGTCCAGTTACCATCTCCAAAAACTGTATTCATACAGGTTGTATTCGTTGTATTAAAATATGGTGCGCCACTAAGAGCCTCTGCACCTCCATCAATATTGGAATGTATCAACCATTTTTTAGAACCGCTTACATAATTCAAATTGCAGATAGCTGTTTCGAGGTTATCATTTAATGACAATCCATCATCCGGATGTTGCACTTCCAGTGCAATGGAATAACATCCTAAACCGGTAAGGTTAGCGGGTTCCGAAAAAGTATAAATAAAATCGCTGTTGGCGGGAATTACATCAGGAATAATTTCTACCACCTCAGGCCCACCGTCAATTGTATAAGCAACATTTACATCTGAAAAATCTGTATCGGTATGATTGGAAATGGCTATGGTAATACTCTCTTCATTTAATTCAACCGCCGAAACAGGAGATATCAATTTTTTTATACTGAGATCATGTTCAATGCCTCCTGAAATTAGGACAGTATAATCTTCAGTATCACCTTGTAAAAATGGCAAACATGGGTCGTTAGAATTTATCCAGGGGCCAAATGGTTCGTGAACTGCCCGGACTCTCATTCGTGTTTCTCCGTTGATGGCATCGGCAGGAATGTTAATCGTAATGTTCCCCGATTGAACCCCGGTTAAAACGATGGTTCCCAGTTTTTCTGTTTCTTCAAATTCCATATTCTGGTTGAAATCAATCCAAACGGAATAATTATACTGCCAGGATTTATTTTCGAGATAAATGGTATTGGTGGACCCTGCAATAAGTCCGGTGGAAAGTTCAGTATAATCGCTGTAACCGATATTTTCTTCAGCAACCCCGCTTCCGGTATTCATAATGTCGCCGAGCTCTACACCGTCGATGATCACATCGAGCATGGGAAAGGAATGTTGCGGTATACAATATTGTGCTGAAATGTTGAGTGTGAGTATTTGTAAACAAATAAAAATTATCCATGTGGAAGGAAGAAGTTTGTTTAAATTTTTCATATGCAATTTTTAATGCAAATCTTCTCCATACCATTATTAATAGCGTCCTGAATTATAAAATCAGACCTGATTTATTCGCTCATGACTTAATTATGACAAAATAACTGTTAGCGCATGTTAAAGCAAGTTAAAATTGGTAGGGTCATTGTTTATTATTATTTTTATTTAACAAAATTTACAGCATGTTACCTGAACCATCGTTTACCATTGGGTCTTTTATATTTCTGATTATTTCGGCTCAGGGATTATTTCTTGCGGTATTGCTTGCCGTTTACAATAGATCAAATGTAGTTGCAAACAGAACCATGGCAATTTTTGTTGCTGCATTTTCGATGATTTTGTGTTATTACGTGTTATACTGGACAGGTTACAGTTGCAATTTTATGTGGACCAAGGGTTGGTGTTCGGCCTTGCCATTTTTGTTGGGACCATTGATGTATTTATATATTATTATCATTAAAAACGGAGAACTACCAACAAACTATAAAAAACACTTTATTCCGTTTGCGGTGCATCTCACGTATATGTTGCCATTTATTTATTGGTTCACCACCGGGCCTGAAGTAATTGCGACATCGCAAGAACCCATGAATATTTTTCTCCAAGACAAGATATATCGTCACGTGAGTTTTGTAATAACATCGTTTCAGGTATTCAATGCCCTGCAGTTTTTGAGTATGTTTATTTATGCCTTTTTATTATTGCGTTTATTAATTAAACAAAATAAGGAAAAGCATGACAGCGAACATCAACAATTGAAATATCGTTGGTATGTTCGTAATATTTCATTTTATGTATTGTTCTCCCTTTGTTTCAGCAGTTATTGGATAACACTTTATTTTGGAATTTCTCTTGATGGCTTAGATTATTTAGTATCCGGAATAATGTCAGTTTGTATTTATCTGATTGGATATGGCGCTTTCCGCCAACCTTTATCATTATTTGAACAAAAGAATGCCAATACCAGAAAAAAACTCCCTCCCGCAGATTTAATACTTCAAAGTCAAAAACTGACTACATACCTGGAAACGCAAAAGCCTTGGCTCGACTCTGAATTAAATTTGAACAAACTTTCCGAGTTATTACAAATGCCTGTGCACGAATTATCCTTTTTAATTAATTCCACCCTACATAAAAATTTCTCAGAGCTCCTCCACGAATATCGCATCAAAGAAGCCTGTCGCCTCCTTCTCGATGAGTCTTATTCCGACTCCAAAATTCTCAGTATAGCATTCGACGTTGGCTACACTAACAAAGCAACCTTTAATGCCGCGTTCAAAAACAAAATGGGTGTTTCGCCAAGTGCTTATAAATTAATGGCAAAAGGACATGGGATGAAGGGGGCTATAAATTTGTGAAGGGTTTTTCATTTTTATTGAAGCCTAAAGCATATTTGGTAATATTAATAAATTACAAATATTAGGTAGTCAAAACACGATACTAATAAGGTCCACAAATAAAGGCTACAGAACCCCAATAGTTTCAGCCATCCAAATTCAAGAAGTATTGCAGATTATAAAAAATTGCTTAAATGGCTACAAACATCCTAATAACAAACCCAACAGGAAACATCTGTTTGGCAAAATGGTAGCCGAAGTATTTCTAAAAAACATTTGTTCAAAATTCAACATTGGAAATTGAATTGTACATTGTATTTAATATTCACCATATTGTCAAGCCTTAAAATATAGGGGTCAATGTTGAGCAAAAGTGCCAGCCATAAACGACAGGCAAAAAATTTAATTTGTTAAATAATAAAATATGAACAAAATAATCTTTGATAGCGGAATATCACTCGACGGTTTTTTCGCAGGCGACAACAGAAGTCCTAAAAATCCTATGGGTGGGGTTTCAGGGCAAATCCATTCATGGATGTTTAATCAAAAAGCCTTTTGGGAATACCTTGGATTTGAAGGTGGAAAAGAAGATGGTGCTGACGGAAAATACATTCGAGAAACGATAACGAGAACAGGTGCATTTATAATGGGTAAACGCATGTTTGAAGAAGGCGAAGTTAGTTGGCCAAATGACCTATATAAAGCAGATGTATTTGTTTTAACGCACGAAAAACGTGAACCCTGGGTACAAGAAGGCACAACAACCTTCTACTTTATAAATGATGGCATAGCAAGTGCTTTGGACAAAGCAAAAAAGTCAGCAAAAGGCAAAGACATAAGAATACAAGGTGGTGCAAACACCATTCAACAATTTCTAAATGCAGGTCTTGTTGATGAATTTTTTATTCACATAGCACCTGTTTTCCTGGGTAGTGGAATTAGACTTTTTGATAGTATTGATAAAGACAAATACGATATTCAAATCGCTGAAGTTATACCGTCTGAATTAACAACACATTTAAGATACAAGCTCAACAAGAAGTAAATAAACAGCATATGAAAAGCAACCTTTTAGAAATGAATAACGTTGGTATTGTTGTAGAAAATCTTGACAATGCAATTCAATTTTTTAAAGAAATTGGATTAGAACTTGAAGGACGAATGATGGTTGAAGGTGAATGGGTCGGACAAGTAACAGGACTTGGAAACCAATCTGTAGAGGTAGCTATGATGGTAACACCTGACGGAAATAGCCGGCTTGAACTTTCAAAATTTATAACACCTAAAACTGTTTCTGACCACAGGACAGCACCTGTTAACTCTCTAGGTTATCTAAGGGTTATGTTCAGGGTTGACAATCTCGACGAGCTACTCATCAGACTTATGCAACAAGGGGTTGAAATTGTTGGTGAAGTTGTAAACTTTCAAAACATTTATAAACTCTGCTACATTCGTGGTACAGAAGGACTGCTTGTCGGTTTAGCAGAACAACTTGGCAACAAAACGGCGAAAGATATTTTGGCAAATAATGAGTGAATAAAAAAATCGCTAACAGCAACTTGGCTCTATAGCCACAACTTTATTGTTTTTTAATTTTGTTTTACATATTCAAATCTTATCGTAGTATTTCAAATTAATGTGACGCAAACAGCAAAAGTGCAAATAAGCACAAGGTTGCGCATCATTCATAAAACCAACATTATGACAAACATGATCATTAAGCAATTATTCAAAACAACAAATTTAATGTTGGTTATTCTTATACTTTTATGCTCATCTTGCATTGGACAAGCAAACGAAAAATCTGTTAATGATACATTAGAAAATGAAGTTAACACCCAACCAATCACTGTAAATCAAAGCACAGTCTTTCCGCAAATTCACACCAATTTAAATGGTATGGTTAGTGAGTTTGTAAGAGCCATGTATCAAGACAAAAAAGGGAATTATTGGTTTGGGACAAATGGTAATGGCATTATACGTTACGATGGACGAATACTTGAAAAAATGACAATTGAAGGTATCAGCCCACATTTTAGGGTTTTAGAGATTGTTGAAGATACAATAGGTAATATTTGGTTCGGAACATCCGAAGGACTTATAAAATACGATGGTGTAAAATTTAAAACATTTTCTTTCGAAGAAGGACTGCCAGGTGTGAATGCGGAAATTTGGGGTTTAACAATTGATAAAAACGGGCTTATTTGGGTTGGGGCAATTGGAGGAGTTTGTCAATTTAATGGTGAACAGTTTATACCTTTTTCATTGCCAACTGCAAAAGTCGAAAATGCAACACCGATGCTATCTGATAAACTGGTTTTTAAAATCATTGAAGACAACAAAGGAAATATGTGGTTTGTTACTGATGGGAATGGAATTTTTAAATATGAAAATGGAGTATTTATTCATCTGACAGCTAAAAAAGAACTCACCGATAATAACGCTGCAGATATTTTTGAGGACAAACAAGGAAATATATGGATTGGAACTTTTAATGGTGGTGTAAGCAAATTTGATGGTAAAACATATACCAACTTCACAAAGGCTGGAATTATTGCCGGTGTAGAAACGTATAATTTTTATGAAGACAGGCAAGGAAATATTTGGTTTACTGCAGAAGGTTATGGTGTTTACCGATATGATGGTAATAATTTCAAACAATTCACAACAGATGATGGCTTAACCTCCAATGTCACACTTAGTATTCTCGAAGATAACAAAGGGCAAATTTGGTTTGGAAGCTGGCAAGGCTTGTGTATTTTTGATGGTGAGCAATTTGTTAATGCTCGAGAAAAGGAACCTTGGACGAAATAATAGTAATTGCTGCCAAAAAACCCAGTGAGTTTTGGTCGATTAATAAAATAAAAAAACGAATTGTTTTGGCTCACATAAATACTAAGTTCGTTTAACTTAAACCGGTTGGGGGCATTAGGAACTAGATCATCGCCTGCAGCGGATAAAAAAATAATAACTAAAGTAATACGGAAAAAATGTATCAAAGAATTGCGCATATTGCATTAGTTGTTGACGACTATGATGAAGCTATTGCATTCTATACCCAGAAGCTCGACTTTCAAGTATTAGAAGACACCAAGTTAAGTGAAGAAAAGAGGTGGGTAATGATAGCGCCTAGTGGAGCGAAAGAATGTTGTTTACTGCTTGCTAAAGCAGCCAATGAAAGACAAAAAAATAGTATTGGAAATCAAACCGGAGGACGAGTTGGATTTTTTCTGTTTACTGATGATTTTTGGAGAGATTATAATAAAATGGTAGACAGGCAAATAAATTTTGTGCGACGACCTGAAACATTTGACTACGGAACAGTTGCTGTATTTGAAGATTTATATGGAAACTTATGGGATTTAATTGAGCCGAATGCAAAAAACAAAGGATTGAATTTTGGTTTGGCTATTTAGAAAACGATTGCTAATCCAAACAATAAAGTAATTTGAACCGTTTTGGATTGTAATTTATAAATTTCTGATTAATGTTTGACTTTCACAAGGATTATATTTTTAATCCCTTTTTATTAAACTTCCACAGTTTGAGGTGCAAATGCTTTGAATAAATATAGTTAAAACTAATATGGATGTTGACTGCTACTTAACACTCCAATCTGCCAATTCTTATCCTTGCCGGTTTTGATTTGTGATAAAATTCATTTTTATAAATTTTTTTGGAAGGTAGCACCTCCTTTCAGATTATTTGGTAGTTTTGAAAGTTTAAAGCGTACCGGTAGTTTCAGCCCAAAACGCATGCAGTTATCATTAAATAGCATAAGTTGATTTAGGACAACTTTTTATAAACTTTTCTAAAAACCACAAGCATAATGGTTAACTATACTAAATATTTTGATTTGGAACTTTTCGAAGGAAAAATTTCAAAACACCAATATCCTTGGCATTTTCACAATTGTTATACCATAATTTTGGTTGAAGTTGGTTCTATAACTTACGAGTTTCAAGACACCAGTTTGAAAATTAATGAAGCCGAAGCACTTATCATAGCGCCGGACGTAATTCATAGAAACACTATCTCAAAACAGACCGTGTATAAAGCCCTCTTTTTACCCAAAGAATATTTTAGTTTGGCAGACCAAAATAAAATTCAAACACAAATACTAAAACAAACTGATATCGTTAAAAAGTTGGTTGAGTTATTTAATAAAATAAAACTTAATATTGATAAAAATGAAATAAATGATTCCATTTTTATGCTCCAAAATTTAATCAACCAGTTACAAGTTCCCGACAGTGAAATTTCCTACTCCAGGAGCAACCTATCACCCGAAATAGATTATGATCTACCAATTGATGAACTTGCTGAAAAAGCTCATTTAAGTAAGTTTCATTTTCAAAGAAAATTCAAGAAGAGCAATGGCTTAACAATTGGGCAGTTAAAACAGCAGGAGAAGACAATTAAAGCTAAAACACTGTTAGAAAAAGGGAAAATGTCGACAGATGTAGCCTATGAATTAGGCTTTTTCGACCAAAGCCATTTCATAAAATATTTCAAAAAAATGTGGGCAACTACCCCTAAAAATTTTAAATAAGAGCATTTTTTTACTATTTTATGTATGCTGCCAATCAGAACTTTGTTCAAAATTTGAAGTGAACTAATTTACAAATACACTTAAATCCTAACCCATGCCAGATATTAACCCAATAAATATCATGCAAAAGTTTTCCTTGTTTAACAAAGAATGGACACCTCACATTATAGGTGAACTCAATGGGCAATATGTAAAACTTTGTAAATTGAAAGATGATTTTGTTTGGCATAGTCACGAAAACGAAGACGAATTGTTTATGGTTTTCAAAGGAACGCTATTGATGGACTTTAGAGATGGCAGAACAGTTGAAGTGAAGGAAGGGGAAATCCTAATTGTTCCAAAAGGTGTTGAACATCGCCCACATACCAATGGCGAAATTGTATTCAATCTCTTATTCGAGCCTAAAGCAACTTTACATACCGGTAATGTCATAAGTGAAATGACAGTAAAGGAATTAGATTGGATATAGGAAGGATGTAAACATACTGATGGCATTACCATGGTAAAAGTTGAATCCATTTACCCATTTTTTATAATTAAATATGAATTAGTATAAATCATACTATGAACGAAACAATCAACTACAACAATAAAAAATTCAGGCCAGTTAGCAACACTGATAACGGAGAAACTTCCAACGAAACACTTTTTCTTTACAAACAAGTAGGCAATATATTAACCTCTGAATATTCCGGTGGAAAAATTAAATATGGGCATTTAATAGGTTTGGTTGACATGGATGGGAATATAGACATGCGTTATCATCAAGTAAATGAAAAAGGTGAATTGATGACAGGAATTTGCATTTCAAAACCGGAAATTTTAAACAATGGTAAAATTCGCCTTCACGAAAGTTGGGAGTGGACTTCGGGCGATAAATCAAAAGGACAGTCAATAATTGAAGAACAATAAATATTAATAAAATGGCACACGAGCACATCTACAAAACTACTGCCGTATGGACAGGTAATAAAGGTGAAGGGACAAAAAATGTTCGAAACTACGACCGTAGTCATACGGTAACCGTTGACGGCAAACCTGAATTATTTCTAACAACAGACAATCCAGCTGTTGGGGACAAATCGAAATTAAATCCCGAAGACCTCTTGGTATCAGCCATTTCATCTTGCCACATGTTATCCTACCTATACGTTTGCGCATTGGAAGGAATTGTTATTACGGCATATACCGACAATGCAATGGGAATTATGATTGAAACAACAAATGGTGGCGGCAGCTTTAAGGAAGTAACACTTAATCCCATATTTTATGTAGCAGATGAAAGTATGGTGGAAAAAGCAATAGCATTACATCACAAAGCCCACGAAGTTTGTTATATAGCAAACTCTGTGAATTTTGAAGTGAAGTGCAATCCAATTTGTAAACTAGAAAACTAAATGAAAATTTGCGTCGCACAGACAAAACCTATTACAGGAAATATTGCTGCTAATATTGAAGCGCACAAAAAATTTATTGAGCTTGCATTGACTTTAAATGCAGCAGCAATATTTTTTCCGGAACTTTCATTAACAGGTTACGAACCGGAACTTGCGAAAAAATTAGCAACCCATCAAAATGATCCACGTTTAGACATATTTCAGGAAATAAGTGATATCAACAATATCATTATTGGTGTGGGACTGCCGACGGTAATTGAAATACAAGTCAGAATTAGTATGATTATTTTTGAGCCTAATATACCGAGGCAAACATATTCAAAACAAATACTACATTCAGACGAGTTTCCTTATTTTCAGAACGGTGTTGAACAAGTCATAATTAAATTAGCCGCATGGAATATAGCACCGGCTATTTGTTATGAAAGTTTACAACCTACACATGCAAAATCTGCTTGTAAACTTGGTGCTAACGTATATTTGGCAAGCGTTGCAAAACCGGCAAATGGCCTTGAAAAAGCAGTGGACCATTATCCCTTTATAGCAAAGCAATATGCAATGCCGGTATTAATGTCCAATGCAGTAGGTTTTTGTGATAATTTTTTAAGTGTCGGCAAAAGTGCTGTATGGACAAAAAAGGGTGAATTAGTCGGACAATTAGACGATAAAACGGAAGGGATTTTGATTTTTGATACAGCAACAGAGGAAATCGTTTTAAAACATTTGAATAATTGATAAGTCAATAAAAATTGTTAGCATTTATAAGGTTTATCAAAACAACTAACACGAAGCATTTACATATAGTTTTGAACGAGTTTCTTGTATTCGATGCGATGAGCAAAATTTGGTATAATATTATCATTGGTACTATAGGGACTTTATGAATTATTACGAGCAATAACCTAATCTCGGCTTTTGTTCTCATTTTAATTCTGCCACAAAAACAATTTTTTATCTTAAAATAGCAATCAAAAGCCATCGCAAATCAAAAAGTGGAGCTACTACTATTTTAATTAGTAAACGTATTAAAGCTCTTTAAATAATGGCTTTGAGATATAGTGAATTTCCTATTGGCAATTTCGAAAGATATTACCGATGTTCGGATTATTTGGTAGTTTTGAAAAAAATCAATGATAGAGCGGTTTTTTACACGCTGCAAATAGCATTATACCATATGAAAGGTTTCGGAATACTAATCATTTTTATATTTAATTTAAGTCATTCATTTGCCCAGAACAAAATCCTTCAAAAGCATGAATTGTACGTGCAGACTTTGATTACCTGACTATAACTTTGGAACAGGTTTCACCTCATTTATTTTTAAAGAAGGAACTCACAGGATATTCCAATTTAGATACCATTAAGTCGTATCGTAATGAAATAGAAAATATAACAAACTATGATGATTTCTGGCGATTGGTAAACAAATCATTAATTACATGCCAAGACGGGCACACACATATTCTAACTCCCAATGTTGCGTACGAAAAGCTTTTTGATAGCCTGCAACTTTCATTACCCATAAAATATATTGATGGTAGATACGTTGTAACCAGAACTTTTATTTACGACAACATTCAATTTGAAAGTGGATTTGAGTTGGTACAAGTAAATGATTTGGTAATTGATAGTTTTGCCTTATCGGTTATCCCTTTTAGAAGCAATATGAAAATTGACGTTAAACGAGGCATATACTACTTTGATAATTTAATTTTTGCGGACAATATTATAGAAAAAGGGTATGTTTATCTTACCTTCAAAACAAACAACAGTTCCGAAATATCAAAAAACTTCATATTTAAAGAAAGCGTTCAATTTGTAGAAGACGAAACTATTTTCGAAGACTCGAGGAAAGTTGAATATTGGCCGGAATTTAAAACACTTTACATTAGAATACCTTCCATGAATTACGCTGACCGTAAGTATTATTCCGGCAAAATTTCAGAAGTTGGCAATGGCAAACAAATTGATAAAGTTATTATTGATGTCAGATTTAATGGAGGTGGTAGCGATTTTACTTGGATAAATGTTTTTCGGTCTTTAATAGCCGACCCATTACAATTAGCATACGCCATTTATGGAAACGAAACTTCATATATGACACGTAAGTACAAACGCATTCATGGGATTAAAAATCTTGCGCCTGAAAACATTCCATTCTTAAATAACCACATATTATACCCTTTATTAAAACAATCTGTCACCTATAAACCATATAACAATTCACTGAACTTAAATTGTAAAATTATCACGGTTGGGAATGATTATGTTTACTCGTCTGGGGCTAGCATTTTCAAAGTTTCTTCATTTAAGCAAGATGACAATTTCTATTCTATTGGCACACCGACTGGAACCTTTTTAGGGTCAGGTTTTGATGGAATAAATTTTGAACTGCCCTATTCAAAAATTCAATTTACCATAGCACCTACAATTGATTTGACAAATAGTTATTCAATAAGTGACATTATGCAGGACAAATACGACGTTACCATATTTCCAAATTTAAATGACTATAAAATAAGATATAGTTATATTGGAAATGTTTGGAGTAAAGACTTTTTAACAAATTATGACCCTTATATAATAAATGCATTAAAATTATAATGAGTGTTAACAATGGAGTTGTTTTAACGGTTTTACGTTGAACTTAACAATACATGGCGACCTATATTATATATAAAATTCTCTTTTGGCAAGTGAATTACAGTTTCACAAGGTCATCATCTGATGAATAGAAAACCAATATCAAACATACCACTATGACTAAAAAATACATCCTCACGATACTCGCAACTGCTTTTTGTTTGATTTCAATGGCTCAAGATGATTTAAAACTCAAATTAGACTCAATTGCAACAACCGGATTAGAAAAAGGAATACCGGGAATACAAGTTATAATTTCAGATAGTAAAGGCTATACCATTTATAATTATGGCCACCATGAAATTGAAAAAACAACTGAAGTAAATGATTCTACGAGATGGCGCTATGGTAGCATTACTAAAGTATTTACTGCAGTTATGATACTTCAATTAGAATCTGAAGGAAAATTGTCAATTGACGATTCGGCAACTAAATACATAGACTTAAAACAACACAACGCAGCCGGTATAACTATAAAACACCTGTTAAACCATTCGTCAGGTTTGTATAATTATACCGCTTCGAAAAAATTAAAATGGGAAGACACTCCAAATCAATGTCTCGAAAATAGTTTAAAACGAAAACTCAACTTTACACCTGGCAGTAAATATGATTATTGCAACACAGGTTATGTAATATTAGGGTTAATCATAGAAAAAATTACAGCACAATCCTATCAACAGAATATTACTGAAAGGATATTTAAACCTTGTGGGTTAGAAAGTATGATATATTGTAGTGATGATAAAATTCCTTTCAATACAGCAAGAGGTTATAAAATAAAGCACAATAAATACACAGACTTTACTGAGATTGACCATAGCTGGGCAAATTCTGCCGGTGCGGTATTAGGCAACCTAACCGATTTGAATAAATTTGTCGATTGTTTGTTTAAAGGGAATTTAATTGATAGTTCACAATTAAAAAAGATGATTAGCCCAACCATCATTTACCGAGACTTAAATGCTGATGGCATGGAATGGTTTTATCATGGAGTCGGCCTATGCTGGGATTTGAATCTCGACAAAACCGAAAAGCCTATTTATGTTTCTCATGGTGGAAACACACATGGCTATAATTGCGACATACACTATAATACTCAAAACAACTTAACTATAATTATAGGAATGAATTTATTTCCTAGTGGAAAATATGAACCGGTTTTTAGCACTCAAAACAATATGATAAATGCCATTCATGAATATTATAAACAACATAAATAAAGTTTAATAACAGCCCTTAAAAAGAGCCGTGTTCAATGTTTAAGTCACATTGTTTGTTCCAAAATCGGCAACTTCGCATTGATGGGGTGCTTACTAAAACATTAATGCACTTTCTAAACCGCCGGTGGGGTTTACAAAACTAAATTTTAATTCCCTGCAATTTATTCCGTCGATATTGGTGTCAGCTATACTTTCAACTTTGTTGTAACCAGTAACATAGATTGTGTCATCATAATCGATATTATAAATATCGCTATAATACCAAGTTGCACCAAGTGGGGCAAAATTATTGGTTTGTGTAAATCCCTGTTTCAACGTAAATAAAAGTAGTGAAAGAAAAATACCAATGAATTTCACAGGAGGAGATTTTGTATAAATGAAAACGCAATAATTACACCCCAACCTCAACATTATCATTCGTAAGTCTGGTAATTTCCAACAACACCTCATCAATTTCTTCTAACGAATTTACGGTTACCAATTGGTTGCGGTATGATTTAATATTCGGAATACCTTTAAAATAATTCGTATAGTGTCTACGCATTTCTAAAATACCCAATACCGGCCCTTTCCATTCAATAGATTTAATTAAATGCCTGCGACAAATATCAACTCGTTCAGCAATTGTTGGTGGAGGTAATTCTTCACCGGTTGCCAAAAAATGTTTTATTTCACGAAAAACCCAAGGTGCACCAATAGCTGCGCGGCCAATCATAATGCCATCTACCCCATAACGGTTTTTCATTTCAAGGGCTTTTTGTGGACTATCTATATCGCCATTGCCAAAAATGGGAATTTGGATGCGCTGGTTATTTTTTACATCCCCAATTAAAGTCCAGTCCGCCTCGCCCTTATACATTTGTGCGCGGGTTCTGCCGTGAATGGTGAGTGCTTTAATACCGATATCCTGCAGCCTTTCAGCCACTTCCATGATGTTTTTGGAGTTATCGTCCCATCCAAGGCGGGTTTTTACTGTAACCGGCAATTTTGTCGCTTTCACAATTTCGGCGGTGAGCCGAACCATACGGGGAATATCCTTCAATATACCTGCACCGGCATCTTTACAAACTACTTTTTTCACCGGGCAACCAAAGTTGATGTCTAATAAATCGGGACCTGCCTGTTCAACAATTTCGGCACAACCTTTCATTACTTCTATGTCCGCCCCAAAAATTTGGATGCCAATTGGTCTCTCTTCCTCATAAAAGTCGAGCTTTTTCAGACTTTTTTCGGCATTGCGAATAAGTCCTTCGGTAGAGATAAACTCAGTGTACATCAGGTCTGCCCCCAGCTGTTTACACAACACGCGAAAAGGCGGATCACTCACATCTTCCATAGGTGCAAGCAAAATGGGGAAATCGGGCAATGTTATGTTACCAATACTCGGCATAGCCCAACAAAGTTAGCCATTAGTCGCCAAAGCCAAGGCATGCCTGCACAGATGCTTTGGTTTACCTATTTTTACAGCAAATTTATTTCCATTTGAAAGGCAGTATAAAATATCTCCCATGGGTAGGCAAGTTATTGGTGTTGCTGGGTATATACCTTATAGTGGAATATATTTTTGCTTTAATGGCAGTTGAAATTATCAATGCCATTTTCCCCGGCATGGATTTTTTACATTTTATTACGGGTTTCGAAAAAATTAAATCTGTTCAGGAAGTTACACTTGACCAGGAACATGCCATTAAAATTTATCAATTTGCTACATCATTGGGGCGTTTCATTTTTGTTGCCTGGTTTTTTGTTTATTTATGTGGTGATAATTTTTTAGCAAGTGTGTCACTGAATAAAAATATACAATCTGTTTCATACGGAACGGTGATATTAATTGTAATGGCATCCGGTGCAATAATTTCTTTAATACACGACTGGAATCAGCATTTACATTTACCTGCTTCGATGGCAGAAATGGAATCGCAAATGCGGTCGCTGGAGCAACAGGCAAAAATTCAAACAGAAGTATTTTTACGCACCACCACTACAGGCGGATTTTTATTAAACATTTTAATTATTGGATTATTAGCAGCGGTTGGTGAAGAAATATTTTTCAGAGGTGTATTACAAAATATTTTTTTCCGTGGAATTGGAAATGCACATATTGCTATTTGGAGCTCAGCATTTTTGTTCAGTTTTATACATTTTCAGTTTTTTGGATTTTTCCACGATTGCTGATGGGAGCCCTTTTGGGGTATTTATACTATTATAGCGGCAGCCTCTGGAGTGCCATCCTGGCGCACTTTGTAAACAATGTTGCTACTGTAATTGCCTATTTTTTATTGAACAAGGGCATTATCACCGAAAACGTTACCGAAACCGTAAACGTTTGGGCTGCTTTAATAGCTATTCCGGTTGTATTTTTATTGATACGTTATTTCAAAAAAACAGAAACACAATTAAGTTTTGATGTTGCGAAAAAACAAGAGGATAATATAACATTGGATGGCATTAAATAATACAAATCGCATAATCAAATTTAATTGTAATTTACCAAAATGAATAACTTAGTTTTACGTATAGTAACTGCTTTAATTGGAGTAGCTGTGATTATTGGCAGTATATTTTTAAATACATGGGTTTTTGTTTTGGTATTTACTGCCATTGGTTTCGCTACGCATTTTGAATATATGCGTACTATTACACTTAACGCAAGCAAAAAACCCGGCATTGAATTGCCTTTTGCTTTAGCAGCAGGTTTGGCAATAATTGCTGCAATTAATGCCAATGTTTTTGATTTATCGGCATTTCATTTATTAAGTGTAACTGTTTTTCTGTGGCCGGCAGGTATTATTATTTTAGAAATATTTTACAACCGCGAAAAACCATTTGAACATATTGGTTTAAATATTTTAGGGTTGCTATACATCCCACTGGCATTTGGACTTTTTATATTTTATGCCATCGATTTTGGCGGTACAGTGAAAACCTGGTTTGCAGTCGGGTTGTTGTTTATGGTATGGTTTAACGACTCCTTTGCCTATTTTGCCGGTCGTTTTTGGGGTAAAAAGAAGTTATTTGAGCGTATTTCCCCGAAAAAAACCTGGGAAGGATTTTGGGGAGGGCTGGTGATGACGGTAGTTTGCGGGGTTATTATGAGCTTTCTTTTCGACGAATTAGGCCTAATTCAATGGATGGTTTGGGGGGTAATAGTAGCGGTGAGCGGAACCCTGGGTGATTTGGCTGAATCGCTACTGAAACGGAGCATTCAGATTAAGGACAGCGGCTCAATTTTACCCGGTCACGGTGGGTTTTTGGACCGTTTTGACGGCTTCATTATGGTGATACCGTTTACGGTTACTTATCTGGAAATATTGAAGTTCTTTCACTTAGTTTAACCAAAACGAACATTTTTGACGCACAATTTGTATTACCTTTGCATCCCTGAATCATTAAGGGAACATAACTATGCTTAGACTCATTCATAAAGAAGGTCGCAAAATTATTATCGCTTTTTTGGCTTTTTTAGTAGCCTTAAACTTTGCCACACATTACTTCTTACCGGAACAAGGTTTATTTAACACCTTGATTTTAGTAGCCTCATTGGGTGGAATTTTGTTTGTGATGATGTTTTTCCGCAACCCAAAACGCCGCTTATTTACTGAAGAAGGGGCCATTATTGCTCCTGCAGACGGCAAAGTAGTGGTGATAGAAGAAACTACCGAAAACGAATACTTTAAAGACCGCAGGTTGCAGGTTTCGATTTTTATGAGCGTGAAAAACGTGCATATCAACCGCACACCAATCAGCGGACAGGTAAAATATTTCAAATACCATCCGGGTAAATATCTGTTAGCATGGGACCCTAAATCTTCTACAGAAAATGAACGTACTACTTACGTTATTGAAGATGAAGATGACAATATGGAGATTTTAATGCGCCAAATTGCCGGTACCGTTGCCCGTCGTATCAAGTTTTATGTTGAAGAAGGTGATGAAGTAACACAAGGTGCTGAATTTGGCTTTATCAAATTTGGCTCAAGAGTAGACTTGTTTTTACCGCTTGACTCAAAAATTGAAGTAAATATTGGCGAAAAAGTAAAAGGCGGCCAAACCGTAATTGCCCGTGTTGCCAGAACAAAATAAATTGATTAATTTTATCCTACAATAATAAAACAACTACTATGAAAAAAATATTCTCATTCGCAGCAGTAATGGCTTTTGGTATTGCTGTTACTTTTGGTCAAACAGCAGCTTCTTCTACAACAACAGAATCTGCAACACCGGTTATTAAAGTAACTGATGCTACAGGTACCGTTAAATGTAGTACTGATTCAAAAACAGGTTCTTGCTGCAGTGCAAAAACATCAACGTCTTCTGCGTCAGCAAGCAATACTTCTACAGAAGTAAAAGCTGCAGGTGCTTGTTGCAGCGGAAATACTGCCGGTGCCGATGCAAAAGCTGCAGGCGCAAGTTGCAGTGGACATACTGATGGTGCTGAAGCTAAAACTGAAGGTGCTAATTGTCATTCAGCTACTATGCAAATGGGTGCTGCTCAACCGGCAAAAGTTGAAGAAACACCTGAAAAATAATTATTAACTTATGTTATAAAATCCTGCAACAATGCGGGATTTTTTTTTGCCTGTAACTGCCAACAAAATCATTACTAAGTGTTCATTGATAACAACTAACCTTTATAGGTAATTCACTTTACCCTATTTTAGTTTTTCAACTTAGTCTTGAAGGTAAATGTTTATGCAATGAAAGATACCATATGAGCAATGCAAAATGTTACTTATTGTATTTTTTACAATAAGTCTAATAATTCCCCCAAATCTGCAATTTCTTCAAATTGAAATTTGTTTTCTTTTTTTTCTGTATTTAACCAGATGAAATGCATACCTGCATTAATGGCGCCGTTGCCATCCACCTCCGGTGAATCGCCAATATATAAACAATGTTGTGGTTCGGTTTGCATGGCATTTAGCGCGTGCTCAAATATGCGGATATCCGGTTTTAAAGCATTGGCAGCTTCAGCAGTTGTTACTGTTTTGAAATAGGTATGCAGTCCGGTATTTTCTAATTTGAAAAACTGCACTTCATCAAAACCATTGGTAATAATATGCAGCTGATATTTAGGCAATAAATGGTCTAATAACACCTTGGCATTAGGCAACAAATCGGTTTGGCGACGCGTGTGGTAAATGTAATGGTCGGCAACCTGATTTGCCAGCACATAATTATTAATGCCAAAATCGTTGAATGAAGCATAAAAACGATTTAATCGCACTTCCTCTTTTGATACATTCCCTAGTGCATATTGATTCCACAAATATTCGTTTCTGAATTTGTATTGTTTATGAAAATTTTCAAAGTCGGGAATACCTGCTTCCTGTAAATTAAATTTTTCAAAAATTTCGGCGAGAATACGTTTAGAGTTTCCGGAAAAATCCCATAAAGTATTGTCTAAATCGAATATGATATGTTTAAGCGCTTGCATTATTTAAATGTTAAGGGATGAAATTGATTGTCTTTTTTTTCTTCGAGAAAACATTTTGCAGCATCGGTTATACTCTCACGAATAGGTATAAACTGATAACCCAAAGTTTGTTTTATTTTTTCATTGTTATAAAACACTTTTTTATTAGCTATAGCAGCCGTTTGTTTAGTAACAGAAGGTTCCTTTCCGTTAAAAAGCGATTTCACCCATTCCACTCTCCAGGCGAGTGCAGAAAGATTTTTTCCTGCTTTGACTGTTGGTCCCTGCACATTTAATCCTGCCCCAATAGTTTGTAAAAAATCGCGATACATCACATTTTCTGCATTCACAATAAAACGTTGTTCGGTAATATCACTTTCCATTAGTTGTGTGGCAATTTTAACCACATCGCGCACATCAACATATCCTGTTACGCCTTCTGTATAATATTTAAAACCATTGTAAACCGTAGTAAATAATTTACAGGAACCGCTATCCCAATTTCCCGCACCAACAATTATAGATGGATTAATAATAACCGCATTTAATCCTTCCGCAATAGCACGCCAAACTTCGCGTTCTGCCAAAAATTTACTGATGGCATAATTGGAGGTGAAATTTTTGCGTTCCCAGGGTGTATCTTCCACAACCGTCTCACCATCGCGGCCTGTTTTTCCAACTGCCGCAATTGAACTTAAATGCACTAATTTTTTAACCCCAAACTCCAATGCTATATTTACCACATTTGCAGTGCCTTCAACATTTACCAGCATGAGTTTATCTGCATTTTTTTTGCTGTAGGAAATAATGGCTGCACAGTGATATACTTTTTCTATCCCCTGCATTGCAGCTTCCAAACTCATCACATCGTTGACATCACCATCTACCCATTCAATTTTATGGGCAATATCTGATACCAGTCGCAAATTACTATCGGGACGTTTTAGTGCACGTAAAGGTGTCCCTTGCATAATTAAATATCTGCACAGGTAGCTGCCTACTAAACCATTTGCGCCGGTCACTAAAATCATGAATGCAAGATAATTGTATGTATGAACATTTTATGTATTTGCCTGAATTTTAATCTTGTTTTTCGGGTACAACCACTACCCCACCGCTAACTGCAAAACGTGCACCGGTTACGCTCGGTAAAAAATTGGGTTTATTTTGCAATTTTTCTACACCCATTAAACACATTGCCAATGCCTCTTTAAACTGAATAATTTCATTGGTTGGTAATATTATTTTAATCCCTGCTAATTTTTCTATTAATTGAATTAAATATATATTAAATGCGCCGCCACCGGTGATTAAAAGTTGGTAATTTTGGTGTAATGTATTTTGTTGTTGAATTACATTGGTTATTTGTTGGGCAATATGATATGTTGCCGTTGCCAATTTGTCATTTACCGAAATATTTGCCGCTGCGATGCGTTCGATAAAATATTTCCTGACGAAATGATTATCCAATGATTTAGGATATGGCAATTGAAAATAAGTGCAGGCATTTAATTCTGACAACAACTGTTCATCTACAAAACCGGCTGCAGCCAGTTCACCATTTTCATCAAATGGTAAATCAATAGTTTGAGCAATATAATTTAGCAATTGATTGGCGCCGCAAATATCAAATCCAATTCTGCCTGTTGGTGTATCAAATGAAATATTGGCTATGCCACCTATATTTAAACAGGCATGGTAATTATTAAAAAAAATGGCATCACATAAAGGCACCAACGGCGCTCCCTGCCCACCTGCATCAACATCGGCAGAGCGGAAATCGTAAATCACTTTACAACCGGTTAAATTGGCAATGCGTTGTCCGTTGCCAATTTGTTTTGTTTTGCCTAAAGCAGGAAAATGAAAAACGGTATGTCCGTGCGAAGCAATTGCATCGGGTTTTGGTAAATTATTATTTTGGAGGAAATTATTAATTGCATTAGCCGAAACTTTTGCAAATAGTGCATCCTCTTGTTGGTAATTATAATGAATATCGGGTGAACAATTTTTCAGCATCATAAATTCCTCGTTTGAAAAAGGAAACGTAGCTGCTGCAATAATGGTAAAAGTGTATGGATTATTTATTTGAATTTTGCAATACGCCATATCAATGCCATCGAGTGAACTTCCCGACATCAGGCCAAGGATATGGTATTCCGTTTGTTTACTCAAGTTGTAATTAATTTCTCAATGTAATTACATAAGCTGCCACATCGTTGATTTGTGTTGGCGTAAGTTGTGCTTTCCAACCCGGCATTGCCTTTCTTCCATCACTTACCACAGTCATAATTTCCGCATTATTGAGAACAGAAATTTTGAGGTTTGCTGCGCCACTTAGTCCTAAATCTCCACTCGACCCATGACATAATTTGCAATGTTTTACATAAACTTCTTCGCCCGGTGTCATAATTTTTGCAACAGGTTTATTGCTTTTATCAGTAGGCTGGCTTGTGCAGTTGGACAAAACCATTGTAGCAACTGCCATAAAAAAAATAAGTAGCTTTTTCATGCTGAAATAAATTCAGTGCAAAGCTACTTATTCGAGTATAAAAAATACGATGATTTACCTCACTAAAACGATATTTCCCTGACGTTGAACAAAATTGCCACCAAAATCGTAGGCTCTTACTAAATAAATATAGGTTCCCATTTCAGCTTCTTTCCCCTCAACGGTGCCATTCCAACCTGTTGCTATATTAGTTGTTGTGAAAACCAATTCGCCATATCGGTTAAATATCGAATATTCTAATAATTCCGCTATGTCATGTGTAAGGATATAGATGTCATCATTAAAACCATCGCCATTGGGTGAAAATGCATTAGGCACTTCCAAAATGGTATATGATTCAACAAATATGGTAACGGTATCTTTTTCTACACAACCGTCCGGACTGGTTACTGTCAAAATGAAAGTGGTTGTTTCTGTTAATTCAGCTGTTGGATCTTGTTCGGTAAAGGAAGAAATATTTGCAGGCGGTAAAATCAAGTTACCCGGTGTCCAGAAAAAGTCTCCTACTCCTGAACCATCAAGTGTAAATGTTTCTAAATATAAAACCGAATCGTCGTCACCCGCATTAGCAAAAGGCAATTCGCCTATTAATACATCGTAGGTAATGGTATCGGTACAGCCATTCGCGGAATAGGTAATTAGTGTAACATCGAACGTGCCGTGTTCATCATAAAAATGCGATGGACTTTCTTCAGTTGATGTTTGTCCATCTCCAAAATCCCATAAATATCCGCTTATTGTTCCGTCTACAATAGTTGATTGGTTGTCGAATTCGGCAGCAAAATTTTGACAAACATCATCCACATCAAATTCAGCAGTAGGTCCTGGAGCAACTTCAACTTCAAGAACATAATCTGATTCACAACCCGAGGTTGAAACAATATGTAAGGAGACTGTATACGTACCCCCAACCGCATATATGTGTTCAGGATTTTGCAAATCAGATGTTGAGCCATCGTCAAAAACCCAATCCCAATCAATTATTTCACCTGCATTTGTTGAAACAGATAAATCGTTAAATTCAACCCCTGTTCCCGCACAGCCTGTAATAAATGAATAATTAGCAGCCAATCCGTTATATATACCTACTTGGCCTAAAGCAGTATCGGCGCATACAAATCCCGGATTTACAATTAACATTACGTAATAGGTTCCGGTATCTGTATAGGTGTGAACAGGATTAACTTCTGTTGACGTTAAACCATCTCCAAAATCCCAAAAATAGGTATCACCACCAAGGCTATTATTTTCAAAATAAATAGTGTAATCATCACAATTAAGGAATACTGAAGTGGAGTCTATTTCAGTAAAAATTGCATCGCCAATTTCAATTTCAGCATCAACTAATGGAGTGCAAGCCACAACATTAAACTGAAAATCGCGATTGTGATCTCCAAGCCAAACGCCATCACGGTATTCTTTACAAACTACACCAACTACATACCTGCCTTCAGCAGTAGCAGTTCCGGTAAGTAAACCGGTTTCAGAATTGATTGCAAATGCAGGGTCTGCGGTAATCGGGTATAATTCATCAAAACCTGGGGCCCAATTTACACCTAGATATGGTGGTGGTGATGCAATTGCCGGTGCTGCGTCAACTGCAGTTGCACCTTCATAAGGCCAATAAAAAAAATAAGCTAGCGAATCGCCATCAGCATCGGTTGCTGAATGGTCAAATTCTATAGCATCGTTTAAACATATTACAGTAGGTGGAAAATCATTAAATACCGGTGATCTATTGCACTCAACAACAGAAGTTGGAGGCACATCTTGTGTACAAGTTGAACCTGTATTATCCGGTAAAATTAGATTTACTATGCCGGCATTTCTACAACACCGCTGATAAACAACTATATAACCTGTTTCGGAAGGTGGTAAGAAAATAGTTTTAGTATAAATTGCTTGTTCTACACAAATATCATCAGGTGCGTCCAAACAAGGATTTTCCGATTCAGCGGGCACATCAGATATCACCGGGGCTGGAATTGTAAAGTTGAATACAAATTCGCCTTCAGGTGTAAAAACTGACATGTATGCGGGAGTGTCGAATGGCGTGGCACTAGTGCAGTCACGATACAATATAAGTTTTATTTGATATGTGCTATCTCCCAAACAAACATAGGTTATTTCGCCCCCGATTATGTGGGTTGCTTTTGCCTGGTTAAAATATAACAAAAGTGTGAGTACAAGGAGGAGAGGCCTGAGGTTTTTCATTATTTGAGTTGGTTAAGAAGTTAAAAATAGGTAAAATAATTTACCTCAACAATGTCACACTACCACTTAAGGCTTGCTCAACGCCATCGCAAATGGTAATTAACCGGTAAACATAGGCTCCTACTTCCTGTTCAACCCCATTACCATCTGTTCCATCCCACCCATTTTCAAGGCTAGTAGTAGCGTAAATCTTTTCACCCCAACGATTGTAAATTTCCATGAGCAAAATTTCTTCATCTCCGAAGGTGATAAACCTAAATCTGTCGTTAATTCCATCTCCATTCGGTGAAAAGGCATTTACAGTGGTGTAATAAAAGCAGCTTGGAATTACATAAACCAAAGCTGTATCAACGGCTTTGCATCCCGATTCGTCGGACCCGGTTATAATGTATTGTGTGGTTTTATCGGGCGAAGCTACCGGGTTTTCTATGAATGCATTATCTAAACCAAAAGGTGGGTCCCAAACATAACTAATTCCACCTTCGGCATACATTTGAACCGGATGATTACTATATACAATGGTATCAGGACCGGCAATAATATCAGGAGCAGGTAAAACATTTACTGTAAAAAATGCGGTGTCGCTGGTACATTCATCAGAAACCACTACAACATAAGTGGTAGTAGTTGTAGGAGATAAAAAAGTGGAATCGTTGTTATTTCCTGAAACTTCCACATCGGGCAACCATTCATAATAAATACCACCCGATGCAATATATTGAACGCTGTCACCTTCGCAAATAGTAACATCGGTTAACTCACTTGCCACAACAGGTTCAGGAACAATGATTGTATCAAAAAGTGTATCTGTACAACCTAAATTACTGGTCGAAACCAAAATGATGGGGTAATAACCGGCAGTATCAAAATAATATTCAACTGCATCGTCATTCACATAACTGCCATCCGGCAAATACCATTCAGTATTTACAATTTCATTCCCAATAAAAATAAATGAGGCATCCTCAATAATTCCGGTTTGTCCTATACATGCATTATCAAAAACAAAATTGCTGTAGGGGGAAGGATAAATTGTTATCGTATCATATAATTCGGCGACACAACCATAAGAATTGGTGACAGTAAAATAAATAATATAATCACCTTGTGCATTATAACTATACAATGGATTTTGGTCAGTGCTGCCAAATCCATCCCCGTAATTCCAATCCCAGCCAGTAATACTTCCATATAAAGTGGTAGACAAATCGGTAAACTGAATATCCGTATTCGCGCAGCCGTTATCGAAGCTGATATTGGCATCAAAACCGGGATAAATCCACACTTCCACATATTCGGTGTCGGAACATTCAGAGCCGGGCAAAACAATCAACATTACTTCATAAACGCCTGTATCAGGAAATACATACGTTGGATATTCTTCAGTGCTGGTATCAGTAGTTATACCATCAATACCAAAATCCCAATAATATTCATCTGAGCCGTAACTATAGTTTTCGAAAGTAACCGAATAGTCTGAGCAATCTTTTACAACATTTGGTGCATTTGCCACTGCGGTTGGTTCACAGTCTGTTACATTGAATTGAAAATCGCGGTAATGCGTGCCAATGAGTACACCCGACCGATATTCTTTAACTGCCACACCAACAACAAACTGTCCTAACATGGTAGGTGTTCCTTCCATAAATCCGGTAATAGGGTTGATGGTAAATGCCGGATCGGATGCAATCGGATAATCTTCATTAAACGGGTCGATAAAAAACACTTCATTAAATGGCGGAGCCGGCGCAGGGTCAGGGTCGGGGACATCGGCAGTTGCTCCTGAATAAGGAGTGAAAAATTCGTAAACTAATTCATCTCCATCAGGGTCAGTTGCTGCATGGTCAAATTCAAATGGAAATCCTGCGCATAGTGAAACGGGAGGTAATGAATTAAATCTCGGACTGGAGTTAATTATTTCACCCGGGTCGGGAATATGGGTAGTATAAGTAGCTCCGGTAGCAACAGGGTCTACAATATTGATAATAGTTGAATTCCGGCAGCAGCGTTGGTATACCAAATCGTAACCCCCTGCTTTGGGAGGTAGATTTACCGTTGTGGTATAAATGGCTTCCTGCACACATAAATCGGGGTAAACATTCATACACGGACTAACTATAGCCGGGTCAATTAACTCAGAACCAGGGAAAGTAATGTCGAGTGTTTGGACTAGATTACCGGACACATCATAAACATAAATTTGCAGCGGATCGTCGTATGGCGCGGCTTCCGGGTCGGCACAGTCGCGATAAATTTTTAGTGTAATGGTGAAGTTGTTACCGGTTGTTCTGGTATAAATAATTTCACCCCCAATAATATGAAAGGCAAATATATTACCCCATACTAATGTGAAAGTGACGAGTACAACCAGTTTTCTCCAGTACATGAACTGCTAAATTACCTCAGGAAATTGTTAAAATCATTCACAGGAATGTCATTTCAGCATATAGACGATGGTTTTAGTAAAAAGGTTTAACAGTAGTTTATCCATGCAATTTTTATCTTAGTGCACATTTCACTCAAAAATCACTGACTCAAAGATTCTAATTTTTTACAATGATGAAACCTTTTTTGCTATTACTTTTTACCGGAATACTTACTGTTTCGGGGCTTGCACAATCTACTTTTCCCGTAAACGGCGTCGCCGACAATCGGGAAAGGGTATATGCTTTTGTGCATGCAACATTAGTTGTTGACCCAACTACAACCATTGCTGACGCCACTCTTCTTATTCAATCGGGGAAAATTTTAAGTGCTGGAACAAATGTTACCATTCCGGCAGATGCAATTGTGGTAGAATCGAAAGGGAAATTTATTTACCCTTCATTTATCGATTTGTATTCAGGGTATGGAATGCCGGCAAAACAAAACCCACCTCAGGGTCGGGGACCACAAATGTTAAATAATAACACCACTGCAAGCAATTGGAATCAGGCTGTAACACCTGAATTTGAAGCTTTTACTTTTTTTAGTGTAGATACAGCCGCGAGCAGAAAATGGCGCAACGCCGGTTTTGGAACTACATTATCGCATCGTAAAGATGGTATTTTGCGCGGAACAGGCGCATTAGTTTTATTAGGTGATGAATCTACCGGCAAAATGGTGATGAAAGAAAAAGTGAGCAGTCATTATTCATTTTTAAAAGGCAGCTCAACACAAGATTATCCATCATCACAAATGGGTAGTATTGCATTAATTCGGCAAGCATTATATGACGCCGATTGGTATGCAAAAGGCGGAGATAAAATTGAAAAAAATGTTTCTTTAGAAGCTATTAATAATAACAAAACATTAATCCAAATTTTTGACGCGACAGAAAAATTGGAAATATTACGCGCAGATAAAATTGGTGATGAATTCGCTTTTCAGTTTGTGGTTAAAGGAAGTGGTAATGAGTATCAGCGAATAAATGAAATTAAAGCAAGTGGTGCTTCATTAATTATTCCGCTTAATTACCCAAAAACACCTGATGTAAGCGACCCTTATGATGCAGAGTTACTTAGTATTTCAGATTTAAAACACTGGGAAATGGCTCCTGCAAATTGCGCGATGCTGGCAGCTGCAGGCATTAAATTCAGTCTGACCTCAGAAGGTTTAGAAAATAAAACTGATTTTTTACCTGCATTAAGAAAAGCAATTCAATATGGCTTATCAGAAACTGCAGCGTTAAAAGCGTTGACTACAATTCCTGCTGAAATGATTAAATCTCAAAATGAAATCGGCACATTAAATACCGGAAAAGTGGCGAATTTTATTATTACTTCAGGAAATATTTTTGACGAATCAACCATTATTTATGAAAATTGGGTAAATGGAATTCCATACACTGTGCAGCAACAAAAACCTGATGTTCGCGGCGTATACAAATTAACAGTGGACAATCGTATTTACGGATTAGCAATTAGTGGCAAAGCTGCTACTCCTGAATTTGCAGTAATTAAAAATACAGATACTTTAAAAGCAACAGGCAATGTAACAGAAAGCACTGTAAGCATTACATTTAATGATGGATTGGAAATAATCAGATTAAGCGGATGGGCCGGTGATAAATCATTTGGTGGAACAGGACAAATTAACAGTGCATGGATTAACTGGAATGCAACATTCACCAATGTTTATGCGGAGAAACCTGCAATCAAAAAAGATGATACTATTGCTATTGGTAGTATGATTTATCCATTTACTGCTTACGGAGCAACTAGTTTGCCTAAACAGCAGGAAATATTGATTACCAATACAACAGTTTGGACGAACGAAGATGCAGGTGTATTAAAAAATTATGATGTATTAGTTTCCAATGGAAAAATAATTAAAGTAGGTAAAAATATTGCTGCAAAAAATGCCACTGTTATTGATGGAACAAACAAACATTTAACAGCCGGAATAATTGATGAACACTCACATATTGCAGTAACATCAGGTGTGAACGAAGGCACCCAAACCTTAAGTTCTGAAGTGCGTATTGGAGATGTAATTAATTGTGATGATGTAAATATTTACCGACAATTAAGTGGTGGAGTAACCAGCTCACATATTTTACATGGCTCTGCAAATGCAATTGGCGGACAAACGCAATTAATTAAATTGAGATGGGGTGTTGCTCCTGAACTAATGAAATTTGAAGGTGCTGATGGCTTTATCAAATTTGCATTAGGTGAAAACGTGAAACAAAGTAATTGGGGTGATGATAATACCGTTCGTTTCCCACAGTCACGTATGGGTGTTGAGCAGGTTTTTGAAGATGCATTTACCCGCGCTGAAGAATATATGGCAGCAAAAAATTCCGGGGCATTAGTAAGAACCGATTTGGAATTAGAAGCATTAGTAGAAATTCTTCAGGAAAAAAGATTTATCACCTGCCACAGTTATGTGCAAAGTGAAATCAATATGCTGATGAAAGTAGCCGAGCGTCACGATTTTAAAGTGAACACATTTACCCATATTTTGGAAGGATATAAAGTTGCCGATAAAATGAAAATGCATGGCGCAGGTGCATCCAGCTTTTCAGATTGGTGGGCATATAAATATGAAGTGGCAGAGGCCATTCCTCAAAACCCAAATATTTTGCATGAAGAAGGTGTAGTAACTGCAATTAATTCGGATGATGCAGAAATGGCACGCCGATTAAATCAGGAAGCTGCCAAGTCGATAAAATATGCAGGCATGAGTGAAGAAGATGCATTAAAAATGGTAACATTAAATCCGGCAAAACTCTTGCATGTCGACAACCGTGTAGGCAGCATTAAAGAAGGTAAAGATGCCGATTTAGTGTTGTGGAGCGACAATCCATTAAGCATTTATGCCATTGCAGAAAAAACAATGATTGACGGAATTATTTATTACGATTATTCCAAACAAGCAACAATAATGGAAAATGCAGCAAACGAAAGAGCGAGAATTATATCCAAGATGTTGCATGAAAAAAATGCAGGCAGCCCTGTAATTCCAATTTCAACAAAAGAAAATCGCTTGTATGAATGCGACGACGATGGCGATTATGTTAAAGGCAATTAAAATATTTTTTGAATTAAAGCACTCAATATATTAAGATGAAAAAATTATTTATAGTATATCTGTTATTTATTACCACAATAAGTTTGCAGGCACAACAAATTACGATTGTAATCGACAATGCAACTTTACATATTGGTGATGGTTCGGTAATAGAAAAAGGCACCGTAATTTTCAAAAACGGTAAAATTGAATATGCCGGTCCGCAAAAAGACCATGGTTTTGATGATAATACTGCCTCGATAATTGACGGTACAGGCAAACATGTGTACCCGGGTATTATTGCCACCGGCTCAGGATTAGGTTTAATAGAATACAGTGCCGTTCGCGCTACCCGCGATGCTTATGAAGTTGGTGTTTTTAATCCTAATGTTCGTTCACTAATAGCCTACAATACCGACTCTAAAGTAATTCCTACTGTTAGAAGCAATGGTATTTTAATAGCACAGGTTGTTCCCGGTGGCGGAGTAATTAGCGGTCAAAGCAGTATTATGAAACTCTCCGGATGGAATTGGGAAGATGCAGCTGTTGATACAGACAATGGTATGCACATGTATTGGCCGGGTGTATATAGTTATAATTATGAAAAAGGCACTTACGAAGTGAGTTCAAGTTATGCCGAAGAAGTAAATGAAATAAATACTTTCATGCAAGAAGCGAAAGCATATTGCAGTGTTGAAAATCACAAAGAAAAAAACTTAAAATTTGAAGCCATGCGCGAATTATTTGCCGGTAAACAAAAAATGTTTGTTTCGGCAAATGCTGCGAAAGCAATTGTTGGTGCTGTTGATTTCGCTAAAACGTTTGGAATTAAAATTGTAATTGTAGGTGGCAGACAAAGTTATCGAGTTACCACTTTATTAAAAGAAAATAATATCCCTGTAATTATTGAATCTACACATGAATTACCAGCTTACGATGGCGACCCTGTAGATTTACCATATCGGTTACCGGGCATATTAAAATCTGCAGGTATTTTATGCGGCTTAACATTGAGCGATGGCGGTGATAGCTTCTGGGGAATGCGTAACATTCCATTTATTGCAGGAACATCTGCTGCTTACGGCTTAACAAAGGAGGAAGCCTTACAATTGATTACACTCAACAATGCTAAAATTTTAGGTATTGACAATAATTACGGTTCATTAGTCGCAGGAAAAAGCGCAACATTATTTGTAGCCGAAGGCGATGTGCTAGACATGAAAACGAGTGTGCTTACCAATATTTTTATCAATGGCGAACGTATTAAAGTGGAAAACTGGCAAGACGATTTGAGCAAAAAATACGAGATGAAATACGGTATTGAGGTAAAATAATTACTGATAAGCAGCCAATTTTATTATTTCGGTAATTACAAAAACACTTGCATTTCCAATTTTACTTTGAGTGGCAATGGTAGATTTCGGTTGGGTAATGCTGAATTAATTTATCATTGGTTCTTGTTATTCTGCTAAAACAACCATCCGTTTTGCTTAACTTTGCGCTAACATTTTGGAGAGATGTCCGAGTGGTTTAAGGAGCACGCCTGGAAAGTGTGTATACCTCTAAAGGGTATCGAGGGTTCGAATCCCTCTTTCTCCGCACAATAAAAAAAATCCGCCTTTTGGTGGATTTTTTTTATGCAATTTAATTAATAAATGGTATCGAGAGTTCCCTGCCCGACAAACATAGGCAGGCGGGGAATCCTCTTTTCTCCGCACAATAAAAAAAATCCGCCTTTTGGTGGATTTTTTTTATGCAATTTAATTAATAAATGGTATCGAGAGTTCCCTGCCCGACAAACATAGGCAGGCGGGGAATCCCTCTTTCTCCGCACAATAAAAAAAATCCGCCTTTTGGTGGATTTTTTTGCTATTTAATTAATAAATGGTATCGAGAGTTCCCTGCCCGACAAACATAGGCAGGCGGGGAATCCCTCTTTCTCCGCACAATAAAAAAAATCCACCTTTTGGTGGATTTTTTTATTGCTATTTAATTAATAAATGGTATCGAGAGTTCCCTGCCCGACGAACTCATGCAGGCGGGGAATCCCTCTTTCTCCGCACAATAAAAAAAATCCGCCTTTTGGTGGATTTTTTTTATGCAATTTAATTAATAAATGGTATCGAGAGTTCCCTGCCCGACAAACATAGGCAGGCGGGAATCCTCTTTCTCCGCACAATAAAAAAATCCGCCTTTTGGTGGATTTTTTTTGCAATTTAATTAATAAATGGTATCGAGAGTTCCCTGCCCGACAAACATAGGCAGGCGGGGAATCCCTCTTTCTCCGCTGAAAATAAAAAATCCACCAAAAGGTGGATTTTTTATTTTCGCCAAGCCTTAAAAAAATAATTTAAGCGCATTTGCTGTTGTAATATTTTCAACCTCATCAACACTAACACCAATAATTTCAGATAAACGGTTTGTTACATAGGTAAGGTAAGCAGGTTCGTTGCGTTTACCTCTAAAAGGAACCGGAGTTAAATAAGGTGCATCAGTTTCTAATAATAAATGGGATAAATGTTGTTTTTGGAGAATTTTATCCAATCCCCCGTTTTTATAAGTAACCACTCCGCCAATTCCGGCATAAAAATCCAATTCAATAATTTGTTCGAGTTGCTCTGTCGTGCCGGAAAAACAATGAAAAACACCGCGCAGATTTTCATCCTTATATTCAGCTATCATGGCTATACAATCGTCGGTTGACTCACGGGAATGAATCACAATTGGCAAATTTAATTTTTTGGACAGCTGAATCTGAAAAGCAAAAGCTTCCTTTTGTTGAGGTACAAATGTTTTATCCCAATAATAATCTAAGCCACATTCTCCTACTGCTACAAACTGATGATTTTCGTTAGCAAAATGTTGAGCCACTATCGACAATTCTTTTTCAAATTGTTCTTTTACACTACATGGATGAAGCCCCATCATGGCATAACAAAATCCTTTTTCAGTTTCAGCCAACTTCATCATATCATCTATTACTACATGATCGATACCTGGCATCAATATTTTTTTCACACCTGCATCTTTGGCGCGCTGAATCATACCAGCCTGGTCGTTTGCAAATTCCGGTAAATAAATATGTGCATGTGTATCTATCATAAAAATTGGCCGGGTTGTATTACAAAAAAATAAATTTTAAAGTGTAGGAATAGCTACATTATTGGTAATAGCTATCGGTTCAAAATGATATCCCTGTGCTAATAAAGTATCAATCACTTTTGGCAATGCGGGTAACACGCGGTCCAAAGCTTTTAAACTATCATGAAATACGATTACAGAGCCATCGTCAACATTATTTACAACATTTTGATAACAGGCATCAGCATCTATAGTTGTATCAAAATCGCCGCTTAATACATCCCACATCACAATAGTAAAATGTTTCTTTAATTCCTGAATCTGATTAAATCCTATTCGTCCGTATGGTGGTCGAAATAATTGAGTCTCAACTTTTTCTGCGCAAGCAAAAACATCATTTACATATAAGGCATTTTCTGTTTTCCAGCCATTCAAGTGATGAAAGGTATGATTGCCGATTGCATGGCCTTCGTTTTGAATACGCGAAAACAGATTATTGTGTTTTACAACATTATCGCCAATACAAAAAAAGGTGGCTTTTATTTGATAGGCTGATAAAATATCGAGTACTTTATCTGTAACACCCGGAACCGGCCCATCATCAAAAGTAAGGTAAACCGTTTTCGATTTAGGAATATCCCAAACCAAACTCGGATACACTGTTTTAAGATACCAAGGTGTTTTAACAAAATACATAGCTGCAAAGTTACCTTTTTGACGAAAATTTAAGTATCAGGTTTAACGTAATTTGATATTTAAGTTAATCTTTATAACAAAAAATGTAGGAAAATGATTAGTTATTAGCTGAATTTGCAACATGCCATTAACTTTGCAACTAATAGTAACACGAAATGGATCGACCAGTACGACTTAGATATGCACCTAGCCCGACGGGTGCACAGCATCTTGGAGGCATCAGAACTGCCTTATATAATTATTTATTTGTAAAAAAAGTAGGTGGCAAACTCATATTACGTATCGAGGACACTGACCAAACCAGGTATGTACCGGGCGCTGAGGAATATGTAATTAACAGTTGCAAATGGGCAGGAATTGAGTTCGATGAAGGTGTTCACATTGGTGGACCTCATGCACCATATCGCCAAAGTGAACGCAAAGATTTATATCGCAAATATGCTGATGAGTTAATTGAAAAAGGACATGCCTATTATGCTTTTGATACACCTGAAGAATTGGAAGCAATGCGCAATCGTATGATGGAACAGGGCAACCCTTCGCCTGCATACGACCATATTACACGTCAGTACATGCAAAATTCAGTGGCCTTATCAAAAGATGAAGTTGAAAAACGAATACAAAATGGTGACCCTTATGTTATCAGGATTAAAATGCCACGCAATGAAGAAATTAAATTTCATGACTTAATTCGCGGCTGGGTAACATTTAATTCTTCTCAGCTTGACGATAAAGTATTATTTAAAAGTGATGGCATGCCTACCTATCATCTTGCCAACGTGGTTGATGATTACCTGATGGAAATTACCCATGTGGTAAGAGGGGAAGAATGGCTACCTAGTGCACCAACACATGTTATGACATATAAAATGTTTGGATGGGAAAATGTGATGCCTTCGTTTGCACACCTTCCTTTGATTTTAAAACCGGAAGGAAATGGCAAGCTGAGCAAAAGGGATGGTGATAAATACGGATTTCCATTATATTCATTGGATTGGAAAGAACAAAACATTTCTGGCCTAAAAGAAAAAGGATTTTTACCTGAAGCCTATATTAATTTTATTGCATTTTTAGGATGGAATCCCGGCACCGATCAGGAAATATTTTCCCGTGAAGAATTAATTCAAGCATTTAGTTTTGAGCGTATTGGTAAATCAGGAGCCCGATTCGACCCTGAAAAAGCCAAGTGGTTTAACCAGCAACATATTAAATTAAAATCTGGTGAAGCCCTTGCCGATTTGTTACAACCCTACTTAGAACAAAAAATCTTACTTTTGACCGCGATTATCTGGTAAAGGTTTGTAATGCAATGAAAGAAAGGGCAGTGTTTATTCCCGACCTTTATGAAGCAGGGAAATACTTTTTTGAGGATATCACCCTTTTTGATGAAGATACCATTCGAAAAAAATGGAAACCTGAAAAAAAAGAAATCTTTGTAAATTTGATTGTTAAAATTGAATCAATTACTAATTTTACCGAGCAGGAAATAGAAACCACCGTAAAAGCATTTATGAAAGACAATAACCTTGGAATGGGAGAAGTGATGCCAATTTTGCGAGTAGCCCTCGCAGGCGGCTTACAAGGACCACCGGTTTTTGCTATGATGGATGTATTAGGAAAAAATATTTCTGTTGCCCGTTTACATAATTCAATCAAAATTTTTGATAACTTTCACTGAAAATTCAGATTAACCTTATGCCTAAGAAAAAACCATTGGAAGGTAAACCCGAAGTGCACAAAGACCTGGATGGCTTCGAAATGAACATCAACGAATTTGGCGAGATTTCGTCTAATACTGATATTGACAAACTCAACAAATTTTTAAACAAAAATGTTGACGACAAAAAATTCAAAGGACTTGAAGATTTACCTTATGCTAAACTTGGTGATGACGATGACGATGATGCCGTTAAAGATGAGGAAGATGACTTAAATGAAATTGCAGATGAATTTGAAGAATTCCGTCAGTTTAATGATAAAGACTTCAAAGATGAGTTTGACTTTGACGAAAAAGACGAAAAAGAAGATTTCGGTTTTGATGAAGGCAAACATATGTACGAAGACCTGGATGGTGATGATGAGAAAAAAATTGATGACGACGATGAAGATGATTTTGATGAGGAAGAGTTTGTTGACGATATGGCTGATGAATTTGGAGAGGAAGACAGCTACAACTTTGACGATGGCGACTTTGATGACAGGTATTAATTTTGACCAAAACAGTGTTTCCAAATATCATGGCGTCGGCATTAGCCGGCGCTTTTTTTTATTAAAAATTCAGATAAAAGTCTTTGGTTAATGCCTTGTAAGCATCCGTGTAATTGTTCTGTTCATCGGCAATCAATAATTCATTTTCTTCAACAACCGTTTTTTGGTTACTAAATCGAAGCAATAGGCGTTTTGCAGCAATACCCGGTTTGGTAAATACTTGTGTTTTATTACAACAATAAAGTTCTCCCTGCAGCGCAGTAGTAATAAATAATTCTCCTTCCTGCTTAGGTAAAACAATCCATAAATTCCCATCCACAGTTAATAATTGTTTTGCTGCAGCAATTAATAAATCATGTGGCAAATGTTCCGCATCTCTCGCTAATTTTCTTCCGGGATTATCAACCTGCCAGCCTTTAATAAAATAAGGAGGATTACAAACAATGGTAGAATATGCATTACTGCTACTCAATAAATATTGCGCTAAATCGATATGATAAACATGTATGTTATTACTCCAGGGACATATGGCAACATTACCTGTTGCCTGCTGAAAAGCATTTTCATCCCGTTCAATAGCATAAATTTGTGCCTCCGGATTTTTTTGTGCTAACATTATTGCGATAATACCCGTTCCGGTGCCTATATCCAGCACCCTGTCGCCAATTAAAGCCCCATCCACCCATGCGCCAAGTAAAACACCGTCAGTACCCACTTTCATGGCTGTTTCGCCTTGTTGTATAGAAAATTTTTTAAAGTGAAAAACCGACATAAATTCAAAATTCTATTAAAAAATGCTGCCAAATCCCGAGCAAATGTCTAATTTTAGTAGCAAATACCTTGTATTATGAAAAAAATTCTACTCCTCACCTTCGTATCAATGGCAGCCCTTAATAACATAAACGGGCAGTTAATTATTACAGAAGAACCCAATGACACCACCTTTATTTATTCTTTAGCAGGCCCGGGAATTGTTGTTTCCGGTATTGAAAGAAATTGCGCAGGAGGCGCCTCAGGTTTTTTTGACGCAACTTCCGCTAATGTTGGAATTGATAATGGTATAGTGCTCACTTCAGGTACATTACTAAATGTGGTTGGGCCTAACAATTCAAGTGCCGCAACCGGTTATAATGCCACTTCAGGTGACGATGATTTAACACCACTTACCATGTGGGAAACTTACGATGCATGTGCCATTTCATTTGACATGAATGTTGCCGCAGATACTCTGAAATTGCAGTTCGTTTTCGGCTCAGAAGAATATGCCGAATTTGTTGGTTCAGGTTTTAACGATGTATTTGCTTTTTGGGTAAGCGGCCCTGGTATGGCAGACCCTGTTAATATTGCCGTTGTTCCAGGAACAGAAACTCCCGTTACAATTAATAACATAAATAGTACTACAAACGCTGAATATTATATTGATAATGGTGATGGGTATGCAGAGCCATATTTTTCAGATGTAACTTATGTTCAATATGATGGTCTCACTACAGTAATGCTCGCCACTATTCCGGTAACTGCAGGTGAAACTTATCATATGAAAATGATAGTTGCCGATGCAGGTGATGCTATTCTTGATTCAGGTGTATTTCTTGAAACCGGTTCATTAGGAAGTTTAAGAATGCAATATCAAACGTTGGCTGATAATGATTTAACCAATGCTGTTGAAAAATGTGCTAAAGGTTATTTCAAATTAATTAATGAAGTGCCTTGCGCTGACCCACTTGTAATTGATTATTATATTGCAGGTAGTGCAACAAATGGTGTTGACTATGAAATGTTACCGGGACAAATTACCATTCCTGCTTTTGTAAGCGAAGGTATTATTGAAGTTAATCCTATTCCTGATGCAGTTGACGAAAGTTTGGAAAGTGTTGTATTATATTTATTTAATCCGCAATCAGGATTTGTTTACGATACACTTACACTGTTAATCGACGATGAAGCTGCACCTGCTTCATTTACTGCAGAAAGCGATGATTTAGTATATACATTTACCGAAACATCCGGTATTGCAAGCAGCGTAACATGGGAATTTGGCGATGGCACAACTTCTACAGAAATGAATCCAACACATACCTATTTATCTGAAGGTGTTTACAGTGTTTGTGTTACCTCTGTAAATATTTATGGTTGTAGTGATACGTATTGTGAAGAAGTAATGGTTGGTGCGGTTGATATCAATAACCTGAGCAACGATTTAACTATTTCACCTAATCCTGCTAACAACTATATTACCGTTAATTATTCAGGTGTAATAAGCAGCGATTTAATCATCACCATTAAGAATGTAACGGGAACAATTGTTTCTACAACCACAAGTAATGCACCAACTACAACTTTAGATTTACAAAGTTTAGCAAGTGGCATTTATTTTATAGAATTAAATAACGGCGGCGTTATTTCAGTTCAAAAAATAGAAAAATTATAAATTATACTTCAAAAAAAAATCCCGCTTCAGTAATTGAAGCGGGATTTTTTTTGCCTTTGAATTATTTTGTAACAACCAATTTTTCAACAAACTGATTACCATTTCCTTTAATACGCAAAAAGTAATTGCCTGCCGGTAATGTGTTGATATTGATGAGAAAAGCAACATCTTTATTTATTGCTGCATTTTTAGATAAAACAATTTTACCCTGCATATTAATAATATCAATTGTTGCATCAGGTAAAAACATATTGAGTTTTAATCTAACAACATCGCTTGCAGGATTAGGATATAATTGTAAAGCACCATTTTCGGTGATGTCATTTACTGCAATATTTGGCGTTTCATCCTCCAGCTTAAATTCCCAGGTTCCTCTACCGTAGGTGCCAAATCGGGCAGCTTGAATTTCATCAACAAAATCGACACTCCAATAGGTTTGTAACGGTGCATCATTTCCGGCTAAATCGTACCATTTGTTTTCTGCTTTAACATACACATATGGTGCCACTTCGGTTGCTGCAAATAATAAACTATCATCAGTCGAAATGGCTAAATCGTAAACTAAAGTTGATGGCATACCATCTGTTAATGCAGTAAATGATTCGCCGTGATTAGATGAAACATAAACAGCAGGATTATCATAACCGCTTCCGCCAATATATACTACATCAGCATCAGTTTTTGATGGTTCGATAGTTGCGCCATAAAAATAATGAGAACCGGGACCTGAAAAACTGGATGTCATTGTCCATGTGTCGCCTCCGTTTTCGGAGTAATAAAAATTACCACCGGAGGTTAATAAATACCAATACTCAGGATTTACCGGCGAATAATTAATTGCCGAAATAGAACCACCACCGGCAACAGCAAAATTTTTAATTTGTTTAACGCCGGTAATATCCGAACCAATTTTTTCTAATCGCCATAAATATGCTCCACCTCCTTCGGAACCTCCACCCCACCAAGCTACTTCATCTTCATATGGGTCAGCCATAATTGGCGCCATCCATAAATGTCCGGTTCCAACAAAATCCCAGAAAAACATATCTGAACCTGAAGCGGCATCATTAATATACATCGCAAATCCGGGATACACACACCACAAATTATCACCACCACTTCTCGATACAATATGTCCGTAATCGCCACTTATTAATTGGTCGAAATAATAATCATTATCCACTTCATAAGTACTCCGTTGATACCCTTGATCCTGAGCGCCGGCGAAAATAATATCGGTCACAAAACGATAAGTATAAACATCATAATACTGTGCATTACGCATGCCTTCGTTGGTAATATTATTCCAAATTAATCCATTGTTGGTCGATTTATATAAACCACCATCCGTACTCACCAACACAACTTCATCACCACCTGCAGGATTGTTAAATGTTCTGATATATGGAATATCAGCGTGTAAATTATATTCCACATCATCATAATATTCCCACCAGTAATTATTGCGCACCCATGTATCACCACCGGTAAAACTTCTATAACTGTCTACCCCACCGTAATATAAATACCCTTCTGTTTTTTGAGAGCAATTAAAACTGTTTTTACTAAAATTACCTTCATCCACTTCACCTGTTGCTGTCCAGTTGGCACCTGCATCAGATGATTTATAAAATTTTGTTTTACCAAGCGCATAGTTATTATGTGCTGCGTATAATGTTGTATTGGCTATTCCTTTATATCCACAAAGCATAATATCACCATCATCAGTTATCGGTAAAACACCTGTTGTTGTTATCACTCCCGTTGCATCAATAGTATTTATGGTATCGTTATGAATAAAATAACTAATCGGGTCGCCATTTACTGCTGACCAAAGTACAAATTTGTTTGGGCCACCATAAGTAGGTACATCATACGAAGTAATTTTTTCGAATGACTCACCTAAATTGTCTGACTTATAAATTGAAACAATATCATACCAATTGGTATAATCCCATTCATATGCTAACACCATCATGGTATGTTCGGCATTATTTAAAATTTCGGCATCAAACACATAACCCCAGGATGTCACGTTTTCCATTCCTGTAGCTGAAGTCCAGCTTAGGCCCTCATCGTCAGTATAAAATACGCCTTGTGTTCCCCATGCGGATGAAGCCGCAATTAAACGATCATCCATTTTGCGCAACATGTGTGTACCTGTCAATTTGAAATTATCATTTATTACACTCCAGTTATCGCCGTCTAAATCACCTTTCCATAAATTGCCGCCGTCTGTAAAAGCATAAATATTATCATTTTCAAAATCGATATCTGTTGCCCAAATTCTGCCTGAAGTATTAAAGCTACCAATCTCATCCCATTTACCAATCACATTGCCATCAGCCAATGTATCCCATTCGCCTCCTGTTGTGCGGTATTTATAATTATTAGCACGCTCCAACATTTTTTTATAGCGCAAGTCGGCATCCATTTTCATCCAATTGGTTCCGGGCGCCGCATTGTGCATTAAATTCACAAATGCCTCTCTTTCTTCTTTATTTTTATCTTCATCGTTGCGATGTTCCATCACCCTTGTAGGTTGAGGTGTTTCTGATTGATGAAAATTATTGCCGTCTTTTTGTTTTTGGAAAACAACTGCCATAACTATAAAAGTTAACAGAATTGTTCCAGCAATAATGAGTAATGCAATTTTCTTTTTCATGCCGTATTTTTAATAATTACCATTTATTTTACAACTTCAGGAATAATTGTTCCTACGCAGCCATTTGGTTCTGATATTTTTAATAACGCAGCAATGGTTGGCGCTATATCAGTTACATAAGTATCGCGAAATAAAGCGCCGGGTTTCATTTTCCAACCATAAAATACTAATGGAACATGTGTATCGTAACTAAAATGTGAACCATGTGTTGTGCCTGTCGGACGATAGGCTTCAAACCAATATGGTTCATATAATATCTGAATGTCGCCACAACGTTTTGGGTAAATACCGTTGATGACCAATTCTTTTATTTTACTATTTAAAGTAGCGCCATCTAATTCATCAACTAACAACACATATGATACACCGTCTAATTTCATCAGTGGCTCATATAATATATTATAAATTTCTTTTTTGGATATTTTTTTCGCCTGTAACAAACTATCATTCAAATATATTTGCTGGTTAGTATATGCTTTAATCCACTCTCCTTCCCCTAACTGTTCACGCAAAATGGTGGTCATGTTTGAAGTCATTATTGCTTCAGTAGTTGTTCCGGCAGGAATTTTTAAATGCTGCATATATTGAGGTGTTGGAGAAACACCATGGTCAGCAGTTAAAAACATTAAATAATTACCTTTCCCTACCTGCGTGTCTAGGTAATTAATTAAATCTGCTAAATCGCGATCTAAACGCAAATAGGTATCCATTGTTTCAATTGAATGTGGTCCATAAGCATGTCCTACATAATCTGTCGAAGAAAAACTTACACATAAAAAATCTGTAATTGCGTCTTTACCTAATTCTTCATTTGCGATAGCTGCTTTTGCAAAATTGGCCGTTAATGTATTACCAAACGGCGTTGATTTAATATTTTCACTATTACCATTGTATGTCATGTAATGCGGAAACGATGGTGAGGCTTCACCAATGTAAACAGTTTCCCAACTAACACTATCTGCTGTCGCGCTTTTATATGAGGACAATGGAAGCATCATATTCCAATTTTTATTCATCATACTTTCAGCCTGTTTTTCATTATTAAAAGATTGCACCCACGCAGGAAGAGCGTTCATATAATAGGAACTGGTAACCCAGGCATTTGCAGAACCGTCGTACCAATACGCAGCGTCTGCAGTATGTCCGGCAGGTAAAATGGCACCTCTGTCTTTTAGTGCTATTCCAACTACTTTAGATGCCTGCTGATTACTTAATTGCAACATATCGGTAACCGTAGTGGTTAACATATTTTTTGGCGATTGCTGGTTACCGGCAGCAGCACCAACCGCAGTAACAGAGTTGTCTTGCGTTACATAAACAAACTGTTTTGTGGTTTCATCGTACCAATCATTGGATACAACCCCATTTACACCGGGTACAGAACCTGTATAAATACTAGCATGGCCCGGACCGGTATATGTTGGAATGTAGCTGTAGTGTGTATTCTCACAACTAAAGCCCTCTTTTAGCAGTCGTTTGAATCCATTATCACTATACTGATCGGTATATCGATATAAAAACTCATAACTCATTTGATCAACTACAACACCTACAACTAATTTTGGCTGAGCAGGGACAGTTTGGGCGCTTAACCCAAAACTTAAAAATGTCAATAATAAAGGTGTCACAAAATTTTTCATAATCATCCTAAAATTTTCGATAAAGTTAATTACTAGTATCCATTTAATCTTTAAATAGGTTACAAAATGACAATTTTTATACCCCTGTTTATCTATTTAATAGCGACGAAGTCTGCTGAATTGGCAGCGGTAATGATTACTAGGTTACTCATATCCAAATGGAAACTGAACAAAAAACAATTATGCAACTATGTGCAAAAGGTATATAAGGATGCCGATTATGACGCCACAAAATAGGAATGAATTACCGAAATAAATGTTGTGTTTACTAATTAGTTGTGTAACTAAAATGCTATCAGTTAATTGCGAAAAACACAATGCCATCAATACTTTAAAGAAAATTAATTATGTAAAATTATTTTAAATTTAATTTATTGTTATTGCTTACATGCCGTAAAGTGTATCTTTGAGTAATTAAAATGACCTAAGTCTTTAATATGGTCTTATTTCAACAATATTAAATTAAAGTAAAGTAATAAAATGTCAACTGAATTTTATCAATAATAATTAAAAAAGGAGATGTGTCTTCCACCATCTCCTTCAAATGTTTTTATTTTGTTTTTGATTAATAATCCGCGTTAGTGCGGGTTATTTTTTTATGGAAGTGCATCTAACAAATCATCATATCTGTCCGTAAAAACATCTTCCCCTTCACAAGCCAGTTCTTCGGCTGTTGTATTAATATTTTCAATTCTGTTATCAGGGTTCGGATGTGTGCTCAAAAATTCAGGAATTTCTACACCACCTTCTTCCTCCACTTTAACAAAAAAGCCGGCAGAACCTGAAGCAATATAATCGGTTGGGCATAAATAAATAACAGAATATTCATCGGCCTGCGATTCATCGCCTCGGCTAAAGGCCAACTGTGTCAAACTGGCAGCTACATCGGCTAAAACACTTTCCTGCTCGCCTAAAACAATACTAATCAGCAGTGAAATACCATAAGCTTCTGTTAACTGATCGGTAGAATGGCGCAAGTCGGCATGAGCCATTTCGTGTCCAAGTACCCCGGCAAGTTGTGATTCATCTTCCAGATATTTGATTAACCCTGTGTACACATAGATATAACCTCCCGGCGTGCAAAATGCATTTACCACTTCATCGTTATTGATAATGCGTATCTGCCATTCAAAATCGTCTTTATGGTAAACTTTACCGGATGCCAGAATTCTGTCCCTGATATCGTATATAAGTCCGTAGGCAGTAGCATAATCTGCACTATCTAAAATCGGATAAGTAGTAGGGTCTGATTCAATTTCAGCGGCTATTTGTGCTCCAAGCGCAATGTCATCTTCCAGTGAAAAAATATTAATCCCTCCTCCTTCTGAACATGAATTAGTCATCAAAACCGCAGCAAATGCGGCAATTACAACCGGTGTTTTAAGTTTCATCATTGTATAACGCAATTAGGTTTGAGTTGTTTATAGCAAAACAGAAGCCAAAGTTAATTTGTAATAATTAAAATGTGCCTTAACTTGCATCCGCATGTCAGTTTTAGGGAAAATTCAGCAGCCAATTGCATCAGAACTCGCGCTTTTTGAAAGCAAATTCAAAGAGTCGATGAAGAGTAATGTAGCCCTGCTGGACCGCGTGATGTATTATATCGTTAAACGCAAAGGAAAACAGATGCGCCCTATGTTTGTCATGTTGAGCGCCAATGTTTGTGGCGGCATTTCCGAATCAACTTACACGGCTGCTTCCCTCATCGAATTGCTACATACAGCCACCCTAGTGCACGATGATGTGGTTGATGATGCTTACGAACGCCGTGGCTTTTTTTCAATAAATGCATTGTGGAAGAATAAAATTGCCGTATTAATTGGCGATTACCTATTAGCAAAGGGCCTATTGGTTTCATTAGACAACAATGAACACCGATTACTCAAAATTACTTCTACCGCTGTAAAAGAAATGAGTGAAGGTGAATTATTACAAATTGAAAAAGCGCGTCGACTGGATATTAAAGAATCGATTTATTACGAAATAATCAGAAAAAAAACGGCCTCATTAATAGCCAGTGCATGTAGTGCAGGTGCTGCCAGCGCAACTAAAGATGAAAGTTTAATTGAAACATTCCGATTGTTTGGTGAAAAAATCGGTATCGCTTTTCAAATTAAAGACGATTTGCTGGATTACGGCGATGAAGATATTGGCAAACCTTTAGGTATTGATATTAAGGAGCGCAAACTTACGTTGCCTATTATTTATACCTTACAAAATGCGTCTAATGCCGATAAACAAAAAATTATTAATATCGTTAAAAACGAAAACAAAAATAAGGCAAAGGTTGATTGGGTGATTGCATTTGTAAAACAAAATGGAGGCATTCAATATGCAGAGCAGAAAATGCGAGCTTACCAGGCAGAGGCCTTTGAATTGTTAAATCAATTCCCTGATAGTGAAAGTAAAAACTCCCTAATAGAATTAGTTAAATATACTATTGAACGACGCAAATAATTACTGCATTCGGTTTTATTCTCAGCTGCTAATTCTGCTAATCAATTTTCAATTACTAATGCTTTGCTGGCTTGTAAAGTTGCATTGCTGATTTTAACCCAATAAATTCCTGCCGACAACTGCGTGGTGTTAATTATAATTTGATCTGAAGCAATTACAGATTGTTCCTGTATTATTTTACCGGATGCATCAATTATTTGCACTACAGTTTCCAACTGCGCATAATCACCAGTCGAAATTATAAAATAAGTATGTGCAGGGTTGGGATAAATAGCAAAATCCCCTTCTACCAAATTGTCAATATCAACTAAACAATCAGGGTTAAATACTTCAGCCGGAGAACCTAATTGACACCCTGCAAACCAATTGTCTGCATTGTTCATTTTGCCATTTGCATCTAATAATTCTAATGTGTAACTGCCTCCATCAGGTGTAACCGGCCATGGAGCATCATTATTATAAATCATAGTAAATTGTAAAACACTTTCCGCATTAAACAATCGTAATTCATCACCATCGCTATTTAAACCAAATGTGAATGGTCCTATATAATTGGTAACAGTTGGATGAATAGTATTAAATTTTGTTATATCATTAGCAATTACCAGTCGCTCATTTGCATCTAGTATTAATCCATCTTCAAATACAAAAATTGCTTCATCATCCGCATCAACAAAACGCCATCCGGAAAGATCAATACTGCCGGTTGTGGCGTTTAATATTTCAACCCAGTCACCGGCATCAAATGCTGCTGAGCTGTTATAATTTATTTCATCAAATAATACCGCATCATTACAAGGTGTATAGGCAAATCCCGGTGAGCCCAGTAAACAACCGTCGAACCAACTGATTGGATTATTCGGCACAGCACCAAACGATACTAATTCCAATGTTCTTCCCGTGCCATCAGCTCCTACAGGCCAAGCAGGTGCGTCACTATATTGCACACTGGTAATTGTATTACCCGCTATATCAACAATTCGGATATTATCACCGCTGTTATCAAACTCAAAATTAAATCCACCTACTACATTACTCACCGATGGATAAATTGCTGCAAACAATTCAGGTTTTTGAGCAATAATTAATCGTTCAGCAACACTTAAAACTGTTCCGTATGGAATTATGTATTTATAAGCATCGCTCGCATCACGAATTGTCCATTCACTGATATCAATTGCATTGTCGCTATTATTATAAATTTCTATCCAATCGCCGGCATCAAAATCATTATTACTATTATAATTTATTTCTGTAATAATAATTGCAGGTGTTTCCGGAGTGCCTGTAAAGTTGGCGGTAAATGTTTCACTTTCCTCCATATTAATGGAAATGGAAATATCTGTAGAACCACCCGGAATTAAATCATTACTACTCCAATTATTAAATGTATAACCAGGATTAGCAATGGCGGTCATAGTAACCGGAACGCCATCAAAGTATGTTCCACTCCATGGCAAGTCTGTAGGAATAATTGTATTCAGTTTAATATATCCTGCTCCTGCAGGCTCAACGGCTAAAGTAACTGTGCGCTGACCGCCTAATCCAAATGAACTATTAATATGGGCTCTTGCAGTATTTCTTCGCGTATAATTATAATCTAATGTAGTTTCAATATAGGCGTCCATAGTAGCAACTGTAGGCGCACCCCATGCACCAAGCTGGTGCGGAATTTCAGTTACAATTGAGTCGCGCATGGAATATATAATTTCCTCCATGTTATCTTGGAGGTAAATGGTATTAATTAAATCCGCAAACCGATTAACAAAATAATTACGCAACGGAATATTATTTAAAGTACGGTCAAACAATTGTGAAAACGTATTCGGATAACTTGGATTACGCGTTAAATTAATATAATTAGTCCCGGGCACTTCACCAAAATAACCCATAGCACCATCCATATCATACATGATAAATCTAAATTTACCTCCATTTTGTTCCCGCCATAATTTCATATTATTGGCACCCCAGTAATATCCACCAAAGTCAACATTCTGATAATAAATTTCACCAATATAATAATCCATGTAATTTTCATAATCAACATACTGATTAAATTTATTAAAGTAAGCAGTTGATGTTGGGTCTAACGACATTAAACTGCCATACATATTCACAAAACCGGTATCACTTCCATTCAATACCGACCATGCATTAAAAAAATCAACTTTATTATTATCTACACCGTAATTACTTTCCGCAAAATGTTCATCTGCTTTTTCACGAATTTCATATAATCCCCAGGCTTCACCATTAATAAATACAAAACAAGGTTGCCATTCTTCATAGTCAATATGTGTTTCTTTCATCACTTTTGCTAAAAAAGCATCTTGGAATTTATAAGTCCAAACATGTTGACCACCACTTCGTAAATTAAAATTATTAATAGGGCCCATATCAGGTTTTGCCCCCCATAAAGGGTAATCTAAATCACCATCATATTTATTATTAAAATCGACCCTAAATCCTTTTTGTGCTTCAGCTCGACTCCATCCACCATGTATTTCGAGTGACATATCTTTATTCCATTGCGGAATGCCGGTTTCGGTAAAATATTCAATGTGCGCGTACCGTTCCCAAGGTTGCCAGAAATTTGCACCTATATAAGGATAATTTACATCATAACAACATCCTAATTCATAAATTCCGGTATCAAAATCAAACAAACTACCCGGATCAATTGAAATAGAAACTATGGGTAATGTATAATCATCTTCATCAATAAAATAAGTATTTCTGATTAACTTGCTTGGCAATAGACCTCCTGTACTAAAACATTTAGCTGCAATAATAGTATTTGCACTTAATAAAATCGCACCGGTATATAATGGAGACGATTCAGTTACAGCAGAACCATCTGTAGTATATCTGATTACTGCTGTTGGAGAAGCAACACTTAAATATAACAAAGTGGCATCCGGATAAAATCCTGAGCCAACTGAAAATACCGGGTCAGGTTCGTAACCTGCATAACAATTTGAAAAATTATTGGTATACCCCGGAGTGATATCAGTTGTAATACACCAACTTGCTACACCATCTGGTTTGCGAATTACACTCTGGCCATAAGCAATATCACCAGTGTATTTTGAATCAATTATTGCACCTGTTGGGTCAGATAAATATAATGTTTCGCCAGTGTTACTTAATTTAAAATTGGTTTGGTTAAATTCATACGGCGCTACGAACCATGCCGGCACTGCATAGAAATAAGTATCAGCAGTATTAATCCCAAATGATAGCCAAAAATTCCCGCTTATATCTGAAGAACCCGCAGTAACATTATGTGTTTGAATACATAAATAATTATCGCCTTCAACAATTAAACTATTTATTATTGCGGCATCTATATTCCATTCTTCCGGTAAATAACCTGCATACATGCCCGCTTCGTGGTCAGAATTTGCAGTCGTGTTATAGGCTGGCGGTGTACCGATAATATTTCCTGAACGGGCAATTTCAACCCCATTTAAATAAGCAACAAATGCATCGTCATAATCGGCATGTAATTTTGCACCTTCAATTACATCAACATCGTCGATAATAAATTCACGTCTGGTGTATACACTAATTGCTGAACCGATAGTAGTTCCATCATCACCATCACCAAATCCAATCCCACCAGTGCCGCTTAACCAGCTACCATCATCAAATGCCGGAGTTTCCCAATTTGAGGCAGGTTCACTTGTTCCTATAAAATATTTCCAAGTATCATTACTCACCACTGCTGTCTCCCAATGGTTTGTTGTAGCATAACTATTTACACCGTTCGCCAAAACCAGCATATGTGTTGATGGATCTAAAATGTAATTTGGAAATTGCCACTTTAATGGTGTTAATGCATCATCACTTAAACCATAATCCTGAAGATTTACTTCTGAGAGACCTGCATTATAAATTTCAATCCAATCAATTTCTTCTCCAGTTGCGTCAACCAGTGAACCACGGGAAGTAACTTCATTTATAACAACTTGCGAATTTACCATCCCGCATAAAAATGCCAGGAATAAAAAAAATGGTGTGTGCCCTTTCATTTTAACTGAATATGAATATAAAGTTAACTAATTCTTTCGGAGCTACAATTCAAATGGGCTTTAATCATTAAAGTTTAAATGTTGTCGAGCGCCGGCTTAAACAAAAAAACAACTTTCTGTAAATCCTGCTCTTAAGGCTTACTTTTGCAATAAAGGTAGCATGCAGTTTCCAGCGGGTTTTATCCAACATATCAGCAATTGTAAAGGTTTCGATGAAGTTGCATTTACGCAGGCACATCAATTGCCTACGCCTGTCTCAATTCGTTACAACCCTCAAAAGCCGGTTGAAAAAATGGCAGGAAGTCCTGTGCCATGGTGCGCCGAAGCCTTGTATTTACCCGAACGCCCCTTGTTTGTATTCGACCCACTTTTTCATGCCGGAGCCTACTATGTGCAAGAGGCTTCCAGTATGTTTACCGGTTATCTTTTCCGGCAATTTACCGATGATAAAAAGCCACTGCATATTTTAGATGTTTGCGCCGCACCGGGAGGAAAATCTACTTTAATTGCCGGATTAATGTCTCCACAATCTTTATTAGTGAGTAATGAAGTAATTAAATCGCGGGTAACAATTCTCAAAGAAAATATCGTAAAATGGGGAAATCCAAATGTAGTAGTAAGCAATAACGACCCGAGAGATTTTAGCGGCATGAATGGTTTTTTTGACGTTATTATTGTAGATGCTCCATGCAGTGGTTCGGGACTATTTCGCAAAGAACCTGAAGCTAAAAAAGAATGGAGCATCGAAAATGTAAATCATTGTAGTTTGCGCCAACAACGCATTTTAGAGGACATTATTCCTGCATTAAAACCGGGCGGATTATTATTATATGCCACCTGTTCTTACGCATACGAAGAAGACGAAAAAATTGTTGAAATATTATTGCAAAATGATTTTGAACCTTTGCCTAAAATAAGCGTCCCTGCTGAGTTTGGGGGCATTGTTTTCAGTAAGTCAGGATATCGTTTTTATCCCGATAAAATTACCGGTGAAGGATTTTTTATTGCCGCTTTACGCAAAAAAAATGGAGGCGACGAACAAACTAATCAAATCAAAAAACAATTTATTCCGATTAACGCCGATGAAAAAAATATTGTTGCCAATTACCTTCATCAACCGGAAAATTATTTCTTTTTTAAATATAAAGAAGTAATTTATTGTATACCGGAAATAGTAAAATCATCAATTAGTGCTTTAGGTGGCTTACATTTAATTAAATCAGGCACTGCATTAGGAAGTATCAAAAACAATGAATTAATTCCTGACCATGAATTGGCCATGAGTAGTATTATTTCGAAAACAATTCCGCGGTTGGAATTAAATGCAACTGATGCAATCACCTATTTGCGTAAAAACACGCTGCAAATAAACAGTAACTTAAAAGGCTGGTGTTTAATTACGCATCAAAATATACCATTAGGCTGGGCAAAAATAATTCCGGGCCGATTAAACAATTATTTTCCAACTGAATGGAGGATTAGAAAATAATTGATTTTTCCCTTTTTACTCAGGTGGTTCAAATTTTATAGGTAAATTATACTTCACCGAGGGGGGACTCAGACATTTGTTAAATTACAAAAAACGAATCATCTCGTTATTGCAATGAATCCGGTTGCTGACTATGTGTATGTGCACATATAAAAACGGCAAATAACAAGGCAAATATTTTCATGGATATGGCGGTATTTGTGATTGTATCCCAATAACGAAAAATAATTTCTTCAATTTTTTTTATAATTTTCCTCCCTGTTTTATATATAAATAATACTATGAAAAAAATCTTTACACTCATTATTGGTATTTGCTCCATAGCAGGTTTGCAGGCGCAATCTACCGTTGTAGGCACTACCACCTACGACCTCCAGACGAACGGAGGCAATAAAAGCCGGTTACTCGTTCACGACGACGGAACCGTTTCTGCCATGTGGACAGGTTCTACCAGCGGAACAATTTCATTTACTGACCGCGGTATGTTTTTTAATTCATCTCCTGATGGAACAACATGGGGCGCATTTCCAACCACAAGAATTGAACCCACCAGAACAGGTTTTGGCGATATGGTAAAAGTTGGTGATCATGAAGTAATGTTTTCACATGATGGCACCAACATTTATGTTTTTAAAAACGATGAATTAGGCGGCACAAGCTGGACACCTACAGCAGGCTCATTGCAAATTACAGGCTTATGGCCAAATGCTTATTGCCCTGAGGGAACTGATGACATTTATGTAGTAAACGCCAATTCATCAACACCTACCGGAGTGTATTTTTCAAAATCTACCGATGGTGGTGAAAGCTGGGATATTTTAGAATATACCCTTCCTTATTTAACAACTGATGAAGGTTTTGGCGCTATTGGCGGCGAAGCTTATCAGATTGCTGTATATGGCTCAGATGTGTATGTGTTATATGGTGCCAACTATGCAGACTTAGTATTATTACATTCTGATGCAGGTGGAGCAGATGGCACATGGACTTCTGAAATTATTTGGGATAGTCCACTCGAAAATTATACCGCCGCTGCTGGACAAACTACCGATTATGACGCTGATGGCGATTTCGATACAATCCTAACTACTGATGGTAATTATGATATGTTAATGACTGATGACGGCACTCTTCACGTATTTGCCGGAACTATGTATATTTTAGATAACAATATTGCTGCCGGTTATAGCTATTTCCCTACTGTTGGCGGTATATTATACTGGAAAACAGGAGTAACCGGTATGTATTATCTCGATGTTGTGATTGACTGGAAAAACGACGACGGTTTGGATGATCCTTATGCCGGCATTGGCCAATCTTTTGCTTCTTATGGCGGTGAAAGTTTTACTACTTTACCTTCAAGTGCTTATGATCCTGCTTCAGGAAGAATTTATTTAACGTATACCATGCCGGTAGAATATACCGACCAATTAGGCGACCCTACTGCAGCTGCAGCAGAGTCGAAAAACGATTTATTTGGTATTTATTCAGATGATAACGGTGATTCATGGACATTTCCTGTAAACCTTACCTACACCGCTTTTGCCGGTCAGGAAAATTATTTCCCAATGGTTTACGACCGTGTTGTTGATGGAAAAATTCACGTATTATGGCAACAAGATGATAATCCTGGAACTGCTGTTGATGCCGCTCCTGCAGATGCCATCCACACTAATAATTTACGTTATGCTGTTTGGGACGAAACACGCTTTCAGCCTTATGCACCAAATGTTGCGTTTAGTTATACCTTAACCCCTGCCGGACCTTCTTTCGATGCTGTATTTACCAACTTAAGTGCAGATGCAGAAACTTATTTCTGGGATTTCGGTGATGGTTTTACTTCTACTTTAACAAACCCTACTCATACTTATGCAGAAGGCGTTTATGACGTGTGTTTAACCGGCTTTAACGTATATGGTGAAGCAACGGTTTGTGAAACTATAATTGCTGTATTCCCTCCAACAGCACTATTTGATTACAGTGGCGATCCAACTGTTGATTTTACCGACCTTTCTACAAATGAACCTACAAGCTGGGCTTGGGATTTTGATGATGGTGGCACAAGTACACTGCAAAACCCAACACATACATTTGCTTTAAATGGTATTTATAATGTTTGCCTCACTGCATCAAATGTTGGTGGTGCATCTACTTATTGCGAAAATGTGGTGATTTCAACTTACGCAGCACCTTTAGCCAATTTCTCATTTGCAGGTGACCCAACAGTAACTTTTACCGATTTAACAATTGGTGACCCAACATCTTGGGACTGGACATTTGATGATGGTGATGTTTCAACTGAACAAAATCCAGTACATACCTATGCAACAAACGGCACTTATAACGTTTGTTTAACAGCAACAAATGCACTCGGAACTAGCACAAGTTGTCAGGATGTAACTATCGGTAGCTATTTGCCACCTGTTGCATTGTTTACTTTTTCAGGTGACCCGCTGGTAACATTTACCGACCTCTCTACTGAATCACCTAGTTTATGGTCATGGGATTTTGGTGATGGCGAATTTAGCACAGAACAAAATCCGGTTCACAACTATACCGAAAATGGAACTTATACCGTGTGTTTAACTGCAACCAACGATATTGGCTCAGGAAGCAGCTGTCAAACGGTAGTTATCGACTTTTATCCATTACCGGAAGCAATTTTCACCTTTACAGGCGACCCAACCGTATCATTCACCGATTTATCTACAAACAGTCCTGATAGCTGGTTCTGGAATTTCGATGATGGCGGATTCAGCTCAGAACAAAATCCGGTGCATACCTTCACTACAAATGATACCTATAATGTTTGTCTTGAAGTTACCAATGCTGGTGGTGTTGATGTAGTTTGTCAGGATGTAGTTATTGGCAATGTGGTAACTATTCCGGTTGCCGATTTCGATTATTTCTTTGGCGTTGACCTTTCAGTTAGCTTCTTTGATAATTCTACCAATTCACCTGCAAGCTGGGCATGGACTTTTGGCGACGGTGAAACATCTGACTTACAAGACCCTGTGCATGTGTATGCAGCTCCGGGAAGTTACAATGTATGTTTAACTGCAGGAAATGCAGGAGGAAGCGATGAATATTGTCAGCAAATTACCTTAACCGGTATTGAAACAAACAACGCTGTTAGCCTTACTACTTATCCTAATCCGGCATCAGCAATAATCACTATCGAAATGCCTCAAATACAAAGTGATGTTACCGTTCAGGTTATCAATGCAATTGGACAAAAAATTGCAGTTGAACCAATTATGAATGGTAATAATTCGAGCATTTCTTTAAATATTGAATCATTACCTGCAGGTGCTTATACTGTTGCAATTAATGCAAAATCAATAAAATATATAGCAACATTTATTAAGGAATAAATTCATTTTAATATTTTAAAAAGCGGCTGTTATTAAATTAACAGCCGCTTTTTTTTGTGTTAATTGGCATATAATTATTAATTAATTTAATTGAAATATTGGTTAAATGATTGACATCTATTTTTGCAATTAAACTCAAATTGAAATAGGTAAATTAAATGTTAAAATAATTTCATCTACCCAAAACAGAACAGCATAAGGCTAATTAATGATATTTTGAATTGGATAAAAAAACTTACAAAAAATTAAAATTTGTGACTGAATAGAACGCTGTTTTAATTTAGTGAATAAATGCAAAAATCAAGCAGAGTAAGTACTTTTGATAAAATTCATGTATTGACATATGACAAATAAAATGCAATTTGTTTTATTAGAAATTGAAAATTAGTTACATTTGGAAGCTAGAAAACACAGTTTTACTAAATTTTAAAAATTAACACACACAAAATGAGGACAATACGACTCCTGGTTGTAACTTGTTTATCCTACTTTGCTCTTATTTCGACCACATCGGCACAATTTACTATTGGTGATGATAATGGTGCGAACTCTGCAACAAGTTATCCTACACCAATTTTTGATTATTTTAAGACAATGAAGTCCCAATATTTGTATTTGGCTTCTGAAATGACCGGCGAAGGAATGGCTGCAGGTTTCATCACAGAAATCAGATGGAATGTTGTTGGTGTGCCTGTTGGAACCGGAACCACTGAGGATTACACTATTAAGTTACTGGCAACCAATACCACTTCATTGGGTATCACAAGCTGGGAATCTGGTGCATCTTTGGTTTGGGGTCCTTTGGACTATTTACCTACAGTTGGTACTAATACATTTGTGCTTGACAATCCTTTTTATTGGAATGGCACATCTAACCTGATTATAGAAATTTGTGGGGGTGATAACGTAGCTGACTATACCAAAAATGCACGTGTTACCTGGTCCGGACCTCTTGGATTTAATGCTTCACGCACCTATGCAAATGATGCCGAAAGCAGTCCGTGCGAATACACAGGCAGCGATTATTATGATGCAACGCCCGGTGGTTTCGACTATCGCCCGAGAGTTACGTTTGCAACTGAAGCTGCTATCAACTGTAACGAATTACCTATCATTGGTGCTACTTCGAGCACCGACCTGATGGTTTGTGAAGACGAACTGTTTACGCTTTCAATTGGAGCAGTTGCTGAATTAGGCATCGAATACGCTTGGTATTCATCTCCAAATGGAATTTCATGGACAGTAATTCCAGGTGCTGATGAACCCTCACTCTCCACATCGCAAAAGCCTGCCAACTTATTATCGTTGCACAGTGAGTTGCTCATTTAGTGGCGATAACTCAAACTCAATTCCCGTTTTAATTGGTATAAATGACCCTAGCGATTGTTATTGCACACCTGCCTACTTGTTAGGAACAACATCCGGCGACTACGTAAGTAACGTAACACTTGGCGATATAAATAATACTTCAGGTCCGGCCATTGTGCCTTATTATACCTATTTTGATGCACTTTCTACCGATTTAAATGAAGGTGAAACTTACACAATATCAATTACTTGTGGCGAATATGAAACAGATAATGGCATTGCCGCATGGATAGATTTTAATGCAGATGGTGCATTTAGTGCCTCTGAAAAATTAGGAGAAGGAACAGGTTTAACCAGTTTCGAAACAGTAACATTCGATTTCCTTGTTCCTGCCGGAAGTGTTCCGGGAACAACCAGATTGCGTATTCGCGATGTATATGATATTATTGGCATTGATGCTTGCGCCGGTTATGAATATGGTGAAACAGAAGATTACAATGTAAATATTATTGAAGGTGTTCCACCACTGGCTGCATTTAGTTTTGCAGGCGACCCAACTGTAACATTTACTGATTTATCTACCGGTGAACCAACTTCGTGGTCGTGGAACTTTGACGATGGATTTACCTCTACACTTCAAAACCCTACCCACACATTTGCAACAAACGGCACTTATGATGTTTGTTTAACTGCCACCAGTATTTTAGGCAGTAATACCGATTGTAACACTGTTACTATTGACTCATACCTCCCTCCGGTAGCTGATTTCAGTTATACAGGCGATCCTGAAGTATTTTTTACTGATTTATCTTTAAATGACCCAACTTCATGGAACTGGGCTTTTGGCGATGGATTTACTTCTCCGGAAAAAAACCCTGTGCATACATTTGCTGAAGACGGCTCTTATTATGTTTGTCTCACAGCAACAAACTTGTTAGGTTCTAATACATCATGTGAATTCATAGAAATTACCGGCCATCCGGAAACTCCGGCTGCAGATTTTACTTTCAGTGGTGACCCAATTACAACATTTACCGACATCAGCGCAAACGAACCAACTTCATGGTACTGGGATTTTGATGATGGCGGATTTAGCACCGACCAAAACCCAACTCATGAATTTACTTCTAACGGCACTTATGATGTTTGTTTGACAGCTTCAAATGCAGCAGGTGAAAATACTGCTTGCAAAACAGTTGTTATTACTTCTTATGCCGCACCTGATGCAATGTTTTCATACTCAGGCGACCCTACCGTAACCTTCACTGACCTTTCAACAAACAGTCCTGAATCCTGGCTTTGGACTTTTGATGATGGCGATGTAAGTACAGAACAAAACCCTGTGCATACCTATGCAACAAACGGTACGTTCAATGTATGTTTATCGGTAACTGCTCCCGGTGGAACCGATAACTATTGTTTAGATATCACTATTGCTGCTAATCAATCAGCTCCTGTTGCCGATTTCAGCTACGAAATATCAGGCTTAATAGTTGAGTTTACCGATTTGTCTACCAACGCACCAGAAAGCTGGTACTGGGATTTTGATGATGGTATTATTTCCGGCTTACAAAATCCTTCACATACTTATAGTGAAAAAGACATCTATGAAGTTTGCCTCAAATCAACCAACGATGCCGGGTTTACTGAAACTTGTAAAGCCATCGATTTAAATACCGGAATTACATTACAAGAAATTAAAAACATCAACTTATATCCTAATCCTGCCATAGATTTTGTTACAGTAGAACTTCCGGAAAACATGGACAATTTAGTCGCAAAACTATATAATACAACCGGTCAACAAGTTGCAAGCGACATTACCATAACCAGCCCGACAAGTTTAATAATCAACACCCAATCACTTGCAGCTGGTACATATACAATTTTAGTTCACAATTCCACCCAATTTGGTTCAATTTCGTTTGTAAAACAATAATAAAGTTCTCTTTTCATATGAAAAAAACCACCAATTACGGTGGTTTTTTTTGTGTCTCACCATTTTCGAATTATTCCTTACCAATTTAGTAGCGAACGTACCTTGTCACAAATAAAGTAGATTTTTTTCAAAATCGAAGTCCCAGCCCATGCTGGCAAATCGTGTGTCACATATTCTCATTATTTCGTACTTTTTTTAGCCTGGAAACAGGCGCATTTTAACGCACTTGTTCACGGCAAACCGTGAATTTTCCACATAATAAAGGGTTTTGAGGAAAGGTGCTTTATATTTACAGAATAATTATTTCCCAAAAACTAAATTGAAACCAAGATTTAACTAGTCACAACAACATGAAAAGATTTTTACACACGAATCTGTTTATGTTTCTTCTTTTTTCGATGATAACCCAAGGCTTTAATCAAGCCGTTATTGTCGGAACAGAGGACGGGGCCAATATGGAGCATACTTATCCATCGCCCTTTGCTACGTATTTTAAATCGCATAAGGCTCAATACCTTTATACTGCTCTTGAATTACAGACTGCCGGAATAACAGCAGGCTTAATCAATCAGATTTCATGGAATGTTTTAGATTTACCTTTAACCCCATCAATTTGTGCCGGTTTTACCATCAAGTTACTGTCAACTGAAACAGCTTCTCTTTCAGCTACAAACTGGGAAGCAGATGCAACCCTAGTTTGGGGACCATCTGATTATGCCCCAATTCCCGGCGATAATACCTTTGAATTAACAACTCCTTTCGATTGGAATGGCATATCAAATATCATTGTAGAAGTTTGTAGCGGAACAACCGACGCACTTGCAGGCGGAAATGCCATCATAGCATGGTCGGGGCCGTTTGTAAATAATGTTTCTCACTCGTATGCCGATGATGCCACGGATGCAATATGCGATTACACAGGTGAAACTGAATTAATAACCGAAACAGGTGGCAGTTTATACCGACCTGTTATTGCTTTTGGAAGCACACCTTTAACCTGCGATGAATTATGGGATGGTTATGCCGTTAATGTTGCAACTACAACAATTTGTCCTTTACAGGAAATACATGTAAATATCACACCATTCGAAAATCCATTAATTACTTATAGCTGGTATCAATCTGAAGATGGTGAAAATTGGGATTTAATTCCAGATGAAAATAACAGCGATATCATTTTATCGCCGGCATCCACAACATGGTATCGCAGTGGCGCAAAATGTCCCTATACTGACATCATTAATTTATCAACTCCAGTATTAATAACAACTTCAACCGGTATTGATTGTGCCTGCACACCATTAACAAATATTGGTTCCGCTTTCGGCGATTTTATTAGTAATGTTACAATCGAAGACATAAATAATACCTCCGAACAATTAGAGAGCCCTTACTATTTTAAATATACAGAAAACACAACATCATTATTTACAGGAAATACCTATCCATTACAAATTAGTGTTGGCAGCAGACTTACTCAAAATACAATTGCTGCATGGATAGATTTTAATGCAGATGGTGTTTTTAGCACAGAAGAAAAAATTGGCGAAGCAATTAATTTAAATGCATTTGAAGTCGCTACATTAAATTGTTTTATACCAACAACAGCAACAATTGGTGAAACTATTTTAAGAATAAGAGAAGTATTTGATGCATCAGAAATTAACCCTTGTGCTGCATATGATTACGGTGAAAGTGAAGATTATGTTATTACGATAATTAGTACCCCTGAAGCAGTTGCCGATTTTTCTTATAGCGGACAACCAACTGTAAATTTTACCGATTTGTCTGTAGGTTTAATTACCAATTGGGAATGGGATTTTAATGATGGATTTACCGCTACTGAACAAAATCCTGCCCATACCTTTTTAACTAACGGCAGCTACAATGTTTGTTTAACTGCTAGTAATGTTGTGAGCAGCAATACCATTTGCAAGGAAATTACAATTGATAGTTATATTCCGGTTACAGCTAATTTTAGTTTTACCGGAGACCCTGATGTTTCATTTACCGATTTATCAACCGGTGAGCCTACTACTTATATTTGGGATTTTGGCGATGGTGTTATTGTTGAAGAAATTAATCCGGTGCATACCTATTTAATGAATAACATCTATTCAGTATGCCTCACCGTTATGAATGATTTTTCTGAAAATACTTTTTGTCAGGATATCACCATTGAAAATAATATTCCAATAATTGCGGCATTTGATTTTAGCGGTGATCCCGAAGTAATGTTTAATAATTTATCAACCGGTGAAATAAATAGTTGGGATTGGGATTTTAATGATGGCTACTTTTCTGAGGAACAAAATCCTACACATCTATTTGAAAATAATGGCATCTATAATGTTTGCCTAACTGTAGAAGGTCCAATTGGCAGCAATACCGTTTGTCAGGAAGTTAATATCGATGGCCATCCAAGTCCTGTTGCCCTCTTTGATTTTACCGGTGATCCTATTATTACATTTTCAGATTTATCTGTGAACGCTCCATCAGCATGGAGTTGGAATTTTGGTGATGGCAATTTTTCTACAGAACAAAATCCAATACATACTTATTTAACTAATGGCGATTATGAAGTATGTTTAACAGCTTCTAATATCAATGGTGAAAATACTTATTGTGATTTTATTGCAATAAATGGTAATACGATAACACCTGTTGCAAATTTCGAATTTACCGGCGACCCGATTGTTACATTTACCGATTTAAGTTCCAATATTCCGGACAATTGGTACTGGAATTTTGGTGATGATAATTTCTCTACGGAACAAAACCCTGTTCATAATTTTACAAGCAATGGCACATTTAATGTGTGTTTAACCGCATCAAATGTAGCAGGTGAAAATACTTTTTGTAATACAATTAATATTGTAAATAATTATGAAACACCGGCTGCTGCTTTTGAATTTTCCGGCGACCCGATTGTTACATTTACTGATTTAAGTTCCAACATTCCGGACAATTGGTATTGGAATTTTGGGGATGGTAATTTCTCTACAGAACAAAACCCTGTTCATAATTTTACAAGCAATGGCTCATTTAATGTGTGTTTAACCGCATCAAATGTGGCGGGTGAAAATACTTTTTGTTCAACAATTAACATTGTAAATAATTACGAAACACCGGTTGCATTATTTGAATTTTCCGGCGATCCTGCAGTTTCATTTACTGATATTAGTACCAATAATCCAACTGAATGGTTTTGGGATTTTGGTGGTGAAGGCACTTCAACTTTAGCCAATCCAACATTTACTTTTTTAGAAAATGGTGAATATGATGTTTGTTTAACTGCATCAAATCCGGCCGGTTTTAATGTGAATTGCCAAACTGTTGCAATTACTAATTATGCTGAACCGGTTGCGGATTTCACTTATGTTAATCAACCATTAGTTGAATTTTATGACGCAAGTTCAGGCACGCCAACTTCTTGGTATTGGGAATTTGATGATGGAACATTTTCATTGTTACAAAATCCTACACATTTATTTTTAGAAAACGACACCTACAATGTGTGTTTAACCGCACATAATATTCATGGTTCAAATACAATATGTAAGGATATTATAATAGATAGTTATACAGCACCTGTTGCAGATTTTATTTTTAGTGGTGATCCATCTGTTACATTTACAGACAATTCATTAAATGAACCTGATTCATGGTATTGGATTTTTGGTGATGGTGGAATTTCTACCGAACAAAATCCTACGCACTTATTTACAGAAAATGACATCTATAATGTTTGTTTATTTGTAACTAATGATATTGGAACAGATGTAATTTGTCAAAATGTTGTTATTGAAGGTTACACTATTAGTCCGACCGCAGCATTTAGCACAAGTGGCGACCCAATTGTTGAATTTATTGATGAAAGTTTAAATTCACCTTCCATGTGGTATTGGGAATTTGGCGATGGATTTACTTCTACGTTACAAAATCCAATACATGAATATAGTTCAAATGGCACTTACGATGTGTGTTTAACTGCTACTAATATTGTTGGCTCAGATACCCATTGTGAGGTTGTGGTGGTTGACACCTATTTGCCACCTTCTGCAGAGTTTGCTTATTCAGGTGATCCCGTGGTTACATTTACCGACTTGTCAACTTATTCACCAAATACATGGTTTTGGAGTTTTGATGATGGCACGTATTCCACCGAACAAAATCCAATTCACAACTTTGTTAGCAACGGTACTTACAATGTATGTTTAACTGCAACAGGAGCAGGTGGAACAAATACCTGGTGCACTGAAATAAATATTATTACTAATGGCGTTGCTCCTAGCGTAGATTTTAATTACTCGTCGGATAAAAACACCATTTTATTTACTGATGATTCTGAAGGTATGCCAACTTCATGGTTCTGGGATTTTGGTGATGGGTCTTTTTCAGCTATTCAAAATCCGGTGCATACCTATGCTGCTGCAACTACCTATTATGTATGCCTGACTGCTTCAAATACTTATGGTGAAAATACAGTTTGTAAAACCATCGATTTTTTATCAATTGATAATGGATTAAAATCTGCTATTCAAATATTCCCTAACCCTAGCACACATTTTATACAATTTGAACTCCCGACATCGCCGGAGGCAATTACTTTAATAAATGCAGAGGGACAACAAATTAAAATTGATTACACAACTTTATCTAATAACAATTACTACGTAAATACAACCACATTAACCGCCGGTGTTTACACCATAATGGTTCAATATGAAAACGAAACTCAGTCAGTTCGTTTTGTCAAACTTTAAGTTAAACAACAAATTACATAGCGCTTATTTCAATAAGCCAAAGGGTTTGGCACTCGCCAAAGTTTTTACTTTACAAATGTTAATTAATCACCTATTTTATTTCAATAAGAGATGATTTGTGACGACAAAAAAGTCCAATTTTTTGCCAAAATCCGAATATAAAACCCTTTATTGGCCTCGGTTTTAAGAAAAATCCACACGTTCTTAACATACAAATTGAAAAATTATTAGTTTTGAACCCTGATAACAGCTTAATTTTTATTTCAAACCTAACACGCACATGAGAAAAAAACTGCTTTTAAGCGTTTTAACATTTGTATTAGTGGCATGCACAACGACCTTATCTGCCCAGTATACAATTGGAACTGATGATGGAAATAACGCATCAACAACATATCCCAGCCCTTTTGGCGACTATTACAAAACCCAAAGGATGCAGTTTTTATACCGCGCATCTGAATTGGTTGCCGCAGGAATGTCGGCAGGGTTTATCACAGACCTAAGCTGGAATGTGGAAGTGTTGCCACCTTCTGTAGGAGTTACCGAAGGATATACCGTTAAATTATTACAAACCGGAGTAATGTCCCTTGGGGCAATCACCTGGCAACCGGGCGCCTCAACTGTATGGGGCCCTACTGACTATACACCGGTACTTGGGGTGAACAATTTTACTTTGGATGTGCCTTTCCTTTGGGATGGTTCCTCAAATATCATAGTTGAAATTTGTGGCGGCTCCAACCTTGGTGAATACACCAAAAACGCAAGATGTACATGGACTGGGCCATTAGGTTTTAATGCATCCAGAACATTTAACAGCGATATTGAACCGGACCCATGTGGTTATACCGGTGTTGAATATTATGAAATTGACCCGGGTGGGGCCGATTATCGCCCGCAGGTTACTTTTGAAACAACTCCTGCTACCGATTGTGCCGACCTTCCTATAATAGGTTTCGCAACATCAACTGCAGTTACTGTTTGCCCTTACGACCCTTTTATAGTATCTATAAGTCCGATTGCCGAATACGGAATTACCTATGCATGGTCTTCATCACCTGATGGTGCTACTTGGACAGTTATTCCCGGAGCTACTGCGGCTTCATATGAAGCAACCCAAATTGAAGCATCTTACTATCGTTGCACTGTAACGTGTACGCTGAGCGGAGACAACTCCAACTCAGGTTCTGTGTTTGTTGGGATGAATGCAGCTGAAGAATGTCTTTGTATTCCAACTTATATAAATGGAACTACGGAAGGCGACTTTTTGAGCAATGTGCATTTAGGTTCAATTAATAATACTACCGGAGCATTACCAAACCCATATTTTTATTTTTATAGTCCATTATCAACCGATTTAACAACCGGAACCGTAAACACGCTTTCTGCAAAAGTAGGAACCTTTGCAACTGACAATGGATTTGGCGCCTGGATAGATTATAATCAGGATGGCGTTTTCGCCCCTACAGAAAAACTTGGTGAAGTAACCGGATTAGGTGCAATGGGAACAGGATTAATCAACTTTACTGTACCGGTTGATGCAACACCTGGTATTACCAGAATGCGGGTTCGCGAAGCATGGAACATAATTGGTATAGACCCATGTATAGAATATGGTTATGGTGAAACTGAAGACTATACGATTAATATCGTTGAAGCTGTTCCTCCTTTTGCAGACTTCTCTTATACAGGTGACCCAACGGTAATTTTTACAGATTTGTCAACCGGAGACCCTACCTCTTGGAACTGGAACTTCGGCGATGGCGGAACATCTGTTCTGGAAAACCCAAGCCATTTATACACCACCAACGGCACATTTAACGTATGTTTAACCGTAACAAATGGTATAGGTTCCGATACGCATTGCGAAAATGTATTAATAGATACATATGAGCCACCTGTAGCTGATTTCAGTTATACAGGTGACCCAACAGTAACATTTACAGACTTATCACTCAACGACCCTACATCGTGGAACTGGAATTTTGGAGATGGTTTTACTTCAACATTACAAGACCCGGTGCATACCTACGCTACTAACGGTTCATTTTTCGTTTGCCTTACAGCTACAAATGCTTTAGGCTCAAGCACCGATTGTAATACTATTAATATTTCAGGATACCCTGTTACTCCGGTAACCGATTTCACTTATTCGGATGAACCGGTTGTTAACTTTACGGACTTAAGCACAAACGTCCCAACTTACTGGGATTGGACTTTTGGAGATGGTGGAACATCAACCCTTCAAAATCCTGTTCATGTTTATACCGAAAACGGAACCTATAATGTGTGTTTAACTTCAGGTAACGTTGCAGGTGCAGATAGCGAATGTAAAACAATTGTTATTGATGCTTATTTAGCACCTGAAGCTAACTTTACATTCACAGGCGACCCAATTGTTTCATTTACTGACTTGTCTACCAACGACCCATTAACATGGTTATGGAATTTTGACGATGGTGATGTAAGTACAGAAATAAATCCTGTTCACACTTACGAATTAAACGGCACTTATAATGTTTGTTTATCGGTAACAGGTGCAGGTGGTTCTGATACTTATTGCCAAAATGTGGTAATTGCAGCAAATGGTTCAGCACCTGTAACAGATTTCGATTTCGCTGTAACCGGCCTGACAGCAATATTTACCGACTTATCTACTAACGACCCCGAGGATTGGTATTGGGTATTTGCAGATGGTGATATTTCAGGACTTCAAAATCCTACTCATACCTATGCAGTTGTTGATATTTACAATGTTTGTTTGACAGCTTCTAATCCTTTTGGAAGTAATACTTCATGCAAGGTTATTGACCTTACAAGCGGAGTTGTTCAAAGTGAAATTACCAACCTCACCTTGTATCCAAACCCGGCTGAAACTTATACAGTAGTGACAGGCGAATTGACTGGTGGTAGTTATGAAACATTAACAATTGTAAATGCAATTGGACAAAAATTAAATACTGAAGGTATTATTTCAACTAACAATGGAACGCTGACAATTAATACTTCAACTTTACCTGCAGGTTCCTATACCGTTAACATAACATCAAGTAATAAATTGTTTATCGGCAGGTTTATAAAGCTATAAATTGATTTTTTTCATAAAAAAGCGGGTAATTACCCGCTTTTTTATTTTATTGGAATTTGTGACATCGACTATTTCATTGTAATTACAATAAGCTTTGCACTTAATTGGGTAAATGGCTAATATTATAATGCCTATTACCTATTGTTCATTGTTTAATAAATGTGATCATATGAAAAGAGTATTTACAGCCTTATGTTTTTTATCCATTCCCATACTCTCCCAGGCACAACCCGTTGTTATCGGGAACACCACATACGATTTTCAGACCTACAGCGGCAATCATAACAGGATTGTTGCTTACACCGATGGTAAAATAACTGCCGGCTGGTTAGGTTCTGATGGATTTGCTGCCACGTTTAACGACCGTGGTATGTTTGTTAATCATTTTAATGGCGCCTCTTGGGGTGCTTTTCCTGCTAATCGGGCAGAAAGCAAAAAATCATACGATGGCGATTTATTGCGTGTGCTCGACCATGAAGTTGTTGTAACTGATGAGGCATCGACTGTTATGGTACATAAAAACAGCAGCGCAGGTGCCACAGACTGGACAGCAACTGCCGGTTCAGAAGATATTGACGGCTATTACCCGGTTTCTTATTGCCCGGCAGGTTCTGATGATATTTATGTAGTTGCTGCTAAAAAAACAACACAAGAATCACTCATGTTTAATCGCTCCGACGACGGTGGCGAAACTTGGGCTGTTGCAGAATATGCATTGCCATATGCGGAAGAAGCTTATGGTATCGATTTTATTGCTTCGGCATGTTATCAGGTTGTTGCAAAAGGTAACGACGTATATGTTTTATACGGCGCTAATTTTTGTGATATGATTTTAATGCATTCCGATTCAAAAGGTGATATCGGTACTTGGACAAGTCAGGTATTAGTAAATTTTCCTATCGATAATTTTGATGGTGCTGCTGGTGAAACCACTGATTTTGATGGTGATGGAGATAAAGATACTATTGCTTCCAGTGATGGAAAACTAGAAATGATTATTGAAGATGATGGAACTGTACATGTATTTAGTGGTCGCATTCGTGTATATGATCCAACTACTGCGGCAGGTTATTATTACATCCCAAAAACCGATGGCATTTGGTACTGGAAAACCGGTATGGCATCAGCAATAGTTTTAGATGCATTTATTGATTGGAATAATGCAGACGGTTTAAATAATCCTTACGGTGGTATAGGAACAGATTTTACTGCTTATGGTGGTGAAGGTGTTACTTCATTTCCAACCGCAGCTTGGGACCCAGTTACAGATAAAGTATTTTTAATGTATATGAGCCCGGTGGAATATCAAATTTCACTTGGTAACCAAACTCGTTACGATGTTTTTGGCATGTATACCGAAGATGACGGAGACACTTGGACAAGTCCGGTTAATTTAACTTACACCACACATCTTACCAAAGAAAACGCCTATCCAAGCGCTTATCCGCGAGTTGTAGATGGTGCTGTGCATGTAACTTGGCAGGAAGATGCAGAACCCGGAACTGCTGTCGACGTTCCTGCTGATGCAATTATTACAAGTAATATTTTATATGCCGCTTGGCCCCCTGAACGTTTCGACCCATATAATCCTACCGTTGATTTTAGTTATGTATTAGTTCCTTTCGGTGGTTCATTTAATGCCACATTTACCAACTTATCGGTTGATGCTGAAACCTATTATTGGACATTTGGTGATGGCGGAACATCTACATTAAAGAATCCAACACATACTTATGTTCCCGGTGAATATGAAGTGTGTTTAACTGCATATAATGTTTATGGAGAAGCAACAGTTTGCGAAACAATTGTTGCATTTAATGAACCTGTTGCAGACTTTACTTCAATTGGTGACCCGGAAGTTGCATTTATTGATTTAAGCAGTGGTGACCCGACAAGTTATTTTTGGGATTTTGATGATGGATTTACATCCACTGAATCAGACCCTGTGCATACATTTGCTGTTAATGGAACATATAATGTTTGTTTAACTGTTTCAAATGTAGCCGGCTCTGATACACATTGTGAAGATATTATTATAGATAGTTATTTATCACCTACAGCATATTTTATTTATAGCGGCGATCCAACTGTAACATTCACCGATTTATCAATTGGCGGACCAACTTCATGGGCATGGAATTTTGATGATGGATTTACTTCTACATTACAAAATCCAACACATACTTATGCAGCCAACGGCGTTTATAATGTTTGTTTAACTGCAACCAATGGCGTTGGTTCAAATACCACTTGTCAGGATGTAACTATCGATTATTATGTAGTGCCTGTTGTTGACTTTTCCTTTACCGGGGACCCAACAACAACATTCACCGATTTAAGTACCAATTCACCAATTGAATGGGCTTGGGATTTTGATGATGGATTTACATCTGCATTACAAAATCCGATACATACATTTCCTACAAATGGTAGTTATGATGTTTGTTTAACAGCAACCAACTTAACAGGATCTGCTACTGAATGTAAAGTGGTAATTATTGATGGTTACCTTGCTCCGGTTGCAACATTTAATTATACCGGCGACCCTGTTGTTACATTTAATGATTTAAGTACCAATTCACCTACTTCATGGTTCTGGGATTTTGGTGACGGCGATTTTAGTTCACTCGAAAATCCTGTGCACGATTTTGTAGAAAATGGCACTTATTCAGTTTGTTTAACCGTATCTAATCCGGGTGGAGTGGATGAAGATTGTCAGAATGTAGTTATCGATAACGGCGCATCTGCACCTGTTGTAGATTTTGAAGTAGATACGATTATTGGACTTACAGTTGTATTTAACGATTTATCAATTAATGACCCAACCGATTGGTTGTGGGATTTTGGTGATGGCGCAATTTCAGGTTTACAAAACCCTGTGCATACTTATGCCATTTTAGATATTTATACTGTTTGTTTAACTGCTACAAACGATATCGGAAGCGAACAAGTTTGTAAACAAATTGATATTGCTACCGGTATTAACAATACTACCAATTTGGCTGTAAATATTTATCCAAACCCTGCAAGTAATATAATTGCTGTGGACTTACCCGCTTACGATGAACGTATGCAGATTTCGTTGCTGAATATCGCAGGCCAAGAACTACATATTGATGAAAAAATTATTTTCAAAAGCAGTACAAATATTCAATTAAATGTAGCAGATTTGCCTTCTGCAAATTACATTATTCGATTAACGATACACGACAACATTTATTTAGGGAAATTCTTTAAGGATTAATCAAGCAAAATAAAAACCCCGCAATTGCGGGGTTTTTTAATGATTATAATTTACTGTTAATTAAGTGCAAAACGAATTGGCAATATTTGTACCACATCGGTTTTTTTACCTTCCTTTTCACCCGGTATCCAATTTGGCATTGACGAAACTACACGTACAGCTTCCGCATCCAATTCAGGATTGGCACTTTTTTTCACATGTACATCTTTTACTTTACCGTTTTTAGCAACTGTAAATTCTATAATACTGGTGCCCTGAATATTCGCTGTTTTTGCAGCTTCAGGATATACAATATTACTTGCCAGGTAACTCATTAATTCATTAATGCCTCCCGGAAATTCTGGATTAGTAATCCCTTCTTCAGTTGTGGTTTTACTTTTTTCTGAAGTTTGTGCACCTGATTGTAAAATACCTATACAAACAAAAAATGGTAACACTAAAGCTAATTTAATAGCGTTGTTGGTAATTGAAAATTGTTGATTAAACATTGTGATCCTCCTTTTTAAATTAGTTGTTTGATTAAAATGATTAGTTAATGTATTTACAGATGCAGATAAATGAAACTGCACCAATAATTGCTGATAAGTAACTTGTTGAGTTTCGCCTGCAGCTTTGTCGGCTATACATTCATGCACAAATCGTATTTCTTTTTGGAACAAATACGCCACCGGATTAAACCAGCAAACCCACTTGAGTATTTCTGTGAAAAGTACATCCACACTATGCCATTGTTTTACATGCAAACGTTCGTGAATTAAAATGAGTGAATACGATTTGGCATCTAAATTTTCAGGCATGAATATATAATTAAAGAATGATGCAGGTGCACTAATAGTACTGTTACTGATTAATTTATATTGCCCGTTTTTTTCGACAGCTGATTGGCGTATAATTCGAAACAATGACCATACTTTGAAAACAGCCGATAAAAACATAAAAATTACTATGCCAATATAAGCTCCTGTAATATACTGCGAATAATTGCCTGTTGCCGAAACATTTTCTACAAGTGTATTACTCTGAATATTTACAGTAGATAAAACCGTAGCAACTGCTGCAATATTATCGCTGAAATGAATTGTTGCTGCAAAAGGAATTATTAGTGAAAACACTAAACTAAACAACAGAAAAACCCGGCGGGCCTGCAATGTAGTTCCATGTTGAAACACGCCTTTATATAAAAGGTAGCAGGCAATAAGCGTAATATTCAATTTTATCAAGTATAACATAAGCTTATTTTTTCTTTTTAGTTTGTTCAATAATTTTTAATATCTCATCTAATTCTTTCACATCAATTTTTTCCTTTTCAGCAAAATGGGAGACCAGGTTTTTGAGTGACCCACTGAAATAATCCTTTAATAAACCTTTAGTGATAAATTTTTTATAGACATCTTTCGATACTAATGGAAAATACTCATGTGTTTTACCATAGGCTTTATAGCCAACAAATTCTTTTTGTTCCAGTATCCTGATTATTGTAGAAACAGTGGTGTAAGCAGGCTTAGGCTCAGGCAGTTGTTCAATTACATCTTTTACAAAGGCTCGTTCCAGGTCCCATAGTATTTGCATTACCTGCTCTTCTGCTTTGGTAAGTTCTTTCATAAAACAAACATATAACTAATTTTTTAGTTATACAACTAAATTTTTAGAAAATGACAGAAATCTGAGAAATCCGGGCATAAAAAAACCCGGCTATAGTGCCGGGCCAAATTTATTCAGTAACAACTAATCCCTTTGTTCATAGGTAGCATGCACCTGCCACAAGCCTTATTGCTTTATAAATTTAGCAGTATATAAGGTATCGCTATCAGATATCTTTATAAGGTAAATTCCCGAAATAAAATTGTTCGCGTCCAATACCAAGTTTTGTCCCGATTGATTTGCAGGAATTATTTGACTGAACACAATTGCACCTGCAATATTGGTAATCTTAAGTTCCATTGCTTCTTCCATTTGATCCGGGCATTGAATGGTAACTTGGTTTATCACAGGATTGGGAGCAACTACAAATGTGCTGTTTGAACTACCAAATTGCTGAATTGCAGTAGTTGGATTATATAAACGAAATCCTGCTTGAATTTGGCCACGAATTTCACCACCGGCAAATGTTTCGTTGCGAACATCTATATAAACGCTGTCATTATTTAAACTTCCAGAAATGTTTGTATCAAACGCCGGGGTAAAATCATTATCCCAATAAGTATCAACCGATACATCTGTTGCATTTATTTCCATAGCAGCACTTAAATCGAAAATCATTGGACCATTTTGTCCGGCAACCTCATAATTAATTAGTACTTGTGATGCCATTTGATCTAAGTTTCCACCGGCTAACATTAAATGTGCATTTTGGTCATTCCTGTCAACCGACAATATACCAGAGCCATATGCGCTAGTTATTACTGGTGGTACAACTTGTTCTCCTTCCAAATTAAATGTATATCCTTTGCGTGCAAAACGTACCACTTGTCCGCGAATTTCTCCACCGGGAAAATCTACAGTATGTACAATCAAGGTTAAATTACTAACCAGCAATTTATTAATAGTTGCCGCAGAAAGTCCTGCACCGGTTTTAAATCCATGAATTCGGTGACCGCTAATTGATGGCGAAAAATCAACTTGTAATGCACCATACGTGAGTCCATAATCACCAATATGTAAATGCGCATAATCAATATTGGAGTTAATATCATCAACCACAACGTCATAATAAAGCGAATCTAATCCCGGACTTAGCCTGATAACACAAATGCCCAACCCTGTAGTTACCACATCAGGAACCATTTGAATCCCGTCTGCAAAGGCATCAAAACTTAATCCAATTTGTCTGGTAAGTTGAGCACGCAATTCTCCTGAAGGATTATCGGCGGTTTGAATACTCAAATAAACATCACCAGATTGCAATTCATTTAAAAACTCTGCTGATGGTAAAATTTCTCCTTTTATTACATTGCCATTAATAAATCCCGACAAATCCAAAATCATTTCTCCGTTTACCCCTGAAGCACCGCTATGAATAGTTGCACTGGTAATTAATCCGGATAACTCCTGACAAATAATGGAGAAATTAATTTTTTTGTTTGTTGATGATAACCAAAATGAACCTAACCCGTATGCCGTGGTAAATAATTCAGGCACCACATTTTCGCCCGTTAAATCTGTTATAAAATGTTGATCAGCTTCTAATAAAATTTGCCCGCGTAATTCGCCGTCCGGATGTAAATCGGTAGCAACTTGTATATATAAAGATTCGTCAAAAAGGTAAGCCAAATTATTTTCTAAAAAATCATCGGTTAATAATGTATTTAATACATTATTTCCAACGTTTGCACTCAAATCAAGCACCATACTACCATTTGCTCCTGCTTCACCACGATATATAGCAACTTGTGTAATCGCACTGCTCAATTGATTAAAACACGCATTTACAGCAATACTGTCGCGGGTTGGATTTAGTGTAAACGCACTAACACCGGAAGCTTGCCCAACAACCGGAGGAACCATTTCTGCACCTCCAAGTTTTGCAGTAAATAAAATGTGCTCAGTAAAATGAATGGCAAAAGCACTGAAGGCGTAATTCATTAATAAAAGTAAAAGTATTTTTTTCATGACATCTAATTTTGAACAAAAGTGCAATCATTTATTTATTCAAAATAGGAAATAGATGGCAATAGATTGTAAACTTAACTCAATATAGTAGATTTAAATTGTGATGGCGTTACACCTGTTTGTTTTTTGAAGTAACGATTAAAATGCGACTCATCATAGAAATTATAATCGAATACAATTTCTTTAATTGGTGTCCCAGTATTCGCTAACAAATATTTAATACTTTGTAAAATTTTTTCGTTTTGTATTTCGATAATACTTTTGCCAAACAAGAGTTTCGATTTTCTTTGCAGGGTATTCACACTCATATTTAACTTATCGGCATAAAACTCAAGTGGAGGTTTGCTTTTATAATATTCATTTATTAACAACCGAATGTTGCGCTCCAAATCAATTTCATTTACTGGCAATTTTGAAGTTGTTGTATATTGAATTAATTGTAAAATAAATAAAGCTACAACCGAGTTGAATAAGGATGATTGTGTTTTATATGCCGTGAGTTTTTTAAAATACCCCCGAAACAGCTCAAAATCAGCAGCATTAAGGTGAATCACTTGCTCGTAATTTGCGAATTGAAAGTAATTTGTTTTCGGGTCGAATGTTTGAATTTTATTCAAAAACATTTCAGAAAAAATTATTTCATAGCCATCAGTATTGGCAACCCGTTTTAATTCATGAATAGTATTCGCAGGAACAAAATGTATATCAAAGTCGGCTACATCATAAATATTATTACCAATCCTGTGCGTTCCGCCACCGGTATTAAAAACCAAAATTTCATAATACGCATGCGAATGTGCAGGCTCATAAACACCTGGAACCGGAGCATCCCAAATATCTATATCCGCAATTAAATCATCTTTCGCCGCAATCGTAAAATGCGTATTCGTATTTTCCATAAACCATTAAACAATAGAATATTTAACTCAATTAAACAGGATTATTTAATTCAGAGTTTTTAGTCGCTACTCAAACATAAAACTATCATTACCATTTTGCAACTTCATTCTTGCAATATGACAGAATTATGAAAATTTGGGCATAAAAAAACCCGGCAGCTCCTCACTACCGGGTTAATATTGATTTGGTCAAAATATTATTCTATAATCATTGCGGCACCTACAGTGGTATTGCTTCCTTCATCAATTATAATGAGAGAACCTGTGTTGCGGTTGCGGCGATATTCATCGTAAAACAGTGGAACAGTAGTTCTTATTTTAACGCGACCAATTTCGTTTAATGCTAATGAATCTACATCCTGAATACGGTGTAATGTATTTACATCTACCTTATAAAGAATTTCTTTAATAACACAACGGGCATCACGAGTGGTGTGACGAATGCTGTATTTACCATTTAATCGCAATGGGTTTTTATCATCCATCCAACAAACCATGATATCGATATCCTGGCCAATTTTAGGCACATTGTTTTCGCGAACAATCATATCACCACGACTGATATCTACATCATCTTCTAATGTAATAGTAACAGATTGTGGAGGATACGCTTCAGCTAAATCACCATCAATAGTTTTGATAGCAGCTATTTTAGTAGTAATACCACTTGGTAAATGCATTACTTCATCACCAGGCTTTAAAACACCACCTGCAACACGTCCTGCATAACCACGATAATCGTGATATTCGTTGCTCATCGGGCGAATTACGTGCTGAACTGGGAAACGGGTATCAATTAAGTTATGGTCAGAACCAATATGCACAGTTTCTAAAGTATACATTAATGTTGGTCCTTCATACCAAGGCATTTTTGTGCTGCGGTCAACAACGTTGTCGCCAAGTAATGCACTGATAGGAATAAAACGTACATCCTGCACATCTAATTTCGATGCAAAGTGACGGAACTGTTCAACTACTTCATCGTATTTTTCTTTGCTGTAGTCAACAAGGTCCATTTTATTTATACAAATAACAATATGCGGAATTTGTAATAATGAAGCGATGAAAGAGTGACGATAAGTTTGTTCAACTACACCGTGACGAGCATCTACTAAAATAATAGCAAGGTTGGCAGTAGAAGCACCGGTAACCATGTTACGGGTATATTGAATATGGCCGGGAGTATCAGCAATAATAAACTTGCGTTTAGGAGTGCTGAAATAACGGTAAGCCACATCAATGGTAATACCTTGTTCGCGTTCGCTGCGTAAACCATCGGTTAATAATGCGAGATTCACATAATCTTCACCACGCGATTTACTAGATTTTTCAATTGCTTCAAGCTGATCTTGAAAAATAGATTTTGAATCGTATAATAAGCGACCAATTAATGTCGATTTACCATCATCTACACTACCTGCAGTGGTAAAGCGCAACAATTCCATGTTTAAATAACCATGGTGATCGAATTTTCCGTCTTGAACTAAATGTTCCATTTATAATTGGATAAGTGTTTGAATAAATTGTTTTCTTAAGCGATTAATTTCAAAATTGTATTTAGAAATAACCTGCTTTTTTTCTGTCTTCCATTGACGTTTCACTGCGTTTGTCATCGGCACGACTACCGCGTTCAGTTACACGAGTGGTTGCTACTTCGTAGATAATTTTTTCTACAGTATCAGCATCACTTTCAACAGCACCGGTAATAGGTAAATCGCCACAAGTTCTGAAACGCACTGTCATTGTTTTAGGTGTTTCATTCGGACGAACTTTAACCCATTCAGGGTGAGTAGAAATTAATGCACCATCGCGCACAATTACTTCACGCTGATGTGAAAAATATAATTTAGGAAGTGGAATATTTTCCTGATAAATATATTGCCATACATCCATTTCGGTCCAGTTCGAAATAGGGAATACACGGAAATGTTCGCCGATATGTTTTTTACCGTTGAATAAGTTCCATAATTCAGGGCGCTGATTTTTAGGGTCCCACTGACCAAACTCATCGCGGTGTGAGAAGAAACGTTCTTTAGCACGTGCTTTTTCTTCATCGCGACGGGCACCACCCATAGCAGCATCGAATTTTTCTTTTTCGAGTGTTTCGAGTAAGGTTACTGTTTGCAAAGCATTACGACTTGCATTTAAACCTTTTTCTTCAACTGCTGTACCTTTAGAAATAGATTCTTCAACACTACCAACAATTAAGTTCGCTCCCATTTCTTTTACCAGCCAGTCGCGGTAAACCATGGTTTCTTCAAAATTGTGTCCGGTGTCGATATGCACTAATGGGAATGGGAATTTCGCAGGCCAAAAGGCTTTTCTTGCGAGGTAAACCATAACAATAGAGTCTTTACCACCTGAAAACAGCAGGGCAGGTTTTTGGAACTGCGCAGCTACTTCTCGCATCACATAGATACTCTCAGCTTCAAGTTCTCTTAAATGTGTTAAACTATAACTCATGACAATTAATTAAGAATGTTGTATGATAGGTATGATAAAATCGATTAAACGTTGCACGCTCTCCTGAATTTCCATCTGGTCGGTTCTAATTTCAAGGGCCGGGTGCTCCGGAGCTTCAAATGGTGATGTGATACCGGTAAAATCAGGTATCAAACCCGCTCTGGCTTTGGCATACAAGCCTTTTACATCGCGTGCTTCACAAACTTCCAAAGGTGCATTTACATAAACTTCTACAAAATCGGTTTCGCCAATAATATTTTTGGCCAAAGTCCTGATTTCGTTGGTTGGGCTCACAAAACTGTTCAGGGTAATGATACCGCAATTCAAAAACAATTTGCTAACCTCAGCAATACGGCGAATGTTTTCAACCCTGTCCGGCTCACTAAAAGTGAGGTTGTTGTTGATTCCTGTGCGAATATTGTCCCCATCCAGCAACATGGTGAGGTAACCACGTTCATGTAAAATTTTCTCCACAGCTTCTGCAATCGTGCTCTTTCCTGAACCGCTCAAACCCGTAAGCCATATGACTTTCGAGCGTTGCTTCAGCATAGTCTCTTTGTCGCCTCTTTGTAAAAGACGGTCAAAAATCGGATGTATATTGTCCTGAACTGGGCTCATATTGCGCAAATCTGTGTTAAAAGCGGTGCAAAGTTAAGGATTGATGCCGAGGATTTGTAGGAAAATAGGAAAGAATTGGAACAAATAGAGGCCAATATTCTATTAAGCAGGTAGAATAGTAATAAAAACACCAAAAACCAGGGCTGTTAAACAGCGAAATGCTACAGAAAAGGGTGTTTTCTTTTTTTTTGGAGCAGGGCAATCTGGCTGGTCATAATATTCACAACGGGCTTTCGCTCTTTATTGTTAGCAGATCAAGCATTCCGCCCAAATCAAAATCGGTTAGCTGTTAATTAAGTGCAATCCCAACCGCATCAATCCCGGCTAACTTTGTATTATCTGCTGGTCAGCGCATTTAATTACCAATTGCCATAAAATCCCTATTTCACCTCTTCACTTCCCTGTAAAAAGCGGGTGGTAGGAATTATAAACCACCATGGCATCAGCTTGGAGGACATTTGAAAAACATTATTAATTAACCCTGGGATAGCTGTTCTTTTACCTTTCATCATTGCAGCATACCCTTTTTTAGCGACCGGAAGTGCATCGGGCACCGGCATGAGTTTCAATAAGCGGGAACTATGCATATCGGCAGCATCCTGAAATCCCGTTTTGGTTGGTCCGGGGTGAAATGAAGTTACACTAACACCATACGGTTTTAATTCATTGTATAAAGCTGAAGAAAAATAATAAACAAAGGCTTTAGTAGCATAATAAATGGCCATGGTAGGGCCGGGCTGGAAAGAAGCCGTGCTGGCTATATTTAATATTTTTCCGCTGCGGGCAGCTACCATATCTTTTACAAACAATTTGGTGAGATGCGCCAGGGCAGTCATGTTTAACTGCATCATTTGATGTTCTTTATCCCAATTGGTATTGGCGAATAATCCGAAGTCGCCAAACCCGGCGTTATTGATTAAATAATCAACTTTTAATTGTTTGCTTTTCACTTCATCATAAACCTGTTGTGCTGCATCAGTTACACTCAAATCTTTTACAACAATGGTAACCTGAATGTTATGTTTAGCCGTTAACTCCTGCTTTAATTGTTCCAACTTATTTCCACTTCGGGCAACAAGAATTAAATCGCCACCATTAGCAGCATGTATTTTGGCAAATTCGAGACCTAATCCTGAAGAGGCTCCTGTAATTAAAGCAGTTGGCATAATTGAATATAATATTTGGGTTAATTGAGTTAGTTAAAGATGATATAGGTGTACTGATTTTTGTGCAGACGACAAATAGCATTTTATATTGTTTTGGAAACAAATTTTGGTGGTAAAAGTTCAGGTTTTTGTCGCCTGTAAAACTGTCAGGTAGCTCTAAGACCTGGTAGGTTTTAAAACCTGGCAGGTCTTAAAACCTGCCAGGTCTATTTTATATCCAAATCAAACCGCCTTTTGTCTTTTTTTTATTTAATTACAACTACAAACTAAAAATTACAACTTGAAAAAACACACCGAAAAACATACACGACAAATTGTCATATTGATTTTTTCACAATAGTAAAATAAATCAGCGAATTGTTGCAATAAAAAACGCGCCTTAAGTAATACTTAAAGCGCGTTTTAATTTCCTTTTTATTGTTAAAATAAATTGCTTAAACCACCTGTGTTTTCCATTTGCCTCTTTTAAAAATAAATACAAAAGCAATTGCCATACAAGCCTCCGAAATCGGGACAGCCATATACACGCCGGTCGATTTTAAATCTAATACTGTAGATAAAAAATATGCCAGTGGTATTTGTAATATCCAGAATCCGAAAAAATTCACAATGGTTGGTGTTTTGGAGTCGCCTGCACCATTTATTGCATTGGCCAAAACCATTTCGTACCCATAAGCAATGTACCCTAAACATAAAATCCGAAGACATAAAACACCTTCTTTTACAACCGCTTCATCGCGCGTAATAATATGGATAAGTTGCTCCGGAATAGCAAAAAATAAAACCATAACAAAACCCATAAATAACATGTTAAAATAACCTGTTCGCCAAACCGATTTTTCGGCGCGTTCAGGTAAATTAGCACCGAGGTTTTGACCAACCAATGTTGCAGCTGCATTGGAAATTCCCCAAGCGGGTAAAATAGTAAATACTACAATTCGAATCGCTGTTGTATATCCTGCCAATACATTTTCGCCAAACTCCGACATAATGCGCATCAAAAAAATCCAACTTGCCGATGCAATAATAAATTGGCCTGCAGTGCCGGCTGCTAATTTCATCAATTGAGCAATAATATGGGTTTTTATCTCCCAAATTTTCCCCTTCAACACAATCATCGATTTGCCATTAACGAGATAATATAATTGATATAAAACACCAACCGAACGTCCAATTGTTGTTGCAACAGCAGCACCTTTTACACCCAATTCCGGAAAAATCCAAATGCCAAAAATGAAAAGCGGATCAAGTATGATATTAATTAAATTCGCCAACATTAAACTTCGCATGGCAATACCTGCATCACCAGCGCCGCGAAAAATCCCATTAATGAGAAACAATAATAAAATAGCAAAATTGCCACACAACATCCATTGAATGTAACCCTTACCGGTTTCCACCATACTATCAGTTGCACCCATTAAAATCAATATGTCTTTCGAATAAAACATACCAATTAATGAAATTATTGTCGCCAATCCCAACCCCAAATAAATAGCCTGCATACCGGCTTCTGCTGCACCTTTAGGGTCTTTTTCACCTACTCGGCGAGCAACTAATGCTGTAGCACCCATGCTCAATCCAAATCCTAAGGAATAAATAATGGTTAGTGTACTTTCTGTGAGGCCCACCACAGCAACTGCCTCAACACTAATCATGCTGACAAATATGATATCAACTAAAGCAAAAATGCTTTCCATTAACATTTCTGCAATCATTGGTACTGCTAATAAAAAAATAACTGTATCAACTTTACCCTGGGTAGCATCGATATTTTCGCCTTTTAAGGCCTTTTTTAATAATATAAAGAATGTTCGAATACCGGACATAATAATAATTTAACAAATAAAATAATTTGAGTAAACCTGTCTGCATTTCCACCATATGGATGACAGGGTAAGATTCCGGGAAAATTAAGCTAACCGAATACGGTAAAGTGAAAGCTTGTACTTATAAAATCATATGCCTGAATAATTACTGAGGCAAATATAAAAAAAGATTACAATAATTGAAAACGCAGAGGCGAAGGCCACTTTAACAGCAATAATAGGTCAAAAGGGTTTCGGTCCAAAAGCAAAATCCATAAAACGGATTGCAGCATATAAGTACATGCTATACGCACTATTAATCAATACCAATTAGCGTAAATGTAATAATAGTGCTTTATCGATGCTTGCTTGCATCAAAAACATACAGCTTCACTAATAGACTGACAATTAGCAAATGTATTTAATGATAGCCTGTAGTTAAAAATCTATTAAGATTTTTCCTTCCCAAAAGTATAACCTCCAATTAAACTTAAGAGGAATAGTACTATAAATATAAAGAATAAAATTCTGGCAATTGAAGCTGCGCCGGCAGCTATTCCGGTAAAGCCAAAAACTGCTGCAACTAATGCAACAATAAAGAAAATAAGCGCATAACGTAACATAAGCAGTAATTTAGAAAGTTAAATAAATTGATAATTAATATTTTATACTATAAACATGCCGCAAAAAATAAAAGTGCCAAAGTAGTCGCAACGGAAACTAAATTTTCTACAATGGAGCATTAAGCGTCTAAGGTAATTTTAATAATTGGGGATGTTTTTCCCATTTTGCGGAAAACATCCACCTATTTTCTGTTAGTTCCTAATAATAAACTAATATTTAATCGGACACTCCCATTTAAATTAATTTCTTTATTATTTTGAGTTTGTTTTGTAACATCTAAAATACCTTGGGTATAGGTGATATCGGTATTCAACCATATTCTGTCACAAATAATTTTATTTGCACCAACACCAATATGCAAACCCATATCAAATTTGTTAAATTCTGCTTTTGTATTCTCCTTATTTGTTTCAGCTGAAACAAGATATCCGAATGAAGGTCCAACAAATATTTTTGGTCTTATCGGATCGCCATACTCACCTAAAAATCGAATATATTTAAAAGGTATTCTGATATAACCCAGTTTAATTTTATTTTGGATATCACCAGCTACACCGGCTGTTTTACTATTGCTACCCTCAGTTGCATACACCACGTCTGCAGCAAATCCATAATGCTCGTTGTCGGCATAAGTAATTGATAACCCACCTGTTAAACTTAATAAAAAGCCATGCGTAACATCCTTATCGCTAATAAAAGCATCGCCAAAACTAAAAGCTCTACCAAAGGTTACATATTGCCCTGAAAGTTTTTGACTCGTTACAATAATAAGTAAGAGTATTAAAATAACATTGTAATAATTTTTCAAAATAAATATGTTTTAAAATAAGTTATACTATTTTATATAGCACAACGTTACAATTAAAATAATTGATTTTCGCAGGATGTGATAATTCTGTAAACATTTCAATTAATTATATAACAAAACTGGAAGCTGCAATGACTACCTTTATAAATGTCAAATAATTGCAAGTGACGAGTAGTATTTGAACAATATGTTTTCATGAATAAACTATAGTATTTAATAATCATGGCTTAATATTTGAATTATTGATACCACTAGTGAATTATAAATAAGAAACAATTTATTTAACAATTAAAATCAGAAATATGAGTAACAAAACAACTGTATTTGCAGTATTAGCCGGCATAGGTGCAGGTGCTGCTTTAGGATATTGGTTCGCGTCAGAAAAAAATGACAAATTGAGAAAAAAAATTAGCAAAGCCTTAAATTCAGTTAGCGATGATATTAAGGAAAAACTTATTAATGAATTTGATGAATTAAGAAGCAAAGCCGATGAATTTAAAGGAAAAGGCATTACACTTAAAGATCAAATTTTACAATCAGTTGCCGATATGAAAGAAGAAGGCAAACAAAAAGTTTTGGACTTTATCGACAAAACGCATGCTGAAGCCAATAAAATTCATGACAACGGAAGATCAACAATAAAACAACTTTAACAAATTGAATACTCCGGATAAAAATGAATTACGGGATTTTGCAGATGATGTAAAAGAGTATATCAATGTGCGACTACAGATAATAGGGCTGAATGTAACCGAAAAGGTTGCATTCGCCTTATCTAATTTTATTACCAATGGTTTATCTATCATTTTACTTTTAATTACGATAGTTTTTATAAGCTTTGGTGGTGCCTTTTGGTTAGGTGCATTGGTTGGAAATACAGCTCAGGGTTTTCTCCTGATGGGCGCATTTTACCTTTTTGTATTTATACTTATCCGTTTGTTCTTTTCAAAAGGCATAAAATCTCTTTTAATGAATATTTTAATTCATGATTTAACCAACGATAAAGATGATGACACCAATGACCAAACTGAACATTAAAAATTTGGCTGAATTACGTCGCGAAAGGTTCTTGTTAAGGAACCGCTCTGAAGTTTTAGAATCAGAAATTAAAGTTCAATATACAGCAATGGCCGATCAACTTAAACCAGTAATGTCGGTTATTAAACGCGTAACAAATTTGAAAGATACCATCAGCGATAAATTTAATATAGACGCAGAACAACCAGCGCTGAAAAAAGGTGTGCAGGTCGCAAAAATGGTATTACCATTGGTTCCGGTTATTGCCGGAAACATGATTTTTAACAAGGGCAGAAAATTAATCTTCCAGTCCATTGCAGGTTATGGATTAGCCCAGCTTACCCGTTACATTTTCTCAAAAAACGGAAGCGAACACGCTGAATCAATTAAGGAAATCTTTAAAAAGGGCAAGCCGGAAGAAGAAAAAAGTATTTTTTAAAGGTATCATATACTATTTATTCATTCTATAAATACTAGCTCCCGGGTGAACGTGGGCATTTTCGTGTACATAAAAAAACCATCAACTAAGTTGATGGTTTCTGTCGGGGCGGCTGGATTCGAACCAGCGGCCTCCTGCTCCCAAAGCAGGCATTCTAACCGGGCTGAACTACGCCCCGAACAATATCTTTTTTGACCTTGCGGCCTTCCCGCCTTAGCGGGACATTCTAACCGGGCTGAACTACGCCCCGAACAATATCTTTTTTGACCTTGCGGCCTTCCCGCCTTAGCGGGACATTCTAACCGGGCTGAACTACGCCCCGAACAATATCTTTTTGACCTTGCGGCCTTCCCGCCTTAGCGGGACATTCTAACCGGGCTGAACTACGCCCCGAACAATATCTTTTGACCTTGCGGCCTTCCCGCCTTAGCGGGACATTCTAACCGGGCTGAACTACGCCCCGAACGGTTATCTTTCAATATGATGGCGGTGAGGGAGAGATTCGAACTCTCGGTACCGTTTCCAGTACGGCAGTTTAGCAAACTGCTGGTTTCAGCCACTCACCCACCTCACCGTAATGTCAATCTGATTTTCATCAGCACTTAAATTTCTTTTTTTGATTATGAATATTAAAAATATTAATAATCCGGCAGTTTCGCATCCGCCGCGGCGGATCAGCCACTCACCCACCTCAGCGGGTAATTAGTTAAAATCAATTCATATCTTCAAAACCTAAAGAACAACTCAATAAAACCCAGCTTTTAAGCTTGTTTTCTATCGAAAGGACGGCAAAGGTAATAAAACGGTTTTTTTTATCCTAAAAATTTGGGCATTACTGCAAAATAAAATGCCTCCTGGTTGAGGAGGCACTCATTTTTATCGTTTTTGGGCATTATGAAATGCTCATTTGAATCTTCTTTTGTAAGTCGTCAACACTTTCTTTGAACTTGGTATCGGTATCCATCAGGTTTTGGATGGCCTGACAGCTATGGATAACCGTAGAGTGGTCACGACCGCCAAAATGTTTACCAATAGCTTTCAATGAGTGTTTTGTAAAGTTTTTAGACAAATACATACTCAACTGACGAGCCTGAACAACCTGGCGCTTGCGCGTTTTCTCTTTAAGCTTGTCAACCGGCACTTCAAAATAATCACAAACTGCTTTTTGGATAAAGTCGATAGACACTTCTCGTGACATGTTTTTCACGAAGTTCTTCACTATCTTCTTCGCTAAATCCAGGTCAATTTGTTTTTTGTTAAGCGAAGCCTGAGCTAGTAATGATACCAAAGCTCCTTCCAATTCGCGAACGTTATTGGTAATATTATAGGCTACAAACTCAACCACATCTTTTGGTAACTCGATACCATCGGCATACATTTTCTTTTCGAGAATGGCTACACGTGTTTCGAAGTCAGGCGCTTGTAAATCGGCACTCAATCCCCATTTAAAACGGCTCAACAAACGCTCTTCAACTCCTTCCAGGTCGCGCGGAGGGCGGTCGCTGGTTAAAATGATTTGTTTGCTTTCCTGATGTAAATGGTTGAAGATATGGAAGAAAATATCCTGTGTTTTTGCTTTATTGGCAAAAAAGTGAATATCATCTATAATAAGTACATCTATTAATTGATAAAAGTGTACAAAATCGTTAACTGAATTATTTTTTAACGACTCGATAAACTGATTGGTAAAACGTTCAGCATTCGTATACAATACCGTTTTGTTCGGGAAATTTTGTTTAACCTCGTTACCAATTGACTGTGCAAGATGGCTTTTACCAAGTCCGGTTGCACCGTAAATTACTAAAGGATTAAAAGCAGTTCCTCCCGGCTTTTGCGCTACAGCATAACCAGCACTTCTGCATAAACGATTACAGTCACCCTCTATAAAATTATCGAAGTTGTAATTGGCGTTCAACCCTGATTCGATATTTACTTTTTTCAAACCGGGTATTACAAACGGATTTTTGATGCTTGTTCCCATAACTAATGGAGCCGCTACTTCAGGGTTCTTGTTGTTACCGGTATTGTAATTCGGATAATCAATAGTAAAAGGGGAGTTGTTTCCAGAGCTATTTTCTACTACTATCCTGTACTCTAACCGGGCATTGTTTCCTAATTCACGTTTAATTGTTTTTCTTAATAAAGTTACATAATGTTCTTCTAACCATTCATAAAAAAATTGACTGGGTACCTGAATCGTTAAAACTTCATCCTCCAATTTAACCGGTTCAATCGGCTCAAACCAGGTTTTGAAACTCTGAAGATTCACGTTGTCTTTTATTATCTTAAGACAATTGGCCCACACAGTTTGAAAATCTTTGCTACTCATCTCAGAATTTAGAATTTTTTAATTATTTATTCACAGCGGGATAACGAAGGTGTGAAAAAAATATTTCTAAAAAAAATTTTTATTCCCTTGTTTTTTTCGAAACCTTGACAGGTTTACCAGAATGCCATTTTTTTGTTCTTTTTTTCTCAAAAAAAATATCAACCCTTCCAAGCCACACCCCAGCCCAACCTACCTGATTAATCAACACTTCTTTGTCGGCAAAATTTTTGTAAATTACAGGGGCGTCTAAAAAGGTATGTGTATGCCCCCCTAAAATCAAATCGATACCTTCAGTTTGTGCCGCCAGCTTAACATCGGAAATTTTATCATCCTTATATTGATACCCTAAATGCGACAGACATATAATATAGTCACATTTTTCTTTATCCCTTAAAATGGCTACCATCTCTTTTGCCTTTTCAACAGGGTCAAGGTATTGAATTTTTTCAAATAATTTTTCTGGCACCAATCCTTTCAATTCTATACCCAAACCAAATACGCCAACTTTAATATTTTTTTTCTGAAAAACTTTGTATTGTTCAATTTTATTTTCTAAAGCAGTCCCGGTAAAATCGTAGTTGGCTACTAATATAGGGAATGTTGCATGCGGTAATTGTTTTACAAAACCATCTATCCCTGCATCAAAATCATGATTACCCATTGTGCCTGCATCATACTTCATTTCACTCATGAGTTTCATTTCCAGTTCACCACCATAAAAATTAAAATAGGGTGTGCCTTGAAATATATCTCCTGCATCTAATAATAAAACATTATCCTCTTCACCTCGAATTTTTTTTATTATGGCTGCCTTATTTGCCATACCTCCCATACCCGGGAATTTTTTATCATTATCAGGAAATGGATCTATCCTGCTATGCACATCGTTGGAATGTAATATCACTAATTTATCTACACCACCTGCAGCAAACGACTGCAAAGGAATGCCGCCCAATCCCGCAACGGCGCTACCTAGGGCTATTTTTTTGAGAAATATTCTTCTAGTCTGCATATACAATCCTCCCTTCTGTTTTACTGTATATTTTTCTTCCGGCTGCCGTTTCTGCCGATAAATAATTGAGCATCATTGCACGAATTGTTACACCTAATACATCTACTTTTTGTCCGGTTAAAAATGCAGAATTATCTCCTCCGCCGGCCATATAATCATTCATTACCACAACATAACTTTTTGAGATATCAAATGGCGCACCGTTGATTAGAATTTTTTCGGGCAGATTATTTTTAACTACAATTTGTAATTCTCCCGATACCGGCCAACCTTCTTCATCAATTATTTTTTGAATTAATAATAAGGTAGACGGACCATCGAGTGTAACTATTGCTCCAAAATTTTCAAATGGTAATAATTCAAAGATTTTGCCTTTTGTAATAGGACCTTCAGCAATTACATCCTGACGAATACCTCCATAATTATATACACCAAAATCTATATTATTTCCGGTAACTAATTCGCCTTGTTTTACAATAACATCACATATAAAATTACCTAATGCTGATTCGGGTTTTGACTTGCGCATCTCATTTCCTATTTCGGCAACTATGGCATTCATTTCACCATCAAGCGATGACTTATAAGGTAAAATAAGTGCATTGGCTGTTGAGTCGGGAGTAATTTCCATTACCCTTACCTGCGATGCCTGATGTGATGATTCGGCATAATAATAACTACATGAAGCAGTTATGAAAAATACATTCAGCAGTAAAATGCCAAATAGCAGATTTTTCCCACGACTAATCGGTTGGTACATAAATGGTAGATGCTGCACAGTGGTTGTAACTATATGCTCTGGTCAGGAGCACATTATAAAAAAATAAATATTTGAAAGGGAAAACGCGAGGTAAAATTATTTGCCGTATAACAACATCACTTCTTTTTTAAGTTGAACCAGTACTTTTAGGGTAATGGCATCATCTTCACTTTCGGCAAGTTCACCTATAATTTTTTTATGTAACTCAATTCCGGGTAATTCGGGCATAAGCGTCATAGCATTTCTGTTTATTACACTGATGGTTTCCTCCTTGGCTGCACGAATCATTCCCCAGGTTTCGGCAGATACATATACCTGCTGACTTAGATTGTGCTCATATTCCATCCGTATATTATTAATAAGTGCCGTTCGGAACTCCGCAACTGTCATTTCCTGCTTGCGCACACGTGGCAATAAATTATTAAGTGCTATTCGCTCTAAGAACAAAGTAAGTCGCTCATAAGCCTGCAAACGAATTGGCAATGATTCACGCAAATTTGCTTGCCTGAATTCCATTTCACGCATACGCTGCTCACGGTCCAGAAATGCCCTAATTACCACATAAGTGGTTAAAAAGACTACCAATGCGGGGATGATGTATCCTACAATTTGCCAAAATAATTCCATGTATCTCGTTTTAGGAGGGTTGCAAAAATAAAATTAAGAATATTAAAACCAATACCCGCAGCAAAAATTTCTTTTAAAACTAAAATTCTTACCTGAGGTTTTACATTAGCTTAAGAACGGGGAAACATTTAAAAAATTATACTTCTTAAGGGTAATTAAGGGTATATCTGTATTCCCGATGTGCTAAAAGTAACTATTTATTCTTTACCAAATTATAAAAACAGGAATAACACGGCCTTTACAGACATAAAAAGGGCTGTCGTAACCGACAGCCCTCCTTATTTAAAATCTAATCTTACTCAGTAATCAAAATCTGTTGGCTAAATACTTCGCCATTAGCTTCAACAACTACCATGTAAACCCCTGCAACCTGAGGGATACTTACACTTGCACTCATTTCGCCATTGGCAATTTCGCCATTTAATTGAGCTACTTTTTGACCGGCAATGTTAACCACACTAATAATGGCATTACCATTCAAACCATTACCCAAATTAACATTAAGTTGGAAATTACCATTAGAAGGGTTTGGCATTACATTAAATGCTACTGCACCTTCTTCAGCAATACGACAGCTAGAAACAACTGTTACTGTTGCAGTTTGTTTGCTACAACCTGCAGCATTGGTAACCACAACATAATAATCGCCAGGTAATGAAGCATAATAAACGTTACCTGTAGCACCATCTATTATTACACCATCCATATACCACTGATAGGTTAAACCTGTTCCGTTGTTTGCTTTTAATCTTACATAAGATTTTCCACATAGGTCAGTGCCATCTAAAGCTACTATAGTTGCATTTGGGTTAAGATTAACAGAAACAGTTATTACACTTGAAGTGCTTGAGCAATCGCCTTTTGTAACAGTACATTTATAGTTACCTTGTAATGTTACATTTAAGCTCGAACTATTTGCACCAGCAATGTTAGAACCGTTTTTCATCCACTGATAGCCATATCCTGTGCCTACAGTTGTGCTGCTTAAAGTAACGCTGTTACCTAAACAGAATGTAGTAGGACCACCTGCAGCAATTGTGGAAATTACATCAATACCACCATCACAATCTTCATCAATTCCGTTATTACAAATTTCCGGAGCACCAGGATAAACGGTTGAAGAAGCATCATTACAATCGTCGTTGCTTGCTACATAACCTTCAGGTGCTGAACATGCTTCAACTGAAGCAGCAGCATCACCATGAGTATCGCCATCTGCATCTGCATAGAAGGTAGTTAATACGCCTTCATCTGTATTGCCATCACAATTGTCATCAATACCGTTACAAACTTCGGTAGCGCCAGGATTTACTGCACCGTCTGCATCATTACAATCTGTTGCATCAGCTACATATCCTTCAGGAGCTGAACATGCCATTGTTGTTGAACCTGCATCACCGTAAGTGTCGCCATCAGCATCTGCATAATAAGTAGTTTGAACACCTTCATCGATGTTGCCATCGCAATTATCATCTATTCCATTACAAACTTCAGTTGCACCTGGATTTACTGCACCGTCTGCATCATTACAATCTGTTGCATCTGATACGTATCCTTCTGGAGCACCGTCGCAAGTTGTTACTGTAGAAGCTGCATCACCATAAGTATCGCCATCAGCATCTGCATAATATGTTGTAAAAGTTAAACCTTCGTCGATATTGCCATCGCAATTATCGTCGATACCGTTACAAACTTCAGTTGCACCCGGATTTACAGCACCATCTGCATCGTTACAATCTGTTGCATCTGATACATATCCTTCAGGAGCTGAACATGCCATTGTTGTTGAACCTGCATCACCATAAGTGTCGCCATCCGCATCGGCATAATAGGTATTTTGAACACCTTCGTCTGTATTGCCATCGCAATTATCATCGATACCATTACAAACTTCAGTAGCACCCGGATTTACAGCACCATCTGCATCGTTACAATCTGTTGCATTAGCTACATATCCTTCAGGAGCTGAACATGCCATTGTTGTTGAACCTACATCACCATAGGTGTCGCCATCAGCATCAGCATAATAAGTATTTTCTACACCTTCGTCTGTATTGCCATCGCAATTATCGTCGATACCGTTACAAACTTCAGTAGCACCCGGATTTACAGCACCATCTGCATCATTACAATCTGTTGCATCTGATACGTATCCTTCAGGAGCTGAACATGCCATTGTTGTTGAACCTGCATCACCATAAGTGTCGCCATCCGCATCGGCATAATAGGTATTTTGAACACCTTCGTCTGTATTGCCATCGCAATTATCATCGATACCGTTACAAACTTCAGTTGCACCTGGATTTACAGCACCATCTGCATCGTTACAATCTGTTGCATCTGATACATATCCTTCAGGAGCTGAACATGCCATTGTTGTTGAACTTGCATCACCATAAGTGTCGCCGTCCATATCTGCGTAATAAGTATTTTGAACGCCTTCGTCGATGTTACCATCGCAATTATCATCAATTCCGTTACAAATTTCAGTTGCACCAGGATTTACAGCAGCATCTGCATCGTTGCAATCAGTTGCATCTGAAACGTATCCTTCAGGAGCGCCATCACATGTACTAACTGTAGATCCAGCATCACCATAAGTGTCGCCATCAGCATCAGCATAATAAGTAGTGAAAGTTAAACCTTCATCGTTATTGCCATCGCAATTATCATCTATACCATTACAAACTTCAGTGGCAGCAGGATTTACAGCTGCATCTGCATCATTACAATCTGTTGCATCAGCTACATATCCTTCAGGCATTGAACAAGCCATAGTTGTATTTCCGGCATCACCATAAGTGTCGCCATCCATATCAGCATAATAAGTAGTTTGAACACCTTCATCAATATTGCCATCGCAGTTATCGTCGATGCCATTGCATGATTCAGAAGCACCTGGATTAATTGCAGCATCGGCATCGTTACAATCAACATCAGAAGTATAGCCATCGCCATCAACATCAGCAAAAGATACTGAACCGCCTAAAACAACATTTTTAGCGGTAGCAACACCATTTAAGTTACTTAATGCGGCATAGGCATAAACCCTTACATATAATGTATTATAGGTTGAAAAATCTGCCATATCCCAACTTAAGGTTGTGGAGGTACCGCAAGAAATTGCACCAACATTATAATCTGCACCATTGTCAACCCAAGTAGCGCCGCCATCGGTTGAATAAGCTAATCGCCAGGTAACAGGGCCTTTATTATTATGACGTGCATCAACAGAAAGTGAAGTAACGTCTAATTGGTAACCTGAATTTGCTGTAATTGAGAACTCCATTGCCGGTTTGGTAGTGGCATAAACGGTTCCTTCTGAAAACTTGTTGGAGTTAAAGCCATCGGCGCAACCGGCTGAAGCGAGTGCACCATTAACTCTTCCCAACGAGGAAGCAGAAGTGTTTGCGGCAACTGATGCCGGTGACCCGGAAAGGTCGTTTGTGTAATTGTACAATTGCGCATTTACTGACGTAATGCCGAGTGCCAGCGCAACCAGGGATGAGAGTAAAAACCTTTTTCTCATAACGTGTGGTTTAGGTGTTAAATAAAATTGTTATCTGTGTCTTACCGTTTAGGAATGGAAAGGAAAGATGAAAATTTAAGTTGATTTTTCACAAGGAACTGCCTGATTCTCAATAATTTGGTTTGTCACAGTTTTGCCATAATTAATATATTACTTTAGTCAATTATAGGGCTTTACAACACTATTCCTCTCGCTTTTTTTCTGGTTATGCCAGTAACAGGGAATATACCTTTGTAGGTGATTTTGGGTTAAAAAGTCAGTTTTGGGGTGTACACGGTGAAGTCACAACCTATTCAAAATCATCAATTTGTGACATGCAAAGCAATATGAGCAGACTAATTATGCTTTGAAACTTTATTATATGGAATTGCGTTTATTACTTTTGCATAAAAGCATTAAAACTATGGAAGTATTAATCGAGTCGCCTATCAGCCTTACCGAAAGTGCTGTAAACGAAATAAGAAATATTATCAGCGAAAAGCAAATACCTGCCGATTATGGTTTACGCGTGGGCGTAAAAGGTGGCGGATGCAGTGGTATGTCTTATATTCTTGGATTTGATCTTCAAAAAGAAAACGATAATGTTTATCAGGTTGGAGATATTCAAATTATAATGGAAAAAAGCCATGGCATGTATTTAGCCGGTATGGAAATTGATTTTGTGGATGGCCTTAACAACAGAGGATTTTCATTTAACAATCCAAATGCAACAAAAACCTGTGGTTGCGGAACAAGCTTTGAAGCTTAATAGCAATTAAATAATATTTAACGGCAATAGTTACTTAATTGTAAGTGTTGCCGTTTTTTATTGAAACAAATAAAACAATTTAAACAACACATATGAAAAAAATATTCACCATTCTATTATTAGTAACAAGTTTAGCAGCCAAAAGCCAAACATTTACTGACCCCGTTGATTATAATGATTACATAGTAAATCTTCAAAATAAAATTGGGGAGAAATTAATTGCATTTAACGAGCAGGTTGCATCAGAAACAGCATCATATGCAAGTGTCGAACCTTATTTTTTAGCCATGGGTGCAGAGATGCAGGATGCAGTTACTAAAATTAAGACTTTACCTGCTTTCGAAGGCAATGCTGATTTACGCAATGCGGCTGAAGGATTATTTGATTTTTATTTACATACTTACCAAAACGAATATAAAAGTATGTTGAATTTAGTTTTCGACCCTGCTTTTGATGCTGAGGATTTGGCTACGCTTCAAGAAATATTAACAAGAATTACCGAAAAAGAAGGTATATTAGATGGTAATTTCCAGGCAGCGCAACAAGCATTTGCAACCAAGTATAATATTACTTTGGACAGAAATGAATTGCAGGATAAAATTGATGGTGAGTAATAAGTAATTCCAATAAAAAAAATAGCGACTGCTCAATCATGGCAGTCGCTATTTTTTTGTGCAAATTAATTTGCTATAATAAATTGTTTTACTAATCTGGCATTCTCTGATTCGAACACAATATAATATACACCATTTGCAAGATTTGCTACATTCATACTACCGGTATATATATTATTTTCAATACTAATATTTTGCACCATTAATTTACGTCCAAGTAAATCGGTAATTGCTAATACACCACCATTACTGTTTTCGATAGAGAAAACAATATTAATTTCAGTTGTTGCAGGGTTAGGGAATACATTTATATTATTTACTAAATCACCTGTCTTACAAGAAGCGGTAACAGTTTTTATTAATGATGTTTTGTTACAACCTGCTGCATTAGTTACTCTTACTCGATAATCGCCAATTGCAGTAGCAACATATGTTTGTGTTGTTGCACCGGCTATAACTACACCGTTTTTATACCAAATATAAGTATACCCTGCACCACCATTAGCAACTAAATCTAAGTCGGAAATTCCACATAAATCGGTTCCTTCCGGAGTTGAAATGTTCGCATTCGGATTGGATGTAACTGTGCAACCTACGCTGGCAGATGTAGCGATACAGCCACCCGGTGCTGTAACCTTAACTGCATAATTACCTGATTTAGTAACATTATAAGATGAAGCAGTTGCACCGGCTAAATTTGCACCATTACGTGTCCATTGATAAGTATATCCCACACCGGTATTTGCATTTAATAATAATGGTGCGCCTTTACAAACTGTAGTTGCACCTGCAGGAGTTACAGTAGCTGTAACAGCCCCTTCATCGATGGTTACATTACAGTTATCATCAAAACCATTACATACTTCGGGAGCACCTGGATTAACACTTGTATTTGCGTCATCGCAATCGGTATTATTAATAACATATCCAACCGGAGGAACACAGGTAGTAAATACCGCAAAAGGATTTCCGTAACCATCACTGTCACCATCAAAATAATAATCGGTAACTGTACATTCCTGCACATCAATATTATAATCTTCACTTTCACCTTCATTCCAAACAGCACAAGCTTGTGTAGCTAATGGAGCTTCATTGAAAAAGGCGCGAATTCTAAAACGTGTTACACCTAATGTTGCGGTTTCAGGAACAGTAATTGCTGCACTTACTAATGCGGTTGTAGGTGTTGTAGACTGATAAATAAATTCACCGGCATCATCAAAATCGCCGTCCTGATTCCAATCGGCCCAAACACCATACCCTTGTTCGTAGTCGATGCCCGATTGCATGTTTAATGTAAACGTGCTTCCTTTAACTGCAATTATTGTTAATGCGGAGTAATAAGTATAATTGTTATCATCGCCAACACATCCTGTATTCATATTGGAGATATTTCCAAGTGCACCTATTGTATATACATCGTCAATAAAATCTAACGATACACAATTAGGTTCGATAAATTCCGGTAAACAATAACAAACATCGGCTGCAGTTGTAAATGTATTTTGTACACATGCAACAGCATTGCCATTTTCATTATAAGGGCGAACGCGCCATTTGTAAATAGTGTTATTATTTAATAATGCAGAAAAACTTTGCACATTACCTAAATCGAGATTAGCAGCAACATTATTATAATTAGGAGCATTGTTGCCCATCGTTAATTTATATCCTGTTGCATAAGGAACAATATCCCATGAAACGGTTGCATTAGAGCAAACATCAATAGCGCCATCAACAGGTGTATTTCCTGTTGCACAAACCGGAATTGAAATAGCATTTTTTACAATAGCGATATCATCCAGGTAAATATTGAACCCGTAATCAGAAATTGCTTTAAATGTGATATAATTAGTTGTCGTATTATAACTGGCAGGAATTGTAAAGCTGTAATTATACCAGCCCTCAGTTGCGGCAACCGGAGCAATCGTTTTTTTCCTATAAATAGTTCCAATCAATGTTCCACCTGCTGACTCCTGAGTAGTATTGACATAAACTTCTAATTTATCGTTACCATTACCGGCATCACGATATATCCAGAAATTTACGGTATAGGTACCTGATACCGACAAATCAACCACTTCTGAGCTCAGGTCGCAGGCAGTTCCTGCGGGGTAATAAAAAGAGTTAAACTTTGCTTCAGCAGGATCGGAATGCGGCTCTTGAATAGGGCTTCCGCCTGTAGTAACACGCGCCCAGTTGCCGGGTGCTCCTGTTCCGGCCACCTTGGTATTTGTCCAGTTGAGTGGTGGAAACAATGCCGGGAAGTCGAAGGATTGTTCGAGAATAGTGTCCTGTGCATTTGCATAACTCATTGATAAACAAGCTATTGCAGTTGTAAAAAGGGTTGTGATTGCCTTGGGGAGCTGAAATTTAAACATAAAACAAATATTTGAATTTAGACTGTTGATCAAAAACAATGGCAAAGTTAAAGTACATAATGTGTACAACTAAATAAAACTTCAGCTGGATAGATGAGAATTAGAGGTAGTTAGTTGTATAATTAATCACTTAATTAATAATTCTCCAACAAGAATATTATCATTTGAATGTCTATTAAGAAACCCAACCGAAAAAAAGAGGCTGTTTCACTTAAGAAACAACCTCTTTCTAAATCGTAATTAAACTAAATTATTTCTGCAAAACTAATTGCTTGGTATATTCAGTACCATCAACCACAACTTTAACAATATACATTCCAGAAGGAACATTATCATTTAATTGAATGCTTTCAATAATGCTTCCATTATTTACACTAACTGAATTGTTGTAAACAATTTCACCCATAATATTCAGCAATTGCATATCTGCACTTGTTGCTGTAGTATTAAGTGTCATATCAATTACAAATTCACCAATAGTTGGGTTAGGATAAATATCGAAAGTTTCGGTAATAACACCATCAACTAGTTCACCTTCTTTACATGCAGTAACTGCAATTGCAGGTGTGTTGCGGCTACAACCTGAAGCATTGGTTACACGACATGCATAACTACCTGCAACAGTTGGGAAATATAAATAATCGTTAGCACCTGGAATTGGCGAACCATCGAGGTACCATTGCCAGCTATAACCTCCACCATAACTTGCTTTCAATTTAACTGATGCACATAAACTGGTTCCGTTAGGAGCAGTAATATTCGCATTTGGTTTTGCAATTACTGAAATGCCATGTGTTGCGGATAATACACTACATCCACCTGCAAGTGAAACTTCTACCTGGAAATATCCGGATTTATTTGTGTTGTATGTTATACTTGTTGCACCCGGAATTAAATTGCCGTTTTTATACCATTGATACATATATCCCGGTCCTGCATTTGCAGTTAATTCAATAAAATCACCTTTACATAAAACGGTAGGACCTGCAGGTGAAACTGATGCAGTAACTAAATCTTCATCAGTTGAACCATCACAATCATTATCAATACCATCACATAATTCTGCTGCACCAGGATAAGCTGTATTGTTAGAATCATTACAATCGGTATTATCTAATACATAAGGTGCTGCCGGAACATAACAGAATGTTGTTCCTGCATCTAAATTATCACCATAAGTATCACCATCATTATCTAAATAATAAGTAGTAAATAATGCATCATCATCAATATTGCCATCGCAGTCGTTATCAATACCATTACATTCGTCGATAACTCCAGGATGAACATCTGCATCTGCATCATCACAATCTTCGCTATTTTCTACCCACATAACACCAAAAGGTCCGCATGCTTCTAATGTAGCGCCCGGATTACCATAAGTATCGCCATCAGCATCTAAATAAAATGTGAAAATTGGCAAACCTTCATCAGCAGCTCCGCTACAGTTGTCATCTATAAAATTACATACATCATCAGCAGCAGGATTAATTGTAGCGTTAAAGTCTTCGCAATCTAAATCATTGTCAACATAAGTTGCAGGTGCGCCATCACATGTTGTAACTGTTCCATAAAGTCCGGCACCATATCCATCACCATCATTGTCTTTATAATAAGTTACAAAAGTTAATCCGTCATCTACAATACCATCACAATCTTCATCCATTGCATTACATATTTCTGTTGCACCAGGATTAATTGATAAATCAGAATCATCACAATCTTCATCATCAATAACATAACCTATAGGAGCGCCATCACATGTTGTAGTTGTAACAGCAGCATTACCATAAGTATCACCATCTGCATCACGATAATAAGTTATGAATGTTAATCCATCATCAGCAATACCATCACAATCTTCATCCATTGCATTACATATTTCTGTTGCACCTGGATTAATTGATAAATCAGAATCATCACAATCTGTATTATCTAATACATAAGGTGCAGCTGGAACATAACAGAATGTTGTTCCGGCATCTAATTGATCACCATAAGTATCACCATCGTTATCTAAATAATAAGTTGTAAATAATGCATCATCATCGATATTTCCATCGCAGTCGTTATCGATGCCATTACATAAATCAATCACACCCGGATAAACGGTATCATCTGCATCATCGCAATCACCTGTTGTTAATGACCAGCCTGATACAGGAGCTTCGCAAAATCCGAAGGCTGCACCTTGACCATAACTATCGCCATCTGCATCAACATAATAATCTAAAAATACAACACCGCCATCATCATGAACACCTGAACAATCGTCATCAATTCCATTACATATTTCAGTTTCACCTGGATTAATTGCATCGTTTCCATCATCGCAATCACCTGTTGTTAATGACCAACCTGATACAGGAGCTTCGCAAAATCCGAATGCTGCACCTTGACCATAACCATCGCCATCTGCATCAACATAATAATCTAAAAATACAACACCACCATCATCATGAACACCTGAACAATCGTCGTCAATACCATTACATATTTCTGTTTCACCTGGATTAATTGCATCGTTTCCATCATCACAATCACCTGTTGTTAATGACCAGCCTGATACAGGAGCTTCGCAAAATCCGAAGGCTGCACCTTGACCATAACCATCGCCATCTGCATCAACATAATAATCTAAAAATACAACACCACCATCATCGTGAACACCTGAACAATCATCATCAATACCATTACATATTTCTGTTTCACCTGGATTAATTGCATCGTTTCCATCATCGCAATCACCTGTTGTTAATGACCAACCTGATACAGGAGCTTCGCAAAATCCGAATGCTGCACCTTGACCATAACCATCGCCATCTGCATCAACATAATAATCTAAAAATACAACACCACCATCATCGTGAACACCTGAACAATCGTCATCAATTCCATTACATATTTCTGTTGCACCTGGATTAATTGAACCATCTGCATCATTACAATCGGTATTATCTAATACATAAGGTGCTGCAGGAACATAACAAAATGTTGTTCCGGCATCTAATTGATCACCATAAGTATCACCATCGTTATCTAAATAATAAGTTGTAAATAATGCATCATCATCGATATTTCCATCACAGTCGTTATCAATGCCATTACATAAATCAATTACGCCCGGATAAACGCTATCATCTGTATCATCACAATCATCACTATTTGATACGTATCCCATTGGAGCGCCATCACATGTTGTTGTAGTTACAGCAACATCGCCATGGGTATCACCATCTGCATCTGCATAATAAGTTGTGAATGTTAAACCATTATCGGGAACACCATCACAATCTTCATCAATTGCATTACAAATTTCTGTTGCACTTGGATAAATACTGCTATTTGTATCATCACAATCGGCATCGTTAACAGAGTAACCGGTACCTGGATCTGAGCAGAAAGCCATCATATCACCTGCACCGAAATTATCGCCGTCAGCATCAACATAATATGTTAATGTTACACCATTGTCCGCAGTTCCATCACAATCTTCATCTATACCATTACAAATTTCTGTAGCACCCGGGTAAATTGTATTATTAAATGGAGCACAATCGGTATTAGTAGCAACGCCACATTCAACTGCAACTCCTGAGCCAAAACCGTCACCGTCGGAATCAGCATATAATAATTGAGTATCATCACAATCTGCATTATTAATTACCGGACCACATGGAATTGGAGCACCGAATCCAAAATAGTCACCATCTGCATCAGCATAAGTAATAAATAATGGTTGGCAATCGAGACTATTATCAACATATCCAACAGGAGCTACACAAGCAGTTGTTGTAGAAGAAGCATCTCCAAAACCGTCGCCTTCTGCATCAGCATAAAAAGTAGAAAGTGTAAAACCTTCGTCGGTTGTACCGTTACAGTTATCATCTAAATTATTACAAATTTCTGTGGCACCCGGATTAATATCATTATTGGTATCATCACAATCGCCGGTATTTTCGGAATAACCTGATGGAGCAGTTCCGGCACAAAAAGAAGCCGTATTTGCGCTACCATAATTATCGCCATCTAAATCTTCATAATAAGCAACCAAAGTTGTTGCATCCATATCTGCATCGTTACAATCGGTATTTGTTGTAACGCCACAAGCAGCGGGAGCACCTGCACCAACACCATCGCCATCACCATCAACATATAATAACTGACTGTCGTCACAATCGGTATTGTCTGCTACAAAATTTACCGGAGCTGTACAAGCATCGGTTGACATAGCAGCATTACCGAAACCATCACCATCGTTATCGGCATAAAAAGTAATTAATACACCTTCGTCGGTATTACCATCACAATTATCATCTATCTCATTACAAATTTCAGTTTCACCGGGATTAATTGCATCGTTTGAATCATTGCAATCGGTATTATTTGCAACATATCCTACTGAAGGAGAACATGCTGTTTCGTTTACATCATTATCACCATAACCATCACCATCTGAATCAGCATAATAAACAGATTGACCTGTTAAATCAACAAAAATATTATTAGTACCTGTACAACCATTTGCATCAGTAACAGTAACTGAATAAGTATCAGTTGTTAAAGATGAAATATCTTGAGTAGTTGCACCATTTGACCATGAATAAGTGTAACTGATAAATCATCAACACCAAATCCATGATCATTACCAGAATTATCAACGTCTTCCCAACGCAACCAAATTGTTTCGCCAGGGAGAATTGAAATTGTAATTGTGTTAGACAAGGCAGTTTTATTGGCAGGTAAATTACCATCCAACGCCCCTGCAGTAGCAGTTGCAATTGGGCCTGTAAAATCTAAAGCATCAAAATCTGTCCAAGTACCTAATGTAATGCTAGATGCATTTTTCTGATAATCAAATTCTAATTTTTGAGCTGTAACATTTCCACCATTTCTCCATTGCTCGCCAGTAAAACTTATTGAAACTGAGGTTGCAGTCTCAGCCATACTATTGGTAATTTTTACACCATAATATAGCGTTCCAGTGCCACCTGAAGCTGTGGACCCTAGACACCTTTCTGTTGAACCCGTAGATCCAAAACTATAAACTGAACCTGTATTTACACTACCAGTTCCTGCATTGTAGGTTGCCTTGTTTGAATACCAGCCACTAAGCGTAGAATTATCCGTCCAAATATTACCTATTCCTGTGTTTAAAAGTGAATTAAAATCCTGAGCAGTATTCTGAGTAACCGGAGCAGTAAACGGAGTTCCGCCACTAACTGATATATCGATACTACCATTATTACTTCCACCAACACAAGTTGCATCAACATGCGATTCGCTTACGGTAATTACAGGGCAATTTATAGTAAATGTTGCCTGATAATTGGCGCCGCCATTACTTGAGTAATGTGTTCCTGTTCCACAGCCTGCGTAGTCGGCAGTGCTATAAACTTCTAAAGTATAACTACCGGCAGGTAGGCCTGTAAGCACGTTAGTTGAGCCGGAAAGTGTTTGCCATTTTTGGTCGTTGCCACCACAACCTGTTCCGAGGTTGCTGTTGTATGCAAGTCCTACATTTGAAAAAGAGCCTGAAGGGCTTCCTGACCAAACGCGGTACCACAAATTACCATTGGTAATATCGCATGGCGAGCATTTAAAAGTTTTGTTTTCACCACCGGCAATTACCAGTGAGTTTCCGGCACCTATTGTAAAGGTACCCAGGTTAGCGCCCTGTAGGTCAGTGTTTCCTGTAATGGCCTGCATATCGTAGAAAGTATTACCTGCTCCGTTAATATTGAGCACTGCATAACTTTCATAAATACCACTTTGGCCAAAAACGTTGCTGCTAACAAATAGCATCAACACCACAAGCGTTCGTAAACCTGCTTTGAGTGTAAATTTTAGGTTCATATAATATTTAGTTAATAAGTGAAATGGAAGACAAATTTGGGGAAAAAGGCAGATTATTTATAGGTATGTGGAAAAAAACTCTGCAAGCAGCAACTATTAAGATTTGCCCTTTAGCTGTTGATTGCATCAAATAAGGATGGTAATTGATGTGTACACAGCCTTTCAGCCAAAAAGTGAGAGTTGTATTCAGTTTTTTTCCCTTCCTTTTAATAGATTTTTAACAAAAAATTAGCTTGAAACTCACAAATAAGTAGGTTTTGTGCCTGTTATCCATTTATACTTAACACGACCCTTTTTGTAAAACAGCAAAAAAGATGCATAAACCGTGCGCCAAAAACGTCAATCCTTACCTAAAAACATTACCTTTGTAATGACAACACACCAACAACAGCGATAGTACATTATGCCAATTATTTTTCAGCTTTTAAAAACGCTGAGCCCAACTGAAACTGACCAGGTTAATGCCTTGCCATTTCAGGATCGTGAACGGGACGTATTGCAGGTAATGCTGCAAATGAACAACAGGATATTTCCATCATCTACTGTTTGTAAAAGGTTAGGTATAACTACTTCCCATTTGGATAAAATCAATTCAATTTTATTCAAAAAAGTGATTGAGGCATTAGCCGGACATAATATTTACCATCAAATTAATTATCTCGATCAAAAAAACGGATTGTGGAAGGCTGCTTTGCGCATATTAAAACATCATGAACACAAAGTAATAGCTTCCTCATCCGACAAAACCGAAAAATTCGAATTTTATAAATTTTATTTTGAGTGGTTATTGTTTAATACTGCTGTACAAAATATTGATGAGGAAATTAACCGATTAAACGACGAAATACTCAACAATTGTCCGCGTTCTACTTATAACGAAACACAATTGTGGCTGAAAATTTCCATTTTTAGGAAAGAAATTAATATTAGCACAACAAAGGCAGATTTTACTGACCCTGAAAAACAAAAAGCATTATTTCTTAAGCTCAATAATTTAATTGCCGAAGCACAGGCAATTAATTCTGCCCATTGTTTGTATAAAGCAAAATTATGTGGTGTATTTTTAAATAATTTATTGCATAATTTTTCTCAGAGCAGAATTTATATCAGTAAAATAAACGACCTTTTTTTGGGTTACAAAGAGGCTTTTACCGAAACTGAAATTCTAACTGCCAAATGGCATTACGCACAAATTTTATTTTTCAGCAGCGAATTTGAAGAGGCGTTTAATATTTACCACAGCCTTTACGGACGTATTAATAAAAACGAGCCGTTGCGCTGGCACATCTATATTGCAGAGTATTTCCAAATTTGCCTTGTAGTAGAACGATACGATTTGGCAGAAGAAATTTGTGATAATTATTTTGCTAAATTCTATAAGGATAGCAATGGTAATTTCTTTTTGTCCGCCCTCATTCAATGTGTGAAATTATTGATTCACACCAGCAAATTCGATGAGGCGAAATCGAAAATTGATGAATTACATCGTTTAACTACAAAAACGTCTTCGTTACAGTTTCAATTTGCTTTACGCGAATTAACTGCCGCTCATCATTACTTAACCAAAGATTATAAAACAGCATTAACCCTTGCAGAAAAGAATTTGAAATTTATGCGTTCTAAAAAAATGCATGTGCTTATTCCTGAATATACTTATCACAGCCGCCTGATAAAAGTTATTATTAAAAACAAACAAAAAAACAGGCAATTTGACCCTGAAGAACAAGCGATGTTTGACGAAATGCAAAAAAGCACATTGGCGCAATACGGTCACTTATTAAAACGGCTGATAGCAATATAAGACATAAAAAAACGACTGCAATTTAATTACAGTCGTTTTTTTATCTGTTATCAATTTAATTTATTATTCCACTACCATATTGGTTGTAAATATTTCACCGTTTATATTCACTGCAATAACATAAGCACCAGTAGCCAAATTATTTACATTCAAATTGGCATTTAATGCTCCGTTTATAACAGCATGTTGTTCGCTATACATTACTTCTCCTAATACATTTAATATCATAATGGTAGCAGAAGTAGTTATGGTAGAAGTAGTTACATCAATAGTAACAACATCTGAAACCGGATTAGGATAAATAACCAATTTTTCATTTTGGTTATCCATAGCAATTTCTTCACCTTGTTTACAAACATTAATAACTGTCACCGCATTGGTTAATCTTGAGCAATCAAATTCATTTGTAACCAAACAAGTATAATTACCGGTAGTTGCAGGTAAATAAATAAAATCGGTTGCGCCCGGAATTTCAACTGCTTCGAGATACCACTGGTAAGTATACGAAACACCATAACTCGCTTTTAATTTTACGGTTCCTAAACATAAGTTTAATCCATTTGGTGTAGTAATATTAGCATTAGGGTTTGGAGCAATATTTACTTCTACAAATTCACTTAAAACCGGGCAAGCTCCCGGAGCGGAAACCTCTACCTGATAATAGGCAGGTTTACTTGTAGTATAAGTGATATCTGTTGCGCCTGTTATCAGGTTGCCATTTTTGTACCATTGATAAGTATAACCATCTCCCGAATTTGCAGTTAAAGTAGTGCCAACATTTTTGCAGGTTGTAACAACTCCTGCAGGACTAATGCTTGCAGTAACTGTAATTTCATCAATATTGCCATCACAATTATCATCAACACCATTACAAATTTCATTCGCTGCGGGGTTAATGGAGATGTTACTATCATCACAATCTAAATTATCAAGTGAATAACCAACACCTGGGAAGGTGCAATAATTAGCTGCCAATCCGGCGCCATAAGTATCACCATCTAAATCGTCGTAAACTGCTAAATAGGTTATACCGTCATCAGTAATTGTATTACAGTCGTCATCAATAAAATTACATATTTCTGTTGCTCCCGGATAAATGGCAGCGTCATTATCATTACAATCTACAGCAGATAAAAATGTATCGCCATCATTATCGGCATCTACATTAATATTATCAATGGCAAAACTTGGTCGTGAACCTGCTCCGGTCATATCGTGGGTTATCCAACGAATTTGAATTTCAGCTTGATTTTCACAGGCAACAGGCAATACAATTGAGCGTGCTTGTAAATCTTGAGGAGTGGTAACGCCACTTGTAGTTTGTTGGGTGGTACCACTTTGGTATTCAACACCGGTTAAGGTAGTAAATGCACCGGTTGTACCAATCCGATACTGGAGTGTAGCTTCATTTAAACGGGTATTGGATGCACCATCGTAAGGGTTGCGAATTACCATGATGTCGTAACTGAGTGTGATATTGTTATATCCTGTAGTATTCATCGCCAAAACCAGGCCAGGGTTAGTTGAACCTGATGCCAGCGTTCCAATTTTACCATTGTAATTGTGCACGCCGCCTGAATTACTTGAAGCAGACGAATTGGCTGTTAATGTATGGTCTGCAGTTGGTCCACTGGTTATAACCACTGTAGTAGCAGCCGAGCTCACTTTCCAGCCTTGTAACCCTGTTGGGTAAGTGGTTGATGCATGTGTTAATCCGGAAAAATCTTCAAAATAGGGAATAGCTTGTGGGGTTGGGTTTGTTTGGGCAAAAACGCCGGTAGCAAGGAACAAAACACTTGCAGATAACAAACTTTTTAGTGACAATAAGTAATTATTTTTCATTGGTTGGTTTTTAAATGAAATGATAGGACGTAAAAATGACCATTATCCTGCACATCTAAAATAAAATAGAATTAACGTTATGTTAAAAAGTAATTCTCCGTTGAAACCCTTTATATTCAATCATTCCAAAGCCCTAAGCGCTTAAGATTTCTTTTCTCGCTCCCGAATTACACCCTTAACAATTCAATTTGATTATACACTTTTCGGTCAGATTCCGTTATTGTGAATAGTATCGCTTTTTAAAAGCACTCTTTAGCTTAAATTTGCCCGTAAATTATGTCGATAATAGTTGATCAGCTTACAAAGGTATACGGCGAGCAAACCGCAGTAAACCAAATATCATTTTCTGTGCAATCGGGTGAAATTGTCGGCTTTTTAGGGCCAAATGGCGCCGGAAAAAGCACAACCATGAAAATGCTGACCTGTTTTATTCCCCAAACCTCCGGAAAGGCCAGTGTTTGCGGGTTTGACACAGAAAAAAACAGTTTAGATGTTCGTCGCAATGTTGGTTACTTGCCGGAGCATAATCCTTTGTACCCGGAGATGTATGTGAAAGAATACCTCGAATTTGCTGCCCGTTTAAATGGCATGAAAAACGCCGACAAACGTATTGAAGACATGATAGCCATGACCGGGCTCACCTTAGAACGCAGGAAAAAAATTGGTCAGCTATCAAAAGGATACCGTCAGCGCGTTGGTCTGGCACAAGCGATGTTACACGACCCTAAAGTGTTGATTATGGATGAGCCGACTTCGGGCTTGGACCCTAATCAGTTAGCCGAAGTGAGAAGTCTGATAAAAAATATTGGCAAGGAAAAAACGGTAATTCTTTCTACCCACATTATGCAGGAAGTGCAAGCTATTTGCAGCAGGGTAATAATCATCAACAAGGGTAAAATAGTAGCCGACGATTCGGTAGATGGCATTCAGGCGCAGCAGAAAGGCACTACTATTATTCAGGTTGAATTTAAAGAAGCTGTTAACCAACAATTATTAAAACAAATTGCCGGGGTGCGCAGTGTAAAAGGCGATACCAAATTGGTTATTGAATATTATGGCGATGCCGATATCAGGGAATATTTATTCCGATTTGCAGTTGAAAATAAATATACTTTATTAAACATGCATATCGAAAAACAAAATCTGGAAGATGTATTCCACGACTTAACCAAATAATTAAATCATTAGAAATAAAAATATTGTGTTTTGATAGCCATTTTTAGAAAAGAACTCAACGTATTTTTCAGCTCGCTGATTGGATATATTGCCATTACTATTTTTTTAATAGCAAATGGTTTATTCGCATGGGTATTTCCGGAAACCAATATTTTGGATGATGGATATGCCACATTAGATTCATTCTTCAATTTCGCACCATGGATTTTAATGTTTTTAATTCCGGCAATCACCATGCGTTCGTTTGCAGAAGAAAAAAACAGTGGCACTATTGAATTTATTACCACACGTCCGATTACCGACATGCAAATTATTTTTGGTAAATATTTAGCAGCCCTGGTGCTGGTAATTTTTGCTGTGCTGCCTACTGTGTTATATTATTTCACCGTAAGTGCGCTAGCCTCACCTGCAGGTAATGTGGACACCGGTGGTATAATTGGTTCTTATATCGGTTTGATATTATTAGGGGCGACATTTGTATCAATAGCTTTATTTACATCTAGTATTACCAATAATCAGATTGTAGCATTTATTGCGGGCATGTTTGCCTGTTTTTTCTTTTACCTTGCCTTCGACTCTTTATCGCTAATTCCGGCCTTTATTGGGACTGCAGATAAATATTTTAATGCAATTAGTATTAACCGGCATTATTTAAATATCAGTAAAGGGTATATCGATTTGCGCGATGTTATATATTTCAGCAGCATGATTGGTATATTTATTTTAATGACCAAAACGGCATTAGGAAGCAGAAAATGGTAATTCAACATTCAAAGATTAAGGCGTAACAAAAATGGAGAGACAAGATCAATATAAAAAAAACAGGAGAAGAGCAATGTTACAATTGCTGTTACTTGTTGGTATTATTGTAATTATCAATGTTTTACTTTCAGGTTTCTTTTTTAGAGTTGACTTAACGGAAGAAAAACGTTTTTCTATCAGCGAACCTACCAAAACACTTTTAAAAGAACAGGAAGATATTTTATTTATTCGTGTTTACCTTGCCGGCGATTTAACACCAAATTTAAAGCGACTGCAGCAAGCAACAACAGAAATGTTGGATCAGTTTAAAAATTATGCCGGCGACAATGTGCAGTATGATATTTTTGACCCATTTAGTATTCCGAATGAAGAGAACCAGGCAGAATTTATCAAACAACTTGAAGAAAAAGGGATATTAAGTGTTCAATTTATGGAGAGCGCAACGGACGAAGCTTCCATAAAATATATTTTCCCTTTCATTTCCATCAATTATAAAGATTCGGAAATTGCATTTCCAATGATCGACCGTGGCACCATGCCATTGCCGCTTAATCCGGATAGTGACCCTTCTGTTTCCATTTCATTGTTAGAATATAATTTCACCAAAGCTATCCGTCAAATTACTGATGCAGATAAACCTTATGTGGCATTTATTGCAGGCCATGGTGAACTAAATAGATTTGAATTAAATGACATTGCTGGTTCTTTAAATGAGTTGTACAATGTCACCCAAATAGATTTAGAAGACGACAGCACCTATGAAATTCCCAAAGAAATAAAAACCATTATAGTTGCAAAACCATTGTCTGAATTCTCCATGGAGGGTAAATTCATTATCGACCAATACATTATGCAAGGTGGTAATGTGCTGTGGTTAGTTGATCCGGTAATTGCCGATTTTGATAGTTTGTATTCCGGTAAAGGTCAATTTATGGCTATTGACCGTGAATTAAATATTATGGATATGTTGCTGCAATATGGCGCACGTATAAATACCAATATTATTCAGGACAAACAATGCACACATATAAATGTTCCAGTCGCCAATGGTGAAAATTTTATTATGCGCCCATGGCCGTTTAATCCTATACTTAATAATTTTAATGGCGATCATCCTATCAGTAAAAACGTTGATGCAATTGAAGGAAAATTTGTCAGCACTGTCGACACTATTGCTGTGCCCGGTATAACCAAAACAATATTATTAACTACCTCTGGGTTAAGCAGATATCTTGTAGCTCCGGCAAGGGTTAATTTTAATGTGGTAGACACCAAATTTGCACCAACTGATGAGCAGTATAACAAACCTAATCAACCGGTTGCTGTTTTGTTAGAAGGTCAATTCCCATCAGCATTCAAATCTTTAAAGCCTACTGCGAATCGATTACATCAAATGGGCTTTGCTTATCAGGATGGAAAAGTGATGGAAAAAGGGACAGGCTCAAAACAAATTATGATTGGTGATGGAGATTTAATTAAAAATTTTGTTGATGAAAACGGCAAACCCGATATGCTTGGTATTAATTATATCGAACGATATATTTATGGCAATAAAGATTTTGCGATGAATTGTATTGAATATTTATGCGACCAAAATGGATTAATTGCCACTCGCGCAAAAGAAGTAAAATTGCGACCGCTTGATGAACAAAAAGTGGGAGAAAACAGAATTCAATGGCAATTGGTGAACATGATTGCTCCATTATTGGTTTTATATCTTTTTAGCGGAATATATTTCTTTGTCCGCAATAGAAAATACGCAGCTTAAATTGTAAAAACTATGAACCGCAATTGGTTATATTTTGGCATTTTAGTGATTTTGGCAGTAATTGCTTATTTCACATTAATTAGAGACAACGAAGGTTCCTACAGTAAAAAAGATACTGCATTTGCTGTTGAAGATACTACTGCAATTGGCAAAATATTGTTAACCAACTTAAAGGGGGACAGCATTTTATTAGAACAGCACAATGGCAGCTGGACAATGAACAAAGACTACCGACCTCGTCCTGATGCTATCCATAACTTGTTAAACACGATGGTGCAACTTGAAGTAAAAATGCCAGTCGCTAAATCGATGCACAATACCGTTATTAAAAAAATTGCAGGGAAAAGAACGCATGTTGAGGTATTTAATGGCAAAGGAGAAAAAACAAAAGGTTTTTATATTGGCGATAACACCGATCAGTTGAATGGAACATTTATGTTAATGGAAAATTCTGATCATGCATTTGTGGTTAACATACCTGGTTTTGCAGGATTTGCAGCTACCGTATTTTTTACGGATGAAACAGATTGGAAATCAAAAAATATATTTGCCTATAAGCCTGATGTTATTAATCAGATTGATATTACTTATAACAACTTACGCGATTCATCATTCAGTATTGTTCGCAAAGCAGATAACACCTTCGAGTTAATTGGAAATAAAAATATAAACAAACCATTGAACCCAGAAATTGTCAGTTATTATTTAAAACAATTCGGCATGCTGAATGCAGAGTATTTTATTTTAGAACCTGAAAAAAGAGATTCGTTATTGGCAACTACTCCGGCATGTATTATGAGTGTTACGGATAACAATAAAACGACAACTACTTTAAAAATTTATTACCGTCCACTCACCTATCGTTCAAAAATGCAGTACACCCTTGATGACAAACCTATCGAATTTGATTTAGATAAGTATTACGGTGTATTTAACGAGGATAAAGATTTAGGAATCATACAAAACTTCGTGTTTGGCAAATTGATGGTTGGGCCGCAATTCTTTTATCGGCAACGTCCGGGGAATGTGAGTGTGTTGAATGAAGGGCTGAAAAAATAAAAAAACACCTAGCAGGTTTTGAAACCTGGCAGGTGTTTTTTACAATTTTATTAGTTGTTTAGTAAGCACATTATCTTCACCAAACATTTTTACGATATATAATCCGGGAGCGAAAACGCTTACATCTATTGTTATTGAACTCCCCGCCATACATTTAGCCTGCAACAATGGCATTGTTTCTCCTAACTGATTAATAATTTGAATTTGTTCAATGTTTTTTAATGAGCTGTTAGAGATAATAATTTCACCACTTACCGGATTCGGGTATATGCTGATATCATTAATTGAAACATTTTGAATTGCAACAGGTGCTGTATAATTTATCCATACTTTAAATAATCTGTTACTGGCAGTACTGGGAGTAAAATTCGGGATAAGTGCATCTATACCACCATAAATATATCCTGCCAAAACACTCCCGTTAATATCGTGTAATTTAATTACGCGGTTATTATAATGCGGAATTGAATTATTTAAAATAAATTCTGCATTTGAACCTAACAATGCATCAAATTGAATGGGTTGAGGATATTGTTCGGTTGAACCATCTGCATATTTAATGATGGTGGAGATATCATTTACAAATGGCACATTTAAATCTTGTTTAATTGTGTCATCATCTTCATCATAATAATATTGTCCTATTCCACCGAATAATGTTGCGTAATAATTTTGTGAAACAGAATCGTAAATGCTCATTACAGGGCAGGTATAGTTATTTAATTTTTGATAAAAAGCTTCATCTTCCGAATACCCATCAGATGTTACATAAACCGGCGAAAACCAAACCCAATCTGCTTCGTATTGAAATACGCCACTAAATGCTGCCAATGCTTCTTCTTCACCGGGTAACATAATTTGTTCAAAATTTAAATCGCGGCGGTGAAATACTGTCGTATCTTTTATTACACTAATATCTTGAATTGATATTGTCTCACCATCATCAGTTAAGGTAAATTTTTTGAGTGCATCGGTATATTTTTGATAAAACTGAGGCCCAGCAGGTTTTGAATATTCACCGGCAAAAATATGTCCGCCGAATAAATAAATGGTATCTCCAATTAAACCAATTTCGCCGCCACTTACTTCAAACAAAGTATCAGCTAAACTTCTTATTGCCGGAGCAACCGATTCGTTGGCATCAATTAAATTACTCATCATTTCCAGGTCCACAGCAAGTAATGAAGGGTAAGTTACCATACTATCAGTTGCTTGTTGATGGCCGTAGCCACCTATGATGTATAAATATTTTCCTCTTTGAAAAAATTGTGCATTGGTGCTTTGCAATTGGTCCTGGACAGATTCGGGCAAGGTGAACATATTAGCAGACAGGTAATCACCGGTTTCGGGGTCAAAAAGGTGGATTTGTTTGTTGGCATCGATGATTGGGAAAGGTGTTGGAGGCAAAAAACCATGGAGTCCGCCGGTCCTTCCGGTCATGATTAACCATCTTCCATCCCATTCGCCGAGGGCAAAAGAGTGTATTCCCGGCCAATCGGAGTAGGTTACTTCTTCGAGGGTAATGGTAAACGGTGGAGCTGTAACCTGCGACAGCAAAGGTTTATGAGCTATTTGGAAACAAAACAAAACGCTCATTACAAGGGCAATCCTATTCATTATACAAAGTTAGCATGAAATCCACCATTTGTTGAAAACACTTTTATCACTAATGTTTACCTTTGCCTTAACTGAAAATTATGAGCATGAAGTTTATTGTAAGTACAACTGCGTTATTGCGCAATCTCCAAACGGTGAATGGCGTTGTGAGTCCGAATACGGTTTTACCTATTCTGGAAGATTTTTTATTTGTGGTGGAAAAGAACAAGCTCACCATTTCGGGAACCGACCTGGAAACATCAATAACCACATGGATGGATATTGAATCAAAATCAGAAGGTAAAGTGGCAATCCCGGCTCGTATACTTGTTGATTATTTAAAAACGCTTCCTGAACAACCACTTACTTTTTCAATTGATGAAGATAGTTGTCAGGTAGAAATTACTACCGACCGCGGTAAATATAAACTCAACGGTGAAAATGGTGATGATTTCCCTCGCGTATCGAGCGATGATAAAATGAGTGATATTATTTTACCATCAGGTGTTTTACAAAAGGTAATTAATAAAACAGCATTTGCTACAGGCACGGATGAATTACGTCCGCCAATGACAGGTGTATTGTTTCAGTTAAATAAAGATGGTATTAATTTCGTAGCAACTGATGCACATAAATTAGTTCGTTATCGCAGAACAGATGCTAAAGCAAGTGGCTCCGCATCTTTAATTATGCCTAAAAAAGCATTAAACTTATTGAAATCAAATTTACCTGGTGAACAAACTCAAGTAACTATTTCTTATAACAGTTCATTTGCATTTTTTAGTTATAATAACGTAAAATTAATTTGTCGTTTAATTGAAGGCCGTTATCCGGATTACAATGCGGTTATTCCAACCGAAAATCCAAATCGTTTAACCATTAACCGCGCCGATTTCTTAAATACTTTACGTCGTGTAATTATCTTCTCCAATAAAACTACCCATCAGGTAATTTTAAAAATAAAAGGAAATGAGTTAATTGTAAATGCTCAGGATTTAGATTTTAGCAATGAAGCAAACGAGCGTTTAGATTGCACATATGAAGGTGATAATATGGAAATTGGATTTAATGCCAAATTCTTATTAGAGATGTTGAATGCGATGGACAATGAAGAAGTTCGCATGGAACTTAGCACTCCTAACAGAGCAGGATTATTATTACCAACGGAAAGCGATCCTGCAGAGGATTTATTGATGCTGGTTATGCCGGTGATGATGAATGTTTAATATTCAATTCAAAAATATTAAAAAAGCGATGCGGGTGACTGTATCGCTTTTTTTATTCAATTAATTTTGGGGTTCACGCGGAGGGGTGGAGTTGCGGAGAAATAAAATAATAGATTTAGTTATTCTTCTAGTTTCCCCAGTTGTCGCGGAAGCTTCACAATCAGACGCTACCCCGGTTTTCAGAAAGTAATATGTAAATAGATAACACGCTTGTTTTCGGCTTTAATGACACACCGTGTTTATTGATTTTTATTACCATTAAAAAAGTCCTTTTGAGATGAATTTTTAAGGTGATTAAACAAGTAACTTACGCCATATAAACTACATTCAGTTTGTTATTAAATTGTCAAATTTTTCTGTAATATTTGGTTTTTTGCAACACGGTGAATACATTTGATTATTACAAAAACCCTAAAAAACTGTTTATGAAAGGCAACCTTCATACCCTCCTCATTGCTATTGGAACTATTTTATTGATTTCCAGCAGTTGCAGTAAAACCACTGAAGTGGATTTAAATGCCGAGTATTTAGGCAAATATCGTATTGAATATACCTATGAGGAGCCTTATTTTAATGGTACAGATTGGGACTATAATACGATTACCAATATTGATAGCACCTGTGAATTAACAACAGATGCAAATGGCGATTTATTATTTACCGATTTCGACTTTTTTTGGGACTTACCAATGAAAACTTATATTGAAACTGATAGTATATGTATACCGCAATACGATTACTATTTAGGTGGGCCTTATCCAAATACTTATAAGGCTTATGGCAACGTGGTTGATGGGGAATTTGTTTTAGAAATAAATCGCACCCTTTATGATTGGACTTTCATGACCTCACTTAACCAACCGGGGATTGCTATTGCAACCAAAATAGATTAACGTTTTAAATCTCATTTGCATTTGTTGAGGGCAGTTTTTTCGATTGCAGTATAATAATTTGAATTTATGGCAAGGCATTTATTTTTGCTCGTATGGTTTGACCAGGTTTAATTACTTTGGTTTCATCACCTTCTTTATACCAAACTTCCTTGTTATCTTTTGGATTAGCTATAGTATCATCAGTGATAATTAAATTATTAAGTGCAATTTGGTATTCAATGTAATCTCCACAGCCCACATACCATATATCCTTTTGGTTACCTATTTTTTGACAAAATTCATTTATTGATGTCCATCTGTTTGGGTCATTAAACTCCCATGAATGTCCCCAAACATAAAACAGTGAAAGTTCATTGCTATTTAAATTCAGATAATCGTTTACAAATTCCATTGCCTTACTATCGTGGCAGGTAGGATGCCAAAGTAAAAATGTATCAGGTAAATCAAAAGTATAGGTATCTGAAACCGTTCTGGCATTGGTAAGGCCACTGTTGCTTATTAATTCAGCGATGTGATGATTTGAATTGCCGAAAGGATAAGCCATGCTGACAATTTTTCGATTTGTAAGCTCATTTAAATTGCTGATATCTGTGTTTACTTCTTTTAGCATTTCGTCATCACTAATATTTTTAAAATCCTGATGTGTTAAGCCGTGGGCAGCAATTTCATGACTTTTATAAATCAGTAGTAATGAATCTTTGGATACATAGGTGGAAATAATATCAGGGCCATTATCTTGTGGCCAGTGTTGTTGTGTGCTTAATAGTCCGGAATTAAGGTTGAACGTGCCAATAATATTATTTGCATCGAATAATTTAATGAGTTTTGAATCTTCAACCAAACCATCGTCGTAGCTCATTATTAGTGCTTTCATGTTACCATCTGGGTATACAAAATTAATTTGACTTTCTTTATGTGTACAGCTTATAAACAACAAGGCAAACAGAACTAGTACGATAGAAGGAATTAATTTTTTCATAATTATGGTTTGCACTTATTATGGAAATAATTGCTTTTATTATAAAGGTGTTGTTTGATTTAAAGAGGTAATTAGAATAAAGTTAAGGGTTTTTGAGGTGAGGTAGGATTATTATTAGGATAATTTAAGTAAACTCGATATGAATTGGATTTTAGTGAATTATTCCAGGTTTACCTTCGTATGTGATTATATGTTCTTTTGTCTTGATACAAAAGAACCAAAAAATCAAGGCTGCATTGGATTATGCAATTGCAGTTAACGTAATTCTAAGAGCCAGGGGTGTGAGGTTTAGGGTTTGTATTTATTGTTTGGTGGTTTATTGGAATATTAGCTTCGAAGGTGATGTAATGTTCTTTTGTCTTGATACAAAAGAACCAAAAAATCAAGGCTGCATTGGATTATGCAATTGCAGCTAACGACACTACGCAATGCGCAGACAAGGCGCTGGGATGTTTTTAATTTGATTGCATTTGTGAAAAGGACGGTGATGATAAATAATCCATATTATTATTGCGTTGCGCTGAGTCTGCTTAAGTGTTCGATAAATAAATAATTTTTCGCTTCGTTGCTTTAGTGCCGTAAGCTGCACTAGCGTAATGCAATGAGGCCGGGATTAATAATTTAATTTTTTAATTTTTTATTAGTATTTGAAGATTGGGGGGATTGGAGGCGTTTTTGAATATTAACTTCGAATGGGATGTAATGTTCTTTTGTCTTGATACAAAAGAACCAAAAAATCAAGGCTGCATTGCTTTACGCAAGTGCAGCTAACGACACTTCGCAAGGCGCAGACAAGGCGCTGGGGGATTTTTAGTTTGATTGTATTTGTGAAAATGAAGGTGATGAAAAATTATCCTTATTAATATTGCGTTGCGCTGAGTCTGCTTAGTTGTGCGATAAATAAATAATTTTTGGCTTCGTTGCTTTCGTGCCGTAAGCTGCACTAGCGTAATGCAATGAGGTCGGGATTTAGTTTGACAATTCTGCTTTAAAATAAATTGGTCCCTAGGATTTGCACGTTTAACAATATCATTAGTGTCAATTTTGTTCATTGGCTGATAAATTAATCACACTTGCGGTGGCTGCCGGTTAGTAGCTATTTGTTGTTAAATAAACAGCCCTTAGATTGTTTTTGAATTGTCAAATTTTTTATAGCAACTTGCTTTTTTGCTTTACAATAAATAAATTTGGATTAACAATCCCCAATTATTACTTGTTATGAAAGCCAATTTTTTTACCCTAATGATTACTGTTGGAACCATTTTATTGATTTTCAGCAGTTGCAAAAAAACAATTGAAGTAGATTTAAATGCCGAATATTTAGGCAACTACAAAATTGAATACACCTACCAGTACCCTTATCTGGACACAAATGGGTGGAATTATAATACTGTTTCAACGGTTGACAACACATGTGAATTAACAGAAGATGAAAATGGGGATTTACTATTAACTAATTTCAAGTTTTTTGACGACATACCCATGCATACTTATATTGAAAATGATAGTATTTGTGTTCCGTATTACAATACCTATGCCGGAGGGGCAAGTGCACATGGTTATCAAGCTTTTGGCAATATAGTAGATGGTCAATTTATTTTAGAAATTTACAGCTCCTACTATGACTGGAGTTTAATGGCACCCATCGGCCTAAACGGCACTGCTATTGCAACTAAAATTAATTAATGTTATGCATTAATAACCAGTTGTTGTTGAGCATCCTGACAATTGACGCCATTTCAATTTCTTAGTTGTAATGAATATTCGCAACTTTTTCTGCAGCGTTTGATAGGGGATTTTACAGTAAATAGCCGGCTTTTATCCACTTTTTTTTGATCTCAATTACAAAATAATCTGTTCTCTCATTTATTGGCGTATACGTTACACCCAACCTATTACAATTTTCTAAAAAATTGCCCATCCCTATTGCATTCCGTCTATTAATTAAATTTTCTTCGTCTGCAATGGGATATAATTGTAAAGGAATATCATTTCTATCCTGTCCCGGTTTAATTGTGCGATGCGCTTGCGTGCCGTAAAGTTGAACGTTTTCCGTGTAGGACAAATAACGGTCAATCATCATAGCAGCTTTTTTTAAATCTGCTTCACCGGCCTTAGCAGCAGCGATGAATAAGGGTAATATCTCCTTCATATTTTCAGCATTGTCGTGCTGGAAAATAAAAAACACTGCATCACCACCTTCAATTCCTACTTCGCTATATTTAGGCCACCCGAAGGATTCAATCAGTCCGTTTAATTTAGATAAGTGGATATCATGGAGCTCAATGTCAGTTGTGGATTTATCATCTAGTTTATTATTCTTTTTAAATGTACGATAACGTTGGTCTTCAATCCATATCATCCATAGTTCATATCCCAAATCTAATTTTGTGATGCCGGGATTACGTTGTGCATATTGAAGTTTTAATAATTTCTCAATTTCATTCCATTTCGTCGTATCTTCTTTTAATAAATTAAAATCTGTATCTGTAATTACATCTTCACCTCTGGCACCTTTAACAATGGCATTTTTCAAATAGGGAAATGCCAACTCCTGATTTTTAAGCAAAGTGTAATAACAGGCTGCCTGGTAGTAATTATTTTGATGAATAGTATCAACAGCAATTTGATTTAAATAATGTTGAAGTGCGAGATTATAATTTTCAGGATTGCGAAACAATGTTGTATCCACAGCTGTTTGACCAAATGAAAGTAATGGTAAAAAACATAAGCACAACAATACTATTTTCTTCTTACAAATTATATTCATAAAAAATATTATTCATTTAAATATTGTGGCAATAATTGTATTGGCGTTGACACCTTGGTAACTATTAAATAATCGAACTGTTTATTTCGCTGGAGCTTGTTATAAAAGGCTGCCTTTTTTTCAGGTTGTTTTACGTATATCGCTCCGATTGCATTTATGTAACCATTATGTTTTAAGGTATCACATTGAATTATAGCAATAGACTTATCACCGAATTTAATGTCCGCTGCAATTGTTTTTACAATTGGGTTTAAAGTCATATCCACCAATTTCCGATCAGCCACAGCATCATAATCTACCGCTAAAAATGCGCCCTCTTTAAAGTCGAGACCCACAGCGGCATATTTATCACCATAAGCATCGCCCAAATATTGTCCCATTGGTTTGCCGCCTTGTTTTTTGAGATGACCGTTATGTGCCCAGATAATCATTTTTGTTGTATCACCCGCGTTTTGGCATATCCATTTTACAAATTGCGCCATGTTTTCATCGCGATAGGTATTGGTGTTAAACGTTGTAGCTGATAATTTATTGAGTTGACAGGTGATAAAATATTGCAACCTTAAATCAATTGTATTACTTGCCAAAGCAAGGGAGTTGGATAATTGTTTGATGTCACTAATTTTTTGCTTAGGACTTGTATTACCTTCAATGATTTGAAACAATTGTTTGCCTTCATTGGGGTAATATTTTATAATCGTGTCTTTTTGAGCATATAATTTCGAATATTGTGCATCCATACCATAAAACCGGACGCCATTTTCAGGATGCACCAGATTATAGTTCATCATCCATTCTAGTAGCACTTTAAAATCTTCATGCACCCAAGGAAAAAAACGCAAGTCCAACATCAGGGAATCTAAATTGCCTTCGCCGGAATGCAAATATTTATTCATTTTTTCACAAGTCGCAAATTCGGCCTCCAAAATAAAAACACGGTAATTATATTTCGTAACGAGTTGTTTTACTATCTCAGCGCGTATCGTTGTAAACTCGGCAGTGCCATGTGTTGATTCGCCGAGTCCGACTAGCGTTTTTTCAGTGCCGAGGGTGTGACAAAGTGGTATTAAATCGGTATATACATCAGGAGTTTGCGCTATTGTATCAGTGTTACTTAAGATGCTGATGAATAAACATGTAAAAAGTAAACGCATGCACTTGTAATTTGAAATGACCTCTATTATAAAACACTTAATTGCTTTACAATTAGAAGCAACAAAGTATTCAAAGTGAAACTTTGTAAAAATACAAATTACATAACAAACTGATTTTTCATGAATCAGGGGTAAAAGGTTGCCTCATTTAGCCTTTTTTACAAGTTCAATAGTAAAATCTCTCACCACGTCAATCTTTTGTAAATATTCATCAATGGATTGGCTTATATAATAATCAGGTAATATTCCTGTTTCATCAGGCAATGTTATGGCCAATGATTCATGGGTGTTATTTGCCACGTAATATACGAGTTTAGTATTTGACAGTCGGCAGGTAGTCATACCCGCAGAACAAAACTGGTTGGAACCTAACTCTTCGCCTACGATTGTGCCTACATCAAAATGTTTCACTATTGACATAAAATGCCCTGTAGTAGAATTGCCGTGTCCGTCAATAATGAAATAGCAGTTACCTTTATATCTGTTTTCAAATGGATAAACCAATTCCTCTCCTTCGATTTTTCCTTCCTTTCCTTCAAATTGCACTGTTGAATAATATTTGAACGGTTTGTCAAGCAAATATTGCAACAAATGCATGCTTGCCGATTGCGACCCACCGCCATTAAATCTTAAATCAATGATTAAATTATCGATTTTATTTCTGTTAATGACTTGAAAACTGCTATCAATAAAATTTTTAAATACATCGAAGTCGTTCCATCTATAATAATTAAATGAAGCTATAGTAAGGTAAGCGGCAGAATTATCGGGCATTAATTCCAAGTCTAATACACTATTTGCATATGTTAGCGATTCATCAAAAAATGGTTCTGCTATAGCAGTTGCCGGCTGTAAATATATTTCTTTATTTGACCCCGCCACTTTTACACTATATGTTTCAAGAAAATTAAAGGCGTATGCAATTAATGTTGAGCTCCACATATTAAACATCCGGTTTTTAGTTGTTTTGATATACCCTTGTGATGCAATATGCTTATAAATATCAGACATAATAATAGACACCTTAACGCCATTAATGCTAACTATTTCATCTCTAACATTTATAGATTTACCGTTATTCATAGCATCAACCACGTATAGTTTGTCATTTACCCAATAAGTTTTTAAAGGAAATTTTTGAGCCAGCATTAATAGCGATGTTTCGAAATTAAAACTACCCATATTGGTATGCGAACAATGCACATTGGCGATAATTTCACTGCACATCCAAGCAAATTCACCAAAGGTGGTGCTATTTGTAATGAGGGCCTTTTTGGATTCAATAGCTTGCCAAAAGTTTTCCTTTGAGATAAACTTTAATGCATTTGGATGTACTTTAAGAAGCGTATTTCCAAGTTGATCGAGGTCCTGTTTATACTCTTCTGCTAAATATATTTGTTCAAATTTTTCAGTAGGCTTTAAGGGGACCTTATCGGGAAACATGATAATCTCTATTTGATCCTCGGCATTAAAATTTTCAGGATTCAGGGCTAATGACTTTTCATAATTTTTTTTCGCCAGTTCCAGGTTTCCATTTTTCAAGTATGCTTCCCCCAGACTGTCGTAAGCATTTGATGAAGTAGGAAATTCGGCTACCAACAATTTGAAAATAACTATAGCCTCTTCAATTTTATTGTCCCATAAATATGCATAACCAAACATGTTGAGCTCATCTTCATTGCCGAAATTGTAGTATTGTGCACTATCTTTTTTAAGGGCATAGTAAAGGTTTACCTTTTCTTCAACAGATAAATGAGCACTTGCCTTTAGTCGTTGAACAATAGAAAGTTTTTCCTCAGTGCCTATTTTTGAATTAATTGCCCTTTCTGGTTCACCAGTAGCCGCGTTTATGCCACATGAGGTGAAGAAATTAATCGCAACAAGCACAAACATCTGAATTATCCATTTTTCCATACTTCTATATTTACAACGAAAGTAAGCTCCTTACTTAACATACAATATTTTTAAAGGTAACTTAATGTAAATTAATGTAAAAAAGCAAAGAAAAGCGGTTGTATTAGGGCTCTTATGTTAAATTTGCTATATGTTAAAAGCTCACGGGGTTAAAATTGTTTACCTCATTTTTTGCCTCATTACTTCTATTGCAACATTAGTTGCTCAAACAAATGACAGTGAAAAACACACTTTGAATGCCATGCGCATTATTGGTCATGAACTACTTCTTGATGCAGCAGACAGCACTTCACTTGTTTTACCCGTTTTAAAACAATCCAATACTTATACTATTCAGTTTGCCACAGAATTTCAATTCCTACCAAAACAACTATTTGAAACCATTGATAGCGTTATTAAAACAACTAAAATCGCATCCAGGTATATCGTAGAGGTTGAAGTATGTACTAACAAAGAAATAATTTATAGCTATGAAGCCGGGCTTTCAACTGTTGCTGAAATGATACCATGCGCCTTTAGAGAACCGGAAAAGGCTTGTTATTCAGTAGCTTTAACAATTTTAGAAACCGAAGTTGTAGCAGCCAGCGACATAAATAAGCCATATTTATCAGTTCAATTGTGGATTCCGGGTATTGCTGTGGTTATAATTGCTGCTGTATTAGTGATAGCACTTTTTCGGCGTATGAAACAGGATGAGCAAGTAAATACCAATGGACATGAAATTTTGATAGGAGTATATAAATTCGACCCTATCAATTCCGTTTTGTTGACACAGCAAGGAAAAGTGTCGTTCAGCGCAAAAGAGTCTGAGTTGTTACAATTATTAAATAAAAATGCAAACGCAACTATTGAACGAGAGGTAATTTTAAAGACTGTTTGGGGCGATGACGGTGATTATATTGGTAGAACCTTAGACGTATTTATCTCTAAACTTCGTAAAAAGTTGGAGGCTAACACTAATTTAAAAATTGTAAATATCCGAGGGGTTGGTTACAAATTAGTAATAGCATAGCATCCATGGTTAGGTTAAAATAACAACGTTATTATAAGGTATATATAATTGAAAGCCTTGTGTTATATAAATAATCATAAGTTATAAAGTGCTAATTAACTCGCACACATAGTGTCTTGGTTGTTATTCTCTACCTAGGACTGATAAAAAGTAATTAGTTAACTTGGGACATTTCTCAAGTTGTAAGGCGTCTTTTCAGTTTCAAATGTGTATTAAATTTTTCCGTCCTGGTATTAAAGGCACTGATAGCCATTCTTACATATTAAGATTGAAACAAAACAAATTGAAATGCCATCGCCTTGCAATTTAGTTTGGATTGGAGTTTTAGCTATATATTAAGCTTATCCATAACACTGATTGGTTCTATAACAAATCGTCAGCATCAATACCGAAATTAAAATATAAAAATGAGTTTTTATCCTCACAAATAACTTATACGCAAACTACAAAATTTCGTTCAGCCTTATTTGATTTTAGTCTAATTGACGATGTCCATTTTTTATACTACAAAAGTGTGAATTATGTGATTTTTATATAAAATTATATAAGTGAGGGTCAAGAAGTTGTAGGTATGTTTGCTGTGATACAATTACGTGCTTTCATTTTTATGAATAGTCAAGTAACTTAACAATATTAATGATTGCAAATAAAAACACAAATTTTCAACTAAAATTATCAAGGTATGGAAAGTACAACGGCAGGGCTGAATTTAATGCTCAATATTAACAATCTGAATCTTTCTTACGATGATGTTGGAGAAGGTAATATTCCAATAATCTTTTTACACGGATTTCCTTTCGACAAATCGATGTGGGCTAAACAGCTTGATTTTTTTGCAACAACTAATCGAGTTATTGCCATTGACATTCGCGGATTTGGCAAATCAACCGACGAAACAACACCCTTGTCAATTGATTTATTTGCGACGACTTAATGTTATTTATGAATCAGATGAAAATCTCCAAAGCAATAATTTGTGGATTATCAATGGGTGGATTTATTGCATTAAATGCTCAAGCCAGGTTTCCAGATAGATTTGAGGCGATCATACTATGCGATACACAATGTATTGCCGATACTATTGAAGTAAAATTGAATCGATACAAAACAATTGACGAAATTGCATTAAACGGAACATTAAACTTTAATGAAGCATTTATAAAAAAAGTGTTCTGCAAAAACTCATTTACCAACAAACAGGAAATTGTTACACAATTGCGTAGCGTTGTTATGGCGAACCCGGAACAAATTATTATTAATGGTTTAAAAGCCCTTGCTGAACGTTCTGAAACATGTTCAACGCTACCAGAAATCAATATTCCAACTTTAATTATTTGTGGTAGAGAAGATGAAGTGACACCTTTGGAACAATCGGAGTTTTTGCATACATCTATCAAGGCATCGGCACTCCATATCATTGATAATGCCGGTCATGTTTCCAATATTGAACAACCTGAAGAATTTAACAATGAGATTTCTAAATTTTTATTGGCAGTTGGTGTATTTAGTAAAAGAATGTGATTAATTTTTTTGCTTTGAATGGGGTTTTTACTCTTGATTGAATTTAAGCTTTGTAGGTGAACTTATGTTCGTGTGTCTTGATATAATAGAAAAAGAGTTAATATTCCATTAATTGAAACCTTTGGCTTTGAATGTGATTTAATGTTCTTTTGTCTTGATACAAAAGAACCAAAAAATCAAGGCTGCATTGGATTATGCAAGTGCAGCTAACGAAATTCTAAGAGGCATGGGTATGAGGTTTAGGGGTTGTATTTATTGATTGGTGGTTTATTGGAATATTGGCTTCGAATGTGATGTAATGTTCTTTTGTCTTGATACAAAAGAACCAAAAAATCAAGGCTGCATTGGATTATACAAGTGCAGCTAACGAAATTCTAAGAGGCATGGGTATGAGGTTTAGGGTTTGTATTTATTGATTGGTGGTTTATTGGAATATTAGCTTCAAAGGTGATGTAATGTTCTTTTGTCTTGATACAAAAGAACCAAAAAATCAAGGCTGCATTGCTTTACGTAAGTGCAGCTAACGACACTTCGCAAGGCGCAGACAAGGCGCTGGGGCATTTTTTTGTGAGATGGACGTTTTTAAAATGCATCTAATGATAAATACAGCTAAATATTTTTGCGTAGCGCTGAGTCTGCTTTGTTGTTCTGCAAATAAATAATATTTTTTCGCTTCGTTGCTTTCGTGCCGTAAGCTGCACTAGCGTAATGCAATGAGGCCGGGTTTACTAATTTACATTTTCTTTTCTATTGGCATTTGAAGATTGAGGGGAGTGGAGGTGTTTTTGAATATTGGCTTCGAATGTGATGTAATGTTCTTTTGTCTTGATACAAAAGAACCAAAAAATCAAGGCTGCATTGCTTTACGCAAGTGCCGCTAACGACACTTCGCGATGCGCAGACAAGGCGCTGGGGGATTTTTATGTGAGATGGACGTTTTTAAAATGCATCTAATGATAAATTCAACTAAATATTTTTGCGTAGCGCTGAGTCTGCTTAGTTGTTCGATAAATAAATATTTTTTCGCTTCGTTGCTTTCGTGCCGTAAGCTGCACTAGCGTAATGCAATGAGGCCGGGATTAACAATTTAATTTTTTATTAGTATTTGTAGATTGGGGGGATTGGAGGTGTGTTTGAATATTGGCTTCGAAGGTGATTTAATGTTCTTTTGTCTTGATACAAAAGAACCAAAAAATCAAGGCTGCATTGGATTACGCAAGTGCAGCTAACGACACTTCGCGAGGCGCAGACAAGGCGCTGGGATGTTTTTAATTTGATTGTAATTGTGGAAATGAAGCGAGTTGTATTTAATCCATAATATAATTGCGTAGCGCTGAGTCTGCTTTGTTGTTCGACAAATAAATAATTATTGGCTTCGTTGCTTTCGTGCCGTAAGCTGCACTAGCGTAATGCAATGAGGCCGGGAGTTGAGGTTACGACTTTTTGACGCTTTACTTTATATAATTTGAAGGTGCCGCAAGGTGTACTAGCGTAATTTAATGAGGCAGGGGGAGTGACTTTATATTAGGATTTTGATTTTATTAATGGTTTGCCTTGAAGGGCTTGGATTAAGGTGGAGATGGCTATAGCTGCATAAAATAGAGAAACAATTATAGTGAGTGTCGTATTTTTTAATACATAGTAGGAAATAAATGGAATCACCTGCATTGCGTGCATACCGATAAAATGTGCTACTCTTAAATCGCCGACCGTTTTACTCCAGCCTACTATGAACCAATTTGAATTGTCGTTTTGAGCACCTACACTATGGTTGAGTCTGGAGCCCATTAAAAAACCCTGAAACGAAAAAATTACGAAAATCAAAAGACCTAATCGAATTGACCAAAGATAATATTCCGGTAAATTCGGGAAACTACCTTTAAAAAAGAGTAATGCAATGTATGCAGTGTATATAGTCACTAAGCTGGCGGCAATTGCCATAAGTGAATATAGTGTGGCATATACAGGTGTGCTTAAATTAAAATGTGAAAGCTGTCCTCTGTTAGCCTGAATAGCGATATAAATAATTTCAAAACCCAGCAATAAAATAATAGACCAGTTAAATAGTCCGATATTAAAATCGGGCAAATAATAACAATACCAAGCCATTGCCCAAGCATATAAAAATGTAGAAAATGCAAATTTAAATGGCTTGTACCAAGCACTTACATTAAAAACTTTTGTGGTTGTATAACGGGTAAGTACTAAAAATATTAGTGCTGCCACCAAACAAATTAAGCCAAAATAAAATAAGGTTGGATTTCGAAGGATTAGGTTTTGTATAAAGCTGAACATTGGTTTGAAACAAAGAATTTGGGAATTTGTTCGATATGAGTTTTTACAAATTTGCCAGATTAATTATTAAATGAATTGGAAAAAGTGAAAACCATTTTTGTTGAACTAAATTATTAAGCAGTAAATCCAATCGTTCCAATTCTTAGTCTACCAATCCATATGCAACACTCCTACCCCCATCGCCTATTTCTTTCAAAATACCTTTTTCAATTAAATCTTTTATATCGCGCAAGGCAGTATCGGATGAAACTTTAGTGATTTTTGCCCATTTCGAAGATTGTAATTTTCCTTCAAAACCATCGAATAACATATTCAAAATAATACGTTGCCGTTCATTAATTGCAGTGTTTTCATGCAATTTCCAAAATTCGGTTTTGCGCAAAATACGTTGCAAGGTATCTTGGGTAGTTAGCATTGCATTTTTCAGACAATGCAAAAACCAATTTAGCCATTCTGTAATATCACCGCTGCTGTGTTGTACTTTTTGTAATACTTTGTAATATTGTTTTCGTTCAATTAATATTTGGCTCGACATGCTATAAAAGCGTTCAGCACTGTTTTCGGATCGCGCGAGTAACATATCAGAAATAGCCCTGCCAATACGGCCATTTCCATCATCAAAGGGGTGAATAATAATAAACCAAAAATGAGCAATTGCGGCTTTCATAACCGGATCAAGTTGATTGTTATTGTTCAACCAATCTAAAAACCTGGTCATTTCACTTTTTACTTTTTTAGCATCTACAGCTTCGTAATGAATTTTTTCATGCCCCATAGCACCCGAAACTACCTGCATTTCACCTGTGCGATATTTTCCAACTTCAATTGCATAAGGACCACTATAACCGGTAGGAAAAAGTGCAGCATGCCAGCCGAACAATCTTTTGTGGGTTAGTTTTTGCTCAAATCGCTGTGTTGCATCCAGCATCATTTCTACAACACCTTCAATATGGCGATTACTTTCAACAAGTCCCGCTATATTAATTCCAAGGCGTCTTGCAATTGATGAACGTACCTGGTTGTAGTTGAGCAATTCACCCTCTATTTCACTCGATTTCACCACATCTAACGTTAATGCACCAAGTTTGGCTTCAGTTTTTGCCGAAAATCCCAGTAGGTTCATTTGACTGATGATATTACCTTGTAACAGTTTTAATTCACCAAACACAGCATTTATAGCCTGATCATCCCAAGTAAAATGTGTCCAGTTGCTGTTATTATAAATATACTTAGCCATAGCCGGAAGTGTTTTGCGTCAAATATAATCATTATTCACCGCATTTTTGCGGCGAATAATAGTTTTTTTCGGCGCATATTGCTTAAGCATATTTGAATTTTGCTCATAGAAATGATTGCACTTATGAAGCGGTGTTTGCGTTAGGGGTTGTAGTGGAAACCCCACAGCGAGCTTTTTCTGCGAGCGAGGAGTTGGAGCGGAAAACCCGGCCGCGCTCGAAAATTACATTCGGAGTGGGATTAAATATTGCGCGGCAACGCCCAAATATTTTGTTTTACGTTTTTACCAGGCATAAAAAAACCCCGACGCTTTGGTCAGGGTTTTGAGCTTTTTACTGAAAGTGCTCCATCGGAGCGTTGTCTTTGCTGTATCTCATGATGTTGTCGATCACTTTTTGTGAAGGACTGACTTTCACCCGGCTGAGTTCCGATTTGGTTTCGAGCAGGTTGTCATGTAATTCTTTCAGTTCCCAATCGCTCCGGAGCGCCTCTTCTATTAAACTGGTTTCCTCGGCGGTTGTTTCTGAATAGATGTAACGAATGAGATTGTCTTGAGTAATGTTTTTAGTCATGCAATATGTTTTAGGTTTAACCATAAAAATTATGCATCTAAAACGGCATTGCTCAACTCATTATTATCTCAAATCGAAATATTTTTTGCCTCCATCAATTTTCGCAGGTTAATGAGTGCATATCGCATACGGCCGAGGGCGGTATTAATATTTACCCCGGTTAATTCAGCAATTTCGCGGAAATTCATGTCCATGTAGTGTCTCAGAATAACCACTTCGCGCTGCTCCTCAGGCAAATGCTCAAGAATTTTGCGGATTTTGGTCGAAAATTCGTTTTCAATAATTTTTCCTTCAGCACCCGGCTCCGAAAATTTGAGCACGCTGAAAATATCAAACCCATCGCGGGTGGTCACCTTCGGCAAACGCTTCTCGCGGCGATAGTAGTCGATACACAGGTTATACGCTACGCGCGACAACCACGGCAAAAACTTGTTTTGTTCTTTATACTTGCCACTTCTAAGCTTATCAATTACCTTGATAAACGTTTCCTGCATGAGGTCTTCAGCAGTGTACGTATCACGTACGAATAAATAAATGTAGGTGTAAATCCTATCTTTGTGGCGATTGAGGAGCTCACCTAGTGCCGATTCTTCACCGGACAAGTACAGCTGGACCAATTGGTCATCAGGAAGAGTTCTGGACTGCATACAATAAGGTTGTGCGTTAAACGATAAAATGAATAATAATTTTTAGCGTAGATGTTAACCTTATAGGCAGTAGTTTTGTGTTTAGTTAATGCAAATATACATTTTTTTGGAAATTCCAAACGGAATGGACAACATTTACGTGATATTTTTGAAAAAGTTTCAATAAAACACCTTTGAAAGAGAAAAAAAACCATCAGAATGGTCATTCTGACGCAATATTTATAAAAGGGGCCAGGGAACATAACCTGAAAAACATCGACGTAACCATACCTCGAAATCAGCTTGTAGTGGTTACTGGAGTAAGCGGTTCGGGCAAATCGAGCCTTACTTTCGATACTTTATACGCCGAAGGGCAGCGCCGATACGTGGAAAGCCTGAGTTCCTATGCCCGACAATTCCTTACCCGCCTCGATAAACCCGATGTGGACTATATACGTGGAATTGCTCCTGCCATAGCCCTCGACCAGAAGGTTACCACCCGCACAACCCGAAGCACAGTTGGCACGCTGACCGAAATTTACGACTACATGCGCTTGCTTTTTGCCCGTGTTGGGCGCACCTACTCTCCCGTTTCGGGCCGTGAGGTGAAAAAAGATGAGGTGAGCGATGTGGTAGATTATATCGGCTCATTGCCTCAGGATACCAAAGTTTATATTCTGGTAGAACTCGATAGCGATAAAAAACGCAAACCTGAAGAAATTGCACGCGTTTTACAACAAAAAGGATTTACGCGATTTTATTGCAACGATACCATTGTGAAAATGGATGATGTAATTGATAATCCAAAATTAATTCCGGCTACTTCGAAATTATTTTTATTAATCGACCGTATTGTGGTGCAAAAAGAAATTGCCGAACATCACACCACTCCCGCTATAAATGAAGAATTACAACAACGTATTGCCGACTCTATAGATATTGCTTTTTATGAAGGTCATGGCGCTTGCTTAATTCATGCGGAAAATTTAACTGACCGCACTTTTAGCAACAACTTTGAAGCTGATGGTGTAGTGTTTGAAGTACCAAGTCCCCACTTTTTTAATCAGAATAATCCGTATGGTGCATGTAAACGTTGCGAAGGTTTTGGAACTGTAATTGGTGTTGATCACGATCTTGTTTTTCCTGATAAAAATTTATCTGTTTATCAAGGTGCAGTTGCTTGTTGGAAAGGGGAAAAAATGAGAGCCTGGTTAGATGAATTAATTAAAGTGGCTACCAAATTTGATTTTCCAATTCACAAACCTGTTCATCAACTCAGCAAAGAGCAATATAAATTATTATGGACCGGCAATGAACATTTTTCGGGACTTGATGATTTTTTTAAAATGCTGGAAGAAAATGCATACAAAATTCAGTATCGCGTTATGCTTGCCCGCTACCGTGGCAAAACAGTTTGTCCGGAATGTTTAGGTTCACGTATTCGCCAGGATGCTAATTATGTGAAAATAAATAATCATTCTATTTCTGAGTTGATTGATATGCCTGTTGAAGACTTAGCGAAATTTATTAGCAACTTACAATTGAGTGCATTCGAAAATAAAGTGGCTTCGCGTATTTTGTTGGAAATGAATAATCGTTTAGGTTATATGCTCGATTTAGGGTTGGGTTATTTAACCTTAAACAGAAAAAGTAATACATTAAGTGGTGGCGAAACGCAACGTATTAATTTAACACGAACACTGGGCAGTAATTTAACTTCATCGTTATATATTTTAGATGAACCAAGTGTGGGATTACATCCGCGTGATACCGAACGTTTAGTGAAAGTATTAAAAAGCTTACGCGATTTAGGTAATACGGTTGTTGTTGTGGAGCACGAAGAAGAGGTAATTAAAAATGCCGACCATATTATTGATATTGGCCCTGAAGCTGGTATTCATGGTGGTAAAGTTATCAGTAGCGGTAATTTCGATTTTATTTTTAATGATAAAAATAGTTTAACAGGTAATTATTTATCTGAAACAAGAAGTATTCCTTTACCTAAACACAGAAGGAAAAGTGCCAATAAAATAAAAATTAAACAGGCACGGATGCATAATTTAAAAAATATTGATGTTACTATTCCGCTGCATAGTTTAGTTGCAGTATCCGGCGTGAGTGGTTCGGGTAAAACAACATTGATTAAACATATTTTGCATCCTGAGTTAATGAAAATGCTGGATGATACCAGCGACACTGCCTATATTTCTAAATCGCTGGAAGGCGATTTGCGCACTATTACCCAGGTTGAATTAGTGGACCAGGACCCTATTGGAAAATCGAGCCGCTCCAACCCTGTTACCTATGTAAAAGCATACGATGAAATTCGTGAATTATATGCGCGCCAGCCATTGTCTAAAATGCGCGGTTACAAAGCAGGATTTTTCAGCTTTAACGTTGATGGCGGCAGATGCGAGACCTGTAAAGGTGAGGGTGAAATAATTGTGGAGATGCAATTTTTAGCAGACGTACATTTAACCTGCGAAGAATGTGGAGGAAAACGTTTTAAAGAAGAAATTTTAGAAGTTCAATACAAGGATAAAAATATTGCCGATTTATTGGGATTAAGTGTTGAGGAAGCGTTGGAATTTTTGAAAGATGAAAAAGAAATTATTTACAAACTGCAGCCATTATTTGATGTAGGATTGGGTTATGTAAAATTGGGACAAAGCAGCAGCACATTATCCGGTGGTGAAGCACAACGTGTAAAACTTGCAAGTTTCTTAGGCAAAGGTAGAAGTCGCGAACATGTTTTATTTATTTTCGATGAACCGACTACGGGATTACATTTTCACGATATCAATAAATTATTGTCGGCGTTTCACGCGTTAATAGAATGTGGCCATAGCATTATAGTAATTGAACACAATATTGAAGTATTAAAATGTGCCGATTACATTATTGACCTTGGTCCAGAGGGTGGAGAAAAAGGTGGTAATTTAGTTTATGAAGGTTCACCGGAAGGTTTGCCAAAAGTGAAAGAAAGTTATACGGGCAAATATTTAAAACACAAGTTTAACTAATTATATTATACGTTATGAAAACTGTTAGTTTATTGTTTTTTGTTACTGTATTTTTCAGTTCCTGCGAATATTTAAATTTCAGTACTAAAATATCTGCAGAACAAATACAGGCTGAAGAGGAACGCCCTTTTATTTTTATTGACATAACAGGCAATGTAGAACCGGACAGAATTACTTGTCAGATAACCAATAACGCAGCAGCAACTACTTATAAAAACATTGATGTTACCATTCATTATTTTATGGACACACGTGAGCTTATTCGCTCCGAACATCATGTTTTGGAGGCAACCGTTGGTCCTAAGACGACTGTAAAACATATTATAGCCATTAATCCTCCGCCAATACATTATAGTATTGTTTATTATTCGGTAAAAAATGCAGAGGTTGTTACTGAAGGCGGTATATAATATGGGCAATGCTAGTTATTAATTTTTACTCATGAAAACATTTACCACACGCTATTTTATTATTGTAACGGTTTTGGCAATTGTTGCATTTATTGTGATTTCCATTATTTCGAATTTTATTTTTAAAACAGGGCCAATTGTTATTCATTTTGGATATCCCTATGCCTATTATTTGCGGTACGGTGGGTATATGTCGGGGCAACACGCATTTAACGTAAGTTATCTATTTATAGATTTTCTTTTCGCCTGGACAGCCGTAGCCATTATCACATTTTTTTATCACAAAAAATTAAACACTAAAAAATAAATGTTGTTGGGGTAGATGGCATTCAATGCTCATACTGTTGTATTTCTTCCCAAATAATAACTACTTTTATTACTTCGAAACATATTATGGTAAGTACTATTTTAATTTCAATAGCAGGTTTTTTTGCACTAATCATTATTATCGGCATTTTTATTCCGTCGAAATACCGGTTTATTCGCACCACCACTATAGATGCGGACAGGCGCAAGGTTTTTAATACCATAGATGATTTGACTACCTGGAAGGAATGGAGTGCCTGGAGCAAAAACAAAGACCCGAAAATTGAAATTACCTACGGAGAAAAAACTTCAGGCTACGGCGCCTCCATGCAATGGAAAGGTGGCACTATGGGTAAAGGGGAAATAACCATTACACAAACAGAACCCTATCAAACCATTCATATTAATGCCATATTTAATAAAGGCGTATTCAAGATGGAATTTACCTTTATTATTGAAGCTGTCAACGACAAATCTGTAGATGTTAGCTGGGTAGTTACCGGAAAAACTAAACGCGGTGGATTTGCAAAATTATTAGGACGTTTTCTACCCAAAATGATGGGCAGAGATATGGAAACTGCACTAAAAATTCTCAAACATTACTCCGAAGGAACATTAGCTTAAGTTCGGGCTGTTCCGCCTTTGAACCATAAGCGCACCTGTTCACCAATTTGTTTAAACGACTGGAAGTTTAATGGAAATTCTAACACTACGTGTAAGAAGCTGAGGAAATACAAACACATTAATCCAACTTCGTAATTCCATAAGTATAATCCCACTGCGCTTACCCATAATACTAAAATGGTAACCAACCAGGTGCGCGGCACTTCATGCCATTTAATAACAGAAGTTTTAGAAAACCAGTTGAGGTAATGATAGGTATAAGCGTATGCTATAAATCGGGTAATTAAAATTCCGGCACTGGAATTATAAATTACATCGGCAGAAGGATTTGGCACATGCATAAATGTTTCGAACAGCGATTGATTGAGGGTGAAAAACGAAACATCATAACTGCCTTTAGCATATTCGCTAATCTGATAATTTTGTGCTCCAGGAAAAATGAGGAAAAAGCTGACAGCGCAACCAAAAAATACAACGATAGATAAAATTCCCGAAGTGCTTTTGCTTTTAAGTGCGCCGACTAATATAAATGCTCCCGTAAAAATAAATACGTGAATTAATGTAGGCAGGAACATGGCAAATAATACATCAACAAAATGGTTGGTGCGCAATAATATACCGAGAATAATTACAATGATAAATGCGACAATTCTTTGCATTGAATCTTTTATCAACACCATTACCAGTGCGAATGCAAAACCCATAAAAATTAATGCGGTTGATGGATTTTCAAAATATAAAAAATTCAAAAACTGCATGGTTCCTTCACTCACAACTATTTTACCGTTTTCGTTTACGGGGCCTAAATGTTGTACCAGGTAACTAAAGATTGCGGGTATGGCAATAAGCAGGGTAATAATTACCAATGGAATATAATCGCGTTTTTTCGGACTGAAATACTGTCGTTTATGCAGCCATGATATTTCGGTTAAATAATGCAGTGGACCTAAAACCGCATATGAAAACAAGAATAATTCGAATGGAATAATAAAAGCGGCTATTGCTGATACCAGCATGAGGCCTATATTGAGGTAATTAACCTGCGCAGTTGTCATTCAGCAAATGTACACAATTTAGGTTGTTTCCAAAATGACAAAAAAAACCGCATTACCATGTAGCAATGCGGGTAAATAGTATCTAAGTAAAATTATTTCGGTTCTGAGCCACTTTCCGGCTGAATTCCGGCTAATTCGCGGTCGATCCAGTATAAACCTCTTGAATCATCTGGTCCGAGGAGATTTATTTTATCGAGAATAGTGCGGAACAATTTTTCTTCTTCGTGTTGTTCAGCTACGTACCATTGAAGGAAATTATAGCTGGAATGGTCTTTTTCGCCCATACATAAATCAACAAGATTATTTATTGATTTGGTAACGGCGAGTTCATGTTCCAATACTGATTCAAACAATTCTTTCAGGTTTTTAAACTTAAGAGGTGGTTGTTTAATGTTTGGCGCCAATGCATGTCCACCTGCATCGTTAATGTAGGTAAACAGTTTCATCATGTGCATTCTTTCCTCGTCGGCATGCCCGTATAAAAATCCTGCACATCCGGCCAAACCTTTTGAGTCGCACCATGAGGCTGCAGATAAATAATAATTGGAAGCATAACCTTCCATTTCCACTTGTTTATTTAATGCTGTTTCTACTTTTTTCGTTAGCATAAGTATATCATTTGTATGCAATGTTAAACATTACCACACAATTGTAGTTCAGTAAAAAGAAAATTTATACTTATTCTAAATTAGCAGCGGAGGCGTTTTCGATATCGGGATTCGCCGGTTGCGTAGTGTTTTCGCCGAATTTTGGGCAATCGCAATTGTTGCCACCATTAAAAATGCCGCAAGAACCAAGTAAAAGCATGGCAATTGCGATAAGAGGAAGTATTTTTTTGCTGATTTTCATAGCTTTGCGGCTCTAAATGTAATCAAATTTTTACAGTTAGCATATAAACGCAGTTTTTAAAGCCATATTGCCTTGCCTGAAACGAACCGTAAAGTAATCCTCATTGCACCACTTGACTGGGGTTTAGGCCACGCTACGCGGTGTATTCCGCTTATTAGGGCATGTTTGAGTTTGGGCCACAAGGTTATCATGGCCTCATCGGGCAGGTCGCTACAACTGTTAAAAAAGGAGTTTCCGGAATTAACAGCCATTGAAATTCCTTCTTACGATATTTATTATCAGAAAAAAGGCAGTTTTATTATTAAAATGATTGCCCAGCTGGGAAAGGTGTTTCGGGGAATAAAACGCGAGCATTTACTTACCGCTGAAATTGTCAAGCAATATGGCGTTAATTTAATAATTGCGGATAATCGTTATGGTATTTACCATAAAGATGTATTTAGTGTTATCATCACGCATCAAATGATGGTAAAAGTGCCATCCTTTAAAATTGCTGAACCATTTGTTTACTTATGGCTGCAATGGCAACACAAAAAATTTGATACTGTTTGGATACCCGACACTGTTGCAGAAAATAATATTTCGGGGGATCTTTCGCATAAATATCCTAAACCAAAACATGCTAAATATATTGGCATTTTAACGCGGTTTAGAAAACCTGAACAGGAGGTAACTCAAACCAATGATATTTTAGCTATTGTGTCCGGACCGGAACCACAACGAAGTATTTTTGAAGAAATGATTATTTCGCAAGCGAAGTCAATCCAGCAACAGGTGATAATTGTGCGCGGTATTTCGGAGGTTGATACAGATGAAAAAATTGCGGATAATATCCGTGTTATTTCTCATTTACCCGGCGAACAATTGTTTCAGCTTATTTTACAATCAGCTACTATTATTTCGAGAGGTGGATACAGCACACTAATGGACCTTGCTTTACTCAACAAAAAATGCATATTTGTTCCAACTCCCGGACAAACAGAACAAGAATATCTGGTAAAGGCATTACATAAAAATAATTTAGTTTTTGGCACAACACAAGATAAATTTAATTTACAGGAGGCGTTAAACGGAGTTGCCAATAAATCAACCTTCAGCATTCCATCAGATGTAAATGCATTTATTCCCTATTTAAATGAAGCAATTAGTTTTTCTGAAAAGAAATAATTTATTGTTTTTACACAGCAGGTTTTTGCTCTATAAAAAATCTTCGTGTTACTTAGAGACCCTTGGAGCCTTAGCGGTAAAAAAAACAACAACCAACTATATTAAATACAAATTTTACCTCGAAGTCGCTAAGTGCCGCGAAGTTGCGCTAAGTGTTTTAATCTTTTAATTCTTCGTGTTACTTAGCGTCCCTTTGAGTCTTTGTGGTGAAAAAAAACTTTCCATCCAACAATAATAAATTCAAGGTTTACCTCGAAGTCGCGAAGTGCCTCGAAGTTGCGCTAAGTGTTTTAATCTTTTAATTCTTCGTGTTACTTAGAGCCCCTTGGAGTCTTTGAGGTGAAAAAAAACCAACAACCAACTATATTAAATACAAATTTTACCACAAAGTCGCGAAGTGCCGCGAAGTTGCGCTAAGTGTATAAAACAATTAAATATGAATATGTACTGAATGCACTTCCTGCCCGAAGAAGATGGCAGCGTGTTCATCGAAAATAGTAGTAGAATCGGTAGTAAAAAACGATAAGGATTTATTTTTACTGCACATATTATCCATTTCGGGATGGCGTTGTAAATAATCCATTAAACTATCCGTAACAATTTCACCCTGTGCAATTACTTTAATATGTGGTGGTAAATACTGTTTAATTTTTGGCAACAATAAAGGGTAATGTGTGCATCCTAAAATTATGGTATCTATTTCATCTGATTTATTCAATAAACGATTGATATGTTGCTGAATAAAATAATCGGCACCCGGTTTATCAAATTCATTATATTCAACCATTGGCACCCACATTGGACATGCTTCCTGAAATACACGGATATGAGGGGAAAATTTTTCTATTTCAATTTCATAACTACCCGAATTCACAGTTCCGGAAGTAGCGAAAATACCGACCTGATAAGTAGCAGTTAATCTGCCAACTACTTCCGATGTAGGGCGAATTACGCCCAATACACGACGCTGAGAGTCTATAGCTGGCAAATCATGTTGCTGAATGGTGCGCAAGGCTTTTGCTGATGCCGTATTACAAGCCAAAATAACGAGGCGGCAGCCCATATCAAACAATTGTTGCACGCATTCCAATGTGTATTCATACACCGTTTCGAACGACCTGTTGCCATAAGGTGCACGGGCATTGTCGCCTAAATAAATAAAATCATATTCCGGCATGCGGGCAACAAATTCTTTCAGTATGGTTAAGCCACCATAACCCGAATCGAAAACGCCTATTGGAAATTGTTTCTGCATAACAGCAAAACAAAGGTATAAAAAAAGCGCCCCGAAAGGCGCTTTTATATTAAAATAACGTAATGGTAAACTATCAGATACCTAATTTCTTTTTCATCATTGGCATGATATCAACTGCATCGGTGCCAACGTATAAACATAGCAGAGCCGTCGAGAATAGTAGTAAATTTATTTTCTTCACCTACCAATTTAATTTTTGCTTTGATATCTTCAAGAATAGGATTGTACAATTCCTGCTTTTTCGTCTCCAGTTTCTGGTTAGATTCTTTTTCAAAATCGCTGATGCGGATTTGCAAGTTACCTAAATCGGTTTCTACTGACTCACGTTTTACTTCGCTCCAAGTAGCCGCATTATTTTGGTAGTCGGCGAGTTTGGATTGGTATTCCATAACATAAGAAGCATAAATTTTTTGCATTTCTTCTGCATACTGGTTCAATAATGAATCGGCCGATTTCACTTCTTTCATTTGCACCAACAATTCGTTGGTATTGAGGTAACCGATTTTTTGTGCATTTGCGCTAATTGCGGTTAAACAAATAAATGCGCTGATAAATAAAATTTTAATTTTCATATTCTGATTTGCTGATTTGGTCTTTTATTATTTGTCTTCAGTTGGTGTATTTTTTTGAGGCGTATATCCTAAACGTTTAATGATTTCATCACTTTTATCGTTTTCGGGGTTGGCGAACAAAATTGTAGTGCTGCTCGATTTGTCGAAAATAAAATCATAACCACGTTCCTTAGCATATTTTTCGATGGCTTCATACACTTTGTCCTGAATAGGTTTTACTAATTCCTGACGTTTTTTAAATAATTCGCCTTCGTAACCGAATTTCGATTTCTGAAATTCTTTCATGGCTTTTTCCTTAGTTTCTATTTCTCCAATTTTTGCTTTTTTCTGTTCTTCAGTCAGCAAATATTGTTCGTTTTGGAAATTGCGATACAGTTCATCAATCTCTTTTTGTTTTTTCTCCACATCGGCTTTCCACTCTGCAGTTACTTTGTCGATTTGCTCCTGTGCGGATTTGTATTCCGTTATATTACTCAAAATATAATCGGTATTTACGTAGGCAAAACGCTGTGCATTTGCCGTAATTGCGGTAGCAATCATAACGATTGCAATTAATAAGCTTTTTTTCATGTTACGCTGTTTTAATAATTATTCAGGTTCGAACCCAAGAATAACCGTGAACTTTCCATTTTTGGTGATATAATCGAAAAATCCGTTGGCTTCCTGAAGGTCTCCCGGTATTTGATCGTCAAAGCGTATGCCATAATCTACACCAAGCAAACCAAACATCGGCAACCAAGCCCTAACACCCAAGCCGGCACTGCGTTTCAGGTCAAGCGGATTAAATGATTCAATATCGGGATATAGGTTACCACCTTCAGCAAATGCCAGTGCATAGATATTGGCTGTTTGCGATTTTACAATCGGGTAACGCAATTCGATAGTATATTTATTAAATATGGCTTCTGTTCTTGCACTTGAAGTTCCCTGTGTATTCAACACCTCATAACCTCTCAATGAAATTACATCAGTACCTACGAAGGTATTGGTATAACCACCGGACAAACCATCGCCACCTAATTGGAATCTTTCAAAAGGAGGAATACCTACTTCAGAATTATAATAACCTAACCATCCGAATTTTAATGACGTGCGCATTACAAATTTACCACCAACGGGTGCATAATAGTCTGCATTAAAACGCCATTTATAATATTCGATGAATTTGAATTTTGCTTCTGAATCTAAGTCGGTATAATCTTTATTATTCATTAAAGAATACGGCGGTGTAAACTGCAACGACAATGCAATATTTGCACCTGATTTAGGGAATTGCTGATCGTCGAGTGAATTTCTTGCCAGTGTTTCTTTTATACTGAAGTTATTATAACTACCGTTTGTTGCGATAAAATATGGATAATCGGTAAGCTGATAATTATAATAGTTAACTGAACTCAATAAAGTGAAATAATCATCAGGCCATTTTAAACGAATACCATAACCAACTGATGCGCCATTGGCCACAAAGTTTCCTTCAATTTCGTCGTATGTAGTTCCACTCACATTATACCCTAATTGGGTGCGAGTAAGCGACATTGAAAAAGAGTTTGGTTTTTTACCGAGGAACCACGGTTCAACAAAACCGATATTAAATGCCTGATATAGTCGTCCTGTGGTATTAATACGGAACGATACTTTTTGACCATCGCCCGAAGGATATGGACGCCATGCACCTTTTTCGAACATTTGTTTTGTGCTCCAGTTATTTAATACAATACCCACGCTCGCCAAAATACCATAACCCTGGCCGCCATAACCTGCAGATAATTCTAATTGGTCAGATGGTTTTTCTACAACTGTATATTCAATATCTACAGTTCCTGATTCCGGATGTGGAATTGGATTAACCGCTATTTGTTCCGCATCAAATAAACCTAATGCAATAATTTCTCGCTGTGAACGAATTACCAACGAACGATTGAATTTTTGTCCCGGGTAGGTACGCAATTCTCTTCTGATAACATGCTCACTGGTTTTAGTATTTCCACGAATTAATATCTGGTCGATAATTGCCTGAGGACCTTCGAATACGCGAATTTCTAAATCGATACTATCGTCTTCTGCCCAAATTTCAACCGGCGTTATTCTAAAGAATAAATAACCGTCATCCATGTAGTAGGATGTAATATCAGGTTTAGCTAAATCGAAAGAAATACGTTGATTTAAATAGGTTTGATTATACACCGAACCTTTTTTAATATCGAGAATTGAATCGAGCTTTTCTGTTGAATACTTAGTATTTCCTTTCCAGTAAATATCACGGAAATAATATTTACTTCCTTCAACAACTGTATAATTAATTCCAATAGCGCGGCTGCTAATATCGTATACGGAATCTAATTTGATTTCAGCATCGCGGTAACCTAATGATTTATAATAAGTAACAATATTTTGTGCATCCACCTTTGCTTTATCAGGATCGTATTTTGAAGAATTAAAATGCGCACCTGAGCACGTTCTGCAACGAAGTCCGAAATATTATCAATACTCAGTGACGATAAAATATTTACAATTCCTTTTGGTGAAAAGTCCGCTTTAGTAATTGGGTCTTCAGGGTTGTTGTAAAACACATTAAATTGTGTACGCATGCGCGTATCTTTCATTTGTTTTAACAACTTGCGGTCGCTCACTTCGTGATTACCGGCAATATCGATTTTATCAATTTTAACTTTCGCATTTTTAATAACATCAATAAATACAATTACGCTATTATATCTTGATGTATCTGTTTTGGCATATACATCGATTTCGGCATTCTGAAAACCTTTTTCTGCAAAATAATCAGTTACAGTATTTTCAATATGTACTCTGGTAAAATCGGCATACGGTGTTACATTACCAACAATGTCGAGTAATGGTCGCATATCCTCATCTTCTGATTTAGAAGTACCGGTAAATGCGAAAGCAGAAATTTTCGGTAATTCTTCTACTTCTATTCCAATCCAAATCTGGTCGCCTAAAATTTTATCTACCACAATATTTACGGAAGAAAAAAGGCGCATTTTCCATAAACTTTTAATTGCCAAACTAAAATCTTCGCCGGGAACAGTAAGTGGTAAGCCTGGTGTTAAACCTGTTCTGACAATCAAACTACTGAGGTCGATATTGGGTGATTTAACACCTCTTATTTCAGTAGCTGCAATTGTATATTTTTTCGGATTGCCATAATCGACAATATTAGAGTCTAGTCCGAAATTTTGGCCATTTGCCAAGGTTGTAAAAAACGTCATCCATCCGCACAAAAATAATAATCTCACTAAGTTGCTCATCTTACTTTAATTTGTTCTGTTGTTTTACCAAACCTGCGTTCGCGCTTTTGATAATCGAGTAAAGCTTTTACTAACTCGTTTTTATCGAAATCAGGCCATAGGGTTTCTGTAAAATAATATTCTGTATAGGCGGATTGCCACAGTAAAAAGTTACTGAGACGGTATTCGCCGCTTGTTCTAATTAATAATTCAGGGTCGGGAATTGCACTGGTATTTAAATAAGCGCTAATTGTTTTTTCGCTTATATCAGCCGGGTTAAGTTCGCCACTCTGCACTTTTTGAGCGATTTGTTGGACGGCATGGGTAATTTCCCAGCGGCCTGAGTAGCTCAATGCAAGGATTAAGTTTAATCCGGTATTTGCCGAAGTCATTTTTTTTGCTTCTTCAAGCTCGTCGATACAGGCTTTTGGCAGTGAATGACCATCGCCAATCATGCCAATTCGCACGTTGTTTTTGTCCAGTTCCGGGGTTTCTTTTCTGATGGTGCGCACTAAAAGTTCCATCAATGCATTTACTTCAGCCTCAGGGCGTTTCCAGTTTTCGGTGCTGAATGCGTAGAGGGTAAGGTATTGAACGCCAAGCTCTGTGCAGGTTTCCACTACTTTACGCACTGCTTCAACACCCGCATGATGACCATAAATGCGCGCCTTGCCATTACTCTTAGCCCAACGGCCATTGCCATCCATAATAATGGCGATGTGTTTAGGTATGTTGTTTAAGTCGAGTTGAACGGCAGACATCAGGGTGCAAATTTATCAAAAAAGGATGGTGTTATCGTGTTCCCCATTTGCCGGGTCCGGGGCATTTTAAGTCAACAAATGTATAAGATAGGAAAATTCCGGTGTAGAGATACTTATCGTTGTGCTGACTATCGCCGCGTTGTTTTCCGGGTTCACCCAGCGGAAGGAAGTCGAAGGTAGTACTTCTATCGCTCAAAGCCACAGCCTGTGCACCATCAGCGCCGGTTGCCAATATTGAAGGGTCTACATAGGTTTTGCTCACATCGTCGAGGTAATCGGTAAATAACCAATGCCAGTTAGCCTCAAGTCCCATTGTAATATTTTTGTTGAGGGCGAATTTAAATCCACCTCCCATAGGCACATTTACCTGAACACGCTGGTATTTTTCGTTGCCGGTTAGTTCGGGAAACTGTTGTCCTTCGGTTCCAAGTGGCTGTAAATCAACCCATTCGTCATCAAAATAGGCCTGCGGATTAAAATAAAACACAGAAATGCCAATAAAAACATAAGGGGTAAACCAATTTTTAGGCTTTTCGCGCTCCAGGGGTAAAAAGTTAAAGTCCACTCTCCCTGTAAAATCATAAATATTTGACCTAAAACTGAGATTTCTGCGCGATTGATATGGGTTTGAAGAGATAGAATCGTAGCCATAAGTGCGTCCTCCGCTCAAACCGAGGTAATATCCAATACGCGGATTTACATTATAACGGAAGAAAACACCTGCTCCCGGCTCAACAAACTGAAGGCTTTCGAGGGTATTGTTAATGTCGCCGTAAGAGTTGGTAATACCGCCCCAGGCGCCGATTTCAACCTCTTGGGCATACACTTTTCCCCCTAAAATAAGGCTCACTAAAAAACCAATTGTAAAATATCGACGAACAGACTGCATTAAAAGGATTGCAAAGTTACGGAAACTAGGGGTTAACGCATAGAGATTGAGTTTATTGTACGCGGAGCCGACTTGCTTGAAATGTGCAGGTAAGTGTTTAGTAGGAATTGGAGGATGCTCTTCAAACTAGGGTATTACCGCTTAAAAGGCAAAACCGGCACTGAATGTCCGGTTAAAGCAAAAGGGGATAGTGGGTTATGGTTGGTTTTTATGTTGACCTCTGCCAACCATAACCACACTTTTTCATGATTTTACCAATTCCTGTATTTCGGTGCCGGAGGCAGAAGTTAATTTAACTACATATACGCCTTTTGGCAATGCCTGTAAGTCGAGTTGTTTTTGGAAAATACCGGAAGTGTTTTCGCGATAAACAACAGCACCATGCATATCAAGAATTACTATTTCGAAAACCGGTTGTTCCGATTGAATATTTAAAATATCATTTACCGGATTTGGGTACACCTGTATGTTATTTTTTTCGATGCTAGTAATTGCAACCGGATCAACTGTAATAGTATCACCGCTAATCCAATTTAAATTAAACATCACAATATTGGATTCGAGTCCGGAAGTATATTGTGCAACACCAATTACATTATTATCTGCCGTCGCGAATAACTGATAATCTTCGTAAAAAGGTTGATAAGTACCTTCTAAAATTTTGAGCGGTTGCGGCCATGCTGTTGTACCATCTGCATATACTTTTTGTGCAGCAAAATACCAACTTGTTTGATAAAATACCACGATATCTCCTTCTGATGTTGCAATAGATTTCATCACAGGGATATATAAACTTGTGTCTTCAACATATATTGGTTCGTCCCATTGCGTTATGCCTTCATCATTAATTTTTTGCATATAAATTCCGGGTGCATCAATACGGCTATCCCGCCAGGTTGCATAATAACCATCGCCACTTTTCGTGAATGCAATATCTTCCTGTTGATTTGGATTTTCTAAAATTGGTTGACATTCAGGGGTCCAAACAAAAGCTCCGTCTTCGTCAATTCTTGTTGCAAAAACATCGTCCGAAGCGCTTGTCCATGCTGCAATCCAGCCATTATCATCATCGGGTTGCATTTCGTAATAGGTATGGCTGGCATAAGTACCGCCGGTGCCACCCGTGCAATCATTCATTGCAATTTCGCCCCAAAGCACATTACCATTGCTATCGAATCGTGAGAAATAAAATAGCCCTCTGAATGATTGCAAAAAAGCGCCGCCTGCGCCATCTGAAAATAATTTTATTTTGCCAATTCCTGCAGGGCTCATGTCTACATGTTGAATGCCATTATATCCCCAAGGTAATGAGCCATCGCCTTCAACTTTATTGTATAATAAATTATCGTAACCCCAACCGGTAAGATTGTATGCTAAAAAACAACCATCACCATTTACCAACATGGCAATTGGTCCAACAGGTCCCCAAAATGTATTTGTAAATGTTGCATCATCTCCAGCAACATTTGTTGGAGCTGCCCATAATGGTGTTGCATCGGAATCATATTTTTGGATAAACAAAGTATCACCTTGTCGATACCATGCAAGCAGAATATTACCTTCATTATTCATTACTGCATTTAAATCCCAAATATCAATTGGGCTTTCAACAATTAATCTTCCATTAGACTCCCATAATTGATTACCCATTTTGTCGAGATGTTGTCCGTATACGTTTGTAATTCCTGAACGCTTGTCTAACCAAAAAACGAAATTACCTTCATTGTTGTCGGAAATAATAACAGGTTTAGATTGGTTGTCGGGAGCTGTGCTAAGTAACAATGGATTAGCAGGGTCGTTGCTCCATTGTGCGTTTAGTTTTAACGTGGTAAAAACTAACAAGAAAAGTCCAATTTTCATTAACAGTTTCATAATCGGTAGTATTTAAACACAAAGGTAGGCCCGTGGTATAGGTCAAAGTAGTAGAAAATTAGCTGATTGTAGCAACCCATATAAACTGTGTCCTCGCCCTGATTGGGCTAAGCGGGTAGGGTATAAACTATGAATTTGTAAATGCTGTAGTAAGCTCAGGCCGGTTAATTCCGCTGATCGACACCTAATCCCAGTTTATTCCGCAAAGTATCAAGGAAATTTTGCTCATTAGGGCGAATTAAAGCAATGGTAAAATTTTCTTTGCGCACCGCAAGTTGAACGGTGGCATCTACCGTTTCAAAACGACTGTCGAGTGTAACTAAAAAATGTTCGCTTCTCCCTTCAATTTCAAAACTTATAACCGATTCGTCAGAAACAACAATTGGACGAATATTTAAATTATGTGGTGCAACAGGAGTAATGACAAAATTTTCTGATGTTGGAAAAATAATTGGTCCACCACAACTGAGCGAATAACCTGTTGAACCGGTTGGGGTAGAAACAATTAATCCATCGGCCCAATAACTCATTAAAAATTCACCATTAATATACGTATGAATGGTGATCATGGCAGATGAATCTTTTTTGTGAATGGTAAATTCATTTAATGCAAAATTATCGCCGCCAAATAATTCTGGCATATTGGAATCGAGGTGAATTAATGAGCGTTCATCTAAACTAAATGTTCCTTGTTCCAACGCATCAATCATATCTTCAATACCATCTTTACCAATGCTCGCAAGAAATCCTAATCTACCAATATTAATTCCAACAATGGGCACCTTGGTATCTTTCACAATTGTAATAGTGTCTAACAAAGTACCATCACCACCAACACTAAACATAAAATCGATATTCTTGATTTTATCTTTTTCTTTTTCGTAAAATATTTCCGGTTGTTGTTTGAACTGAATATTATTTACCAGGTGGGGATAATATTCTTCATGAATTAAACATTTAATATTACGGGTATGTAATAAATCGAAAAGCTGTTGCACATAGGGCAGTGCATCTTTTTTAATTAATCGTCCGTAAATGGCAACCTGCATATATTAAATATTGAGGTAATTCATTAGTGAATCGTATCGGTCTTTGATAATTTCCACCATATCAGATTCCTGAAAATACGCTTTTACCTGATATTGGTAACGTTCGAAGGTAGCAACAATATGTTTTATTTCGGTGCTGTCTACTTTAATTGTTACAGCATGTTTTCCGGAGTCCGGTTCAACATTAAAATACAAACTGAGAATATGCGCATCGTTGCCTTCTACAATGCGAGCAATATCACTTAACACATAATCAGTTTTGTTGTTGAGTTCAATAATAATTACACCGCCCGGTTCGCTGATTGAACTCATTTTAGCGAAATTATATAACAGACTTTGCAGTGTAATTAATCCAATATAATGTTGCTCGCTATCTACAACCGGAATTACGGTAGTTTTCAAATTAGCAGCAACGCGTAATACTTCGTAAATGTGTTCTGTTTCTTTTACAAATGGTTTATACAAATTTTTCAAAAATTTGCCCAGTTGTTCATGTGTATCATTAAAATCGAGAATATCTTCTTCGCTAACCAGTCCGATATAATTCTGGTGATCAACCAATGGGAGGTGTGAGAGTTTAAACTCATACATCCACTCAATAGCTTTTGCTCCGGTATCTTTTATTTTTAACGGGGGAATGTTTTCCGATATGATGTCTTTTGCCAGCACGTTAATTAATTTCGTTTAGGAACTTACCCAGATAACGATTAAACTCCTCCGGTTGTTCCATCATTGGTGCATGTCCGCATTTATCTATAAAAAACAGCTGCGAATTTGGAATGAGTTTATGAAACTCTTCACCAACAAACGGTGGGGTTATGGTATCGTTATTACCCCATATAAGCAAGGTTGGTGCCGAAATTTTTGCCACTTCTTCTGCCAGGTTTTGGCGGATGGCACTTTTAGCAGTTGCCAGCACGCGAATAACTTTAGCCCTGTCGTTTACGATATCAAAAAGTTCATCGACCAATTCTTTAGAAGCAAATTTTGGGTCATAAAACGTGAGCTCTGCTTTTTTCTTGATGTAATCGTAATCGCCGCGTTTCGGGTAACTGTCGCCCATGGCGCTTTCAAACAAGCCGGAGCTACCGGTTAATACAACACCTTTAATTTTATCGGGATTAGCCAAAGCGTAAATGAGTGCAATATGGCCACCGAGTGAATTGCCGAGTACAATAACTTTTTGGTATCCTTTGTAGGCAACGAAGCGCTCTACATAATTTACATATCCACCTACAGTAGTTTCTTCTATAGGTAAATCGTAAAGTGGAAGTATAGGGATAACAACTTTATGTGTTTTCTTAAATCCTTCAATAATGTCATAAAAGTTGCTCAAGGCCCCAAATAAACCGTGCAACAGCATCAGCACTTCGCCCTCGCCCACTTCTACGTATTTAAATCCGTTTTCTTCAATTATCGTGTGATTCATACCTGTCAGTAAATCACAAAAATATGAATTTTGAATCGTTATTATAGATTTAATTGGCAGTTAGCGGGGTAAACTGTCCAACCAATTGGCCAAAAGCTGTTTCCCGTGGGGTGTCAGAACCGATTCGGGGTGAAATTGAACACCTGCCAAAGGGAGGGTTTTGTGTTGCAATGCCATGGGTTCGTTGGTGAGCTGGGTGAAGGCAGTTATCTCCAAAATAGTCGGGATTTCCGCAATATTCAGGCTATGGTAGCGCATAACCTCGGTTGGAGAGGGAATATTTTTGAACAAACCTGAGCTATTGTGGTCGATTTTAGAGGTTTTGCCGTGTTGTGGCAGCGGAGAACGGACAACCGATGCCCCAAAATAAGCGCCCAGCGCCTGATAGCCAAGACATACCCCTAAAATGGGCAAAATGGCGTGGAAATGATGAATAAGGTCCATGGTAATTCCGGCATCTTCGGGGCGTTTTGGGCCTGGCGAAATAACAATCGCGGCAATTTTCAGATTCCGGATTTCGGCAAGGGTGATGGCATCATTTCTTTTTACAATTGGTGATGCGCCGTTTTGGGATAAATAATCTGCAAGATTATAGGTAAATGAATCGTAATTATCGAGCAGCAGAATTTTCATTGAGGATTGTCGGATGTATGGTTGAGTTCAAACTCTTCAAACCAGATTTCGAGGGTATTAAATACATTTTTTACCGGTGGAATAATTTTGCCGACAAACTCAATAGTTTTTGGTGCAAAAGGAGCAATTGTTTCGTAGGTAATGGAATCTTTTTTTGTTACATCGGCAATGAGATTCATATTGTTAATATAAAACAATAATGTTGAATATACCATAATCCAAATTACACACCACACAACTGCACCAATAAGCTGATTAATAAAATTGAGTTTTATCATTTTAAAAAAGCCTTCGAGCATTTGCTCTAACAACCTAAATAATAAATAGATACCAATAAATACAAGAATAAAAGAAATTAAGGGTAAATAGCGTGAAGCGATGTTAAACCACCTGTCGAGATAAACGGCTGCAAGCTCGCTTAAACGCACTGCTGCCATAATACCAATCACGAGTGCAATTAACGAAACAATGGAATGAATAATCCCTTTTTTATATCCATGTATAAATGCCAATAATAAAACAATAGCGAAAATAATATCAATAATCATGAGTGATAATTAGGTGATATGCTAATAAAATGCAGCCGGTTATTTAGCCAATAATTCTTTAACTAATTGCGAAATCATTTTTCCATCAGCTTTACCTGCAAGTTGTTTGGTTGCGGCACCCATTACTTTACCCATATCCTGAGGGCCTGCAGCGCCAACAGCTGCAATAATATTTTGCAGTTCGGTTCTCAATGTTGCTTCATCCATTTGTTTAGGGAGAAACTTTTCAATTACTGCAATTTCCTCTGCTTCAACTACTGCCAGTTCAGGGCGATTTTGTGTAGTGTAAATTTCTAAGCTTTCTTTTCTTTGTTTCACCAATTTTTGGAGCACCTGAATTTCCTTTTCTTCACTTAATTCATCAGCAGCACCTTTTTCAGTTTTTGCTAACAATAAAGCAGACTTCACACCGCGCAATGCACGTAAAGTAGCTTCTTCTTTATTCTTCATGGCATTTTTAATGCCTTCGTTTACCTGATCAAAAATTGACATATGCGATAGTTTATGATGGCAAATTTCGTGATTTAAACCGAGTTATTGAAATTGGGTAAGTCATTTCAGACAAGGCGACATTAACATTTTTTTTGTTTTACCGAACAAAACGCAACTAAAATGTATTAAATATGTCACTAACTTCACAGCATGAAAATCGGAATAGTATGTTACCCCACCTATGGCGGAAGCGGGGTTATAGCGACAGAACTAGGGAAAGCCCTGGCGGACAAAGGGTATAAAGTGCATTTTATCACCTATAAACAACCCTTCAGATTAGACTCTTTTCATGAGAACATCTTTTTTCATGAAGTAAATTTTAGTAATTACCCCTTATTTGAATACCCTCCTTATGAAACGGCTCTTGCGAGTAAAATTGTAGATGTTGCACTTTTCGAAAAACTGGATTTATTACATGTACATTATGCTATTCCGCATGCCAGCGCTGCTTATATTGCCAAACAAATTTTAAAAGAAAAAAATTATCATCTCCCCTTTATAACAACTTTACACGGAACAGATATTACCTTAGTTGGAAAAGACGAAACGTTTATTCCGGTGGTGACTTTTTCAATTAACCAGAGCGATGGCATTACATCTGTTTCGCAAAGTTTAAAAGATGAAACGTATCAGAATTTTGACATTACAAAAGACATTGCTGTTATTCCCAATTTTATCGATTTCAGTCGTTTCAAAAAATTGGACAAAGAACATTTTAGAAAAGTAATTGCTAAAAATGGTGAAAAAATAATTGTGCATACTTCTAATTTCCGAAAAGTGAAACGTGTAGAAGATGTTGTAAAAGTATTTTGTAAAATAAAAGAATCCATCCCGGCAAAATTATTACTAGTGGGTGATGGGCCAGAACGACAAAATGTGGAGAAATTAACCCGTCAGGTTTGTATGGAAGATGACGTTTATTTTTTAGGCAAACAGGAAGCGGTAGAAGAATTATTAGCTATTGCCGATTTGTTTGTATTGCCATCAGAAACAGAAAGTTTTGGATTAGCAGCATTAGAAGCCATGGCATGCGAAGTGCCGGTTATTTCGACCAATACAGGAGGTATTCCTGAAATTAATGTGCAAGGTGTAACCGGTTATTTGAGTAATGTTGGCGATGTTGATGATATGGCAGCGAATGCGATAAAAATATTAAGTGATGAATCTACTTTATTGCAATTCAGGAAAAATGCTATTGCGCAAGCCAATAAGTTTTCTTTAGATAGTATTTTACCTATGTATGAGGCTTATTACAGGAAGGTGATAGAGCAGAAGTAAAATTTGCTGGCAATTAATTTTTTTCAATATTTTTAATGCAAGTAATAATAATAGTTATCATATAAAAGGGTTATCCTTATTTTTCTTCCATTATTGCCTTTAATTGCTTTTGTAATATTTTTTTATCTGGCAAATACAATTGATACTTTGAAACAAATATTTTATTTGAAAGGCCACCGGTTGCGTATTCAACAAGCACTTCGTCCTTATCGGCTGAAAGTATGATTCCTATTGGCTCATTATCGCCTTCTACACTTTCCTCTGTTTTAAAATAGTTTAGGTAAAGGTTCATTTGACCAATATCGTTATGTTTCACTTGCTTAGTTTTTAAATCTATTAATACAAAACATTTTAAAATCCGATGATAAAAAACGAGATCAATGTAAAAATGCCTGTTCCCAATAGAAATTTTATATTGCCTGCCAACAAAAGCGAAACCCTTACCCAACTCTAGTAAAAACAATTGTAAATTATCAATAATTTTTTGTTCAAGTTGTTTTTCAGTTACAAGGTTACTTTGTTTGATTTTTAAAAAGTCCAAAACATAAGGATCTTTTATTACTTCAGTAGGCTGCTTAACAACATGCCCTTTTTGAGCAAGTTGTAAAACGTCTTTTTTATTCCTACTTAAAGCCAGCCTTTCAAATAACGATGAATCAATTTGCCGTTCAAGTTCCCGCTTAGACCAGTTTTCCAGAACGGCCTGTTTTTCATAAAATTTACGAGCTGCTGCATCTGAAACACTTAACAATGCTATATGATGGCTCCAACTTAATTTGGCAGACACTGTCTGCCATTTTGGAAACGCCAAATAAAATCGACGCATATCCAACACGTTTCGTCTGCCAAATCCTTTTCCATAGCGTATTGTTAAATCCTTTGAAAGTCTCGCCAGCAAACCACTACCATACTCAGCTCTTTCTTTACCCTGTTGTTCAAACTCCACCAGGTGTCTGCCAATTTCCCAGTTTGCTTTTACCAATTGTTTGTTAACGGCAACAAACGCATGTTGTCGTGCAGCTTCGATGGTATGACCAATATTATCAAGTAGTTGATTGTATGGCACTTTAGCGGGTTTCATAACAAAATATTACAATTGAAATTACGTGTTTTAAAAAAGCACTAAATATCTTTATAAACACACAATACAAAAATACTGATTTTGAATTTCACCACACAAAATCGATTTCAAAATAATTATTACATGCAAAACTATTTTGTTAATAAAACAAGAAAGAAATAAATGGCTGTTAAAAACTTATTTTACTTCAAATTTAAACTGGTGCAAAATAGCTCAAATTCAAATAAAACATTCAGACCAAATACTAATTATATGAGCGTAAGATAGAAGTGACAATGCTCAATCAGAAGCAGCGCCGCCATGTACATTAGCTGCTAAAACAGATTCATAAATTACATCCATTATTTTATTTCTTATTCCTTCAGTACTTAAGCGGTTAGGATCGGCTTTTGGTTGTACGCGGTTACTGAGAAAAATATAGACTAAATCATATTTAGGGTCGGCCCAAACACAAATACCTGTAAAACCCTGATGACCGAATGTTGAGGCAGATGCATATCCACTGCAAGGAGAAACATTTTCCATATCAGGTTTATCGAATCCCAAACCTCTTCTTGAAATACTACTTTGTTTTTTTGTCCAGAGATTTACTGTTTCTTCTTTAAAATATCTTTCGCCTCCGTAGGTGCCACCGTTTAATAACATCTGATATAACTTAACGAGGTCTTCTGCATTTGAAAATAAGCCTGCATGACCTTCTACACCACCCATCATTCCGGCACCCATATCATGCACATAACCTTGAACGGTTTGGTAACGGAAATAGGTATCGTTTTCGGTAGGAACAATTTGTGTACGTGGAAATAAATTTAATGGATTAAAACAAGTAGTTGTCATTCCAAGTGAATTGTAAAAATTGTCATACACATAATTATCTAATCGTTTTCCTGTGAGTTGTTCGGCAATTCTTCTTGAAATATATAATCCTAAATCACTATAAACGTATTTATTTTTTTCTTTGAGGTTAATATCTTTTATTATCTGCCAAACAGTATCGCGATAATCATCACGCATATAAACATTATCGGCAACTTGGGTGGTATAACCTGCAATTTTGGTCTGACTGTAATAACCGGGGTCTTGTGTTCCATCGGCTAATAATGTTTTTTTATAAAATGGCACCCATGCAGGTAAACCGGATTGATGTGTTAAAATATCCTGCAATTTCAATCCTGCAATATTTGACCCTTTAGTATCGGGTAAATAATCGGCAACTGTCTTGGTTAAATCAAGCAAACCCTGTTCATGCAATTGCATCAACATCATGGTAGTTGCAGAAGTTTTGGTAACACTCGCTAAATCGTAAATACTAGAAGTTTCAACCGGTGTTTTTTTATCGTATTTATAATATCCGTAGGCTTTATCCCAAATTATTTTGCCGTCTTTGGCAACTAAAATCTGACAACCGGGAGCGGCTTCTACCTGTATACAAGCTTTTGCAAGACTATCGATTCGTGACATCCTTAAAGAACTAATTCCCAACTCTTCAGGAATGGTATATTTTAATCGGTTTAAAGAACCGGTAAGCATTCCATCATTTACCTTGAAATCGCCAATACCAACTGGGAGCCTACCACTAAAAGGAATGGCACCAAACAAACTCATAGCAACAGCTTGCTGTGTATATTTATCATCGTCGTATGCAACAATATGATATTGGGCGTCTTGAAACTTTTCCAATGCATATGGAATACCAAATACTACTGTAGCTGTTTTGGTTACCAGTGATAATTTCCAAACAAGATTTTCTGTTTGTGAAGTAACCCCATAATTACTTGAACGTGCGCGTTTCATATCATGCACTCCCACAATAACTACATCGTACTTTTTCAATTTCTCATAAATCTGAATGTAGGTGGCGGCGTCCGCATCTTTATTTATTTGGTAATTATCTACTTTACCATATTTACTTAAATATTCCTGGAAAGTAGTTTTGGAACCATTACCAACACTTACACTGGCAATTGTTAACGTATCTAATTTTTTGAATGGAATTAAACTATCTACAGCATTAGCCAATGTAATACTGTGTTCGGTAATTTTTCTTTTTACTAAAGTAGCTTCATCCGCATTTAAGTCGGCAGTTACATTTTGTACTTTAACAGGTTTGTATTCATTTAAACCGGCAAATGCTTTTGCTTTTAAAATTCTGCTTACGCTTTCATCTAATCGTTGTTCAGAAATTTTACCTGAAGCAACTGCAGATTTAATAGCCTCAAAAGCAACTGGAATATTCTCACTAAACAATAGAAAATCATTTCCTGCTAAAAATGCTTTTACTTCCAGTTCGCCACTTTTGTAATAAGCACTTATTCCTTTCATATTTAATGCATCACTAAATACCAAACCTCTAAAGCCAAGTGAATCGCGTAATACACCAGTTCCTATTTTTTGTGAAATTGATGCTGCACTATTTTCAACATTATCTAACGAAGGAACAAATAAATGTGCCAGCATAACAGAACCTAAACCTTCATTCATTAATATTTTAAATGGATAAAATTCCAATGAATCTAAATGCGCATACGAATGATTTACTACCGGCATGGTTACGTGACTATCTGCATCAACATCACCGTGACCCGGAAAATGTTTTCCGCAGGCAAGGATATTATTATCCTGCAATGCATTCATATACATTAATCCTTTAAGCGCAACATTATATTTATCTTCTCCAAAAGCTCTGTCGCCAATAACCGGATTTTTATAATTATTATTAATATCGATATCCGGTGCAAAGTTGGCATGTACACCTAAACGTTTTAATTGTTGTGCAATTATTGTCCCTACTTCATAAACAGTTGAGTCGTGCGTCATTGCACCCCAGGTCAATTGTCGCTGGAAGGAAATAACAGAATCTAATCGCATAGCCGGGCCCCATTCAGCATCCATGGCAATCATAAGTGGGATTTTCGACATGCTTTGATAGCTGTTGGTCAACTTTACCTGACGAACAGGACCACCCTGCATAAAAATGAGACCACCGATTTGATATTTTTTTATCAGCGTTTCGATTTCCTTTACATGTGCTGCATCTTTGTTGGAATAAGCAGCAACCATAAATAATTGCCCTATTTTTTGATCGATGGTCATGGTTGCCATCAGGGAATCTACCCAGGGATAATTTTGGTCGTAAAACGGAATTTTATGCTCCACATCATTTTCGGGAAGTTGGGTATTGAATGATGCAGAAGCAAAACCTACAGTAAACAGTAATATGAAGAGTGATTTTATATACACGGTTGATGTTTTATTTTGAAATTTGCCTTGTTTTATGCAAAAATAACCTTAGCTGTTTAGGTAAGAGCACAATTTACGCCAAAAATGATGTTATCATCTCACAAATTAAGACAATCATCCAAGTGTAATATCCTTACCTTTGCAAGTAAACGGCAGAAACGTTTTATTTGATACAACTTTAGGCAAATTATTTTAGACAACCAGGGAGAGGAGTGACATGTCAGATATAATTCATTTATTACCGGATTCGATAGCCAATCAAATTGCGGCGGGGGAGGTTGTTCAGCGCCCGGCTTCAGCTGTGAAGGAGCTTATCGAAAACGCGGTTGACGCAGGGGCGACGGAGATTAGGCTGGTTATTAAAGATGCCGGAAAAACGCTGATTCAGGTGATTGATAATGGTTGTGGTATGAGTCCAACCGATGCCAGAATGTGTTTTGAGCGGCATGCAACAAGCAAAATTCGGACGGCTGAGGACATTTTTACCATACGCACCAAGGGTTTCAGAGGAGAAGCTATGGCTAGTATTGCTGCCATTGCGCAGGTTGAAATGAAAACCAGACTTCACGATGCCGAATTAGGAACAAGAATAGTTATTGAGGGTTTTGAACTCAAGTCACAGGAACAGGTACAGTGTTCGGGCGGGACGAATATTTCGGTAAAAAACCTGTTTTACAATGTTCCGGCTCGTCGTAACTTCTTGAAATCCAATACAGTAGAGTTAAAACATATTATTGATGAGTTTGAGCGTGTAGCATTGGCTCATCCCAATATATTTTTCAGCTTCCAACATAACGGGGTTGAAATATTTCATTTAAAAGCCGCCAATCACAGGCAGCGGATTATTCACCTTTTTGGTAATAATTATAACGAAAAATTGGTTCCGGTGGAGGAAAATACCTCGGTAGCCAATATTCGGGGATTTATTGGAAAACCCGATTCTGCCAAAAAAACCAAAGGCGAACAATTCTTTTTTGTCAATAACCGCTATATCAGAAGTCCCTACCTGCATCATGCCGTTATGAGTGTTTACGATGATTTGATTCCGGAAAGCAGTTATCCTTTGTACACAATATTTATCGATATTGACCCGTCTCGTATAGATGTGAATGTGCATCCCACGAAGCAGGAAATCAAGTTTGAGGACGAACGAATTATTTATACGTTTATTCAGGCAGGTGTTCGTCATGCACTGGCGCAATATAGTGTAACACCAACTTTAGATTTTAACGTAGATAATACTTTTGCCAATTTGCCCAGTTTTTACAAAAAGGCTGAGGACACGGTTGCTAAACATTTTTCGTTTAAGACCATTGGCAGTAAAATGAATGATACGCCCAAATCGGAGAAATCGTTTTTTCCGGATTTGAAAACTGTGAGAAATGACGAGCAGCAAAGTGATTTTATTCAACAATCAGAATTAGATGAAGCACCTTATGATGGTATTACTGAAAGTGCTCCTTCGTTCCAAATACATAACCAGTATATTGTTGCACAAATAAAATCGGGTTTTATTGTAATTGACCAACAGGCAGCACATGAACGGGTGTTGTTTGAAAAATATTTATACCAGTTACAAAATAAAAAGCCGCATACACAGCAGCAGTTATTTCCGCAAACGCTAAAACTATCTTCGGCAGATGCTGCGTTGTTAAGTGAACTTTTATCGGACATAAACAATTTAGGATTTGACATTCAGCCTTTTGGGAAAGATGCATTTGTGATACACGGTGTTCCGGTAGAATTTGAATCCGGTAACGAGCAAAAGGTTGTTGAGGATTTACTTGAACAATTTAAAGAAGACCGTTCAGCACTTAAATTAAACAAACACAATGTAATTGCACGTTCAATGGCAAGGACAAATAGTATAAAAAGAGGACAAAAATTAGATGAAAAAGGTATGCGACATTTAACTGACCAGTTATTTGCCTGCACCACACCATATGTATCACCATTTGGTAATTTAACTTTCACCTCATTTTCATTAGAAGAACTAGCAAAACAATTTCAGAAAAATAATTAACAGGCAAGATGACGCAATTTCAACCGACAAGATTTAATTACCTCCCTCCGGTTATAAAAAATTTATTGATAATTAATGGATTGGTGTTTTTAGCAACACTGGCATTTCCGGGTTTATTAGAAAAATTTGCATTATACTTTCCAACCTCACCGGATTTCCAGCCATATCAGATTGTAACGCATATGTTTACACATGCCGATTTGGGGCATATCTTTTTTAATATGTTTTCGCTGTGGATGTTTGGAGCAGTATTAGAAAATGTTTGGGGGCCAAAAAGATTTCTTATTTTTTATTTAATTACTGGATTAGGTGCTGCCTTTTTACACATGGGATTTAATGCTTACGAATTATATACTGCAGTTGGCACATTAAATCCAGATGTAATTATTACAGGTGAAACCATTTCAGGAAATTATTCGCAACATCAATTACAGGAAATTATTTCATCGTTTGCCCCAACTGTTGGTGCTTCAGGTGCGGTTTATGGTATTCTGGTTGCATTTGGATTGCTATTTCCCAACACACTTATTTACCTTTATTTTCTTTTACCCATTAAGGCAAAATACCTCATGATAATTTTTATTGCCATAGAGGTGTATATGGGATTTGTAAATAGTCCGACTGACAACATTGCACATTTTGCACATTTAGGCGGTGCATTATTTGGATTCTTGTTGGTAAAATACTGGGGGCGGAACAAAACTCGTTTCTATTAAATAATGAATCTCACCAACGACATTAAATACCAATTCAGGTATGGCAACGCAGTTATGAAGTTGTTGCTGGTGAATGTATTTTTATTTCTCCTACAGTCGCTGGTTTTATTAGTAACGTATATACTAGGTAATAAAGATGCTTACCTTACATTTTTAGTAAAATGGTTTTGGGTGAGTTCGGATGTTAGTGTATTTATTACCCGCCCATGGACGTTATTCACCTACATGTTTTTGCACGACCCGCTAAGAATATTTCATATTTTATCGAATATGATTTATTTATATTTTTTCGGGAATATTCTTGCGCAATTTTTTCAGCATAAAAAAATATATCCGCTGTATTTAGTAGGTGGTATTGCCGGATTTTTATTTGCTTTTTTAATTTATACACTTGCTCCGAATATTAATGATGGAATGGACATGTATCTGGTTGGTGCTTCTGCAGCTGTTATGGCTATTGTATTAGCTGCCGCGGCATTGGTTCCGGAATATTCTGTATCACTATTATTAATAGGTCCTGTAAAATTAAAATACATTGCAGTAGCTGTAGTAATTATCGATTTAATTAGCATTCCCAGCGAAATGAATATTGGTGGCCACTTGGCTCATCTTGGTGGTGCTTTAACAGGATATTTATATATTCGCAGCTATAATTCCGGACACGATTGGTTTAGTTGGTGGCCAAGATTTGAAAACAAAGTATATAATTTGTTTGAGCCGAAAAAACCAAAAGTAGTTTATCGCAATGAACAAGCCGGCCCAGCGACAAAAAAAGAAAACGATATTACAAAACAGGCAAAACTTGATGCAATATTAGATAAGATAAAAGCATCAGGTTACGACAGTTTGAGCAAAGCAGAAAAAGAATTTTTATTTAAGATAAGTAATGAGTAGCAATGAAATGGTGGCATAAAATCATATTATTTTTTACAATACTCGTCAGCATTGCATTAGCCGGTGCTTATTTAGCCATGTATGTAAGTCCGGAAAGCTTTTGGCCGCTTGCATTTATTGGATTAGGCTATTTGCCTATATTAATAGCTTACCTGCTTTTTGTATTCATCTGGTTCTTCCTACGCAAAAAAATATTTTATATTTTATTGGTTTTTTTATTGCTGGGATTTAAAGCTCATCTGAGTTATTTTTCGTTTGGTTCGTTAAAAAAAGCTGATATTGAGGGTAAAGAAGTAATCACCATTATGCAATATAATGTGCAAGGATTTGATGCTTATAATAAAGCCGGAAAATATAAAAACAGGGATGAAATTATTACCAATATTGCCAATGCAAAACCCGATATTTTATGTTTAGAAGAATTTAATACCTACCATAATCATCCTAAGGAAAAGAGCAATATGGAGATGGTATTAACTGCAACAGGTTTGCAATACCATTATTATTACAAGGCATTTGAAAACACCAGAAGCACACGTAGTTTTGGATTAGTTATTTATTCCCGTTATCCGATAGTTGATACCGGTCGTTTAGATTATTTATCATTAAGCAATTTGAATTCCACCATTTATGCTGATATAAAAATAAATAATGATACCATTAGGGTATTTTGTTCTCATTTACAAAGTACACAATTGAGTCACTACGACTTAGAATTTATTGAAGCAAGCAATGAAGCAGAAACCGATTTTGATGCCGACCGCGTTACTGATAAATTGAAAGGCAGTTTTGCTTTGCGTTCGCAGGAAGCCGATACAGTTGCTGTTCACATAAAAAAATCGCCATTCCCCATTATTTCTTGCGGTGATTTTAATGATACACCTGTGTCATATACTTATAGAAAAATGAGTGGTGATTTACAGGATGCATTTTTAGAACGTGGATTTGGCATTGGTGCAACTTATGCTCCATTTCCTTTTATCAGAATTGACTATCAATTATTCGATAAAGACAAATTTGAAATTGTCGATTTTAAAAGAATAAAGGAAGGCTCCAGCGATCATTATGGTTGTGTGACAGAATTTACTATCAACCAGGAGCAATAATTTACTTTCAGCACCAGCGTCTTCGCATAAAAATCACCCAACAACTTCATCATTTTACTTTTACGCGCTAACTTTACCACATGGAACAAGTGTTATTTCATCAGAATACCTTATACGTTTATAATACAACAAGTCGCCAAAAGGAGCGGTTTGAGCCTTTACATGCGCCATTTGTAGGCATGTATGCTTGCGGGCCTACAGTTTACAGCGAACCACATTTAGGCAATTGCAGAAGTTTTGTGATGTATGATTTAATGTTTCGCTATATGCTGCATCTTGGGTATAAAGTGCGTTATGTTCGCAATATTACCGATGCCGGTCACGTAGAAAGTACAAGTGGTGAAACAGGAGACCGCATTAGCAAACAAGCCAAAATCGAACAAGTAGAGCCGATGGAAATTGTACAGAAGTATTCTGTAAAATTTCATCGCATTATGGATACACTTAATTGTTTACCTCCTAGTATAGAACCTACCGCAACCGGACATATTGTTGAACAAATTGAAATGACAAAAAAAATTATGGAAAATGGTTTCGCTTATGAAACCGATGATGCCATATATTTTGATGTCGAAAAATTTTCTGCTAATTATCCTTACACCAAATTAAGTGGCAGAAATCTGGATGACTTGCTCAATAACACCCGTGAATTAGGTGGTCAGGAAAGTAAAAAAGGGCGATTAGATTTTGCTTTAATGATAAAAGCTAAACCTGAACATATTATGCGTTGGCCTTCGCCATGGGGAGATGTTTATCCTGGCTGGCATATTGAATGTTCGGCTATGAGCGAAAAGTATTTAGGTAAAACATTTGATATTCATTGCGGTGGAATGGATTTAATACCAACACATCATACCAATGAAATTGCCCAATGCGTTGCGTGCAATCATGTTGACCCGGTAAAATATTGGTTACATCCAAATATGTTAACCGTTAATGGTCAAAAAATGAGTAAAAGTTTAGGCAACTCATTTTTACCTGCAGAATTATTTGACGGCTCACATCCATTGTTGGATCAGGGATATTCGCCAATGACAGTTCGTTTTTCGATGTTACAGGCGCATTATCGCAGCACATTGGATTTTAGTAATGATGCACTTAAAGCTGCAGAAAAAGGGTATAAACGATTAATGAATGCTAAATCAGCACTTGATCAAATTACCATTTCCGGAACAATAAATAATGAAGAGGAAGCTAATGTAAATAAATTATTATTAGCCACTTACGACGCCATGAATAATGATTTTAATTCTGCACAGGCAATAGCTGAATTAAACGAAGCGGCATCCATGATAAATACTTGGAACAGTTTACAAAACAAAAAAGCAAATATTCAAGAGCATACCTTATTACGTTTAAAAACATTATTACACCATTTCCTATTTGATATTTTTGGATTATTGGAAGAGTCGGAAAATAACAATGAAAAATTAAACGGTGTTATGGAGTTGGTTATTGATATCAGAAAAGATGCACGCGGTAAAAAAGACTTTGCAACCAGTGATAAAATTCGGGATGCTCTTCAAGGTGTTGGTATCCAATTAAAGGACAGTAAGGACGGAACAAGTTGGCAGGCTGAATAAAATTTGATTGATTCGCAGCAGTCCAAACAACTCTTAAAATTATAATTATTAAAAGCAGCAGATTTACATCTGCTGCTTTTTTTGTTTACAGGACTTTATTTATGTGCGGGTGTGTCTGATATTTCAAAGAAATTATTCTTTTCCGAGCTGGGTGCACCTTGAAGTAAAATTGCCGATTTGTTTTTCGGAGTGTTGAAGTTAGCATTATTGTAAAAGAAAATAATAAATAGGATTGGCTGACTATTAGGTTACCTTAGCATAAATTCAAAAGCATAATCAGTAAAAAAACATTATTTATGAAAATATACTTCTCAGTTTTAATAGTGCTTATTGTCACTAGTTGCATGGTAAGTGCTCAGTCCTATTGTGTTTCAGGTAATTGCGCCAATGGTTTTGGCAAGCAGGTTATGGATATTGGTGATACTTATGAAGGTGATTGGGTAGAGGGCACGAGGTCAGGGAAAGGTGTTTACACTTGGGTGGATGGGTCGACATATGTGGGAGATTTCAAAAATGATGTGTTTGAAGGCGTAGGTAAATATACTAGCGCTACCGGAATAATTAGTGAAGGGTATTACTCCAAAGGGTTATTTGTAGCGCCTTTTGAACAAATTGATTATGACCTTGCAGAAATGCAAAAACAGGCTGATAGTTTACTTGAATTTATAAATAATATTCCTGAGCCTGATTACTTAGATGATTACTATGATGAAGAGGATTATTATGATGAAGATTTATCAAGTTTTGATAGTGATTCATTATTGGCAGAAATATATCTCACCATTCAAAAAGATTATGATGTATTGTATTCAATAATCAATGACTATCCAAACGCGTTCAATAATGTAAAGGGTGTTGAGGATTTTTCGAATATGTTTGCACAACAATTTATTTCAACTACTGGATTTGAATTTGCTCAAAGCAATTTTTTAAATCTTCCTATGGGTTATAAATATTGGCAATGGATTAGTGTAATTAAAGAATCAGCCGATTATTCAATTGCTGAAGCTAATTACAATTATTACAATTCCATTGTTGATGGTGTATCAGCAGAATGTTGTACATTAGTAGCAACAACAAAAGAAGTTAAGGATGATTATAATGAGTCTTATACTACAACCTACACCCCCTCAATTATTGCCGATGGGTATTCATCTGAATATGCTAATATGCAAATAATTGTTAGCATGTATAAAAACTATAATAATTTGTCTGATTATAGTATAACCGTGAGTATTCGCGATGCTAGAAATTAATATTGTTATTTTGACTATTGGTTGGTGTGACAAATAAAAAAACGATTACACACCAGTAGACATTTTAAATTGACCATTAACTAAAAACTCCACGAGTTATCGAATCGAAGATTAGGTAGCGCGCGGAGTTTAGGGTTTGTCAACGTTTTTTAAGCAATCGTCAGCTTATAATGTATATTTCTTGCTTTGAGGTAATTCAACATATCATGAAAATTGTTTTCATCTTCGCCAACAAATTCCGGTGTGCTTACCCCTTTTCTGGTGAATTTATTTTCGAGGATTAATCGAGCAGCCCCTGTGCAAGTGTAGCCTGTTGTACGAGCCATTGATGAAGTTTTAGTTGCGGCATCATAGCGGTCTAATAAATCGTACGTGTATGTTTTTTGAACACCATTTTCTTTACCGGCAACAATTACTCTCATTACCGTAAATTCATTTTCTTCATCACCTAATTTCCATTTTGGGAATAACAATTTAGCTGTTACATCTAATGGGCGAATGAGTACTCCTTTAACCATAATTTCTTCTTTGCTGAAAAATCCGGTTTCGCGCATTACTCTCATTAATTCAATATGCCCGGGGTATCTCAAAGTGCGCTCAATCATATTCGGAATATTCGGCATTGTTTTTATTAACGAACGCAACCCGTCCGAATTAAATGCTTCGAGTGTACCTATTTCATTAAAATCCATTAATTCCGGTTCACTTAGAGCCGGTTTAATAACTACTTTTTTATCTTTTACAAATCTTGCAGGGCGGGTATATTCTTCTAACACATCAATTGGTGAAAAAGGCGCCTTGTATTCATAAGGCCAAATACGTGCTGCAGGTAAACCACCCACCAAACATACAAAGTCAGTAACTTCCATACGTTTGTTGTGGTACCCTAAAATAATATTATCCATTCCCGGAGCAACACCAATATCCATTACAGCAGTAACATTATTTTTTACGGCCATATCATGTAATAAAAAAGGGTCTTCATCAAAAAAGGAAATATCGCTGGTATTTTTTCCGCTTTCAATTACCGTTTTAAATGTTTCGAAACCCATAAAACCCGGAACTGCACCAATCACCAGATCTTTATCAGCTATAAGTGATTGTATTTTTTCCTTATCGGTTAAATCAGCTTGTATTGTCTGAATTCCAAATGCATTTAATCTGCTCAAATTTTCTTCACTGATATCTGCAGATGTTACCGCATAATCTTTGGCTAAATCAATAGCCATTGCGCGTCCTACCATTCCTGCACCAAGCACAATTACCTTTTTCATATTATATAGTTTACAATAAGTTGTTAAACGAATTAAGCAACAAAGGTAAAACTAATTTATTCAGCAATAAAAAAACTCCCGCAATTGCAATAACTGCGGGAGTTCCAAGCTTTATTAGGTAAGGTATTCCTACTACTTCACAATCACTAATTGTTGAATTTGAGATTCATTTTCACCAATATAGCGCACCATGTAGCAGCCGGCAGGCAGCATTTCAATATTTAATTCGATAGTATTAAAATATTCGAATCTGATTTCGCTTTCTAATACAACTACACCAAGCTCATTCACTATTTGAATATTGCCATAATTATCTGTTGCTTCTTCCACAGTTACTTTAACATTTGTAGAGGCAGGGTTTGGCGCTATTCGCATATTGAATAATGACTCTAATTCAACATTTCCTTCTTTAGCAATAGGAGTTTTTGCTTTGAATGTAAATTCACAAGGCGGACATTCCACTCCGTTACAAATTGGAATTATGGTAACTACATAAGTTCCGTTTAATGTAGGTGTGAAGTTAACCGGCATGGAAGTTCCACTCGTATAGAACACACCGTTTCTTGTTGCTGTCCATGTGTAAGTTGTCAAACAATCGGCCGGGCCTGCGCAAGTATAAGCACCTGTAATAATGATAGGTGTATTAGTTGTCCAGTTATATCCTGTTCCGCAAAGTTGATTTTTAAGATTTTTAGCGCCTTTTTTAACTGTAATTGGACCCCAAGTTCCACAATCACAAAGTGCTACATCTTCAACATTAAATTTAATACTGCAGGTACCACATTTTTCACCGTTACAAACAGCTGAGAATGTAAGCGAATATGTACCCGGTAAACTTGTTGTAAATGTTGGGTAACCAACACCTGTAATACTATTACCAAGCGGATCGGTTAACGACCATTTTATTAATGCAGGACAAGCTGCAGGATCACCTGTGCATAAATATCCACCTGACACTGCACTGATCACTGTTCCTACCGGTATTGAAGTAAATAATTCACCGCAATCGGCAAGTATTGAATAATCCAATGCACCAGGAACATCTACATTCATTCCAAAGGATTGCCATCCACCACCACAATCGCAAACTTCAGGTACTGTAAATGTAATGACACATGTATCACATGCATTGCCATCACAAGAGCCTACGATAGTTAATGTATATACACCACCGGTTGTAACTGTAAAGGTTGGTAATCCTATTCCTGACGTTGTAACAGGTCCATTTAATGTCCAAGTTATTTCTCCAACACAAGTTGAATCTCCAATACAATTATATCCACCGGTCAAAAATGTTACTGTAGTTCCTGGATTAACTATAGAAATATTAATTCCACATTCAACAAATACTTCCAATCCATCACTAGTACCCATCGTAAATAAATCCCAATTACCGCATTCACAAGTATCGCATTCCGGTAATGTAATACATATACTATCCATTTCGTGACAACACCAACCTGTTGCATCAGCTAATGTTAAATCGAAACAGAAATCAGTTCCCGCAGGCCAAATACCTGGATCAATAATTACACTTGATGTAATTGAATCGCCAGGAACTACCGGTGAGCCAAGCATAATTGGATTCGGAATTACATTTAATACCGGATTAGTATTTGTGAATACCAACATGGTAACATTATGTGTACTGTTATTTGTAAAGGTAAAATCGTACTGATAAGTGCCATCACCAACGCAAGTTATTTCTCCATGAATATCACCACAAGGATTTTCTAATGGTGCATCACAATAAAACAACAACGTATCGGTGCAGGCAATACTATCGCCAAATGGTGTTGATACAAACCAATTAACAATTACAATTTGCGGACTTGGTGCGGCAGGTGTTAAATTCAAACACAGTTCAACCAAACCTGCTGTTGTTCCTGTTGGAATAAATCCGGAATTTGGAGTAAATGTCATTTGTGTTGAATTACCCATTCCACTCCATGATCCCAAATATGGTAATCCTAATTGTGCAGAGGCAATTGAAGTTCCTGTTGAAATCGGAACAAACTGAACACCGGAAAAATAATTTGATGCATAATTATTAGTGATATCAATTGTTTTACAACAGTCGTCAGTTGAATCGGCACTTACACTAACATTTCCGCAAGGGCTGCAATCAGGTACCGGAATACAATACAACACACTATCATGACAACAGGAGTCGGTATTATACAACGAAGCTTTAAAACAAATATCTGTTGGCAGTGGTCCCGGAGGGAATGAAACAATAATAGGAATAGGCGCAGATGTTTGTCCTTGGGTTAACGTCAACGGAATTACAAACGTTGGTGTAAATGTAAATGGTGCATTAATATCGTGCAACCATAAATATGTTGAGGTTGCTGCATTATTGTTAGTAATAACAAGATTTAATGTGAATGTACCATCCGGATTACAATAAATTGAATCAATTAAATCAAAACAAGCAGCACTATCACAATCGATAGGTGTGTATTCAAATGATGCTGTATCTACACAACCAAAAGTTGTTGTTGCAATTAATGTAACCGTATATGGAATTCCAAATACCGGCATATTAGTCGTATTTAAAATTAAATCTTGTGCAGTACTAGTAGTAACATTATTAATTAACCAATTATAAGATAACATTCCCGGAGGACCGTGAATAGTATCTGGGTCAGGATTAATACAAGCAGAGTCGCAACCAATAGGCAACATAGATAAATCAGGTAATGGATTTATTGTTGCATTTATATTAGCAGAAGCAGTACATCCAGCAGCATCTGTTACAGTAACTGAATAATTACCACTTGCTGTAACATAAATAGGATTTATTACACTTCCTGTGCTCCACAAATATCCACCTGTTGCAGCAGTAATTGCAGTGAGTTGAATTGAATCACCTGAACACACGCCAGATGGGTCGCTACTTGATATAAATACGTTAGGAGAAGGTTTTATATTAAATACTGTAGTAGCAGTATCTGCACATCCTGTTGATGGATCAAATGCAATAACTGTTACGGTATGCGGACCTGGGGCAAGACCAAATCCCGGGATATTTAATGTTGGTCCAGAGAAATATGGGTTGCCATCAACAGTCCATGTGAAATTATATGCACCTATAACATTGGTACTGATACTAAATGGATCTGCTCTACAAATAAGGTTCGGCACTGTAAGGAAAATAACAGGTTGCGGATTTACAACAACACTTGCAACATTACTTGTTATCATACATCCGTTTGCATCAGTAACTTCTAGTGTATAATTACCTGACTGCGTAGCAACATATGTTGAGCTTGTTGCACCAGTAATAATATTGCCATTATTATACCATTGATAAGTGCTATAAGTACCTGATGTAGAAATTGTTACCGAACCACAATTTGGTGTTGTATAAATTAATGCAAATGGTGGCGGTGGAGCAGTAATAGTAATTGTTCCGGTAAACACATCGATACAACCATTCGAAGATGTTCCGGTTAAGGTAACTGTGTATGTTCCCGGTATATCATAAATGTGCTGAGGATTAGCAACATTTGAACCATAAGTATCACCAAAATCCCAATCCCAGTCTACCACATTTCCTGAATTAATAATTGCAGCAAAATTAACCGGACCATTACAAGCTGTTGTTACAAAAGTTGCTGAAATATCTGGACCTGCAGGAGTAACAATTTGCTGGAATGTTGCAGTACAATTATTACTTGCGGTTACTGTGCATATAATGGTAAATGGTCCTGCTGTTGAATAGGTATGTGGACCCGGGTTTGAGGCTGTAGTAGTAAATCCATCACCAAAATCCCAGTAATAACCAGTTATAGTATAAGGTGGTAATACACTGGCATTATTAAATACAGTAACGGTGTTGCACAACATTTCTACTGCGAAATTTGCACCTACCGGAATATCTACAACTGTGCATGCAGGAGGCGGAGGGCAACAACCCGGATCACCATTTGAATAACAAACCTGGTAATATCCGGCATCAATATAAGTATGTGTAACAGTTGTTCCTGTTGCACCTGTTAAATCACCGAATTGCCAAGACGGCGTTCCGGTGCAAGATGAATTTGAATTAAATGTTATGTCATTACAATTAGGTGTTATTTGTGAGATAGTAATTGGTCCGTTAGTGCAAACACATAATGGTAATGGACATGTGTCAACCTCAACACATTCTACAATATATGAATCTGTATTTGTACAACCATTTGCATCTGTTACTGTAACTGAATATACACCTGTTGAAGAAACAGCAAGTGGATTTGCAGTTGAAGCACCTGGTGACCAACTAAATGTATATCCATTATCTAATGCATATAAATTAATTGTATTTAACATTACACCATTCGTATCACATAAAACAAAATCAGGTGTACTAATTGATGCAACAGGTTGAGGTAATGATGCAACAGTTACATAAGCTTTCGCCGTACAACCATTTCCATCGGTACCAATTACATAATAACTACCAGGTAATGTTACAGTTGGTGAAACCGGTGCACTATTTACATCAAACCATTGATAAGAAGTTCCACCGGTAGCGGTTAATAATGTTGAACCACCAGGGCAAAAATCAGCGCCTGCTGCTGTTATTACCGGTAACGGATATATCGTTAAATTTTGAGTATAAGTGCCTACATTGGTTAAACAAATTGTTTCCGTTATTGTGATGGAAACACTTTGTGCAACATTTGGATTTACCGAATGCCATTCAATTGCAACCGAACCCGTACCTTGACCCGAAACAACTGTTCCAGCTGCAGGTGGATTAATTGTCCAATTTACATTCGACAATCCGGGATATGACAATATTGCTGTATAATTATCAATTGCATCAGGACAAACAAATGGATTTACTGTAAATGTTGGTGCAGGAGTTGCAGGTGCATTTATAGTAATTGTTGATTGGTTGGTACATCCATTATCAGTTACTACCAGCGTTAATGTTCCCGATGTAAAAGTTGGAGCAGTAGTAATAGTAAATGGATTAGATGTTCCAAAACTAAAATTGAAATTATTATCAATAAATGACCATTGATAAGAAGTTGAAGCAGGATAACCTGAAACAGAATAAACATATGTTCCGCCTGCACATGCAATTGTAGGTCCAATTATAACCGGTACTGCAGGTAATGGATTTACAACTACTGTATACACAACAGTATCTTGACAAACTGCAAGCGGATTTGTAGCAACTGCAGTTACAGTAAAAGTACCAACATTATTGAAATTAAAAGTTGCTCCGTTTCCAAATTGTGTACCATTTCCAGGTGCTGTTGTTGTCCAGGTACAACTCGTTAGTGGATTAGAAGTGAAATTTCCAGGATCATTTAAACAAAGTGTAGTTGGCCCTTGAATATCAAATGCAGGTAATACACTTATTTGAATAGTATCATCGCCATAACATTCTAAAATATCATTTTGCATATGGCAGATTAATGTATAATTGCCAACAGAAGTAAATAAAATATCTTGTTGATAAGGAGGAATATTATAAGGTAAAATTACTGCAGGTCCACTCGGTGGAACTAATGTCCATGTATATTGTGAACCCGGCACATAAGGTGCTGCATAATTACCGGTTGTATTTACGCAAACCACTAATTGTCCGGTAATATTAAATGCACCATTTGGCATAATAGGCACCGTAACAGTTGTAGTATCGGAACAAACTGCAGGTGAACAACCCGTAGTAACTAACGAAATTGTTCCAGTAGGACCAGCACCCCAATCAACCGTAATACAATTGGTATTTAAACCGGCAGTAATAAATCCACCTGATACAATCCAATCGTAACTACAGCCTGTTGCACTAGTACAATATTGCACGCCCTCTTCACTAGAACATACCGGAGTAATACAAAAAATATCAGGTCCCGGTAAACTTTCCACTTCAATTTCTAAGGTATCAGTAATTGTGCAGCAATCAGTATTTGCTGTTAGCACAACTGTATAAGTACCTGCTACATAATAGGCATTAACAACATTTGTAGCACCATAAGTTGTTGTATAATTGCCATTACCAAAATCCCAATCAAAAGAAACGAACGGCCCGCCTGTTGCAGTTACTGAAAATGTAACAGGTGAACCTAAACAAACAGGGTTTGGTGTAGCAGATATATTTATTGTTCCTGAAGGATAAGCGGAAATACCAAAAACACATTGGCTTTTATTGCAACCGGCAGGATTGTATTCAGTTAAACACAAATAGCCACAATTGGGTCCGGTTCCCCATTCCACTTCTACAGAATTTGTTCCTAAACCGCTGATAATTGTTCCACCAAAAATGGTCCATGAATAAGTATTACCCGGGACATCAATTACACTGTAAGTGACAATTTCATCAATACAAAATGTATCACATTTTGCATCTCCGGCTGGGCCACCTCCAGGTTCATGTGGAACTGCGGAACAGGCATTGGTCTGATAGCTAATTACAGGATTTGGCAGCGCAAATGAAACAACATTAAAGGTTTCAGTGGATGTGCCATTATTAGCCGTAATAGTATAGGTATTTGCTGCCGAAGCCCATGTTATAACAGCAGTACTTCCTGAAGCTGTAATACCAGGTCCTGATGGAGAAACAGACCAGGTAATGGTTCCGGATAACGATGTTGTATAAGTGAATATATCACCAATACAAACCGTATCATTGCCCGAAATCTGAGCCTTAGTGTTTACGGATAAGAGCAAAAAAAACGAAGCAACAATAAATTGGAGCAAACGTGGGATAAAAATAGATTTCATAAAGTTGAGTTTAGGGTATCATTGACGAAAATGGGGAAATAGATTAGTTATTATATCTAATAGTATGTAACTGCAATGTTTAAACTAACAAGTGCTGTTCCGAAACTATCAATTGATAAATGGGAATTAGGGAATTTTCGATGGTATTTTATTTCAAAGGGAAATAGTGTACTCTATTTACTTCACAGAGCAACCAACTATCTCTTGTATTTCAGCAAAAAACCATCTTCAAAAAATCAATACTCAGTAATTTGAAAAAGAACAATGACTGGTTTCAAATTTGGGAAATAAAAACAAAAATTAATTTGTCATTGAGTGAATGGTAAAGATGATTGATTGAATGGTAATGTTAATTATTAAACGGTATATTTCAGGTAGGGTAAATGAATTCGCACTTTCGTTCCTTTATATGTCGGCTCTATAGGCCATGCGTCTTCAATTTCAATACCATGATACAATTCGGTTTGGGCAGTTAAGAGCTCCAAACGACGCTGTGTAATTGCCATCCCTAAACTACTTTTTTTGACAGGATTACTTTTTTCCAAGGTCTTTTTCATTCCAACACCATCATCGACAACTTCAATAATAAGGTTATCCCCTTTTACATCAATAAAAATTTGAACGGTACCAAGTGCCTTTTTAGGGATGATGCCATGCCATATTGCATTTTCAACGAATGGCTGAATAATCATGGATGGAATTTTGATATTGTCAATTGGCAATTCTGTAGGAATATCAATATGATAATTGAGTTTGTCACCGAATCGTACTTTTTCGAATTGGAGATATAAACTCAGTCTTTCCAACTCATCTTCAAGCGTAATATATTTACTTTTCGACGACTCAAGATTGGATCTTATCAGCCTGGCAAATTGCGTAAGGTAACGATTTGCCTCTTTTTTATCATTGTCGATAATATATTGTTGTACAGAATTTATCGCATTAAAAATAAAATGCGGGTTCATCATTGATTGCAAACTCTGTTGTTCAGCAAAAGTTAGGTCCTCATTAAGTTTCAATTTTGCCATTGCCTTCCTCCTCAGAATATTAACTCGATAAATAATTAATGATGAAACAATAATTGAAATAAGGATAATTAATACAGGTATAAACCATTTTTGTAAATAAAAAGGTGCTTGCACAACAATAGTTAACGGTTCAATAGGATAAATATAGTCGTTGTTTACAGCATATCTTACTTGCAAGTTATGTTTACCTATTTCTAAACCACTTAATTCCAGTTGATTAGACAATGTTTGCTGCCAATTACCATTGCCAATATTATATTCAAGTTTGGGTGTATGCCTAACATTTGAGATAATGGTATAGTCTAAATTGACAAAACCTCGTTTATAGGTGGTGGTTATTGCCTCTGATATCGAAAAAAAACCTTTGTCCGTTTTAATTTGATTTAGAATAAATTTTGGTGGAACTAATATTTTTTTGTCGTTGAAATTGCTCCATTTTAAAACACCAAAGTGGCCTGCAACATAAAGTTCATTGTGCTTAATATAAAAAGATTTTACATCATTATTAGGCAATCCATCAGCTTCTGTAATGGTGCGCACTAATTGGATACCATCAGCTTTTACCTTTATGCAATTTAACCCTTTAGGTGTATTAATCCATAATGTGTCATTTATCAATTGCATTTGCCGACAAATATCAGATGTTAATCCATTTTTATTATCGAAGTGCCATACAATCAGGTGGGAGGATTTATCAAAAGCATATACACCATAACCATCGGTTGAGACGATAACAATGTTTTCAGGCTCTAAAAATTCAAAGTCAACAATACGTTTTCCACTTAAATTCGGAATAACGATATCGGTTACAACATTTTGAATCATTGTGTGAATACCGGTAACCGTAGAAAACCAAAGTACATCATTTTCATCATATTGCACACAAAAGGCGCGTTCAATAATAATTTGTTCTGAATGCCAATTGTTGCTTTTTTTTGTGAACACTTCAACGCCGCTTGACATGGCGATTGCAAAACTATTTACGCTATTTGATGATAATGATTTTATACTGGCAGATTCAAACGTGGTAACAAGATTGTACGGTGGATTTTTATTTACTGCAGTTAAACTATTATCACTGGCTATCAAAATTATATCGGCCATTGGCTCATAGTCTATCACACGCGAATATTTACCCGTTTCTCCAGTTGAAATGGATTTTAAATTCTGGTCTCCATTAAGTACATACGTAGTTTCAAAGGTATTTCCGGCCCACAATAGGTCATCAACATAAATAACATTAATAGGCAAGTCTATTTCATTTTGCGTGGGAATTATAATTTGTTTATTCAAAAAATCATGTGGCAACATAAATAAACCGTCAGCCATAGTTGAAATCCAATAATTACCTTCAAAGTCGCAATCTATACTATTCACCTTTGTATTGCCAAACAATGTAAATCGAATATCATCAGAAATAAAGTGCACACCCTTCTCCTGATTAAGATACCATATTGCATTATCCTTACCAACATAAATACTATGAAATCTATCTTTTAATTCGATATAGTTATCAGGCACAAACACTTTTCCCTTTTCCGAAACTATCCCTTCTTCTCCAATAATAAAATTATTCCCCTCTGAGGTTATTGACCAGTTGCGAAGTGGCATAGGTGGTGCATTGGTTGTGAGATTTAATTTGCCGGAATCAATTTTAAATATGTATCTCACTTTATCTTTTACAGCAATTTGATACAGTTGATTATTCCAATTAAATATCGGGTATCCAAGGTGGTAACCAGCAGCAAGGTCAAAACTATATTCTGAAATTTTATCACCTTTCAAAGAAATAATTTCATCAAATGAAAAAAAGAATATTTCATCATTTAAACCCTTGTTGAAATAAGATAAGTGATGGGAATTATTAAGTGTTGCAACCAACTCACTGTTGTTGTCATTATACACCACATTATCTTTAATATAAAACACCTTTCTATTGAATGTAAAACCCCATACTCTGTCTTGAGCATCTGCTAATAAGGATGTCACTTCGGTGTCCGGCAATCCTTCTTCTGTATCAAATACCTTAAATTTTTCACCATCAAAACGGATAAGTCCAATTTCACTGCCAATCCAAACATAACCATCATTAGTACACAATACATTGTAAATACCCATAGTTGGCAATCCATTCAGATAATTATATTGCTTGTAATAGAATGTTTGTCCGCTTGCTGCAGGTATTGTCACAAGCGACATTATGACAATCATTAATAGTTTTTTAACCATTTGACAGCACATACATAAATTCTTGAAATCGACGCCTTGCAATTGGTAAAATAGAGCCTTCTTTCATAATGACATTATTGCCATTTTTTTTTGAATATTCAGCAACATGATTAAGATTAATCACAAACGATTTGTGGATTCTAAAGAAATGAGCAGTCAATAATGGCTCAAATTCGCCCATGGTTTTAGATGAAACAAATTTTTGTGCATTCATTAAATGGAATATAGTATAATTACTATCTGCTTCTAGATAAACGATTTCGGCAAATTCAATAATTTTTAATCCCTCTAAATGCGGAATGGTAATTCTGTCGCTATTCAAATGATTATTGATTTTTGATAACGACTCTTTTTGAAAATTACTTAATTTAACGGCCTGACTATTTTTAAATACCTTGTTTACCGCAAATTTTAGTTCATCTATGTCAATCGGTTTTAACAAATAATCGAGCGCCTCGGTTTTAAAAGCTTTTATGGCATATTCGTCATGTGCAGTCACAAAAATTACTGCATATTTTCCTTCGGTAAGTGATGAAAGTAAGTCGAACCCCGTTTCTCCTGGCATTGAAATATCTAAAAATATCAGGTCGATTTTTTCCTGACTGAGGAATTGGCGCGCTTCAGTAGCTGAATGGGCAAAACCCGCTATAGCTAATTCAGGAATATTCTCTTCAATCAACCATTTTAAAGTTTTGCAAGCAGGCAATTCATCATCAACTAATAAGGCTCTTAACATATTCGTGTTTGCTCCTTAAAAGTAATAAAAATGTAATAGGATTACCGCATGGTTGAGTAAACGGTTGTTTAAAAAAATAAACGGTAAAAATTATTTTGATGTATTATATATTGCGTTTCCGTATTGCAATATTGGTAATTGAATTTCCGGGAGTACCTTTAATTAAACCGCGACAAGTAGGATGTCCGCAACGGCATTCAAACGGCTCCATATTTTCGTCTAAAAATGTTGTGTAGTCTAAAGTTAATTCGTCACCAATCTGGATATCACATATCGCATTTACATTTAATCCGTCGTATTCGGTATTAGGGACACAACTGTGGTTTTGCGGAGCCCAACCGTTAGGGTCATTATCCCACAACAAAAACACTTCATTACTTATTGGGTAAGCGTATCTTCTAAATACTTCCCTCGCTTCTTCCGACCAGTGTTTTTCCACATATTGTTTTGTTACGATGCGCTGAGCAGATTCTTCACCCGGGAAAATTACTTCGCCTTTATAAATTACTCTTGTAGCAAAAATACCATAACCTGCTTTTGAATTACCTTGCAGTCTGAAAGGCTTATGCGTACGCCGATACCTCGCTATTCCTTCGCGAATAATCAGTTGTAAAAAACCTTTTTGTCCAAGTCCGTCCTCACGCAACACATAATCTGCCGAACCTTCATAACCATCTTTATAAAAAACAGAACAGGTGAAATTTATTTCAAGAAAAAATATTTCCCCTTTTGCATTCATCCTAAAATCTAAACGCGCATAACCAACACCATTAAATCCTTCAAAAATTTGTCTGGTAGCTGTATGTAGTTTTTCTACTATAACCGAATCGTCAACAGGAATATTGGCATTAGGATGTAATTCTGAAGTTTTTAACGCATATGTTTTAAAACTAAAATTTTGCGGAAAAATATATTCAATAGGTTTAAATAAATATGGTTTGGAACGGTCGTACGGATTTGCTGCAATCATTACGGTAAATTCTCTTCCATCAATATATTCTTCTACTAATAATGGGCCGTATTCTTCAATTATGGCATTTACTTTTGTTACTAACTCCGTTTTATTTTTTACCAATGAGCTGTCGTCAACACCTAAACTGTCGCCGGCTTTTGCGGGTTTTACAAACAATGGATATTGCAAATGTGCAATAGCAGCATCCAGATTTTCATTGCCGGAAATCAGCGCAAATGGAGGTGTTTTAACGCCTGCAGTGAAAGCCACATATTTCATTAAATCTTTGGTAGGGTCGTATAAGATGGATGTAGGACCGGTAAATGGCAAACCTAAAAGTTCCATATAATAAATAACGTCTACCGATGGAATAGACCAATCGAGATAACCTTCGCACAAGTTGACGAAAATATCAAAACATTCCTTTTTTAATTCCCTTAACTGCTTATAAGTAGTCAGCTTATTTAAAAATACATGTTTAAATTCTGCTTCAGGAAGTAATGAGGATAAATCACGAGCCGGATCATAATATTGATAATCTACATCCGATGTAGTGTAATCGGGTTGCAGGACACAAATTTTTAAACCTTTTCCATTTTCAGGTATTACGATATTGTCGGCACTTATATGCAATGTGTAGATTTTATAAATTAATATGCTTTAACTAATGCCGGAACTTTTCGCTTCCGATTTTTTTTCATCCAGCGATAGGTAGCATCATTAATTATTTCAATAACCATTTGCGTGAACGATTTATTGCTATATCGTAAAATTGCTCCTATGGAAGTATAATTTTCATCTTCACTTAAACCACATTGTGCATTAACTTCTAAAACAGATATTTTACCTGAAAATTTATCCATACGTAAATCTACACGGGTATAACCTTTGCCACCATTGGAAACATAAGCATCCCAGCTAATTTTTTTAATCTTTCTGATTAAGCTTGCAGGTGCTGCGGCATATTGATAAAAATTACCATTGTCAGGCATTGGTGTTTCATCTTCATAAATTTCCCATAAACGGTCGAAGGATAAAAACTTTTCATTGTCGGGTAAAGCCTCATGAAAAATGCGTTCAACCGGCTCATACACTTGCATGTTTTTTTGTTGGTCAGATGAGCCAACTATCATTGCCGTAAATTCAGGTCCATTAATAAACTCTTCCACCACAACTCCTCCACTCGACAAATGCCATCCTCTATAACCATCAAACATTTTGGTGATTTGCGCCTTCAGTTCTGCTTCATTGTTCACGACATTTTTAATACAAACGCCCATTGAACCACCCGATACAGCAGGTTTAACAATAAGTGGTGCACCTAAACGTTCAAAAATTCCGGTGATGTCCTGATTGGGATTGGTAATAGCTTCCCATTTTGCAGTTGGCACTCCCGCTAAATCGAATGCCTCTTTCATGGTTATTTTAGATGTAGTTATATTGTAGAAGTAAGCATCTGCACCTGTGTATATAAGTCCTTTTGCCTCCAATAAATTCACAACCGAAACACCCGGGGTGCCGTTCACTTCATCGCCATCACATATATTGAATACAATTGGAAAGTTAATTCCAGCATTGCGTTCGGTAACAATTTGTTCGATTACCGTTGCATATGACTGCATGGTAACAGGTTGCCAAATCCAGTTGACCCCAATTTCATCAAAGTTCTTAGTATACTCAGCAATACTTTGGGTAAAGTCATAGTAATAATCCAAATTTGGATCATTGGTTTCCAGATGGGGCGCTAATACCCATACTTTAAGATGAGATAGCGGTATTGACTCGTTAAGTTTAAAGGGCATTGCTGAAAACGAGCCGGGTTCAGTGGTTAATTGCATGTGGGTGTAAAGCAATGTTTTGGTTAATGTATTGTAAAAATAGTAATAAGCTGCACATGTGCAAATGTATACCTGTGCAAATGTGAGATTTGTGTAGCTGCCTTCTCTAAAACCGCTTAGGGTGGACAAAAATCAACAGATAGATTGATGCCTGGGAGCTACTTTTTGTATTTTTTACAATAAGTGTGTAACTTGCTATCCATTTTCTCCTCATACAATATTTGATTTACCTTTACGTCAATTAAAAAAAAGTAACATGCAAACCATTTTAGGCTCAGGCGGAACAATAGGAAAAGATTTAGCAAAAGAATTATTGCCCTACACGAAAGATATTCGTTTAGTAAGTCGCAATCCTAAAAAAGTAAATGCAACAGATACTTTACATCCTGCGGATTTAAGTGACCCGAAACAAATTGATACCGCAATTGCCGGTAGTGATGTAGTTTATGTGGTAGTAGGCTTTGAATATTCCCTTAAAGTTTGGCAACAAAACTGGCCAACTTTAATGCGCCATGTAATTGATTCATGTGAACGGCACAATTGCAAATTAGTATTTTTTGATAATGTGTATAGTTATGCAAAAAGTGCTGTTCCACATATGACTGAAGATTCACCTTTAGATCCTCCAAGTAAAAAAGGAATTGTGCGCAAGCAATTAGTGGATATGATTTGGGATGCTGTTAAAAACAATCGTATAAAAGCCATCATTGCACGTTCGGCAGATTTTTATGGCCCGGGAAATGATAAGAGTATGTTGGTGACAACAGTTGCTGAAAATTTTAAAAAGGGTAAAAAAGCTAACTATTTTGGCGGTGTAAATTTCATTCACACATTCACTTATACACCTGATGCAGCAAAGGCTACAGCCATTTTAGGAAATACTGAAGATGCCTACAATCAAACCTGGCATGTTCCAACTACTTCAGAAAAACTGACAGGTAAACAATGGATTGAATTGTTTGCAAATGAAATGCATGCTAAACCGGCTGTGATGATATTACCGGTTTGGATGATGAAATTATTAGGCTTGTTTATGCCAATTATGAAAGAATTTCCTGAAATGAATTATCAGTATGAACAGGATTATATTTTAGACAGCAGTAAATTTGAAAAACGATTTGGAATAAAAGCAACATCACCTGCCGAAGGTGTTAAAAATACGGTTGCAGCAATGAAATAAAATTATTCCAAATCTGTACTTAATTTATACCTGCAAATCCGATTATTACCACGATCAACAACATAAACTATTTCGCGGAGGTAGGCAACACCACTTGGATTAATAAAATTAAACGGACCACTTCCTTCGCCGCCAAATGATGCAATTATTTGTTTGGTTGTAGATGAACCTGCCGGTGGATTTACACCTTCGTATCCTTTTCTGGTAAATTGATATAATGAATCCGTGCCTTCATCTACAACAAAAATATAACCGGTAAAGTCCGGAGCTATATAAACATCTGCGGGATTAATAAAGCGATTCGGTTCGTATAAAAATTGATCGGCTTTGGTATAATCAAAAACGGTAAGCGCTGCATTTTCACCATAAGTTATTCCACTTTCGGGGTCGCTAAATTGTGCTATCCATAAACATTTATATTGCGCCGCAGGATTATTGAGTGTTACAATAAATTCAGGCGAACCTGAAATTCCGGATAAACTTTGTGGTGGAGCAGCAAAGGTGGCTATGCCGGTGATATCCCAAACCGAACGTAAATTACTTGTAGTTGGTGAAAGCCCATTGGCATATCCAATATTATTGCCATCGGCATTATAAAATAAAACTGCATTATCGGTACGTGCAATTCCTGCAATATCATTATTAGGTCCCTTTCTGCTGACGTAAACAGTATTATCTGCAAGCGTTGTTACTCCGGTAAATTCAACTGCTTCATCCTCTGCGCCGCGGAATGAAGTTACATTTCTGCTTACATCACAAAACGGATGAATCAATGTATCAACAATTTGAATAGCACCTGATGATGTACCGGTGAGGTGATAAACTGCAGCCAAATTTTCTGTAGTGCCATCATTATCTACGTCAACATCAACGCGTCCGCAAACATAGGTATGTAATCTGCGATCCTGCGTTACATCAGTTGCCCCTTGTATATAAAAGGTGTTGTAAACCGTTCCGGTTTGATCCATTACTTTTAATCCTTCATCATCAACAACATAAATCATTTCATCATAGCCGCAAAAAATATCTGTGGGATTTACAAATTCATTCCAAAATGGAAGAATAGGAACATAACCAGCTTCATTTTGAATAATGTCAGGGTCAATAGCGCCTTCTTCAAAAATTTCATCAACAGTACTATCTTCCCTTGTACCAAATAAAAAATCGCATCCCGATAAAATCAGCGTAACAAAAACAGTCGTAATACCGAGATATATTTTTTTCATTTATTGGCGTTCGTTACTTTGTTTAAATGAATTGGGTAAAGTATAAGCAATACCAATTTTATTTATCATTCCTAGATTTGTCAAATAATTAAATCCGTAGTCCAATTTAATTTGACCAAATCTACGATTAATCCATGTGCCAAATCCAAATGCAGGAAAAGCACCTGAATCTGTTGCAAAGGTATATCCAGTGCGGGCATAAAAAATATGCTTCCATCCATACTCAACACCTATACTATAGGTTTCATTATTATCGGTTGGATGATTTAATTGTAATGCGGTGGTTAAAATATGTTTATCGTTTTTAATCGCATCCCAGGCAAATCCAAGTCTGAAAACTGTTGGGACAGCGATTTCGGTAAATTCGTTAACTGTTGAGTCGTTACTTAAATTAAGTACAACTATTTCGCCACCCGGTTGTGTATTAAATCCGAAATTAGATATCGCTACAGCAAATCGTGTATTTTGAATCCCGATATCATATTGAAATCCAAAATCAAAAACTACATTCTGATTATGCACAGCAGCTAAATCTTCGCGCACATATTTTGCGGTAACACCAAAACTAAATTGGTCTGTCAATTCTTTAGCAAGTGAAACACCTAAACCTAAATCGGTGGCACGAAATGTTTGTCCTGTTCCAAAAGGTAAAAATTCAGTAGTAACATCCATTTCACCGGCATCAAAATATTGCATGCTCACGCCAACCAATGTGTTGTCATTTATGCGATAAGTAACTCCTGCAAAATTCAAACTGGTTCCTGCGGCAAAATCGGTATAATCAACAGCGAAATTGAATTTATTGGTATCAAGCTGAGTAAGCCCCGCCGGGTTCCAATATAGCGAAGACACATCATCTACAACAGCTAAAAAACTTTCACTCATAGCCGCTGAACGTCCGTCAGGTGCGATTTTTAAAAACTGCCATCCGGTAGTTGCCGTTCGCGAATCGCCATACGCCGGTAAAATTTGAGCTTTTACCAGGAAGGATGATACCACAAAACAACAAAATAAGAGGCTACGCATTCGGGGACAAAGATTGCGAAAAAGATTGGAAGATGAAAGGTTCAACCGCAGGCAAATCAGCCCAAAAACCTTATTCTTGGGAAATTGACTAACCTACTTTATCCCTACTGACGTACCTGATGTTTTAATAAAGCATCAGTTTTTTGGTAAAAGTGCTTTCTGCAGTATAAAATTCGAAATAATACAAGCCTTTGGGCAACGCATTTACATCAAGTTGTAGCGTTGCAGACTGAGCTAATGATATTTCCTGAATTAATTTTCCTTCACTATTAATTAATCTTCCATTAACATGATTGGAGAAATCATTTTGGTTGTTCACATAAATAATTCCATTATCCGGTAAATAATAACAGGTTATTTTATTTTCCGGTGATTCACCAATTGCCAATGTACCACAATCTAATGTAATATCTAAGTTTGTTACTTCTCCATTAATTAAATCTACATCAGTAATTGTTTTGGTAACACAACCCAATTTTGAAACTATAATATCATAAGTTCCCGCTTCATGGTATCCGGTTTCGAAAATGCCAAATATATCGGTGCTATCAACAATCGGTGTTCCAGAAATTTCAATTTGTGCATGTATAATATTACCCAACGAAACTTCATCTTTTACAGTACCTTCTAAAAATGCTGCTTCCGTATAAGTTGGTTGTAAAACAATTAATCCTTCACCAATGTCTGATATAATAATAGTTCCCGAAGGAAAATACGGATACACGCCCCAAGCACCTTCCAGCAATACTTCCGGACCAAATGGTGAAGTGTCGTAATGTCCAACTTCTATCAAATTTCCCGGGCGTTGTGCATCGTGAATGGTAACGCCTTCGGTATAATGTGCAGTTACTAAATAACCATTTAAATAATACGTGTTATGCGCAACAGTGGAATCGGCAGCGCCATGTTTAATTTGGTCTAATGTTTTTATATCGGTAACATCTGTTACATCAAACGAAGTAATAAATCCGGTCCAGATTTCATCGGTAGTAAATAAATAATTACCATCATCACTCAACCAGCAATTATGTGTTGCACTAGCAGAAGTAGGTTGCACACCTAATAAAGTAAAATCGTTTTTATCAGTTACATCATATACGTAAACTCCACCTTCGTAAATAGCTGCTGCCCATAGTTTATTATCACGAACTAAACCATCGTGTACATAAACATCAGTAAATTCAGCGACAAATTCAGGATGTTTTGGGTCAACATTTACATCAATAATATGTGCTCCTTCGTTGGCTCCGGTTAGAATATTAAAACCAAATAAATAACCAAATCCAAATTCATCAAAAATCAATGTATGGGCAGTTTTAAATGGATGATCAACAGTGCCATGATAACTAATAGTATCAATTGCATCAGGTAAATTTTGCAAATCGATAATCATCAAACCTCCACCACCTTCGGTAGTAACATAAGCATGTTTATTCCAGGTTTTTACTTCGCGCCACGTGCTTAAAGGTCCGGGTACGAAAAATAATTCTTCAGGCAGCAAAGGATTACTTACATCTACAATTGAAGTACCATGAGTTGTGCCAACTAATGCGTATTCTTTACCATCATCTGCAGTATATCCCCAGCAACCACTTAATAGAATGGTATCAGCATAATCTACCTTTCCGGCATATGTAATATTATATTGTGCGAAGGTCGATTCAGTTATTCCTAACAACACTAGTATTAATGTAAAACAAAGCTTCATATGTCGCAATTAGTTGATTTGTAAAATTATTTATCAAATTTGTGTGTTTTGTAATTTCAAAGTAAAACCTTTTTATGGATGATTTAATTAGTGATGCACTAAGTGCATATATCGATAAATATACCACGGCCGAAGATACACATCTGTCGGCACTCAACCGCGAAACGCATTTAAAAGCCATGATGCCGAGAATGCTGAGCGGACATGTGCAGGGTAAATTTCTTGAATTTATATCCAGCATGATTAAACCGGCGCATATTCTCGAAATAGGCACATTTACGGGCTATAGCGCAATTTGTTTAGCAAAGGGATTACGTGAAAACGGTCAATTAATTACCATAGATATAAATGAAGAGCTTACACCAATGGTGAAAAAGTATGTTGCCGCTGAAAATATGGAGGATAAAATAGATATCAGAATTGGCAATGCCATGACTATTATTCCAACCCTAACCCAACAATTCGATTTAGTATTTATTGATGCCGACAAGATAAATTATGCCAATTATTTCGATTTAATAATTGACAAAGTAGCGCCGGGAGGCTGGATTTTAGCGGATAATGTGCTTTGGAGTGGGCACGTAATTGATGACAAACACGATAAAGACACCGCCGCAATTCATGCATTTAATGAAAAGATTCATTTGGACCCCAGAGTTGAGCAAGTGATTGTAGCAATTCGGGATGGCATAACTATTGCCCGAAAAAATGGATAGATAACATTATTTGTGGATAATATCGCTGATAAACAGGACGTTAGGTAAGGTAATTTTGAAATTGACATGAAGGGATTGTTTGTATCCGGATTAAAACATACCGGCATTGCTATTGTATTGTTTTTATTATCCGCATCGGTTTTGGCTGGGCAACCTAACCAAAAGGTGCTGGATTATATCGATTTATACAAAGAAATTGCCGTACGGGAAATGATTGAATATAAAATTCCTGCCAGTATTACTATGGCTCAGGGAATTTTAGAAAGTGGCGCCGGCCAAAGCGAACTCGCACTAAAATCAAATAACCATTTTGGTATTAAATGTCACACCGATTGGAAGGGTGACAAAGTGTATTATGACGATGATGCTAAAGATGAATGTTTTCGCAAATACAATCATGTTGAAGAATCCTATCGCGACCACAGTACATTTTTAGTAAACAAAACTCGTTACGCCGAATTATTTACGTTAAATATTACCGATTACAAAGGTTGGGCCAAAGGATTAAAAGCTGCTGGTTATGCCACGAATCCAAAGTACGCCGATTTATTGATTAATCTTATCGAAGAATACAATTTGCAGGAATTGGATAAAATGACTCTTGCCGATATTAAAAAGCAAGATAAAAAAACAGATAAGAAACAAAATGACCCGATTGTAAAAGAGGACAATATAAACGAAAATAAACAACCTAAAAAAGTAAGCTGGGGAGGTTATAACGAAGAGGTATATTATTTTAACCGAATTCCAACTGTTACTGTTGAAGCCGGTGACTCACCTGAAACACTCGCTAAAAAACACCATATTAAAATACATCTGCTTAAAGATTACAACGATATTGAAAACGGTGGTGAATTAAAACCGGGAACAAAATTTTATTTGCAACCAAAACGCAAAAAAGGTGATACCAAATACCATATTGTAAAAGAAGGTGAAAACATGTGGAGTATTTCGCGCGATGAAGGTGTGCGTTTATCACAACTGTATAAATACAATAAAATAAATGTTGGTCAGGAACCAGCAGTTGGTGAATCAATTAATTTAAGGTCGAAAAGACATAAGGATTTAAAACTGGCTGGCAAAACACCGACAAAAAAACCTGTTGAGGTAAAACAACAACAGCAAACACCTGAGGAAAAACAACCTACTCCAAAACAGGAGAAGGAACAGGAATTTAAAGATGATAATAACGATGTATTTATCGATTACGAAGAAGAAATTATTGCTCCCGAAGTGAAAGACCCTAAGGCTGAAAAAGAAAAAGATATTTATATACCTGAAGAAAAAGAAGCACCTGCGGCATTACCTGTTTATCATATTGTAGCTGCTCAGGAAACACTTTACGCTATTTCAAAAAAATATCAGGTTACCGTTGCGCAAATACAATCGTGGAATAATATTACCGATACCAATATCAAAATTGGCCAACAATTGATAGTTGGTTATAAATAATTTATTGTGCAAATAAGAAACAAAACATTTAAGCTGTATTTAGATGCGAATACCATCCAGAAGCGTATAGCTGAAATGGGTAAAGAAATTACGGCCGATTTCCACGATAAGAATCCGGTATTTATTATTGTACTCACCGGGGCATTTGCTTTTAGTTCAGAACTAATCCGACAATTTCAGGGAAAATGTGTTGTTCGGTTTACACGCATAAAATCTTATACAGGAACTATTTCAGGTGAAATAGAAACATTTACAGGATTCGATATTCCAATCAAAGACCGCCACGTAATTTTTTTGGAAGATATTATTGATACGGGTAAAACAGTTTTTCATCTTACAAAAGAAGCCGAAAAATTAAAACCCGCCAGCATAACAGTAGCAACGCTTTTGCAAAAACAAATTCTGCGCCCTAATCTCATTAAAGGCGATTATGTAGGATTCGAAATCCCGGATGTATTTGTTGTAGGCTATGGTTTAGATTACGATGAGGAAGGCAGAAATTGGAATGGCGTGTATCAATTAGCATCGGAATAAATACTCCCAATTAATCTAATTAAAGACTTCAATTAAATTGAAAATTGAGTTGTTGGCAATTTACGAAAACCGATTTACCACCAGTGTAGTTCGTTTACTTTTGTTGCGATTTTTTTGTCACTAAACTATTGGTGAGCGAACCAATTACCTCCAAACGGCGAGTGCTTTTATTATGTGCATAAACATCCATTGCAATTTTCATCAAAACAAATAAACACACATAAGCAACACTTCCTGCATTTTGTGTGCCGGGTATTAACTTATCACCTGCAAACATTGCCGCAAAAGTGCCTAAAACAATTACAATATGAATAACCATTACGCGTGTGTCGAATACTGTTCCTAATTCACGCAAACTGGTTTGCTCATATTCTTTATTACTACGCCAGAAAATATATTCAACCAAATGCGTGACAAAAAATCCTGCAAAACTAACTTTAACCCAAGGCTCTGTAAATAATAGTGCACGAACAAAGGCGGTTGGATTTTCCTTCATAGTAGAAAGCACCCCAACAAAAATTACGATAAAGAATAAATAAAATACAAGCATTAAAAACCGTATTACAACATAACTTGTACGCATATAGCGTTTGCTGTTTACCTGCTCATAAGTTAGCGTTTTATCGTTTATAGAAAAATTCGGATCAGGCTCGGACAACTTTTGCGCCTTGCCCATTTTGATAAATTGAAAAACTGAAATAATAACTGTTTCCCACCAATACAAATAAAACAAAGCAAAAAAGGAAACATCATAAAACAATACGGCAATTAATGGCATCAAATTGGAGAGAATAATTGCGGACAAAACCGGAAAACTTTTTTCTCTTGAGTCGTAAACCGGCATACGAAGTATTATTTATTTTGTAATGAAAGTAAAAAATCAACCCCTACATCACTTAGCTTTTTTGTCTGCAATGCACCGGCATATTGATAAGCAATATGGATACAATCAGGGTTCAGATTAAATTCCATGGCTACTGAATTTTTTGGTTGTGCACCTTCTTCATCATCCATAAAAAATATTAACTGACCATCATAACCACATTTATAAACCGGTGTATCATCTTTGCTAATATAATTGCTAAATTTTTTGATATCCTTTTTATCAGTAATATCAACAAAGGTGTCCGGTAGCGTATCGTTGTAAAATACTACCTGAATTTTTTGGGTATTTTTTATCAGCTCCGATATTTCAGTAACCTTTTCACAGCGCATAAACATAACAGTGAAAAATACTAATACAATGCCGACTAATAATTTAAATACTTGCATAATGAATGCTAAAGTTACGGTAAAAAGTAATTTGCTGCTTTATTTAATGGTTAAAAGCTCAAAAATTCAGGCTTAGATATATAAAATTTCCTTCCTGAAAACTTTATAATAGCCTTTTTCAATACCATTTTTTGCTACCAGATCCACCTTGTGTTTCAACAATTTTTCCAGTTCATCTGTAAGGTCTATTATTTCTATACCTATTGGTTTTTTAAAATCAACAATAATGTCAATCTCACTACCGGGAATAAAATCATCTTTAACAACAGCCCCAAACAATCCTATACTGCTTAAGCTGTATTTTGATGATAGGTAAGGTTTGTTTTTGGTGAGTGTTTCTTTTATCTCCTCGAGTACGTTCATAAAGCAAAGGTAACCGATATTATAGAACTCAGCTTAAAAATAACTTTGATGCATTTATTGCGTATTTGATTTTTACCTAAAACGTAGATAATGGGCGTTTTGTGCGATAAATCCGCCATAACCCGCTATCTTTGCAGCTTCAATTTATTTTTTTCATGATCAATTTAATACTTTTTGGCCCTCCGGGAAGCGGCAAGGGCACTCAGGCTGAAAAACTCAAAGCACATTTTAATCTATTGCATATATCTACCGGTGATTTGCTGAGGGCAGAAATTGCCGGCGGCACACAGCTGGGCTTAGCAGCAAAACAATTTATGGATGAAGGCAAATTGGTGCCCGATGAAGTGGTAATTGGTATGTTGGGTGGTGCAGTTGAAGAAGCAAAAAGTAAGGGAAAACAAGGAATTATTTTTGATGGTTTCCCAAGAACTTCAGCCCAGGCGCAGGCTTTAGACAATATGTTATTAGAAAAAGGCACATCGGTAAGTTGTGTGTTGAGCCTGGTAGTTGATGAAGAAGAACTAACACAGCGTATTCTGAAACGCGGTTTAACAAGTGGAAGAAGCGATGATAACGATGTGGAAACTATCAGAAAACGCGTGCAGGAATATCGCACCAAAACAGAACCGGTTGCGGGCTACTATAAAAATCAGGATTTGCTGATTGAAATTGAAGGTGTAGGCACTATCGATACAATATTTGACGCGCTGATGCAAGCAGTTAACAGCGTTTCGTCAAATCATAGCGATAACTGACATCTACCCGTTGGCAGGTTTATAATATCAGGTATACAATGGAGAAGCAGAATTTTGTTGATTACGTAAAAATCCACTGCAAAAGCGGTAAGGGTGGTGCAGGAAGTGTGCATTTCCATAGGGACAAAAATACTATGAAAGGTGGGCCCGACGGCGGTGATGGCGGTCGTGGCGGACATGTTATATTAAGAGGTAATGCTCAGCTTTGGACCTTACTCCATCTGAAATACCGCAAACACGTTATTGCAGAAAACGGACAGGGCGGAACCGAAAGGCTCAGAACCGGTTCGGAAGGTGAAGATGTAATTTTAGAAGTGCCATTAGGAACTGTTGCCAAAGATTTCGAGACCGATGAGGTTGAATTTGAAATTGTTGAGGACGGACAAGAAGTAATTTGGGTGCCGGGCGGAAGAGGCGGTCTTGGGAATAACCATTTTAAATCGCCAACTAATCAGACTCCCCGACATGCGCAACCAGGTGAACCCGGACAAGAAGCATGGAAACTACTCGAGTTAAAAGTGCTTGCAGATGTGGGTTTGGTAGGTTTTCCAAATGCCGGTAAATCGACTTTACTTTCTGTTTTATCTGCAGCAAAACCTGAAATTGCCGATTATCCTTTTACTACATTGGTTCCTAACCTGGGTATTGTGGCCTATCGCGGACATAAATCGTTTATTATGGCCGATATTCCTGGAATTATTGAAGGTGCCAGCGATGGCAAAGGTTTGGGGATACGCTTTTTGAAACATATTGAACGCAATTCGCTCTTACTTTTTATGGTGAGCTGTGAGGACAAGGATATTAAAACAACCTTTAAAATTTTGTTGAATGAACTCAAAACATTTAACAAAGAATTACTGAGCAAACAACGCATTTTGGCTATTACTAAATCTGATTTAATTGATGATGAATTAGAAAAAATGCTGAAAAAAGAATTGCCCAAAAATATCCAAACTATTTTTATTTCGTCGCATACGCAAAAAAATCTGGACAAATTAAAAGATATGATTTGGACAGAATTAAATAAGCCTGTATAGTATTTTTTTTATTTTATGCAGAAGTATTCAACAGCCAACTGGTTACTATTAATTATATTGAGTTTAATCTGGGGTTTTTCATTTATTTTTATGAAATACGGATTAAAAACCTTCAGTTGGGATGAGGTTGCTGCCATCCGAATTTCATTTTCTTTTATTGCCACTTTACCTATTTTAATTTTCTATTTCAAACAAATAAAAAAATCGGAAATTAAATATTATTGTATGGTAGGTTTTTTTGGCAGTGGCTTACCTGCTTTTTGTTTCACATTTTCTCAAATCCATATAGAATCAGGCATTGCGGGTGTATTAAATTCTTTGACTCCGGTATTTACTTTCGTTTTAGGTGTACTTTTTTTCACCATGAAGTTCGAAAAAAATAAATTATACGGATTAATTGTAGCATTAACGGGTGCCATTATTTTGGTGTATTTTGATAAAGCCCCCGGCGGTGAAAGTAATTTATTATATGCCTTACCACTTTTTGTTGCTACCATGAGTTATGCCACTTCAGCTAATTTAGTGAAAAGGTATTTACAAACTGCACATCCATTAACATTAGGTGCCGTAGGATTTTCATTTATTGGTATACCGGCAATTATTTATTTATTTACAACCGACTTTTTACAACATAGCCACGATGAATATTTTACGATTAGTTTGAGCAGTATTTTGGCGTTAAGTTTTTTTGGAACCGTAATAGCATCCATAGGATATTATACCCTAATTCAGCGTACCGATGCCATATTTGGTAGTCTGGTGACTTACCTCATTCCGATAGTCGCTATTTTAATTGGATTTATTGATGGAGAAAAACTCTTTTTCTACCACCTGATAGGTATGCTGTTTATTCTGGCCGGCATTTACATTATTAATGCTAAACCGAAGGTCCAAGCTTCAGAAAATGCCACTAAGTAAGGAAATCCGAGATTAACGCTTAACTACAACTGCACTAATTTCCACCCTTACATTTTTGGGTAGTCCCACTACGGCAACCGTTTCACGAGCAGGTGCATATTCAGGGAAATACTCCCCGTATACGGTGTTCACCTGAGCAAAATTATTCATGTCGGTCAAAAATATGGTGCATTTCACTACATCCTTCATACTGCAACCAGCCTGAGTGATAATAGCCTTCAAATTCTCCATAACCACGCGGGTTTCAGCTTGAATATCATCACCTGAATAAAGATTTCCCGTAACCGGGTCGATGGCAATTTGTCCCGAAACGAATACAAATCCTCCTGCTTCAATAGCTTGCGAATAAGGCCCAATAGGAGCCGGAGCCGAAGGGGTAAACACTACATTTTTCATAATAACTTGTTTTGGTGAACAGGCTTCAAAGGTAAGCACAATGGCACAAATGCTAAAAAAAGTGTGCAAACCGCTTAAGTGTTTGTATTTGTTCATGTTATCCGATTTGGATTTGGTTATATTGTTTGTAAATTTATACCTCTTTTAGCGTAATCATCAACCAAAATCAAGCACACAATTGGTATGCGCCGTTATTTTAATCTCATATTAACTCTATTGGTAGTTGGAATTTCCAACAAAGCCATTGCGCAAATTACCTGGACTACCGGATATACTGCAACTGAAATAGTGGAAACCCTTGCCGGCAATGGTGTAGAAGTAGATAATGCAACTATCGACTGCCATAATTTGGCTTTCGGACAATTTGATTGTGTAGATTGTAATGTGGGTATTGACAGTGGAATTATTTTAACATCCGGCCGAGTTTCTAATATTGCCGGTCCCAATAATTTAGGTAGTACCGGCACAAGTAATGCATGGGCCGGCGACCCAGACCTGAATGCATTACCGGGAATTACCGTTACTCATGATGCATGTGTATTAGAATTCGATGTGTATTCGCCTGGCGATAGTTTAAAATTTGAATATGTATTTGGTTCAGAAGAATATCCTGAATATGCCAACAGCTCAATTAACGACTGCTTTGCATTTTGGATAAGCGGTCCCGGATATGCTACACCAACAAATATTGCATTAATACCCGGCACAATCGAACCCGTTACCATTGCCAATGTAAATAATGTTGACCACCCGGAATATTATATTGCCAACGGAACCGGCGGCGGTGGCGTTTTTGGAGCTGACCCGTATTATATCGAATATGATGGTTTTACAGTTGTGTTAACTGCTGAAGCATCAGTTTCTCCTTGTAATTGGTACCACTTAAAAATAGCGCTTGCCGATGAGGAAGATTTTTCTTGGGACTCCGGTGTATTCTTAAAAGCTGAAAGTTTAACCACAACTTATCTCGCAGATTTTACTTTCCCGGGATATGACTTTGGTGAAGATGCAATTTTTTGCACTACAGAACCTGACCCAGACCCTGTGTTAGCTGCTGGCGCAGAAACTGGAACATTTACCTGCGCTCCGGTCGGTTTAGATTTTAACCCTGGAACCGGTGAATTAGATTTGAGTAATAGCGAACCCGGAGATTATATTTTAACCAATACATTAATTACAGGTTTTTGCGACTTAGATACGTTTGTTTATACAATGAATATTACAATTGAAGAACCCGGTGTTGCTGGATTTTTATTCCCTGGTTCTCCATATTGCAATAATGAAGCAGACCCATCTCCTGTGCTTGTTGCCGGCGGAATGTTAGGTACATTTACATCAGCCCCGGCTGGTCTTGTAATTAACCCTGCGACAGGTGTTGTTGATTTAGATGCATCTTCACCTGGACTATATACTGTTACAAACACGGTTGCTGCCGGTGTAGTTTGCCCTGGCGCTTCTGCTACGGCTTCAATAACCATTCATCCCACATATGATATTATAATTGATGCCGAAATTTGCCTCGGTGATTCATATACCTTACCTGATGGCGTAATTGTATTCACCGGTGGAACATATGTTGCTGATTTAAACACAACAAAAGGTTGTGATTCGGTAATAACTACCAACCTTATTGTAAATCCAGTTTATAATTATACTTTAACACCAAACATTTGTGATGGCTCTAGTTATACGCTGCCAGATGGAACTGCAGTTACAGATGCCGGAACTTATATTAACGCATTTACTACAGCTGCCGGTTGCGATTCCATTTACACCGTAACATTAACCGTTAATCCTGTTCCTACTACTAATCATACTGTTCACCTTTGTGATGGTGAAACTTTTACTTTGCCTGATGGAACAGCTGTTGGTGTTACAGGCTTATATCCTGTTACATTAGTTACTGCTGACGGATGTGATTCAACAATCAATACCACTGTATTTGTTCATCCTGTTTACGACATAATATTTAATCCAATTATTTGTGATGATGAAACATATACATTACCTGATGGTACTGTTGTAAATACACCTGGTGTATACGTAAATAATTTCTTAACTATTAAAGATTGCGACTCTATTATAACAACAAACTTAGTGGTTAATCCAACCTACGATTTGATTTACAATCCTGAAATTTGTATTGGTGAAACTTACACGTTACCTGATGGAACCACAACAGGCGCTAGCGGTACATTCAATTATTTTTTAACTACTGGCGAAGGTTGTGATTCGAACATCACAGTTAATTTAACAGTACATCCACTTCCCGTTTTAACTTGGGTAATAGATGATATTATTTGTTTGGAAGAAAGTTCTGTATTAATGGAAGCAAGCCCTACAGGCGGAACTTACAGCGGCCCCGGAATATTGGGTGATAATTTTGTTACAGCTACCGCAGGTGTTGGCGGACCATATACACTTACTTATGAATATACAGATGCAAATGGTTGTTATAATAGTATAACTGCAGCAACTTCTGTTGATGATAATTATGCAACTGCCTGGGGAGATACTAGTATTTATTACGGCGAAGATGCTGTTTTATATAGCGAATCAGGTGGTGATTATACTTGGTCTCCTGCAGACGGAATTGAGTGTATTACCTGTCCGGAAACAAATGTAATTCCGCCATTCACAACTAATTACATCATGACCTCCATTGATGAAAATGGTTGTATTGGAACTGATAATGTATTGGTTACAATTTTACCGGATCCATTAAATGAAATTTATGTCCCAAATACTTTTACACCAAATGGTGACAATGTAAATGATATGTTTTTTGCGTTTGGATGGAATATTGTAAACATTACTTCTATGCAAGTTTTCGATCGTTGGGGCGAATTAGTATTTTTTGTAGAAAACGTAATGCCAGGCGATATAAGCAAAGGCTGGGATGGTAAAATTAACGGTGTGGATGCTAATAATGGCGTTTATGTATTTATCGTTCAGGCTGAGTTTGAAACAGGACAATACATGACAAAATCAGGTAACGTTACACTTTTACGTTAATAAAATAATTTTAATAAACTCGTGATTGTATATTGAAAAATATATCACGAGTTTTTTATTGCTGTTTACTTAGCAAATCCATTTTACGTTTATGCCATATTGTAGCAACCAAAAACACTGGCATAGTTAAAATTCTACGAGTGAACGTTTTGTTCGGCTTCATTTTCCCGTTCAATAGTGAACGAAAATATTTTTTTCCTTGCGCCAATCTGAATTTTTTATGAATGTAACGATGTAATTGTTTGTAATAAGCTGGCGAATAAGTGCTTTTATACATTAACAATAATTCATCACTATCTGACCAGTTTTGTTTGATTTGTAATTGGGACTTCACTTTTTCATAAAATTGAGTTCCCGGCAATGGGTAAGAAACTGAAACACCAATATCATAAGGCATCAAGTCAAATACCATTTTTATAGTGAGGTCAATATCCGTTTGTAACTCATCAAGGTACCCAAATTGTAAAAATAAACAAGGTTTAATTCCATGCTTTTGCATTAATCGTGTAGCTGTGTAAATCTGTTTAACCGTTGTTCCCTTGTCCATAGCATCGAGTATTTTTTGGGAACCACTTTCTGCACCAATCCAAATTTCATCACAACCAGCATTGGCAAGATGTTGAATGTTTTCATCATCAAGCAATAGGTCCGCACGACATTGTATCTTAAATTTAAATTGTAAATTTTTACTTACAACAAGTTCACTAAAACGTTTTATCCAGCCCGGTTTTAATCCAAAAATATCATCGCAAAACCATATATGTTCAACCTGGTAATTGCTTATTAAAAAATCAATTTCTTCGACAACCTTTTCAGGTGAGCGACTATTATACCTGTTACCATAAATTGGTTTAGCACACCAGTTGCATTTAAACGGACACCCTCTTGTAGTAGTCATGTTTAGGGAGAAATAACCACTTTTTTGCAACCAAGCCCTTTGGTAGTCTTTCATTTGTATAAATTTCCATGCTGGAAATGGGAGATTGTCCAAATCGGTTAATACAGGTCTTGAAATTGTTTTAATCAATTTATTTTCTTGCAAATACGCAATTCCATTTATAGATTCAAAATAAGTGGATTCAGTTTGTAAGGTATTGATTAATTGTTGCAATGTAACTTCTACCTCACCAATTATGATAAAATCAGCACCTTGTTGTAGATAATCCAAACTGTGGTCTGTAGCATCACTACTGGAAACTATTACTGTGTAATTATTTTGTTTAGCATAAGCTATCATGTCGTAACAGGCATTACGCATATTTACCAAACACATTTTTGTGAGGTAATTAAAACCATCATCACAAACAAAAAATATGTTGCCTGAAAATTGTTGAATTCTTGGAAAGACATTTTCTGCTGAAGGTTCGAAGATAGTGTCAATAAACTCCACATGATGCCCGTCACGTTCCAATACGGCAGCAGCATACAAGGCACCCAATGGCGGATAGGGCTGCATATTATCTTGCTGCTTAGGATCTAAAGCCAAAAAATAGGTATTGCTTATGAGCACATTTGCCATTACAGCAAAATTACAGAATGTTTTTCCTCCATTGCGTTGCAAATTGTATCAAATTCATTCAGCACCTTAAACTGAAATCCTTGCGGGTGATGTTTAGATACCGACTTATGCGTACGCAAATTAACTTCGGCATGTTCGGGACTAATATGATTGTATTTCTTGCGGATAAATTTGCGTGTCAGGCCTTGCGCACGTGTATCTAAGAAACTTCCAAAGTTCCCGCCTAAGAACAATTCCACAGCTTTCTTTACCATACCATCTTTTGCTGCTAATGCAGAAGGAAAATTCTCGACGTGATTAGGGAAATAATTGTTAACCCATGTATTCGCAGTTATAAATTGCCTATAATAAGCAGCCCCACTCATGTTGCGCAAGGTTACAATTTCGGTTGCTGAAAATAAATTTTTATCTGGAATTTCTAGATGGTCAGTGTCTACGTAATAATTAATACAAAAGTATTTTCTCGAATTAAATAAAAATACCTTTTTATAAAGCGTTAAAAGCAATCTGCACAACCAAAGTCTTCCAGGTTTAGTCATAACAAAAAAGTCGATATCTGTACTCTCATCATAATAATTTTTAGAAAGGGAGCCGGAAATATTGACACTTCTTACAAATGGAAATTGATGTATGAGAGCCGCTCTTTTTTGCGCTTTTTTATAAATATTAAAAGCCGCTAAATTGCCTGAAGTGCGCCTGGTAATTAAACAAAATTCATTACGCAAGGAATAAAATTCGCCAAATTGAAAAATGATAAGTCGTTCTTTTAAAAAGCCTAACGCCTCCTCCACTTCACTTAGTTGGTGAAAACGAAATGTGGCATATTTTTCAATTTCTGGTAAGGTTAAGGGATATTTAAATACATCATAATAGGCCAATACTTTAAATACAGCAGAAGTTGCCGGAGATAATTGCATTTTTTCAGTTGTTGGCCGATGTAATACTTTCATATTAAATTACAGTATGCTAAGATACCGATTTTTTGCTTGGCAAATAATAACAGTGGTTATATTCTATTATTGTATACGAAAAATAAATTCATTTTCCCACCATATTTTCTGTTGGTGAAACAGCGTAAACGATAATCCGTTTGTTTTTGCTATAGATGTAATCTTAGCTATATCGCAACCATCAGATAATACCATTAGCACAATTGAGGAAGGAACTATATAATCCTTAATCTGACTAAATAAAGCTTGAAAATATTCGAAATTAACACCGCAATACCAGGCCATTTCCAAATCGTTACGTGCTTGTTTTGGATAATACGGCGGGTTAATGGCAATTATATCAAAAGTTTGTTTAGGAATTTGATTAAATAAATCACTTTTTATTATTTGAATGGATACATTGTTATCCAGTGCATTTTGTTTTAATGTTTTTACTACCAGTTCACTAATATCTGAAGCGGTTACTTGAGCTCCATGTTTTGCGGCAGATATACTAATAAGCCCGTTGCCAGCACCTAATTCCAAAAATGTTTGATCCTGTAATGGCAATGCTGTTAATTGCTTTAATAAATACTTTGTACTAAAAAAATATTTTGGATGAAACACACCCGCCGGTATGTGCAAAGTAATTCCGTGGTAAACATATTCAGATGCACGTGAAATTCGGCGACTGATAATTGGTTGTAAAAACCATTGTGTAAATTTTTTGCTGATATTTTGCATCAAAATCCCTCCGTTTCCGGCTGACGGTATTGCAGCCAATACTTTTGCAAAAATTTAATCTCATAAGGTAAGGCATAAAAACCCACCTTATACCTAAAAGCGGAGATAGCCGAAATTATTTTTCTTTTTCCCGGTGTTAATCTAATATCGCTGACAGTTGGGAAATAGCCATTCAATACAGTTTCAAAGTTTTTTATTTTATCTATCATTGACGGGCTCAACCAAGGTGTCAACGGATTTTTTCTCAAATCGAAATTTTCCCATTGGGGTGAAATCCAATCTTCTAGTTTTTTGGGGAAATGAAAACCAGACTGTTGTACCGCTAAATATAAATCACTACCTTCTGTTGGCACTGGGGAATAAACATAAATAATAATTTCAGTATCCGGATTAATGGATTTTATCGTTTTTATAAATTGAATATCCTCATCAATTTGTTTATCAGTTGCCTCTGCGCTTTCTCCGGGTGTCCCCAACACAAACGAATATTCCGGAACAATACCAATACGATGTAATCGCGCAGCAAACCGTTTTATTTGTTCTCCGGTTTGCGTACCACCTTTATCCATCATTTTTAATATTTTATCGTTGCCGGTTTCGGCGCCGAAAAATATCATTTTACATCCCGCTTTGTGCATTAATTGTAAACTTTCATCTGAATATTTATCGAGTGTATCAATGCGGCCTTCGCCCCACCATTGCATGTTATCATGCATTATCAATTTCGAAAACTCCACACAACGTTTTTCCGAAACGAAAAAATTATTGTCATGAAATTCAATTGCATTACCACCATAATTTTTTTTCAGATATTGAATATCCTGATATATGAGCGATGCCGATTTCCCTTTCCATCTGGCATTGTATATTGGGACAATTCCACAAAATGCACAAGTAAACGGGCAACCAATACTACTATGATAGGCGATGGTTTTTGTGCCTAAATACGTTTTACCCAGATACCTTGAAATTGGATAAAAGCTATTGAGTTTTTCATAAGGCAAAGATGGCAGCTCGTCCTGCTCATATAATTCATCTTTATGGTTTTTGATGATATTATTGTCCTCCTTCCAAATTAAATTCGGAATTAAATGTAAGGGAGCGTTTTTTTCTATTGAGGATAACAATTGCGGAAAAGCCTTATCACCGGGCCCATAAATAATATAATCTACGCAGCCCGATTCCATTACCACTTTGTGCTGATTACTCGCAAAATATCCTCCCCAAATAATAGTGATGTGAGGAAATGCGGATTTTACTTTTTTAGAAAACGGTATTGCCTGTTTCAACTGCGGCCCTGGCATAACAGTTAATGCAAAATATTTGAAATTTCCGGTTAAAATATATTGTTCAATTATTTGAAGCGGGTCATTTTCTAAATTCCCATCTACAATTACATAAGGAAACAAATTATCAATGGATGCAGCCACCGATAAAATTGAATTCGGTATTCTCGGCTTATAATTAGCAGCACGTGGGTTAAATAATATGACACCATTTTTATTAAGCATTGTTTTCTCCTCCCTTATATAACTGCAAATATGCTTCTACAATATGGTCTGTATTGATTACTTTTTCCTCTTGGAATCTAAGTGATTGCGATAATAATTGTTGAACCCTTTCTGTAAGTTCTTCTACCGATTTTCCGGTAATATGTTTTTCAGAGGAATCGAACCAACCAACAGGATAACTCACCACATTCATACCTTGCGATAAAGCTTCGGCATACACAAGACATTGTCCTTCAAATTTTGAAGTATGTAATAATATTTTCGCTTTTGTCATTGTATCAAACACAACATCTTGCGAAACTTGCCCTAATAACCTGATGTTGTTATCCAATTGTAATTTTGATATTTCCGTTTTAACTTCTTCCAATAAATTTCCTTCTCCAACCATAACTGCATTAATAGTCGGGTAATTATTTTTCAGCTTAGCAATAATTTCAACAAATTGTAAGGGTTGTTTCACCGCAATAAAAGAACCGACAAACAAAATATCAATTGTTCGTTCATTTGTAATTTGATACTTATGGTCCTTAATTGGCATTGGAATTATTGCGTCTGCCTGCTGGCCATAATTGGCAAAAAAAGTTTCATCGTGGAACCGACATAATGTAACAATACAAGTTTTTGAATAATCAATAAAGCGCATTACGCGATTGCCCTGATTAACATCCTGCCCCATAAATGTTACAACAAACCGGGATATATATTTTTTAGTTATATACCTGCCCAAAAATGCTGCCTCTCCCATCCAAAATGCATGCACACAAAAATGCGCCGTTTTATATAACTGTGATATACGCTTTCTGGTTCTGCGTAAATTTAAATAATACGCAAAAGGCGATTTGTTATTTTTCCCCCAGAAGGGAATACTTGTATTCCATTCCAATATATGGTGTTCGGGTAAATGGATATTGCAGACTTACTACCACAACATTTTCATTCCCGATTTTTTTAGCCAATGCTATAACATAATGCTGAATATATGGCACGCAAGTGCTGTCCTGTTCATTTTCAGGAAAACCCGGTGTTAATATGAGTATTTTGTCATTCATGATAAAAATGTGCGGCACATCCACATACCTGATTTTGCAAGTGATGATTTTACTTTATCCTGCAAACGTTTATGTTTAAAATAATTCACTTCGTTTACTACACGCCTTACTGCAAACTTATAATATTGTTCCGAATAGGTACGTTTGAAATTAATATCACGATCACTGGAAGTAGCCCAGTCTTGTTGATTAATAAAATCGGGTTCTACTTGTGTATATAATGCTGTTCCTTTTATTGGGTAAGCAACAGTAATAGTAAAATAATCAGGATTGGCTGCTTTTAAATGATATATTGTTTCTTCAATATCACTTTCATCTTCTCCCGGATATCCAAGCATAATAAATGTGCCGGTTTCGATATGATATTTTTTAGCCAATTGAATCATATTACGCACCTGTTCAACATCAACACGTCTATCCATTGCGTCAATTATTTTTTGTGAACCACTTTCTGCTCCAATCCAAACTCTGATGCATCCACTTTGATGCAATAATTGTAAAACTTCTTCATTCAACCTGTCTGCTCTAGTAATACATTCGTAAGGAATTTTACAATTTCTTAATTGCACTTCATTAGCAAAGTCTTGCATCCAATTGTGACTCACCGTAAAAACATCATCTACAAACCAAAGCGTATCGGGTTGATACGTTGATTTTAATTGTTCCATTTCATCAACTACATTGGCAGCGCTGCGACGGCGATAACTTAAACCATACACTGCTCTGCTACACCATTTACAAGTATAAGGGCAGCCCCGCATGGTAGAAATGGATATGGCATTTTTTCCATGGTGCTTTTTCCATGCGTCCAGGTATAATTGTAAATTTACTTTTTTGCGGTTCGGGAACGGAAGTGTATCTAAATCCTTTATTTTTTCTCTTTCAGCGGTATGAATTATTTCATTCATACTGTTTTTATAACATACCCCTTTTACCGTCAATAAATCTTTCTTTTCATGTAACGTATTAATTACTTCATGAAACGTAATTTCTCCTTCCCCTAATACGATTACATCTGCTCCATGTTTCAAAAAATTGTCGACATGGTTTCTCACTTCAGGTCCGCCTAAAATAATTTTACAGTGTTGTAATTCAGGTGATTTTTTAACCGCTGTTATTATTTTCAGCACATTAACTTTGGTCATCAGATTGACATAAATACCAATGAAATCAGGTTGATATTTTTCAATAAATGCCAATTGCGATTCCTGTGTTTGAAAAGTGCTGTCGAAAACCTCATGTTCAACACCCTGTTTTTCCAGAAATCCGGATATATATAAAATCCCCAAAGGCACATACGGGCGCATGATAACCTGCTCCTTAGGGTCATCTGCAATAAAATAGCCGTGGGTTAATAATACCTTCATATGCCTGATAAGCACAAATTTAATCACAAGCTACTGTAAAAGTGCATTTCTATATAATTTTCGAGTGCGTTTTGTTGTAGTACAAAGCCTTTAAGACAACGGATTACATGTTACTTGCTAAAAAACAAAACTCGAATCCAATTTTTTTTAATGTTTACCCCTTTTCATTGATTAATTGTTTTTCTTTTCTAAAACAATTAAAAAGTGGTCGGCGTAATTACTCAACTTTGAAAAAGAAAATAATTTATCTAATACCGTTAATATTTTTAATAAAAATAATTTATTACCAAAAAATGGATTGAGATAACTGGGGGGAATAAAAAATCCAATGGGTTTTATTTTTGTTACAGCAAACCCTGAAAACACCTGTTTAATTTCTTCAGGTGAATAATACCAGGTATCAACTTTTGTAAACTTGTCCAGACTTGCTTTTGATGGAGTTGCAAGTAGTCGCCTGTTTTGCTTATCAGGCTTATTTTTAAAACGGAAATACCATTTTTCCCATAAACATTTTCTGCCCATAACTACTGCAACTATTTTGCCTTGAGAGGATAACAATTTTTCACATTGAATGGCAAGTTGCGATAGTTCATCTTTAGACAAACAATTCCATCCACCAAAATTGGAAAAAATCAATTCAAAGTTGGTTGTTGCTAAAGGAAATGTATCTTTCAAATTCCAAATACAAGTAGAAAAATTAGTTAACCCTTCCTTTTCAAGTTTTTTGGTAGCGGTTGCAATCATTTCTTTGGAACCATCGGTCAGCAAAATAGAATGACCTAGGTTAATAAATTTGCTTGCGTCCACACCTGTTCCGCAATTCATTTCCAAAACACGTAACTTTTTTGAAGGTAATATAGCGTTTAAATGCCGCCAAACACTAGCGCGTTGGGCTTTCCCAACGGCGGAAAAGGAAAATTCGTCGTCATATTGTTGGGCTACTGCGTCAAAAGCATTTTCCATAAAAATTAAAGATAAATTAAAACAAACACATTATTTTTATGTTTTCATCAAAATGAGACAGTTATCATCTATTCTGATATTGTTTTTGTTAATGGCGGGTATAAATTCGTATGCTCAAACGATTTGTGACCCAACCGGCAACGTTATGTTGTATTCTAATTACGACGGCGGCACATTAAATATTAATGTTGATGTAGATATTCCCAACCTTAAAATTGGTATTACTACTTATGAAATTGTTGATGTAAATATTTTTGGTGCCTTTGTGGGCAATGTTACCGAAGTCATTTTTGCCGGATTTAATGCACCTGCAGCTATTGATGGTGTTGACCCTGCAATTGTTACCATTTATTCAACAACTACAGATAATATTGCCATCACCAATTATTTAGGTGATGAAATTATTCCAGGGTTTCCACCATTAGTTAATTGTATGGTTTCCGGAAGTGGTTGCAGCGAAACTGAAACAGGTGGCGGCAATTCATCACCACAAATTGTGCAATTTTATTTAGCAGAATTTGGTCCCGGTTCAATTCTTTATGGCCATTGGACAGACTATGGTGTTTTTCCTGCGGGAGATTTTTTAGTAAGCGAAGGCGGAAATTGTTGTTTGGAAGACCCGGTTACTGACCCAAATCCAATTTATGTTGGCGGCGCGGATTATAATCTTTTGCCCGACACAACTTTATTATGTGATGATGAAATTTTACTCGATGTTTCTTTTTATCCGGTAGTTTGGGGCGACCCGGAATGGAATACCGGTGATGTTGGTTATACCTTACTTGTTGATGAACCGGGTATGTATATCGTTTCAATTTCAGATTATTGCCATTACGACCCGGGTTCCTATTTATTAACGGATACCATTATTGTTGAGCCCTGTGCAACAACAATTGATACTGCTATATGCGACGGCGAAAGTTTTACTTTGCCGGATGGCAACATAGTAACAGCAGCAGGTGAATATGAAATTACACTAACAGCAATAGATGGAAGTGATAGTGTTGTGTTTGTTAATTTAACACTATTGCCTGTTTACAATATATTGTTAAATGATGCAATTTGTGATGGCTTAGTGTATACACTTCCTGATGGCACTACAACTACAACAACCGGAATTTATATATTCAATTTTTTAACTGCTGACGGATGTGATAGTACAATTACATTAAATTTAACTGTTTCTTCTTCTTACTCTACTACAATTAATGCAAGTATATGTGATGATGAAAATTATATTTTACCTGATGGCACACTTGTATCAAGCGCAGGAACTTATGTCAACACTTTTACTACCGTAGCTGGTTGTGATAGTATTATTACTACCAACCTAATTGTTTATCCGAATTATACAATCATTTTAGATACTACTGTATGCGTAGGTGAAAATGTAATCCTTCCAAATGGCACAATAACAAATACTCCAGATACTTATACAATACCATTTACTTCAATTTCAGGTTGTGACAGTACAATTATTTTTACATTAAATAATTTCACACCAACAACAGTAACTGATGAAATTCCAGAAGTAGTTTGTTTAGAATCACCTCCAATAGAGCTTATTGTATCGCTTCCGGGAGGTGTTTTTTATGGTATTGGTGTAAGCGGAACTACATTTGATCCAGCAGTTGCAGGAATAGGTGGTCCGTTTTTTATTTCATATGAGGTAGAAGATGCCAATGGATGTATTACCGGTGGAAAATACCCAATAACGGTAACGCAAAATTATGCAGATGCAGGTGCCGACACCACCATATTTGATACCGGTGTTGCAGAATTAAACGCTACAGCGGGTGGTGCTGTAACATGGTCGCCAGCTGACCAACTAACCTGTTCCAATTGTTTTACTACTTATAGTGATGTTGATTACACCACAACTTATACATTAGTTTCAATTGATCCCAGTGGTTGTATTGCAACAGATGAAATTACCGTATTTGTAATCACTTCAAACGAAAATATTTATATACCCAACACTTTTACTCCAAATGGTGATGGTGCAAATGATGTGTTTTCCATTCTTGGTCCGGGCATAGTACTCATTCATACATTTGCCATTTATGATCGTTGGGGAGAATTAATTTTCATTACCGAAAACACAGCTCCTAATCAACCAGCTGCACAATGGGATGGGACTTTTAAAGGCAGCAATTTAAATCAAGGCGTTTATGCCTATACTGCACTGGTTGAATTAGCAACCGGCAGAAAAATCCAATTAAAAGGGAACATTACGTTAATACGATAAATTAATTATCTAAAGCTCTTTCAATATTTTTATCCGGAATTAACCAAAGGGCCGCTACAAATACAATTAATACTCCGCTTATTGCAGGATGTACAAATGCCAATGGAATGGCACTAAAATAACTGATTGTTGAAATGTTTGCTTTTGTTGTTTGTTTTTGCAAAGCTTCAATCATAGGTGACGAATCAGTATAACCTGCCATAATACAACGTTGCAAAATATAATAAGCAACACCACACATTAGTAAAATAGCACTATACACTGCGACTGTATTTGTTGCGAAATGATTTTCGCCCATCCATGCCGTTGCAAATGGCATTAACGACAACCAAAATAACAAATTGAGATTGGCCCAAATAATACCACTATTTAGTTTTTTAGTAGTGTGTAATAAGTGATGGTGATTACCCCAATAAATACCTATATTGATGAAGGATAAAATATAACTTAATGTAATGGGCCAAAGTTCAAAAAGGGCTTCCCAAGTAGCCTCATGAGGGATTTTTAATTCTAAAACCATAATGGTGATAATAATAGCAATTACCCCATCGCTAAAAGCTTCAAGTCGAGTTTTTGTCATATGTGCAATTTAAAATACCGGAAAAGCTAAACAACAATAATTTGATGGTTTAGTTCCCTTCATCAGGAGCCTTACTGTGCGGGAAATTAAACAACCAACTGGTTAAAACAGGAATTATAAAAATGGCCACTGTAATGATGGAAAAATACAAATCTGTTTTTTCGTTTTCCATAAAATGGCATAACGCTGTATCCCTGCCAAATTCATAACACAAAAATGAAAGTATTAATTTAATACCTAAAAGTGCAATAATTAAAAATGCGGAGGTATTTAAAAACGTAAATTTTTCAAGCAGTCGAATAACGCCCTGCGCAACAAATCGAATTGCCAATATTCCTATAAATACCCCAAGACAAACTAAATAAATATTATCTGTATAGGCAACAGCAGCAAAAACGTTATCGATAGAAAATGCCAAATCCATGATATTAACTAAAATAACCGTACTCCAAAAATTACCTATTCTACCAACTGTGTTTTTGTAAAACCAATTATTTTGTTTGTTGAGTGTATCATCTGCAGTTGTCTTTGTTGATTTGGACCGGAAATAATCAATTGTGAGATAAAGTAAGTATAATCCCCCGGCAGCTTTCAACCAAACAACTTTCATTAACCAGGCTGCGAGCAACAACGCCAAACCTCTAAAAAAATAAGCTCCGAAAATACCATAACGTAATGCTTTGCCTCTTTGTTCTTTTGGCAAATCCATTACCATTGTACCCATAACCAGTGCATTGTCAACACTTAGCATACTTTCAATAAGTATTAGGTTAAACACTATGATTCCGGCCTCTGCAGGTGTATGGCCGAAAAATTCAACAAAATCAAATAATAATAATCCGTTTACCATATGCTAAAAGTATATTACAAATTTTCATTTTGCAATTGTTGCTCCCAGGCCCATGCCGATTGCATCATTTGGTCGAGATTGCGTTTAGCAAACCAATTTAATTGCTCAGCTGCTTTTTTATTGTCCGCATAAATGGCAATTACATCACCTTCTCGTCGAGTACCCAATACATAATTTAAAGGTGCGCCGCTAACCGATTCAAAAGAATGTATTAATTCTAACACCGAAACACCGTTGCCACTTCCCAAATTAAATACTTCGAATTTATTTTGTTGCTTTCCCTCCATTTGAAATTCTAAAGCAAGGGTATGCGCTTCAGCTATATCCATAACATGCACATAATCGCGAATACAACTGCCATCGCGTGTTGGATAGTCGCTTCCGTTTATTACAAATTGCCCTTTTTTACCTATGGCAGTTTGTGTAATATTTGGCACCAGATTTTCCGGCTCTGCAAATGGAATTTCTCCAATTTTACCACTTTCGTGTGCACCCACCGGATTAAAATAACGCAATGCAATAAAATTGATATTTGATGTTTTTGCATGCGATGCAATCATTTGCTCAGCAATTAATTTTGTCCAACCATAAGGCGATTCTGGAGATGACAATGGTGTATTTTCATTTACCGGCAATTCAGTTGTGTTACCATACACACTGCACGAAGATGAAAATACAAAATTGGGAATTGCATATTCTTCTGCTATACGCAAAATATTAATAGTTGAATTGATATTATTATCAAAATAAATTAATGGCTTCTGCACCGACTCTCCTACCGATTTAAATGCAGCGAAATGTATAATACCAACAATATCAGTATGATTATGTAAAACAGTGCGCAATTTTGGAAGGTCGCGCAAGTCAATACGATAATTAATAAAATCTTTGCCGGAAATGGTTTTTATACGCTCAGGGACAAATTGTTTTGAACGCGATAAATTATCAATGGAAACAACATTATAACCTTTACTTAATAAATCCAAAGCAGTATGTGAACCTATATAACCACAACCGCCTGTTATTAAAATCGTTTTTGTTGATTCCAAAATAAAAAATTAAGATGAACTATTAAATACTAATAAAATGCCAAACAATTGTTATTTAATTAAACGCATTAAATACTGACCATAACCACTTTTCATTAATGGTTGGGCAATTTTTTCTAATTCTTCGGCATTGATGAATTTTTTTCTAAATGCAATTTCTTCAATACAACCAATATTTAATCCCTGACGTTGTTCTATCAACTGAATGAAAGTACTTGCTGCCATTAATGAATCAAAAGTTCCTGTATCAAACCAGGCTGTTCCGCGAGGTAATACGCTTACTTTTAATTTTCCGCGTTTTAAATATTCTTTATTTACATCGGTAATTTCATACTCACCACGTGGACTAGGTTGTAAATTTTTAGCAATTTCTACAACTTCATTATCATAAAAATATAATCCCGGAACGGCATAATTAGATTTTGGGTGTTGCGGTTTTTCTTCTATAGATAATACGCGGCCACTTTCATCAAAATCGACAACACCATATCTTTCAGGGTCACTTACGTGATAAGCGTAAATAATGCCCCCATCAGGATTGTTATTGGCTGTGAGCAGTTCGCCCATACCAACTCCATGAAAAATATTGTCCCCAAGCACCAAAGCTGCCTTATCGTTACCAATAAAATCAGCACCTAGCGTAAATGCCTGTGCTAAACCATCAGGCGAAGGTTGTTCTTTATATGAAAAATTACAACCAATACGCGAACCATCGCCTAAAAGTCGCTGAAACCCAGGCAGGTCGTAAGGTGTAGAAATAATTAAGATATCCTTTATCCCCGCCATCATCAAGGTTGACAAGGGGTAGTAAATCATTGGCTTATCATAAATTGGCATTAATTGTTTGCTAATGGCCAAAGTAATGGGATGCAGACGTGTTCCTGATCCTCCTGCAAGAATAATTCCTTTCACAGTTGATTGTTTTGGACAAAGATAGCGGTTCAAATTTTTATAGCCGCATCCTGAGCTGGATATGAGGTTTGAAGCCTTACGGTTGCGCGTAACCGCTTCGTGGTTTGGCATAAAACATAATGGCAACCACCACACCCAGCAGCAAACAAGCCGTAATCTGATGAGCAACACCTAAAAATACCGGAATACTTGACTTAGCCCCTAATAAAGTGAGCACACCAAGCAAAAATTGGATAAGCACTCCTATTACCAGGTAGTTGTTGAGTTTATGAATGATCGGCGAACTGAATTTTCGATTTTGCAACCAAAAATAAATAATCATCAAGGTGACAACCAATGCAAATGTGCGGTGAATAAAATTTATTTCCGGCGATAAAGCAACTAATTTTTCTGCGCTGAATATTTGTTGAAAAGCACCTTCAGGCATAATTCTACCATTCATTAATGGATAGGTATTATATAATAATCCGGCATCGGTACCTGCCATTAATCCACCTAAACCGATTTGAATAAATACCAAAGCCAACACCCATTTTATCGAACGATGTGCATTAGGATGATCGGTAATAACCGGTTTATGTCGGTACGATAAAACCAGCCATATTAAATACATATAAACCAATAAGGCCAATAATAAATGGATAGTTAATTTACTCGGATCAACCCATGGGTCGCCATCAAGACCACTTGCCACCATCACCCAACCGACAAAACCTTGTAATCCGCCTAATAAAAAAACAAATAATAATTTTTTTATCCAGCTACCATTAAATTTTTTCTTAATTAAAAAATAAATGAAAGGAAATAAAAATACAAAGCCAATTAACCTGGCCCATAAACGATGAATAAATTCCCACCAATAAATACTTTTGAATTGTTCAACAGTAAAATTGTTATTTATTTTTTCGAACTGTGCACTTTTTTGATAATTTTCAAATTCTTGTTGCCATCCTTCAGATGAAGTTGGCGGAAAACTGCCCATTACAACATCCCATTCGGTAATAGATAATCCTGATTCCGTTAAGCGGGTTATTCCACCCAACATTACCTGAACCAGAACCATAAAAACGCCAATCCACAACCAAATTCTAACAGATTTCATAACTTTAGCTATTTATGCAAAATTACATGGCAAAATTTTAATGTCCGGTAATTTTATTTTTTAGCTATAAACTGAATAAAACACCACTATGTTCAAAAAAATAAACTTAATTCCCGGGCTCTCGTTAACACTCCTGTTATTTTTTTCTGCTTGTCAAAAGGAAGCACCTCTTACCATTGACAACGAATCAGACGAAGTGCATTATGCATTAGCCGGAGTTAGCACTAAATCTGCCAATAAATTTACCAATTTGTTTAATCGTTTTGGCAATGGCTGGACAGGTGGTGATGCTACTTATTCAATTGCTTTGCCCGATGGCAGAACCGTTTGGATGTTTGGTGATTCGTTTTTAGATACTGTTTATGCCGATTATTCGCGCCCAAGCAGCGGATTAATTCGCAATTGTTTTATGGTGCAAACCGGTGGTGCAATGACAACACTTTGCGGCAATACCATCGATGCGCCGCAAGCTTTGGTAGACACTGATGACCCGGCTGATGAATGGTATTGGCCAGGTGATGCAACAGTTATTGGCGAAAATTTATATGTGTTTTTTATGTACTTCATTCGCACCGGACCTGATGCCTTCGATTTTGCTTACCTGCGCACCGACTTGGTGACTTTTAGTTTACCCACCATAACTGAAACTTCGAGAAATACCGTATATACCAATAACGATATTTTATGGGGCGCTTCTTTAATGGAAGATGGAGATTACATTTATGTTTATGGTGCTGAGCAGGCATTTTTAACCAAATATGCACATGTGAGCAGATATCCGGCTGACGACATTACCGCAGCTCCGGAATTTTGGAATGGCGCAAGCTGGGTAAGTACCGAACCGGCAACAAATGTCGGCAGACTGGAAAAACAAAGTGGTTTACCTGTAGAAGCTTCAGCTCAATTTGCCGTTTTTTATTCGGGCGGAAAATATCGACTGGTTACGCAGGAAGATTTATTTAGTCCGAATATTTACACCTGGGAAGCCCTTGCACCAACCGGCCCATGGAAGAAACGACAAACTGTTTATGTAACACCTGAAACCGGCGGCGATTTATGGACTTATAATGCATTTGTTCATCCGCAATTTACTACTGCCGATGGGTATATGTTATTATCCTACAATGAGAACAGTATGAACTTTTTCGATTTATTTGAAGATGCCAGAATATACCGACCAAAATTTATTTATTTTAAATATCTGTAAAAACATTACAAGTTAATTTATAAAAAAAGGTTACCAATGTGGTAACCTTTTTTTATGCATTAATTTTTTCAAATTAGGCAACATGTGCTTTAACCTGATACCAATTTATTTTTCTGGTTAAATACATCGTTAGGGCTAACATAATTACCAATCCAATACTTCCTAGCAATAATGCGTAATCGTTGGCTTGCAGAATGACAAATAAAAATCCGTATAATCCTGATAAAATAAAAAACAATAACACCGATAATTTTTTTTGTGAAAATACCGCAAGTGAGTAAAGTGTAATCATTGTCACAATTACTGCCGCAGCAATTAAATAAGCAATATTAAAATCGATATGCTCTGATATGGAAATGAGTAACACATAAAATAAACTCAATGCCAATCCAACTAAAATATATTGAAACGGATGTATACGGTTACCATTAATTATTTCTACCAGAAAAAATACTAAAAACGTCAGGCCAATTGTTAAAATGGCATATTTAACTGAGCGCATTGCTTTTTGATAATCGTTGGTAGTATTTACCAAATCAACACCAAAGGCAGATTCCTGCAATTGCGATGTATACGCATCATCATCCCACATTTGCGGGTAATTTCTGTTTAATTCTAATATGTCCCATTGTGCAGTAAATCCATCATTTTGTATGGATTTATTATCCGGTGAAAATGCGCCATTAAATCCCGGTGCATTCCATGGTGAAGATAAATTTACAGATGTGCTATTGCCAATTGGTAAAAATGCAATTTCACTTGTGCCCTTCACCTGCAAATCGAAATTAAATTGCCAATTAGTAAAAAAATGTGTGGTTAAATCAATTGGTAATGTAACACCACTTTCACCTAAAATTTTACTTTTTAAACCTGATTTTATTGGTAATTGTTCGTTGTCTAATTTAAAATTCAATGCATTTTGTACACCACTCAGGTCGTTGATTGCAATGGATAAATAGGCATTTTCCCAAAGTGGAGTACCATCAAATAGTGCTGATTGAATAGCAGCCACATCAAAATTGCCATTTACATTTAATGCGGCATCATAAACAGTAATTTCATAAATACTGCGTTCAAGTTTTTCGGGACTTAATTTTCCGGTTACATCAAGTTGTTGAGGGAGAAAATGTTTATTGTGATATTGTTTTTCGCCTTTGGGTGAAATCTTTACATAAGGAACCGTTAAAACCGGTCCTGCTATTTGCTGGTTTCCTGCCCAGGCTTTTTCCACCTCGGTTTCTACGCTGCGCCCGGTGTTTTCCCTTTCGGAGATGATAGGTTGAACCAAATTTGCAGGAATCAGCATCAACAAGGCCAATGCAGCAATAATGATCATTTTTACGGTAATGGAAGTGCTTAACCATGACTTTGCTGGTTGCTCTTCAGGAGAATAAGGTAATTCGTTCATATTTATTTACTTTGTGTATCAAAGCTCTTTGTTTTTCCAAGAATAAACAAATTTTTAACACTTTTTATTTTTTTGTCGGCCGAAAAACCTTTTACCAAACCAAATTGCCGCTGAATATGGTACATTTGCTAAAGCCGGATTTCGGCTGGAAATGAGGTGATTGACCGTATGAGCAATAACAAAAAGTACAAAATTGGCATTTGCCTCTCAGGCGGAGGAGCCCGTGGCATAGCTCATATTGGTGTTTTGCAGGCATTTGAAAGCGCCGGTGTATTCCCCGAAATTGTATCGGGTTGTAGTGCCGGTGCCATGGTAGGTGCCTTATATGCAGCAGGTTTTGCTCCCCGCGAAATTTTTAAACTGATTGAACATCGCAGTTTATACAGTATTATTAAAATGGGACTTCCAAATAAGGGAATGATGGAGCTGTCTTATTTCAAAAAAATATTACAGGAAAACATTGAACACGATAGTTTCGAATTATTAAATCTTCCATTTTATGTTTCTGTTACCAATTTAAATACGGGCGATTATGAAATAATCAGCAATGGCAAACTGGTTGATTATGTAATTGCTTCACAGTCCATCCCATTAGTGTTTAAACCACAAAAAATAGGTGAACATTTTTATGTTGATGGTGGTGTGCTCAATAATCTTCCTGTTGAACCTTTGCGCGACCAATGTGATATTTTAGTCGGCGTTAATGTTAACCCGATAAATTATACCGACAAACTAACCGGTATGCGTGATGTTGGATTTCGTGTATTAAATCTCACATTAAAAATGAATATGGAACAACGCATTAATATGTGTGATTTTGTAATTGAACCGGCAACTTCTGAGTACACCATTTTTGATATCAATAAATCAAAAACTATTTACGATGCCGGTTACGAAGCTGCACTACCTGTTGTAGAAAAAATTTTAAATCAGTTGAAAGAAAACTACTGACCTTTCCTATTGTGTTTTATTTATATTTGCTGAAAATAAATTACTATGCCTTTAATACTTCCTGTTAACGACAAAGCACCTCAATTTGGCGACGATTGTTATGTAGCCGAAAACGCAACAATTGTAGGTGAAGTAATTATGGGCAACCAATGCAGTGTTTGGTTTAATGCAGTGGTAAGGGGAGATGTTAATTCGATTATAATTGGCAATAAAGTAAATATTCAGGACAATGCAGTAATTCATTGTACCTATCAACAGGCTGCAACTACAATTGGCAATAATGTTTCTATTGGCCACAATGCAATTGTGCATGGATGTACTATTCACGATAATGTATTGGTGGGTATGGGTGCAATAGTAATGGACCATGCTGTTGTGCATTCCAATGTGTTAATTGCTGCCGGCAGTGTAGTATTAGAAAATTCGGTATTGGAAAGTGGATTTATTTATGGCGGTGTTCCCGCAAAAAAATTAAAACCGCTGAGCGAAGAAGTCTTTAAACAAAATATAGACCGAATAGCTAATAATTATGTGATATATTCCACTTGGTTTAAAAAAGTGTAATTATTCCATATCACTTTTTATTGTGCCTTGTGGTTTTTTAATTCTATAGGTGGTGAGTTGTTCGTCTGCTTCCATTCCTTCACCATAAATAACCTGATCAGGTGTAGTAATTTTTACAAATTTTTCGGTGTAAATAATATGTTTACGTTCATCCCAAATTAATTCTTCCGTACTCAGGTGTTCGTTATTTTCATTTAATACCTGCACATCATTTTTTAAAACCGTTTTTCCATCCGACTCATATCGAATGCCATAGTTAGCGGTAAGCCAACTTGTAACGCGCAGACTGTCATTATAAAAATCAACTTTTAATCCTTCGGTAAATTCTGTGTATGGCGGAGCTGCCAGCACTCGGGTAACAGCAGGTGCAGTAACTTTTACTTTTACCTGACCATCTTCACTATAAAATAATTCAATATTTTTTCCGCGTTCTACTCCGGGTTCGGCGAGTTTGGAAGTTTTATTAACTTCTTCCATATCGTTTACACAACTGTTTAAAAATACCAGGCATGTAAAAAATAAAACGGAGCTAAATAAATAGTTCAACCTATACGTTTGCTGATATGTTTTTAAGCCAAACATCATGTTGCAAAAAACAATCCGGTAGTAATCATTAATTTAATTTATAATCCTGGAACCAGCCCATATCAACTATGGTAAATCCAACTCCGAAGTTATAATATGTTTCTGTTATGGTAGTATTACTTCCTCTTTGACCTGCATTCACAAAAAAGTTGAGTCGTGAATTTCTTAACGTAGATTGCACTTCTTTTCCAACACCCAACGGCACTGAAAAACCAGTTGAAATTCCTCGGTCATTTAACTGAACACCATCAATAATTAAATTGCTTTGTCCGCTATATACCGCAAATCGAATGGTCCATGGTGCGGTATTAAATACACGTTGCGTTTTATCTTCACTTACTTTGGTATTTGCAGATTTAGCTTTGGTAAATAATTCGCCACCAACAGTTACTCTCCAACTATCACCTAATTTACCAGCATCCTGAAATCCTTTATAGTCGCTCCAGTTAGTCCTGTTATATTGCGCACTCAAAGTGAATTGGTTTTTAGCTTTTTGTTCTGTTGTAAAAAAACTGAAAGCTAAACCACCTTGAAATGAAGCCGGTAAGGTAATATTTCCTGAAGTGTCCGGTTCCATATAAATGGTATCGGTAACTGATTCGTAATTTCCAGTTTTAAATATGTTAGTCCATAAAACAGATTGCTCACCATTAACATTAATTTGGGGCGACATGGAACCACCAATTCGCCAAACTAAATAATCGCGCGACACATCACTTGTGCGTGTGTATTGACGGGTAAGTCCAATACCCATATTATAAATACCACCATTAATATTATTACTTCTGGTCAATTTTGTTGTTTGTGAATTAACCTGTTCAGGGAACGATGCATAAGTAATATTATATAATGAACCGAATAACTGAGCAGCATTTGCACCAATACTTACGATATTAGTTGCAGATACCGGTTCATCGTTTAGTATTTTTCCGGTGTGAATTGTATCTGATTGATATTTATATCCTAGACCACCATAAATCTGGTATAATTTTCCATCACCAACATAATTATATTCTTTAGTACCTAAAACAGGATCATCGGTTGGTTCTTCCTGAATGATGTTGTATTCGAAAGCACTGTATGGAATTAAACCAAAACTTAAACCGAATTTCGAATGGCGTAATTTTTTTAACATTGGAAATCCAAATGCCATGTACGAAAGATTGCCATCTCCTGAAGTATAACTTTCTAAATCGTTTTCCAAGGTTAATACATTGCCATATGCACCAACATCAAAAGTTGTAAAACTTATATCGGCATAAGAAGCCGGGTTTGCGTAATTGATATTATTGGGTGTAAAATAAGCTGCCGACATTCCGCCGAGGCCATTTGATGCACCAAAAGTGGTAGGAAAAATATTACCTAATCCATATCTGGAATAAGGTGAGTTCACCTGTGCCGATAACATCGTTATTGAAAAAAATAATATAAACAGGGGAATTCGTCGCAAAACCATCAGATATCAAAATTATATTTAAGAATAGTATTCAAACCCTCTAAAACCAGATTTGGGCGTGCAAATATCCGGCTTTTCACATGCAATTCAAAGAATGAGGCATCTCCACCGGTAATTATAACATGTAAATCGTCGTAAATAGCGCTGTATGCAGCAATTGCTCCTTCTACTTCCCACAGTGCTCCATTAATGGCCCCCGAAAGCATGGAGTCGGTGGTGGAATCGCCTGTAAGTATTGGTTGTTGCACGAGCATTTGTGGTGTGAGGGATATTAACGGCAATCTGGCGGTAAAATTGTGCATGGCCTTTAAACGCATAACCAATCCCGGTGCTACCCCTCCGCCTAAATAGTGATTATCGGCCCTCACAAAGTCGTATTTGATGCATGTTCCCGCATCTATACTCAACACATTTTTGGCCGGAAACGCAGCGCTGGAGCCAACTGCAGCTGCAAGCCTGTCCTTGCCCAATGTTGCGGGTGTGGCATAGGCATTTACAATTGGTAGGCGCGTATTTTGTGAAAATTTTAACAGTTTGAAGTAGTGTTCAAGCTGTTCTTCCAGTTTTTCATCGAAATGATCTACTGAACTAATAATGGCAGCACCGATTTGATATTCGTCGGCAATTCTTTCAATATGTTCAGTTTGGAGTTGCTGACAGGATTCAAGGTGCAATAATTCGTCACCATCAAAAACGGCACATTTATGAAGGGTGTTCCCTAAATCAAGTACGAGATTCACGCTGCAAAACTCGCTAAAAAAACGCAAAACACGGTTAAATCAAGCGTTTAATTGCGTTTACCGGCTTCGCTTTTATAAGTAGTATAACAAATTACCAAATCGGCTTCACTGCGCCACTCAGTAAAATAAATGAGCATATCGGCTTCACTTTTCCATTCGGTAAAATACCAGATGCCACTGTTTTCGGTAGCATCACTTTTCCATTCGCTTTTAAATACAATAATATCGGCTTCTGAAGGCATTTCGGTTACATACACCTTTTTATTGGCTTCGCTTTTCCATTCGGTAACATAAATTACCTGGCCTTTGGCTTCTGAAGCAATAAAAAATGTGAAAAGGGCAATAATGAGGGTTAAACGTTTCATTGTTGAATAGCTGTTTGGTTTAAAGTTATGTCAGTTTAGCGTAAGCGACAAATTCACACATGTTGGAAAAGCCGTTTTCGCTATTGATGATGCATATTGACTAATTTCGTGCCAAAATAATGTAATTAAAATGGGCAAAACATCGGCAATTAACCTTAAAATAACCCTGGATGAATCTAATATTCCTGAAAATATAACCTGGATGGCCAGCGATAGTAGCATGCAACAACCTGAAAGCTGTAAAGCATTTATGTTGAGCTTGTATGATGAAAAGCAGGAAGAAACCCTGAGAATAGACCTCTGGACGAAAGAAATGCGGCAGGATGAGATGGATAAATTCTTTTTTGAGACCATCATGACCATGTCTGATACCTATAAACGCGCCAACCAAAATGAGGAAATGGTGCATTTTATCAAGGATTTCGCTTTTGCGTTTGGCGAAAAAGCAGGACTTATTAAGCGGAAAAACGAAGGATAACCGGTGCTTCAGATGCATTGAGCAGTTAAGACCAATAAACTATCTCCTGCCAATCTTGTTTTAAGAAAACAGTAACGATTGTAATTTTTACAGAATAACTACCTTTATATCATGAATGGCTATTTAAAACTGATGAAAATATTCGAAGTGCTTTGGCTCTTCGTAGCTTGTGCGGCCCTTTTATTGGCCATTACCAAAGGGCTGAATGGAGAAGCTTATGGTTCATATGTGTGGATTACTGTTTTCACCTCCGGAATCGCATTTTTCATGTATCGTTTCAAGAAAAAGAATCGCAAATACCTCGAAACTTACTACAAAAAGAAAGAGGAGCAGCAGGCAGCTAAAAACTCCTGACCAACTTTTTACGCTAAAAATAAGGCTACATTGGGTTTGGGTTTTGTTTTCCACATCCCATCCACTACCTTTGCAACCCCAATATCAATAAAAATCTGACATTATAATATGCTAATTTCAAAAATCCGCAAGTATTCATGGGTAGTCGTAGGCTTGATAGCCCTGAGTTTAGTGATGTTCCTGCTTCAGGATGCTACCAACTCCAATACCGGTATCTTTAACAAAAACAAGGCACCGAAATTTGCCGAAATCGATGGCGAAGAAGTTTCCCGTGATGAATTTAGTGAGCGCCGCGGAAAATCAATCCTCGAATACCTTACTTTTAACAATCAGGTAATTGCCTATGAACAAGGGCAGTTTCAGCTTGACCCTCAAACTGAATTCAGCGTTGGCGAACAGGCTTGGACCGACTTTGTTAATGAAAAATTAATCGACAAGAACCTGAGTGAACTCGGTTTGGCTATTTCTGAAAATGAGTTTAGTAACCTCATTTATGGCCCAGATCCGCACCCGGTAATTAAAAATTACTATGTTGGCCTTTCACAAACCGGTCAATATGACCCTTCAGTATTACCTGGATTCGTAGAAAATATTTCAAACCCTGAAACGCAGCAAAACAATCCACAGGCTCGCCAGGAATATTACCAATTTGTTTCTCGTGAACAAGTGGCAAAACGCGATTACAAACAAACTAAATACATGAGTTTGTTTACAAAATCTGCATACGTTCCTGAATGGTTAGCAAAACGCAGCTATACTGTTTCTAACACACGTGGTACGTTTACCATGATTTCGTTGCCTTATACTCAAATTGCCGACTCAACTATTACAACCACTGATGCGGATTTGAAAAAATACTACAACGAAAACAAAAATAAATTCAAACAAACTGAAGGTCGTGTTGTAGAATATGTAAGTTGGGAATTTTTACCAACTGCAAAAGACAGTGCTGAAACTTTAAAAGCATTAAATGAAAATTTAGTTAAAATGGCCGCTTCTAAAAGCGACTCAGCTTATATGATTGCACGTTCTGACGATCCTGATAAATTCGGTAATTCTTATTATAGCAGAACCGATTTATATGCACAAGGTATCGACTCAACTGTGGTAAGTAACATTTATGCTCAAGCTGTAGGTGCATTAGTTGGTCCTTTCGAAAATGGTGGCATGTATCGCGTGGCAAAAATTAAAAATCGCAGCGCAATGCCCGATTCAGTTAAAGCGCGTTTAATTGTGGTAGGAATTACCCCTGAACGCGATAGCGTTAAAGCTAAAGGTTTAGCAGATAGTCTACTAGCTGTGTTAGGCACCGGTGGCGATTTTGCTGCACTTGCTGCACAATATTCTGACGACCAACAATCAGGTCAGCAAGGTGGTGATATTGGTTGGGCAACACCTTCCATGAATTATATTCCAGAGTTCAAAAAATATTTCTTTGAAACAGGAACTACAGGTAAAACATCAATTATTAAAACTGCAAACGGTTACCAAATAATTGAAATTACCGAAATGTCTGATAGAAAAGAATTAGTGAACGTAGCATTTATGAGTAAAACAATAAGTGCCGGAAAAGAAACTATCGATTCTATTGAAAAAGCAGCAACTGCTTTCTACGAAAAATATCAAACTCCTGAAGATTTTGAACAAGGTGTAATCGATAACAAATTATTTAAACGTGTTACTCAACCGCTTGCAAAAAACATGTATGAAGTTCCGGGAATTGAAAATACCCGTGAAATGATTACCTGGGCATTTGATGCTTAAAAAGCAGAATTCAAATTCTTTAATATGAGTGAACGTGTAATTGTTGCTTACATTAAAGAAGTTCGCGTAAATGGTATTGCCGATTTAGAAAATGTAAGAGAAATTGTTGAGCAGGAAGTTATAAAAGAGAAAAAAGCTGAGCAGTTAGGTAAACAAATTAAAGATGCCATGAGCGCAGGTTCAATGGATGCTGTTGCCGCTAAATTAGGTGTTAGGATGGATACAGTTCGCAATGCGAGTTTCGGTTCACCAAATGCACCAATTTTAGGCCGTGAGCCAAAAGTTATCGGAACTGTTTTCTCTACCGAAATAGGCAAAACCAGCAATGTAGTTGCAGGTGTTCGTGGTGTTTATGTAGTTGCTCCTATCGAGTTTACACCGGTTCCTGAAACTTCTGATTATACCATCAACAAAAATCAGTTAACTTATACCATGCAAAATAAATATCAGGGACAAACCTTGTTAAACGAGCTGAAAGAAAAGGCTAAGGTAACAGACAACCGATATTTATACGGGGAGTAAACTTTTTTAAGGATACTTTCGTTTAGAGCTTAAGGCACTGAACATTTTTCCCGCAGATTTCGTCAGAAGCAGTGAAATGCCGGCGCCATCTGCGGGAAATTTTTATCCCGGAATTGAGTATATTTGACTATCGACAAAACAATACCAGTGGAACTCGTAAATAAAGTAGCACAAAGCGGCATCATTTCTTTCGATTTGGAAACCTATTTTCCGGACGAAAAACGTATTGTCAGCTTCGACATGAAAGATTATTTATTTAAAGGTTTGATTCTTCGTGAAAAAGATTTTCGTGAAGCATTGGCTGCAATAAATTGGGAAGATTACACCGGAAAATACCTGGCCATTTTTTGCTCTGCAGATGCTATTATTCCGAATTGGGCGTGGATGTTAATAGTTGCTCAAGCAGAACCTTTTGCGGCAAAAATTGTAATGGGCACTCCGGATGATTTGATTAAACAAATGTATAGAGAAACACTCGCGGCAATCGATATAGAAACTTTTCGCGAGCAAAAAATAATTATTAAAGGATGCAGCGATAAACCGGTTCCTCCGGATGCATATCTTGAAATAACAAAAATATTACGTCCCGTAGCTAAGAGTATTATGTACGGAGAACCATGTTCAACAGTTCCTGTTTTTAAGAAAAAATAATTGCTTTGAAAAAAATTCACTATCTCCTTATCGGCGCATTTGTTGGTGTTGCCATTTTTATTGGTTATGCTGTATCGGGTAACGACAAAACCACCAATAATGAAAACGTGGCAGTTGCTACAGACACGCTGCGAGCCTTGGCAGATGATGTAACCACAATAAGATATTTTGCCGCCAAAATGCCTGAAAACACTTCGTTTGCAGGCGAACCTGTTCCGCTAACCGATATTGAAGTGCGTGAAAGACTGGACCGCGAATTAACAGTAAATGGTTACTGGCATTCTAATATGATTCAGAATTTAAAATTAGCCAGCAGATGGTTTCCGGTTATTGAACCGATATTAAAAGAAAATGGTATACCAGACGATTTTAAATATTTAGCTATTGCCGAAAGTGGTTTGCGCAATGTAATTTCTCCATCTGATGCACATGGTTACTGGCAATTTTTAAAAGGCACCGGTTTGCAATACGGATTAACTATTAATGCAGAAGTTGATGAACGTTATGATATGGAAAAATCAACTTTAGCCGCAACAAAATATCTCAAAGATGCCTATGCTAAATTTGGTAATTGGACATTGGCTGGCGCAAGTTATAATGCAGGAATGGGTGCAATAGAAGGAGCTGTTAATTATCAAAAGGAAGATGCGTATTACGATTTATATCTGAAAGAGGAAACGTCCAGATATATTTTCCGCGCACTGGCTTATAAAATCATATTTGAAAACACGCAGAAATATGGTTTCTTTTTGACCAAAGACGATTTGTATAATCCTTTGCAATACCAAACCGTAAAAGTGGATAGTACTATTACCGACCTTGCCGACTTTGCTCAAAAACACAATACCAATTTTAAAATGCTGAAGTATTACAACCCTTGGTTGAGAAGTACTTTGCTTACAGTTAAAAAAGGCGAAACCTACCAAATACGTTTACCGCTATCTGCAAGCGTTAAAACCGGAGGAACTCAATAAGTACGTTTTCCAATCACAACCAAAACCTTTATTTTTACCGTTGTAACTCATGACGGTAAAAAAACTCAGCGTAATTGTCCCTGCCTACAATGAAGAGGCAACAATAGCCACTATCTTAACCACATTAAGTAATGTGCAGTTAATACATGATATTGAGATGGAAATTATTGTGGTGAATGACTGTTCACGCGATAATACTGCGGCTAACCTGGCTGCTTTCATAGCTGCACATCCACAAGTAAATATCAGGGCTTTTCACCACGAAAAAAACAAAGGCAAAGGCGCTGCATTACATACCGGTATTGCCAATGCAACCGGTGATTTTACTATTGTACAAGACGCCGATTTAGAATATGACCCATGGGAGTTTAACATTTTACTAAAACCAATTGTAGAGCGCAACGCAGATGTTGTGTATGGCAGTCGTTTTATGGGTGGAAAACCACATCGTATTTTATTTTTCTGGCATTCGATAGGGAATAAATTTTTAACCAGATTATCTAACATGTTCAGCAATCTGAATTTAACCGATATGGAAACATGTTATAAACTAGTTCGTACTTCTATTTTACAATCAATTACACTTAAAGAAAATCGTTTTGGCTTCGAACCAGAGCTTACTCAAAAACTGGCAAAGGTTAAAAATATTGCTATTTACGAAGTCGGAATTTCCTATTACGGCCGCACCTATGCTGAAGGAAAAAAAATAAATTGGAAAGATGGCGTTAGGGCTATTTATTGTATAATTCGTTATGGCTTATTTAAATAAATTTGAATTTACCAAAACTCGATATTGTTTTACCATGCTATAATCCGGCGAATAACTGGGTGAATGCCATAATTGAATCGTATCAGGCACTTTCAAAATTGTTACCTCAAACAGCAATTAAAATAATTTTAGTAAATGATGGTTCTACCAAACAAATTGCTGAGAGTGAAATAAATCAATTACAACAACATCTCGTTAATTTTCAATATATCCATTACCAGGTAAACAGAGGAAAAGGCTATGCCTTACGCAAAGGTGTAGCAGCGGCAGATGCTCCAATTTGTTTATATACCGATGTAGATTTTCCATATACAACAAATAGTATAATAACGCTATTGCAACAGCTTACAAGTGCGCAATTTGATATTGCCGCCGGTGTAAAAAATAAAAATTATTATAAACATGTTCCGCCATTCAGGCGATTTATTTCAAAGTTGTTACGCGCATGTACCGGTTTTGTGTTGCGTTTAAAAGTAGCCGATACACAATGTGGTTTAAAAGGATTTAATGAAAAAGGCAAGGAATTATTTCTTTCCACCACCATCGACCGTTATTTATTTGATTTAGAATTTATTTTTTTAGCTTCTAAAAATAAACAAGTAACTATTACACCCGTTCCCATTGAGTTAAATGAAAATGTACACTTTAGCAGCATGCGTTTGGGTATTTTATTTACCGAAGCAAAAAATTTCATCACCATATTTTTTAAAAATTTTAAATAATGCATATTTTACGCAAACACCCATTGGTAGTACTCATTGTAATGAGTATAATAATAATTTGTGGGGTTTGGAGTAAAATTATTTTCCACCCAAACACTTATCTGTTGTCCTCAGGTGGTGATGCTTCTAAAAACAATTTTACCCCTTCCTGGTTTGTGAAATATGATGAAGGCACTCGTTTTACAGGCATGCACTATCCTTATGGCGAACATGTGGTATATACCGATAATCAGCCTGCCATTTCATGGGTTTTAAATTTAATTGATAACAATATTTATCCTATCCATAATTACACGGTAGGCATTCTGAATATTTTATTATTTGTCTCCATTTTATTTGGTATTATTTTTCTGTTTCGCATTTTAACGTATTACAGATTACCGGGTTGGTATGCCGCTATAATGGCGCTGGCTATTGGATTATTTACACCGCAATTGGACCGTTTTTGGGGACACTATGCTTTGGGATATGCCGTTTTTATACCCTGGTTATGGTGGCGATTAATTAAAGTAAAAGAAAATAATTATAAACTAATTACCATTTTTTTCACCATTCTGCTCATTACCTTTTTTGGATTTATACATATGTATTATGTATTAATTGGCGCATTAATGGTGGGATTTCACGCATGTGTTGTTTTTATTAAAAACAAAAGGCAATATATGCAAGCGATTAAATTACTGGCAATTGCCGGAATACCGTTGCTTGTAGTTATGTTATTTATGTTTTTTACCGATCCGGTTAACGACAGACCTGAAACACCTTATGGATTTTTCAGATATAAAGCGAATTTCCAATCGGTGTTTCTCCCCAAACATGGCACCTTAACCAATCAGGCAAAAAAATTATTTCACTTTGGTCACGCCGATGCAGAAGGATATGCATTTGTTGGCTATACAGGATTTATTTTTTTATTTATTATCCTGTTTATTTATTTCAAAAGGTTATGGTTTAAACGTTCAGTGCGAAATGCTTTATTGCCAATGCCGGGAGATTTAGGTGCGTTTTTTATTACCGGTATTTGTATGTTACTTTTTTCAATGACTATTCCATTTAATTTGGGATTGGAATTTTTGTTGGATATACTTACACCTTTAAAACAGTTTCGTTCACCGGGAAGATTTGCCTGGGTGTTTTTTTATATTTATTTAGTTGGCATTTCGGTGCTGTTATATGTAATACATAAAAAGATACAAAAACGTTATCCGAAATTAGCCATCGCTTTTTTAAGCGCATTTACTATTTTATTATTGGTAGAAGGATTGTCGTGGTTTAGTTTAACTGCAAAAGGAATTCAAACTAACAATGAATCAAATCCCTATGATGGGAAAAATACTTTTTTTGCCGACATGTTTAACGGCACACCATATTCTCCTGATGATTTTGATGGCATTTTATTTTTGCCTTCCATTTTTCAGGGATCAGAAAAATTATATATCGACAGAACCGGTTGGGGCAATTTTCCAAAAGCAATGGAATTGTCGTATCAAACCGGATTGCCATTAGTAAGTTATATGATGAGTCGCACATCGCAATCGGAAACATTTAATGATGTATTAATAGCTGCACATCCATACATTAAAGTAGAATCAACTGAAGGGGTATTTTCATTAAAAAAACTCGTCATTATGACCACCGACCGGCCTAAAACAATTGGTGAAAATTATATTTTAAATCACGCAACAAAATTCAGCAGCAGAGCGGGCTTCGATTTATATGCTTTTGACATGTCCTCCATAAAAGAAAAAGGACCTGCATTGGCAATAAACGACTATTTGCAGGTAAAAGACAGTCTGCAAGTATTTACCTCGCCAACCGGAACCGTTTATCAGGCGGAAAAACCTTTGGAAGTGTTGTATTATGACAGCTTCGACGGGCAGGCAAGTGAGCGGGTACTTTTAGGCAAAGGAGCTTTAAACAATAAGGGTGAGGCAGTTCCTGTGGCAGATTTCGCTATTTCGATATCGGACACCATTTGGCTGGAAGCATCTTGCTGGGCCACTAATGATATCAGCGAGGTTGCTTATCCCTACTTAGCCATCTATTATTATAACGAAGCGGGTAACATGGTAAAAGAATTAGGCATTTCCCCCACCCAAACCTGCGATGTGATGGGCAATTGGGTAAGAGCCTCCGACAATTTTGAAATTTACCCTTCCATAAAACGTATCAAAGTGGTAAGCACCGACAACAGTCAGGCCTGGTTCGACGAACTACTCATTCGCCATTCCGCCTACAACGCCTACTACCACGTGGTTTCAGACAGTAATTTTGTAGTAAATAACTTTAAAATTGGAAAATAATTCCAAAATCAGTACCTTTGCAATCCCTTAGAAAATCAATTCGACGCAAGAGAATTAGATTTTCTTGGTCCGCAGAGGCGGACATGCCCTTTAAAAGCGCAAATAAAAACGGCCGCTCAGCCGTAGAAAATCCAACCGACGTAAGGAGGATGAGATTTTCAAAGGTTCGCAAAGGCGGATTGGAGTTGAAAAATGGTGCGGTAGCTCAGTTGGTAGAGCAAAGGACTGAAAATCCTTGTGTCGGCGGTTCGATCCCGCCCCACACCACAGGTTAAATCAAAAAAACCCTTAAAGACATTGACTTTGAGGGTTTTTTTAGCTTTCGATGTGACGGATATTGTGACAGATTTGCATTTTTTTTGCCCTAAAAAGTCATTTCTACATAAACCAATTATTATGAGTGAATATAACCTCGAAACCATTGAAGATGTCTTTGCTATGGGAAATATTCCGGCAGGTATTGCAATTCTTAAATTAATAGAAGCTGATATTCAAAATGAAGCGCCGGTTCAGTTGTTTCGGCAATTGGTCAATGGAGAGAAATTTTATCAATTCGAATTGGATAATTCGGATGACTTAAAAAGATGGGCACAGACATTTACCGTGTTTCCTGAAGCTTCAGTTCATGTAGTTATCGAGTCAAGTATGTATAACCATGAATGGTCTGAGCATGAATTTTTATTGGGTCATCAAGCAGCACACCAAAACGGACTAACAAACTATATTTTAGAATCTGTTGAAAAGAGATTAAAAGATCACCTTACTAATGATATTGGTGAAATTGTTGCAAATGTACATGTTCAATATGGGATTCGAGTTACTCGTCAAGAATATAATAGCTTATCTGAGCAATATCATTAAAACGTTTAAAATACAAATAAGTGTTGTCCTATTCATTTAATATTCTTTTATTTGAAATTGATGATAAAATAAATCTCAGCCCATTAATAGGTTCAGCAATAGGTATTTTTGGATCTTTTCTTGTCGCCTATATAACTTTTTGGAGAGATAAGGGTTCTAAGAAAAAAAAAGAAAATGAGTCACTTTTACAAGATTGTAATTTATTAATACAGTTGCTTGAAATTATTTCAAGCGAAGATAAAAAATTAATTGAAGTATATTCTGAAATTGAAGCTATTCTAAGGACATCCGATGGTGACAATAAAGCCATGATTAAAACAGTCTCATTCAAGACTTACATATTGAAGGAGTTTAGTTACCAACGTATTATGGTAATTTTAAAAGAAAAGAAAATAATTGCAAAGGATATAGCAAATTTTATTAAGGTTCTCAACCTAATTGATGCAATTGATTTTCAACTTGAAGAAATTAGGCTAGAACTTTATCAGTTAAGAGATAACAAAACCAATGAGATTAGAAAGCATACAGATTTAATCAATACAATAGTTGGTGCTCATGGTATTGAAATTCATAACGACCTTAAGAATGCTAACCACAAATCAGAATGGCAAAAGATTATTGTATTCATAGAATCAAATAGATCGCTTCAAGAGATACTTCAATTTGCGGACAATTTTCTTTTACATAATTATCATGCAAATTCAAAAGAGACTATTCAGCTTATAATGAGTATAAAAAATAGTTTTTCTACTATAAGGATTCGTTATGCAGAATTGAGAAAATTTCATGAATTTAAGGCTGATTATTTCAAGGATGAAATTATTCCAGCCTTCAAGAAAATTGATGAAAAATTGATGGATGTTATTGGACAGCTTAAAAAATAAAATATTAAAGTGGATACATTCTTGTGTTGGCGGAATTGTTGAACTTTCTATTATACTTAATACTCCGTTATTAATGTATTTTGTATGCAAATTTAATTTCAGCTAAATCTTCACAAAGCTGATTAAATGGTATGCCCATATATTTGTGAGTTATTTGATTTTTTAAAAAGCAATTTTTGATTTTTTTGCCACTACCACAAAAGCATGCTTCATTTCGGCTGCATTTCGTAAGTATACAAATTGCTTTAAGCTTTTTACAGACTGCATGCTCACCTTTAACTTTAAATAGCATTTCATAATCTTGAACTATTCCTGCTGCCCCATGTGCGAACTCGCCAGATGCATATTCTTTTGTTATCTTTCTAACAATATGATTTGCAAGATATGGGTGTGCAAATTTATCTAACCAGTTTAATAGAGTGCATTCTTCGCCGAGAACATGATAAATACGTGCATTTGTAGACACACAACAATACAAACTATTGTGCCAGTCTATTTGCTTAGGAATTTTCCCGCCGACTTCATGCAATTGAAACAGAGATAATGGAAAATGATGTGGAATTATAATTTTTACCTTATAGGTATCCCAAAATGAACCTTCGTCATCTATAACATCAATTTCACCATTGATTTCCCAATCTTGATTTACCCTTGTGGGTCTTTCAAGCTTGGGAAATTTGCATAGTGCTTCATTATATTGCTTAATTACTTCTTCCTCGGACACCATGGTTGTTGAGTTCCTGCGACCCTTTTTAATGACTCAATATTAGGTTGTTTATTTGTTTCAGGGGTTACTTCCACTTTCGCCAAATGGCATGGAAATCTGCTGCCAAAATGTTTCGACCATTCTTTGCAAGAGTCTACCTCTGAAATTGAAGAAATTGCATTATTAGCTGATTCAATTAGTGAATCTAATGCACTTTTAAAATACTCCATATCTTTATGGCTTGTCGATGCAAATAGGTCCTCGCCAACTGGCGATGTAGGCCTTGGACACCTAAATCCGTTTTGCTGCAAATATTTTTTAATATTAACTAAAGTATCTCTTAAAGCAACATCATCACTTTGATTAAGTGAAAAGTTTTCAGCAACAAGTATCGTCATAATAATACCGCAAGGCATTTCGGATTTTTTAACATCTGCCCATGCCTTCATATAGCGAACAAGTCTCCTTAATTGACAATCACTTTTGCGAATATCTGTTAACCATTTTTCATAGGGCTCCTTATATTTAAGCGCTTCATATAAATATGCTTTCTGAAAACCTGATCCTGCTTTTTCTTCAAACCATGCAATGAATTCAACTGGATTACTTAAAGTCCAGCCTTTTACTGTTTCGGCCAGATCTGGTGAATAATAACCATCAGCGTAATAAATTGGGATATCAATATGACATCCAATTTTATATTTTACTCTAACACATGTAGGTTTATCGGTAATTTTTTCATATTCATTATGCTTGTCAACAGCATTTAAAACCCATGTATGAAAAACGCTAGGTAAAGGCCTTTCTTCTGGTTTTAGTTTTCCTTGAAAATATACACCGTCATCCAAGTCGTAGTCCTCAAGAATTGGATTAATTATGGTATCCATAATAATGGATCCTTGTGTTTGAAAATACAATTCCATCATTCCTCTTTGCTCATAAGGAATCTGCATAAAATTAATTTTCATCCTGTCTCTTAACGAGTCTCTAAGATTCATTAAAATGTTTCTCTTTTCATCAGTCAATTTAATGGACTGATTAAACTTTTTAAATAAGTGGTCTAAATTTGCCATATGTATTATTTTATTTTATATGTTTTTGGTGATTGAAATAGTTTTGAAATTTCCGAGTCCTTGCTGCAGATTGTTCCTCTATCATTTCCTTTCCCTTTTATTAGTTGAATTGCTCTTGGTGTTGCTACGTCTAGTTGAATCAAATGTTGTTGCTCAGCAGAAATGGGTTCAGATGGGATTCTAATATATTCAATAGGAACTTCTGTAAGTGCATGTAATTGAGAAAGAAAGTAATTTGTGAAATTGCTTTGTCCAATTAACGAAGTTTCAAACAGGTCGTTCCTCCATCTGACAAAAGACCTGTGACGCGACAAACCAGTAGGTTTACCAGAAGTGTTATTTAAACTACTTACCGATAAGATTTGAACGCTATTATACGGTTTGCCAGGTCCAACAAAATGAGTTAAAGCTTCAATTAATCCAACTTGTGACGGATTGTTTGCCCATACACCACCGTCAATAAATTGTTTATTATTATACGATGGTAATTCGGCTATTGGAAAATATGTAGGTGCTGCAGATGTTGCCAATGCGACATCAACATACAGGGCTTTATTATCTCTGTCCAAATCTCCTTCAATGTGGTCATATTTAAAAATCCAAGGACGAGCATCCGTTATCGAATATGATGGAATGCAAAGTAAATTATTACTTTCAGATAGCTTTCTTTCCCCAAACGTATCTTGTAAGACCCTGCGAAGTGGCTGATCACTAAATTTACCTCCCCATAATGCTTGCTTAAAAAGCCCAAAATACTTATTTTGTGTGGGGAAAATCTCCTTACCCCGTTCTGAGTAAATTTGGGACATATCAGCAGCAGGAAGTTTTAAGGAGAGCCCAAGCGTTATCATTCCGCCGGTGGATGTTCCACAAAGCATATCAAAACAATCTGAACAACTAACTCCGTGTTTTTTCTCTAGATGCTCTAAAATTGTTGAAGAATAAAGGCCTTTGATGCCACCGCCGTCAATAGCCAAAATTTTAAATTTCATTTTTTTTAATTTTATTTGTCACTTTAAATTGTTTATATAACCTTTGGCAGTATATTTGTCGCGTTAACGTAACAAATGGGTAATCTGTCGCAGCAAATATACAAATGTTTCACCAATGCGACATCGTTTAACAAATAAAACTTTTCAACATGCAATCAACGCTTAACACGGAGTTATTAGCAGGAATGCTAAAAAACAAACGCGGTAACAAGGGTTTGCGCGCCGTAGCTGATGAAATTGGCGGAGTAAGTTTCGCCACCCTTTCAAGAATTGAACAGGGGAAAGTGCCTGATGTGGATACTTTTATAAGAATCTGTAAATGGTTGGAAGTTCCCACTGATTCGTTCATTAAGGATGCTCATAGTGCGGCGGCTGCAGTTTCCACAAAAGACCATGTTGTTGCACATCTAAGAGCTGACAAGGCTTTAAGCAATACAATGTCTGATATGCTTATAAACATGATTAACATGGCTTATAACTCTAAATAGGTGTATTTTGGCTTCAAAATCCCAATTAAAACACGGTTTTAAAACTGAAGCTGAAGGAATTGCATCAAGATTGAGGGCTGAACTAAATATTCATCCTTGTGCCCCATTAGATGCATATAAGCTTGCAAAGCATCTTAATGTAGCTGTATATAAAAGCTTTGAATTTATACAAAGCATTGAATCAATCAATGAGCTTTCAGGCAATAATGGTCAGGATTGTGGGTGGAGTGCTTTGACAATGATTACCAAAGCCGGCAACCAGATTATTATTCACAATGAATATAATACACCTCAAAGGCAGCAAAGTGATTTGATGCACGAATTGGCTCATATTATTTGTGGGCACAAACGTGAAAAAAGAGAATATACCTTTCAATTGCCATTCGGGATGCATGAATATAATGAAATCCATGAAGAAGAGGCTAAATGGTTAGGAGCAACACTTCAACTCTCTAAACCATGTCTTTATTGGGGTAAAAAATACAAAAATGATTTCCAGCTAATAGCAGATTATTATAACTGCAGTTTAGAAATGGTTACTTACAGAATGAATGTTACAAAAATTGGTTTGTATAAAAATACTAATTGATTTCGTAATAAAAATTTGAGGCTCAACATGTATTGTATGTTTGCGTTGATTTTTTTACAGTAAGCAATTTCTTAAAATCAAATATCATACCATTGTAAAATGGTTCGTCTGTAAATTACATTTTATTGTGCTGACATTTTTAATTAAACAATCCTTCGCTAAGCTTAATAATTTTGGCTTAAAATTAGATCTATGAATATTACGCTTATTTTGAATGTTTGCGGGCTATTTTTAACCTTTGCAGGTTCGTTTTTAATGTTCCTGAACTCGCCTAGAGTAGATTTTAATACATACATTTATTTTAAAGATGAGCATTCAGAATTGAGAAGAAAGGCAGACAAACTTAATAAACGTATTAAGCTAGGAATGCTACTTATTGCCCTTGGTTCTGCCTTGCAACTTTTCGGCTTAATATTTTAGTTGAAATTCAAAAATGAAAATGCCTATTAGAAATCAAAAATCTTGCCCAAATCATCTATTTCCTTTTCTAATTGCACCTGAAATTCTTTATCATCATTTAGTTCGGCTCTAATGTCTGGAGAACCCTTATATATGCGAGCTTGCACCCAAATTTCGGCAGAACTCCACCACTTATGATAATCATTAAAGCTTCCAAACCTAACAAAGGATAGTCCGGAAACGCAGATTATAGCAAATGATGTAATATTCAAAATACTGCCTAAAGTTGCCCATTTAAGGATTAATACAAATGCGGAAAATACAATATAAGATCCAATAAACAATGCACGAATAATGAGGAAAATTCTTTTTTCTCTTCTGGTCAATTTAGCTAACAACTCTTCCTTACTCCTTATTTTATTTTTAACATCTTCTAGTTCTTTTTTCTTTGCTTTTAATTGAGCAAATATTAAAAGGAATAACAAAATTATGATTGCTAAAACTACCAGAATAGTATTTTGGCTTTCTTGCTGTTTAATATCCTTCTTTTTTTTGGGCATCCGTTGTTTATTTGATTTTTTTAATTTTTAGGCCCTTCAAAATTAATCATTTGATTCCATTTTTCCTTTAGTAGATAAAATAAAGCTTCCTTTCTAATATCAAGACGCAAAGGTAATATCCTGTTCCGCAAAAGAAAAGGACTTCACTGCGTTATCACTCCGTTTGCATGTTTGTATAAATAAATCTCCACCTTAATAGACGAAATAATGTGTGTGGAATTTAGGTAGTATTTATTTACACAAATCCTTGTCTTTTTCTCCACAGGATAATTGCTGGTCGCTAAGATTTTAGAAAGAATCGAAGCATATTTTATTAAATAACTAAATGTAAAATTATGAAACCTAAAATTAAACTTTCAAGACTTATGAAGCTATCCTGGAAAATTCAAAAGGCTAAATCATGTAGTCGTTCAAAAGCACTTATTTCAGCTTGGGCAATTTTAGATAATGAAGACTTAACAATTCTTTACTTGTCATTAAAATTTAATGGAGACAATGCCATTCCAGCTAAGTCATTAAATCAAATCAGTTTATTTAACTTTTAATTTACATAATATGAAATATTTTAATAACTGTAAAACAATTGAAGAAATTAAATCAGTTTATAAGAAACTTGCGAAGCAATTTCATCCTGATTGTGGAGGTGATACCAAAACAATGCAGGAAATTAACACGGAATATGCGTTTATATGTGCTAAGATAATTAAAGGTGAAAATCTTACCAATGAAGAACTTAATGACAAGATTCGATTATCCGAAGAATACAAGCGAATAATAGATGAAATTGTACCACTTGTAGGAATTATAATTGAAGTAGTTGGTAATTGGATATGGGTTACAGGTAATACCTACCCGGTTAAAGATAAATTAAAAGGGGTTGGTTTCTTTTACGCTTCAAAAAGGTAGCTTGGTATTATAGATCTGAGGAATTTAAGGTTAAGGGCGGCAAAAAGTCACTTGATGAAATTCGTGCAAAGTATGGTAGCGAAAGTATTTCCGGCGCAATTAGAAAAGCAATTAGATAATAGATTTGGGGTTAATAGTAATAAAACTATTAACCCCATACCACACTAACCTCTACTTCTCATTTTTTTAGCAGTTTCTTTCACAACAGCCTCAGTATGTTTGCCATACTCCAGCTTCTTAATTTGTGAACCAATAATAACCGCATTGTGTCTGGAAACGCCATTTTCGTCTTTAAATGGTTTATATGAAATTGAGCCGATAAGCTCAACCTTGTCTCCTTTCTTTAATGTGGCAACTTGCTTGCGTAAAGCTTCACTAAATGCGAGGACATTGTGCCAAACGGTTTCCTTGTCCTCCCATTTCATTTCTCCACCTTCTTTAACCAGGTAGCTGTCTGTTGTAGCAATGCTTAATGTAACAAAGATTTTACCATCTTTATCAATAACCTTTGGGTCATATCCTAGAAAGCCAGTTAGTTGAACTTTATTATTGTTAGCCATTTTTTCCTCCATTTTTGGGTTAACGGTAACTATATACCTTATAGCAAGGCCGTTAAGGAATGCATCAGCGGTTAATTTTTTTATAATTTTTTATTATTCCTAAAATTTATTAATTTTAACTATGAACTTAGAGATATACCTTTTTTGGACAGACGAAAATGGCCAACGTCAGCATGTCATTAAAAATCACCCCAATTGGACTGGTGCAATACCTAGACTTAATGAATATTTGGTCTATGAGGGCATTAAAGAGGCCTACAATGTTGAGATAGTTCGTCATGATTTTGATAGAAAATTGGTTTCAATTTCAGCTGAATTCCTACCTGGTTTTTTTGGTTAAAACATTTTTCTTTCAATTCTTGTGATTATGTTTTGACGGGTAAATATTTGCCATTGTAGGTATTAATTAACCTTTTTAGATTTATAATTCTTTTATAAAATGAATTTCAATTTCATCTGGGTGGATATAGATTGCCCTAAATGCGGTTATATTGATTCAGTTCAAATGATTGATATTAGGACTGAGAAATTGATCTTTTGCCATAATTGTAAAGTTCCTATTGAAATTCATGACGAAAATGCCTCCGCGCATAAAGTTGTGCTTGAAGGGAATAAATTATTAAATGAGCTTGATGAATTATTTAACTTTAAAAAATGAACTACGCAAACCATAACCTCCGTACTAGCTTACAGGAATGGAGAAATCGAATTTATAGGGCTGACCACAACCAGTTTGAGCATCAAATAAAATTCCTACTCGATAATTTAGGCAATAACCGTCAATTAAGCGGCTTGCTTAGTGAGGCTATGGCATCCCATCCATTTACCGATGAGCAGTGCGAAGAAATAATTGAAGCAATGCGTGGCGGGAGCCAAATGTCCTTTGAAAATGAAGAAGACCAAGCGGCATTTTGCTATAAGTTCTTAAAATTTTTTACTGACAAGAATAAACGCTATAATCTCCATAACTGGGGTGTTTTTATGAGTAGGGACTTTGAAGCTGGAAATTCCAGTCAAACTGACCCCACCTGAGCAATTTAAATTGACCCCACTTCTGCGGAGCAAACTGACCCCACCTCTGCAATCCAAACTGACCCCTGTGTTTTTGATTTGATTATACTGTTTTAGCATGTTGATTTTTTATCGTTTACAATATCGTAATATGTCGATTCAGTAAACATAAGGAATCATGGCGAATAAAACAATCAGTATGAGCAAAATCAGACAAATTATCAAGCTTTATTCGCAAAGAATGGGCAAAAAACGGATTGGAACCAGATTATCTATTTCCAAGAACACTGTAAAGCTGTATATCGATGCCTATCATCGATTACAGCGGCCCTGGGACGAGCTTTCGCTGTTGACGGACTTTGAGTTAAATAAATTATTCAATCCCGTTAAAGAGGTTATATCGACTAATAAACTCCAAGATGTATTTGATTTTTTTCCGGCGATGGAAAAACAGCTACGTAAACGGGGTATGACGATAGCAATTCAATACCGCAAGTTTTTGGAGGAACATCCAGATACCTACAAAGAATCACGTTTTTATTTTTACTACAGACAATATTGTAAGCGCAGTAAATCCAGCATGCATATTGAACATACACCTGGAGATAAGGCTTACATAGATTTTGCCGGGGTTAATTTGCCCTATGTGGATACGGATACCGGAGAAATAAAACAAGCAGAAATATTTGTTGCCATTTTAGGCTGGAGTCAATTTGCCTATGTTGAAGCGATGTTAAGTCAATCCAATGAAGAGTTTATTACAGCTTGCGAAAATGCACTGTTGTATTTTGATGGAGTCCCCTCTGCCTTAATGCTGATAATCTGAAAGCAGCCGTAATAAAAACAGATAAATATGAGCCACATTTAAATGACAATTTTAAATCCTTTGCAAATCATTATGGATTTACTGTGTTGCCTGCTCGCTCCCGAAAGCCACAGGACAAAGCTCATGTGGAAAATATGGTGAAGATCGTATACAAAGATATTTATACGCATATTTATGAAAATGAAATTACATCTTTAACAAAACTCAATGAACAAATCCTATTATATCTGAAGGATTTAAATAATGGCCTGCTCACCGGAAAAAATTATTCCAGGGCTGATCAAATGTTATTTGAAAAAACAACATTATATCCGTTGCATATTGATAGGTACGAGATGCGCACCGTAAAACAAGTTACCGTTTCAAAGGATGGGCATATACGACTTGCCGAAGATCAACATTATTATAGTGCGCCCTTTGAATTAATTGGGAAAAAATTAAGGTTGCAATACTCCCGGTCAATTGTTGAACTCTTTCACCAATACGAACTTGTCGCTACACATAAGAGAATACGTAAACCCTATCATTATACTACTGATGCGGGACATCTCAGAGCTGAACATCGTTACCTAGCGGACTGGAACCCCACATCATTTTTAGAGCAGGCGCGTGCTATTGATCCTATATTGGAAAAATATATTACAGAAGTTCTTGCTAAAAGACAGCACCCGGAACAATCGTATAAATCCTGCACAGGTATTTTATCCTTTGCAAAACGTGTAGGTAATACCAGATTAATAAATGCATGCAGACGTGCAATGGAGATGGGTTATTATAACTACAGGATTATTGAGGATATATTAAAAAATAATATGGATGATTATACCGATGAACCCTCGCCAGATAATATGCCACAACATGAAAACATACGCGGAGGAAATTATTATCAATAAAAGAAACTAAAGAAAATCGAAATCATTTATTTAATCACCATTTAAAATCAAAAAAACAATAATGCAGGAAATGTTAACCAAAATGAGGTCTATGCGACTTCTTGGAATGGCACAGGCCTTCCAACAATCAATGGAATCGGGTAAGAATGAAAAGTTTACATCCGATGAAATGATTACCCATCTAATCGAATCGGAATGGGATGACAGACACAACAGAAAAATGAATCGGACAGTGAAGGATGCCCGGTTCCGGTACAAAGCGAGTATCGAACAAATTACTTTTGAAGATAATCGGGTGGATAAAAATCAAATACACCGGTTAGCAGATTGTAATTTTATTAAACGCCATGAAAATATTATTATCACAGGAAGTACAGGAATCGGAAAAAGTTATTTAGCCTCTGCAATAGGCCACCAGGCATGTTCATTGGGGTATCGTGTACTGTATCAACACAGCACAAAACTTTTTGCACGAATGAAAATAGCAAAAGCGGATGGGTCCTATTTAAAAGAACTTTCAAAAATGGAAAAACAACACCTTTTATTAATCGATGATTTTGGCATACAACCCCTCGATGCACAAAGCAGGTCAGCATTAATGGAAATCATTGAAGACAGGCATGGCAAATCATCCGTAATAATAACTTCTCAAGTGCCGGTAAGTGGATGGCATGAAATAATCGGTGAACAAACGATTGCTGATGCCATTTTAGATCGCATCGTGCATGATGCTCACAGAGTTGAAATGAAGGGTGAATCTTTAAGGAAAAAAAGACACGTGGAAACCGATGAAAAATTTGATTTAAAAAATTAAAACTAACTTAGCCTAAACATTGCTAAAAACAACAATTATTAAATCAAAAATGAAAGGCAACTTTGAGGGGTCAGTTTAGATTGCAGAAGTGGGGTCTGTTTGGTTGGAATATCCATTTGAAGCATCTAAGCATAAAATTATGGAAAACTATTTTGTCCCCATTTTTAACTATTTAAATGATAAGCTTGATAATTCAAACTCCGTAATTTACCTTTTGGAAAAGTATAAAAGTCGTGTAGAATGGTTTACAAGAGATGAATTATTTAATTATTACTCCAATGCTGAAAAATCATTTGAAGAAATTCTTGAAAAGGATTTGCGATTATTTTTATTTGACCAAGGAATAGACTACCCATTTTCTACACCAAAATCAGCATCTGGTAGAGCAGATATTGTAGGTGAAATTGACACGGATGACCCAATTGTTATTGAAATTAAAATATTCGATAAAGAAAAAAGATATGATAAAAACCGCATAAAAGAAGGATTCAACCAAATCGTCAAGTATACCAACGATTATAATAAAAATGTTGGTTACCTTGTTATTTTTAATATGAACCAGGTTGAGATAAACTTTAAATTTGGTAGTGATACCAAAATGTTCCCACCTGCCATACACTTTAACAATAAAATTTTCTATTTTATTGTCATAAACTGCAATAATACGCTGTCAGCAAGCAAGTTGGGCTCTATTGAACAGGTTGATGTTACGGAGGCGGAAATAATCAATAATTGAATTATCGGTTATTAATTTTCTCTTCCTGCCATTTCAAAATTTCACTTTCTAACCATGCAACTGTGCCTGTGCCGTTCCTAATCTGTTTTGGAAATTTTCCCTCATTTATTTCACGGTAAATAGTCGTTTTAGCTTTGCCAGTGCGTTTTTTTACTTCGGACAATCTTAAAAATACATGTGACATAAATCCCCTTTATAGTTGTGTTTATTAGGATTAAATACACAATTGAAAATTAAACCGGAAGCCCTTTTGGAAATTTTTATCGTTGAGTTTGAGCGGGGGTTCTCATTTTTCGTCAAAATGCTCCGAAATAACATTTAATAATGCGGTTGAGGATGTCGCTCCATTAACAATAAATTTTGTTTCTTCTAATTTTGCCTTCCTTACTTGAGTAATCGTTTTATCTTTCAGATACTTATCAATAGCTTTCAGCATCCATTTTTTAATTTGTTCAAGTTGCTTCTCATATTTAGGTAAGTAGGATAATTTAACACCATCCTCCGCATCTAGTAAGTTTTTCATATATGCCACGTCCCCACCGTGCATACCTCTATCACAATTAAATGCGTTGCGAATAAACATTTCGTAATTAAATGCTTTTGTGTAATTTGATTTCGGTTCCATTTTGTTTTTTATTAAATATTTACTCTTCAAATTTATATAAAAAACTTAATATGAATTGCAATTATTTTCGACAGTGATATACTTATGTAGGAATACAATTTAATGAATGTAAAAAGGGGGCCTTTTTGGGGGCTTTTGGTAAATAAAGTGGTTGTAGTTTTGTTATATTTCAATGGGATAGAATTCCTATTCGAATCCCTCCCGCGGAGCCAGGATAAAAGTCCAAACAGTTCCAACAAGTCTCCAAAACAAAGTCAAGCAGCCCCTTTCAGAAGAAACTACCGTTTCATACTGTCCCACGAAGTTGCGCTCAATTCCGAAAATTTGGGGGCCTTTTTGGGGGCTTCTTACAAAATTAATTTTTATTCGGCCCCCAAATGGCTTGAAAGCCGCTGTTTACTTATGTTTCAAAAAATAAAATTTACAGTTTACGGGAAATCCGCGATTTCAGGGCTTCGCTCAGAGGGTGGCTGTGTGGTATTTATTAATAACAAAGGAGATAAACATGAAATTGACTGACCAGAAATGCAAGAAGGCAATAACTTCTAATAAGTCACAAAAACTATTTGATGGAGGAGGGCTATATTTAGAGGTAACATCTAAAGGCAATAAAGCTTGGAAAATTAAATACCGTTTTGCTGGCAAAGAAAAAAAATTGTCCATTGGGCCTTATCCGTTAATTTCATTAAAGGATGCAAGGGAACATAGGGAAGAAATAAAAAAGCTGTTATTAAGAAATATAGACCCTGCTATAGCTAAAAAGACCAATAAAGAACTTTTGTGTATTAGTTCAGAAATTACCTTTGAGAAGGTTGCCAGAGAGTGGCATGATGTATTTAAAGGGAAATGGTCTAAAGACTACGGAGAAGTGATTCTAAAGCGAATAGAAGCGGATTTGTTACCATGCTTAGGTAATCTACCCATCAGGGACATTAAGGCTATTATACTGTTAAATGCCTTAAGAAAGATTGAAAATCGTGGAGTATATGAAACAACTAAGAGAGCTCGTCAGTATTGTAGTCAAATATTGAGATATGCGGTGGCAAACGGCTGGGTTGAGCGGGATGTTTCGGTTGACATAATTGGTGCATTTAAACAGGTTCGAGTAAAACACTATTCCGCTTTAGATTCCAATGATTTACCTGAGTTCTTAAAGAAACTTGAAAGAAATGAAGCCCGCCTTTTTCCTCAAACTAGAATTGCTATTGAACTGATGTTGCACACTTTTGTCCGAACAAATGAATTACTGGAGGCAAAATGGCACGAGTTTGATATGGAGGGAAAAACTTGGTTAATTCCGGCAGAACGCATGAAAATGAGAAAGGCTCACTTAGTCCCGCTTTCTATCCAGGTTCTTAAATTTTTGAATGACTTAAAATCACAAAATACAAACAGCGAGTACATTCTAACAAGTTTACACTCAAGTAAAATTCCAATGAGTAATAATACAATTCTATATGCGCTATACCGTATGGGTTATAAAGGCAAAACAACTGGTCACGGGTTTAGAGCACTGGCAATGACAACAATTAAAGAAAAACTTGGATACCGACATGAAGTTATAGATAGGCAGCTTGCACACGCGCATCGCAATAGTGTAGACGCTGCTTATGACAGGGCCCAATTTTTAAACGAGAGAAAAAAAATGATGCAAGAATGGTCTGACTTCATTTACAGTTTAGTTTAAATTGTGATATAGTTTTATTATTTTGGGAGTTTGTCTTTTAAAATCATTTCACCCTTAATAATCCACGATATACCAAATGCTACCACTGCAATAGTTTCCATCCAAAATGTTATATCATACTTTGTATAAAAATCTTCATTAATAAATTGGGATCCAGGAAATACAACAAGAATTGCGAATAGCATGATAAATCCACAGGACCTGAAAAATCGATTCCGAATTCTCTTTTGTTTAGTTCGTAATTTGCTAGGCAAATTAGATTTTGTAAAAATAAAAATAGAAATAAATGCGAGGCATATCAAAAAACCTGCAGACATAATATAGTGGAATAATGTTCTAAATGGAAAATCGTTAAGGATTGTAACATTGCATTTTGGGCATTCTTCCAAGTATTTTTGCGAGATATTATCGGTTGGGAATAATACTAGAGAAAGGGCGCAAAGCCCGGCTATTGTAGAGACGTAAAAATCGATAGGGTCTCGGCCTTTATAAACCAATAGAAAAAATGCAAGCATACTCACAATAATAATAAAAACACTTCAAATTCTTGTGTAATAGTAATGACTTATTGAATACAATGGATACTTGTAGCCTGTATTAATAAATAGAAATAAAATTAAAAGACAAGGCAAACTTATCCCTAAAATGCCAATTAATCTTCGAAGAGTTTTTTGAGTCGAAAGCCAAATGATTTCTGTGTCAGAAAAGTCAAGTTTTAGATACTTAGTGACTTTGGATTTAGTTTTTTCATTCATAATATTAAAGTTCAAAGTAATATGATAATTTGGTCTTTATCCAATCAATATCTAATTCTTTATTAGCAAGCGTATGTTTCAATAAGCATATTCAAATATACATTTTTTTATTTGAGTTATAAAACAATGCAAAGGTAGCCGGGGCATGACATCTGCAATGATTTTCCCGGCATATCCTCGCTAAGCTCCGGTATTCCAGTTCCTCATTGCATATATCCTACCTTTTCCGGCTTTGAATTTTGCATATTTTTTAACCTTCAAACTAATAAAATGAAAAAGCTAACCTTAAATGATGAAACATTTCCACTTCAACAAAAATGTAAAACAGTCTTTTTGCAGGACGAAACATTTGTAGTAGGTGAATTTAGAGCTTATTACAAACCTTATCCAAATCCAACATTTCAAGGAAAGATTTTTTCAAATTCATCATCTGTTGTGGAATTCTTAAGACCGATATTTCAGGACTGTATGGAGGATACAGAGCAGTTTGTAGTAACGTATCTTTCAAAGGCTAATTCGATTATTCATTACACAATAACAAGCACCGGTGGTATTGCTGGAACTCTTGTAGATATTCAGGTAATTTTGAGACATGCCATTTTGTTAAACGCTAAAGGAATTGTTTTAGCTCACAATCATCCAAGCGGAAATATTAAACCATCCACACCAGACATAAACATTACTACCAAATTAGTTTCGGCTGCTGCATTACTAGAGATAACAGTTTTAGATCATGTGATTATTACAGCTAACAGTTATTTATCATTCGCAGACGATGGATTAATATAAATCATCGTTCATTTAGAGAGTTAGGTTAACGGGAAACTGATTCTAGATAAGCCTCGGTGTTATCAATATATTTTCTTAAATGTCCAGACGTTTGAAATTTTAATTTTTGTATTCCCGCCATTAAATCATCAAAGGAGATTTTATTTATATCTTTTAGCCGAGCATAAAATGGATATATAGTATCATGATTGGCATTTCCATTTTTTAATGGGCATAAATATTTATATGTAAATATTGGAATATAATGTTTTTTATCAGCTATTTCTCGGTCAGCACTTGCATGAAAAAGAATGCCATAATACATTACCTCTTCTTGTAGTAGGTATGCATCAATTAATGGTTGGCCAAAAAATATGGAATTAGGTAAATCTAATGTTAGTCTTCCAAATGCTACTGCTCCCTTATGAGGAATAGCTTCCGTAAATAAGTAGTTTGATAAACTTGCTACTGTAGATATTAAAAAATCCAACGAGTCGAAGCTATCGTCTTTTGAGTAAACAATTATACTGTCTGAATAGGTTGTAGATTTTGCAAGATAGATTTTATTATCATGCCAATCAACACTTTCTGAAAATTTTCGGTGCCCATTAATTTTTAACATCAATTGATACACATCATCATGTGGCATTCGCATAACCATGTCTTTGAATCCCATAATATCAATAAATGCAACATACCTGTTACAAGTAACTTCCCACTCGTTTGACATAAAATAAGTTTAATTCACAGACTGTTTACCAATCCATTAGTGAAAACCATTCAACTTTTAAAAATATAGAATTATTCTCAATTTGTAGAGTAGACTTCACGAAATTTAAGAAACGACCACTTCCATAATCTTGGAAGGAGAGACTTTCAAGACTTCTGCAATTTTAATAATAACACTAATAGAGGTATTAATCTTCCCAAGTTCAATTCTGTTGATTTGACTGAGTTCCATTCCGCACATATAGGCAAAATCCTGCTGTGAGTGTCCTGCTTCCTCTCTGAGCCTCCTTATTTGCAGACCAACAGCTTTTAGAGCCTTTTCATTTCTAATATAAGCCATTCCCCAAAGAGAAGAATCTGACACAAATTTTACTTAGGCATATTTGCCTAATTAGGCAAATATGCCTATTTTTGTATAAACATTAAACTATGAAAAAGCTACTCGCAACCACTGTAATTGCTTCGCTTTTAATGCTAAGCTTGACGGTAAAATCACAAACAACCTTTTCACCAACTGAGTTGGAAAAACTATGCAATTATTCAACTCAGGATTTTGAATCTTATGTTCTAAAACGGGGGTATTCCTTACACCAAAATACTAATTATGATGATGGGGTTATCTCCACAATGTATTTTTCAGAGGAAAGAAGGCAATACGACACACCGGATATGATGACCAGAACATACAGCGAAACTTTTGTTTTGCTGGTATTTGCTACTACAAGTAAAGATTATTATTTGGGTCTAAAACAAGCCTTAGCAGAACAAGGTTACACTTTTCAAAAAGAATATGGAAAGGATGTATCTGGTAAAACCTGTATAGCTTATGATTATGGAAAGGGAGAATATACTGTAACCCTTTATTCCGATACAATTAACGGCATCACATGGTATACGCTACAAATTTTTGAAGTGTAACCACCTTAATTGAAATCTTTTTAAAACAAACAGCATATAATGAAAAAACTAACAGCCATTCTATTGGTGCAGTTCATTCTGGTTGGGATGAATTTGGCATCAGCACAAACTGCTCCATTGCCAAAGGAGCTTGAAACTATTTCTTCTTATTCCGAATTGGAATTTGAAAAATACGTCCTAAAAAAGGGCTATTCCCTAAATACAATGTTTTCTACAGAGACAACATCCTTATATCAAAAAGATATTCCGGCAGAAAACGGAATTCGTGACCAATTGTCAAGAACGTTTGCTAGCGGAATGTATTCTCCAATTGTTCAATTTGCCACAACCGACAAATCATATTACCTCGACATCTTTACTTACGTTTCAGGCGTCGGGTTTGTAGCAACTAAACAAGATAAACTGGAAATTATTGAAGGTATGTTAACTACAAGATACTTTTTTGAGAATGAAACCTATACTTATACTTTATATACATTTACTACAACAGAGAATGTTATTTTTTATAACGTGCAAGTGTTTAAAAATTTCGGAAAATAATTAAAAAAAAGGAGGCGCATAAACAATACGCCTCCCTTTTTTTAGGTAATCTTTCTTACTTAGTTAATAAAATTTGTTTTGAATAACTATATTCATCTTTTTTAATAATAACTAAATAAATTCCGTCATTACAATTGATATTTAATTTATTGTTTACTTCGTCCAGGTAACCTGTATGAATTATTTTTCCTTCCAAGTTAAAAACAGTATAATTAGCTCCCACTAATTGATTATTGAGGCTTATATTTAAAAAGCCAGCATAACAGTATAATGTAGGAACAAACGAACTTAATTCTGCTACTTCTACAGTAGAAGTATCACCTATAGTGTCTCCAGCATAAATTCCAGTTTCACATTTCGTTTCAAATGCATAATCTTTTAAAATAAGCGAATCTGCTCCACCAATTGCTTCGCACCTGATCCAGCCGTAATGGTTACAATTTAACGAATCAACAAAAACAACCCCTAGAAAGTGATCGCCGCTATTATAAAACCATTCTCCACCACTCGGTCCTCCTCCACCATCATCATTTCGAATTTTATACGCTAAAATTTCAAAATTATTATTTTGAAAAGTTAAGTCCCCATTAATTAAATTCATTGAATCTAATGCGAATGGGAAATATTGTGTAAATCCGCCATAGGAAGGGTCAATTACACTTTTCAAACCAGCCATTCTATTACCACTTTGCCAGGGTGAAATGGCGACATAATAAGCGTAGGACAAATGTTCGCTCCAATATGAATAAAATGAACCACTGATTTTTTGAAGCTTAAAATCGAGAAGCCCATCATTGTTTATGTCAATGTTGTAAACATCATTGTCCAATGAAAGTAGAATATCTGGGTCAATATCAGTATAAATTGCTTCTGCTTGACCGGTTTTGCAAAATAGAAACATGGCAGCAAATGCAGAATAATGTGATAGTATGTGCTTTTGATAATCTTTCACTGTTTTATAATTTTTTCTTTAAATAATGTCCCGTCTTCCATTTCAACAAATATAAAGTAAATTCCGTTGCTTAGGAAAGAAATGTCAATTTGACTTTCAGGACTGCATCTGTTTTGGTAACAAAACTTGCCTTCCATTGTAACAATTTTAACTAGCAAATTACTTTTAGCTTCAATATTTATGCCTGAAATTGAGAACGAAATGCTTTTATTTGATGGGTTTGGGAAAACTGTGAATTGCCGTTTTGGTGCTTCTATTTTTTCATAAGGTGGATAATCAGCAATAATAGGAACCATAAAGTAGCCAAAAGAATATGGTGGCACTTCTACTGTCGTAAACGGACTGCCAGTAGACGGTGTATTGGTTAATGTATAAATTGTATCTATTTCGATGTTGTAATCTACAGTATAATCATTGTCATTGTAACATTCATTTATTGTATACAAGGTATTTTTACCTCTGCCTCCTGTTGAATAAGGTTGGCGTGCATTTACACAAAAAATGGTAGCAGTATCTGTGATTTGAACATGTCCATCAGGTGGGAATATTCCAGATGTACCTGTCAAATTTAAGTAATATTGTTGAGGGTCGCTGCTTACATTACTAAAATAAACATAAAAATTATCTTTTCCTGGATCGATAAACACTGTTGGCTGAACATTTATGTTGTTTTTTGCAATCGTAAAATTTGCTTGCAAATATTTTAAATCGTTTTTTGATATTTCACTTAAAAGTAGCATGGTAAAATAAGATGTCCGTTTCATGTAATAATTTCTACCATTGGCTGAATCAATTAAGATATCATAAGGTATTGTATCCCTGTTTAGTGAATCTCGTTCAGGCTTAAACGCAGGGCTCAACATTGTGCTATGCGATGCTCCGGCAAAATTATGAATTGTTGCATATTTGAAAAACCCTTCTCTGAAGGTATTGTTATAATTAATTTTCAAATTTTTTAACCACCACTCTTGAAGCATTGCTGAAGTTAAAAAAGTTTGTGCAAATACACCCAACTCATCTCTCTCCCCCTCTGTGTAGCTGCCTCCAGTTTCCTTAAAATTATACTCAGAAGTGATAATTTCCTTCCCACCACTCGCTACTGTCAAATTTAACCCTAGCGTGTCCCTATGCACACTCCAAGATTCCTGATAACGGGTATTAATAAATTTTTTAAAATTTTTTGCTAAATCATCAAAGGCATCTTCAAGTCTTGGGTCATGAATATCATAACGCCAACCTATTGTATCTGGACTTACGCATTCATAAACAGAATCCAAATTAAATAATGCAATCGTATCCCAATTATGCGTGTCATAATATGGGTGAACAACATATGCATCAAACGATTTTCTGAAATGGCCTGGTAAGCCAGTAATTTCTACTTTTTCTAGACGTTTTTCAAATAAATCATCATTCCACTCATTTTCTGCCCGTGTTCCGGATGTAGCGCTTTCCCGGAATGCATATTTTGGGTCTTTTAAGTTTTCAACAGGCAGCCCAATTTTACATGTAAATACAGTTGGGCTTTTAAATGCAGAAATATAATCATGATCAAACCAGACATCGCTACCTATTAAAATACTATCAAGGCTATCAGTAATTCCACCATTAATATACGTCCAATAATCCTCAAGTGTATAAATGCCTAACATCGATTCTGAGAATTCAAAATACATTTCATTTCCCAGCTCAACATATACTACATTAACTGCACATGAGTCATGATTTCTAAGATATTCAACAATTTCGCGGTTTTGTGTTGCTGTTTCATTCATAATGTTTAAATCAACAATAACATCAACTTTATGCCCCGGATTAGCTTCTTCAATTTGCTGAACCATGTATACAAAATCATCGATAAATAAATGACTCTGATCCAATAGTTGTTGGTCGACCCATTTTTCGGCAAAGCTTAAAAAATCACCAACCTCTTTATCAGCTATCCAAGTTTCATAATAAGAATCCAGCGTTGTTGAACTTTGTATGCTGTCAATAATTGCAGAATAGGATGGGGCGTTTTGTAGATAGTCTGTTCTATCGTAAAAACGTATTATTTCTTCTATATTATATCCATAACCAGGGCCATCTAATAAATGCATAAATTTGCTATCCGCTCCTCCTGGAAATCTAAGGCTTGAAGGCGCCAATTCACTCATCCATTGCCATTGATCTATAGCAGAACCATCATTTGGAATTACTTTTCTTCCATAAATTCCTGCAATGTGAAAGCCATACAAGCCCTGATTTATTGTTTTTTGGTTACTACCCAAGTTTATATAAATTGTGGAGTCGGCATGGACTTTAGCGTATTGTGAATAATCACTTGAATTATGATAGTTGTATGTTCCTGTCGTCCTTAAATTAATTTCTTCCGTTGTCTCATCTGTACCCCAATACCAGATAGTATCCAACCCATCTGTTAAAGTTTCTTGTATTAATCCGGTGGTGTCAAAAACCCCTTCATCAGGGAAAATTTGAGCATAAACTCTGTTTGTAAAGGTTAGAAAGACAAATAATGCAAAAAATACACATAATACCAATTTGGGGTTAGAATTTTTCATTGTGGAAATTTAAGTGAAGAAAACGATTGATTCAGATTTAGGCTTTAACATTTCTCAAATTTAAAAAATCAAGCAGACAGTAGGTAGTGAATTATATTTAAAGCAATAGATTCACGGAAAACCGTTAATCAAATTGACGTATTTTCAAAATATAATTATCTTTTTTAAATTTAGTGTAAACCCTAAGAGAGGTTGAAGCTGGTTTACAAGGTATTAAATAGTATTAGAAATATGCAATACATTGACAATTATATCATATGCAAAAAACAGATGAAAAGATTTATTATCTTTGACAAAAAATAATAATTTTATGGAAAAACTCAAATTCATAGAAGTGTCTTTTATTAGGGATTCAGGCACTATGTTTAAACGACTTCTACCGGTTGATGCGATTGCTTGTTTAGACTCAATTGAAAATAATAATAGTCAATTTAGGGTAATATTAAAGGATGATTATTTAAATTTAGCTACTTCTGCTTCACCTAATAAATTTAATGAGGCTTATATCGATATCGCAAGGGTAGAAATTATTAATTAAATTCTTAATTTCCGCTCACCTCCAATTCTATATACTACAGTTCTGGATTTTATCAGTGTGAAGAGTGAGTAATTACTCTTTCTATTCATCCTCTAATAAGTATTTTTGCGCCTCATTAACACCTTCTTGAAATGAGCCGCCTGCTTTAATATCTAACATCTTCACAATATCGGCTAAGTCAGCATACTGGACATAAATATTTTTATATATTTCTTGCATCTCTTTTGACATGAAATATTTATAGCCGTACTGTTCGGAAACAGAACCGCTGCTTGAATTCGCGGCTCTAGATATTGGTAGAAGTCTAATATAGGTCATTCCTTTTAATCGGGCAACTCTGCGGTTTAAAATATGATCTACAACTTTATTGGACAAGTCTGCCTCTGGAAATGCCATATTATAAACTTGTCTGTATTGTTTATAATCAACGTGAACCCATACCTGTAAACATTGATGCAGCGCTGATGACTCCGGGTGCTTCCATATGGCAAGTTTTTTATTAATTTCTCCATGTTGCTCTACATTTACAATAAAAGCTTTATTTGGAACCCCTTGAACTAATGTTCTTTCTATTGAACCAACATACTTTATTATTGAACTCTCGTCCCTGGCTCCTATAGGTAATAATAGACCGGGTGGCAGCCCTCGTAGGGCTCTTTCAATTGCTTTGGTGTCTTTTTCAAGCATTAAAGATTAGTTTAATATAACTAATGACATTCAGAATTATGAGAAAATACCTGAAAAAATGTCTGGTAGAACGCCTGAAAGTAATGGTGATACTATCAAGAAAAATATTTTCAAGAAACTATGCGTTTTATTGCTTAACAATTCAGAATCAATTGAGGTTTTCTCGTCTTCTGATATTTGCTCAGTGTTTAATATTTTATTCTTTATGTTTTTCCCTTCCAAATAAAATTTGGTGTATACTGGTATAAAGAAAATTGCAAGAAACAATGAATTAAGTAGCCCATATGCTGCTGCCAATTCTAATGGTGCAAGCGTCACTGTAAGGCCTTCGGGTAGATTAAAAAACATAGCAACTATCCTGTTAGTCGCATCAAAACAAACTGAAGTGGAAATTGTCATTAAACTAAGCATAAACCCTAAGGCACATAAAATTGCAATAAAATCTCCCTTGAGCTTTTGATAATTTTTGATAAAATTCTTTAAGCTAGACACAGAAATATTATTTGCAGAAGTAATTTTGCGGACCTCTGTTTGTAATAAGGACCCAGTGCATAACAACGCAGTGAATAATAAAGTAGCGACACCATAACCAATCATAGTTAACAATTGAATTTTTTCTTTACTAAATGCTAAAGGAAAAATCCTATGCGGAATTATTTCACTATCGTAAATGTTTTCGTAGTAAGCATAAACCATAGAACCCATTGCCCCTAAAGCCAATATAAAGTTGAAAATAATTTTGTTCCCTTTGATTGAAAGCGACTTTCTAATATCATTTGATTTATAAGAATAGATTAAATATATTACTGGAATTATTAATGAAAACCAAAGGGTTATTTGAATTAACATTAATATTAACCAAACCCCAAAACCAGGATAACTAACAAAAAACTCAATTTGCGAACTCTGTTTCTTAGGCAAGGTTGAGGTGATTAAATTTTTAGAATACCCGCCACATCCAATTATAGTGTCACAACTTGGATCAACGCTGTCACACCTATTTGCTACTTCTATTTTCAATTTAGAATTTAGATTTGAGCAGATTATTGAGTCCAGGATAGTTAAAGGAGTGTCGGTTAGCTTACTGAATGCATAATCTTGATGGCTCTCTTTCGGTTTGTTATAAAACATTACCTTAACCGCAATAATAAATCCAAGAGCAGAAAGTAAGATGGTTAAAAAAGTTTTATCTTTTAAAAATGTAAGCATTAATAAAATCTTGCAAGTGTAAGGTTTAAAGATAATGAGTGAACATTTTTAAACAAAGGCTCTTCATTGCCATAGTTATATACAACTCCTATTGCAAGCCTTGGTATAAGGAAATAATCGAATTTTGAATTTATATAAATATAATTATCCTCTAAGGTAATTGTGGGATTGTCTGAATAAATATGACTATATTTAAAACTTGTTGCCCAAACTATTTTTCTATAGCCAATTCTTTCCTTTTTTTCCTCAATTTGGTCACTTTTTATTTTTACATCTGTAGAGTCAACATGAATAAATCCAAAATATAGTGGAGTTGTCAGGCGTCCATAGAAGTTTGAAGTAAGTTCATTTGATGAATATTCTCTAACCCCATTTGAAATAGATATCCCAGGTTGGACTTGAAAAATATTTTGTGCATTCCCAAACTCATATTTTAAATATACGGAATTTGATAAGTAAGCAAGGTAGTTTGTTAGTGTTTTCTCTGATACTAATTCTGGAGTACCTTCGAAATATACTGAGATAAGTAGATTATCGGGATTGTAATTTAAACCGCACGGAATCGCTAATGAAATATTATTTGGAGTTATTGAAGTCCCAGTGCCAATATTCATATCAATGGTGGGTTTTACATAATAATCCAAATTGGGAGTAAATTTATCACTAACAAAATAGTATCCCCCTGTCTTTTCTGAGGATGATGGATTTCTATTGAAATCTAAATTTAAATTAAAATTTGTCGAGTCAGAATTTATCAAATTATAGGTGTAACCAATTGAGAATATTCGTTCCTGTGCATTTGAGCTTGTGACTATAGAAAGAAGCAATATCAAAATTGAAATCTTCATCGAATTTTATTTATAAACCTTCTCAATATAATCAATTAGTTGGGAAACCTTTTTTATTGAATCATACAACTGATTTTTGAGGTCAGTTAGTTGCACTTTGGTAAATCGATTTTTTAGTTTACTTGCAAGCCTGTCCTTCATAAATGAAGAAATATATTTGTCTAAGGGGCTTGAAAATGTAACCTCAGAAACACTATGACGGCTATTTTGAGCAATAACCTCTTTTACAATAGTAGAAATTTCATTTCTTTCCATGCGAATAATTTTAAGAAATAACAAAATCTTATTACAAGTCTAAATATTTATTTTGAAACTACCAAATTCAAAAGAGTTATTAAAATGTTAAATATTCAATACAGCATCTAAAGCATCATCAGCATCCTTGTTAACAAAGTTAGCCTGATAGCCAATTGTTGTAGTAACTGACGAGTGTCTATAAAGCTTTTGAAGCATTTGAATAGGTATCCTATCCCCTGATATGTTTCCAAATGTATGTCTTGCTATATGCATTGTTAATCGCTTGGTAATTCCTGCTTGATTTGCAATTACATTTTGTAGTGTCTTATCCACCCTGCTGGTCATATTCATTATACGCCTTTGTTCTATGAATTTATCCTGTTTGTCGGTTAGAGTTTTTAGTTCTGGAAAGATGTAATCTTCAACACCTTGCCTGTCACCTTTGTATTGTTCTATAATTTTAAGCGCTTTTTCAGGTATTTTTAAACTTCCGCCTTTCTCATTTTTACCCATTGAGTAAAACAACCTACCGTTTTGAATATCACTCCATTTAATCCTAAATACATCAGAAATTCGCATTCCAGCGAAATAAAACGAAAATAGCCATAGATTCCTACAATGGTTCTCAAAAGAACCGGTAGGTAACTCAATTGTTTCAATAGCATTAACTTCCTCAGGCGTGAGGCCAATTTTCAAAGAGTCCGGAAATTTTATACTTATTTTACCGGCTCCGAAGGGATAATATTTTCTATCTACGATTTCACTTTTTATTGCCTGACTAAATACTGACCGTATTACTACGAGGTGATTAATAGCGCTTCGCTCACTTAGTTTTAATTCTGTTTTTATATATCCTTTAAATCTTTCCAATAGCGGTATGGTGATATCAGTAAATGCAATATTCTCTCCTTTAAGGAATTCCTTGAAATGTTTAACGCGAGGTTTATCCGCAGTATACCTGTTGTATTTTCCATCCTTTTCAAGATTTTGAATATATAAATCCGCTTGTGCAAAAAAAGTAGCACCACCATTAGGCTTTATTTTTTGGCGAACAGTCTTGGAAGAAACATCCTTTCGCTCTGTTTCAATTTCCAAAGACCGATTTAGTGCCTCTGCAACTTTTGTTGCCAGATAATTATTAAGCCGAGTTGAGTTCGGATGACTCTTCTTTACCCTTTGATTTTTTACGTCCCAGTCGTCTTCTTTGATACTATATTCTAAATAAATATATGAAGACTTCCTATCCTTTGTAATTCTTATAGCAAGTGGGGAAGTCCCGTCCTTCTTTGTTTCCTTGCGTAAAACGAGTTTTACATTGGCCATTGTTGTAGAATTATTTACTACAACAATACTACAACATTTTGCGGTTTATTATGTATTTTTATGAAATTATTTTTCCTACTATTCAATAAAATCAATATTTTCAAGTCATATCAAGCCATATCAATACATAAAAACAAGGACTGAAAATCCTTGTGTCGGCGGTTCGATCCCGCCCCACACCACATAGAAACGTATAAAAGCCCAGTAAACATTGAGTTTATTGGGCTTTTTTTAGGCCTGGGGGACACTGAGGGGGACAGTTGGGGTTAAATTCTAATAATTTAAGTACTTTTTCATTTCAGGATTTCGTAGCTTATCAGTTACCTCATCATAATATTGATGGCAGTGGTGGAAGTATTCATTTAGAATTTCCTGACCCATCAACGTAAGGTAATAGTGTTGAGATCCAAAGGTTCCGTCTGACCTTCTTCCCCTGTAGCCTTGATTTACTTTCATGATGAAGTTTCTAAAGAGGCACCATTTGAATGCAGCCCTGATCACTTTTATATCTGCATTTAGAAGCTGGGCGATGTCTAGAATGTCAGGATAAGGCTTGTGTAAGTGAAGTTGGGCTATATTGAAGGCGGTTAGGGTGAGAAGGGGCCAGCGACTAATTCCTTTTGCCTTGATAAACTCAGGCATAGCGACCGCATGAAGGAACATACCGGGGCAGGTGGAATATCCAACCTTAAACATATCCTGCCAACGAATTACATACTGGGCGCTAATTGAAAGATATTTGTTTACATACAGTTGTTTAAGCCTTGGAGAGTCTTTAGGCTTATATTCCTGCTTAATAGTTCTTCTGAAGCGGGTTTCAGTCTTTTGGATTTTAGTTAATTGTTTCATAAAACAAATGTATTTTCAAAAATTGATCAGCATTTTACCCTATGGTGAAAACCTCGATATACTAAGGGTGACCATGTTTACGTTTAAGCCCAGAAACAAAGTTGAATAAAAAATTTTGAGTTTTTACTGACATTCACCACGACTATTTCAATCTGATTACGCCAACGAAGGGAAATCTGAAGAAAAACTGGAAGTGAACCATTAGATTTGTTTCTTTAAAAGTATTTAAAATAGGAAAGTACAATATAGCGAAGCTAAGTATGGAAAACCCCATAAAGACGTAACGCTTTATTTAAGATTTTTTAAGATACTAAAGGAGATTGAAGTATTAAAAAAGAATCGAAATTTTTTCAATAATCGACCCACCCGGTCTGAAAAAATCAGTTTCAATTTGGAGTCACTGATTATCAGATAGGGGGGTAAGTCTGACATCGTACCCGTATAGAGATAAATGCCAACTAATTTTTTTACAAGCTCAGATCAAAAAAACCTGTTTGACCTGGCGATATCGAAATTACTCCACTGGGAATTATATGGAAGGAGAAAAATAGTCATTAACGGTGCATTTTATTTATTGGGGTCATTAAGCAATGAGGGCGAAGCGCACGCACATTAAGTTATTAATATTTATTTGATCGCTGATTAAAAAAGATAAAATGAGAAGGAGTTCAAATGTTCATTCTAAAGGTGATGAACAAAATCATGAAGTAGAAGATAAAACAGGTTGGAAATCACATCTGGACCTTATCGCTGCTTTTATAATTCTTGTAATAATACTGGTAGCAGAATATGCTTTCAAGTTAGAAATACCAAATATCTATGAATTAATAATTAATGCGACCGCATATCTTCTTGCCGGAAGAAAAATATTAAACCTCGCATTTAGAAAATCCATTCGGGGAGATATATTTAATGAATTTGTTTTAATGAGTGTAGCCACTATCGGTGCATTTATTATAGGTGAGTATGAAGAAGGAGTTGCAGTAATGGTGTTTTATCAAATAGGGGAATGGTTTCAGGATGCTGCTGTAAACCGTGCTAAAAGAAGCATTAAAGCCTTGCTCGATATCCGCCCTAATGAAGTAACCATTATAAGGAATGGAGAAACTGAAGTTATTGATCCGGCCAAAGCAGAATTGGGAGAAATTATTCAGGTTAAACCTGGCGAAAAAGTGGCTTTGGATGGTGAATTAATATCAGAGAATGCTTCGTTTAATACCGCTGCTTTAACCGGCGAAAGTAAACCCGATACAAAATATAAAGGTGATAAAGTATTTGCAGGGATGATAAATTTGAATACTGTTGCCGAAATAAAAATAAATGCCTTATTTAAAGATAGTAAGCTAAGCAAGATATTGGAAATGGTGCAGGATGCCACTGCAAGAAAATCACAAACACAATTATTTATTTCCCAGTTTGCTAAAATATATACACCAATTGTATTTTTTTTAGCAGTAGCAGTCTGTTTTTTCCCTTATTTTTTTATTGAAGATTATGTTTTTAATATCTGGTTTTACAGGGCACTTGTTTTTTGGTTATTAGTTGCCCATGCGCATTGGTAGTTTCAATTCCATTAGGTTATTTCGGGGGAATAGGACTTGCATCAAGAAATGGGATCTTATTTAAAGGAGGAAATTTCCTTGATGTAATGACGAAGATCGACACCATTGTAATGGATAAAACAGGAACACTTACAAAAGGTGTATTCAAGGTGCAGAAAGTTGTGGCTGAGAAAATAGATGAAACAGAATTAATTCAACTTGCGGCAACTCTGGAAAAAAATTCAACCCATCCGGTTGGTCAGGCAATTATAGAATATGCAGGTGATAAAATCGGTTCTTTAAAATCAATGGATGTTGAAGAAATTTCAGTGCATGGATTGAAAGGTATTATTGAAGGCAAAAAAATTTTAGCAGGCAATCTTAAATTATTGAAAAAGTTTAATATTTCTGATCGCGAAGAAATTGAAAAAATTGTTGATACGATAGTAGTGGTTGCCATTAATGGAATTTACTCAGGTTATGTAACCATTGCAGATGAAATTAAAGAGGATTCAATAAACGCAATTAAAGAAATGCATGCATTAAACATTAAAACGGTTATGCTTTCCGGCGATAAACAATCAGTAGTTGACTACGTAGCTAAAAATATTGGAATAGATGAAGCCTACGGAGATCTTTTACCGGAAGGCAAGGTGGAAAAAGTACATGCACTTAAAAATGCCGGAAAACATATTGCTTTTGTTGGTGATGGAATTAATGATGCTCCTGTTGTTGCACTTGCTGATGCAGGAATGGCTATGGGTGGTTTAGGCAGCGACGCCACAATTGAAACAGCAGATATTGTTATTCAAAACGACCAGCCCACTAAAATTGTTTCGGCAATTAAAATTGGGAAAATTACCAGGAATATTGTCTGGCAAAATATTATTCTGGCCATGATTGTTAAAGTATTTGTTTTGATTCTGGGTGCCGGTGGCTTGGCCACTCTATGGGAAGCGGTTATTGCTGATGTTGGAGTGGCTTTATTAGCCATTTTAAATGCTGTGAGGATTCAAAAAATTAATGTATGAGCCCAGCAACAATTGGCAGACAACATGCGAACGCTTCATTATTTTTCATTTTTCCCGATCGCATTTTTATAATTCAATTTTTAACCCATAGGCATTGCACACCTTTGCAAGTCACACAAGTCGCACATCCAAAGTCTGCAAAAGAGAGAATATCCCATTCTTTTACTATCTTTGCAACATGAAATCAATTTCTTTCATAATAGCAGTTTATGTGTTGATACTGGCGACAGTTCCCTGCTATCTGGAGGACAGATGCCAAAACCCATCTAATCAAACCGAGCAATCAAAAGACAACCATAACGAAGAAGGTTGTAGCGACTGTTGCTCACCATTTTTTGGTTGTGGCACTTGCAGCGGCTTTACCTTTACCCGTTTATCATTCTCTTTGACGGCTGCTATTATTATCACCGAACTAAACATTTCTGTTTACAACCAGAATTTTATTTCGGAGTTTCATTCTTCTATTTGGCAACCCCCCAAAATCAGTTAATTGAGTTTATTATCGGTTTGTTGCAAAGCGAATTAATTCCTTGCATGCAAGTTGCAATTAAGGATCTTTAATTATTACCTGCTTTAAAAAATTTAACTGGTAAAATAAAAAAGGAATAAACCAATCACAATCCGTGTTATTTTAAATAGCTGCTAATTAGTTAGCCTGCTTTGTTTAATTACGACAAATAGTTTAAATATATTCTGTCAACTATAATTTCATTATATAACTTTTAAAAAAATAAATAAGATGAAAAAAATATTGTTCTCATTCATTGCATTGGCAATGATAACTGTTGGATGCAACAACAAACAAGATACAACCCTGTGTAAAGAGCACGATAAAAATTGTCCTATTTCTGAAAATTGTCCTGAGCATCCTGAATGTGAGGCTCACGAAAATTGCGAAAAAGGCAAAGATTGCTCTCACAAGGCTTGCATGGTGCACGATACAGACAAGACATTATAGACAATCAATTTTGCATTCTGTCACATGCATTCTTTGATGCAATAGGAGAGGTATGCACATTAAATAAAATAACAAAAAAATATGCTTGATAAAATCATAAAATTCTCCATTTATAATAAAGGAGTTATCGGATTCTTTACCGCTCTGCTTATTATCGTAGGGATTTATTCAGCTACACAATTGCCGATAGATGCTGTACCTGATATTACGAATAATCAAGTTCAGATTATGACCCAAGCACCTACGCTTGGCGCCCAGGAAGTAGAACAATTTATTACCACCCCCATTGAGCTTTCAATGGCTAATATACCCGATGTAATTGAAAAGCGTTCTATTTCACGCTCTGGTATTTCGGTAATCACAATTGTATTTAAAGATGATACTGACATATTTTGGGCACGACAGCAGATAGCTGAACGCTTAAAAGAGGCCGAGGAGCAGATCCCTGATGGAATGGCGACCCCATCACTCGCACCCATCACTACAGGCTTGGGTGAAATTTATCATTATGTAATTCATACAAAACCGGGGTTTGAGGAAAAGTATTCTATTACGGATTTGCGCACTATGCAGGATTGGATTGTAAAAAGACAATTAGCTGGTACAGAAGGGTTGGCAGAAGTAAGTGGTTGGGGTGGATTTGTAAAAACCTATGAAATAGCATTAGACAATGATAAAATAAATGCTTTAAACATAACCATACCCGAAATTTATAATGCGCTTGAATCCAATAATGAAAATACAGGTGGATCATACATCGAACAATACAGCAATGCATATTTTATCCGGGGTTTAGGATTAGTGAAATCATTGGAGGATATTGAGCAAATTGTTGTTAAAAATGTAAACGAAGTTCCAATTCTTATTAGAGATGTCGCTGTAGTGCAGTTTGGGAGCACAACAAGAATGGGGGCAATTACACGGAATGGAGAGGGAGAAGCAGTAGCAGGAATTACTTTAATGCTAAAAGGCGAAAACTTCAACGAGGTTATTCAAAACGTTAAAGATAAGATGGAACAGATTCAGCAATCATTGCCAGAAGGAGTAGTGATTGAACCCTTTATTGACCGTACAGAATTAGTTGGGAGGTCAATGGGAACAGTGAAAAAAAATCTGATTGAGGGTGCATTGATCGTAATTTTTATTCTCGTGCTTTTACTTGGAAATTGGAGAGCAGGTTTGTTAGTAGCATCTGTTATTCCTCTTGCTATGCTATTTGCATTTTTGATGATGAAACTTTTTGGTGTAACTGGCAATTTGATGAGCCTTGGAGCTATTGATTTTGGGTTGATAGTAGATGGAGCAGTGATAATTGTGGAAGCTATTGTTCACCGGATTTCCAATATTCGGAATCAAAATGGAACCGCATCTATATTATCAAAGGAACAAATGAATGCCGAAGTTTACAATGCTGCTTCCAGAATTAGGAACAGTGCAGCCTTTGGCGAAATAATAATCCTGATTGTATATCTTCCAATTTTTGCTCTTGTAGGAATAGAGGGTAAAATGTTCAGGCCAATGGCACTTACTGTAGGCTTTGCTATACTTGGTGCCTTTATACTTTCCCTTACCTATGTACCGATGATGAGTGCGTTTTTTTTGTCAAGAAATACGCAACATAAGCGAAATATTTCTGATCGCATTATGGATTTTTTTCATCGTATTTACGCCCCTGTGTTCGCATTTTCAATGCGTCATAAAATTGCAGTGGTTCTTGTTTCAGTTGTAATCTTAATTACCACCATTTTCACATTCAACCAACTGGGTGGTGAATTTATTCCTACACTTGAAGAAGGAGACCTTACCGTGGAAATAAGCATGATGCAAGGAGCTTCATTAACTCAGGTTGTGGAGACATTTGGTAAGGCAGAGAAAATTCTGAAGGCAAAATTTCCAGAGATAAAACAGATTGTTACAAGAATTGGAAGTGCAGAGATTCCAACAGACCCAATGCCTATTGAAAGAGGAGACATGATGATTTCCATGAAACCAAAAGAAGAATGGACAAGTGCAGAATCACGCGAAGAAATGATGGAAAAAATGGAAGAGGAATTATCAGTACTTCCAGGGATAAATAAGGAAATCACACAGCCAATGCAAATGAGATTTAATGAATTGATGACGGGCATTAGGCAGGACGTGGCCATTAAAATATTTGGTGATGATTTGGACACGCTTGTACAACGGGCAAATTTAATTGCCCAATGGATAACACCTGTTGAAGGAGTAAGTGAAGCAGTAGTCGAAAAGGTAACAGGATTACCTCAGATTATTGTTGAATACGACCGTGCCAGCATTGCACAATATGGTTTAAACATAGAAGATGTAAACATGATTTTGAAAACGGCATTTGCAGGTAATGTAGCAGGAGTTGTATTTGAAGGTGAAAAAAGATTTGACATGGTAGTGCGATTACAACAAGATCTGCGCTCCGATATATCAGACATTGAAAACTTATTTGTGCCTTTGCCGAGCGGTAAAAAAATTCCTTTAAACCAAGTTGCCACAATTGAATATAAGACCTCACCCGGTCAGATTTCTCATGAGGATGGTAAAAGAAGAATATATGTAGGTTTTAATGTGAGAGATAGAGATGTAGAATCTGTAGTTGAGGACATTCAAGAAATTCTTTCGGAAAAATTGGAGTTGCCTCCAGGTTATTATACTACTTATGGCGGTCAGTTTGAAAATTTAAAGGAAGCTGAAAAACGGTTATCGTTGGCAGTTCCAGTAGCTTTAGCGCTCATATTGATTTTGCTTTATTTAACCTTTCGATCTGTGAAAGAAATGCTTATCATATTCACAGCGGTGCCCCTTTCTGCCATCGGAGGGGTGTATGCATTATGGTTGCGTGACATGCATTTCAGTATTTCGGCAGGGGTTGGCTTTATCGCTTTATTTGGAGTTGCGGTTTTGAATGGTATAGTATTGATTGCATACTTTAATCACTTGGAAAAAGAAGGGATGACAGATATTTACGAGCGTGTAAAAAAAGGTACGCAAGTTCGGTTACGTCCCGTAATTATGACAGCAGCGGTTGCATCTCTGGGATTTTTACCTATGGCTCTTTCAAACAGCGCAGGTGCTGAAGTTCAAAAACCCCTTGCCACTGTTGTAATTGGTGGTCTCATTTCAGCTACATTGCTTACGCTGATAGTATTACCAGCTTTATACATTTTGTTTTCAGGCAAAAGGAAAATAAAACCTGCTCCGACTGTTATAATTCTTGCTTTAGGTATTTTCATTTGCAGCGGAAAGGCTAATGCACAAAATAATATCCCGCTTTCAATTGATGACTGTATTAAGATTGCAATTGAAAATAATTCAGAAATGAAAATTGCTACTCTTGAAACCCTGCAGTTTAAGGCATTGCAAAAAACATCCTTTGATATTGAGAAAACTGATATTTCGTTATTGCAAGATCCTACTGATGGAGGTAGCTCTGACAATAGCTGGAGTGTTTCGCAACGGTTTTCTTTTCCCACTGTTTATACTGCACAAAGCAAATTGTATAAAGCAGAAACAAAGCTCAGTGACCAATCTGCAATAGTAAAGCGTAATTTTTTAATTAGAGAAGTGAAAATTGCATACTACTCCCAGCTATATTTAAGGGAAAAGGTACGAATTCTTCAAAGCCAGGACAGCTTGTATAATAGTTTTTCACAGATTGCTGAATTGCGATTTACTACAGGTGAATCTTCCAACCTTGAAAAATTAGCAGCATCAAACAGGTATAAAGAAATCCAGTTACAAATGCAACAGGCAGAAGCTGAAGCATTGATAAACAATAAAAAATTACAGCATCTGCTCAATGTAAATTATACCATCACTGTAGCTGAAAGTAAATTGCCAAAATTATCAGAAGCATTTTCTCCTGAAAACAGCGCAGTAACTTCAAATCCCCTGCTTGATTTTTATCAGCAACAGGTGACCGTACAGTCATTTAAGATTAAAGTAGAACAAAATAAACTACTTCCAGACGTGTTTGGAGGCTACTACCATCAATACCTATTGTCACCCTTCAATCCTGCAAACATTGAACGCAATTATTCTCCGGGAACTCGTGTTGGAGGTTTTGAGTTAGGTATATCAATACCATTATTTTTTAATGCCCAGCAAGGAAAAATTCAATATGAAAAGATAGGCATGCAAATAGCACAGGAACAATTAAATCAAACTGAACTTCAGTTGCAAACAGATTATTATTCCTGGTATCAAAATTATTTGAGTTTATCCAATTCAATTAATTATTACGAAATCACCGGATTAAAACACGCAGAGGAATTGCTTCGTATATCCCAATTGGCATATTCAAATGGAGATATTAGTTATGTGGAATTTATGCAGAACACTTCTCAGGCAACTGAAACCCAACTACGATATTTTGAATTGCTAAATGAATACAATGAATCAGTGATTATACTAACCCATCTTTCGCCATCAAAATAAAAAAAGCAACAATGAAAAAATTTAAATTAAATAGCCTGCATATAGCGGTAATCTTCACCGCTTTAATCATAAATTCTTGCGGAAAAAAAAGTGAAGAAGGTATGGAAGCCGCAGAAGAAATGGCTTCTGAAGAAGGTAAATCATTTTTAGAATTAAAGGATGAACAGATTAAAGCTGCAGAAATAGAAACAGACAGTATTATAGAAAGGAGCATCAGTGCAATTCTGAAAGTAAATGGAGTCATCAATGTTCCGCCGCAAAATTTGTATTCTATCAATGCACCTTATGGAGGATTTTTAAAGAATACTGATTTACTCGAAGGAACAAGAGTAAAAAAAGGTGAGGTGATTGCGACACTGGAGCATCCTGATTACATACAAATGCAGCAGGATTATATGAATAGCGTAAGTCAGCTTAGCTATCTCGAAAAAGATTATCAGCGGCAGGTAGAATTACAAAAAGGAAATGCTACTGCGGCAAAAACATTGCAAAAAGCAGAAGCAGACTACAACAGCCTTCTGTCAACTGTTAAAGGACTGGAAGCAAAATTTGTGATGATAGGAATTAATAAGGAGGTAGTTAAAGAAGGTAAAATAACTTCCACAATTTCGCTCCGCTCGCCTATTAATGGATATGTAACCAAGGTGAATGCAAATATTGGAAAATATGTTAATTCTCAGGATGTGATTTTTGAAATTGTCAATACGGAATACTTGCATGTTGAGCTAACAGTCTTTGAAAAAGATATAGATAAAATTAAATTAGGTCAAAAAATCCGTTTTAAACTTGCCAACGATCCAGGCATAGAGCACACGGCCAGTGTTTATCTCATTGGTAAGCAGTTTGATGATACAAGGACTGTCCGCATATATGGGAATCTTGATAAAGAAGACCCAAATTTGGTGCTCGGTATGTACATAAATGCAACCATTGACTTAGGTGAGAAGGTGGAAGCCACTGTGCCCCGGCAAGCTATTGTGATGGACAATGGTAAAAAATATGTTTTCTTACAAAATAATGTGTGTGCTGAACATGCTGAATGTAGCGCCCATGAAAATTGCCCGATAGAAGAAAACTGCAAAGAGCATCCCGATTGCGAAGCTCATGAAATAATGGCTTTAGTAGATAACCAAAACAAACAGTGCGAGGCACATGAAGCCTGTAAAAATAAATCTCCTGAAACCAAACTAAAAGAGCAAAATGAAGCTGGATATTACACATTTTCTAAAGTGGAAGTTGAAACGGGAACTGCTAATGAAGAATTTGTAGCTATTAATTTCAAAGTTCCCATTGATGTCCATAAAAAAATTGTTACTAAGGGAGCTTTCTTTTTGCTCTCGCAAAGTAAAACAGGTGGTATGGATGCCTGTGCGCAATAATCCAATTGTTATTCTTAATCTTTTGTAGTTAACTCAAATCCCGTCAAAGGGAAATATCAAGCTATACCATCAATTCTATTATTCCATACTGGCTTCTTCGCCAAGTATATTTTAGATAATATTGGTTTTCTAATGTTGGATAATTATCTTTTGGATGTTTTTGGAATTACTATTATAGCAATCCATCATAAAATTATGCTTGTTTTATCAGCATTCTTACAATAATTTTTCTTTACTATGGGTGTAAAAAGTTGCAGAATAAATCACAGAGAGTATGGCTAAAATGTATGATGTCAGCATTATTGGTTCCGGGTCCCGGAGATATGTAAACGCCATCAAGTTTGCCTGCTTAGAAAATGAATAAGTATGTTGCTATAGGTGAGGTATAAATGATCTCCTCCTCTTGCCAATCAATATTAGGCGTTGGAATGGGTAAAGCGGGTAGTGATAAGGCAATTGAAACGGCAAATATTCCGCAGATAAATGGTTTATGCAATATCAATTAGGCTGCCATTGCCCTGTTATAAAAAATCTTTTTTTGCGGAATTGTCATTATTTTTGGTTACCCTTTTGGGTAAACTTATTGGCGAACTTATTTCAGTAACCGAACGACTAAATTCATAATACACAGAAATAAGGGATGCTTCATGCTACGGACTTTATAGTGGTACATTGCTACTGGCTTTAATTAGTTTTTATCTGCAAACTCTCGTTTCTATTTTGATTATTCTCATCGTGAGGATCACAAAAAAGACCCTTTGTTACTCCATCAGGTTTTCTAAGTGCAATTACTGTGTGGGGATTAGCAAATCTGGCTTGGATAAAAATATCAGGTCATGACATGCCCTTTGTGGCGTTTATTGCAGTTTTGATTATTAAATCAATGAACAGAAAACGGATGGATAGCTCATTGACAGATAATGCAAGGAGAACGTTTGATGCGGAAATTGTAGCTATTGCTGTGCTAATGATTGCAGTATTGATTTTTTCACGTCCGGTAATTTGGTATTAAAAACTTAAAATATGAAATGGTTTGTTGGTTTAATTATCATGTGGATCCCCACAATCGGAGGTTTCATTCTTTCTATGAAATTATTAGAATGGACTGAGGATAGCTCAATTTTAATTTTCTTTTTTGGAGAGATAAAGGAATGATTACCTTTTCGCAAGTCGGAAACAAATTCTACTGTAGAATGGAGGATATAGAACTGATGGTTCTAAACCATCAAAAAAAGGCTTTTAAAGCATCTCCAAGGAGAAATCACTAACCTAAGGTTAGTACAGTTCAAATAGGTTACTGTATTGTAATACTGAACTTTAAAACTGAAATGTATTGTGTTGCTTTGTGTTGCACTTGTAATAAAAAAAAACGGAATGATAAAGAAGGGTTCTTAGGGAAACAACGAATATTAAATGTTCAAAATCTCCGCAATGAGGTTTTTAATATCGGATAGACTGAATCAACTTCCCTTAAAAAAAATTCCCCATTTTTTTTAAATGTATTTGGTAGATATCGTTGAATAACGAAGGCATTGACAGAGTTAAATTGTAATTTAGTGTACCTTTGTTTTACAAAAAGAAGTTCTGCCTTTACTGCATGAGATTTTAATCTATGCACTAGCGTCCTTGAAATATAAAGAGAGTTTGCAACTCCAGTTATTGACACTGGTAAATAAAGAGGGGCTGCTTTGTGGGATTGATTGGTTTCTCCCTTGATAGAAACGGCCCCATTTTGCAGCCTCCTCTTAACTGCTTTATAAAAATTCATGAATATCACAGCACCAAGAAACCCTAGAAAATTAATTGAATAATCTTCGAAATAAACAACGGCATATTTTGGATTCAATCCCTCTATTTTACAAACATTATTAAATCCTCTGATAAAATATATTCCTGAATTTGAATTGAATCCAATCCAATTCCTGTCACAGAGAGTCCTTATCCTGGCATGTATTGTTGACTTTGATTTGATTGATAAGTGGGATGCAATTAAATTAAGTCGTGATGTATCTAATTTAATTTTACCGGACGCGTTGGTTTTTAAAAATAGGTAAAGTTGAAACTCATAGAAAAAATGTAACTCAACCACCCTTTGAATTAGTGAAGTCGGAATATGTAGATCAGTTTGACCGGACAGATGCATCTGAAGCTGGTTTATGTTTTAAAATAAATTCCTTCACATCATGCAGTAGATAAAAAACCTTATGCCCCACCTTATAGAATGGGATTAAACCATCAGTTCTCCATTGATTTGCCGTTCGTCGGCTGACTTTAAGCATCTTAATAAGATCATCATTTGACATGATTTCATTTTTTTGATCTGCTGTAACTCGCTGATCAACCTTAAGACTTATATCCCTAAGTAGAGACATAATCTCTTCATATTGTTGGTTATTAAAACTCATTTTTTGATTTTTAAAGTTTTAATACTATTTAGTGATTCCTCAACTTCAGACCTCTTATATCGGATGCGTGAAGAAATCCGATATCCAGTCAACAGCCCTTCTAGGGTCCACTTGGAAAGAGTTGGAAGTGAGATTTGAAGAAGTGCCGCCGCTTGTTTGCGGGAGAGATATTCAACCTCAGCTTTTTGAGGGTTTATACCCTTGATATACTTTTCAAATTCTGAGCGAACAGTGTCAGAAAGTTCTTTTTTTAGCTGTTCAAGTGGGATCGCTACAATTATATCTTGCGCCATGATTCGTTGTTTTGCGCAAGATTGCTTCAAAATTTAGCAATATTTTACGGATACTTTACGAACGATTACGGACAACCTTTTTTTTGCGAATGCTTTCTGAGGTTGGAATCTTTAATTCATCAGCGAAATAAGGGTTCTTTTCTTCTAGAAAACAATCCTCAAATGACCTATCCTTTATTTCAGACTTTCTATTTGTTATTATTGTAAAATGACGTTTAAAAGATTGTGCCTTTGCACGGTTTTCATAAATTGGAGCAATATAACCTTCATCTATTAACCTGTTCATTATAGCTCCAAATTCTACCGGGGTACCAGTCCATCTGATTTTATCCTCATTAATAGCAACGTATTTTTCTGGTTCCGTGTCTAAGGATGAATACTTTTTAATCTTCTTTTTCAGCAAAGGGTAAAAATGTGCCAGGGCTATTCCTTCGGCCATACTTTCAATATAACCTCCATGTGTTGAATGTTCGTATGTTTTTTGATCGGTCTCAAGAAAAATCGTACTGTACTCGTAAAGAGGTGGATCATAGCCATCAATCGTCTCCTGATTTGCTTGTAAAAGAATTGCTCGGCATTTTCTTGTAAAAATGGGGAGATGCAATAAAGTAGAAGGAGGTAGTAGATCATTTTCAATAATGCCCATAAGGTCGTTCAGTCCTCGTAATTTATCGGGACTGTTTTTGATTATCAAGTCTAATCTATCTTCATATCTTTTTTGAGCTCCAAGAGCTTTCATTACTGTGCTGACTTTGGATTCAATATTAAAACTGCCTTCATTAAATCTTTGCTTAACAGTCATATAATCTGGTAACTTTTTACATCAACTTTGCATGCTCCGAATTCGAAACTTTTATATATTTCATAAATGCCTTTTCAGTGCGGTGACCGGTAATAGCCATTATTGTGAGTGTTGGTGTTCCTGCGAGAAACTCATTTGTAGCGAAGGAACGGCGAGCAGTGTGAGTGGAGAGCATCTCCCACTTTTTAAAATTCTGTGTCAACTTCATTCCCGCCTTTGTATAGGTTTTGGAAGTCGATGTTTTAAGGGATTCTACGAGTTTTCCAATTTCTTTCAGATACTCATTAGTTTTTTGATTACTTATTTGAGTTGGGAGTATGTTACCATATTTGTTGCAAATTTTTCTTACGGAGGGATGGATTGGAATTACAACATTATCGTTCGTTTTCGTCTGGGTTATTTCTAACATGCCATTCTTTATTAATTTCGGGTCTATAATAGTATAGTCGGAATACCGGAGACCTGTATAACAACCAATAAGGAAGAGGTCTCTGGTTCGATCAAGCGACGGTTTTGAAGCCAGATCCAGTTTTTCAATCTCCATAATTTCATTAGCGGTCAAATAAATGTTGTCGGATTTTTCTCTGACAGTTACAAAGCGCTTGCTCTTATATGAAAGATTATTGTTGAGGCCCCGTTCTGTAGCTTCATTCATAATCAATTTGAAAACCTGAATATTTTTACCTACAGCATTAGTAGAAAGTTTTAATCCTTTTATTAAATATTCTGTATAATCTTTATAGAAATCGAGGTCAATTGATTCGAAATCAATTTTCCTTCGCTTTATTTTTTCAAATTCTTTTAAATGATTTAGGGTGGTTACATATGTTTTTATTGTATTGGGATTAATTGGATGTCCTGATTTTGGGTTCAGCCTTGTACCGTTTTTAGATTGGTCAATTATAGATTGAAAGAATTGCAAAAGATCTTTCGATTGCTCTACTTTTTCTTTTATCTCAGCATCTAATAGCTTTTTAAAAGTGGATGGAGTAGGAATGGAATTCTGATGATCGTTCAAATAAGTCCTATAAATGGATTTGATATCTGATGAAAGGGAATCCAGCCGATTATTGAATTCTGGATACTCTTTAAATTTACCTGTTTCTTTTGCCCTCTGTGAACTCGAATTCCAAAAGCGAGGGTTTATACTTTCAGTGATATAATATTTCATCTTATAGCCTGAGAAACATATTCTGGCATAAATAGATGTGGGCTCAACAGAGTTAGGTCGCTTTAAATAAAATGAAACTTCCATAGCAGAGATTAAATTTTTATCAAAGTTAATCTATTTTACTAATGGGGGACACTCTGGGGGACACTTTTTTTTACTTGATGTTTATTTTACTTTGTTTCAATTGCTCTCAAACACAGTCAAAACGTGCATTACATAAGGAACTAAGAGTAAAAACAAAAAAATGAAATAAACATATCAGTGGTTCGCCCCACACCACCCAGAAAAAAAGGCTTTGAAGAGAAATTCTTCGAAGCCTTTTTGTTTTGGTACGACAATTTGCCATTTTCAAAATTTAGTATGTTTGAGGTATTCTAAGTTCCTAATATAAATAATTAGCATCTCAACCTCTAGGAAACCACAATGCCATCAATAGAAATGGTATCCACGCAATTTTACACTCATTCCACCCAATTGTCGACCAAAGTATAAAAAGTTTTAATAAATTTGAATACCAAACAAAACACTATGCTATGAAAGTTCTGAAAACTATTATTTGTTTTATGATTTCTCTGGATGGGTTTTCGCAGGTATACGAAATACCCATCGCAGATGAACAGCCGGCCTGGGTGTTTCCTATTTGGTTTGAGGATGCGAATGGATCAAAAGATACATTATATTTTGCTTACGATGCAGATGCTGTTGACTTTGGCATTCCTTCTTCAGATGTGGTATTTGGAGAAGATTTTTTTGAAATAAATCCCGATTCATTTAATGCAGTATGGGATGATATTATTAGTGGTGAGGCATATAAAGTAGTAGTTTTCAAAACTATCTCAACTCCGATTATAATCTCTTTCATTAATGCACAATTACCTTTAAAAGTAACTTGGGATAATAATTTATTTTACGCAGAAAATTTGCCCACCCCAAACAATTTTCCTTTACCTAATGCATGGGGACTTATACATTGTGCATTAGTAGGTTTTGAAGGTTGTCAAATATTAGATGAAGACGCTATTGTATTAACTGATACTCCTAATTACGACGTATGGGGGACATTTGCAACCGATAGTTTATGGTTTAATTCTGCTGATTATGACTATTTTGTTAATTATTTGGATTTTGAGATTCTAGAGTATGGCTATGCACATGGATGGATGACTTTAGAACATTCAATAGTTAAAAACGAGAATTTTAGCCCAAATCCTACCACCGACTATATCAAATTGAATTCGGATTATTACATAGGGGGTACTATTTTAATATTTGATTTAGCGGGTAATGCAATAGTGCAGTACGCTAATATCACAAGCAATGTTGTTGCTGTAGAAAATTTGCCTAATGGAATTTATTTCTTGAATTACTCTAATGATAGAATCAATCTAACCCAAAAATTTGTAAAATTATAAAAATCTCGCTCCCTTACCTTTTTGTGTTAATGTCCTTTTTAATGAAAGGGACAACATCGTAAATACAGGTTAAACATCGTCTTAAACAAAAGAATGCAACATCATAACGATGAAAGTCCGAATAGTTCAAAACGTTTACGGTTAATCTTTTTTTGGTAAAAATTATTTAATGATTGATTATCCGGCAGGCCTTTTGAGATATTTTATTATTTAAATTATTTCAATACATGTGTGAAATAAAATTTCATCGTTCTCAACTTTTATAAAGTATAATCCTGTCGCAAGATTTAAATCCCGCAGATCTATTGTTCCTTCAGAAAAATCATTTATAAATTTTGAATACACAATTTGTGAAAGAGCATTTACGACTGATATCTGAACATCTGCACTATTGCCGTCTCCCAATGATAATTGGAATTTCCCGTTGTTAGGATTAGGAAAAACAACAATATTAACTTCACCTTGCAGATTTGCAGTACGTAATAAAGTTGTAAAGGTTTGCACAGGAGAGAATTCCGAATTATCGATACCACATATCGTCTTCACTTTAAATTCATACATTGTGCCTGCCAAAAGTCCGCTTACTGTTTTAATTGTTGTTGTTGAATTTACATTGATCCAAGAACCTCCACCTAACGGGCGATAAGAGATTTTATATTTCGTAGCTCCAGGCATTGCCGACCAATGCAATTTTGCGGAATTACTTGTAAGATTATCAGCATATAATCCAACTGGTGCGAGGCAATCTAAAACACAGGAACCAGCGGTTGTGAAATTTATTAGTGCCGACCAGGGACCAAAATCAACCAGGCAATTACTCCTAATCTGCAATTCAAAATTTGAGCAGGAATCAAGCCCGCTAAATGTGAATGATGGAGTAAAACTATTTAAAACAATCCATGGAGCTGCACCGGTTTTGCGATATCGGATTTGAAAATCATATACTGGGCCGGGATCTGTCCATGTTGCAGTTGCTGATGAAATTGAAATTTCTGAAATACTAATTCCGGTGATAGGATATACGGAACAATCGGCAGGACAACCTGAAGTTGTAGCTGTATCAATTTGACGCCAACTTGTATTTCCATTTACGCAAATCTTTTGTATTTCAAAAATATATGGTGTGCATGCACTTAGACCCGAAATGTCAACTGATTCAGTTGAATAAGTGCTATCATATTGCCAGTTGATATCATAAAAAGTTTTCCACCTGATATCATATCTTCTTGTTACGGCTTTATCATCAAAAACAATATGGGCATTTGTTTCATCTGTGCTAAGCGAAAGAAAATTAAAATCATAAATACATGTTGAAGTATCACCATATAAAACCGAAATTAAACCTTGGTCGGTTAAACCATTATCAAAAAGCGGTGCACCAATTAATAATTCATCATTTCCATCTCCGTTTACGTCACCGGCAGATGCTGTCGAATATCCAAATTTTGAAGAAGTTTGGCCTCCTTTAATTACCGCATTTTTTACCATTCCGGCACCATAATGTGTTCCATAAAACAGATCAACTGTTCCTTCATCGGTTTTATCAAATTCATTATAAATTCCTCCGATTGCGAAATCACCGTATCCATCATTATTTAAATCGCCTGCGGATGCCATACTGAAACCATACTGTGCATTTGCAAGATTCGATTCATTGATCCACGATGGTATAGCAGGAAATACTGATTCATTTCCATTAAATAATAAAACGCGGCCTTCATCAGTTTGCCCATTATCATAAAACGGCTGACTTAGTAATACATCATCATAAATATCATCATTGTGATTTACGGATGTTAAACTATATCCTAGTTTTGCTTCTGCCTGGTCGCCTTCAAATGACCATGATGGAATCGGACTAATTAATGTATTGCCGAAAAACAATGAAACTTTTCCTGCATTTAAATACAAATTATCAAAACCTGGTTCACTCACCATAATATCATAAAAATGATCGCCGTTAAAATCACCGTATTTACTTATTGCCCAACCAAAATTTGATGATGCCTGGCTTCCTGATTTAGTAAAAAACGGAATTGATGAAAAACCAGAACCCGTGCCGGTATAGATCCAAAATTTTCCTTGATCAACTAAACCGTCATCATAATATGGGGATGCGTATGCAATATCTACTTTCGTATCATTATTGATATCTCGAACACCTGAAACGGAAAACCCAATATTAGCGGAAGTTTGTCCGCCTACATATGTTTTTACAGGCAGATAACTTATGCCTGTAGTAATCCCTTTATAAACATATACTTTGCCTTCATCCAGCAATAAATGATCGAAACCCGGGGCACCAATAATTACATCGTCGTAACCATCCGAATTATAATCTCCAATATTGTCGATTGCAGTTCCAAAATAAGCATAATCCTGGTTGCCTTCGGCACTTGAAGAATAGACAGTATCCAGACCCGAAATATGTCCTAAAAAACAAAAAACTTTCCCTTCATCAGTTGATCCGTTGTCGAAATAGGGAGCAGCAACCATCACATCATCAAATCCATCATTATTAAGATCTCCAGTTGAAGCAACCTGATAACCAAAATTGCAAGATGCTTGATAAATATCTTCGTCAAAATCAGGGAAAATAAGAGGAATAATCTCTCCACCATAAAATAACAATAAACGACCATTAGAAGATGAATAACTATGGTCGCCAATTAACAGATCATCAATTCCATCAGCATTTATATCGCCGTTCAGAGCAATTGATCTCGGATAAGTATATGAATTTGTGACTTTAATACCATATCCCCAAGATGATTCTTTATTGATACCAGTTTCGCTGCCATTGAATAAATAAACCCTTGCGTTACCTGATAAATTAAAATTATCACTGGAAATTAAAATATCATCATAATCATCATTATTCATGTTACCCCCACCGGCAAGCATAAATCCAAAATCGTCATCATCGTATTCTCCATAGATAGTATCTGTTGCAACTGTTTCAAGACCTGTTTCTGATCCATAATAAATATAAACTGCACCAACATTAAGTGAGGTTCCTGGTAATACTTTGGCTGTGGAGCTTGCCATAATTTCATCATAGCCGTCATTATTAATATCTCCAGCTGTTGAAACCGCCTGACCCAAAGAGAGATTCACAATATTGCTTTCGGTTGTCCAGGATGGAGTGGCGGGTAATCCGCTGGCAGATCCATAAAATACGTATACTCTTCCTTCATTTGTTTCACCTGCATCGTACATTAATGAGCCGGCGATTATATCACTATAGCTATCTCCATTTACGTCTGCAGCACTGGTGCTGATACCTAATTGAGCAGATGTTTGATTGTTTACAAATGTCCATGAAGCAACTGCAGGCAGGCCGGCGGCTGATCCATAAAAAACACTTATTCGGCCTGAATTTGTATATGCACCTGAATTATAATCATCGTTCCCAACTAGTAAATCATCAAATCCATCATTATTTACATCGCCTGCGGCAGAAACATTTTCACCTAGGTATGCAGAACTCTGGTTCACCTCGTATGTCCATGCTGCGGTTGTATTGAGGCCTGTAGAATTGCCCAGATAAAGATATAATCTGCCTTCGTCTGTAGATCCTCCGTCATATAAAGAGGCTCCGGTAACAACATCGTCATATCCATCGCCATTTACATCACCTGTCCCACAAATTGAAAATCCGAAACGGGATGAAGCCTGATTTGATTCGGCTGTCCAGGCAGCAGTTGTTGAGGGTCCTGTGGCAGATCCCAGATACAAAAATGCCATTCCTTCATCTGTTGAACCATTATCATATCTAAATGCCCCAGCTACAATATCATCATAACCGTCGTTGTTTACATCACCGGCATATCCGTAAGAAAATCCAAGATATTCATAAGCTTGTAATCCTGTTACAATCCATTCAGGGGTTATTGCCAATGGATCAATCAGTAAAGGGTAAACTGCATTTGCGTCATCGATTTCGATAGTGAGAATTTGTTTACCGTTTAACTCCCGTACATACATGACTGATGTGATAGAAGCTCCGTTTGCATCAAAAACTTTTAGTGCATTCAGTCGCATTTTTGGGTTAACCGTTTCATCCTTTTTTTCATAAAACATTAATTCATTTTGACCATTATCCTGAATTAAGAGATTTGTATTTAATTGTATATGAAAAAATAAATGAGTATTTCCCGGGATTTTTTCATGAATTTGATACGCCAATTCGATTCCCTTTTCACTGTTTTGATAAATGTAATCAATGTCTGAGCTTTTAAATATGACCTGGTTAGCCTGATGTGATTCGGTAATATTTTTACTCAATATTTTTTTGCTTTCTGCAGTCCTAGAAAAATTCAGTGGTTCAAAACCAACGGACCACTTAAATGCTTCGTTTGTATCTATCCTGGCTTTAATGATCAATTGATCCGCATCGTAAATCGCTCTAAAATTATGTTTTCGGTTGGGGCTTTGTAGTTTTCCTGTAAGATCATCTGTGGAGATATGATACTCATTTGCAGATATTTTTTGAAGGACCGCAGATGACCATTCAACAGGCGGATCAACTTGTTGTGCAAATGCAAAGGCAGAACACGAAATGAATAGATATAAAATAAATTGTTTCATCGGATATAATTTATTCAATGATAATTTTTTGTGTAAGAATTGTTTCGCCCGCGGTCGTGCAAATAAAATAAATACCCTTTGACAGGTTTAAATCAAAGCTTTCATAAGTTTCGTATAAACCTGGTTTTAGGATTCTTTTTTCTACTGACTTTCCGTCAAGAGCATAAAGCGTCATCATATTTATTTCATCACTGCAATTTGTTACGGCAACAGTAAACTGCCCACTTGATGGATTCGGGAATATATCGATTTCTGGTTTTGTTTTGACATTCTCCTCACGCATCAACATTGTAAAATTTTGTATTGGAGAGAATGCGCTTGACAAGGCACCACAAACCGTTTTAATTTTCCATTCATAACTGCTCCCAGGGGTAAGCCCTGAAATTGTTTTTGAAGTTGCGGTTGCATTTGTATTAATCCATGATCCAGAGGGCAGAACACGGTATGATATTTTATATTGGGTGGCTCCGGCAACTGCGCCCCATGATAATTTCACCTTCACAGAACTGAGTTGTGTGGCAGTCAGGCCGGTTGGCACACCACAGGTGGCGCATCCGGTTGTTGTAAATGTTTGTAAAGGAGACCACGCGGCGCCACCTGAATTGCAAAATGATTGCATTTGCATTTCATAAGAGGTGCAACTGAGCAGGCCTGTTAAAGTGATGGAATTTGTTGCAGAACTAATATAAGTCCATGTAGCTACTCCTGTTTTTTTATACCGAAGGTCATAATGTTCGATGAACGGATCTGATGCGCATGTTAAGGTGAGAGAAGAGGTTGTTGCGGCAACAAGCGACAGAGATGTAATCGGGCTGCAGGAAGATGCTGATCCATAATAAATACAAACCATGCCGACTGACTGGAAACCTTCAGTTGAATAGGTTACATCACCTTTACCGAAACGCAAATCACCACCTGGTGCATTGATGTAGAAATCACCAAAGCCATCACCATTTATATCCCCTGCACTGTAGGCGCCACCACTGCCACCAAAATGATCAAAAGGGTTTGTAATATACGAGTATTTATCAGAAATACGGCACTACTTCCATTTGTAATGTAAAAACGCATATTAACAGGGAAGCTGTAAGCTTCAATAAAATCGAACAAGCTCCTCGTTCCATAAATAATATCGTCGTAACCATCCCCATTAAAATCACCAATTGGCGTGCCGCCGGAAATGCCTTTTTCAATTGTATCTCCAATAATTGAAACTGAGGCATCCACTGTTATTCCGCTCGCTTTTCCGTAAAAAATATCAACCCGACCTACTTCATTTAAAACATCATCGAATTCACTTGTTGAAACAACCACATCATCAAATTGATCTCCGTTTAAATTTCCTGCAATTGAAATAGATTGGCCATAATAATCGGCTGAGGCCATGCCTGATTTAACCCAGCCTGGTGTAGTTGCCAAACCCGTTGCGCTGCCATAAAAAACATATGCACGACCACCTTCCATCCCGCCAACAAATGCAGGCGCCGAGCAAATCATATCGTTATATCCATCGTTATTAATATCTCCCTTGCCTGCCACTTTTGCTAGCTTTGCAAATGCAATATCATTTTCAAATGTCCATGACGGCGTTGCAGATGGTGCTGGCGAAGCGCCATAAAAAACAAAAATCCTGCCTTCATCGGTCTGGCCGTTGTCGTAGCCCGGTTCACCAGTTGCAAAATCATTAATACCGTCACCATTTACATCACCTAATCCTGCAATATAATATCCAAATTGACCATTTGAATATGTGCCGATATAGGAGTCATCAGGGATATTATCGATACCTGACGCTGATCCTTTAAATAAAAGTATTTTTCCCACATTTGTAGCAGGTACGCCTGTATAATGAGCGCAAGAAATCAGCATATCTTCATAACCATCGCCGGTAATATCGCCCGGACCGCAAACACGCATTCCTGAGCGTAATGTAGTCGCAGTTGCTTCATAGGTTACGGATGGTGTTGGCGAGAGACCGACAGCTGACCCCAAATGAATATCAACTTTTCCCGCTTCCAATATTGCACCATCATAACCACTGCAACCGATAGCAAGGTCATCAAAACCATCATCATTTATGTCTCCAAGGCTTGCAACGTCTGAACCATAATATTCAAATTCTTTAAGGCCATGTAAACGGAGATCCTCATCATAAAGGGGGTCATAAGGGTTCGTACCGCCGAAATAAAGATTCACGGCTCCCACATCGGATGATGTTTCATTTAAAAATTCCGGAAATCCAGTTATAAAATCATCATAACCATCGCCATTCAAATCTCCAGCGCCTGAAACAGATGCAATATTTTCCTGGTAATTGCCATAGGTATCGTTGATATTATGATCCCACCAAATGGGGAAATCGGAGAGTCCACCCTCATATCCTGCGAATAATAATACTGTAGAGTAGGTGTCTTCGAGAAAGTCTGTAAAGTAATAGCAGTAAACTAGCACATCATCATAACCGTCATTATTTACATCGCCTGCACCACCTATGCTATGAGATATTGTCGGGCTCGATGTTGCATACGACCAAACCGGCTCCAAAGATAATCCTGTAGGGCCGCCGGTAAACAATATTGGCTGCAACTGATAACAAATTAAATCTTCATATCCGTCGTTGTTAACGTCTCCAGCATTATCGACAATGCTAATACCAGCTATATTAAAATAACTCCAGTCTGGTACCAGCGAAACTCCAGTAGACGAACCATAAAAAACATAAAGCACTGGTTTATCACTAAACCCAATATTATCGCGGCCGCAAACAACAACATCATCGTAATCATCACCATTTGTATTGGCTACTGTAAAAAAATATCCAAAAGTAGTAATATCTGCATTAGGTGAAACGATTGTTGCACTTGGTGTCCAAGATGGACCTGCTGCTGAACCATAATACACTAAAACTTTTTTCTGGACATCCTGGCCGATGACTACATCGTTATATCCATCATTATTTAAATCGCCTGTTGCATTACAGTTAAATCCAAAATTAGAATTGGCAATTCCTGATGTAGCATACCAGTCCGGAAGTTCAGATGGGCCATCGGGTCCGCCAAAAAAAGCATAAACAATGCCGTCATCGATAGCGAATGTGTTATATCGCGAAGAACCGATTAGAATATCACTGTAGCCATCACCATTCAAATCGCCTCCGCTGATAGATTCGCCGAGGTATGCATTGTTCTGGTCGCCTTCAAAATACCAGTCTGGTGTTGTGGACGGGCCGGTAGCTGAGCCATAATACAAAAATGTAATACCTTCATAACCCGAGATTGTTGCATCTCCCAATGCATTAACAAGGACATCCTCATACCCGTCACCATTGACATCTCCTGCTTCTTCGGTTCTGGCACCAAGCCGATCACTATAATCTACTCCTTCAATACGCCATGATGGGATGGTTGAAATGTTCTGCTGAGCGAAAATGTTGGCTACAGAAGAAAAAAGTAGGCACAACATTGCTAAATGTTTTTGTGTAATCATAAGATTGAAATTAATATTTAAATCTGCAGCAATACAATTTTTTGCAATGATTATCAGAATGCCAGCAAGTTCAAAAATTACTCAAATTTATTAAAGCAATACCAATTTTTAAAAAATAATGATTTCTGAGGTGCAGCACAAACTGCTTGTTGACATGCTGCATTTTTAAAAACTGAAACTTGAAGACGACAAGGGGTTTATTCTTTTTGGCAGTTCCATTGTAATCGTTAACCGCCCGTCTTTATTAAAATAACTCATCTTACAATAACCTCCCACATTTTGTTACTATAACACCCCACTCCAAGAAGCCCTTTAAATACATAGCCACAAACCTCACTCAATCATCTCCCCAAATATCCCCTTTACTAAAAATACTACACACTTCGCACACTTAAACCTGTATTTCGCTCAAAACCATAAGCATTTCTGAGCAGGACTACCTACATTTGAAATTAAAATACAGCCCATGTTTCATTTTCCCAACTTGCTAAGATCAATAATATTATTGCCCTTATTACTTTCACTAAGTATTTATGCCCAAATTCCGCAACGATGGGAAATTGATGCTAAAACGTTCAGGGCTAATTCTGATCAGGTGGAAACAGGCGATATGGATTCAGATGGCGATTTGGATATTGTTGTTGGTGGTGGTAACTACTATTATATGATGTGGTTTGAAAATACAGGCACCACCTTTTTAACTCAGCAACATGTTCTAAATATTGTTGCAGATCGTTTCATATTGAGCGATATAAATGGAGATAGTTATTTAGATATTGTTAGTTCACATAGTTGGAACATTGAAATTAATTATAATTTAAATATATCAGGCACCGGACTTGACTTTGAAGAACACACCATTTATGCTCCGCTTACAGGGGCTTATAGTTTTCCATTCACTGTTGCAGATTTGGATTCTGATAATGATGATGATATCTTATATACCACAACCGGTGCACATGAATTAATCTGGGCAGAAAATGTTTATGCTGAAGGGGGTGAATTTATTCCACATGGTATTTTTGAACTTACCTATTATCCAAACCAATATGCCGTAGGAGATTTTGATAATGATGATGATATGGATATTATTACTTCAACTTTAGATGATAATGTATGTTGGATTGAAAATTTGGGTGGAGAATTTTTTTCATTTGAAACAACTATTGAAGAGATTGAAAACATGGAATGTATGACGTTTGCTGACCTTCAAGGTGATAATGATTTGGATTTGCTGATAGGGGCCGGGAAATCATACATTGATGATGATAATGGATTGTTTGGGCTGTATAATGATGGCTTGGGTAATTTTTCAGATGCTGTTAATTACTATACCTATACCGACGTAATAAATATTACAACCGGGTTTATCAATGATGATATTTATCCAGATGTTGTTTTTTTGGATAATATTTTAGGAGCGTTAGATGGATATCCTGTTAATGGACATATGCTGTACGGCACCGAAGATGCAACTTTAAGTGACATTAATAATTTGTTGAGCTTCACACCACCGCAATTTGATTTAACAGGCTTCTCAAAAGGAGATTTATCAGATATTAATGAGGATGGTTTTGATGATTTGGCAATTTCAGTAAATGGTGGTGTTATTTGGTCGACAAATGTGCCGGCTGAAGGTCATTTTTCGGGATATAAACAATTAGCACAAATGAGAGCCGAGCCAAGAGGATTGAGCTTTATTGATGAAAACGGTGGCGACGGAAATGAGATAATATTGTATGATAGAAACGGTAGAATAAACAGTTATGTTTTTGATACAATAGCTAATGATTTTGAATTGATCTCAAAACCGGATAGTGTTGCAAAATTGTTTAATGTTTCATCACTATTAACATTTGATTTTGACAATGATGGTCTTGAAGATATTTTTGCAAATAGCTATTCAGCTTGCGAGGAATGTTTATATGATGATGAATATAAAATTTTATGGTTTTACAAGAATTTACCCGGACAAGGAGTATATACCAGCCCCTCAATAGCAGCAACGGAAAAATTGATTTATCCGATAACTTCAGACATTGATGGGGATGGATATAAAGATATTGTTGCTAGTTATCCAAATTATTATTTCGCCGGTTATGACGATGATGGTTTTGAAATTTATGCCTCTCAGTATAATATTTACTGGTTGAAAAATGAAAGTGGCAGCGGAATATTTACCAAACATATGATTTCCTTAGAAGATACCCCAACACAAAATATCACAAAATCGGGCGACATGGATGAAGATGGTGATATGGATGTTATTTCTGTAAATTATGCTACAGGAAATTTAGGTTGGTGGGAAAATTTAGATGGTCTTGGTAACTTTTCGGATATTCAGGACTTGATAGAAATAGACTCCATACGTGCATTCGATATTATTGATGAAGACAATGATGGAGACACTGATATACTCCTGTTCCTAAATAACGCATTATTTATTAGTCTAAATGAAACCGGAGTGTTTACCGATACTTTGTTGAGAAGCAGCATAACTGATGGTTATTACGCTGGCACTCCGTTGGTAGAAGATATAGATAGCGATGGTCGGCAAGATGTAATTTCCGGTAGTTTTCAAACGTATTACCATCATAATACGGCTTTAACCGGCATTGATTCTATTCCGGCTGTAATGCCTTTTAATTATAATTATACAATTGCTGCCGATATCAATGGTGATGGAATTGCTGAAATTGCTGGTGTGCCAGATGAAGACTATTTTCCGGGAGATTCTGCCTTTGCCATTGAAATAAATCCCGAACCGGTATATGTAGTTGTTGAACATTCCAACGACAGCCTGACTTTAGATGAAAACCTTGTATATAATGATACCATATCGGTGCATCTCAATACTATTCCTGCAGAAACCTGCTATATGAAGTTTAACGCAAAAGCTGAATTTGATCCGGAATATGAACTTACAATTGCGGGAGCCGACCCTCATGTTTTCACCATGATATTTAATCCGGATTCAACTGCTTTAATTCCCCAAACAATAGTTATTACCGCAGAGAACGATTATGAAATGGATAGTGCCGATAGAGGCAAATTATTTACAGAAGCTTATAGCGACCACAATATTTACGATTTTTTGTTTGATGGAGTTACCTATTTTGATATTTTAGATAACGATTATGAGGAAGTATCAGATCAAGATAACAATCAGGCGTTACATATACTGCCTTATTACGATGAATCCCAACAAAATTTATACATTACTTATAATGCACTTTCAACATCAAACACTATCAATTTGTATACTATTGATGGTAAAATAATTACCGGAATTAATACAAATCAATCTTCAGGAACAGTTAGCATTAATTGTTCAGGGTTTGCTGAAGGATTATATCTGATTGAATTTATAGACAAGAAAAATAATTTGAGGGCAATAAGGAAAGTTGTTTTTTAATATTTAATTCGTATCATCGTTTATAATGATTAATCTAAGATTAGCTGTTATCTTTGTTTCGGCTAAATCATTCCATGCTCCTACTCATCTCCTCATTTATTTTCGCAGCGTTAAGCATTTTCGCTTTTTTTAAACAGAAGCAGTTGTTGGTGTATTTGATGGTTTTTGCGGCTGCTTTCAGTATAAGACTGTATTTTATTCAACAAGACCCTTATTTACACGATTGGGACGAACGATATCACGCATTAGTGGCTAAAAACATAGCGGAAGACCCGTTTACCCCAATGTTGCGCACCCAGCCGGTTATGCCCTATAACTATCAGAACTGGTGGGACAATCATATCTGGTTACATAAACAACCGGTGTTTTTATGGCAAATGGCACTTAGTATAAAAATATTTGGTGCAAATGAATTTGCAGTCCGCTTTCCAAGTGCACTCATGGGTGCTCTGTTAGCATTAATCATTTTGAGAATTGGGTATATATTAAAAAAACCAATGGCGGGACTTTCTGCAGCGTTGTTATTTTGTTTTTCCTTTTTTTCCATAGAACAAACTACAGGAGCCATTGGTATGGATCATAATGATGTTGCTATGCTATTTTATGTGTCCGCCAGTATTTGGGCATTGATGGAATATACCTTATCAGGTAAAAAACGTTTTTTGATACTCATTGGATTATTTTCCGGAATGGCAATTTTGGTGAAATGGCTTACAGGACTTTTAGTATATGCCTGCTGGGGAGCTTATTTATTTTTTACCAGCTCAAACGCTATCGCATCAAAACCGAAACAAATTATACATGCCTTATTAGCGCTGGGTCTAACCTGTATTGTGTTTCTGCCCTGGCAAATATATATTCATCAACAATTTCCTGAGGAAGCAAGTTATGAGAGAGCATTTACGAGAAATCATATTAACGAAACGATTGAAGGTTTCGACGGAAGTTACACTTATTACTTACATTATTTCCCTCTGCAATATGCATATAGTCTCATTCTACTTTTTGTTGTTGGGTTATATTTTTTCTACAAAAGCAATATATCAGCAATTCACAAAATAATCATTTTTTGCGCGGTGCTAATACCATATTTGTTTTTTTCATTACTTGTTACAACTAAAGTGTTAGGATATGTATTTGTTATTGCGCCATTTATATTAATCATTTGTGGTTTTGCCTTTCAGGGTTTATATGAGTATATAATTACACGTAAAAATCGAAAACCGGGAATTATTATTTTAGTTATTCTTTTAGCAGGTTGTTGTTTTATTAATTTAAAATATTGGCATTTACAAAAACTCCGATTTAAAGGAAAATCAAATTACAATTGGGAAAACAGGGAGGATAAAACGAACAATACTAACATTTACAAATCGCTACAATCTGCCACCTATAATAATTATATCATATTAAATTGTAAAGCCATGGAGGACCCGGAAGCTATGTTCTATTCAGGGAGAAATGTGTATGCCTGGTATCCTAACGAAAAAACAATTGATTCATTACAAGTATTAGGCTATAAATTTGCAGCCTTCGAAAGTTTCGAGCAACAAAAATTACCGACTTACATTATTGAAGATACTTCAATTCTGATAATACACCAACAACTTAAATAATTGGTAAGTTATTAATGTTCAATTGCCACTCTTTTTACTGCAAGGTATTGTTGATGTTCGTTGCTAACAATAATAAAATACAATCCGGTAGGTAAATCAGCAGCAGGAATTTGAGTATCGCCGCTAAAACTATCCTCCCAAAATAATTGACCGGTATTATTAATTAAACTTACATTACAATTTTCACACACTTCAGAAGCGTTTATTTGAATAATATCTGTTGCAGGATTAGGTGAAACAGAAATATCCAAAACAAGAACATTAGTATTAATTCCTGTTGGCCATGTTTGTTTTATACGCACACTATCCATTACAACCGGCACCAATGGTTTATCCAATCCATTCACTTCAACGTGACTAATTGCTTCAACAACATCAAAATGGTCGATTACAATGCCGAAAACCGGATAATTAGGGTCGAGGTAGGTATTGTCAACCATATTGATATAAAACTGACTGCCACCTGTGTTGGGACCGGCATTGGCCATTCCTAATGCTTTTTGAACATTACTTGCAAGCGGATCAAACTCATCATCAATAGTGTATCCCGGGCCACCAAAACCAGTTCCCATCGGGTCACCTCCCTGAATTACAAAACCTTCAACAACACGATGGAAAATAATTTCATCATAAAATTTTTCAACTACCAGACTAATAAAATTTCCTGCCGTTATAGGTTGCAAAGTGTCATATAATTCAACTTCAAAAACACCCATTGTGGTATAAAATATAACTTCAGTTTGGGCGCTAACTCGCTTTCCAAATAACAAACTCATTGTAATAGCTGTATAAACCAGTAATTTTTTCATATCGTTTGGTTTTATTTAATGCAATAATAATTGAAGCTTAAAGTCGCCCCGGTACCAAGGTAGTTAAAAGTTGTTAAGTATTGAAAATTAGCAGGAATAAACATCAAAACATCATTCGCCAAAGGGAAAGAGCTTATTTCAACAAAAACAAACGCGGCATATTTCTTATTATTACAATTCTAAAACCCCCACAACCGGTAAATGATCAGAAATCCATAAATCATTTTTCGTTTTTGTGACCGGATGTTCCAGCGATTTAACATGAATACCTTGAACAAAAATAAAATCTATACATTTTTCAGGCACTGATAATGTATCAAAACCATTAAATGTACCTTTTATACCTTCAAATGGTATTGTTGCAGCAAGTTTAGCATCCTCAAATTGAGATAAAATATATTGTATAGGTAAAAATTTTTCGGTGCAATTAAAATCACCCATTAAAATTACTGGGTATTGCGACTTATTTTCCATCGCAATTTGATTGAGAACAACTTTGGCCGACTCAGTTCTGGCAATTTCGCCCAAATGATCAAAATGCGTATTAAACACCCAAATTTTTTGTTGCGTTGATTTTATTTCAAATAAACCATAAGAACAAATTCTTGGCAATGCTGCATCCCAACCTATTGAAACAGTATCTGATGTTTCCGACAACCAAATAGTATTTGCAGACAACAATTTCACCCTTGTTGAATCATAAAAAACGGGCGCAAATTCACCTGCCAATTTACCATCATCACGTCCAACACCTAAATAGGTATAATTTTCCATTACACTATCCATAAACTGCACCTGGCGATACAACGCTTCCTGAACACCAACAAAAAGCGGTTGTTTATGAATTAAAAAATCCGTCAGGTCTACTTTTCGCTGATGCCAGTTATTAACGCCATCAGCCGGATTATCATAGCGAATATTAAATGATATAGTTGTAAATGATTGAGCGTGGGCAGCACTATACATTGTGCAACATAACAAACATACAATGAAATATATCGCTCGAAACATTTGTTGAAATTTTAATAAAATTAGCTGTTTTGAGGAATAAATTATGTTACATGCTTCCACCAATACAAGCATTATAGCATCCATTTTATTCCTTACCTTTGCCCTGTAATTCAACAACTATGACAAATCCGGTAAGAACGCTCCAACCTACAGCCCTTTGGAACCATTTTGAAGATATTAATGCAGTGCCACGTCCTTCGAAAAAAGAGGAACGTATTATCGCATTTATGAAAGCTTTTGGTGAAGGCCTTGGACTGAAAACCGTGGTTGACAGCATTGGCAATGTAATTATTTATAAAGCAGCAACTCCCGGCATGGAAGACCGCAAAACGGTTATTCTTCAGTCGCACCTGGATATGGTGCACCAAAAAAATGCGGATACCAATTTTGATTTTAGCACACAGGGAATTCAATCTTATATTGATGGTGAATGGGTTAAAGCAAGAGGAACTACTTTAGGTGCCGACAATGGTATTGGCGTTGCATCGATAATGAGTTTATTAACTACAACAGATATTCCACATCCGGCAATAGAAGCATTATTTACTATTGATGAAGAAACAGGAATGACGGGAGCATTTAAACTGGACAAAGGTTTATTGGAAGGTAAAATATTACTCAACCTCGATACGGAAGACGATGATGAATTTTCAATTGGTTGTGCAGGTGGAATAGATACTAATACAAGTTATAATTATACTCCAGAACCGGTTCCGGCAAATGCAATAGCTTATCAAATTACCGTAAACGGATTAAAAGGTGGTCACAGCGGTGTTGATATTCATTTAGAGCGTGGTAACGCAAATAAAATAATGAACCGCTTAATTTATCAATGTGAGCAGTTTGGTTTGCAGATTGCCAGTATTGATGGTGGAAGTTTGCGCAATGCCATTCCACGTGAATCGTTTGCAACGGTAATTGTAACAGATGAAAATTTTGTTGCCGAATTGGAAAGCAGAGCAACGGCAATTAAAAATGAATTTAGTTTGCAAGATGAGGGATTAAAAATAACAATTAGTAAAACCGAAATGCCTCAGGATGTGATGAGCAAATCAGATACCCAAAAAGTAACTACTGCCATTCAGGCAGTGCATAATGGTGTATTTTGTATGAGTTCTGCAATTGCTGGTCTGGTTGAAACATCATCGTCGTTTGCACGAGTTCAAATTAAAGATGGCAAATTTATTACCCAAAGTTTACAACGTTCATCTATTGAGTCTGCAAAATATAATGTCGCTTATACCGTGGGCGCACCGTTAAAATTAATGGGTTGCACTGTTGAACATACAGGCTCATATCCGGGTTGGGCACCAAATCCTGACTCAGCAATTTTGCGCTTAATGGAAAATAAATACGCCGAATTATTTGGCGAAAAACCACATGTAATGGCTATTCATGCGGGTTTGGAATGTGGTATTTTGGGCGAACGTTATCATGGTTTAGATATGATTTCATTTGGACCAACAATTAAACACCCTCATTCACCTGATGAAAAAGTAAATATTGCTTCGGTTCAAAAATTCTGGAATTTTTTACTAGCCATTTTAAAAGATACGCCAAAAAATTAATGTCGTCACCATTAACTATTGCGAAATTATGGTTAAATGCTTTTAATGAACATAATTTAGAAGTATTACTTGATTTGTATGCAGATGATGCACAACATTTTAGTCCGAAATTAAAAATAAGACAACCCGAAACAAATGGATTAATTATCGGGAAAGATGCTATGCGTGCTTGGTGGCAAGATGCGTTTGAACGTTTGCCGGATTTAGTTTATAGAGAAGAACAACTAACTGCAAATAATAACCGTGTTTTTATGGAGTATACCCGAATTGTTGGTGGTGAACCTAATATGTCGGTTGCAGAATTGTTAGAAATTAAAAACGGGAAAATAATATTTTCACGAGTTTATCATGGTTAGGTAATACTTCACATGTTTTCAATAAGTGAATCAATAAAAGATTTTCCGGTAATTTTTGCTTGTATCCATTCCGGTAAATGCAAGTGGTCAAAAGCCGTTCGTTCTTGTTCGTTGGTCTCAAAAATGGTTGTTACCTCTTCCAACATTTTAATATAAACAGCCAATTTTTCTTTTTTTCCAACTTCTTTCGACAATCGGGTAATGTATTTCATAAACACTTGCTCTGTTTCATAGTAAGAGTCGTTGTTTTTCAAAAAATGTTTAGCCGTATTAATAACATGTTTAATGAGTAATAAATTGTCTTGTTCGTAATGATTAATAGTATAAAATACGTGCTGTTGCCTGAATATCTTTTCGAAGTTCAACTTCCTTAGAATCAAAAATGAGTTGTAACAAATCATTTGAACCTTCGTAGTTGCCGTTAATGGTTTTTCCAAATGCCATACTGAAACGTATAAGCAGCAAACGCACCTTGTTAATATAAGGAGCATATTTGTCCAAATCCGCTTTTGAAGTTTCAATAAATTTAGTCATACCAACAAAATCCTTTTTTTGGGTATAACAAGTATTTTGCATGAGCCATAAATGCTCAAAGTAGACGGCCTCCTGAGCTATTGAATTTAAAGTTGGGGGAGTAAATTGTTCAAAATATTGAATAAATGTTTCTTTTTCTCCTAATAACATCAAATTAATCAGGTAATTATTTACAGCCGATAAATATTTTATTGGCTCCATATTTTTTAAGTCCGGATTTTCATCCCATAGTGCAACCACATTTTTTATATATAACAGCGCCTCGGTTTTGTTCCGACACAATAAGTGATAAATATTATGAATATAATTAAAGTACAATTTTCCCCAAAAAAATTTCGGCTCATTAGAAAGTGCCAGTAATGGGTCTTGCATAAAAACATCCCATTCCTTTTTCTGTTCGTCGGTTCTGAAATAAGGTTGGACTTTAATTTCATTAATGATTTTTACATATCGTTGTTGGATATGTAACATGTTGCGATAATCATCTATTAATTTAAAACTATACGCATAACTCGGCTCTACAAATGTTTGCCAGTTGCCTGCGGTCATATCAATATAATATCGGCGTTTACTCGTTTCTATATCTAATAAAAATGGTATTTCATTATAGGCGATGGCTAAATTTTTAGCTTTATCCCATTGTTTTAAAGCCTCCTCATATAATCCCTTCTCAAACAATATTTCACCATTTTCCAAAAGGCCATTTAGCTGCATAAATTTGGAAACATCTCTTCGGTATTGACGCTGAGAGCGTAATATCAACTCCCATAAATAATTTTTGGTTACGGCTATTTGTTTGGCAAAAGCTTGCGTTTTAAATTTTTTTAATAACGCCTCTTCATCATACACCTCCTGTGCGTCGATAGCATTAAACAATAAAATATAATTACTGTTTTTCCCGTGACCTAATGCAAATTTTTTGAAATAACCTTTTTCACTTTTGTCGAGCGACTTAATTAATTTAAAAAGGTTATCGGATGGTTTCATTGTACAACAAATGTAACCAATCGCGATTAAAAACTGCGGTAAAAATTATCAGCAATTGCCATCGGTATCGCACATATCACCATCATTAATAATTGCAGGCGAATTTTCTTTTGTCAATTTCCAGTCGCTAAACGCTGTGTCCAACACCTGCGAAAATGCCTCCACAGGCTGCGCACCGGATACCGCATATTTCCTGTTAAAAACAAAAAATGGAACTCCTCTTGCTCCAAGTGCCGCCGCCTCATGAGCATCTGCCTGCACTTCATTAACATATAAACCGCTATCAAGCATAGCTTCAATATCCAATTGGGTTAATCCCAACGAAAGGCCTATTTCAATTAAAACTGATGTGTCGTTAATATTTTTGCCTTCTGTAAAATAGGCTTTGAAAAAAGTTTCTTCTGCCAGGTCGCCTTTACCGATTGCCTTAGCCATTTGAATAATTCTATGCGCATTAAACGAATTCGCAACAACAGCCCTGTCCATATCATAAACAAGCCCTTCGCCAGCAGCCATATCGGTTACATATTTATTCATCTCTCGCGCATAATCGACAGTCCACCCTTTACGCTCAGCCAGATATTGATTAATACTCTTACCCGGCACATCCTCCTGATTAGGGTCTAACTGATAACTTTTCCAAATTATTTCAATGTCTGCACTCCCTTCAAAAGTTGCCATTGCCTTTTCAAAACGGCGTTTTCCAATATAACAAAACGGACACATGATATCCGACCAGATTTCAACTTGCATGATAATACGCTTTATTCATTTAACCGCAATATTAACAGATTTAGTTCATTATAAAAGGAGCTCCATTGGTTAGGCTGAAACTATTTGAGTTAAAAGGTGGTGTTTACTAACCATTTAATACTTTTGTATCGAAATTAAGTGCTATGACATTATTGAGAATTTTACTGCTTACTTTTTCTACTATTATTTTAGGAACAAACATATCAGCTCAGACTGGAACCTATACACCTGCAGAGGCAACTTTGGACTCGGCAGTCCATAATTATAATGCCATGCGCGATTTTGCCGGTTCGCTTACTTCAACGAATATTACCGAAGCTGATCTACAAAAGATAGCTACACAACGTGAAATAATTAACAGACAACTGGAGAGGGTAATACAAACTGGCACAGCAGATAATATAGGTGTTGCCAAATACTTTAAACTGTTTAGCGATTATGAATATGGATTTATGTTAGGTGTTGCCAATAAATTAGCCGAATCGTATCGCATTTTAGAACCTTTAAAATCTCAAATGAAGAGCTTGCAACCTTCAGATTTTAAAAAATATTACTTGTATGAAAATAAATATTATAGTATCGCCTGGGAAAATGCAGCACCTACAATTTTAGAATATTATTCTTCAATGACAGAGTTATATAATAATCAAAGAAATTATACAGCTGCAATTGAAATGGCACAAAGTGCGGTTAATTTAGAATATACTGCAGAAAATAATGAGAATAAATATTTCCTAAAATATATCAGTATAACTCAATATCTAGTTGCCGCAAATCAACTCTTGAAATATAATTATGAAGACGCCATGATGGCAATAAATCAGATTACCTATTTTCAGTTATTGCATGCTGACGACAAAAAAAGATTAACTGAAAATGGCTCATATGGATATGCTTCAGGGTATAATTTTATCAATACAATTAAAACATTTAACCCCGGTATATCATCAGAAGCCGAAATTTATGCCAAAGCTGCAACTGCGCTAAAAAATGGGAATGACACCGAACGTGGACCGGGAATGTATAACAAGGCTTTGACTGCCGGTTATTATAACAATTCATTTATTCAAGAAGCATTTAGTATGGCTGATTTAGCGAAAAACAATCAATTAGGACTGCTTGCTTCAGAAAAATACGAACAACAAATTAGTTCAAGCGATTGTGCGGCTTGGCGCTACATAGCCATTAAATGGGATACATATGGCAATAGCCAAAAAAGCAATGCAGCAAATGAAAAGGCTAAAACTTGCGAACAAATTGCCGCGGAAGCACAAAAAGTTTATGAAATAGAACAAGCAAGAAGAAGCCGAATTGCAGAACGCGATTTTAGTATGTATGCGGGTATTTATCCGCTACCCATGATTATTCGCTTTAATAAATATCGCGATTATGGTGGAGTTGCCGGATTTGGCATTCGTAAATTTTCGATGGAAGTGAGTTACAAAAAAATTAATTTAAATCATGTTATTTATGATGATTTGTATATTCAGGAAATTGATGTAAACGATTTTGATAATTATTGGAGTGGATATCGAGCGCACGTTGCATTCAAATTCGGAGAACGCGATACTTATAGCGATGGATTTTTTGTTGGCCCTCTATTTGAAATAGTACAAAGAAATTACGAACCTGTTACAAGTGCCGTTTTTGCTAATGATGCATATAGTTATTTATACGATGCCAACTTCTATCCCAAAGAAACTAGCTACAATGCGATGCTTAATTTTGGCGCCAGGATTGAAGAAAATCATATTATGTTTGAGTATTTCACTGGTATTGGTGTTGCTTATCATCAATTTGAAGGCGGAGGTATAGAATATGATAATGCAGATTTCTATTTAAGTAATCCTGTTTTGCAGAACCGTAAACCTGAGCGCTTTGGTCCTGTTGTGCGAATGGGTGTTACCTTTGGGCTTTCAACAAGGGCAGATTAAAAAAACTTTACTCTAGGAGCCATTAAATGATAATAACCCAAAATAAAACAAGGCAATTGTAATAGCCACTACTAAAAATATGGTGAAAATAACAAACCCTGCAATTGCGAAACCTTTACCGGTGTACATCCCGGGATTTTTGTTGATTTGATTAAGCGCCACAATACACATAATGTAACCAACTAAATTGCCAATAATTGGAATAACTCCGGTTAACACAAAAACAAATCCTAAAACTGCCCAGATATTTATTTTAGGTTTTGTCTGCGTTGGCTCGTCATCTGCATTTACTTTTTTCTTTTTAAATTGTTTCGACTGCTCTTGCTGTATTGTTGTAATTGATTTTTCCTGAAAATCCTGTTGCTGAATAATTTTTGAAGTTCTATCGGAAAGCAAGACTGGTATTTCATCCATAGATTGCATTCCCGAAGGTGCTCTGTTTATAATATATACCGAGTCTGCTATCACATTATTTTCCAACAACACTTCGGTTTGACCAACAGGATAAGCTTGTGTAACTGCTAGCGGTTTATTAAGGCCGCATCCGCCTAATATCATACTAATTATGAGGATTACTGTGTATCGCATGACAAAATTTTTTTTAATTGGTATAAGCAAATGCAAGTTGCGTTAAATATAATTATCAAATGTAAAAATTATGTTGAACACAATGATACGTTTTATTTTTCGCTGTTATTTAAATAGTTTTCTATAACGGGGTAATTTTTTATGTAGTTTATAATCTTCTTCAGAAATAAATGCTGTATGTATAAATAAACTGGAATTAGTATTATCGTATGCACGCTGAATTTCCATTTTTACTACATTATATGTTGTTACCTTCGGCGGCCCGTAATGAGTTATACTGCCAACATTACGTGATGAAATATATAGACTATCGTTTATTTTTTTCCAGCGACGGCTTTTGTTAGATAACAATTCACGAAGATTAACCTCAAAACACTCCGTGCAATCGCTTGAAAAACTAATACTATCGCAAATGAAATAGTCATCTTCATCCATAATGAAATAATATTCGACTACAGAGCAATAGTTTGCATTGAACATAGCTGTTACCTTAAAACTATCCACCATCGTCAAATGTGAACTTCCGCTGCTTGTGTCAAATCCTCCATCGTATAAAAAGTCGACGACTATTGCCTTTTCGTAATAAATAAACTCCTGACAAGTAGCCTTATTGACAGTAAATACTATAAAAAGGGCAAAAAGATTGCTAAAACGCATCTTATAAAAGTAATTAACCTGCCTCTTTAAGGCGAAATTTATAGAAAAATAATTTTTTTAGCCTAAAAGCTCAAATTTAAGGGCCACTGATAAAAAGACCTATAAATCAATACCGTATTGTATTACAGCGAATTTTTTCAGCAAAATTGTTTCACTTTAACAAAAATTTAACGCCTAGAACTAGTATAAACATACTACTATGTATTGCATAGTTCAGGTTTATACCCTATGTTTGCATCATGAATGTAGAAAATGCTCAGGCTCAAATGCGAAAAGGTGTGCTGGAGTATTGTATCCTGGCCATCATTAATGAAGGGGAGATCTACCCTACAGATGTGATAAACAGGCTCAAGGAAAGTAATTTGTTAGTAGCAGAGGGAACCGTTTACCCTTTGTTGAACAGATTAAAAACAATGGAACTCTTAAGCTACAAATGGGTGGAAAGTAATTCAGGTCCGCCCCGCAAATATTATCAGTTAACTGATAATGGCCGCTTGTTTTTAACTGAATTAAATAAAACATGGCAGGAATTAGCTCATGCCGTATCAATTAACACCAAATCATTAAATACAACGCAACAATGAACAAGTTATTATATGTAAATATAGGTGGAGTTGTTTTTCAGATAGACGAAACTGCCTACCAACAATTGGATAACTATTTAAATAGTATCCGCCGTAAATATGCATCTACTCCCGATGGCGAAGAAATAATTAAAGACATTGAACATCGCATTGCCGAACTCATGTTTGAAAGAGTTGGCGAACGTGGAGCCATTACACATGCTCATGTGGAAGATATTATTGGAATAATGGGTAAACCGGAAGACTATGATTCACAACCTGAAGCTGAGGAAAAAACGACGTATAATGAGTACACTCAACGTCCAGGTTCGACTAAGTTTTTCCGTGATAAAGAAAACAATGTACTCGGTGGTGTTTGTGCCGGATTTGGCGCAAAGTTCGACATAGACCCACTTTGGATAAGGTTGGCATTTTTAGCTTTCTTTTTTGTAGCCGGAACAGGATTCCTATTATATATCATATTATGGGCAATTATTCCTGAGGCTAAAACCACAGCAGAAAAATTAGAAATGCGTGGTGAAAAAGTGGACATCAATAATATCGAGCGAACAGTAAAAGATGGTGCCAGGCAATTCAGCAATAGAGTAAATGAATTTGGGGAAGAGGTAAAACAAACTTTTTCGAAAGAAAATATAGATAAATCAAAACGCAACGCCGGAGATTTTATTGAAGATGCAGCGCAAACTTTGGGTCCTGTTGTGAAAACAATCGTGAAAGTTTTTGTTTTCGGAATTTTAATTGTTTCACTAATGGTAGTGGTAGTAACAGGCGTTGAATTGTTTACCAATTGGGGTACCGATTTCCGCGAGATAGAATTTTTCGGCAATCATATTACCGAAGGCTCACAACAAGCCTGGATATTAATTGCATGTGCTGTTTCGTTAGTTATTATCCCGTTTTTAGGTATCATTTTTTCCAGTGTTAAATATTTAATAGGCATTAAACGCAAAACAAAATTTGTTGCCACTACTTTGGGATTTATCTGGATTGCCTGTTTACTGGTAGTAATTTATCTCGGCATCAGCATAGGTCGCAATTTTAAATACGAAGCTAGCGTAAGCAACAAAATGACGATATCGCAACCGGTAAATCAGGCTATGCATATACAATTAGATGCCATTCCGGAAAATAATATGGAACATAACATAGTTAGCTGGAGTATTAAAAAAGATGACTTTGACGACAGCTTAATGTTTAAACATATCAGTGTTGAATTTGAAAAAAGTCTGGATACCACTTTTGCTGTACTGGTAAACAAAACAGCACGTGGTTACGATCGCAATAATGCTAAAAGCAATGCACAGGAATTAAATTTTCCTGTAACACAAAATGCTGATTCGATAATTACCATTCCATCTATTATTCAATTGGCTGAACAAGAAAAATGGCGCGGACAAAAAGTGGACATCATAATCCGTGTTCCTGAAAATAAATATGTGTATATCGACAATCGTTTAGATTATTATCTGGATAAAAACGAATATACCTCGGGATTAAGAGATGTAGAATTATTCAATAATAAATTATTGATGACATCAACAGGGTTAAAACCGGTAAATTAAATTTGACAGGCAAACTCAAAGTTTAAATTTATTTTTTAACTTTAAGTAAAACAACAATTATGCAAGTAAGTCCCGCCCATTGGCATCTCCTGATTAACCACTTTCCAATTATTTTAAGTTTAGTTGGTACATTATTTATAGGATTGAGCTTTTTCCTCAAAAAAAACACCCTCATCAACGGAGGATTGATATTGTTGGTGATGGCTGCATTAACCGCTTTGCCTGCGAATGCTACGGGTGAAGGTGCAGAAGAGTCTGTTGAAGGCATTGCAGGTGTTACACACGATGGTATCGAAATTCATGAACATGCGGCTGCAACCGGATTAAAAATTATGATTGGCACCGGAATTTTAGCCCTGATAGCTGCATTTGCACAGGTAAAAATGCCAAAACGCGCAATGATACTGCTTATTGTCACCTTTATTGCAGGCGTAGCCAGTGCAGGTTATATGAGTTATGTAGGACTAACCGGTGGTGAAATTCGCCATAGTGAAATTCGTGGGGACTTTGGCCGAAGCACCTCCTCGGCAGCGCCATCCCAAAATACAACATTACAAGAAACAGAAGATGACGATGATTAAAATATTTGCTTAGTTCAATTAGCGTTGTATTTAATGCAAAAATCAAAATCCCTGCTCAAAAGGCAGGGATTTTTTTATGGATATCAAATTGTTTGCGAACTTTGAAACATGTTTAAGTGGCTGAGCTTTTTATTTATTTTTAGTGTATTGAATTGGAGTTGTACAAAATCTCACAATTCAGTAACACGTGGATTCTATTTTTGGCAAAGTAATTTGAGCAGTAACACACTTAATTCTGGCAGATTAGATTCACTAAATATCGAATCACTTTATATCAAATTTTTTGATGTAACAATTGACGAAGCAAGTCAACAACCAATTCCCGTTGCTGACATCAGTTTTGAACAACCCGTTCCGGCTAACATTTCAATTATACCGGTTGTATTTATCACCAATAATACCTTGGAAAATCTGGATACCATTCAATGTAAATATTTAGCACAAAAAATAGCCAAACGCATTCAATACATTATAGACACAAATAATTTAGCACTACCCACAGAAATACAAATTGACTGCGATTGGACCACTACAACCAGGCAAAACTATTTTATCCTTTTACAAACAATCAAACAATATCCGACATTCAATAAAGTTCAAATAAGTTCAACAATAAGGTTACATCAAATTAAATATTACAAAACTACCGGAGTACCCCCGGTAGATAAAGGCTTACTCATGTTTTACAATATGGGTAACATAGAAGATGATAAGTCAGTAAATTCCATTTATGATGAAAATATTGCGGCTCAATATGTAGACAATATAAATGCTTATCCATTGGCATTAGATGCAGCAATTGCTTGTTACAGTTGGGGGCTATTATATGACAACCACCAATTATTAAGAATATTTTATCCGCTTTACCAGGATGAAATTAGCGATAGTTTGTTTTCGAAAGTAGAAAACAATACCTATAAAGCAAATGGTAATTTTTATTTTGAAGGGCAGTTTTTTGTAAGCGGCAACATATTAAAAATAGAAACTATGACACCAGAGTTAAGTTTGCGCGCGGCGGAACAACTTGCAGGAAATTTACATAATGAGAAAATTAATGTAATTTTATTTCACCTTGATGAAATCATCCTAAAAAAATATTCAAATGAAGATTTGGAAGCCATTTACAATTGTTTTGAGTAGTATATTGGTAACATTCCCATTGCATCTCGCCAATACCTGCAGCTGGGGATACGATATGGACGAGTCAATTCTATCTCCTTTCCATTCCGAAGTGCTCGATTTACCTGAACTATTTCCATTTTATTATAGCGAACACTTTTATAATGGTGACCCAAATTCTGATTGGAGTGAAAATGGCGGCACCATGGACGAAGATTTATTTGATGGCACCGACAATAACATCAACGAATGGTTTGGCTATTTTAATAATGCAGTAACTAAAGAGGATATCACATCCATTATATATCATTCACAAGCTAGCGATTATGTAGCATTTGCCAACCACCTTAAAGGCAAAAAAAATGCTGTGGAAGCTAAATGGCTTACAAATAGTGTATTAAATTTCTGGGTAAGTAATCCTAAAGACCCTTCATTCCGTTATTTGACACTTGCTAAACAAATTGAACCTTTGGTTCAGCCGGTGTATTGGTGGGATGAAATTCGCACCGACACCATGCGATTAGTTGATTATAAAAACGAAGCACTCGCGCAATTAAAAAAATCGAAATCCGAATTTATTACGCTCCGTTATGCTTATCAGGCTGCCCGTGCTGCACACTATACCGGAAATTATCAAGAATGCATCAGCATTTATCAAAAACATGTGGCTCCGGTGCAAAGTGAATCACAAATAAAATACTGGACCATGAGTTTAATGGCAGGTGCCGAGCAGCGATCAAAAAATTATGCCGTTGCTGCTTATTATCATTCCATTGTTTTTGACAAATGCTGGAGTCGCAGATTAAGTTCAAAGCGCGATTTTTATATTGACAATGACACCATATGGCAGCAATGTTTAAACTTATGTAAAAACGAACACGAAAAAAATACCCTTTGGTTTTTAACAGGCGTGAGCCAATACAATTCTGCCGTTCCTGCATTAAACGAAATGCTTAAAATTGACCCTTCATCCAAAGAAATAGAATTATTGCTTTCCCGCGAAATAGAAAAAATTCAGCGCAATAATATGCCGGAACGTTGGTGGAGTGGTATTGATTATGAAGGAGATTTTGAATATCAACGCACAACAGTTGCACCTAACGATATAGCTGAAATTATTGATGTACTGGAAAAAGGAATCTCAAACAATAAAATGCATACACCGGTATTCTGGTATAACGCTGCAGCATTTTTATACTTTATTGTTGAAGATGCTGAAAACTGTAAAAGCATGTGTGCACTTGCCACCCAACATGCCAATGGTGATAACAATCAAATTCAACAGGCAAAAATTATTAGTATACTCAATAAAGTAAACGACGCGGGTGAAATAAAACCGGCAATTGAAAAAGAATTAATTCAGGATTTAAAATGGCTTGCCGAACAGGATAATACTAATGAAATGTCCAGATTTAAAGCTGATGCTTACAGAATTGTTATGTTTCAGTTGATGGAATATTATTTAAATGATGACAAACCTTTATTAGCAGAAATGTGTCGTGCACGTGCAGTTGAATATTACGATATTTATTTGGAGCCGGAAAAAGCACCTATTGAAGAATTATATACATTTTTAAGCGCCAATAAAAAATCTGAATTTGAATCATTTTTGGCGGACCAATATACTTACAACGCCGACCACATGCTTGAAATTAAAGGCACCTTACTGATGCGAGAGAATCAACTGGAAGAAGCTATTCGCACTTTTAAAAAAATAGCATATCCGGACGGTATTTTATACCCCTTGTCGGCTGACCCATTTGTAATTCATATTAATGATTGTCACGATTGCGATTTTGAAGCTTATCCCACCGATTTAACTAAACTCGATTTAGCGGAAAAAATGGTGGCATTAAAATCGCTGGCAAAAACCGATGCGTTTAATCGTGCCCAAATTTATCACGAACTTGGCAACGCATATTACAATATTTCTTATTGGGGAAATGCTTGGAATGCGCTGGACTATTACCGCTGCCATGGTTGTGAAACATATAATGTGGGTGAAAATGCGAGTGACTATTATTACTATAACGACGAGTATGATTTAACCAATGCTACATATTATTACACATTAGCAGCGCAAGAATCAAGCGGGAAACAGTTTGCTGCATTAAATTATTTTATGCTGGCCAAATGCGAACAAAATAATTTTTATCGCAGCGGTGATATTATGGACCATACTTTTAAAACCGATGACCAACAAATTTATTTCGGAATATTACATGAATTGTTTGCTGATACCGAATTTTACCAGCAAGCAATTAATGAGTGTAAATATTTTAATTATTACGTGAGCAAACATTAATTCGGCTTCCCCCGATTGTGGTATTGTGAAATGCCCGAAATTTGGCTATTTTTACATAGTCCGGCACGCACTTATTTTTTTAAGCTTTCAACCTAATCGACTGTATGAAGCAACTTTTATCCGCTGCCCTATTATTCACACTTGCATTATTTAACAATACCTTATTCAGCCAACCACTGGAATGGCAAAGTCGCGGCATTGGCGGCGGCGGTGCATTGTTTGCGCCTTCTGTTAACCCAATAAACGATGCCGAAATGTATATCGGTTGCGACATGACAGAAGTGTTTCACACAACAAATTCCGGACTCAGCTGGAATACAGTTGGTTTTAATGAACTGCTTTCAGTAACTACTTCGAAAGTGCAATTCACTTCCGATAATTTGATCCGGTATGCCGTTAATTTTGACTTTTTTACTGAAGCTTCCTTTCCGGTAAAATCAACAGATGGCGGAAATACATGGTCGCCAATAACAGACCCTACCGGCGGAGAATGTTATGCCATTTTTGCCGACGATAATTCAACACAACGCGTGGTAATTGCTTCCTATAACCGCATTTATTTTTCATCCAATGGCGGAACAACTTTCACTAATATTTATACCAATATGGGAAGTGGTGCAGCTCATGTTGGAGGTGTGTTTTTCGATGGGACTAATATTTATATCGGCTCTGCAAAAAATTTAATTGTAAGTACCGATAATGGCGCTTCGTTTACCAGTTACACACTAACAGGTTTGCCTGCAGGTAGAGGCATTATGTCGTTTGCAGGTGCAAAGTCCGGTGCAACAACTCGCTTTTTTATAGTGAGTTACGACTTGGTTGATATTTATCCCGGTGTTACAGGCGCTGATTATTTCAGCTATAAAAGCATTTATAAAATGGATTATGCGATAGGTGCATCATGGGTTGCTGCAACAACAGGAATAAGTGCCGGTAATCATCCGTTTTTTGTGGACATGGCAGAAAATAATATTGATATTGCTTATGTCGCAGGGGCTAATTCTTCTACTTCTTATCCAATTGTATTTAAAACAATTAATGCTGGTACAAATTGGTCTGCAGTATTATTAACGAATAATAATGAAAATATTTATACAGGATATCAGGGCGATAATGGTGATGAAGGCTGGTACTACGATGAATTTGCCGAAGGATTTGATGTTTCGGCAACCAACCCGAATGTAGCTATTATTTCCGGCTTAGGTTATCCGCATTTTTCCAGTGATGGTGGTGTTACGTGGAAGCAGCAATATGTAAATCCCGCCGATCAAAATCCATTAAATGTCGATATTGTAAAAGGAAAAAATTATGCAGGTGTTGGTTTAGAAAATACTTCCTGCTGGAGTTTGTGTTGGAGTGATGCAAATAATATTATTGCAGGTTTTAGTGATATTACGGCAATAAGAAGTGTAGATGCTGGTGCGAAATGGAATAAAGGCTTAACAGGAATAACTGAAAATTCTGTTTACCATGTTATCAAAGATGCAACTTCAGGAAAAATATATTGTGGCACATCAAGTGCACATGATATGTATCAAAGTACTTATTTAAAAGATGATGTAATTAATGGAGCAACCGGCAGAATTTTAAGCTCAACTGATAATGGTGCGAACTGGACATTAATTCACGATTTTGCAGACCCTGTAATTCGATTGGCGTTAGACCCTAATATTGCAAATAAAATGTATGCAGCCGTAATTCACTCCACCAACGGAGGAATTTATGTTTCATCCAATATTAATTTAGGCGCATCAAGCACCTGGACTAAATTAACTAACCCTCCGCGCACCGAAGGACATCCCTATGATATTAAAGTATTAAATGATGGAACATTAATCGCTGTTTATTCAGGCCGAAGAACAGCAGCAGGTGTGTTTACTGCAAGTAGTGGTGTGTTTAAATCAACTGATGGCGGAACAACATGGACAGATATTTCAGATGCCGGAATGTTTTATTGGACGAAAGACTTAATAGTAGATGCTAATGATGCTTCTCAAAATACATTTTATTGCGCTGTATTTTCAGGTTGGGGTGGAGCACCAAATGGTTTAGGTGGAATTTACAGAACAACAAATCGCGGGACTTCATGGACAAAAATAAACTCGTTGGACCGTGTTGAATCTGTTACCATTGATCCAAACGATAATAATATTATGTATGCCACAACCGAATCGGAAGGCCTTTGGATTACACATAATTTAAATGCAGCGAGTCCTGTTTTTACACAAGACCTTTCTTATCCATTTCAACATCCGGTTCGTGTAATATTTAATCCTTTGAACACTAATGAAGTTTGGATTACCAGTTTTGGCAATGGATTAAAAGTGGGCTTTATGGATAATTGTATTGCTCCTACCGATTTAGTTGCAAGTGATATCACCACAACCTCTGCAACTGTAACCTGGGATGCCGTTCCTGGTGCGGATAGTTATCGCATTACACGCAAACAAGTGGGAGGACTAGCGTACAATTATAATAGTGTTGGTAATACTTATACCATGACGGATTTAATTCCCGGCACGGTAAATAAAATATTTGTGAAATCGAAATGTGATGGTGTGTTTTCTGATAAATCAGATAAAATAACAATTTATGTTCCTGCCAAATTTGGGGAAATAGAAAATGCATTACACATTTTCCCAAATCCTACACATAATTATTTCGAAATTAGTTATCGCAGTAGCGAAAGGGGTGAAGCAGTAATAAGTTTAAGCGATATATCCGGAAGAATTATTTTTTCAGAACAATATGATTTAAATATTGGAGAAAATAATTTTAGTTACGATGTAAGTCATCTGCAAAAAGGGGTATATATCCTTAGCTTCGGCGAACACAGAAGTAAAATAATTATAGATTAATAAATCATTGTCTTAACAGCCCAAACCACAAAGAAAATACAAACTCTGGTTTCCCTCTGTGTGGGTTCGCTTTGTGTTTCTCCGTGTTTTCGGCTGTTCATCTCATTTTTTAAAAAGCCTATACCACAAAGAAAATACAAACTCTGGGCTCCCTCTGTGTGGGTTCGCTTTGTGTTTCTCCGTGGTTTCGGCTGTTAAATCAGCACATAAGCACATTAACACATCAGCACATTTTTTTACCACAAAGTCCACAAAGAAACAGCCCACAAAGAAAATACAGAGGTGTTTTTCGAATAGTGTTTAAAGTTATTTTTAATCAATAACTATAGTAATTAATTCGAATATACGAAATAACTCTCTGTGAACTCTGCGTGTATTTTCTCTTTGTGTTCCGTGATTTCGGCTGTTCAAAAAATAAGTTTAAGCCAATAAAAAAACCCGGACCACATTTTTAATTAATGCAATCCGGGTTAATATAATTTTTGTAGTTTATTGAATTACAATTTTTTCAGTAACAGTAACACCTTCATTATTTAAAATATTTAATAAATAAAGTCCGGGTGCTAAATCATAAGTATCAACCTGATAATAATTGGCACCTGCAGTTAACGACCCCGAAAGTTGCGTGCGAATAACACTTCCTTTTAAGTCCGTTAAGGTAACAGCAGCACCGTTTAAATTAACAGCACTTTGTATATAAAATACATCCATTGCAGGATTTGGGAAAACCGAAATTTGTAAACCTGCTTCCGGATTATCTTCAATATCAACAACTTGCGGTAAATTTAATCCTGTAGTATCATCTACAAAAAAATACATCATTACCATCATTTCATCATCGCTGGTTAAACCAAATCCTACAGGTTCAGGTCCATCGTTAATCCATGTTGTTTCGTATATAATACCATCTTCCCATTTAATTGGCAACATACTTTCCCAATAGCGGGTTGGTGGATGTTTGTAATCATAAATTTCATCTAAACACCCCGGCACACCATTAGTTGCGCCGCAAGCACCATCAAATATTTGTTCACCTTTTTCATTATCAGGTGTACGTTTATAAATATTAAAATCGGTACCATATTGGTGTGTATGGCTACTCATTGCCCAAACAAATAATTCATCATCACCATGGCCATTCTCAAATGCGCTGGCAACATCTGTTACCGGTTCGCTATTGTTGGGAATATAAAATCCATCGTTAGATAATAAAACAGAATACATTGTTTGAATTGCCGTTCCAACCGGTTGCGTATAAATATTTACATATGCTTCGCAGGCAAGCGGTTTATCCGGAGAATAATTAATATAATGCGAATTTAAATTCAACACCGTATTTTCAACCCAATTAAATGCAGTTCCTTCCGGTAATACAATATTTTGTGGGTACTGATTAGCAGTTACTAAATCAATTCCTGCAAAATCGGGACCATCATGTAAACCAAACGGTGTAAATTCTTCCCAAAATGATTCAGTAAATCGGTATGTGATAAAATGGTGAGAATAATCTCCCATATAAGTATCTACACGATTAATTTCTAAATCGCTTGGTATTTGTGTGAAAAATTTAGTGAAATATTCATGTTCTTCTTCAGGCCATAAAAAGAACGGACCGAAATGCACTTGAAATCCTTCACCTACAGCAGGAGGTGCAGGAGGTAATGGCACACTTTGAATTCCACCATTATCATAAAATTCATTGATCAATGGAATATCAACCGCGAAATCGCTTTCAAATGCACCATACATAATCCATTGACGAATTAATTCAATGTCCTTATTATTTAATGGAGCAGCACCTTGTGGGCATGCATCACCTTCACCGGCTTCGAGATTTACATCCCATGCTAAACCATTATTAACTTTACTGAATAAAAAACTTTTATAAGGTTCTCCGGGAAATACGCGTTTATAACCCTTCGCAGCTGAAGTAGCATTACTTGGAGTAAGGTCATATAAATTATCATACACCTCACCAATTGATGCACTTAAATCCAAACCACTGGTATGTCCCGCTACGTGACAACTGCCGCAATTAGTTTGCAAAACAGCATATACCGATTCCCAGGTAGTTTGTGCAAATGCAGAAGTAAATACCGAAAAACCAAAAAATAACAATGTGAGTCTTTTCATAAAATGCCTTTGAGCTAACGAAATTAAGGAATTTACCTCTAGCTTATGGCATTTCAATAAAAAAACTCACCGTTTAAGTATTTGTTTAACATAACCATAACATGGTTAAATGTTAATTCAACAGCATAAAAATAGTAGTAGCAAATGTGCTAAACCATTCATTATTAATAACTTACATGTGTTTTGACAAAAATGCCCTAAACTCATGAGTCAGGTCTTCAAATATATGCCTATGTGTATCAACTCTGTCGCGTAAGCCTGTTTCATCATCTATTGCCACATGCATAGCTGCAGGGTTATTGGCTGCTAAGTCGCTATAAGATTTTTCTACTTTATGCAAATCGTGCATCAGTTCATCACAAGCTTCATTCTGACGGATAAACTGGTTTTGAAAATGTTCGGTATGCGCCATCACCTCACGTCCGGTGTTTTTGCTGATGATTTCTTCCAGACGCAAATTGTGCACTTTGAGTTCGTCTTTCACATAGCTCACATAACTCATCCAGGCTTTCACTTCAGGGTGAAGATCGCCGATATGTTTTTTGGTATTCATAACGTTTAAGTTTTATATTCAAAGATGGGCTTTAGCCATTACCCTTCAGATAATAGAAATCAGCAAAAATTACAACATTTATCACCTTTTCGATTTACCAGGCGAGTATTAATTCCAAATTACTTTTTGCCATCTTTAGTATAGTCTAGCAAAAACTTTCTAAACTCCTTGCTAATAGTAGCATATTTTAATATCAAATACCGCAGCACATGCGGTGGCAGATAACTGATATTTTCTTTTATTTCTTCGTAACCTGTAGCATCGGTTTTTTTGAGTTTATGTGCTTCGTTGCGGATATAATACAATACTGCTATTACATGTTTACACGGATCTTCCGCATCACTGCAATTACATTCATGCCTTAAAACAGAGTCATTTGTAATATTCAACTGCACCACATGGTCGTCGTAACCCTGCACTACCGCCATCCATTCAATACCATTAATATTAAACACCGATTTTACCCGCCCCTCACAATAATAATCGTACCCGCGCAGACGCGTTTTTTCATTTGTTTCTGATTCTAAATGTTGCAGATGTATCGGCACAAGCGCAAAGTTACATCATCAGAAGGCAAATTGATAACCTAGGGTATTTATAACTTAACAAATGATTGGACTGAAGTGAAATTCCCGGTATCAATTCTGATAAAATAAAAACCCGGACTGAGTGGACTGATATCAATCTGTTTTTTTGTTATATCAAAATGCACATTGCTCAATTCAGTACCTGAAGTAGTATATATTTTTACAGCATCAATTGCAATGGCAGATGCGATAAACAAATATTGTCCGCTTGGGTTAGGGTAAATACCTATAACAGTTGCAACATTATCAGATTGAGGTATACTCACAAATTGATTGCAATCACTCAATTCTTTATCTATGAAATAATGCGTTGTTAAATACGCTTTTAAAGCTATTGTTATACTATCCGCAAATCGTTTTCTATTCTCAGTATTATCTCTAACACCCGTATAATTACATTCAATTTGAAATCCGTCAATAGTCCCACCTGAATACGATGAACGTTCAACCGTATTATAACCACCACTGTAATAATTATCACCTGTCAGCGGAAATGGGTCTGCCGCAGAAGGCACCGATGCATATCCTGCTTCCTCCATTAATGTGCCGAAACTTATGGCACCTCTTAATAACTCGGCATGGGTGAAACTTCCTGCATTGGTTGCCAATAAATGTTGAATGCTACTATAATTAATATAGGTATCTGTATTTAATTCAGCATCTGTTAATTGCAATTCATCATCATATAATAAATAACCAATTTCTAATCGTTGTTTTGGATTGCCATGACCATGCAAATCGATGTACAACCCTTTTCCATATTGTTCCATTACCGTATTTTCGGCAATATCAAGAAAATCATTAAAATCGTTCCAAGCTTGTTTGGCTGAATCGTTACCACAAGCACCTTCTGCTAAATTTCTATTGGCATCGAGTTTTTTTCTATCTAATAAATTAATCACCACATGCGCATAACAACCAAATTCAGCATATATGGAATTTTGAATGTCGCGAATTAATTCTTGCGTATACGCATCTGTTGCATATACCGCATCAAAACAAGTTCTGTTTGGAATAACCTCAGGCTCCAGATAACCGCCATGAGGTGCACTAATTATAATTGGAAGTGAACCCGGAATGTATTCTGTATAACCATGAGTGCCAAAATAAGAAACGCCGGGAGTGTAAGTTTGAGCCGTCGACCATTGGTTACAACAAAGCAGCATTAAAAATATAACAACACAAGATGATACTTTCTGTTTCATTTGCGAATTATTGATGTTGGCAACATTAAGGTAAAGGCCTGTGATTCTAAATAATTTAATTGATCATACTCCAGTCCTAATTTTCTGATATTTGCAAAATACAAATCGTAATGTTCATGGTAAAAACGTTCCGATTCTACAAACCAGGCTTTAGCACCCAGTTTTTCGGCAAGAAACCATTTTTCAAGTAAACGTGCAGTGCGTCCATTACCATCATTAAATGGGTGTATTTTAACAAAAACAAGATGCACCATTGATGCGAAAAACAAAACCTCGGCAAATGTTAATTTGGTGTTTAGCAAGAAGTTAATATCCTCAAATAATAATTCAACATATTCAGCAACCAAATGGGGCGCTGCAGCAACGTATTCAATTTTACCGGAGCCGGCAACAACAAACATGTTTCCGCTTCGCAAAACACCCTGCTGATGCGTTTTTAAAATATGTTTAGTGATTAAACTATGCGCCAATTTAAGATTTGAAAAATTCAATGCATTGGATGCAGCAAATTGATATGCCTCGTATAAATCATCAATTTTTCTTGTATAATCAGGTTGATACGAAACCTGATGCAATTGATGTTTAATAAAATCATCTAATGCAATATTTTCACCTTCAATTTTTGATGAAAACACAGCGGCAACCGAACTATAAAAATTAAACGAAGCTGTGGTAATTTCACTTTCCTTCAAATCATTAAAACAAGTTTCAACTGCATCATCAAATGTGTTTCGATAATCACTTAATAAAGCGGTGGAAATTGTTTTAAGCGAATATTGCATCAGCTAATTTATAAATTTAATACGCCATCAACTCCATCAACTTTTCCTTCAACCTGCTATTGGCCAGAAAATTTTGTTCCAGTTCAACACTGAAAGGAATAGGCGTATCTAAACTCGCACAACGTTTTACCGGTGCGTCTAAATATTGAAATAAATTTTCAGAAATATACGCAGCAATTTCTCCCCCAATACCACCAATCAAAGTATCTTCATGTAATACCAACACTTTTCCTGTATTTTTAACTGTTGCTGCTATAGCTTCATAATCCAATGGCAACAAGGTGCGTAAATCTAAAATAGCAGCATCAATATTATTTTCAGCACACACTTTTTTCGCCCAATGCACACCCATACCGTAAGTAATTATCGACACCTCATTTCCTGATGTCACCAATTTTGCTTTTCCGATAGGTTCGGTATAATAATTATCTGCAATATCCTCTGTTATACTGCGATATAATCCTTTGTGCTCAAAAAACATTACCGGATTCGGGTCTTCAATGGCAGATAATAATAATCCTTTTGCATCATGTGCATTACTTGGATACACCACTTTTAATCCCGGTGTATGAAAAAACCATGCTTCATTACTTTGTGAATGAAAAGGACCGGCTCCAACTCCTGCACCGGTTGGCATGCGCACCACCGAATCAATATTTTGACCCCAGCGATAATACATTTTTGCCATATTGTTTACAATCGGATTAAATCCACTCGTAACAAAATCGGCAAACTGCATTTCAATCACCGTTTTCATTTTTTTAATCGACATACCACATCCCGCACCCAAAATTGCCGATTCACAAATTGGTGTATTGCGTATGCGCTCTTTACCAAATTTATCTACAAATCCTTCAGTCACTTTAAATGCGCCGCCGTACTCTGCAATGTCCTGACCCATAATTACTAACTCAGGATATTTTTCCATTGCTAAAGTCAACGCATCACTTATCGCATTAATAAATTTTTTCGAAGAAGTATTTCCCGTTGCAACAATTTGTTGTTGTGCAAATGGCGCATACACATCGTGAATTTCTTCATTGGTGTCAGGAGTAATATCAGGTTCGTTAAAACCAATCTCCAACCCAATTTCAATTTCGTGTTTTATTTCTTCTCTGAATAAATTATTTAATTCATCATGTAAAATACCTGATTCACGTAAATACATTTCATAATTTACAACAGGGTCTTTTTTTCCCCACATTTCAAACAATTCCTTCGGCACATATTTTACACCACTCGCTTCTTCGTGGCCGCGCATTCTAAATGTCATACACTCCAGTAATACCGGTTTGTTTTCGGTGATACAATAATGCCTGCATTCGTTTAACACATGCACCATTTCTAAATAATTATTGCCATCTACCGTTAGCGACTTCATACCATAACCAATGCCTTTATCTGCAATTTTTTCGCATTTAAATTGTTCATTGGTTGGTGTCGACAAACCGTAACCATTATTTTCAACAATAAAAATTACCGGTAATCCCCAAACAGCGGCAACATTTAACGATTCATGAAAATCACCTTCACTCGTTCCACCTTCTCCCGAAAATACCACTGTAACTTTATTTTCCTTTTTCAATTTCGCAGCAAGTGCAATACCATCGGCAACTGCTAATTGTGGTCCCAGGTGCGAAATCATGCCAACAATATGATATTCATTTGTCCCAAAATGAAAACTGCGCTCGCGCCCTTTACTAAATCCGCTTTTTTTGCCCTGCCATTGATTAAACAATTTACCAAACGGAATTCCGCGACCGATAAATACACCCAAATTGCGATGCATCGGCAAAATATATTCATCCGCTTCGAGCACATACGGCACGGCACAGGCAATCGCCTCCTGACCAATTCCGCTAAACCACTTACTCACCTTGCCCTGACGCAATAAATTGAGCATTTTTTCTTCAATCATGCGCGGTTTCAAAATCCGCTTATATAAATCGAGCAACTGTTCATTACTCAAGTTTTTTCTATCGTATTGCATTACGCGACTAAAATGTTGTACATCCGCATCCATGGCGCAAAGTTACAACGAAATCCCCGCTCCATGATAACCCGCACCAGCCCTTTAATCCGGTGGTAAAATTTTTGGAGCAGCAACATCCTGCACGCCAGTTACGGCACAACCGGCTTTCCCCTCCAACAAACGCCAAATGTTATCTCCGCCCAAATTCGGCTGTTTAATTAGCATCCACCTCAGCGGACGCTGCGCGCATCAGCACATTGGCTGTTTGTTTCCGGTCCAATCCGGGCTATGTTGTGCAGTAGTAATGCCAATTTTAATTGTTTAAAGTTGTGCCCGGTTTTACCCATTTAATTACAACCAATAAATCGAATAGCAAGAAAATATTTAATAAGAAAAACGGTTGGTTGTAAAGCAATTTAATTTTAAAGTCATGTTGATATAATAGCACAAAAAAAGGGCACAGCTTTCACTGTACCCCTTCTTTTCATATATACGTCGTAAAAACTTATTTAGTCACAACCAATTTTGTTGTTTGAACCTGATTACCGGCAACACTAACTACCTGATAAATACCGGCAGCTAAATCGTTAACAGATAATTCAACAGCTGTTGCTGCACCTGCTAAAATTTCATTTTGGTAAACTACTTTTCCTGTAAGGTCAATTAGTTGAATTTGTGTAGTCAATTCATTTGTTGCAATTTGAATAGTTACTACATTTTGTGCCGGATTTGGATATACCATCAAACCTGCTTCGTTTGTTCCAAGGCGACCTGCAATGGTAGAAAAATCAAACCAATCGCTCCAGCTTCCTGAACCTGATGGGCAACGACCACGAACTTTAAATTTGTAGTTGGATGAAGGATTTAATCCTGTAATTGTTGTGGTATTAGTTACTGAACCCAATGTTGCTGTAAATGGAACCGGATTACCACTTCCATCTTCAACGCGAATTCTGTATTTGCTGGCAGCATCTAAAACATCCCAGGTTAAAGCAGCAGAAGTTGCTGTTATATCAAGTGCCGCTAATCCTGTTGGTGCATCACATGAACCACCACCTCCGGCAAATCCTGTTGTAAAATAAAAATATTCAGACCATGATGAATGATCACCGCCACAATTAGTTCTTACTTTAAATTTATAATTAGTGCTGGCAGTCAGGCCCGCAGCTAAATATGAAGTACCGGCAACATCTGTAATGGTTACATCATAATTAACCGGATTATCAGGACCTTCCTGAATATTAATAGTGTAATCATCAGCACCGTCAACAGCAGCCCATAATAAATTCATTGATGTAGCATCAGCCACTGTAGCAGTTAATCCTGTTGGTGTAACGCATTGTGCATTAGAAGTGTTGTAAGCAATCATTAATAATAATGTTGCAATAAGCGATAATGAGTTTAATTTTTTCATAATAATTTCAATTTAAAAAGTGAATTAAATTGTGCATGTCCTTTTGAGTATATTTATCGGCCGGATAAATTGTTGCCTCGTAATTAGTAATAATTAATATTGTTTACTAATCACGATACAAAAGTGTGGCGATAAAATACAACTAACCAATACAGAATTTTTGTATTTCCAGTGTATATACATACATTTTTAACAGAAAAATAGTGGGAACGCCGTGAAACGTTCTATGTAAATAGCTCAAATACAATGGTTTGGAGTATTTGGGGAACATTATATGTAATGACATATAATTACCGATTTCGGCAATTTTGCACAAAAAAAGGCATAAAAAAAAGGAATCAGGCTCCTCTCCTGACTCCTTTATCTACCAAGTATGAAAAAAACTGTTTTACTCAAATAAATTGCCAAATGCAGTGGTAAATTCTCGAACCGTTCCATCCATATCAACAGCATGTACTACTACAGTTGGTGTGTATATTAATTCACTTGTCAAATCATCTCCATCATAAAATTGCAAATTGCCGTTTTGCTGAAAATGCTCCCATGAACAGTCCGCAATTTTTGTTTTACCATTAAAAAATACAATGGATTGTATATAGGCTACCGGCAATGTAAGGGCGCTTTGAGTAACTACCCTTGCTATTATGTGTTCTATATTTTTCCGGTTGAACATGTGTGCTGATTACAAGGTCAAAAATGCTAACCTTATAACGCAAATTCAAATACAAATATTGAAGCGTATCAGTAAAGTTTTTTATTAGCAAGCACCCGTTTGCCTCAGTTGAATGTCAGCAGCCCTTATAAACAGGCACTTTGGGGCAATTATTTGTAACGACAAAAATCAGTGTAGTATCGACTATATGAATCCGGTGTTGAGAAATGCAGGTTCCGGAAATGGTATAAAACCACCTAAAACCTTTTCAAAAGTGGAGTTACTTATGAAGCTAATCGGTAATTAATCAAATGGTGATAAGGTAAAGAAACTATAAAGTCGTTGCCACGTTCATCTGTACCGGTAATTTCAATTTCACTATTGTGAATTTCATCTGTAGCATGAAATATAAAACAACCACTTTTACTATCAGAACCTAAAGCAAAAGATGATGGTAGTGCAGAGCTGTTTTTTTTCTCATTCCAAAAACAAGCAGCTACCATTTTATTTTTTACAATAAACGATACGGAATTGATATAGGCTATAGGGTAATTAATTGCAACTCGTGTAACAATTCCCGGAAGTATCTTTTTTAAATTTTCTGGACTCAACATAACTTTTCGTTTTGATGATCCAAAATTCATGTATAAACATACAACTCTCAAATACACATTTGTCCCACTTCCAGTCTCATTTGCATTAAAATGTCTTGCCCGTTCAAATACCGGTTCCACAAAATTCAATACCGACAAGGGTTTAAGGCAAAATAACAAGGTTAAAAATCCGGGACGGATTTCCGGCCTTTTCATAAATCTGGCCGGATTTTGTCATTTTAAAACAGCCAATTGTTCGTTAATTGTTGCAATTGGTGTTTCTTTCATGTCAAGTTTTATTGCATTTTCACCTGTAATTACATCATGTTTAGCGAAAAACAACTTCCCTTCAGCAGAACCTACACCTGTAATTATCGCTTTTTCTCCTTTAGGCACATTACTAAAAACTAATCTTCCATCACCTGCAGTGGCGGGAAGTATCATGCCTTTTCTGTCCGTAAATATTAATACAATATCTGTTTTGTATTCGCGAACAGCATCAACATATAATTCAATTGTTGGTTGTTTATCATCATAAAATTGATCGCAATTTATCCAACCTAATCGCGTAGCCTGCAGTATAATTTTATTAGCATTAATTGTTTTATCTAAAATTAACGTGTCAAAAGAAGTGCCTTTTGTTTCTTCCCATCTTTCAGTAACTTTTATGCGCTGACCTAAATTATTATAATCGAATTTACTTCTCCATTTTTCTATGGTATCAGTCACAAATAATTTGGCACCGGAAATATTCCATGTTTTATCAATTTCGGTGGGATTTGCAGCCGGAGTCCAGTTCACTACTTGTGTTCTGGCATTTTCATTTCCGTAAAATAATCCAAACCCATCGTTTTCTGCGCGTTCGGCAAATTGAACATCCATCAAGGTTCCGCCCTTTAAGCGCAAGGGATTGTCATTTCTCGTAGCCTCAATATTAATCATACCGGCAGACTCCAACACCTTCCCATTCGACGTAGTGGAAAGCTGCTGATTAACAATATCTAACATCGAATAAAATTCAGTAATTTCAATTTTTACATCGCCATTAGGTGTGTTGCCATTTTCATATACTAAACTGTTAGCAGGTATTTTTATTCTGGTACCTTCTGCTGCTGTAAATTCAATTGTTCGGTTGGGAGATACAATAAATACTTGTGGTTTTTTATTTTTTTGTGCTAGTTTAAAATCAGTCCACAAAATAATATCTACCCTTCGGTTCATAGCTTTTTCAGCTTCTGTTTTATTTTTATTAATGGCAATGGTTTCACCAAAATATTTTGATTCAACTGTATACCGTTTTGTATAAAACATACCTGCCACATTATTTACACGCTGCTCCGACAAACTCATATTGTCGGCATTCGTGCCATCCGGGTCGGCATATCCTTTTAAAAAAACAGCATTATAGGATGAGTCCTTAGCGAGTGCTAAAAAATCGTTTATTGTTAAAACATCGGCCGGATTAATATCAGCTTTCCCTTTTTCAAAATACACCGAAAAGGTAATGGGTTGTGATTGCGCAGATAATTCAATTATACTAATTACAAATAGGGTAGCAAATAAAATACGCATACATGTGAGTTTGGTAAACAAACGCCTATACGTTAAAAAATATTGTCTATTGTGGATTATTGAGCATCTCCCGGCAAAACAAGCAGACTAAACCCCGACACATGAAACTTAAACCACCTTTGTGTATTACTCTGTTGGTGGAAACTTTTCGGCCCACATTTTATTAAATGATTTAGGCGCTATAGTAAACATTTCACGGCGTTTTCCCCATGAATTTTTGAAGAGCATTTTGAGTGCCATATTTTTAATGCCGGGCGATGGTTTTTCCATACTTTTTCTGCTCAGCATTGAACGACGCCAAAGTTTCCAAACTGTTCTTTCGGTAAATGTGGTATACCCTTTTTCAACGGCTTCGTTTCTATTATATAATAATAAACTGTGTAACTCAATATTCATTGGACATACCTCGGTGCAATTGCCGCATAAACTGGATGCATTGCTCAGGTGTTTAAATTCGTCCATCCCCTTAAAATGCGGAGATATTATCGACCCAATTGGGCCGGAATAAGTGGTGCCATAAGTATGGCCTCCAATATTTTTATATACAGGACATGCATTTAAGCATGAGCCGCATCTGATACAATATAAAGCTTCGCGTTGTCTTTCTTCTGCTAGTAATTTTGAACGACCATTGTCCAACAACACAACATACATTTCTTCGGGACCATCAGACTCAACCTCTTTTTTAGGTCCGGTGAAAATGGTATTATAAACAGTTACTTTTTGACCAGTTCCAAACGTAGATAACAATGGCCAAAATAAATTTAAATCGTTTACACTAGTAAGCATTTTTTCGATACCTACAACCACGATATGTGTTTTAGGAAAACTGGTGCTAAGACGTCCATTACCTTCGTTTTCGGTAACAGCTATTCCGCCAATATCAGGTAAAATAAAATTGGCACCACTAAAACCTACATCAGCCTGAACATATTTTTGGCGCAGGTTTTTTCTGGCAACCAGGGTTAATTCCTGTGCAGTAAGATTGAGGTCTGTTCCTAATTTCTCGTTAAACAATTTGGCAACATCATCTTTACTTTTATGCATTGCCGGTGTAACAATATGATAAGGCGCTTCTCCATCCAGCTGCTGAATGTATTCCCCTAAATCGGTTTCAACACTTTCAATATTGTGTTCCCCTAAAAATTCGTTGAGATGAATTTCTTCAGTGGCCATACTTTTGGCTTTAACTACCATTCTGGCTTCTTTCTTCTGAAGAATTTTAAGAATTTCCTGTTGGGCTTCCTTTTCATCGTTAGCCCAAATTACTTTTCCTCCGTTTGCTGTAAAGTTGGTTTCAAATTCGATAAGATATTTATCGAGATTTTCCATCACCTTCCACTTAATATTTTTGGCTTTTTTGCGAACGTATTCTAAATCGGCATATTGTTTTTTGCCCTTTACCACCGTGGCATTATATTTTCCAATATTGAACAACAACTTGCGTTTATGTTCAGCATCGAAAGCTTTGGTGTCTGCTTTTTGTAAAAATGTTTGTAGTAAGTTCGACATTTATTGCGCGCAACTGCACAAAAATACTACATATGTATAGATATCCATTAATATCTTTCCACAACCAAAATCCGTTATGCACAAAATAGTTCTATTTTTGATTTTCCATAGTTTACTATATGTATAAAAAAATTGCTTTTGTTTTAGGGGTATTACTGCTTCCGTTGGCTGTATTTGCAGGTGATGGCTCGGGTAAAAGTATTGACTTTGCCGGTATACCGGTGGAGTTTATTTTGTTTGGACTCACCTTATTGGGTATTGCTCTCATGCACAAACACGTGCTAAAAGTGGCTTTGAGCGGTCTGGCTGCTGTCCTTTTGCTCAAAATTGGATTTTTGCAGTTCAATCTTGGCCACCATTTGCAGGAAGAATGGTCGGTGCTATTAAATTTATTGGGTTTGCTACTAGGCTTTGCCATTTTAGCCAAATTGTTTGAAGATTCTCATATTCCAAAACTACTTCCCAAGGTTCTTCCTCACGATTGGAAAGGACCTTTTGTATTACTTATTTGTGTGTTTGTACTTTCTTCTTTTCTCGACAATATAGCTGCAGCCATGATTGGTGGCAGTATTGCGCATGTTGTTTTCAGAGGTAAAGTGCATATCGGATATATTGCAGCTATTGTTGCCGCCAGTAACGGCGGAGGTTCGGGCTCTGTATTAGGTGATACTACTACCACTATGATGTGGATAGATGGCGTTAACCCATTGAACGTTATTCATGCATATGCCGCAGCAATTCCGGCATTTTTGTTTTTTGGCATTTTCGCAGCTATTCTGCAACATAAATATCATCCTATGCTCAAAGGGAAATACGAATCGCCAAAAATCGACTACAAAAAACTGGTGGTTTGTTTTATGATTTTGGCAGGAGCTATTGCTGCTAATTTTATATTAGATTTTCCTGCCGCAGGGGTTTGGGCGGCAATTATTATTGGCGCATTAATTACCCGAATTGAGTGGGAAGAATTACAAAAAGCCGTTCCGGGAACCATATTCTTGTTGAGTTTGGTGCTTATGGCTTCTATGATGCCGGTTAATGCTTTGCCGACAGCTTCCTGGGAAACCACGTTTGTATTAGGCTTCATTTCCAGCGTTTTCGACAATATTCCACTCACCAAACTGGCCTTAGATCAGGGTGGTTACGACTGGGGAATGTTAGCTTACGCTGTTGGGTTTGGAGACAGTATGATTTGGTTTGGCTCCAGCGCAGGCGTTGCCATTACCAATATGTATCCGGGAGCAAAATCTGTCGGAGCCTGGTTAAAAGGTGGTTGGTTTGTTATAGTTGGGTATATCATCGGATTCATTTTTCTTATGCTCACTTTTGGATGGCATCCACATGCCCCGCATAAGGCTACAAATCAGACAGATACTGAACATCAGGCAGCTGCAATAGTCCCAACCACTGAACCAAGCATGGTAAATTCGACATCAATTCGTTAATTTTATCTGATTCTGTGTTACAACTACTTTTCTCCCGTTCAAAAAAAATGAGCAACCTCAGCGATGAGGAGCTGCTGAGCGAATACAAACGCTCCGGAGAAAGTAAGTACGCCGGTGAATTGTTCAAACGCTACGCACACCTGGTTTTGGGCGTTTGTATGAAGTACCTTAAAAACATGGATGAAGCGCAGGATACCACCATGTTTGTATTCGAAAAGCTGCTGAGTGAGTTGCGCCAAACCGATGTGCAACACTTTAAAAGTTGGCTGTACATGGTGGCAAAAAACCAGTGCCTCATGCATATTCGCAAACAAAAACGGCACGATATTGTAACCTTCGATACCGAAAATGGTGAAAATGAAGAAAGCAATTCTATGGAAATCGGGGCAATTGAGCATCTTGATGATGTAGATTTGAAAGAAGTGCAATTGCAGCAACTGGAAGAAGGTATAAAAACCCTCAACCATGAACAGCAGGAATGTATATCACTTTTTTACCTTCAGGATAAAAGTTATGTAGAAGTTGCCGAAATTACCGGTTACGACCTGAATAAAGTAAAAAGTTATATTCAAAATGGTAAACGCAATTTAAAAATCTATCTCGAAAAACGAAATGTCTGAATTTAAATTACATATCGAAAAAGGCGGATACGTGAGCAAATCAACTTTGCTCGCATATTTGAACAATGAATTAAATGCAGCCGACAAACAACATGTTGAGCATTTAATTGCAGAAGACCCTTTTTTGCAAGATGCAATTGAAGGACTTCGTGGTGCTGATAGTAAAGTAGTTGAAGCAACATTAAATGCGATATATAAAGATGTTGATGTAATTACCGGAACTAAAAAACCATTTACCATAACTGCCACATTAAAAAAATATGCTGCAGCTGCCATGTTGATTGTGTTTTTTGGACTTACATTCTTAATTATGAATGTGCTCAATAAATCACAAACTAACGATGCCATCGCAATTGAAAATGAAGTAGTTGAAGCACAGCAGTCTGAAGCAAATGGCAATACCGATGGCATGGGCGCAGGTGATATGAATAGTGATACTAACATTGAACCGGAAGTGGCAAAAACAATAAGAAGTAAATCTAATAGCGACGAAGAAATACCAATAACCTCAATCCCGGATATTGCTTATGACAATGGTGGAGAAAGCGTTAGTGACGGTGTTAGTGAAACAAAATATTTACAGGAAGATATGGTAATAGCCGATGAGGCAACTGATGTCTATAAAGAAAAAGAAGTACTATTCGATAAAAAGCCTGAAGTAGATTCAAAAACAGGGAGTGCTGAAGTTTTAACCAGTGGACCTGTAGTTGTAGGTGAAGTATCTTATAATGAAGGTGTTTCCTTATCAACAGTAAGCGAAAAAAAGGTTTCAGACAAAGCAAAACCGGCAAGTACCGATGATGCTGATTTTGGATATATTGCTGCTGATTCCATTGCTAAAGAAATAACCAAACCCGAATATCCCGGTGGTTTAGATGCCTTAAATAAATACCTGGCTAAGTCGATAGATTATAAAAACACCGGTGAAGTAAATGGCACCATTTACGTTCAGTTTATTATTGATGAAAATGGAAAAATTAATTCTCCTGTAATTACAATAGGTATAAACGAAAAAGTTAATGCCGAAGTAATTCGCTCAATAAATCGTATGCCAAAATGGAAACCTGCACATATTAATAATAAGAATATTAATGTTCAAATTTCTATGCGGATATATTTTGGTTCTCAAAAATAATTTTTAATTTTAGGGTACCATGAACCCCAAAATTAAACTGCTTATACTATTATTCGTTTTTATTATCAGTTTATGTTTAAGTGCAGATTATATTTTTTCTGCATTTTTAACTAAAACAACTCCTGTTGCCGAATCCAATAAAATTTATCGGTTGACTAACGAGCAACATGATAATGAAATTCCCATATTTGGCAGCTCTAGAGCAGAAAAAGGATATTATTGCGATAACATTAATCCCAATTGTTATAATTATGGATTTCCCAATCAAAGTTTTGATGTAACTGCGCTGTTATTAAATTTCGAACTGAAAAAAAATAAAACAACGCCGATAATTATTGATATCCATCATGACTTTTTTCAGCATAATGCTTATACCAATATCAATTTAGCCACCTATTTGCCGTTTGTAAATACCAACGATAGTATTACTGCTTTCTTGGAACAAAACAACCGCTTAAAGCCATACCACTACATTCCCGGTGCACGATACTTTGGTTATTATACCACCTATTTAGAACCTATTGTCGAAAATAAAATGAAAATAGGCAATGCGCTCTATGTGAATGGCGGTGTGTTTGACACTAAAAAAGGTGATTCACGCAGTATTCAAAAACGCATCGACAACAGATTGGATAAAAAATTATCGTTTACTATTACATCTGAAAGCGACAAACAATTAAAACAATTAATTACGAGCAGTCCCGACAGAAAATTTATTTTTGTAGTCAGCCCTTACCATTGGAGTGCAAAATCAACCGTTGCCAATTTTGATGAAATGCTCCATTATTTTAATGGATTAGCAAAAAATTATCCGAATGTACATTTCATTTATTTTAATACCGATAAATACAGCGACGAATTATTTAAAGATACCGTGCATTTAAACGAAGCCGGTGCCAAACAATTTTCTGCTGAATTACAAACGCACTTACAGGAATTGGAAATTTTTTAATTTCTGGATGCCATATCTTCTTCCCTTAATAAACGCTTGAGTACTTTGCCCGAAGGGCTCTTTGGAATGGATGATACAAAACGCACTACACTTGGCACCTTAAAAGGAGCCAGATTTTTTTTGCAGTGTTGTATGATATCTTCCTCATTTGCCGTAACATCTTTTTTAAGCACAATTCGTGCTCTTACTTTCTCCTCACTTAGTGTGTCCGGTATACCATAAACAGCAACCTCATCTACATAAGGTAACTCCAAAATAATATTTTCTACCTCGCTTGGATAAACATTTTCACCCTTGACAATCACCATGTCTTTTATCCTGTCAACAATGTACAACAATCCATTTTCGTCATACATACCTACATCGCCGGAATAAAACCAACCATATATAAGTACCTGATTTGTGAGTTCCGGTTTATTATAATAGCCTAGCATTACATTCGGACCTTTAATAGCAATTTCACCAACGGTATTAACCGGAACTTGTTGATGCATTTCATCAGTAATCGCAATAGTAACATTTGCTACCGGAATTCCAATGCTGCCCGGGTAATATTTTCCGCGAGGTACATAAGTGGCAAAAGGAGATGTTTCAGTCAACCCATAACCTTGATATATGGGTCTGTTAAATCGGTTCTCCCAACTAATTTCTGTTTCTAATGCCAATTTTGATGCTGCAGAGAAAAAATAGATGGTATTGTCGAATACCGAATCGTCAGTTAAGTCTTTCAACAATAAATTATAAATAAACGGCACGGCAAAAAACATGGTGATGGTATCACGCTGCAAAATATCCAATAATGCAGGTGGTGAAAATTTTCGCATAATTATCATCGAAGCACCAGCACATGTTATACAATTTAATATTGCATTCAGGCCAAAACAATGTGATAATGGTAAAAATAAAACCGTCCTGTCCAGCGGTGTTATTTCATAACAGGTTTTAGCAGCCTCCATATTCGTACGAATATTGTTGTGTGATAACAATACACCTTTTGCTTCACCTGTAGTACCAGAAGAATATAAAATTCCCAATGGCGTATCTTCCGAAACATCTACTATTCCTTCATGAGCAGCAGTCTGTAAAAATGACCATGTGCCGTTTTGCACCAATTGTTCATCTTCAATAATGATAGTATTTGTATCAAATTGTATGCGCTGCTCCGGGTTTTGTGTTATCGAATGATGACGGATAAATATCGTTGGTTGACAATCGTTTAAAATTTCCTCGACCTCTCTGGTTTTTAATGTAAATCCTATTGGAACAATAATGCCACCTAAACGAATAACGGCATTATAAATAACCACAAAGTCTATTGAATTAAATAACTGAGTTGCCACCCGGTCGCCTTTGGTCAAACCTAAATTGTGTAACATAGCTGCACATTGCGCAACTAATTTTTCTGCTTCACCATAAGTAAAATCTGTTCCCAAGTCGGTAATAAATAATTTATCACCATTAATTTTACTTTGGTTGTGTAGTTCCCTGCTAATATTCATAAATACAATTTCAGGCAGCGTAATAGGCATCCAATTTTTCAATCAGTGCGTTTGCTGCGGTAACCAATTTTCCGTTATATTGAATATCTGCATCAATAGCATCTATAAAATCATCCATAGGGAAACTATTGTCATTAATTACCAGAGGCTCACTGAGTAACACATTTTTATTACAAATTTGTCTGATAGCCGCATATGTTTTAAATGTTTCAGGCGAAACAACATCTTTTACATAAACCTGCTTACCCATTTGTTTTGCTCTTAAATCAACTGCCTGAACGGCAAATATGAGCGAAATAGCCACATATTTCCGGAACAGCTCAATTGAAGTTTTGGTAAGCATAGAAGCATTAAAGCCCTGGCTGTTAATATTTTGATTAAACTGTTCTGCATGTGTTGGAAATTTATCTGCAATCGAATTACCATAAAATAACAAGAGCGGCATTATCGAATTACCGGTAATTTGTAATCCCTTTAATCCCATATTAATTCTGTTCGTAGTATTGCCCGATAATGAAGAAGGTAAGCCATTATTAAATTCCGGCATAACAAGCAAAGCAATTTGCGCATCTAAATGTTTTGCAATTAATCCGATATAATTGCGCACCTGGTCCATTCCAATTGCCACATATTCACCTAAAAAATTTCCGCCGTGCAAAATATTGAAATTTTCCATATCAATCAGCGGATTATCTGTAACCGAGTTGGCTTCAATTTCAATGTTTTTTTGCACGGTTTTAAATCCATCTACAATTGGACCTAAAAACTGAGGAACACAACGAATGGAATATCTGTCTTGATATAATTTATTTTCCCCCTGCAGCGGGTCACCATTTTTGCGTACCATTTGTGAACCCGTTAATAAACCGGTAATCATTTCTGCAATAAATATTTGCCCTTCATGCGGTTTATGTGAATGCGTAAATGCATCAAATGGTTGTACAGAAGCAGTTAATGCCTGCATCATTAATGCATGAGCATGTAATGAGAGGGCAAATAATTTATTGAGTTCTTGTAAATTAATTGCAGCAATTCCTGTTAACATTGCCGTGCTATTTACCAAAGCCAATCCTTCTTTGGGATGAAGTTTAATACGCTCTAATTTAAATTTTTCGCTGATGGCTTGTGTGCCCCATTGTTCGCCTTTATAACTTACTGCAAAACAATCTGCAAGTCCGGTAACCGCGCCGGCAACCGATGCTAATGGTACTAAGTCGCCGCTTGCTCCAATTGAACCAAGTTCACGCACGCGAGGTGTTATACCATTTTGTAAAAAGAAAGCATATCGTTCAATAATTTCAAAACGAATACCGCTTACGCCTTTTAATAATGCATTTGTTAAAATAACCATGGCAGCGCGGACATAAACATCTCCAACATAATTGCCTGCTCCTGACTTTAGAAAAAACATTAGGTTAGTCTGTAACTGTAGTGTTTCATCATGATTTAATATCTGATTGGCCATGCCGCCAAATGGCGTATTTACACCATAAATGGGCTTGCCATTAAGTGCTACATGCTGAATATACTCGTAGCTACTTTGCACTTTTTCTTTAACAGCTTCGCTGGTGGTGAGCTCAAAAGCTTGTTTGTTATAAGCAATATCTACAACTTGCTTTAGCGATAAATAACCACCTTCCACAGTTGTGGCTGTTTGTGGTCTTACAAAGTTTTTTAATGCGGGGTTGTGCATATTTGTGATTTTGGGTGATGATAATGGGATTCCTAAGTTATTAAATTTTTTTTATATATGTATATACTGAGTTTAAATTGTGTCTAAAAATTTATGCATATCCAATTTTAATGGCTGTACTACCACAGGGTAATTGATTATCGTGCATAAGCTGCAAGGCTTTTGGCAAATCGTTAAACGAATAGGTGGCACCTAAAACCGGGTGGATTATTTTTTCATGAATCAAATTATTTAACATTTTACATTCTTCGGGATTAGCATAATGTGAGCCCTGTATTCGCTTATTGTAAAGCCATAAATACCGCAAATCAAACGTGCCCGCATAACCGGTTGTACCTGCGCAGGTAATTACCATACCGTTTTTATCACATACATACAATGATGTGGGAAAAGTATTTGCTCCAGGGTGTTCAATAACTATTTTTGGCAATCTTCCATTAGTTAAGTTCAACAAATCTTTTAAAAATGGTTTTGCCGCATTTCGCCAAATTTCTTGTGTTTCGGGTAGCACTTGTTCCCCTGAAATTTCGCCCCAATGTGTATAATTACTTCTATTTAAAACAACCGCACCTAACTCCTCACAAAAGGCCACTTTTGAATTATTATTTATTACGGCAACCGGAAAGGCGCCTGCTGCTTTTACCAATTGAATAGCCATAGAACCCAAACCTCCTGAGCCACCCCAAATTAATACCACATCGTTTTGTTGCAAATTGTGGGGAATATAATGGTGCAACATACGATATGCCGTTACGCCACTTACCATATAAACTGCAGCCTCATCCCAATGTAAATGTTTGGGTTTAGGAAGGCATTGAAAATGTTTTACTTTACAAAATTGCGCATACGAACCAAAATTAGTTTCATACCCCCAGGCACGAAACGATTTTCCAATTGTTGGATCACCTCCATTGCGAATAAATAATTCCTGTTCGTCATACCAACCACCTTGAACTACAACCTCATCACCAATACTTACATTGGTAACATTTTTTCCTTTTTTAAAAACAATTCCAGCACAATCGGAGCCGGGAATAAAATAAGGTAAATCGTTTTCGTTTCGTTGTTGCATTAATTGCAACATGTCAATTGGGTAAGCTAATGCAGCCCATACTGAATTAAAATTTAATCCCGCAGCCATTACACCAATCAACACCTCATCATCACCAATTTCCGGAACTGGTACCACTTCCTGTTGATAGGCAGATATCGGCATTCCAAACCTGTCTGCACGTAATGTTTGTGCAAACATAAATTTTGGTATGACACCAATTTCAGGTAATTGTCCTATGGGAACCAGTTCCATTAGTTTATTCTTCTTTGTTTGTTTATCCAATATTTTTCACGCAATAATTTCCGTAATACTTTTCCGGTTGGATTGCGTGGTAATTCTTCCACAATTTCAATAGCAGCAGGTAATTTATATTCCGGCATTTTATCTTTTGCCCAATTGCGTAATTCATTAAGTTGAATGGTATCTTTTTTAACTACAACAATTGCACAAATCGCCTCCCCATATACTTCATGCGGCACACCAATTATGGCTACATCCTTAATAGCAGGATGTTGTATGATTATTTGTTCTATTTCCGCAGGATAAATATTTTGTCCTTTGGAAATTATCATATCATTTTTTCTGTCCACTAAAAATAAATACCCATTTTCATCTACATATCCCACGTCGCCGGTATAAAACCAACCATCATTACCAAAAATTTTATCATTAATAACAGCTTGATTTTTATATCCCATTGCTACTACATTTCCTTTAATACTAACTTCGCCAATGGCATTTGCAGGCAAAGTGGTATTTGCTTCATCTACAATTTTTATTTCTACTCCCGCGTATGGTTTTCCTGCCGAACGCAATAAGTGTTTTAATTCCGGCTCATTTGAATTTATAATACGTAGATGGTCATCAAATCGTAATGCCGTAGCAATTCCACTCGTTTCCGTTAACCCGTAACCTTGTGTAAAATGACATTTAAACGTGTTGTAACAAATACGCAACTGTTCTTCATCAATAGGTGAACCACCGTACTGAATGTTTTGTAATGAGCTTAAATCATATTCGTGCACTTCATCCAACGCACAAATTATTTTCATCATAATTGGAGCAAAAAATGCGTTGGTAATTTTATAGGTTTGAATTAAACGCAATATTTCAATCGGGTCAAATATTTTTAACAATACATTGGTGCAGCCCGAAAATATACCAAACACAAAATACCCAACACCAACTACAGCATACCAAGGCCCTGCAATTAAATTAACAGCTCCCGGTCCAAATAGCGGGGTTTCACTGCGCAAAGCATAATACATTTCAAAAAGGTTGTTGTGACTTAACATTACACCTTTAGGGTTACCGGTTGTGCCGGATGTATAAATAATTAATGCTTGTTCAGATATAGTGATTGTTGGTAAAACAAATGAAGTGTCTATTGTTAGTTGCTGAATCTCATGAAAACAATCATGTGTATTTATAACGGCGAAATTATTGGTTGCAGCTATCACTTCACCTATCTGCTTAAAGTCCGTTCCGTAAACAAATAATTGGCAATTGCTATCCGTTAAAATAAACATCATTTCTTTTGCAGATAATCGCCAATTGATGGAAACAGGAATAATTCCACTTAATAAACAGCCATTTACAATATGTACATAAGCTGCATTATTAAAATCAAGCAATCCAATATGGTCACCTTTTTTTAATTGTTGCGATTGTAACCATTGCGCACTTTTTAATGCATTGGCATACAATTCTGCATAGGTATACGAAACATCTTCACACACAAGTGCTACCCTGTCCGGATGAGTTTTTGCTCTGTAACTTAATATTTCGTTATACAATTGTATCATACCTTAATGTGTATATTGCCATGCTAAATGATTTCCGCCATTTACCGGAATAGTAATGCCTGTAATATAACCGGCATCATCAGAAGCTAAAAATTTTACTGCTGCTGCAATATCCGCCGGACTGCCAATACGATGCATTACATTTTCTTTTTTTCTTAATGCTAATTCTTCTGTTGAATAATTTTTTTCCACAGTTGGCGTCAAGATTAATCCCGGTGCGATTATATTCGCCGTAATACCATTTTTTCCTTCTTCACTAGCCAAAGTTTTAAAACAATTTTCCAATGCAGCTTTTTGCATATTATAAATTGCCATTCCCGGCACACCAAAATAGGGCGACATGCTGCTGATACCTATCCAACGACCGAATTGTTGTTCGCGTTGAAATGCAATTACCTCCGGCATTATGGCAAACAGGTGACGAATATTTTCAGTTACAATTTCATCGCTGATATTAGATGCTAACTGAATTAATTTTTTTCTGGTTGAAGATGTACTTAAATTATTGACAACAATATGCGGCATTCCATTTTGTTGTAATGTACCTAATAGTGTAGATTTTCCAACAGCAGTAGTTAAATCAACATTTACCATTACATGTGCGGAGTTGTTCAATACTGATTCAATTTCTGCAAGATGCTCAGCATTTCTGCTAACTGCAATTATGCGATGACCTGCAGATGCTAATTGCACACAGATGGCTTTGCCTATGCCGCTTCCCGCACCGGTAATTAATGCTGTTTTTTGTGTTGGTTTGTTCATGCTGAAGGTACTTTATAAATGGCTGCACCACCTGCATATCCCGATGCAGCAGTAACAAATAAAACGAGTTTACCGGGTTGTAATTTTTTTCTGCTTACAGCCTGATGTAATGTAATTGGCAATGTTCCTGAAATAGTATTTGCTGCCGTATCGATACTTACTTCCATTTTCTCAATATCTATCCCCAATTTTTCAGCAACTCCTTTCATAATTATATAATTAGCCTGATGTGGAATTAAAATATCTACATCATTAGGATGAATACCATAAGCATCACACACTTTTTTTCCGATACCTGCCATTATTTCAATAGATATTTCTACCATTTTTTTTCCGGAAATAGTCATCAAGGTACCATGCAAACCTTGTGTTACTGTTTCAATGGTTGCCGGCATTGCGCTTCCGCCTGCAGGCACATAAATATTTTTTAATCCCGAGCCATCTGCAAATAATTCACTTACCATAAATCCTGAATCGTCATCACCACGCGTGAGAATTACTGCACCTGCGCCATCACCAAAAATGGGGCAAAATTTGGGGTCATCTTTTCTTACAAAACGTGTTTTAATATCAGCGCCAATTACACATACATATTGCATACCTGTTGCTATCAGTCGTATACCATGATCAAGTGCATACATAAAACTTGCACAACTTTCGGTGGTATCGCCAACAGGACAAGTGGCACCTAATAAAAATTGTACATTACAACTGGCTGCCGTGTTGGTATAATCGGGTGTGGAAGTTCCCAATAAAATTCTATCTAATTGTTTGGCCGAAATGCCGGCATTATCTAATGCCATTTGTGCAGCTTTTGCAGCAATATGACTTGTTGCAATATCATCAGGAGCAATATGCCTGGTTTTAATACCAATTTTATCGCGCACCATGGCAATATCAAATTCCAGATTTAATCGTTTGCTCAACTCCTCAGTTGTAACCGGCTCTCCCGGTAAACAAATTCCGGTTCCTATTATTTTAACTCCCCATCCCTTTTTCATATTATAAATTTACGATTAATCCGCCATAGGAAACTCCACCTCCAACAGCGACCATCATTATTTTTTTCGATTGATTATTTGTCTTTTGTTTAAAGGCTTCGTGTAGTGCAATTAGCACACCAACTGAACCACAATTTGCATATTGATTAATTACATCAATAGTCTGATTCGTATTTTTTCCTGCTGCATTTTTAACCAGCGATAAGTTTTTATTATTTACCTGATGTGGAACCAATAAATCAATATCATTGCTATTCATGCCGGAATGTGTATACAATAAAGATGGAATTTGTTGCCAGGCTTCCTGTATAAACGTTTCACTTTCTTTTCCCATTACCATATGATAAGCAAGTGCATCCAAATCTTCCTGGTTTGGCGGTAATAAACCCGGACTTCCCATTGCGCCACTAAAAGCCCCTTCAGTGCCTAGAAAAGCTGTACTTATTCCTGCTGCATTATCATCCTTAGACATAATAACAGCAGCACCTGCGTCACCAACGGCATAAATTAAATTGCCGTTGATACCTGTCACTTTTGTTGGTGTTTCCCCGGCAGTTATAAGTACATGTTTTGCACCTGAACGAATAAACTGCGCCGCCATAACCAATGCATATAAACCAGAAGCACAACCGGTTTTTACTTCTATTGCCGGACATTGTAATCCTAATTTTCCGGCAACAAATGCACCCATCGAATTGGTGTATTTTGGTGAGGTAACAGTTACCGCAATTAACATTTCAATATCCGATGCGGCAAGATTATTTTCTTTTAGCACTTTTTCAGATGCGCTTACCATGAGGTCGGCAGAAGTAATTTCATTTTTTACAATTGGTGTACCCGGAACATGCGCCCAATAACGCTCTTCATAACCTAAAACATTTTTAATATAATCGGCATCGTAATTTTTTTCCGCAAATATGTCAGACCAATTTTTTCCGTATAAAAGTTCATGTATAAAATAATTATGTACTTTTTTTTCAGGGAAAGTTGTGCTTACTCCACTGATACGGACACCATGTAAATTACTGAAATATGTTCCGTTAATTTTCATTCTGCTAATTTTTCCGCAATTAAGTCAGCAAGTTCTCCTACCGTTTTGATTTTTATTAATTCGCCTGTTGAAATATTGATTTTCATCAGTTTTTCAATACGCGCTATTAATATAACATGATTTATACTATCCCATTTATCAAAGTCGGCTGCGGAATGCTCGGGCAAAAGGGTCAAAGCGGTATCATTAAATACCTTTTGAAATACAGGGGTAATTTGCTGTATAATAATTGTGCGGGTCATGAGGCAATATTAAAGCTAATTTCAAATACGGAGGTAGCATATTCATGTGATAATAAGGTTTTACTAAATCATCTTGACTTTTAATATCATACCTACTTAAGTCCTTATTTTATATGCTTTCTATCAATATTAGCAACCTCTTGACGTTTAATATTTTGCATACATTATACCTTTGAGAAGTCAATTTAAAGTCCCATTTTTACCCTCATGTCGTTTAATTCGTACATCTATATATTGTTTTTGCCATTGGTGCTGACTGTATATTATATGACAGGAAATAAATACCGCTGGATAGTGCTATTGGTGGCTAGTTATCTGTTTTACATGATGTATGAAGTTGCTTACGGATTAATTCTACTTACCTCCACTACCATTTGTTGGGTTATTGCCCGTCAAATACATATCACGAAAGAAAAAAACAAGCGAAAACAATTATTAACTATTGGTATAATTGCCGATGCCGGGATATTATTTGTTTTCAAATATTTTGGGTTTTTCGCTTCTATTGTGGAATCTTTTAATAACCCTGAGGCATTAATGCATGCACCACAAACTATATTATTACCTATAGGAATTTCATTTTATACATTTAAGTCGCTGGGATATATTATCGACGTATATCGCAAGGTAACCAAACCGGAACCTCATTTTGGTTATTTTGCTTTATATGTTTCATTTTTCCCACAATTAATTGCAGGTCCAATTGAAAGAGCTAATGAGTTAATTCCTCAACTTCATCAAACAAAAAAATTGGGCTACGATGATTTACAATATGGTTTGAGCAGAATGGCATGGGGATTTTTCAAAAAATTAGTGGTTGCCGATACAGTTGCCGGGTTTGTCAATTTTACCTTTTCCGATATCAGTGGTGCCACCGGTGCGCAATTATATATTACCCTATTATTTTTTGCAGTTCAATTGTATGCCGATTTTAGCGGTTACTGCGATATCGCTATTGGCACTGCCCGATTATTTGGTATCAGGCTGAGCGAAAATTTTAATCAGCCGTATATAGCAACAAGTATTTCAGACTACTGGAACCGTTGGCACATAACACTTACAACCTGGATTCGAGATTATATTTTTACGCCACTTAACAAAGGTGTTACCACCTATTGGCGAATTTATCTCAATACACTTATTGTATTTATTTTGATAGGCTTGTGGCATGGCGCCAGCATTAACTTTGTTGTTTTTGGTTTAATTAATGGCATTATTGCGGTATTACAAGCCATTTATAAACGCGTATCATTTTTACCAAAATTCAAATCCGTTTATGGGAAAATATTTTTAATTGTCTGGAATTTCCACTTGTTAATTTTAAGTGGTGTAGTATTCAGGGCAAAAAGTTTTACCGATGCGCGATTATATTATCAAAAATTATTTTCCGGATTTAGTGTAGAACTTCAACAAATACTGAATGGATTTGCCGCTTACGAATTTGCTATTTGTTTAGCTGTAGCTTTAATTTTTGTAGCCTCTTTTTGGTTGCCCAAAAACTTTCGGTTTAAATACAGTTATGCGTTTATTTTAATCGTAACCGGAATGGTTATTTTATTAGGAAGGAATAATGCAGAAACGTTTATTTACTTTCAATTTTAATTAGGTTTCAGGGTTACTTTGCACCTGACTAATAATTGTTTGTTTCAATTTCTCACTGCAATCTTTGCGTTCCACTTTGGCAGCGATGAAATCTTTAAATGTTTTTTCAATATGAAAATGTTCGAGGCACCCTTTGCAGCGTTGGATGTCCATAATAAATAAATTGCGCTCTGTTTCAGGTAATTCACCATCTAAAACCAGAAAAACTTTTTTTACAAAGTTTCGGCAATCATGTTTGGGTAGCTGTTGATCCATAATTATCTTTTTTCTTTAAACCCTTCTTTTTGAGCGTATTCGCGTAATTTTTCCTTTAAAATATTGCGTGCCCTGTGAAGGCGTGATCTAACCGTTCCGATGGGGATATCAATAATTTTCGCAATCTCCTCATATGAAAACTCTTCAATATCGCACAACAGAATAATCGTTTTAAAGTCCACCGGCAACTGATTCAGCGCCCGTGTAACCTCATCTCCCAGCATGCCCTGAAATAATTCATGTCTCAAATCAAGGTACTCAACATGGCCTTCATCGTCCGTATCGTGGAAACTTGCCACTTCATCGTAGTCAACCTTTGAAGGCTGCTTCGTTTTTTTACGGTACTCGTTGATAAACCCGTTTTTGAGGATTTTAAACAACCAAGCCTTTGCATTTGTACCTTGCTGATACGAATCTATAAAGCGATAAGCCTTCAAAAAAGTTTCCTGTACAAGGTCATTTGCATCATCTTCATCTAAAGTAAGATGAAATGCAAAGTTATACAGGGCATCCATTTGAGGTAAAAACTCTTTATTGAATATCCGGTCTTTGCTGCTTTTGCTAAGGTTGCCTTTCTCCACGAGGGTAAAATTAGAATAAAGTTGCCGAGGTTTCAAATCGGTAAAATTTATTGTATTGTAGCTTTTAATATTATTTTTTTACTTTTGGTTCACTATTCACACAAAACTTAAACCGACCCTATAGACCCTACCTCTACGAATCTTACTTCGACATGCGATCATTACTTAGGGTTTTTCCAAATCAGTTTTTTGCCTCTTTGGCTATTTTAGGGTTAATTGTTGGCCTTGTTACCTCCAAAGTTGTGCTCAGTGTTGCCACTATTATGATAATGTGTAATGCCATTATTAACCTGCGCATCGCCGAAAATTTTAAAAAATGGATTGGAGATACCACTAGTGTGTTACTAATAGCCCTGTTTCTGGTGTACTTACTTACAGGTTTTTATTCAGATGATACAGGATATTGGGTGGACAGATGCAGAATGAAACTGCCGTTTTTAGCTTTGCCGCTTGGTTTCACTACGGTTAAAACACTTACCCACAAACGTTTCCAACAATGGCTGGCTGTTTATTTTTACGTGATAGTTGCTGCGGCAATTGTGGTTTGTATCAATTATTTATTCCATTTTGACACACTCAACGAACAACTCACTAAAGGTCAGCCTATTCCTGCTCCACTTCGCGACCATATACGTTTTAGTCTGGAAATGGCTTTTGCAGTAGTAGTAGGAATTTATTTATGGAATAAAAAGTTCAGCTTTGGTTTGCGCAACGAAAAATATGTATTGGGAGCAGGTATTTTATTTCTCACCATTTTTATTCACGTATTTGCCGTTCGCTCTGGTATTTTAACCATGTATATTGCTTTTATTGTGATGATATTGTATTGGCTTTTTACCAAAAAAGCATATCTACAGGGAATTGTTGCATTAATTGTTTTAGCTGGCTTTGCAATCAGCGCTGTAATGTTTATTCCTTCTTTACATGCCCGCATGTTATATTTTAAATATGAAATGGATTTAATTAAAATAGGTGAGTTACATCCCGAACACAGCGATGCACAGCGACTGTTGAGCATACAATACGGGGTTAAGATTGCAGAAGAAAATCCATTACTTGGAGTTGGTGTCGGCGATATAAAAACCGAAATGGATAAATTATATAACCAAAGCGCAGGCAGCGAATTTGTGAAGTCTAAATTACCTCACAATCAATTTGTGTATTTTTTAGCCGCCAGCGGAATAGTTGGATTTTTAGTATTCATGCTTTCCGTTTTATATCCATGGTTTAGCCATAAACGATTTAAAAACATGTTATACTCTGTGTTTATTTTAATTATGTTGATTAGTTTTATGGCTGAACATACATTAGAAATTCAAATCGGAACTGCATTTTATCTGTTATTTTTGTTACTCATAAAAAAATATATCGACGATACAGCTCAACTTGCTGAAAGTGAAAAACATTATGCATAAAATTACGGCCATCATACCATGCAAAAATGAAGCGCACAATATTGAAGCGGTACTCGAATCTGTAAAATGGTGTGATGAAATTTTAGTTGTTGATTCATTTAGCAGTGACAATACAATTGAGCTTGCAAAAAAATACACGTCTCGCATTATCGAAAGTGAATATATTAATTCAGCTAGTCAAAAAAACAGAGCCATTCCGCAAGCTACTCATGAGTGGATTTTACTTGTAGATGCCGACGAACGTGTAACGCCTGAATTACAAAGTGAAATACAGCAATTATTACAGCGCGACACGATACCACATGATGCCTATTGGATTTACCGAATAAATTATTTTATGGGTAAAGAAGTAAAATACAGCGGCTGGCAGCGCGATAAAGTAATTCGTTTTTTTAAACGCGACACTTGTCGTTATGAAGAAAAACATGTGCATGCAGAAGTGATTACTTCAGGCTCAGTAAGTAAATTAAAATACAAACTTGTTCATAATACCTATAAAGACATTTTTCATTATTTAGAAAAATGGGACCGTTATTCTACATGGAGCGCAAACGATGCCGCGAAAAAAGTAACTCGCCCGGGGTTTTATCATTTTATTATTAAACCTGGTTTTCGTTTTTTTAAACACTACATCATCGACCTTGGTTTTTTAGACGGATGGACAGGCTTCATAGTATGTTCCTTAGCCGCAAAAGGCGTGTTTATGCGTTATGTGAAGCTGTATGGAATGATTAAATCTAAAAACAATTAATTAATAGTCATCATCAGGAGGATTTCCTGTTCCATCTTGGTCATCAACATTAAGTTCAAATTTTCCGGCTAAATCCAACGCATAATGAATAATAAATGGTGGTAATTCGTTATTAGGGGTTGATAATTTTGCTATCCATCTGATTCGAAGTCTTTGAGTTGGTTTCAAATTATTTAAAAAGGAGATTTCTTTGGCGAGGAAAGTATTAGCTTCATTTACATTTAACCTTCTTAATGTGGTTACTTTATGTGGCAATTCAATATTGATTTCAAAATTTACATCAATCCCAAAATTGCCATCGGATACAATATTCCCATTATATTCAAATAATTCCAGTTCAGCATATTGTTCATCAATTATTGTATTTGACCACGGAGCAATCTGAAATAATCCAATAGGTGAAATGGTTATAACAGCATTATAAAAAGTGGCAAATTCATCACCAGGAATCCAACCTACATGTATACTGGCTGGCCGGGGATCAACACCAAGTACCTGACCTTGTTCTCCTGCAGGTCGAAATCCAATTGTCCCTAATCGCAATTTATTGCAACGCTGATAAGTATGTGGCCATCCTGTTGGATAATAAACAGGACCATTATTAGTCATTTCAGTTACTGCCTTAAATGTGCCATTCAAATTCACAACGAAATCAGCAACAGGCAACACAAAAACAGTTCTTCCTGTTATTTTACCGGTAACCGCTCCAATTAACTCAACATCATAAGAAGGATTTTGATTTTCATCGCCCTGAAACAATGCATAAATACCACCTGCTGCTTTTACCGCACTCATAACATCAAGTCCGCCTGTGGCGACAGTAGTGGATATAAAACCACCAATAATTGAAGCACCTTGGATAGCCTTTTTTGCATAGGCAACATATTCTGCATCAATTCCTAAACTGCTTGTAGATGATTCCTGCGCAACAGGTTTTGCAGTACCGCTCGCGGTTAATTCCAGGTCTGCGGTTAAATTTGTTTGCCCCTCTAAAATGCCATTAAAATCAATTTTAAACAACCTTCTGTCTCGTTCCTGTAGTTCAGAAGTAGGTGCCTTTATACCCGGGAACAACAATCCTAAACAACCACCAAGCCCGCGTAATATTTGAGTTTCCGGATATAATGCCGGGTCAAATAATGTTGCTAATTCTGTCCGCAACCATTTACCCGGAGCCGAAGCACTTGATGCTGTTAAATCGTGAAAAGCCATTTCTAAACCCGGCCAAATAAATGCTGAGCCTCCGGGATAACCGGTAACTTCCTGAACATTATCAGCAGTTGGAGTATCACTGGTTTGAAAACTTTTTATTTCAGGTGGCACATCCATTAATGGAAAATTCCATGTTTGTGTTGCTATTCTGTCAGCATTAACAATAGAAAATGTTGCAATTAATTTATTAAAATTTCGGGATTCTACATTCGGTAAATAAACAAATAATCGCATAACACCGGTAAATACATTATAGCATAATAAATAACCAATTTGTCCCGGCGATCCACCAAATTGATAACCAAATACACGCCATCCTTTATTTGGATCAGGATACCAATAATCCTGAACTTCATTCGGACCGTTAATAAAATTATCGGGACTTGCCCACCATGGTCGTGTAATTATTTCGTGGTCAAAATCACCGGCAGCATCGTACCAAAACCAATCTACAATTGGCTCTGTTGCCAGTGGATCTGGGATGCCGGAAAGTGTCCCAACCTGAACACATGGTAATGTCTCATCTAGCGGGTCAGCTGCTATTTCACCATCTGCAGCAAGTATATTGATATTGACTTTATCATTAATTGGCGGCTCGTTTAATCTATTGGCTTTCCGAAACATAGCAACCGCGTTTCCATAATTTATTCCTGGATGCTGCAAATATTTATTCAGTTGTAATATTTCATTTTCCAACTCAATATTTTGTAGTTCACTGCGTAATAATTTTAGATTATTTTTTTTATTTAACTGCTTCAGGTCGGTTATGCCAATTTTTTTTAACGTTTGAAAAATATTACCGGGAAAAGGACTAAATGCAATTTTATTAGGTTTTAAAATCGGCTGCGCAACAATTGCTGTTGTTGATGATTTACATATTATGGCATCTCGAAAAATATCAACTTCCGAAACGTTTTCAATTATTATCAAATAACTGCCATAAGCAACCGATATAGGTTCTTTAAAATAATTACCATTTACCAAAACAGGATATGGTGTTTGAATGGGTAATTTATAAACTTGTACTTTACACTTTTCAGCGCCGACTGGGAAGTTAAACTCAACAACACCGGCCTTTTCTACCCAAAAACGTATACCAATAGCTGAAGTTTGGGGTATATTTTTTTTAAGTCGTATAATATTACCTTCAATATGACCCGCATCAATAAATGCGATGCTGTTATCTTGTAAGCTTAATGTGTTCATAGGAATAGCCTTTTTTCAAAGGTAACAGGATTAACGATATGTCCATTCACCGAAAACCGTGAATTTGAAAGTATAATTAGCTTATGTTATTGCGGAGATATGCTTGAAGCAATAATGCATATGTCATTTTAAAACAACAAACTTGGCTGATTTTTATGTTGCGATAATCACTTCAAAAACTTCGCCACATAAATTTCCTGACGCTGACTAATACGTAAATAATAAATACCTCTGGCAAGGTCGCCAACATTTATAATATAGTCTTTAATGGGTGGGTAGAATTCTAAATTATAACTCAATACCACTTGTCCTATAGAATTATAAATCGCCATTTCAATTTCTTTTTCACGTGTGCTGGTTACCTGTAAATAAATATTATCGACAACCGGATTTGGATAAATATCAACAATTACCAATTCACCTTCGTTGGCAACTGCGCATTTATACTTTCCTAACACGCGATAAATATCTTTAGATACTAATGTATTGCACATAATATCTTTCATAAACGGCGCGGTATATAAAATAATTGAATCAGGAATAACCGCATCGTGTCCTGCGCCTTCGCCAATATAAAATTGAACTGTTCGGCCAAGTCGTTTCGATAGTTGTGTTAATTGCCAGCTGCCGTGTAAATTAGGATATTCAAATGGTTGATAACAGAAAAATGTAGGACCTGAAAAAAATGGAACTATGGAGTCACAAGTGCCATGAAAATACAGATGCGGATAATTGTTATTATATAATAAACTGGTGTCTTCTATACCACCTGCTTCTGTAATTACACCAATAGGATTAAAGTGATAGTTATCATATTCATTAACCGCTGTGTCAATACTGCCTAATTCATCATAAAATTGTGAATCGTAATCAGCTTGACTTGCATATAAGGCAAATAATATTAAACGCGAACCGGCGCTGTTACCTTCAACAAATATTACATTAGTATCTATGCCATAAACATCGGCTTCGCCTTTTATAAAACGATATGCCGCTCTTACGTCCTGCACTGCTCTGTAGGTAGCTCTGAATAAATCGGTAGTATCGCCGCCACAACCATCGTCAGCATCGCCATTATCCCAACCTATGCGATAATCTATACTCACATATACATAACCCATTTTTGCGTATAAATTACCAAGGTCAACGGCTCCCTGACTATCTTTTGATCCACCAACTAATCCGCCGCCATGAACGAAAAAAATTAATGGCCGTTTGCTGAGTTCATCAAATGCAGTCTTCGGTTTATAAATGTCTAAAAATAAATTCTGATTATTACCCAAATAATTTACCGCTTCCCCGTATTTAACATTCGATAAAATTTCTATTTCATTGTCATCAAATACAAATTCATCAAACCGGGACATCGTACAATAATCCTGAGCTGAAACGAAAAATGTAGCAATTAAAAAAAATGTAGTAAAAAATGTTTTCATCATATCACACTAAACAAGTATTACAAATTTACGGCAATTAAAACAAACTATCTTCTGCCCAGTCAGACCTTTCAGGGAAATCGGTGGTGTAGTGCAAACCGCGGCTCTCTTTTCTGGCACTGGCGCCGCGGGTAATTAAGAACCCAACAGTGATTAAATTCCGCAACTCGCACAATTGTGGTGAAATGGCTGTAGTATCGTATAAACGTTCGGTTTCTTCATACAATAAGTGCAAACGGTTAAGGGCTCTTTCAAGACGTTCGTTGCTGCGCACAATGCCAACATAATTGGTCATTATTTCTTTTAACTCCCTGATACTCTGCGTTATCATTACCATTTCCTTCGGCTCATTGGTGCCTTCCGCATTCCAATCCGGAATATTTTCCTGAAATTCAATGTTATCAATTTTTGCTGCTGCATCTTCATATATACGATTTGCAAATACTAATGCTTCGAGTAACGAATTACTGGCCAATCGATTTGCTCCGTGCAAACCTGTTGAACTGCATTCGCCGCAGGCATATAAATTATTAATACTGGAATTGCCATGCGCATCGGTTAAAATACCACCACACATATAATGTGCTGCAGGAACTACAGGTATAAAATCTTTCAAAATATCTAATCCGATTGATTTACATTTTTCATAAATATTCGGAAAATGATTTAACAACTCTTCTTTGGGAATAGGCGCACAATCTAAATACACAAATTCATCTCCCCGTATTTTCATTTCATTATCTATTGCTCTTGCAACTATATCTCTCGGCGCCAACGATTTACGTTCATCATATTTATGCATAAACGGTTTACCATCACTTGTTTTTAATTCTCCCCTTGCACCTCTAATTGCTTCTGTAATTAAAAATGATGGCGTAACACCAGGCTGATATAATGATGTTGGATGAAATTGCACAAATTCCATATTCGAAATTCTGCCTTTAGCCCTGTACACCATGGCCATACCATCGCCGGTTGCAATAATTGGGTTGGTCGTGTTTTTATACACCTGACCTGCCCCACCACTAGCCATTACCGTAATTTTGGCAATTATTTTTTCAATGGTTTTATTTTTTTTATTCAATACATAAACACCATAACATTCAATATCAGGTGTATGTCGTGTAACTATTCGTCCAAGGTGATGTTGCGTGATAATATCAATTACGAAATGGTGTGCATGAATACTGATATTTGGTAATGAAAGCGCTTCTTCCAATAATGTTTTTTCAATTTCTTTACCTGTTACATCTTTATGGTGCAACACACGAAATTCTGAATGCCCACCTTCTTTTCCTAAACTGTATTCACCTTCTTTATTTTTATCAAAATCGGCTCCCCAATTAATGATTTCTTTTACTCGTTCAGGGCCTTCCTTCACAACTATTTCAACAATATCGCGCTTACACAAACCATCACCTGCAATTAAGGTATCATCAATATGTTTTTCGTAACTGTCCTTTTCAAAATCCCAAACCGCTGCAATACCACCTTGTGCGTATTTGGTATTGGTTTCTTCTTCTTCAGCTTTGGTAATAATTGTAATTGTTTTATCGGGAAATCTGCGCGCTGTTTTTAGCGCAAATGTTAGACCGGCAATACCGGAACCTATAACGAGGAAATCTGCCTTATGCATAATGCGAAGGTACGGTGTTTACACCAATGTGAAAAGCGAATAATCCTAGAAACTGGAAACTGCGTCCGGAGTAAGTGTTTAAATCAGTAATTAAGGATGAAAATACGGTGTATATGATATTTTCCTATTTATCTGTTTGTTTATATGCGTAAGTTGCTTCCAATGCTTCATAATATTCCTCTCCATATTTGCGAATAAGTGCTGTTTTTACAAATCGGAAAATTGGCACACCTAATTCCTTGCCATTTTTACACGCCGGTTTACAAATATTCCATTTTTCGTAATTCAGCGCATCAAATTCACCAACCTTAGAAATACGAATTGGATACAAATGACAGCTTACCGGTTTTTGCCATTTTACCTTTTTATCTAAAAATGCTTTTTCAATGCCACACAATGCAATACCTTTTTCCCAAATGGTGTATGCACAAGGTCCATCTTTCATTAAAGGTGTTTTTAAAACCCCTTCATCGTTGGTCACCCAATAGCCTTGTTTTTCGATGGCATCAATTCCTTCTTTAGTGAGATATTCTTTCACTATAGGATACACTTTTTTCAACATCTTCTTTTCATCCTCATCTACAAATGCGCCTTCATCGCCTTCTACACAACAAGCGCCCATACAGGCATTTAAATTGCATACAAATTCTTTGTCGAGAATGTCTTCGCTTACTAAAGTCTGTTGAATTACAATCATGTTACAAAATTAACTATTTTTTGAAAAGGATTGACGGGTAATTACATTGCTCGTTTTACATCCCCAATAAAAATATAGCCGGAATTTTTTCCAAAGCCGGCAAATGTTTTTTCCAATACGAAATGGGTTGTGTGCGTATTGATTCCTTTGTCCCTGTTAAATCATAGGCAATACATAATAATACATCACTATTACACGCACTTATTATATCCTGTAAAATGGCATTATTGCGATAAGGTGTTTCTATAAAAATTTGTGTTACTCCTTTTTTTGTTTCCGCTTCCATGTGCTGAATATATTGTTTGCGCTGTGGTTGTTTTACCGGAATATATCCATGAAAATGAAACTGCTGACCATTTAGTCCGCTGCCCATTAATGCCAATAAAATAGAAGAAGGCCCAACAAGTGGAACTACCCGGATATTATTTTGATGACAAAATCGCACCAATACACTACCCGGATCAGCAACCGCCGGAACACCCGCCTCACTCATTAATGCACAATCTGTACCTTGTTTTAAATACTCCACATAGGTTGAAACGGTTGCCGTATCGGTATGCTCATTAAGAGGTAAAATTGGTGTTGTTTCAAACGATGCGGTGAATCCCGATTTGCGCAAATATCGCCTTGCCGTTTTTTCATTTTCAACAAAAAAAACAGTTAACTTATTTGTGATGTCAAATACATATTGCGGAATTACATGAAGCGCTTCTTCACTCAATATTGTTGGTACTTAAATACAGGGTCCCATGCATAATATTATTATTTTACTATGTAGCAGTTCATTCCTTCGAATATATTTGCATACTGAAGTCCACAACAAAGTTGAATGAATAATTTCACATTAAAAAAAAGCTTTTACACGCATGCCGATACTTTGGGCATTGCCAGGGCATTGTTGGGCAAAAAATTAATGACCTCCTTTGAAGGTAAGGTTACTGCTGGAATTATTTGTGAAACCGAGGCCTACTGTGGAGTTGAGGACCGTGGCTGCCATGCCTACAGTGGCCGCTTTACGGAAAGAACTAAAATCATGTATGCAGAGGGTGGTGTGAGTTATGTGTATTTATGTTATGGCGTACATTATTTGTTTAACGTTGTCACACATGTTGCCGGCCAACCACATGCCGTATTGATTCGGGCTATTGAACCTACTGAAGGTATTCCCACAATGCTTGAAAGAAGAAACCTCACCAAATTTACTTCGGGTATGGGCGCAGGCCCCGGATTGGTTACACAATGTTTGGGTTTAACAACAAAACACAACGGACTTTCGTTATTGGGTCAGGACATCCGGATTTGTGATGCTGCACCAATTAACCCGAAACAAATTGTAGCTTCACCACGTGTGGGAATGAATTTTAGTGGCCCTTATAAATTAATTCCATGGCGTTTTAGAATAGCCGATTCGCCATTTACCTCCAAAGCAAAATAAGTTGCGGAAAAAATTAAATACTGTAATAGTTGTATTGCGCACTACCGAATGGAAGCTGGTATTCAAACCTTTTGGGTATCATAAATTATTATTGGCTTTATTCGGATTATTTTTAATGGGAAGCAATAGTGGTTTTATTATTGGTTTAATTATCGGGATAATAATGGACTGCGAACTTATTTTTAAAGAACAACCCGCAAAAAAAACAACCGACAACAGAATTAGTTATTTAATGTTGGCAGCTTTTGTTTTGCAGGCAGGAGAATTAGATGGGAGAATTTCGAATGAAACTTTACATCGCAGACTTGTAAGTAAATTTGGTGAAGTATATGCTACCAAACGATTTGCGTTTTTTCATGAACTATTGCGACAGCGTATTCAGGTAGAAGCTATTTGCGAACAAATTAAATTACATGCCGATTTAAAAGATAAAAAAGATATTATTTTATTTTTATTTGAAATCACCTATCACCCAACTGCACCAAAAGAAAAAGCAACACATACAATTAATTATTTAGCTGCACGAATTAATTTACCTTATGAAGATGTAAAAACAATTTACCGTACATTTTCCCAACAACATCAAAACAATTACAATAGCAATACAAAAACGTATACTGAAAAAACAACTCAAAACCTGATATATATACCATATTTAATTTGACTAGCAACTGCACAGAAAAAGAATTAAAAACTGCATTTCATCATTTGGCAAAAAAATATCACCCCGATTCAAATCCAAATTCTTCCAATTCAGAAAAAATAGTAATGCAGGAAAAATTGCGCACCATAATTGAATCTTATGATGAAATTAAATTGCGTCGGGGGTGGAAATGAGGTGGTAAGTCTCAAGCTAAATAATATATGGTATTGCTTATTAGATTACCTTTCTGCACAAACACCTTTTACCGCCACAAAGTCTCGAAGGTGCTCAAAGTTACGCGAAGGGAAGTTGGATAAACTCGCTGCATTTTTTTGTTGTAAGGGCGCTTGCAATTAGTCCCTACAACAAAAAATGCTCATTAAATGGAATCATTGCTTATTATATCAAGCATAAAAAATTTTCAATTAAATTGTTTGCCATTAATTGAAATTTAATATTCAAAATTAAGTCAGGCATCAATGTAGTGGCGAATTGCATCCGCCTCAACATTGGTGCCTGACGATTGGTGTATAAAAATTTCTGTTGAATCAATTTTTAAAATACAGATAAAGGTGCTACCACTCATCACTCATGTTGGCCATGGCGGGCAATACTGATAGAATTATTTTAGCTCGCAATTCCGATGAACCTGAACACAAAAGGTACACTCACAAATGGCCCAAAATTTAAACGACATACTAAAATGCTATGATTTTTATTTTGTGTTTTTTGTGCATTCATTTTGTGTCCCGATTGTTATCGGGATTGTGGGCTATGGTTGTTTTATTAAATTTAGTTTTTGGGAAGATGTAACAGGAACAAACTTTATATAATTTAATGCTTATTACTTTGACTCCTGTCGGGAGACCGGGGTGGCGTCTGGAGTCAAAGACTCCACGACAACGTTGTCTGCGACAACTGGAGGCTTGACGATTGGTTTTTAAAATTTAGGTTGAATTAAAATTTATAATAAATCAACAGCACAAACTGGTATATTGCCATTACTCATCCCTCATGTCCGCCTTGGCGGACAACTCATTAAATTCGGGATTAAAAAACTTAGGATAAAACCATAAAAAAACCCCCAGCTCAGTCGGGAGACTTTACCGGGGGATCCCCATGAAAACACAAAGTTTCGTCCGCCGAAGCAGACAATATTTTAATTACTGCGCAAGATACGCTTTCAGTGCTTTATTTCTAGTACTAGAACGCAATTTATTTATTGCATTATCTTTTATCTGACGAACACGTTCGCGGGTTAATCCAAACTCTTCACCAATATCTTCTAAAGTCATGGCGTAAGGAACACCAATTCCGAAGAATAATTTAATTACATCACGTTCACGTTCAGTAAGTGTTGCTAACGTGCGTTCAGTTTCCACTTTTAATGAGTGACTATAATCTAATTTTTCATCGGTGCGTTCAGTGTCGCGATTTTCTAATACGTCGAGTAAGCTGCTGTTTTCACCATCATCAAATGGTGCATCAACAGATACGTGGCGACTAGAAACACTCAATGTATTTTTAATTTCTTCAGGTGCTAATTCTAACACTTCAGCTAATTCTTCAGACGTTGGTTCACGTTCGAATTTTTGCTCTAATTCAGAAAATGCACGGTTAATTTTACTTAATGAACCTACTTTGTTCAATGGTAAACGAACTAAGCGGCTTTGCTCGGCTAATGCCTGCATAATGCTCTGACGAATCCACCAAACGGCATATGAAATGAATTTGAAACCTTTTGTTTCATCAAATTTTTGAGCTGCTTTTACCAGACCAACGTTGCCTTCGTTAATTAAATCGTTTAACGACAAACCATTGTGCTGATATTGTTTGGCTACCGATACCACGAAACGGAGGTTGGCTTTCACCAATTTCTCCAATGCAAGCTGGTCGCCCTGTTTAATCTTTTGCGCAAGGGTAACTTCCTCCTCTGCTGTAACCAGGTCTACCTTACCAATTTCCTGTAAATACTTCTCTAACGACTCGCTTTCGCGGTTGGTGATTGATTTCGTAATCTTTAGCTGACGCATTGTTAATTAACCTCGTTTATTTCTTGTGAATTGAATGGTTCGTTAAATTAGAACGGTGTGCTAATTAAAAAGTTTCCTGAAACTCAATAAAAATTAAAAATTGAGCCGGGGTGCAAATTTACTAAGATTTTCGATACAAATCAATAGCAGACCGTTTTTACCACTAAAACGACATTTTTAACGCTTTCGGTATTTATACTTTGTATTTGCTTAGCCAGCCAATTGTAAGGGGTATTGGTCATTGTTGGCAAGGGCTTTACTGCGTATATTTGGACATCTTATGCGGAAATTGTTGCTGTTTTATGCGCTTTTAAGCGGCTTTAGTGCCTATTCACAAGCCTTTTATGAGGGACCGGCGTGGTCGGACTACGGCAACTTGACTTACACCGCTTTCGGGTGGAGCATGAGTAATGCCGGTGATGTGAATGGCGACGGATTTGAGGATATGATTGTGTCTGCCATCGACTACAGCAACCCTGAGGAAACAAATGGTGAGGAAGGCAAACTGTCGCTTTATTATGGCGGACCAGCAGGGCTTGAAACTGAACCTGCATGGGAGTTTGAGTCTAATAACGATAGTTCTGTGCTTGGATTTAGCACTTCAGGTGGCGATTTGAACGGTGATGGATTTAGTGATGTGGTTGTAGGCTGTTTGCAGTGGACAGGTGAAGAATACAATGAAGGACGTATTTACTTGTGGTACGGCTCAGAAAGCGGTTTAAACGCAGGTGAACCCGACTGGAGCCTCGATTTTGACCAGGTTTTTGCCCTTTTAGGTAGTGGCGTGGCTTTGGACGGAGATATTAATGGAGATGGATATAACGACCTGTTTTTGTCCGCAAAAATGTGGGATGAACCCGAAATAGAAGAGGGAAAAACATGGCTATACTGGGGAAGTCCGGAAGGCCCTGTAGAATCAGGCTGGAGTTGGCAGGCAAATCAGGCAGGTGCAATCTCAGGTTTCCCTGTGAGTTATGCAGGAGATATCAATGCCGATGGATTTGATGATGTCATAATTGGAGCTAATCAATACGATTTTGATGAAATTGACGATGGCTTAGCTGTTGCTTTTTATGGCAGCGAAACCGGACTTGCAGCTGAACCGGATTGGATGATTAGCAGCGGTCAAAAAAATGCAATTTCGGCCATTGGGTCGATGGTGCCGGCGATGTAAACGGTGATGGATATGACGATGTGGTTGTTTCAGCACTTTTATATGAAAGCGACTCGGCAAGTCATAACGAAGGCCGCATCTTTGTCTACCACGGATCAGCCACGGGTTTGAGTGACGAATTAAACTGGTTTGGAGAAATTAATCAGGCCGAAGCGCAATTTGGTTATAGTTGTGCCGGAGCCGGCGATATTAATAACGATGGTTTTGATGATGTAATTGGTGGTGCAAAATATTGGACCAACGGAGAAGCCAACGAAGGTGGCGCTTTTGTTTGGTTTGGAAGTCCCACAGGGCTCGAGATTGATTATTGTTTTTCTGTCGAGGGCAATCAGGCGGAAGGTTATTTTGGGCGACATGTTGGTGGTGATGCTGATTTTAATAATGATGGGTATTCAGATTTTTTAGTTGGCGCTTATCGCTATACCGAAATATTAGAAGCAGATGGAAAAGCGTTTGCCTATAATGGTGCAATTCGACCTGCAGATTTTTATTTTGAAGAAGATACTTTTTGTATAGAAGAAATTAATCCGCTTCCTTTAATTACAGGTTTTACCGGCGGCGTTTTTTCAAGCACCGATGTTATTATAAATCCTGAAACCGGAGAAATTAATTTAATAGCAACAAGTTTCGGCGGACCATTTACTGTAACTTATTCTGTGGATGGATATTGTTCTGTAAATAAAACAATATGGATTCAGGATGCAAACGCGATACCTGTTTTTTTATTTGAAAACGATAGCATTTGTTTAAATGGCGAAACAATTTTTCCTGAAATATTAATTCCATCTGTCGGTGCTTTTTCATCTGATGATATAATAATTGATGCAGTAAGTGGTGCAATAAATACTGATGATGTTGAAGCGGGTTGGGCAAACATAATTTATGCCGGCACCACATCAAGCGGTTGTGATTTTAGCGATACCGTAGCCATATATTTTCAGCAACAAGTTACTATCAGTCTGGAAAAAGATACATTTTGTGTCGATTTAATTGAAACACTTCCAATAGTAAACATTCCGGATGGTTTTTATTTTTCTGCCGATGCCGACATGAATGTTGAAACGGGCATTGTAAATTTAACGAGCACCGGCGCAGGTGGACCATACACTGTTTATTATAATGTGAATGCAGTTTGCCCCGATGCATCAGCTACTTTTTATATCGATAGCGCCGACAATAATTTAGTTGCTTTCGAATTTGTTGATGATAGTATTTGTATCAATGAAATAAATCCGATACCGGTTATTATCGGTTTAGCAGGTGGATTATTTTCTTCTACAACGGCTGTATTAAACGATATAACGGGCGCAATAGATTTAGGTGCAAGCGACACAGGTTGGCATGTAATCAATTATGAAATAACAACCGCATCGGGCTGTAATTTAATTTGGAGCGTTTCGATAGTTATTCTTGATATTCCATTGGCTACATTTGGTTATCCTGCGGATACACTGTTTGTTGGTGATGAAAATAGTATTCCGGAAATCACCGGACTAACGGGGGAATTTACTTCCAATCCGGCAACCTTAATTTTTGCAGATACAATGGGAGGTATCGATTTAACTAATTCTGCACCCGGCGATTATACCATTTATAATATGGTAGCCGCTGCATTTTGTAATAATATCGATTCCACCAATGTGGTTATATTACCATTTTGTGGCGCTCCCGAAAATATACTCGTTGAATATTACAATAGCAATAGTATCATTATAAGCTGGGATGCTGATGATTTTTATTCAGAGTATATCATATTAGTAATTAATGGTGATGACACAATAACATATTCGGCAAGTGAAAACAATATCACCATCACCGAATTATTACCGGAAACCAATTATACGATTGTAGTAATTACAAATTGTACTTCTACCCGAGCCAATGCAGCAAATCCAATTAACGTAACCACGGCCGCACTTTCTGTTGATGCCGATATAACTCCCTTTATCAGCATATTTCCGAACCCAACGAATGAAACCTTTTTCATTGAGTCAGAATTATTATTAAACAATTGCAATATTGCATTATACGGATTAGATGGCAACCTGATTTTCGAGCAACAAATTACATCAGGTAAATCAACAGCAACAATAAAAACACAAAACGTATCTTCCGGTATGTATATCATTCAACTTAACACCGGTAGTGCAGCGTATTATAGAAATATTATTATAAAATAATATCTTTGATATAATTAATCCGCTTAACAATCATTACCCACCAAAAACGCCATGAAATTTTTTTCAACCTTTATTGTTCTTTTTAGCCTGTATTTACCATCTAAAGCACAATGGGTAGATACTATCTATTTAGATGCCGACCATAATGAAGTGGACGACTCTTCGGCAGCCTCCTATTATAAAATTTGGAAAAGCACTGACGCAGAATCGCTTGAAGGAGTGATGTTCAAATATGATATGAATGGTGTTTTATTATTTGAAATTAATTATTCTAACGTTAAAGAGTTGGTGCTTAACGGAGTAAGTAAATATTACCATCCGGAAGGTGGTTTGAAATCTGAAGTAATGTATTTAAATAATAAAATGCAAGGTAAGGTTCAGACATATTATCCAAATGGTCAACTAAAACGTGACGACTTGTATGAGAACGACCTGTTTGTTGAAGGTAAATGTTATGGCAAAACTGGGAACGACACTACACATTTTCCTTATATGCAATTACCATCGTATCCCGGTGGAGAAACTGAATTGTATAAGTTTATCGCTGCATCTATCACTGTGTCTTATAAATTATCTAAAAAACGAATGGCGGCATTGTACGAATACAATTTGTTGTAGATGAACAGGGGAATGTGCGCGATGCTGAAGTAGTTCAGAGTGTGCACCCAAAATTGGATAAGTTAGCTCTAAAGGCTGTAAATGATATGCCGCGTTGGAATTTCGTAATATTTGATGGCGAGCCGGCAGCTGTGTATTATACATTACCAGTAAAATTTTCATTTTAACTTTTTTGATCTATAAAAAAACTGGTTTAAGATATCCGATAATTTATTAATATAAATTAAATGGCAACAATCCCTTTACAATCAGCGGAAGAACCACCTATCGTTGAAATTGAAGAGTTTCCATCTTTAAAACGCAAATACAATCTCTGTTTAGAGATTATATGTTTGTTTTAACATTAACTTGTTTTACTTCATTGATTATTAATAATATTGATGGCACGCCATATTGGCTACGTAGTGTTTGAATTGTTTCATTTTTTATTTTATATGAACCTGTCTGCATGACCTTAGGAAGCACCTTTGTAAATAATTTTATGAGGATCAAATTTCGGAAAGTAAATAATCATGAAAAAAAATTAATTTTATTCAGGCATTATTCAGATTTCTTTTAAAGGCAACTTTTGGGTGGGTGTCATTTTTTACCATACACGGTAGCAAACTACGCAGAGTCATCCACGATATTTTTGCGGCAACTGTTATGTTGAAGGCATAAAAAAAGCCCTGTTCAACAGGGCCCTTATAATTTAAATATTATTTATTCTTTTTTACAACAACTATGTAGTTCTTCATATGCCTTAGCATCTGCCGGCACTTCATCGGCATCATATCCAATAGTAGTTATGGCGGATTTAATGGCAGCTGCATTTGTTTTTTCGCTGTCGTATTTAACTGCCACTATTTTAGTGTCCAAATCTAAATCTGCCAATTTAACGCCCTCAATTGCACCAACAGCTTTTTCAATTGCTGCTTTGCAGGTGGCACATTGTGCTGATGTTTGTATTTCGATATATTGTTTGCTTTGAGCCGATAAACTTCCTGTAATTATAAACAGGCTTATCATCATCAGTATTTTTTTCATAATTACAAATTTATTAATTAATTGAATATTAAACGTAATCCACCATAAAACTTACGCTCCATGAGGGGTGCGTAAATCACAGATGCATCAAAATCCTCGCCAAAAGGATTGGTCGCCCCTAAAATTGGCTCGTGTTGAGTGTAATTGCCAATATTTTCAGAACCGACATAAATTTCCAGCTTTTTAAATTGTTTGGTTATTTGCCCCATAAATAAAGCATAAGCCGGAGAAGTGGTCCCCAAGTCATGCGCCTCATGGTTGTCACTTAAATTAGGTAAACGGCTTTTGCCGTAAAATTGTGAGGTTGCATCAAACAATAACCCTGCCCTTTTCCACTCGTAACTTAAATTAATTAAACCTCGGTGTTTATACGTTAAAGGCACTTCCAACAATTCTCCATTAAACGTTTCTTTTGCATCAATATACTTGTATGCTGTTCTAATTTCAAAACGTTTAAATAACTCATAGTTAATTTCTGCTTGCGCTACATTACTATATGAATCGCCTTTTAAATTATATATATATATTGAGTCGTCATCGGAATCAATATCTACCACTACCTGATTCACAAAATCGGTGCGATATACATCTAAAGTAAAAGTACCCTCTCTATAGTTGAGTTTAAATGGCTGCACAACGGTAATACCATAATTCCATCCCTGCTCCGGCAATAACGATTCGGTTATCACCAAACTGCGGTTGCTGGTTAGTAATGTAGTATTTTCTGCAAAAACATTTGCCGTGCGATATCCTTTGCCAACAGAAGCACGAATGGTTGTGGATTTAAACGCATTGTATTTAATATGCAAACGTGGGGTAATAAATGTTCCATATAAATTGTGTTGGTCGCCACGAACACCTAACAGCAAACTCAACTTATCATCAGGTTTATATTGATACTCTACAAATACTCCCGGAACCGATTCTTTGCGCAAATAATTTATCGAATCAAACACCTCATCAAAATCGTTATATAAATAACTCGCTCCGGTTTTGAATGTGTGATTGGTGTTTAAAATAAACGATTGAAAAATAAAATTGGCAGATGCGTATATTTCTTTACCATTATATCTGTTCAAACCAAATAATCCGTTTTGTTCGTGTTGTGCAAAATTGACAATAGTTCCAATAGAAGTATTGGGGCGATCAAAAACAAATCCGTTTTTCATAAATGCCTCAAAGCGATTAATATTTACTTCTACACCATAACCATTGTTAACTGAAGGTTCAAGCGATTTGTTATAATTCATTTGCCCACCGGTTAAATCACTTTTTACATATTTTACGCCAAATTGTGCCTCGTGATGATGGTCAGAAAAATAATTCCACTTGTTCATGATGGCATAAGTTGAATTAAGCGGAGCATCTAAAAACGTATCGCCGTTATGGTCGAGTTTGTTTTGCATCTGACTGGTATGCGTATAAATTGCGGTTGCCCATTTTTCATTAAACAAATGCTTAAAGTTTACATTGGCTTCATATCTTCCGGAGTTACTGGCAAATAAATTAATCAACCAAATTTCTTCATCTATATCATATGGTTTTTTAATTTCTGTATTTATAGCACCGGTTATTCCTTCATATCCATTCACAACAGACCCGGGACCTTTGGTAATTTGAATACTTTCAATCCAAGGGCCTGGAATAAATGTTAACCCATAACTCGATGCCAACCCACGAACATTGGGCATATTTTCAACCATTATTTGAGAATAAACCCCATCTAATCCCAATAATTTAATTGTTTTTGCACCGGTAATTGCATCACTAAATTCAGCATCTACGGTGTTGTTGGTTTCAAAGCTTTCACTCAGGTTGCAACATGCGGCTTTTAATAATTCTTTCCTGTTTAATGTTTCTGTATTGATGGTGTTGATGGTATTTATTGTTCTTCCTCCTGCTTCTCCTTCAATTTCAACAACTGCTAAATCAGCAATTGGCGATAACATAATATGTAACGAATTATTGTTTTTTGTATCAATGGTATCATTTTCATAACCCACATAACTGACTACAATAAATTGTTGATTATCATCAATACGGTTTAAAGTAAAAAACCCGGATTCATTGGTTACCGTTCCTGTCGTGGTGTTCAACCAAACTATGTTAGCGCCCGGCAAACCAACCATGTTTCCCTTTTCATTTGTGCTCATTACATAACCCGAAATACCTTGTGAAAAAGTTATTTGGCTTAAACCTAAAAGCATCAATAATATATAATTATAATATTTCATTTGAGTATAATTTAAAATAAATGATAAAGCCGTTCTCCAAAAACTGAAAAACGCAATTACACTAAATGAAAATCAAATCTGAAGGGTCCTGATATCGGACAAAATTTCTCGCCCCGATTTAGGCGGTGGTTGTGGAGAATAATTGGTTATAGCTACAACACTTGTTTCAGATGTAAAAAATGCCTGAAATACAAAAGTTGCCATTAAAACAAAATCATTGTCGCTTGAACGCTGAACTGATGCCAGATAATCTAATTTGTAAAAATTAGTTTCATCGTCACAACAATCTGAAGTTAAAGATGTTATGTCTGAAACCTGGTCAATCGGACAACAAGAATCTATTTTGGAAGCAGATACCGCTTGTTGTCCATCCATAAAACACATATGTGAAAACATGGTAAACCCGGTTGATGTGGCAAACAATACCAGCATCATTACATAGGCCCCAAAACGTTTAAACACCTTGTTCATTAGCACAAAATTACCATTTTTATGTCAAATTGACCTCTTTTCGCCTGTTCAGCGTATCATAAGTCACCATTTACTACGTTATAACGGCTATCTTTGTCAAATAGTTTTGAACTTAAACAAAAAGTAAAAATGAAAATGAAAAAATCTGTTTTTCTCCTCACCTTAACAACCATTAGTGCTGTTATGTTCCTTAGTTCTTGTGCTAAAAAAGAAGGTTGCATGGACCAGGCAGCGTTAAACTTTGACCCTGAAGCTGAAGTAGATATGGGTTGTGAATATGCTACCGACGATGATGTAGCAGTTACCTTGCATATGCATCAAAACATTGGAGGTGGTGAACTTGTTGAAGAAAGCATGTATACCATTAACGGTGTTGCAACCAATTTAAATCTCGTCCAGTTTTATGTTTCTGCCATTACTTTAGTCGATGCAGCAGGAAATGAAATTACAAACGATGACGTTTATTTATTGGTAACTCCTGAAGAGGAAGCCTATTCAATCGGCAATTTTCCTGCAGGTGATTATACCCAAATTAAATTCGATATTGGTATCGACTCTGTAACTAATCACGCTGACCCTAGTAAATACGATATTGGCAATCCACTTGGAGCACAATTCCCATCTATGCATTGGGGCTGGAGTTTCGGTTATATTTTTCTTAGAATCGATGGTGAAGCAGATGCTGATGGCAACGGAGTGCCTGACACAGACGGTCAATTTGAAATGCATTTAGGAAGTGATGCATATTTGGCAACAATTGAAATTGATTTTCCAATAACTATCGCTGAAGGCAACGAAAATATCGTACACCTTGATGCTGATTGGGATACTTTTTTTACCGGTGTTGATATGGCAAATGACAATACAACACATGTAACTGATAATGCTGCACTTTCAAGCTTATTATATGAAAACATATTTAATATGTTTTCTGCTGAAGAATAAATGAAAAAACAGAATACAACATATTATATATGTTTATTCGTTGCAGGAATTATTTTTAGTTCTTGCGCAAAAGATCCAAAAATTATTGTTGAACCGGATGCGTATGTGTTAAACGTACCATCCGGTTTTGCTTTGCCAAATATTCCTGATGATAATCCTTTAACTGCAGCTAAAATTGCTTTAGGAAAGAAATTATTTTATGAAAAAGCATTGTCTGTCGACTCTACCATTTCATGTGGTACATGTCACAAACAGGAATTTGCTTTTTCCGATAATGTAGCTATTACCGCCGGTGTAGAAGGACGTCTTGGATTTAGAAATGCACCCACCTTAACTAATATCGCCTGGGCGACTGAAATGTTGATGGATGGCGGAAATCCAACGCTGGAAACACAGGTTTATGTGCCTATTGAAACTCATTTTGAAATGGATTTTAATATGGTGCTATTGGTAAACAGATTAAATGCGGATGCTGAATATGTTGATGCATTTAATAACGTGTTTGGTTCAAACCCTGACCCATTTGGAATAACACGTGCACTAGCTGCTTTCGAAAGAACGATAATAAGTGGTAATTCACGTTTTGACCAATATTATTATCAGGGAAAAACCGAAGTGCTAAATGAACAAGAAATAAATGGTATGCAATTGTTTTTTAGTCCAACGTTAAAATGTGCATCCTGTCATACCGGATATTTATTTACCGATTTCACGTATCAAAACAACGGTTTTTTTGCTGATTACAGTGCAGACTCAGGTCGTGCGAGAATAACCCTATTAAGTGAAGATGTCGGTAAATTTAAAGTGCCAACATTGCGCAATATTGCATTAACCGGACCATATATGCATAACGGACAAATTAATAGTCTCGAAGAAATTATTGATAGTTATTCAAATGGAGGTAGTGGCCATATTAATCAAAGCGAATTAATTCAAGGCTTTGTGTTAACCGCTCAGGAAAAAGAAAATTTAATATTGTTTTTAAATACATTAACTGACAATCAATTCATTCATAATCCGGACTTAGGTGAAGATTGAATTATTTTGCCGATATCTTTGTTTTTTATTTAACTTTACTTACAAATGAAATGGCGTAGCTTAACAATATTGTTTTTTAGTTTTTTTGTTATACTTTTTACTCAATGTAAAATAGACCCCGAAATAATTAGCGGTGAAGAATGGGTATACGATCCTACGCCCTATGCAGTTATGTCGCCTATGGGCATTCCAAATGTGCCGACTACCAATGGTAATCCTTTGACCGCAAAAGGTGTTGAATTAGGAAGGTATTTATTTTATGACCCCATTTTATCTGCTGATAGCACTTTATCTTGCGCCGGTTGCCATAATGTTAATCATGCATTTTCCGATACGGTTAAATTTAGTATTGGTATAGATGGTATTGCAGGAAAAAGAAATGCTATGCCGATTTTTAATTTGGGATTTCAACCCTATGATAACGGATTTTTCTGGGATGGACGTGCAACAACTTTAGAGGATCAGGTTTTAATGCCAATTCAGGACCCTGTAGAAATGCATGAGATACTACCAAATGTAATAACCAAATTATCGCGTTCCGATATTTATCCCAAAATGTTTTATGAAGCTTTTGGTGAGTCAACAATTACTGCAGACTTAACCGGAAAAGCGTTAGCGCAATTTGTAAAATCTTTATTGGCAGGTAATGCTAAATTTGATAGTGTTGTAGCAGGATTTGCATTTTTTACTGACGATGAATTAGCGGGTTATTTATCATTTGAAGCATTAGATGGTGGCGATTGTTTTCACTGTCATGGTGTAAATGGTGGTTTATTTTCAGATTATATTTATCGCAACAACGGTATCGACCTTGCACACAGATATTTTGATTTTGCAGATGCAGGATACGGTTTAATTACTGGCGATACTTCCGATTATGGAAAATTTAAAACACCCTCATTACGCAATATCGAATTAACGGCGCCATATATGCACGACGGGCGTTTCGCCACTTTAGAAGAAGTATTGGATTATTATTCAGAAGGGGTAAACGACACACCATTTACTGATAATTTTATGCAATTCGCATTTCAGGGAGGTGTTCAATTAGATGCAACAGAAAAAGCACAATTAATTGCATTTTTAAAAACGCTTACAGACCATACACTAAAGGATAATCCGATTTATCAAAATCCGTTTGAAGAAGATTAATTTTATTTTGCAACAGTAACCGTGTCTACAAATTGTTGCATTTCTGTTAATACATCATCTATTAATTCTTTATTAAAAGCATCAACAGGTGGGGTGTAATTAAAATCTACCAACCATGTTTCATTTTCTTTAATCAATAAAGTTTCCATGGTAGTGCTGTCTAACGATGTCCATATATGTATAAAGGCAGAGTCGTTACCAATTTTAGATTTATCAGCATCTACTTTATAAATATAAGTTGTTGGTGTTGCTTCCTGTACAATTTGTAAAGCGCCTTCAATAAATTTAAAATCGTTTCTCAATTTTTCTTTGCTTGCTGCAGTTACTAATTCACTTGCTTTTTCCAGGTTATGTTCATTAAACAATTGGTTATAAAAATCTAAGGCAACATTTTCGGGTGTTGCTTTTTTTCCTGAGCAGGAACTGATGATAATTGCTGCCAACAAGAGGAGAGGGCTGTTTTTGAGCGACATGTGGTTGAATTCAGAACAAATTAACGCAATGATTGGCAGATTATGATTTATTGGGATTCACTTTAACATTTCAATTAGCTAATTAGCAAATTAGCTGATTAGCTGAGGGGTGAGCGGGTGGAGTAAGATAGCATTGTGTCTAGTGGTTTCGACTTTGTGTTGCTTTGAGCTACTTGGAGACTTTGTGGTCTGATTCCAAATGTAGTTCTTAATCATTTCATGCGATTGTTTCAATGCAATGAACGTGTTAACATTTTATTTTCGATAGTGAGCCTCCAAGTCTCAAAGGGCCTCGAAGTAACACGAAGGATTTAGGCAAATCATTTTCATAACTACTAAAAAAGTACAGGCAATTTTCTTCATTTAATTTTCACTCAGAACCACTCATCACTCATGTCTGCCGAGGCGGACAACTCATTACTCATAAAAAAACCCGGACAATGCCGGGTTTTTAATATCAATGGTTTAAGATCAACTGCATCCTAAGCTTTCGCCACAGTTTAAGCATTTGTAGCAAGTACCGTTGCGAATAGTGGTGTGACCACATTTCGGACAAGGTGGAGCATCGCCCATTAACGATTTGTTAGCTGCATCTGTAGCATTAACAATTTCGTATTTTTCGGCAGTAGCTTTTCTTGTTGCTTGTGCTTTTTTCTCTTTTGATTCTGCAATCGGTTCAGTTACCGGATAGTTGCCTGTAGCTTCCGTCGATATATCCTGAGTCGATTTTTCTAAGGTACTTAAATCTTCCGGTGCAACATGCACTAAGTCGGTGCGATTTAAATATTCGAATCCTAATAAACGGAATACATAATCTACTATCGAAGTACTGAATTTAATATTGGCGTGATCAACCGGTCCGCTTGGTTCGAAACGGGTGAAAGTAAATTTATCAGCAAATTCTTCCAGTGGCACACCGTATTGTAAACCGATAGATACTGCAATAGCAAAACAGTTTAACAATGAACGATATGAAGCACCTTCTTTGTGCATATCGATAAAGATTTCACCTAACGTGCCATCTTCATATTCACCTGTGCGCACAAATATGGTTTGACCACCTATTTTAGATTTTTGTGTAAAGCCATCGCGTTTTGCAGGTAATTTTTTGCGTTCAACTACGCGTGACAACTGACGTTTGAAAATGGTATCAGTTGATTGCATAATAATGCTGCGTGCTGCTTCGAGTACTTCTTCAGAAGTCCATACGTGTTTTGGTGCTTCTTTTTCTTCTTTCGAATCGCTTTTTGTAGAAAGCGGTTGCGATAATTTTGAACCGTCGCGATATAAAGCATTTGCTTTTAATCCCAACTGCCAGCTCATCATATAACAACCTTCTATATCTTCAACAGTTGCCTCGTTAGGGAGGTTAATTGTTTTAGAAATAGCCCCAGAAATAAATGGTTGAACGGCACCCATCATACGCACGTGACCGTATTGGTGGATATAACGTTCACCAATTTTTCCGCATTTATTTGCGCAATCAAATACTGAATAATGTTTTTCTTGTAATTGTGGTGCACCTTCAATTGTCATGGTACCACAAATGTGATTATTAGCAGCTTCAATTTCTTCTCTCGAGAAACCTAATGCGCGTAATAAATTAAATCCGGGTTCAGTATAATGTTCGGCGCTGTAACCAAGGCGTTCCATGGTTGCTTCACCTAAAGTAAATACGTTAAATGCAAAGCTGATATCAAATGCAGCAGCCATTATTGAATCCACATGTTCCACTTCTTCATGCGTAAAACCTTTCAGTTTTAATGAATCGAAATTAATATATGGTGCACCTTTTAATGTACCGGTTCCTTTTGCATAATCAACAATTGCCTGAATACTTTCGTCTTTATATCCAAGATTTTTGAGTGCAAGTGGAATACTTTGGTTGATAATTTTGAAATAACCACCACCAGATAATTTTTTGAATTTCACCAAAGCAAAATCAGGTTCAACACCGGTAGTATCGCAATCCATCAATAAACCAATAGTGCCTGTTGGAGCAATTACAGTGGCTTGTGCGTTGCGGTAACCAAATTGTTCACCTAATTGCAATGCGCCATCCCATGCGTTACAAGCCGCTTTGAGTAAGTATTCAGGACATAAAGCCTGATCGATACCCATTGGTTTGATTTCGAGGTTTTCGTAATTTTCAGATGCATTATATGCTGCATAACGGTGGTTACGCATAACACGCATCATATCTTCTTTATTTAAATCGTAACCTTTAAATGTTCCTAAAACGCCCGCCATTTCAGCCGAAGTTTTATAAGAAATACCGGTCATGATAGCAGAAATAGAACCTGCAATTGCACGTGCTTTATCGCTATCGTAAGGAATACCCGATACCATTAATACAGAACCGAGGTTAGCAAATCCTAAACCGAGTGTGCGGAATTCATAAGATAATTCAGCAACTTCTTTTGAAGGGAATTGCGCCATTAACACTGAAACTTCCAATACAACAGTCCAAATGCGACAAGCATGTTCAAATGCTTCTACATTAAACACGAGTTTATCGTCATCGTAAAACTTGCGTAAGTTGATAGATGCAAGGTTACAAGCAGTATTGTCGAGGAACATATATTCGCTGCATGGGTTAGATGCATTGATACGTCCTGATTTAGGACAAGTATGCCACTCGTTAATAGTAGTATCATATTGAATACCTGGGTCAGCACAACGCCAAGCAGCGTAGGCAATTTTTTCCCACAATTTTTTCGCATCAACGGTTTTCATCACTTTGCCGTTAGAGCGACCAATCAATTCCCATTCTTTTTCTTCTTCAAGCGCTTTGAAGAATTTATTAGAAACACGAACCGAGTTATTAGAGTTTTGTCCAGCCACTGTGCGGTAAGCTTCACCTTCATAATCAGATGAATAACCCGCAGCAATTAAGGCAGCAACTTTATCTTCTTCTTTTACTTTCCAGTCAATAAACGTTTCAATTTCCGGGTGATCGAGGTCTAAACACACCATTTTGGCCGCACGACGTGTTGTTCCACCAGATTTAATTGCACCTGCAGCAGCATCACCAATTTTTAAGAAGCTCATTAAGCCGCTTGATGTTCCGCCACCAGATAATTTTTCACCTTCACCACGAATTTTCGAATAGTTTGTTCCCACACCTGAACCGTATTTAAAAATACGTGCTTCGCGTGTCCACAAATCCATAATACCACCCTGATTAACTAAGTCATCATCCACACTTAAAATAAAGCATGCATGTGGTTGAGGGCGCTCGTAAGCAGAGGTAGATTTTTTAAGCTCTTCTGTTACCGGGTCTACATAATAATGTCCCTGTGGCTTTCCTTTAATGCCATAGGTAGAATATAAACCGGTATTGAACCATTGTGGTGAGTTAGGTGCTGCTAACTGACCAACTATCATATATACCAATTCTTCATAAAAGATATCGGCATCTTTTTTTGATGAGAAATAACCATAGTTTTCACCCCATTGCTTCCAGCAATCAGCTAAACGGTGTGCAACTTGTTTAATAGATGTTTCACTTCCTAATGAACCATCAGCCTGTGGAACACCAGCCTTGCGGAAATACTTTTGCGCAAGAATGTCGGTTGCCACCTGACTCCATTCTTTAGGAACTTCAACATTATACATTTCAAATACAGCATCACCGGTTGTATTCCGGATAACGGATGCACGGAGCTCGTATTCATATTGGTCGAAGGGGCTCACTCCTTCTTTTGTAAAGTAGCGGTCAAATTGTAACCCTGCTTTTTGTTTTTTAGCGCTGGCCATAAATTGTGATAAGATTCGTTTCGGTTCGTAATTGGTTATTGACAGAAAAACCTCCCACTTTTCGGCGAGAGGTTTTACGAAAGTATGACATAAAAGTGTTTACAAACAAGTCACACTTTTCCACCTCCATGTTCATAAACGACCTTTTGTATGATTTACAGTGCATCGGGTTTGTACACATATATTTTTATATAATATGATTGATGAAACGTACTGTGCTGTTATGTTGAAATAAACATATAAAATGGGGAAAACATTTCATAAAAAAATTTGGATGCCGAAAAAAGAGATGTTTAATAGGTATAAAATGAATAAAACAATACGTATCTTTATTTTTCATACGTATAATGAAAACAAAACTCACCTTAAGCATCGATAAAAACGTGATTAAAAAAGCACGTTCCATTAGTCGTAATCAAAAACGTTCGGTCTCAGCTTTGTTTGAAGAATACATTGAACGTTTATATGAAATACATGATACATCAGAAAAAAAATCACCTACAATTGTATTATCGAAAGGTATCATTAAATGGAAATACCCTGAACAAACTTCATATAAAGAATTAATTAAAAATAAAGAAGATAAATCCGCTCGTTGAAAACAGTTTTTATTGATACTGATATTTTGCTCGATTTTTATTTCGGGAGAAAACCTTTTGGCGATTATGCTGAACAGGTATTGGTATTATGTGAAAATAAAAAACTGGAAGCATTTATCAGTGCTCAAAGTATTATTACCTGTTATTATTTTTTGCGTAAAGAAATAGGTAAAGTAAAAGCTGTTGAACATTTACAACAATTATTACATATTGTTGAAATTATTGAAATAAATAAACAAGATATTTTAATGGCATTTAATTCTAACTTCACTGAATTTGAAGAAGCCCTGTTACATAACGCTGCAACAAAAACCGAATTCACCGATGCCATTATTACACGCAATCCAAAGGATTTTAAAAATGCGGTGGTGCCGGTGGTGAATGCCGGGGGAGTTTATGAAAAGGTATACTTTGGTTTAATTTTGGGTTGATATAATTAAATGCACTATTTAAAATGTTAACCTACTGGTCGAAAACGTCTCAGACTTTTTGGTAGCAGACTTCTTAGGTGACAGGCATATATTCAGCAATGATGCAATCCAATTGCTACCTGAATTATAGGCTCAATGAATACTATTTTGAATATTTAAGTTAATTTTGTATCCAATAAGTATCAAAAAATAGATACGTGGACACTGTAGTCCAAATAAATACGTTAAATAAAGTAAAAGGACTTTCGCTATTGTTGGTAGGTAGCAATTTTTATCCTTAAAATATTACGAATATGCAAACTATAGATTTAATACAGGAAATCTTACGATTACCACTTACCCAAAGGTTTTATGTGGTAGAGGAAACGATCAAATCCATTAAAAAGGAAGAAATGGGAAATCAAATGGAATTTGCTGCCAATGAACTTTACAATGATTATGTAAACGACAAAGATTTAACTGCATTTACTTCACTTGATTTGGAAAATTTCTATGAAACAAAGTGAAATTTGGTTGATCGACCTTGACCCAACAAAAGGTGCTGAAATTCAGAAAAAAAGACCTGCTATTGTTGTTAATGATAACAGGTTGGGCAAACTACCCTTAAAAATAATTGTACCCATTACCGATTGGAAGGAACGATATAGCATTGCTCCATGGATGATAAAAATAGAGCCAAACACAACTAATGGACTTTCTAAAACCTCCGCCGCCGATTGCTTCCAAATTCGCTCGCTCTCTCAGGAAAGGCTTAAAAAAAAACTTGGTGATGTTGATGAGGCTACATTTAATGAAATTAAATAAGCTATTAGAAAGGTATTAGATTTATAAGCAAATTAAATTCTCCGTTTTGCGGCTTTGTATTTAGTCTATTGGATTACTTTATGCTTATTTCTGGTGTACATAGATTACTATAAATAGCTAATAAGCAGCTACTCCACCATGAACATTTTTTTGTTTATTCGAACTTTTTCGATGATTTATATGTATATACATACAAATTGCTGAAATTTGCGATATTCGCACAGCGATGTTAAAAAAAAGGAAACGTTATGAAAAATGTTGCATTACATACGGCAAACACAAGAGGGCACGCTAACCACGGTTGGCTGGACTCTTACCATACGTTCAGTTTTGCTCAATATTATAATCCTGAACGGGTGAACTTTGGTGTGTTAAGGGTGCTTAACGACGATACCGTTGCGGCGGGAATGGGGTTTGGCAGACATCCGCACGACAATATGGAAATTATTTCCATCCCTCTGGAAGGCGATTTGGAGCATCAGGACAGTATGGGAAATAAAACGGTAATCCGTGCAGGTGATATTCAGGTGATGAGTGCGGGAACCGGCGTTACACATAGCGAATACAATAAAAACAGCGACCAACCCGTAAAATTTTTACAGATATGGGTGTTTCCGAATAAAAAAAATGTAGCACCCCGTTATGATCAGATTACATTAAACGAGGCTGACAGTAAAAATAAATTACAACAAATATTATCGCCCAACCCGGATGATGCGGGTGTGTGGATTCATCAAAATGCGTGGTTTCATTTGGGCAAATTTGACAATGGTATTGTTACAGATTATACCTTAAATGATAAAACCAACGGCGTTTATTTTTTTGTATTAAACGGCTCTGTAAAAATTGATGAGCAATTATTAAATAAACGCGACGGATATGGTGTATGGGATATTACATCTTTAAAAATAACTTCAAATGAACCAAATACTGAGGTTTTGGTTATGGAAGTTCCAATGCAATTAAATTAAACAAATACATAAAATGAGTACAGCAACTACAACAACAAGAAACTGGGTGGTAGATCCAACCCATTCAACTATCGGATTTAGTGTAAAACACTTAATGATGACAACAGTACGTGGTGAATTCGAAAAATACACCATCGACGTAACTACACAAGGTGAAGATTTTATGACTGCAGTAATTGCATTTGCAGCAGAAACTGCAAGCGTAAACACCCGCAACGAAGGTCGCGACACCCATTTACGCAGCGACGATTTTTTTAATGCAGAAGCATATCCTGCAATTACATTTAAGCCAACTAAATACGAAAGTGTTGACAACGATGGCAGCTACGAATTATATGGCGATTTAACCATCCGCGACGTAACTAAAAACATTAAACTCGATGTTGAATTTGGTGGTGTAATGAAAGACCCTTGGGGAAATGCCAAAGCCGGATTTACCATCAACGGAAAAATTAACCGTACCGATTTTAAATTAAACTGGAATGCCGCATTGGAAACAGGTGGCGTTTTAGTGAGCGAAGAAGTAAAAATCAATTGCGAAATTCAGTTGATTGAGGTGAAGTGATGTGGAGGGTGCTGAGGCACTGGTTAAAAAATTGATACTGTTTGAAACCCGTTGAGAGATCAACGGGTTTTTTATTTTTTGATTGAGCAAGATTGAACAATCCCGATAGCTATCGGGAGAGCAAAATTTTAATTCATACTAGAAATATCGTTTTGAATTCCTATTGTGGTTTTTTATTTTTTGATTGATCAATCCCGATAGCTATCGGGAGAACAGAATTGAAACAAAATTTTGATTCATCTAAGAAATATCATTTTGATTTCCAATTGAGGGGTTTTTTATTTTTTTATTGTACAAAATTGAGCAGTCACGATAGCTATGGGAAGAATCAAAATTTTAATGCAACTACTGAATCCCAATCTTGTTTCAATTTTGTTCAATCTTGCTTCAATGGCTGTTTCAATTTAGTTCTTCGGCTGTTTCAATTCTCACCGGCTGTTTCAATCTTTCTCACCGGCCGCCCCCGTCCCATGAGGGAGTTAACTCCCGAATAACATTGGGATGCTAGCATCCACGAAAAAATGTTGATTTAAAAACGTTAATATCATTTATGCGTTTAATCTTTAACCCGCAAGCGCAATCCACTCATCATAACATGCAGCAACTCCCGATTACCTTGGGAGTTAACTCCCAAGGAGGACATTCCAGGAGGTTGGTTTAGTTGTTTCAGGACATTTGCAACTTTGTATGTGTTATGCATATTATTTACATCATTTCAAATTTTATTAATTTTTAAATTGAATCAAAATTTTAATGCGATTACACAACCTCAATTTTGATTCCCCCGATAGCTATCGGGATTGATTCAATCTTGTTTCAATTCTGCTTCAATTTTGTTTCAATGGCTGTTTCAATCCAATTCACACTCACTCCTTCACCCAAACCACCATTTCTCCATTTTCCGCTTTTACCCAATACACACCACTTGCAAAATTTTCTACTGAAATGGTATTTAGTCCGATAAATAAATTTGTGTTTAATATTTCTTCTCCCAATTGATTTACTATGGTAATATGCTGTGTTGCATCTGATTGGATAAATAAAATCGAATTTACAGGATTCGGGAAAATACTTATTGTATTTTTTACAATATCTGTTGTAGCTAACCCTTCATCAGCAATTTGGTCGCAATCGTCGTCGAGGCCATTTAATAACTCAGTGCCTCCGGGATAAATTGTATTATTACTATCATCGCAATCAGTGTTATCTAAGACGAAACCTGCCGGCATTATACATGATAAAGAATCTACATTTTCGTTACCGAACCCATCACCATCAAAATCTTCAAAGGTGTGCAAATAAGCAAAGCCTTCATCAAATAACCCATTGCAATTATCGTCAATGTAATTACAGCTTTCAACTGCATCAGGATAAATTGCGGGATTTGTATCATCGCAATCAAATTCAAGTGTGGCAATTACAAAGCCAAGTGTATCAAAACAGCTATAAATATAGATGTTTTGGTTGCCATATAAATCATTGTCAAGGTCTTCGTAATATTTTTCTTGGATACATGTTTCTTTTAACTTAATTGCCCAAATATCGGTATTTGCAACTACTTCTTCGTGGTGGCCATCAACATCTCCATCTAAAGAAAATGACGAGCCAATAATAACGTATGTTGAGTCTATTAATTCAGTAGATCCATAGCCCCATTCAGGACTAATGCCTCCGTAACAATTAGTCCATTTAATTACACCGAAATAATCTATTTTCAGTGTCCAAAAATCACCATTTAAAGTAGCACCATGGTGACCTACAATATCGCCATCATTATCTGTAGTTGTTGAACCTGAAATAAATATTGAGTTATCAAGACTTTCAAAAACCTCAAATCCAATATCTGCTTTTGATCCTCCGTATGAGCGTTGCCAAATTAAAATACCATCAGGGTCAAGGCATATCACCCAATTATCAGTGCTGCCATGTGAAAACGAAACATCTCCATCATTTGAATTTGTTTCTCCACAGACAATAAGATTACCGTCAGTCAATTCATAAATACTATAAGCTTGGTCAAATTCAGTACCACCATAAATCTGTTCCCATAAAATGTTTCCAGCTGCATCGATTTTTAAAACATAATAATCAGCAAAAAAGAAATTTACATAACCGCATATTAAGTAACAGCTATCCTTTGTTTTTATAATTTCATTTGCACCATCGCTAAAAACGGTTCCATAAGATCTAAGCCATAATAAATTTCCCACAGAGTCTGTTCTTCCAACTATTATATCCGAATTCTCAGAAACACCTAAATGGTCTGTTATATCAATGTCTGTAGATTTAGAAGTGCCGGTGAATATATATCCGCTATCAAGAGTTGTAATTATAGACGAAATAATATCTTCCTGACTTCCGCCATAGTTTCTTATCCATTCTAAATTTCCTGAGCTATCAGTCTTTAATAAAATCGCATCGTTAAATCCATAATTATTTGGGATATCCCCATCATTTGACTTGGATGCTCCACCCACTAATAGCCCTCCATCAAATGTTTCGCTTATTGAATAACCATGTTCGATATCTGACCCTCCATAAGTTTTGGAAAACAATAATTCATTACTTGAGTTTATTTTTGCCAGGTAAATATCATCATATCCTGCATTAAAATCTACATCGCCGTCTGCAGAATTGGAGTCACCGACAAGTACGAAATCATTACCTTGGATAATAACTGAATGCCCAGATTCAAATTCGGTTCCGCCATAACTCATATTCCAGACCAAACTTGGAATTTGAGCAGTTAGCCTTAGATTGCATAGGAATATTGTTACCAACAGGGAGATTTTCATATTATTTTCTAAAATAAACAAATTAATTAACAAGAATACATTTAAAAAAGAACAATTTCCTCAATCACTCTTTCACCCAAACCACCATCTCCCCATCCTCCGCTTTCACCCAATACACACCACTCGCAAAATCTGCTACCGAAATGGTATTTAAACCGATAAATAAATTGGTGTATAATATTTCTTCTCCTAATTGATTTAAAATAGAAACAACATGTGTTGCATCAGATTGAATAAATAATATATTATTTACCGGATTCGGGAAAATACTTATTGTATTTTTTACAATATCTGTTGTTGCTAAACCTTCATCAGCAATTTGGTCGCAATCATCATCAATTCCGTTGAAGAATTCGGTGGCACCGGGATAAATTAATTCATTTGTGTCATTACAATCTGTGCTATCCAGAACATAACCGGTTACAGTAGCACACCAAAGAGAATCAGTTTGCATACTGCCATAATTATCACCATCTTCATCTATATAATATAGAGTATAAATTAAATCTTCATCTACATTTAAATTACAATTGTCGTCTACAGAATTACAAATTTCAGGAGCAGTTGGATTAATTAAATTATTGGAATCATCACAGTCTGTATTATCCATTACATATCCACTTAATTCAGCACAACTCAAGGAATCGGTCAAAAGAAAACCATACCCGTCATCATCAGTATCTGCATACCATGTTGTAAATATTGCATCTTCATCTAATTCTCCATTGCAATTATCATCTAAATTATTACAAATATCTGCAACGAGAGGGTTTATGTCAGGACTCATATCATTACAATCTGTACTATCAATTGCATATCCTACAGGTATTTCACAAGCTATTGTATCCGAACTAATATCACCAAAACCATCGCCATCAGTATCGGCGTAATATCTTGTAGTACAAAAACCAAGCTTCACTGTCCAAACGTTGTAAGAAGCATACGACGGTGTTACATCGTAATCAACTGAATTTGAATATCCGGTAATTACTAATTCTTCATCATTAAGTTTTATAATAGAATGTGGAAGATCATTTAATGATCCGCCTAATGATTTTTGCCATAAAATTCCTCCGCTACTATCAATGCCTAATATCCAAAAATCACTACCACCATGTATGAATTCCACATCTCCACTTTCAGCACTTGATGCGGCTGTAATGATAAAATGATTTTCTGTAAAGGCTATTAAATCTGACGAATTATCTGTCCATGTTCCACCATACGCATGACCGTGTAAAAAATTACAATGAGCATCTGTTTTAAATAACCAAACATCAGTTACATCATGATATCCGTCAACTAATCCGTCCTCTGATTGTGTGTCAGCCAGAACCACTAAACTACCATCTGATATTTCAACTACCGATGTTCCATAATCAGGCCAAGACCCACCATAATTTTTACTCCAAATGAGTTCACCTTCGGGTGATATTTTCATTAAAACAACATCGTAATCACCATATGTTATGCCAATATCAAAATCATAACCTTCTGCATAACCAACTAAAATATAATTACCATCCTGTGTTTTAACTATATCTTTAGCTAAATCTGATTCAGACGATCCGTAACATTTATTCCAAACTAGATTACCCATTTGGTCTATCTTAATCACCCATATATCTAATTCTCCGTATAAACCATGGTGCCCTAACACATCTCCATCGTTAGATTGCGTAGCACCTGCAATAAGATAACCACCATCGTCCATTGGTATAATAGACCTTGAGGATTCATTATGAGAGCCACCATAATTAAATTGCCATACAATATCACCAAAATCATCTATTTTAAATACCCATAAATCCTTATAACCATTGTTACCTGTTAGGTCACCATCTGAAGAACCTGCTTGTCCTGATATGATATATCCACCATCCTGCGCCAAGCATGCTGCATTACCATAATCATAATCACTTCCGCCATATGCCCTGCTCCAAATAATTTCACCATTCAAATCTGTCTTAACTACATATATATCATCAAGTCCATGGTTATCAATAATATCACCATCAATTGATTGTTCTTGGCCAACCATTAAAAACCCGCCATCTAAAGATTGTAATACTTCATATCCACGGTCATCATGATTTCCACCATATCCATGTTCCCATATTATTTCAGGGGCCTGTGCAAATATTGACTGCACAATTAAAATAAAGATGTAGGAAAAAAATAGTGATTTCATGTATATGATGTTGGGACTACTAAGGTAATAAATACTTTTTATAGAATTTAATCCTATAAATCGCAGGGTTGTGCTGGAATAATAATTTTTTATTGAGGCAAGAAACCTGCTAGGACAGGTTGGGTTTTTCAATCATTTTCATTTATCGCTTCGTTGACGTCCTGCATGTTATTTTGTAAGGACGCATGCAATACGTCCCTACAAAATAACATGCATGACAATTTTGAGTAAATTATTGTTTACATCATTTCAAATTTTATTAATTTTTAAATTGAATCAAAAATTTACCGCAACTACAGAACCCCAATGTGGATACTACCAAAAGCTACTTGGATTGATCACGGTTATTAAATGGCTGATTTAATTGATTAAAAACAAACAAAATTGAATCAAAGTTTTAACGATTTCAGGCTTGACGAAGGTGGCGATTTTCACCACAAATTTTGTTTCGGATAACAAATGTTTGATTATCCACAAATGTGTCTACGGTGCACTGAACCTTCACTTTTGCCAAAACGTGTTATAAGCTGTGTTTCTTTGTCTTTGTTAGTTTTCGTCTTTAATTACTGTTGTGTCAGAAAGTCTGTCGTGAAAACCATTTGGTGTAAACAGAAATGAAATTTGGTCAAATGGAATAAGACGGCAAAACGTTCTTCTCACTATGTCTCCAAGCTCTGGCTTTGTTCCATTAGTATTTACAACTTTTGTTTTAGTTATAAACTTTCCAATTGTCTTTTGATACTTAGTTTCCATAAAAACATAATATACAAGGAAGCCTGTTGCAAACATTAGATAACGCAAAATTATCTTTAAATTTTGGTCTGTCGGATTTATAAAAAGTCCAATTACGAAAGTAAAAATCATAGTAAAAATTATGAAGGCAATAGTGTCAACAATGAAGTGTATAAACCTTGTCAATACACTCAGCTTTTTAGAGTCGAAATCCTTTTGTTCCTCAATTTTTGCTGTCAGGTCGACTTTTACTTGCTCAATTTTTGTCTTGTCAATGTTACGTTTTTTGATTTCTTCCTCAGCAGCTTCAACAGCCATAGGTTGATAGCCATCGCTGTCAACAAAGACTATTTTAATAAGGTCCTCGTCAGTTCGTTTTGACATTGCGTCTTTCAAGTCTGTATTCATTGTTTGTCAATATATGTTAGTCTTAATGTTCTGGCCTTTCGGTTGTCTATAATAGCCTTTACCATTATTTTTTCAAAAATAAACTATATCCGAAAGTCCTTAAAAGTAACCACAACGCATTAATTATCAAATATAAAAATTGCGTTTTTTATATATTTTATTTGGAAGAAGTTGCACAAAGCGGTTTGGGCAATTGATGCTGTTCAAAAATTTGTTGCGTGAATAACTGTTATTGAAAATGGTTTTAAAGGCTGTAAAGGATTTAGAAAGGTTGGCTGTAGGCTATGTCACAATTTTAATAACTTCCACCATATTACAGGCTTATCTTTATTATTTGTTGGATTCAATCTTGTGCGTTTTTAGTTGTTTTACCATGTCACAAAATTGTTTTCAATTATACGCAACAATTTTGTGATAGTTACGATAATATGCACAGTTAGCCGTGATTGAAACGGAAACCCCGCATTCCGCATTTTCAGCGGAAGCGGAGTTGGAGTGGAAAGCACGTGCGGATTTTGCTGGCGTGCAGAAAAGCTCCTGCTCCAAAAAAGAAACCGTTTTATTGGGCTACATCCTGCTTTCCTGTCAGCAAAAAACCCTATTTTTGCCTTTATCCGAAACAATGCGCAATCAGGTATATCAAAATATAGCAGCCGATCACAGTAAGGGACTGAAAAAAGTTTGCCGTTTTAATCGACCCGGATGAGGTGGATGCAAAGGCGTTGAACCAATTGGTAACACTGGGAAATGAGAACCATGTCGACTACTTTTTTGTGGGTGGCAGCCTGGTTATTGGCGATTACCTGGACACAACCATTAAAACCCTGAAGCAGCAAACGAATATTCCGGTGGTGATTTTTCCGGGCAGCATTCAGCAGGTGAACCCAAATGCCGATGCACTCCTGTTTTTATCGCTTATAAGCGGACGTAACCCCGAATTGCTCATTGGCAACCAGGTTTTAGCGGCTCCTTACGTGAAAAATCGGGTATTGAGGCTATTTCAACGGGTTATATCCTGATTGACGGTGGCGCGCCGACAACGGTGAGTTATATTTCGAATACGAATCCAACCTTCTGATAAGCCCGAAATTGCGGCCTGCACTGCCATGGCCGGCGAATTATTGGGTATGAAACTGATTTATATGGACGCCGGCAGTGGTGCCAAAAGAGCTATTCCTGCTGAGGTGATTGCTGCTGTGCACAAACATTGCGATTTACCAATTATTGTTGGTGGTGGTATCAGAACTCCTGAAAAAGCATACGAAACTTGCAACGCAGGTGCCGATATTGTTGTGGTGGGCAATGCCATTGAAAAGATACTTCACTGATTAAGGAAATTTCGTTTGCAGTACATTCTGTTACTGTTTAATCGCGTATTTACTTCCTGAATTTTAACTTTACACCATGCGCGGAACCGTAGTTCAAAGTACCGGAAATTTTTATGATGTGTTATTAGCTGATGGCAGTATAATTATTTGCCGTTTAAAAGGAAAATTCCGCCTCGATAATAAAAAACAAACGAATCCGATTGCAGTTGGTGATTTTGTTATGGTGGAAGAAGGACCCGGCGAAACGGATGAACAAAAAAATTATATCATCAACGAAATTCTTCCGCGCAATAATTATATTGTTCGCTCCGATATTCATAAATCGGCATATAAACATGTAATTGCAAGTAATATAGACCAAACTGTTGTTATTGCTTCGCTCAAACAACCACGCACTGCTTTTGGATTTATCGACAGGGTTTTAATAACCAGCGAAGTGTATGGTATTCCGGCAAAGGTGATTTTTAATAAACATGATTTATACGAGGAAAAGATGATGAGCTGTTGCAGGAATTAATGTATAGTTATAACGAAGCGGGTTATGAAAGTTTTTCTACTTCAGTATTAAATAAAGAAAACCTGGAACAATTACATCAGGTGTTTGAAAATAAAACATCGTTAATTATTGGTTTGTCCGGTGTTGGGAAATCATCTTTGGTAAACAGTATATTTCCGCATTTAAATTTAAAAACGGGTGCTATTTCTGCTTACACCGAAAAAGGTTTACACACCACTACATTTGCACATATGTATCGCATTAACGAACATTCATTTATTATCGACACACCGGGAATAAAAGAATTCGGTTTGGTAGATATTGATGAATATGAAGTGGGGCATTATTTTCCGGAAATAAGAAAAGAAATGAATAATTGTAAATTCAATAATTGTCTGCACATTAATGAAACCGGTTGTGCTGTTAAACAATTGCTGGAGGAAGGTAAATTTTCGCCTTCGCGATATACTAGTTATTTAACTTTTTATGAAGAAATAAAGGGCGCAAAAAAGTGGTAATATGAGAGTAGTAATTCAACGTGTGTTAAATGCCAGCGTAGTTATTGAACAAAAAACACATGCCAGCATCGGCAAAGGGTTGATGATTTTATTAGGGGTAGAAGAAAATGATACCATAGAAGACATTACCTGGTTGACCCAAAAAATTGCCCAGCTGCGCATTTTTTGAAGATGAGAACGGATTAATGAATATTAGTGTATTGGATATAGCAGGAGAAATTTTAGTGGTGAGTCAGTTTACGCTGTATGCCTCTACTAAAAAAGGCAATCGCCCTTCATTTATTCGCAGTGCGAAACCTGATATTGCCATTCCTTTGTATGAACAATTTGTTACAACATTATCGCAACTCATTAATAAACCGGTTGCAACAGGGGTATTTGGTGCGGACATGCAGGTGCAGTTAATTAATGATGGACCGGTTACCATTATTATTGACAGCAAAGCAAAAGAATAGTGCTGCTTATTTTATAATTTTACATCAGAATTAAGACGTTGAAACAATTTTTTTTCCAAGTATTTTGAATATTTATTATTAGGTAATACCATTTTAATGGTGTTTCTAAAACCAATGCTGCCAACTTATGGCGAGCGTATGAGCATGATTTTATTTGGCACATTATCTTTTATTATCTCGCCTCAGGTATTTTAGTTTTTTGGATAAACAACGTATTGGCAGAATAATGCGGCTGATTTACCTTTTTGGATTATGGTCTGTATCCATTACTGTAATGGCTGTAATGGCCAGAACCTTGTTATTACAAATGGATAAGCAGTTACTCATTATTTCTGTTTCATCAGGTGTGGGTTTAATGGCTTATTTGTTTTTATATTACCGCAAACTAGAAGCGGATGATAAAGCCACTTTACTCATTTGGATAAAACCACTGGTACTGCGTTCAATATTGGCTTTGTGTATTGCCATTGCTTTTTTTATAAGCAGTAATTATGGCATATATAGTTTATTCGGCACCCACAAAAACGACCCGGTTTACACCGAAAAGGCTGTTAATGCCTATGAAAATCCTGATGATACTGCTGCAGTAAACGATTTGAATAGATACGACGCACTTTTAGATGAAAAAGAAGAAAAGCCTGCTGAATAATATAGCCGCAATCTTACTTTTATTTTAATACCGATACCATTGTGTTGTTTACTTTTACACTATGTTACACAAAACAAGGGCAATAGTATTTAAAGTGACAAAATATGCTGAGTCCAGTGTAATCATAAAAGCTTATACCGAATTATTTGGTGTTCAATCGTATATCATTAATGGTGTTCGTTCTGCAAAAGGTAAATCGAAATCTGCCTTATATCAGCATGGCAATTTGTTAGATATGGTAGTCTACCACAAAGAGCAGGGTAATTTAATGCGCATAAGCGAATGTGGATTTGCGCATATTTATGAAGACCTGCCTTTTAATATTGTAAAAAGTTCATTGCTGATATTTTATCTGGAAATTTTAAATAAGATTGTTAAGGAACACGAAACCAATGAACCCTTATTTGATTTTTTATTTGAAATATTTATTGAATTAGATCAAACTGAAAAACCTTTAGGCAATCATCATATTTGGTTTTTATTGGCTATTACTAAATATTTAGGCTGCTACCCAACTGTTTCGCCTGACCCTTATTTCGATTTAAAGGAAGGTATGTTTATTGACTTCCTGCCTGCGCATCAGCAATTTTTAAGTGAACAATTATCCAACTCATTTCGATCCATTATTGAGCCCGAATTAAAAAATTACGACCAGATTAAACTCACTACCACTGAACGGAAAATTTTATTGCAGCAAATGCTGGTTTATTTCCGTTTGCATATTGAAGATTTTGGTGATTTGCGGTCTTATGAAGTATTGGAAACTTTATTCAAATCATAAATCCTTTTTGTAAACGGCAAATACACCGTCCAACAAAATCAATTTGTAGGGATTACTCATATAGGATATTTGCTCCTCTTTCTTTTCATCGCCTCTAATATTTATAATCATATCGGGAATAATGATGTTACTGCTGGTATTTTGTGGCAGTTGTTTTGTCTCATTATCGGTATCGAGTTGATACATTGAAAACGATTTATTGTTTTTATTTAAAGCCCAAAATGGATATTCCCAACTATCGCCTCCGGAAATATAACCGAGGGTTTGACAATTATTTTCTTGCAATAAGGCGTTTACTTTTACAAACGGTGCATACAATGGTTCATTAGCTGCAAAATATTGTTTATCTGCCGGTTGTTTAAATATACTCTGTTCACCAAACAGCGGGCGGGTTTGGTTATACACAAGAAAATAAGTGAAAAAGCGCTCAAAACAACTACCATGGTATAAGTTGCCAATGCGGGCAATTTATTGAGCCAATAAGCTATTAACACAGCGCCGGCTAAAAAACATAGTAAGATGCAAACGCGCATGCCAGATTTGCCATTTTAATAACAAATTAAATAATACATACATACATACAAGCAAGGTAGTATATAATAAAATGTGTTTCGGTATGGATTTAAATTTTATAACAACATAAACCAGTACCAACACCAATAATATTACCTGAAAAAAGTTTCCTGCCGAATCTTCCTGTGTAGAAAAATAACCAACTACAAAATCCGGACTTGGTGCCCAATTATAATTGGGTGCATTTACATCAACACCAATTGCTTTATTAAATGCGGTAACCCCATTAGTTAAACTAATATTAATTGCGGGAACGGGAGTGCGCAAATGCATGGTGGTGTTTTTGGAAATATTGGATATCGTTCCTTTAATGGTATACAGCGAATTATTGAGTTCATACGATTTACCCAATGGGCTGTTATATGTTTGATAATTTCTATATGCAAAAGGTCCGTATAGTAATAAAACAATTGCTATTCCCTTTAGGATACTTGGAATTGCTTTTTCCCTGTTTGTTTTCACAATAAAAAATGCATATACCAATACCACAGGAAGTAAAAATATGAGTGCCGTTCCTTTTGACAATAAAGCCAACGCACAAGTTATATAAAACAAATAAACGTAACTGGTATTAAATCGTTGTTTCCAGGCTTTAATACCAAACAATATGGCAGTCAATACAAAAAATGCGACAACCAAATCGTTTTGTGTGCTGGTGCTTTGTAATATAGCCATGGGTATGGTTGCAGCAACAAATGCAGATAACAATTGTGCTTTCCTGTCACCACCAAATTCTGCAGTAATTAATGCCACACTTGTTATTGACCCTGCAAAAAACAACCATTGCACTAAATTCGCAATACTATCTCTATTGCCTAAAATAAATAAGTGAAGAATATGGTATTCCGCAAGCGGAGGTTGGGTCAATTGCCGGTCGATGCGGGTTGGATAATGTTTTACATTTTCATTTTGCATCCAGTGCATCACCCTTGATAAGTGATAAGTCATGCTATCCCAATTATTGGGATAGGCAAAAAAAGCGGTAATTAATGTAATAAATAATATTACAAATAATGTGGCACCAATATATTTTTCAATGTTCAGTAAAGGAGAAGCGAGTTTAAACTCAGGCAGGTGTTTTCCTCTTTTCCACCAGGTGGTTATAATAGCAATTAGCAGAATCAACCAACTACAAAGTATAGTAACGAAATTGATGGCATTAAATAAATTTAAAAGTTCGGTAGTAATAGCAGTATAGGCGCTAAAATTACCACCGCAATTATAAATGCATACCAATTACCTTGTTTAGTATTTTTAAAATATCCACTTGCAGTGATAAAAAGTGCAATTAGGGTAATCAGTATGATAATGGCCATAGGTTAGTCGTAAACCTCCAAATGTACTCTTTCTTTATCATACCCAAGAGCAGCAATCCGGCTTTTAGCATCGGCAACCATATTGCGCCATCCGCATAAATAAAAATCCATATCACGTTTGCCTTTTTCGCTAATGGTTTCATATACATCATGCACATAACCTTTGGCACCTTCCCATTCGTGGGTTTCGTGGCGACTCAAAGCAACATGATAATGAAAATGCGGGTACCTTTTTGCTAATTCCAATAATTCATTGTGATATAATATATCCGATTCTTTACGAGTTCCAAAAACCAAATGTATTTCAGGAACAGGTATTTGATGATGCAATAAATGTAATATTTGAGAGCGAAAAGGAGCAATTCCTGTTCCAGTGCTTATCATTACAATTGGCCTGTCGAGTGTTGCGGGTAATACAAACTTACCAGCCGGGCCTCTGAACTTTAAGGAAGCTCCTTCACCAGCTTCGTCAAATAAATAAGTTGAACCTAAGCCGCCTTCTTTATGACTAATCAGTAATTCAAACAAATTATCGCCCATTGGTGCCGATGCTATGGAATAACTCCTCATCCTTTGGCTTGGGCGTTCGCTTATGGGTAAATCCAGTGTGACAAACTGTCCCGGTATAAAATCAAACACCGGTTGTTCAATTGCCTCTATTATAAAACTCCTCGTATTATGTGTTTGTGTAATTACTTCTTTTACAATTCCGTTTTGCCAAGTTAACATAGTATGCTTTTAATCTGGAACACAAAGTTGCACGAAAAAGTTGATTTAGGAGAAAATAATTTAAGCGCATTGCGATGCTTATTATACTTCAGCAATGTTAATATAAATTCAATACCTTTGCAGCACAGTCATGGACTTGCAGGAATTGCTTACGGTATACCGCGAGCAGGATGATAGGATAAAAGCATTTACAGGACAGATAGCAACGGCTCAAAAGCCGATAAACCTGCATCTGAAGGGCATTGCAGGCTCATTACTTTCCTTCGTTGTTTCCGGCGTTTACAAAAATCTTCAACACAATCACCTGTTTATCCTCAACGATAAAGAAGAGGCTGGTTATTTTTTAAACGACCTTGAAACCCTTCTCAACAAAAAAGACATTTTATTTATTCCCGATTCTTTTAAAAAGGAAACTTCATTTGAAGAGGTAAATACCAATAGTGTTTTATTGCGCACTGAGGCAATTAATAAAATTACCAATTCACATACCCGTGGAGAAATAATAGTAACTTATCCTGAAGCACTCGTTGAGAAATTTGTAGTTGCAGAAGTATTAAAAGAAAATATTATTCTTTTAAAAAAAGGTGAAAAACTCGACGACCATTTTATTATTGATTTGTTAGCAGAAAATGGGTTTGAAAGAACAGATTTTGTGTATGAGCCCGGACAATTTTCGGTGCGTGGTGGTATTATCGATATTTTTTCTTTTGGCAATGAAATGCCTTATCGCGTTGAATTATATGACGACGAAGTAGAAAGTATCCGTGTTTTTGACCCTACCACACAAATTTCTGAAAAAACCATTTCGCAGGTTACCATTATACCGAATATCCAAACCCAGTTTGGTGCAGAGCAAAAATCATCACTATTTCATTCATTGCCAAAAAACACTATTGTTTGGTTTAAAGATGCCAAATATACCTTTGAGGTAATTAATAAAGTATATGAAAAGGCATTGGACTGGTATGAAATAACAAAAAAAGAAAAACTGCTAGATCGCGACCATCCGTTTAATAAATATCCGCCTGAGGAATTATTGTTGTCGGGACCTGCGTTGTTAGAGGAAGTACCACATTTCTCGGCAGTTGAATTTGGTTTACACAGTAATTTACCGGATACACAAATTATTCAATTTGATGCTGCTCCACAACCTTTGTTTAATCGCAATTTCGAGCAACTTATTCAAAAGCTGAAGGAATTTCAATCGTTGCGTTATCATTTATTTATTTTTATGAGTAATGCGCGACAGGCTGAAAGGTTTCATGAAATATTTACCGATTTAAATGCACAGGTAAAATATTTACCTATCATTCCGGTAATTAACGAAGATGGCGCTGCATCAACAACAATAGCTGCCGGTTTTATCGATAATGATAAAAAAATAGTTTGTTTTACCGACCATCAGATATTTGAACGCCATCATAAATACACCGTTAAAAGTGGTTTCTCCAAAACCGATGCCATTACATTAAAAACTTTAATGGAATTGCGTCCCGGCGATTTTGTAACACATATCGATCATGGTGTTGGCGTGTATTCGGGTTTAGAAAAAATTGAAATCGGAGGACAAATACAGGAAGCTGTTCGATTAATTTATCGCGATAACGATTTATTATATGTAAATATTAATTCATTACATAAAATATCAAAATACGCAGGCAAAGAAGGCACGCAACCGAAACTGAATAAAATAGGAAGCGATGCCTGGGAGCAATTAAAACGCAAAACAAAAGCGAAAGTAAAAGATATAGCGAAAGATTTAATTGCTCTATATGCCAAAAGAAAATCTAGCAAAGGTTTTGCCTATTCGCCAGATGGTTATTTGCAAAATGAATTAGAAGCCAGCTTTATTTACGAAGATACTCCTGACCAATACAGAGCCACGGTTGATGTAAAACGCGATATGGAAAAACCGCATCCAATGGACCGATTGGTATGTGGTGATGTGGGATTTGGGAAAACGGAAATTGCCATTCGCGCTGCGTTTAAAGCAGTAACTGATGGCAAACAAGTTGCTGTTTTGGTTCCAACCACAATTCTGGCAAGTCAGCACTTTAAAACATTTTCCGAACGATTAAAAGAATTTCCGGTTACGGTTGATTATATCAATCGTTTTAAATCTGATAAGGATAAAAAAACAACTTTAGAAAAACTAGAAGCCGGTAAAGTAGATATACTTGTTGGCACACATGCTATCATCGGTAAAAAAATTAAATTCAAAGATTTAGGTTTACTCATTATCGATGAAGAGCAAAAATTTGGTGTTACCGTTAAAGAAAAATTACGCGCATTCAGAGCAAATATTGATACACTTACATTAACTGCAACACCAATTCCACGTACCTTACAATTTAGTATGATGGGAGCGCGTGATTTATCTATTATCAATACACCTCCGCCTAACCGTCAACCCATTCAAACTGAATTAAAAACATTTGATGCTGAATTTATTCGCGATGCCATTTATCAGGAAATTTATCGCGGTGGTCAGGTGTATTTTATTCATAACCGTGTGCGCGATATTCAGGAAACTGCGGCACTCATTAAAAAAGTTTGCCCCGATTTAAATATTGGTGTTGCACATGGTCAGTTGGAAGGCGAAGAGTTGGAAGACCACATGCTAAAGTTTATTGATAAAACTTACGATGTTTTAGTTTGCACCAATATAGTTGAAAGCGGATTAGATATTCCAAATGCGAATACCATTATTATTAATAACGCCCATTGGTTTGGCTTGAGCGATTTACATCAGTTGCGTGGCCGTGTGGGTAGAAGTAATAAAAAGGCCTATTGTTATTTAATTTCTCCGCCTTTATTTGGTTTACCCGACGATTCGAGAAAAAGATTGCGCACCATTGAACAATTTGCTGATTTAGGCAGTGGTTTCCAGATTTCTATGCGCGATTTGGACATTCGTGGTGCCGGGAATTTATTAGGAGCCGAACAAAGTGGATTTATTTCTGAAATCGGCTTCGATATGTATCATAAAATTCTGGATGAAGCCATTCGCGAATTAAAACAAACTCAATTTAAAGCATTATTTGCCGAACAAATTGAAGAAAAACAGGAATATGTGCGCGATGTACAAATTGATACCGATTTGGAGATGCTGATTCCTGATGCTTATATCACCAACATTAACGAGCGGATGAGTATTTATACCCGTTTAGACAATGTTGCCAACGAAGAACAGATTACACAATTTAAAAACGAGCTCACCGACCGTTTTGGAAAAGTTCCGCGACAAGTGGAAGAGTTGTTTAACGGCATCCGATTACGCTGGTTGGCAAAGGATATGGGTTTAGAGCGTATCATATTCAAAAGCAGGAAGTTACGTTGTTATTTTGTTGAAAATCCCGAATCGGTGTTTTATGATAGTCCGCTGTTTCACAACATTATGCAGCTTATCGCGCAGAAAAAAACTACCGGAATTATCAAACAAACCGATAAACACCTCATCCTCATTTTTGAGCAGGTACAAAGCATGAGCCATGCAAGGCAATTACTGCAAAACATGCATCAAAACCTTTTTAGTCCTGCCCCAAAGCAGTAACTTTGTTACAAAACCATTACTATGAAAAAAACAAGTATAATGTTATGTGCATTAGTTATGCTCATGGCAACCGCATTTAAAAGCGATAATAATTGCGAATCATTTTTCCCAACTGAAGTTGGTACCAAATGGGAAATTACCAGTTACGATGGAAAAGATAAAGTACAATCACGCAGTGTAAGTGAATTAACAGCACTTAATAATGTAGCCGATGGTGTAGAAGCGAAAATAAACATTGAAATGTTTGACCAAAAAGACAAATCGGTGAATAAAGGTGAAGTAATTATGAAATGTACTCAGGAAAGTTTTTTCATGGACATGAGTAATATGTTTCCAAAAGACCAATTTGAAGGTATGGATGATGTTACCATAGAAGTTACTGACCAATACATGGAATTTCCTTCCAACCCGGTTGCAGGTCAAACATTACCTGATGCTGAAAGCAGTATGACTGTTACCATGAACGGCATGCAATTAATGAGCATGAAAATGAAAACAACCAATCGTAAAGTAGTTGGCAACGAATCGGTAACAACACCTGCCGGAACATTTAATTGTGTAAAATATACTTACGATACCGAAGTAATCTCTGCCATGTTTAAATCAAAATCAAGTGCAACCATGTATATGGCTAAAAACGTGGGAATGGTTAAAATGGAAAGCATCGACGAAAAAGGAAAATATCCTTCAAAACAAATACTTACTTCATTTAGCAAATAATATTTGTGCGATATTTTTTTATTGTTGGCATTTTTTTATTGTTGATATTGGGATGTGGCAAACGCGAATTGCCGCAATTAAACGATGGCACCGAAACAGTTGTTGAACAATCTGTATATGTGGTACACAGTATGATTTATGCCGACAGTTTACCCTGGACTACTTCCAATATTTATATTATTAAAGGCACCGGAGACACAGTATGGATCTACGGTTCAGGCTATGGCGACTTCGCCGATATGTGTAGTGATTGTAATGATAACAATTATTATTTAGGTGCAAAATTTTACGGAACCGGACCGGCTATTGCCGATGTAAATCAAGTAGATAGTGTTATTACTAAAATATTTGATTTACATCGCGATAGTGTTTTATTACAGTTTATTGTTCCGCACTATCACAACGACCATATTAACAATGAATTTATAGACGCCTTCCATAACATATTAAACTACCCGCTGCGCAGCGACGAAAAAATCTGGATACATGCCAATGATGCTTATGGCGCAATTTGTAATGAACCCTGCTGTGGCACCGAACCTTGTCCTGATAAAAAAAATAAATATTACGGTGTACCATTTCATCCTGCATGGCAAAAAGAATACATTAATTTATTCACCAAAATGGGTGTAACCAATGATGCATGTAATGCTGTCATTAAAACATTTACTTCTTCATCCGGTGAATGGCAAATTACCAAAGCACTTGCTGTAGAAAATGGCGGCCATACAGACGGCACGGTAAATCTGCACAACAACTCGCTCCAACTGCGCATAGCAGGCACTAAAAGCAAAAAACAATGTCCGCTTCCTGAAGGCTGGCGCATGATATCTGTCCATGGAAATGTAAGTGGAGACGATAATTCTCCGGGCGAGTAAGCTATCCCCATATTTGGGTACTGCAGTATTGTTTTATACTTCTACATTTGTGTCAACAAAAACACATTTATGGGAAGTATCTTATTTAAAGAAATTAAAGATTTCAGAAAACAACAAACGGCATTCACCGTTCACCCTAAACCATTAGCTATTGATTCACTTAACAAAACAGACGAACAATATGTAAGTGAGTTTATTAGCCCTGCCCTTTACTACAAAATTAATGACGGCGGCAAACACAATGTAATTGCATTATTAGATACAGGAGTTTATGCTGAACACAAAGCTTTACAAAACAAAGTAATTGCATCTATGATGTATGACGGTTCAACTAAAGGACCTAATGGTAAGCTGACTGACGAGCATGGACATGGCACACACTTGGCCGGCATTTTGGTTGCCGACCACATTACTATCAACTATAACGTTGATGGTGTTACAAAAACAAAAAAAATTGGCGGCATGATACCGGATGCTCGGTTAGTAAGTATTCGGGTTACTGCTGACAATAGTGGTAGCACTTCATGGTATGCTATTGCTGAAGGTTTAGAGCAAGTGTTTAATTATAATTTAAAGCCGGGAATGAAAGAAGACGACAAAATTAAAATTGTTGTACTGGCTTATAATGCATTTGATAATGTAAATACAGATTATCCTGTTTGTAACCATCGAATAAATAAACTCATTCAGGGGTTATATAAAATGGGAATTGCCGTGGTAGTTTCAGCAGGTAATGCATACGAATATTATCAACCGACATTTACAAAAAGTATTGCTTCGGGTTTAGCCTATCCTGCTTATTTTAAAAATATACTCGTTGCTATGGCCAACGATAGCGATAATAAATTAGCATCATTTACTCAACGTAATTGTGATGAGGACCATGATTTTGGCAATCACGTATTTAGTGCTGTTGGCGCCGATACCATTTCTACCGGAATTGGAGCTGTAGATGCAGTTAGTGTGCTGAGTGGCAGCAGTCAGGCAGCGGCTGTGTTAGCGGGCTTATATATTCAGAAATTAATCCACATTAGCGCAGGGACGAGCAATTTACATCCCAGCCAAATATTTTTTGAATTAAACCAAAACGCGACACTTCAAAATCAAAACATGTTTGATGCCAGTCGCACAACCCATGTTAAACATTTCAAAATTGCAAACCTTTAAATTTATTCTATGTTACAATCTTTAAAACCACATATATTTATCGATCATGCTACTGCTACGTTTACATTTTTAATTAATACCAACAGCAGTAACGGAAATTATACGATTAATTCAACAATAAATGAATTCGACGACCCCTATCAAAATGGTGTAAGGGTGTATGAATTTACGCTTGTCAGTTCGAGCGCTCCCTTTATTGATGAAATAAAACAAACCTATCCATTACCTTCGAGTTCATCAGGTAATTACAATAAAATTTCGGTACGTATTTTAATTCCAAATGGTTCTGTAGTTGGTTCTGTTACGGTAAACATTAAAAATGAAGAACATTTTACACACGATGGCACTAATGTAATGCCTTATTGCTGGATAAAATCATTGCCCGTGCCAGCTACCAAAGTATTTTTTAAAACATTTGTTCCTAATACTGTTTTGCCTTCACAACCAACTGAAATTGTGTTATTACCGGCAAAAAATAAAATTGTATTAAACTATATTGTTCCACCATTAGCGGCCAACCCTAACGACCTGTTTTCGGAACGCTCTTATAATTTAAGTGATTATGACCCTGCAACTTACAATTTAATAGAAGTGCGCATCACTGAAGAAGACAGCAGCAACAATACCCGCAAGAAAAAAGGCTCAGGCACTACATCACAATCTGATGCCGATTCATCAGATGATAATTAATTAAATATAAGCTGCTATATTTGAAGCCAATGCAAATGAAATATCTATTTACGTTGGCTTCTTTTTTTGTGCTTTTTGGCGCAAACCTCTATGCGTCGCGTACGGATACTGCTTATATCAACCAAATAAATAAACGCAGCTTTGAACTTAGAGAAGCTAACCCCGATTCCTGCAAACTGCTGGCAGACGAGGCTATTGCTCTTTCAGAAAAAATAAATTACGCAAAAGGTTTAGGCGATGGATATACCCGTTTAGGTTTGCTAGAAAAAAACAAGGGTAATTTTGAAGGAGCAATCAGGTTTTATCAAAAAAGTTTGTATTACCGCAAACAACTCAACGACCCCGAGCTGGTTGCTCGCGTATATTCTAATATTGGAAACGTATTTCACAATTCAGCACAATTTGACTCCGCCATTTTTTATCATTTAGAATCGGTTAAAATTGCCGAGAGTTTAAAAGACGATGGATTAATTTCAAAATATTCAGGCAATTTAGGAATAGCTTATCAAAAAAATGAAAGTCCGGAGGAGGCTTTAAAATATTATACCTATAGTTTTGAATATGCACAAAAAGCCGATAATGCCGATGCGATTTTATTATCAACCATCAATTTAAGTTCATTGTATATCGACATGAACGAATCGCGCAAAGCAATTAGTTATTTATTACAAATTGAAGAAACCCTAACCGAAGATGCAGCTCCGGATGATATTGGCAATATTTATAACAATTTAGGAACTGCCTACAACAATTTAAATAAGGTAGATAGTGCATTATATTATTTTGAAAAAGCTGCAGCCATTTATTCCGCTGAGGGTTTACCTGAATTAGGTGTGTGTTTGAGCAATATGGGTATTTTATATTTTAAAACCGGCAACCCGGAAAAAGCGAAATCCTATTTACACAACAGCAATGTTTTATTATTGGAGGCTAATCGCCTGGAAGTGGTGGAAGATAATTATATGTATTTGGCCAATGTGTTTAGTTACCAAGGCAAATTCGACTCGGCTGAAATAATGATGGAGCAACATATTTTATTTCGCGATTCTGTTTACAATCAGGAAAAAGCGAGTAAAATAAGTGAGATACAAACCCAGTATGAAACCGAAAAGAAGGAACAAATTATTAAACGTCAAAAGCTCATTAATACCGGTATAATTGTAGCAGCAGTGCTGGTTTTGGCTATTTTATTATTATTATTCAACCGACGACAACTCAAGAAAAAACTGGAATTTGAACAACAACTGGTATCGGACAGGACAAGAATTAGTTCAGACCTTCACGACGATATTGGTTCAACCCTAGGCAGTATTTCCTATTTCAGTCAGTTAGTCACCAAATTGCAAAAAGAAAACGATGCAGATAAGGTAAATGCCTTACTCGCTAAAATTGAAGAAGTAAGTGGAGAAGCTGTAGAAAACATGAGTGATATTGTTTGGGCGATTAAACCGGATAATGACAGTTCGGAAAAAATGTTTTTGCGTATTCAGAATTATGCCAGTGAATTACAACAAGCCGCTGAATTAAATTATGTTGCTAAGATTGAAGAAACTGCTAATGCCATAAGTTTAAATATGGAGCAGCGAAAAAACATTTATCTAATATTTAAAGAAAGTATTTATAATGCCTTTAAATACGCCGAGGCCACTGAAATAAATTTTAATGCTAATTACGATGGCAACATGCTAACGATAATTTTAAGCGATAATGGCAAAGGATTTGATCCACAAAAAACAAATAGCATTAACGGAAACGGATTAGGCAATTTACATCGTCGTGCTAAAGAAATTGGAGCAACACTAAATGTAAAAAGTGCCAATAAGCAAGGAACAACCATTACAGTAACATTACCTATATAATCACCATGTTTGGGGATACAATTTCCCGGCATGAATACTCAAATTTGCAACAATGAACAATATTAAAGTATTATTATTCGACGACAATATTCGCATAAGGGAATCGCTATCAATATTGTTTAATGCCACTCGCGGATTTGAGTTTTGTGGCGCCTATGCCGATAATATGCAAGTTGTAGAATTGGTAGAATTGCACCAGCCCAATGTGGTTTTAATGGATATCGATTTACCCGGAATAAATGGTATAGAAGCCGTTCGGAGAATTCGCAAAACAAATACAGAATTGCCAATATTAATGTTAACCGTGTTTGACGATGATGAAAAAATATTTGGCGCCATTTGCGCAGGTGCCTCAGGTTATATGTTAAAAAACAAATCGCTCGACCAGCTTATTGATGCTGTTCGAGAGGTTTCACTTGGTGGCGCCCCTATGACTCCCTCTATTGCAAAACGCGTTTTAGAATTATTTCAAAAACAAAATAAATTTGAAACCGCCGACGATTTTAATTTAAGTCCGCGTGAAAAAGATGTACTCGGACATCTAGTAAAAGGCAATAGTTACAAAATGATTGCAGACGAATTACAAATTGGTTACGACACCGTACATTCGCACATAAAAAAAATATATAAGAAACTGCATGTAAATTCAATGACCGAAGCGGTAGCAAAAGCGTTGAAAAACCGGCTCACCTGATTTCTTTTTTTTAAATGATTACAAAACCCGATGACCAAACATCGGGTTTTTTTTGTAGCCATAATTGGCTATTTAATGTAATAGATTTTTAATTCAGCTTTGTATCAAATAAAAATAATCACTATGGACAAAGCTTTACTAGTTGGCATTAACAAATATGCCGATGCGCCTTTAAGAGGCTGTATTAACGACATTACAGATATGGCTGAACATTTAATTGCACATTGCAATTTTAAAGATGGAAATATCCGTTTACTTGCCGATCAGCGCGCAACAAAAAGTAACATTATTGAGCGTTTAAAATGGTTAATAACAGGTGCGAGAAAAGGCGATCGTTTATTTTTTCAATATAGCGGTCATGGTACACAGCTAGCGACCCGTGATAATATTGGAGAGGTAGATGGTCTTGACGAGGCCATTGTTCCTTATAATTTCGACTGGGAAGATATTGAAACTTTTATTACCGATAATGAATTTAACAATCTGTTTAAACAAATTCCTGAAGGTGTTCAGTTTGTTTGGGTTTCTGACAGCTGTCATTCAGGAGGGTTAACCCGTCAATTATTTAAACGCAGCTTTAATCCCGGAGCCAGTGATATAGTTTCAAGGTTTTTAATACCACCTGCCGATATTAACTGGCGTGTTCGCAGTGCAAATAATGCTCAAATTACTTCTCGTGCCTTTTTGAAGCCTGTTACACAAATCAATGTTGGACTAATAAGTGGTTGTAAATCAAATCAAACGTCAGCTGACACTTATTTCGATGGAAAATATAATGGTGCACTTACTTATTATTTACTACAAGTTTTAGAGCAGGAAAAAACGCATAAAAAAAGTATAAAAACGATTGTTGCGGAAGTAAATAAAAAATTAGTTGAAAATAATTTTTCGCAGCAGCCACAAACTGAGGGTAACACAAGTATTTTAAATCAGGCTTTTTTAATAAGTGGTTCCCAGCGGAAAAAACCGAGTAAAAAACCGGCGAAAAAACCTATAGGCGGTAAAAAAACATTGCCTTCAAAGTCAAAATTAGCTCACTAATTATTCACCAATAAAACAACAAAATTATGGCAGAAACAACAGTGTTAAACAAACACAAAACTTATTCCGACACAGATGGTTGGGGTCCTGTACCTTCGTGGAAAAACGGAATTGACACTTACACCGTGCGCATTCCCGCAGGTAAAAAATTAGGTCGTTTTTCATTTGACAACAACAGTTACCTTGCTGGCGCAACTGTAATTCAGGCACCAAAGCCCGGCGATAAGGGTCGTGTTACATTTAAAATCAAATGGAATTACATGGCATTTGGAAAAGTTGATTATACTATTCGTGCGGTAGCAATACCCGAAGGTATTACAAGCGAACTTACCATTGCTGTTGGTTCACCAAACTGGGATCGCCGTGCAATGGAAGCACTTGAACAAGGGCTTCGTTTTAAACTTGTAATACGCGGAGCAGAAGCATCTCGCTTAGGCAATTTATTACGCAATAAAAAAGATAAAGATGTAGTTGCACAATTTAAAGCATTCAGTAAGGGAGTGCCTTACACTGAAAAAGAACCAGTCACAATTGCGGTTACATTAATAATTGTTGTAGGTATTATTGCGCTGGCAAGCACAGCAGCTTTAGCAGCCGTTTGTATAGCAGCAATAAACAAAGGAATGTGCGTTGATGCAACACATAAAACAAATGGTCCAAATCCATTCAGCGATGAGCTGAGTTTAAATGTGAAAAAATGTAAATAAATTTTTCCATAAACAATTTGGTTGGCGAAAGCAGGAAAAATTCTGCTTTCGCTTTTTTATTTTAAAGAAAAACCAAAATCAGTGTTTGCGCAAATAAATAATTCTATTTTTGCCAAAACAAGAATTAATTTTCGTTTAAACCACCCATCTATGGAAAATCATCAATTTAGACCTGAAAGCCTCATGATGAGTTACGGCTACAAACCCGAACTCAGTGAAGGCGCGATAAAATGTCCCATATTTCAAACTTCCACTTTTGTTTTCAAAAATGCAGAAGCGGGAAAAAGATTTTTTGAAGTTGCTTATGGACTTAGCGAACAAAGACCCGGTGAAGAACAGGGCCTAATTTATTCGCGATTAAACAATCCCGACCTGGAAGTACTCGAAAACCGTTTAACATTATGGGATGGCGCAGAAGCTTGTGCGGTATTTTCAAGCGGAATGAGTGCCATTTCTACGGTTTTGCTCGAGTTTTTAAAACCAGGCGATTTCGTATTGTTCAGCGCACCTGTATATGGTGGCACCGATCACTTCATCAAACACGTGCTGCCACAATGGGGAATTGAAAGCGCCAGTTTTGACGCCAACGACAGTGAAGCGGCAATTGCAGCTATTATAGAAGCGAAGGGCCAGAAAAAATTGGGATTAATTTATGTGGAAACTCCGGCTAACCCTACCAATGCGCTTATCGATTTAAAAATGTGCAAACGTATTGCCGATAAATTTTCTGCTCCGGATAAACCCGTTTATTTAGCAGTTGATAATACCTATATGGGTCCACTTTGGAGCCATCCATTAAAACATGGTGCCGATTTAGTTATGTATTCGGCAACTAAATATATTGGTGGCCACAGTGATGTAATTGCCGGTGCCGTTTTAGGGAATAATGCGTTAATGACCCGTATTAAAACCATGCGCACATTTATGGGTAATATGATGAGCCCCTGGACAGGCTGGTTATTACTCAGAAGTTTAGAAACACTTAAACCGCGTATGGAATTACAAGCGCAAAATGCAATTAAAGTTGCTGAATTTTTGCGCGAACATCCAAAAGTAGAAAAAGTATATTACCTCGGATTTTTAGAAGAAGGCACTGAGCAATACGCAATTTATCGTCACCAATACCACAGCCCGGGTGCAATGTTAAGTTTCGATATTGTTGGTGGTGAAAAAGAAGCATTTACTTTTTTAAACAACCTGAAATTAATTAAGCTGGCTGTTTCCTTAGGTAGCACCGAATCACTTGCCGAACATCCGGCAACTATGACCCATGCTGATGTTTCGCAGGTTGAAAAAGATAAATTAGGCATCTCCGAAAAATTAGTGCGTATAAGCGTGGGAGTTGAATATTACGAAGATTTAATTTTTGATATAGAACGCGCACTGAGTGTTGTGTAATGTGCTTAATACAATATTAAAGTGGAGTGAATTATTACTCCACTTTTTTTATTTCATATCTCCGCGAATCAAACAATACAATATCGTTTTCTTTTTTTCCCATCAGCACTTTTCCCAGTGGAGATATTTTTGATAAAGTAACAATGCTGTTTTCATCTACAACAATTTTCCCCATTGCTGTTGCGATAAAAAAAATACCGTAATTGGTTGTCACCAAACTACCATGTCGCACAACAGATGCAACCTGAGAAGTGTCAACTGCTGTAAGTTCGTGTTTTTGATTTTGTGCGTTGGCCAATTGTTTCATTACATTTTCTTGTTCGATATGTAACATGGCACGAGCAGTTTCATACTTATCACCGGCAGTACTTTTTGTCTCATTGCTGATACTTTCTTTTATTGCCAATAAATCGTTTTCAATTGCCGCAATTTTATGCTGTAAGGCAAGTAACAATATTTCGTATGCTTGTTTTTTTATAGACACATTTAAGTAGTAAGATGTAAATATAGAATTTGTAAACCATTACACTTAAATGAAATGCTTAAAGTAAACACATAAAAAAAACCGCATCGAGGAGCTGATGCGGTTTGCGACTCTAATATGAGAACTAAGAAGAATTAATTAACTACACTAAGTAACCCATTACTTACAGCTATAAAATTCACTATTACCAAATAGTTAACCTAAGACAAAAATTTGAATTTATTGGAGGAAAAATTGGGCCAAAAAAAACATAACTTATTGATAATCAGCTTTTTAAACTGTTTTAAAAGGTCGTTTTAACGGAAAAAACACCTATTTATCACTCTAAATTTTATGCAAAAAGTCATAAAATATTTCCAGAATAGCATTTTCACCTGATTTGAAGCCTAATCAAAATAAAAAAACCGCGTCGAGGAGTGACGCGGTTTTGAATTGGTATAAAACCTACTATTGAATTGTTATAGTTTGTGTACTTAAGGTATTGCCTTTGTTTATCTCAATAACATAGTTACCGGAAGATAAATTGCTAACATCAATTGTGTTGTTGATTGCCGAGGTTGAATTATTTTCATAAACCACCTTACCGGTTAAATCAGTTATTTTAATGCCAACAATTGCATCTGAAGATGAATTAGTAATATGTAATACATCATTAGCAGGATTAGGATAAACATTTAATCCATTATCTGATAAGTTTTCAACTGCTGATCCTTCTTCTGTAACTAATGTTTTTTGTTCGGGAGCAACCGGAATTACTTCGCGGTCAATTTTGATTGCTGAAACAAAACTGAAACTTAATTCAACTTCTTCTGCATCAGTTTTGCCGGTGATATTATCTACCACAACAATACTTAAAGTTCCAATCTGACCATCACCATTGGTATTTTCACGGTCTTTTCTTACGATAGTTCCAACTACTTGTTTTGTATCGCTAAAAGTTTTACTAGAGCGTAAAGTTTCACCTACTGAGCCAATCCACGAATCTGCAAAATTAATTTTCAAGCTTGTAGCATCAACGTTATCGGCGTCAACATTAATTGTAAACGTAATCCCATAAATTTCATCTATTGATGTTAAATCATCGCCTAAATAAATTGGAATTTCATTTAAACCAATATGTAATGCGTCCATTTCAGGATCAAAAAACAATGGTGCTTCACCACCTTCTAAACGTGCGTTGTTTAATGGGTGATCAAGACCCATATTATTAATTACAGCGGTAGTATCATCATCATTAATTGTTCCGTTACCATCGCAATCGGTCCATTTTAAATCGTTGAGTATATACCAATAAACTGAATCCGGTTCCATCCATGCCTGAGCAAGTTTACCACTCCAGTCAATTGTCATATCGGCACGAGGAGTTCCTGTTGCACCATAGTTAATCCCAATTTCAAATAAATCTGAGCCATCTGCATAACCATCATTATTCGCATCACCTGGCCAAACGCAATTGAAAATACAATCGTCGAATGTTCCATCGGCATTTGATTTAACTACTGTAAATCGCTGGTCAAAATCTTCTAACCACATACGACCTGCTATTGCGTAGCCACCATCAAGTGTGCTTTCAATATCCCAAACTTCTAAACCTGTATCTGAGAAACCACCCGGAGTTGCCATAATAGGTAAAAAAGTTTCACCAATTTCAGCTCCTGTAGCACCATCTAATATCCAGCCATATACACTTAATTCACCACCATCCTGACTAAATGCAATAACATTTCCGTCACCGGTTTCAACTGCCCAAGCACCTTCTTCATATGGTGAACCATGGAATAATAAAGTTGTCCAATCAACATTACCGTCGCTATCTAATTTTCTTACAACACCATTGTAATTTCCATCAGGAGAAGTTCCCGAACCGGATAAAATAAATCCGCCATCAGAAGCAGTTTTTAAACCGTTTTGGTAAGCATATTCCCAATTTAATTCAGCATCCCATGGTATATAACTAGACCATTCTAAGTTTAAATCCGAGTCGTATTTGTAAACAATTTTATTGCCTTCATTTCCAGTTGCATAAGCAAAACCGCCATCAGCAGTTGCAGTTATACCTGCTTCTTTGTAAGTAAAATAACTCCACGTCCACGCTGCACCAGTATCAGGAGCAACAGTCCAGGTAGATAATAAACTACCATCTGTTCCTACTTCATAAAATTTATGTTCAAAATCAGCTAAACCGCCAATTACATAACGGCCATCATTCAACAAAACCGCCTGTCCGCCATACACATAAAATTCACCATCCCAAGATGATGTTGTCCATTCAACAGCACCTGCATCATCTAGTTTTACAATTTCCTGTGAGCCACCGGCAGCAGCATAATATACAGCAGCGCCGCCGTCAGCAGTTGGCATTACGCTGTTAGCGTTGCCTGAAACCCATGGAAAACCAGTTGGTGCATAGCTCCATAATTGCTCACCATTCGCATCTAATTTAGTAACGTAACCGGAAGTTACATCTAACCAAGCCGGATCATCACCTGCTAAACCAGCTGCAAACATAGTTCCTTCCGGACCGACTGCAATATCATAGGCCCAATTTCCGGTTTGTGCAAATCCCCAACTTTGAGCTGAAACTGCTGAGGTAAAAGAAAAAGCCAAGAGGAGCATGGCTATTGGAGTAAATCGTTTTTTCATAATAAATATGTTTAAATGTATCTGAGACAATTTTACAGATACAAATATCTTCTACCCCAAAGCTAATTAAAAGAACATAAAATCACCCTTATAGCTTGAAAATAATAGCATATTCTGCATAAAATGCTGATTTTCAACATTTTATGCAGAATAAAACATACAATTTATAGATTTTTTAAACCAAAAGTTTCTTTTATTGGCCTAAAATCACGAGTTTTTGGCTGCTTATTCCTTTGTTTGTTTGAACCTGTAACAAATATTGTCCCATTGGAAGCTCTGGCAGAATAAGTGTTTTAGTATTCAAATCGTGGCTAAACGACACCTTTTCCCCATAACTATTATATAATACAATAGCGAGTATTGATTCATTAGTATTAATATGAATTTCATTTCCACTAACAGGGTTTGGAGAGATTGTAAATTCATTTGAATTAATAGTTTGAATTCCTGTTGGCGTTTCGATAGATGCATTAGTTGACACTATACTTAATGCTGTATTAGTTACATCAATTGCTTTTACATTTTCGAAACTTAACAATACATTATCAGTTTCTGTTTTGCCTGCAATGTTATCAATTACCACAAAACTTAATGTGCCTATTTCACCATATCCCGATGCATTGGTTTGATTTGTTTTTGCAACTGCAGCATAAACAGTAGCAGCATCAGCATTTGTTTTAGATAAATAAATTAAATCGTTTACCGAGCCTAAAAACGAATCATTAAATTGAACTTTAACAGATGTTGCATCAATATTTTCACTTTCCACAACAATATTAAATCTCAATCCATAAATAGCGTCTGCACTATTTAATACATCACCTAAAACTATTGGGATATTATTTAATCCAATACTAAGCGGACCTGCTGGTGCAAATGTTAATGGCAAATCTCCCTCAGTTGTTTTTAAAGTATATACAGCATGTTCGAAAGAAAAATTATTACTTATTGCTGTTGTGTCATCATCATTGATAATACCATCGCCATTACAATCGGCATATTTATGATTAGTGCCCGATGGCAATGCGGTTACCCATTCGTTTGCAGCATGCGCATACCAGCCAATACTCATATCATCACGCGGGTCGCCTGTTGCACCGTATCCCAAACCCAGCGCCAGTATATCGTCCATGTCTGTTAAACCGCTATTATCTGCATCACCCGGCCAAACACAATTAAAAATACAACCAGGAACTTCATCCCCTGCACCGGATGCAATTACTAAATAATAATTAGGCTCACCAATAGTCCAGGCCATACCGCCGGTAATATATTGATCATCGGCAGTAGCTGTAATAAATTCTAAAGTATTGTATGGCGCATAATTAAATGTTGTAGCACCTGTTTCAACATACGATGCATTTAAATTAACTACTTCAACATAATCGCCAACGGCCATATCAAAAAAGTCGCCGGAATAATTATAACGTATTAATTTAAAATTACCGGAAGGTGTTTGTGTTATTTCGCCACAATTAGAATGTAATAATCCGCCGGAAATTATTTCAATACCGGTATAATCGTAAGTAGCATTAAATGTTGCAATTGCAGCTTGATAATTATCACCCAAAAAACCGGTGTTTTTTGCACCACTTACAAATACACTACCATCACTATTAATATTTATTTGTGACGAGAAAAAATTATCGGCAGCCATTCCAATTGGATTGCCTTCTTCAAAATTTAATCCCGCATCAATTTTTGTCAATTGATTATAAAATGTATCTACTACACCAAATCGTGTAGCAAATAAAAATCCGCCATCCGCTGTTGGTATAATATCTGAAGTTGATGCAGAAAAAAGCGATAACCCAATTATATCTTCATATAAATGAGTTGTTGTAGCAATTAAATTACCTGTTGCATTATCTACCGTATAAATATCGAGCTGACGAAAAACATCATTTGCCACAACACAAGCAATATCGCCCGAGGGCAATTGATAAGCCATTGTTTGTGAAGCTGTGTTTTCTCCTAATAAATCGGACCAAGCGGCACTTTGCCAAATCATATTTCCGGCATCATCCGTTTTTACAAACCAGGGACGGTAATCCGGCGCCAACATGGTTGCAATGAGGAAACCACCATCGGCAGTGGTAGTAACTCTATTTACAATTTCGAGGTAACCCGGTTTATCATGCGATTGCTCCCAAAGCACATTACCGGTTTCATCGGTTTTAACCATTAATACCTCACCCTCCATAATGTCGAGCAGGCCAATTTCACCAACCGACAACACACCATCGTCCAGCAATAATGCGGCTTTTGCCGTCGCACCCGGCCAGGCTTCTGTTGCTTGTTTAGCATAAACCCATGAATCCTGCGCAGTTACTACTGTAGCAATTGCAAAAAGGGAACTGAATAGTAGAATATTTTTCACCTTCATAAAATTAAGTGTTTGGTTTTCAATAGCACAAAACTGCAGGCAAAAATTTACTTTGAGAATTACAAAATTGCTATTTTTATAGCCGCGAGTTGTTAGTCAAAAATACATTATATTGTTGTATATCAATATGTTATGGATACTTTAATATCAATTTTATAGCATGGCATTACCTAAAGTTATTAGCATTTACCGCTCACTTGCATCCAAAGAACGGGACAGATTTGGCCTTTTTGTCCGCAGTCCATTTCACAATACCCGTAATAAAATTGTTGTCTTGATGGAGCACATAGAACATATAACCTCAACCCTTTCGGATGAACAGGAATTGGATATAGTTTGGGATAAAAAAGCGGCGCATCAAAAAGTATTTACCGGCAAAAAATACAATGAATTACAACTGAATAATTTGTTAAGCGATTTATACCAATTGCTCGAAAAATTTTTAGCCTGGCAAACATTTGAAAAAAATGAAGAACAACAAAATGTAATGGTGATAGAAAATCTGATGGAAACATCGGTGATGGATAATGCAGGGAAATTAATTAAACAACAAACGTTACAAAAAAATAAAGATGCCATTGCAGGTTTTAAGTTGCATCAGTTAGCGGACCAATATTATTTTCAACGCTCAAGAAAAGGAGATAATGCTTATTTATTAAAAGGTCAGGAAACACTCGATATATTTTATTTAAGTAATCAATTGCGTATCTGGTGTGAATTGCTGAGTCGCTCAAATATTTTGGCTTTACAATATGATGCCTACAAGTTTCATCGCTTTATCGATTACCTGGAAAATAATTTGCAACAATATGGCGAACAACCCACCATCAGTATTTATTATCCCATTTTATTGTGGTTGAAAGACCAGCACAACGACGCCTGGTATCTGGGTTTCAGAGAAAAATTATTTTTACATATTGGCGAATTCCCCGAGCAGGAAGCCAAAGACATTGTAGCTTATGTCCAGAATTATTGTGTTAAACGCATCAACGAAGGACGCAATGAATTCCTGCACGAATGGCTCGAAATTTCACGCTTTATGTTACCGCTAAATTTATTACATGAGGGACAACATATTTCGGAATGGACCTATAAAAACATTGTAACTGCAGGTGTGCGATTACAGGAATTTGTTTGGACTGAACAATTTATTCACCAATATTATAATCAACTTGCGCCGGAAGGAAGAGATAATGCTTACCAGTATAATCTCGCAGTACTTTATTACGAAAAACGCGATTTTAACCGCGCCATGCAATTATTAAACAAAGTGCATTTTACAGACCCCAATTATTATCTCGATGCCAAAAGTATTTTATTAAAAATATATTACGACCATCATGAATACGATGCCATTTTATCGTTGAGAGATACGGTAAAAATATATTTACTCAGAGATAAATTATTGAGCAAGAACCAACGCTCATTGTATAAAAGTTTATTTAACAACACGATTAAGCTGTATAAGCTGCGTTTGGAAAAAGGTGTCATCAGCACCGAAAAATGGCAACTCGCCTTCGAATCACTTAAAAAGGACGTGTTGGAAAGCAGTCTGGTCGCCAATAAACAATGGTTGTTAAAGGAAATGGAACGTTTGTAAATTGGCCGTTAACCCATACCAATGTTGGTTCACCCGCTTCAGCGGACTAAAAGCGCAGAGGATGGGTGTTGCGGAATTGTAATTGTTAATTCTATGAGTTTACAAATCACGTTTTTTGGTAATCCACCATCCCAATCCACAAAATATTACGGCATAGGCTGCACCAACCACCAGCGATAAGGCTGTAGGTGCTGCAGGAGTTGGTTCTAGTCCCCCGCTCATAGTATGGTCGAGTGGAAACGGTACCATTTTTAAAAAGTAAGTTGCCACCGGCATATAATCGCCAAACCCATCAGGGAAAATACCTTCACGTAAAATCACATCTATCGGGAATAAAAAAATCAGGAATATAATTACTGCCAATCCTGTTCTTTTGAACAGGGTGCCAAAAAAATATCCCATCGACATCATACCGAGTGATTGAATAAAATAGGCAAAAATAAATCCCGAATGTCCGAACATTTGGTCGCGGTCCTCTGGCAATGAATAAATATTTCCCGCAACTAATCCACTGATAATTAAAATAACCGTTGTAATTATACTCAATAATACTATTAATGTAATTTTTCCGATAACTGTTTCCTGTCTGGTAAGTCCGTCGATAATATTTTGACGTAATGTTCTATACGTAAACTCATTGCAGGTTACAAATATTACCAATATGGCAAGAATAATATTAAAGTAACAAGCATATAAGGTATAATAATTCCAAATGTTGGGAAACCCAAGCACATTGGCCGATGTAAGCCCTTCGTCGCCGCTGCCACCAAGGTTTTTGCCAACCAGCAATACCAGGGTCATCAGCAATAAATAAATGGCAAATAATATTTTAAAAGTTCTGTAAGGAACCAGTTTTAATAATTCAATTTTAAGCAGACGTATCATATCGGGTTATTCGGCAGTTAATTCTAAAAATTGTTCTTCAAGGCGTTTTTTGCGCACATTCAAATGTTGCAGATAAATATTTTTTTCGCTGAGATATTTATTTAATTGTGCAGCATTAAATTTTTCATCCACATTAATTACTATTATACTATTTTCTTGTGCAGCCTTTTTTATTCCGGTAAAAGATTGAATTGCCTGCAATACTATTTCGTTATTATCTGCAGCAATTTCAACTTGTGTTTCACCTTTAATTAAATCGGCAACACTTCCTTCGGCGAGTAATGTTCCTTTTTTAATAACACTAACGTGCGTACACACTTTTTCAACTTCATCTAAAATATGGCTGGCCAAAATAATAGTTCGGCCCTGAGCAGATTGTTGCGTAATAAATTCACGCACCTCAGCAATACCTTGTGGGTCTAGTCCATTAGTAGGTTCATCTAACAACAACACATCAGGATTTCCTAATAATGCAGAAGCCAACGCCAAACGCTGACGCATACCCAAAGAGTAGGTGCGGGCCGGGCTTTTTTTCCTTTCGAGCAGGTTTACCGATGCTAAAACGGCATCAATTGTGCCTTCATCTACACCTTTAATTTTTGCGACAACTTTTAAATTTTGTTCACCACTCAGGTAAGGGTAAAAATTGGGTTGCTCAAGCAACGAACCAATTCTTTTTCTGTTGATATCCAACGAGCCATTGTTAAACCAGGAATATGCCCCTGAAGTTGGCTGGATGATACCTAATAACATCCCAAGTGTAGTCGTTTTTCCGCTGCCGTTCGGCCCCAGAATTCCATAAACTGCACCTTTTTCAACGCGTAAATCAAGGCCATTGACAGCTTTGATTGGTCCGTATTGTTTTTTTAGTGCGGTTGTCGATAAAACAGTTTCCAAATTATAGTGATTTGAAGTAAAAGTAAACAATTCAACGCTATCGGCAATCAATATGCCAAAAATCTATTTGCTAAACGAATAGCATAATTAAAATGTTACAACTACAATTAAATATTATAGTGAGCAATAAAGTGGTAAACCGCTTCTGTATATTAAATCAATATATTTGCAGATATGCTGCAAGCCTCTTATCAGGACGAATTAATTGAAGCCGGTTGCGATGAAGCCGGACGAGGTTGTTTGGCAGGTCCGGTAGTGGCTGCTGCGGTAATACTGCCAAAAAACTTTTTTCATCCCCTGCTCAACGATTCAAAACAATTAACCGAAAACGAACGTGAATTGCTTGCTCCTATAATTAAAGCAGCCGCAATAGATTGGAAAATTGGTATTTGCGATAATCATGAAATAGATGCTATTAATATTTTAAAAGCCAGTTTTAAAGCCATGCACAAGGCGGTTGATCAAATGAAAAAAAAGCCGGGGCTGCTTTTAATTGACGGGAATCGTTTTTACAAATATCCACGCATACCACATATCTGTATTGTAAAAGGAGATGCGAGGTTTATGAGTATTGCAGCAGCTTCTGTTTTGGCGAAAACGTATCGCGATGATTTAATGCATCAATTACATACGGAGTTTCCCGTTTATAACTGGCAACAAAACAAAGGGTATCCCACCAAAGACCACAGAAGAGCTATTGCCCAATTTGGCAGTACCAACTATCATAGAAAAACATTTAGACTATTGCCAGAAAATGAAGCTTCGCTTTTTGAATAATATTATTGTGCCCATAATAATTCAAGTTAGTAAAGCCACAAATCGAACCGAACTTCATTTCAACACGTTATAATTCCTTTAATTACATTTACTTTGCACTTATGATTGCATTTCAAACATTCAAATTAGATAATGGACTCACGGTTATTGTAAACGAAGACAATACCACACAATTATGCGCTGTCAACGTTTTATATAAAGTTGGGGCTCGTGATGAAATAATTACTAAAACCGGATTCGCACATTTGTTTGAACATCTTATGTTTGGCGGCTCGGCAAATATTCCCGATTTCGATACTGAGTTACAACTCGCAGGTGGAACTAACAATGCCTATACTTCAAACGACCTGACCAATTATTATGATATTTTACCGGTAAGTAATATTGAAACTGCTTTATGGCTGGAAAGCGACCGCATGTTAAAACTCGATTTTTCTGAAAAGTCGTTGAACGTGCAGCGCAACGTAGTGTGTGAAGAATTTAAAGAGCACTATATCAACCGACCTTACGGCGATGTTTGGCATATTTTGCGCAAATTGGTTTATGAAAAACACCCTTATCAGTGGCCGACAATTGGTTTGGAATTACAACATGTTCAGGATGCTACTTTAACTGATGTAGAAAACTTTTTTTATAAATATTATCGCCCCAATAATGCCATTTTAACTATTTCCGGTGGTATTAGTGCCGATAATGCATTGCAACTTGCAAAAAAGTGGTTTGGTGATATTCCTTCTGGCGAACCCTTTAATCGCAACATTGCTATGGAACCTGAACAACAAGCTGCTAAATTTCAGCACGTTAAAAAAGATACTGGTTAATGTGATTTACAAAGCCTGGAAAATGCCCGGCAGAATAGAACCGCTATATTATGCAACTAATTTATTAAGCGATGTTTTAGGTTTAGGGGAAAGTTCACGCTTGCAACATGCATTAAAAAAAGAAACCAAATTGTTTACAGATATTGCTGCTTATATAACAGGAAGTATTGATACCGGCATGTTTATTATTACCGGCAAACTTGCTGAAGGCATTACTTACGAGCAGGCGGAACAAGGCATTCAACAAGAGTTAGATAAAATAAAACAGGCACCTATCACCGATGCGGAATTAACGCGTGTAAAAAATACGGTAGAAATGGATATTGCCAGCAACAATACCGGTGTAATGAATAAAGCAGAAATGTTGGCAATTGCAGAAATGTTGGAATCTGCCGATTTAGTGAACACAGAAATACACCGCTATTTGAATGTTGACGCAGCAAGTATTCATACTATTGCACAACAATTATTAACCGCTGAAAAATGCAGCACATTATATTACGGAAAAGATTAATTAACGAAGATGATAAACAGAAACAGCGCTCCCGAATTACAATTAATCGACAGACTGGATATTAATAATTATAAAAAAACATCATTAAGTAATGGTGTTGATGTATATTATGTTGACAGCAATCAGGAAGAATTAATTCGTATTGAATTGCGTTTTCGAGCAGGCAGGTGGTATGAGCCTCAACAGGCTGTAAGCCGCGCCGTGTGCAATCTGATGCGCAAGGGCACGATACAGAAATCGGCAAAACAAATTGCAGATATTGTTGAATTTTATGGTGCTCATCTTGATGTTCAAAGCGGGCAGGATTATACTTCAATGATGATATTCTGTTTGAGTAAACATTTAGAAAAAATAATGCCCGTTGCTGAGGAAATTTTATTGGAAGCCAATTTTCCTGAAGAAGAATTAGCATTATTTATTCAAAAGCAACAACAAAAGTTGCGTATAAACGCACAAAACACCGATTTTCATGCCAACAGAAAATTCAGTAATGTTTTATTTGGCAGTCAACACCCTTATGGATATGTTGTAAATGAATCTACATTCGATGCTTTGACCGCTGATACGCTTTTACAATTTTGTCGCAAACATTATAACCCTGGTGATGCCACTATTTTTATGGCAGGAAATATTACTTCTTCAACATTGCCATTAATTGAAAAACATTTTGGTAAACACAAAGGAGTTGGAAAAATAATTGCAGCTACCGATAAATCTATTCATACTGCATTTGAACACAAACATTTTATCGACAAAGACGACTCGGTTCAATCCAGTGTACGTATAGGGACATTGTCTATACCAAAAACCCATCCCGATTTTGCCGAACTCAATGTGCTGAATACTGCATTTGGCGGGTATTTCGGCTCGAGGTTAATGACCAATATCCGAGAAGATAAAGGATATACTTATGGCATATATTCTTCTATCACGCATTTAGTTCATGCCAGTTATTTTTCAGTTGAAACAGAAGTTGGCAACGAAGTTTGTGCCGCTGCAATTAGTGAAGTTTATAAAGAAATGGATGTTTTAAAAACTACACTTATTGATGATGAAGAATTAACCATCATTAAAAATTATATGATGGGTGGTTTATTGCGCGCAACCGATGGTCCGTTTAATAGAATTAATGTGATAAAAAATATGGTAATGAGTAATTTAACTACCGAATATTTTGACGGATTAGCTCATGCTATTAAACATGTTGATGCAGAACGATTAATGGAATTAGCCAACAAATATTTCGATTATGAAACAATGAAAGAAGTAATTTGTGGTAAAAAAATAGCCTGATTGCTATTTTTTTGTTTTTGATCCGTTTTCAATAAACGTCATTTTAGTTATAAGCATAGCCGAAGTTGTAAAATAACTTTGCGAAATTTGCGTTAGATTTACTGAACGCTGCGATGGTTAAGTTATTATTGAAATATTTAATGCTTGTATTCCTGGGCATGGGGCCAATCAACTTGTCCGCACAATCAACCCTTCCTGCCAATTTATTATGCGTTCAAACAGAGATAAACGGTGATGTAACCCTTACCTGGAGTGCCTCTGCTGAAGCTTGTGGTGGATTCGTGGAATATCAGATATATGCTTCAACCAATTTAGCCGGACCTTACATTTTACTTACTAATATTGCCGCAATAGGCACAAACGCGTATACCCATATAGGGGCGGACGGGGCTGTAACTACCTGGTATTACTACATTGTAGCCGTTTATAGCTGTGCGGGTTATACGATGACCAGTAGCGACACCCTCGACAACCTGGATCCTATTGCGCCAGAAATTGATTATGTAACTGTAACAGGAGGACAATCGGTAATTAACTGGATACCTTCTGTTTCGCCGGAAACCAATTCATATGTGATTTACAGGGAAAATGGCGGATTTACACCCATTGCTACTGTTTATGGTCGATTTACTACCTCATATACCGACGTTACCGGTTCACCTACTACACAATTTGAAACGTACACGATATCAGCACGAGATTCATGTGACAACATTGGACCATTTAATAATGCATCGCAACACACCATTTATTTAACGGTAACACAAATAAATTGTAGTGATGAATTATTATTGAATTGGAATTTTTACGACAACTGGACTGCAGGTGTTTTTGAATATGAAATTTGGGTGGACAGAAATTTTGCCGGTTCAGCTCCTGTTGATGATGTTACGAATACATCTAATTCCTATTCATTAACCGGAATTAATGATGGTGATAATGTTTGTATTACTGTGCAAGCAAAACGCGCCGACGGAACTGCAGTTGCTGTGTCCAATGAAGTATGTTTATTGGTAAATATTGTTCAGGCTGCAGATTATACTGTCATCAGAAATGTCACCGTAAACGGTCCTGCACAAATAGGTGTAGAATGGTATCCCGATACCAATGCCGATTTAGAAAAAGTATCTATTCAGCGCAGTAGCGATAATATTGAATATGTAAATTTAACCACCTACCCTATTGGCTTGCCAATTCCTGTTGTAGATAGTTATAACGATAATTCAATTGCTACTAATGCAATTAGTTTTTATTATCGGATTATTACTATTGATAGTTGTGATAATCAGGATACATCGGGTTATGCGAAAAGTATTGTGCTTAAAGGAAATGATAATGCGAATTTTACGAATACCATTTCATGGACAGGTTTCGAAATTCAGGATGGTATTGTGCAGGAATATAGAATTTACCGTGATGATGGTGCAGGACTTGTATTAATCAACACAGTTGGCGCCGCTATTCAAACTTATACTGATGATGTTGCTATGTTTGTAAATGTAATCGATGAATTCTGTTATCAAATCGAGTGTTTATTCAGATTAAATTCTCCGGAAAATGGTGTTGATGAACAATTATTATCCTATTCTAATATCCTCTGTTTAGAACAAGGTCCAAGAATTTATGTACCAAATGCTATCGTTCCTAATGGTGTAAATAATGTTTTCAAACCGGTATTAATTTATGGCACCGCCGATGGATATAATATGAAAGTTATAAATCGTTATGGCGAAGTAATATTCGAAACCGACGACATTAACGAAGGCTGGTTAGGCACCTACAATAATAAAACAGTTGAATTAGGTTCGTATGGATATGTAATCACATTTACTGCTACAAATGGACAAGTGATTACGAAGAAAGGGAATGTTACGGTTGTGAGGTAATGTGCTGATGTGTTAATGTGCTAATGTGCTAATTAATGTACCAATTTGTGAATGTACCGATGTGCTAATTGAACAGCCGGTGGATGTACCAATGTACCGATGTGTCCGCCGAGGCGGATGATTATTTGTTGATGTGCTAATGCGAAGCATCCGCCGGGGCGGAAACAGCCTAGTTATGAGTTGAAATTTAATTCGAAGTTCCTGTAGTAGTCAACCCACGTGTAGACCTTATTAATTATTAATTCATTTTATTTAGTGCCTTTTGTGTCGGTTCATTTTGTGTTCCGGTTTTCCGGAATTGCGGGCTAAAAAACCATCCCTTCAAAAGGAATATATACCATTTCACTCTGTGAACTCCGCGGGCTGTTTCTTTGGGTTTCCTCTGTGGTTACGGCTGTTTTCCCCTCGGCGGACGTTTCACGAATTAGTATCCAAAATAAATTAAAAACAGCTAGGAGTATGTTGCTGCAAATTAGAATACATTCATAATAAAAATATGTTTGTTTAATAGTAACTTTCACCTGTTTTAATTTTTCTACAATGGCAATACCCGGCGAATATTACCTTACCGGCGTCCACGAAATGGGATGCGGTATTAAATTGAATGAGGATTTTTCATTTGAGTTCTTTTTTAGTTATGGCGCTTTAGACAGGCATGGCTACGGAACATGGAAATCGGATGAAAACAATCAAGTTATATTAAACACGAATTATGATAATCAAGTGCCTTTTTCGATAACACTTTCTGAAAAACGCGAATTTGAAGGCATCGAAATGGGATTTCCTAATTATAACAAAGTGCTCTTAAACGAAACCACCATTAAAGTAATTGCCAATGGTTTAGAAGAAGAACAGGTGGTTGGTGCACAGGGAATTTTTCATTTTTCTTCGAAGCAGGCAGATAAAATTATTGTCACCTGTTTATTTTATTTCGATAACCCGGCAACATTAGTTCCTGCAGATACCTCGCATAATTATTTTGAATTATCAGCTAATCACGGCTTGCCTTTAGTACATTTTAAGGATGCTGTTTTTGTTGCAGATGAAACCGCTTTAGAAGGCAAATTGCATATTTTTGATGAAACAAAAACATTTCGTTTTATAAAATAAAGATGTTTTAACTAATGGTTCAGGAAAATTCAAGTCACATTGCAACATGGGACAGTTACCATCATTGGACTGTCGGTCTACTGAACAAGAGACGATGAAGACAGCTTAAGCAGACACCCTGCCCCATGAAGCAAAACTTCAAACTTTTTTCGCTATCTTTAAATTCACTCCAATGAAAAATCTATCAAAATCAAATCCATGTATTCGAAAGTCAATGTTTTTTTTCGGATTTTTAATATTTGCACGATGCTTCATTTCAGTTGGTAGCAACACCTGTTTTACATCTGCTGAAAAATTAAATCATTATTTTTCACCTGACACAGTCCCACCTGACACAAGTATTATTATTGATACTGTAAATGTTGAAGCAATTTATACAGTAGCAGACACTGCTGAAATTTATACTGATGGTCTCGATGATATTATTTTATTAATCGAGGATTCAGTTCATTATGCTGAGCCTGACAGTTCAATTATTTTTGCAGTAGGAGACATTGATTCAAACATACTCTTTAGTAAACCCGATGATACAGCTGCCTATTATTATGCTACAGACAATGCTGCCTATTATATCCCTCAAAACGATTCTGCTGTTTACACACTTATAAGTGTTGATTCGAATTTGACTGGAAACAAACAGGAATTGCTAAGCTTGCGAATTGGTGATAATGCGGGAATGATTACAATTAATCCTGGACACACCACAAAAGAACTAAATGCAGGTCTTTTTGGCATTCATATTCCCGGAATTTTCGAACCCAACCATATTTCAGAAGATGATACCTATTACATGCAGGCCTGGCAGGCACTGAGTGATCTAAAGCCATCTTCTCTTCGTTATCCAGGAGGTGCAGACACCAGATGGCAGCATCCACTTGACTATGACAAGGACTGGGATGGTATTACAGACCCAATAAAAGGTTATGGTTATAATATTGATGAGATAATCCGCTTTTATGATGTGACAAACGAGACAGACCAAGTTCCTGCCATACCAACTGACAATATACAAGCGAATGTTCAAGATTTTATTGATGCAATTCATAATGATTTAGAAGGAACCGACGGATCATTACCAAATGTTTGTGATTTATGTCATACCTGGATGGATGCTGACGCATATCAAGAAGACTTCGAAAAAATATATTCAAAATGGAAAACACAGGAAACACTTCCTGCCGGTGAGAAATATATAGATCAGTTTTTGAGAATGGTAAAAAAAATTGAAGAAGAAAATCAAATAGCTGATCCCGGTTACAAAGTAGAAATTATTGTTGACCTGCCCATCCCCATGGCATCGGCCACGGAATGCTGGAATTTTGTTGATTATTTGAGAAACAATCCAATTCATAATTTAAATGTCGCAGGAGTTGAAATGGGAAATGAAACCTATTTTGGATGGGCGATGGATATGATGGGATTTGAGACATTTGATGATTATTACAATTACATAGATGGCAAAGATCCTGATCCAACCTGGACAGAAAATTTTTACGATTACGTTTATGGCCCGCCACGGGAGAATACATTATCACTGAAGCCATTATGGCAGGAAAAACAAAATGGGATCATAATTATTTTAAAGAATTTAAATTAAAACATGCCTTGAGTTGTAAAATTGGATTGCCAGCGGAAAACCTCCCTGAAGAATATGACGCAACCGATGGCAATATTTTCGGCGTAAATGGCCCTGACCCCGGCGAAGGCACTTTTCCTTTTGCAAAACATGTCGAAGGCTGGAACGCTGATCTTGGTTCGCATTATGGAGATAAATTCTTAACACATGCAAATATTTATAAATTTGATGCTGTTATACCACATACTTATTACAAACCACATAATAACTGGTATCACATCGCTACTGACCATTTATGTGCGCTTTATCCTACTGAAGGAGCTGCCAGTTGTAACTCAATTTCATGTTCGGACCCTTTGGACCTTGATTATACCTATGACGGAAACTGGAAATATGATGAGTATGACCCTCGAATTAAAGACGCATTTCAAGGTATGATGGGTTACCCCATCTGGAATTATCCTGCTGACCTGCCCCCATACTTCGGACCGGCGCCGGGCAACCTTAATGAATTTCTCAAAACACGTTATATGTTGTTTTATCAGGCGATTGACGATGATTTACAATTCAGCCTGGCCGGACCAGACGGCAAAGAAATGTGGGCCACCGAAAAAAATTTTCTGAGCAATGATACATGGAATGAAGATCCAGCAGTTGGAGATGAAACTTTTGACAAACGTGTTTTAGATGTTTATTATAATACTTTCGTTCAGGGATATTTTTTACAGGAATGGTTCTTACGGGATTTAACAAAACTAAATTTCACGAAAACATTATATCGTCAGAATTTTTTCACCTACTCACACATTCACAGTTTCGCAGGTGGCGGCTGGCAAGATTTGCTTGTGCAGGCAGATGACTGTGATCTGGTTGCAAATGGACTTAACCCCGCCTTGATCAACGATCCGTATTGGATGCGTAGAACAACCTACTGGACCTATTTTCTGCTCAGTGATATTTTCAAACAAAAGCTCAATTACCTGCCTTCAGTAATTTCACTACCTGAACACAGCAGGAATCAACCTCCAACGGTTTTCATTGACGATGAACATGAAAATTTATATGTGTATTTTAGTAATACAAAAGGGTTGAGTCAAAATAATATCATTGACCCTGAAAATTTATTTCCGCTGTTCGACTACGGGTTTAAATTTACAACAATTGACCTGCACATGGTGGACGCCGAATTTCCACATTCAGCCTCTGGAAGAAACCTAATGGTGAGTAAACAGGGTGAAAATGTTGCAATAAATTCCTGTTACGAATGTAATCAAGCATATGCTGATTACAATCCACATCCGTTTGACATTCAGGGCATCACAATAGTTGAAGATGTGAATCAATGTGACTGCGAGCTGCCGTTAGGTGCCGTATGTGTTCCCGTTCCCGGTTATTCTTATGGTTACTTTAAAATTGGCATTCATGCATTTGGGCCGTATGAAAGGCAGCAAGCGACAATTTCGGACAAATATAATGTGGTGATTTACCCCAACCCTGCATATGACTATTTCAGTATTAATTTGGAAAATAACTATGAAATGCAGACAGACGAGAACATAGATATTATTGTGTCTGACCTTGCAGGATTTCCAATTGCTACTTTTCAAATTAGTGAATCTAATCAAATAAATATTTCGAATTTGAACGCCGGATTATACCAGGTAACATTTCGATTTTCGGATAATTCAACAATAACAAAACCATTGATTAAAATAAAATGAAACCCTATAAATTCAGTTTAATAGAATACTCCTGCCTGGCAGGAGTATTCTTATCCTTAAACTCAAAAACATCGGCACAGGTAATTTACACCGACCTTGAACCTGACATCGAATTGCAGTTTGATAGCGAAACTGCATTCATTGATATGGATAATAATGGGACTAATGATTTTGCGTTTTTGAAAACTTCGGAAGGGTATTATCATTATTGGACATCAGCTACTTCAACAGGAGTTTATAGGTTTCGTCATGGTATTTGGGCGGGCCCGCAGTATAGTTTTAACGAGATTGCAGCTAGGTCCATAACTCATGGAAGTTACGGAGGGAGTACCGAATATTTTCCATATGCACTTGAATTGGGCGTTTTAATCAATGAATCGCTTAGTTTTCAAAACGCGGGATTTCAGCTTATGGGCTCTGGGTTCTACCAAACAGCAATAGGTTCTGCATATTGGGCTAATCGCTTTGGTAGCTGGAATCCAGATGTTGAAAACGGTTATATTGGCGTACGCTTCAAGATTAATGATGATTGTATGCATTACGGCTGGATACGATGTACAACAACTGACTCAACAAAAAGGTTAATAATTAATGACTATGCGTACGAGACTGTATGTGAACAACCAATTGAGGCTGGTAGTTTAATAAGTTATGTTGACATACAAAATGAGTCCAAAAATTTTAATGCAACGGTATATAGTTTCAATAAAAATATTTATATACATACAGAAATATCTCAAAATACAGAATTAATTATTTGCGATCTAAACGGGAAACAAATTATTAAAGATATTTTGCAGAATAAATACGAATTAATTAGCATGACAAATTATAAAGCAGGTATATATTTGGTTACATTGTTGAATGATGGAAAGCGGTATGACAAAAAGATTTTCATCGAATAAATCGTTTGAACCACTGGTTATAACAAAAGCTTTGCAAAATGGCTTGGTGACGAATAACTATAAAAATTAATTTATAATTATCATTTTTAATAGCCATGAACTATATCGTTTAGCAACCACCGCTTCGCAAAACTTCCAAATGGAAAACGATTTTACAAAATTACATCAATGTATTGCCGATACTGAAACAATTATTCAGACATTAAACAGTTTTAATGAAACGGTACATAGCGCAGGCATGTATTTCAGGCTAGATGTTCCGGACGAGGATGGTGGTATTGCATATCCGAATAATGAAATTCCGGATAAAGCAGTTATTGTAATAGGCAGCTTTGATTTTAGTTATTATCATCAAATTGAAATTGTTTTTTTTGAGGCTATTACACATACCATAAGTAGTGAAAGTATCTGGGCTGATCATTGGGATAAAGAACAGTTGACTTTAATTCAAGGCACATCCCGTTATGAAATATTGACCAAACATCAATTGTCCGATGATGACACTTTACATGTGTTTTCCTTCAATATTGGTTCGTTTGGCGATGAACAGTATTATATTATCGCCAAAGGTATTTCCATTAAACTGGGTATTGTATTTCATTACGACCGCGCCCAACAGGAACCATTAAAGCCGGATGAGCGTGTTGCCTATTGGGTGCATCAATCTTCAAAATAATTTTGGGAAAAACCGACCTACCCGTTTTTGATAATCTTTGTATTTAGGATATTTTCCTGCAGAAATTTTTTCGCTGAAGTCTGCGCTGCCCTGAAATAACAACATCAACAATACACATCCTGCAATACTCCAATTCAGCCATTTTCCTGTTGCGCTCACACTAAATAAATAAAATACCACCCATATCGCTTGTTCAGCAGTATAATTTGGATGGCGGAAATATTTCCATAATCCTGATGAAACAAATCCATCAGAATACGGTTCGGTAAGCGGTTCATTATTGTTGATACGGCGGTACTTTTCTTTCTGAAAATTCCATTGTTGCTGGTCAGCAATATATTCCATCACCACAAATCCTACTGAAATAATAGCCAATACGATATCTGCAATGGTTATTCCATTACCAGAACCAGCAGCCATAACTGCGGGCAAGGTAAACAAAAGAATTAAACCATTTTGATACAAGCAAATAAAAAACAAATTAAACAAACCCCATTTTAATCTTGTATTTAAATGAGGTTGCTGACGTAAAATAGCCCAACGATAATCTTCTTCACCGGCCCAAAATTTCCATTGATATGCGCCTCTTCTGCTAAAATTATAAGTAAGTCGTGCGCCCCAGATAGAAATTAAAACAGCCATTAATACAATACGCGGCTCCCAACCCGAAGCAGATGCAAAATACCATCCATATAATAATGGAACAATACTCCATAATTTATCTACCTGACTATAATTGCGTACTAATTCACTCACAATAAAACAATACATCGCTACTACTAAGGTCATAATAGCGGCGGTGCGCAACATAGTTTGTTGTAATGTGGTTAATGGGTCGTCGATATAAAATGCGACCAGTGGAACTATGATTAATGCAATAATTAACAGTAGAATTGTTCGAAGCATGCCAAAAATAATTTATGTAAAAGAATAAAATAATTTGCAATTTAAAAAATTAAATTATATTTGCATTCAAATTAATACAACATGCGTAATTTATATCAAATAACAGAACAAACACCAAAGGGTCTGCTAGATCGTTTGACGTGTCGGGGCATGTATTTTTATGAAAAATAATATTCAAACTTATTCATAAATCGAGCCCCGACCATAGCGTCGGGGTTTTTTATTGCCCCAAATTTTATTATTAAATTTATTTATTCATCACAAAATAAAGTGATATGGGAAAGTTATCTCTAAACGGGAAAGACCTTAGAAAAATAGGTTATCCTGAAAGTAAAGTTATTGGCATTGCAATTCAAGTGATGCATCAATATTATAAACATAGTGCCGAAGCAGAAGCTATCGATATATTAAAAGATGTATTAGCTGCGCCTGATGCGTATTTAGAAGATGCTGCATTAGGAAAAATTGCTGCTGCATTATTAGATGAAATCAGGCCAAAAAATGATGTAATTCCGCTTGAGCAAAAAAGAAAGGAATATGCCATTTACGGTTTTGAAAACATTGAAATGGGCGCTATTAATCAAATGGAAGTTGCCATGAAATTACCTGTTACTGTTGCGGGGGCTTTAATGCCTGATGCACATCAGGGTTATGGCTTACCGATTGGTGGTGTATTAGCTACCAATAATGCTGTAATTCCATACGGAGTTGGAGTTGATATTGGATGCCGAATGTGCTTGAGTGTGTTTGATATGCCCGGTGATTTTGTAAATGACAATGTAGAAAAATTAAAAGGATTTTTGACCAGAAATACTGTTTTTGGTTCAGGAGGCACTATTAAAAACCCGATGGACGATGCTGTTTTGGAGAGAAAAGAATTCAACGAAAATAAATTATTGAAATCACTTCACGATAAAGCATTTAAACAAATTGGTACTTCCGGTTCGGGAAATCACTTTGTGGAATTTGGTATCATTGAGATTAAACAATCAACCGAAAAATTAAATATTCCTCCGGGTAATTACCTTGGATTATTATCGCATTCAGGTTCGAGAGGTCTTGGTGCCGCGGTGGCAAATTATTATACCCGATTGGCAAGAGAATTATGCAAATTACCTGATGTAGCACAACACCTGGCTTATCTCGATTTAAATAGCGCAGAAGGTCAGGAATATTGGGCAGCTATGAATTTAAGTGGCGATTACGCTTCGGCTTGTCACCACCAAATTCATAAAAAAATTGCCAGGAGCGTTGGTGCACAGGTTTTAGGTATGGTTGAAAATCACCACAATTTTGCCTGGAAAGAAATGTACAATGGGCAAGAAGTGATAGTGCATAGAAAAGGAGCAACTCCTGCAGCAAAAGGTGTATTGGGAATTATTCCCGGTTCCATGACTGCACCCGGATACATTGTAGAAGGTAACGGAATTGCGAATTCGATCCAATCAGCTTCTCATGGCGCCGGTAGAAAAATGTCGCGGACTGCTGCTAAAAATAATTTCAACCAAAAAATGTTGGATGAAAAATTAAATGAAGCAGGCGTGCATTTAATTGGTGGCGACATTGATGAATCACCGATGGCTTACAAAGACATCAACGAAGTAATGCAATATCAAAACGAATTGGTAAACATTATTGGCATGTTTAAACCTAAAGTGGTTCGTATGGCTTAATAAAATATGTTTTGTTCAACACCCTGAAGTAGACTAAAGTCACTTCAGGGATATTTTAAGAACAAAAAAATTACTTGTAATTACGCGATGCCGGAGTCTGCAATGGGGCAGACTCCAATAATTGGCGTGTTAGGCTTTAGGTTGGCGTTACACCAGGTTGTACTGTTCGAGATGTTACCATTTAATTTAATTAATTAAATTTTTAACATGAACATTTTATTCAACATAGAAGAAAAAATGATACGCGTTAATAAATATTTATATGAAAACAAATGCATAAAAGCTAAACGTCTGCTTGAGGATATTCTTGAAGAAGAACCTGATTGTGGCGTAGCTCATTTTGAAATGGGTATGTTATATTATCACGAATTAGCGGAATACGACATGGCACTTTATCATTTTGATTTATGTAAACGATTTAAACCGGGATTTATTCCTGTATATCATGTAACCGTTCAATTGCTGTATCAATTAAACAAACACAAAACATTACTAAAGTATGCAGAGTCGTGTTTACAAATTGAAGGGGTAAATAAATATTTTGTTTATAAACATCTCGCCATGAGCGCTGAAACGACATTACTGTTTAAACCTTCGATTAAATATTATAAGCAGGCTAAATTGTATGCGATACACGAACATGATATCACATTTATAAAAAACAGCTTAATGCGCGTAAAAGAAAAAACTGTAAACAAAAGCAGGAAATAATAAAAAGGCAATTATTCAATTGCCTTTTTTTAATTTAGCCAGATGTAATCGTTGTTTACCCGTTCAGCAATTTTTAATGCATGATCGTCAGCAACCATTTTAGCTATTCTAAGTAGTTTTTCATAATCCGGGTCACGTTTTAAAATAACATCACGGCTACCCTTGGTTATTAAATCGAGGTCGTAGAAAACACGTGATGACGTTGCAGACATGGCCATTGTAATAGGTGCCGCTGAGCGTTTTGTTGATTTAGATATTAACAAATAATCGCCTTCAGCCAATGGTTTCCACTTACCCCAATAATTTCCAAACAATAATTTATAATCACGGTATTTATGATTCACCAAGTCAACTTCAACGCCATTTTTTAAAAAAAGGATAGCAATACCCACTAAAAATATGCCTACAAAAAACAGATTGCCATGGCCGGTAAGCAAAACTATCAAACTGGTAAAAATAGCAGAAACACCAAGTGGTGCAGGAATTACCGCACCTTTGTCGGTTTTGAATTTTTTTAATTCGAGATTGTCGAGTGGTTCCATAATATAGGGTTTAGTATGATATGACGATACATTTAGGAGAATATGCTAAATTAGATTAAAAATATTTATTCGGATAAAAGCATTTTCTATTATTGAATACGTTTTTTTAAATTTTAATTTAAATTGGTCATTTTTCGAAAACGAATGAATTAAAATGTAGGGATGGATGTAATACTTTAAAGTTCAAATTTATAAATCTTTTACACTAAATAGTTCTGCTTTCAGTCCTTGAAAATTGATAATTTTTAATAACTTTACGATGCAAATATCTCCAACATGTCCATAAATTTGAAACATCTTATCAAATCATCAGACCCAGAAGAAATTTACAATTTTGTAGCTAGCGCCAATTTTGCCTTGAAATTAATTAAAGCTGGCAAGGATAGTGAAGCCAAAAGATATGGAAATGCATACTTTTTTGCAAAGGCAAATGAAGATATGGATTCAAGCGACTTTGCAATTGAAACTGGCAAGCTAATTAACGCAACAAAGCATCGATAAAATCCTCGGCAAATAGAAATTGCCTAATTCGCTTCTTTGTTTGCAGCTTGTTACATTAGTCTAATGAAATATTAAATTGCCGTTATTTCTTGTAATGTAATATTTCTCCGACGAAGGGTGAGATTAATTCAAGAAACTTTTAATTGATTTTAATTTTAATGCCTTTTTTGCTCGACAATTGCAATAAACGCGAAAGAGACGCCTTTAGAAGTCTCTTTCGCCGAGCAGAACGGATTATGATAAATCACAAAGCACATCCCGCAACACAAATATAATGTAAAAAATAATTAACGACTCGCCATTCAAAAAAATAGAAAGGTTGCTTAAGGAGATTAAGGGCAATTCTCCTCGTGCTATATTAGCCATTAAGTGCGTTTTTTTGAAAAGAACTTTAAACGTCAGATTGTGAATTAATTTCAAATTATGTTCTTATTTTTGGTTTGACAACTAAACCTATCTTTATAACCAATGGCTTACGAGTGCATTCACGATATTAAAACCAATAACTTACCCAGACGAATTTCGTTTTCTAGTTTAAATAAACGCAGACGACGATGTGTTTTCATACTACAAATTATTTATTTTAATTAACGCTTAATTTTAATTGTATGAAAATCAATAACACATTTATTAATCACAATAAAATTGGACTTTTTTCGATTTTATTTGTTTCTTTAGCATTAGCATTTGCAAGCAGCAACACGAATTCTATTTTTAATTTAACAAACATCTCAATTGAAAATAATTTGCTAATACAACCAGATTCGTTACCAGAAATTATTGACACATCAAGTAGTTATGAAATTGGTGACACTATAGCGCTTAATTTTGCAGGTTTAGATACCCTATTTGTTTTGTACGATGACACGACAATGGCTGGAAGCGATACATTAAACGACACCTTGGCACTTCGATTATTTGATGTAAATAAAGATATTACAATAACGCCGGGTGCTATAACCAAAACTGTTGCACCCGGACTGTTTGGCATTCATATTGAAGGTATTTTTACACCTAAACATTTACCGCAAGACACTGGTAATGTAAATTTTCCAAGTGCCTGGAATTGGATGGCTGATCTTAAACCTAGTGTGCTGCGTTTTCCGGGTGGAGGTAGCAGCCGGTGGATGCATCTTTTACCTTACAAGGATGAAGTAGCTCCTTTCGGCGTGCTCGACCCAATTAAAGGATATGGGTATGATATTAAAGAAATAATACGGTATTATGATGTTACTGATGGTAGTGTTGAAGCTCATGAATTAACAATCATGAATTCTATTATAAGTGATATGAGTGATTCTACATGTGATGACTGCAATAGTTGGATGAATGATTTTAAATTTCAAGATGATTTTGAAAATATTTACCTAAAATTTTTGGAACAAGAAAGCAACATCCCGGCTCACCAACAGCAGCAATACATAGATCAATTTATCGCGTTAATTGATACCCTTCAAAATCAAGGGGATTATACAGTGGATGTCATTGTCGATTTAAATATAATTAGTGAATCAGCAACACAATGTAAACAAATAATAGACTATTTACAGAACCCCGATCCTAAAATTGATGGCGGTAATGGTGTAACCAGTGTGCATGTTGTTGGTGTTGAAATGGGTAACGAATGCCATCTAAATTGGGCGACAGATTTAATGGGTTTTTATGCGTTTGATGATTATTGGAATTTAATAAACGGGATTGGGAAAGATGATGACCCTATTAATGAATTAACTGAGGAATTTGAAGTTTGGCTAGACGATTTTTCTGAATATGTATTTAGCGAAGAATATTACAATGACCATGATTTTATTGCGGCGTTTAAAGCTGAACCAACATTTAATATGAAAGTGGGCATCCCGGCTGCCAATTTAAAAAACAATGATTCTACAAAATTTGCTTTTCGAATGATGGAGGATTTATCTACTTCGTGGAACAACGATTTGGTAACCCATTATCATGATAGTTTAGTAATTGGAGGACTTACACGTTATTTATTTGATGCTGTTATTTTACATACTTACTATGATTCCCAAACAAATTGGGATACTTTAGCTACTTCAAATTTATGTGATTCTACCTATCCAAATTCCGGCATGCCAACCTGCGTAACGGAAGATTGTGATTTTTGGTTAGGAGACCGATGGCAATTTAATACTTATGATGACCGATTGAAGGATGCTTATGAAGCAGTTATCGGTTTAGGCTCAAATGGGTTTGGTAACTTTAAACAATTCATTCGTACCCGATATGCTGAATCTTATGACCAGCAAAGAAATGATTTATTGTTTGCTGGCACGCAATCCTGGAAAAAGGAATTGTGGACAACAGAATGGAATATGAAAGATAAGAATACGGATTATGAAAATAATGACCCAAAACAATATATACTTTCTTCATTTTGCAATTCATTTGAACATGGTTGGATTACTCATGAGTGGTTTTTAAATAATATCAAACAAAACTATGCTTCAGGATACCGGAATGGTTTTCATACCTATTCCACATTTCACGCCTATGGTGGAGGCTCCTTTTATGCAATGCTGCTGCAATCTGACAAAGCAGACAGGATTAATCATTTAGATTCATTTGGTGAACCTGATACTTTAAATGATCCACCCTACGGCCAAAATTTATTCCTTAGAAAGACAGTTTACTATACTTTTGAAATGTTGAGTGAAATACAAAAGAAAAACTTAAAATATTTGCAAAGTAATTTTACTGCATATGCCCATAATCCCAATGTACAACCAACCGTGTTTATTGATAAACCCAATAAAAAGTTGTACATTTACTATTCAAATATGAAACCTGAAACGCAAAGTTATATGGTAAAAAAGGGCTATGTAATTGGCTTGTATCCTGGTTCTACAGAGTTTGCTTATGGCGAGGCATTGTTATATAATATTGATGCACAACAGTTATATTCCAATAGTGGCAACAGTTATTTATATCGGATGAATATTTGTTATAACGATAGTAATCAATTACATCCTTTTGAAATTCAAGGCATCAATGGCCCAATTACTAACGAACCTGAATGCACAGGATTAGTTGATGGCGCAATATGTGTAACTGTGCCGGCAAATTCGTTTGGGTATATTGAAATCCCTTTCTATGTCACCTCACGCGAAGGTGTAATTTTAACAGAAGAACAAATTGAACTTTTTCCAAATCCTACTGCAAATACATTTCGAATTACTTGCACTATTCCCGAGGAGTTATTTAATGAATTTGTCGTTGATGTGTTTGATTTACAGGGTAATTTAGTGAAGCATACCACAACAAGCCAAAATTCAGATATTGATGTTAGTAATTGGCCTTCTACTATCTATGTAATCCAAATTAGTAATCGCGAGCAAAGTTTTTCCGTAACAAAAAAGCTGATAAAAATTGAATGATGGCAGAAAGAAAATTTAGTTTACAACAATACTCCGGCGTTGCCGGGGTATTGTTAATCATGCATAATAATACACATGCACAGGCTATTTATTCGGACATAGACCCAGATGTAGTTTTACAACTTCATGGGGATGTTGAATATATTGATATGGATGACGACGGTTCAAATGATTTTTTTATATTTAAAAAGAGTAGCTATTTCACAAACTCGGAATATAGTTGGTATAGGTTTAACAGGATATTTAAGGTAGGCCCTAATTTCAACCCCGAAAATGAAATTGCGGGTGATTTTGCAACTAATGGCGCTGGTGGTGGGACAACTTATTTCCCATATGCATTATTGGAAGGGAATATAATAAACAATGATTTAAATTTTAATTATGGAACTTATCAATTAATGGGTATTGGGTTTTTTGAGACCGATGAAACACCTTGGGACTGGCATTATTTTATAGGCTCATGGCAATATAGAATTGATTCCGCCTATTTAGGTGTTCGATTTTTAGGCGCAGACGATTGCAAACACTATGGTTGGATACGTTGCTCCGTTGGCGACTCTTTAAAAACATTAACGGTGCATGACTATGCATATGAATTAAAATGTAACACCCCTATTATTGCCGGCGATACTATTGGCGACACGACTACGGTTGAAATTAGTGTAATAAATAATTTGGAAGCAATAATTTATACTTTCAATCAAAACTTGTATATTAATTTACCTGACCAAGACGAAGTAAATCTGTATATTTTTAATATGAATGGGCAGGAAATATATAAAACGGTTTCATCTCAAAAAAACCTTATAATCGACATGTCAGGTAACCCAGTTGGGGCTTATATAGTTAAACTATCAACAAAGGACAAGCAATTTTCAAAAATAATTGCGTTGTGAATTGATTTCAAATTATGTTCTTATTTTTGGTTCGACAACACATCATGCAAAAACTCAGCATCGCTACCAGTTGTGAATTGATTTCAAATTATGTTCTTATTTTTGGTTCGACAACCTTCTTCTATGGTTTTAAATAATGCCATTAGTTGTGAATTGATTTCAAATTATGTTCTTATTTTTGGTTCGACAACTTTGGGTTCAGTTTCAGTTGGATCGGCATCGTTGTGAATTGATTTCAAATTATGTTCTTATTTTTGGTTCGACAACCGAAGATTACGACATCCAAATTTCGGATGGGTTGTGAATTGATTTCAAATTATGTTCTTATTTTTGGTTCGACAACTATCGGAATCATGTGACGCAGGCTTTTTACGTTGTGAATTGATTTCAAATTATGTTCTTATTTTTGGTTCGACAACCAAATCCGGTGGAATCGAACCATTTTTGTAGTTGTGAATTGATTTCAAATTATGTTCTTATTTTTGGTTCGACAACTGGTGTATTACTTCTAATTATTATTATACTGTTGTGAATTGATTTCAAATTATGTTCTTATTTTTGGTTCGACAACTGTGGTAGACGAGGGAGAAAATGCCATCGAGTTGTGAATTGATTTCAAATTATGTTCTTATTTTTGGTTCGACAACTTATAATAAAAAAGGGAAACCATTCGTTATGTTGTGAATTGATTTCAAATTATGTTCTTATTTTTGGTTCGACAACAAAAAACAGTTTTCTGGCAGCGATAGCAACGTTGTGAATTGATTTCAAATTATGTTCTTATTTTTGGTTCGACAACTTTTCCCCACTTTGTCCAGAACAATTCATAGTTGTGAATTGATTTCAAATTATGTTCTTATTTTTGGTTCGACAACTATATGTTACTGCAGTTAACCTGCTGCGCAGTTGTGAATTGATTTCAAATTATGTTCTTATTTTTGGTTCGACAACTAAACTACCATCATTTCCACCTGCATAACCGTTGTGAATTGATTTCAAATTATGTTCTTATTTTTGGTTCGACAACCATACACGGTGACATCGTTAGGCGGGTGTAGTTGTGAATTGATTTCAAATTATGTTCTTATTTTTGGTTCGACAACAAAAAATGCTTTCATTACTTTGATTTTTTAGTTGTGAATTGATTTCAAATTATGTTCTTATTTTTGGTTCGACAACTTTATCGAGGATAACGACAGCTTTGAAATACAGTTGTGAATTGATTTCAAATTATGTTCTTATTTTTGGTTCGACAACTTAACGGGTATGAATAACCTAATTTCTTCTAGTTGTGAATTGATTTCAAATTATGTTCTTATTTTTGGTTCGACAACATTTTAGTCCTGTGAAACTTCTCTAACTGAGTTGTGAATTGATTTCAAATTATGTTCTTATTTTTGGTTCGACAACTTGAACATCATCAGGGATTACAACTTCATAGTTGTGAATTGATTTCAAATTATGTTCTTATTTTTGGTTCGACAACCCGGATTTGATTCGAATGTAATTGCTACTGTTGTGAATTGATTTCAAATTATGTTCTTATTTTTGGTTCGACAACTTAGCTTACCTCACCTATAAAGCATTATAAGTTGTGAATTGATTTCAAATTATGTTCTTATTTTTGGTTCGACAACCGCTGATATCCCATGCGTCATTTTCCCACCGTTGTGAATTGATTTCAAATTATGTTCTTATTTTTGGTTCGACAACACGCTACTTTGCGCATGTTGCCGCTTTTGCGTTGTGAATTGATTTCAAATTATGTTCTTATTTTTGGTTCGACAACGCCACATCAATGAATGCACCATACAGGCTGGTTGTGAATTGATTTCAAATTATGTTCTTATTTTTGGTTCGACAACTGTGATTTTATTAATTCATTTAACCTTATTGTTGTGAATTGATTTCAAATTATGTTCTTATTTTTGGTTCGACAACCACCACCTCAATCTCATCTCCAGGCTGCAGTTGTGAATTGATTTCAAATTATGTTCTTATTTTTGGTTCGACAACTCAATGGAATCATGGTGTGGTGTTTTCATAGTTGTGAATTGATTTCAAATTATGTTCTTATTTTTGGTTCGACAACATGGTAAAGGCCACATTGTGGACACTTATAGTTGTGAATTGATTTCAAATTATGTTCTTATTTTTGGTTCGACAACTTTGCGAACTGCCTTTGCAATGTTGTTACCGTTGTGAATTGATTTCAAATTATGTTCTTATTTTTGGTTCGACAACACATCACAACTACATTCAACATCATTTAGAGTTGTGAATTGATTTCAAATTATGTTCTTATTTTTGGTTCGACAACTCACTTCAAAAACAAAGCGCTCAGGCTGCTGTTGTGAATTGATTTCAAATTATGTTCTTATTTTTGGTTCGACAACTATTCTTAACGGTTTACAAGCCGTTGCAGCGTTGTGAATTGATTTCAAATTATGTTCTTATTTTTGGTTCGACAACGTTCGTGGAACCGACCCTCTTTTCTTAAAAGTTGTGAATTGATTTCAAATTATGTTCTTATTTTTGGTTCGACAACCGCTTGCCATTATTGTCAATTTTGATGATAAGTTGTGAATTGATTTCAAATTATGTTCTTATTTTTGGTTCGACAACCTTTTCCAACTGCTTACGCGCAGGTAATAGTTGTGAATTGATTTCAAATTATGTTCTTATTTTTGGTTCGACAACAAATACCTCTGTAACAGGCAGTGTTAAGTTGTGAATTGATTTCAAATTATGTTCTTATTTTTGGTTCGACAACCATGACACTTTATCTGTTGGTTCATTCCGTTGTGAATTGATTTCAAATTATGTTCTTATTTTTGGTTCGACAACTTTAATCTTATGTAACACTCTAGTCCTCTTGTTGTGAATTGATTTCAAATTATGTTCTTATTTTTGGTTCGACAACGAAGGTTCATTGACAATTGTTAGTTGTGAATTGATTTCAAATTATGTTCTTATTTTTGGTTCGACAACGCAACTGATGGAACATTGACATGGGTGGCAGTTGTGAATTGATTTCAAATTATGTTCTTATTTTTGGTTCGACAACCAACTCCATCGTCGACGAAAACCCCTTTTTGTTGTGAATTGATTTCAAATTATGTTCTTATTTTTGGTTCGACAACCGACTGGTGAACTACCTCAACCCACTCACAGTTGTGAATTGATTTCAAATTATGTTCTTATTTTTGGTTCGACAACTAAGGAGATTGGTATGAGGGCGATTGATGCAAGTTGTGAATTGATTTCAAATTATGTTCTTATTTTTGGTTCGACAACCTAACTGGGTTCACTACAACACCTAGAACTGTTGTGAATTGATTTCAAATTATGTTCTTATTTTTGGTTCGACAACTGGCTCCTGTTACTGCAGCTATGTCCATTAGTTGTGAATTGATTTCAAATTATGTTCTTATTTTTGGTTCGACAACACTTCATCTAATTACACCCAACAAGCTAGTGTTGTGAATTGATTTCAAATTATGTTCTTATTTTTGGTTCGACAACTCATCACCTTACCGCCGCTTGCTTGTTTTCGTTGTGAATTGATTTCAAATTATGTTCTTATTTTTGGTTCGACAACGTCTTTCACCTCACGAATAATCTCTTTACTGTTGTGAATTGATTTCAAATTATGTTCTTATTTTTGGTTCGACAACTATGACGCGCCAAATTAACAACTATAAGTTGTGAATTGATTTCAAATTATGTTCTTATTTTTGGTTCGACAACTCGTTCCGTCGATAGTATAAGCGGTAACATGTTGTGAATTGATTTCAAATTATGTTCTTATTTTTGGTTCGACAACTTTTCCCATGATTGTCGCATCCATACGGCGTTGTGAATTGATTTCAAATTATGTTCTTATTTTTGGTTCGACAACTAACCAACAGGACACACAAGTAAGCCGTGCGTTGTGAATTGATTTCAAATTATGTTCTTATTTTTGGTTCGACAACGGTGAGGATTTCTAAGGAAAGGATAGTTGTGAATTGATTTCAAATTATGTTCTTATTTTTGGTTCGACAACTAGATAGCATATTACTATTGCACAAACTTAGTTGTGAATTGATTTCAAATTATGTTCTTATTTTTGGTTCGACAACTCGTATTGTTTTATGGAACCGCTCGAAAGTTGTGAATTGATTTCAAATTATGTTCTTATTTTTGGTTCGACAACTTTACTGCTTCTTTGTAGTAAAGGGTTATGGTTGTGAATTGATTTCAAATTATGTTCTTATTTTTGGTTCGACAACTTGAATAGATTTCTATTTCAGTCCACTTTTCAGTTGTGAATTGATTTCAAATTATGTTCTTATTTTTGGTTCGACAACAAGTTGCATGCTACTTTAAAAGCGGCAAGTTGCGTTGTGAATTGATTTCAAATTATGTTCTTATTTTTGGTTCGACAACTAACAGAAGTCAAATTTTAAACATCGTTTTAGTTGTGAATTGATTTCAAATTATGTTCTTATTTTTGGTTCGACAACATTTAAGCTGACATTTGTAATGATCCGTTGTGAATTGATTTCAAATTATGTTCTTATTTTTGGTTCGACAACCCACCCACCACAAGACCTGCAGAACAAAATGGTGTGAATTGATTTCAAATTATGTTCTTATTTTTGGTTCGACAACTAGATGAATGATTTGTATGGTCTTTATTAGTTGTGAATTGATTTCAAATTATGTTCTTATTTTTGGTTCGACAACCAAGCCGTTAAAACGGCCGGTGATGAACCATAGTTGTGAATTGATTTCAAATTATGTTCTTATTTTTGGTTCGACAACTTTTAATCTTATTAACAATCTAGCGGTGTGTTGTTGTGAATTGATTTCAAATTATGTTCTTATTTTTGGTTCGACAACCATCAAAACCAATAGGATCCAGAGGGCAATGTTGTGAATTGATTTCAAATTATGTTCTTATTTTTGGTTCGACAACGACACCGACTATCGAGATACCAGGCACTTAGTTGTGAATTGATTTCAAATTATGTTCTTATTTTTGGTTCGACAACAACAACTGATCAAACTATTCCAATTGCCAAGTTGTGAATTGATTTCAAATTATGTTCTTATTTTTGGTTCGACAACCAATCCAGAGGAGCCAGCGTATTGCAGCTGGTTGTGAATTGATTTCAAATTATGTTCTTATTTTTGGTTCGACAACTTGGGCACAAGCGGTCCGCCTTTGGAAAGAGTTGTGAATTGATTTCAAATTATGTTCTTATTTTTGGTTCGACAACTCTATACGAGCATCACAGACCTGGTGTACTGTTGTGAATTGATTTCAAATTATGTTCTTATTTTTGGTTCGACAACGTTATCGAGGATTAACGACCTAGCTTTGAATGGTTGTGAATTGATTTCAAATTATGTTCTTATTTTTGGTTCGACAACTTTTTGTTTCTGTTTTGTTTGCCATAAACTGTTGTGAATTGATTTCAAATTATGTTCTTATTTTTGGTTCGACAACTTTTCTTTTGCCCGTAATCCTTACCAGGCTGTTGTGAATTGATTTCAAATTATGTTCTTATTTTTGGTTCGACAACACCTTCATTTTTGTAGGCATTGGTTTCTCTGTTGTGAATTGATTTCAAATTATGTTCTTATTTTTGGTTCGACAACCTGGCATTGATTGCTGGCCAAAAAGTGCCAGTTGTGAATTGATTTCAAATTATGTTCTTATTTTTGGTTCGACAACATATTCATTTCCGTTTATCATGCTGCAAGTGTTGTGAATTGATTTCAAATTATGTTCTTATTTTTGGTTCGACAACGTTTTTGTTCAGTTTTCTTGGTGGTTTTATGTTGTGAATTGATTTCAAATTATGTTCTTATTTTTGGTTCGACAACATGCTGATGGTTCACTTATAGTTGATCCATGTTGTGAATTGATTTCAAATTATGTTCTTATTTTTGGTTCGACAACAAAGCCTGACGATATAAGAAATCGTATCGTGTTGTGAATTGATTTCAAATTATGTTCTTATTTTTGGTTCGACAACGGCATTTTCTTTGAATATGCACTGCCTCTGGGTTGTGAATTGATTTCAAATTATGTTCTTATTTTTGGTTCGACAACTTGATAAGGCGAAATAATAAAATATAGTTAGTTGTGAATTGATTTCAAATTATGTTCTTATTTTTGGTTCGACAACGATGCTTGTTCATTGCCAAACGTCACGGAATGTTGTGAATTGATTTCAAATTATGTTCTTATTTTTGGTTCGACAACAAACCGATGGAGAAATGATATGATCCGTTGTGAATTGATTTCAAATTATGTTCTTATTTTGGTTCGACAACGCTGACGATGTTGATTCAAAAGGTATCCATTTGTGAATTGATTTC